>NZ_BMCF01000025.1 GCF_014635045.1 Staphylococcus nepalensis | reverse complement strand
TTCGTAGGATTTGAAATTTACGAGTTTGCACACTACGTATCAGAAGGTGTTAACCTAACAATCGGTTCTTATTGGTCTAGTTTCTTTATACTTTTAGGAACACACGGCGCCCACGTCTCATTAGGTATTATTTGGATTATTTGTTTATTAATCCAAGTTGGCATGCGTGGACTAAATAAAGACAATGCGCCTAAGTTATTTATAGTAAGTTTATACTGGCACTTCTTAGATGTTGTTTGGATCTTCATCTTTACTGCCGTATATATGATAGGGATGGTGTTTAGCGGATGAATACAATTGTAAAACACACAGTAGGCTTTATTGGCTCAATCGTTCTGACTCTTTTAGCAGTATTCGTAACCCTATACACATCAATGGCACTTAATGCTAAGATTACAATCATCTTTGGCTTTGCTTTTATACAAGCTGCAGTACAATTATTAATGTTCATGCACTTAACTGAAGGTAAAGACGGAAACGTACAAGGGTTTAAAGTTATATTTGCGCTTATCATTACTTTAATTACTGTTATCGGTACTTATTGGGTAATGCAAGGTGGACACTCAAGCCACTTATA
>NZ_BMCF01000024.1 GCF_014635045.1 Staphylococcus nepalensis | reverse complement strand
CTTGACCTTAAGAGTGCCGGATTTGCCTAACACTCAGTCTTACTGCTTGGACGTACAATCCAATCGTACGCTTCGCCTATCCTACTGCGTCCCCCCATCGCTTAAAACGAATTATGGTGGTACAGGAATATCAACCTGTTATCCATCGCCTACGCCTATCGGCCTCAGCTTAGGACCCGACTAACCCAGAGCGGACGAGCCTTCCTCTGGAAACCTTAGTCAATCGGTGGACGGGATTCTCACCCGTCTTTCGCTACTCACACCGGCATTCTCACTTCTAAGCGCTCCACATGTCCTTGCGATCATGCTTCAACGCCCTTAGAACGCTCTCCTACCATTGTCCTACGGACAATCCACAGCTTCGGTAATATGTTTAGCCCCGGTACATTTTCGGCGCAGTGTCACTCGACTAGTGAGCTATTACGCACTCTTTAAATGATGGCTGCTTCTAAGCCAACATACTAGTTGTCTGGGCAACGCCACATCCTTTTCCACTTAACATATATTTTGGGACCTTAGCTGGTGGTCTGGGCTGTTTCCCTTTCGAACACGGACCTTATCACCCGCGTTCTGACTCCCAAGTTAAATTGATTGGCATTCGGAGTTTGTCTGAATTCGGTAACCCGAGAAGGGCCCCTCGTCCAAACAGTGCTCTACCTCCAATAATCATCACTTGAGGCTAGCCCTAAAGCTATTTCGGAGAGAACCAGCTATCTCCAGGTTCGATTGGAATTTCTCCGCTACCCTCAACTCATCCGCTCACTTTTCAACGTAAGTCGGTTCGGTCCTCCATTCAGTGTTACCTGAACTTCAACCTGGTCAAGGGTAGATCACCTGGTTTCGGGTCTACGACCAAATACTCAACGCCCTATTCAGACT
>NZ_BMCF01000023.1 GCF_014635045.1 Staphylococcus nepalensis | reverse complement strand
GCACTTAACTGAAGGTAAAGACGGAAACGTACAAGGGTTTAAAGTTATATTTGCGCTTATCATTACTTTAATTACTGTTATCGGTACTTATTGGGTAATGCAAGGTGGACACTCAAGCCACTTATAATCTATAAAAAAGGCTTTCTTTACGGAGATGGATTCCTTTTGAAGTTATCTAATTAGCGGTAGTCAATTAAAGCCAATTTCATTGAATAAATATGAATGTACGCAATCCTAAAAATTGTAATTTGCTTTAGTATATAATTTCAAAGGCTTGTTTCCTATATTAAGTAGGAGACAAGCCTTTTAGTTTTGGCTTAATTCATTATTTTTTAAAAATGGAACGATACAGCACAAAAAAGAAATAAAAAAATAGGGTTGGCGTTTTGTACAAATTGTTTCTGAAGGCATGATGTTTAAACCCGAATGAGACATAATAGATATACCCAGCAGAGATTAATATACTTTCACTATTGCTGATTTTGGCACGATTAAAAGACTCCTTATTCGATAAGGAGCCTTTTTAATATAACTTCTAGTAATCATTTATTATGTAAAACGACACAAAAACTAGAAATCTTATTAGTTCATGATTTCTAGTTTTTCATTTTATTAACATAATAAAGGCTTGTAAATAGTGCCTTTGTATATTTTATTCATTTTAATTATAGTAAACCCTCTTTGATTTTGAGAGAAAAATTTTTATATTGCCATTAAAACATTATAGTTTGCGTGCTTATTTAATCGCGCAAGAAATGCATTTAAATAATCATTATTTGGGAAACGGCACTCTAAAAGATAACATGGGTCGCCTATTACTTTATAGTTATTCATAACAAAAATGCTCTCTTCCTGAATAAAATCAAGATATGAATTATGAGAAATTTTATGAGTATAAATATTAATA
>NZ_BMCF01000022.1 GCF_014635045.1 Staphylococcus nepalensis | reverse complement strand
TGTATAAATCATTATACATTCAAAACTAGATAGTAAGTAAATTTTAGTTCTACAAACAAAACATTTAAATTTGATTAAGTCTTCGATCGATTAGTATTCGTCAGCTCCACATATCGCTATGCTTCCACCTCGAACCTATTAACCTCATCATCTTTGAGGGATCTTATAACCGAAGTTGGGAAATCTCATCTTGAGGGGGGCTTCATGCTTAGATGCTTTCAGCACTTATCCCGTCCATACATAGCTACCCAGCGATGCCGTTGGCACGACAACTGGTACACCAGAGGTATGTCCATCCCGGTCCTCTCGTACTAAGGACAGCTCCTCTCAAATTTCCTACGCCCACGACGGATAGGGACCGAACTGTCTCACGACGTTCTGAACCCAGCTCGCGTACCGCTTTAATGGGCGAACAGCCCAACCCTTGGGACCGACTACAGCCCCAGGATGCGATGAGCCGACATCGAGGTGCCAAACCTCCCCGTCGATGTGAACTCTTGGGGGAGATAAGCCTGTTATCCCCGGGGTAGCTTTTATCCGTTGAGCGATGGCCCTTCCATGCGGAACCACCGGATCACTAAGTCCGTCTTTCGACCCTGCTCGACTTGTAAGTCTCGCAGTCAAGCTTCCTTGTGCCTTTACACTCTATGAATGATTTCCAACCATTCTGAGGAAACCTTTGAGCGCCTCCGTTACTCTTTAGGAGGCGACCGCCCCAGTCAAACTGTCCATCTGACACTGTCTCCCACCATGATAAATGGTGCGGGTTAGAAATCCAATACAGCGAGGGTAGTATCCCACCAGCGCCTCCACGTAAGCTAGCGCTCACGTATCTAAGGCTCCTACCTATCCTGTACAAGCTGTACCGAATTTCAATATCAGACTACAGTAAAGCTCCACGGGGTCTTTCCGTCCTGTCGCGGGTAACCTGCATCTTCACAGGTACTATGATTTCACCGAGTCTCTCGTTGAGACAGTGCCCAAATCGTTACGCCTTTCGTGCGGGTCGGAACTTACCCGACAAGGAATTTCGCTACCTTAGGACCGTTATAGTTACGGCCGCCGTTTACTGGGGCTTCGATTCGTAGCTTCGCAGAAGCTAACCACTCCTCTTAACCTTCCAGCACCGGGCAGGCGTCAGCCCCTATACATCACCTTACGGTTTAGCAGAGACCTGTGTTTTTGATAAACAGTCGCTTGGGCCTATTCACTGCGGCTCTCCTGGGCGTTAACCCTAAAGAGCACCCCTTCTCCCGAAGTTACGGGGTCATTTTGCCGAGTTCCTTAACGAGAGTTCGCTCGCTCACCTTAGAATTCTCATCTTGACTACCTGTGTCGGTTTGCGGTACGGGCACCATAAATCTAGCTAGAGGCTTTTCTCGGCAGTGTGAAATCAACGACTCGAGGAAACAATTTCCTCTCCCCATCACA
>NZ_BMCF01000021.1 GCF_014635045.1 Staphylococcus nepalensis | reverse complement strand
AGGCGGAGATCTTAAAGCTGTAAACCCATCATCAGGTGCAGCAGGTAAATATCAATTCTTACAAAGCACTTGGGACTCAGTAGCACCTGCAGAATATCAAGGTGTATCTCCAACAGAAGCTCCAGAATCAGTACAAGATGCTGCAGCAGTTAAACTTTACAACGAAGTTGGCGCTTCACAATGGGTTACTGCATAATACAAATTTAAAGCAAATAACTTAAAATTAAACAATAAATTAAGAGCCTGGGATAAATTGATACCCTAGGCTCTTAATTTATATTAATAGCAGATGGCTAAAAGGGACATACCCTAAACTTTTAAAGAACTACTTTTAAAGCGCCGTCTCTTTTTCCTAGTTGTTTCCGCCTACCCGTACAGGATACGAAACCATTTTAGAAAATGTGATTTCGTATCTTTTTTAAATACAAATGAAAACTTAAATAAACATATGCGTTATAATGGTGAAAATTTAAAAGCTAAATTATAAAAATTCCTTCCAAATACTTCCAGTTGGTGTAGAAGTTACAGAAATCATTTCGTGTTTGGTCGGGTGTTTGACACTTAATTGGGATGCCCAAAGGGCAATTTGTTGACCATGCTTATTGATGTTTTGCCCATATTTTTGATCACCATATAATGGTAAGTTTTGGTTTGCAAATTGAACTCTAATTTGATGTGAGCGTCCAGTTTTTAATTGAACTTGAATTAAAGTTTTTTTATTAATAGTTTTGATGACTTTATAATTTAATATAGATTCTTTGGCATCTTTTTTCTGGGAATCAACAGCGTATACGATATTTTTATTTCTGTCTTTCCATAAATAATCATGAAGTACGCCTTCATTTTTTGAAGGAACACCATGGATAACTGCTAAATAGGTTCTATGTAGTTTTTGTTTTCTTAGTTCATTTGATAACCTAGAAGCTGCTTTAGAAGTTTTAGCAAATACGATTGCCCCTCCAACAGGTCGATCAAGACGATGTACTAAACCAAGGTAGACATTACCAGGTTTATTGTACTGTATTTTTATATAATTTTTTAAAATGGATAATAAATCTTGATCTTTTGAGTTATCTGCTTGTACTGGAACATTTATAGGCTTTTCTACCATTAATAAATGATTATCTTCGTAAAGAACATTGTTAAACATTTAATTCCTCCAACACATTATATAGTGATAATTTTTTCGTAGTTTAAAATTAAAATATTTTAAAATAATTCAAATTAAGATGTTATCAGTAGATGGGTGTAAATTCAATCTTATTTATATGTAATCAACATAAAAATATTTATGCTTTGAAAGATTTGGACATAATATAAAAATTTATATATTGAGAAGTGTAAATATATAATGTTTTGATTCTAATTACACAATTGTTACATTTGGTTAAATATAAATTTATCTTTTTTCGCTGGCATGAAGGAGTTTAAAATAGGTTTTATTTAATTCAGAGCGCGCCGTTAATGTAATTAAGACGTAAAAAACCTAGTTATTTTTTAACTTCACTGTAACCCACAAGCATTTTATAGATGTTACAGTGGGAACTAGCAAATTTGAGAAAAGTAATTTTGCAAAAACGAAAACACAAATTAAACAATTAAAAGTATATCTCTTAGGAGGATTTATTAATAATGAAAAAAACAGTATTAGCATCAACATTAGCAGTAGGATTAGGTGTAACAGGAATCGCGGCAGGAAATTCAGCAGATGCATCAGAACAAGGTATTGATCAAGCACAATTAGCACAAGAAGCACAAAATAATCCATCACAATTAAATACAGAAGCATTACATGATGGTTCATATAATTATAACTTCAACCAAAATGGAACAAACTATAATTTTGAATCAGATGGTACAAACTGGTCATGGAGCTATGGGGAAGGCTCAAATTCAAATGCATCAA
>NZ_BMCF01000020.1 GCF_014635045.1 Staphylococcus nepalensis | reverse complement strand
ACCACAAACTGAATCAACACAACAACCACAACAAGAAGCAGCTTCAACACAATCATCAGATAGCTCAAGTGAAGCATCAAGTGGTTCATCAGTAGATGTAAATGATCACTTGAAACAAATTGCAGAACGTGAATCAGGTGGCGATCTTAAAGCTGTAAATCCATCTTCAGGTGCAGCAGGTAAATATCAATTCCTACAAAGCACATGGGATTCAGTAGCGCCAGCTGAATATCAAGGTCAATCACCAACAGAAGCTCCAGAATCAGTACAAGACCAAGCAGCAATGGACCTTTATGAATCTGAAGGTGCTTCACAATGGGTAACTGCTTAATTTATTCAGTATTAATTTAAAAGTAACAGTCTAATATAATGAGGAGCGAAATAGAAATCATTTCACGCATATATGATTTTTGTTTCGCTCTTTTTTTGTTTTGTATTACTATCAACAGTTTGTTGTGTTTTCTCTATCAAATATTGTTGTTGGCAACCCATGATTATCTATTTAGGATGTTAATGGTAGACTATATATGAAGCGTATATTTTAAGTAAGGAGGTTGTATATGGAATTACGAACACTGATGTATTTTACTGTTATCGCTAAAGAAGGGAGTATGACGCATGCATCTAATGCCTTACATATTACACAACCCACGCTTTCAAGACAGATGAAAGCTTTAGAGGAAGAATTGGGTGTAAAACTTTTTACTAGAAGTAATTACAATATACAATTAACTGAAGCAGGAACACTTCTTAAAAAAAGGGCAGACGAAATATTAAGTATGTCTCAAAAAGTACAAGACGAATTTAAAGTCTTAGATAGTAAGGTGAAAGGTGATGTATTTATTGGTTGTGGTGAAACTAAAGGTATGTCATTTATTTCTAAAATTATTAAAGATATTCAATTAGATTACCCGGATATTCATTTTCATATTTACAGTGGTAATTTTGATGATGTTACTGAAAAGTTGGATAAAGGGTTATTAGATTTTGGTATTTTAATTCAACCTGCAAATTTAAATAAATATAAAGCAGTTCATTTACCAAGTTCAGATATTTGGGGGTTAATTGCTAAAAGAAGTAGTGAATTAGCCCAAAAATCTTATGTTACTAGGGAAGATTTGGTAAACTTGCCGTTAATTTGTTCAAGACAAGCCATAGATGAAACACATGCATCCAATGAATTTACAGGTTGGTTTGGCCATTTATTTTCTGATTTAAATATCGTAGCCACTTTTAATTTAGCTTATAATGCCGGGTTATTAGTGAAGGAAAATGTAGGTTACGCTGTGACAATAGACAGTATCATTGATGTTTCTAAAGAAAATGGTCTTTGCTTTATTCCTTTATCTCCAAAATTAGAAGCAAAACATAATATTATCTGGAGGAAAAACCACACATTTTCTAAAGCTTCCGAATTATTTTTAGAAAAATTATTAGAAAAAACCAATGCATAAACGAAAATAACTTTATAAATGATGGGTTGAAAAAATGATTTATAAAAAAATCGAGCAATTAAATGCTAAGTTAAATGTGACAGATTTTGAATAAAAAGTATTTTTGTTACAAAGTTATTACAATTAAATATAAATTATAAATAACCTTAGGGCGATTGTGATCATGTTCTAAGGTTTTTTAAGTTCTGTAATAATTATATTCTATGTCATTAGGACGTAAAAATTCTAGGTGTTTTTTTAACTTCACTGTAACCCACAAGCATTTTATAGATGTTACAGTGGGAACTAGCAAATTTGAGAAAAGTAATTTTGCAAAAAACGAAAACACAAATTAAACAATTAAAAGTATATCTCTTAGGAGGATTTATTAATAATGAAAAAAACAGTATTAGCATCAACATTAGCAGTAGGATTAGGTGTAACAGGAATCGCGGCAGGAAATTCAGCAGATGCATCAGAACAAGGTATTGATCAAGCACAATTAGCACAAGAAGCACAAAATAATCCATCACAATTAAATGCAGAAGCATTACATGATGGTTCATATAATTATAACTTCAACCAAAATGGAACAAACTATAATTTTGAATCAGATGGTACAAACTGGTCATGGAGCTATGGGGAAGGCTCAAATTCAAATGCATCAA
>NZ_BMCF01000019.1 GCF_014635045.1 Staphylococcus nepalensis | reverse complement strand
TGGTCAAAAATATGCGATGACTGGAATGACAATGGATTGGACTTTAACTGCTAGCGAAGAAGGAACGTTCAGAGGACGTAACTCAAACTTCAACGGTGAAGGATTCGCTCGCCAAACATTTGATGTTAATTCAGTTAGCCAAAGTGAATTTAAGGATTGGGTAAAAGATGCTCAAAGTCAAAAGGAATTAGATCAAGATACCTTTGATAAACAACTTTTACCAACTACTGAAAACAAAAACTTAACTTTCAGTGGTACACATATGGCATTTGTTGATCCAGCAGCTGATCCTGAGTATATTTTCTATGCTTATGATCGTTTCAATTACGTACAGAAAGATCCAAACTTTAATACACCAGAAGAAATAAAAGAGGATGTATTAGATAAACCTAATAAACCTGCACGTAAGCCACAAATCACAAACGCAAACTATGAACGTCATGGTATGAAAGCTATGATGCTAGGCAATAATGAACCATATAACAGTGAGTTTAAAGATGAAGAATCACATAATATGGACGAAATGGAAAAAATCTCAGAAGGTGCTAAAGACGAACAAGCATCAGAGTCTGAGAAAAAAGACCATGAACATGGAGGTGGACATTAATGAATTTCCCATGGGATCAATTGCTCGTTCATGGCGATTGGATGGTTACAATGGCACAAATCGGTGCACCGTTCGCTATCATCGCAGTGATCGCAGTAATTACTTATTTTAAATTATGGAAATATCTATACAGAGAGTGGTTCACATCGGTTGACCATAAAAAAATCGGCGTGATGTATTTAATCTGTGCTGTATTAATGTTCGTGCGTGGCGGTATTGATGCCTTAATGATGCGTACACAATTAGCAATTCCAGATAATACATTTTTAGAACCACATCATTATAATGAAGTTTTTAGCACGCACGGCGTCATCATGATTATCTTTATGGTAATGCCATTCATTTTCGGTTTATGGAATGTTGTTGTACCTTTACAAATTGGTGCAAGAGACGTTGCATACCCTGTATTAAATAACGTAAGTTTCTGGTTATTTTTCTCAGGTATGTTGTTATTCAACCTGTCATTTATAATCGGAGGCTCACCTGCGGCTGGTTGGACGAACTACGCACCGATGGCAGGAGAATTCAGCCCAGGGCCCGGAGTCAACTATTACTTAATTGCAATTCAAATTACTGGTATAGGTACCCTAATGACTGGTATTAACTTCTTTGTTACTATAATCAGATGTAAAACATCTACCATGAAATTTATGGAAATGCCAATGTTTACGGTTACTGCTTTCATTACCACATTACTCATTATATTGGCTTTCCCAGTATTAACAGTGGCATTAGCACTGTTCACAACAGATAGAATCTTCGATACTGCATTCTTTACAGTCGCAAATGGCGGTATGCCAATGTTATGGGCTAACTTCTTTTGGGTGTGGGGCCATCCTGAAGTTTATATTGTTGTGCTACCAGCGTTCGGTATATATTCTGAGATTATCCCAACATTTGCTCGTAAACGTCTGTTTGGTCACCAAAGTATGGTATGGGCAACAGCAGGTATCGCATTCCTTAGTTTCTTAGTTTGGGTTCACCATTTCTTCACAATGGGTAATGGTGCGTTAATTAACTCAGTCTTTTCAATCACAACCATGCTGATTGGTATCCCAACCGGCGTTAAAATCTTTAACTGGTTATTTACGCTTTATCAAGGTCGAATTACTCTTGAGTCACCAATGTTATTTGCGCTAGCATTTATTCCTACCTTCCTAATAGGTGGAGTGACTGGTATTATGCTTTCTATGGCAGCAGCTGACTATCAGTATCATAATACGTACTTCTTAATTGCACACTTCCACTACACATTAGTAGCTGGTGTTGCATTCGGTTTATTAGGCGCACTCATATTCTGGTGGCCGAAGATGGTTGGGTTTAAGTTAAATGAAACATTAAATAAATGGTGTTTTTGGTTCTTCATTATTGGTTTTAACGTTTGTTTCTTACCTCAATTCATCCTTGGATTAGATGGTATGCCACGTCGTTTATACACTTATATGCCAGAAGACGGCTGGTGGTTGTTAAACGCAATCTCTACTGTCGGTGCGCTCATGATGGCATTAGGCTTTATGTTCTTAATTGCTAGTATCGTATATAGTTTCTTCAAATCACCACGTGAAGCTACTGGCGACAATTGGTACGGTATAGGACGTACATTAGAGTGGTCCACTGCTTCAGCGATGCCACCTGAATACAACTTTGCTGTCATACCGGACTGGAATGACTATGATACATTTGTAAATATGAAAGAACATGGGCGTCATTATTTAGATAATCATAACTATACTGATATTCATATGCCAAATAATACGCCAGTTGGTTTTTGGATGGGCATCCTCTTTACAATCGGGGGCTTCTTCCTGATCTTTGAAACAATCCTCCCAGCTGTTATTTGCTTAATAGGTATCTTTGGCACTATGATTTTCCGTAGTTTCCAAGTAGACCACGGTTATCATATCCCAGCTTCTGAAGTAGCAGAAAACGAAAAACGTTTGCTTAACGAACGTATAAAAGAAAGGGAGGCTGTACGTCATGAGTCATGATGCAAACACTATTGATCAACGTTCGCATGAAGGTAATTTAAATAGACTTGGCTTTTGGATATTCCTTACAGCAGAAGTCTCACTATTCGGTACGCTATTTGCAACCCTATTAACACTTCAACATGGCGGAGACTATGGCGGTAAAATGACGACTGAAATGTTCGAATTACCCCTCGTTTTGATAATGACATTTGCGTTATTAATTAGTTCTTATACTTGTGGTATTTCTATTTACTATATGAGAAAAGAAAAAGCAAAATTAATGACGATTTGGATGATTATCACTTTATTATTTGGTGTTGTTTTCGTAGGATTTGAAATTTACGAGTTTGCACACTACGTATCAGAAGGTGTTAACCTAACAATCGGTTCTTATTGGTCTAGTTTCTTTATACTTTTAGGAACACACGGCGCCCACGTCTCATTAGGT
>NZ_BMCF01000018.1 GCF_014635045.1 Staphylococcus nepalensis | reverse complement strand
ACCTAATGAGACGTGGGCGCCGTGTGTTCCTAAAAGTATAAAGAAACTAGACCAATAAGAACCGATTGTTAGGTTAACACCTTCTGATACGTAGTGTGCAAACTCGTAAATTTCAAATCCTACGAAGACAACACCAAATAATAAAGTGATAATCATCCAAATCGTCATTAATTTTGCTTTTTCTTTTCTCATATAGTAAATAGAAATACCACAAGTATAAGAACTAATTAATAACGCAAATGTCATTATCAAAACGAGGGGTAATTCGAACATTTCAGTCGTCATTTTACCGCCATAGTCTCCACCATGTTGAAGTGTTAATAGGGTTGCAAATAGCGTACCGAATAGTGAGACTTCTGCTGTAAGGAATATCCAAAAGCCAAGTCTATTTAAATTACCTTCATGCGAACGTTGATCAATAGTGTTTGCATCATGACTCATGACTTACAGCCTCCCTTTCTTTTATACGTGCTTCACGTAAACGTTTTTCGGTTTCTGCTACTTCAGAAGCTGGGATATGATAACCGTGGTCTACTTGGAAACTGCGGAAAATCATAGTGCCAAAGATACCTATTAAGCAAATAACAGCTGGAATAATTGTTTCAAAGACAAGGAAGAAGCCTCCGATTGTGAAGAAAATTCCCATCCAGAAACCAACTGGCGTATTATTTGGCATATGGATATCAGTGTAGTTGTGATTATCTAAGTAGTGTCTACCGTGTTCTTTCATATTTACAAATGTATCATAGTCATTCCAGTCTGGTGTAACAGCAAAGTTGTATTTAGGTGGCATCGCTGAAGCAGTTGACCACTCTAATGTACGTCCCAAACCGTACCAGTTATCACCAGTAGCTTCACGTGGTGATTTGAAGAAGCTATATACGATACTAGCAACTAAGAACATAAAGCCTAATGCCATCATGAGCGCACCGACAGTAGATATTGCGTTTAACAACCACCAGCCGTCTTCTGGCATATAAGTGTATAAACGACGTGGCATACCATCTAATCCAAGGATGAATTGAGGTAAGAAACAAACGTTAAATCCAATCATAAATAACCAGAAACTCCATTTGTTTAATGTTTCGTTTAACTTAAATCCAGTCATCTTAGGCCACCAGAATATGAGCGCACCTAAACAAGCAAATACAACACCAGCTACTAACGTGTAGTGGAAGTGTGCTACTAAGAAGTACGTATTATGGTACTGATAGTCAGCTGCTGCCATTGCAAGCATGATACCAGTTACACCACCAAGTAAGAAGTTAGGGATGAATGCTAGTGCAAATAACATTGGCGATTCAAACGTAATTCTACCTTGATATAAAGTGAATAACCAGTTAAATAATTTAACACCGGTTGGGATACCAATCAGCATGGTTGTGATTGAGAAGAATGAGTTAATTAATGCACCATTACCCATTGTGAAGAAATGGTGAACCCAAACTAAGAAACTAAGGAATGCGATACCTGCTGTTGCCCATACCATACTTTGGTGACCGAACAGACGTTTACGAGCAAATGTTGGAATAATTTCTGAATAAATACCGAATGCAGGCAGGATAACGATATAAACTTCGGGGTGCCCCCATACCCAGAAGAAGTTAGCCCATAACATTGGCATACCGCCATTTGCGACTGTAAAGAATGCAGTATCGAAGATTCTATCTGTTGTGAACAGTGCTAATGCCACTGTTAGTACTGGGAAAGCCAAGATAACGATTAATGCTGTAATGAAAGTAGTAACCGTAAACATTGGCATTTCCATAAATTTCATTGTAGGTGTTTTACATCTAAGTATTGTTACAAAGAAGTTAATACCAGTCATTAGGGTACCTATACCAGAAATCTGTATTGCGATAAGGTAGTAGTTGACCCCAGGTCCTGGACTGAATTCTCCTGCGAGTGGTGCGTAGTTCGTCCAACCAGCTGCAGGTGAGCCTCCGATTATAAATGATAAGTTGAATAACAACATACCTGAGAAGAATAACCAGAAACTTACGTTATTTAATACAGGGAATGCAACGTCTCTTGCACCAATTTGTAAAGGTACAATAACATTCCATAAACCAAAAATGAAAGGCATTGCCATAAAGATAATCATTATTACGCCATGCGTACTAAAGACTTCATTATAATGGTTTCCTTCTAAAAATGTATTATCTGGAATTGCTAATTGTGTACGCATCATTAAGGCATCAATACCGCCACGCACGAACATTAATACAGCACAGATTAAATACATAGCGCCGATTTTTTTATGGTCAATAGATGTGAACCATTCTCTGTATAGATATTTCCACAATTTAAAGTAAGTAATTACTGCGATCACTGCGATGATAGCGAACGGTGCACCAATTTGTGCCATTGTAATCATCCAGTTACCTTGAACGAGCAATTGATCCCATGGGAAATTCATTAATGTCCACCTCCATGTTCATGGTCTTTTTTCTCAGACTCTGATGCTTGTTCGTCTTTAGCACCTTCTGAGATTTTTTCCATTTCGTCCATATTATGTGATTCTTCATCTTTAAACTCACTATTATATGGTTCATTATTGCCTAGAATCATAGCTTTCATACCATGACGTTCGTAGTTTGCGTTTGTGATTTGTGGCTTACGTGCAGGTTTATTAGGTTTATCTAATACATCCTCTTTTATTTCTTTTGGTGTATTAAAATTTGGATCTTTCTGTACGTAATTGAAACGATCATAAGCATAGAAAATATACTCAGGATCAGCTGCTGGATCAACAAACGCCATATGCGTACCACTGAAAGTTAAGTTTTTGTTTTCAGTAGTTGGTAAAAGTTGTTTATCAAAAGTATCTTGATCTAATTCCTTTTGACTTTGAGCATCTTTTACCCAATCCTTAAATTCACTTTGGCTAACTGAATTGACATCAAATGTTTGGCGAGCGAATCCTTCACCGTTGAAGTTTGAGTTACGTCCTCTGAACGTTCCTTCTTCGCTAGCAGTTAAAGTCCAATCCATTGTCATTCCAGTCATCGCATATTTTTGACCA
>NZ_BMCF01000017.1 GCF_014635045.1 Staphylococcus nepalensis | reverse complement strand
TCAACTTGTCTGGTGACTATAGCAAGGAGGTCACACCTGTTCCCATGCCGAACACAGAAGTTAAGCTCCTTAGCGCCGATGGTAGTCGGACTTACGTTCCGCAAGAGTAGGACGTTGCCAGGCAATATATCATTATTCCACAGTAGCTCAGTGGTAGAGCTATCGGCTGTTAACCGATCGGTCGTAGGTTCGAGTCCTACCTGTGGAGCCATATGGCCCCGTGGTCAAGCGGTTAAGACACCGCCCTTTCACGGCGGTAACACGGGTTCGAGTCCCGTCGGGGTCATTTATTACATATTGGAGGATTAGCTCAGCTGGGAGAGCATCTGCCTTACAAGCAGAGGGTCGGCGGTTCGAACCCGTCATCCTCCACCATCGTTAATTTAATAGTACGGAGGGGTAGCGAAGTGGCTAAACGCGGCGGACTGTAAATCCGCTCCTTCGGGTTCGGCAGTTCGAATCTGCCCCCCTCCACCATTTATGGGCTATAGCCAAGCGGTAAGGCAACGGACTTTGACTCCGTCACGCGCTGGTTCGAATCCAGCTAGCCCAGCCATTAGAGCCATTAGCTCAGTTGGTAGAGCATCTGACTTTTAATCAGAGGGTCAGTGGTTCGAGCCCACTATGGCTCACTATGAAGCACTTCTCAAAAGAGAAGTGCTTTTTTGTTATATATTATAACAACGAACTCATTTTAGAAAAATATGATTTCTTTTTAACTATTTTTTAATATATAAACATATCATCAAAGAGAAAGTGAATGCTATATTCTCAGTGTTAGTTAGAAATAGCGTAAAGCATACAAATAAAATTTGCATATTTATTTATACATTTTATTGACTAATAAAATAATGAAATCGATAGTAAAAGGGTTTATGTTGAATGATAAACCACTTTATTGATTTTATATGTAAGAATGGCCAATCGAAGAAAAAATGCTGTTTTAGCAATCCTTGAAATGTTGAATTCTTTAGATTATTCTAGAAACATATGACAACAAAGGGGTTTTAAAAATGAATAAAACAGTAGAAATTATTGGGGCGCCATCCACATATGGTCAAAGAAAATTAGGAGTTAACCTTGGTCCAGATGTAATTCGATATGCAGGTATTGAGGAACGTATTAAAGCAATAGGGCTAAATGTGAAAGATTCTGGTAATATTACGGTACCTAAAATCGATTTGGAAAAATTTAATTCAGAGCAAAAAGGATTACGTAATTTAGAAGAAATTATAGAAACATCAAACACGTTGAGTGATGCAGTTTCTAACAGTATTGAAAATAATCATTTTCCACTTATTTTAGGCGGAGATCACTCAATCGCTATTGGTTCTATATCAGGCGTTAGTAAGCACTACGAAAACCTAGGTATTATATGGTATGACGCACATGGTGACCTAAACATCCCTGAAGAGTCGCCGTCAGGAAATATTCACGGTATGCCATTACGTGTACTTGCAGGCGAAGGTGATGAGCGTTTGGTTAATATCTCAAATTATTCACCAAAAATTAAACCTGAAAACATTGTGCTTATCGGCATGAGAGATTTAGACGAAGGAGAAAGACGTTACATAAAAGAACAGGATATTAAAACATATACAATGGCTGAAGTTGATCGTTTTGGTATTAAACAAGTGATTGAAGACACGATTGAGTATTTACAAACTAAAACAGATGGCATCCATTTGTCACTTGACGTAGATGCGCTAGATCCTGTGGAAACGCCAGGTACTGGTACTAGAGTGCTTGGTGGGTTAACGTACAGAGAGAGTCATTTTGCATTAGAATTATTACATAATTCTAAATGTATTACTTCTATGGATTTAGTGGAGGTTAATCCACTTATTGATCATAATAATGATACGGCGAAGCAAGCTGTATGCTTAGTAGGTAGTTTCTTTGGTGAAACATTATTGTAGAAACTACAACTAAGTTCAAGATAGAGATCATATCTTCTAAAAACGTAAAATACTACTTTTTCTAAGCGCTCTTACGCGGCGGGACAGCAAAGTCATTTTAAATATGATTTCTGTCTCGTTTTTTGCTTTTAATAAAACATTAATTTTTATTTCAAAATTTTATACTTAATATGACAGTTGACGTTATGATTGGTATAATATATAACATGGGAACAGATAACCGGAGGAGATGTTATGGATTTATCCAACTTTTTTGATGATTGGAGTACGGTCAAAATAATTGCAGGCGTACTCGACTTACTCATAGTATGGTATGTACTTTATCTTCTCATCACAGTTTTTAAAGGTACAAAAGCGATTCAATTACTTAAAGGTATTGTCGTAATTGTAATCGGCCAACAAGTGAGTAAAATGTTAAATTTAACAGCTACATCTCGTTTGTTTGATTTAGTGATACAATGGGGTGTATTAGCTTTAATCGTTATATTCCAACCTGAAATCAGACGTGCTTTGGAACAGCTTGGCAGAGGCAGTTTATTTAAACGTTATTCAACGAGTTTAAATAGTGATGAAGATAAACTTATTTCGTCAGTTTCAAAAGCAGTACAGTATATGGCTAAACGCCGTATAGGCGCGTTAATAGTCTTTGAAAAAGAAACAGGATTACAAGATTATATAGAAACAGGGATCCCTATGAATTCTGACATTTCTCAAGAATTATTAACCAATGTGTTTATACCTAATACGCCTTTACATGACGGTGCGATGATTGTCCAAGAAAATAAAATCGCAAGTGCTGCAAGTTATTTACCATTATCTGATAGTGCTAAAATCGCTAAAAGTTTAGGTACTAGACATAGGGCTGCAGTAGGTATTTCTGAAGTTTCAGACGCATTTACAGTGGTAGTTTCTGAAGAAACAGGATCTATTTCTGTCACATTTGATGGAAAATTAAGAAAAGACATTTCTAATGAAGCATTTGAAGAATTATTAGCTGAACATTGGTTTGGCACACACTTTCAAAAGAAAGGTGTGAATTAAAATGTTAGAAAGTAAATGGGGATTAAGACTAATTGCTTTTGTATTAGCACTTGTGTTTTTCTTATCAGTAAACAATATGTTTGGTAATATCTTCAACGCAGATCAATTAGGACAAAAGTCGACTGAAACATTGCAAGATGTCCCAGTTCAAGTTAAGTATGATAGCAAATCATTATATGCTAGCGATGTACCTAGCAAAGTGGATGTAGAAATATCTGGGCCACAGTCTCAAGTTCTAAAAGCTGAAAATAGTGATAATGTTAAAGCTGTGCTCGATTTAGGTAATAAAAAAGCTGGAAAACATACTACACAATTTCAAGTAAATGGTTTAAATGAAGATATTGATTATACTGTTAAGCCGAAAGAAGCAGCAGTAAGTCTTGAAGAAAAAGTGACTAAAAAGCTCAAAGTAGAACCTGATGTTAGCAGCAATGATTTAGATCCTAACTATAAAGTAAGTGATCAAAGCGTGTCACCTGAAACAGTTAAAGTGACTGGTGGTCGTAAGCAAATTGATAAAATTGCATATTTAAAAGCTACGTTTAAAGATAAAGATAAAATCACTCAAGATACTACAGATATTGCACGTATCACAGCTTTTGACAGAAAACTTAATAAGATTAACGTGTTGATACAACCAAATGAAGTTAATTTAAGTGTCAAAGTAGAAGACTATAGCAAAAATGTTAAAGTTAAAACGAAAGCTGTAGGTGCTTTACCTAATGGTAAAGATTTAGATGATATTAAATTAGATGATGATGAAGTTGAAATATTTGGTAATAGAAATGACATTCAAGGCATTGATGAAATAACTGCTGAAGTGGATTTAGATGGCGTTACAGAGTCAACAGACAGGAATGTTAATTTTAACTTACCAGAAGATGTTTCAAAGGTGAATCCGAAAGAAACGACAGCAAAAATTACTATTAAATAGATTTTTTAATAAAGGAGATATAAATCATGGCAAAATATTTTGGTACAGATGGCGTAAGGGGCGTTGCAAATAAAGAATTAACGCCCGAACTTGCCTTTAAATTAGGACGTTTCGGTGGATACGTGCTAGCACATAATGAAGGTGAAAAACATCCCAAAGTACTAGTTGGTAGGGATACTCGTGTTTCTGGTGAAATGCTTGAATCTGCATTGATTGCTGGGCTGATTTCTATTGGTGCGGAAGTCATGCGTTTAGGCGTCATATCAACACCAGGTGTAGCATATTTAACTAGAGAAATGGAAGCTGAATTAGGTGTCATGATATCTGCTTCTCATAACCCTGTACCAGATAATGGTATCAAGTTTTTTGGGTCAGATGGTTTTAAGTTATCTGATGATCAAGAAGAAGAAATTGAACAATTATTAGATCAAGAAAATCCAGATTTACCTCGCCCTGTAGGCGAAGACATTGTACATTATTCTGATTACTTCGAAGGCGCACAGAAGTATATAAGTTATTTAAAATCAACTATTGATGTTAACTTAGATGGTATGAAAATCGCTCTAGATGGCGCACATGGTTCTACGTCATCATTAGCACCATTTTTATTTGGGGATTTAGAGGCTGATACTGTAACTGTAGGTTGTAACCCCAATGGATATAACATAAATGACGATGTTGGTTCCACGCACCCAGAAACATTAGCACAAAAAGTCGTTGAAGAAGAATGTGATTTTGGTTTAGCGTTTGATGGTGATGGTGACAGATTGATTGCTATTGATGAAAACGGTGATGTTGTTGATGGCGACCAAATCATGTTTATTATTGGCCAAGCGATGAGTAAAAACCAAGAATTAAACAATAATATGATTGTATCAACAGTTATGAGTAATTTAGGTTTCTATAAGGCTCTCGAAAATGAAGGTATTCAATCTAATAAAACAAAAGTTGGAGACCGATACGTTGTTGAAGAAATGCGTAGGGGAGATTATAACTTAGGTGGAGAACAATCTGGCCATATTGTATTAATGGACTACAATACGACTGGTGATGGTTTATTAACAGGCGTTCAGTTAGCAAGTATTATTAAAATGACTGGTAAGCGTCTAAGTCAACTTGCAAAACAAATGAAAAAATATCCACAATCCTTGGTTAACGTTCGTGTTACAGACAAATACCGCGTAGAAGAAAATATAGATGTCCAAGAAGTCATGACAAGAGTTGAAGTAGACATGAATGGAGAAGGGCGTATATTAGTTAGACCTTCAGGAACAGAGCCATTAGTAAGAGTCATGGTTGAAGCAGCAACTGACGAAGACGCACAACGTTATGCGCAAACGATTGCTGATGTAGTAAAAGAAAAAATGGGTTTAAATGAATAAGATAATTATTAAATAACATGATGCTGTCAACGCAGTTACAAATTTTTGTGGCTCTTTGTCAAAGAGGACTGATACAATTTTTGAGATTAGGCAACCGTAGGTTGCTTAATCTCTTTTTTGATTGTAGAAGCATAAAGTCGTGAAGTTAGTAAGGCACGATTACGCAAATTATTATAATTTCTATATCCAAACGATATTCTTTTAATCAGTTTAATTTTATTATTGATACCTTCTATTGGACCATTGGTTATATTAGGATATATTAGTGTGTTATTAATAAATGATTGATATTTTTTTAAAGTTTTCAAGACTATTTTTAATTTGAGACATACTTTGTTGGCATCTATTTCATCAAGGGTACTCATAAAATCAATTGAATTATTATGTTTTAAACTATATCTTAATTTATTAACCACTCCATAACTATATTGGAACTTTTCATCGAAACTTAGTAAATACTCAACAACGCCTTTGTGTGTTTGCCAGGACTTGAATAATTTTAATTTACGATAAGAAATCGCATTAAGATCTTCAAATGGGGTTAGAAGTAATTTCCAATAACATTTGTATTTATTATATAAAGGTTTATTATTAATTCTAAACGTGTTCATCAGACTGACTCTAGACATGTTAAGCGCACGATTAAGTGCTTGAACAATATGAAATCTATCAATAATAATTTGAGCATT
>NZ_BMCF01000016.1 GCF_014635045.1 Staphylococcus nepalensis | reverse complement strand
AGGCGGAGATCTTAAAGCTGTAAACCCATCATCAGGTGCAGCAGGTAAATATCAATTCTTACAAAGCACTTGGGACTCAGTAGCACCTGCAGAATATCAAGGTGTATCTCCAACAGAAGCTCCAGAGTCAGTACAAGACCAAGCAGCAATGGATCTTTACAACACAGCTGGTGCTTCACAATGGGTAACTGCATAATTTAAAATAATAACATTATTTAAGTAATAAGAAGAGGCTAGGTTAAAATACCCTAGTCTCTTCTTTTTTGCAGTCAATGATTAAAATACCAATATATTTATATCTAAATCCTAAAGCGCCAGTTCTTACTCATGAACTTCAGCGCATGTATAACTACCTATAAAAATAATGACTTAACCTTATCGAGATATAGAATCTATTAAAAATAATATGCGATTTCATATTTGATTGAATTTGCAATGTGTGAGTTAATTTGTTATGTTTAAGAAACTATAAAGTATAAGACTACTAGGGGAGCCGTTAGGCTGAGATGAAATAGTTCAGACCCTTACAACCTGATTTGGTTAATACCAACGTAGGAAAGTAGTATTGTATTAATATTTTGGGAAAGTAACGCTGACCTATGTATTAATTAACTACATTCCTACGTGGGATGTAGTTTTTTTATTTAGGAGGGCTAAGTGTGTTATTTTCACAAGAATTAAAAGAAGCTTCAAAACCAATTATAAAGAAAATTTATAAAGATCCTTTTATACAAGACATGTTACATGGAACACTTTCTAGCGACGCAATCAAATTTTATTTAAGGGCAGATGCATCTTACTTAAAAGAATTTGCAAATATTTATGCATTATTGATACCTAAAATGAACCAATTAGAAGATGTTAAGTTCTTAGTAGAACAAATACAGTTTATAGTTGAAGGAGAAGTAGAAGCACATGAAATATTAGCAGAATATGTGCAAGAGAATTATAATGAAATCGTACAAGAAAAAGTATGGCCACCGAGTGGTGATCATTATATAAAGCATATGTATTTCAATGCTTATGCTAAAGAAAATGCAGCATATACAATTGCAGCTATGGCACCGTGCCCTTATGTTTATCAAGTGATTGCTAAAGCGGCATTAAAAGATAATGGATTAAATCAAAATTCTATTTTAGCTAGATGGTTTGAATTTTATAGTAAAGAAATGGACGCACTTGTAAATGTGTTTGATAATTTAATGAACCAGTTAACCGAAAATATGTCTATTAAAGAAAAAAATGAAATTAAATCATGTTTCTTACAAAGTACGGTACACGAATGTAATTTCTTTAATATGTCTTATATTCAAGAAGATTGGTTATACGGAGGAGATTAATATGAATAAACCTAGCATCGCTTTAACGATTGCAGGAACTGACCCTACTGGCGGAGCAGGGGTTATGGCAGATTTGAAATCTTTTCATGCTTGTGGTGTATATGGTATGGCAGCCATTACGAGTATTGTTGCTCAAAATACAAAAGGTGTACAGCATATTCATAATATAGAAACACAGTGGTTAAAAGAACAACTAGAAAGCATATTTAATGACGAGTTACCACAAGCATTGAAAACAGGAATGATTGCATCAAAAGAAATGATGGAATTAATACAGCAATATTTAAAAAAATATTCTGATATCCCATACGTGATTGATCCCGTCATGTTAGCCAAAAGTGGGGATTCACTTATGGATGATGATGCTAAATCTAATTTGCAAAATATTTTATTACCTCATGCTACTGTTGCAACACCGAATTTGCCAGAAACGGAAGAAATTACTGGTATATCAATCAAGGATGAATCATCTATTTATCAAGCGGGCAACATTTTTATTAATGAGATAGGTAGTAAAGGCGTTGTGATTAAAGGCGGGCATTCAGAAGATAAGAATAAAGCAACAGATTATCTTTTTACAAAAGACAATGTATATACTTTTGAAGAGCCTAGGTATGAAACAAAGCACACGCACGGTACAGGATGTACTTTTTCAGCGGTTATTACAGCAGAGTTAGCTAAAGGGAAATCGATGTATGAAGCGGTCCGAAAAGCGAAAAAATTTATTTCATTAAGTATTAAATACACGCCCGAAATTGGACAAGGTAGAGGACCGGTAAATCATTTCGCATATATGAAGGAAGTTGGTTTAGATGATGAATAATTTAGAAAACCTGAGGCAACACAATCCACTTGTGATATGTTATACAAATGACGTAGTTAAAAACTTTACTGCAAATGGTTTGTTAAGTTTAGGTGCAAGTCCAGCAATGAGCGAGGCACCTGAAGAAGCGCATGAAATGTTGACAGCTGCCAAGGCATTGTTGATTAATATTGGAACGTTAACCAAAGAGAGAGAAAAAGACATTTTAGAAATTGCAAAGACTGCAAACCAAGTAGGCACGCCTATTATATTTGACCCTGTTGCAGTAGGCGCTTCACAATATAGAAAGGACTTTTGTGCAAACTTTTTAAAAGAAATAAAAGTTGCAGTCATAAAAGGTAATGCCTCTGAAATATTAACATTGGTTAACAGTGATACAAAAATGAAAGGGACAGATAGTGACCAAAATTTAGATTCAGTGGCAATCGCAAATGAAGCTCAAAAACACTTCAAGACAACAATTATATTAACTGGAAAAGATGATGTGATTGTACAAAAAGGACGTATATTTAAATTATCTAATGGTTCCTCATTATTAGCAAAAATAACTGGCGCTGGTTGTTTATTAGGCGCAGTGGTAGCAAGTTTTGTTGATTCAGAACATCCATCGATAGATGCGCTCATAGAAGCTGTTTCTCTGTATAATATTGCTGCAGAAAAAGCGGAAGAAAGTGTACAAAATCGAGGACCAGGTTCATTTGCAGTAGAACTTTTAAATGCATTATATAAAGTGTCATTTGAAGCGTATGAACAATACAGTAATATAGAAGAGGTGTAACCATGTTTGCAAAAGAACATTTGAAGCTATATTTTATATGTGGGAGTCAAGATATACCTCATGAGACTTCATTGACTGAAGTCGTTACCGAAGCTTTGAAATCAGGTATAACGATGTTTCAATTTAGAGAAAAAGGCGAAGGTTCCTTATCTGGAAGTGAAAAGATCACGCTTGCTGAAAAATTATTGAGTCTATGTAGAAGTTATCACGTGCCATTTATTGTAAATGATGACGTTGACTTAGCGAAAATGATAGATGCAGATGGTATCCATGTTGGTCAAAAAGATGAAAATATAGCAACATTCGATAAGGAGTTTGAAGATAAAATTATAGGGCTTAGTATAAGTGATTTAGAAGAATATCAATCATCTGATTTAACGAATGTTGATTATATAGGTGTTGGCCCAATGTATAATACTGGATCTAAATCAGATGCAAAAGCGCCAGTTGGGCCTGAAATGATTCAGAATTTGAGAACGAAACTTCAAGATTTTCCAATCGTTGCAATCGGCGGCATTAACACGGAAAATGCACAACTAGTGATAAATAGCGGTGCAGACGGCATATCAGTGATTTCAGCAATAGCCCAAAGCCCAAACATTAAAGGAACTGTGCAACAATTTTTACAAACTGTTGAATAATGAAGAAAACTTTCTTTTTTTGTTTTCTACTTTCCTTTGAGTATGATAAAATAAATTCTATGTGAATATATCATTAGAGGTGGAAAAATGAAAAAGAAAGCGCTACTACCTTTATTATTAGGTGTAATGGTCTTTTTAGCAGGCTGTGACTATTCTAAACCTGAAAATAGAGATGGATTTTTCTTTAATACGTTTGTAGAACCAATGGATAAATTAATACATTGGTTAGGAACTAGTTTTAACAATGATTATGGTTTAGCAATAGTGGTACTTGTACTGGCAATTCGTATTGTATTATTGCCTTTCATGTTATCAAACTATAAAAATAGTCATATGATGCGAGAAAAAATGAAGGTTGCAAAACCGGATATTGATGCAGTTCAGGAAAAAGTTAAGCGTTCAAGAACGCAAGAAGAAAAAATGGCTGCAAATCAAGAAATGATGGAAGTATATAAAAAATACGATATGAACCCGATGAAGAGTATGTTAGGTTGTTTACCAATCTTAATTCAGATGCCAATCATCATGGGATTATTCTTTGTATTAAAATATCCGTCAAGCGGTGGCTTTACTGAACATCCTAATTTCCTATGGTTTAATTTAGCACAACCTGATATTTGGATAACGGTTATTGCTGGTATTTTATACTTCTTACAAGCCTTTGTTTCAAGTAAGAGTATGCCAAATGAACAACGTCAAATGGGTTATATGATGATGATTATCTCACCTATTATGATTGTTTGGATTTCTTTAAGTTCAGCTTCTGCATTAGGTCTTTATTGGTCAGTCAGTGCGGCATTCTTGATAGTACAAACGCAAGTAGCGAACATGTACTACTCAAATCTTGCTAAAAAAGAAGTTGCTCCAATGATTGAAGCAATGAAAAAAAACGATGCTAACAATGCACCTAAAGGTAAGAACACGCAAGTGGTATCTAAGAAATCTAAAAAGAAATAACTGATGACAGCTTATTTTGAATAAAGAGAACCTGGTACATAATGCCAGATCATAAGAAAGAGCCCGAAACAGCCTATGTTTCGGGCTCTTTTTGCATGCTATTATAAGAAGTATATAACGAAGTAAATAATCATTTAGTATTTAAAATACCACTCTTTAAAAAACGTTTGTACAAAATCTTGCATATAGTCGTGACGTTGTTGAGCTAAGTTCTTGGCAGTTTTTGTATGCATTAACGTTTTAAGTTTCAATAATTTTTCAAAAAAATGTTTAATGGCAGAAGGTGGCCAGTCATTATAATTTTGATTGGTTTCTTGCATAATATTATGGTCCTGATTTTCTACCCACATTGGTTCACCAAAATGGCCGGCAAATTGGAAGGTACGTGCGATGCCAATAGCTCCCATTGCGTCTAATCGATCTGCGTCACGCACAATTTGGCCTTCAATGGATAATTTAGTGTTATTATTTGCTCCATTTTTATAACTCATATTTTCAATGATATGTAATATACTTTCTTGCAATGTTTGAGAGAGGTTCAACTCAGCAAAAAAATTTATTAAACGTGCTTTTGCTTCTTTTGGTTTTGCAATTTTTTCGTCAATTGTGTCGTGTAATATACTTGCTAATTGAATTGTCAATAAGTGTCCTTTTTGTTCGTTAGAAGCAATGTATTCAGCTAATTTTGTAACACGGTTAACGTGGGCAATATCATGGCCAGAAACATCATCATAATGAAATGTTTCCATATATGAGTTGGCTTTATTAAGTATATCTTGTTCAAACATATTAAATTGTCCTCCATTTCAAAATAGGATAATCATACTTATTTGGTACAAGCCAAAAGAATTCGTGGAAACTTAAAAAAGGAGCGGGGAAACCACATTTTTCTAAAATGATTTCGCGTTGTCCCACTCTAATAATAATGACTTGAAAAAGCGTACAAAAGCTAGGGCGTACATTTAAATACTTCAAATGTTAAGATAGTTACATCAGTTTAGGCGTAGTAGGTTTAAACCTTGTTCTAAATATCTTTTTTACTCCAATCGTCTATTAGACATATCTTACATAATTTAAGGAAGGTTTGACACTACAGTATCCTTTACTTTATAAGATGGGAGATAATAGCCTGGAAACACCTTCTTTAAATTTAACCCATAGACTCCTTTGCTCATATAACGGTTTGGTGAGCCTGTACGACACATTTAAATCTTTTTCAAATGCCAATCTAAGTTCCTTTGCAATATAAGGATCGTAAATAAATGCATTTATTTCAAAATTTAATGTAAAACTACGGTGGTCCATATTTGTAGTTCCTACACTGGCCACTTCATCATCAATGACTAATGTTTTAGAATGTAAGAATCCATTATTATAATGAAAAATATTCACGCCTGCATCTAATAAAGAAGCTACATTGTTATATGTTGCCCAATAAACAAACGGATGATCAGGTTTGTTTGGTATCATAACATTAACATTTACACCACCTAATGCCGCGATTTTGATAGCATCAAGAAATGCCTGATCTGGTATAAAATAAGGAGATTGAATAAAAATTGAGTGCTTTGCAGACGCAATCATTTTTAGATAACCATATTTTATTTGTTCCCAAGTTTCATCAGGCCCGCTTGAAGCGATTTGAACACCCGTTGTGCCTCCTGAATCCACATCTGGGAAATAGCGTTCTTCATATTTTAAATTATCACGCGTAGATTGTGAGTTCCAATCAAGCATAAAGCGTAATTGTAAAGCGTTAACTGCATCTCCAACAATACGAAGGTGAGTATCACGCCAGTATCCAAATTTTTTCTTTAGCCCTAAATATTCATCTCCGACATTAAATCCACCTATATAACCAATATGCCCATCTATGACAACGATTTTTCTATGATTTCTATTATTCATTCTTAAATTAATCAGTGGTAATTTTGAAGGAAAGAATGCTTCTACAAGGCCGCCTTTTTTTCTGAAATTTTTAAAATCTTTGATTGATAAAGCTCTAGACCCCATATCATCATAGAGCATTTTAACTTCGACACCTTCATCAAGTTTATGTTCTAATGCAGTTAAGATACGTTTGCCTAATTTATCATTACGAAAAATATAGTATTGGATATGTATATAATCTTTTGCGTTATATATATCATCAATAAGTGAATCAAATTTTTCTTTACCATCTACAAAAATTGTTAGGTCATTATCAGTTGTTAAGAAAGCTGCATTATTATAAAGTAACATTTGAACCATATCTTTAAATTTCACTATTTGATGATTGCCTTTAGAAAAATCATCGTTTTTCAAGGCTTCTAGTTGTTCATTTACAATCATCTCTATGCCAACTTTATCTTCTACATCTAAACTAAAAATATGTTCTCTTTGTATTTGACGACCGAATAATAGATAAACGACAAAGCCTAATATAGGTATGAGACCTAAAACTAATATCCATGCCCAAACAGAACCTGCAGAGCGTCTTTCCATAAAAATGATTGTAAATGCAAAGATCAGGTTTAATATAAATGCTCCAATAAGAATGACGTTAATAATGACGTTTGTATGGTTATACATTATAGCGAAGATATCTATCATATTAAACCTCCCGATTGGCTATTCAATTATTTAATAATTGGTAAATGCCTTATCATTGTAACATGGAATGCTGGTTTTATCACTTGACTAATACCCAGGAGGGGTATAATATATAATTGAATAAGAAGGAGGCGTTAAATCATGACAGAAACGCAAAAAGCACACCATTCTGAACAAACTAAATCCAATTTAAAGTCTAGATTAAATCGTATCGAAGGCCAAGTAAAAGCAATCAACCGCATGATAGATGAAGATGTATACTGTGATGATGTACTCACACAAATTAGAGCAACAAGATCTGCTTTAAATAGCGTTGCAACAAAACTATTAGATCATCATATGAAGAGTTGTATCATGGACAAGGTCAATCAGGGCGAGCAGCAAGAGGCTATGGATGAACTGTTAGTTACTTTTCAAAAATTGATGAAAGATTAGATAAGGTGAGTATCATGAATTCACAAGCGATTTATATAAAAAACATAGAAAATGAAGCAAACAAAATTCAAATTGAAAGTCATTTGGCGCAACTTATAGGTGTATACAATGTTTCAGTTGATAAAGATTATAAGCGAGTACTTATTGATTTTAAAACACCTGCAAATTTAAATAATTTAGAAAAAGAAATATATGATTTAGGTTTTGAAATTTTATACTAAGCAATTGTTATTATGCAATTATTTGTGACTTTATGCTTCATTAAAATGAATATCTTCGTTTGTATAGTTATAATTATATTTTTTCTAATTTTAAAACGGGGATCATTTTGAAGGTAAAACACACATTCACGACATTTCTTTTGGTTTTTGTGCAATACTCAATTTATGTTTAATATTAAAAATAATTGATTATGAAATTTATATAAGTTAAGTAATAAAAGAAAGAATTTTTTAATAAATATAAAGAAATTTTCAATAATGTGTAGTAATTCATAAATAAATGGGGTAAGATATAGTAGAAGCTAGAAGTTAGGGGTGATGATATGAGTAAGGATAACGAAAAGATTCAAAATGTAGTTAAACTATTATCATCATTAGGGGTAAACATAAAGAAAACTAAATCAAGATTAGAAGTCATGCATACTTTACCAACGACTGTGAAAGCCGCTAACGAATTGAAATAGTAAGTTACCCATATTGTGTTAGAGCGACAGCTCTAACTCAAAAGATCACATTAATTCATTTTACATGAGTTAATGTGATCTTTTTTTACATAACGTTTTTTAATCTATTGGCTCTTTGTCAAAGAGGACTGATACAATTTTTGAGATTAGGCAACCGTAGGTTGCTTAATCTCTTTTTTGATTGTAGAAGCATAAAGTCGTGAAGTTAGTAAGGCACGATTACGCAAATTATTAT
>NZ_BMCF01000015.1 GCF_014635045.1 Staphylococcus nepalensis | reverse complement strand
TTTTGGCTTTCACTTTTCACAATTTGATTATATTTTTCTGTGGAGACACTATTAGGATTAGGAACATTGTTTTCTAATTTTTGATATTCTTGCTGAGTCATTCCATCTGGAATAAAGCCACCATAAGGTCTTTCGCCTTGTGTTGTTTGTTGTTCCTGTTGTTCTTGTGTTGCTTGTTCATAAATGCTTGCTACTTGCTCGTTATATTCAGTTTGAGAAATTTTGTCTGTGTCTTTTTGTTGAGTTAAGTTAGTAATTTCATTTTGATATGACTGAGGTAAAACTGAAGGGTCAAAATCTACATTTGCCCAACCATCTCCATTTGTATCTGCGCTATTTGGTAAATTGTCTCCGTATACAGTTTTAGCACCATCTTCAGCAGCGACTGTCGCTGAAAAACCTGTGAAAGTTAATGAGCTAGCCAATAATAAAGTTGGAAAGAATGTGGATTTTTTCATAAAATGTCTCCTTAATAAAATTTATATTTTTATTATCGCATAGATATAGCCATTTTATAATGGTTATATGGCGTTAAATCGTTATTGCGAATTTAAACCTAATTGTTCTAGAAATTCTCGTGGGTTTTCGGCTGCTTGGTTTGATACTTCACCTACCATACGTTGAAAATGTAAGTGGGGGCCTGTAACTCCCTCTCCACTAGCTCCAGAATATGCTATTACATCTCCTGTGTTTATACTTTGTCCAGATTTTACATTATATTCACTTAAATGCATGTACCATTGGTAATGTTTATCATCATCTTCTTTAATAGTTATGGTATTACCGCCTCCGCCTGGGTTCCATTTTGTTTCAAGCACAGTACCACTAGTAATTGCTTTTACTGGTGTACCAGTGAAAAGTCCAAAGTCCATACCATAATGCATGTTGTTATTAATATTTACATCATAATATCCATATTCAGCTGTAACTCTATATTGATTTAACCATGCAGCTGAACCTTTTTCAGAAGATGAAGGACTTTCTCCGTAATTTGAAAATACATCAACACATTTTTGATAATATTGTTTTCTATCAGCTAAACCATTATATCCGCCATTTACTTTTAATGTCACTTGTTCAACAGAAGGATTAGTATCACACAATTGATTCATTCCGTGCGTATACCACCAAAATCCAGCACTAGTCCAAGGATAATTATCTGCTACATATGAGACGCCTTGATTTACAATTTCTTGATCGCCAATTGAATTAGCAAATTGCGTATAATTGGCTCTACCAGTCATTTGAAGGTAACCTCCCCCTTTAAATTTAGGTCCATCGCCAGGTTGAGTATTACCTATATCAGTTCTACCTTCGTATGCTTCTCCAGATGCTATTTCCTCTCTATAAGTCCCAGCTACTGATTCATGGCTACATTGGCTTATAAAATGCATTACTCTTGATTTAGTATTTATTTCGTATTTCTCTAAACAATCATTTAAATCATTAATCACTGTCTCAGTAACAGCGCTAGAAGGCCAACCTACAGCTATTAATTGCTGCTCAGTAACTTTATCTCCATTAGAAGGTGGGATATTGTTACCACCGCCATTATTTTCAGAGTTATCCGTATCATCACCAGTGTCATTACCAGTGTCATAGTTACCAGGAACCAATATTTCTTGCCCTACTTGTAAATAATCAGGATTAGAAATATCGTTTAAAGATTGTAATTCAGATACTGAAGAATTGAATTTTTGAGCAATAACGCTTAAATTATCGCCTGATTGTACAGTATATTTACTTACGTTAGATGAATTAGTTTTTGCTTCTCCGTCTACAGTTAACACTTGCCCTACTTGGATGTAATCTGGATTTGCGATATTGTTCAATGTTTGTAATTGACTTACAGTTGTTCCAAATTTATTTGCTATATTTTCTAATGTATCCCCGTATTGAATAGTGTAAGTAGACTGGTTAGAATCTCCTTGAGAACCTGAAACTTGTATAGTTTGCCCTACTTGAATGTAGTTTGGGTTTGCAATATTATTCAATGATTGTAATTGATCTACAGTTGTACCGAATTTATTTGCTATAATTTCCAATGAATCTCCATATTGAACGGTGTATCTAGTTTGGTTATTATTGCTCTGAGAACCTGAAACTTGTATAGTTTGCCCTACTTGAATGTAGTCTGGGTTTGCAATATTATTCAATGATTGCAATTGATCTACAGTCGTACCGAATTTATTTGCTATACTTTCCAGTGAGTCGCCGTATTGAACAGTGTAACTTGATTGATTAGATTCATTTTGAGAACCTGAAACTTGTATAGTTTGTCCTACTTGAATATAATCTGGATCTACGATGTTGTTCAGTGATTGCAATCTGTCTGGTGTCGTTCCAAATTTATTTGCAATTGAATTTAAATTATCCCCATACTGTATAACATAATTAGTTACGTGTGTACTTTCACTAGGAATTTTAAGTACATCTCCAACATTAATATTATCAGGATTAATAATACTGTTATAATTCTGAATATTTTGAATATTGGTATCGAACTCATTTGCTATGCTGGTTAAATTGTCGCCAGATTGAACTGTGTATGATATGAATGCCATAAAAAATTCCTCCCAATTTTTAGTTTTGTGTTCTATTTCACCTTAACATAAAAAAAAATAGAACAACAATATTGTATGAAATTTTTTAATTTTTAGTAATATAAATAGTAAATATAGTATTTTCTGTAATTTATATAAAGTTGTAAAATTATACTTAGATTTCATTTTCTATATTAACTAATAAATTAAATGAAAAACTTATGAATTTTAAATGAAATAACCAAGAGTAACTATTTACTAGCATAAACTTCCAATGTATAGCGTATACATTTTTACTACCTATAATAGTTAATTATGTCAACTAAATTAAAAGGGCAAAACGCTGATTTAACAGCGTTTTGCCCTTTTTGTTAGATTTACTTTTTATTCATACTTTATACATTGCCTACACTATAGGTTTTCAAACGTTTTCATAGGCACTCATTTTGTATTTTTATTCAACTCATAAACTATCGTAAAGTGTTGTTTGTTTTTGTTACAATAGAAAGGCACTTCCTGTGCGTGAAAGGAGGTGCTGTATATGCTTGTTGTAATCTCATTTGTTCTAGGTTTTATCTCATCAGTTATTGCTGGTATAGTTGCAAACTATATATCTGATAAACTAAAAGGATAAAACAAAAACCCCCACATTAGCTTGGTCGGCGTGTGGGGGTTTTCTGTATATGCTAAATTGTAACTCATTTGTTAAGTTCAGTATATCGTGTATATTATCTTTTGTAAAATTTTCTCGTTGTATCTCGATCATCTACGTTGATTTTCGTTACTTTGTTATGAGTAAATAAATAACTATTTATCTTGTTAGTTTTTTTTCTTGAATAATTTTGAAAATAAAGACTGCTTTTGTTCATTTTGATTTGATATTTTTGAATCAAAGATATTCTCTTTTTCATACATCTTATCTGTTTCTATTTTTTCGCTGTTACCTAATATATTTTGGCTATTTAAATTCAAAGATTGTTCTTGTTTTAACGCAATTGTTAAATCGTCAATTTGTCGATTCTTTTGTCGAATTTCTGATTCTAAATGCTCTATATATTTATCTATATAACTGCTATATTGATTATTTGATGATTCTGTTTTGTTTGTCGATTTTTCATCAAATTTTGTCGATTCTTTTGTCGTTTTTTTATTTAAAATTGTTTTTAGATAATCTATTGTATTATCATCTATTAATGATTTGTTACCTGCTTTTTTTACCTTCAAATTTGAAGGTAAACTTTTTAAATGATAATGAATTGTTTGTTTAGAGACATCTAAAAGTTCAGAAACTTCCTTTACAGTTTTCATCAAATAACTGGGTCTCCTTTACTTGTTCATTTTTTGTAAAAAAGCTCGACGTTCTTCTTCTGTATACTCAGATGTCTTAGATGTGGCTGGTTGATATGTGTTATTTTTTAACCATTGTGGCGTCATTTCACGACTTATGTATCGTTTTGGTTTACCTGTACTTATCATATTAGATTGTCGTTTCGAATGAATACGTTTCTCAGGTTCAAAAGAAAACTCTAACCACTCAATTTTACGTCCTTTTTTAGCTTTAATTTTATTAATACTAAGATTTTTAAATAAAAAGCCTAATTCTTTAATTATAGGGGAAAATACATATTGATTAATATTCGTCATTCTATAAGAATTAGGTACATCTAATCTATCTCTAAAATCCTCAATACTCATTATTAAATATCCAGTATGTTTGTATTGTTTTAATATTCTAAACATATTTTTAGCGTATGTTGATTTTAAATGAGTCATCTCCTGTAACTCAAATTTTGTAAAATCAGATGTAATTTCATTTAATATGTGTTTTAAATCAGGTGAAGTAGCAATTTCTAAATATTTTTCAGTTAAGTCAATTTCATATTTATAAAAAAGGACAAATTTCTTGATTTTTGTTTCTGTACGAATGGTATATCTGATTTCTAGCATCTTATCATAAACCCTTTGTAAGTCATCAACAAAGCGATTTATATTTCTTGTTTCTGGGCTGTAATTACTTAATTCTTTTAATTCTTCAAAGGATAAAATTAATGTATTCGTATCTTGTTCTTTTAATTTATTACACATCGCAAAAAACAAATTAATTTCTACACTAGTAAATTTTCTTAAAGGCACCAAATTCATTTCATTTCTATATACAACTGTTTCACCAGCCATTTTATAATCACTCCTATAATTTTTATGTGTGAATAGAAAAGGTAAGGTTATTCTAAATTTATTCCTCTTTTTATTTATCATTTGTTATTTAAACATTGTATTAATAGTAACATTAATACAAAGACATGTTAACAATAAAAGTATGCCTTTAATGTGGCAAAAGTATGCCTTTAATGTGGCAAAAGTATGCCTTTAATGTGGCAAAAGTATGCCTTTAATGTGGCAAAAGTATGCCTTTAATGTTTTAAGAACTTACTCTCCCTAAGGACGAAAGAACACCTAAAAAGGGTTTAAAAAGATTTATATAAATATATATAAAGTTCAGGGGAAAATTACCCCAAATTCAAAATCACTTAAAGAATGAATAAATTCGTATGAATTTATTTTGATTTTAAAAACCCAAACCAGATCTTTTTTGTAAAAAAGGTCTAACAAAAAACTTCTTGAACTCGCCGTTCAAACTGCAGGGAATTGGAAGTTGTCCAATTCCACTGCGTTTAGTGTGGCGAGCTATGTAAGTGTGTCAACTCCTTATACTCATTCACTTCGTTCATTCCGTTACCGTTGACACACAAAAAATAAGAGCCTAGAACCTTGTTCTAAACCCTTAGTTAATTATTAGTAATCTTTTGATAATTTATATTGTTTATATGCTAAATAAACAAGACTCGCTTGAACAATAACTTGAGCTAAACTTAAGCCCAAACTGATACGTTTTTTTAATTGCTCACGATTAGCCATTTTTTCACTCCTTACATGTTTAATTATGATGACACCCTTTTTTGGATTTTAAGGGGGTATATAGCGCATTGAATGATTTTAAATACTTTTGAAATCAGAATTTATCATCAAGCGTGTTTATGAGCTTCGCACAAAGCAATAGAATACATGTTAATAATATAAAGGGAATGAGATAAAGGAAATAAGCTAAATAACGCCAAATGGATTTTCCTTCAACGATTTGATCATGAATCGTCTGTAAAAAAGTATCAATCGATAAGCTATGCCCGATAGGTCCTGTCACCATAGCGACTAACGCAACAACTAAAACCACGTAAAATAAGGCGAAAAGGCCATGGGTCATTTTATTTAAGGTCTTGTTGTATTTTTGAATTAGCTGATCATTTTGTCGCATTTTACTTTCTAGGTTTTGCTTATAGGTCTGTATTTCATTTTCAGCTTGCTCATTGCGTTTTTTTAACTCATGGATCAATTGGTCCGTTTGTTTATCTATCGCTTTAAATTTGGTGTCTAACGCCTGTTTAAAGTCTTGTTGTTGATTATCTGTATTGAGTTTCTTTAAATAACTATTGGCCACACTGATATATTTAACTCTCGTATCTTCCGTTGCTTGGTTAAAGGTCGAGATCGAATCCTCGAGTTCGCTCTTTAGCTTCTCGTTTCTGTTGTTCCGCTCGCTCTCGTTGTTCTCTAATTTCTCGAGATTTCTCATCAGCAAGTCTTGCTGCTTCAGCACGTTCTTGAGCGCGTTGTTGTTCGAGTTGTTGGGTTCTTGCTTCAAATCTTCGCCAATCTGCTTGAGTTGCGTTTCGATCTGGCTGAGTTTCTTTTTGATCTCTTTCGTGTTCTCGTCTTCGTTTCTCGGTTCCAAAGGCATTGATTATCTCCTCCTTATCGTAAGCATGACCTAGTTTATTCCCACGTACTTTCTTGTCTTCCTCGATGTGTTTATAAGTAATTGTTTTTTCAGTTGTACGTGCGATTTCAACCCCTTGGGGTTTCAATAGTTCGTTAAATTCATCAAAATTTGTCGCATGGTTTTTAGTTTCTTCAATTGCCATTCTTACTTGGTTTTTCCAGGATGATTTCGCATTATTGGTTTGATCCATGATATTTTGTTCGGCTTGGGTATAACGTATATCAGCTGTTTTCTCTTTGACGATACTCAATTCATGTTGTTGGCAAAGGGCATCACTTTGCGTGCGTATGTCATAGAGTTTTTGGCGATCATTGACAAACTTTTTACCTGTCTCCATGTTCACACTATTAATACAAATATGATTATGCAGGTGGTTTTGGTCTGTGTGCGTAAAAATGGCTACTTCATGATCGGGTGCGACTTGCGCAGCTAATGCACGACCAATGTCATTGGCTTGTTCTGGGGTGACGTCATCTTCAGGATCAAAGGATTGAATGACATGATACCCTTGACGGCCGTTATTTTTGCCGAATAATAATCGCGTGGTTTTCATCTGTTCTTTAACATAATCGACGTCACAGTTGAGGCCACTTTTCTTTTCGGCTTTTTCTTCATTTTCGGCATATGTGATGAGCGCATTCATTGCTTTCGTCGAACCTAATTTAATCGTTGCCATAAGTATCTCAGTCCTTTACGCAGCATTTCTAGTTTCCGTAATAACTTTTTAGCTAATGCCTCATCGATATGGCTCGTGTGCACGGCTTTGGTTAATTGATTTAAGTTCGTCCCAATCGCTCTTAATTCTTTCGCAATTTCTAAGGCGCCTTGTCGGTCGATACGCGGGTGTTTAATTCGTTTTTTCTGCGTCGCCTGTTTCGCAAGCATCGGAACCGATATATTAAGCGTTTCTGCCATGGCTTCTAAACGTTCATATTCTTCGGGTGTGACTCTAAATTTAATTTGCTTGCTTTCGCGTCTATACTCGGAAGTCAAAAGCGCACTCCTTTCTTAATCGATATTTTGTGATGCGCCGTCAAAAATGTGACGTCGATGATCATCACAAAGTACGATATATGTTTAAAGTTGTTCTATCGGATCAACTTTAAAATATCGGTTATTCAATGACTGACGCTAATTGTTTCACCAACAATGAACGTCACCCTCGATAACCTTATCGTAAATCGATTAATGGAGTTTGGCAAGCTACGTATATGGTACCCATATACCCAGCTTGTTGGTGGAAATCCCCCAAGCCCCCTAGGATTTTTTCTGCGAAAAAATAGCAAATACCGTTGAGTATTTGCTTAGTCCAACGCGCAAAAATTTGCGCATTAAATCGTGAGTAATTACTCATAAAATATTAACATTTTTATTTTAGTAATTACTCACCCAAAGATTCCACCTATGTTAAAATAATAACTAAGCAATCACTCACATCAAGTTGTTCTATTTGATTGAGTATTTACTTAGTTAAAGGTGGAATCAAAATGCCAAGTCAAGAACAAAAGAAAGCCAAAACCATTAATATCAATTTAACGGAAGCCGAGTATGAAAAAGTGAAACAGTTAGCTAAAATTAGAAATCTCAATCCCACAGCGTATACACGATTAGTTGCTTTAGGGAATCGAATTAAACCAACGGTTGTTGAAATGCCTTCGAACCAAATGACGATTGATACGAATGAAGATGTTGAAAATTTAAAATCGCAAGCTCAATCGAATGCTTATTACGCCAACATGTTTAAACGATTTGCGAGTTATATTGAAGATGATCGTTTTTATATTAATCTACATGAAGTCCAAAGTGATCGAGAGTTGATCCAAGCCATTCATCAAGTAAAAAAAGAAGAATAAATCCATAGAAAGAAAAATTGATAGATTTAATATAGTCGTAACTTATTCAATCAATTTATATGGTAAAATATTCGTGATACAGTAAATTTTTAAGGGGAATTATAATGAGTATAATTAAATCTTTTTCAGTTAATAATGGAGATATGTTTTACATTAAACATGGTTCAGATAACTTCACCATGATTGATTGCAATCTTAATGATAAAAATCAGGAGAAAATATTAGATGAATTAATTAAAGCATCTTCTTCAAAAGGGATATCCAGATTTATATCAACACATCCTGATGAAGATCATATATCTGGTTTATCATATATTGAAGAAAAAATGGGGATTTCAAATTTTTATTGTGTGAGCAATGATGCGATTAAAATCGATCCAAGCAAAGATTTTATGAAATATCAAAACCTCAGAGATTCTTCTAAGGCATTTCATATATATAAGAATTGTAGTAGAAAATGGATGAATGTAGAAGACGATAATAGAAAGAGTTCTGGTTTAAGTATATTGTGGCCAGATACAAGTAATCCAGATTATAAAAATGAATTATTAGAGGTTAGTAAAGGAGAAAGTCCTAATAATATCTCTACAATAATTCAGTATAGTTTAGAGAATGGTGTAAACGTTTTATGGATGGGGGACTTGGAAACTGACTTTATGGAAAAGATTGAAAAACATGTGGAGTGGCCCAAAATAGATATTTTATTTGCCCCACATCATGGAAGAAAAACTGGTAGAATTCCAAAATCAATTCTTGATAAATTAAACCCGAAAGTAATAGTTATTGGAGAGGCAGACACATTAAGTTTAGATTATTATCACGGATATAATAAGATAACTCAAAATTCTACAGGTGATATAATATTTGATTGTCTTCCAAAAAAAGTGCATATTCATGTAAAAAAAGAAGGCTATTGTACTGAATACTTAGATATAGAAAATATAGAAAATCAGTTAAGAAAACCGGGGTTCAACTATATTGGAACTTTAAATCTATAAAACCACCTGAAAGTTAATGAAAACTTTCAGGTGGTTTTTTCGCATGTAGATAATAAAGTTCTTGCATAAGCCTTAGAAGTGCTTTTAACCCATTTCTCATTGACGAAAAAAATCCAAATAATGATAAAAACAAAACTTATCATTATAGAAATTATAATTCCTACAGTATTCTCAGTAATAGAGGGATAACTCTGAGAATAAAGTAAATAAAAATTTAAAACGAAAGAAATAACCGAAATTACAACTCCCAGAGGTTTCATTCCAAGCATATTCCTACTATAACCATAGTTTATATTATCTTGATAAAGTAATGAAAAATCTTTTGTATCCCTAGTATTTTCGAGTAACCATTTTACTGCAGATTCGTATTTATCTTGTGAATATTTAGGTTTTTCAATTTCTTCGGTCTGACTGGGTAATTCTAATCCTTCGATGTTTTTTTCCAAATAATCATGATAGCGTTTTTTTGTTTCGGTATCTAGCGTATTATCCAAATGGGAGAGGTATAATGTTGTAGGAAGACTGCCCCATTTTTGAATTAACTTGTGTTGGACTTTTTTTCCTCTTTCTCGTGCTAATTTGCCTAAAAAAAACAATAATATTATTAATATACCTAATATAATTAAACTTGAGCCTAAATTAATGAGTTCTGGAAACAATATTAACAAGGTGATCACAAGTGGTAGGATAGTAAGGCTTGCTGGAAAAATTCTTGCTTTTAATTCATATTCGCTTATATTGTTTATAATATTAATAGGCAAAATTGCACCTCCTTAAATCTAATATACTTCAATTTATTTATTATATTTGACCTTACTTGCTAATTTAGCGACTGTCTTATTATCATGGGGTTTAATATAGATTGTTTCCACATTATCCTCAATTGCTTTTCTTGTTATCTTATCCATTTGACTATAATCGCTATTTTGTGGGCTTTCCCATTTATAAGGGATATTATTATATACATTAATGGATCCATCACCATTACTGCTATATGTTACTGATCCGCCAGCCTTCATAGGAGCTTCTAATTTTACAACATCTTCTTTATAAACCGCACTATCTTGGGCTTGTGGGTTTACTTTTGATCCTTTTGGTATTTTTGTAACATACACGTTTCTAATACCTTTTAAATCATTTTTTGTAGATATTAACTGATACCAAACTCGTGCATATTCAATTTTTTCTGAGCTAAAATTATTTAAATAACTTTTATTTTTATCAGTAGATTGGTGACTTTCATTACTCTCATTATTTTTTCTTTCTTGATCTTTATTATCGCTTTGCTTCTTGTTTTGTTTATTGCTCTTGTCTTTGGTATCACGATTCTCAGAGGTGTTAGTTTTCTTGTCAGTTTCATTTTGCGTTTCATTTTCTTTATTCTCTGATGTATTAGTATCACTAGAACTGTTATTGTCGTGATTTTCTGAACTTTTATTATTACAACCTGCTAAAAATACCAGAAAACTAACAATTGATATAGCTAAAATAATTTTTTTCATACTGTAACTCCTTTTTAAAATTTAAAATTAAACTTATATTGATATTTTTTCAACAAAAACCTAAATTACAGAAGTTAAAAAGCCGTATAACCATCCATAACATTATATGTATTAAATATATAATAAAACAACCACCTGTTTGTGTAAAACGGGTGGTTGTTTTATCAATCTTTATGTTAATTTTTTTCTGAATAGTAAAAGACCTATACCTATTATTAGTAGTCCGGAAGCACCAATTATTGACAATATATTACTTTGATTGCTTTCTCCTGTTTCTGGTAATACCTGAGAATTTGAATCTTGATTTTTCACATCTTTAGAACTATTATTATTTGTTTCAATTTCAGGTTTTAACTCACCTTGAGGTGTATTGATAGTTTTGTTTTCTTCATTAGCTATCTTTTGGCTTTCACTTTTCACAATTTGATTATATTTTTCTGTGGAGACACTATTAGGATTAGGAACATTGTTTTCTAATTTTTGATATTCTTGCTGAGTCATTCCATCTGGAATAAAGCCACCATAA
>NZ_BMCF01000014.1 GCF_014635045.1 Staphylococcus nepalensis | reverse complement strand
TGGACCATTGGTTATATTAGGGTATTTTAGTGTGTTATTAATAAATGATTGATATTTTTTTAAAGTTTTCAAGATTATTTTTAATTTGAGACATACTTTGTTGGCATCTATTTCATCAAGGGTACTTATAAAATCTATTGAATTATTCATAGGCGCATAATCTCTCCTTAATTTATTTGGTCAGATATTTAAATTATAGAGATTTTTGCGCTTTTTTGTACCAAAAAACAGGACTGATTTTTATATCAGTCCTGTTTAGTATAGAGCCAATCTATTTAGCTGATTATTTATTTTTAGTTTGAGCAGTGTAGTGTTTAGATTGGTGGTAATATATTGATAATATTACACCTACACCGCACATTAAACTCCATAATGAACTACCACCATAACTTATAAATGGTAACGGTATACCAGTTATTGGTAATAACTGTATCGTCATCCCAATATTTTCTAAAACGTGGAATAATATCATCGTAGTAAATCCAATTATAAACAATTTACTAAATGGTAAGTCGATTTTAGTTGCAAGTCTGACTAAATGGAAAATAAGTCCTAGGAAAATCAAAATTAAAATGACAGACCCAATAAACCCAAATTCTTCGCCTACAACCGAAAAAATAAAATCAGTGTGGTTTTCTGGAATGTAAACCTCACCTTGGTTGAATCCTTTTCCAAATAATTGTCCAGACCCAATCGCTTTAAGTGATTCAGTTAGATGAAAACCATCTCCACTACTATAAGTATATGGGTCAAGCCAAGAGTTTATACGACTCATTTGGTAGGATTGAATGCCAAAACTATTTTCTAAAATAGAAGGTTTGTATATAACTGATAACACGACACCAGAAGCTATCACGAGTGAGCCTATTAATATAGGTGCTAGTATTTTCCATGTTATACCACTTACAATCATGACACCAACAATAATCGCAAAAATGACAAGCGTTGTACCTAAATCATTTTGTAGTAAGATAAGTACCATTGGAATAAAGGCTATACCAATAATTTTAAAGAATAATTTGAAATCTGTTTCTAAAGATTTATTAAAAGTGAATTGGTTGTGTTTTGTAACAATTTTAGCTAATGCTAAAATGATAACTATTTTCATAAATTCAGAAGGCTGGACACTAATAGGGCCAAATGTGTACCAGCTTTTTGCACCGTTTATGATAGGTGTGATTGGCGTTTCTGGAATAACAAGTAATAAAAGTAATGAGACACATAGGATAATATAAAGTAAATATGTATATTTCATAAGTTTTTTAGGCGAAATTAACATGATTAAACATGCAATGATTGCTCCAAAAACATAATATAATATTTGACGTATACTAAAATTGGCGCTGTATTGGCCGCCCCCCATTGCAGAATTAATAAATGTAATACTTATTATAGCTAATAAAATGATGATGCCTACTAAAATCCAGTCTATTTTCCGGATCCAATGATTATTTTTTGATTGACGTGAAGTATTCATTTCTTACTCCTTTGAAAAACTATTATTTCTAATATATATAGTATATATAGATTTTACCGAACTTTATACTATTTTGCTAGAAGTAGGGTATATAAAATCAAAAATATAATTGTAAGGTTAATTAAAGTTATCACTTTAAATACTTGAAAATCTTCAATATACTAATTAAAAAAATAATCATTCTTCAACTACGTAACAAATGCAAAATATTTATAAATCGTGATATGATGTAGTTTAAGAATTCTATATGGAGGCTAAAATATGGCTAAAGAAAATGTTTGTATCGTTTATGGTGGGAAAAGTGCGGAACACGATGTTTCAATATTAACAGCACAAAATGTCTTGAATGCGATTGATAAAGATAAATATCAAGTAGACATCATTTACATAACAAATGACGGTGACTGGAAAAAGAAAGAAAATATCGTAAATCCTATAGATGACATAGATACATTACGATTAACAGATGTTAATGCTGGAGAAATATCTCATTTATTAAGTACAGGTAGCTTAGGTGGTGCCTACAGTGCAATTTTCCCATTATTACATGGTCCAAATGGTGAGGATGGTACGATACAAGGTCTGTTTGAAGTATTAGATATACCGTATGTCGGCAATGGTGTATTAGCTGCTTCAAGTTCAATGGATAAACTTGTTATGAAACAATTATTCGCACATAGAGGGTTACCTCAGTTACCATATGTAAGCTTTTTAAGAAGTGAATATCAAAAATATGAACATAATATTTTAAAATTAGTGCACGATAAATTAGAATATCCAGTTTTTGTTAAACCTGCTAATCTAGGTTCAAGTGTAGGTATCAGTAAATGTAATAATGAAGAAGCGTTGAAAACTGGTATTGAAGAAGCATTTCAATTTGACCGTAAATTAGTAATTGAACAAGGTATTAATGCTCGAGAAATCGAAGTAGCTGTACTAGGTAACGATTATCCAGAAACGACTTGGCCTGGAGAAGTCGTTAAAGACGTGGCATTTTATGACTATAAAGCGAAATACAAAGATGGAAAAATTAGATTAGATATTCCTGCAGACTTAGATGATGAAGTGAAAATGACTTTGAGAAATATGGCTGTGGAAGCTTTTAAAGCAACAGATTGCTCTGGTTTATTACGCGCAGATTTCTTTGTAACGGATGATAATCAAATTTTTATAAATGAAACAAATGCTATGCCAGGTTTTACTGCTTATAGTATGTACCCAAGCTTATGGGAAAATATGGGGGTAAGTTATGCCGAATTAATTAGTAGATTAATTGAACTAGCAAAAGAAAAACACGAAGATAAAAAGAAAAATAAATACAAAATTGATTGAGGCGATTAATTCATGATTGAAGTAACTTTAGAACAAATCAAAGAATGGATTCCATGTGAAATTGATAATGACTATTTAGATTACACAATTAAAGGTGTTTCTATAGATTCGAGAAAAATCGAGGCGCAAAACTTATTTATTCCATTTAAAGGAGAACACGTGGATGGCCATAAATATGTTGTTCAAGCATTAAAAGATGGCGCAGGGGCAGCATTTTATCAAAAAGACAATGCAATGGATTGTGAAATTTCTGGTCCTATCATTTGGGTAGATGACACACTGGAAGCATTACAGAAATTAGCAAAAGCGTATTTAGCCTTTGTTAAACCTTATGTGGTTGCGGTGACTGGTTCTAATGGTAAAACAACAACGAAAGACATGATTGAAAGTGTATTAAAACCTCAATTTAAAGTGAAAAAGACGCAAGGTAATTATAACAACGAAATTGGTATGCCACTCACAATTTTGCAATTAGACCAAGATACAGAAATCTCTATATTGGAAATGGGGATGTCAGGTTTTCATGAAATTGAAGCTTTAAGTCGATTGGCAAGTCCAGACATTGCTGTAATAACTAATATTGGTGAATCACATATGCAAGACTTGGGTTCAAGAGGAGGTATAGCAAAAGCTAAATCTGAAATTACGATAGGGCTCAAATCTCAAGGGCTATTTATTTACGATGGCGACGAGCCTTTGTTAAAGCCTCACGTAAGTCAATTAATGAACTTAGATTTATTAAGTATAGGTAAAGCAGCAACGAATGATCTAGTATGTTGTATTGAAAAAACAGATAATACAGGCATTATTTTTAATATCAATCATGAGGAACAATATGAATTACCGATTTTAGGCGAACACAATATGAAAAATGCAACTATAGCTATCGCTGTTGGTAAAAGATTGAATTTGAATTATGAAACTATATTTAAAAATTTACAACAAGTTCAACTCACAGGTATGAGAATGGAGCAACATCATACAAATGAGGAGAGATTGGTTATAAATGATGCGTATAATGCAAGTCCAACTAGTATGAAAGCTGCTATCGATACTCTCAGCAGTATGGAAGGAAGAAAAATTCTCGTGCTCGGTGATGTGCTGGAACTAGGGCCTAATAGTCAATTAATGCATGAATCGGTTGGTAATTTCTTAGATAATAAACAAATTGATGCATTATTTACTTATGGAAGAGAAGCGCGTCATATTCATCATACTGGCCAAGCATTCGTAAATTATGCAGCGCACACTACTGATAAATCAGAATTGATTGGCTCACTAAAATCATATATAGAACCCCAAGACAAGATTTTAATTAAAGGTTCACGGGGTATGCAATTAGAAGAAGTGGTAGAAGCGTTAATTTAACTTTCTTTATTAACATACGTTTTAAAATATAAACATTAACTTTATTATGGACACCGCGATTTATTTCACTTTTTTAAGTGTGAATTGTGGTGTTTTAATTATTTTTTAATTAATAAAAGGCACAAAGTTAAGTGTTATTTGTATTCATTAAGAAGTTTCTTGTAAATAAATATTCTAATAATTAACTATATAAACAAATTAACAATTTTTTTTCGAAAGATAAAATAAATACCAGAAAATAAAATTAAACGCTTACAACCTATATATTACAGTGTTTTCTGAGCAGAATATGATTATAAATGTTAAGGGTTATGTTATTTTAACAAATTTGGTTTATTGCGATTATATACTTGAGGTGGTACTATAAAGAAGTTGAAGAAACTTAGATGAACATATATGTATAGAAATACAGATAAATAAAGGAGAATTATATTGCAAAATTTTAAAGAATTAGGGATCTCAGATAAAACGGTAGAAACCCTACAATCTATGGGGTTCGATGAAGCCACTCCTATACAAAAAGAGAGTATCCCTCTTGCCTTAGAAGGTAAGGATGTTCTTGGTCAAGCGCAAACAGGTACAGGAAAAACAGGCGCATTTGGTATTCCACTTATTGAAAAAGTGGCGAATCGAGAAGGGGTTCAATCATTAATCCTAGCACCAACAAGAGAGTTAGCTATGCAAGTAGCTGAATCGCTTAGAGCTTTTGCTAATGGACAAAATGTGCAAGTAGTAACTGTATTTGGTGGTATGCCAATAGATCGCCAAATCAAATCACTTAAAAAAGGTCCCCAAATCGTTGTAGGAACACCTGGACGTGTAATTGATCATTTAAACCGTCGCACATTAAAAACAAATGATATTCATACGCTTATATTAGACGAAGCGGATGAAATGATGAATATGGGCTTTATTGATGACATGAAATTTATCATGGATAAAATCCCAGCTGAACAACGTCAAACAATGCTATTTTCAGCTACAATGCCTAAAGCAATTCAAACTTTAGTTCAACAATTTATGAAATCACCAGTCATTGTTAAAACAATGAATAATGAGATGTCAGATCCACAAATTGATGAATATTATACAATTGTGAAAGAACTTGAGAAATTTGATACCTTTACAAACTTCTTAGATGTACATCAACCAGAATTAGCCATTGTATTTGGTCGTACGAAACGTCGTGTTGATGAATTAACAAGTGCATTAATTTCAAAAGGCTATAAAGCTGAAGGTTTACACGGTGACATTACACAAGCTAAACGTTTAGAAGTATTAAAGAAATTTAAAAACGACCAATTAGATATATTAGTTGCAACTGATGTTGCAGCAAGAGGACTTGATATCTCTGGCGTGAGTCACGTTTATAACTTTGATATCCCTCAAGATACGGAAAGCTATACGCATAGAATTGGACGTACAGGTCGTGCTGGTAAAAAAGGTGTAGCGATTACTTTTGTTAACCCAATCGAAATGGATTATATCAGACAAATCGAACAAGCTAACAAACGACAAATGACAGCATTAAGACCCCCTCATCGTAAAGAAGTGCTTAAAGCACGTGAAAATGATATTAAAGGTAAGGTTCAAAAATGGATGTCTAGAGAGAACGAACCTAGATTACAACGTATTGCTACAGAATTAATTGAAGAATATAATGATGTAGATTTAGTTGCATCTTTACTACAAGAGCTTGTAGAATCAAATGATGAAGTTGATGTTCAACTTACATTTGAAAAACCATTATCTCGTAAAGGTCGCCAAAGTAAAGGCCCTAGACGTAGTGGCAACAACCACAAACGTGGAAATAAATTTGACAACAAAAACCGTCGTTCAAAAGGCGGATTCAACAATAAAAAGAAAAATGATAGATCAGCAGATAGAAATAACAAGAAATCAATGAAAGGTCGCACATTCGCAGACCACAAAAAATAATATACTTTATCATATATGAACGTTAGGTTTAGTCACTCCAATTTTTGGAGTGATTTTTTTTACGCGGAATAGGATGATTAAACGTCATTTTTAAATTATTATATACATCAAATAGCAATATAGTTTAAGTTGCAGACGAGACATACATTAATATTTCAATATTGAATATAATAATGGCATATTGATTGTAATAGAAAAGATGTGGACCAAGTATTAAAGCCCTTCAGTCGACTTTATCATATTAAATCAACGCAATTTTTATTTTACGCTATTGAATCATTAATGTAGCAAATATAGTAGCTATGTTATAATGAATTGAAAATTCTAAGAAGGAGTGTAAGCATGACTAACGACCCACAATTTAGGCGTAGTCCCAAACAAGCCATTAGCTATTATTACATAGTAGAAGTTTTTGAATTAATTGTTAGTTTGGCTGTGATAGCGATGCTAATATTTTTATGGAATCATTATGAATGGTGGCACTTTTTGATTTATATATTTATTACTGCTATTGTATTTGATGTTTTATATGTAATTGTAAAACCATGGTTAAAATACCAATATACATTTTATAGGATGATGGACCATTATATTGAAATTAAGACAGGTTTCTTTTTTAAGAAGAATGATATTGTTAAGTTTGAACGTACGCAATTTTTAGAAAGAAAAAGTAATCCTCTGTTAAAAAGATTATTTCTAGACAAACTATCGTTAAAAACTGCAGGTCACACAGTTGATTTCCCGCTTCTCTTAACGACAGACGTTGAATCATTTGAAAGTAATATTTTAGAATTTTTACGTGGAGCTGATTATGATGTATAGTCCTCAAAAATTACATCCTATATCTTACATAACTGGAATAATAGAGGCGTTAAAACAAAATATCATTTTAATTATTATTTTCTTAGTATTTAATTTACGTAACTTTGACTTTTCTGATTACACTTCATATATATATCCTGGAATTGTTACTATTTTGTTTTTAATATCTTTTATCCTTCAGATACTAAAGGTTTACAATACAAGCTATTGGATAGAAAACGATCATTTTATTTTAGCTACTGGTATTTTCACTAAGGAAAGAAAGGAATTAAATATACGTAGAATTCAAACATTAGATACATCACAAGGGATTATTAATCAAATTGTAGGCGGGGTTAAATTGCAAATTAAAACTCCGAGTGATGGCATAGAATTAGATACAGTATCCAAAGTACAAAGTGAATTTATTCAACAAACGTTAAAAGAAAAACAACAAAGCCTTGCTCAAAATCCTGAGGTGAATATAACAGAATCATCATTTACAAATCAGAAAGAAGAGGAAACATTTGAAGACAAATCGCAATCTATAGATGTATATAAATTAACTTTCAAAGAATTGTTATTTATGGCATTAACGAGTGGCGTTATCGGTGTAGCTTTTGCAACGCTTTCACCGATATTTGTAGCGTTGAATGATATTATACCTTGGCACTTAATTACTGATACATTCTCTCAAGTTTTTCAAGCCACGTTTATGGTTGTATTAATAATTGTTGCGCTTGTTATCCTACTAAGTTATATTTTTGGGACAATTATCGAGATTATCAGAAATTTTAATTATACAGTGACACAGCAAGGTAATCAGTTAAATATCCAATATGGTTTGTTTAACGTCAAAAGTATTACTGTACCTACTGATAGGGTCCAAGCAGTCGTTGAGCGACAATCATTTCTAAGAAAATTATTCGGTTATACCTCAATACATTTTGTTATTACAAGTGATATGGGAAGTACGGATAAAGATGATGTAAGTCTTGGAGGTAATGTCATGATTCTGCCATTTATTAAAAGAGAAAAAGCTTTTAAAATTATTAGAAACCTTATTCCAAGTATGATGTTTGATAAACCTGAAATTGGTATGCCTTGGCGTGGGTGTCATAGATATTTTTGGAGAGAATCGCTCGTTCTAATCATTATGGCTGCAATCGCGACATATTATTGGTCTGCTTGGTCTTTTGCTATCGCTAGTTTCGTTATTATATTAATGATTTTACATAGCATTATTGTTATAAAATCATCAGGATTCAAATTAAATGGTGATGAAATGATTGTACGTAATGTAACTATGTTTGGCTTTAAAAATACGTATTTTAAACACGATAAATTATTAGGTATGCAAATTACAAAGAATCCATTTTTAAGTCGTAGTAACTTAGCAAATTTTAATTTTATAATTGCAAAAGCGGCTGGAAATGCAGAGATAGGATTGAAATATAGTGAAGATAAAAACGTGAAAGCATTAAAGAAATGGTATTTGAGGGGTGATATTGATGAATGATTATAATTATATGCATCCATCTGGAAAAACAGTCATACGACTTTCATCTTTAATTAGTGTAGCAGTTTTTATCATCATTTTAGCTATCGTTTCTGTTGTGAACCAAGCGTGGTTACATCTTATTAGTTCTAAAATGATGTTTTGGATATGGATAGTTGGAACAGTCATTATCTTAATTATTTTAATCATGGGGTGCCTCATCATACCTATCTATCGATATAAAATATTTAGATATAAGTTAGTTAATCAAGAAGTAACTGTTAGAAATGGTTTGTGGTTTATTAATGTTGTAAATATACCGTTATTTCGGATCCAAAATGTAGATACACATGAAGGTATTATAATGAGAAAATATAATTTAACGAGTTTGACTTTATCGACAGCTGGAGGTAATACTGAGATAAAGTTAATAGATAAAAACAAAGCATATGCGTTAAAACAAGCAATTAAAAATAGTAATAATTCTATGCAATAAAATCAATAACGGCATTTCCCTATAAATTAAAGTAACTTGGCATAGAAAGTTAGGAGTAGCTTATGATACATGGTGTCGGTGTAGACTTAATAGAAATCGATAGAATCAAAAAGATTTATCAAAGGCAAGACAAACTTATCGAACGGGTGCTATCTATAAATGAACAAAAGCGTTTTAACCAATTTAATAATGAAGTACGGAAAATAGAGTTTTTAGCTGGTAGATTCACTTGTAAGGAAGCTTTCAGTAAAGCGTTAGGGACTGGACTTGGTAAATCTATTGCGCTAAATGAAATAGATTGCTTTAATGACGAACGAGGCAAACCTTGTATCCATTATGACGGATTCAAAGTGCATGTAAGTATTTCTCATACAGAGCATTATGCCATGAGCCAGGTTATCATAGAAAAATAAAGTGAGTTTTTAATCAATGATTAGAATATAAGATTTGAATATTTTTTTAGAATTGTTATAAAATGAGTTTTATATATAATCGGCAAATTTATTTTTGAAATGGAGGTTCCATTTAATGTCTGATAAGTATTATAGATCAACTTATTTAAACGTAGATTTAAATGCAATCGTTGCAAATTTTCAAGTTTTTCAAAAATTACATCCTAGTAAAACCGTGATGCCAGTAGTTAAAGCAAACAGTTATGGTTTAGGGAGTTTGAAAATCGCACGTCATTTGATGAGTAATGGTGCAGATTTTTTTGCGGTCGCTACATTAGATGAAGCGATTGAATTAAGAATGCACGGGATAGATGCTAAAATATTAGTACTGGGTGTAATTCCTACATATACCATAAATAAAGCCATACAACACCGTGTAGCAATTACAGTGCCTTCAAAAGAATGGTTAATTAAAGCATTAGAAGAAATACCAGAAGATAATGAGAAGGTCTTGTGGTTACATGTCAAAATTGATACAGGCATGGGCAGGTTAGGTATTAAAGATGTAGTTGAATATAAAGAAATCATCGAGTTGATTAACAATTGTGACCATTTAGTGTTTGAGGGTGTGTTTACGCATTTCGCTTGCGCAGATGAACCAGGAGAATCTATGATTAAACAACAAACGCTATTTGAATCCATTGTAAACGAAGAAGAAAAGCCACAGTATATACATTCACAAAATTCAGCAGGTGCTTTAATGAAAGATAGCCAATTTTGTAATGCAGTAAGAATTGGTATATCACTATATGGCTATTATCCTTCACAATATGTAAAAGATAATGTAAAAGTACATTTGAAACCAAGTGCACAATGGATAAGCGAAATTGTGCAAACTAAAATTTTACAACCAGGAGAATCCGTTAGCTATGGTAGTATTTATACCGCAGATGAACCTACTAAAATAGGTATCATACCTGTTGGTTATGCTGATGGTTTCCCAAGAATCATGTCCGGTTTCCACGTAAATGTGAACGGGCAGCAATGTGAAATTATCGGAAAAGTATGTATGGATCAAATAATTATTAAAATTCCAGAAGAAATTCAAATGGGTGATAAAGTGATATTAATGGACCATCATCCGGATAGTCAACAATCTGTGGAAGCGTTGGCACGTCAACAAAAAACAATTAATTATGAAGTGCTATGTCGCTTGAATAGAAGGTTGCCACGTATTTATTATGGAACGCAAGACCTAGAAATCCTTAATGAATTACTAAAATAGTATAGTCACTGTATTTAAAATTTGTTATTATATATCTAACAAGAAATCTCAATATATTCTATTTTAGTCACATGGAGGTCTTTATTCATGGCAAGTTTTAATCAAAACAGAAATCATAGTATTGAACAACTTTTAAAAGAAGGCTATTCACAAATGGCTGACTTGAATCTCTCCCTTGCGGCGGAAGCATTTCCATTTGAATGTGAAGCTTGCGATTGCAATGAAGTCTACATTAGCTCTAAGCATAACAATGAATGATGAGAAGAGGCGACGTTTATTTAGCTGATTTATCACCAGTACAGGGATCTGAACAAGGGGGAATAAGACCCGTAGTCATTATACAAAATGATACTGGTAATAAATATAGTCCTACCGTAATTGTAGCTGCAATTACTGGTAGGATTAATAAGGCTAAAATACCTACACATGTAGAAATAGAAAAAAGCAAGTATAAACTCGACAAAGACTCTGTTATTTTGTTAGAGCAAATACGTACTTTAGATAAAAACAGATTGAAAGAGAAATTAACATATTTATCTGATGAAAAAATGCAAGAGGTAAATAATGCTATAGATATTAGCTTAGGATTACATAATATTAGAAATCATAGAACATAATTCTTAAATAAACGTAATAAAATAGCGAGTTATAGACATCAATTCTCTATACATGCAACAAGCATTTAATTATAAGATTATTTGTACATAGAAAAGAGATAACAAATGATGCGTTTGTAATCACATATCTTTGAATAGGATGTTTAAGTTGAAAAGCTTTAGGTTATCCTAAAGCTTTTTTCGATATAAATAAATAATTCGAGGGTGTTTTACTTTAAATAGAAATTAAATTGTACAGCTTGTTTAACAATTTTAAATACATACATATAATAAAACATTTTTATGTTAAAACCGATGTATGCGATTTATATTTGCATTTTGAGGAGGAAATACCGAGTGAAAGAATTCAAAAATCAATATAAAGCGCTAATTGACGAAAGTTTACATGCAGTTAATGAAACAGATTTATTAAAAAAGTGCGAGAGCTTTACAGAAGAAGTAAAAAGAAAAGATTTACTGCCAGAAGATATTGTTGAAATTCATAAGAATTATGTCAAAGCGTTAGATTTAAATGATGAACAAATTTCTAAAACCTTTAATATACTTAAAGAAGTAGTCAAAGGGTTTGGATATAATTATAGGGACTATCAGCGACTTGTAGATCGATTGCAATATCATGATAAAGAGATTGACTTAGCATCTCGTTTACAGCAAACTATGCTTAAGACAGACATTCCTCAATTTGACAGTATACAAATCGGTGTAATCTCAGTAGCAGCACAAAAAGTAAGTGGTGATTATTTTAATTTAATAGATCATAGAGATGGCACGATGAGTTTCGCTGTTGCAGATGTCATAGGTAAAGGTATACCCGCTGCGTTAGCGATGAGTATGATTAAATTTGGAATGGACTCATATGGACATTCGCAATTACCAAGTGATGGACTTAAGCGGCTAAATCGTGTAGTTGAAAAAAACGTAAACCAAAATATGTTTGTGACGATGTTTTATGGTTTATATGAAGAATTAAATCATCTCTTATATTGTAGTTCTGCTGGTCACGAACCTGGTTATGTCTATAGAGCTGAAACTGAAGAATTTGAAGAAATCAGTGTTAGAGGACGTGTATTAGGTGTAAGCCAACAAACAAGATATAAACAACAAGAGATACCTATTTATTTAGATGATTTAGTTATCATATTTACGGATGGTGTCACTGAGGTTAGAAATGAAGCTGGTGATTTTTTAGATAAAAATTATCTTTTAAATATGATAAAAAAATATAAACATATGCACCCGCAAGACATCGTTCAACTTTTATATGAGGCGATTTTAAAAATCCAAAATCCAGATAGAAGAGACGATTTAACAATATTAATTATAAAAAGAGTCAATTAGATAAGATTAGCTTTTAAACTTAAAGGGTATAATGGTTATTAATGAAACTATGCTTAGGAGTGTAATTTATGAATCTGAATATTGAAACAGTAACACATGATACTCATTATGAGGTCAAAGTAGGTGGAGAATTAGATGTTTATACTGTTCCTGAATTGGAAGAAGTATTAGTACCGATGAGACAAGAAGGAACACATGATATATATGTTAATTTAGAAAATGTTAGTTATATGGATTCAACTGGTTTAGGACTATTTGTAGGAACGTTGAAAGCTTTAAACCAGAATGATAAAGAATTATATATTTTAGGTGCTTCAGATCGAATAAGTCGATTATTTGATATAACTGGGTTGAAAGATTTGATGCATGTTAATGAAGGAACGGAGGTCGAATAACATGCAACTTAAACAGGATTATATTGAAATGCGCTTACCAGCCTCAGCCGAATATGTAAGTTTAATACGTTTAACATTATCAGGGGTTTTTTCACGTGCTGGTGCCTCATATGATGATATAGAAGATGCAAAAATCGCAGTCAGTGAAGCAGTAACGAACGCAGTGAAACATGCATATAAAGATGACGCCACAGAGGTAGGCATGATTAACCTTTGTTTTGAAATTTTTGATGATAAAATTAAAATTGTAATTTCTGACCAAGGAGAAAGCTTTAATTACGAAGAAACGAAAGCAAAGCTAGGACCATATAAAGAAGATGAAAATATAGATTTTCTTAGAGAAGGAGGTCTTGGACTATTTTTAATCGAATCTTTAATGGATGAAGTTACAGTAGATAAAAATTCTGGTGTAACAATTAGCATGATTAAGTATATTAAAAAAGAGCAGGTGCGAAATAATGGCGAAAGAGTCGAAATCAGTTAATGACGTATCACCTGAACAAATAAACCAATGGATACTCGAGCATCAAAATAATGAAAACACCGATGCACAAGATAAACTTGTTAGACATTATAAAAAGTTAATCGAATCATTGGCCTATAAGTATTCAAAAGGCCAATCTCATCACGAAGATCTCGTTCAGGTTGGTATGGTTGGTTTAATTGGAGCGATTAACCGATTCGACCTATCTTTCGATAGAAAATTCGAAGCCTTTTTAGTACCAACTGTCATTGGTGAGATAAAGCGTTATTTACGTGATAAAACGTGGAGTGTACATGTTCCAAGACGCATTAAAGAGATTGGACCGCGTATCAAAAAAGTCACTGATGAATTAACTAATGAGTTAGAGCGTTCACCTTCTATTGCTGAAATAGCTAACCGGCTGGAAGTAAACGAGGAAGATGTGCTTGAAGCCATGGAAATGGGACAAAGTTATAATGCATTAAGCGTAGATCATTCTATTGAAGCGGATAAAGATGGCTCCACTGTTACATTATTAGATATTATGGGTCAGCAAGATGATAATTATGATTTAACAGAAAAACGAATGATTTTAGAGAAAATACTTCCTATTTTAACTGAACGTGAAAGAGAAATTATACAATGTACATTTATTGAAGGTTTAAGTCAAATGCATGTATCTCGTTTACAAAGAACAGCAATCAAGAAACTTCAAGAAGCAGCAAATAAATAAAATGCATGTTCGCAAAGCAGAATTCCAAACCCGGGATTCTGCTTTTATTGATGTTTGGTTGAGTATTATTAAAAGGCAAGGGGATAACGTTGTATGTTAGAATATAATAAAGCGTAAATCAATTTTTTATTTATGAGTGGAGGATACTATGGATAGTAATTTAATACAATCTATAAAAGAAAAATACAAATTTTCAAGCCAACAAATTCATGCAGTATTATCATTGCTTGAAGAAAAAAATACAGTACCGTTTATTGCTCGTTATCGTAAAGAGCAAACTGGTGGTTTAGATGAAGTAGAAATCAAACAAATTGATGATGAATATCAATACATGGTTAACCTACAAAAAAGAAAAGAAGAAGTCATACATAATATAGAAGAACAAGGTCTTTTAACTACAGAGTTAAAAAGCGATATTTTGAAACAAACCAAATTACAAAGAGTAGAAGATCTATACAGACCTTATAAACAAAAAAAGAAAACAAGAGCTACTGAAGCAAAAAGAAAAGGTTTAGAGCCGTTTGCACAATGGCTTAGAAAATCGAAATTGGATATGTCAGTTGAAGAAAAAGCAATGCAATTTTTAAATGAAGAAATAACAGATAAAGCACAAGCAATTAAAGGCGCACAAGATATAATAGCTGAATCAGTATCAGACGCTCCTAAGTATAGAACGAAAATTCTTAAAGATACGTTCCAACATGGTAAAATAGTAACTCAAAAGAAAAAGAATGCCGATGACGAGAAAGAAATTTTTTCTATGTATTACGATTATTCGGAACCAATCAAACAAATTGCCAACCATAGAGTTTTAGCGATAAATCGTGGTGAAAAAGAGAAAGTATTAACAGCAAAGATAGAGATGGACACACAAGGTATCGAGAATTTTATTCGTAAAAATGAAATAACATCTCAACATGAAGGGTCAAATGTTGTAGGAGACGCGATAAAGGATAGTCTAAAACGATTAATCATGCCTTCGATAGAGAGGGAAATAAGAGGAGATTTAACAGAAAAAGCTGAAAACCATGCTATTGATGTATTTAGTGAAAACTTAAGAAACCTTTTATTACAACCGCCGATGAAAGGTAAACAAATATTGGGTGTCGACCCGGCGTTTAGAACAGGATGTAAATTAGCTGTAATCAATCCCTTTGGTACATTTATTGCAAAAGGAGTGATATACCCTCACCCACCAGCAAATAAAAAAGAAGAGGCAGAAAAAACGTTTGTTCAATTTGTAAACCATTATGATGTTGATTTAATTGCTATCGGTAATGGAACGGCAAGTAGAGAAACAGAACAATTCATAGCATCAATGATTCAAAAACACCAAATGAAAGCACAATTTATTATCGTAAATGAAGCTGGCGCATCAGTATATTCTGCTTCCGAGGTTGCTCGTTCAGAATTTCCAGATTTCCAAGTAGAAGAACGTAGTGCAGTATCTATTGGAAGAAGAGTGCAAGATCCATTAAGTGAGTTGGTGAAAATTGACCCGAAATCAATTGGCGTAGGCCAATATCAACATGACGTAAATCAAAAAGCATTGGAAGGTGCATTAACTTTTGTTGTGGAAACAGCTGTTAACCAGGTAGGTGTTGATGTAAATACTGCGTCACGTTCACTTTTACAATATGTGTCAGGCTTATCGTCGACAATCGCACAGAATATTATTACTTATCGAGAAGAAAATGGTGCGATTAAACACAATAAAGATATTGCTAAAGTGAAACGATTAGGGGCTAAAACATTCGAACAAAGTATTGGTTTCTTAAGAATCATCAATGGTAGTGAACCGTTAGATAATACATCCATTCACCCTGAAAGTTATGATGCAACCTACCAATTATTAAAGGAAATAGGTTTCAAAGTTGAGGATCTAGGTAATGACGAATTGAAATCAGCTTTAAATCATATAAATTTATCGAGTATGGCAACAAAACTAAATATTGGGGAACCAACGCTTGAAGATATCATTAAATCATTAATTGCTCCAAATAGAGACCCGCGGAATGAATTCGACACCCCTATGTTAAAATCAGATGTATTATCAATTGAAGATTTGTCACCTAATATGAAATTGAGTGGTACTGTGAGAAATGTGGTTGATTTTGGAGCATTTGTCGATATTGGTGTTAAACAAGATGGATTAGTGCATATCTCAAAACTCTCTAAGAAATTTGTTAAAAACCCGATGGATATTGTGAGTGTAGGAGATATCGTTGATGTTTGGATTTTAGATATAGATGATAAAAAAGGTAAAGTTTCATTGACAATGATTGATCCATATGGATAATGTAAATTTACAACAAATGACCGAGTCTATTTCTAAATCTTATTTTAATAGACCTTTTAAACATAAAGCTTATTTCAACCCAAGACTTAGAACCACTGGTGGCCGTTATATATTAAATACGCATAATATAGAAGTTAATGCTAAACAGTATAATAAGTTTGGGGAAAAGGCTATTGAAGATATTATTAAACATGAATTATGTCATTACCATCTTCATCTACAAGGAAAAGGGTATAAACACAAAGATAAAGACTTTAAAATATTAAGCACACAAACTGGGGCGCCAAGATTTTGCTCCGCTATAGAAAATTACGAAGATCGAGTTAGATATACGTATGTATGTTCTAATTGTAACTTAAAATTTAATAGGATAAGAAAAGTTAATACTGAAAAAATGGTTTGTGGACAGTGTAAGGGGAAATTAGTAGAAATAAAATTCCGTTAATTACGCATTTCAAATGAAAAAAGAAAGCTGATTGTATTTCATGAATTCAGCTTTCTTTTTTCACTTTTCACTTAATTTTTAATAAAATTCAGAGCTTTACCTGAATACCAAAGTAATATTTATATGAAATTTGTGTATATATATAAATAAAAACTTTAAATGATTATTTTTACTCTTTTTTATTATGCGAACGCATTGACGATATGTAGTTTATATTATAAGATATAAAACGTTGCGAAAATCATACGTAAACAAATACTTCAGTTGTTAACTTTGTAAAAGAAATTTTAAAAAGTTATTGACAAAACATTTCAAACATATTACAATGAAATACGTTATCTTGATGAACTAAACATCGTAGTGTCAACCGAGCGGCCGTGGCGGAATGGCAGACGCGCTAGGTTGAGGGCCTAGTGGGATTTATCCCGTGGAGGTTCAAGTCCTCTCGGCCGCATCAAAATACATTATCTGATTCTAATAAAATAAGCGGGTGTAGTTTAATGGCAAAACCTCAGCCTTCCAAGCTGATGTTGTGGGTTCGATTCCCATCACCCGCTCCAATAGGAAATATTTAAAATGAACATTGAAAACTGAATTGCAATATGTCAACGTTAATTCCGAATTCAACATTAAATGTTGATTCAAAACAATGTGTTATTGATAACACAAATTAGTATTTTATGAGCTAATCAAACATCATAATTTTTATGGAGAGTTTGATCCTGGCTCAGGATGAACGCTGGCGGCGTGCCTAATACATGCAAGTCGAGCGAACAGATAAGGAGCTTGCTCCTTTGACGTTAGCGGCGGACGGGTGAGTAACACGTG
>NZ_BMCF01000013.1 GCF_014635045.1 Staphylococcus nepalensis | reverse complement strand
GTCATTGAGCGCGTCTGAATCATTAAGCGAGAGTGAATCACTAAGCACCTCTGAGTCACAAAGTGAGAGTGAATCATTGAGTACCTCTGAGTCATTAAGTGAAAGCGAATCGTTGAGCGCCTCTGAATCATTAAGCGAGAGTGAATCGTTGAGTACCTCTGAGTCATTAAGTGAAAGCGAATCATTGAGTGCCTCTGAGTCATTAAGTGAGAGCGAATCATTGAGTGCCTCTGAGTCACAAAGTGAAAGCGAGTCATTGAGCGCGTCTGAATCATTAAGCGAGAGTGAATCACTAAGCACCTCTGAGTCACAAAGTGAAAGCGAGTCATTGAGCGCGTCTGAATCATTAAGCGAGAGTGAATCACTAAGCACCTCTGAGTCACAAAGTGAAAGCGAATCGTTGAGCGCGTCTGAATCATTAAGCGAGAGTGAATCGTTGAGTACCTCTGAATCATTGAGTGATTCTGAGTCATTAAGTGAAAGCGAATCATTGAGTGCCTCTGAATCATTAAGTGAAAGCGAGTCATTGAGCACCTCTGAGTCACAAAGTGAAAGCGAGTCATTGAGCGCGTCTGAATCATTAAGCGAGAGTGAATCACTAAGCACCTCTGAGTCACAAAGTGAAAGCGAATCGTTGAGCGCGTCTGAATCATTAAGCGAGAGTGAATCGTTGAGTACCTCTGAATCATTGAGTGATTCCGAGTCATTAAGTGAGAGTGAATCATTGAGTACGTCTGAATCAATAAGCGAGAGCGAATCATTGAGCGCTTCTGAGTCACAAAGTGAGAGTGAATCGTTGAGCGCATCAGAATTAAGAAATGACTATGGAATATTTATGAATAATGAAGAATCAATCAACCAATCACAAATTATTCCTGCATCAACTTTGTATAAGAACTCGGAAAATGACTTAGATAAAGATAAAAAAGATCAAGAAGATAAGTTGCCGAATACTGGTAATGAATCCAAGAATAATGGATTAATAGCAACTCTGGCTGGGTTAAGTGGTTTAGCATTACTGATGAGACGCCGTAAAAAAGAAACTGACAACAAATAGTAATTTTTAAAATCAATGCAAAATAAAGCTGAGGAGAATCTCCTTGGCTTGTTTTGTCATATTAAATATCTATACTAATTATAGGAAGTGTAATATATGAATAAAAATATAGACGAACCAAACTTAGAGCAAATTAATAAACAAATTGAAGAAGAATTAAAACAGTATGATGCTAAAGCGGAAGAGAAAAAAGTAAAAAAAGAATTCTTAACACTTAAATTTTTAGGAACATTTATTATATTGGTGATAATGATTTTTAGTATCGCAAAATTATTTGTTTAATTAAACATACTTTTAAACTTAACTTATGGGAGTGTAATAGGTGACAGTATATAACATAAATTTTGGAATAGGTTGGGCAAGTAGTGGTGTTGAGTACGCCCAACTATATAGAGCGCAAGCCTTAAGAGAAAAAGAAGAAAAAATAAAATTCGTGTTTTTAGATTTCATAAATAATGAAAATATACAAACATTAACCCAAAATTTAGGGTTTAATGATGACGAAGTAATATGGTTATATCAATTTTTTACAGATATAAAAATAGCACCAACAAGTGTTAAATTAAATGACATTATACAATTACTTAATTCTGCAGTTACAAGAATAGAAGATGAAGGAAAAGTTAAAAAGTATTTCTTTAATAACGATAGTAACTATATAGTTTGTTACATGAAGAATGAAGAAAATGATGTCGTGGATAGAGTGGACTATATTTCAAGAGGAAAATTATTACGCAAAGATTATTATTCTTACGTACGTCTCTTTTCTGAGTACTTTACACCTGAAGAAAATGTAGCTAAATTGTATATGAGAGTATTTTATAACGAAGATGGGTCAGTTGCTTATAATGAATATCTTAATGAGAATGATAGTATGTTTGTGTTTAAAGATAAAATACTTTATTCCAAGCTAGAACTAATCACATATTTTATGGAAAAGCTTCAGTTATCTTCCAATGATATAATCCTATTAGATCGTTCAAAAGATATTGCTCAAACTATATTACAAAATAAAAAAACTGCTAAATTAGGTGTCGTTATTCACGCGGAACATTTTAACGTATCTGCTACAAATAAGGAGTATATACTTTGGAATAATCATTATGAATATGTATTTAATAATTGCCATGAAATTGATTTTTTTATTACTGCAACTGCAATTCAAAAGGGCTTACTGGAATCCCAATTTGAGAAATATAATACAATAGTACCGAAAATATATATAGTCCCTGTAGGTAATTTGAAAACTTTAAATAAACCTATTTATCGAAAACCATATTCAATTATTACAGCTTCCAGACTAGCAAACGAAAAGCATGTAGATTGGTTAGTTAAAGCTGTTGTACTTGCTAAAAAGCAAAGCCCTGAAATAACGTTTGATATATATGGAGAAGGTGCACAAAAGCAAAGAATCAATAATCTTATTCATGAAAATAATGCTGATAATTATATAAATTTACATGGCCATGTAAACTTAAACCATTTATATGAAAAATACGAGTTATTTATATCGGGATCAACTAGTGAAGGATTCGGTTTAACGTTGATGGAGGCAGTAGGTTCAGGTCTAGGGTTAATTGGTTTTAATGTGAATTACGGAAACCCTACTTTTATTGAAGACCATGAAAATGGGTATCTAATACCAATAAAAATTGATGCAGAATCTGAATCTGAAATAGTGAAGAAACTTGCAGAATCAATAATTCAATTTTTTAAAAATGACACATGTTCTTTCCATGATGCTTCTTATAAAATTGCAGAATATTTTACTTTAGAAACTGTAAAGGGAAAGTGGGATGACTTGATTGAAGAGGTGCTTTATGATTAATTTATTTGAGGTTTTCGACAAACAAACAATTGTGCTTTATAATTCTTTTAAATTTTCTGATATACATAGAAAAACAATTGTTATAGAAGATAATGGTTTTCTCCCTGAAGATGTGGAAACGCCATATAAATTTTTTTCTAATAATACAAATTTGCCAATCAAGCCATTGTTTTTCAACCAAGTTCCAACACCAAGGTTTTGGTCAATTGATGGAAACAATAATGACGCAGCCGTCAAAAATTTAGGTGAAATAAAAGCGAGGATTATATATAAAAAGAATTATAAACATAGAGTTGTTGAGCGTGTTGAATGGTTAAATGAACTTGGGCATACGCAGTTTATTGATTATTATAACAAATACGGGTTTAAGTATGCAGAAGTGTTGTTAGACCCCAAGACGCATAGAAGAATACTAAAACGTTATTTTAACTATAAAAAGGAAAACTTTATGACTGAGTACTTTGTTACAAACGATATCGTTTTAAATTGGGAAGAAAAAGAATATTTTTTCCATTCAAAAATACAATTGGTAAATTTTTACTTGAAAGTTACCGGTTTAGAATCAGAAAGATTTTTAATCAATTCATTTTCAGTATCATCTGCAGTTATTAATAATTTAAGTATTCAAAATAACCATTATTTATTTTGGCAAGGAAGAATTACAAGTGAGGTGATTCACCACATGGAAAATATATTATCGAAAGAGCATAGTACTTATAGCGTAATTGTTCCAGGTAACGAAGTTTATAAGAAGGTTGTAAACTCCATTAATGAAAATTTGAGCCATCGAGTATCTCAATCTGGATATGTATATAAGTTTTTAAAACCGAATCATTATTCTAACCAAGTTTTAATACTTACTAATTCTGATCAAATACCACATTTGGAAAAAATTGTACAAATGAATACTCACTTAGACTTTCATATTGCTGCTATAACTGAAATGTCTCAAGTGTTAATGAAGTTTAATCAATATTCAAATGTTGCTTTGTACCCCAATTCTAAAAAAGATAATTTAATCAAATTGTACCATAAATGCGATGTTTATTTAGATATTAATAAAGGCAACGAGATATTAGATTCTGTAAGAGCAGCATTTGACCACAATTTACTAATTTTAGGGTATAAAACGACTGCACATAATAAACTAGTAACTGCGCAAAATAATCTTTTTGATATAAATGAACCACTAGATTTAATAAATATACTAAAGGAAACAACCGAAGACACATCAATATTAAATAACAGGTTAGCATTACAATTAGATAAGGGAGGTTCCGTTGATAAAGAAACGTTTATTAATTCAATAGTTGAAAAATAAAGATTTGAATATTAAAACGTCTTGATATCATTTTTATTAGCTAGTATTACTAACTTTCATTTTTAAATTCTAAAAAAGATATAACTATAAAAATTAAGGTTAGAGTGCAAAGATTTTAAGCCAAATGGTCTATATAATCTTTATAAACAGACCGTGTCTTATTTATTAGATGGTGAGAGTTGGTTTGTTTGATATATTTACCTTTAAGGATTATCGCGTTCTCAATATATTGTTAAATGTAGTAAATATAATGATAGAGAAGATTTTAAAAATATTTAAAAATAGTTCTGTGATAAATACACAAAAGTTAGGAGATAAATTAAATCAATTTGGTTTGTTTTTATAAACATTATCTAAAATATTGAAAGTATTCATTTAATCACTTATGAATTAAGTATTTAGCGATACATCCTTACAGGCCGGTAAACATGTAATAATAATCGTTAGTAGTTGGTTGTTGTCAGTACTATTATCATAGTATGCAACGCATCTTACGAGAAAACAAATCTAAACTTTGTTATACTTATCATTAAAATGTAAGCGCTTACTAAATCAGTTTGTAAAGGAGACTACATATGAAAGATAAAGTGATTATGGTTACAGGTGGTAGTAGTGGTATGGGGAAAGCAATGGCGAAGCGGTTTGCTCAAGAAGATGCTAATGTAGTTATAACAGGTAGATCGTTAGAACGTTTAAAAGCTACGAAAGAAGAAATTGAACAACGAAAAGGACAAATTTTGTGTATTGATATGGATGTACGTGATATTGAACGTGTGCAATATACCGTAGATGAAACCATTAATCGATATGGCAAAATTGATGGTTTGGTCAATAATGCAGCAGGAAATTTTATTTGTGCTGCAGAAGATTTATCAACGAATGGTTGGAATTCTGTTGTAGATATTGTTTTAAATGGGACGTGGTATTGTACGCAAGCTGTTGGTAAAAAATGGATTGAACAAGGACATAAAGGAAGAATTATCAATATGGTAGCGACTTATGCTTGGCGTTCTGGTCCGGGTGTTATACATTCCGCCAGTGCTAAAGCAGGTGTATTAGCTATGACTAGAACACTAGCTGTAGAGTGGGGAGCTAAATATGGTATTGCTGTAAATGCTATCGCACCAGGGCCTATAGATAATACAGGGGGTTCAGGAAAATTAAGTTTATCAGAAGAGGCGAGACAACAAACACTGAATAGCGTGCCGTTAGGTCGTATGGGCGAACCTGAAGAAATTGCAGGATTAGCTAAATTCTTATTATCAGAGGAAGCTAGTTACATTAATGGTGCTTGTATGACGATGGATGGCGGTCAGTGGCTCAATCAGAATGCGTTTTAAAATAATACTAAAAGGAAGCGGGCCAATGAACACATTTTATAAAATGTGTTCATTGGCCTACTCCTGGTAAGAATAGCTAGGAAAAAAGAATACAAAAGCTGAAATGCTTGTATAAGCGTATTTTCCATTTGATTATCTACTGTCATCACGAAGTTTAAGGTTAACACATTGTTTATGTTTCCGCCTCTTTTCTTCATAGCTACTCTTAGTACGTTTTAAGTATTCTTGTTTTATAATTATAGACTTTATGGGTGGAATATCACTTTATCAAAACGCTTTTTGTTGTTAACGAGGGCATCAAAAATCTTTGGGCCTTTTTCAAGAGGCAGCTTATCTGAAATAATGGGTTCACTAATGATATCGCCAGTAGACATATAATGTAGCGTCGAATGCCATTCTTTACCAGGAAACGGAGCTGACAAACCATTCCAAGAACCAATGACATTTAGCTCATTACGTAGTATTTTTTCGAAGTGTATTCTGTCTATTTCTATGTCAGAATAAGGGATGCCTAGTAATAAAACTTCTCCACCTTTAGTAGGTAATGTTAATACTTGACCAATAGTGAAAGGGGAACCGGCAGATTCCACTGCGACATCCACTTTTTCAGGAAGGTCATTTATTGCTTTGTCTAAGTTTTCTTGCTTTGAGTTAACGATATAGTTTGCACCAAGTGATTGTGCAATATCTAATTTATGTGAATCGATATCAATAGCTATAATTTTAGCTGCACCAAATATTTTTGCCCATTGTATTGCTAAAAGCCCGATACTTCCACAACCCATGACAGCTACCGTTGCTCCAGGTTTCATTTTAGTTCTGTAAAAACCATGTGCGACTACCGCAGAAGGTTCTACCATTGCAGCAGTATCGAAATCAACGTTAGCGGGTAGCTTCAAAACATGACTAGCCGGCAGTTTTACATATTCTGCAAAACAACCAGGTTGATAGGAGCCAATAACAAATAAATGTTCACATCTAGAATAATCACCTTTTTCACATTGCGCACATTGGTGGCATACGATGGCCGGACAGCCTGTGACAGCATCTCCAATTTGTAAGTGATTAACTTTAGAACCGGTTGCTTCAACTAGACCAGAAAATTCATGACCAAACGTCATTCCTTCTTTATATGGACCTAACTTTTTATATCGAGAATTATCTGATCCACAAACCCCAGTGGCGACTACTTTAATAATTACGTCATCAACATCGTTGATTTGAGGCATAAGTGTATCTTCATAGCGTAAGTCTTCAATTCCATAAAGGTTTAGAGCTTTCAAAAGCGTCCCCCCTATTAAAAGATATTTTAAATCATTTTATGAAGTTGATTTTTTTCTTTTGAAAAATTTAGAAGCAAAATAACTGAAAATAACGATGATATTGCAATATAACAAATGATCCATATAAAATGATGTGATCCCTCTCATTGGTCCAAGCATAAAATCAAGCATATGTTCCATCATGTTAATCATCCTTTCTTAGTCAGTTAGAGTTACTCTACTGGACGTAATAATACTTTAATCCCATCTCCACTTTTGATGTGGTTATATCCTTCATTCCACTGTGTGATGTCTAATTCTTTAGTAATTAATGCTTCAGCATTTACATCACCAGTACTTAATAGTTGTAATGAAGGTTCCCAATCAGCGGGCTTTTGGCTTCTACTTCCAATAACACGAATTTCTTTTTGAACAATTTTTTCTAAATCAAATGGAATTTCTGAGGATTTAAAAATACCAACTTGTACGTATTGTCCTTTTTTACGTAATAAATCTAACCCTTGTTTTGCAGCAGGAATAGCACCCGAACATTCAAGTACAACATTAGCGCCATAACCATTTGTTATACTATTTACATATTCTTTTAAATCTGTTTGTTGAACGTTTATCACATGATCCAATTGTAATTCAGAGGCTTTATCTAGACGTGTTTTATCATGATCTAGGCCTGTGATAATTACATTAGCGCCTTTACTCTTTACAACTTGCGCTACAAGTAAGCCGATTGGGCCAGGCCCCATAACGACGACCACATCATCAGCTTTAATATTTACTTTTGAAACAGCGTGATGCGCGCATGCTAAAGGTTCTGTCATAGCTGCAGATTTATAGGACACATTGTCAGGAAGGCGATGTACACTATTTGCACGTGCAATTAAATATTTTGTAAAGCCACCATTTTGTTGTGTCCCTAATCCTTTACGATAATTACACAAATTATAATCTTCGTTTTGGCAATATTGACATTCACCACAAACATAATACGTCGTTTCTGAAGTGACGCGGTCACCGATCTTAAAATGATTTACATTGCTACCGATTTCAACAACTTGTCCTGAAAATTCATGGCCAAGGATTACAGGAAATTTTACGTTGTAATGTCCTTCATAAGTATGAATGTCTGTACCGCAAATGCCTGCGTATTCAACTTTTATTTTAATTTCATTGGCGCCAGGATAAGGAACTTCTGCTTCTAATATTTCTAAATTACCAAACCCTGGTTTTGTCTTAACAAGTGCTTTCATAATCAAGTCAACTCCTATATATTAGTTAAAAATACTGAAGAATTTGAAGATAATATAATTCAGTATATTTCCACCTTGGTCAAGACTTGAGATTTGAGATGACCCTGATGGCATTTTTACGTTTGTACCGTCTGCCATGCTAGTAAATATAGGTGCTACATCCGTTGCGATGTATAAAGAAATCGCAATCATTATTGTTCCAACTATTACGGAGTGAATAATATTTCCTCGCGCCGCTCCAACAATAAAAGCAACGATAAAAGGTATAGTAGCTAGATCACCAAATGGTAAAACTTTGTTTCCAGGTAATATGACAGCAAGAACTACAGTGATAGGGACCAGGATTAATGCAGTGGCAATTACTGCTGGGTGCCCTAATGCTACTGCTGCATCTAAACCAATATAAATTTCACGATCACCAAAGCGTTTGTTTAGCCAAGTACGTGCAGACTCTGATACTGGCATTAAACCTTCCATAAGAATTTTGACCATACGTGGCATTAATACCATTACTGCTGCCATAGACATACCTAAGTTGATAACATCACCTGTGTTATAACCTGCTAGTATTCCTATAATAAGTCCCAATACTAGGCCAACAAATATAGATTCACCAAATGCCCCAAAACGTTTCTGTATTGTATCTGGATCAGCATTTAATTTGTTTAAACCAGGTATTTTTTGAATACCTTGCACTAAAAATATGCCTGGTGCGTATGAAATCGTACTGCCTGTAGCGATAGAAACACCAGGTAAGTCATAGAATTTACTCATCATTGGTGCAGTCCAATCTGCTACTTTAAGACAAACAATTTGGAATAGGGTAGCTGCAACTAATGACTGCCAAATACTTCCAGAAATTGCATAAATCATTGCTCCCATAAATGTGTAGTGCCAGAAGTTCCATATATCAACGTTCATTGTTTTAGTTGTTTTTGTTAGCAACATAATAATATTAATTACTAAACCTAATGGAATAATAAAAGCAGCGATACTTGAAGCCCATGCTATAGAAGAAGTCGCAGGCCATCCTACATCTATGACATGTAAGCTTACCCCTAGGTTTTTAACCATAGCTTGGGCAGCTGGGCCTAAATTATCTACAAGCAAATCTATAACTAAGAAAATTCCAACAAATGCTACACCAATTGTTAAACCCGACCTAAATGCAGCACCGATTTTTTGCCTGAAAAATAATCCCAACAAGAATATAACAATCGGTAAAATGACTGTTGCTCCCAAATCTAGAAAGGCTTGAATAAAATCTACAAATCTACTCATCCCATACACCATCCTCTTTAGTTTAAAATGATATCGGAGTAAATTAAGTTTTGTGTAACGAAAATATAAACAAATAGAGAATTAATTACTCCAACATTCTAAGTTTAGATAGAGATTTACTTAATTTTTTAACTTTGTAACACTCCTAAGATTTCTTTCTTCGTCTCTTCAACACCAATGCCAGTTAAGAAGTTACGTGCATTGATAACAGGGAAGTCATATTCTTTTTGTGTCATTGCTGTTGTCACTAATAAATCAGCTGTGTCAGCATACGCACCGACTTCAGAAATTTTGATTTGTTTTAAATCAACTTTAATATCGTGTTCTTTAGCCATTTCCTCAATTGCGTTATTTACTACAGTTGACGTTGCAATTCCAGCACCACATGCTACTAATACTTGTTTCATAATAAAATCCTCCTAGTTTTTATTTTTTTTATTATTTAAAAGATTTAGACCAATGCTTTTTCTATAATTGAAGCGATATGTGTTTTATTTTGTGATGTTGCAATAGATTTAAGTAATTGATCGTTTTGAAAAATATGCATTAACTTTTGAAGTAATGATAACTGTGTATCCTCCTTATCCATTGCAAGCATAAATATCAATTTAACATCTGTTGTTTCTTCTGTTTCCCCCATAATGACAAAGGGCACAGTCTCTTTTAATACTGCTACACCGATAGTTTTTTGATAAACGTGTTCAATATCGGTATGCGGGATGGCTACAGAACAATATACGGTAGGTAGCCCTGTAGCAAATGTGTTTTCTCTATTAATGACTGCCTCTTTATAAGAATGCCTAACATAACCATTATTTTGCATTAAATCAGCTAATTGACTTAAAGCGTCTTCACTTGATATAGCGTTTAATCCAATAACGATGTTAGAGGCGTCAATTTTTAAATCTTCCATAGACGTGACCCCTTTGCTTTAATCTATTTTTGAAAATTGTCGAATCGTTTCGAAAACGTAAGTTCTTGAATCAGTTTGAATGATATTTTTAATACAATGTTGGTCTTGTGCTAAATCACGTAATTGTAATAAAGGTCTTAAATGTTTGAATTTATCTGTTGCAGCTACTACTACAAAAACACTCACTTCTATGTCACTGCTTAATAGTAACGGCTTGTCTAATATCAACATACTCATCGCAGTACGATTTACATTTTGGTTGTTTTCAGCGTGAGGTATAGCAATATTTTGGTTGATAACCATATATGTGTCATCGAATGATTCAACCATCGCCTCAATATAATCGTTATTGATATAATTTTGGATGAAAAGTGGTCGAGCTGTCTGACGTATGGCTTCTTTTACTTCTGTAATATTGCTCCCAAATTGGATATGATGTTTAGGTAATAAATCTTGTAAGTTGAAGTGGTGAGTTAATGAAATCGATGATGACTTAATTGATGCATATGTGTGAACACTTTCAAATTGACTTTTGATTTCATTTATTAATGCTGCTTCATTATGAATTTGGGCATGTTCGCGAATAGCAGATAGCATTTTTTCTACTTGTAAATCAGTTTCAAATGAATGATTTAATTGTCCGAAGACAAGTTGTCGCAAGTCTTGTTTTTCTTGAGCAGTGAGAATAGCTTTAGTGATGTAAAGTTTTTTATGAGTTAATACATGCATTGGTGAAAAAACTAAATCAAAATTCAATGCATAGTTATTAAATTCTCTTAATGATAAAGCATCTAAAAAAATGAATTCTGGAAAGACGCTGCGTAATTCTTGTAACATCATTTGAGAAATCGATGTCCCTTGTGTGCAAACCACAACAGCTTTCACCTTTTTCTCAATATCTTCATCTTGTCTTCTTAAAGTTCCACCAATTAGCATAGTGAGATATGCAATTTCATTATCTGGTAAAGCTTGGTCAAAGAATTTTTCCATTGGTTTTGATGAAATTTTAACTAAATGAAATAATTCTTTATAGTCTTCTTTCAGAGTATTCTGTAAACTATCTACATCAGATAGCCCATATCTAATTCTGTAAAATGCAGGTTTCATGTGAAGCATTAATTGATTTAATAAAGACTCGCGATTTTCAAATGTTATAAATGTAATTTTTTCAAATTCACTCATCATTGTTTCTAACGCTAATTTAAGTTCAGGTAAAAATTTAGCATCGCTTAATTCTGACCAATGCACACTAGTAGACAATAATTGTAATGTAATAAATAATTTTTCTTGTCGCGGAATATCTGAATAATTAGCTGTTAATATTTCGGTTGCTTGATATTCCTCAGTGTCAGATAAATCGTCATATCCAATTAAAATGGGCGATATAGTTTTGTTATATTCAATTCTTCTAAGAATAAAATATAGTTTATAACGTAACGTTTCAGTGCTCTGATCTATAAATTTATTCTCTAAATATTGTTCAATTTTATTAATCTGACGATCGATGATTTGTAACTTGTCTTCATCAAAAGAGAGACTTTTTAAAATATCTCCTTGAGCAATATTTAATGTGAATACTTTATCTATTAAGCGAATAAATAACTTTCTAGTTTCGATTTCATTACTATTTAAGTAGTATCCCTCCTGTCTTGTGTACTGTAGCTTTACATCATAAGCTTTCAATAATTGCTTTAATTTCTTTAAGTCATTTAAAACGGTATTCTTACTTACTTTTAAATCGATAGAAAAATGATTTAACGATAATATTTCATCTTCTTTAAACAACATGAGTAAAATGAGATGCGCGCGTTGGTAAGCTGTATATACTTGCTCATTTTCCTGCTGAACAGATTCAATAGATACATTAAGAAAATTTTTAATTATATCATCAACAATAAAGAAACCCTGACTTGTACGTTCAATGATTGGACAATCTTGTTCAGTTAACCATTCATTTATTTTTTTAATACGATAACCAAGTTGTCTACGCGAAATGTTGAACTTAGTTTCTAAGTCTTTGCCTTTAATCTTTGGATTTTTAATCATTTCAGTAACGATATCAAAGTTTTCTGCGTGTATTTTGAATCCCTCCTTTGTTGTTGCATTTAATTTAGCACAGCTCGTCCAAGAGTTGTACATGTATTAGACACAATTTACATCATGTTTGATGTACATCACTGTGTTTGATATAAAAAAAGCACTTACCATCGCATTTATGTGATAAGTGCTAATACTCAAAAAAATTATTAATTTGAAATTGTGATTTTATCAATTATACGTTAGTTAGCTTTTAAATTAAAATAATATATTGAATGTAAAAGATGGTTGGTTTACTAAATAACTATAAATTATAAAACGAACGTTCAAAATGAACGCTCGTTTTATAACTTATACCAAAAAGATATGATTTGTGTGTTAAATTAACCCAAGCCAATGCCAATAAGTCACACTCAGTAAAATAATAAGTAAATAGCCAATAATGCTTATAGGTATGCCGGTTTTTAAGAAATCTTTAACAGTAAAAGTTTCTGTGCCATACGCTAACATGGCTTGTGGTGAGCTTACAGGTAATAAAAATCCAAAACTAATAACAAATTGTTGTATTAGTACAAAACCAATAGATTGATTTCCTAAATCTAGTGTAGTAGTTAGCGAAATGAAAACTGGAATTAGGGCTGATGCTAAACTTGTCGCGCTAGCGAAACCTAAATGTATTAAAATATTGAAAAGCGCAATTAATGCAATTATAACCACGATGGGATATTGATTGAGCCCCATCATGCCAAAAGTTTGGTCGCTTAGCCATTGTGCAGCTGTCGTTTTTAATAGTGCATTACCTAATGAAATACCTACGCCGAAAACAATGATGGTGCCCCAGGGTATACGGCTCTCGGCTTCTTTCCAAGTCATAACGCCTATTTTGGGCGTTAACATAATAGCTAAAGCCAACAGTATAATGGAAGACGAATCGATAGGGTGGAAGACTTTTTCAGTAGACCAAAATATTAATAACATAATAGAAATGGTGATTAATCGCCATTCTTTTCCTGTTATTGGTCCCATTTCTTTTAATTGTTGCTGAATTAATATTTTACCCCCAGGGAGTTCTTTTTCTTCAGGTGGCATAATCTTAAGCATTATAAAATAAAGTGCAATAGACATTAAAATTGACCATGGCCCTGCATATAAGAACCATTGTCCCCACGAAATGTCAGTGCCGAGTTGATCGTTTATAAAACTGATAGCAACGATATTTTGTGCTGCTGCTGTTTTAATACCAATATTCCAAATTGAGACGGCCTGTACAGCAGTTATGACTAAAAGGCCGGCTAGTTTACTTTGTTTAGAAACGCCAAATGCTGCTATCATACCTAATAAAATCGGAATAACTGCACCAGCTCGTGCAGTAGCGGAAGGTACGAAAAATGCTAAAAATATAGCTACTAATATCGTTCCGAGAACAATACGGTTTGTCTTATTGCCTGCTATAGACAAAATGATGAGAGCAAGACGTTTATGTAGTTGTGTAATCTGCATCGCTGTTGCCAAAAACAATGCTGCTGCAACTAATGCGAGTGCACTTGTTGCAAACCCACTAAAGGCCAGTTTTAAAGCGTTTCCCGTTCCAAAAAGTGCATCGTCTTTTAATAATACGCCATTTGATTGAGGGTTTCCTAAAGATTCAGATAAATTTTGTAAAGGGCTGAAACCAAATAACAATATTATTAAGGCAACAATCATAGTCGCAGAAACTGGATAAGCGACTGCTTCAGTTACCCATAATATAACTGCGAATATTAATATAGCTAACGCGCTTTTAGCCATAAACGGTAAGTTTTCTGGTGTTGGTAAAAACATCACGATTGCTAATACAACAATGCTTGTTATTAACCAAAAAGGCTTAAAACGAGGTGTTGTCTTTATTGCTGCATTTTTAGTCACAAATATTTCCTCCCTTGTTAAAGTATTCACAATAAGGATACAAATATTATTAAGTTGTTTCATTATATTTGAGAAAAATTCATAAAAGTTTGCGATTTATTGATGATACCGTTCGGTTGTTTTTATTCATTTTTTCCGTGAAACGTCGTTGAAGGCATGACCGAACATAAGTATTAGACAAAGTAGGGTGCTAGTAATTGTAGGATAATAAGTTAACTCAGATTGGCTAACAAATGTTGATTAGATAGTAAAGTTATTTAGAAAATAGGATGTTGGTGTTAGGAAGTGACCAGGAGAAGCAAAATTTTTCAAGTTGAGTACAGTAATTGATAATTATATTAATAAAATTACGAAGAGGCCAGTAAGTAATAAGCATTACCAAAATAAGTTTAATAATGAAAATGAATAATCATACGTTATTTTATAGTGTACTGTGATGCCAATTTAAAAGGTTTTAAAAATTTTATTGTAAGGTTATTTTTAATTTAGGCATCTATGGTTAATATAAATATAAGGCTAGAACATGAACGTTCTAGCCTTATATTTATATCCTAAGCTTATTATGATATTTTTGAATGATATCTAATTATCAAAATTAAAGTGAAATAAAAAATAGAGAATCAGTGATTATACTTTAGAATTTATCATTTATAACATCGTACTTATTTATATATAATTATTTATTACGCCTGTCATTAATATAAAATTTAGCACAAAGAAATAGTTGAAGTTTTTATAAACTTTCAATAATGTGTTTTTCTTTATTTTTAATTTCTTCATCGTCAATGGTTTGTTTATAGAGATTAGTGATAGCTTTATGCTTTTCTTTAGCTTCTTTTAGAAAATGAGCGGCTTCTTTCCAAGCATCTTGCCATTGCTTAGTACCTTCAGCGATTTCATTTGCGTATTTTTCATCTATCTGATTATCTATAATTGATTGGTAAGTATCTACGATTTCGTCTCCAGAACGTTCAGGGTCATAATTATGTGGTGCTGTACTATCAAAGGCAGCAACACTTAATTCGGGTATAATAATCATATCTAAACTATCAGGATCAAAGTCACAATGATATAGCTCGATATCAAAGCCATTTTCAATAGCTTGAGACACAATTTGTTTAAGTAACGTGGATTTACCTGAACCTGGGCGGCCTTTAATAAAGAAACGTTTGGTTAGATTACTTGTTAGGTTTTGTACAAAATCAAAATTACCATTTTCAGTAATGGTATCAAAGAATCTGTGTTTAACAATACTTTCTTTCTCTTGATAAGATTTTCCGAAAATATTTTCTAAAATTTGATTGTTAAGCGCTTGTGCTTTTTCAATATCAATGGAAGTACTGAAATAGAATTCTACATTGTCATGTAATTGTCTTGATTTTTTAATGTGAGTAGCATAATTTTCTAATAATTGTTCTTTTTCATTAAACAGACTTTTGATATCTTTTAAATTGTTTTGAAGTTTTGAATGGTCTACTGCAGTGGCTAAATCTACGGTTTCACCTGAAATATAAGGCAGCGCTGGTTCCATAGGATAAGGATAATTACCGTCAAAAATACCTATATTTCTATCTAAAACAATAAGTCCATCTAGCGTTTTAAAATCAAATGAACTATAAATGAGTTCTATAGGTCTTTGTTCTCCCTCAAGGTAATTTGCAATATTTTTTAATACTTCAGATTTACCATTTCCAGGCACACCTTTTAAAATGTATATATAATTTAATGATTGAGCTTCATTGTTAAAATAATGATATATACCTTTGCCACTATTACTTGATAAGAAAAATGATTTATTTGTCATGACAGACATCCTCTCTTATTTAAGATACAACCCCATACTAATACTGTGAATTTCTGCATGTAAATAAATAGGGTTTTATTAACAACGAAACATTTCCTTTTAACTACAATTTTGATGCATTGAGTTTACTTCTGTAGCACATACTTGTTTGAAAAAGCAGAATTGATCATATAATTTGAAATAATATTTTTGGATATGAATAGATACTTTATATCTAATATAGAAATAGATAAAATTTCACTCGAATAAACTGATACTAAGATAACCATATAAAGAATCAAGTTTAAATATTGTTGAAAAGGTAATAGCAATACTAATGGTGAAAAAGAGTAATGTTGCTATAGAAATATTTAAAATTAAAAAAGGTGATAAATATGAATGTTAGATTTCCTATTGGTGAATTAGAATTACCTAATAATGTGACATTAGAAGATGTTCAAGAATGGCTGGGAGACATTGAAGGGTATGTACACCGTTTAAGACAAGTTGTAGATGATTTAAATGAATCAGAATTAAGCAAGCAATATCGTGAGGGAAGTTGGACAGTACGTCAACTTGTTCACCACATTGCTGATTCACAAATAAATATGTATCAACGGTTAAAACTATCTTTAACAGATAATAATCCAATGGTGGAGCCTTTTATACAAGATGAATGGGTCGAGTTGGAAGATAATAACCTTCCAGTGGAATGTTCACTTAGAATAATGGAAGGTATCAATGAACGTATTGTAGCTGTTGGTCATACTTTAACTACTGATGATTTGAAACGTACATTTACGCTTAAAGGAGAAGGTAAGAATCAAGTTTCCGAACAGATTGCTAAGTTAGCATGGCATGAAGCACATCATTTAGCACATATTAAAATAGCATTATCAAATTAAAGGGAGTTATGTTATCACTCAAATATAATTATTTGAGTGATGTTTTTATGTGCCAAAATATATTTTAGAGAGAGCGTTATAATAAGTAAATTGAAATGTACAAGGTAAAATTAATTGAATATATATTTTTTAATTGGAGATAGTTGTCACACTAATTACATTTATATTACAGAGTGTATATATACAAAAATATCTTTGTTGACTTTTGCAATGGGATTTTTCAAAGAAACGTTTTGTTTTAAAATACAATTTAATGTAATTAGTATGTAAAACGGATAAGGTTTTTTTAATTTCATTGTAACCTACAAGTATTTTATAGATGTTATAGTATTTACTGGAAATTGGTTGAAACAACATTGTTTTTTACAAAAGTTGGATTTCAATATCATGCGAAAATAAATTCTTAAAAATATAAAAATTAACTTGTAGGAGGACTTATTTAAAAATGAAAAAAACAGTAGTAGCATCAACATTAGCAGTAGGATTAGGTGTAACAGGATTTGCAGCAGGAAACTCAGCAGACGCAGCTGAACAAGGTGTAGACAAAGCACAATTAGCTCAATTAGCACAATCTAATCCAGAACAATTAAATGCTTCACCAGTACATGAAGGTTCATATAGCTATAACTTTAATCAAAATGGTTTAAACTATAATTTTGAATCTAATGGTCAAACTTGGTCTTGGAGCTATGGTGAAGGTTCTAGTTCAAATGACGTTTCATCAGAACAATCTACTAATGTAGAACAACCACAACAAACTGAGCAAGCATCAACTGAACAACCAGTTCAACAAGCTGCGCCACAAACTGAGCAAACACAACAACCAAAACAAGAAGCTACAACAAAAGCTTCAACTCAATCATCAAGCTCAAATGAAGCTTCAAGTGGTTCATCAGTAAACGTTAATTCACATTTACAAGCAATTGCACAACGTGAA
>NZ_BMCF01000012.1 GCF_014635045.1 Staphylococcus nepalensis | reverse complement strand
AGCTTAACTACCAGTGTGAAGCACTGAAAAACGATTGTCATGAGAAAGCGTTTGAAGCTGACGAACTAAGCGAAAGACGAAACGAGCTTACAAGTGGTAAGTGAGTAAGGAAAGCGTGCAAGTGAGGAATACATGAGCCCTCAGCTCATACATAAACCCGACTAACTCAATAAATTGAGATTGGGAGTTTAAATGAAGCTGAGAAGTAATACTTCTGTGTTTCTCTTTTTTTAATATGAGTATGTTAAAATATAAAGTATTACAAAGTTAGCGATTTTGTATCAAATCCCTCTAAATTTAATAAATTAAATAGTGGAATATAGAAGTTGAAAAGTGAGGATAATTATGAATGGACCGTTAATGCGTAAATTTAATGAACTGTTAAACGCATATCCTATTTCATTACATGTACCTGGACATAAAAATATGACAATTGGTTATTTAGAACAATTAAATTTCAAAATGGATATGACAGAAATCACAGGCCTTGATGATTTACATCATCCCGAATCAGCTATAGCGGAAAGTATGGAAGGTATAAGTAAACATCCTGATTATGATGCTTATTATTTAGTTAATGGTACTACCTCTGGAATATTGTCTGTAATTCAAGCGTTTTCTAAAGAAATAGGCAAATATGCAATAGCACGAAACGCGCACAAATCTGTGTTTCATGGATTAGATTTAGTACAAGCACAAGCAAAACTATTAGAAATGGATATAAGCGATGCTACAAACCAATATTTAGGCCCTAAAAAATCATTCTTATACAATCAAATAAAAGACAGCAAATTGGCGATATTTACTTACCCAAATTATTATGGTGAATGTTTTGATATACACTATATAATGGACTGTTTAAAAGCACTTAATGTGCCTTCTTTAATAGATGAGGCACACGGTGCACATTTTGGTTTAGAGCATTTTCCAGTATCATCATTAACTTTAGGCGCAGATTATGTGGTTCAGTCATATCATAAAACATTACCAGCATTGACGATGAGTTCTGTGATATTCATTCATAAAAATGCGCCTTATCGAAATGAAGTGATTAAATATTTAACGTATTTTCAATCTTCTAGCCCGTCGTACTTATTGATGAACAGTTTAGAGCTTGCGCAAACATTTTATGATGATTATGATAGTAAACTCTTTTTTAAAAAAAGAAAACAACTGATCCAATTATTAAAGAGAAAAGGATTAGAAATTGTTGAGGCAGAAGATCCATTGAAATTGAGTATAAGGTATAAAGGCTATAAAGGTTACGCGTTACAGTCCTATTTCGAAGAACAAAATATTTACGTTGAACTTTCAGACGATTTTCAAGTATTAATAGTATTACCGCTTTGGCACGAAGATGATAGATATCCGTTTGCGGCCTTATTATCGCGTTTGGACAATATGTATATAGAAAAAAGGTTAAATGAAACGAACCATAGTGTCCCTTTTAGAACTGAAAGTGGTTTGTATCATGGCGGCGATATAGCTCATGTACGTGAAATAGATTTTAGAAACGCTGAAAATAAAATATTAGCTAATCACATTATTCCTTACCCTCCTGGTATTCCTTTAATGTTTAAAGGAGAAAAAATCACTGAAAATATGGTAAAATTAATGGATTATTGGTGTAGTCATCAACTAAGAGTTGAAGGAATAAAAAATTATAAAATAGAAATTAAGGATGAATAAGATGTCAGCTTTTATAACTTTTGAAGGCCCTGAAGGTTCGGGGAAAACAACTGTAATACAACAAGTTGCAGAAAAATTAAAAAATGAGTATAATATCATACTTACAAGAGAACCTGGTGGTGTTAAGACAGGAGAACAAATAAGAGAAGTACTACTTGAAGGTGATACGATGGATGATCGTACTGAGGCTTTATTGTTCGCAGCTTCTAGAAGAGAACATCTAGTGGGTAAAGTCATTCCAGCATTAAATACAGGTAAAGTTGTTTTGTGTGACCGTTATATTGATAGTTCATTAGCATACCAAGGCTATGCAAGGGGTATTGGTATAGAAGAAGTAAAATCAATCAATGAATTTGCAATCAACGGTTTGTATCCAGATATAACCATTTATCTAGATGTTAGCGTTGAAGTTGGTAGAGAGCGCATACTCAAAAATCAAAGAGATCAAAACCGGCTAGATCAAGAAGATGTAAAATTTCATGAAAAAGTAGTTGAAGGTTATAAAAAGATTATTCATAATGAGTCTGAACGCTTTATTGTAATAAATGCTAATCAAAGTATAGATAAAGTAGTCAATACAACCTATGAATCTATCACTAAATATTTAGAAAAATTATGATATAATATTTAAAAGAGGTGTTTAGTATGAAAATGATTATAGCAATCGTACAAGATCAGGATAGTCAGGAACTTTCGGACAAACTTGTTAAACATAATTTTAGAGCTACAAAACTTGCAACGACAGGTGGGTTTTTAAGAGCAGGTAATACAACGTTCTTATCTGGTGTAGAAGATAATCGTGTTGATGAAATGCTACAAGTTATTAATGATACTTGTGGTAATAGAGAACAACTCGTATCGCCGATCACCCCGATGGGTGGAAGTGCCGATTCTTATATACCGTATCCAGTCGAAGTAGAAGTTGGAGGAGCAACGGTATTTGTAATGCCTGTTGAAGCGTTCCATCAATTCTAAAACATGGTTGCTATATATGGTAACTTTCTGAATTACATTGTACTAATTGGTTAGTACCTCCTAAATGTAATTTGTAAGGTCACTATGTATAAGCAGCCTTTTTATATAAAGGAGTAACATTATAATGGATGAACAAGAAAGGCTGACAAGAGCATATCAATCGAACAAACTATCGCATGCATATTTATTTGAGGGCGACGATGGACAGGCAATGCAACAAGTCGCTATTGATTTTTCTAAATTGATTTTATGTAATCAAGAAGATCAATGTCAGTTGAAAGTAGAAACATTTAACCATCCAGATTTTATGTATGTATCTTCTGAAGAAACAACAATTAAAAAAGACCAAATAGAGCAATTAGTACATCATATGAATCAACTGCCTATTGAAGGGGATTACAAAGTATACATTATCGAGTCTTTTGAAAAGTTAACTATTCAAGGTGAGAATAGTATATTAAAATTTTTAGAAGAACCTCCAGATAATACGGTTGCCATTTTATTAACTACGAAACCAGAGCAAATTTTGGATACTATTCACTCAAGATGCCAGCACGTTTATTTTAAGCCGATTAATAAATTGAATTTTATTGACCGGTTAGTGGAGCTTGATATCACACGTCCTGTTGCAGAATTGTTAAGTACATACACAACGCAAATAGAGACTGCAGTTGCGTTAAATGATGAAACAGATTTAATGGCATTACGAAAAAGCATTATAAAATGGTGTCAGCTATTGTTGAAAAATCGTTCTATGGCATTAATAGCTATCATTGATTTATTAAAACATGCCAAAAATAAGCGATTACAATTATTATCATTAGCTGCGGTTAATAGTTTCTTTGAAGATATTATGCATGCTAAAGTAGGAATTGAAGATGAAATGATATTTCAAGATTTGCAGGGAGAAATTAAACAATATTCACAAAACTTAACATATAATCAGATAATTTTGATGTTTGACCAAATAACTGAAGCACATAAAAAATTACATCAAAATGTAAATCCGACATTAGTATTTGAACAAATTGTAATAAAAGGGGTGAAATAATTATGAAAAACGTTGTAGGCGTACATTTTCAGAATTCAGGTAAAATGGAGTACTATGCTCCAAAAAATTTCAACTTGAGTGTGGGAGATTGGGTCGTAGTTGAATCAAAAAGAGGATTGGAAATGGGCTACGTTAAATATGAGCCATTAAACGTAGCGGATGAAGACGTAGCATTGCCATTAAAGCAGATTGTGCGCATTGCTACGGATGAAGATATGATACAATATGAACAAAATACGTATGATGCAAAGCAAGCTTTCAACCTTTGTAAAGAAACGATTCAACAACAAAACTTAGAGATGCGTTTAGTCAATTGTGAATTTACTTTGGATAAATCAAAAGTTATTTTTAACTTTACTTCAGACGAACGTGTAGATTTTAGAAAACTAGTAAAAGTACTCGCACAAAGATTGAAAACAAGAATTGAGTTAAGACAAATTGGTGTCAGAGACGAAGCGAAATTATTAGGTGGCATCGGCCCGTGTGGTCGTTCTTTATGTTGTTCAACTTTTCTAGGCGATTTTGAGCCAGTTTCAATAAAAATGGCTAAAGACCAAAACTTATCTTTAAATCCTTCAAAAATATCGGGGGCATGTGGTCGTTTGATGTGTTGTTTGAAATATGAAAACGATTATTATGAGGAAGCACGTGCGCAATTACCAGATGTTGGTGATGAAATTAAAACACCAGAAGGTAATGGCAGAGTCGTAGGTCTAAATATTTTAGATATATCTATGCAAGTTAAGATAGAAGGTCTTGAGCAACCATTAGAATATAAAATGGAAGAATTAGAAACATTAAATTAGGAGGCCGTTACAACATTGAATCGAAGCGACATATTTGAAAAACTAGCTCATTTGGAGGAAAACATTAATCAGATTAATCATGACATGGTTAATTTGAAAAATCTTACAGTAGAATTAATTGAAGAAAATGTCGCCTTACAAATAGAAAATGAGAATTTAAAAACTTTAATAGATAAAGAAGAAAAAACTAAAAAAATTGAAACTGATAAAAAGAATCAACCTAAGCGCCCATTGCGCAGTAAAGATAACTTGGCAATGCTTTACAAAGAAGGATTTCATATATGTAATGGAGAGTTGTTCGGCAAGCATAGAAAAGGTGACGACTGTTTATTCTGTTTAGAAGTATTAAGCGAATAGTTAAAATATAGCTTATAAAACGATAGAGAAATGAAATTGAGGATGAGAGAAACGATAGGCTTAGTTAATGAGCATCGTATGCTCATCCTCTTTTTTGGAGGTTGCAGAAAATGTTAATGGAAAATGAAAGGTTCGATTTTTTATTAAAAGAAAAGTTAAAAATTATACAAAATGATGAGGTGTTTTCTTTTTCAACGGATGCTTTATTACTAGCGCATTTTACTAAAGTTAAGAAAAAGGATATGATTATGGATTTATGCTCTGGTAACGGGATCATTCCTTTGCTACTGTCATATAAAAGCAATCAATTTATTGAAGGCATCGAAATACAACAACAATTAATTGATATGGCTGAAAGAAGCATTGCTCATAATCAATTGGAAAATAGAATTCACATGCATCATATGGATTTAAAACAAGCGCATCAATCTTTTAAGCCATCTCAATATAGTCTCGTAACTTGTAATCCGCCTTATTTTAAAGTGAATCAGCAATTTCAACATCGAAAGAATGCCCATAAGATAGCAAGACATGAGATAATGTGTACGCTAGATGATTGTTGCTTTGAAGCCAGGCACTTATTAAAAGAGGGTGGACGGTTCTTAATGGTACACCGTGCAGAACGTCTTATGGACGTCTTAAGCAGCATGAGACAATATCAAATTGAACCTAAAAAGTTATATTTTATTTACAGTAAACCAGGGAAGGTAGCGCAAACAATTGTTGTTGAAGGCAGAAAAGGTGGTAATCAAGGGTTGGATATACAGCAACCTTTTTATATTTATCATGAAGATGGCGCATATACTGAGGAAATGAGAGAAATCTATTATGGATAAGCATTTTATTTATATCGTTAAATGTAAAGATGGTAGTTTATATACGGGTTATGCAAAAGATATCACAAAACGCGTTGCAAAGCATAATAGTGGGCAAGGTGCCAAATATACTAAAATAAGACGTCCGGTAGAGTTAGTTTATCAAGAAGTGTATGATACCAAATCAGAAGCATTAAAAAGAGAACATGAAATCAAAACATTTTCTAGACAGGAAAAATTACAATTGATAAGTGAGGAATAAGATATGGGAATTTTATATTTAGTAGGCACGCCAATTGGCAATTTAGCTGATATTACATATAGAGCGGTTAATATTTTGCGTTCAGTTGATATGATCGCATGCGAAGATACACGTGTGACAAAAAAGCTGTGCACACATTACGAAATACATGCGCCTTTGAAGTCATACCATGACCATAATAAAGAACAGCAGACAGAGTATCTTATTCAACAATTAAATGAGGACGTTAATATTGCACTAGTTTCTGACGCTGGCCTTCCTTTGATAAGTGATCCAGGACACGAGCTTGTTGTCGCTGCTAGAGCAAAGGGTATTAGAGTGGAAACTGTGCCGGGACCAAATGCTGGATTGACTGCACTAATGGCGAGCGGGTTACCTTCGTTTACATATACTTTTTTAGGGTTTCTACCAAGAAAAGAAAAGGCCAAATATACTCTGCTTGAACAGCGAATGTTTGAAGACAGCACTTTGATTATTTATGAATCTCCACATCGTGTGAAAGATACGTTAAAAACAGTTCAAAAAATTGACGCTCAAAGATATGTGTCACTTGGCAGAGAATTAACAAAAAAATTCGAGCAAATCGTTACAGAGGACGTAGATACATTATTATTGAAATTAGATAAAGAAGAGATACCTACTAAAGGCGAGTTTGTCATTGTTATTGAGGGAGCTGTAGCAGACGAAGATACTTCTTGGTTTGAAGATATGTCGATAAATGAACATGTAGAATATTACGTAAATCAAAATATGAAACCCAAAGCTGCGATTAAACAAGTTGCTGAAGAAAGGCGTATGAAAACAAGTGAAGTATATGATATATATCATAATGTATAAATAGGCTTAATAAAAACGTCTTGAAAAAGTAAACATAATAATAAATTTTTTCAGTTTTATCAATAAAATCAAGCTAAAAACTCCCATAATATGCATGATTTATGGTAATGTAGATAAGATAGAGATTATTTATCATGTTTAAAATTGAGTGGAAAATAATTAAAGTAAATGACTCAAAATGATACTAAATTAGGCTTTTTAAATTGATTAATAAATATAAATTGATACTTATCTGCTTCATTGAAAATAAAAATAAATTTAGATATATTTAGAGTGAAAGAAACGAGGAGGAACATTGATGGCGAAAGAAACATTTTATATCACTACACCTATATATTATCCGAGTGGAAACTTACACATCGGTCATGCTTACACAACAACAGCTGGTGATGTAATCGCACGTTATAAAAGAATGCAAGGCTATGATGTTCGATATTTAACAGGTACCGATGAACATGGTCAAAAAATACAAGAAAAAGCGCAAAAGGCTGGGAAATCAGAATTAGACTATCTTGATGAAATGATTTCAGGTATCAAAGCGTTATGGGAAAAATTAGAAATATCAAACGATGACTTTATTCGTACAACAGAAGAGAGACATAAAGAAGTTGTTCAACAAATATTTGAACGTTTGTTAGCACAAGGTGATATATATCTTGGGGAGTACGAAGGTTGGTATTCAGTACCAGATGAAACTTATTATACTGAAACGCAACTTGTTGATCCAGTATATGAAAATGGCGCAATTGTTGGCGGGAAAAGTCCAGATTCTGGACACGAAGTTGAATTAGTTAAAGAAGAAAGTTATTTCTTTAATTTATCAAAATATACGGATCGCTTACTAGAATTTTATGATGAAAACCCAGACTTTATCCAACCACCATCTCGTAAAAATGAAATGATTAATAACTTTATCAAACCAGGCTTAGAAGATTTAGCAGTATCACGTACGTCATTTGATTGGGGTATACATGTTAAATCAAATCCTAAGCATGTTGTTTATGTGTGGATTGACGCATTGGTAAACTATATTTCGTCATTAGGTTATTTATCAGATGATGATAGTTTGTTTAAAAAATATTGGCCTGCAGATATTCATATTATGGCAAAAGAAATTGTTCGGTTCCATTCTATCATTTGGCCAATCTTATTAATGGCGTTAGATATACCGTTACCTAAAAAAGTCTTTGCCCATGGTTGGATTCTTATGAAAGATGGCAAGATGAGCAAGTCAAAAGGTAATGTGGTAGACCCTAACGTATTGATTGACCGTTACGGTTTAGATGCAACGAGATATTATTTAATGCGTGAGTTGCCATTTGGGTCTGATGGTGTGTTTACTCCTGAAGGTTTCGTTGAACGTACAAATTATGACTTAGCTAATGATTTAGGTAATTTAGTTAACCGTACAATTTCAATGGTTAATAAATATTTTAATGGTGAATTACCAGCTTATGAAGGACCTAAACATGAGTTAGACGAAGAAATGGAACAAATGGGCCTTGATACAGTGAAGACATTCCATGAAAATATGGACGATTTACAATTTTCAGTAGCACTTTCAACAATTTGGAAATTTATTAGTAGAACAAATAAATATATAGATGAAACATCACCATGGATTCTAGCAAAAGATGAAAGCCAACGAGATATGCTAGGGAACGTAATGGCGCATTTAGTAGAAAATATACGTATGATTGCAGTATTGCTAAGACCATTCTTAACAAATGCACCAAAACAAATATTTGAACAACTAAATATTAATTCACCTGAATTATATGAATTTAGTAGTTTAGCACAATACGGTGCATTAACTGAACCTATTATGGTTAGCGATAAACCTCAACCTATCTTCCCACGTTTAGATAGTGATGCTGAAATTGAGTACATTAAGCAATCCATGCAATCAGATAAAGTCGAAGAAACTAAAGAGGAAGTACCTAGTAAATCGCAAATCGATATTAAAGATTTTGACAAAGTAGAAATCAAGGCAGCAACAATCACTGATGCAGAAAATGTCAAAAAATCTGACAAATTATTGAAAATCCAAGTTGATTTAGATAATGAGCAACGTCAAATTGTTTCAGGTATTGCGAAATTCTATCAACCTGAAGATATCATTGGCAAAAAAGTCGCTGTAGTGACTAATTTGAAACCTGCAAAATTAATGGGTAGAAAATCAGAAGGTATGATTCTATCTGCTGAAAAAGATGGTGTGTTAACACTTATAAGTCTACCAAACGCAATTCCAAACGGTGCATTAATTAAGTAATTCTAGATTAAGGGAGCGATTTAAAATGCTAATTGACACACATGTTCATTTAAATGCAGAACAATATGACGAAGATTTAGAAGCGGTAATTGAGCGTGCAAGAGATAATGGCGTGGATCGCATGTTTGTAGTAGGTTTTGATACACCAACAATTGAACGTACTATGGAACTTATAGATGCGTATGACTTTATTTACGGTATTATTGGATGGCACCCTGTAGATGCGATTGATTGCACAGAAGAAAGATTAGAATGGATAGAAAAATTAGCAGCGCATCCTAAAGTGATTGGCATTGGTGAAACAGGATTAGATTATCATTGGGATAAATCACCTAAAGATGTTCAACAGGCTTTGTTTAGAAAACAAATTGCACTTGCTAAACGCGTTAATCTGCCGATTATTATTCATAATAGAGAAGCAACACAAGATTGTGTGGATATTTTAAAAGAAGAACACGCCGAAGAAATTGGTGGTATTATGCATAGCTTTAGCGCTTCACCTGAAATTGCAGATGATGTTATCAATAAACTGAACTTCTATGTTTCTTTAGGTGGTCCAGTTACTTTTAAAAATGCCAAACAACCTAAGGAAGTTGCTAAACATGTACCATTTGATAGATTATTAGTTGAAACAGACGCGCCATTCTTATCACCACATCCTTATAGAGGAAAACGAAATGAACCAGCACGTGTCACTTTAGTGGCTGAACAAATTGCTGAGCTACGCGATGTTAGTTATGAAGAAGTTTGTCGTCAAACTTCTGAAAATGCAGAGCGATTATTTAAATTAAAAGCATAAAGATATTATGATAAAGATATCGGTCTGAAATATGGCTTAGTTGGTATATCAAATACTAAGTAGTAACCATAATTTGAGCCGGTATCTTTTTTATTTTTTGAATTTGAAGTAATTAAACGAAAGGTGTCACAATGAGTGAAAATTAATGAATTTATTGTAGTAGAAGGTAGAGACGATACTGAACGGGTAAAAAGAGCTGTCGAATGCGATACGATTGAAACGAATGGTAGCGCAATTAATGAGGATACTTTAAATGTGATTGCACAAGCATTTGAAACGCGAGGTGTGATTGTTTTAACTGATCCTGATTTCCCAGGTGATAAAATTCGAAACACAATTCAAAAATATATTCCAACTGTTAAACATGCCTATATTGATCGAGAAAAAGCAAAAAGTAAACGCGGTAAAATTGGTGTTGAACACGCACGAATTGAAGATATACAAAAAGCATTGATGCATGTGAGCACGCCTTTTGAAGAAGGCCATGAAAGTATAAGTAAAGATGTTCTGATTGATCTTGGCCTAATTATAGGTAAAGATGCACGTAGAAAACGAGAAGTGTTAGGTAGCAAACTTCATATAGGCCATTCTAATGGTAAACAATTGCTCAACAAGTTAAACGCATTTGGTTACACTGAAGAAGATGTTAGGAATGCATTAAATGATCATAAAGGAAGTGAATTATAAGTGGATAATAAGGATATCGCTACACCATCACGAACAAAAGCTTTATTGAATCATTATGGTTTTAGTTTTAAGAAAAGCTTAGGTCAAAACTTTTTAATCGATGTAAATATCATTCATAATATCTTGGATGCAAGTGATATAGATGAAAACACTGGTATTATCGAAGTAGGGCCAGGCATGGGCTCATTGACAGAACAATTAGCAAAAAATGCAAAAAAAGTCATTGCTTTTGAAATTGATCAACGCTTGATACCAGTATTAAATGAAACTATGGCGCCATACCAAAACGTTACGATAGTAAATGAGGACATATTGAAAGCTGATATTGCACATTATGTGACTGAAGCGCTCGCAGATTGTGAGAAAATTTTAGTTGTTGCTAATTTACCGTATTATATAACGACGCCTATTTTATTAAACTTGATGCAACAGAAATTGCCTATTGATGGTTATGTCGTAATGATGCAAAAAGAAGTTGGAGAAAGATTAAACGCTGAGGTAGGAACCAAAGCTTATGGATCTTTATCTATAGTCGCGCAGTATTATACGGAAACGAGCAAGGTATTAACAGTTCCTAAAACGGTTTTTTTACCACCTCCAAATGTAGATTCAATTGTTGTGAAATTGATGAAACGCGATCAACCCATTGTCGAAGTAGAAGATGAGGATAAATTTTTCAAAATGTCAAAAGCTGCATTCGGACAAAGAAGAAAAACAATTAATAATAATTATCAAAGCCTGTTTACAAATGGTAAAGAAAATAAACAAATCATACTGGATTGGTTGGAGTCTAGTAACATAGATCCGAGAAGACGCGGAGAAACACTTTCGATAAAAGAATTTGCACATTTATACAATGAATTGAAAAATTTCCCAGAATTGGAATTTTAAATTATTGACAACTGTGCCTCGCCTTGCTAAAATTGATGTTTATTTGACAAAATCACGCTAATTGTGTTATTATACAATGTGTAGCGAGGTGGAGCAATATGCCAAAATCTATTGGAGACATCAAAAATTCACTTGATTGTCAATTAGGAAATCGTATTGTACTGAAAGCGAATGGTGGACGAAAAAAAACGATTGAACGTAGCGGGGTTTTAAAAGAAACATACCCTTCTGTTTTTATTGTTGAGTTAGATCAAGATATTCATAATTTTGAGCGTGTATCTTATACATACACTGACGTTTTAACAGAAAACGTACAAGTTTCTTTTGAAGATGATAACCATCAAGAAGCAATTGCACACTAAATAAAAAGTAATGTAAAAGAGAAGTTTGGTTCTAGGAGCCACACTTTTTATTTTAAACTTTAATATGAGATTGATTAGAAAAAGGTATGTTGGTGAATAATCGCCAATATACCTTTTTTTGTAATGTGTGCCTGTCCTAATAAAAGAGATATGATTTTATATGAGTAAAATAATATTGTAAAATAAATTGTTAACTGGTTTTTTTATACCATATGGATTGGAATACATAGTTAAAGATGCATAGATAATTTAAAGTATAAACTTAACTTTTTTTAAAAAGTAGTAACTCATGCATAACAATATGTTAAAATCATTTTATTACCATATCGAATTGAAAGAGGGTGGGGAATATGATTTATGAGACTGCGCCAGCGAAAATAAATTTAACGTTGGATACACTCTTTAAACGAGATGATGGTTTTCATGAAGTTGAAATGATTATGACCACAATTGACCTCAATGATCGCCTATCTTTTGAATTACGTAAAGATCAAAACATAGTCGTGGACGTAGAACAAAGTTATGTTCCCTCCGATAGTAAAAATTTAGCTTATAAAGCTGCAGAGTTAATGAAAAAAAACTATAATTTAAAGCAAGGCGTTACAATTACTATAGATAAAAATATACCAGTGTCAGCTGGACTTGCAGGTGGTTCGACAGATGCTGCAGCGACAATGAGAGGGATGAACCGTTTATATAAGTTGAACAGGCCACTAGAAGAATTATGTGAATTAGGTATACAAATAGGAACCGATATCCCTTTTTGCATATATGGAAAAACTGCTTTTTGCAAGGGGAAAGGCGAACTGATTCGTTTTATGAACAGACCACCTTCCGCTTGGGCGGTTGTCGCTAAACCTGATTTAGGTATATCTTCTCCTGATATTTTTAGAAAATTAGACTTAACGCAAACACATGAGGTTTATACTAAAGCTTGTGAAACAGCTTTAGACACAGGTGATTATGAATTATTATGTAACAGTCTTTCGAACCGATTGGAACCTGTCTCAGGAAAAATGTATACAGAGATTTACAAAATAAAAGAAAATATGCTGAAAAATGGGGCGGATGGGGCTGTGATGAGTGGCAGCGGACCAGCAGTTTACGGATTGACCCAGAAAGAACGCCAAGCAAAGCATGTTTATAATGCAGTCAATGGCTGTTGCAATGAAGTATATGTTGTAAGATTATTAGGCTAGTGAGAAGGGATGAATTAAATGCGCTATAAGAGAAGTGAACGTATTGTTTACATGACACAATACTTGATGAATAACCCCAATAAATTAATACCGCTAACGTATTTTGTACAAAAGTTTAAGCAAGCAAAATCATCCATTAGTGAAGACGTACAAATTATTAAAACTACATTTCAAAAGGAAGAACTTGGAACAGTGATTACTACGGCTGGAGCAAGCGGTGGTGTAACGTATAAACCAGAAATGAGTGAAGCAGAAGCAAGTGAAGTGATTGAAGAGGTGATTGAACTCCTTCAAGAAAAAGATAGATTATTACCCGGAGGTTATTTATTTTTATCTGATTTAATGGGGAATCCTACACTACTGAATAAAGTAGGAAAACTAATTGCAACGTTATATATGGACCAAGATTTGGATGCGGTCGTAACAATTGCTACGAAAGGTATTTCGCTTGCTAATGCAGTTGCAAATGTTTTGAATTTACCAGTAGTCGTTATAAGAAAAGATAATAAAGTTACAGAAGGTTCTACAGTTTCCATTAATTACGTTTCAGGTTCTACTAGAAAGATAGAAACGATGGTATTATCTAAACGCACTTTACCAGAAAACTCAAATGTTTTGGTTGTAGACGATTTCATGCGTGCTGGTGGTTCTATTAATGGCGTGATGAATTTAATGAATGAGTTTAAAGCACATGTTAAAGGGGTATCGGTATTAGTAGAATCAAAAGAAGTTAAGCAAAGACTAATTGAAGATTATACTTCCTTGGTTAGATTATCTGATGTAGATGAATACAATCAGGAATTTACAGTGGAAAAAGGCAACAGTTTAACTAAATTTACTTAAAGGAGCGGATCAACATCATGAAAGTGGTTAACACTTCAAAGGCACCTGAAGCATTGGGTCCATACTCGCATGCTACAGTAGTAAATGGGCTTGTATTTACATCTGGGCAAATTCCATTAAATTTAAATGGCGAAATTGTCAGCGACGATGTAAAAGAACAGACTAAACAAGTTTTAGAAAACTTGAAAGTTGTATTGAACGAATCTGGGGCACATATAGATTCAGTAATTAAAGCAACGATATTCATTGCTGATATGAATGAATTTCAAAATATAAATGAAGTCTATGGCACATATTTTGCAGAACATCAACCTGCAAGAAGTTGTGTTGAAGTCGCAAGATTGCCTAAAGACGTTAAAGTTGAAATTGAAGTAATAGCTGAAGTGAAGTAACTAAAAGGATTTATAATTTTTGATGAAATTGTTAAGCTTCTAACAAAGAGATACTAGGGGGGCTCACTACATGAAAGTGACAGATGTAAGACTTAGAAAGATACAAACAGATGGAAGAATGAAAGCTTTAGTTTCAATTACGCTAGATGAATCATTTGTTGTACATGATTTAAGAGTGATTGAAGGCAACTCAGGTCTATTCGTCGCAATGCCAAGTAAAAGAACACCAGATGGTGAATTCCGAGATATCGCGCATCCAATTAACTCAGAAATGAGACAAGAGATTCAAGATGCGGTTATGAAGGTTTATGACGAAACTGATGAAGTTATCCCTGATAAAAATGCTCAATCATCTGAAGAATCAAATGATGAAGCTTAATACAAAGAGAAAAATATGATTTTAAAAGGATTGGATTTCCATTAAACGAAATCCAATCCTTTTATTTTGTTGAACTAAAATAAAAAATATAAAAAAATTAAATGAATTGCTATAATGAAAAGGTGACAAAATTTATATTTCTGTAATCGTAAATAAACTGTTAGCATTTCAATATGCTTTCGTGACGTTTTGATAATTGAAATCGTTTCATTTAAATTAATAACGGTTTATTTTCCAAAAACATAACGATTAAAATGTATTTAGCGAAATTTTTTGTGTTTCATTTTCAGGCCCTTTTATATAGGCAAAGATGACAAATATAAATATGTATTTTTAAAAGAAAGTTAACTGATTTGTTTCTATTATATAACATTAGGGTTCTGAGCCTTGAAAGTGGCACTAGCGTTAAATTATAATAATATAGAAGTGTATAATTTAATGGAGGGTTACACACATGCAAAGACATGCAATAGTACTTGCAGCTGGAAAAGGTACACGTATGAAATCTAAGAAATACAAAGTACTACATGAGGTTGCGGGCAAATCAATGATTGAACATGTCGTTGATAACGTTAAACAATCTGGAGTAGAAAATCTTGTAACAATTGTTGGCCATGGCGCAGAAAGTGTAAAAGAAACGTTAGGAGATGTTTCTCTATATAGTTTCCAAGAAGAACAACTTGGCACCGCACATGCTGTTAAAACAGCTAGTGAACATTTAAGTGACAAACAAGGCACAACATTAGTAGTTTGTGGTGATACACCTTTAATCACTACAGGAACACTTAAGTCACTAGTTGAACATCATGAGAAAAACCAAGCTGAAGCAACGGTTTTATCAGCTACTACAACCAACCCTTTTGGATATGGACGAATCGTTCGAGACGAAAATGGCCGCTTGGTGAAGATTGTAGAACAAAAAGATGCCACAGAAATTGAACAACAAATAAATGAAATTAGCTCAGGTATTTTTGCATTTGATAATAAAGTACTTTTTGAAAAATTAGAGTTAGTAAAAAATGATAATGTTCAAAATGAATATTATTTACCTGACGTTTTAACTTTAATTTTAGAAGAACAAGGTAATGTTGGCATATATTGCACAGATGATTTTGACGAAATCATGGGCGTAAATGACCGAGTTATGTTAAGCGAAGCAGAAAAGGCTTATAGAAAACGTATTAATGCGTGTCATATGAGAAATGGCGTAACACTTATCGACCCTGCTACTACATATATAGGCGCAGATGTAGAAATCGCTGCTGATGTGATTATCGAACCGGGCGTTAAGTTAGCAGGTCGTAGCATAATTGGTGAAGATACGGTTGTTGGCCACAATACAGAGATTATAAATAGTAAAATTGGTGCTAATGTTACAATTAAACAGTCAGTAATCAATGAAGCGGTCATAGATGATCATGCCACTATTGGACCGTTTGCGCAGTTACGACCTGGTGCGGATTTAGGTAAAAACGTAAAAGTTGGAAACTTTGTAGAAGTTAAGAAATCGATTGTAAAAGCAGGTGCCAAATTGCCACATCTAAGTTATATAGGTGATGCAGAAATTGGCGAACGTACGAACGTAGGTTGTGGTTCCATTACAGTGAATTATGATGGCAAAAATAAATTCAAAACAATTATCGGTAATGACTCCTTTATAGGTTGCAATACTAATTTGGTAGCACCAGTAACCTTAGGTGATAGATCATTTATAGCTGCAGGTTCTACAATTACTGATAATGTGCCACAAGACAGTTTAGCATTAGCAAGAGCGAGACAAACAACTAAAGAAGGTTATCTAAAACAATAGCCATGATTAGATGGCCGTTCTATTCATTTGAATTTAACCAAAATGTTGGAATGACCTCAAACGATACTTTTATGTGGATAAATGTGATTTTGTCTACAAACGAAACTAATTGAATGAATTAATTGGAGGACTATAAATGTTAAACAATGAGTATAAGAATTCTGCTTTGAAAATATTTTCTTTAAAGGGTAACGAACCATTGGCCCAGGAAGTAGCAGATAATGTTGGGATTGAACTAGGAAAATGTTCTGTAAAACGTTTTAGCGATGGTGAAATTCAAATTAATATTGAAGAAAGCATTCGTGGCTGTGATGTGTTTATTATTCAACCAACTTCAAATCCAGTCAATTTACATTTAATGGAATTATTAATTATGATCGATGCTTGTAAACGTGCTTCAGCAGCGAATATTAATATCGTAGTGCCATATTATGGTTATGCACGCCAAGATAGAAAAGCGCGTAGTCGTGAACCAATTACTGCGAAACTAGTGGCGAACTTAATCGAAACTGCCGGCGCAGATCGTATGATTGCGCTAGATTTACACGCACCACAAATCCAAGGATTTTTCAATATGCCAATTGATCACTTAATGGGTGTACCAATTTTAGCAGAGTACTTTAAAAATGATACAGACATCGACCCTGAAGAATGTGTTGTAGTTTCTCCAGATCACGGTGGTGTAACAAGAGCACGTAAACTTGCAGACATACTTAAAACGCCAATCGCTATCATCGATAAAAGACGTCCTAAACCGAATGTAGCAGAAGTAATGAATATTGTTGGTGAAATTGAAGGCCGCACAGCAATTATTATTGATGATATCATTGATACTGCTGGTACAATTACATTAGCCGCACAAGCATTAAAAGATAAAGGTGCGAAAGATGTTTACGCGTGCTGTACGCACCCTGTATTGTCAGGCCCAGCTAGAGAACGTATTGAAAATTCAGCAATTAAAGAGTTAGTAGTTACAAATTCAATTCAATTAGATGAAAAACGTAAACCAGCTAATACTAAAGAATTATCAGTAGCAGGCTTATTAGCACAAGCGATTATACGTGTCTACGAAAGAGAATCTGTTAGTGTACTATTTGACTAATTAACCAAATAGATATATAATTGTTCCGTTCGTGATTTCACGACTTAATAAACACTTGCAAGCAACATCATGTTGATGGGCAAGTGAGGGGTTCTTATTCAGATGATAAGAACAAAAAATGAAAGGTGGAAATAATATGGCTTCATTAAAGTCAATTATTCGTCAAGGTAAACAAACACGTTCAGACCTTAAAACACTTAGAAAAATTGGTAAAGTACCTGCAATCGTATATGGTTACGGTACAAAAAATACTTCAGTTAAAGTTGACGAAGTAGAATTTATCAAAGTTATCCGTGAAGTTGGACGTAACGGTGTTATCGAATTAGGCGTAGGTTCTAAAACAATTAAAGTAATGGTTTCAGACTACCAATTCGACCCACTTAAAAACCAGATCACTCACATTGACTTCTTAGCAATCAATATGAGCGAAGAACGTACTGTTGAAGTACCAGTTCAACTAGTTGGTGAAGCAGTAGGCGCTAAAGAAGGTGGCGTTGTTGAACAACCACTATTCGATCTTGAAGTAACTGCTACGCCAGATAATATCCCTGAGTCAATTGAAGTTGACATTAGTGCATTAGAAATCAACGATAGCTACACAGTAGCAGACATTAAAGTTTCAGGTGATTTCACAATTGAAAATGATCCTGAAGACTCAGTAGTTACTGTAGTTCCTCCAACTGAAGAACCTACAGAAGAAGAAATCGAAGCAATGGAAGGCGAATCAACAACTGAAGAGCCTGAAGTTGTAGGTGAAGATAAAGAAGAAAAAGAAGAAGAATAATTCTCTTAACCCCTTCTTTATGACACACGATTTCAATAAAGAAAACATATCCTTATAAAAGCACCATGCTTAATTCGTTAAGCTGGTGTTTTTTTATGTTAATATAGTGAATGATATGATTACAAAAATGAGTGACATGATAAAGTTACAAAATAACAAAAATATATGACGATTAATAATTATTGGAGGTAACGTAATGAAATGTATTGTAGGTTTAGGCAATATAGGCAAACGCTTCGAGCAAACCAAACATAATATTGGGTTTGAAGTCGTTGATTATATGTTAGAACAAAACCAATTTAAATTAGATAAACAAAAATATAAAGGTGCTTATACCATAGAACGTTTAGCGGGTGAAAAAGTTATGTTTATTGAACCGATGACGATGATGAATTTATCTGGTGAAGCAGTAGGCCCGCTGATGAAGTATTATGATATTGATGTAGACGATTTACTCGTACTATATGATGATTTAGATTTACCACAAGGTGAGATTCGCTTGCGACAAAAAGGAAGCGCTGGTGGTCATAACGGTATGAAATCGATTATACAATCTTTAGGTACAGATCAATTTAAACGTATTAGAATAGGAGTGGATCGTCCTTCCAATGGCATGTCTATCGTTGATTATGTTTTACAAAGGTTTACAAAACAAGAAATGGAAACAATGAATAAAGTAATAGAACATTCAGCACGTGCAGTAGAAGCATATATTGAAAGCGCTCGTTTTGATCATGTGATGAATGAGTTTAATGGTGAGGTCAAGTGAAATCAATAATTACAGAATATATTAAAGAAGATAAACGTTACCAAGAATTGAATGCAGTATTTGGTGAAGAAAATGTATTAGTAACAGGATTATCTAGTTCTGCCAAAGCGACCATTATAGCTGAAAAGTTTATTCACAGTCCTAAACAAATGCTTGTGATAACAAATAACTTATATCAAGCCGATAAGTTAGAAAGCGATTTGCTTCAATATATAGACGCTGATGATATATACAAATATCCAATGCAAGATATTATGACAGAAGAATTTTCAACACAAAGCCCTCAATTTATGAGTGAACGTGTGCGCACATTAACTGCGCTTGCTCAAGAAAAGAGAGGCTTGTTTATCGTGCCTTTAAACGGATTGAAAAAGTGGTTAACACCAGTTGAAATGTGGCAATCGCATCAACTTAGACTAGCTATTGGCGACGATATAGACATTGATGAATTTTTAAATAAACTTGTGAACATGGGATATCGAAGAGAAAGCGTTGTCTCACATATTGGGGAATTTTCTTTACGTGGGGGGATTATTGATATATACCCATTGATAGGCATGCCTGTACGAATTGAACTGTTCGATACAGAAGTAGATTCTATTCGCCACTTTGATGTGGAAACACAACGCTCAGAGGCTAATTTAGATCAAGTAGAAATCACAACGGCCAGTGATTATATCATTACTGATGATGTATTGAAACATACAAAATTAAAGTTAAAAGAAGCATATGAATATACGCGTCCTAAAATAGATAAATCAGTACGTAATGATTTGAAAGAGACTTATGAAAGCTTTCAGCTGTTTGAATCTTCTTTATTTGATCATCAAGTACTACGTAGGCTTGTAGCGTTTATGTATGAAGAACCTGCAACCATTATTGATTATTTCAAAGATGATGCCATAGTTGCTGTTGATGAATACAATCGTATTAAAGAAACAGAAACAAACCTGATTTCTGAAGCGGATGAATTTATGCAAGGTTTAATCGAGAGTGGTAAAGGGTTTATGGGTCAAAACTTTTTACAATATGATGGTTTTGAATCTTTATTAAAACAATATCCAGTCACGTACTTTACGCTATTTACTACGACCATGTCTGTAGAATTGAATGATATCATTAAGTTTTCTTGTAAACCGGTACAACAATTTTACGGTCAATATGATATTATGCGTTCAGAATTTCAGCGTTTTATTCAGAATGATTATACTGTCATCGTATTAGCAGAAACTGAATTAAAAAAAGAGCGCATCCAATCAATGTTAAATGAAATGCATATACCAACGTTTATCGATACACCAAGCCCACAGGTTGAAGGTGGTAGCGCAATTATCACTGAAGGTAGTTTGTCAGAAGGTTTTGAATTACCTTATATGCAGTTAGCCGTTGTAACAGAACGTGAGCTTTTTAAATCTAAGCAGAAGAAAAAAGCGAAACAACATAAAAAATTAACCAATGCAGAGAAAATTAAATCCTATCAAGATTTAAAAGTTGGAGATTTTGTGGTCCACGTGCATCATGGTGTCGGTAAATATTTAGGTGTTGAAACCCTTGAAGTTGGAGGCGTTCATAAAGATTATATCAAACTGCAATATAAAGGAACCGACCAATTATTTGTACCCGTCGATCAAATGGATCAAGTACAAAAATACGTGGCTTCCGAAGACAAGTCACCCAAGTTAAACAAACTCGGGGGCACCGAATGGAAAAAAACAAAAGCCAAGGTTCAACAAAATGTTGAAGATATGGCTGATGAATTAATAGAACTATATAAAGAAAGAGAAATGTCAGTTGGGTATAAATATGGGCCAGATACACCACAGCAAAATGATTTTGAAATAGATTTCCCTTATGAATTGACACCCGACCAAGGAAAATCGATTGAAGAAATTAAGCAAGATATGGAAGTTGAGCGACCAATGGACAGACTGTTATGCGGTGATGTTGGTTACGGTAAAACAGAAGTCGCCGTTCGAGCAGCGTTTAAAGCAGTTATGGAAGGTAAGCAGGTAGCATTCCTTGTGCCTACGACAATATTAGCGCAACAACATTATGAAACGTTAATAGAACGTATGCAAGATTTCCCAATAGAAATTCAACTCATTAGTAGATTTAGAACTACCAAAGAAGTTAAAGAAGTTAAAGAAGGTTTGAAATCAGGTGAGGTGGATATTGTTGTAGGTACACACAAACTATTAGGTAAAGATATCCATTATAAGGATTTAGGATTATTAATTGTCGACGAAGAACAACGATTTGGTGTGCGACATAAGGAAAAAATTAAATCACTTAAGGCCAATGTTGATGTATTAACGCTAACAGCAACGCCTATCCCAAGAACGTTGCATATGAGTATGTTAGGTGTTCGTGATTTATCAGTGATCGAAACACCACCAGAAAATCGTTTTCCAGTCCAAACTTATGTGTTAGAACAAAATATGAATTTTATTAAAGAAGCTTTGGAAAGAGAACTTTCAAGAGATGGACAAGTGTTTTATTTATATAATAAAGTCCAATCGATTTATGAGAAACGAGAACAGTTACAAATGTTAATGCCAGACGCCAATATTGGCGTAGCGCATGGACAAATGAATGAACGAGACTTAGAAGAAACTATGTTGAGTTTTATCAATCATGAATTTGATATTCTTGTCACAACAACAATAATTGAAACGGGCGTAGATGTCCCAAATGCGAACACCTTAATTATTGAGGATGCTGACAAATTTGGGCTTAGTCAATTATATCAATTACGAGGACGCGTGGGACGCTCAAGTCGTATTGGTTATGCGTATTTCTTACACCCTTCTAATAAAGTGTTATCAGAAACTGCGGAAGAAAGATTACAAGCAATTAAAGAATTCACTGAATTAGGTTCAGGTTTTAAGATCGCTATGCGTGATTTGAATATTCGTGGTGCTGGTAACCTTTTAGGTAAGCAACAGCATGGGTTTATTGATTCAGTAGGCTTTGATTTATATTCCCAAATGTTAGAAGAAGCCGTTAATGAAAAACGCGGTATTAAAGAAGAAAAACCTGACGTACCAGAAGTTGAAATAGAATTAAATATTGATGCTTATTTACCAGCAGAATATATTCCAAATGAACAGGCTAAAATTGAAATTTATAAAAAACTGCGTAAAATTGAAACAAAATCACAATTGATGGACATTAAAGATGAGCTCATAGACCGCTTCAACGACTATCCTGTTGAAGTTGAAAGATTATTAGAAATGATGGAAATTAAAGTATATGCATTGCACGCAGGAGTAACACTAATTAAAGATATGGGTAAAAAAATTGAAATTGATTTATCTGAAAAAGGGACTACTGATATAAATGGTGAAACACTCTTTAAACAAACACAACCTTTAGGGCGTGCAATGAAAGTTGGCGTTCAAGATGGTAAAATGAAAGTGACGTTAAATAAAGGTAAAGCTTGGTTAGATAACTTAAAATTCTTAGCAAAATGTTTAGAAGAAAGTATGGTTATACCGGATGAAAACTAAATTTGACACACCAAATACTTTTAATGGTGTCGTTGTACTTACGATAGCACTTATTATCGTCAAGGTACTTAGTGCTTTGTATCGCGTTCCATATCAAAATATACTAGGGGACGAGGGATTATACGCTTACCAACAAGTTTATCCAATTGTAGCATTAGGCGTTATTTTAACAATGAATGCAATCCCAAGTGCTGTAACTCAAACTTTCGGTGTGAACGGTCAAGCCAGTCAATACACTCGCGTATTACTAAGGTTGCAATATATAGGTATTGTATTTTTCTTTCTAATGTTCATTTGTGCCCATTGGGTGGCACTACTGATGGGAGATATCAATTTAGCACCCATGTTAAGAGCGGCAAGTGTTAGCTTTTTATTTGTTGGTGTCCTCGGTGTATATCGTGGGTATTACCAGGCGCACCGACATATGAACACGCCAGCTATTTCACAGGTAATAGAGCAGTTTATTCGTGTAGCAATTATAATGGCTGCTATCGTGATGTTCGCAAGTCAGTCATGGGATATTTACCAAGCGGGTACATTAGCGATTCTTGGCTCTGCAATAGGTTTTTTAGTTTCAAGCCTATTTCTGATACAACGCAGACCATTTAAATTAACACGCACATATACAGGAAACCATGTAGCTTGGAAAAAATTAACGCTTGGAATTATCGTTTTTGCAGTAAGTCAATTGATTGTTATTGTATGGCAAGTAGTTGATAGCTTTACAATAATACGTTCACTTCAGTATATGGGCCTAGGTTTTGAAGCAGCTACAGTTCAAAAAGGAATTTTTGACCGAGGCGCTTCATTTATTCAGATGGGTTTGATTGTAACAACTACATTTTGTTTTGTGCTTATTCCACTACTGACTGATGCGATAAAAACGAAACAATATATGCGCATGAATCGTTATGCTAATGCGTCTATAAAGATAACCATCTTATTTAGTGTGTCAGCTGCCGTTGGTTTAATCAATTTGCTTCCAATCATGAACCATGTGTTTTTTAAAAACGATAGCTTAAACGGAACGCTTTCAATTTATATGCTTACAGTCATATGTGTGTCTCTCATAATGATGGATATTGCGTTACTACAAGTGAAAAATCAAGTGAGAATGATATTATTAGCGTTCTGCGCTGGCATTGTTATTAAAACGATATTAAACCTTGTGTTAATACCGCAACTTTCAATAATAGGCGCAAGTCTGAGTACTGTACTATCACTTATTGTATTTGTTTGGATATTGCATATCCAAGTATTAAAAGCGTATCATTTTCAAGCGATGCAAAAATTTATCTTTAAATTACTGCTCACAATGGTGATGCTATCGTTTGCCGTACAAATTGTATTACTTCTTATCCCAGGTGAAGGAAGAGTTGAAGGATTAGTTGAGTTAGCGATAGCAGCATTTATGGGCATAAGTGTGGTGATATTTGCTATTGTACGTCTGAATTTATTAAGCTTTAGAGAACTTAAGCATTTACCTTTTGGAGATAAGCTATTCCACATGAAAAGAGGGAAACGTTAATGACAAATAAAATCACAATTGTTGGGCTAGGCAATTATGGTGTAGATGATTTACCTTTAGGTATTTATAAATTTTTAAAACAACAAACGTTAGTATATACACGTACATTAGAGCATCCAGTTATTCAAGACTTAACGATGGAAGGTATTCAATTCGATAGTTTTGACCAAGCATATCAAAACAACCAATCCTTTGAAGAAGTGTATGAATCAATTGTGTCGCAATTAATAAGCGCTGTAAATGAACGCGACATTGTATATACGGTGCCGGGTCATCCGCGTGTAGCTGAAACGACGACAGTGAAATTAGAGCAATATGCCCAAACACATGCTGATGTTGAAGTTGAAATTTTAGGCGGAAAAAGTTTTATAGACGATATATTTGAAGCTATAAAAGTTGACCCGAATGATGGCTTTACCATGTTAGATACAACAGATATACAAACTGAACAGCTGAATATCCGAACACATACATTGGTTACGCAAGTTTATAGTTCGATGGTTGCTGGCGATTTAAAAGTAACATTGATGGAACGCTATAGTGATGAACAAATGGTATATATTGTGGACGGAGCCAGAAACAACAAGGCCAACGTAATTGCCACGCCTTTATACGAATTAGACCATTATAGCGACGCTTTTAATAACATAACCAGTGTATTTATTCCGAAAGTTGAAAAAGAAGTAGCATATTATAGTGATTTTGACTACGCAGTTAGTATTATAGAACGACTTGTGGATGAGGAAACAGGCTGTCCATGGGATAAAGTGCAAACACATCACACGTTAAAACGTTATTTATTGGAAGAAACATTTGAATTATTTGAAGCCATCGATAATGAAGATGACTGGCATATGATTGAAGAGTTAGGAGATATACTTTTACAGGTGTTGCTCCATGCAAGTATAGGTAAAAAAGAAGGTTACATCGATATATACGAAGTGATTCAAAGTCTTTCAGAAAAAATGATACGCAGACACCCACATGTTTTTAATGATGCTAAAGCAGAAACGGAAGAAGATTTAAAAAATATATGGTCCGATGCGAAATCGAAAGAAGGAAAGAAACAACGTGTTAAGTTTGAAAAAGTATTTGCAGACCACTTCTTAGCGTTGTATGATAAAACCAAAAATATGTCATTAAGTGAAGCGGACTTAAAGCAAATTTTAGAGCAAGGAGGGAAAAGGGATGAGATTAGATAAATATCTTAAAGTTTCAAGGTTGGTAAAACGTCGTACGTTGGCAAAAGAAATCAGTGACCAAGGACGTGTCACTGTCAATGGATCAGTTGCTAAAGCAGGCACAGATGTTAAAGAATCTGACGAACTTGTTGTTCGATTTGGGCAAAAAGTGGTAACAATTAAAGTAACAGGATTAAGTGAACATGCAACGAAAGAAAATGCAAAAGGCATGTACGAATTAATTAAAGAAGAAAAAGTAAGTGAAATATAAATATAGAAAGAGAGGTGACAAGCAATTGAGTAAAAAAGTTGAAAATATAGGGAATACGTATACTTCATCAGAAAATAAAAAAAAGCAACAAAAACAAACGAGAAAACGTGTCATTCGCAGACGTATCACTTTATTTGGCGGTATCTTACTACTCATTATCATTATTTTATCTGTAATGCTTGTCACTCAAAAACAAAGTAATAGTGAAGATGCAGCCGAACGTCAACAAAAAGAACAAAAATATCAAAAACAACAAGATGAAGAATTAGCGTTGAAGGAGCAATTAAATAATTTGAATGATAAAGATTATATTGAAAAAGTTGCACGAGATGATTACTATTTAAGTAACGACGGGGAAGTTATTTTTAAATTGCCTAGCGATAATAAGTCTGACTCTAAATCTAAAGATAAAAAAGATAGTAAATAATTGAAATTAATTTTTTGCATCATTATACCATTGTTAATTTATGCAAACAGGCATATAATAGGATTAAAATCGAAACAAATCGGGAGGATTTATTTATAATATGTCAATCGAAGTAGGAAACAAGCTTAAAGGTAAAGTCACTGGAATTAAAAAGTTTGGCGCTTTCGTCGAGCTTCCAGAAGGAAAAAGTGGCTTAGTTCACATAAGTGAAGTTGCAGATAATTACGTTGAAAACGTAGAGGATCACTTATCTGTTGGTGAGGAAGTTGAAGTTAAAGTGCTTTCAATTGCTGATGACGGAAAAATTAGTTTATCAATTAAAAAAGCAAAAGATCGTCCACGTAGACCTCAAAACAAACCAAATCATAAACAATCTCAGCCTAAAGGTGAGGATTTTGAAAAGAAATTAACAAACTTCTTAAAAGATAGCGAAGATAAGCTAACTTCTATTAAACGTCAAACTGAATCTAGACGTGGCGGAAAAGGCACTAGACGCTAAAAAATATATAAAATAAGACTGTTCCCAAGAGAACTTAAATTAATTGCTTAAGTACAACATTTATTATGATTCTAAATTAAGTTTGACTTTAACAATATAAGACTGTTTTCTTGCTTAAGGAAACAGTCTCTTTTTTGTTGTATATAGACTTACCAATCGTACCAATAATTAGCGATACGGAGTACTTTCATATTATGATAAAGGAGGTAAGCTATGATGAAGATTAACACGGCCGGTTGGGATGGGCATCAACATATTGTGTTGGCTGTTTCTACAGGCATAGATAGTATGGCATTATTGCATCAATTAATAACTGATTTATCTCAAACATATCGTAAACTAACGTGCTTACATGTGAATCACCATATTCGCGATGTTGCAAAGGAAGAAGAAACATTTATAAAACATTTCTGTACTTCATACCAAATTCCCCTATACGTGCATCATTTAGACTTATCGAATGCCGTTGAGAAAGGGAATAGTATTGAAAGCATCGCTCGATTAAAACGCTACGAGTGGTTTGATGATATGATGGAAAAACTTGGCGCAGATATTTTATTAACGGCACATCATCAAGACGACCAAATTGAGACGATTTTTTATCGATTGATGACTGGGCGTTCCACTCGAAGTAGTTTGGGTATGTCGTATCTTACTGCAAGAGGGTCATATGCATTGTGCAAACCTCTGTTAGAAATAACTAAAGCTGAGATTCGAAATTACCAGCGCTTGCATGAAGTTCCTTATTATGAAGACGAAACGAATGCTGAAAATCAGTATGTACGAAATGATATTCGTAATCGTATTTTACCAGCAATAGAACGTAACTGCCATTTGTCGACAAAACAATTGTTAAAATTGAAAGCATGGCATGACACACAACTAGAAGACCTTAAAAAAGAAGCAAATCATTTTATTGAAATGTATGTTAAAGGTATTGCTAATAAGAGAGAAATAGTAATCCCAAGAGACTTATTTTCTAATTTAAATCATAATTTGAAAACAATCATATTAGATATAATTGTTTCGAAATTAGGTATATTAAAACCGATGACAGAAAAAATGTATGAATCTTGGTTCAGGCAAATTGAAAATCATGTAAGTCAATGCACATTATATACGACAGATAAATGGAATATTTATATCGCTTATGATAAATTTATAATAATGGCAAATTATAATGAATCTCTTGTGCCAATACAGATTCAACACCCAGGTGTATATAACTATGGTCATTATAGTATTGATATTACGAATGATTTTCCAAATGAGTGTTACCCATTACTCGTCAGAACAAGAAACGATGGGGATAAATTCAAACTAAATGGTGTACAAGGCCACAAAAAGGTTAGTAGGTTACTTATTGATTATAAAATTATACAAACCGAACGAAATCAGTTACCGATTTTAGTTAATGCAGATGATGAAATTATTGCGGTAGGTACGTTATATTTAAATAATAAATATAAAACATCTATTTTTATACGAAATATGGGAGAGGAATGAAAATATGCGAGATGATTTAAAAGAAGTGTTATTAGACGAGGCAGAAATAGAAGGCATATGCAAAGATTTAGGAGCGAAAATCACTGAAGCATACGCTGGTAAGCCACTTGTTTGCATAGGTATTTTAAAAGGTTCAGTAATGTTTATGACAGACCTTATTAAACACATCGATACACACCTAGCTATCGATTTTATGGATGTTTCTAGTTATCATGGTGGGACAGAGTCTACTGGTGAAGTACAAATATTAAAAGACTTGAGTGCTTCTATAGAAGGGAAAGATCTTTTAATTATCGAAGATATTTTAGAAACAGGGACAACTTTAAAATCAATTACAGAATTATTAGAATCAAGAAAAGTAAACTCACTTGAAATTGTAACATTGTTAGATAAGCCAAACCGACGCAAAGCAGATATCGAAGCCAAATATGTGGGTAAAAAGATACCAGATGAATTCGTTGTGGGTTATGGCTTAGATTACGCTGAGAAATACAGAAACCTACCGTTTATCGGCACACTTAAACCAGAAATTTATTCAAAGTAAGCAGTACAATTTAATCGGATGAAATATTGTTATATACTATAAAACGTAATTAGATAATATAAGTTAATATACATAGTGATGTTAACTTAATTGACTCGCCTATACATAAACTTTTAGAAGTTTAATAAAGCGTATGTTTTAACATTTGTATATCTTATCTAAAAAATTATTAAAGTAAAAAATTAACAAAGGTCTTAACATATGTACAAAAAGTATAATTACTGGCCTGAAACTTATGTATTGTGTTACAATTTTTGTTAGTTTTATTATTGAAGTAGGAGGAAACGACGCATGCAGAAAGCCTTTCGTAACGTGCTAGTTATCGCAATCATTGGCGTTATTATATTTGGTTTGTTTTCGTGGCTAAATGGTAACGGAAATATGCCAAAACAGCTTACTTATAACCAATTTGTTAAGCAACTGGATAAAGGTGAACTAAAATCATTAGAAATTCAACCTGAACAAAATGTATATATGGTAAGTGGTAAAACTAAAAATGATGAAGATTATTCTTCAACAATTTTATATAACAATGATAAAGAGCTTGAAAAAATAACAGACAAAGCACAAAATCAAGATGGATTGAAATTTACAGTTAAAGAAGAAGAAAAACAAAGTGTATTTGTAAGTATTTTAACTACATTAATTCCTGTATTAATCATTGCCTTATTATTTATTTTCTTCCTTAGCCAAGCACAAGGAGGCGGCGGCGGTGGCGGCCGTATGATGAACTTTGGTAAGTCCAAAGCTAAAATGTACGATAGCCAGAAAAAACGTGTACGCTTCTCAGATGTAGCGGGTGCAGAAGAAGAAAAACAAGAATTAATAGAAATTGTAGACTTCTTAAAAGATAATAAACAATTTAAACAAATGGGTTCTAGAATTCCAAAAGGTGTTTTACTCGTTGGGCCTCCAGGTACCGGTAAAACATTATTAGCGCGTGCAGTAGCTGGTGAAGCAGGTACGCCATTCTTCTCAATCAGTGGTTCAGACTTCGTTGAGATGTTTGTAGGTGTCGGTGCAAGCCGTGTACGTGACTTGTTTGAAAATGCTAAGAAAAACGCACCTTGTATTATCTTTATTGATGAGCTCGATGCAGTTGGTCGTCAACGTGGCGCTGGTGTAGGTGGCGGTCACGATGAACGTGAACAAACATTAAACCAATTGCTAGTTGAAATGGATGGTTTTGGTGAAAATGAAGGTATCATTATGATTGCCGCTACAAACAGACCTGATATTTTAGACCCGGCATTATTACGTCCAGGTCGTTTCGATAGACAAATCCAAGTCGGCCGTCCAGATGTCAAAGGGCGTGAAGCCATTTTACATGTTCATGCTAGAAATAAACCACTTGATGAAACAGTGGATTTAAAAGCAGTGTCTCAAAGAACACCTGGCTTCTCAGGTGCAGATTTAGAAAACTTATTAAACGAAGCATCATTAGTTGCAGTGCGTGAAGGTAAGAAGAAAATCGACATGCGTGATATAGAAGAGGCTACTGACCGTGTTATTGCTGGCCCTGCTAAAAAATCACGTGTTATTTCAGAAAAAGAACGTAATATTGTGGCGCACCACGAAGCAGGTCATACGATTATTGGTATGGTACTTGATGAAGCAGAGGTTGTCCATAAAGTGACTATTGTGCCACGTGGACAAGCTGGCGGTTACGCAATGATGTTACCAAAACAAGATCGTTTCTTAATGACTGAACCAGAGTTATTAGATAAAATTTGTGGCTTGCTAGGCGGACGTGTTTCTGAAGATATTAACTTCAACGAAGTATCAACTGGTGCTTCAAATGACTTTGAACGTGCAACACAAATCGCGCGTCAAATGGTTACTGAATATGGTATGAGTAAGAAACTCGGTACAGTTCAATTCTCAAGCAGTGGCAGTGGACAAGTTTTCTTAGGTAAAGATATGCAAGGCGAACCAGAATACTCTGGTCAAATTGCTTATGAAATCGATAAAGAAGTCCAACGTATCATCAAAGAGCAATATGAACGTTGCAAAGACATTCTTTTAGAACATCAATCACAATTAATTTTAATTGCAGAGGCTTTATTAAAAGAAGAAACATTAGTTGCTGAACAAATTCATTCATTATTCTATGATGGTGTACTTCCTGAAGTGGATTATGATGCAGCGAAAGTTGTGAGTGATCAAGAAAAAGAATTTAAAGAAGGTAAATACGGTAAATCTTATGAAGATGTCCGTAAAGAGCAACGAGACATCGGTAATAAACAACAAGAAGAAGACCGCAAAGAAGAAGAAGATATCGATAAAGAAAAAGAAAAAAGACAACACGACGGCGATGATGATTCTGATGAAGACACAGGTCATGAACAACCGCCGAACATTGATAAACCAAGCAATCCAAGCGATCCTAATGATCCAAGCAATAGAAATTAATAACTGAACGAAAAGCTTCTTTCTGCTATCATATTGATGTAGAAAGAAGCTTTTTATGGTTACTTATTTTTTAAATAAACATTATAAACAGATATGTAGCAATTTTTTGCCTGAACAATTACAATAAATTGCATTGATAAAAAGTAGTAAAAAGTTCTAAATGAAAACTAAAAAATGAATTTAAACATTAAAATAAATCAAAGGAGTAATTACAGAAATGACAAACGATTATATTGTTAAAGCATTGGCTTATGGAGGACAAATAAGAGCATATAGTGCCTTAACTACAGAAAGCGTACAAGAAGCGCAAACAAGACATTATACTTGGCCAACAGCATCTGCAGCACTTGGCAGAACAATGACTGCTACATTAATGATGGGGGCTATGCTTAAAGGAGAACAAAAATTAACAGTTACCGTGGATGGCCAAGGCCCGATTGGAAAAATCATTGCTGATGCAGATGCTAATGGCCACGTGAGAGGATATGTAACAAACCCACAAACACATTTTCCTTTAAATAACGTAGGTAAATTAGATGTTGGCCGTGCGGTAGGCAGTAATGGCGCATTAACAGTAGTAAAAGATGTTGGCTTGAAAGACTATTTTTCAGGTTCAAGTCCACTTGTATCCGGTGAATTGGGGGATGATTTCACTTACTATTTTGCTAAAAGTGAACAAACACCCTCATCTGTTGGTTTAGGTGTACTAGTAAACCCTGATAATTCTATCAAAGCAGCTGGCGGTTTTATTATTCAAGTTATGCCTGGTGCTGAAGAAGAAACGATTAATAAGTTGGAAGAAGTTATCAATAACATGACGCCAGTTTCTAAATTGATTGATCAAGGCTTAACACCTGAAGAAATTCTATTTGAAGTACTAGGAGAAGATAATGTACAAATTTTAGAAAATATGCCTACAAGTTTTGAATGTAATTGTGGTCATGAAAAATTCTTGAATGCAATCAAAGGCCTCGGCCAAGCTGAAATAGAAAGCATGATTAATGAAGATCATGGCGCAGAGGCAGAATGTCACTTTTGCAGAAACAAATATCAATATTCAGAAAGCGAATTACAGGAATTATTAGAAAAGATGCAATAATTGCTATAAAATAGAAGTGTAACAGTAGCATATTATAAAAATATTGCAATATTCAATCTTCTCAGTTGTATTCAAAACAAAATCTGATAAAATGAAAAGTATATCCGATAGAAAAAGTAGGTTTTAGACTTTTTAATGAAAAGGAGCAATACTTATGACAAATAAACCAGTAAATAATATCGTCGAAATTATTGGCAATACGCCGGTAGTTAAATTAAATAATGTGGTGGATGAAAATTCAGCAGATGTTTACGTAAAACTAGAGTACCAAAACCCAGCGGGCTCAGTTAAAGACCGTATTGCCTTAGCGATGATTGAAGCAGCCGAAAAAGAAGGTAAGATTAAACCAGGTGATACAATTGTCGAACCAACGAGTGGTAATACAGGCATCGGATTAGCTTTTGTATGTGCTGCTAAAGGTTATAATGCAGTATTTACGATGCCTGAAACAATGAGTCAAGAGCGTCGTAATCTATTGAAAGCTTACGGTGCAGAAGTGGTTTTAACACCAGGGGCAGAAGCGATGAAAGGTGCTATTAAAAAAGCGAAAGAACTAAAAGAAGAATACGGTTATTATGAACCACAACAATTCGAAAACCCGGCTAATCCACGCGTACATGAATTGACAACTGGTCCAGAATTGGTCGAACAGTTTGAAGGAAAAACAATTGATTCTTTCTTAGCAGGTGTTGGTACTGGGGGTACATTGACTGGTGCCGGTAAAGTATTGAAAGAAAAATATCCTGACATTAATCTTGTGGCGATTGAACCAGAAGATTCTCCTGTACTAAGTGGTGGAGAACCTGGTCCACATAAATTACAAGGCTTAGGGGCTGGTTTTGTACCAGACACACTAGATACAAATGTTTATGATGAAGTAATCAAAGTTGGTAACGAAACAGCAATGGATATGTCTCGTAAAGTTGCTAAAGAAGAGGGTATCCTAGGTGGTATTTCTTCTGGTGCAGCAATTTATGCAGCTTTAGAAAAAGCTAAATCATTAGGTAAAGGTAAAACAGTAGTCACTGTATTACCAAGTAATGGTGAACGTTACCTTTCTACACCGTTATATTCATTTGAAGATTAAATTTTATTTTTCCTAACCGGTCGTGTATATACGCGATCGGTTTTTTTTAGTATTAATAATCGTTCAAGGAAAACAATTGGTTGATTTTATATTTTACCTGTAATAAAAACTCAGTATTTTATATTGAAATGCAAAAGTCAATTAAATGACCGCTAGGTTTCTTTTTAAAAATGAGCATCTCGTTAATTGTTTCTTATAAATGGTTTAAGCATTGTTTACTGAAAAAAATAATAATTAGCGTTATTATAGAATAGTAATTATAATGCTAATGGAGCATCTAAGCGTGAAAGGAAGAAGTGACTATGGCACATACAAAAATTATGGGCATATTAAATGTGACCCCAGATTCATTTTCTGATGGCGGTAAATATAATTCTGTAGAAAAAGCAATCAAAAGAGCTGAAGAAATGATTGATGAAGGTGTAGATATCATAGATATAGGCGGTATATCTACACGTCCAGGCTATGAAGAAATTAGTGTGACAGAAGAATTGGAACGCGTAATTCCTGTTGTAAAAGCGTTAAATCAATTTGATATTCAACTTTCTATTGATACATATAGAAGTGAGATTGCAGAAGCTGCAATGAAATTAGGCGCAACTATGATTAATGATCAATGGGCTGGTTTGTATGACGAAAAAATATTCGACGTTGTAGCCAAATATGAAGGTGAAATTGTACTGATGCATAATGGTGATGGTCAGAGGTCAGAACCTGTTGTTGAAGAAATGCTCTTATATTTATTAAAACAAGCTAACAAAGCGGAAATGGCTGGCATTCCTCAAGAGAAAGTTTGGGTTGACCCGGGTATTGGTTTTGCTAAAACCAGAGAAGAAGAACAAGAAGTAATGGCTCGATTAGATGAATTAGTAGCTACAGACTATCCTGTATTATTAGCGACGAGTAGAAAAAGATTTATTAAAGAAATGGTTGATAAAGATACCAAAGCGACTGAAAGAGATGAAGCGACAGCAGCCACGACTGCATATGGTATAATGAAAGGCGTTAAAGGTGTAAGAGTGCATAACGTTGTACTCAATGCTCGTTTAGGACAAAGTATGGATTATTTAAAGGAGAATGAGTATGCACGATACAATCTTTCTTAATGGTATGAAGTTTTATTGTTATCATGGCGCTTTACCAGCAGAAAATGAAATTGGCCAAATATTTATTGTAGATGTAACAATGAAAGTGGATTTGAGTATTGCTGGTAAAACTGATCAAGTCACTGATACAGTTCACTATGGTGAGATATACGATGAAATTAAAGCAATCATGGAAAGTAAACCAGTAAATTTAGTAGAGCATCTAGCTGAACGTATTGCAAAACGTATAAATTCACACTATAATCGTGTAATGGAAACGAAAGTTAGGATCACTAAGGAAAATCCTCCTATACCAGGTCATTATGATGGTGTAGGTATAGAAATAGTGAGGGAGAATTTCTAATGGAATATGCATATTTAGGGTTAGGAAGTAACGTTGGAGAAAGAGAAGTACAACTTAAGAAGGCCATTCGTATTTTGAATGAAAAAGATGGCATCCATGTAACGCAAATATCGCCAATATATGAAACTGAACCTGTTGGGTATGTCGACCAACCTCAATTTTTAAATCAATGCATTGAAATTCAAACGTCACTAAAACCACACGCCTTATTGAACGCATGTCTTGATACAGAGCAACAACTGCACAGAGTGAGAGATATACGATGGGGCCCTAGAACTTTAGATGTCGATGTTTTATTATATGGTGATCAAGTCATTGAAGAAGATGATTTGATTGTGCCGCATCCACGCATGTTGGATCGCTCATTTGTGCTTATCCCATTAAATGACATCGCATCAGATTGTATTGTGCCACTCACTAATAAAAAGGTGGGTAATTTAGTGACAACTGATAACTCAGTTAAGAAGTATCAAAATTGAGAGGTAGATAGAGCGTAATTGCTCAGAAGTATGAGTTGAGCTTTGAATCATTTATTATGTGTTTGTACAAACTAAACAACTTGTTGACGTGTTTTCTACAAAAGATGAATTTTTAATCCCTTTATTACGTTTGCAACGTCTAGTAGAATTGAAAAGAGAAAAAAGTTGTCATAATGAGAATGTGTAAATATGTATCCAGCGTATTTAAATTTTTTCATAGTAAGACAAAGTTAGAAATGTTTTAAATCAAAAAGAAACTAAATAAGAAATGATATAGATGATTCACAATTTCTAACAATAAGTAAAAAATAAAGAAACTAAAAATGTGGAACAAGAAGCATAAAGGAGAGAAAGTTATGTCAGAAGAAATGAACGACCAAATGCAAGTACGTCGTCAAAAAATGCAAGAACTATATGATTTAGGTATCGATCCGTTTGGTCAAAAATTTGAAAGAACTTCAATGGCTACACCATTACATGAAGATTGGGACCAATTTACAAAAGAAGAATTGCAAGAAAAAGAAGAAGAGAGCCATGTTAGCATCGCTGGACGTGTCATGACAAAACGTGGTAAAGGTAAAGCTGGTTTTGCACATGTACAAGACCTATCTGGTCAGATTCAGATTTACGTAAGAAAAGATCAAGTGGGTGATGAGCAATTTGATATTTGGAATTCAACAGATTTAGGAGATATAGTCGGTATCGACGGAGTAATGTTTAAAACTAAAACAGGTGAGTTGTCAGTTAAAGCTAAATCATTTGTCCTTTTAACTAAAGCATTACGTCCATTACCAGACAAATTCCATGGTTTACAAGATATAGAACAACGTTATCGTCAACGCTATCTCGATTTAATTACAAATCAAGATAGCACAAAAACGTTTATTAACCGAAGCAAAATTTTACAAGAGATGCGTAACTATTTAAACCAACAAGGTTTCTTAGAAGTAGAAACACCGATGATGCATCAAATAGCTGGTGGTGCTGCTGCTAGACCATTTGTAACACATCATAACGCATTAGACGCTACGCTTTATATGCGAATTGCAATTGAACTACACTTAAAACGCCTTATCGTAGGCGGATTGGAAAAAGTATATGAAATTGGTCGTGTGTTTAGAAATGAAGGCGTATCTACACGTCATAACCCTGAATTTACGATGATTGAACTATATGAAGCATATGCAAATTATCATGATATTATGGATTTAACGGAAGATATGATCAGACACATTTCTAATAAAGTATTAGGTACTGCCAAAATTAATTATGGTGAAGATGTAATTGATTTAGAATCAAACTGGAAACGAATCCATATGGCAGATGCAGTTAAGGAGACTACCGGTGTAGACTTCTATAACGTACAAAGTGATGAAGAAGCAAAAACACTCGCAAAAGAACATGGGGTCGAAATCACCGGTAATATGAAATACGGACACATTTTAAATGAATTCTTTGAACAAAAAGTAGAAGAAACATTAATTCAGCCAACATTTGTATATGGACATCCTATCGAGATTTCACCATTAGCTAAGAAAAATCCAGAAGATCCTAGATTTACAGATCGTTTCGAACTGTTTATTGTAGGCAGAGAGCACGGCAATGCATTTACAGAATTGAATGACCCTATCGATCAAAGAGAAAGATTTGAAGCTCAACTAGTCGAAAAAGAAGAAGGCAATGACGAAGCACATGAAATGGACGAAGATTTTATTGAAGCATTAGAATACGGTATGCCTCCAACAGGCGGTCTAGGTATCGGTATTGATAGATTGGTTATGTTGCTTACAGATTCAGCTTCGATTCGTGACGTGCTATTATTCCCATACATGAGACAAAAATAAGCCGTTTATATAAAAAACGTATCACAATTAAATAGAAACAAGAAACTAGGTCAGTATATATTGTATAATAGGGGTATAACTGATCTAGTTTTTATATTATTAATAGGGAATAAATGTAATTACTGTTATTAATTATTAGATATGTTAATATTACTTTAATTAATTTTTGTAATAAGAAACGTTTGGGACATAAATGCCTATTAAAATATAAAAATATACTAAAAAAGGTTTGGCATTTAACATATTCATATGATAAGATTATTCAAGTCGAGTTGAGGAAACGAGACATTGAAATCTTAAATATAAAGTTTAAAAATAAAAAACACAAAAGTTATTGACTAATAACGAAAAATGAAGTAATATATAAAAGTCGTCAAATTCAAGAGAAAGCAACAGAGTCTTATGTAAATGATTTTTAAAGAAATTTTAAAAATAGTGTAAAATTGACCGTTGCAATTATTTGATAAAACGTGTATCATATATTGAGTAAGTTATTTTGTCTGGTGGCAATGGCAAAGAGGTCACACCTGTTCCCATGCCGAACACAGAAGTTAAGCTCTTTAGCGCCGATGGTAGTCGGACTTACGTTCCGCAAGAGTAGGACGTTGCCAGGCTTTATAATAATCATGTGGAGGATTAGCTCAGCTGGGAGAGCATCTGCCTTACAAGCAGGGGGTCGGCGGTTCGAAGCCGTCATCCTCCACCATCTTTTAAAAATGAATAGCCGGCCTAGCTCAATTGGTAGAGCAACTGACTTGTAATCAGTAGGTTGGGGGTTCAAGTCCTCTGGCCGGCACCATTTCATGAGCCATTAGCTCAGTTGGTAGAGCATCTGACTTTTAATCAGAGGGTCAGAGGTTCGAATCCTCTATGGCTCATCCAGTTTCAATTTGCAGAAGTAGTTCAGCGGTAGAATACGACCTTGCCAAGGTCGGGGTCGCGGGTTCGAATCCCGTCTTCTGCTCCATTATATTGCCGGGGTGGCGGAACTGGCAGACGCACAGGACTTAAAATCCTGCGATGAGAGATCATCGTACCGGTTCGATTCCGGTCCTCGGCACCATCATTTTAATAGAGCGCCCATAGCTCAATTGGATAGAGTACTTGACTACGAATCAAGCGGTTATAGGTTCGACTCCTATTGGGCGCACCATTTTAAAATGCATATTATAATAAATACGGGAAGTAGCTCAGCTTGGTAGAGCACTTGGTTTGGGACCAAGGGGTCGCAGGTTCGAATCCTGTCTTCCCGACTCTTATAAAACTATGGGGGCTTAGCTCAGATGGGAGAGCGCCTGCTTTGCACGCAGGAGGTCAGCGGTTCGATCCCGCTAGTCTCCACCATATTTAAAAACAAACAATGAACATTGAAAACTGAATTGCAATATGTCAACGTTAATTCCGAATTCAACATTAAATGTTGAATCAAAACAACGTGTTATTGATAACACAAATTAGTATTTTATGAGCTAATCAAACATCATAATTTTTTATGGAGAGTTTGATCCTGGCTCAGGATGAACGCTGGCGGCGTGCCTAATACATGCAAGTCG
>NZ_BMCF01000011.1 GCF_014635045.1 Staphylococcus nepalensis | reverse complement strand
AATTCATAGGCGCATAATCTCTCCTTAATTTATTTGGTCAGATATTTAAATTATAGAGATTTTTGCGCTTTTTTTGTACCAAAAAACAGGACTGATTTTTATATCAGTCCTGTTTAGTATAGAGCCATTTTTGTATGAGTAACTGTGTTGGCAGTTTTTTACTATTGAAAATGATTTATAAGCTATACAAATAGTATTTGGATGTAACTTTAATTTTAGGAACAACGACATCTTGTGCTTCATCTATTAAGCTATATGATTAGATTAGACAAATATATTTTTTAATAACTCCTGCACAATTTGTATCGCTATCTTGTTTAATTTCAGTTATGATTTTAAAATTAAAAGAGAGCTAAACCCATTACGGATTAGCTCTCTTATTTTGAGACTAGATATTTATGTTTTACCCTCTTACTTTAAATAGGGTGTTTAGGTCCATCTCGATACTTACGTTGTATTATTATATTATTACAGTACATTGTAAGCTTTAACGATTTCAGAAACTAATTGGTCATCAATTTTAGCATAATCTTTTAAGAATGCTTCGATGCCATGTTCTTTAATATAGTCATTTTTTTCTACTGTTTCTTGGTCATTTGTATCATCGTATTTTAGAAGTAACGCAGCAGCTTTAACTAAAGCGTCATGTTCTAAATTATTCTGATATAAGTAATTTAATGGTTTAACAATTCTATCTTGTGGTCCAATTTTACGGATTGTTCCACGTCCTACACGTGTTACTTCATCTGAAAGATTAGGGTTTTTGAAACGCTCGATGATTTTCTCAACATATTGTGCTTGTTCTGCCACTGTAAAATCAAATTGATTTGTAATATATTGGCTTGTTTCTTCAAGTACGCGTTCTAAATCATGTTTAATATGAGCATCTTTCACTGCATCTAAAATGGTTGGTTGGCCAAAAAATCTACCAGCGTAAGCTAAGAAAGCATGCCCTGTGTTTACTGTTAATAACTTTCTTTCAATGTATGGCGTTAAGTTCTCAACATATTTTATATGATTTAATTCGGGACCAAACCATGCATCTTTTTCTACGACCCATTCGTAGAAAGGTTCAACTACCACATCTAAAATGTGCTCATTGGTTTGTAGAGGAACAATTCTATCAACTGCTGAGTTTGCAAAATGGATGTGATCACCTAAAGGGCCAGTGATATCTAATATCGCATCTTTTAAAGTATTCGTTGCCATAATTGCATTTTCACAAGCAACAATGTTTACTGGGGTTTCTTTTTCTTTTAAATAGGGCGCAAATGTTTTGGCAATAATAGGTAAAACATTGACGCCTACTGCAGTAGTAATTAAATCCGCTTCTAATACTGCTTGTTTTAAACTTTCAGAAGGTTGTCCTGAATTGATGGCGTCCACATTATGCACGCGAGTCGTTGTATGTGCTTGATCTGCTAGGATAACGTCATATTCATGTTTAGCATCTAAAGCATCGATAATTTCAGCATTAACATCTGCAAATGTAACTTTAATATCATTATCAGCTAAAATATAACCTATAAAGCCTCGGCCAATGTTACCAGCACCAAAATGTAATGCTTTCATTATGCGTCAGCCTCCTCAAATACTTGTTTGATCTCCTCTGCTGAAGACGCGTTAATGATACGTTCTACGTTTTCTTCTTCGCTAAATGTAATCGCAATTTTAGATAATAAGTCTAAGTGTTCCCCATCTTTACCTGCAATACCAACAACGACTTTAACTTCTTCTCCATCCCAATCTACACCCTCAGGAATTTGGATTAAAGTTAAACCAGATTTTAGTACACTTGTTTTTGCTTCATCTGTACCATGTGGGATTGCTAAGCCATTACCCATAAAAGTAGTAACAACTTGTTCGCGATCTTTCATTGCTTGAATATAATCTTCTGTGACAGCACCAGTTGAAACTAATGCTTGCCCTGCTTTTTCAATTGCTTCATTTTGATCTTCTACCGTTTGGTTAATAAAAATATTGTCATTGCTAAATAATTCGCTCATATTATTCACTCCATGTTTAATTGATTTTGTAGTTGTTTCAAATAACTTTGTTTTAAAAACACTAATAATTGTTCAGGCTTTTCCATAAAATGATCAATATCATCAAGATATTCTGCCATTTTACCAGATAAATCACTGACAAGTTGTGCCATGGTATCATCTGGGGGGATAAACATATTTAATAAATATGTTACAGAAATACTATCATTTTGATTATTATTAAGCGACAGAGGTTTCTCTAAGATGGTAATTAAAATAAATGGTTTTTGTATTAAATCACTTTTAATATGTGGCATTGCTATGGGATAGGGATCTAAAACAAAACTCTGTACCTCCATTCGTTGCTTAATAAGATCAGCGAATGACTGTTCATCATCAATAATTTGATGTTTTAATAATTGGTTTGTTAAATAAGTAATCCAATTTGTAATATTTGTATAATCTATATAAACAGAATCTATTACTTCTAAACCTTTACGAATATAATTCAATTGAGACTCAGGATTTGAAATAGTTGTATTTGTGTCGTCAACCATTTGCATTTGAGATTTATTATATTGTTGCGTATTTAGAAAAGCAGCTACATGATTTATATCTGCGTCTGGTAATAATGGATTAACTGTTAAATAGGGTGATTTAGTATCTAAATTAACTGTTGAAATAATAGCGTCATATTGGTCAAAATCGATTGAATTCAGCTCACCAACAGATGCTTGGACTGTTTGTTGAATTTCACTAAAAGTCTGTTGTAATCGTGTAGCGAGTAAACGACTTGTACCGATACCGCTACTGCAAACGACAAGCACCTTATAAAATGGTGTTGCTTGCTTTTGAATTGCACCACCAAAATGCAAGACGATAAATGCAATTTCACTATCTGGAAATTTAAAGTTTGGCCAAGTTTTAAGTAAGCCTTGATGAACACTTTCAAATAGTCTTGGGTATTTGTGTTTAATCATATCTGTTAAAGGATTGTATGTTTCAATGTTGGCATTTAGACGGTTGATTGCAGGTATGATATGCAATTTCAAACCTTCACTTAATGTTTTCCAATCTTTAAATGTTTGCTGAGATACGTTTGATACATGTTGAATGAGTTGTTCAATTAGATCTTGGTCTTTTTGGTTTTTAAATACTTCAGTAGATTCTTTACGTTTAGCGCCACGTAAATGAATTGTGATAAAAGTTATTTCTGCCTGATTGAACGCAACACCATATATGTGTTCCAGGTGTAATGCTAAAGCTGATGCAATTTGATGCTCAAAGGTATCTTTGACGCTGTTATAGATATCTTCATTTAAAGCTACATATTCTCCCTTAAGCATTCGATCAATACTAAGTACGATGTGTACAGTCAGTGTTAAATAACTAGATTCTGTTAAAGAATAGGGTAGTTGGCCTAAATGGTCCATTAGAATTCGTTCTACTTGGAAAATTTTATCGATATCAACCATTGGTAATTGTGATTGATTAATCGATTGATACACGAAGTGATTTTCAATTACCGAGTAGACACTCGTACTATTTAAGTTATTGACCATTAATTGACTTAACAGTTCTCTTTTTTTAGATTCAGCGCCATATAGGTGAATCCCTTCACCACGTTTTTTCTGTAGTGATAATTGATATTGTGCTAGTTCTGTATCTAATTCGTCTAGTAATTTAGCTAAAGTTTGAGTGGAAACACCAATTTCTTGAGCCAAGCCATATTGCTTGATTGGTTCTTTGGCCTGAATGAGTGCGTACAAAATAATTACTTTTTGTTCTTCTTGTGATAGGTCGATCGTATTTTGTTGAAGTAATTCTTTTTTTAACGCTCGAATAGCTTGTTGATTACTCGATAATTGTAATCCTTTTTTAGTGACACGCTCTAAAGTAATGTTGAAGTGTTCCAAAAATAATTCTATAGATTTTAATTCTCTATGAATAGTACGAGAGGATACAGCTAAATGTTGAGCAATGTCATAAATCGTGACATATTGACCGTGATACTTAATTAACATTTCGATAATTTCTTTTTCACGCGTACTCAAAAACATAGCCATACCCTCCAGTACAATTTCTTATAGTGAGTAATTAGTTATCTTCTTTTTTTAGGTTTTCTAATAATTCATCATATCTCGGTGAATTTAAGAAATTTTCAACTGAAATATGAATTGCGCTTGGAACTTGTTTAATCGCTCTGTCAGTTAATTTTTTCTGAGTAATGACAAGTTGGGCGTCACTAGGTAATTGATTAATAGCAGTGTTAGTAACATCTACATCTTGTACACCAGCTTTTTTAAATTTATTACGTAACATACTTGCACCCATCGCACTAGATCCCATACCTGCATCACAAGCAAAGATAACGTGGTTTACTTTACTATAATCATGTGCATCTACATTTTCAGTATCATAATTATCTAGTAAATCATCTTCTGATTGGGCTTCGTCATTTTCTGTAGTGCTTGTAGTGGCAGTTGTGCTTTCTTCATTATTCCCTGTTAACTTAGAAGATACACTTGATTTTTTACCTTTTGATGCTTCCATTTTCTCTGTTGCTGTTTCTATATCTTCAGTTTCTTTTGTGAATTTCAATATGATAGATGAAACTATAAATGAAACAATCGCAGCAAGCGCTACACCAATAATCATGTGTAAGAATTCACCTTTAGGGGCATTGAGCATGTAAACTATAAATGAGCCTGGAGATGCTGGACTCTTGAACCCAAAGTCTACTAATGAATAAGTTGCTACACCAGTCATACCACCTAAGATTACAGCGATAAATAACAATGGTCTCATTAATACATAAGGGAAGTAAATTTCATGAATACCACCTAAGAAATGAATAATACCTGCGCCATATGAAGTTGCTTTAGCTGTTCCTTTACCAAATATCATATAAGCAACTAATACACCTAAACCAGGGCCAGGATTTGATTCAATTGTATATAAAATAGATTGGCCTGCAGAAGCTGCTTGGTCTGCACCAAGTGGTGTGAATACACCATGGTTAATTGCATTATTTAAGAAAACGATTTTTGCAGGTTCTACGATAATACTTACTAATGGAAGTAGATGCGCATGTACCAACGCTTCAACAGCTACTGATAAAATGTGCATGATAAATTCCATGATTGGTGCTAGTACTTTAAAACCAACGATTGTCATAATGAAGCCTAAAATACCAGCTGAAAAGTTATTGAATAACATTTCAAAACCTTGTGGGGTTCTTGGTTGAATAAATTCATCTGTTTTCTTCATTAACCAACCAACGAGTGGGCCCATAATCATTGCGCCAAGTAACATCGGCGTATCAGGTAATGCTACAATCACACCCATTGTTGCTACAGCTGCGATAATACCGCCACGCATTTCGTGAATTAAACGCCCACCACTATAGGCAATTAATAGAGGTATTAAATAAGTGATCATCGGGCCAGCTAATTCACTTAAATCTTTATTTGGCCACCAACCGCCATCAATAAAGATTGCAGCGATAAAGCCCCATGCGATAAATGCACCAATATTTGGCATAATCATACTACTTAAAAATGAACCAAAAGCTTGAACTTTACGGCCTATACCCTTTTTGTCTTGAGTATCTGTTTGTGACATAATTTGCACCTCTTTTTCTCTTTATTTGTAAGTACATTGTAGGTCTATTTTCATAAATAAACAACAAATAGTAATTTCAAATTTGGCACAGTGTGTTTGACAAGTTTATGACTATTAAATGGTGCAAATATATGGAAGGTTTTGGATTTTAAAGACGTTCGTTAATCATTAAAAAATAGAATTTAACTTGTATATTTATAAAAAATTTGCATTTAGGCTTAAATACATTGTACAATTAATAATATTGAAGAAAGGAGGATAGTTTCGAGTAACTTAATCAAAGCGCCTGTGCAAGTGAAGCGGTTAAATGTTGAATATTTAAGGTTTAAAACAGAAATCTTAATAGACGTGAGATTGAAGCTTGTAGACGAGGAGGATAGTTATCGAACCATCGGCGGATGCTATCCCGGATGTGGCTCATTCGTAAACTTATTAAGGAAAACATTAGGGCGACCTAGTGCACAAAGTTAATAAGATAGCCAAATTTAATAAAAATTAAAATTATAAGGTGGATGGGATTTCTGTGCCTATTTTGTTATTCCTTGTTATTGAACAAATAAAAGGAATTTATTTGAATTGGCCTATTTTATATTGAACAGGTTCCTATACGCCGAACGTTCAATACCCGTCACCATTACATTGGAGGAATATGTATATGTGTGGAATTGTTGGATATATAGGGCATGATAATGCCAAAGAATTATTGTTGAAAGGTTTAGAAAAGTTAGAATATAGAGGTTATGACTCTGCAGGTATCGCCGTTGTTAATGATGAAGGTACAAATGTATTTAAATCAAAAGGGCGCATTGCAGAACTTAGAAAAGTTGCAGACAGTGAAGATATTGATGGCAACGTAGGTATTGGTCATACACGTTGGGCAACACATGGTGTACCCAATTATGAAAATTCACACCCTCACCAATCTGCGACCAACCGATTTACTTTAGTGCATAATGGTGTGATTGAAAATTACGAAGAATTAAGTGATGCGTACTTATCAAATGTTACATTCTTATCTGAAACGGATACAGAAATTATCGTTCAATTAGTTGAATACTTCTCAGATAAAGGTCTTTCTACAGAAGCTGCATTTACCAAAGTCGTATCTTTATTAGAGGGTTCTTACGCATTAGGCTTAATTGATAGTCAAGATAGAGATACTATGTATGTGGCTAAAAACAAATCACCACTATTAATTGGTGTAGGTGATGGTTTTAATGTTATTGCTTCAGATGCGCTTGCAATGTTACAAGTCACAAATCAATATAAAGAAATTCATGATCATGAAATTGTTATTGTAAAACGAGACGAAGTGGTTATTAAAGACCAAGAGGGTAACATTCAAAATAGAGAAGCATATACTGCACAAATTGATGCTGCAGATGCTGAAAAAGGTGTCTATGATCATTACATGTTAAAAGAAATTCATGAGCAACCAGCAGTAATGCGCCGTATTATTCAAGAATATCAAGATGATGAAGGTAATCTGAAAATGGATGCAGATATTACAAGAGATGTGGCTAATGCAGATAGAATTTATATTATTGCTGCTGGCACAAGTTATCATGCAGGATTGGTCGGTAAAGAATATTTAGAAAAATGGGCTGGCGTACCCACAGAAGTACATGTAGCTTCAGAGTTTGTATATAATATGCCGCTACTTTCAGAAAAACCATTATTTATTTATATTTCACAATCAGGTGAAACAGCTGATAGCCGTGCTGTTTTAGTAGAAACTAAAAAACTAGGTCATAAATCATTAACAATTACAAATGTTCCAGGTTCTACATTATCACGTGAAGCGGATCATACGTTACTGTTACATGCAGGACCTGAAATTGCTGTTGCATCTACAAAAGCTTATACAGCACAAATTGCAGTGCTTTCAATCTTGTCACAAATTGTAGCTAAAGAACATGGTAGAGAAGCTGACGTAGCGCTATTACGTGAACTTGCAAAAGTGACTACAGCGATTGAAACAATCGTAGATGATGCAGATGTTATGGAACAAATTGCGACAGATTTCTTAGAAACAACTAGAAACGCATTCTTTATTGGTCGTACAATAGATTATAATGTTAGTTTAGAAGGCGCATTAAAATTAAAAGAAATTTCTTACATTCAAGCAGAAGGGTTTGCAGGCGGAGAGTTAAAACACGGTACAATAGCATTAATCGAAGAAGGCACGCCAGTGATCGCCTTAGCAACACAAGAAAATGTTAATCCTTCTATTCGTGGTAATGTAAAAGAAGTTGCAGCGCGAGGCGCAAATCCATGTATTATTTCAATGGATGGATTGAATAAAGATGGAGATACTTATGTCATCCCTCATGTACATGAACTATTAACACCGTTAGTAGCTGTTGTTGCAATGCAGTTAATTTCTTATTATGCAGCTTTACACAGAGATTTAGATGTGGATAAACCACGTAATTTAGCTAAATCTGTCACAGTTGAATAAATGCTGAATCTTTTACTAGTTTGCTAATAGAGATGAAATCTAAGAAGTTCAACTATTGGCAATTTATTATGAAAAGATAACTTCTGAATAAATTATGGAGTATAATATAAGACAGGAATAAAATCGAATGATGATTTTATTCCTGCTTTTTTAATACATAAAATTTTATTATTATTAACAGAATTTTATGAAAATAACCTTGTTTATTTATGTTAAAATATAGTTTACTATGAGCAATTAAAGAAAAGCGCATTTAATGACTAAACCTAATATTTATAATATGAAATTTGGAAAAGTTTATCCTCATTTAGTTAGAAAAGCTAAGAAAAAAGGTAGAACGCAAGATGGAGTAAATGAAATTATACATTGGATGACTGGTTACACCAAGCGCAATTAAATGCTCTAATTGAAGATGGTATGACATATGAAATATTTATTAAACGAGCACTTTAGTTAAACTCTGACAGAACTAAAATGCGTGGCGTCGTTTGTAGGATAAGTGTTGAACTTATGGAAAATTCGATAATGAAAGCAATCAGGCGTTTAAATACAATAATCGATGAATTAACCAAAGGAAAAACACTAACAAAGCTATTTAGAGTGAACGAATAATAATTTAAAGTTTTAAAAGGGGAATTTATTTATGCTTATTGATTTGAAACATATTGCAAGAAGAAAACAGGGAAATGAAATTATCAAAGACGTTAGTTGGCAAATAAATGAAGGAGAAAAATGGATGCTTTATGGGTTAAATGGCGCAGGCAAGACAACACTATTAAATATTTTAAATGCATATGAGCCTAATACCTCTGGAGAGATGACATTATTCGGTATGAAACCAGGTAAAAAAGGATATTCTGCAGATAATGTGCGTAACCAAATTGGATTCGTATCCAATAGTTTAATGGATCGCTTTCAAGATGGAGAAATTGTCTTAGATGTTGTAATCAGTGGTATATTTAAATCTATTGGTGTATTCCAAGAGGTGCCACAGCAATATGAAAATACGGCAAAGCAGTATTTAAAACAAATGGGGATGTCTCACTTTGAAAATCAATATTATGGATATCTTTCTACTGGAGAACGTCAAAAAGTTTTGATAGCAAGAGCATTGATGGGGGACCCTAAGTTATTAATTTTAGATGAGCCGGCTTCTGGTTTAGATTTTATTGCTAGAGAAGATTTATTAAGTGCATTGACACAATTATATAGACAAAATCCTCAATTAGCTGTTATTTATGTTACACATTTTGTAGAAGAAATTACTAAAGATATAGATTACGGATTTTTATTAAAAAATGGCAAAACTTTTAAACAAGGGTCAATTACTGAAATACTCAATAGTCATACATTAAGTTCTTTTTTTAAAAGAAATGTTAACATAACGTATCATGATGAACGCTATGCATTATTTTTAAATGAAGAGAAGATTGCAGAAAAATAGATTACATGCCATAATTTAAGACGATAATACTTGATGGAGGACTTGTTTAAATGGATAATGTGAAAGCAATATTTTTAGATATGGATGGCACAATTTTACATAAAGATAATCGTGTAGATTCTGAAACAGCAGAGATTATTCAAACGTTAAGAGATTGTGGGTATAAAGTATTTTTAGCGACTGGTAGGGCACATGATGAAATTGGTTATCTTGTACCTAAAGGGTTTGCAGTAGATGGCATTATAAGTTCTAACGGTACTTTTGGTGTTGTGCAAAATGAAATAATATTTAAGCATAGCTTATCTTTTGAAACAGTAAATGAAATTGTGAAAAGGGCGAAAGAACAAGAGATTTATTATGAAGTTTTTCCATTTGGCCGTGACCGAATTATTCTTAATGAAGACAAAGCGTGGGCAGAAGCTTTATTTGCTCAACCAACACCGCCAGGAAACGTGGGATATAGCGAATGGACTTCAAGAAGAGCTTCTATAGTAGAAAAAGTTGATTGGGAGTCTACTATTCCTCATACATCATTTTCAAAAATTTATTTATTCTCACCAGAATATGACAAGATTACACAATTTCGTAATCAATTAATGGAAGATCAATCATCGCTTCAAATAAGTGTATCGAATTCTTCTCGCTTTAATGCAGAAACGATGGCTTTTGGTATTGATAAAGGTACTGGAATTAAAGAAATGATAGACCATTTTGATATAAAACAAGAAGAGACACTAGTGATAGGCGATAGTGACAATGATAGAGCTATGTTTGCATTTGGTAATTACACTGTTGCAATGAAGAATGCAAGACCAGAAATACAAGTTTTAGCTGATGATGTCACTTCACTTACTAATGAAGAAAACGGGGCAGCATTATACTTAAAAACACATTTCTTATAGAATATAAGTGTTATATAGTTCAACATAATACGAAAACGAGAAACGGGTCAGAAATCCCAATTATTTAATGGTTTCTGACCCGTTTCTTTATTTTAATTAGTCATTTTTCTTATCAATTTGATCTTTTACATCTGAAGATTTTTCTTTAGCTGTATCTTGAATATTGTCTGATGTACGCTCGATATTTGACTTAGTTTTTTCAGTTGTGTTGTTTACACTATTTGTAACTTTATCTGTTTGATTAGATTGCTCTGAAGTTTTAGCTTTAGTTATTTCTGATTTATCTATCTTTTCACCATTTTTATTATAGTATTGTATAATTGCTAATAAGTTTGTGTAGTATACAAATAATCTTATAATAATTACAATTACAGATACGATATAAATAATTGTCATAGCTACCGTTTGTGAGATGCTGCCAGTACTTATTGAAATTAACTGACTAACTGGATTTGCTAAAATAATAACAATTAAATTTAATAGTAAAATACCTAGATAGAATTTAAACCATGTTTTATTACCATTTTTAATTGCTTTAAAGCCACGTTTAACTGTTGACCAAGCACCAACGCTAGGATTTTTAACAAAAGATAAAGTGTAATTAATAATTAAGATTGCAAAGAACCAATATACAAATGATAATATAAATATTTGTAATGTAGCAGCGATAATTTGGAATGTTAACGACCATCCAAGCGCATGATCGGAACTGCTTAACGGCCCTTGTAATGCTGTAAATAATTGCACAATGCCTAACTGTAGTAGTTTACCGATTAAAATATTAAGTATTAATATAATAATAATAAATAGCAATGTGATTAAAGATAATTTTAATGATTTAGCATATTTGCCTTTTTTAAAAATTGAAAATAAATCTTTAAATTTAACCTTGTCTTTATTAATTGCATTGTCTATAGTGTATATAGTTCCAGCAATAAGTTGATAACCAACAAATATAAAAACAACTAATGGAATCAATAACGATAATACCAATGTGAATATTGCACTTCCAATAGGTTGTTGCATAGCCATTGACATTAGAAATTTATAGATTGCTGGTTGTACTGGTATAAACGTTAGCACAGTCAAAGCAAACAATATGATAAAACTTACAATTGTAAAAAGTAAAATTTTAGCATTTTGCGGTTTTGCATTTTGTAACGCTAGTTTATGAAATTTAAACAAATTTTAAGCACTCCTTTTTAGTGATAAGAATACGATATCAAAAAATTGAAGATTTTAAAATTAATAGGTAACAAAATGGCTATAAAATGTTAAAATATCCAAATGAGAAAATGTTGAAAGGAGATATCATCATGAAATTTGCAATTCTTACTGATGTACATGGCAATTTTGATGCTTTAGACACAGTGTTGGATGATATTGATAGTAGAAAAGATATTAAAAAAATATATAATTTAGGCGATAATATCGGTGTCGGTCATGAAACGAATAAAGTACTTGATGAAATATTTGAAAGAGATGATATGGAAATCATTGCAGGCAATCATGATGAAGCGGTTATGTCAATTGTAAATGATACGCCTTACCCTGAAGACTTAAAAGATAAGTTTTATGAACATCACCAATGGATTGAAAGCCATTTAGATGAAGATTATTATGACAAATTAAACGCATTGCCCCGTGTGATTGAAAAGACGCTAAATAATAAAAAAGTAATGTTTATACATTATGAAATTCCAAATGACAAATTAGATACACCAATCGATGGACAACCTTTTAGTCCTATTGTAGAACCGACCGAAGAAAATATTAAATCACTTTTCGAGGATAAAGACGCAGATTTAATTGTTTTTGGTCATAATCATACAGTTCATTTGTTTGATGACAAATCAAAAGTGTATTTTAATCCTGGATCTGTAGGTTTAAATAATGGCGCTTACGCTGTATATGGTATTGTTACTATTGATGAAAATGAAATTTCCTTTGAACGTGTGAAAATACCTTATGATAACGAAGAATTTTTAAGAGGTTTTAAAGAAAAACAAGTACCAGCTAAAGAACTCATATTTGATAAATTTTTATAACTAACAACATATTAGATAATAATCATATTTATAGTATTGCATTGAATAGAAAAAAGTGACTAGATTTAAAAAGCTTGATATAAGCATATAAATCTAGTCACTTTTTTAATATGAAGTGGATATTTAAGCGTTTAGCAATAATTATTTTCCTGCATAAACTGCTGAACATAATGTATCATCATCATGTTTATGATGCGGCGTTTCAAATTGAATGGTCATATGTTGGATATTGAGATGTTCTAATCGATGTTCGAGCCGATTTAAAAGCTGTTCTCCTTCTTCAATGGTCATGTCGTTTGGCACTACAGCGTGACAACTTAACGCGTTCATCTCATTTGATATGGTCCAAATGTGACAATCATGTACATTTACTATTTGTGGTTCGTTTGTAATAGTATTAATGGTTTCATTCATATTTACATCGCTTGGTGTACCTTCCATTAAAATATTGATAGAAGATTTCGTTATACCCCAACTGCTTTTTATAATAAGTAGAGACACAATAATACTTGCAATAGGGTCAGCAATCGTCCAGTTAAAGAACCAAATAAGAATAGCTGCTGCAATCGCACCGACAGAGCCTAATAAATCGCCAATAACATGGAGAAAAGCACCGCGCATATTTATATTATGATGCGTGTCGCCTCCTTTAAACATTAAAGTAGCAACAACAATATTAACAATTAAGCCAATAGTACTAATAATAAGCATGTCGGCTGATTTGACTGTCATTGGGTTAAAGAAACGATCCACCGCTTCAAAGATAATAAAGATACCAATAACAAATAAAGTTACGCCATTAAATAAGGCTGCTAAAATTTCAAAACGTTTATACCCAAACGTTTTATTTTTGGTAGCATGCTTCTCGGCATAGATAAAAGCAAGTAAAGCTACGCCTAATGAGATTGTATCACTAAACATGTGTAAACCATCAGATAATAAAGCTAAACTATTAGCTACAAAGCCGCCAATGATTTCGACAATCATAAAAATGCCTATAATGAGAAAGCTGATGAGCAATATTTTTTTATTATTGGTGTGTACATGGCCATGTGTATGATTGTGTGAGTGATTATGTTCAGATTGAGACATATATGACATCACCTTTCTTATAATTTGTGGTTAGCATGATGAATTGCTTGTTTTAATAAGGTGGTTACATGTGTATCATCAATTGCATATATCATCGATTGACCATCCCGATTTGATTTTACTAAGTGGGCTTGTTTTAATATACGTAATTGATGAGAGACATTGGACTGACTCATGTTCAAAGTATGTGCGATATGACCGACACTACTTGAACTTTGTGATAATAAATGCATGATGCGTATACGGTTTGTTTCACTTAAGGCTTTAAATATATCAGTCATGTGATTTAAAGTTTCTGTATTGATAGATGATTCCAAGAAATGCACCCCTTTTATATGAATATATTAATACATATTCATATCTTAATATGGTTCTTTGCTAGTGTCAATAGATAATGCATTTTAGTTTTAAACACCTACAAAAGTGGTAGACTTTTAAGTAATCGAATTTTTAGAGGAGGTTTAAAGTATGAGTATTTTAGTTATTGGAGCAAATGGTGGCGTTGGTCATTATTTAATAGAGCAATTAAAGGCTGAAGGTGAAGATTTTACAGCTGGTGTAAGAAAAGAAGCACAAGTAGAGCAATTAAAAGAAAAAAATATTAACGCAACGTTAATAGATGTTGAAAAAGATGATGTCCAATCTCTGACTGAAAAATTTAAAGGCTACAACCGAATAGTTTTTTCTGTAGGTTCAGGTGGTAGTACAGGTGCAGATAAAACAATTATTGTAGATTTAGATGGTGCTGTGAAAGCGATTAAAGCGAGCGAAGCGAATAAAGCGCAACAATTTGTTATGGTGTCAACGTATGATTCAAGAAGAGAAGCGTTTGATTCAAGCGGCGATTTGAAGCCATATACAATTGCAAAACATTATGCAGATGAATATTTAAAACAGGCAACGATACCATATACAATTATTCATCCTGGTGGCTTACTAGACGATGACGGGACAAATAAAATTGAAGTAGGCGCCTTTTTTGAAGGCAGAGGCACTATTCCAAGAGAAGATGTTGCTTCAGTGTTGAAAGAAGTTGTGACTACTGACGATTATTTAAATACTGAATTCCAAATTGTTAGTGGTGAAAAAGATATTCCACAAGCCTTAACTGATTTTAAAAATAAATAATAGTAGTTATTTTTAACCATAAGATTGGAAATATAATGTCTTAGTCTTAAGTATAGTATTGATATTGGTTAACTGAAATGAAACTACATTTATATTAAACTTTTAAAGGACTTGTCTCTTGTATACATTGTTTTTGAGTTAGTAATTCTTATATAAAGACTTTGTGCCAAGGGTTATATTTCGAATCATATTTTCCAGGGCGGGATAATGAAATCATTTAAAATCAAATGATTTCTGTCTCGTCTTTATTTTATTTAAAATATCTATAACTTTTAATAAATTTTATTGAGAAAATTTGGTATAATAATAGATATCGTTTGGAGGTAACTATGAAGATTTCAAACAGTAAAATTTATGAGCAAGTTGCAGATAATTTATTGGAGAGCATCAAAACAGGTGACTATCAAGTCGGCGATAAAATACCATCTATACAAAAACTAAGTCAACATTATGGTGTAAGCGTGGCATCGGTGAGAGAAGCACTGAATGCATTGAGAACAATAGGTGTATTAGAAATTAAACAAGGTTATGGTACGTTTGTAAAACAAGTAGAACCAACGTTTTTTGAATTAGGAGATAAATTTACGTCGTTAGTTCAAATAAAAGAATTATTAGAATTAAGAGAAATTGTTGAAGGTGCAACAGTTAAAATGGCTGCTTGTCACCATACTGAAGAGGACTTGGTTGAATTAAAAACTGCTTTAAATGAAATGGGTGAAGCTATAACTGACGGAACATCAGGTGAAAGAGCTGATTTAGAGTTTCATTTGGCGATTGCAAAAGCAGCCAATAATTCTTTGTTAGTAGAGTTATTAAATAATATTTCAGAACTAATGCAAGATTCTATGAAAGAAACAAGGAAAATATTTATTTATAGTAAACAAAAGACTATGAATAAATTACTAGAAGAACATGTGGTTATTTATAATGCAATTGCTGACCGAGACGATGAACAAGCAGTGAAAGCAATGCAGTCACACTTATTCGAAGTTAAAGAAACGATATTAGCTAACTTTAAAGAAAAGTAGGCTGGGATCATCTAACGTTTGTAGTTGTCGAGCATTTTAACGCTTTCCATCAATTTGAATTTTACTGCACTAGTTGTTTAAATTTGAGAAACATAAAAAAGCCCAAACTAAAAAAGTTTGGGCTTTTATTGCAAATTTTTATTTTGAAAAAGGAATCAACTTTTCCAAATAATCATAATTCATTACCTTATATGTAAAAGAATCAGAGTCAATGATTAACTCTAACCATATTATAATGTCAAATATGATTAGATGGCAAGTATTTATTCGAAAAAATTTATAACAATTATATAATTTTATTGTTAAATTTATGAGAATGTAATTGAACAGTATTAATTAAACTACCACTCCATTTAAAGAATTGATATAATAATTAATGATTTGAATATAACAAAACGTTGCAGTGACAGTTTATAATGCGTCAACATATATGATACAATTTCAATAGTTCTTTGAATCAAGATTAAATTCTAATAGTAAATGATACGGTATATATTTATTTCAAAAATAAATTTTAAATTAAAATTTATGATAAGAAAGTTTGGAGGTGTGATGGATGCCGTTATTTTTAAAGCCAGTATTACATGAAAAAATATGGGGCGGCACTAAGTTAAAAGAACTAGGTTACGATTTGCCTACTAATAATATTGGAGAAGCTTGGGGAATTTCAGCACACCCAAATGGTAGATGTGAAGTAATGAATGGACCTTATAAAGGACAGACACTAGACAAAGTTTGGCATGACCATAGAGAATTATTTGGTGATTTTCCAAGCCAAGAATTTCCACTGATGACGAAAATTATAGATGCCAAAGAAGCTTTATCAATACACGTTCATCCAGACGATGCATATGCTTATGAACATGAAAACGGTCAATACGGTAAATCAGAATGTTGGTATATTATAGATGCTGAAGAAGGAGCGGAAATAATATATGGTACGAATGCGGATTCTAAAAAAAACGCTATGGCACAAATAGATGACGAAAATTATGACCAGTTATTTAATAGAGTAAAAGTGCAACCAGGTGAATTTTATTTTATACCTGCAGGGACGATTCATTCAATTGGCGCTGGCGTACTTGTGTATGAAACGATGCAATCTTCAGATGTTACATACCGTGTCTACGATTTTGATAGAGAAAAAGAAACAAATGACAGGCGAAGTTTAAATCAAGAGAAAGCTAAAGCGGTGGTAGAGGTTACTCAAGAAAATATTAATATAGCAACTGATACAGAAATTATTGAAAATCATAAGCGTATCCAACTGGTATCGAATGATTTTTTTACAATGGTTAAGTGGGAAATTTCAGGCACATTAAATTATATGAAACCTAGAGAATTTGTATTAGTATCAATCCTAAAAGGAGCAGGGCAAGTAATCATTGATGGCGATGTTTATAATGTAACACAAGGTCAGAATTTCATTTTAACTTCAGATGATTTAGATACTATTTTTGAAGGCGATTATGAACTAATTATTAGTTATTTATAGATAATAAAACGGAGTGTTTCAAAATGTATAAATATTTATATGTATCATTAATATGCGGTATGTTAGCTGGTGCAGGTATATTTTTAAAATTACCTATTTTTCCTTCATTATTTTTACCAGTTATGATTGGTATCATCGGTATCATTGCTGCATTAATAACGATACCTAACAAAGAGATAAATGGATTATTAAAATTCGGTGGTGTTTTAATCAATTTCATGCCGATTATGGGTGCGTTAACGCTCGCACAATAATTAATAAATTTAGTATCTTTACTTTTAGTAAAAGGTACTTTTTTTATGGGCAAGCTTTGATAAACGAATTAAGTATATATTAAAAATACAAGAATATAGATGTGTGTTTGAGGATTAAATCTACTAAAACCACTTTAAAATAGTAAGGATTTTTCTTTAGTGTTAAAATATTTGTGGTAAAATAGAACTTAAATTGGAGGTGGCCTAAATGCCGAAAACTAGAGGTATAATCATGACTTTTGTAATTGCACTCGTTGCAACAATTATGGGAAGTAAGTTTCCTGTAGTGGGAAGTGCAATATTTGCTATTGTCATCGGGATCCTTTTAAATAATATTTTTGAAATACCTAAAAAGTATCAGGCTGGAATCCAATTTAGCAGTAAAAAAATATTGCATTATAGCATTATTGTGCTTGGGTTTACATTAAGCTTTAAATCGATAGGCGCTATTGGTTGGAAATCATTACCAATTATTATTATTACTTTATTAGCTGCATTTATTGTAGTGTATCTTTTAATGAAAGTATTTAAAATAAATGAAAATTTAAGTATTCTCATTGGCGTAGGCACATCTATTTGTGGTGGTTCTGCTATTGCAGCAACAAGCCCAGTCATTAAAGCTAAAGAAAATGAAGTAGCATTTGCTATTTCAACAATATTCTTATTTAATTTAATAGCAGTTTTTGTATTTCCACCACTCGGTCATTTATTAAATATGGGAGAAACTGCATTTGGCTATTTTGGTGGCACAGCCATAAATGATACATCCAGTGTGATAGCTGCAACATCAAACTATGGAAGCACGGCATTGGAAACGGGTGCAATCGTAAAATTAACACGTACGTTAATGATCGTACCAGTAGTATTATTTTTTACATATAGAACAATCCGTAAAGAAAAATCAAAACAAACTGATACATCAATTACGAAGATATTTCCATGGTTCATTGTTTGGTTTATTGCTGCTTCTATAATTAGTACAATTTTTAATTTTTCGCCTACTGTTATTAATATATTCCAGCAATTATCATTATTCTTAATTACGATGGCAATGGCAGGCATAGGTTTGAGTGTTAATTTTAGACAATTTAGAAAAGCCGGCGCAAAACCAATTTTATTAGGTTTAGTGACATGGATAGTTGTAATTGTAACAAGTTTAATATCAATGAAATTGGTTCATTTATTATAATAATTGTTTGAGAGCATTTTTTTGAATATAATGAGAAAATAGAATTTTTATATGAGATAAGGAGTATCTAAATGGCAGAGGAAACAAGTTATTTTTGGTTAAATTGCGGGTATAATCGCTGGAATCATAACGAACCCTTAGTTGGTCAAACGACATTATTTGAATCAGGTGCACAATTTAATCCGTCACAGGGTTTCCGGTCTTTTAAACAAGCTAAAGTTGGAGATAAAGTTATATTTTACCAAGTACAAATGGATACAGGCTTACTTGGATTTGGGGAGATCACTAGTGTACAGTCAGGCGCTCAAAATAAAATACGCGTTCATTTCGAATTATTGGAACAGTTGAAGCCTTTAACTACTGATTATTTAAAAAGAAGTGAACAGTTAGAGTTTCGAATAAGCAATATGAAAGAAAAATTATTTAACCAAATCACGCAAAATGAATTTGAATTAATTGTGAGTTTAGGAAAAGGTGAAACTAAAATTCCTAGGTACTTCTTTATGTCAGAAGAACATGAGTTTGAGCCTAATTCATACAATACGATTTACACACACACATATAACGGAATCAAACGAAACGGTTATCATTTTTATACCCAACTAGAAATTGGTGACCTATTAGTCTTTTATAATAAACATAGAGATCAATCAGTGATTGGTATTGGAGAAGTGAGTCAACACATTCATGAAAAATCGCCAATCCCTGGGCGTACAAATAGTACTGCTATTGAAGTTTATTTTGAAAAAGAAATCGAGCCTGTAACGTTAAGTACATTAAATAAACATCCTAAATTAAAGAATTTATATTATTTACAAGAAAATGCCAAACAAGCGATTGCTAGTATGTCTCGTGCTCAGTTTGAAGCTATACTTGAAATGAGCGAAAATGATGGGATGAAATCACAGTTTGAAGCAGTTAAAAGTGACTACATTATTGATAAATCTGAAGATGATATCAAGCCATTCATACTTTTAGTTGTTGATAAAGGTGAAGGATTAAAAGCTGCAGAAAACTTATTACAAAAGACAAATGCCAACCCAGTGATTACAGCTGGACACCCTGATTTTACAGAAGACATGCTTTATGGTAAATACTTACCAAACGAAGCGGGAGCATTATATTATAGAGAAGGTTTTATTACAAGTCTCATGCCTAGGAATGATAAAAGTTACTTAGTCATAGATAATTTTAACCGTATCGACCCTGATATCTTTCAAACGTTTATTAACGTATTAGAAGGTTATGAGATGACCTTACCAAGATACAATCGAGATGGAAGTATGATTAAATGGTCTAGAAAAAGAGACTCATTTTATCATTTTAATCCTAATTGGCATATTGTTGGCATCACATACGACAGTTTAAACGAAATAAAACAAAAGTACACAGAACAGTTTTTAAAATATACAAGAATCGTTAAAGTAAACCAAGATTCATAACGCGCCCAGACTGTTAATAAAAAATGTTGAAAATATAACATATGCTGAGATTAGCTATGACGAAATCTATGATGGTAGATTTTCTCGTAGCTAATTTTTAGTTATAGAGAGAAGTAAGTCAAGCGGTCTCTCGGATGCTTTCTACTTATTAAGTTAACAAACGCGTTTTAAAAAATGGGTGTCCTAGACCTTTTCATTTAGCTTCATTAGCCGCTGACAATATATAAGAGATATGGGTATAATATATTTAATGATTTATTTTTATCAATTTAGGATATAATAGAAATGTAAATGCATAAAGTTGAATCTTGAATTAAGATAGACAGTAATAAAGGAGAGATATATATGCCAATAATTTATTATGATGGCAACTGTGTGTATTGTTACAATTATGCAATTTGGCTTATCCAAAAAGGTTTGTCTAGACGTTACCAATTCGCCAAACTACAAGGTGATACAGCACAAGGTATGTTTTATAATTATCCAGAAACTAAAGAACACGATAGTGTTATTTTGCAAGAAGGAGATCATTTCAAATATAAATCAGATGCAATTGCTTCATTGATTTCATCTTTGACAAGTTATAAATGGTTGGGTGTTCTATTATATTTAACACCTAAATTTTTAAGAGATTTTGGTTATCAACTTTTTGCAGATAATAGAAATAGAATGTGGAAAACACATTGGCATAAGCCTAATGATTATGAAAAATCATTTTTTATTGACTGAATAGATGGAGGAAAAGAACATGGGGAACATAATTGTGATTGGTAGCGCATCAATTGATTTAGTAGTAGAAACGGATATTTTACCTAATACAGGAGAAACAGTAATGGGTAAATCATTTTTTACAACACCAGGTGGGAAAGGCGCTAACCAAGCAGTCGCTGCTGCACGTTTAAGCAATAATGTGTATATGATTGGAGCAGTAGGTGATGATGACAACGGCACACAAATCCTTTCGAATCTTGAAAAAAATAATGTGAATATTGATTATATGGATAAAATTGAAAGTGAAGCATCTGGAACTGCGCATATCACATTATTTGATGATGACAACCGTATTATTGTAGTGCCGGCAGCAAATGATTATGTAACGCCTGAAAAAGTAATACCAAAACTTAAATATTTTGAAGCTGGCGATATCATTTTGATGCAACATGAAATACCAAAAGAAACAATAAATGAAGTAGTAGACTTTGCAGTAAATCACGATATGCGGGTGATGTTAAACCCTGCGCCATATCGTCGTTTAGATCAAGAAGTAATTGAAAAAGTTAACTGGCTGACACCGAATGAATCAGAAAGTGAATTATTATTTAAAAACGAGGTTGACCGGGCATTAATGGCTTATCCTAGAAAACTTATTGTAACAAAAGGAGCTACAGGTGCTGTGTTTTATAGTGATTCTCAACAACTAGTTAAGGGTTACAAAAAAGAAGTTATTGATACTACAGGTGCTGGTGATACATTTAATGGTGCATTAGCTGTAGCACTAATTGAAAATAAGCCATTAGAAGAAGCGGTTAATTTCGCTAATTTAGCAGCTGCTTTTTCTGTTACAGGATTAGGTGCTCAAAGTGCGATGCCATACAGAAAAGAATTGGATTAAATATTGTGTGTATGGGTATAATAGTAGTGGATAATTAAGTGATAGATTAAATTATAATAATTATAAAGAAGGTTCTAAAATAGCTTTACAGATTATAACTATTATAATATAATAATTATTATAATAAAGAAATTGAGTATCGCTTAATTATAATCATAACTTAAAAGGAGAGATTTTTAATATGTCAAAAAATAATGAAGAAGTTGTAAAAGTATTAAACCAACAAGTAGCAAACTGGACTGTTGCATTTACCAAATTACACAATTTTCATTGGTACGTAAAAGGACCAAATTTCTTCTCATTACACACAAAATTTGAAGAATTGTATGATGAAGCAAGTCAATATATAGATGATTTAGCTGAACGTATTTTAGCGGTTAATGGTAACCCAGTAGCGACTTTAAAAGAAAGTTTAGAATTATCAATTATCGAAGAAGCTGGAAAAGACTACACAGCTGAACAAATGGTTGAAGAATTATCTAATGACTTTGACAATATTTCAAAACAATTAGTAAATGCAATTGAAGTTGCTTCTGATACTGAAGATGATGTAACAGAAGATATGTTCATCGGTATGCAAACAGATATTGATAAACATAACTGGATGTTAAAATCTTATTTAGGAAAATAAACAATTACAGTGAAATGATTGATAAAAAGGTGAGGCCGAAACATTATATAATGTTTCGGCCTCACCTTTGGTATGAACGATAGATGATTACAATAATAGGGAGATGTATCAAATTTTGATTTTGGAGTTATAATTTTTAGGAAAAGTGATGGTAAGAGACGAAGACTTCCGTCTCATTTTTTAAAATATTTGATACGACTTCAGTGTTGTTCCTAATTTTTAAAGCAAAAAGCCAAAGTCAAGTTTCTTTGACTTTGGCTTTTTGGTTCCTCAATTTTGAAATAGCTCATTTTAAGATTTAAATCGCAGTCTGTGCTTATTTACATCTTAATTGTGGCGTATTTGTCATGGATTGATTACTTGTTATTACAATAACCAAACTTAAGTCATCCATATAGGATATCAATGATTTACTCAGCGATTTCTAACGCAATTTCCATCATTTGTGTAAATGAGTTTTGACGCTCTTCAGCTGTTGTTGCTTCATCACGTAAAATATGGTCACTTACAGTAAAGATACCTAAAGCTTTTTTATTAGCGTAAGTAGCATTTAAGTAAAGTGCAGCAGATTCCATTTCGATGCCTAAGATACCCATGCGTTGCCATTTTTCATTAAATGTTGAGTCTGCATTGTAAAATGTATCTGAGGAAAGGATATTACCAACATGCGTATTAGCGCCAATTTCATCTGCTTTTTGTTTCGCTTTTAAAATTAAGTCGAAATCAGCCAAAGGTGCAAAGTGGCCAGGAATATTATATTGTTCAACATAGCTAGAGTTTGTAGATGCCCCTTGAGCAATGATAACGTCATATAAGTTTACATTTTCTTGTAATGCGCCACATGATCCAATACGGATAATCGTTTCAACATCGAAGAAATTATAGAGTTCATACGAATAAATACCAATACTTGGGACGCCCATGCCAGATCCCATCACAGAAACTGTTTTACCTTTGTAAGTGCCTGTGTAGCCAAACATATTTCTAACTTCATTAAATTGTTCAACGTTTTCTAAGTAATTATCTGCGATATATTTTGCGCGTAATGGATCTCCGGGCATTAAAACAGTTTTAGCAATTTTTGCTCCGTTAGGTTGAATGTGTGGTGTAGATTTTGTCATAGTCTTCTTCTCCTTTAAATTCTTTTATCAAAATAAAGATAACATTTGTTTATTATTTTTGCGAATTTTTGTAATATAGAGATAAAGCCCATGTTGTGATTTTATTAAATTTATTTGAATATATTATAATTTTAAAGAATAAAAGTAATTTCATACATATAATATTTTAGGAGGAATTAGAATGAATTATGCAAAATATATAGATCATACACTACTAAAGCCGGAGTCTACAAGAACTCAAATTGATAAAATACTTGATGAAGCGAGCGAATATCACTTTAAATCAGTATGTATTAACCCGACTCATGTAAAATATGCTGCTGATAAATTGAAGGGCACTGACGTTTTAGTATGTACAGTAATTGGCTTCCCGTTAGGCGCATCAACAACAGCTGTAAAAGTATTTGAAGTTGAAGATGCTATTAAAAACGGTGCATCAGAAATAGATATGGTTATCAATATCGGCGCTTTAAAAGATGGGCGTTATGAAGTAGTTCAAAAAGATATTGAAGGTGTAGTGGCAGCAGCAAATGGCAAAACGGTAAAAGTGATCATTGAGACATGTCTTCTAACTGATGAAGAGAAAGTAAAAGCTTGTGAGTTAAGTCAAGCTGCAGGCGCAGATTTCGTCAAAACTTCAACTGGATTTGCTGGCGGCGGCGCAACACCTGAAGATGTGAAATTAATGAAAGATACTGTAGGTAATGCATTAGAAGTTAAAGCATCTGGCGGGGTAAGAAACTTAGAAGATTTTAATAAAATGATTGAAGCTGGAGCAACGCGTATTGGTGCAAGTGCAGGGATTCAAATTATTCAAGGTTTAGAAAGTGATACTGATTATTAAAGTTATCTAAACTATAAAATAGACACAGTATAATTTGTGTTTTTTTGGGGGAGGCCAACTCATATGAGAATGGTAGATATTATTGAAAAAAAACGTGATGGTCAAGCATTAGATAAAGACGAAATTGAATTTTTTATTAATGGTTATACCAACGGTGAGATTCCAGACTATCAAGCGTCGAGTTTAGCAATGGCAATTTATTTCCAAGATATGAATGATGATGAGAGAGCGGCACTTACAATGGCAATGGTCAACTCAGGTGACGTTATTGATTTATCAGCGATTAATGGTATGAAAGTAGATAAACATTCAACAGGTGGCGTAGGCGACACAACAACACTCGTATTAGCACCATTAGTTGCTTCTGTTGGTGTGCCAGTAGCTAAGATGAGTGGTAGAGGCTTAGGCCACACCGGGGGCACAATTGATAAATTAGAATCTGTAAAAGGATTTCACGTTGAAATTAGTGAAGATAAATTTGTGAAATTAGTAAATGAATCTAAAGTAGCTGTTATTGGACAAACTGGTAATTTAACGCCAGCTGATAAGAAACTTTATGGATTACGTGATGTTACTGGAACTGTTAATTCAATTCCACTAATTGCTTCTTCAATTATGAGTAAAAAAATAGCTGCTGGAGCAGACGCTATCGTATTAGATGTTAAGACAGGCAATGGCGCTTTTATGAAAACATTAGAAGATGCTGAGGCATTAGCCCGAGCAATGGTGAATATTGGCAATAATGTTGGTAGAAACACGATGGCCATTATCTCAGATATGGGACAACCATTAGGTAACGCCATTGGAAATGCTTTAGAAGTCAAAGAAGCCATTGAAACTTTACAAGGTAAAGGGCCAAAAGACCTTACAGAATTAGTGATGACATTAGGTTCACAAATGGTCGTTGTAGGTGGTAAAGCTAAGGATTTAGATGAAGCTCGCCTACTATTAGAAAAGGCAATCAATGACGGTTCAGCTTTAGAGGCTTTCCGTACATTTTTAGAAAATCAAGATGGAGATGGTTCAGTAGTCGACGATGTTAATCGATTACCACAAGCACGTTTCCAAATTGATTTACCATCGCAAAAATCAGGTACTGTAACTGAAATTATTGCAAATGAAATTGGCGTTGCATCGATGATGTTAGGCGCCGGTAGACAAACAAAAGAAGATGATATCGATTTAAGTGTTGGTATCGTCTTGAATAAAAAAGTAGGAGATTTTGTTAGTGAAGGTGAATCTTTATTAACGATTCACAGTAACTGTGAACAAATTGATGAAGTTAAAGCAAAATTAAATCAAAGTATTACGATAAGTTCACATGGAGAAATTCCTACGTTGATTCATAAAATAATTACTGAATAGGAGATGGAACGATGACTATACCATTTAAAAGGGTGCATTTAATTGTCATGGATTCAGTGGGTATAGGAGAAGGCCCAGATGCTAAAGCATTTGACGATGAAGGCAGCCACACGTTGAAACATACGCTCGAAGGTTTTGGCCAAACGCTACCTAATTTACAGCGATTAGGGTTAGGTAATATTGCACCCTTACCTGTTATTGAACAGGTAGCTAAACCTGGTGCGTTTTATACTAAGATGAGTGAAGCTTCCGTTGGTAAGGACACTATGACCGGTCATTGGGAAATTATGGGATTAAATATTATGCAACCCTTTAAAGTTTATCCTAATGGTTTTCCAAATGAACTAATCAACGAAATTGAAACAATGACAGGTCGTAAAGTAGTAGCTAATAGACCTGCTTCAGGTACACAAATTATTGATGAGTGGGGAGAGCACCAAATGAAGACGGGTGATTTAATTGTTTATACATCAGCAGACCCAGTGCTTCAAATTGCTGCTCACGAAGATATTATCCCACTAGAAGAATTATATGATATTTGTGAGAAAATTAGAGAATTGACAAAAGACCCTAAATATCTAATTGGTCGAATTATTGCTCGTCCATATGTTGGCGAGCCGGGTGATTTCACAAGAACATCTAATCGACATGATTATGCTTTAAAGCCATTCGGTAAAACGGTAATGAATGAATTAAAAGACAAGGATTATGATGTGATTGCTTTAGGAAAAATTAATGATATTTACGATGGAGAAGGCGTAACTGAAGCCATTCGTACTAAAGATAATATGGATGGTATGGATAAATTGGTTGAAACGGTACAACGAGATTTTACAGGCTTAAGTTTCTTGAATTTAGTAGATTTTGATGCGTTATATGGTCACCGTCGTGATAAAGATGGGTACGCGCAAGCTATTAAAGATTTTGATGATCGTTTGCCAGAACTTATCGATCATCTGCAAGAAGATGATTTAGTTATCATTACTGCAGATCATGGTAATGACCCAACAGCTACAGGAACAGACCATACAAGAGAATATATTCCAGTACTTATGTTTAGCCCTAAAATAACGAAATATCATGAACTATCTATGGATGATACATTCAGTTCAATTGGCGCGACAATTGCAGATAATTTTGGCGTTAAACTGCCAGAATTCGGAAGAAGTTATTTAAAAGAAATGGGTGTTGATAAATGAAACGTTTAATGAGAACCATTTTAGGTATAATATTTAGTACTGCTGGCGTATTACATTTTTGTCATGAGTCTAATTTCAGAAAGATCGTACCTGAATATTTACCATTTAGAAAATCTGCAGTCTTAATAACAGGTGTTTTTGAAATTGTTTTTGGCATAGTATTAATAGTTAAACAACCTACACGTGGCTTTAAGAAACTTATTAATAGCTTTTTATTAGCAGTACTGCCTGCTAACATTTATATGGCTAGAAAAAATATAGCGCTAGGTGATAAACAATTACCTACATGGTTATTATATAGTCGCGTCCCGCTACAATTTGTATTAATAAAAATGATTAATAAATTATAAAAAAGATAGAAATAATTACGTAGAATAACCATTTTGCTTTAGTTATCTATTACAAATAAAAAAGAAAGGCTAAGATATCATACCTTAGCCTTTCTTTTTTATTATTGTTAATTTCCATTTAACGTGATTATCGTTTATTGGCCTTTACCGTATATATCGTTCCACTGATTTTTTTTATCTAAAAAGACTTGTGCAATTGTTTTAGCGCCTTCTAATGAATGACTAGCAGCCCACCCACATTGGACTTCATTACATGCTGGTACTTCTGTAGCCGTTAACACATCTTGAATTGTATTTTCAATGATATTTAACACATCATCATAATCATTATGGTTGATGAATGATACATAAAAACCAGTTTGACAACCCATTGGACTGATATCAACTACTTTATCTGAATGGTTTCTAATATTTTCAGCCATTAAATGCTCAAGTGAATGTAAACCAGGCATATCCATATGCTCTTTATTAGGTTGTTTAAAACGGATGTCATATTTATGAATAACATCTCCATTAGCACCTTCCATTTTACCTGCAAGTCTAACAAATGGTGCCACTACAATTGTATGATCTAAATTAAAACTTTCAACGTTCATTTTTGGCATATGATATCCTCCTAAAATTAATTATTAATGTAATTGTAACAAGAGCGGGTGGTATTTACAATTTCTATAAATTATAAAGATAAAGATAATACTATTATTTTTGAAATTCAAAAAAATAATGACAGAATTAAATAAACCCGATAAAATGAGTAATAATTAAAATATATTTTGCACATCTGTTATTGATGATGTATCGTTCAAAAACATAATTAATAGATAATACAATGAACTTGAATACAGGGGGATATTGAAAATGAGACATGAACAAACAGTGTTAGATTATATAGAAAATGAAAAATTAACATATGTAGAAATGAGCCATCAAATTCATCAAAGACCTGAATTAGGAAATGAAGAAATATTTGCTTCAAGAACATTAATTGAAGATTTAACAAAACATGGCTTTGAAGTTGAAACGAATATTGCAGGTCATGCGACTGGTTTCATCGCTCGTTATGATTCAGGATTAACTGGCCCAACAATTGGGTTTTTAGCTGAATATGATGCTTTACCTGGTCTAGGTCACGCATGTGGTCATAATATTATTGGAACAGCGAGTGTTTTAGCAGGCGTTGGATTGAAACAGGTAATTAACAAACTTGGTGGAGAAATTATCATCCTTGGCTGTCCTGCTGAAGAAGGTGGTGTCAATGGTAGCGCTAAAGCCTCCTATGTAAAAGAAGGTATTATTGATGAATTAGATGTCGCGCTCATGGTACACCCCGGCAATGAAACTTATAGGACAATCAATACTTTGGCGGTAGATGTTTTAGATATTAAATTTTATGGTAGAAGTACACATGCTTCTGAAAATGCTGAAGAAGCTAGAAATGCTTTAGATGCCATGATATCTTACTTTAATGGTGTGGCTCAATTGAGGCAACATATTAAAAAAAGCCAAAAAGTTCATGGTGTTATTTTAGATGGCGGGAAAGCAGCAAATATTATTCCAGATTATACACATGCTCGTTTTTACACACGAGCAACATCTCGTAAAGAATTAGATGTATTAACAGAAAGGGTAGGCCAAATTGCAAAAGGCGCTGCGATTCAAACTGGATGTGATTATGAATTTGGTCCTATTCAAAACGGCGTAAATGAATTTATAAAATCTTCAAAATTGGATGATTTATTTGTTAAGTACGCAACAAAAGTAGGAGAAGCAGTTATTGACGATGATTTTGGTTATGGTTCTACAGATACTGGAAATGTAAGTCATATTGTCCCAACCATTCACCCTCATATTAAAATTGGTTCTAGAAACTTAGTAGGCCACACGCACCGTTTCAGAGAAGCAGCAGGTAATAAACATGGTGACCAAGCTTTAATCAGAGGAGCAAAAATCCTTGCATTAATGGGATTAGAATTAATAGAAAATAAGTCAGTATTTAACGCGATTATTGAGGAGCACCATTATACAAAGGGGTACAAAAAATGAAAAAACTAAGCATGCAACACCCTAAATTAACACTTAGTGATATATATAACAATGACGTAGTATATACTGCTAGACCATCTTATGTTTCAAATCCATGGTTAAACCCAGAAGAACACCAATCCAATTTTTTAACAGGTAGAGAGCTTATTATCGCTGATCAAATACCTGTTATAGTGCATGAAGCGAATGTTACAGATAAATTGAAAATTTTATTTGATACAATCGGCAAAACGATGCCTACAAATATTTATACTTTTTATGACCAACAAAGTTACGAGCAAACGATAAATAAATTAGCTAAGCAAGACCGTAAACGCATTTATTTTCAATATATCCATAACGAATCGATTTTAGAGCAAAAATATTATGCTATAGATAAAGATGTCTTTGTAGCTTTAAATAATAAAGCACGCATACCAGAATGGACAAACCATAAATATTTACCCGCACGTGATGTTGTGAATATTTGCGATTTTGAAGATGCAGTATCACATTGGCGATTCCCTTTTGTCGTGAAGCCGGGCGATGATTTGCCGACAGCTGGGGGTTATGGGGTTATGATTTGTTATAATGAGTCAGATTTAACTAAAGCTAAATCTCGAATCGCAGAAGCACAGGAAGAAACACATACATTGATTATTGAACAAAAAATAGAAGAAATAGCCAACTATTGTGTGCAATTTGCATATGAAAAAGATGAAGGCATTCGTTATATTGGAACTTCAGAGCAATTAACAGATGAATACGGACATTATAACGGCAACGAAAATGTACATGATGTGCCTGAATCCATTATTCAAGCTGGAAGAGAAATTATGGAAATTGGCGTATCCAAAGGTTTTATTGGAATTGCAGGATTTGATTTATTGTTAGATAAAAATGGAGATATTTTTGCGATTGATTTAAATTTTAGACAAAATGGTTCTACCAGCATGTTGTTGTTAGAGCCAGTCATACAAGATGGATACCAAAAGTTTTATAGTTATATCGCACCAGATAATAATGAACATTTTTTTAATACAATTTTAAAGTATGTGAAAAATAATCATTTATTTCCATTAGCTTATTATGATGGAGACTGGTATGAAAACGGGCATGTGTCTTCAAGATGCGCTTGTATTTGGCATGGGAAGGACAAAAAAGAAGTAGCTTGTTTAGAGCAACAATTTTTAAATGAATTAAAAGTCTAATAAGTGAAAAATTACAAATGATGTTTGATTATTGTAGAAATCTGAGTATATTTATTGGATGCTTTAAAATTTCGAAGTGAATTGTGTGGCGTTAATTGACTCTAGCAATAGACTCATTTATATTCTAAATATGGTTAAATAATATAAATGAATTGAAGGTGTAATTATGTCTTATAAAGCAAGTTCATTTTTTCAAGATATACTAGTAAATGAATTTTTTTATGTAGCAACAAAATCAAAACAACTCATTAGACATGAAGTATTAGGAAAGGAAATTATCTGTGTTTGGACAAATAAAGAAACAGCTGAGACTTTCTTAACTAAACATGACACCGATTATGACCAAATTAAAAAAATTGATATTGATCGTTTTGTAACATATGAAATAGACGATGTGTTCGAAGAAGGTGAGGAAGTATTGATGGATCCTTCCTCACAAACTGATGGAGATTTAGTTAATATTGTTGAAGCAACGAATGAATTAATGTCAGATTTGGATGAAATTCGGTTAAAAGAATTTGTAATGGATGTTGCTAAAGAAGATGCTGTATTCGGTCTCTCTAATAAAGAGGCTAAGCAATTTATAATGATCAGTGATGATGAACACCAAAAACCGCACATCATGCCGGTGTGGAGTATCCGAAATAGGGCTGAAAAAGTAAGAAATGAAGATTTTGAAGAATGCGATATTATCGAAGTAGAAGGCGAAGTATTTGCAGAATGGTTAGATATTTTGAGAGATGATGACAAAGCAGTAGCTGTTGATTTGAAACCGGGCGTAGTAGGCACTGTAGTATCAGCGCAAAAAATGTTAGATCAATTACCGTTTTAGTCGAGAAATATATGAAGTGATGGATCTAGTTACTAGTTATAAATATGCAGCATATTTAAGACAGTAACTGTTCCTATTTTTTACCATGAAATAAGTATTGAATCCATTTCAGCGTACTTATTTCATGGTAATAATTGTTTTAAAGATGTATTGCGCCTAACGCACCAGAAAATGCCCCGTGTTCAATATAATAGGGTTTAAAACCACGTAATACAGTGTAATCTTCAACAACTTCTTTTAGTAAGTCATTATTATGGAATGAAGACCCAATGTAAGCTACATTTTCAGTTTGATATTCTCTTGCGACTGTAATAGACATCGTAGTAATGACTTCACCTACAACTCCAATCAATGATGCTAATTTATCAGCGTTAGAGAAGCTTTTATCTAAGTTATGTAATACATGGCCAAAATTTGCAGCAGTTAAATCACCTGAAATAGGTGGTTCACTATCTTTATAAATGTGTTTTACTTTTAAATCAATGAATTCACGATCGCCTTTTTGGGCTGTGTCTGTTAATTGTTTATAGTCTTTCAGTCCAGTCAGCAAGTAACCAAGGCCTTGTATCATTCCGCCGCCTGCGCCTACACCGCCGACACGTTGTTGTTTTTTACCGTCTGAAAAATGAAGTGATGTGCCCGTCCCTACATTGGTAAATATATAATTGTCTAATTGGTGTCCTTGCTCCTCTAATAAAATTTCAAGTCCATTTGCAGCAGCATCAAACTCTACAAAAATCCGAGATGGGCACGTTAACCTATCTCTTATAGTACCAGCTTGTCCTCCTGTTAAACTAATACTTTCACACACTTGTCGGTCTAACCACTCGATGACTTCATTAATTTCAGTGGTTAATCTGGTAGAATATTCACGTTTTCCATCATAATCTTGGACAATTTTTATGAGCGTTCCACCGGCATCAATGCCTATTTTCATCTATTTATCCTCCTAAAATATTTACGTTATAACTTATATTATAATAAAATTTAGGAAAATCAAATATAGAGAATTGGAAAGGGATAATTTGAACGATGTCTAGCCTTTTTATTAGAATAGCAAGATAAACAAAGCATACTTTTTACAAAAACGTATTTGGTAGTACAAAGGAAAAAACTATATTCTAAACGGCTAGTAGATGGTAATAACCTCACAAATTAACGTCCCGGGCGTATAAATGTAAATGCGTCATGATACGCATAGTATCATGATTAACGTTCGACGGTTTGTCTCCTTAAAAAAATGTATAATTCATAAAGTAAGGTCAAGTATGGTGATATTCCTAAAGCATTCTAAAATGATGGGCATGATGAAGTGAAAAGTAACCTGGAGTAAATTGGAATGTGAACTGTTTTTTGAACTATTAGTAATTTGAAATATTCATATTTCGATTATTTTAAATCAAATGTGGTATTAATAACTAATTAACAAGTTAAAATAATAGGGGATAAGATATGTTTATTAAAGAATCGTTTGAAAATATTACGATACAAGTATTTGAAAATAAGTATAAAACTGCATTACATCATTTTAAATTAAGTGAGCGGCAACAAATATACTCCTCGTTACCTAAAGATGTACTCGACGATGCGCTCAGTGATAAAGATAGAATAGCTAATATTGCATTAAATGAAGATGGAGAAGTAGTAGGCTTCTTTGTGCTACATCAATATTATCAACACGAGGGTTATGACACACCCAAACAAGTCATATATGTGCGATCTTTATCTGTAAATGAACGTTTCCAAGGATATGGGTATGGTACAAAAATGATGATGCATTTACCACAATACGTACAAAAGTTATTTCCGAGTTTTAATCATTTGTATTTAGTCGTAGATGCTGAAAATAAAGGCGCATGGAATGTATACGAACGGGCAGGCTTTATGCATACTGCTACAAAAGAAGAAGGACCTATTGGTAAGGAACGTTTATATTATTTAGATTTAGATTCGAAGCATGTATCTTCATTAAAATTAAAACCTAATGATAACGAATCACCTTTCGAAACGCATCATATGATTGATATGATTAAGGATGGCAGTAAAGTTGGTTTTATTGCAATCGAGCAACATCAGCAACGAATTAATATAAATTCTATTGAAGTGAATAAAGGTGAGAGACATAACGGTATTGCTGAAAGTGCATTAAGACAACTGCCAACCTATATTCGAAAAAAATTTGTAGGTGCGCAATTTGTTACGATAACGCTGTACGGGGAACGTAATGAATTAAAACCGTTATGTATAAACAGTAACTTTGTTGAAATTGAAAGCGGCGAAGATTTTGCTGTATTTGAAAAATATATAAATTATTAAATGCGTTTGCGAAATCAAGGATTGTCATTTATAATTTACTTTTGTTATTATTACTTAAGATGAACAGTACTGATTTGGATAAATGCATAAATGCCTCTGAAAGGAAGAATAAATAATGAGAATTCAAGATTACACAAAAGAAATGGTTGATGAGAAATCATTTATCGATATGGCCTATACGTTATTACTTGAAAAAGGCGATACAATGAATTTATATGATATCATAGATGAATTTAAAGCGCTTGGTCATTACGAAGATAATGAGATTGAAAATAGAATCGTACAATTCTATACTGATTTGAATACAGATGGTCGTTTCTTAAATGTTGGGGAAAATATTTGGGGACTACGTGACTGGTATTCAGTAGCAGACATTGAAGAAAAAATAGCGCCAACGATTCAAAAATTCGATATTTTAGAAGAAGAAGATGAAGAAGATAAAACATTGAAATTACTTGGCGAAGATGATGCAGACGAAGATGATGATATCCCGACAGCGACGGATGACCAAGAAACTTTAGAAGATCCAGAAGACCCAGATGAAGAAGAAGTTGACGAAGAAATTCCTGAGAATGAAATCGTGATCGACGAAGAAGAGGAAGAAGAGGAAGATTTAGAAGAAGAAGAGGAATATGAAGAAAATGAAGATGACGAAGAAGAGGAAGAAAAATAATTCATTATCTACTAATATTCATTTGACTTTTCCCGTGAAAATGATAAAATTTTATTCGGGCTCCTTAAATTAGGACGACGTGTATAAATGTTATACGCTCCCCCTTACAAATACTGTGAGAGGGAGCGATTTTTTTATTTGAATTACTATATAAAGTTTATAAAATATTAATTTATGACGCTATTTTCCGGGGTTATGCTTTTATCATATGAACAATAGGAAATAGGCGTTTACATAAATGATAATTACTTCAATGTTTAATAGTACATGCCATATATTTTGTTGGTATTGAATGAATTACTGTTTTAATAATAGGAGGCAGAAAATGACAAAATTTATTTTTGTAACTGGTGGAGTTGTATCTTCACTAGGTAAAGGTATCACAGCAGCATCTTTAGGACGTTTATTAAAAGATAGAGGATTAAAAGTTACAATCCAAAAATTTGATCCATATTTAAATGTTGATCCTGGCACTATGAGTCCATATCAACACGGTGAAGTTTTTGTGACAGATGATGGTGCAGAAACAGATTTAGATTTAGGTCACTATGAAAGATTTATCGACATTAATTTAAATAAATATTCAAACGTTACTGCTGGTAAAGTTTATTCGCACGTCTTGAAAAAAGAGCGTCGCGGTGATTATCTGGGAGGCACAGTCCAAGTTATCCCACATATTACCAACGAAATTAAAGAACGTTTGCTTTTAGCAGGCGAAAGTACAAATGCTGATGTAGTTATTACTGAAATAGGCGGTACAACGGGTGATATAGAATCATTACCATTTATCGAAGCAATTAGACAAATACGTAGTGATTTAGGACGCGAAAATGTAATGTACGTACATTGTACACTTTTACCATTTATTAAAGCTGCTGGTGAAATGAAAACGAAGCCTACACAACATAGCGTTAAAGAACTTCGTGGGTTAGGTATTCAACCAGACCTAATTGTAGTACGTACAGAATATGAATTAACACAAGATTTAAAAGATAAAATTGCATTGTTCTGCGATATTAATAAAGAAAGTGTAATTGAATGTCGTGACGCAGAATCATTATATGAAATACCGCTACAACTGAGCCAACAGGATATGGATGATATTGTAATCCGTCGTTTAGAGCTAAATCCAAAATATGATACGCAATTAGATGAATGGCAATACTTATTAGATACAGTGAATAGTTTAGATGGTAAAATAACGATTGGTTTAGTAGGGAAATATGTAAGTTTACAAGACGCATATTTATCAGTAGTCGAATCACTTAAACACGCGGGTTATCCATTTAAAAAAGATATTGATGTGAGATGGATTGACTCAAGTGAAGTTACTGATGACAATGTTAAAGAGGTACTTAGCGATGTTGATGGTATTTTAGTGCCTGGTGGCTTTGGTTTCAGAGCAAGTGAAGGTAAAATATCAGCTATTAAATATGCTAGAGAAAACAATGTACCGTACTTCGGCATTTGTTTAGGCATGCAACTTGCTACAGTAGAATTTGCAAGAAATGTAATTGGTTTAGATAATGCGCATTCTGCAGAACTAGATCCATCAACGCCACATCCTATTATTGATTTATTACCAGAACAAAAAGATATTGAAGATTTAGGAGGCACGTTAAGATTAGGGCTATATCCTTGTCATATTAAAGAGAACACATTAGCACATAAAATTTATGATGAAGTAGATATAGAAGAAAGACATCGTCATCGTTATGAATTCAATAATGAATATAGAGATCAACTAGAAGAAAATGGCATGGTTTTCTCAGGTACAAGCCCAGATGGACGATTAATTGAAATGGTAGAAATTCCGAAAAATGATTTCTTTGTTGCTTGCCAATTTCACCCAGAATTCTTATCAAGACCGAATAGACCACAGCCTATTTTTAAAGCGTTTATTGAAGCGTCATTAAAGTATCAACAAACAAAATAAAGATATTAACATGATAATAGCAAAGTTATGAGTGCTTTCGAAACGTAGCGTAGATATAATTACGTTGACCTCTTATAATTATCACTAACTTTGCCAAAAAACTTCATGATTTAATATTCATGAAGTTTCGAATGCGGCTAATTACTATTACTGGCATTTATGATTTTAGTGTAACAAACTTAAAAAGCGCATCTTCATTTTTGAAATGAAGGTGCGCTTTTTATATTTGGACAATTTGTAGAGGTTAAAGTGTAGTATATGTAAAAAATCGTTTTATTATTCTAAAGATCTAGATCTCTAACCATTTCAATCATTTGTGTATATATATCATAATAAATATAGCTAAAAGCAATTGGATGAGGCGTAACAATTTTATCGTAATCCTCAGTATACACAATCGGTCTCGGTGTGCTTAAATTGATGAAATGAAATAGATGGTCTTGAAAGATTTCTGTTTTGGGTTTATTACAAATTAAGACAAAATCAACATCACAATCAATTAAAGTTTCAACATCTCTTTTTAATTGTTCTGTATAATAAGGCGAAAACAATAAAACTCTATCAGTAGTATCAATATCTTTAAATGTGTTGATTGAAGCTAGCGGGGCGCTAGACTTGAGTTTTTCATTACTATTTAGGACATAATCTTCAAAAAAATTTAAATCTTCATACCCTTTAACATATACAGTACCCTCACCTCCGATTGCTTGAATTAAACATTGCGCAGCCATTTGAACGTCTAACGCTTGGGCTTCGATGCGATTAAAAACGCCGTTTAATTGTGTATTTAAAATTTTAGACATGTATGTACCTCCGTTCTATTCACTCATTGTAATTAATGGTAAAAAATATTGCAATTTTATATAAAAAAAGAAATTTAAAGGGTAATTTAAAAGGAATAAAATAAAAAAATAAATTAAAAACGCTTACAATTGAATAGAAGAATGCAAAATGCTTGTGGTTTTGATATAATTAGATTGTAAAAATATGTGCAAATGCACTAAGGAGGAACTTTCATGCCTTTAGTTTCAATGAAAGAAATGTTAATCGATGCGAAAGAAAATGGTTATGCGGTTGGTCAATACAACTTAAATAACTTGGAATTTACACAAGCTATATTAGAAGCTTCACAAGAAGAAAACGCTCCAGTTATTTTAGGAGTTTCTGAAGGTGCTGCGCGTTATATGGGTGGATTCTACACAGTAGTTAAAATGGTTGAAGGATTAATGCACGATAAAGCAATTACAATTCCAGTTGCAATCCACTTAGACCATGGTTCAAGTTTTGATAAATGTAAAGAAGCGATTGATGCTGGATTTACTTCAGTTATGATCGATGCTTCACACGAACCATTCGAAGACAACATAGCAACTACTTCAAAAGTTGTTGAATATGCTCACGAACATGGTGTGTCAGTAGAAGCTGAACTAGGCACTGTAGGCGGACAAGAAGATGATGTGATTGCTGAAGGCGTTATCTACGCAGATCCTAAAGAGTGTCAAGAACTTGTTGAAAGAACTGGTATCGATACTTTAGCCCCAGCATTAGGCTCAGTTCACGGACCGTATAAAGGTGAACCGAAATTAGGATTTAAAGAAATGGAAGAAATCGGTGCTTCAACTGGTTTACCATTAGTATTGCACGGTGGTACTGGTATCCCAACAAAAGATATTCAAAAAGCGATTCCATTCGGAACTGCGAAAATCAATGTCAATACAGAAAACCAAATTGCTTCTGCTAAAGCAGTACGTGAAGCTTTAGATAAAGATAAAGAAATGTACGATCCTCGTAAATATTTAGGGCCAGCACGTGAAGCAATTAAAGCGACAGTAATTGGTAAAATTAAAGAATTTGGCACTTCAAATAGAGCTAAATAATATTATTATTTTAAAGTGGAGTAGTGCAGAAATCCACTTTATCTAATATCATTTCATTGTTCCATTAAGGCATTAATAATTGGAAGGAAAATCCTGTTACACCGGTGTTTTCAATCCAGTAGCTACTGCCAATTTAACGAATAAGCCTGAGACAAAAAGTAATGTCTCAGGCTTATTTATTTATGTTATAATTTATTAGCATGTATTGATTAACTGTAAGTCTGAACATAAGTTATTTACATAGTATTTAAATAAAACATACAAATAGGATTTAACCTTTAATAAACTGGGAATAAAAATAGTATTACCAAATATATATAAGTGAAGTAATACATAATATTAATTTAAAAAGATTTTGTTTCATAGGTGTGTTTTGCAAACTATAAATTTTTAATTTATAATGCAAATAATGTAACAAAATTGAAATATTGATTGAAAGGTAAAGGAGATCAAGCGAATGGCTCAAGAAGTGATAAAAATCAGAGGTGGTCAAACACTTAAAGGTGAAGTTAATAATCATGGCGCAAAAAACAGTGCCGTGGCTATAATCCCTGCAGCAATATTGGCAGAAGAAAAAGTAACGATAGAAGGTCTTCCACAGATTTCAGATGTAGAAACGCTAGTGAGTTTATTGGGCGATTTAAATATAAAAACCAATTTAAACGGAATGACGCTAGAAGTGAATCCAAATGAAATTAAAAATGCCCCCTTGCCAAATAATAAAGTAGAATCATTGCGCGCTTCATATTATATGATGGGCGCGATGCTAGGCAGATTTAAAAAATGCGTCATTGGTTTGCCAGGCGGTTGTCCTTTAGGTCCAAGACCAATCGACCAACACATTAAAGGATTTAAAGCATTGGGTGCACGCATTGATGAATCTAGTGAAACATCTATGAAGATTGAAGCTGACCGCTTAATAGGTGCTAATATATTTTTAGACATTGTAAGTGTAGGCGCTACTATAAATATCATGCTAGCAGCAGTTCGTGCAGAAGGACAAACAGTAATTGAAAACGCAGCGAAAGAGCCCGAAGTAGTTGACGTGGCTAACTTTTTAACAAGTTTAGGTGCTAATATTAAAGGTGCAGGTACAAGTACAATCAAAATCAAAGGTGTAGACCAACTTCATGGGTCTCATCATCAAGTCATTCCAGATAGAATTGAAGCTGGTACTTATATGTGTATAGCGGCTGCTTGTGGAGAAGACATTGCGATTAACAATATTATTCCTACTCATGTTGAGCCATTAACCGTTAAATTAAAGGAGCTTGGTGTAGACATCCAAGTTGGGGAAGACAGCGCGATTATCAAGAGAAACGCCCCGTACTTAAGCGTTGATATCAAGACGTTGGTGTACCCTGGATTTGCTACAGACTTACAACAACCAATTACACCATTGTTGTTTATGGCTGATGGTGTTTCATTTGTAACTGAAACAATTTATCCAGCGCGTTTTAAACACGTTGACGAATTGAGAAATATGGGCGCTAACATTTCATCCGATAACGGTACTGCAACAATAAAACCATCTAAATTAACTGGCGCAGAAGTATATGCAAGTGATTTGCGTGCTGGTGCTTGCCTTATAGTAGCTGGTCTATTAGCAGAAGGGGTTACTACAATTTATAACGTAAAACATATTTATCGTGGTTATACAAATATAGTTGAAACATTAAAATCACTTGGCGCAGACATTTGGACTGAAAAAATTTAATACATGTGGTATACTAAATATACTGATTTTTTGTAGGTTGTGATTTCCGTTTTCTATTATGAAAAATATAAATGATATGAGGTGATGACCATGGAGGTTTGCCCTTATCTCGAAGAAACCTTTAAAATTGTAGGTAGAAGTTGGAACGGTCTTATAATAAATTACTTATCTAGATGTACAGAAAAATCTGCTCATTTTTCTGATATGAAGCGTGATTTGAAAACAATCACGCCTCGCGCGCTAAGTATAAAATTAACAGATTTATGTGAATGGGGCCTTGTAGAGAAAAAAATTATTTCTACGAGCCCGATGAACATTTTATACCAACTTACAGATAAAGGTGATGCCTTAGCAACGGCATTGGTCCCTATGGAAAAGTGGGCGCAAGAATATATTGAATTAGAGAGTTAAATGATATTGATTTTTTGGATTGATTTCTTAATCAATGTATTATTTCAAAACATACTTTATATTTCGTTTATTTTAATAGAACCTGAGGTATTAATTAATATCTCAGGTTCTTCTTATGGCATTGCTGATTGCCTATTGGAAAAATATACTTGTGATTCATTTTATAAAATAGCTTTTTAATTATAAGAACTTTAGCGAGATAGAAATTTTTTAACATTTGGACCTCTGTTCTGCTTCTTTAGTGAGAAATTATATGTTTTTCCTATCGTCTATAGAAGTGTTATAAAAGAGGAGAAAGCGCATAATAACAACGTTTGTAAAGCGCCGACGTGAGCAAATATGTTTAAAAATGTGAAATCTCGGTTACAATATAATTATCAACACAGTTAAGGAGTGAATCATTGATGAGAAATTTCACTAAACAGTATATCAACGGTGAATGGGTTGAAAGTACAAGTGGAGAAACAATTGAAGTAATCAACCCTGCAACAGAAGAAGTAACAGGTATTATTGCGAAAGGTAATAAAGAAGATGTTGATAAAGCAGTAGATGCTGCTGAAAATGTATATTTTGAATTTAGACACAGTTCAGTTCAAGAAAGAAAAGAATTATTAGATAAAATTGTTCAAGAATATAAAAATAGAAAAGAAGATATTATTGAAGCGATTACGGATGAATTAGGTTCTCCGTTAAAAGTTTCAGAAAATGTCCATTATCAAATGGGATTAGATCATTTCCAAGCTGCACGTGATGCATTGGATAATTTTGAATTTGAAGAGCGCCGTGGGGATGATTTAGTTGTTAAAGAAGCTATTGGTGTTGCAGGTTTAATCACACCATGGAATTTCCCAACAAACCAAACTTCTCTTAAATTGTCTGCAGCATTAGCAGCAGGCAGTCCTGTAGTATTAAAACCGTCAGAAGAGACGCCATTTGCAGCGATTATTTTAGCAGAAATATTTGATAAAGCCGGCGTTCCAAAAGGAGTATTCAACTTAGTAAATGGTGATGGCCAAGGTGTTGGTAATCCACTAAGTGAACATCCAAAAGTAAGAATGATGTCATTTACTGGTTCTGGCCCTACAGGTGCTAGCATCATGAGAAAAGCAGCAGAAGATTTCAAAAAAGTGTCGCTAGAGTTAGGTGGTAAATCACCATATATTATCTTGGATGATGCTGATATTGACGGTGCAGCGAGTGCAGCTACTGGTAAAGTAGTAACCAATACAGGTCAAGTTTGTACAGCAGGCACAAGAACATTAGTACCAGAAAGTATTAAAGAAGAATTTTTAACAGCTGTAAAAGAAAAATTCAGCCAAGTTAAAGTAGGCGACCCACGTGCAGAAGGTACGCAAGTTGGCCCGATTATTAGTAAAAAACAATTTGACCAAGTTCAATCATATATTGATAAAGGTGTAGAAGAAGGCGCAGAATTATTCTATGGTGGCCCTGGTAAACCTGAAGGGTTGGATAAAGGATATTTCGCACGTCCAACGATCTTTAATAACGTGGATAATGATATGACAATCGCGCGAGAAGAAATTTTTGGACCTGTAATGTCAATTATCACTTATAATGATGTGGACGAAGCCATCAAAATCGCAAATGATACAGAATATGGGCTAGCGTCATACGTATATGGTAAAGATAAAGACACATTACACAAGGTAGCGCGTTCGATTGAAGCAGGTACAGTTGAAATTAACGAAGCTGGACGTAAACCAGACTTACCATTCGGCGGTTATAAACAATCAGGTTTAGGACGCGAATGGGGAGACTATGGTATAGAAGAGTTCTTAGAAGTTAAATCTATTGCTGGTTATTACAAAGCATAGTTTAATAAAATAAAGTTAAAATGTTTAAGTTAAAAGTCTAGTTTAAAGGGCAGCCAAACGATATAATTGGTTGCCCTTATTTTAATATTATGGAGCTTTGAACCATCATTTGACACATGGTATGGTTATGTACTGTTTTAACAGTGTGTTAGCTTCAGAGCTATTTTTATAAATTTCAAAAAGTGAAATACATTTTGTAATTAAATAAGAAATTTGCTATAGTAATAAAAGTAAGTAGCGTAGCTCTCTATGTTATTTAAAACTTTTTTATGAAATGGGTGCAAGATAATGCCTGATAAAGTACGGACATCACCTCAGTACGAATCGTTCCACGAGCTATACAAAAATTACACTACTAAAGATCTTACTCAAAAGGCAAAATCACTTAAATTAACAAATTATAGTAAATTAAATAAAAAAGAATTAGTTCTTGCTATTATGGAAGCCCAAATGGAAAAAGACGGAAACTATTATATGGAGGGTATCTTAGACGATATTCAACAAGATGGTTATGGTTTTTTAAGAACTGTCAATTATTCAAAGGGTGAAAAAGATATTTATATATCAGCTAGTCAAATACGTCGCTTTGAAATTAAACGTGGCGATAAAGTTACTGGTAAAGTCAGAAAACCTAAGGATAATGAGAAATATTATGGTTTACTGCAAGTTGATTTTGTCAATGATGAGAATGCAGAGGAAGTTAAAAAAAGACCACATTTCCAAGCGTTAACACCATTATATCCAGAAGAGCGTATCAAGTTAGAAACAACAAAAACAAATTATTCTACGCGTATAATGGATTTGATTACGCCTATTGGTTTGGGACAACGAGGTTTGATTGTTGCACCTCCAAAAGCGGGGAAAACGTCATTACTAAAAGAAATTGCTAATGCTGTAGCAACAAATAAACCTGATGCAGAACTGTTTGTATTACTTGTAGGTGAACGACCAGAAGAGGTAACAGATATAGAACGTTCTGTTGAATCAGCAGAAGTTGTGCATTCAACATTTGATGAACCGCCACAACATCATGTTAAAGTAGCGGAATTATTATTAGAGCGTGCAAAACGTTTAGTAGAAATTGGTAAAGACGTCATTATTTTGATGGATTCTATTACTAGACTTGCACGTGCATATAATTTAGTTATGCCACCAAGCGGGCGTACGTTATCCGGTGGTTTGGATCCAGCTTCATTGCATAAACCGAAAGCTTTTTTTGGTGCTGCAAGAAATATTGAAGCTGGCGGAAGTATGACTATATTAGCCACAGCATTAGTAGATACTGGTTCGCGTATGGATGACATGATATATGAAGAATTTAAAGGGACAGGTAACATGGAATTACACCTTGACCGTAAATTAGCTGAACGTCGTGTCTTTCCAGCTATTGATATCGGTAGAAGTTCAACTCGTAAGGAAGAGTTGCTAATTTCACCAAAAGATCTAGAATCGCTTTGGCAGCTACGTAATATGTTTACTGATTCAATTGATTTTACTGAAAGATTTGTAAGAAAGCTAAAACGAACAAAAACAAATCAAGAATTTTTCGAACAGTTACAAGAAGCGGCTAAAGAAAGTACTAAAACTGGTAAACCAATTATTTAATGTGAGTTATGGTTTAAATATATGATTTAGGGTTGCGTTTTAGTTTTATAGCAATTATAATTATCAAGTATTGGGTAAAAACTCACAAAAAACTCTGTTCCAGATGGTTCAGGGCAAAGGAGCTGAAAAACATGCAACAAAATATTCATCCTGAATACCACAAAGTTATCTTTTTAGATACAACTACTGATTTTAAATTTTTAAGTGGTTCAACACAATCTTCATCTGAAACTATGGAATGGGAAGATGGAAATGAATACCCAGTTATTCGTTTAGATATTTCGTCTGATTCACATCCATTCTACACAGGACGTCAAAAATTCGCTGCTGCGGATGGACGTGTGGAACGTTTCAACAAGAAATTCGGATTCAAATCAAGCAACGAATAATTGTTGTAATAAGGCATTCTCATTTTATGAGAATGCTTTTTTATTTAATATAAGATATAGGCTATTTTAAAATTTTATGTGGCTAAGCGTTTAGAAATAAGATTACATACAAAATTACAAATATCTTGTGGGAAATTGATATTTTGAAAGAAAAAATATGATATAATAAATCGATTATGTTTTGAAAAAAGGTGGAACGCATAATGAATGAAACTTATCACTCCGGTTGGATTGAATGTATTACTGGAAGCATGTTTAGTGGTAAATCTGAAGAATTAATCCGTCGTTTGAGACGTGGGTTGTATGCTAAGCAAAAAGTAGTTGTATTTAAGCCAGCAATAGATGACCGCTATCATAAAGATAAGATTGTGTCTCATAATGGTAATGCAATTGAAGCTATTAATATTTCAACTGCAGCTGAAATTTACAAACACGATTTATCAAATTTTGATATTATAGCAATAGATGAAGTTCAGTTTTTCGAAAATAATATAGTTCATATTGTTGAAGCATTAGCTGCAAAAGGACATAGAGTTATTACTGCAGGTTTAGATATGGATTTTAGAGGTGAACCATTTGAACCTATACCGTATTTATTAGCAGTAAGTGAAGAAGTGACAAAACTACAAGCTGTTTGTGCTGTTTGTGGCTCATCTTCCAGCCGTACACAACGGTTAATTGACGGTAATCCAGCAAAAATAGATGACCCAGTGATATTAGTTGGTGCAAATGAAAGTTATGAGCCAAGATGCAGAGCACACCATATTGTTGCTCCAAGTGATAATGAGAAGGAGGAAATGTAGTGTTTGATCAATTAGATATTGTAGAAGAAAGATATGAACAATTAAATGAATTGTTAAGCGACCCTGAAGTCGTGAATAACCCTGACAACTTACGAAAGTATTCAAAAGAACAAGCTGATTTACAAAAAACTGTTGAAGTTTACCGTGAATACAAACAAACTAAAGAAGATGAAAATGAAATCGATGAAATGTTAAGAGAAACAAAAGACGAAGAAGAAGTTGAAATGCTTAAAAGTGAAAAACAAGTGCTTACTCAAAAAATACCGAAACTTGAAGAAGAATTGAAATTCTTGTTAATTCCCAAAGATCCTAACGACGAAAAAGACGTAATTGTTGAAATTCGTGCCGCAGCAGGTGGAGATGAAGCTGCTATATTTGCTGGTGATTTGTTTAGAATGTATTCTAGATACGCTGAAGCATATAGTTTCAAAACTGATATAGTTGAGGCTACTGAAAGTGATCACGGCGGCTATAAAGAAATTAGTTTCTCTGTTTCAGGTACAGGGGCCTATAGTAAATTAAAATATGAAAATGGCGCCCATCGTGTCCAACGTGTGCCAGCGACAGAATCAGGTGGCCGTATCCATACATCTACAGCAACGGTAGCAGTATTACCAGAAGTAGAAGATGTTGAAATAGAAATTCGCAATGAAGATATAAAAATAGATACGTACCGTTCAAGTGGTGCGGGTGGACAGCACGTTAATACGACTGATTCAGCTGTACGTATCACCCATCTTCCAACCGGAGTAATTGCTACTTCATCAGAAAAATCACAAATTCAAAACCGTGAAAAAGCGATGAAAGTGTTGAAAGCACGTTTATTTGATATGAAATTGCAAGAAGAACAACAAAAATATGCAGCGCAACGTAAGTCAGCAGTAGGTTCTGGAGACCGTTCAGAAAGAATTAGAACATATAATTATCCGCAAAGTCGTGTAACTGATCATCGTATTGGGTTAACATTACAGAAGTTAGAACAAGTAATGGAAGGTAAATTAGATGAAATTATTGATGCATTAACTTTAGCAGAACAAACAGATAAATTGAAAGAACTGAATGATGGTGAACTATAGAGATAGATTAAAAAAAGCTCAAGCTAAATGTGTTGAAAAAGGCATCGAACCAACACGACCTGAGTGGTTGATGCTTGACTTGTTTCAGTGGCAGAAGTCAGATTATTTAATGCATTCTAATGATGAAATGACTAAAGCTCATCAAATATTATTTGATAATGCAGAAAGCAGAATGCTAGATGGTGAACCTATACAATATATCGTTGGAACGCAATCTTTTTATGGTGAAATATTCAAAGTAAACGAACATTGCTTAATCCCACGTCCAGAAACAGAAGAAGTATTGCTACATTTCTATAAGTCAGTGCATTCTGGTGACAAAGTTGTAGACATTGGTACAGGTAGTGGCAATATTCCTATTGTACTTAAGAAATTAAATAGTAATCTGGAAGTCTTAGCTACAGATTTATATGAAGCTGCACTCTCTGTAGCTAAGGAAAATGCTGATGCTCATGGAGTAGATATTGCATTTTTACAGGGTGATGCTTTAGCACCATTAATTGAGCGAAATATTAAAGTCAATGGTTTAATCTCAAACCCGCCTTATATAGACAATAGTGAAGCGGATCTAATGGATGATACAGTTCTAAAATACGAACCGTATACTGCGCTATTTGCTGAAGACAATGGTTATCAAGTATATGATACGATTTTACGCCAATTACCAGAGGTATTGTTACCAGGCGCTGCTGTAGTTTTTGAAATTGGTTATAAACAGGGCCCTACTTTAAAAAGAAAAATCGAAGAAAAATACCCAACAGTAGATGTTCAAATAATCAAAGACATTAATAATAATGATAGAATGATTTCTTTCAAATGGTAACTTTAAGAAGTTATGTGCTGAACATGATATGTCATGAAGGTGCATAACTTCTTATTTTGTTTTAAAATTAGCATTAAGATGAAAGGGTGTGTATAAATGAATACAAAAATATGGAACTTACGGCAGGATATTACACAAGAAGATAACACCTATATATATAATGAGATAAAAAATATTTTTGAAAATGGTGGGCTTGTCGCTATCCCGACTGAAACGGTCTATGGTTTAGGCGGCGATGCTAGAAATGAAGCAGCTATAAAAAAAATATATTCTGCTAAAGGTAGACCTTCAGATAATCCTCTGATCGTACATATTCACGATATAAAACAATTAGAATGTTTCACACAGCATATCACCCAAGAAGTGAAGACATTAATGCAACGCTTTTGGCCAGGCCCAATTTCATTTATTTTACCGTTGAAAAAGGGATATTTATGTGAAAGTGTCAGTGGTGGTTTATCATCGATAGCTGTTAGAATGCCGAGTCATCCAGTAGGCAGAAAAGTACTAAAATTTGTAGATTTACCAATCGCTGCGCCTAGCGCTAATTTAAGTGGGAGACCGTCTCCTACTCAATTTGAACATGTGTATAATGATTTGAATCAACGTATTGATGGTATTATTGATGGTGATCAAAGTGAAGAGGGCCTTGAAAGCACGGTGTTGGACTGTACACAATATCCATTTAAAATTGCAAGACCTGGATCAATCACAAAGACAATGATTGAAAGTGTTTTACCAGATAGCATTTCATCAGTAGAGGATTTAAACCATGAAAAACCCATCGCACCAGGTATGAAGTATAAACATTATGCACCAGATACGCCAATTACAATTGTGCAATCTATTTATAAACGACCTTCTTCAGAGAAAAATTGGCAAGATACGGCATTTATATTTCCGAAAAACAAGCGTGACTTGGTACCGAAAGAAGCAATATTTATGCCTTTATGTGAAAATGAGAAAGATATAAAAGGAGCAAATCGTCACTTATACCAGGTTTTGCATGATATAGATCAAAACAACCATATTAACCATGCTTATATATTTTGTTTTGAAAATAATGATGATACGACCGCTATAATGAATAGAATGTTAAAAGCTGCAAACTATACAGTTGTTAAAGGGGAAGAACTATGAAAATCGTTTTTGTTTGTACAGGAAATACTTGTAGAAGTCCGATGGCTGAAAGTATTGCAAGAGCTAAGATGCCTAACTTAGATATTGTGTCACGTGGTTTATTTGCATTAGACGGCGCCCCTGTATCACAGCATACTTTATCTATATTAGAAGAAAATCAATTACCTTTTCCAGAAAATGCAAAAGCCTTTACTGAAGATGATATAAACGCAGACTTAATTTTAACTATGTCTGCATCACACCGAGACACAATCAAACGTATGTATGGCAGTGAAGCACACGTGTTCACAATCAATGAATATGCATCAAATAGCGGTGATGTGTCTGATCCATTTGGAGGCAACAAATTAGAATATCTTAAAATTTTCAATGAATTAAACCCATTGATTGATAAAATAAAAATTAAAATATTAAAGTAATAAATATGTGAAATTAGTATGAGTAACTTACTAAATACGTTATAATAATAACGTGTAGCAAATTTGCTATCAATTAAATTTGTATGTATTGAACTTTTGTATATTGGCTTACTTTTTTAATCAAAAGAAAAGGGGTGTTAATATGGAGGATTTAAAAGCATTATTAAGTGAATTAAAATCTAAATCTTTCTTTAAAGCAAATGAGCTTTGTATTATAGGATGTTCTACATCTGAAGTGATTGGTGAACGCATCGGTAGTGTTGGATCTATGGAAGTAGCGAAAGACATATATGACGCATTAAAAGAAATCGAATCTGAAACAGGGGTTTCCTTTGTATTTCAAGGCTGCGAACATATAAATAGAGCGATAACTATAGAACGAGCGAAGTTCAACCCTTTAACGATGGAAGAAGTAACCGTTGTACCTGATGTTCACGCTGGAGGCAGTTTAGCAACTTATGCATATCAGCATATGGATAATCCGATGGTAGTAGAAGCAATCACTGTTTCTAAAGGGATAGATATTGGCCAAACACTCATCGGTATGCATATCCAACATGTCGCAATTCCGGAGCGTACAAGTATTAAACAAATTGGTGAAGCAATTGTTACAATCGCTTCTTCAAGACCTAAAAAAATTGGTGGCGAAAGAGCAAAATATAACTAATACAGAAACGAGGGGTTTACTAATGTCATTTATTGAAAAGCAAGATAAAGAAATATATGAAGTAATTCAAAATGAGTTTAACCGTCAAAATAATAATATAGAGTTAATCGCTTCTGAAAATTTTGTATCAGAAGCAGTGATGGAAGCTCAAGGCTCAGTATTAACAAATAAGTATGCTGAAGGCTATCCTAACAGAAGATATTATGGTGGTTGTGAATTTGTTGATGTGTCTGAAACATTAGCTATCGAACGAGCTAAACAATTATTTGGTGCTGAACATGTCAATGTCCAACCACACTCTGGTTCTCAAGCAAATATGGCTGTTTATCTCGTAGCATTAGAACATGGTGATACTGTATTAGGTATGAATTTAAGTCATGGTGGCCACTTAACGCATGGCGCACCAGTAAACTTTAGTGGACAATTTTACAACTTTGTTGAATATGGTGTCGATAAAGATAGCGAACAAATAGACTACGATGAAGTTTTAAAAGTGGCTAAAGAACATCAACCTAAATTAATTGTTGCTGGCGCATCTGCATACTCAAAAACGATTGATTTCAAACGTTTTAGAGAAATAGCTGATGAAGTCGGAGCTAAATTGATGGTAGATATGGCACATATCGCTGGATTAGTAGCTGTTGGTTTACATCCAAGCCCTGTAGCATACGCTGATTTTGTAACTACAACAACGCATAAAACATTGCGCGGCCCTCGTGGTGGAATGATTTTATGTAAAGAAGAATACAAAAAGCAAATTGATAAAACCATTTTCCCTGGTATTCAAGGTGGACCTTTAGAGCATGTTATTGCTGCAAAAGCAGTAGCATTTGGTGAGGCTTTGCAAGACGATTTCAAAACTTACCAACAACAAGTTGTAAAAAACGCTAAAGTATTAGCTGACACTTTAAGCCAAGAAGGATTTAGAGTCGTATCAGGCGGTACCGATAATCATCTAGTATGTGTAGATGTAAAAGGATCTGTAAATATAACAGGTAAAGTAGCAGAAGAAACACTTGATGCAATTGGCATAACTTGTAATAAAAATACAATTCCATTTGATCAGGAAAAACCTTTTGTAACTAGTGGTTTACGCCTTGGTACTCCAGCGGCGACTACGCGAGGTTTTGACGAACAAGCATTTGAAGAAGTAGCGAAAATCATTAGTTTAGTATTAAAAGATCCTGAAAATGAAACAACATTAAAAGAAGGACAAGAAAGAGTTAAAGCATTAACTACTAAACATCCTTTATACAATTAAATTGGAGGAAGTAATTATGAGCAACGTACATGTTTTTGATCACCCACTTATTCAACATAAATTAAGTTACATTCGAGATGTACATACAGGTACAAAGGAGTTTAGAGAGCTTGTAGATGAAGTCGGTATGCTAATGGCTTATGAAGTGACTAGAAATTTAGAATTACAGGATGTAGAAATTGAAACACCAGTAACTAAAATGATTGCTCAAAGACTAACTGGAAAAAAATTGGCATTTATTCCAATTCTTAGAGCAGGGTTAGGTATGACTCAAGGCATCTTGAATTTAGTGCCAGCGGCTAGAATAGGCCATGTTGGTTTATATAGAGACCCAGAGACTTTAGAAGCGGTTGAATACTTTGTGAAATTGCCACAAGATATTGAAGAAAGAGAGATTGTTGTGGTTGATCCAATGCTAGCTACAGGCGCATCTGCCATCGAAGCGATTAATTCCCTTAAAAAACGTGGCGCTAGACATATTCGATTTATGTGTCTTATTGCAGCACCAGAGGGTGTAGAAAAATTACAAGAAGCACATGAAGATGTAGATATTTATATTGCGGCATTAGACGAAAAATTAGATGACCATGCTTATATTACACCTGGTTTAGGTGATGCTGGCGACCGTTTATTCGGTACAAAATAGTTTGGCCCAGGAGTGGAGTAATATGAAAAAAATTATGACTGTCTTTGGGACGCGTCCTGAAGCGATAAAAATGGCGCCTCTTGTTTTAGAATTAGAGAATGATGTCGAATTAGAGCCAATCGTGGTTGTAACGGCACAACATAGAGAAATGTTAGATTCTGTTTTGACTAGCTTTAATATAACCCCTAATTATGATCTAAACATTATGAAGCAAGGTCAATCATTATCAGAAATCACTTCCCGTATACTCATTCGATTAGAGGGGGTCATTAAAGAAGAACAACCAGATATGATACTTGTTCATGGTGATACGATGAGCACATTCGCTGGAAGTTTAGCAGCATTATATAATCAAGTACCAATAGGCCATGTTGAAGCAGGCTTACGTACTTGGGATAAATATGCTCCATTTCCTGAAGAAATGAATAGACAAATGGTAGGAGTAATGGCTGATTTGAACTTTGCTCCTACTAATAATGCTGCAAAAAATTTAATTTCTGAAAATAAGCCAAAGGATGCTATTGTAGTAACAGGGAACACAGCTATTGATGCTATGAAAACAACAATTCACAAAGATTATCATTCAGAAATAATTGATAAGCATAAAGATAAACGTATTATCTTATTGACAGCGCATAGGCGAGAAAATATTGGAGCGCCTATGTCTCATATTTTTAAGGCAGTACGAGCTATTGTCGATACTTATGATGATGTTGTTGTTGTTTACCCAGTACATAAAAATCCTAAAGTACGAGCCATTGCAGATTATTATTTATCTAATCATGCTCGTATTGAACTGGTAGAACCGTTAGAGGTGGTAGACTTCCATAATTTTGCCCACCAATCTTATCTAATTTTAACGGATTCTGGTGGTGTTCAAGAAGAAGCACCTTCATTAGGTAAACCAGTGCTTGTATTAAGGGATGTAACAGAAAGGCCTGAAGGTGTCGAAGCGGGGACACTTAAAATTGTAGGTACAAACGAAAACAACATATTCGAAGCAACAAAAGCTTTATTAGACAACAAAAATTTGTATAAGACAATGAGCACAGCACGAAATCCGTATGGCGATGGCGACGCAGCCAACAGAATTTGTCAAAATATTAAGTATTTTTTTGGACTAATTGATAAAAAACCTTCATCTTTCAAATAATAATAGTTTAATGTGTCATTTTTGTGACATTTGTGTAAAAAATTGAATTACAATTTGAATAGAATTGACACGTTAACTACCCTATATTATTATTAAAATTGTATGATTGGAATGGTTTTCATATACGAAAGATAAGGTGAAACGAGGCACTGAAATGAAACGTTTCAACATCATTTTTAACCAGTACATTCAATACTATTTATACAGTATCATTGTGCTAGTTATTGTGTTTATTTTCACATACTCCGAGTTTATATTAGGTCTTTTAATAGGTACAAGTGGATCACTATGCATTACTTTTACTTTTGAATATTATTTGGCGAGAGCAAAAGAAGAAGACAACATACATATTTCAACGGGCAACATATGGAGATATTTGATTGTGATTTTAGCTTGTACATTATGGTATTTTTATAAAGATTATATAAACGTGATTGGAGTAGTTGTTGGTTTAATGATTTCTTATGTTTTAATTGTTTTCAAACCATTTTTACACAAGAAATAAATTTTATAATGAAAGAGGTGAGAAGACATGGATCATAAAGACCCTCTAGTCAGTTGGAATGTATTCGGTTTAGACATCGTGTTTAATCTGTCATCAATCATGATGATGTTGATTACGGCGCTTATTGTTTTTGTCATAGCTATTATTTGTACACGGAACCTCAAGAAACGTCCAACAGGCAAACAAAATTTTATAGAGTGGGTTTTTGATTTCGTAAGAGGAATTATTGAAAGTAACATGGCATGGTCCAAAGGCGGTCAGTTCCATTTCCTAGCAGTTACTTTAATCTTTTTCATATTCGTTAGTAATATGGTTGGATTACCTTTTCAATTGGTTGCAGGTGATACGCTTTGGTGGAAATCACCAACAGCAGACCCAACCGTTACATTGACATTGTCAACGTTGATTATACTCTTAACACATTATTATGGCGTTAAGATGGTTGGTACTAAAGGTTATTTCCAAAACTATACTAAGCCAATTTTCCTATTACCGATTAATATTTTTGAAGAGTTTACTTCAACCTTAACATTGGGTCTACGTTTGTATGGAAATATTTTTGCGGGAGAATTATTACTTGGTTTATTAGCAAGTTTAGTGTTCAGTTTCCCAGCATGGGGTTGGGCAATCGGTTTACCTGGCCTAGTGATATGGCAAGGGTTCTCAATTTTCATTGGTACGATTCAGGCATATATTTTTGTAATGCTTTCAATGGTGTATATGTCACACAAAGTACAAAAAAGTCATTAAGTTAAAAAATTAAAAAAGAAATAATTAGGAGGATTTTTAAATGAATTTAATCGCAGCAGCAATCGCAATCGGGTTATCAGCACTTGGGGCAGGTATTGGTAATGGTCTTATCGTTTCTAGAACAGTAGAAGGTGTCGCTCGCCAACCAGAAGCACGTGGTCAATTAATGGGTATTATGTTCATCGGTATCGGTTTAGTTGAGGCGTTACCTATCATCGGTGTAGTTATCGCTTTCATGTCACTATAATTAAACTAGTATTTATGGCGAGGTCTTATCGGCTTTCGCCGTTCGTTTTTATCAAAATGTCTTATAACCATATCGTATGAAAGGAGTGTCTATGGAAGTGACTGCTACGACAAATATGTTCGTGCTTGGTGCAGCCAGTGGCGGTGGCGTTGGATGGGGGACCATCTTCGTTACACTTATAACGTTTATCGTTTTATTAACCTTATTGAAAAAATTTGCGTGGGGCCCACTTAAGGATGTAATGGACCAACGTGAACGCGATATTAATAAAGATATCGACGACGCTGAGCAAGCTAAATTAAATGCACAGAAATTAGAAGCACAAAATAAACAAACTTTAAAAGAAACCCAAGAAGAGGTTCATAAAATATTAGAAGAATCTAAGGTTCAAGCGCGTAAACAACATGAAGAAATCATTCATGAAGCTAACATCAGAGCAAATGGTATGATTGAAACTGCTCAAAATGAAATTAATAGTGAAAAAGAACGTGCACTTGCAGATATTAATAATCAAGTTTCTGAGCTTTCAGTACTGATTGCTTCAAAAGTACTTCAAAAAGAAATCTCAGAAAAAGATCAAAAAGAATTAGTTGAAAAGTACATTAAAGAGGCGGGCGATAAATAATGGCTAACGTAGCAAAAAAATATGCCAAAGCGTTATTTGATACTGCTAAGGAAAAAGAAATGCTCGATCTAATGTATGAAGAATTTTCAACAATTGACCAAGCAGTACAACCTGAATTAGAAAACTTAAAAGAATTAGATACTGACCCTCAACAAGATGTGACACAGCGCAATCGTTTTGTAGCTATCATTTTTGGGCAAGCTAATCAATATTTGCAAAATATGTTAATGGTTCTTGCGAGTAATCGCCATCTTGCATATATACACGAAATATTTATAGCTTTCGAAACATTGTTTAATCAGCATTATAATCAAGATTTTGCTGTTATTGAATCAGTTTATGAATTATCCGAGGATGAATTAACAAGTATTGATTCAATTATAAAGTCACGTACAAAACTTTCAAAATTAAAGATATCAAATGAAGTAAACCCAGATCTTATCGGAGGTATCCGTGTTAAGGTTGGTACAAAAGTGATGGATGCAAGTATTAAAAATGATCTTGCAAAACTTGAAAAGCAATTTATTAGAGTGAAATAAAAATCGGAGGAGTGACATAGATGGCCATTAAAGCTGAAGAAATCAGTGCTTTACTTCGCTCACAAATAGAAAATTATGAGTCAGAAATGGCTGTTACTGATGTAGGTACAGTTCTACAAATAGGTGATGGCATAGCTTTAATCCACGGATTAAATGATGTTATGGCTGGTGAGCTTATTGAATTTAATAACGGCGTTCTAGGTTTAGCACAAAACCTTGAAGAATCCAATGTTGGTGTAGTAATTTTAGGACCATATACGGATATCAAAGAAGGAGATGAAGTCAAACGTACTGGGCGTATTATGGAAGTCCCAGTTGGAGACGAATTACTTGGTCGTGTCGTTAATCCATTAGGGCAAGCTATTGATGGACAAGGGCCGCTCAATACTACGAAAACACGCCCTGTAGAGAAAAAAGCTACTGGCGTCATGGATCGTAAATCAGTTGATGAACCATTGCAAACTGGTATTAAAGCAATTGATGCGCTTGTACCTATTGGCCGTGGTCAGCGTGAATTGATTATCGGAGACCGTCAAACAGGTAAAACAACCGTTGCGATCGATACGATTTTAAATCAAAAAGATCAAGACACAATTTGTATATATGTTGCAATCGGACAAAAAGACTCAACAGTACGCGCAAATGTTGAAAAACTTCGTCAAGAAGGCGCACTTGATTATACAATTATTGTTTCAGCATCAGCAGCAGATCCAGCACCTATGCTCTACATCGCACCTTACTCTGGCGTAGCCATGGGTGAAGAGTTCATGTTTGCAGGTAAGGATGTTTTAATTGTTTATGACGATTTAACAAAACAAGCTGCAGCTTATCGTGAATTATCATTATTATTACGTAGACCTCCAGGCCGTGAAGCTTACCCTGGTGATGTGTTCTACTTACATAGTAGATTATTAGAAAGAGCAGCTAAATTAAATGATGATTTAGGTGGCGGTTCAATCACAGCGTTACCTATTATTGAAACACAAGCAGGAGATATCGCAGCGTATGTACCTACCAACGTAATTTCTATTACAGATGGACAAATATTCTTGCAATCTGACTTGTTCTTCTCTGGTGTTAGACCAGCGATTAATGCAGGTCAATCCGTATCTCGTGTTGGTGGCTCTGCGCAGATTAAAGCAATGAAAAAAGTCGCAGGTACTTTACGTTTAGATTTAGCGTCATATCGTGAATTAGAATCATTTGCACAATTCGGTTCTGATTTAGATGAATTTACTGCTAAAAAATTAGACCGCGGTAAAAGAACGGTTGAAATTCTAAAACAAGACAAAAACAAACCACTACCTGTAGAAAATCAAGTTTTAATTATTTATGCTTTAACCAAAGGTCATTTAGACGATATTCCAGTAGTTGATATTACACGTTTTGAAGATGAGTTAAATCAATGGGCTAAAACAAATGCTTCTGATTTATTAAATGAAATCAAAACATCCGGCGCTTTACCAAATGATGAATCATTTGAATCAGCTATTAATGAATTTAAGAAGAGTTTTAGTAAAACTGAAGAAGCATAATAGTTAATGTAGATAAAAGGTGGTGAGATAATGGCATCTCTTAAAGAAATTGATACACGAATAAAATCAACGAAAAAGATGAAACAGATTACAAAAGCAATGAACATGGTTTCCAGTTCAAAATTGCGTCGTGCTGAGCAGAATACAAATCAATTTAGACCATATATGGTGAAAATGCAAGATGCAATTACAGCAGTTGCTGGCGCAGATAAAAATTCACATCATCCAATGTTACGACAACGTGAAGTGAATAAAAGTGGTTATATAGTAATTACAAGTGACCAAGGGCTTGCAGGTGCTTATAATGCAAATGTATTAAAACACCTATTAAAAGATATTGAAAATAAACATAACAGCAGTGAAGAATACTCAATCTTAGTTTTGGGTCAATCAGGTGTTGATTTTCTAAAAAATAAAGGCTACGACATTCATGATTCCTTAACGGAAGTGCCTGACCAACCTTCATTTAAAGAAATTCAAGCGATCGCTAAAAAAGCTATAGACTTATATAGCGATGAAGCTGTGGATGAGGTAAAAATTTATTACAGCCATTTCGTAAGTGTATTAGAAAACACACCTTCGATGAAAACTGTACTTCCATTGTCTCCAGAAGATTCAAGTTTAGGGCATGGTCAAATGTCTTCGTATGAATTTGAACCAGACAAAGAAGCTATATTAAGCGTGATTTTACCTCAATATGTGGAAAGTTTAATATATGGAACGATTTTAGATGCAAAAGCAAGTGAACATGCAACACGTATGACGGCTATGAAAAATGCATCTGATAATGCGACGGATATTATTGATGATTTATCTATCGAATATAACAGAGCTAGACAAGCAGCAATCACGCAACAAATCACAGAAATTGTTGGTGGCGCAGTTGCACTTGAATAACGATTAAAGGAGGAAAATAGCATGGGATTAGGCCGTGTAACACAAGTTATGGGTCCAGTAATTGATGTTCGCTTTGAGCACAATGAAGTTCCAGAAATTAATAATGCCTTAGTTCTTGACGTAGAAAGAGACGAAGGTACTGTTCAATTAACGCTAGAAGTTGCATTACAACTTGGTGATGACGTTGTACGCACAATCGCAATGGATTCAACTGATGGTGTTAAACGTGGTACAGAAGTTAGAGATAACGGACGAAGTATTAGTGTTCCAGTTGGAGATGAAACTTTAGGTAGAGTATTTAATGTGTTGGGTGACACAATTGATTTAGAAGAAAATATCGAAGACTCAGTTCGTCGCGATCCAATTCATAGAGAAGCACCTGCATTTGATCAATTATCTACAAAAGTTGAAATATTAGAAACTGGTATTAAGGTTATTGACTTATTAGCGCCTTATATTAAAGGGGGTAAAGTCGGGTTATTTGGTGGTGCCGGTGTTGGTAAAACGGTATTAATCCAGGAGTTAATTAATAATATCGCTCAAGAACACGGTGGTATTTCAGTATTTGCTGGTGTAGGTGAACGTACACGTGAAGGTAATGACCTATACTATGAAATGAGTGATAGTGGTGTTATTAAAAAGACAGCTATGGTGTTTGGTCAAATGAATGAACCGCCTGGTGCACGTATGCGTGTAGCGCTTTCTGGTTTAACTATGGCTGAATATTTCCGTGATGAACAAGGACAAGATGTTCTATTGTTTATCGATAACATTTTCAGATTTACACAAGCTGGTTCAGAAGTTTCTGCGCTTTTAGGTCGTATGCCTTCAGCAGTAGGATATCAACCTACATTAGCTACTGAAATGGGTCAGTTACAAGAACGTATTACATCAACAACTAAAGGTTCTGTAACCTCTATTCAAGCAGTATTCGTACCTGCCGATGACTATACTGACCCAGCACCAGCTGCAGTTTTCGCACATTTGGATTCAACTACAAACTTAGAACGTAAGTTAACAGAAATGGGTATTTATCCTGCAGTAGACCCGTTAGCATCTACTTCAAGAGCACTTGATCCATCAATCGTTGGTCAAGAACATTATGAAATTGCACGTGATGTTCAATCTACGTTGCAAAAATATAGAGAATTACAAGATATCATTGCTATTTTAGGTATGGATGAATTGTCTGAAGAAGATAAACAAACTGTAGAACGTGCGCGTCGTATTCAGTTCTTCTTATCACAAAACTTCCACGTGGCTGAACAATTTACTGGCCAAAAAGGATCATATGTACCTGTACAAAAAACAGTAGAAGGCTTCAAAGCCATTTTAAATGGTGATTATGACCATATTCCAGAAGATGCATTCCGTCTTGTTGGCAGTATGGAAGAAGTAATTGAAAAAGCTAAAGATATGGGTGTTGAAGTTTAAAATTAGGAGGTATGGATAATGAATACATTAAGCCTAAATATTGTCACTCCTAATGGTTCTGTTTACGACCGAGAAGATGTCACTCTGGCAGTATTACAAACTACTGCTGGAGAAATCGGTGTCATGTATGGACATATTCCAACAGTTGCAGCACTTGAAATTGGCTATGCCAAAATTAATTTTGACGGTGGTTCAGAATATATTGCAGTGAGTGAAGGTTTTGTTGAAGTAAGACAAGATAAATTATCAATCATCGTTCAAACTGCAGAGCCTGCTAAGGAGATTGATGTAGCTAGAGCAGAGTTAGCAAAATCGAGAGCAGAGTCTCATTTGAATAGTGAAGAAGATAACAGTGACATAAATAGAGCCAAACGCGCATTAGATCGTGCTAATAACCGTCTTCGTGTCGCTGAATTACAATAATGCGTAAAGAAGTCCCTTTTAGGGCTTCTTTTTTTTGAGAACAAGTCAGAAATAATATCTCGGTTATAAATATACTATGTTCAGTAGGTGGTTGTAATGAAACATTGCTGGATTTAAGTTTTTCAATATCGTAATAGCTAAATTAAAACTATAATTTCGTTTCGATTGCATTGTTACTAACCGTTTGAAAGATACATCATGATACGTAGTCAATTTACAAAATAACCATCATTATTTAATTACAATAGTTATGCATAAAACATATCCATAAAGGGAAAGTATCAGTTAATCAAACATTTATCATTTACAAGATGTTTATCTCATTCTTAAGTATCTTTTACTATGTCTTTCGTGTAAAATATATAAATAGTGTTTATCAAGGAGAATGACTTATGGAATATTTAGGGCAGTTTTCAATTGTACATCTCATATTACATTTGTTTTGTATTTGTATCGCTTATTGGGCGCTTAATGCAGTGAGATTAGAACAATTTTTTAAAAAAGGGTATCCGTTACAAGTTCAAATTTGTATGATATTTTTGGCAATATTAATCGGAACATCAGTAAGTAATTTTATTGTAGATTTGCTACAATTTTCTACACAAATAAAATATTTAGCACAATAATTCAAATAATTGTATATCATTGATGTTTATCGATATAATTTAGTAGTACGTTTGATTAAAATAATGGCAATTTATAAGTAGTTAAGTGGAGGATTTAAGATGGATAAGATAGAAATTAATGGTGGTAAAAAATTAATTGGTGAAGTTAAAGTTTCAGGAGCTAAAAATGCTGTGTTACCAGTATTAACAGCGTCACTATTAGCGTCGGAAGGCGTTAGTGAATTACAAAATGTACCAGCACTTAGTGACGTAGAAACAATTAATAACGTAATATCAACATTAAATGCAGATGTTTCGTATGATAAAGATAAAGAAATCGTTACTGTAGATGCAACCAAACAATTAAATGAAGAAGCACCATATGAGTACGTGAGCAAGATGAGAGCAAGTATTCTTGTTATGGGGCCGTTGTTAGCTCGTTTAGGGCATGCCAAAGTTGCTTTGCCAGGTGGTTGTGCCATTGGTTCAAGACCAATTGAACAACATATCAAAGGCTTTGAAGAGCTAGGTGCAGAAATCCATATGGATGGTGGCTTTATTTATGCTAGTACAACTAACGGGTTAAAAGGCGCAACGATTCACTTAGATTTTCCTAGTGTGGGTGCAACGCAAAATATTATTATGGCTGCCTCTTTAGCTAAAGGTAAAACCGTATTAGAAAACGTAGCGCGCGAACCAGAAATTGTTGATTTAGCTAATTATATCAATGAAATGGGGGGTAATGTATTAGGCGCTGGTACTGATACAATTACGATTGAAGGTGTAGAGACTTTACGAGGGGTAACACATTCAATTATACCTGATAGAATTGAAGCAGGTACCTTACTTATTGCTGGTGCAATCACAAGAGGTAATGTGCTAGTTAATGGCGCGATTAAAGAGCATATGACTAGCTTAGTTTATAAACTTGAGGAAATGGGCGTTCATTTAGAGTACCTAGATGATGCAATCCGTGTCAGTGTAGAAAATTCATTGAAACCAGTTGATATTAAAACATTGCCACACCCAGGCTTCCCTACTGATATGCAGTCTCAAATGATGGCTTTATTACTAACTGCAGATGGCCATAAAGTAGTGACTGAAACAGTTTTTGAAAATAGATTTATGCACGTTGGAGAATTCAAACGAATGAATGCTAAAATTACTGTGGAAGGTAGAAGTGCTAAAATTGAAGGTAAAAGTGAACTTCAAGGTGCTCAAGTCAAAGCCACAGACTTACGTGCAGCAGCAGCACTTATTTTAGCAGGACTCGTAGCTGATGGGACAACGTACGTTACTGAGTTGAAACATTTAGATAGAGGATATGTTGATTTACATGGTAAATTAAAATCATTAGGTGCAGATATCAAAAGAACACAAGATTAACGATATAATACATTAACAGGATTAACATAATAGCAACAAAGTTGGAGGAAACAAAATATGGAAACAATTTTTGACTATAATCAAATTAAAGAGATTATTCCGCATAGACAACCATTCTTATTGATTGATCGAGTAGTAGAATATGAAGAAGGTCAACGATGTGTAGCAATTAAACAAGTTTCAGGTAATGAACCATTTTTCCAAGGGCATTTCCCAGAGTATGCTGTGATGCCTGGCGTATTAATCACTGAAGCTTTAGCTCAGACAGGAGCTGTTGCAATGTTAAATAGTGAAGCGAATAAAGGCAAACTTGCATTATTTGCTGGTATTGATAAATGCCGATTTAAAAAACAAGTAACACCTGGAGATACATTACGTTTAGAAGTTGAAATAACTAAACTTAGAGGTCCTATTGGCAAAGGCACTGCTAAAGCAACCGTAGATGGACAATTAGCTTGTAGCTGTGAGTTAACTTTTGCACTTCAAGATAAACAATAATGGCTAGAACATAAATTTATGTTTTCTAAAATAGTTCGTCCTCCTACCATAGTAAAGGTGACTAAAAACATACAAGAGCTAAAATATTTGTGTAAGAACTACCAATCTTCATAGAAATGAGCACACTTTAACTTTAGAAAATAGTAGTTCTTTAAATAAAAAGAGACCCAATCAGGCCTCTTTTTATAAGTATATTTTCATACTAGTCAGCTAACATCTATGTAATATTCGAGCCCGAGACGTAAACAACGTCTTGGGCTCGTTCATTTTTATTTATCTATTTTTTCATCTTTTAATCTTGGTTTAGATTGCATCATTCGGTTAAATGATTTTTTCAATGTGTCACCAGTTAAGCCTTCATCGATTAATTGTTCTAATAAACTTTCTGCATAAACTTGTCTTAAAGTATAGATATGACATTCACAAACCACAGAGATTGTATGATTTAACTGAATAATATTTTTGATAGTTGCATCAAACAATGCAGGATCGTTAGCAGGTCTAGTGATTACTACGCGTATATCTAATAATGTTTCATCTTCCATATATTTTTTCATAGTTTCATAATGATAATCTGAAATGACGATTTCAAGCAACCAGCCAGTGCCACTGTTTTCCTTATTGATAATGACACCATCTTCTAATTCGTATTCAGTAACACCACCATTCTCTGATACGATTTGAAATCGAACGGCTTTAAATGTTTTCATCGTCTCACATCCAATTAATTAATTTAAATTCTACAAAAAATTTATTTATATAATCATTATAACGTAATTTTATGTTAGAAAGGTAAAAAAAGTAAAATTTAGTAGGTGATTACTTTTTGAAATATTTAAAATTGTATTTTGACGCGTATGGGTAAATTTTTTATGATTAGTTTATAAAGGAGGTGACGTATGATTAATAGCATTGTCATTGTAGGGCGACTAACAAAGGACCCTAAAATATATGAGAAGGAGGGGAATAAACGAGCCACATTTTGTGTAGCTGTATCTAGAAATTATAAGGATAAAAATCAAAATATTGTTTGTGATTATTTATTTTGTAAAGCTTTTGGAAAAATGGCTAATAATGTTGAAAAATATATCAGCCAAGGTTCACTTGTTGGTATAACAGGACAGATGCAATCACGTAAATTTGAAAAAGAAGGACAGATGCACTTTGTATCAGAGCTTTTTATTGAAACCATTCAATTCATGTCCCCACGTATTAAAAAGGAAACAGAAGCATTTTTTGAACCACCGACTATAGAAACAAATGAACCATCTATAAGTGAATTCCATTTAGAAGAAAATGATATATATGAAATTGTATAAAATGCCATCCACACCTAACTCCCCTTTAATATAACCCATCAAATCTAATATACATTATATCCTACTATTAAATTATACTTCTATCAGGCTATTCCTTCTAACTTAATATTTATTTCGTTTAGATAGGAATAGCTTAATACATAATTTAGCCAATATTGATATCTAATATAACAGAATAATCAGACAAATTACAAATGTATTACATTAGATAATTTTCCATATTAAGCAAAAGCACTTTCATAACAGTTTTTTAGAATAAAGTTAGACTATTATAACTTTGGATAAATGTAACTAGCATGTAAAGAAAGTATACACTTTTTTATTTGACTGTAACCTACTACTATTTTTTAGATGTTATAGTTGTACTTGCAAATTAATCATAACTAAAAATTATTTACCTTATAGGAGGAATTATTAACAATGAAAAAAACAGTATTAGCATCAACATTAGCAGTAGGTTTAGGCGTTACAGGATTCGCAGCAGGAAACTCAGTAGACGCAGCCGAACAAGGCGTTGACAAAGCACAATTAGCACAATTAGCACAATCTAATCCAGAACAATTAGATGCATCTCCAGTTCAAGAGGGTGCATATAACTATAACTTTAATCATAATGGACAAAATTTCAATTTTGAATCAGATGGCCAAAATTGGTCATGGAGCTTTGGCGAAGGTTCTAGTTCAAGCGACGTTTCATCAGAACAATCTACTACTGAAGAACAACCACAACAAACTGAGCAAGCATCAACTGAACAACCAGCTCAACAAGCTGCGCCCCAAACTGAACAAACACAACAACCAAAACAAGAAGCTACAACAAAAGCTTCAACTCAATCATCAAGCTCAAATGAAGCTTCAAGTGGTTCATCAGTAAACGTTAATTCACATTTACAAGCAATTGCACAACGTGAA
>NZ_BMCF01000010.1 GCF_014635045.1 Staphylococcus nepalensis | reverse complement strand
CCATTGATTGGAGTTTGAAGACAACAGGTCGATCTTTAGGTATGGTTAAGTGGTTAACAGTTTCAACTTTTTCTTCAGGATAACTGAAGAACCACTTATAACCAGCGCTTGTTGCATAGACAACAAGGGGATCGTCTTGTTTTTCCGGCGTTTCTTCATACATGTAAAGTGATTTTACTGTAGGAATAGCTAAAGCGATAACAATGATTACCGGGATAACAAACCAAATTGTTTCAATTAAAGAATTGTGGTGCATCTTACCAGATTCGTCTGTTTTGTGTAATCTATATTTATATAGAAACAGAGCAAACATGATAAGCACGGCGGCAATAATAACAAGCATGAAGATGATTGAGTAAATAATCAAGAACTTCGAGTCACTTGCTACCGGCCCTTTTGGGTTTAAAACTTCTACATTGGAACAGCCACTAAGTACAATTAGTGAGCCAAAGAGTAGAAGCAAAGACTTAAATTTTGACACTTTTTTGACCTCCTAATACTACAATTGTAGGGCTTACCATCAATTTTAAGATATTACGCAATATTTACAAGTGTTTGTGTAAAAAAAAATATTGTAAAATTAAAAGAAACCCAACAAACTCAACGTCTGACGGGCTTTTAAAGATTTGTTAAAATTATGTGTACATTTTGTGAAAAGTGTCATATTTAAGGCGATAGGATAATTTCACACTATTTGCTTACTGATTAGCACTCAATATTATAATCAGATATGTATGAATAATTTCGTTTATTTTACTTCGATATATCTTACAGATTTATTTGTAGCGCCTTCTGAATCTTCTACTTTGTATTCAACTTTATATTTTCCTTTTTTATCTGTATTAATTTGACCATCTACTATGATTTTATGCGTTAAGTCACCATCTTCTTTATCATACGCACGTACACCATTTAATAGATTGTAGTTATTCCCTTTATTTATTACTATATCGTTCGTTCCTTTTAACTCAGGTATAGAATTTTCTGTAGCTTCTGCGCTAAGGTTAGGTGAAACGAGTGTGGCAGAGACACCTAATGCTGATAATGACTGTAGTAATTTGTTCATAACGTAAACCTCCGTATGAGCGTCATTTAATTTTATCTTAATTACACTATATTTTATTTTAGATGATAAAACATCGTACTATAGTCCTAATATAACGTAGAAGTGTAAATTCAGTTATAATTTTCAGAAAAAATTCAATTAAATGTAATAATTCGCATATAGTGATAGAAATTGGCAAACGTTCATATATGAATCTAATAAGAAGAAAATAATTATTCTGTTTATAAAACTGTGTTGTAATGTTAGTAAGTTTTCAGTAGATAGAAGTGAATTTATTATAAAAAGATATTTCAAGATGCGTTACTGTGAATTTATATAAAGTTGCGCTGGCTATAATTATAAGCCATTTTGCTATATTCATTATCAATTAGTTAGAAGTCAATCATTTATTATATGTTAATTGACATTTTTTATTTGTAATACTTCTGTTATCTAAACATATAAGAATTTAAAATGATATGAAAGAAAACGCACTTTAGAGAATTAATGTTTTAAAAGTGTTATTTAGAAGTGACACTTTGTATGTTATCTATTGTCTATATAATAAACGAGCCCAAGCATTATTTATGACCCGGGCCCATTTATTTTTATTCAAATAAAAAGCGTATTATTCGATACCTCTACGCATTTTTTCTGCAATAAGTGTATTATTTAATACCATTGTAATCGTCATAGGGCCAACACCACCTGGAACTGGTGTAATAGCACCTGCTATTTCTTTAACTTCATCGTATGCAATATCACCTTTTAATTTGCCATTTTCATCCGGTGTGTTTCCTACGTCGATAACAACTGCGCCTTCTTTTACATCATCTTTAGTTACAAGCCCTGGACGACCTACAGCACTAACGATAACATCAGCATTTTTTAAATGTTGATGCATGTCTTTAGTTCTTGAATGAAGAATCGTAACTGAAGCATTTTTTTGTAATAATAATTTCGATACTGGCTGACCAACAATGTGGCTACGACCAATGACGACTGCATCTTTTCCTTCTAAATCAATATCAGCATGGTTTAGTAATTCCATAATACCTAGAGGGGTACAAGGAACGAAAGTCTGTTGGTCGATATAAAGTTTACCAATATTTTCAGGGTGGAACCCGTCAACATCCTTAGCTGGATTAATTGATTCTAAAACTTTTTGTTCACTTACTTGTTCTGGTAGTGGTACTTGAACTAAAATGCCACTTACACTGTCATCTTCATTTAAGCGTTTAAGTTCGCTTAAAACTTTTTCTTCTGAAGCAGATTCATCTAAATGTACAATTTCTGAAATCATACCGATCTTTTCTGCTGCTTTCTTTTTAGAATTCACATAACTTTGACTTGCGCCATCATTACCTACAAGAATAACTGATAATTTTGGTGTATAACCCTTCGCTTGTAAAGCTTCGACTTGGTCTTTTAGACCTTGTCTGTAATCCTTTGCGATTTGTTTCCCGTCTAAAACTTTTGCGACCATGAAAAAATCCTCCTCCAATGTATGAACTTTACTTAACTTTAACATAAATAACACCACGTTTTTCAACCAAAAGACGTAAATTTAATGTTTTTTTAACTTTAAAGTTCGATTTTTGATTGAAAAAGCGTTTTTTAGTTGTTATGCTATATCTGTAATATACATCTAATAGTCATAACATTTCAAATTTCTGAAAGGGTGTTCATTTTGAAAGTGGTAGTCATAATGGGTAGTTCTTCCGATTGGGAGACTATGAAAGAAAGTTGCCAAATGTTAGAACAACTAGAAATACCGTACGAAAAGAAAGTAGTTTCAGCACATCGTACGCCTCAATTAATGTATGAGTTTTCTAAAGGAGCCAGAGATAATGGTTACGACGTCATTATTGCTGGAGCAGGTGGTGCAGCACATTTACCAGGTATGGTTGCATCAATGACAACATTACCAGTCATAGGCGTGCCAATTGAATCTAAAAGTTTAAAAGGTTTGGATTCTCTCTTGTCTATTGTACAAATGCCAGGCGGTATTCCAGTTGCGACAACAGCTATAGGTAAAGCAGGAGCTAAAAATGCAGGTGTTTTAGCTGCCAGAATGCTCAGTATTGGTAATAAAGATATCCAAAAGAATTTGGAAAATTACGAAAAATCACTGATTGAGAAAGTGAGTGAAATGCAACATGAACTTCAGTAAATTACCATTTGGATCAACGATTGGCATTATCGGTGGAGGACAATTAGGGAAAATGATGGCACTATCAGCACAGAAGATGGGTTATAAAGTCATTGTGCTAGATCCTGATGAAAATTGTCCGTGTCAATATGTAGCACATCAATTTATAAATGCCAACTATGATGACGAACAATCACTTGCGCAATTAGGTGAATTGTCTGACGTGATCACTTATGAATTTGAAAATATCTCGGCTAGTCAATTACAAACGCTAGTCTCTAAATATAATATTCCTCAAGGTTACCAAGCGATTCAATTATTACAAGATAGATTAGTTGAAAAACAAACGTTGCAAAATGCTCAAACGCAAATAGCGCCATTTATAAAGTTATCAGACCCAAATGATTTAACTCGTGCTATAGAAGAAATTGGTTTTCCATTTATCATAAAAACAAGATTTGGTGGTTATGATGGCAAAGGTCAAGCACTTATTACTAATGAATCAGATTTGAATAAAGCAAAAGTATTAGTTGAAAAGCAAGAATGTGTTGCTGAACAATTTTTAGATTTGCAAAAGGAAGTTTCGCTTACAGTAACAATTGGTAATAATAACCAAATTACTTATTTTCCTCTACAAGAGAATGAACATCAAAATCAAATATTATTTAAGACGATTGTTCCTGCACGTGTCGATGTCCAAAAAGAACAAGAGGCGCGAAATGAAGTTGAAAAAATAATTGAACATGTACACTTTATTGGGACATTTACGGTGGAATTTTTCATAGATTCAAACAATCATTTATTTGTAAACGAGATTGCACCACGACCGCATAATTCTGGACATTATTCCATAGAAGCGTGTGATTATTCGCAGTTTGATACACATATATTGGCGGTTACAGGTCAACGCCTACCAGAAAAGATTAATTTATTAAAACCTAGCGTAATGATGAACTTATTAGGTAGAGACTTAGATTTACTAGAAAATGAGTTTGGGGGCCATCCTGAATGGCATGTACACATATATGGAAAAATAAACCGTAAGCCTGATAGAAAAATGGGACATCTCACGATGCTAACGAATGATGTAGATCAAACTGAACAGGCTTTGTTAAATCATTTTGAAGGGAGACATAAATAATGTCTTTATTATATGAAGGGAAAGCTAAACGAATCTTTTCAACAGAGCAACCTGGTGTACTTCGTGTCGAATATAAAGATGAAGTGACAGCAGGTAATGGTGCAAAAAAAGATTATATAGAAGGTAAAGGACGCTTGAATAATCAAATTACTTCTAGAATCTTCAATTTTATTAAAGCACGTGGTATAGAGAGTCATTTTATCGAGCAGACATCAGAAACGGAGCAACTTGTAAAATCAGTTGATATTATCCCTTTGGAAGTAGTAGTGAGAAATATCGCTGCAGGTTCTATCACTAAGCGTTTAGGGTTTGAAAAAGGACATGAATTTGAAAGCCCGCTTGTGGAATTCTTCTATAAGAATGACAACTTAAATGATCCTTTAATTACAGAAGATCATATCCAATTATTACATTTAGCAAGTGAAGAAGATATTGAATTATTAAAAAATGCAGCAAAAGCAATAAACGCTGTGTTAGTTCAATTAATGGATGAAATGGAATTGAGATTGGTCGATTTCAAAATAGAATTTGGTCGAAATAAAAGTGGTCAAATTATTTTAGCAGATGAAATTTCACCAGACACATGCCGTATTTGGGATAAATACAGTGATACTAACTTCGATAAAGATGTTTATCGTGAGGATACTGGCTCAATCATAGAAACTTATCAAACTTTTCTTAATAAATTGGAGGAACTTTAAAAATGAAGACAATTGAATTGCATATCACATTACAACCACAGGTTTTAGATACACAAGGACAAGCGTTAAATCGTGCAGTACATGATTTAGGCTACACACAAGTGAATGATATTCGTGTTGGTAAAGTACTATATATGACAGTAGATGAAGCGACAGATGCTGCGGTACATAACGTTGTTACTACTTTAAGTGAAAAACTATTTGCAAATACAGTAATTGAAGAATATAGCTATAAAGTATTGGAAGAAGGAGAGAAAGCATAATGAAATTTGCAGTGCTAAAATTTCCAGGTTCCAATTGTGATAGAGATATGTATAATGCAGCAGTAAAATCAGGAGTCCAAGCGGAGTATGTAGATTATAGGAATATATCGTTAGAGGGGTATGATGGTGTGCTTATTCCTGGAGGCTTTTCATTTGGTGACTACTTACGATCAGGTGCCATGGCAAGTGTCGCTCCTATTACTGAAGAAGTGAAACGTTTTGCAGAAGAAGGTAAACCAGTATTAGGTGTTTGCAATGGTTTCCAAATACTTACTGAAATTGGTTTACTCCCTGGCGCTTTATTGCACAATGATTCACATTTATTTGTAAGCCGAAATGAGTCTTTGAAAGTGGTTAATAACCAAACGCCATATACAAATTTATATAGTGAGAATGAGGTTGTTGTTTATCCAGTAGCACATGGCGAAGGACATTACTACTGCACATCTGAAATGTATGACAAATTAGAAGCGAATAATCAAATTATTTTAAAATATATGGATAATCCAAATGGTTCGTATAATGATATTGCAGGAATTGTAAATGAAAAAGGTAATGTTTGTGGGATGATGCCTCATCCTGAACGTGCAATTGAAACTATATTAGGAACAGACAGTGGCGTAAGATTATTTGAAGCAATGGTGAATAGTTGGAGGGAACAAAATGTCTAAGTTTATCGAACCGAGTGTTGAAGAAATTAAATTAGAAAAATTATACAAAGATATGGGCTTGTCAGAGGCAGAATACGACAAAGTTTGTGAAATTTTAGGACGTGAGCCAAATTTTACTGAAATTGGTATTTTTTCTGTAATGTGGAGTGAACATTGTTCGTATAAACATTCTAAGCCGTTTTTAACTCAATTCCCAACATCAGGGGAACATGTATTAATGGGGCCTGGTGAAGGTGCTGGTGTCGTTGATATCGGGGATAATCAAGCGGTAGTTTTCAAAGTTGAATCTCATAACCATCCATCAGCTGTAGAACCGTATCAAGGTGCTGCCACTGGTGTTGGGGGTATTATCAGAGATATTGTTTCAATCGGCGCTAGACCAATTAATTTGTTAAATAGCTTACGTTTTGGCGAATTAACAGAAAAGCAAAATCGTCGCTTATTACGTGGTGTGGTAGCTGGCATTGGTGGTTATGGTAACTGTATTGGCATACCAACAACAGCTGGTGAAATAGAGTTTGACGACAGATATGATGGTAATCCATTGGTAAATGCTATGTGTGTAGGTATTATTGACCACGATAAAATTCAAAAAGGCACCGCTAAAGGTAACGGAAATTCAGTTATCTATGTTGGATTAAAAACAGGACGTGATGGTATTCACGGGGCAACTTTTGCATCTGAAGAATTAAGTGAAGATAGTGAAAGTAAGCGACCTTCAGTACAAATTGGTGATCCATTTGTTGGTAAAAAATTAATGGAAGCAACTTTAGAAGCGATAACTTTCGAAGAATTGGTAGGTATCCAAGACATGGGAGCAGCCGGTTTGACGTCATCTTCTTCAGAAATGGCAGCAAAAGGTGGTAGCGGTTTACATTTACAACTAGAGAAGGTGCCAACGAGAGAACAAGGTATTTCTCCGTATGAAATGATGTTATCAGAAACACAAGAACGCATGCTTATAGTAGTAGAAAAAGGTACGGAAGACAAATTCTTAGACCTTTTTGATAAACATGAATTAGATAGCGCTGTAATTGGAGAGGTGACAGATACAGATCGTTTTGTACTTACATATAAAGGCGACGTTTTCGCTGATATACCTGTTCAACCTTTATCTGATGAAGCGCCTGTTTATGTCTTAGAAGGAGTAGCGCCACAATATAATGCTAGTAAGAATGATTACAGTCATATTGATGTAGAAGATGTATTTGAACGTTTATTACAACATCCAACGATTGCTTCAAAGCGATATTTATATGAACAATATGATCAACAAGTCGGTGCTAATACAATTGTGAAACCAGGATTACAATCATCTGTAGTTCGAGTAGAAGGCACTAATAAAGCAATCGCATCTACGATTGACGGTGAAGCGCGTTATGTGTTCAACAACCCTTATGAAGGGGGGAAAATGGTTGTTGCAGAAGCGTATCGCAATTTAATTTCTGTTGGTGCTACGCCTTTAGCTATGACTGATTGCCTAAATTACGGTTCGCCAGAGAAAAAGGAAATTTATCAACAATTAGCTGATTCTACAAAAGGTATGTCAGAAGCTTGTGAAATATTGAGTACGCCAGTAGTGTCTGGAAATGTTTCACTTTATAATGAAACAAAAGAAACGTCAATATTCCCAACACCAGTAGTTGGTATGGTTGGATTAATTGAAGACATTGATTATTTAACTGATTTCTCACCAAAAGCAGGCGACACACTTTATATCGTGGGTGATACAAATGATGATTTTGGTGGCAGTCAAATTGAGAAATTGCTATATAGTAAAGTAAATCATGAATTTGAAGCGATAGATTTATCAGGTGAGGTACGTAAAGGTGAAGCAATTAAAACTGCAATTCGTAACGGTGTAGCTTCTCATGTTCAAACAGTTGGAAAAGGCGGATTATTAATGACGTTTGCTCGTTTAAGTGCGCATTATCAATTAGGGCTAGAAGTAGAACTAGCGCTTACGAATGAACAACTGTTCAGCGAAACGCAAGGGCGTTATATTGTTTCCGTAAAAGAGAACCAATCATTAGATCTTGATTGCGCAATCAAGGTTGGGTCATTTACACAAGATGGAAAATTTGTAGTTTCTAACAAAAATACTAAAGTAACACGTGATGTTAATGAATTGAATGAACTATGGGAAGGAGCTATTCCTAAATGTATGACTACAACGGATTAAACGAAGAGTGTGGTGTTTTTGGCATCTGGAATCACCATGAAGCAGCACAACTGACTTATATGGGGCTACATAGTTTACAACATAGAGGTCAAGAGGGCGCAGGAATGGTGTGTTCAAATGGAGAGACACTTATTGGAGAAAGAGGACTTGGTCTTTTGACTGAGGCTATTTCAGACACACAATTAGAATCATTTAAATCCTATCAACATGCGATTGGCCATGTACGATATGCAACATCAGGTAATAAAGGTATAGAAAATATTCAACCATTTTTATATCATTTTTACGATATGAGCGTTGCAGTTTGTCATAACGGAAACTTAATTAACGCACAAAGTTTAAGAAGATCGCTTGAACATCAAGGTTCTATTTTCCATTCTTCATCAGATACAGAAGTAATTATGCATTTAATTCGTAGAAGTAAAGCGCCTACATTTGAAGCGGCATTACAAGAGAGTTTACGTAAAATCAAAGGTGGTTTTACATTTGCATTGTTAACAAAAGATGCTTTATATGGTGCTGTTGATCCAAATGCTATCCGACCATTAGTAGTAGGCAAGATGAAAACAGGCTCATATATCCTTGCAAGTGAGACATGCGCTATTGATGTTTTAGGTGCAGAGTTTGTGAGAGATATTCATGCTGGTGAATATGTTGTTATCGACGACGAAGGTATTCGCGTGGAATCATATACGAGACATACAAATACAGCAATATCAGCTATGGAATATATTTATTTTGCTAGACCAGATTCTACCATCGCAGGAAAAAATGTTCATGCAATCCGAAAACAATCAGGTAAGCAATTAGCTTTAGAAAGCCCAGTTGAAAATGCAGACATGGTTATTGGCGTCCCCAATTCCTCGCTTTCAGCAGCCTCAGGTTATGCTGAGCAGAGTGGTTTACCTTATGAAATGGGCTTAGTGAAAAATCAATATGTAGCACGCACGTTTATTCAACCGACACAAGAGTTACGCGAACAAGGCGTGAGAGTTAAATTATCAGCTGTAAAAGATATTGTGCAAGGCAAAAATATTGTACTGGTAGATGATTCAATTGTAAGAGGTACTACAAGTAAACGCATCGTTCAGATGCTTAAAGATTCTGGCGCAAATGAAGTGCATGTACGTATCGCTTCTCCTGAGTTTATGTTTCCAAGTTTTTATGGCATAGATGTCTCAACAACAGCTGAACTTATATCAGCGAACAAATCACCAGAAGAAATTAGTAATCACATTGGGTCTGACTCTTTAGCTTATTTAACAGTAGATGGCTTAATCGATTCTATCGGCCTTGAAGTAGACGCGCCATACAAGGGGCTATGTGTGGAAAGCTTTACTGGTGATTACCCTGCTGGTCTTTATGATTATGAAAAAGATTATCTTGAAAATTTAAGCGAACGCCAAAAAGAATATTTAGCAAATCATAAACAATACTTTGATAGAGAGGGTAATTTAAATGTCTAAAGCATACCAACAAGCAGGTGTTGATATTAACGCAGGATATGAAGCAGTTGAACGTATGTCAAGTCACGTTCAAAGAACAATGCGAAAAGAAGTATTAGGTGGATTGGGCGGTTTTGGTGCTACGTTTGATTTATCTCAATTAAATATGAAAGCGCCGTTACTCGTTTCAGGTACCGATGGCGTTGGTACTAAATTAAAGTTAGCAATTGATAATGACAAACACGATACGATTGGTATCGATGCAGTTGCGATGTGCGTTAACGATATTTTAACGACTGGTGCAGAACCTTTATATTTTTTAGATTATATTGCTACAAACAAAGTAATTCCAGAAGTGATAGAACAAATCGTCAAAGGGGTTAGCGACGGTTGTGAAGAAACGAATACAGCGCTTATCGGCGGTGAAACTGCAGAAATGGGAGAAATGTATCACGAAGGTGAATATGATTTAGCTGGCTTTGCAGTAGGTGCAGTTGAAAAAGAGGCTTATATAGATGGTTCTACGGTAAAACCAGGTCATGTGATTATTGGACTTGAATCGAGTGGGATACATTCAAATGGTTACAGTTTAGTTAGAAATATCATTAAAAAATCTGGTGTTAATTTACAAGATAAATTTGATGTGGATCGCACGTATTTAGATGTTTTTCTAGAACCTACACGCTTGTATGTCAAACCTGTATTAACAGTAAAAAAACAAATACAAATACATGCCATGACACACATCACTGGTGGCGGATTTATTGAGAATATACCTAGAGCATTGCCAAACGGTGTAACTGCAATGATTGACGTAACGCAGTTCCCGACGCCGAAAATATTCGAATGGCTACAAAACCAGGGTGATATAACAAAAGAAGAAATGTATAACGTGTTTAATATGGGTATCGGTTTTACATTAATTGTAGATGCTCAGGATGAATCTAAAGTGTTGGATGCATTAAAAGCCGAACAGATAAATGCTTATAAAATCGGAGAAATAGTTAAAGGCGAAGAGCCAATTCGCTTAATGGGGGTATAAAAGTGACTAACATAGCCATTTTTGCTTCAGGATCAGGAAGTAATTTTGAAAGTATCATGTCGCAAGTTGTAGCAGGCAAATTACCTCAAATTGAAGTGACTGCTTTATATACAGATAGAGTGGATGCTTATTGTATAGAGCGTGCAAGAAAGTACAATTTAGATGTACATATTAACGAACTTAAAAATTTTGATTCTAAAGCAGATTATGAACGTAAAATAATAGAATGGTTAACTGCTGAAAAGGTAGAATGGATCGTTTTAGCGGGATATATGAAATTAATCGGCGCAAACATCTTAAACGCGTATCCAAAACGTATTATTAACATTCATCCTTCACTATTGCCCAAATATCGTGGCAAAGATGCGGTTGGGCAAGCTTTAAATAGTGGAGAAAGTATTACAGGTACGACAGTACATTATGTAGACAGTGGGATGGATACAGGAGAAATTATTGAACAACGTACATGTGATATTAAACCGGGCGACACAAAAGAGCAATTAGAAACAAGAATTAAAGCATTAGAACATACATTATATCCAGAAGTTATTTCGAAAATTATTCAATAAGAGGTGCCAATAAAAATGAAAAAGGCAATTTTAAGTGTATCTAATAAAACGGGCATTGTCGCATTTGCTCAATCATTACAACAATTAGGATATGAGTTATATTCAACTGGTGGTACAATGCGCACTTTAGTTGAAGCGAATATTACAGTCAAATCTATTTCTGAATTAACGCATTTCGATGAAATTATGGATGGTCGAGTAAAAACACTACACCCGGCTGTTCATGGTGGTATCTTAGCAGATCGTGATAAACCAGAACATTTAGAACAACTCAGAGAACAGCACATTGATTTGATAGATATCGTTGTGGTTAACTTATATCCATTTAAAGAAACGGTTGCTAAACCAGATGTTACAGAAGAAGAGGCAATCGAAAATATAGATATTGGTGGTCCTACTATGTTGCGTGCGGCAGCTAAAAACTATAAACATGTAACTACTGTTGTACATCCAGCAGACTATAATGAAGTTATCGAAAAATTGAAAGTAAATCAATTAGATGAGTCTTATAGAAAATCATTAATGATTAAGGTGTTTGAACATACAAATCAATATGATACTGCAATAGTTGACTTCTTTAAAAATAATAAAGAAAGTTTAAGATATGGTGAAAACCCACAACAAAAAGCATCTTTTGTTCGCACGTCTGAAGCTAATCACACACTAGGTGGCGCTAAGCAATTACATGGCAAACAATTGAGTTACAATAATATCAAAGATGCTGATGCAGCGCTTTCACTTGTTAAGCAATTTGAAACGCCAGCAGCCGTAGCAGTTAAACATATGAATCCTTGCGGCGTAGGCGTTGGTGAAACAATATTTGAAGCATATCAATATGCTTTTGAAGCAGATAGCCAATCTATTTTTGGCGGTATTGTAGCTTTAAATAGAAGTGTTGATACTAAATTGGCAGAAACGTTACACAGCATATTCCTAGAAGTGATTATTGCACCTCATTTCACACAAGAAGCGTTAGAAATTTTAAGTAAGAAGAAAAATATAAGGCTATTAGAAATTAACATGACAATTGACAATAATGAAGAAGAGATTGTTTCTGTTTCTGGTGGTTATTTAGTACAAGATAAAGATAATGTCGTGGTTCATCGTAATGATTTGACTGTTGTTACTGAAGCCACTCCTACTGAGGCACAATGGGATGCGATGTTACTTGGATGGAAAGTCATCGCATCTGTTAAAAGTAATGCAATTATTTTATGTAACAATAAACAAACAGTTGGTATTGGCGCTGGTCAAATGAATCGTGTAGGTTCAGCTAAAATCGCTATTGAGCGTGCGATTGAGATAAATGACAAAGTCGTTATGGTATCAGATGGATTTTTCCCAATGGATGATACAGTTGAACTTGCAGCACAACATGGTATTAAAGCAATCATACAACCGGGCGGGTCTATTAAAGATCAAGATTCAATTGATATGGCAAATAAACATGGTATAGCAATGGTAACTACTGGCGTTAGGCATTTTAAACACTAAATACATTGGAGGCAAAACCATTTATGAAAGTACTAGTTATTGGCACAGGTGGAAGAGAACATATCTTAGTGCATAAGTTAAACCAATCTTCACTAGTAAATAAAATTTTTGCAATTCCAGGTAATGATGCAATGTCAGACATTGCAGAGGTTCATAGTGAAATAGCAGAAACAGAACATGACCGAATTGTCGAATTTGCTAACGAAAACAACATTTCATGGGTTATTATAGGACCAGAACAACCTTTAACGGATGGCTTAGCTGACAAATTACAGGCAAAACAAATCAAAGTGTTTGGTCCAAATAAAGCAGCAGCACAGATTGAAGGTTCAAAATTATTCGCAAAGCAGTTAATGGAAAAATATAATATTCCTACTGCAGAATATAAAGAAATCACGAATAAGTTTGATGCATTACAATATATTGAAACATGCGAATACCCAGTTGTATTAAAGAAAGATGGTTTAGCAGCAGGCAAGGGTGTTATTATTGCAGAAAATTACGAGGAAGCGGTTGAAGCGGTTCATTTATTGTACTCACAAGAGTTAGGTACAGTGGTCTTTGAACAATTCCTAGAAGGCGAAGAATTTTCATTAATGACGTTTGTAAACGGCGATTATGTCGTGCCATTCGATTGTATTGCACAAGACCATAAACGCGCATTTGATGAAGATAAAGGGCCAAATACTGGTGGAATGGGCGCTTATTGCCCAGTACCACATATCGATCAGAAGATACTTGAACGTACAAATCAAGAGATTGCTCAACCTATCGCACAAGCAATGTATAAAGAAGGGTACATGTTCTTCGGTGTACTTTATATTGGCGTGATTTTAACAAATGAAGGCCCAAAAGTAATCGAATTTAATGCGAGGTTTGGTGATCCAGAAGCGCAAGTATTGCTAACCCGAATGGAAAGCGATTTAATGCAACATATTTTAGATTTAGAAGCTAAAAGAGAAATTACATTTAAATGGAAAGATGCGTCTATCGTAGGTGTAATGCTTGCTTCAAAGGGCTACCCAGGTAAATACGAAAAAGGTAAAATAGTGTCTGGGTTTAATTTAGATGGAAATTATTTTGTTAGTGGTCTAAAAAAAGATAAAGATAACTTCGTTACAAGTGGTGGCCGTGTTATATTAGCACTCGGAGAGGGCCATGATATCGTTAGTGCGAAAGCAAATGCATATAAGGCTGTAGAAAAAATAAAAAGTGAAGCGTTATTTTATCGCAAAGACATTAGTAATAAAGCAATTAAATAAGCTGATGTTATCACATTAAAATAGACGTATACTGAAATCTAAATTAACTTCAAGGTTTAGTATAAGCACATTTTTACACCAGTTATCTATTGATAATATCGCAGTATATTCAAGTCTATTTATCGACTAGAACGCTTTGATATCTTTATTAAATTAGAGTATAAGCTAGGCTACTGATTTCCTATATTCTAAAGGAGATGAGTAGTCTCGTTTTGATTTTATTAAAACGTTAAATGTTGTTTTACAATGGCTATGATTGGACAATTTATTTTAAAATGAATACATATAATATATAAAGGGCTGAATAGCAATTTATTAAAAATGTATTATTTAACCCAAGTAGTTAGATTGAAAAAAGCTAAGACAAAGTGGTTTAAGTTTTGTCTTAGCTTTAAAAATTGGATAATAACGAATTTTGGATCTAGTAAAGGTAATGGTTAATAAATATTTGTTATTCTGACATCGTTTATACCTGTAATAGGTAATTGTTGTGCTAAAAAATAAGCAACAATTAAAATAATGATGACAATTATAATTAATAGAATATCTTTATACGAGAAAGGCGCGTAATAATAATACGTACGTGGTCCATCTTTAAACCCTTTTTTTTCCATTGCTACAGCTAATTGATGTGCTTTTCTAATATTTTGGCTTAAAAGTGGGATAATAAGATGTTTCATGCGATTTAAAAAATTATAATTTTGTTTAGATATGATTTGATATCTCATTTTTAGGGATTTTCTAAGTTGTACGAGAGAACTAATCATTAATGGCACCATTCGAATAGCAGCCATAAAAGCATACGCAACTTTTGGTTTAACTTTTAAATGTTGCATGAGACTATAAAAAACCATAACAATTTCTGATGTAAATGCTATTAAAATACCAAAGAATGATATGGTTGTTGTACGTAATGCTAAATGAAGCCCTCTAACTAAACTTTCTACACTAATCTGAATAAATCCGAATTTAAATAGAATGTGGGTGCCGTCGCCATAAAAAATCATAAATAGTGCTGAAATTAAACTAAAGACAATCGTAAATAAAATAAACGCTAATGTAATTTTGAATTTTATACCATTGAAAAGTAATAAAAATATAAACATTAATAAACAAATGTAAACCATATAATCAAATTGATGTACAAAAATAATATAAAAAAACAAAATAATGGCTAATGTTAATTTAGTAATGATATTCACGTCATCTATGAAGGAATAATGTTTTTTCCACATTTCAAACATGTTTATCACCTTCGATTTCAAGTATTCGCTTATTTTCCACATATAATCTTCGTGAAGGGTAGCGTGAAATAATTTCTGAATCGTGTGTCACCATTATAATAGATTGACCATTTTTCACACGTTGTTGGAATAATTTGATTAGGTTAAAGGTATTGTGACTATCCAAACCAAAAGTAGGCTCATCCAATAAAATAAAATCGGATGAAGAACTTAAAGCAATTGCTACGCTTAGCCTTCTTTTTTGGCCAATAGATAATTCATAAGGATGTTGCGTTTTAACAGCTTCTAAATTTAACAAACGGAGCAATGTGTTGGTTTTTTCGTCAGCCTCTGCTTTTGAACGATAATTTGATTTGTTTTGAATTAAAATTTCTTGAAAAACTGAATGTGTAATAAATTGTTGCTCTGGATTTTGATATACTAAGTACATATTTTTGGAAGCGTCTTTAATTTTAGTGAGCTTTTTGTGATTGAAAAACATATTACCATCATATCTAATTAGTTGCATCATTGATTCTAATAGTGATGTTTTACCTGTACCATTTGGACCAGTGATGGTAACCCATTCTCCTTGCGTAATCTCAAGCTTAGGAATATTGATAAGTGATCGTTTTCTTCTTTTAATGATGCCTTTTTCAAAAGTGAATATCTTATTATTTGTTTCTGGGTTGTGATCGAGCTCGATTGGTTTGGGTGCTCTATTCCATGCCTTAGGATGCCACACGCCATACTCAGATAATAGATGTTCGTAGTTGTTAAGTATTTCAGCTGGCATCGCGTCAGCTATGATGTCTCCATCATAATTTAATAATATGACACGATCTATGTGTTGCCATATATGTTCTACTTTATGTTCTACTATGATAACTGTTTGGTTTTGCCACAATGATTTAATTTTATCCCATAACTCAACAGTTGCTTCTACATCTAACATTGCAGTAGGCTCATCTAAAAAGAGTGTATCTGCTTGTTGAAGTAATGTTTCTGCAATAGCTAACTTTTGTTTCATGCCACCACTTAAATTGTTGATATATTGATTTTTGTTGACACTAAGACCAACAGAGTCAAGTGCTGATTCGATCAGCGCATCCATTTCTTGACGAGGTGTTTGCAAGTTTTCTAGAACAAAAGCGAGTTCTTCATATACTTTTGGCATACAAAACTGACTATCAGGGTCTTGAAAAATAACTCCGCAATTACTATCAATTTCTAATTTATCGTATTTCATGGGTAAGTCGATTAGATTCGGCACAATACCACTTAAAACATTAAGTAGGGTGCTTTTGCCTGAACCAGATGGACCAAGTATAAGTAGCTTTTCTTTATCTTGTATATTTAGTGAAAAATGGTCGAATATTTTCTTAATCCCATTTGGGTATTTTAATCGTAGATTTTCAATTCCTATCAACTTTCATGCTCCTTATAAATTGTCATAATCTTTTTGGGTTGCAGGTCTAAATAATTTAGTTACACCGGTTTGATCTAATATTTTTACGATATAATAAGATAATAATCCAGCAACTACAATACCACTAATTAAACGAAAGGCGATATATAGTGTTAAATTCCACCCAACAATTTCTCCTAAATATCCATATGCAAAATCAAGTGGAAGTGTAGAGATAGAGGCTAAAAGGCCTGCTAATATTGCTACCATAGCAGAACGTGATTTATATCTAAAAACAGCAAAAATAACTTCACATGCTAATCCTTGAAGCAACGCATATACTATTGTCGGAATATCAAATCTACCCATAACAATCGTCTCTCCAGCGCCTGCAGCAAATTCAGCTAATAAAGCAATCCCAGCTTTCGGTATAATTAAATAAGCCACAATAGCTGCCATAAACCAGGCGCCATATGTGAGCTCTTCAAGATGAAGACCTGAAACCTGCACAGCTTTATAAACTAAAGTCCATATATTATAAATAAGCGCAAAGACAACTGCTATAAGTACAGTTACTAAAATTTCTGATAGCTTTAAACCTTTTGACATAAATTCTCCTCCAAAAAAAACGCACAACCTTCTAGAAGTTGCGCGCTAAACATAGGCATATGGATACAAAAAATATTGTATCGCAATACACTTTCCTACGCTAGCTTAATCTAGATCAGGTTCAAAGGGTTTGAGGGTATACCTCATCTCAGTCACTAAACACCCCTAGTGCGAATATTAATTTTAAATTTAACTATAATGTATGATTTTTCACCACTTATGTCAAGACGTATCGAGAATAAATTAAAGATTCACGAATGTTAAAGTCATTAGGTGCAAAATAGACGTTGCGATTTCGAAAGTATTGCATTATCCTAAACCGGATAGAACTCATATTGTTTATAAAAAGCATTATATCATATAAGGCTCATCATAAAGAGGAAAACAGAAACCAGATTTTCAAAAATGATTTCATTGTTCAACTCTGGTAAAGATGACTAGAAAATATACAAGAACGATAAGGGTAAAACCATCGTGTGAGTGTATGCTCATGTTCATGTCTAAGCATCACTAACTCAACAGAATTAAGAAGCGAAACTTTATACTTTAGTTTTAATTATCTACTGATACACACTAATTATATATGTATAAATATGTTTCTTATTTCTTTACAAAAGTTAATAGAAGTAGTTGAGCCATAGGTAAACAAAATACATAAAAAACTAGGTTGCTAATCCTCATCGTAGAAAGAAGTCAACAACCTAGCCATATATAGTGTCTCAATAGAAGTCTATATTGAAAGTCCAACCTTTAGTAACGATATAACCTCTGTATCTTTGAATCAACACATTTTTTAAAGCGTTATACCGAATTTTAATCTAAACTGTCCTGAACGTTTTTCTTTGTTTCTTCAGTATTATTTTCAGCAGTTTCTTTTTTATCTTTTAATTTATCTTCAGCTTCTTTTGCTTTTTCAGCTGCTTTTTTATTTGCTTCTTCTTTACTCATAATTTAACACTCCTTCACAGTAAACATGACTTACAGTTATTATTTACCACATGAAATGAAACGTAAACAATAAGTATAGATGAAACTTTAATTCTTTGGTTGTAAAATATTTGTTTAGTAATTTAAATTTAGTGGAAAGTTGACTATACCACTTTTTTCTATCATACTATAGACTTATTTATGGATTTATTAAAGACAAGAACAAAATGTTAATATATAATAACTTTGAGGTGAATGGTATGTCTTTTTTTAAGAAACACGCTGAGATATTATATAGTTATATAATAGGCATCGTTTCGCTTTTCACAGGTCTCATCATTTTAATAAATTTACCCATGGTCCATGATTTAAAGGATAAGGGTAAAATAGAATTACATATTCATAATGTTTGGGATTTTATAAATGCATTTTTTGCAGAAATCATAAGAGTTATGAGTAATTATATAGGGAATTTTCCTGTTATAAGTGCGATATTAATTATTTTATTTGGTGTTGCAGTTATATTAATTGGGTTTGCCCTTTTAAGAACAACGAAATATGATTATGATGTTTCAATCTTCTTTTTAGTTATAGGTATTCTTTTCTTTATTATAACGTTAATTCTAATGACACAAGTTTATAGCTTTTTTGCTATCATTTTTATCATCCCGTTTGTTATTCACATTGGGTATATCGTGTATAAAGATGAATTAAATCAAAAGCACAGAAAATATCACTATTTACTTATTATTTTCAGTTACGGCATGAGTTATTTAATTACACAAATTGTGTTATATGGAAGAATTGACAGTGATGAAATTATTCCAATAGATATATTAAGTGTAAACACATTCTTTATATTAATGTGGTTACTAGGGCAAATGTCAATTTGGAACTTCTTATTTTTAAGAAGATCATTACCGTTGACAAAACAAGAATTAGGTGAAGAAGAACCTGAATTATCTAGAGCGAGCAAAGATACAGTTACAAACCAAACAAAAGAACATTTGAAAAATTTACAAGATAAGACAACTGAGTTCACACGCAAAACCCGTAGAAGTGTCGATATTCAAAAATTAAGAGATAAAAAAGATAAATTTATCGAAAAATGGAAGAATATTATTGATATTCAAGAAGATGATATTCCAAATTGGATGAAAATACCAAAATGGGTTAAATCGGCGTATGTAGAAATATTTTGTGGTGTTGTATTATTGTTCTTTACAATTATAGAATTTAATAATAGAAACGCATTATTTGTATCAGGTAATTGGGAAATTTCTCAAACACAGTATGTAATCGAATGGATTACTTTATTATTGTTGATGTTTATTATCATTGCCTATATATTAACTACTATAACGAACTTCTTGAGAAATAAATTCTATTATCTACAGTTATTTATGATAAGTCTATTATTTTTCAAATTAGTAACAGAATTTATGAATATTATGGTTCATGGTCTATTACTATCAATTTTCATTACACCAATATTATTAATTATGTTAATTGCAGTAACAGTATCATTTATTATTAAATTACGTGAACCTTCAAGAGATTAACAAACAAAATATAACTTTAAATAGGGAACCTGAGATATTGATCAATATCTCAGGTTCTTCTACGGTATGCATAGTGAAGAATTGAATTAAAATTGTGATTATAACAAGTCATCTATGCAAGCATCCTGAATCCTGCATGCCTTTTCAGCCATCTTTACAAGTCTGAAGTAAAGGAATTTCTAGAGAAATAGAGTGAAAACGCGATTTTTTGTCTTACTTTTATTATTTTTAAATAACTAATGAGGTGAGTTTACATGTAATACATTATATTAAGCATTGCATATAGTTAATATTTATTTAAATATAAATGATGTTACTATAATTATTGAGATGATAGAATAAGAAAGCATTAATTACAAAACATTAGAAAGGCTGACATATATTTATGAAAACTGCCACATTAAATAAAGGTAAAGAAATGAAATATTTAAATGGTTACCCGCTGATTGATGATGAGGATGTTTTTGCTCATGATCATTTAAAAGAAGGAGATTTGTTCTTATTAGTAAATGATAAACACCAATTTATTGCAACTGCATATGTAGGAAGACAGCATAAAGGGCTTGGCTGGGTATTAAGTTATGATAAAGACGAAGAAATTAATATCCGCTTTTTTGAAAGTCTTTTTGAGACAGCTAAAGAGGAAAGGTCATATTTTTATAATATCGAAGGAACTAACGCTTTTAGAGTTTTTAATGGTGAAGGTGACGGCGTTGGAGGGCTAACTATAGATAATTATAACGGTCACTTTTTAATTCAGTGGTATTCTAAGGGCATTTATAAGTATCGCTACCAAATTTTAAATGCATTAAAGAATGTTTTTAAATATACTTCACTTTTTGAAAAAATGCGTTTTAAAGACGCTCATATAGAGGGCGGTTTTGTTGATGGAGAAGTACCTGAATTTCCAATTGTAATCGAAGAGAACCATACTTTTTATAACATAGATTTAAACGATGGACCTATGACAGGTATATTCTTAGATCAAAAAGAAGTACGAAAGAAATTAAGAGATCAATTTGCAGATAATAGATACTTACTCAATATGTTTAGTTATACAGGTGCTTTTTCAGTTGTTTCAGCAGAAAAAGCAAAAGTGACTACTAGTGTAGATTTAGCTAACCGTTCTCGATCTTTAACAGAAGAAAATTTTGGATTGAATGCAATTGATCCAAAAACACAGTACATTTTTGTTATGGACACATTTGATTACTTTAACTACGCACGACGTCATGATTTAATTTATGACACGATTGTTATTGATCCACCTAGCTTTGCTAGAAATAAAAAGAAAACTTTTTCAGTGTTAAAAGATTACGATAAATTAATATTAGGCGCCTTAGAAATACTTTCGCCAGGCGGGACGCTATTATTATGTACGAATAACAGCACATTTTCATTAAAAGCCTTTAAAAAAGTTATTAAAGATACTTTAAACCGTGCAGAAGTTGATTTTGAATTTTTAGAAGTAATGGGCTTACCAAAAGATTTTAAAACACATCCTCACTACAAACCATCAAAATATTTAAAAGCTATTTTTGTAAATGTACAATAGATCACTAAAAATAGGGTAATGTTTTTAATATACTAGCATTTACAAGGAGTGAATATCATGAGTATTAAAAATAAAATTACAAATAGTGTGACCCAAAAAGTTGGAAATAAAGTGTTAAACATTGAAGATGTGAAAAATAAAAATAATTTACCCACTACACATATTGAACTTGAAGAGCGCCGCGAACGCGCTCAAGCAATTGTTAGAAAAAAATCAGTATTATCATCGAGTGTTAGTGTTGTACCCATACCAGGTTTGAATTTCGGTGTAGATATTAAGCTGATGAGAGATATAATTGAAGACGTTAATAAAATCTATGGTTTAGATCATAAACAAGTTAATTCAATGAGAGAAGATGTAAAAGAGCGCATTTTTGCATCGGCAGCCATTCAAGGCAGCCAATTCATTGGTAGAAAAGTATCTAATGCAATCTTAAAGGTTGTTATAAAAGATGTTGCAAAGCGTATGGCTGCTAAACAAACGAAATGGTTTCCACTTGTTGGACAGGCTATTTCTGCCTCTATTAGTTATTATTTTATGAAAAAAATAGGGGACGATCATATTGAGAAATGTGAAAAAGTTGCTAAATCTTTAATGTGATAGTGTAGCGTTTTCAAAAAAGAGACAATATTCACGGATTATTGTCATGTCATGGGTGCAACGAATTGAATTTATATATATAATTTGGTAATGTTATTATATAAAACTATGCTAGGTTTTATAATAAACTAACGATTCTAACTATACGAAGGAGACATTATATTATGGAACAAAAATCATATGTAATTATTGACGAAACAGGGATTCATGCACGTCCAGCTACAATGCTTGTTCAAACTGCATCAAAATTTGATTCAGATATTCAATTAGAATATAACGGTAAAAAAGTTAACTTGAAATCAATCATGGGTGTTATGAGTTTAGGCGTAGGTAAAGATGCTGAAATCACAATCTATGCTGATGGTAGCGATGAAGCAGACGCAATGGAAGCTATTACAGATATCTTATCTAAAGAAGGATTAACTAAATAATATGTCTAACTACATTAATGGTATTGCTGCATCAGATGGTGTAGCTATTGCTAAAGCATATTTATTAGTTGAACCCGACCTTTCATATAACAGCGAAAAGGTCAAAGATGTCGACGCAGAAATTGCTAAGTTTCAAAAAGCTATTGAAACATCTAAAGTTGAATTAACAAAAATTAGAAATAACGCTGAGGAAAATCTTGGTGCTGATAAAGCAGCTATTTTCGATGCGCATTTATTAGTTTTAGATGATCCTGAGTTAATTCAACCGATTGAAGAAAAAATAAAAAATGAACAAGTTAACGCACCAACTGCACTTTCGGATGTAACTGGACAATTCATTACCATCTTTGAATCGATGGATAATGAATACATGAAAGAACGCGCTGCAGATATTCGTGATGTATCTAAGCGTGTATTAGCGCACATTTTAGGTGTGGAATTGCCCAATCCGAGTATGATTGATGAAAGCGTTGTTATAATTGGAAACGATTTAACACCTTCAGATACGGCTCAATTAAACAAGGCGTTTGTACAAGGCTTTGTTACAAATATTGGTGGAAGAACTTCTCACTCAGCGATTATGAGCCGCTCACTTGAAATTGCTGCAGTAGTAGGTACAAAATCAATTACACAAGAAGTTAAACAAGGTGATATGATTATTGTTGACGGTTTGACTGGCGAGGTAATTATAGACCCTACAGAAGATGAAGTGATTGCATACCAAAATAAACGGGAACGTTTCTTTGAAGATAAAAAAGAACTTCAGAAATTACGTGATGAAGAAACAACAACAGTGGATGGAGAACATGCTGAATTAGCTGCCAACATTGGTACACCAAATGATTTAAAAGGTGTTATTGAGAATGGCGCTGAAGGTGTCGGACTATACCGTACTGAATTCTTATACATGGGCAGAGATGAAATGCCAACTGAAGATGAACAATTTGAAGCTTATAAAAAAGTTCTAGAAACTATGAAAGATAAACGCGTTGTTGTGCGTACTTTAGATATCGGGGGCGATAAAGAGTTACCATATCTAAGCTTACCTGAAGAAATGAATCCGTTCTTAGGTTACCGGGCAATACGTTTGTGCCTAGATCAACCCGAAATATTTAGACCGCAACTACGTGCATTATTACGTGCATCAACTTACGGTAAATTAAGTATTATGTTCCCAATGGTTGCTACGATTAAAGAATTCCAGGATGCTAAAGCATTATTATTAGAAGAAAAAGAAAATTTAACAAATGAAGGTATTGAGGTTTCAGATGATATCGAAGTTGGTATCATGGTAGAAATTCCTTCAACTGCTGCATTGGCAGATGTTTTTGCTAAAGAAGTAGATTTCTTCAGCATTGGAACTAATGATTTAATTCAATATACAATGGCAGCTGACCGTATGTCAGAACGCGTATCATACTTGTACCAACCATACAATCCTGCAATATTACGTTTAGTGCAACAAGTTATTGAAGCTTCTCATAAAGAAGGTAAATGGACTGGTATGTGTGGAGAAATGGCTGGAGACGAAACTGCTATCCCATTATTACTAGGTTTAGGTTTAGATGAATTCTCTATGAGTGCTACATCGATTCTTAAAGCACGTCGTCAAATTAAAGGTTTGAGCAAAAATGAAATGGAAGAACTAGCACAAAGAGCAATTAACTGTGCTACTTCTGAAGAAGTACAAGCATTGGTAAGCGAGTATACTAAATAATAAAAAAAGCGGGAGAGAAACTACGTTTCTTAAAATGTTTTCGTAATCTCGCTCTGGCTAAAATGGTTTGTCTTCATAAATAGATAAATAGCAATTAAGAAGTCATTTTTAAAGGCTATGAGAGACCCAAATGGGTCTCTTTTTTTAGGCTTTTTGTCAAAGAGGATTGAATGGCTTACATGACTAAAGCCCATGCGTAAGTACTATTAAATCAATGAGTTAAGAAACTATGCTTAAAAAGGGAGTTCATGTTCTCATGAGAGTTAGTTATTGCTGATATGCTAGTAGAAGTCAAAACAGTATGGGTGTCTTAAACTTTTTTAATTCATAGTAAATAAACATCTTTTGAGTAAAAAAATGTTTATTTATTTGTTTTAGTGTTAGATTGAATATATACATTAAACTAAAATAATGTCATTGGTTAGCAATAAGATTTGCTTTTGCTGGTTCCTGGTTCGATTAATCACATATTGATATAGTGTGTAACGTCAATGGGGCACTTGGCTTTGTTTTGCTTTCAATCAGTTAAAATCCTGATATTATAGCTCTATATTTAATGAGTGGTTAATTTTATCCATATCAATTTGATACATTGGTTCATTATTTAATAAAATAAATGGTGTTGCAAATGCATCGTAATCTATCATTTCATTTCGAAATTGTGAATGAGCAATATTTTTCTCTGTGTAAGTAATGCCTTTATCTGATAAATAGTTTTTGATAAAAGTACAAGGTGGGCAATCATTCTGTGTGTAAATAATAACATCGTTCATTGATCATCAATCCTTTCGATAATTAAGTTACTTTAATATAAATTACTTTTAATAATAATTCAAGTTATTAAAATTACATGCAATTGGTCATTAATTTGTCACTTAAATTTGAGTTTAACTAATTTTAAATCATAGATATTCTAGTTATAATGAATAGACGTTGTGATTTTTGTCACAAATAATTAAAAAAGGTGATATTATGGATTCAGTTGAATTAGCGCGTTTTCTAACTGCAATGACACTTGCAGTTCATATCATATTTGCAACAATTGGTGTAGGCGTGCCATTAATGTTTGCTATTGCTGAATTTTTGGGGATTAAGAAGAATGATCCTCACTATATAACATTAGCTAAAAGATGGTCTAAAGGTTATACGATTACAGTTGCTGTAGGGGTTGTGACTGGTACAATCATAGGATTACAGTTATCCCTATTATGGCCAACATTTATGCAAATGGGTGGTCATGTAATCGCGTTGCCATTATTTATGGAAACATTTGCATTCTTCTTTGAAGCAATTTTCTTAAGTATTTATTTATATACTTGGGATAGATTTAAAAGTAAATGGACACATTTTTTAATTAGCATACCAGTTATTATTGGAGGTTCTTTCTCGGCATTCTTTATTACTGCAGTCAATTCATTTATGAATACGCCAGCTGGTTTTGAAATGAGTAAGGGAAAAATGATTAATGTTGAACCTTGGGTAGCAATGTTTAATGATTCATTTTTTGTAAGATCATTTCACGTTGTAGCTACCGCATTTATGACAATGGCATTTGTATTAGCTGCGATTGCTGCATTTAAGTTAATGAAAAATAAATTTAAAAAAGACGCCGAATATCATAAAAAAGCATTAAAACTAACAATGATTCTTGGAATCGTCTTTACTTTAGGTTCTATGCTAGCCGGTGATTTATCAGCTAAGTTTTTACATCAAGAACAACCAGAGAAGTTAGCTGCATATGAATGGCATTTTGATACAGAATCAAATGCTAATTTAGTGCTTTTTGGAACTTTAGACGAAGAAACTCAAGAAGTTTCCGGTGCAATTAAGTTACCAAGTATACTCAGTTTCTTAGCAGATAATAACGTAAATACTGAAGTTAAAGGATTAAATGATTTTCCAGAAGAATTACATCCGCCAATGATCGTACACTACTACTTTGATTTAATGGTTTCTATGGGTGTCTTCTGTTTAATTATTTCAGCAGCATTTATATTAACGCTATGCTTTAAAAAATTACGGAGATTCACTTATTCCAAACCAATGTTATATGGTGCCTTACTAACTGGGCCAGCAGCTATGCTTGCTATAGAGTTTGGCTGGTTCCTGACAGAACAAGGACGTCAACCATGGATTGTGCGTGGTTATCTAAAAGTAGCTGACGCTGCAACACAAGCAGGCGGCATAACACTCGTGACAGTATTATTTGGTATATTATATCTCATATTGATTGTAACTTCTTCGTATGTATTATTAAGAATGTTTAAGAATAAACCAGCCTATAAAGAGTTTGAAGAACATTCATCAGAAAGAGGTGATGCATAATGGTATTCGCATATATAGGAATCGCAGTTTTATGGATATTCTTATTTTGTTATATTATTGTTGCCTCAATTGATTTTGGTGCTGGTTTCTTTACATTACATGCGAAAATAACAAAGCAAGATAAAAAAATTAATCATTTAATTGCACGTTACCTTAACCCTGTTTGGGAAGTAACTAACGTTTTCTTTGTTTTCTTTTTCGTAGGTATGGTTGGATTTTTTCCAGACTCAGCTAAATATTTCGGTACAGTATTGTTAGTACCTGCTTCAATTGCACTTGTATTATTGTCAATTAGAGGTGGATTCTATGCTTTTGAAAATTATGGGCCAGATACAAAATTACCTTGGTTAGCAATGTATGGTCTAGCTGGGTTATTTATACCGGCTGCTTTAGCTACTACGTTAACAATTTCAGAAGGGGGATATATCACTGGATCAAACAACAATTTGGATTTAAATTGGTTTGAGTTACTCTTAAGTCCATATTCATGGTCAGTAGTATTTTTAGCAATTATATCAGTGCTCTATATTTCGTCTGGATTTTTAACATACTACGCTTCGAAAGCAAATGATAAACCAGCATATAGTTTGTTGAGATATTGGTTCTTATTCTGGGGGCCTCCTATGATAGCCATTTCATTATTTGTCTTTCTATCATTAAGAATACAAAACGAGACCCATTTCTATACGGCAGTATTTGATTATTGGTGGATGTTTGCACTTAGCTTCATTTGTTTTGCAGGTGCCATGTTGCTTACTTTAATGAAAAAATGGCACGGTATCGCATTTATATTAGTTATTTTACAAATGGGCTTTGCGTTCTTTGGATATGGTGTAAGTAAATTACCATATATCTTATATCCTTATATACGTATAGATGAACACGTGGTTAATAGTAGTATGGCAATTGCTTTGATTATTGCATTTATTTTAGGTTTACTTTTACTTATTCCATCGCTAATATTATTATTGAGATTGTTTGTTTTTGATAAAGAATATGTCAAAGGTAAAAAATAAACTCATATATTAAAGTGCTGTAATGATAATTGTTTAAATTATTTAGATTTGATACATTTCAATTATCTTACTGTTTGGAGGACGCATATGGACAAAGAATATGTGGTTATAGGTTTAGGCCGTTTTGGCGGCAGTATTGTCAGAGAATTGAATGCTTTAGATATGGATGTTATGGCAATTGATATGAATGAAGCACGCGTGAATGAATATAGTGATATTGCTACACACGCTGTAATTGCTGACACAACAGATGAAGCAGTAATGAAAAGTTTAGGTATTAGAAATTTTGATCATGTTATTGTAGCTATTGGTGAAAATATCCAGTCAAGCACGTTAACCACTTTAATTTTAAAAGAATTAGGTGTTAAAAAAGTAACTGCTAAAGCTCAAAATGATTATCATGCTAAAATTTTAAATAAAATAGGTGCAGATACAGTCGTTCATCCAGAAAGAGATATGGGAAGAAGAATTGCGCATAATGTAGCAAGTGCGAGCGTTTTAGATTATTTAGAGTTAGCAGATGAACATTCTATTGTTGAAATTAAAGTCAGTGAAAAAATGGCAGGTCAAACGATTATTGAATTAGATATTCGAGCGCAATATGGGATAAGTATCATAGCTGTGAAAAGAGGAAGAGAAATTATTGTTTCACCAGATCCCCATATCAATATTGAAATTGGCGATATTTTAATTATGATTGGCCATGATAATGATTTAAATCGTTTTGAGAAGAAGGTCGTTAGATAATAAATGCACCTAAGTATATTAAAGGTTGAGACTTAAATACGTCTCAGCCTATTTTCATAACATTATAGTAAACAAAATAAAAGCACACGGTTAAGTTATACTTAACCGTGTGCTTTTATTTTAATTTGACTCAGTTGATTGATTGGCTTTGTTATCATCTTTTTTTGATTTTGATTTCTGATTTGGCTTTTTATTATCTTTGTTGTTCGGTTTAGGATTTGTATGTTTATTTTGAGGTTTCGTGTTGTTCTTTTTTGATTTATCCTTTTTATTGTTAGGTTTATTTTGTGTTTTTTTAGTTGAAGAGGGTGAATTACCTTCGTTTACCTTCATGATTACGGGTAGAATCATAGGTTTACGAGCCGTTTTTTCAAATAAATACGGTTGTAATGTCTCTATAATAGATGACTTAATTTGATGCCACTGAATTTCTGGATTTTGGTTTAATTTAGTAATGACATCTGTTTTTATTTTTCGTTGCGCATCATAAATTAATTGTCCAGATTCGCGCATATAAACAAAACCACGAGAGATAATATCCGGACCAGATAAAAGTTTATTTGTCTTAAAGTCTATGCTAACAACTACGATGACTAAACCTTCTTCAGACAATAATTTACGATCGCGGATAACCACATTTCCGATATCTCCAATACCACTACCATCCACTAAGACATTTCCAGAAGGGATTCTTCCAGCTTTCCTAGCAGAGTTGTGCGTTAAAGCTAATACATCTCCAATATCAAAGATAAACACATTGTCTGGGTCAACGCCACATTCTATACCTGATTGACCATGCGCTTTTAACATACGGTACTCACCATGAATAGGAAGGAAGAATTTTGGACGTAATAAACGTAACATAAGTTGTTGATCGCCTTTAGATCCGTGACCAGATGTGTGAATGTTTGATACCTTATTATGAATAACTTCAGCACCAGCACGATACAATGCGTTTATCGTGCGGTTGATACTTTTGGTATTACCTGGAATAGGTGAAGAACTAAACACCACTGTATCTTCAGGAATAATTTTAATTTGCTTATGTGTTCCATTAGCAATTCTTGATAACGCAGCCATTGGTTCACCTTGTGAACCTGTACATAGAATGAGTAGCTCGTGTTTAGGTACACTATTAATTTTATTAGGTTCGATAAATGTTTCAGGTGGCGCTTTGATATAGCCTAACTCCATACCAATTTTGATATTATTTTCCATTGAACGCCCAAATGTCACAATTTTACGATTGTATTTAATTGCAGCTTCGACGGCTTGTTGAACACGATAAATATTTGACGCAAAAGTAGCAAATATGATTCTACCACTACAATTACGGAATATTTTTTCAACGTTCTGACCAACTTCACGTTCACTTAATGTGAAATCTGGAACGAGTGAATTTGTGGAATCTGAAAGTAAGCAAAGCACACCTTCTTCTCCAAGTTTTGCCATTTTCGCCATATTAGCAGGCTCTCCAACGGGAGTAAAATCAAATTTGAAGTCACCAGTATGAACGATATTACCTTCTGGTGTGTTAACAATCACACCATACGATTCCGGGATACTATGCGTTGTTAGATAGAAAGAAACTTCAAAATGTTTAGATTTAATAACACTGCTCTCTTCAATTTCAATAAGTTCAGTGGTTCTTAACAAATGATGTTCTTCCAGTTTATTTCTAATTAAGCCTAAAGCTAATGGTCCACCATATATAGGTACATTAATTTGTTTTAATAGGTAGGGCACACCACCTATATGGTCTTCGTGGCCATGAGTGATAAACAGTCCGACAATTTTATCTTGGTTTTGTTCTAAATAAGTAATATCAGGGATAACATAATCAATACCTAATAAGTTATCATCAGGGAATTTAATACCTGCATCAATGATTACGATTTCATCCTGATACTCTACAGCGTAAGTGTTTTTACCTATTTCACCCAAGCCACCGAGAGCATAAACCGCAACTTCATTTTTGTGAATTTGTTTCATTATTCTGCTTGCTCCACATTAAAGTGATCTGATTGTTTTTCGTATTCTAAATGTGCGCCCTCAAGTTTAGTGATAAACTCGATATTGTAATTACGATCTTTCAAATATCTTCTTACTTGTTCTTCTGATTGTGCTTCAACATAAATCGTTTGTGTGTGTTCTCTTACAACTACTTCATCTTTGTTATGTTGAAAAAATACTTTATATACTGCCATTATATCTATTTCCTCCTAAGTTTTTGTTTAAATTATTTATATAAACCCTGGATTGTATACTTTTTGTGAGTTTCTTAATATTAAATAAAAATAAAGTCACTCAAAACAGTGAATTGAAACTACGTTCATATATATAAAGAGAACATACGAGCATACGCCCAGTATGTTTCTAGGGTCATTTTAAATTCGTTCGATTAGAAAAATACAAATTTCACTATTTTGTATGTTTTCAGTTATTTCTCATTTTACATGATGTAGTCGAATAAATAAAGCAGTTTTATTTTAAGGGTACTTATTATATTACATAAAGTAATTAAGTTAATACAAAGTCCAAGAAAGTCGTTTTAATTAGATGTATTTAAATTTAAAAGCTATCTATCATAAAGCTTGAGTCAATGGTGAAAATTAATTATGATGAAAGGGTGATACATAATTGCAAAGTGTTTAATATAGAAAGAAACATAGATATTAGGTGAAGGTGATTGCTATGGACAAAGTAAAACGTATTTTAGAAGATATCAAGAATGAGAAACAACGAACTGACAAAGTATTTCAAGATATTACATTTGAAGTGCGTGCAGAACAAGTTATTATGTTTTTTAATTATAATGAAATTATCGATACAGTAAATGAAGACCAAAATTATCTAAAACATAACCATGACCCTGAATTCATTGATATTCAAGAACTGAATACATTGAAAAAAGAATTAACAGCATTAAATATTTCATTTCATGAGAGAAGAGACGACTTTATGTAAAAAAACTGTTAGTAAGCATGTGGATTAACACATTTACTAACAGTTCTTTTTTATACTTCTACTGCATCTTCATGTGGTTGCAGCGGATGATTGGGGTCAATATGATCATAAAACATGATACCATTAATATGGTCAATTTCGTGTTGTACGACAACAGCTGGATAGCCTTTTAAACGTAATTTGATATCATTGCCGTCTATATCTTTAGCTTTAACTGTGATTCTAAATTTACGATGAACGAGCCCGGGGATGTTTTCATCTACACTTAAGCAACCTTCTCCAGTTGGTAAGTATGCTTCTTGAATACTGTGGCTCATGATTTTAGGGTTTACTAACATTAAGTCATAACTTTTACCTTCTCCGTCATCAGGTAAATACACAGCAATCATTTTTTTAGATACATTAATTTGTGGTGCTGCTAACCCGACGCCAGAACGTAAACCATATTTATTAGCTGTTTCTTCATCTTGACTATTGATTAGAAATTCTCTCATAGATTTTAAGGTTTCTTTATCTTCATTTGATAAAGGAACTTCGACTTCTTTAGCTTTTTCACGAAGTGTAGGGTGACCATCGCGAATAATATCTTTCATTGTTAACATTTGTTCATACACCTTCCTTAATATAAAATATACCAAAGATTACTAGTTGAAATACAGTGATAAATTTGATTTATTAAAATTTATTATATAATATAACACACGGAAAAGGAGGATTACTCAAAAATGAAATTAAAACTCGGTATAGGTGCATTACTTGCTTCAACAGTACTTGTAGCTGGATGTACAACTGATAAAGACGAAATAAAAGATTACAACGAAAAAATACAACAAGCTTTTGATAAAGAAAAACCAGTTTCTTCTGTAGGAAAAAAACTTAACGATCTTGAACAAGAAAAACAAAAATTAGTTGAAGAAATAAATGGAAAAGATCAACAAGAGGCGAAAGAAACTTCTCAAAAAATTGTAGGTAACGTTAAAGATAGACAAGAAGCATTTGAAAAAGAAGAACAAGCTTTAGATAATTCAGAAAAAGAATTTAAAAAGGCACAAAAGCATTTAGATAATATCAGTGATAAAGATAAGAAAAAAGAAGTGAAAGAATTAAATGATGCATTAAAGGATAAATATAAAGCACACGACGATTATGCTAAGTCATATAAAAACATTATGAGCAAAGAAAAAGATTTATTTGAATATGGGGCTGGAGACCAAGCAAATCAAGAAGAAATGAATCAAAAAACGGAAGCAGTATCCAAATCATATAAAGATATGGATAAATCATTTAATAAATACAAAGACGCAATGGAAAAAGTAAATAAAGAAAAACAGGACGTAGATAATTTAAATTAAATCTATAGTGCTATAAATTTGAAATTTTGCTTATTTAACTATAGCATAATAAATGAGGGCGCTTACATTTTTAAGGGATATTACAACCCATATTTCAAAAATACAGGTAGTACAGCATGACGAAAATTAGTAGTACAGATTAAAAACTGTACCGGTTTATAGTACTACAGAACTTTTCTTATTTGTTTAACAGCGGAATAGTTTTGTGGTACAATATGAAAGGATAAAATGAATTTCTATTATACGGGAAAGGTATGGTGAATTGAATGGCTCCGAAATTGAAAGCCCAATTCGATGCAGAGAAAGTATTGAAAGATACTGAATCTCAATTTGAAATGATCCAAATTTTGGATGAAGACGGTAATGTCGTTAATAAAGATCTAGTACCAGATTTATCAGACGAGCAATTAGTAGAATTAATGGAAAGAATGGTTTGGACACGTATCCTTGACCAACGTTCTATTTCACTAAATAGACAAGGTAGATTAGGTTTCTATGCTCCTACAGCTGGACAAGAAGCTTCTCAATTAGCTTCTCAATATGCTTTAGAACAAGAAGACTTTATCTTACCAGGTTATCGTGATGTACCACAATTAATTTGGCAAGGTTTACCATTAACTGAAGCGTTCCTATTCTCTAGAGGTCACTTTAAAGGGAATAGAATGCCTGAAGGAGTTAATGCATTAAGCCCACAAATTATTATCGGTGCTCAATATGTACAAACGGCTGGTGTTGCACTAGGACTTAAAAAACGCGGCAAGCAAGCTGTAGCAATCACATACACTGGTGATGGTGGTTCGTCACAAGGTGATTTCTATGAAGGTATCAACTTTGCTTCTGCTTACAAAGCGCCTGCAATCTTTGTAATCCAAAACAATAACTATGCGATTTCTACACCACGTAGTAAACAAACAGCTGCTGAAACTTTAGCACAAAAAGCGATTTCAGTTGGTATTCCAGGACTCCAAGTGGACGGTATGGATGCATTAGCAGTGTATCAAGCAACTAAAGAAGCGCGTGACCGTGCTGTGAACGGTGAGGGACCAACGCTAATTGAAACAATCACTTATCGTTATGGCCCGCATACAATGGCTGGTGACGACCCAACGAAATATAGAACTTCAGATGAAGATTCTGAATGGGAGAAAAAAGATCCATTAGTTCGTTTCAGAAAATATCTTGAAGGTAAAGGTCTATGGACTGAAGAGAAAGAAAACGGAGTAATCGATCGTGCGAAAGCTGAAATTAAAACTGCTATTAAAGAAGCGGACAATACAGAAAAACAAAAAGTAACAGACTTGATGGAAAATATGTATGAAGCAATGCCTCAACATTTAGCAGAACAATATGAAATCTATAAAGAGAAGGAGTCGAAGTAACCGATGGCACAAATGACAATGGTTCAAGCGATTAATAACGCGCTTAAAACCGAATTACAAAATGATGAAAATGTCTTACTTTTCGGTGAAGACGTCGGCGTTAACGGTGGTGTATTCCGTGTAACTGAAGGATTACAAAAAGAATTCGGTGAAGACCGTGTGTTTGATACACCGTTAGCAGAATCTGGAATCGGTGGTTTAGCTTTAGGTTTAACTACACAAGGCTATCGTCCAGTTATGGAAATCCAATTCTTAGGATTCGTATTTGAAGCATTTGACTCTGTTGCAGGTCAAATCGCACGTACACGTTTCCGTTCTGGTAACTCAAAACAAGCACCAGTAACAATTCGTGCGCCATTTGGTGGCGGCGTGCATACACCAGAATTACACGCAGATAATTTAGAAGGTATTTTAGCTCAATCACCAGGTTTAAATGTAGTTATTCCATCTAACCCTTATGACGCTAAAGGTTTATTAATTTCTGCAATTAGAAGTAACGATCCAGTTGTATATTTAGAACATATGAAATTATATCGTTCATTCCGTGAAGAAGTCCCAGAGGAAGAATATACAGTTGAAATCGGCAAAGCTAACGTTAAACAAGAAGGTAATGATCTTACTTTAATCGCTTATGGTGCAATGGTACAAGAATCATTAAAAGCTGCAGAAGAATTAGAAAAAGAAGGCTATTCAGTAGAAGTTATCGATTTACGTACGGTGCAACCTATTGATATAGAAACGCTTGTTGCTTCAGTTGAGAAAACTGGTCGCGCAGTTGTTGTTCAAGAAGCGCAACGTCAAGCTGGTGTTGGTGCAACAGTTGCTTCAGAATTAGCTGAACGTGCTATTCTTTCATTAGAGGCACCAATTGCGCGTGTAGCAGCTGCTGATACGGTTTATCCGTTTACTCAAGCTGAAAACGTTTGGTTACCAAACAAAAATGATATCATTGAAAAAGCAAAAGCAACATTAGAATTCTAATTTATAAATAAAAAAGTTTGGGATATCTGTCACAATGTTATCCCAACTTCATTTGTTTTTATTAAAAGAAAGCATGAGATAGTGAATAATAAATTCAACTCTCATTTTATCATTTGTGACTAAATATGAACTTTTTAGGAGGATAATAACGTGGCATTTGAATTTAAACTACCCGATATTGGTGAAGGTATCCACGAAGGTGAAATTGTAAAATGGTTTGTTAAAGCTGGAGATAACATCGAAGAAGATGATGTTTTAGCTGAAGTACAAAATGACAAATCAGTAGTAGAAATCCCATCACCTGTTTCAGGAACAATTGAAGAAGTACTAGTAGATGAAGGTACTGTAGCAGTTGTGGGTGACACAATCGTTAAAATCGACGCGCCTGATGCAGAAGATATGGAATTTAAAGGTAGCGACAGTGATGAATCTGCAAGCGAAGCAGAATCAGAATCTGAAAAAGAAGAAAAAACTGAAGCACCTGCTCAATCATCAAATGATGAAGATGTAGATGAAAATAAACGCGTTAAAGCAATGCCTTCAGTACGTAAATATGCACGTGAAAATGGTATTAATATTAAAGCAGTTGTAGCTTCTGGTAAAAATGGTCGCACAACTAAAGAAGACATTGATGCGTACTTAAATGGAGAGACAAGTACAGCTTCAGCTGAAAGTACATCAGAAGCTACTGAAGAAACTACAGCTAGTTCTGCACAATCAGCACCAGTTGCTACTGAAGGAGAATTCCCAGAAACAACTGAAAAAATTCCTGCAATGCGTAAAGCAATTGCTAAAGCAATGGTTAATTCTAAACACACTGCGCCTCACGTGACTTTAATGGATGAAATCGATGTTCAAGAATTATGGGATCACCGTAAAAAATTCAAAGAAGTTGCGGCTGAGCAAGGTACTAAATTAACTTTCTTACCATATGTAGTGAAAGCACTTGTTTCTGCACTTAAAAAATACCCAGCACTTAACACAGAATTCAATGAAGAAGCTGGCGAAATTGTACAAAAACATTATTGGAATATCGGTATTGCAGCTGATACTGACAGAGGCTTATTAGTACCTGTTGTTAAACATGCTGACCGTAAATCTATGTTCCAAATTTCAGATGAAATTAATGAATTAGCTGTGAAAGCACGTGATGGTAAATTGACTTCAGATGAAATGAAAGATGCGACTTGTACAATTAGTAATATTGGTTCAGCTGGTGGTCAATGGTTCACTCCTGTTATAAATCACCCAGAAGTTGCTATCTTAGGTATTGGTCGTATTGCCCAAAAACCTATTGTTAAAGACGGAGAAATTATAGCTGCTCCAGTATTATCATTATCATTAAGCTTTGACCATAGACAAATTGATGGTGCGACTGGACAAAATGCTATGAACCATATCAAACGTTTATTAAATAATCCAGAATTATTATTAATGGAGGGGTAAAACATGGTAGTTGGAGATTTCCCAATTGAAACAGATACTATTGTAATCGGAGCCGGACCTGGAGGATATGTTGCAGCAATTCGCGCAGCTCAATTAGGTCAAAAAGTAACAATCGTTGAAAAAGGCGAATTAGGTGGCGTATGTCTTAACGTTGGTTGTATCCCATCAAAAGCATTATTACATGCATCTCACCGTTATAATGAAACTCAAAACTCTGAAGATTTAGGTGTTATTGCTGAAAGTGTTTCACTTAAATTTGATAAAGTTCAAGAATTCAAGCAATCAGTTGTTAAAAAATTAACTGGTGGTGTTGAAGGACTATTAAAAGGTAATAAAGTAGAAATCGTTAAAGGTGAAGCTTATTTTGTAGATAATAACAGCTTACGCGTTATGGACGAAAAAAGTGCTCAAACTTATAACTTTAAAAACGCGATTATTGCAACTGGTTCTAGACCAATTGAAATCCCTAACTTCAAATTCGGTAACCGCGTAATCGATTCAACTGGCGCTTTAAATTTACAAGAAGTTCCTGGTAAATTAGTTGTCGTTGGTGGCGGTTATATTGGTTCTGAATTAGGTACTGCTTTTGCTAACTTTGGTTCAGAAGTTACGATTTTAGAAGGTGCAAAAGACATACTAGGTGGCTTTGAAAAACAAATGACGCAACCTGTTAAAAAAGGTATGAAAGAAAAAGGCGTTGAAATTGTAACTGAAGCGATGGCAAAATCTGCTGAAGAAACTGACGATGGCGTTAAAGTAACATATGAAGTTAAAGGCGAAGAACAAACAATCGATGCAGACTATGTACTGGTAACTGTTGGTCGTCGCCCAAACACTGATGAGTTAGGTTTAGAAGAAATTGGTCTTAAATTTGCTGATCGTGGATTATTAGAAGTAGATAAACAAAGCCGTACTTCTGCTGAAAATATCTTTGCAATTGGTGATATCGTTCCTGGATTACCATTAGCACATAAAGCTAGTTATGAAGCGAAAGTAGCTGCTGAAGTTATTTCCGGTGAAGCATCTGAAGTTGATTACATCGGTATGCCAGCTGTATGTTTCACTGAACCAGAACTTGCACAAGTAGGTTATACTGAAGCACAAGCTAAAGAAGAAGGATTAGAAGTTACTGCTTCTAAATTCCCTTATGCAGCTAACGGCCGTGCATTATCATTAGATGACACAACCGGTTTTGTTAAATTAATAACACTTAAAGAAGATAATACATTAGTAGGTGCTCAAGTAGTTGGTACTGGCGCTTCTGATATTATCTCTGAGTTAGGTTTAGCAATTGAAGCTGGTATGAACGCAGAAGACTTAGCATTAACTGTACATGCGCACCCAACATTAGGTGAAATGTCTATGGAAGCTGCTGAGAAAGCTTTAGGATTACCAGTTCATACTATGTAATTAAAGCAATTTTTATATAAAAGACAAAGTGCTAGTGATTAATTGTTTCCATTTCAACTTATTTAGAAATCGGCATATCATAGTAGATGATTTATTTTAAATAATTTAATGTGCACTTTTAAGCAATATAGCATCTTTGTAGGGGCGGGCATATGAAATCAATTTCTTAAATTTGGTTTCTGTTCCGTCCTTTTTTAAATTAAATCTTAAAAATTCGGCATATAATAGGTAACATAAAGGTGGGTTAGTATATGGAGTATTCATACCCCTTAGACCTTGATTGGTCTAATGAAGAAATGTTGCAGGTGGTGGCTTTTTTTAATGCAATAGAGAAGTATTACGAATCGCAAGTTGAAGGCGAAGACCTTTTAAATCGTTATCAGCAATTTAAAAATATTGTCCCAAGCAAGGCTGAAGAAAAACAAATTTTTAAAACATTTGAAAAACAAAGTGGTTATAATAGTTATCAAGCAGTAAAGTCCGTTCAAACATCGCCTAACCAAAAATATTTCAGTTCAAAAGAAAAATAAGTGTTGTCATACAGGCTATACTTTGATATTTTTATTAAGCGCTAAAAAACGTTTAATAAAAGTAAATAAAGTATAGCCTTTTTTGAAGTAATTGAAAGTGTGTGTGTCAAAATAGATTGTAAACGATAATAAATATGAATAAATTAATTGATTTGTCATTAAGAATATAAGGGAAAACTCAAAAGTCTAAGAAGGGTAAAACAGTGCGTTCAAGAAAAAATCGTAGAAAATTTAATTTATCAAACGTTTTTCAGTATTGAAAGTGAATGTGCACTACCAATATGGAAAAATTTTTTAATATATTATAAGTTTTAGTACAATACATACTAAAATTTTAAAAACCTAGTGTTTAAAAAGTGAGACATAAAAGAGGTATAAAATTCATTATGAAAAACTTGAGAAGAGATGATCAATTAAATTGAAGCCGCACAACCAAATGGTTTTAAACAGAGGCGCTATTAGTTACTTTGAAACCTAATACTTTATATAAAATTTTGGTACCTCTGATTCTGATACATTGAATTTTTGTCTCTAAGGCAAAGCGTTATTTTTATTGGATAGGCGTGATAATCGATATGCTGAAGAAAGAGACTTATTATAATTTAAATCAAGTCAAACTAAATACATAAATTAAAAAATATGGTGTCAAGGTACGTAAAAATGATAGCTATTACAACAGTATTATATTTATAGGAGGATAAAGTATGACCCCCTTATTAACATTCCAATCCGTTAGTAAATCCTATGGAGAATCCCAAGTTTTAAATGATATAGATTTGAATATCGACTCTAGTCATTTTTACACATTATTAGGGCCTTCTGGTTACGGGAAAACTACAATACTTAAACTTATCGTAGGCTTTGAACAAGTTGATAGTGGTGAAATCATATACAAAGGTAAAACGATTAATCACATTCCTGCTAACAAGAGAAAAGTAAATACTGTTTTTCAAGATTACGCGTTATTCTCACACTTAAATGTTTTTGATAATATCGCATTTGGTTTAAAAATTAAAAAGCTAAGCAAACAAGTAATTAAGGCTAAAGTGCAAGAAGCTTTAAAATTAGTGAAATTAACTGGGTTTGAAAATAGAATGGTTGACGGCATGAGTGGTGGACAAAACAACGTATTGCAATCGCCCGGGCTATAGTGAATGAGCCTGAGATTTTACTTCTAGATGAATCGTTGTCTGCATTAGATTTAAAGTTAAGAACTGAGATGCAATATGAATTAAGGGATATACAATCAAGGTTAGGTATTACTTTTATATTTGTCACACATGATCAAGAAGAAGCATTAGCATTGAGTGATTATATTTTTGTAATGAAAGATGGAAAAATACAACAATTTGGATCGCCTATAGATATTTACGATGAACCAGTGAATCGATTTGTTGCTGACTTTATTGGAGAATCTAATATCGTAAAAGGAACAATGGTTGAAGATTTTGTGGTAGATATTTACGGACAAGTATTCAATTGTATTGATAAAGGCATCCCTACACAACAACAAGTCGATGTCATCATTCGTCCAGAAGACATATCTTTGGAACCGCCTAATCATGGGTTATTTGAAGTCACTGTCGATTCTATGTTATTTAGGGGCGTCCACTATGAGATGAATTGTGTTGATAAAAAAGGCTATGAATGGCTGATTCATTCTACTAAAAAAGCTGAGGTTGGCAGTAAAGTAAGTTTATACTTCGAACCTGAAGCCATTCATATCATGGTACCTGGTGAGACTGAAGAAGCATTTGATAAACGAATTGAAAGTTATGAGGATGGTAACAATGCGCAAAATTAATGGTTATTTATTTATACCATATATATTGTGGATGCTTCTTTTTGTTGTTATTCCTGTGATTCTGCTTATCTACTTTTCAATGATTGATATTCATGGTCATTTCAATTTAGATAATTATAAACAAATCATGACCACAAAATATTTTAGAATGATTTGGGATTCTATCATGTATGCTACGGCGATCACAATAATGACTTTATGCATTAGTTATCCAGCAGCTTATTTCATTCGAATATCTAAATATCAAAGTCTTTGGTTGCTTATCCTAATTATACCTACTTGGATTAATTTACTACTGAAGACCTATGCATTTATTGGTTTGTTCAGTCATGATGGTATTATCAACCGAATATTATATGGTTTGCACTTGCCTAAATTGGAACTATTATTTACTGTGCCTGCTTTTTTAATCGTTGCCAGTTATATTTACATTCCATTTATGATTCTACCTATCTTTAATAGTATGAAAGACATTCCTAACAACTTGTTACAAGCTTCAAGTGATCTCGGTGCTAGTCGGTTAATAATATTTAGAAAAGTGATTGCTCCTTTGACGAAACGAGGTGTATTAACGGGTGTCCAAGTTACTTTTATCCCTGCGCTTTCACTATTTATGATTACAAGATTAATTGCAGGTAATAAAGTGATTAATATGGGTACAGCTATTGAGGAACAATTCTTAGTTATTCAAAATTATGGCATGGGGTCAACGATAGCATTGTTTCTGATTCTCTTTATGGCATTTGTCTTAATTATAACTAATACAAAAAATACAATTGTAAAAGGATGAATCATATGAAATGGTATGGCAAATTATATATCGGTATGTTAATCACAGTGTTGTATATTCCAATATTATTTTAATGATTTATTCATTTAATTCAGCAGGCGATATGATCCATTTTGATCAATTTACATTAGCGCATTACCAGTCTCTATTTAAAAATGAAAGACTCATGGCAGTTATATTTAATACGGTAGCAGTTGCATTATTAGCAGCTTCAGTTGCCACTATGATTGGAACAATGGGTGCTATTGCGTTGTACCATTTACGTAACAAAAAATTAAAAATATCATTGTTAACTTTAAATAATGTATTAATGGTATCTTCAGATGTTGTTATTGGCGCTTCTTTTTTAATTATGTTTACAGCAATAGGTCATTTTACAGGGTTGGGGCTAGGCTTTATAACGGTGTTAGTATCTCATATTGCTTTTTGTATTCCTATTGTGGTTATTATTGTATTACCTAAATTACATGAAATGAATGTTTATATATTAGATGCAGCACGAGATCTTGGAGCAAGTGATTTCCAAGTTTTAAATAAAGTGATGTTACCATATTTATTTCCTTCAATAATTGGCGGTTTTTTCATGGCATTAACTTATTCAATAGATGATTTTACAGTAATTTTTTTGTTACAGGAAATGGATTTAGCGTATTGTCAGTAGACGTTTATGCTATGGCTCGGAAAGGTATAAGTATGGAAATCAATGCGATATCCACGATGCTCTTTATAACAATTATATCAGGTATATTAGGCTAATTTATAATGAGAAAATTATTTAAACGCAATAAGCAATTGAAACAGGTGATGTAGCAATGAAACGGTTTTTACAATTAATCATATTATCCGTTGCTATTGGATTATTGTGTCTTTTTTTAAGCCAAAAATTTACTGCCAAAAACCAATCGGGTACAGGTAAAAAAATTTATGTATATAACTGGGGAGAGTACATTGATCCTAAATTAATTAAAAATTTTCAAAAAGAAACAGGGATAAAAGTGGTATATGAGACTTTTGATTCTAATGAAGCGATGGAAGCAAAAATTCGTAATGGTGGTACCCACTATGATGTTGCTTTTCCCAGCGAATATACAGTACAAAAAATGAAAATTTGTTATTACCGTTAAATCATGAGAAAATACCCAATATAAAAAATTTAGATAAAGATTATATGAATATGCCATTTGACAAAGGTAATCGTTATTCAATTCCATACTTTTTTGGAACGGTCGGCATTTTGTATAATAAAGATGTTTACCCCGATGACGATTTTAGTTCATGGAAAAGTTTGTATCATACAAAATATAAAAATGACATATTGTTAATTGATGGTGCTAGAGAAATTATTGGTTTAAGTTTAAATAAATTAGGTTACAGTTTAAATGATACACAAACCCAACATTTAAAAAAGGCAGAGAATGACTTGAAGGTTTTAAGCCCTAATGTGAGAGGTGTTGTAGGCGATGAAATTTCGATGATGCTTGAACAGCACGAGGCAAATATAGCAGTGGTATGGAGCGGTGTAGCAGCATCTATCATACAAAATAATAGTGATTTTGACTATATTGTTCCAAAAGAAGGGCCCAATTTATGGTTTGATAACATGGTTATCCCTAAAACTGCACAAAACAAAGCAGGCGCACATCAATTCATTAATTTTATACTTAATACACAAAATAGTAAACAAAATACAGAATGGGTAGCCTACGCCACGCCAAATAAATCATCAAGAGATCAATTGCCAAACTATATAAAAAATGATGAACGATTTTATCCCTCAAAATCTGTACAAAGCCATTTAGAAATTTATAAAAATTTGGGTAAAGATACATTAAGTGAGTATAATGAGCGGTTTTTAAATTTTAAAATGTCGTTAAATTAAAACGTAGTATAGTAGTTATTTTATCGTTTATTCGATATAATAGTTTGATAAGTAGTATAAGGAGTTGTATAGAAATGTCAGGAGAACAATATACTCAAGTTAGGCGTCCAGTGAGTCGACTAGCAGAAAAAGTATTGGGTTGGTTGAGCTGGATATTCCTACTTTTATTAACTATAGTAACAATGTTTATTGCATTAGTCTCTTTTAGTAGTGAAAGCTCTATTCAAAATTTAGAAACATCATTAAATGGTAATGATTTTATTCAACAAATATTAACGAATAATGGATTAAATACAATTCAATTTGTCATTTGGTTACAAAATGGGATATGGGCTGTTATTGTATACTTTATTGTTTGCTTATTAATATCATTTTTAGCGTTAATTTCAATGAATATCAGAATTTTATCTGGTTTCTTATTTTTAATAGCTATGATTGTAACATTGCCTTTAGTACTATTGTTCGTGCCATTAATTATACCAATTCTCTTTTTAATAGTAGCAATCATGATGTTTGCACGTAAAGAGAAAGTAGAAACCATACCAACGTATTATACTGGTGGTTTCCAAGGCGGTTATAATGACCAAAGATATGAGCAAGAACCACAACCAGATCCAGAACCACAACCAGATCCAGAACCACAACCAGATCCAGAACCACAACCAAAATCTCAACCAAATCCACAATACAATGTACAACAAGAAACTTCTGACGTAGAACGACCATCAGATGATGAACATCAATTAAGAAGAGGTGGGTACAGTTCTGAAGTTGCAGATAAAGTAAATGCGGATGTAAATGCAACAGATGAAGAACCTCAAGTATTATCAAGACAAGCGAAATATAATTATAAATCTAAAAAACAACCAAATAATATAGAAGAAAATGCTCAAGACGATAATGAGGCGCAAGATTTTGCTAACCAACAATCTGAAGAAGAAGCTAGATATAGACAAGAAGCATTCGAAAAAGAACAACAGCGCAAACAAGAAGCATATGAAGAACAACAACGTCTTAAACAAGAACAAGCAGAAGAAGCTGCTAGATTGAAACAAGAGAAGGCAGAGGAAAAAGCTAGAATCAAACAAGAAAAGAAAGAACGTAAACAGCGTGAAAAGGAAAGACGTAAGCAACAACCGAGTGCAGTGAATCAACGAAGAATGAATTTTGAAGAGCGAAAAAAAATCACAACTCAACAATCTGAAGAAAAAGATATAAATGATCAAAATAAGTCGTCAGATAAAAATGAGCAATCTGAAGAAACAAATTCAGAAAATGAAAAGTAACAAAAACGACCGAGTGCAAATTATATTGTGCACTCGGCCTTTTTTATCCTAATTCTTGGAAAGTTTCAATTATTAAATAAATATTTAAAATACTTAAAATAATAATTAATAACCAAGAAATTGTGTTAATCCACATTTTATTTTTAAACTGTCCCATTAGATAGCGATTATTTGTAGCTAACTGTAATGGTATTAAAGAGAAGGGCAAAGCTAAACTTAAAAATACTTGTGAGAATATAAGCAATTGCTCTATTTTACCTTCGTCACTCTTGAAAATAACGATACAGAATATGATTGGTAAAATTGCAATTAGACGTGTTACAAGTCGACGCAACCAGTTTGGAATTTTTAAGTGTAAAAACCCTTCCATTACAATTTGTCCTGCCATTGTTCCAGTAATTGTAGAATTTTGACCAGAAGCAAGTAATGCAACTGCAAATAACGTGCTCATAATTGCGCCCATAGAAGCCCCTAATATAGGTTGATTTTGCAAGGCTTGATACAAATCATAAAAACCACCTAATTGATCACTGTTAACACCATAAAATAAAGCTGCGCCTAAAACTAATAATAAACAATTAATAACAAATGCTATTGAAAGTTGAATGTTTGAATCCATTGTAGCGTATTTAATTGCATGAGCCTTAGATTTCAAATTATTTCTATCATACATTCTTGACTGCACAATTGAAGAATGTAGATATAAATTATGTGGCATGATTGTAGCTCCAATAATACCAAGCGCAATAAATAAAGCGCCGTTATCAGTAATGATTGTTTTACTTGGTAAAAAACCGTTTAAAGCTTCACTTACATGAGGAGAAGCAATAAATACTTCAAATATAAATATAACTAATACAGTGAAAATTAAAGTACCGACAATAGCTTCAATTTTTCTGAAACCAAAACGCATAATAAAGAGTAATAAAAATACATCTAGTACAGTGATGAGTGCACCAACGAGTAAAGGGATTCCAAATAATAAATCTAACGCTATCGCACTACCAATAACTTCAGCAATATCGGTTGCAATAATTGCTAGCTCAGCAATAATCCAAAATACAAAAGATAGTGGTTTATTCAAGTAGTATTTTGTTGCTTGTGCTAAGTCCATACCTGTTGCTATTCCTAATCTTACTGTCATACTTTGAAGTAACATGGCTGATAGGCTAGAGAGTAAAATTACGAATAGCAAAATGTATCCAAATTGAGCACCGCCTTGCATTGAAGTGATCCAATTTCCTGGATCCATATACCCAACAGCCACTAATAGACCTGGCCCTAAATAAGATAATAATTTTTGGCTAAATTTGCCATTAGTATTGATAGAAACCGTATTGTTGATTTCTTCTAAACTTTTATTGTGCATTTTAATATTTTTAGACATTAAAAGACACCTCCTATATTCACAATTAATATTTTATAGGTTACTCCGAATTTTTTATTAGGTCAACCTAAAATAAAAGGTTTTTTGTCCCAAATTTTACTGTTTTTAACTTTATATTCAAAAATTAATATTTTGGTAATTAAGGGATGATACTTTGTGATTTTTAAATTTTAAAAAATTTGCTATGATGGTATTAATGAAATATTAGGAGGAAAAGTATGAATCGGAAAGCTGAAAAAATCCTTGCTTGGATTGCAAATGGTCTTAGTTTATTATTTTTAGTAATTATGATTTTAGGGCTAATTTTATTAAATTTCCCAGAATCTAAAGAAGCTTTAAATCAAATATATCAACAACAAGGCATGTCAGTATCTGCAGATGCGCTTAAAGCTTCAATAATAATGCAAGGTGGATTTTTATTATTTGCAACGATTCTAGGATTCTTAGGTGTCTTCACAATTAAAGGCAATAGGATTTTAGCAGGATGTCTTTTAGTTGCTGCTGCTTTAGTTAGTATTTTTACAGGTAATTTTATTGCACTTATACTTTGGATGATTGCGGGTATTATGTTATTAGTCAAAAAAGATAAAAAGAAACAACAATATAACCATGCAAGTTATCAAGAGCAACAGAGAAATAATGATAAAGATATTCAACAGCGTCAGAACAGTGACATGAACCCGGAAGATGAATTAAAAAAGAAAAAAGAGGATGATCCATATATATACTAAAATACCCTTTGGTAACAAAAGGATATACGTTTAAATGACTCCAGTATAAAACCAGGTTGAGATAGAAATAAAGGTCTCAACCTGGTTTTATATTATAGTTTTATTGATAGAATTTTAATAATTGTTCAAAAGTTTCTTCAAGAAAGTTTAAAAAGGCTTTATCGCTTTTTAATTCTCTTGCATCAGGTGTAAGTGTGCGTGCAACAAACAATTCACCCTTTTTAACTTTTTTGACACGATTAATGGCGCTTTGTATAGCCTCATCTGACATATCTTTTATGTATGTTTTTTCTTGAGACATATGGTCTAAACTCAAACTATAATCAGTAGGCAAATTTTTAAGTGTATCGAATTGTTCTTCAAATACTTTTACACGCTGTGCTTTATCTTTTGCTTCATGCATCACACCATACATAACAAAAAGTTGATTTTCAAAAAGACCGATTTGAAAATGGGGGATCATTTTATAACCACGATTATTTGTAGCAAAAGCAACCCAAGTATCTTTTGGCGGGTTAACGCTTCTTCTCGCATGTTTTGCAACGTGTGGATAGAATATTTCACCTGTTGCTGTCTCTAAATATTGGGAAAAATATTCACCAAGTTTGTTCAACTGTGGTCGAATATGTTCATTTAATGCTTCCATTCTTGCATTTAAGCCGTCAACTGCAAATGCTTTAAAATCTTGTGTTGTAAATGTATATTTAGTCATATTTAGCCTCCTGTTATTTATTTATTCGATTGTATTGTAGCATAACGTAGCACGTTAAACATTGCGTTTGGCTTGGATTGTAATATTTATATAAAATGCGTATCACGTGTACAAACCTATGAATTAGGGTAAAAAAATAGTATTATGAACTAGCATAAGATTACATATAATTATTTATTTTAATATATACTTCTATATCTTTTTAACCACATATTAAGGTATAATGATTCGCTAAAAAGGAGATGGAAACAATGACTGTTTATGAGTTTGCAAAAGGCCTTATATTAGAAGCAGGCATCAATGTAAAAAAAATCATGAAACAAGATATAGAAATTGAAACTAAGTCTAATCCTAATGATCTCGTAACAAATGTTGATAAAGCTACAGAAAAATATATTTTTGACAATGTTATGCAAACCTATCCAGAGCATCTAGTAATTGGTGAAGAAGGGCATGGCCATAATCTTAAAGATGAATCAGGCGTTGTATGGGTCATTGATCCGATTGATGGGACGTTGAATTTTGTGCATCAAAAGGAAAATTTTGCGATTTCTATCGGTGTATTTAATGACGGGAAGCCATATGCAGGTTTTGTGTTTGACGTGATGAATGATGTGCTATATCACGCGAAAGTAGGCGAAGGCGCTTATGAAAATGGTAATTTATTACCGTGTATTGAATCCAGTCCTTTAAACACTAGTGTAATAGGACTTAACCCAAATTGGCTTACAAAACCAAGATTAGAAGAAGTGTTCAAACCAATTGTAGAGGAGTCAAGAAGTGTGAGAGCATATGGTTCTGCAGCTTTAGAAATTATTTGTGTCGCTACAGGCAAGTTAGGTGGTTATATTACCCCCAGGTTACAACCTTGGGATTTCGCTGGAGGGTTAATTATATTGCAAGAGGTTGGTGGTATAGGAACTGATTTAATGGGGAACGCACTGTCTATTTATGAACCGAGCTCAATAGTAATGGCAAATCCACAATTACATGCAGAACTGTTAGAATTTCATTTTCAAAAAAATAATGGAATAATAGAGGCCTTGCAACAACGCTTAAAAAATAACAAATGAAAATAAAAAAGGCTGATAACATCATTGATGTTTCAGCCTCGAATATCATATGAACAACAATAGCTAGTAGTGCTGATACAAGAACTTTAGCGCTTGCACACTTTTTTCTAGTCATGCTTGCCGGGATAGGGCCACGAAATCATTCCGTAAAAGTATAATTTCTATCCCACTCCCTATAAAACACGTTATTTGTTTGGGCAACTATAGCCAATTATTTTCACGATATTTCTTTTTTAATGTGAAACCGCAACCAAATGTTGCAATGAACAGTATAAATGTTAAAATCATCATTGGAACATTTGTAGCAGCGATACTAAAGCTAAATAATAGTAAAAATACGATAGCAATTATAGCGAGTACCCAAAATATTGATTTAGATTTTTTTTGTTGCATCCCGACCACACCTTTATAGTTTTCTTTAATCAATTATATGATATAATAAAAAAGTTGCAAAGAAAAGTGGGAATTTACTCGAGAAAGGAAATAGTATAAAATGACTAATTTAAGAGAAGATGTTCGCAATATAGCCATCATCGCTCACGTTGACCATGGTAAAACAACATTAGTAGATGAATTATTAAAACAATCAGGAATTTTCCGTGAGAACGAGCATGTTGATGAAAGAGCAATGGATTCTAACGACATAGAAAGAGAACGAGGCATCACAATTCTTGCTAAAAATACAGCAATTAATTATAAAGATAACAGAATCAACATTTTAGATACACCAGGACACGCTGACTTCGGTGGAGAAGTGGAACGTATCATGAAAATGGTTGACGGCGTAATCTTAGTAGTAGATGCTTATGAAGGTACAATGCCACAAACACGTTTCGTATTGAAGAAAGCACTTGAACAAAATTTAAAACCTGTAGTTGTGGTAAATAAAATTGATAAACCAGAAGCTAGACCAGAAGGTGTAGTAGATGAAGTATTAGATTTATTTATCGAATTAGAAGCTAATGATGAACAATTAGATTTCCCCGTTGTTTATGCGTCAGCTGTTAACGGTACAGCAAGTTTAGATTCTGAAAAACAAGATGAGAATATGCAATCACTTTATGAAACAATTATTGACTATGTACCTGCACCTATTGATAACAGAGATGAACCATTACAATTCCAAATTGCATTGTTGGATTATAATGATTATGTTGGACGTATCGGTGTAGGACGTGTGTTCAGAGGAACGATGCGTGTTGGTGATAGTGTATCTTTATTAAAATTAGACGGCTCTGTGAAGAATTTCAGAGTATCTAAAATCTTTGGTTATTTCGGATTGAAACGCGAAGAAATTGAAGAAGCACATGCTGGAGATTTAATAGCTGTTTCAGGCATGGAAGATATTAACGTAGGCGAAACAGTGACGCCTTCTGATCATCAAGAAGCATTACCAGTACTTAGAATTGATGAGCCAACATTAGAAATGACATTTAAAGTTAATAATTCACCATTTGCTGGGCGTGAAGGTGATTTTGTAACATCTCGTCAAATCCAAGAACGTTTAGATGAACAATTAGAAACAGACGTGTCATTAAAAGTAACACAAACTGAATCACCAGATAGATGGATTGTCGCAGGACGTGGTGAATTACACTTATCAATTTTAATTGAAAATATGAGACGTGAAGGTTATGAATTACAAGTTTCTAAACCTCAAGTTATCTTGAGAGAGATTGATGGCGTCCAATGTGAACCATTTGAGCGTGTACAATGCGAAGTACCACAAGAATACACTGGTGCAGTTATCGAATCATTAGGTCAACGTAAAGGTGAAATGCTAGATATGGTTACGACTGACAATGGTTTAACGCGTATTATTTTCATGGTTCCAGCTCGTGGCTTAATTGGTTATACAACTGAATTTATGTCACAAACACATGGCTATGGTATTATTAACCATACATTTGAAGAGTTCAAACCTCGTGTTAAAGGACGTATTGGCGGCAGAAGAAATGGTGCGCTTGTTTCTATGGATAAAGGTCAAGCTAGTGCATACGCAATTATGGGCTTAGAAGATCGCGGTACAAACTTTATGGAACCAGGAACTGAAGTATACGAAGGTATGATTGTTGGTGAGCATAACCGTGAGAATGATTTAACAGTTAATATCACAAAAGAAAAACATCAAACTAACGTACGTTCAGCTACAAAAGACCAAACAGTAACAATGAAACGACCAAGAAAATTAACTTTAGAAGAAGCGTTACAATTTATTAATGATGATGAATTAGTAGAGGTTACTCCTCAAACGATCCGTATTAGAAAAACAATATTAGAAAAATCAGCTCGTGAGAAAGAAGCTAAACGCATCAAACAATTAATGCAAGAAGAAGACTAATAATTATATTGAAGACAGAAGCGGAACAGAAACCTATAATTCTTAAAAGATTTTAGTGTTTTGTTCTAATCCTGTTTTTATATTTGAGACAGTTCGACTCAAAAGTTTCTTATAATATAGAATTAATTAGAGTTTGTGATATAGTATATGTGTACAAAAAATGTCCCTTCATTTTAAAATGAAGGGACATTTTTTGTATTTAAATCGTGCTGATTTTGAGTATTACAATTCTGGAGCATAAACATCTCGGATAAAGCGTAAAACGCCAGTTTCTACTGAAATTATATAGAAATTGACGTTTTCTTTGTTGTTGTGAATTTTTGTAGCTCGTTGGACTACTATGTTTTTATTTAGCACTATTAAGATAAAATGGTATTCTCATTGGACCTTATTTATTTCTCGAACTGGTATTCGAGTGAAACGCCAAATAGCACTACTAACTCTAAAAGCTGGTTCTATATCCTTAGTTCGTTGACTGAAGCATTTTTAACTTCTAATTCTGAAAGATTTTGATTGATTTGAGAATTGAAATATTTTAAATTATAATTTTCCGATTGTATATCTATTAACGTTAGCTACTACTTTAATACCATCAATAAAAAATCTATGACAATTATATATAATTTGAATCATAGTATTGGTAACAACACGCCGATAGGGATAGCATGTGTGTTGAGATTATAGATCTAGGACATCTCTGAGACAAGCGAGCAAAACGATACGAAATAAAAATATAAAATGAGCCCCAAAAAGATCCCTAAGTCAAGCATTTTTTGGGGCTGCATTGTGGGATTTATATCCCAGCTTCATTAATCTACTTTTAAAAAGGCAATAATAAAATTAAGCAACACATAGCGTCGGTATAGTTTAACGATGATCGAAAGTCGTTTCTTGATTTCTTTGTTTCGGTGTATCTAGTCGACTTTTACATTCATCGCACATAAATGTATGCATTGGATCATTTCTTAACCTTTTAGCTTCTAATGTATTTCGATCAATAAATACCTCGGTATCACAAATAATACATTGAACTTTAATCAACTTAAATCACCTCAATATGAGTAACATACTTAAACTCATATGAATAACCTTGTTCTGGAATATAAACAAAACTATCTACAAAGTTATCGTCGTAAAGTCTTTTGCCATCACGCGCAAATTGGAAAAAAAGATACGGTAATAATTCCATCGGTACTTCAATTGAATCTTTATCATTAAATAAACGAATTGCTGTTGCGTTATCATACGGTTCCGCGTTTTTAAAAAATGGTGTCATATTAATTACAAATGAATTTTCTAAAACAGCTCTTTTTCTGTATTTTATTTCTGAATTTAGCGTTGGTGGATTTGTTTGTCCTTCGAGAATAGCGCGGTTCCATTCACGATTATCATTGAAATTGATTGGTTTTGTGCCATCAAATACGCCGCTTTCTAAATCTTCTAATTGAACTTTTCTATCGTCAAAAATCCAAGTCGTACTATCTAAAGTGATTGGAAATTTAACTTCACCCTTAATTTGAATCATAATCCCACTCCTAATGCATTTTAAATATTTTTAAATAAACGATACTACAAAAAGTATGTACATGCCTAAAAATGACATTTTTGTGAATTTAAAATCAATGAACAGCTAAGTTTAATTTTTACAAATCAAAAATTAAAAGTTGAAAAATTGTATTAAAGGCTTATGTCACAATGTTTTATGTACTTCGTTTTTAAATTAAATATATAACTGGTTTAAATATATCGCTGGTTATAATTTTATCACAAATAACTATGATTAGTATATTACTGAATTCTCTTGCTTTTTATTTATCAGTAAGATAAACTTTTACATATAAAGTTACTATTGATAGGGGGAATATGTCATGGTAAAGAGTCAAAAATTAAATAGTGCGGCATATGACCAATTAAATAAAGATGCGGATAGGATTCTTCAATTGATTAAAGTTCAAATGGATAATCTAACATTACCTCAGTGCCCATTATATGAAGAAGTTCTGGATACTCAAATGTTTGGTTTGCAAAAAGAAGTAGATTTTGCTGTAGAACTTGGGTTAGTTGACAGAGAAGCGGGCAAAGATTTAATGCTTCGTTTAGAGAAAGAATTATCTAAATTGCATGAAGCATTCACTAACGTTTAATTGGAATAAATATATTTAGTAAAGACTTAATTTATTTTTAGTAAATAGAACCTTATAAAAAATAAAGTAGTGAAATAAAACTACATAAATGATTTGGAGTGGCTAAGATATCAATATTTTATTGATTGTATCGTAGCCGCTTTTTTGTTTGATATTAAATGAGCTAAAATGATGATTTCAAAATATGAAATATTGCGTTACATTTGTTCGAAATATGCTTGTGTTATTTGATATAATGTTCAAGTACAATTAAATTTATAAATAACACCCATTTGTAATAGTTGAAGTATTGAAAGAAATTTTTATTAGCTTGTAAAGAATAAAAAATAGAATTGGATGATATGTCAAATGAATAACATAAAAAAATTTTTTCGATATATTGGTAAAAATGCTAAATATATTGATTATCCATTAGTAATTACATATTTATTGTTATGTCTCATTGGCTTAGTCATGGTATATAGTGCAAGTATGGTGGCAGCTACAAAAGGATCTTTAACTGGTGGCGTTTCAGTAGCAGGGACTTATTTTTATACTAGGCAGTTGATGTACGTAATCATGAGTATCATTCTCGTGTTTTTTATGGCCTTCGTGATGAATGTTAAATTGTTAGAAACAATTAGGTTTCAGAAATGGATGATGCTAGGCATTATTTTATTACTACTAGCCACGTTATTAGTAGGAAGTAATATTAATGGTTCAAAAAGTTGGCTTAATTTAGGCTTTATGAACTTACAGGCTTCAGAATTATTAAAAATCGCAATAATTATATATATACCGTATATGATAGAAAAGAAAAGACCAAGGGTATTTAAAGAGCCAAAAGTGATGCTGTCTCCGATTGTTTTAGCTGCTATTTGTATTGCACTTGTATTTTTACAACGCGACGTTGGTCAGACACTTTTAATACTAATTATTTTCTTTTCAATTTTATTTTACGCGGGTATTGGGGTTCATAAATCATTAAAATACGGATTAATCATAGCGACAGGTGTGGTCTTAATTGGTGGTTTATTTTTACTCATTGGCCTCGTCCCAGATTATTTAACAGCTCGGTTTAGTACACTGACAGACCCATTTAGCAATGAATCAGGCACAGGGTATCACATTTCTAATTCATTAATAGCAATTGGTAATGGAGGCTTGTTAGGTCGTGGTTTAGGTAATAGTATTATGAAATTAGGTTACCTACCTGAACCACACACAGATTTTATATTTTCAATAATTTGTGAAGAACTGGGACTTGTTGGCGGGCTTATCGTAATCTGCTTGTTATTCTTTATTGTTTATAGAGCGTTTGAACTCGCAAGTAAAACAAGTTCATATTTTTATAAACTTGTTTGTGTAGGGGTCGCAAGTTATATAGGAAGTCAAACTTTTGTTAATTTAGGTGGTATTTCAGGTACAATCCCGTTAACAGGGGTCCCATTACCTTTTATTAGTTTTGGTGGATCTTCCATGATAAGTTTGAGTATCGCGATGGGATTATTATTAATCACTGCTAAACAAATTAAAGTGGACGCGTATAAAAGAAAACAACAACGCAAACAGACTAAAAAATTTGATATCTCAAGTAGATATTAAAGATGGCTATAAAGGCAAACATTTCAACCTTAAATGGTTGAAAACGTTTGCTTTTTTTCAATTTGCTCATTTTAATTTTGAAAAACTTAGCGAATATAGTATGAATGATAATGTTTAGTTATTGTCAGTGATAACTTTATGTTATGTAATTGGTATGATATAATGTGTTTTAAATCCGATAGCTACTATGCTTTTGGTGAATAATTATATTAAAACTAATGGTATATTAATGAAAATCACATTATTAATTTTATTACTAAACAAAAAAGTGTTAAAAATGTTTTACTGTATACATAGTTCGTATTTTGCTATAATAAAATCTATATTAAACTTTTTAGAAAATTCAAAATTTAAGGGGGACCATGATTTGAAACAAATAAACAAACTACTAGTAGCCAATCGTGGGGAAATTGCAATAAGGATTTTTAGAGCAGCAACTGAGTTAAATATTAAAACGGTAGCAATTTATTCCAACGAAGACAAAGGCTCTTTACATAGATATAAAGCAGATGAATCTTACTTGGTAGGAAATGACTTAGGACCAGCAGAATCATACTTAGATATTGAACGTATTTTAGATGTTGCTAAACGCGCAGGTGTGGACGCGATCCATCCTGGTTATGGGTTCTTAAGTGAAAATGAAACATTTGCTAAACGGTGTCAGGAAGAAGGCATTAAATTTATTGGTCCACATGTAGAACATTTAGATATGTTTGGAGATAAAGTTAAAGCGAGAACAACGGCAATTAATGCTAATTTAAGTGTTATCCCAGGGACAGATGGACCGATTGACAACCAAGAGGATGCAGTCGCTTTTGCCAATGAAGCTGGTTACCCGTTGATGATCAAAGCAACGAGTGGTGGTGGCGGTAAAGGCATGCGTATTGTCCGTTCGGAAGATGAATTAGAAGATGCATTTCACCGTGCAAAATCCGAAGCAGAGAAATCATTTGGTAATAGCGAAGTTTATATTGAAAAATATATAGATAATCCAAAACACATTGAAGTACAAGTGATTGGTGATGAGCACGGAAATATAGTCCATTTATACGAGCGTGATTGTTCTGTACAAAGACGTCATCAAAAGGTCGTTGAAGTTGCACCTTCTGTCGCTTTACCTGATGATTTAAGAGAGCGTATTTGTGATGCTGCGATTCAATTAATGGAAAACATCAACTATGTTAACGCTGGTACTGTTGAATTTCTAGTTTCTGGAGAAGATTTCTATTTCATTGAAGTAAACCCACGTGTTCAAGTTGAGCATACGATTACTGAAATGGTAACAGGCGTAGATGTAGTTAAAACTCAAATTCTTGTAGCTGACGGTGAAAAGTTATTTGATGCAGAAATTGGTATGCCCCAACAAAAAGATATTAAAACACTAGGCTATGCTATCCAATGTCGTATCACCACGGAAGATCCAACTAACGATTTCATGCCAGACACAGGTAGAATTATTGCGTATCGTTCAAGTGGTGGTTTTGGTGTGAGGCTGGATGCTGGTGATGGATTCCAAGGTGCCGAAATCACGCCATATTATGATTCTTTACTAGTAAAATTATCTACACACGGTATGACATTTAAACAAGCAAACGAAAAAATGGATCGTTCATTGCAAGAAATGAGAATTCGTGGTGTAAAAACCAATGTCCCATTTTTAATTAACGTTATGCGAAATGCACAGTTTAAAACTGGCGATTATACAACCAAATTTATTGAAAGTACACCAGAATTATTTGATATTGAACCGACTTTAGATAGAGGGACAAAGACATTAGAATATATCGGTAATGTATCGATTAATGGATTTCCAAACGTTGAAAAACGACCGAAACCGGTATATGAAACATCACCTATTCCACAAGTGCCTAAAAAAGTAGTGGATAAGTTTGAAGGTACAAAACAATTATTGGATAGTAAGGGGCCTACAGCAGTTGCTCAATGGTTGAAAGAACAAGAAGACGTATTGATTACAGATACGACATTTAGAGATGCACATCAATCCTTACTGGCAACACGTGTTAGAACAAAAGATATGATGAATATTGCTTCTAAAACATCGGAAGTAATGAAAGATAGTTTTTCATTAGAAATGTGGGGCGGCGCCACGTTTGATGTCGCTTATAATTTCTTGAAAGAAAACCCATGGGAAAGATTAGAAAGATTAAGAAAGTCTATTCCAAATGTTTTATTCCAAATGTTGTTACGGGCTTCTAATGCAGTAGGGTATAAAAACTATCCAGATAACGTAATTAAAAAGTTCGTGAAAGAAAGTGCTGAAGCAGGTATAGATGTATTCCGAATTTTTGATTCATTAAACTGGGTAGACCAGATGAAAGTTGCTAACGAAGCAGTCCAAGAAGCAGGAAAAATTTCAGAGGGAACGATTTGTTATACGGGTGATTTCTTGGATCCAAATCGTTCTAATATATATACATTAGACTACTACGTTAATATGGCGAAAACGCTAGAATCTGAAGGTTTCCACATACTTGCTATTAAAGATATGGCTGGTTTATTAAAACCTAAAGCAGCATACGAATTAATCGGTGAATTAAAAGCAGCAGTTAATTTACCAATTCACTTACACACACATGATACAAGTGGTAACGGCCTTTTAACTTATAAAGAAGCTATAGATGCCGGTGTAGATGTTATAGATACAGCAATTGCATCAATGAGCGGTCTAACAAGTCAACCAAGTGGCAACTCGTTATATTATGCACTAAATGGATTTGGAAGAAGTATGCGTGCAGATATTGATGGCATGGAAGAGTTATCTCATTATTGGAGTACAGTACGTCAATATTATAGTGATTTTGAAAGTGATATTAAGTCACCAAATACAGAGATTTATCAACATGAAATGCCGGGCGGACAATATTCTAATTTACGTCAACAAGCCAAAAGTTTAGGGTTAGGTAATCGATTTAATGAAGTTAAAGACATGTATAAACGTGTCAATTTCTTATTTGGGGATATCGTTAAGGTTACACCATCATCAAAAGTAGTTGGAGATATGGCGTTGTATATGGTCCAAAACGATTTAGATGAACAAACTGTAATAAAAGATGGTTATAAATTAGATTTTCCTGAGTCGGTTGTTTCGTTCTTTAAAGGTGAAATTGGTCAGCCAGTAAACGGATTTAATAAAGAACTACAAAAAGTGATTTTGAAAGGACAGCAGCCATTAACTGACAGACCAGGTGAGTATTTAGAACCAGTCGACTTTGAAGCAATAAGGAAAGAATTAGAAGAAAAACAACAAAAAGAAGTCACTGAACAAGACATTATTAGTTATGTATTATATCCAAAAGTTTATGAACAATTTATTACGACACAAGAACAATATGGTAATGTGTCACTTTTAGATACACCAACATTCTTCTTCGGTATGAGAGCAAATGAAACCGTAGAAATTGAGATAGACACTGGTAAACGATTGATTATTACGCTTAAAACAATTACTGAACCTGATGAAAAAGGGGTTCGTACAATATTTTACGATATGAATGGTCAAGCGAGACGTATTTTCATACAGGATGAAAATGTAAAAGCAAACGCAAGTGTTAAACCTAAAGCTGACAAATTAAATCCAAATCATATTGGCGCACAAATGCCTGGGTCAGTAACAGAAGTTAAAATTTCAGAAGGGGAGTCTGTAACAAGTGGACAAGCCTTATTAATCACAGAAGCAATGAAAATGGAAACAACGATACAAGCGCCATTTGATGGTGTGGTTAAGAAAGTAACCGTTCAAAATGGAGAAGCGATCGAAACTGGAGATTTATTAATAGAAATTGAAAAAGAACCAGTAGATTAAATAAGAATTAATCAAATAAAAAATGTGAGTATGACTAAAATCAAACATATACTCGTTGCATTCCTTGCATAGACATCATTTATTTTTATAATTAGAAAATACTGATTTATAGTTAATGAGTGACTTAATTGGAACGCTTCATACTGTCAACAAAGCCTTTGACTTTGTTGACAGTTTTTTATGCGCACTTTTTCGCGGGTAATGTATTATCTTATAGTCTTTGCTTAGTACTTTCTCACAAAAATCAGGCGAAACTACTGTTATTTTTAAAAAATAGCATATTATATAGATTATACAGTAGTGGCGTTTGTATGTTGAATAAATCAATGAATATTGAGACTAAATGCTCAATACGCATGCTATTCCTACAACGTGTCACAATCAATACTATGTTTTAGACTAATATCATTATCATAAGTTTTTACTAAAAATAAGACACTTTCATATAATTCAATAAACTTCACTAAACTAAATTAACGGGGCGTATTATATCTGAGGTGAGAACATGACTCAACTTTCGCTACTAATTGAACTCAAGTATCAATCACTAATCATGATATATGGCGTCAATCATAGATCATTTTAATAGCATGTCTTTCATTACATATTATTTTTGTTTCTTAAAGGTAAGGTTAAAAAATATAAAAGTAATCTTTTCAATACACAGAATTTGAAATACGATAAATTTATTTATCTAAAACACAAAAGAGTCGACTTTAAAAGTTATGTAAATCGAGAAGATAAATATGAATTTAAGAGAAATTTTAAATGATATGCATATGGCAATTGTTCATGGAAAATTTAATTTATGAAAACTGGATTAAAAACGAATAAGGTTAAACGAAAATTTAGTTTTATCTTAGTAGCGCTGGATATGAGAAAAATAAGAGCTCAACGAGATGCAAAATTACACAAAAACAAAGAAAACGTCAATTTCTATATGATTTCAATAGAAATTGACGTTTGTTTCTAGTTGGAGCTACCTATGTCTTCAACACTTATTTAAGGTTATTCATTTCATTTATTTAGCACTTCGAATTGTTCGTAACATCAATACAATAAAGTATGCAATCAAGCCAAACAACAGTGTGATAAATAAAGCATGTAGTAAAGCAACCAATAAATTGACTTCAGTAATAATAGATAAAGCTCCTGTAATTACTTGTAAAATAATTAAAATAAAGGCAGCAGTATAACCGAATCGAATGGTACGATTCTCTTTATAATTATTAATTGCATGAATAAATGTAATTAATATCCATATAAACGCAATTAAAGCCATGCCTCGGTGCGTAAAGTTTACCCAATCTTGCACATTATGAGGTATTAAATCATTAAACGGTAGAGGCCATTGTCCATAAGCTAAACTTGCTTCTTTATGTCTAACTAAGGCACCAGTATAAATTGTTAGATAAACAATGACAGCCATTATCCATGTATAAATTCTTAGAGGCTTACGAATAAATAATTCATCAGCTTCATATTTATGGTCTACTTCAAAGATGATTAAAGTTAAGACAAATACTGAAGAGAACGAAATTAATGAAATACCAAAATGTAATGCAAGAACATAAGCATTTTGTTGCCACATTACCGCAGCTGCACCAACAAGTGCTTGTATGAGTAAGAAACCAACACTGATGATACATAAAGGTTTAACTTCCTTGATGTAACCGAGGTGTTTCCAAGCTACGATTACTAGCCATAAAACAATAATTAAAGATAATCCAGATACAGCGCGATGGCTTAGTTCAATTATCGTTTGTATAGGTAAATTTTGTGGTAAGAAAGCGCCATGACATAATGGCCAGTCTGAACCACAACCATCTGCTGAACCAGTTTTGGTTACTAAAGCTCCTCCGAGTTGTACAAATGCCATAATTATGGCTGCTAACACAGATAACCATTTAAGGTTTTTTTTGTTAAACAAGAATTAACCCCCCACATATAAATAAAACTCAAATAAGAGATGGAATAGAGTTGAAGTGAAAGTTAAGCACAATATTTCACTATTATTCATAATCTCTTGAAATTGATTTCTTTCTTTTTAAATAAAACTTAATTATCATTATAACAAGAAATGCACTTCTAATTGTGTCACAAAAATGACTATTTGTGAATGTCGATAAAGTGTCACAAATAACTTTATATAAATGTAGTCAATGACCATAAATTGATATATCATTGTATTATATGGAAAAATTAGGAGGGAAATTATGAACAAAGAACAAACTTTGTCGCATAATTCTAGCCGTGTAACTTTTAAAGAGTTACAACAAATTATTAAAATGGGGCTAGTTCAAGGTAATTTAATACCAGCTTTTGCTGGTTCATGGCTTGCAATTGTGTTGGCAAATCATTCCTTCCTCTCGTCAATACCACAGATTTTAATGATGTTGGTAGGCTCGACGTTAATTATGGGGGGCGCTTGCGCTTTAAATAATTACTATGATCAAGATATTGACAGTATCATGCCAAGCAAACAACAAAGACCAACGGTGAACGAAAGAATTTCAAATAGAAATTTATTATTACTTAGTTTTGGAATGATGCTCGTAGGGGAAGCATTTTTATTTGCTTTAAATGTGCCATCAGGCGTAATTGGATTACTAGGTATTGTTGGATATGTATCATTTTATTCCATTTGGTCTAAGCGCCATACGGTTTGGAACACAGTAATCGGGAGTTTCCCTGGTGCCGTTCCGCCATTAATTGGTTGGACAGCAATAGAAGGTAATATTAGCATGGTCGCAGTTGCATTATTTTTAGTTATTTTCTGTTGGCAACCGATACATTTCTATGCTTTAGCGATTAAGCGTAAAGATGAATATAGCATGGCTCATATTCCAATGCTTCCTTCTGTTAAAGGGTTTAAACGGACAAGAGTCAGTATGTTTATTTGGCTCGTATTTTTATTGCCATTACCATTATTATTAAGTAATCTTGGTACAACATTTATTATATTGGCCTCACTATTGAATCTTGGTTGGCTATATTTAGGTTTAACAAGCTTTAAAAAAGATTCAGACCAAACAAAATGGGCTACAAAAATGTTTATCTACTCTTTAAATTATTTAGTAGTATTTTTTGTACTCGTTGTTGTTGTCTCGTTAATAAAAATGTTCTAATAAATAAAAATAAGGATGGAATGTATGAATTTACCAATCTTACCTACAATCAGCACAAGTTTTATAGTTATTAGTGCGATCCTTGTTGCAATAGGATGGCGTAAAATTTGGAAGAGAAAAATCGAAAGCCATAAAAAAGTGATGTTAACGGCAGCTTTTTTTGCACTTGCGTTCTTTATTATCTATGCTTCAAGAACAATATTTATTGGGAATACTGCTTTTGGTGGTCCAGATTCTATTAAGATTTATTATACAATCTTTTTAATCTTCCATATTAATTTGGCCACAATTGGTGGTATCTTGGGTCTTGTACAAATTATAACTGCTTTCAAAGAGAAATTTAAAATTCATAGATTTGTAGGACCAATTGCATCAATTATTTGGTTTTTCACCGCAATCACTGGTGTAGCGGTATATATGCTACTTTACGTTTTATATCCAGGCGGAGAAACAACGTCGTTACTTAAAGCAACTTTTGGGTTATAAAGCATACTATATTAAGCGTTAGTTATTCGGGAATAAAAGAGTTTGGACTTAGTCATCCATACTCATAATAAGAGGGGACAGGATAGAAATCATACTTTTCTAGAATAATTTTGTTATCCTACTCTGATAAATACAAGTATGGTTAAAAGTGCAGAGCTTAGGCTAAAAGGTTATCTGGCACGAGATTATATATAAGTCTCATTAGCATTAAAATTATTACACGAGTTAAATACTTGGATAAGTATTACTAGTTCTTTATTGTATATACCATATTTGTGGCCGAGACATCATTGATGTCTCGGCTTTTTTTAGGTTATGAGATTTTATTTGAACATTAACTTAAGGCGTCAGTTTCAATTTAGTTAATATTTTATTCTCATAAAAGGTGTTGGTAAGACGGGTTAAAGGATAGTAATCCTTCATACAAAACAGAAATAATGAGTGTCAATAACCCCTTAAGATAAATACCGTTTTAAACGCTTAGCAGTTAAAGAGTCATCGATACTTAATAAACCATAAGGAATTACCTTGATATAGTAATTCACCGCCCTTATGGCCTGAATATAGCCCAATAACAATAATCCAATCTGGTTTAGTCATCATTATTAAATTATGTTCAGTAATAACTACAGTATTATTTTACCCAATTAAATGATCAAAGCAAGCTAAAATAATAGGAACACCTACTGAAATGTTTTTTAAGTTATTTTTTGCCCCATATATACGAGTCATTGATATATGCATCGCTCCTTAGTGAGCACTACACCTAAGGTTTGGTTGTGTATCATTTAATACCTAAATATTGAAAGTTGGTTCAATTCATTGTAAAGAGATTATTACAAAAGGAGAAATTTATGGAGATGCCTTGCTTGAATCAATCATAAACATGTACAATGAACCAAAGAATACTATAGGTGGATGAGCGATGAAAAAACTAATAATTAAAGTTATTGGTGTATTGTTATTAATTTGTTTTATAATTTATTTATTTTACTCACCGCGTTTAAAATTTGATGTTTTGGAAAATCCGAATAAGGACACGCCAAAAACAACTCAAAATAAAGATTTTCAAAAGCAAAAAACGACAAGTGAAAATCCAAAACTTGAAAAAGGTGTAGGTACATGGGTGGGACAAGATTTACATAGTTTAACTGACAAATATGGACAAGCAGATAGGGTTTATTCATATAAAAAAGGTTTTAAAAACTACGTATTTAAACAAAAAGATCAATATTATCTGGTGACGACTAGAAAAAACAAAATAAAATCTGTTTATGCAACTGGTAAAAACGCTAGCGTTAATCCAGTGGAAATTGGAGACAAAGCTTCTAATGTATTTGAAAAATTCAGTATAAATCCAGAACCAACAATCAAAGTAGATGGCAAAGCATATGAATTAGAGCTTTCTGATGCAGATATGAAAACACAGACGCTTATCAAATTTAATGACGTTTATGCTCAAATCTATATTGACCAACAAGACAATGAAATTGTCGGTGTACGCTATTTAGATAGTGAGGCATTAATGGCGTTTAAACCATACCAAATGATCACTGCAAAAGAAGATAAAAAAGTGAAAAATAATTATAAAGAAATACCTTATGAACAAAATGCTAATCAATTGATGACATTATATGAAATAACAAATGAAATGAGAGCATTAAAAGATGCAAAAACTTTAAAAGTTAATAATGATTTAGCACATATTGCTTCATATAACTTGTACGAAGCAATCGACACTGATAGTGTAGAATTTACAGAAGAAGCATTAAAACAGAAACTTGATGAACAAAATATATCTTTCGTTTCGACAAGTCAAAATGTTGGTTATGATTTCAATGAAGTGCCAACATTAATTCACAGTTGGTTAAATTCAGATATTCATAGATCGAGAATGTTAAATTCCAAATACAATGAAATGGGCGGCGAAGTATCTAATGGTTACTATACGATTATTTTCATTGAAGATAAGTAAGGAGTGTCACTATGATAACAGAAGAAACATTGACTGTACTTGATGATATCGAGAGTTTAAGTGATAAAATACTTGACTCACGTTTATATCAAGCATTCAAATTAGCTGAGAAGTATTTAATGGAAAATGATGAGGCTCATTTACTATACCAAGCTTTTTTAAAATCAAAAGAAGCATACGATGAAATTATGAGGTTTGGGAAATATCATCCGGACTATCAAAAAGTTATGTTAGAAACACGTAAACGTAAACGTGCTTATGAAATGTTGCCAGTCGTTATGGACTATAAACAAAAAGAAGTAGCGTTACAAGATTTAATTGATGAAGTCATCGTTAAAATTGCGTATGCAGTATCTGAAAATGTAAAAATTGAAACAGGAAATCCGTTTTTCCAAAAAGATGCGAGTGGTTGTGCTACAGGTGGTTCTTGTAGCTGTTCTTTGTAAACGTAAGACATTGTGTATCTATTAATGACGATAAAAGCTGGGAAACCAAACAGGTAACCCAGCTTTTATATAATTTATTTTAGTATGTGTTTTTAAAACGTTCTGCTAAATCCGGTCTGTCAGTGACTAAAGTGTGAGCGCCGTTTACGATTAAATCATTCATTAAATCTAAATTGTTAATGCCATAATATCCAGGTACAATATTTCGTTCATTTAACCAGCTAATAAATTTAGGAGAAGTCAATTTGATACCTTTGAATGTGACTGGCATTTGGAAGGTATGGGCTTGTGGTTGGAACATATTACCAAGACCTAAACTGAATTTTAAGAAACCTTCAGCAACTTCATTTTGGCTTGCACCTATAGCAATTGTGTCGTTACTTCCTTTTTTAAAACGTTTCACTTGTTCACTATGAAAACTAGTAACTAAAACACGATTTTGCGCATTATTTCTAACAATTATGTCATAAATGATGTGAGGTACAAGCTTGCCTTCGCTACTTTGTGGCATATCTTTAAGGTCTACATTGACGAGTGAGTTTGGATATGATTTTAGCAACTCATCAAATGTTAAGACCTTGGCACTTAAATGATTACGATAGGGCTTTAAACCATTCACATCTGTAAAATGGTAACCAGCATCCAATTGTTTTAACTCATCTAAAGTATGTTCTGCTACTTTTCCTGAACCATTTGTAGTACGATCAATTTCTGCATCATGAAAAACGATCAGTTGTTGATCTTTGGTTAATCTAACATCAATTTCAAATCCATCAATTTTATGGTTAATCGCGTTATCAAATGCAAGTTTGGTATGTTCTGGCATAACTGCCATGCCACCACGATGCGCAAATATATAAGGCGCCGGTTTAGAGAAGAAGGAAGGGACTGCCTGATTATTTGGCATACCTTTATATTTAGAAACGAAAATAGCACTGCCGACTAAACCAACTGTAGCTAAAAACGCACCTTTAATTAATTTATTAAATGTTGTCATGCGCAAATCCTCCTTGGTTTAAGTATATTAAGTAATATAGCAAATGTTAGCTTTACTTCAAAATAATTGTTATTTATTAATTGAATTAGTCGTGATATTATAAAGTGGCTAATAGATGGAGTGATAATATGGATATTGTATCTAGAACAAGTTTAATCATATATTTAAAACATATGAAACATGAACGCCAAATTAGAAAATTTGGCCATATTGTAAGTACAAATAAACAACAACGTTATGTTATTATGTATATAAATGAAGAAGAAGCTGATAGTATTGTAGACAAACTAATGAAATTAAAATATGTTAAAAATATTGTTGGCTCTCCTTATAAGTATTTAAAAAAAGAATACCCAAAAGAACAACATGAATTTACATAAGAATAAGTTATTAAATTAATTGAATTATTTTATAAACAAAACAAAGTCACAATAGGTTTAAGAACCAGTAAGGTGACTTTGTTTTGTTTACTATTATTCTAGTGGAGGAATCCATCTTTCTATTCTTAATACACTGATTAAATAATTGAAATAAATACTATGAGAGTGAAATCTTTCAGGTGGTTGTACATCAATTTCTTTTATCTCAAGATTAAATTGTGCTGCTTGTTTGTTAATCATATCGAACTTTTTGTTAGGCTCAGGATATGGATATTTTAATGCATTTACCATAATATACATAGCTTGAAAATGTTTGTCGCTCGTTGGTTTCATAATAATAGCGACTGAAGATAATTTTTTATCAAAAGTAGGGGTATGAAAATAGACAATATAATCTATCCGTGTATGGTTATATTCAATAAGTGTTATAAATTCAAATAAATCTGTAAGACCTTCACCTAATTTTATAAATGATTGTTTCATCTTGCTCCTCCTTATCATGCAATATGTATTATATAAAAATAAAATCTAGAATGGAAGTGTTTGTAAAATGAGAGTGATTTCTGGAATTCATAAAAGTAAACCCTTAGAAAGTTTAGAAGGACGTAATACAAGGCCTACTATGGATAAAGTTAAAGAAGGCATTTTTAATAGTTTGCACGAGGTCTCTGGCGTCGGTTTAGATTTATATGCTGGAAGCGGTGCTTTGGGTATTGAAGCATTGTCTCGCGGTATGGAAAAAATGATTTTCGTAGACCAAAATTTCAAGGCTATAAAAATTATAAAATCTAATCTTCAAAATTTAAAAATTTCCAATCAAGCAGAAGTATATAAAAATAATGCTGATCGGGCTCTTAAAGCACTTTCAAAAAGAGAAATCCAATTTGATGTTATTTTTTTAGATCCCCCTTATGAAAAAGGTTTGATTGATGAAGCATTAGATGGAATTGCAAAGTTTAACTTATTGAAAGAAAATGGTATTATCGTTTGTGAGTTCAATCATAAAGAAAAGATTGATACAAAATCATTTCATATGATAAAAAGATATCATTATGGATTAACAGACACTTTGTTATTAGAAAAAGGAGATTAAAATGTCTACAACTAAAGCAGTCATTCCAGGAAGTTTTGATCCAATTACATATGGTCATATTGATATTATTGATAGAAGCGCGGATCGTTTTGATGAGTTGCACATTTGCGTTTTGAAAAACAGTAATAAATCAGGAACTTTTTCAATTGATGAACGTATCGAATTGATTGAAGAATCAGTGAAGCATTTAAATAATGTTACTGTACATCATTTTAACGGTTTGCTGGTTGATTTTTGTGATGAAATCGGTGCTCAAACTATTATCAGAGGGTTGCGAGCTGTAAGTGACTTTGAGTATGAATTAAGACTTACTTCGATGAATAAAAAACTAAACAGTAACGTAGAAACAATGTATATGATGACAAGTACAAACTATTCCTTTATTAGTTCTAGTGTGGTAAAAGAAGTGGCTGCATATAAAGCTAATGTTTCAGACTTTGTACCAGAACATGTCGAAAAAGCATTAAATAAAAAATTCAAAAAATAATGAAAAGCTGGGGCGTAAAAGTATGTCTCAGCTTTAAATATAGTCTGTCTAATAATCATTTTATAGAAAGCATTTGTAAATTAGCTTTTGAAACAAAATGTTAATGTCTGGAGTATAATGAAATGTGACGCGTAACATGGTAATTTGGCTTTGTTCCTTATACTTTGATATAGAAACACGCAATTTGGCGTAACCGTAAAACAAGGGGGAGACGAACTATTACGAACAATATCATTTCGAATTATAATTCGTATTTCACATTTAAAAAGATAAGTGAAATTCTACCTCGACTTTCTCTAGATGAGGTAGAATTAGAAGAATGGAATCAAAGCTATGAAAGCTTTAACTTTATATTTAACCGCGTTTCATTTAAAAGTAGAATGGCTAAAAAAACACCAAAAAAAAGCGGTTATTTTGTGGCAGTCTGGCATAAAAATAGCGAATATGAAAACGAACCTTTCGATTTTTATGAAATGAAAGATAAATTAATCGTTAATATATTAGATGGAAATCAAAAAGGACAATTTATTTTTTCGAAAGAGATCCTTGCGAAAAAAAGTATTATTCGTACTGATTATTCTATAGGTAAAATGGCCTTTCGTGTATATCCAGATTGGGAAACTAATTTAAATAAGGCTGCAACGTTAACCCAAAAATGGCAAAGTCAATATTTTATTGACTTATCTGATGGATTAAGTGAACAAGAAATAAAGGCACAAAACGTAAATAAATATTTAGAATAATTGTTGACATTAGCAATATCTTCGATTAAACCAAAACGTGTATTTATATCAATTTCTATAAAGACGACATTTAATGTAAGCGCTTGATATATTGTGTTTTTAAGTTATTAGTATTTCGGAGATATGGAATTGTTTCCGAAAATGTGACATCTCTCTTGTTCTGGTTTTTATATAAAATCTCCCTTTTTTTATAATATATTAAAAAAACGACGAACGTATGAACACTTAATCGTTTCATAGTGTTGTTAGCTTAATTTTAAATACGTATCACTGGGGTGTTGAAATCTGTTTCTGGTCGATGAGAAAGCAAATTATAAATTTCAGTAGTATGTATTTCTTGTTCAAATAAACGCGCATTTTGTTGGTTTATTTGCGTTATATAATTACGATTTGGAAATTTTTGTTTTAAGTATTTTAAATAGTGTTGTCCTTTTTGAGACATGCCTAAAACGCGGACAGCAGAAATGGTATCGAATTGATGTTGTTTTTGAAAATTGAGTAAGATATTCATTAATAAGCGCTGGATATGCGTATATGTATAACGTTTTGTTTTTATTAATGACATCAAATGTTCAAATGATGTGGCATGTTTAATTTTTTCTAATATTCGATTTTCTAGGCCCTCGCTCATGGTATAGATGTTTTTTAAGGAGCCTGCGGTATGACTTAAAATCGCATATTTAATATATGGAAATGTATCGTCAACAGATGTGTGTGGTTCTTGATAAAGATGGTGTATTGAATGAGGGACGACATGTTTCCATTGTTCGTCATATGCTTGTATTGCATTACGAATTGACGTACCACTAGCAAAATTTAAATTTGAGATATCTTGATCATGATGATGGCTGTTTTCTCTTGAAATTGTCCAAGCTTTAATATGAGGTGCAATCTTTTGAATTGCGCGCATGTAAGAAATGCCTAAAGTATTATTTGGGGAAGATAACAGCGTATTATCATTTACAAGTTCACTTAATATCCTAGGATAACTCTTACCTTCTTTTATCTTTTTAAGAAACAGGGAAGATTGTTCAACTTGATTGATATCTCGTAAAAACGCATTAAATGAATCTATGTCTCCTGATTCGCTTCCAAAAGATAGGTGATCTGCATCAACATAATCTGCAATTTGAACAGCTGACGTTGCAAAATATTGGCCAGCTGATAGTGCAGCAAGGGCAGGTAATTCAATTACTAAATCTACAACGTTTAACGCCATCTGTGTGCGAATAAATTTATTATATATAGCTGGTTGTCCCCTCATTACAAAGTTACCACTCATAATCGCAATAGAGACTTCAGAGTCGGTTATTGACTTTGATGTCTGGGCATGGTATAAGTGACCATTGTGGAAAGGATTATATTCAGTGATTAGTGCAACGCTTTTCATTTGCAATTCTCCCTTTCAGAACTCATTATAGATATTGTATCAGATTAAACCGTGTTAAGAAAAAATCTTGACAACTTTTGTCTATAAAGTTAAAATAAATTTTGTGCTTGTTAGAGGTGAAGCCATATGAAATGGTCAATAACACAATTAAGAAAATTCCAAGATAAACCATTTGAGTTCAATCAAACGGTGAATTTTGATCATTTAGTAAAATCATTAGATTTAATAGATCTATCTGATATTGATGTTGAAGGTGAGCTAACTGTCAAATCAAATGAAGTCATTGCAGACATGCATATTACTGGAACGTATACGATGGCGTGCGCACGTACATTAGTGCCAGTTGAAGTGCCTATCGATATTAAATCACAAGAAATTTTTGATTTAGAAGGTTATGAGTATTTAAGTGATGACGAAGAAGATGATGAGCATTATCATGATGCTTCAGACGGCATGATTAATCTAAAAGATATTGCTGAAGAACTTGTTATTGTAGAAAAGCCAATGCGTGCTTTTGCTAATAATAGCGATCAGATGTTACGTGAAGGTAATGGTTGGGAAGTTATTGACGAAGAAGAAGCGGTTGAGCTTGCTGAAGAAGAAACTAAGCAAATCGATCCTAGGCTTCAAAAACTACAACAATTATATGACGAAGAGCAATAGCGGATTTAAATAATTTATAGTATAATAGGTTATTGAGTCTGAAAACAATTATTAGTGTATGTATATAAGGAGGATATATCATGGCAGTACCAAAAAGAAGAACGTCAAAAACTAGAAAAAATAAACGTCGTACGCATTTCAAAATGTCAGTACCTGGTATGACAGAATGCCCAAATTGTGGTGAGTACAAATTAAACCACCGCGTTTGTAAGAACTGTGGTTCATACAAAGGTGAAGAAGTAGTATCTAAATAATTTCATTTATTTATGGGCTTATTGATAGCCGAAAATTAATCGTTCATTAATTATTCACTTGATAATTTTTGAGCGTTTTTTTTAATACTTATAGACACTATATTCAATTGATAGGTTGTGTGACTGTTGACGCAAATAAATGCTCAAATGATTCTGGCAAAAATTGAAAACAATGAAATTGATTGGTTATATGAGCATTTTAGTGATTATTTTCAAGAAGTTTCTTCTTATGATGAGTTAAAAAAATTGTTGAAATCGTATAACGCAATTAGATATAAAAATAAATTATTTAAACATATTCAACTCAATTATAGAGAGGAATACATATGGTTTGACGAAAAGATGGCCACCGGAATTAGCGTAACGCTAAATAAATATAATGAAATAATTGGTTTTGTTCTTACCCCAATTAAAAATATAAAAGGAATTAAAAAATCAAAATGTTATTATACGATTCCTGTTCAAAATGCTTGGTTTGTATACGCTGGTGGTGAAAATGAATTGCTCAATCATCATTATCCATACAAAAATCAACGCTATGCACTTGATTTGGTTTTAACAAAGGCAAATCGTAGCTACCACGGTAATCCTAATTTATGTGAAAGTTACTATAGTTACAACCAAATTATTGTTGCTCCTGCTGACGGCATTGTCGTCAAAATCATAGATGGTATACCAGATGCAACGCCAGGAGAAAATAACATGAAACATCCCGAAGGTAACTACATTATTATGAAACATGCAAATAATGAATATAGTATGATTGCGCATATTAAACCACATTCATTTAAAGTTAACGTTGGTGATTGTGTTACGAGAGGGCAATTTATTGCTAGAATTGGTAATTCGGGTAACGCAATGGAACCACATGTACATTTTCAGATTATGAACCAATGTAATACTCAATTCGCTAAAACTTACAAAATTAAGTTAATCAATGGTACTTCGCCTGAAAAAGGTGATATAGTAAGTTATACTGATGATAATATGATATTAAAAAATAAGTTCAATTTTGCTACTAAATTTAAGAAATTAAGTTCAAATATGATTCATATCTTTAAAAATTAAAATGAAGAGGCTATAGTATGGAAATGATAACTTCTGCACAAAACAATAAAATTAAAAGTGCAAATAAATTAAAAAAGAAACGTGAAAGAGATAAAACAGGTCAGGTGTTAATTGAAGGTGCACACCTCATTGAAGAAGCGTATAAAAGTTATTTAAAAATATTACAATTATTTGCTGTTGATATTGAAAGATTAGATGATAATTTGGTGAATTATGTTGAAGAAGTATATGAAATAAATATAAAAGTAGCGGAAGCACTTTCCGGTACAGTCACACCACAAGGATTTTTCGCAATTATAGAAAAAGCACATATTGATGTTGCAGGAGCACAACAAGTGTTATTAATAGATCGTATTCAAGATCCAGGAAATATGGGGACTTTGATACGTACTGCAGACGCTGCAGGTATCGATTTAATCGTTTTAGAAAAAGGGACAGCAGACCCGTATCAAGATAAAGTATTACGGGCGAGTCAAGGCAGTGTATTCCATCTCCCAATTGTCACTGAGGATTTAAGCACATTTATCCGTAAATTTAATGGGAATGTATATGGTACTGCACTTGAAAATGCAGTTGCTTTTAATCAAATTACAAGTCAAGAAAAGTTTGCGTTACTGTTAGGAAATGAAGGAGAAGGGGTCAACCCTGAGTTATTAGATCAAACAACACAAAATTTAAACATTCCTATTTATGGCAAAGCGGAAAGCTTAAATGTCGCTATAGCCGGCAGTATATTGTTGTACCATTTGAAAGGTTGACCCCTTAGTTAGGTTTCGTATATAATAGATTTAATACTGATTAAAAATATTAACCAATAAAAAGACGTAAACTAATTTAACCCAGTTGTCTAAGGGAGATTATCCAAAGACTGAAAGATAATCCGCTGCTATTAGTTTTTTTCACCTTTTTGGTTACTTAAAGAAATTTAAGTCGGAAATCATTTCCGTTATCAATGACAACAAGTGTATGCGTATGCATAAATTTGGGTGGTACCACGGAAAGCTTTCGTCCCAGTTTCAGGGGATGAAAGCTTTTTTTATATGCGATTATCTATTGTTTTACAGTATACATTTTAAATAGGAGGCAAAATTATGACTCAAACAGAAGCAATGTCTGAGATTAAACAACAAGCATTAGTAGACATAAATGAAGCTCAAAATGAAAAAGAGTTACAAGATGTTAAAGTTAAATATTTAGGAAAAAAAGGTTCTGTCACTGGTTTGATGAAACACATGAAAGAATTGTCTAATGAAGAAAAACCAGCGTATGGTCAAAAAGTAAACGAAGTGAGACAAGCAATCGAAGGAGAAATTGAATCACGACGTGAAATTTTAGCCAACGAAAAACTAGAACAACAATTAAAAAATGAAAAAATTGATGTTACGTTACCTAGTAGAAAAATTTCAATAGGCGCTAAGCATCCTTTAACTAGAACAATTGAAGAAATTGAAGATTTATTCTTAGGTTTAGGTTATGAAATTGTAGACGGATTTGAAGTTGAAAAAGACTATTATAACTTTGAGGCGTTAAACCTACCTAAATCACATCCAGCTAGAGACATGCAAGATAGTTTTTATATTACAGAGGATATTTTAATGAGAACGCATACGTCACCCGTACAAGCGAGAACAATGGAACAACGAAATGGACAAGGACCAGTTAAAATATTATGCCCTGGTAAAGTTTATCGACGAGATTCTGACGACGCAACACACAGTCATCAATTTACTCAAATTGAAGGTCTTGTGGTAGATGAAAATATTCAAATGAGCGATTTAAAAGGGACTTTAGAATTGTTGGCTAAACAATTATTTGGCGAAGACAGAGAAATTAGACTCCGTCCAAGTTATTTCCCTTTTACAGAACCTTCAGTCGAAGTCGACGTATCTTGCTTTAAGTGTAAAGGTGAAGGTTGTAATGTGTGCAAACATACAGGTTGGATTGAAATTCTAGGTGCTGGAATGGTGCATCCTAACGTGCTTGAAATGGCTGGATTCGATGCCTCTAAATATACAGGGTTTGCTTTTGGTATGGGGCCAGATAGAATCGCAATGTTAAAATATGGCATTGAAGATATCCGCCATTTCTATACGAATGATGTCCGTTTCTTAAATCAATTTAAAGCAGTAGAAGATAGAGGTGAAGCATAATGTTTATTTCAAAAGAATGGTTAGAGACATTTGTAGAAATTAATCAACCTGTCAATGTGCTTGCAGAAAGAATTACGCGCACAGGTATCGAAGTTGATGATATTATTGATTATACAAAAGATATTAAAAATTTAGTGGTAGGGCATATCCAAACGAAAGCACCTCATCCAGATGCTGATAAACTCAGTTTATGTCAAGTTGATATTGGTGAAGCAGAACCAGTACAAATTGTTTGTGGTGCACCTAATGTTGATGCTGGACAAACAGTCATTGTAGCTACTGTAGGTGGACGTTTACCTGGCGGTGTAAAAATAAAGAGAGCGAAACTACGTGGTGAACGTTCTGAAGGTATGATTTGTTCATTACAAGAAATTGGTATTTCAAGTAACCTTGTGCCTAAACAATTTGAAGAAGGTATCTATAATTTTACATCAGATATCAAACCAGGTACAAATGCATTGAAAGCTTTATACTTAGATGATCAGGTCATGGAGTTTGATTTAACGCCAAATAGAGCAGATGCTTTAAGTATGGTGGGTACGGCTTATGAAACAGCAGCGCTTTATAATGTACCAATGATTAGACCAGAGACACAAAGTCAAGAATCTACAAAACAAGCTACTGATGAAATGCGTATTAGTGTTCAAAATAAAGATAAAGTACCATATTATAGTGCTAGAATAGTGAACGATGTGAAAATACAACCCTCACCTGAATGGATACAAATGAGATTGATTAAAGCAGGTATTCGCCCGATTAATAATGTTGTAGATATTTCAAACTATGTGTTATTAGAATATGGTCAACCACTTCATATGTTTGACCAAGACCAAATCAGATCTAAACATATCGAAGTTCGTCAAGCGACAACAGGCGAAAAAATGACTACATTAGACAATCAAGAAAGAGCCTTAAAAGATAGCGATATTGTCATTACTAACGGGGATACACCAATTGCTATTGGCGGCGTTATGGGTGGAGACTTCTCAGAAGTAACCGAAAGTACAACAAATGTTGTTATAGAGGGTGCCATTTTTGATTCAGTTTCAATCAGACATACATCAAGACGCTTGAATTTAAGGAGCGAAGCTTCAAGTCGTTTTGAAAAAGGTATTGCAACTGAATTTGTAGACGAAGCTGTCGATAGAGCTTGTTATTTATTACAGCAATACGCAGAGGGAACAGTGCTTCAAGGCCGCATTGCTGAAGGCCAACTAGGCCAATTTGTTACACCAGTGAATATTACTGTGGAAAATGTTAACGAAACAATTGGTTTTAACTTATCACCAGAAGAGATTGAAGCTGTCTTTGTTCGATTAGGCTTCGAGACGACTAGGGAAGGTAATTCACTTACTGTTATGGTGCCGTCGCGCCGTAAAGATATTACCATTAAAGAAGACCTTATAGAAGAAATTGCACGTATTTATGGTTACGACGAAATACCATCAACATTGCCTGTATTTAAACAAGTCACACCGGGCACATTAACGGATAGACAAGCAAAAACACGTGTTGTTAAAGCGACGCTAGAAGGCGCTGGATTAAACCAAGCGATTAATTATTCCCTTGTCGATAAAACACGCGCAACTGATTTTGCTTTGCAAGACCGTTCAACGATATCATTGTTGATGCCTATGAGCGAAGCACACTCTACTTTAAGACAAAGTTTAATCCCGCATCTAATTGATGATGTATCTTACAATGTTGCACGTAGTAATCATCATGTAGCATTGTACGAGTTAGGGCGTGTATTCTTTGGCAATGAAGAGAATCAATTACCAGATGAGGTTGAATATTTGAGTGGTATTTTAACAGGGGACTATACTGTAAATACATGGCAAAATAAAAAAGAAGAAATAGATTTCTTTGTAACCAAAGGTATTGTCGATCGTATTGCAGAAATATTAGATATTCAATTTGAATATGAAGCCGGCGAAATAGATGGTTTACATCCAGGCAGAACGGCATGGGTTAAATTAAATGAGGAAATAGTTGGTTTTGTTGGAGAATTACATCCACAAACTGAAAATAACTATGATTTAAAACGTACTTACGTTTTTGAGTTGAATTATGATAAATTAATGTCAGTATCTGTAGGTTATATTAATTATGAACCAATTCCAAGATTCCCAGGCGTATCAAGAGATATTGCACTGGTAATTAATCGAGCAACGCCATCCGCTGAAATTGTAAAAATCATTCAAAATTATGGCGGAGATATTTTACAACATGCTGAAGTATTTGATGTATACGAAGGTGAACATGTTGCAGAAGATGAAAAATCAATTGCTATTCGTCTAGCATATTTAGATATGCACCAAACGCTTACGGATGATAAAGTGAACGGAGTGCATAACCGTATTTTAGAAGCTTTACAAGCAAAAGGCGCGACAATTAGATAATAAAAATAAACCTTGAATTGTAGCTTTATTAGCCTACAGTTCAAGGTTTTAATTTATGTATTAAGCATAACTGTTTTAAGTGCAAATTCAGCGATGTTTTTGGTTTACTAAATTGATAGCTTTATTTCTATTAGCAAAATGTTTTTTCGTGATTGTATCTAAATAGTCAATGCCATTTTTTTCAATGATTTTTGCTGCTGCTAAATCTACTTTATTACTAGCTCCTTTAGGTAAATCAGTTTTTGCATTTTTTGATAAATGGTCCATATTTTTTACAAATGCATAACGAGAAATAATACTGGCTGCTGCAATTGCAATTGATTTTGATTCACCCTTAGTTTCAAATTTCGTCTTATTTTCGAAAGGTATTTGACTAAGTGCATACCTTTTATAAACACCGGGCTCTGCAAACTGATCGATAACGATGTAGTCAAATTCTTCTTGATCGATTTTATCAACGACATTCTTAATCGCTTCATTATGTAAAACAGCTTTCATTTTAACCTGAGACCAACCAGACTTTTGCTTTTCATTGTATTTTTCATTATACATTGTTAGTAAAGAGTGCGGAATAAACGTTATAATCTGTTCAGCAAGCTCAACAATTTTTGAATCAGTAAGCCGTTTGGAATCATCTACGCCAAGCGTTTTTAAGATTTGCGCATGCTTATTAGATACATAGGCGGCGCATACCGTAAGGGGACCAAAATAATCACCACTACCTGCTTCATCGCTCCCTATACATTGAAATTGGTTATAATATATGTGTTGCTTAGCTTGTTTGATTTTGGAGGTTTTTGTATTATTTTGAGTAGCCGTAGATTGAGATGGTAGTAAAGTATTGGCTACAGCTTCTGCGTTTTTCCCTTGAAACATTATCTTATTTGAATTATAGATCGTGATGGAAGTATTTTGATATTTTGTACGTGCTTTCATACCTTGTGAAAGATTAGATGTATCAAAACGTATTTTAGTCATTAATTCTTGGATTTCTTGATTTGTTAATTTATGTACTACATTCGTCATTGAGTGACCTCGCTTTGTTCATATTACTTATTTTAAAATGAGACAATGCATATCATATCATAATTTTTAATATTTGAATGTTTTATGTTATAAGTAGCAATATAGCTTGAATTAAAAGGTGTTAAAGTTAAATATATGTAATTATTAAATAATTCAAATATAACAAATCACACCTCTTACAAAAAAATATTTTGTCGTGTATAATAGTTCGTGATAAATATTATAAATTACGAACATATAAATATAAATAAAGGTATATAACAGCAAGATTGGAAATATATATTTTTAAAGTCAGGAGTTATTATATGGGTGAGTTTAAAAACCGGATTAACGTAACTATCAATGATCAACATTATACAATCGTAGGAGAGGATAATCCAGAGCATATCCGTTATGTAGCACACTTAGTAGATGAAAGACTCAAAGAACTTGCGAGTAAGAGTGCTGGACTAGATACTACAAGAAAAGCAATCCTTACCGCTGTTAATATTATGCATGAAAAAGTGCAAGTAGAAGAGGAAAATGAACGTTTGCGACAAGAAATAAACCAGTTAAAAAATAGTGAAGACTAATGATAATTGATATACTAGTTGTTCTTCTCTTCATATATATTGGTATGATTGGATTTAGAAGAGGGCTTTGGTTAACAACTTTACATTTAGGCACTACAATGTTTGCTTTATGGTTAGCTCAACGTTATTATAGGCATGTTGCACAACGCTTAGAACTATTTGTACCTTATCCTAAAACGCGCGCTTATGATTTGGATTTTGCATTTCAATTCGCTCATCTGCAGCAACGATTTGAGCACGTGGTTGCTTTTGTAATTATTGCAACCCTTACGAAAGCTATATGTTATGGTGTTGTTGTACTATTTGATAACATTGTTCAACAAAGCTGGCCGAATATGATAAGCAGGGTATCTGGAATGGTATTGAGTTTGATTTCATCGTCAATTATTAGTGCTATTTTGTTATATGGTATAGCCATATATCCTAATGGCTTAATCCAACAACAACTATCTCATTCAATCATAACAGAATACATATTATTACATATTCCGTTTATCTCAACTTTTATCACACAACTTTAAATATATTCGTGTGGAATACAGTGATTTTAAAAACTAGGAGGTCAAGACATAATTGATATACCGAAATAACTAGGGTATGTTGTCTTGGTCTTTTTTTATGGAGTGAAACTTAATGACAAAAAAAGAAATTGTTCAATTATTAGAAAAAATAGCTGTATATATGGAAATCAAAGGTGAAAATACTTTTAAAGTTTCAGCTTATAGAAAAGCAGCTCAGAGTTTAGAAATCGACGAACGCCCTTTGGATCAAATTGAAGATGTCACTGAATTAAAAGGAATTGGTAAAGGTGTTGGTGAAGTGATCAATGAATACCTTGTAAACGGTCATTCGACAACATTAGCAGCTTTACAAGAAGAAGTGCCAGAAGGACTTATACCTTTATTAAAAATTCAAGGACTTGGTAGTAAGAAAATAGCTAAACTATATAAAGAACTTAATATAGATGGAAAAGAAGCTTTGCAACAAGCATGCGAAGAAGGAAAAGTAAGTGAACTAAATGGTTTCGCTAAGAAAACGGAACAGAATATACTTGAAGCAGTGAAAGCATTGGGCGCGAAAAAAGAACATTATCCTATTGATCAAATGAGAGGTTTAAATATAGACATTGACGACTATTTAGCGACAGTTGAAGCCATAGAAAAATACGAAGTTGCAGGCAGCTTTCGTCGCTTTAAAGAAGTGAGTAAAGATTTAGATTATATTATAAGTACAAAACAACCAACGGAAGTACAGCAAGCATTATTGAACATTCCAAACAAGGTGAAAGAAATTGCAGTTGGTTCGACAAAAGTTTCATTAGAATTAGCCTATGATGATGAAACGATAGGTGTAGATTTCCGATTGATTGAACCTTCAGCGTTTTATCATACGCTACAGCATTTCACTGGTTCGAAAGATCATAATATTCGCATCCGCCAATTAGCAAAAGAACAAGATGAAAAAGTAAGTGAATATGGTATAGAAAAAGCCGATGGTTCATTACTCCAATACCATAGTGAAAAAGAAATCTATGAACACTTTGGTGTGAATTGGATCGAACCAGCGATACGTGAAGATGGAAGCGAGTTTGATAAAGATTTATCTAACATTGTCACTTTAAATGATATCAACGGTGATATTCATATGCATACAACATACAGTGATGGTGCTTTTAGCATTGAAGATATGATTGAAGCAAATATTGCTAAAGGTTATCAATTTATGGTTATTACTGATCACTCTCAAAGTTTAAAAGTGGCAAACGGTCTCTCTGTAGAACGTTTATTACGCCAGAATGAAGCGATTAAAGCTTTAAATAAAAAATACGATGAAATTGATATATATTCAGGCATTGAAATGGACATATTACCTAATGGTCAATTAGACTATAGTGATGAAATCTTAGCACAATTAGATTACGTTATTGCAGCAATACATCAAAGTTTTAATCAATCGCAAGATGAAATTATGTATAGATTGGAACAAGCATGTCGGAATCCCTATATAAGACATATTGCGCACCCTACAGGACGTATTATAGGTAAACGACCAGGATATGAACCAGATATTGATAAATTATGTAAAATTGCTGAAGAAACAAATACGATTTTAGAAATCAATGCAAATCCAAAACGCTTAGATTTAAACGCGGAAATAGTTAAAAAGCATCCAAACGTTAAATTGACGATTAACACAGATGCGCATCATGTCGATCATTTAGAATTTATGAAATATGGTGTGGCTACTGCACAAAAAGGATTTGTTAAAAAAGATAGCGTAATTAATACGATGGATCGAGAGGCTTTTAAAGCGTTTATCGAAAACAATATTAAATTGAAGAAATAGAGGGATTATATGAGACAGAAATCATTAAATGTCTTAGAATTCGATAAAATTAAAGCACTCGTTGAAAAAGAAACAATGAGTGATTTAGGTAAAGAAAAAGTAGTTGGAATGGTGCCAGCAACTGATATAGAAACTGTAGAATTTCAAATTAATGAAACAGATGAAATTGCTCAAATTTATAATAAATATAGATTGCCGAGTTTGAGTGGTCTATCAGCGGTATCTGCACTCATCCATAGAGCAACAATTGGTGGCGTATTAAGTGTTAAAGAGCTCAATGCAATTAAACGCTTAATACAAATTCAAAACCAATATAAAACATTTTATAATAACTTGTTGGAAGAAGAAGAGGAAGTGAATTATACTATCCTCCACGATAGAATGGAACAATTACCTGTACTTTCAGGTTTATATCAAAATATTCACCAAAAATGTGATGCAAATGATCTATTTGACAATGCAAGTTATGAATTACAAGGTATTCGCAGTAAAATATCTGGAACAACGCAACGTATAAAACAAAATTTAGATAAAATTGTTAAGAGCCAAGCGAATCAGAAAAAATTGTCTGATGCTATTATCACAGTTCGTAATGAACGTAACGTTATTCCAGTCAAAGCTGAATACCGTCAAGATTTTAACGGCATTGTGCATGACCAATCCGCATCCGGTCAAACACTTTATATTGAACCATCTTCTATTGTTGAAATGAATAACCAAATTAGCCGACTACGCAATGATGAAGCAGTAGAAAGTGAACGTATTTTAACTGAACTAACCGGCTATGTGGCTGCAGAAGCAGATGCATGCTTAATTTCAGAATCTATAATGGGCCAGATAGATTTTTTAACTGCTAAAGCACGTTATGCACGTTCGTTCAAAGGCACAAAGCCTGAATTTACAAGTGAACGCACAGTTTATCTACCAAAAGCATTCCATCCTTTATTAGATCAAGATACAGTTGTAGCGAATACGATAGAATTCGCAGAAGATATTGAAACGGTGATTATTACTGGGCCGAATACAGGTGGTAAAACCGTAACACTTAAAACACTAGGACTCATTATTCTTATGGCACAATCCGGTATGCTGATTCCTACATTAGATGGCAGTAAACTGAGCATCTTCGAGAATGTTTATTGTGATATCGGGGATGAACAATCTATTGAACAATCACTATCAACATTTTCTTCTCATATGAAAAATATTGTTGAAATATTACAAAATACAACTAAGCACAGTTTGATTTTATTTGATGAACTTGGCGCTGGCACAGATCCTAGTGAAGGTGCTGCATTAGCAATGAGTATTTTAGATTATGTACATGACATTGGTTCTCTCGTCATGGCAACTACACACTATCCTGAACTTAAAGCTTACAGTTATAACAGAACTGGTGTGATGAATGCGAGTGTTGAATTTGACATTAATACATTGAGCCCGACGTATAAATTGTTAATGGGCGTGCCAGGGCGTTCAAATGCTTTTGACATTTCTAAAAAATTAGGCTTAAATATGAAAGTAATTCAAAAAGCGAAATCAATGATTGGTCAAGACGAACAAGAAATAAATGAAATGATCGCGTCATTAGAAAAAAATTCTAAACGTGTAGATGAACAACGTATTGAATTAGATAGATTGCTACGTGAAGCACAAGAGACACATGATAATCTTGAGAAACAATACGAACAGTATCAAAATCATGAGAAACAATTAATGAGCGAAGCTAAAGAAAAAGCAAATCAACGGGTGAAAGCTGCAACTAAAGAAGCTGAGGATATTATTAAAGAATTACGTGAACTTAGAGACAAAAAAGGTGCAGATGTAAAAGAGCATGAACTCATTAATAAAAAGAAACAGCTTGACGATCAGTATGAAGCGAAATCATTAAAACAAAATATACAAAAGAAAAAATGGGATGAAATTAAAGTCGGCGATGAAGTGAAAGTGCTAACTTATGGGCAAAAAGGCGAGATTTTAGAATTATTGGACGAAAATGAAGCAGTCGTCCAAATGGGTATTATTAAAATGAAGCTGCCAATCAGTGACTTAGAAAAAACGAAAAAAACGAAAGAAACGCCTACTAAAATGGTTAAGCGTGAAAATCGCCAAAGCATAAAGATGGAACTGGATTTACGCGGTTATCGTTATGATGAAGCGATGGTCGCAGTTGATCAATATTTAGACCAAGCTGTGTTGAGTAACTATGAGCAAGTTTACATTATTCACGGTAAAGGAACAGGCGCATTGCAAAAAGGTGTGCAAAAACATTTAAAACGACATAAAAATGTGTCATCATATAGGAACGGTATGCCAAGTGAAGGCGGATTTGGCGTGACCGTTGTAGAATTAAAATAAATGTGAGCAAGAGATATGCAGAATTATAAAAACTCTGTTATAATTTCTTCATCATTTGATAATTTAAGGAGGATTGGCAGTTATGGCAATCGTAAAAGTAACAGATTCAAACTTTGATGAAAATATTCAATCAGGTGTCAATTTAGTAGATTTTTGGGCAACTTGGTGTGGACCATGTAAGATGATTGCTCCAGTATTAGAAGAATTAGCTGGTGATTATGATGGAAAAGCTAATATTTTAAAACTTGATGTAGATGAAAATCCATCAACAGCTGCTAAATTTGAAGTAATGAGTATCCCAACTTTAATCTTATTTAAAGATGGAGAACCTGTTGATAAAGTTGTAGGTTTCCAACCTAAAGAAAACTTAGCAGAAGTAATCGAAAAACACTTATAGAAACAACCAAGCTGGGACATTAATTAATTTAATGTCTCAGCTTTTAAATTTGTAAATAAAACGAATACTTTGGTTTAATTATAAATAATGTTTTATAATAACAATTAGCATTTTAATCTTACAAAGAAGGATAAAAATGAAGTACAACTTATTTTCAGTGTAAGTTTATATATATACATTTACTTTTCAATAAAGAATATAGAAATTTGATAGAAAGGAGGAAAATGAAATGGAAGCATACCAAGAAGATATTAAGCAAAAATTGACTGTAGTACCTACTGAACCAGGCTGTTATTTAATGAAAGATCGCAATGATCAAATTATATATGTAGGTAAGGCAAAAAAGTTAAGAAACAGATTAAGGTCTTATTTTACTGGTGCACATGATGCTAAAACAACAAGGCTCGTTTCAGAAATTAGAAATTTTGAATTTATTGTAACATCAAGTGAGACTGAATCTTTATTGTTAGAACTTAACTTGATTAAACAATATCAACCTAGGTATAACATTTTATTAAAAGACGATAAAAGTTATCCCTTTATCAAAATTACAAAAGAAAAATATCCTCGGCTTCTTGTGACACGCACGGTAAAAAAGGGGACTGGAAAATATTTTGGACCGTACCCTAATGCGTATTCGGCTCAAGAAACGAAAAAACTACTCGATAGAATTTATCCATTTAGGAAATGTGATAAAATGCCAGATAAATTGTGCTTATATTACCATATTGGGCAGTGCTTAGGGCCGTGTGTCTATCCAGTAGATTTAAATAAATACGCTGAAATGACAAAAGAAATTTCTGATTTTTTAAATGGAGAAGATAAGACTATACTGAATAATTTAGAACAAAAAATGGGCGAAGCAAGTGAAGCACTAGATTTTGAAAGAGCGAAAGAATATAGAGATTTGATTCAACACATTCATAATTTAACTAAAAAACAAAAAATTACAACTTCTGATAATACTATTAGAGATGTTTTTGGTTACACTGTTTCAAAAGGCTGGATGTGTGTTCAAGTGTTCTTCATTAGGCAAGGAAACATGATTAAACGAGACGCTACAATGATTCCTTTGCAACAAACAGAAGAAGAAGAATTTTATACCTTTATAGGTCAATTTTATGACTTGAACCAACATATATTACCTAAAGAAGTGCATATCCCTAAAAATTTAAATAAAGAAATTATTCAATCAGTGGTCGACACTAAAATTGTGCAGCCAATTAAAGGTAAGAAAAAAGAATTGATAGACTTAGCCAATCATAATGCAGAAGTGACATTAGATAATAAATTCGAATTAATTGCTAAAGATGAGTCACGTACAGTTAAAGCGATTGAAGAGTTGGGAGATTGCATGGGTATACAGACGCCCATACGAATTGAAGCTTTTGATAATTCAAATATTCAAGGCGTGCACCCTGTTTCAGCCATGGTTTCATTTATTGATGGCAAACCTAATAAAAAAGGCTACCGCAAATATAAGATTAAAACAGTAGATGGTCCAGATGATTATAAATCTATGAGAGAAGTTGTGAGAAGACGTTATACGCGGGTGCTGAATGAAGGCTCACCTTTACCTGATTTAATTATTGTAGATGGTGGTAAAGGTCACATGACCGGCGTCATTGATGTACTTGAAAATGAATTAGGACTAGACATTCCAGTAGCTGGCTTACGTAAAAATGATAAGCATCAAACATCAGAAATTTTATACGGGGAAAGTGCGGAAGTGGTTCCTCTGAAAAAGAATAGCCAAGCTTTTTACTTATTACAAAGAATTCAAGATGAAGTTCATAGATTCGCAATTACATTTCACAGACAAACACGTCAGAAGACAGGTTTACAATCAGTATTGGATACTGTAGACGGTATCGGTTCTAAAAGAAAAACAAAATTATTGCGTACTTTCGGTTCAATCAAGAAAATGAAAGAAGCAAGCGTTGAAGAATTAAAATCAGCGGGGTTACCTCAAAATGTTGCTGAGAATCTTCATCAGGCGTTATACAACAAGTAAGAAAAAAAGATTAGGGGATGAGAATCATTCTCATGCCCAAAATCTTACTAATTAGTGTTACAATAGCAAATAACAGGGATTCTTTTTTTAAAAGTATATGGAAGCGTTTTCTAATTGAGAAAAATTATCACTTAAATCTAAGTTGTTAAACAACTGTCAAAACCAACTAGGGGTAATACTTCAATGTTTAACAAAAGTATGTTGCACTTTACATTGCTATAAATATAAAGCGATATTATAAAATGTTGTAGCTTAGTTTTAGTTGATAAGTGTCATCGCTTCTTTACTTTAATGAAAGATACCAAAAAATTAATTGTTTCACAGGGGGGACTTCCTTTTGGCATACTCGAAAAATCAATTCTATTTAAGACGCTTACATTCTTTACTAGGCGTGATACCGATAGGCGGATTCTTATTAATCCATTTGCTCGTTAACCACCAAGCAACGAAAGGTGTTGAGGCGTTTAACAAAGCAGCTGGATTTATGGAATCACTGCCATTTTTGATTGCATTGGAGTTTATCTTTATTTATATTCCAATTTTTTATCATGCGGTATATGGTGTACATATTGCCTTTACGGCAAAGGAAAACGTAGGACATTATTCCCAATTTAGAAATTGGATGTTCTTATTACAGCGTGTCACAGGTGTTATTACGTTTGTTTTTGTTGCGATTCATTTGTGGCAAACACGTATTCAACGTGCATTAGGTGATGAAGTGAATTTTGATATGGTACATGACATTGTATCAAATACAGGTTGGTTAATTTTCTATATCATCTGTTTACTAGCTGTAACATTCCACTTTGCTAATGGCTTATGGTCGTTCTTAGTAACTTGGGGCGTTTTACAATCAAAAAGATCACAACAAATTTTTACATGGGTATCACTTATTGTATTTATCGTAGTTTCATATATTGGATTAAGTGCTATTCTTGCGTTCGTATAATTTAAAAATGTTTCAGATATATTTAGGGGAGTGACTATTTATGGCAGAGAAAAAAATTATTGTTGTCGGTGGAGGACTTGCCGGTCTGATGGCAACAATTAAAGCAGCGGAACAAGGCGCTCATGTAGACTTGTTCTCATTAGTTCCTGTTAAACGTTCACACTCTGTATGTGCCCAAGGCGGTATAAACGGAGCGGTAAATACGAAAGGTGAAGGTGACTCACCTGCGGTCCACTTTGATGACACAGTTTATGGTGGCGATTTCTTAGCTAACCAGCCACCCGTAAAAGCAATGGCAGAAGAAGCGCCTAAAATTATTCATTTACTGGACCGTATGGGCGTAATGTTTAATAGAACAAGTGAAGGACTTTTAGATTTCCGACGTTTTGGTGGTACGATGTATCATAGAACAGCTTATGCTGGAGCGACAACTGGACAACAATTAATGTATGCCCTAGATGAACAAGTTCGTAGTTTCGAAGTAGATGGTTTAGTAACAAAATATGAAGGTTGGGAATTCTTAGGCATTGTCAAAGATGATGACAACATGGCTAGAGGGATTGTAGCACAAGATATGACTAGCGCAGAAATTCAATCTTTTGGATCAGATGCGGTTATCATGGCAACTGGTGGCCCTGGCATTATTTTTGGTAAAACAACGAATTCAATGATTAATACAGGCTCTGCAGCTTCAATCGTATACCAACAAGGAGCGATGTATGCGAATGGAGAATTCATTCAAATTCATCCAACAGCTATCCCTGGAGACGATAAATTACGATTAATGAGTGAATCTGCCCGTGGTGAAGGTGGTCGAATTTGGACATATAAGGATGGTAAACCATGGTATTTCTTAGAAGAAAAATACCCGGATTACGGTAACTTAGTACCGCGTGATATTGCAACGCGTGAAATCTTTGATGTATGTGTAAACCAAAAACTAGGTATTAACGGTGAAAACATGGTATATCTAGACCTTTCACATAAAGACCCACATGAATTAGATGTAAAATTAGGTGGTATCATTGAAATTTATGAAAAATTCACTGGTGATGATCCACGTAAAGTACCAATGAAAATCTTCCCAGCGGTACACTATTCAATGGGTGGCCTATACGTAGACTATGACCAAATGACGAATATTAAAGGCTTATTTGCAGCTGGTGAATGTGATTTTTCACAACACGGCGGTAATCGTTTAGGTGCTAACTCATTGTTATCGGCAATCTATGGCGGTACAGTTGCAGGACCGAACGCGATCAAATATATCTCAAATATTGAAAATTCTTATACAGATTTAGATGATAGCATTTATGAAAAACGTGTCAAAGAAGAGCAAGAAAAATTCGATAATCTATTAAAAATGAACGGTACAGAAAACGCGTATAAACTTCATAGAGAACTTGGTGAAGTAATGACAGCAAATGTAACGGTTGTACGAGAAAATAAATCACTATTAGAAACAGACAAGAAAATCGTAGAATTGATGGAGCGCTATCAAAATATTGACATTGAAGATACGCAAACATGGAGTAACCAAGCAGTATTCTTCACACGTCAATTATGGAATATGTTAGTTCTAGCACGTGTTATCACAATCGGTGCTTATAACCGAAATGAGTCTCGTGGGGCACATTACAAACCAGAATTCCCTGAGAGAAACGACGAAGAATGGTTGAAAACAACTTTAGCATCATATCAAGGAAAAACAGAAGCGCCTAAATTTACATACGAACCAGTCGATGTAAGTTTAATCCCACCTCGTAAACGTGACTATACAAGTAGTGCTAAAGGAGGTAAATAATTATGGCAGATACTAAAGAAGTAAATGAAGCGCAAGCACAAGACGAACAACAAAGCCAAAAAACGATTAAATTAATTATTAAACGTCAAGATGACGCAGAATCAAATCCTTATGAGGAAGAATTTGAAATACCTTATAAAGAGAATTTAAATGTCATCGCTTGTTTAATGGAAATTAGACGTAACCCAATTAATAGCAAGGGTGAAAAAACAACACCTGTCATTTGGGATATGAACTGTTTAGAAGAAGTCTGTGGCGCTTGTTCGATGGTTATCAATGGTAAATCAAGACAATCTTGTACGGCAATCATTGACCAATTAGAACAACCAATTAAATTAGAGCCAATGAGCACCTTCCCAGTTATCCGTGACTTGCAAGTTGATCGTAGTAGAATGTTTGATAACTTGAAACGTATGAAAGCATGGGTGCCGATTGACGGTACGTATGATCTTGGTCCTGGACCACGTATGCCTGAGAAAAAACGACAAACTGCATATGAGTTATCAAAATGTATGACGTGTGGTGTGTGTTTAGAAGTTTGTCCAAACGTTACAAGAGATAATGATTTTATAGGCGCACAAGCCATTTCACAAGTTAGATTATTTAACTTACACCCAACAGGCTCAATGACTAAGGACGAGCGTTTAAATGCGTTGATGGGCGTAGGTGGCTTACAAGAATGTGGTAACTCTCAAAACTGTGTTAATGCATGTCCAAAAGGTATTCCACTAACGACATCTATAGCAGCATTAAACAGAGAAACTTCTTTCCACATGTTTAAATCATTCTTTGGTTCAGATCATCAAGTAAATTAATTAAATATTATAAATTAACAAAGAGTCTGGGATATAAATATCTCAGGCTTTTCTATATTGTGGTAGTGGGTGTCTGTGTGAAAAAGCGGTTATTCAAGTGTTTAAAAACTGCTTTATCTAATGGCTCATTTATTCTGAAACATAGCTATTTATTATGTTTTTAAGCGATATATTTATTATATTTTAGGTCTTGTAAAATGATTTTGAAAACGTGGCTGTGCTACAATAAAAGACAAGTAAACATGTAAGGATGAACAAAATATGGAGAAACCAATTGGAGTCATTGACTCTGGCGTTGGTGGCTTAACAGTAGCAAAAGAAATTATGCGCCAATTGCCAAATGAAACAATCTACTATTTAGGAGATATTAAACGATGTCCCTATGGACCTAGAGAAGGTTCAGAAGTTAGACAATTCACAACTGAATTAGCTGAAAAACTAATGGCTTTTGATATTAAAATGTTAGTTATTGCGTGTAATACCGCAACAGCAGTAGCTTTGAAACATCTGCAGAGCTTATTTGCTATACCTGTTATTGGCGTCATTGAGCCAGGCGCTAGAACAGCAATTATGACTACTAAAAATCAAAATGTTTTAATTTTAGGAACAGAAGGTACTATTAAATCGGAGGCTTATAGACACCATATTAAGAAGATAAATCCGAATGTAGAAGTGTCAGGCGTAGCTTGTCCAGGTTTTGTGCCTCTTGTTGAACAAATGAGGTATAAAGATCCGACAATTACTAGCATAGTGATTCATCAAACATTAAAACAATGGAGAAATAGTAAAGCAGATACTGTTATTTTAGGCTGCACACATTACCCATTGTTGTATCAACCAATAAACGATTATTTTGGGGGAGAAAAAATTGTTATTTCTTCAGGTTTAGAAACTGCTAGAGAAGTAAGCGCATTATTAACCTTTAGCAATGAACATGCTGGCTATAAAAGCCAACCTAAACATAGATTTTTTGCTACCGGAGAAACTGAACATATCGAACGTATTATTGAAGAATGGTTAAATATGAAAACAACAGTTGAAAAAATCGAAGTTTAAAGTGAGGAGAAAACAAAATGGAAGATATTGTTATTGCATCAAATAATAAAGGGAAAATAAATGATTTTAGAGTTATTTTTCCTGAATATAACGTCATAGGCATTTCAGAAATTATTGAAGGTTTTGATGTTGAAGAAACAGGCGATACCTTTGAAGCAAATGCAAAATTAAAATCTGAAGCTGCTGCTAAAGCGTTGAATAAACGTGTGATCGCTGATGACAGTGGTTTACAAGTTTTTGCTTTAAATGGCGAACCTGGCATTTATTCAGCACGATATGCAGGTGAAGCCAAAGATGATAATGCCAATATTGAAAAATTATTAACTAAATTAGGCGATGAAACTGATCGCAGCGCACAGTTTGTTTGTGTCATTAGTATGAGTGCGCCTGGCGAAGAAACGGTTCAATTTAAAGGGACAGTACAAGGTGAAATTACTTTAGACAAAATTGGTGAATATGGTTTTGGTTATGATCCAGTCTTTTATGTTGAAGATAAAAATAAAACGATGGCACAATTAACAGCTGAAGAAAAAGGTGCAATTAGTCATAGAGGGAGAGCTATAGAACAACTACAACAATATCTAGAAGGTGATCAATAATGACGAAATGGGTAATTGTTAGTGATAATCATACAGAACAAGGTATTTTATTCAATGTCATTAATCAGCATGATGATATAGATGTTGCAATACATTTAGGAGATTCTGAACTTGCATATGACGATAGTGAATTGAGTCATTTCTATAAAGTAAAAGGAAACACTGATTTTTATCCAGAATTTCCAAATGAACAGATTATTGATATACGTGGAATAAAAGCATTTTTAACGCACGGCCATTTATACAGTGTTAATCGCACAAGAATGAATATAGCCCAACAAGCAAAAGCTTCAGATTGCCAATTTGCATTTTATGGCCATACACATGTAGCTAAACATGAAGTCATTAGCGGCGTGCATGTTATAAATCCTGGGAGCATTTCACAATCTCGAAGCGATATAGAAGAAACTTATGCAGAATTGTTAATTGATGAAACAAATCAATCTGCAACGTTAAATTTCCGCAATCGAGACCATAAAATTATTAATAGCGAAAATTTTACAATTTAATTAGATAAGAGGGAGTGTGCTTATAAAATGGTGACATCTTTCATTTTAGTAACGCTTCCTTGTTTCTGTATTTGAAAGTTTAATGACGCGTTTTCGAAAAATAATTTGATAAAAAATAAAATGGCAATAATATGATAAAAAGTTTACAATAGTGAAAAATCATATTTATTTTTAATGGCCAGAGTATTGCTTTATTGGCATAAGTTAGATATAATAATTCTTGTGTTCAAAAGAATGATGTCCTGGTAGCTCAGTTGGATAGAGCAATGGCCTTCTAAGCCATCGGTCGGGGGTTCGAATCCCTCCCAGGACACTAATGCATAGAATTACACCAAATTCTATAACATATACTTAACCAAGAACGTTGATATGTCAGCGTTCTTTTTATTTTGTCTAAAATTATATTTTTATATGTTTTATAATTTTTGGTCACATGGTGGTTACAAAATTTGTATGCGTGGCCACAAATATGGTTACGACATATTTGCATTTCTTAATTTTTTAGACTCTTTGTCAAAGAGGACTGATACCATTTTTGAGATTAGGCAATATTAGGTTGCTTAATCTCTTTTTTGATTGAAGAAGTATAAAGCCGTGAAGTTAGTAAGATACGATTACGCAAATTATCATGATTTTTATATCCAAACGATATTCATTTAATAAGTTTAACTTTATTATTGATACCTTCTATTGGAGCATTGTTCATATTAGGGTATTTTAATGATAATTGATAATTTTAATGGGCTCTATACTAAACAGGACTGATATAAAAATCAGTCCTGTTTTTTGGTACAAAAAAAGCGCAAAAATCTCTATAATTTAAATATCTGACCAAATAAATTAAGGAGAGATTATGCGCCTATG
>NZ_BMCF01000009.1 GCF_014635045.1 Staphylococcus nepalensis | reverse complement strand
TGATGTTTGATTAGCTCATAAAATACTAATTTGTGTTATCAATAACACGTTGTTTTTGAATCAACATTTAATGTTGAATTCGGAATTAACGTTGACATATTGCAATTCAGTTTTCAATGTTCATTGATGCGTTACAAGAATTAATTATAACATTAAGTTTTTGTTAAGTCAATAATAAATTTTGTTTATTTTTATTTAACTTTATTTCGTTTGTTAACTCAACATTTAATATTGTATAACCATTCAAAGGTTTTAACAAGTGTCAAATTTACACTTTGTAATTTTTTTTGTTTGGTTTGTTTTTGGTTGCCATCTCGTTTTGACGACTTTTATATAATATCAAGTTTAATCACAATCGTCAATTCAAATTCTAAATCTTTTTAGTTAAATTTTACCTTAGAGATAACTATTTATTTTTAATATGTATTAAAATATTAAAAAGTGTAAGTATTTTGATGAATTATAGGATGATTTTGAGTATATCCATTCAATTAAGTTTCCAAAATGGAAGTATATTGGAACCATTTAACTGCGCTTATAAATCAATTTACTTCTTTCATTTGTTGTTTCTTCTATATTATAGATAAGAAAAAGGCTTCGTTAATAAAACGAAGCCTCACACTTTAGTAAATTAATTTTTATAAATTTTAATCGATGCTATTATTTTTCATTATCTTGGCAATCTTTACATAAACCATAAATTTCCATACGGTGGTGCGTTACATCGAAGTTTGTTACGTGCTGAGCTAACTGTTCAACTTCATGGAGTTGTGGATAGTGGAAATCTACGATCTTGCCGCAATTTTCACATATAACATGATAGTGATTATGTGTGTTGAAGTCGAAACGGCTTGAAGCATCTCCATAAGGTAATTCTTTTACAATACCTATGCCTTTAAATACACGTAAGTTATTATATATAGTTGCAACACTTATATTTGGAAAATCAGGTGAAAGTGCTTGATAAATTTCATCAGCTGTTGGATGCGTTTCTGAAGCAATTAAAAACTTTAAAATGGCTTGTCTTTGTGGCGTTATTCTAATGCCATTATCTCTTAACGATGCTATTGAATCTTCTAATTGATGTTCAACTGTTTCCATCTCTGCACTCATTTCCCTCACCATCTTTCTATTTAATAATAATTATTACTTAATATTAATATAACGGTTGAGTTAAGGAAATGTCAATAACTAAAGCTCATTTCAATCAATATCCTGCTTGAGGGTTAACCACATTCTCAATTAGCTCACGGTTATTGAGAAAATATACTAGATTTCTTTGGAAAATATCAGTTACTTCTTCCTGATTTTCTATCCCATTCCCCGTAATGTGCGCTGTTATTGAAATGTTATCTAGGTTGTAGAGTTGATTATCTGGATTTAATGGTTCATTTTCAAACACGTCTAAATATGCATGTCTTATCAATTTGTCTTTTAAAACGTTAGCTATAATATTTTCATCCACGATAGTGCCTCTGCCTACATTAATAAACAATGCAGTATCTTTCATCGCCTCGAAATGGCTTCTTTGAAGTAAATGAATCGTATCTTTTGTTTCCGGTAATGTGTTTACAACAATATCCGCTTCAGGTAGAGCTGATGTCAACTCATCAATCGCATATACTTGTGAAAAACCGTCTACTGAATGTCCTGAAGTATTGACGCCTTGAACAATTACATCTATTGCATTTGCTATTTTCGCTGTTTTTTGTGCAATACTACCTGTTCCTAAAAATAAAACTTTTTGTCCACTAACTCTTTTACCAGTTAATTTAGAATCATAATATTTATGTTTTTGATTAATGAAAGAAGTGCTCATATGCTTATAATCGTCTAAAATAAAAGCTATGATGAATTCGGACATTTGTTTAGCGTGCACACCCTTCCCATTAGTAAGTAATATGTTTTGGTTATCAATGTACTCTAATGGTAGCTTATTAACCCCAGTGGAATACCAAGCTAGCCACTTTAAATTTGGACATTCCTCTAAGAATGTTTGATCTATTGCACTATCATATCCAAATAAAATATCTAGATCTTTTTTATCGTTATCATTTATTTCCGAAATACCACTCGTAAATACAAAATTTACATTTGGAAAAGTATCAACTAAATCTCCTTCTAATCCATCCAATCGTTTTAAACTGACAGCCTTCATCTAATCTCACCCCAAAATAGCTTTTAGTTCTTCCATTTGTGATTTTACTTTAACCTTTTCAATTACATCTATAATAATACTATTTTCATCTAAGACAAATGTAGTTCTTACTATCCCCATAGATTCTTTACCAAAAGATTTTTTTAATTGATACACACCAACTTCATTAGATAATTGATAATCCTCGTCTATCAGCAAATCAAAATTCAAGTTAAGTTTATTGCTAAAATTTTGGTGTTTTTTCTTTGTATCTCCACTGATACCATATACTTGTGTATCAAGTTTATTAAAATAAGATAAATTATCTCTAAAATCACATGCTTCTGTAGTACAAGTTGGCGTATTATCTCTAGGATAGAAGTAAATTACTGCTTTACTTCCTTTAAGCGTTTCATTAGAAATAATGTCCCCATTTTGATTTTCTAGTTTGAATTTGGGAAATTGATCTCCTTTTTTTAACAAATAACTCACCCTATTTCTTTTTAATATTAATTATATGATACGATAATAAACGAAAATATTAAATTAAAAGAGGTTGATATTAATGAAATTTACTGAAAGTGAAAGACTTCAAAATTTTTCAAATGAATATATATTAGGTGGCGTCAATTCGCCTTCTCGTTCATATAAAGCTGTAGGAGGTGGTGCTCCAGTAATGATGCAATCTGGAGAAGGCGCTTATCTATATGATGTAGATGGAAATAAGTATATTGATTATTTACAAGCATACGGCCCAATTATAACTGGTCATGCGCATCCTCATATTACAAAAGCAATTCAAGACCAAGCTGCACTGGGTGTTTTATATGGTACACCTACAGAGTTGGAAATAGACTTTGCCAAAAAATTACGCGATGCAATTCCTTCATTAGAAAAAATTCGTTTTGTAAACTCAGGGACAGAAGCTGTGATGACAACCATACGTGTAGCCCGCGCATATACTAGAAGAAATAAAATAATCAAATTTTCAGGTCAATATCACGGTCACTCAGACCTAGTATTAGTAGCAGCTGGCAGTGGACCTTCCCAATTAGGTTCTCCTGATTCAGCAGGTGTGCCTCAAAGCGTTGCGCAAGAAGTTATCACAGTACCTTATAATGATATCGACGCATATAAAGAAGCTATTAATTATTGGGGGGATGACATTGCGGCAGTTTTAGTGGAACCGATTGTTGGAAATTTTGGTATGGTCAAACCTAAACAAGGTTTTTTAGAACAAGTAAATGAAATCACACATAATAATGGAAGTTTAGTAATTTATGACGAGGTCATTACTGCCTTTCGTTTCCATTATGGTGGTGCGCAAGATCTTTACAAAGTTTACCCCGATTTGACTGCTTTTGGGAAAATTATCGGCGGTGGCTTGCCAATAGGCGGTTATGGCGGCAAACAAGAGATAATGGAACAAGTCGCACCATTAGGTCCTGCGTATCAAGCTGGAACGATGGCTGGTAATCCATTATCGATGAAAGCAGGTATTGCTTTATTGGAAGTATTAGAACAAGAAGGCATATATGAACATCTCAACGATTTAGGAAAACGCTTAGAGGAAGGCTTGAATGAACTAATTCAAAAACACCATATAACTGCAACTGTTAATAGAGTATATGGTGCATTGACGCTTTACTTCACAAATGAAGTTGTCACACATTATGACCAAGCTGAAAATTCAGACGGAGAAGCGTTTGCTAAATTCTTCAAACTCATGTTACATCAAGGAATTAACCTTGCACCATCCAAATTTGAAGCATGGTTTTTAACAACTGAACACACTAAAAAAGATATAGATCAAACATTAGCAGCTGTAGATTATGCATTCAGTCAAATGAAATAAACTTGAATTTTATAGGGAATCGTTGTATAACAAGTATAAACATTATTTTATTAAATATACGAAGGAGCGGTACATTTGAAATTAGGAGCACGTATTCTGAAGACAGGTATAGCTATTATACTTGCTTTGTTTATCGCTTCTCTGTTCCCTGATGAAGCAGGATTAAAAGCAATCGCTGCAGTCAGTGCGGTAATCGCGATGCAACCAAGTGTTTTTCGTTCCATTAAAACAATTTCAGAAAGAGCAATTGGTAACCTCATAGGTGCATTACTTGCAGTTGTTATGGTTACAGTTTTTGGTAATAATCCAGTAATCATGGGTGTTACCGTTATACTATTAATTGCCATTTTATTCCGTTTTAATTTGGAACATGTAGCTACACTTGCAAGTATAACTGCATTAATAATTATGGGAACACATACTGGTAACTTTTATGTTTCTGCATTTTACAGATTTGTACTTGTTATGGTAGGTGTAATTAGTTCTTCTGCAGTTAATCTTTTATTTTTACCCCCTAAATTTGAGTCGAAAATTTACTATAACGCTTTGAATATTTGTTCAGACATATTTGTATGGTTCAAACTTGTTTTAAATGACACATCTGAATATCATCATATCAAAGAAGATAGAGGCCTAATTAGCAAACGTATTTCGAAGTTAGAGCAAACATTTGAGTATTATGAAGAGGAAAGACCTTGGACTAAAAAGCAAATGTACGCACAAAACAGAAAAAAAATACTCTTCAAGCAAGTTGTTCGAAGTACACGTCAAGCTTATGATGTATTAAAACGAATGAATCGATACCAAAATGATCTTCATAATTTAAATAATGAATTACTACTACAAATTAAATTAGAGATTGATTTGCTAATCGCTTATCATGAACAAATTTTTATCAGTCTTTCAAAAAAAGCACGTTACGACGTTAGCCACTTCGACAGTCAAATTGAGAATCCGCAAAAAAAAGATTTAATGGATGCCTTTCAACGTGAAATTATCAAAGATCCTTACCAAACAACATATTCTTTCGCTAATATCATGCAGATTATTTCATCCATAGAAGAATATCGTTATACTTTAGAACATTTAGATCGGTTAGTTATTAGTTTCTTTTCTTATCATCAAAATGATAATGAAATTGAAATTGAAGAAGAAGATTTCGATTTATAAATAAAAAGAGGCCGGACGTCATATTGTCCTAGCCTCTTTTTTATTATTAACTGGCGTTGTCTCAAAAAGCAACACAATAGATTTTTTGCTCACTTTTCTACCTATTATAAATTTTGAATACTATATAGGTGTTCATACGTTCCGTTTTTAGCTAATAACTCTTGATGCGTACCACTTTCTACTATCTCACCATTTTCAATAACTACTATTTTATCTGCATGTGTAATTGTAGATAATCTATGCGCGACAATCAATGTAGTACGATTTTCACTTAAGATATTCAATGCTTCTTGAATAATAGATTCGCTTTCTAAATCTAGTGCACTCGTCGCTTCATCTAATATAATAATGGGTGGATTATTAAGGAAAATACGTGCTATAGAAATACGTTGTTTCTGGCCACCAGAAAGTTTAACGCCTCTTTCTCCAACTTCTGTATCATACCCTTCTGATAATTCCATAATAAAATCATGTGCGTTAGCCATTTTTGCAGCAGTAATGACTTCCTGGTCTGTAGCATTCGGTCTACCTAATAAGATATTTTCTTTAATCGTATCTGAGAATAAAATATTATCTTGCTGAACTAACCCAATTTGATGTCTTAAACTACCAGTTAAATATGATTTAATATTAGTACCATCTATTTTAATTTCACCATCTGTTACATCGTAAAATCTTGGGATGAGATTAATCAGCGTAGATTTACCTCCACCACTCATACCAACAAAAGCGACAGTTTCGCCCTCTTCAATATCTAAATTAATATGATTTAATATAGTAGATTCTTCATTATTGTATTTGAAACTAACATCATTAATTTCAATACGCCCTTCTTTAATCTCTAAAGGTAAAGCACCCTTTTTATTTTTAATATCATAACCTTCGTCCATCAATTGGAAAACACGGTCCATAGACGCAAAACTTTGAGTTAATGTAGTAAATGAAGAAACTAGTCTACGTAAAGGGCCGAAGAGTTGTTCAAGATAACCGACAAATGCAGCTAGTGTCCCTACTGTAATAGACCCATTGATAGCTAAAACAGCGCCTGAGCCTATAATGATAAGTGGTCCTAAATCTGTTACTGTATTAATCGCTGAAAAAGAATAGGCATTCCATCGTGTATGTGTAAAGGCACGCTGTAAAAAATTACTGTTATGTTTATCAAAATTAGCTGCTTCGTTATCTTCGATAGCAAAACTTTTAATAACTGACATACCTTGTACACGTTCATGTAAAAAGCCTTGTACTTCTGCTAATGCTTGAGATCTTTTTCTTGTTAAGTTTCTTAAGCGTCCAAAGAAGAAATACACTGTTAAAATATATATTGGGAAAATAATGATTGCTGCTAACGTTAATTTCACATCTAAAACAAACATAATAGATAAAGCGATAACGATAGTGATACAGTCAAGCCAAATATTCATTAACCCTGTTAAAATAAAATCTTTGGTCTGCTCAACATCATTAATCACTCTTGAAATAACTTGGCCCGCTTGATTATTAGCATAAAATCTTGAGCTCAAAGCTTGCAAATGGTTATATAACTTTTTACGAATGTCATATAAAATTTTATTACTCGTCCATTGCGCTAAGTATTGTCTTAAAAATTCTATCGGTGGTCTAACAATCACAAAAATGAATATTGCTATACCTAATGCAATTGCTAATCTTGTAAATTTTTCTTCAATAGTGATTGCCCCATTATTAATAATGTTATCAATAACATATTTAATTAATAATGGAATCAGCATTGGAATACCAAATTTTAATATACCAACAAGTATAGTGGCAATGATCCGCCATTTATATGGTCTTACGAATTGTAAATATCTGCGAATCATATAACTTACTCCTCCCTGCTTATTTCAGCAAATGAAACAGCCTTCGTTGAATTTCAACAAGGCTGTTAATACAATTTATCTTTGACTAGGTGATTATTATCGTGCATTTGCTGTGATTTTCAAAATTAAATAATTATTTTGTATTGTTTATACCTATCTAACTATATACGATAAATCACTTAAATACATTAAATCTGCTTAATAATCTCTAATCTTTTTAAATCTTTCACGCCAGACTTTAATAAAATCTGGAGCAAAGGGACCCTTTTTCTGTTCGATCCATTGTTGTAGAATATCTACATTTCTTCTTAAAATAATATCAATATCAGAAGAATAATTCATTTGCTTCATATGTTGCTCATATTCATCTTCATCTAAAAGATGATATTTACCATTAGGATAGACTTTAATATCTAAATCGTAATCAATGTATTTCAAAGCTTCCTCGTCGCATACAAATGGTGAGGATAAATTACAATAATAATAAACGCCATCTTCCCTAAACATACAAATAACATTAAACCAGTACTCAGAATGGAAATACACAATTGCTGGTTCTCTTGTAATCCATGTGCGATTATCACTTTCTGTTACTAATGTATGGTCATTGCCACCAATGACTACATGATCCGTACCCTTTAAAATAGTCGTTTCAGACCAAACACGATGTATATTACCATCATGTTTATAACTTTGAATTTTTATTGTCTGACCTTCTTTAGGTATGGATTCTTTCACCATGCTCCACACCACCTTTTCTTATTTCACACATTGAATTATAACATAATTATGCTTAACAGAACGACCCTAACTGTTGGTTATCAAAAATTTATATATTTTGGACATACTTACTGGAAAATTATAATTCTCCCTATCTTCTAATTTCATCCATACCATATTTTCAGATAAAGTAACTTCTTGTGGATTAACTTGGGTTTTTGCTAAGTACACGTTGATATCCCAAGTTATATGCGTAAATTGGTGTTTCAATGAATAAACAGGTTTATGTTGAAACTGAATATTCGTTGATAATTGTGCGTTTACACTTTCATTACCTGTAGCTTCAAACATTGGGAATTCCCACATATTGTTTAACAGCCTTTGTGTTCGTTTTTCAATAAGATAAGCGCCGTCTGTGTTTTTTATAATATACACATTTTGTTTTATATGTTTTTTCTTCACTTGTGTAGTTTTCACCGGTAATTGTTCAACTGTTCCTTGTTCAAAAGCTTCGCAATGTGCTTGAACGGGACAAAATAAACACAATGCGTTTTTTGGAGTACAGATTAACGCACCTAATTCCATCATAGCCTGATTAAAAGTACCAGCCTTTTCTTGAACATAAGGCGCTAACTCATTTTCAAAAGCTTTTCTTGTAGATTGTAATTTAATATCTCGATCATCATTATTTAGCCTAGACCAAACCCTAAAAACATTACCGTCAACAGTTGCTAATGGCTTATTGAAAGCAATACTCATTACAGCTGCTTGAGTATAAGGTCCTACGCCTTTAAGTTTTCCAAAAAGTTGCGGATCATCTGGGACTTCCCCATTATAGGATTCATAGACATCTTTTATAGCGGTATGAAAATTACGTGCTCTACTATAATAACCAAGCCCTTCCCAATATTTAAGTACTTCATCTTCGTGAGCTTTGCTCAATTCATAAATAGTCGGGAACCTACTGATAAATTTGTGATAGTAATCAATTACAGTTTTAACTTGTGTTTGTTGTAACATAACTTCACTTAACCAAATATAATACGGATTAGTGGTTTCTCTCCATGGCATTTGACGTTGATTTTCTTCAAACCATGTAACGAGATTATTTTTAAATTGCGATTTATTTAACATGTTATACATCTCTTTCTATGCGTCATTCTAAAACTTTTTTTCTTAATTTTAGTATGTTAATTTTATTATTTAGTATATTAGATTATAATAGATATAATATCGAAATGAAATGAGAGGATACTTATGGATACAGGTACGCATATTGTCATGGGTATCGGTTTAACAGCTTTAGCAACACAAGACCCTGCAATGACCGGTTCATTTGCAGCTACAGCCACCACATTAATTATTGGTTCTTTGATACCTGATAGCGACACAGTTTTAAAGCTTAAAGATAATGCCACTTATATATCAAACCATAGAGGGATAACACATTCAATACCTTTTACAATTTTATGGCCGTTACTTATAACTTTATTTATATTTACGTTTTTTAAAAATATTGATACTGGCCATATTTGGTTGTGGGCACAGCTTGCAGTATTTCTTCATGTTTTTGTAGATATATTTAATTCTTATGGTACTCAAGCGCTTAGACCAATTACAAATAAATGGATTCAACTCAGTGTAATTAATACGTTTGATCCAATCATTTTCTCCTTGTTATGTATTGGTATCATACTTTGGATAATAGGTTTACATCCTTACATTTCATTCTTCCCTATTGTTGGAATACTCGTTGTCTATTATATTATTCGCTTTAGAATGCAAGCAATAATTAAGCAACAAGCATTAAAACAAATTAAACAAGAGCATAACCCAGTCAAAGTTTTCGTTGCGCCTACAATGCGTTTTATGGAATGGCGTGTAGCTATTCAAACAGAAGCACATGATTATGTGGGGCGTAGTTACGGCCGCAATATCGTTTTTAGTGATAAATCAAAACGTCATTCATTTCCAAGTAACGATTTAATGAAGTATGTAAAAGACGATAAAAATATCAAAACATTTCTTAACTTTTCATCTATCTATCGTTGGCAAACAAGAAAATTGGATGATGATACAACGGAAATTAGATTAATTGATTTACGTTATTTAAAAAATGGACATTATTCTTTCGTAGCGATTGCTCATTTAGATGAATGTATGAATATTGATCATTCTTATATCGGTTGGGTATTCAGTGAAGATAAATTACAAAAAAAATTATTTGCAAAGTAAACGTTATAAATTAAAAAAATAGGAAGTAATCATGTACTATATCATTGATTACTTCCTATTTTTTAATCTTTTATTAGCGTAAACTGAACTAAATAAAATCAGTTTTCTAATGTTTTTTCATGTCTTTAGATGTTTCAATATGCCCATTCTCTATTTCGTTTGTTGTACTGTTTTCTTTAGATTGATTCATTATTGGAGCAAAAAATCGGAATTTTTTGTATGCTGTTATTCTATACATTGCAAATATCATAATACAAACTGTTGCTACAAAAAATAGGTAATAGAAATGATAGGGGACATTATTCAAACTTAATGCGCCTAAAACGACAGATTGTGAAATACCATCAACGAGATAAAATAATGGGTTTAGCATTAAAATATGAGTGAATAATGTTGAATAACTTGACGGTATGAAAATAATCGGTACAATAAAAAACATTATAAATGATAGGACATACATTATCATATCTACATTTTTTCTAATGACTGTAAATAAACCAATCAGTGTGGAAGTTATCACTACAAAGATTGTAGACATGACCACAAAATACAATGCAGATGGTATAGAACTTTCAATATTTACTGGAGTCATAAAGATAATGAACATTAGTGCAATAAACATTAAGAGATTAGAAATAACAGCTATAACAATATTTTGAAATATTGGGTTTAAATTATACAGTTTAGTAGTAAAATATTCTTTTTTAAACAAATGAACGCTGTGATAAATTGCCATCCAAATAAATATGAAACTTGTTAAAGCTGCTAATCTAAAATAGCCTCGAGCTTGTTTTATTTCTTCTGTACCATTTATTTTAAAAATAAACATTAATATCCATAATAAAAGGATGCTTACAACAAAAGGTATTACAAACCATTTCCATTGTCCTTTTAAGCGATGAAACAAATGTTTACTTAAATATGGTGTGTTTTTATAAAAATTAATTATATTATCTATCATTTACTACACCTACAATTCAATATATATCCATTTATTATTTTTGAAGTCTGCCATAAAATAACCTTCGTCTGATTTAGTTATCCAAAAATTATTATCTATATTAAACTTATTTTTTAATTTTTCCTTATCTTTCATTGGGATAGTAAAACCTGCTAGTTTATTTTGGTCATTAAATATCATTGTTATTGGCTGTTGCGTAATTGGCACAATAAAACGATCATTTCCACCTGCTTCTGGTACAAGTGAATCTGTCACAGTACTGTGTTTTTTATGTAAGTGACTATTATAAAATTCATAGTAATTGCTATAATTATTACTCATAAATGGTGCAAGTGATTTACCACTGTGTTCCTCAAATAACCCAGCTGGGTCAAAATAACGTATATCTTTTTTACTAACTTTATAAGACTGGTTATCAACAGTAACTTTATAACTTTTACTGTTTTCCCCAGTAATTGTAATAAAAGCATATTTAGTCGCTTTTAAATCTTTATCACTTTCCATGTTTTCAAGTTTGATTGAATCGTCTAAAACAATGCCATAAGCTAGTTTTTCTTCATAAGGATTTTTCGATTGATTTTGTATAGAAGCTTGGTCTTCGTTCTGACCAATTTTAATTTTCCCTATATCGTTAAACATTAACAACGCCGTTAAAACCATTCCTAAAATAAAAATACTAACCCATATCCAAATTCTTACTAGAACAACAGGGGGTTTGACGTGATTATATCTATCTACACGTTTGAAGTTATAGGTTAATTCAGGTGTACGTGTTCTATTTTCTTTCCAATCTAGATCAAAATTCTTTTTTTCATCATCTGTTTTTAAAGAATTTCTATCTCTTTCATGATCTTTAAATAGAGGGATAACTTGTTTAATGGAGCCTTCCATTCTAAATTGTCCATGAGAAATCCAAGCTATATAATTACTTGCTTTTGTAATTCTTTCTACATTGTCATCTATCATAACAATGGTTAAATTATTGTTTATGTATTCATTTGATAGCTCAATTGCTTTTTCAAAATATTCATCAGTTAAATTTTGCAGTATTTTATTAAAAATAATAATATTTGCTTTCGAAGTGCGAGAAAGCGTAAAAAGTAAACGCGCATAAGCTTCATCTGAGAGTTCACATATAGGTGTATCGCTTTGTTCTTCTATATGAGCATATTTTAAAACCTGTTCGACTTTATGAGTATTTGTTTTATAAGGAAATAATGTGACTGCATGTGATACATAATCTACCACTGAAATATCTTGCAAATATTTATCATCTATATCTGCATAAAACACATCCATTTTGCGAATAACTTTCCCCTTATCAGGCTTAACTTCACCGCTTAATATACGTCCTATAAGTGATTTTGAAGAACCAGGTTCACCAATAATGCCTAATGATTCACCTTGATAGATATGTAAGTTAATATTATTCAATTCTATATTCTCTGCATCATAACCAAAAGGCTGATACCATTTTTTTGACTTTTTATCTCTATAATAGTGCGTTACATTAAGTAACTTTAAAATAATTGAACTACCCATGCTATCTTCATCCTTCTACAGTTTTAATAATGCTAGAGGCAAACCTTCTTCTGGTTCTGAACTATTAATTCTGAACCCCCATGCAAAAACGCCTTTAAGCCGTTCTACCTTAAAATAATTTCCAGTTCCGTCATTTAATTGATATATTTTACCAAGTTCTACTTTATTTCTATCTATTAAATAACTCTCAGCTATAATGGCTTTACTAGCATATACATCATACTCATTATATATACCGTTCATTTCTGCTTTACGCATTTGTTCTTTATACCCTTGAATTTCATGACGTAATTCTATTTCGCTCATTTCACTCAATTTCTTCCGTTCCATCTTCTATACCACTCTCTTCTAGTTTAGATTTTATTTTATCATATTGGTAACCTTTTCTCATAAGCGTTTCAATTGTTTTATTAATTATTTTTTTACCTGAATATTTTTTTGAAAATTTATTATACGCTTTCTCTAACTCATCTTGTAGCAATATATCTAATGTTTCTTCGGATTGTGAGAAATCCAACGCTTCTATAACTAGGTTAATGGTGTCAAACGTATAACCCTTTTGCATTAGAGATTGTGTTAGTTTTTCTTTTCGTTTTATTTGAGGGCCCTTCTTCTGTTTTAAAATTTTTTTAGCTACTTTTAAAATGTCATCTAACGGCTGTTCCTCAATATAAATAAGCGCATATTCATCAATTAATTTTTGTTCGATACCAGCTTGATGCAATTTTTGTTTGAAAATCTCAGGACCTTTGTCTGTCGTTAAAATCATCGTATTTTTCAAACTATTAGCATAATCTTTATGATCTATTAGTTTTTGTTTATGACAGTATTCTAAAACATTTGCAATAACAGGTTCAGATATATCTTTTTTAGATAAATGTTGCGCTACTTCGTGTTCAGTTCTTTTTCTATAAGATAAATACTGAATAGCTATATTGATAGCTTGTCTATATTGTTCATAGTTTTGAATTTTTTCCATATCTTGTGCTTCAACTATTTGGTCTTTTTTGAGGTTGAAATAGACAAAAGTATCAATATCGATACCCATTTCAAATTCATCATCTAAATATAAATTAAAACGTTCTTTATTATTTTTTTGTACTTCAATTTTTGTGATTTTCGGCATTGTATTCACTCCACTTATAAGAATAACTTATATCGATTATGAATGGAATTATAGTGGTTTTTATATTTAAACATCTACTGAAAAATATGTACTTAATTAAATTATAACATTAAAAAGAAGCGGAACAGAAATCACTTTTCTCAAAAAATGGTTTCGTTGTCCCGCTCCATTAAGGATGGCTAAAAAAGAATAACGTACTGGAGCCTTACATTAAGAGAGGCTCATCTGCACAGCGGATTAAATGAGCTAAAATCCAAATCAAATCATAAATAGTACCAAGAATTAATGAGGACATATGAGTCAAACCACATGGATACACGGTGCTTTAGCATAAATAGCGTTAAAACGGATTGATATAAATTTTTCCTTTATTGTCATTTGATCTGATGCAAATACTAGAAATCAAAACATTACTTACGCTTCAATTCAGAACACCTATGCTGTTTATACACCTAACTCTAATAAAGCATTTTTATATTGATCATTAGAGATATACCCCTGTTGTTTCATCTTTTCTAAATCTATCTTTACTCGGTTTATAAAATTGTTTGACATGTCATTAATATTATAAACACTGGGTGCGTTAATTTTACTTGCTAATATAGCACTTTGTAATACTGAAATTTGAGGCAAATTTTGATTATTTTTATCTGTAGTGACTCCAAAATAATAATTTGCGGCTGCTTCAACTGAATAATTATCACTTCCAAAGAATATATTATTCACATAAAAACTGAGTATTTCATCTTTGCTGTACGCTTTTTCAACACGATGTGCAACAAATAATTCTTTGAGTTTACGTGTTATCGATTGTTCATTATCATAAAAATAATTTTTTACTACCTGCTGTGTAATTGTACTTCCACCTTGTACATTTCTATCGCTCAAAGTAGAGAAAATAGCACGTGATGTTCCCTTAATATCAAATCCATGATGCTTATAATATCGTTCATCTTCCATAGCTATAAAAGCGCCTTTAGTATAATCTGGCATATTAGATACAGAAACAAAAGTATCTTTATCTTCAATATTTTGCAAATCATCAACGTCTGCTCGAGACGATAACGCATACATAGCACCTATAAAAATGCCTACTATAACTAATAGTAGAATTAGGAGTTTAAAAAACAGCCCTTTTCCTCTTTTTGTCTTTTGTGATTTTGTGACTGGTTGAAAATAAGTATTGTATTGAGGTTCATTTACAGTATGAGTTTGGGATTTTTTGTGTGTTTGCTTATAACGATCGCTTCTTTTCATGCGGTAGCTCCTTTATATTGCTCTCATATCATTATAAGTGAGTTTATCAATTGTTGGAATTTTTATCTATAGTAAATAGTAAAAATCAGTCCAAGGGTGTATGAGTATATCGTTTTAAGGTTTTATAATAAATAGTTTACTCATCTTTAGGTATATTAACATGACACGCTATTACTTATAAATTACATTTATCAATGAAACGCCTAAGAGACAACAAAAAAGTTAACTCATTCATATAATGAGTTAACTTCTAATTCTAAACTATCTATTCAAACGAATGTTGCTTAATTTAATAAATTAAGCGTTTAGTTGATCTACAATTGCTTTATTAAAATCATCTAAATCGTCGGGTGTACGACTTGTAACAATATTATTATCGACTACTACAGATTCATCGACAACTTGAGCACCTGCATTAGCAAGATCTTTACGAACGTTTAACACCGCTGTTAACGTTCTGCCATTTAAATCATCAGTATCAATTAATATTTGTGGTCCATGGCAAATTGCGAATGTTGGAACATCATTTTTAGTGAAGTATTTAGCAAATGTACCGTATCTACCTTCTGAATCACCACGTAAATGGTCAGGTGAGAAACCGCCTGGTATTAATAAAGCATCATAGTCTTCTGCTTTAGCATCAGCAATACTTACATCTACTGTTTCTTTTGCACCGTGTTTACCTACCACTTCACTATTAGCCTCGTTACCAATAATAACTGTTTCATGTCCTGCTTCTTCAATTGCTTCTTTTGGACTTGTTAATTCCACATCTTCAAATTCATTAGTTACAATAATTGCTACTTTTTTAGCCATGAATTATCACCTTTCTCTATTTGCGTTCTATAAAGTGTTTAGACTAAAATTTAAATTTTAAACATATCTGATTGAATTTCGTTAACTATTAATCTGACGTATGAGATACTGTCTTAACTTTTTCTTCTAATTGATCCAACAAACCAATCCATTCATCTATATCTTCTACTTTAACTTCATCAGGGTTCACATGATCAATATCATCAATAAATTTCTCTAATCTTTTCTTAATTTGATCAATTGTTTGATTTTCATCCATAATATTTGTAACTCCTTTTTTTCATATATTCTTATATTAACATGGATTTGACAAATTTTGGTAATGTCTGAATAATATTAAACTGAAATAAAAACATCACGTTTTAGAAATGATGATACACATAGTTACGGATCACTTTCCTAATCACAACGAAACCATTATAAAAGGATGTTAAAAATGACTAGTTCAAACTCTGCTTTACCTCATTTTAAAAAGCCTATATCTATATCTCACGGCCCTTGGGAAGCCTATAATGACTTTTCAGAACATAATCAATTAACATTAAGTAATATTGAATTTACAACCACTAATTTATTCAATATGCGTTGCAGCCATTGTGCAGTAGGTTATACGCTACAAACTTCAGACCCTACGCCATTGCCAATGGATTTAATTTATCGTCGATTAGACGAAGTGCCCAATTTAAAAACGATATCCATAACCGGTGGCGAACCTATGTTTTCAAAAAAATCTATTAAAAATGTAGTTAAACCCCTGTTGAAATATGCTTTTGACCGTGGCATATATGTACAAATGAATTCTAACCTAATATTGTCATTAGATAGGTATCTAGAGATTGCTGAATATATAGATGTAATGCATATCTCTCACAATTGGGGAACAATTGATACGTTTACTGAAGTGGGTTTTGGTGCTATGCAAAAACAACCACCTTTAAAAGCAAAGCTAAAGTTATATGATCAAATGTTATTAAACACTCGTACACTTTCCGAACAAGGTATGTTTATATCAGCAGAAACCATGTTAAATAAAAGTACACAACCTCACTTAAATAAAATACATAATGAAATTGTTTATGATATGAAATGTCAGAGACATGAAATACATCCGATGTATCCTGCTGATTTTGCAAGTCAACTAGAAGTACTATCATTGAGAGAAATAAAAGAAACTATACATTATCTTTTAGATCATCGTCATCCAGGTACATGAATGCTTTTCGGGACGCTACCAATTTATCCTTGTATTAGGGATGAGGAGGACCAAGCCCTACTTCAAAAGCTTAGAAATGCTCAAAACGTTTCATTGAGAAATGATCCAGATGGGAGAAATAGACTAAACGTCAACGTATTTACTGGTAATATTATTGTCACAGATTTTGGGGATGAAAACGGCACGCTATCTAATATTAAAAATGACAAACTAACAGATGTATTTAGCACATGGCTAAAATCGCCCTTAGCTCAATCCATCAACTGCCATTGCGCTCAATTTAGTTGTTTAGGTCCCAATATACTTGTTAAAAATATGTATTACCCTCAATCAGATTTTAAAGAAAATGAATCAAACATGCGTCGTATATATACTATGGATTAAATAAAGCTGCAATTCAATAAGTTAAATAAAGAGAGCATATCATTTGAAATGTCATAACCTAATCCATCACTCATGACATTTAACTTGATATACTCTCTTTGTTTGTAAGCAATTCGCTTTTATATGTAACTCTCACGGATTTAATACACTTCATTCTATATGTTGTACATTAGCTAAAAATTCAATTGTCTCTTTACTTTCTTGTCTTCTTTCTTTGCGGCGTTTCACCCTTGCTAATGCTGTTTCATGAAACCATGTTTCCGTTTTTGTTTCTGGATAGACTTGTGGCACAGATATTGGTTTGCCAACATCATTCAATGCAACAAATGTTAAAAAGCTAAGTGCTGCTAAATGTCTTTCATTTTTCAATACATCTTCAATTGTAATTTGCACACAAACCTCCATCGAAGAAGTACCTGCATATGACACCATAGCTTCATATGAGACAACGTCTCCTGTTTTGATTGGTTTTAAAAAATCTACGGAGTCTGTAGATGCAGTCACAACTTGTGCGTTACTATGTTTCATTGCGGTAATCGCAGCGATTTCATCTATATTTGCCATAAGCATCCCACCAAACATAGTATGATGATGATTAGTGTCTTGTGGAAATACTTGTCTTGTTTTAATGCTTCTAGATTTTGACATTGCTTTACTATTAGTAGTTCCCATAAAATAACCCTTCCCCTTTTAAAAGCTTAGATAAAACGTATTAAATGAAAGGAGTGGGACAGAAATCGCATTTTTCTTAAACAATTTCATTGTCCCGCTCCAGCAGGCATGAGTAGAAAAAGAATACAAGCGTTAAGACGCTTGCATAAGAACTACTCGTTTTCGTAAATTAATTTTAATCATTAGTCCAATTACCATTTTCAAAAATCAATTCTTGATCACCATTTTCCAGAATACCATAAATAGTTAAATCTGGGCTGCCAATCATAAAGTCTACATGGATTAACGAATCATTCAAACCATGTGCTAGTTTTTCTTCTGTAGTCATGGTCGTGCCGCCTTCAATATTAAAACCGTATGCTGAACCTAATGCAATATGACAAGACGCATTCTCATCAAATAATGTGTTATAAAATATCGTATTACGGTTTGATATTGGAGAATCATCTGGAACTAAAGCCACTTCACCTAAATGTTTGGCTCCTTCGTCTGTATTTAATAAATCACGTAGCACATCTTCACCTTGTTCAGCAGTAAAATCAACTACTGCACCATCTTTAAATGTCAAGGTAAACCCATCAATAATATTGCCATTATGACTTAACGGCAATTTGTTTGTCACGTACCCATTTACATTTAAACGATCGGGCGCAGTAAATACTTCTTCTGTTGGTATATTAGCAACAAATGCTTGTCCGTTTTCGGTATAACTTGTTGCATCTTCCCATATATGTCCTTTAGGAAGGCCAATTTTTAAATCAGTCCCTTCCGAAATATAATGTAAAGTTTTATAATTCTTATGTTGTAATTTATCAGCATGTTTACTTAAATTAGCAATATGTTCTTCCCAGTTTGTTACTGGGTCATTACCATCTACTCTGACAATATCTAGAACTTCATCTATAAATTTAACATATGCTTCTTCTACAGATAAATCTGGATATACACGTGCCGCCCACGCTTTAGAAGGAAAAGCAGCTACACACCAAGGAAATTGGTTTTTTTGACTTGCTTCCATATACCCTTTATATGCCGTAGCATATTGCTTTTGAAATGCAGATAATTTATCCCTATCAATACCATTTAATAAATCTGGGTCTTGCGTGATAAGCGCCAAGTTAGCTGCACCACGTTGAACGTAATCCATACGTTTAGCCACTTCGTAATCTTTAACCTCATTAAGTTCGAAATGCTCAACTGGTTCATATTCAAATTTCAAACGCGATAACCGATCATCGCTATACTCAACTTTCACATCAGAAGCGCCTCTTTTATATGCAGCTTCAACTATGTAATGTGTTAATTCCAAAGCATCTACACTTGAACGTATAAATACTGGTTGTCCTTTTTGTATATTCATACCTACTCCAGCTAGAAGCTCGGCGTATTGTTTCAATTTATCTTGTAATTGAACCATGTTTCAACACTCCCTTATTTACGAATTTGTCCAAGTGCGTCTGCAATTGCTGATGCTTCGCTTGGTGTAAATGACGCTTTAGATGTAACATAATCATATACTTCTTTCACTTCTTGTTCATCTGCAGATTTATACTTTTCAGGGTCAATTAAACTTTGATTAACTAAATTTAAACGTTCCCTAATTTCACCGATCATTTCTTCATTGTTCTTTGTCATTACGCTCACCTCTTTTTTATTCATTTTATCAAATTTACTAACCTTGTAAAACTTTTATCCTAATTCCTCTTTAGAAATGATTGAAAAAGCATTAAAATGGGAAATAGGATTATATAATTTGGAGGTACACACATGATTACAGTTGCATTTGTTTGTCTTGGAAATATTTGTCGATCACCTATGGCAGAAGCTATTATGCGACAAAGATTAAAAGATAGAGATATCAATGGTATAGAAGTAACTTCAAGAGGTACTGGTAAATGGAATCTTGGCCAAACACCCCATGAAGGGACACAAAAAATACTAACAGAACACAATGTCCCATTTGATGGCATGATAAGTGAGTTATTTGAATCAGATAACGACTTTGATTATATTATTGCCATGGATCAAAGTAACGTAAATACTATTCAAAGCATTAATCCAAATATTAAAGGACAATTGTATAAATTGTTAGAGTTTAGTGATATGGATGAGACTGATGTACCTGATCCTTATTATACAAATAATTTCGAAGGCGTATATAAAATGGTACAATCATCTTGTGATAATTTAATTGATTTCATTATTAAAGATGCTAATTTAAGAGAGGAGTAACACATCATGCAAAACAAATTAATTCCAGGTATATTATTAGGTGCTGTAATCGGAGGCGCAGCAACACTCGCTGACAAATCTACACGCCAATCATTAAAACAATCAATTAAAGATATTAAAGAAGGCAATCGTTCTCAAAAACCTTCAGCTATTTCAAACATTAAAGATGAAGTCGTATACTGGAAAGATGCAATTGAAGAGATTAGACGCAACAATCCAGAATTAGAACGTTCTTTAAAAAATGCCAAAGACACTTTTGTTGAACGCAAAAACAATCGATTAAATGACTAACGCAAATAGCACTTCATTACTAAATTAATATAGTATAGGTAGAGCATAGCTGATGACTAATTTTAAATCCTATCCTAACTAAAAGATTATTGAAACTATCATCACGCTAACAATGGGCGAGAACAAGAAATCAACTTTCAAATTTCGATTTCTTTCTCGCCCTTTATATATTGATTATTTTCAGCATTTTATTTTTAAAAATTTACTATATCTTAAAAGAATATAGCAACACATATTTACCTTTTATATAATTTAAAGTATATTAAACTGTATACTTTAAATATCAATACATAAGGAGATTTGATATGTCTAAACACGATAAAACTACTTCTAATTTTCTAAATGAAATCAAAGATGATGAAGAAAATAAGAAGCAAAAACACAAGAACGATCAAATTGAACGTGATCGTGTATATATTACACCTAATGAATTTAAATCTAAAACACCAAAAAAAGACAATCAAGCATTTTTTGTATCACGTATCAATAAACCAGCGAAATATACTAAAGATTCGAATTTTTTCTCTTATTTAGTATACAGAATTGGAAAAGATGATGCATCTGGTTTATCAGCACAATTATCGTATTATTTCATGCTATCATTATTTCCAATGCTACTTTTCTTATTATCTATCGTCCCATCTCTCGGCATTAACCAAAAAACGATTAGAAATATGATTAGTGATCATGTGCCGCAAGATTATGCACCTCAAGTAACATCAATCGTTGGTGATATTATGAATAATGCAAGTGGCGGCATTTTATCTGTCGGATTAATTTTAGCACTCTGGTCCGCATCTAACGGTATGACAGCTTTGATGAACTCATTTAATGTGGCCTATGATGTGGAAGATAGCAGAAACTTTATTGTCTCCAAATTATTAAGTGTTCTATTCACGCTTGCGTTAATCATTGTATTACCATTAGCAATCATTTTGCCAACATTTGGTGAACAAATTAGTTCATTACTTTTTGGACCAATAGGTTTAGGCGATCAAATCAAATGGGTATTTAATCTAGTTCGTTTCGCTTTACCTGTCATTGTAGTACTCATTGCATTCATTGTCCTTTATACATTAGCGCCAAATGTTAAGATTAAAATGCTTTCAGTTATACCAGGCGCTATATTTGCAACTATCGTATTTTTAGGTGGTTCATATTTATTTGGTATTTACATTTCAAATTTTGCTAATTACTCTAAAACATATGGTAGTATCGCCGGTATCATTATACTCATGTTATGGTTGTATATTACTGGATTCATCATTATTATCGGTGCGGAAATCAATGCAATTATGCATCAAAGAAAAGTTGTAGCTGGAAAAACACCAGAAGAAATAACAATTGCTCAAATTGAAGACGACCAAAATGATGATGACTACCAAAAAGACAATTAATTTGATTATAATAAACATAAAAGCTAAAACCTAGGCAGAGCTCGTCGTATTTCTGCTTAGGTTTTAGCTTTTTTATTGTATTAAATTATGTTGGAATGCATAAATAACAGCTTGTGTTCTATCTTGTACCTCTAATTTGCTTAATACATTACTCACATGTGTTTTAACCGTCTTAATCGTAATGTGGGAAGCGCTAGCTATTTCTTGGTTTGAATATCCTTTTGCAATTAATAATAAGATTTCCATTTCTCGCTCAGTTAACATTTCATACAATTCAGCACGTTGTTTCATGCGATTTCTCATTTTAACTAATACTTCAGCTTCAAATACAGACTCATTGTGATATGTTTTACGAATAGCTTCAGCAATGTCACTCGCACTTGTCGTTTTTAAAATATAACTATCGACACCTGAATCTAAAGCGCGGTACACTTCATTATCTTCAATATAACTTGTTAACATAACCACTTTAATATGCGGCAAATCTTTTTTTATTTGTTCTGTTGCTTCTACGCCATCCATATCATCCATTAATAAATCCATTAAAATTAAATCAGGATGTAGTTCATGTGCTTTTTTTATTGCATCTTTTCCTGATTGCCCTTCTCCAACTACTTCTATGTCTGATTGTGTAGATAAATAACTAGAAATTCCGATTCGAACCATTTCATGGTCATCAACAAACAATACTTTAATCGGCATTTGAATCCTCCTTATTTAATGGGGCCTTGACTTCAATTCGCGTGCCTGAATCTGGCAGAGATACGATATGGAAAGTTGCACCAATTTCAAGGGCGCGTTCTCGCATATTTTTCAAACCATAACTTTGTTCTACCTTATCATCTACGTTAAAGCCTTTACCGTCATCTTGTATACGTAATAATAAATATTCTTCTCTATTAAATAATTCAATTGTAACTTTAGTACCTTTCGAATGTCTTAATGTATTTGAAATTGCCTCTTGGGTAATCCGAAATAAGTGATCTTCAATACCTTTGGGTACTTTGAAGTCTTCAATATCGTGTACGACTTTCATGGGTACTTTTTTCTGCAAGTCAACAACTAAATCTTTGATACCTTGGCCTAGTGATTTATCCTTCAAACCAATTGGTCTTAAATGTAATAGTAATGCGCGCATTTCTAATTGTGAATCTTGAACCATTTTTTCGAGTACTGGAATTTGTTGATCTAAAGGCGCTTGTAATTCAGTTTCTTTAATTGCTGAAAGCATCATGCTTGCTGCAAATAATTGTTGGCTTACAGAATCATGTAGTTCACGAGCCAACCTTTGTCGTTCGTCTTCTATTATTTTTTTAACTTTCACGTCATTCATATTATATGATTCGTTTGTTAAATTTTGCGTTTTCATACGCAACTTGTGAACTTCTTGATTAAGTGGTACCAGTGCTTGATATAATTCAATGGTTTCATTGTACAACTCTATATTTTGGTCATTGATACCTACTGTTTGGCCTTCTATGGAGCGCTCAATTTGATCTTGTAACCAATGATTCTGTTGATTAATTTTATATGCTAATACAGATCCAACGATGATACAAAGTAATATAACTAACAAGTTTATAAATAATAAAACTGGTATGCCAAATATTTGTGTGTAAATCATGCCTTGGAAATATATGATATTAACAAATACTTTGTCTATAAAAAACATGGCGAAAAAAGTACTATATACTAATATCAACATTGACCCTATTGCTCTTATGTAGTGATTCATTTATAAATCACCTCAACATCACCTATAAATGTTGATACATAAATATTAACAGCATAGTTATCTTCTTTTGTTTCTTCTACGACCTTAATATTATTATTTTCTACTTTATATGAGGTCTCGTTAACATAGGCATTACCATAAAGTGTCGAAAAATGTAATTTAATATTGTAATTGAGTGGTACAATTATTTGCACTTTACCTAAAATATGTCTAATAACTACGGTGTTATGCTCTCTGATATTGGCAGCTTTAGACATATCTATGTGAATGTCACCGATGCCATGTTGAATTTGTAAATCCTCCCATTTATACACATAAACAGGTGTCCGTTGTTCGCCAAACCATTTTTGTTTGATAAACTCCGGAGATTCAACAGCTTCTTCAGTCGCAATAACCTTTAAAGGCTTAAACCTATAAAATATATACCTAACAATTAACACAATTAAAAAGACAAATAATATGATAATCGTATACTTATTGGATAATAAGGTAAAGGCGATGAGTAATACGCCTATCCAAAATGATAATAGTCCTCGTACTTTATGGAAATATAAATAGCCCACATAAACTAAAATACAACCTAATAACAATACAAAAATAAAACCAATTTTTTCAAAGAAAATATAATAGAAGTTAGCTATTATCATTAATGCTGTAAACACAATTAGCATCTCAGTTGATATATATTTATGAGTCATGTTTCGCCACCTTTCTTCAAGCGACTAAACTAATGCGTTCGATTAAATCACATTCTGTTTCAACATTCACTTTTTCTTTTGCTTGTTGTGACAAATCGGCTACAATTCGAGCGTAGTCTGCTTCCATTTCATTTAATTCGTTTTTAATATGTTCAATATCATGATGCTCTACCTCTTGAGCGCATTCGATATATGTTTCATCTAATATATCAATATATTTATTCTCTAAAGACAATGTCAAATGATCGATTAATTTTCCTACATACATTTTTCTTTCGAATAGATATTTTATGTACATTTCTATACTTCTTAATTTTTTATCAAGATATTGTCTGTATTCAATTAAACTTGAATAAAATGTTTGTTTAGTCACTTTTTCTAAATAAGTCGTAATATAATTCATAGAATCACCTCATGATTGATTAAATTCTATTATAAAAAATATCCGGAACCATTAGTATAGGCTCCGGAACCATCTTATATTAGGACTTTAGACCGAAACTTATTTTAATCTATTTTAGTAGTTAAAACTGGTCCTTCTTTTGTGACTATCACCGTATGTTCTATTTGTGCAACAAAACTTTTATCTTGCGTTTCAAATGCCCAGTCATTTTTGCCTTCAGTTACAAAAGTTGCATTAGTAGAGATAAATGGTTCTACTGCAATAACTGTACCTTCTTTTAGTAATGTTTTGTCTTTTGGATCGTAATAATTTAAGACATGACTTGGTGCTTCATGAAGTGATTGCCCTACACCATGTCCAGTTAAATTTTTAATCACTTTCAAATCATTTTTCCGTGCGGTAGCATGCACTGCTTTACCGATTTGACTTAATTTTGCGCCTGGTCTAACTTTTGTCATAGCTTGTTCAAACGCTTCTAAAGCAACATCACAAACTTTTTGTTTTAAAGGATTATCCGCTTCACCTACAACAAATGAAATACCAGTATCTGCATAATAACCATTTTTCAATGCAGAAACATCGATATTGACTAAATCACCTTCACGGATTTTTCTTTTTCCAGGTATACCATGCGCAACTTCTTCGTTCACGCTTATACAAGTTTGGCCTGGAAAGTTTTCATCATGGATTGGTGCTGAAATTGCATCATGTTCTTCAAACAATGCTTTAGCAATGTCATCTAATTCTTTAGTAGTGATACCTGGTTTAGTAGCTGCTTGCATTTTATCTCTTACTAATGCACAGATATAACCAATATCTTTTAACGCTGTTAATTCTTCTTCAGTTTTTACAATCATTTTATCCCGTTCCTTTTTGTAAATTATATTCTTTCTTATTATAGCAGACTTTTTTTGATATAATAAATTAGAAAATTTTTATCATATATAGTTTAACATTTTAAACTGATAATGACATAACCACTTTTACTATTCTGGTTATTTCGATTAATGTATAAATTTAATAGGAGTTTTTTTATGAATGACATCTGGTATAAAAAAATTGTAGGCGCTAGAACAATTAAAACTGGCTTAGCGACCTTTTTAACAGCCTTCTTTTGTTTGGCTTTAAACTTAAATCCGATTTTTGCAATTTTAACTGCAATCGTTACCATCGAACCAACTGCGAAAGCATCTTTAAAAAAAGGGTATAAGAGGCTTCCTGCTACGGTTATTGGTGCATTATTTGCAGTAATATTTACGTTTGTTTTTGGTGATCAATCTCCATTCACATATGCATTTAGCGCAACATGCACAATCATTTTATGTACAAGATTAAATTTACAAGTAGGCACAACCGTAGCGACATTAACTGCTATGGCTATGATCCCTGGTATACATGATGCTTATTACTTTAATTTTTTTTCCAGATTATTAACGGCTATCATTGGGCTTGTTACGGCGGGATTAGTAAACTTTATTATCTTGCCCCCCAAGTATTATGACCAACTAGATGACTCTATTAATTTAACTGAGGAAAAAATGTATGCATTATTTAACCAGCGAATGCGTGAACTCGTAATGGGCAAGTTTAATAAAGGAAGCACGTATCATCAATTAAATTCATTATTAGATTTAAACCAAAAAGTAGAAACATTATTATCTTACCAAAAAGATGAACTCAGTTACCACAAACACCATAATTCTGAATGGATGCGATTAAAGTCATTAACAACTCGCACCCATACAAACCGATTATTTATAACGCATCTATCCAATTTAGTTTACTTGCCTAAAGATACTTATGTTACTTTTACAAAAGATGAAAAAGTTGCCATTTTAAGCATTGCACAAAGTATACATAAAATTCATAGTTCTGGGCACTTCGAACGTCAACCCAAATCTGCATCGTTACTTAAATCGACTGTTAAGGGTCTAGATGAATTTGATAAAAATCAATTAAAAAGCCATATCGTATATGAAATATTATTGATTTATAGAATATTAAATAATCGTTTTGCCTAAACCTGTTTTTTTATAAAATTGTCATTACATAAACTAGAACATTAAAAGCCAAAAGCTGATTTGAATCAATCAACTTTTGGCTTTTAATATTATGGTAATGCTATTTGCTTTGCTGTGAAACACGTTCTATGATCACATTTTTTGCTGCTTCTTCCTCAGTATTATCCACATTTTTTGGTTCAAAAACAATCCCCTTACGATCACAGGCCTTTTCTAATAAATAGTCAGTAATTTCATGATTTTTAGGTAATATGGGACCATGTAAATAGGTGCCAAGTAAGTTTTTATAATGTATGCCTTCTTTTGCATCTTCATCATTATTACCATACCCATAAGTTACTGAACCCAGTGTTCCAAAATCATGATATGTACGCCCACCATGATTTTCGAAACCGACTATAGTACCAAAAGTATCGCTTTCTATAACAATATCTCCAGTTAAGCGATCTTTTTGTGATTCTGTATAAAAATCTAAAATATTTAAACCTTCTAACGCTATACCATCTGGCGTGATATATTTACTTCCTAAAAATTGATATCCTCCACAAACAGTTAATCCAGGCATACCATCTTCAATTGCAGCTTTCAAGCTCTCTTTTATCTTGCTTAGTTCTTGAGTTGCTAATGCTTGTTCTCTATCACTGCCACCACCAATGAAGAAAATATCACATTCTTCAAACGTCACACCTTCTGTTTGATTGATATCAATTACATTTAAAGTGATATTTCGTAATTTTGCACGCTGTTTCAAAGCAATAATGTTTCCAATATCACTATATAAATTTAATTTATCAGGCATAAAGTGATAAACCGTTAACTCATTCATTTTGTTTTATCCTCCTCAAAAGAGTGATTTAATTGTTTTAACATAGGTGATAGCGAAGTATAATTAGGGATTGCCACAGTAAAACTATTTGCATAGTTCATTGTTTTGGCCGTCGCTTTATAAATATCTTTTTCTAAAATAATAGGTGCTTCTACCCCTGCTAATTTTAATCTTAACTGTAATTCTTCTGCGCGAGTACCAGTAACAATAATGGTTTCGATTTGTTGATTTACTAATTTTTCAAAATCTGCATCATAAATCCATGAAGTATCACGGCCATCTGCAGCGTAATCATTTAAACTTATAACGTAAATTTTATTCCCTTCGATTTGTTCTCCTACTGAAAGACTTGCATTCATTCCAGCAGGGTTTTTAGCTAAATTAATCATCGCCTCTTTTTTACCCTTTTTGAAATATTGCATACGCCCATTATCGGAAGTATAACTTTCAAAACCCTTTTGAATAGATTCATCATTCAACCCTAATTCTCTTAACACAGTGTAGGCAGCAATTGCGTTATATGCATTAAAATCACCTGCAATTTTCATATTAAATGTTGTAGTACCAACATTTAGGTTGATAAAAGGTGCCAAATCAAATTGTGTCACCTCATACTTTGTTTCTTCTCGCTTAAAACCACATTCACAATAATAATGTCCTAACTGGTTGTAGTGAATATAATCATAATGTAGCAAACGACCACAATTAGGACAATATCTGCTTTCATTCATTAAACTTTGCTCAAAATTGTGCGCGTTCTTTTTCATACCATAATAAATTACAATATCGCTAGCTGTCTTTAACCTACTTACAAACGGATCGTCAGCATTTAATAATAATTTAATCCCTTTATTATTAATTGCATTTGCAATATTATTTACCATAATATCGATTTCCCCAAATCTATCCATTTGATCACGGAAGAAATTCGTCACAACCATCATTGTTGGTGTAACTTCATTTAACACTCTCGGAATAGAACCCTCATCTATTTCAATAACAGCAATTTTAGTTTCTTTTTTTATTTGTAAAATAAATGCTGATGTAATACCTGCAGCCATATTTGCACCTTCATTATTATGTATGATTTCAATATGATTCTCTTTTAAAGTATGGCCAATTAAATTTGATGTAGTTGTTTTCCCATTTGTACCACTTATAAATACAATCTCATCTACATGAGACGCCAATTCTCTTAATATATTTTTATCCACTTTTCTAGCAACTTGACCTGGTAAATCAGTGCCCTTTTTTCCAGCAGCTCTACTCACTTGTCTTGCCAGTTTTGCTAAGCGGGTTGCAGTCCATTGTCTCATTTATTTCCTCCTCTACTATTCACTAAAATATTATAACACGATTAAGTTGTATTCCAAACAATTCTCAATGCAAAAGACTCCATCTTTTTTTCAGATTATAATAATTATTATTTACGAATGAGAATAACTTTGCTATACTATTTAAAAACTAATACATGGAGGCTATTTCTTATGTTAAATAAAGAATTATTAGATGCATTAAACGAACAAATGAATCACGAATATTTTGCTGCACATGCATATATGGCTATGGCTGCATACTGTGATAGCAAGTCTTACGAAGGCTTTGCGAATTTCTATATCCAGCAAGCCAAAGAAGAAAGATTTCACGGTCACAAAATCTATGACTATATTAATGATCGTGGCGAACAAGCAAAATTTGATTCTATCCCAGCACCTAAATCTGAATTCTCAAGTATTTTAGAAACATTTGAAGATGGTTTAGCACAAGAACAAGACGTAACACGTAGATTTTATAACTTGTCTGACCTAGCCAATAAAGATAAAGACTATGCTACTATTTCATTTTTAAATTGGTTCTTAGATGAACAGGTGGAAGAAGAATCAATGTTCGATACACATATTGATTATTTAAAACGCATCGGCGATGACAGCAATACATTATATTTATATGAAAAAGAATTGGCAGCACGTTCCTTTAATGAAGAGGAAGCATAGTTCAACCATGCCATTATTTACTCGTAAATTCAGTTTGAATTGAATACAAAAGAGAGTAAACAGAAATCATATTTTATAAAATGATTTCCTTGCACACTCGGCAAGAATGATTAGAAAAAAGCATGCAAAAACAAAGACTCACGCATAAGTGCTACTAAATTCAGTACATTGCATGAACTTAACCTTAATACTAAGCTTCATAGATGAAGAAGTTGCTCTTTAGAACTAGCGCTTTAAAATTTGCACTTAGATCTAGTTTTTAAAGAAGTGCGTTTTTATATTTTCTTTCCAGTCATCTATTGCCAATATGATATCTAAGGCTGACACATTATTTATGTTTCAGCCTCTTTTCGTTATTTTTAATACTACGAATATCAAAGCATCAACAAGTACTGACATAGTTGAAAACAGTATGACTCGCTTGACTTCAAAAACAGAATTATATAAAGTCATATCATATTCATAAATGAGAAAGGAATCTTGCTTCATGACCGCCAATGCTTATATTGCTTTAGACTTTGAAACTGCGAATGGAAAACGAACTAGTATTTGCTCAATAGGTATGGTTAAAGTTATCAATCATCAAATCACAGAATCTTTTTACACACTTATAAATCCTAATGACTATTTTTCCAAACAAAATATAGCTGTACACGGTATCCAACCGAATGATGTCATAGATGCACCTACATTTGACTTAGTGTATCCCTATATGATGCAATTCATCGAGAATCTCCCAGTCGTTGCTCACAATGCGGCATTCGATATGAATGTATTATATGAGAGCATTAAAGCGATAGGACAAGACACACCTCCAATGACATATTTTTGTTCTTTACAACTATCTAGAAGAACAATCAATAATCATCGTTATGGATTAAACTATATGATGTCTTATTACAACCTAGATTTTCATGGTCATCATGATGCTTTAAACGATGCTAAAGCATGTGCGATGATAACCTTTCGCTTATTAAAACACTATGATGATTTAAATAGCATGCTCAATATATATGGCAAACAATTGCAAGATAAAGATTGAAATAGAAATGGTGTCTGTTAGTGGCGCTTTAGTTAAATGTAATCATAAATCGTCATATTCTCATATGTTGCTTTTTCTAGATTGCCTACTGTGACTCCCACCAATCGAATAGGTGTTTCCGATTCTTTTAATTCTGTATACAAACTATAGGCAATATTATATATATCTGTCTCATTTTTAACTGGGTCTCTTAAACTTCTTTGCTTAGACAGTGTTTCAAACTTAAAGGTCTTTATTTTAACTGTTACGGTTTTTCCAGATTTTTGAATTCTAGCTAACCGCTCAGCTGTTTTACCACATAACTCCCATATTTTTTGGAGAATTTGTTCGTCATCGTTCATGTCAGTAGCAAATGTTCGTTCTGTTCCAACTGATTTTCTAATTCTTGTGGGTTTAACTTCGTTATAATCTATACCTCTTGCTTTATTGTATAATCCATGACCACGCTTGCCAAATAAACGGATTAACTCTCGCTCACTTTGATTATACAAATCTTGTCCATTATAAATTTGATGTTCATGCATTTTTTCTTTCGAAGCTTTACCAACCCCTGGAAAATCGCCAATATCTAATCCCATTAATATTTCATGAACATTGTTATAATCGATAACAGTGAGACCATTGGGTTTGTTCATACCACTTGCTAATTTAGCTAAAAATTTATTATATGATACACCCGCTGAAGAAGTTAATTGTGTTGCTTCGTAAATATCTCTTCGAATATATTGAGCAATTGTAGAAGCAGGTAAATCTGGCCGTACAAGATGTGTTATATCTAAATAAGCTTCATCGAGTGATAAAGGTTCAACCTCTTCTGTATAGCTCTTAAAAATGTTCATTATCGTATTTGACGCTGTTTTGTATGCTTCAAACCGAGGTGATACGTAAAAACCATCAGGACATAATTTATGTGCTTGCGCTGTGGGCATTGCAGAGTGAACACCATATTTTCGAGCTTCATATGATGCTGTTGATACAACGCCTCTCCCACTTGCTTTTCCACCAACGATGACTGGTTTACCTTTTAATTTAGGATTATCTCTGATTTCCACTTGAGCAAAAAAATAATCCATATCAATATGAATGATTCTTCTTTCTGACAATGCACACACCTCCCTTGTAACATCTTAAATTAATATCATTGGTATTTATCTTACATTCTTAATAATTTCCTTACATAAAATATGCTCATTAAAATGAACACAATTAAAAAAAGAGTTAGCTATCACGATGTAAATACGATATCTGTTTAAACATTGATTACGTATTTACCAGTAATACTAACTCAAATTAATTTACATTCTACGATTTGGTATCAGTTTGTAACTGATTAGAGGGATTTTGGGTAAAATATATGATGCCATCTTCTGTATCTTCAATATATTGAACATTAGCATTTAAAACTCCGGATAATAAATATATATCCCTAACACAGTATCCAATATGGAAACTTGCAATAAAAATAATAGATGAATAAGTAGCAACAGAAAATAGGGTAAATAAAATTAACGTAATAATTAATAAAGGTGCTAACATAATCATGCTATATTGCCATTTTTTAAAATACACTTGAGGCATATGTGACTTTATTAAACCATATTTAATGCGATAAGTAGGCTTTTGTCCTTTTGACAACAAACGAAACATCAGATTATGAACCAATTCATGTAATAAATAAATAACAGTAAATCCTAATATACCATAAATTAAATTAAATAAGATATTTTGCTCTATTACTGAAGCAAATAAATAAGCAAATTTATACGATAACAATATGCTGATCATTACTACTGTAAATTGAAATAATAAGAAGCCTTCTAATAACTTTTTATTAGAAAACAAATCAATTTTAAACATTAGTCACCCTCCAAGCGCTTCGCTATTACCTAGAGTATACAACGATTTAACCCACTATGAAAGAGGAATGCTAGAAAGTAAGTTACTTGTAATTGAATTTTAACAAACCTTCTTACTTTGCAATACTCTGCAATATTGAGCAAACAATAAATTAATTAACTTTACACAATGTATTGCAAGAAATGCAACACATAATCATTTGTTAAATATGTTCAAATTGAGCAACAGTTTCAACATGTGTTGTATGTGGAAACATATCAACTGGTGTAATTTGTGTTAACTTATATTGTTTTGCTAAATGTTGTGCATCCCGTTGTTGTGTTGACGGGTTGCAAGATATATAGACGATTTTTCTTGGATTTAATTCTAAAAGTGTTTCCAAAAAGGTATCGTCACAGCCTTTTCTAGGTGGGTCAACCATCACTACATCTGGTTTAATTCCTTGTGCTTTCCATTTTAAAATAACTTCTTCTGCCTTTCCACAGACAAAAGTAGTATTTTCATATTGGTTTATGGTCGCATTTTGTTTTGCATCTTCAATGGCTTCTGAAACGACTTCTACGCCATAAACATGCTTGGCTTGTGGCGCCATATATAACCCAATCGTACCAATGCCACAATACGTATCAAGTACGATATCTTCACCGTTCAACTCTGCGTATTCTATTGCGCGTTGATATAATTTTTCAGTTTGTATCGAGTTAATTTGGTAGAAAGATTGATCACTTATTTTGAAAGTAACGTCTGATAAAGTATCATGAATTGCATCTTTACCATATAAAGTATAAGATTCTGATCCCATTATTACGTTGGAATGTGTATTATTAATATTGTGTTTAATACTTGTGATATTAGGAAACGCATCAACCATTTTTTGGACAAGTAAATCGCTCTGTTTAAATTTTTTCCCGTTTGTCACAAAAATCACCATTAATTCTCTTGAATAGTGCCCAGTTCTTACTACAACATGTCTCATAAGCCCTTGCTTTTTATGTTCGTTATAAACACTTATATTTAATTCATTAAACCAAGCTTTTATTTGATTCATCATTTGTTGATGCAGTTGATCTTGAATTAAGCATTCATCCATATCTATAATGTCATGACTTCTCTGTCTATAAAAACCGGAAATTATTTTTCCTTCTTGGTTTTTACCTACGGGCACTTGAGTTTTATTACGGTAATACCAGGGGCGCTCCATTCCCACAGTGTCGTGGATGATTGTATCTTTAAAGCCGGCTTTCCTATGGAACAAATTAATCACTTGTTCTTTTTTCATATTTAATTGCGCTTGGTATGTCATGTGTTGTAATTGACAACCCCCGCATTTGTAATAGTATACACATGGTGGTTCAACACGATCGCTGCTTGGCTCTTTTATTTCTATTAATTTTCCAATGGCAAAATTCTTTTTAACTTTGATTACCTTAAATGTAATTATTTCATTTATTAACGCGTTAGGTACAAAAATAGGATAACGATCTAATTTAACAACACCGTGTCCTTCATGTGTTAAATCAACCACTTTTCCCTCTAATCTTTCATTTTTTTGTAATGTTTTCATCTTGTCACTCCACATAAAAGAGGTTAGGATACTTTGTGTCATTACCTAACCTCGTAGTTTATTATTAATTTTTTGACTATTTATTTTAACTTAAAAGCAAGAAATAATTCAAGTTTGCTTTTATGTGTTTCGTAAATCTTATTGTTCTACTAATTCTTCGTTTTTCATATCACTAGGTGTATATACTTCAATATGTTGTTTTAAATTCAAGAAATTACCTGGTAATTTACCCCCATATTCACCGTCTACATTCAATTGCATATCTATAAATGATGATATATTGATTGATTTCGCTTTTTTATAGTGTACTTTAGGATGCTTGATGTGCTCACCTCGTGAAGCAAGTGTCATAATATGACCTAATTCAGCTAAATTAGCTTTTTCAACTATAATTAAAGTAAAATACCCATCATCTAATTTAGCATCAGGCACTAATTTTTCAAATCCTGCCATAGAATTGGTCAAACCTAAAAGAAACAACAAGGCTTCTCCTTGAAAAACTTCACCATCATATTCAATACGAATATCAACAGCTTTCATTTGTGGTAACATTTCAAACCCTTTTATATAGTAAGCAAATGGACCAACGATGGATTTTAACCTACTTGGTGTTTCATAGGAGACCTGTGTTAATTGCCCTCCAGCGGCTAAATTAATAAAATATCTACTATTCATTTTCCCAATATCCACACGTGTTGAATGACCTTCTATAATCACATCAATTGCACTCATGATATCATTTGGTAAATGTAAAGCACGACCAAAATCATTTACAGTGCCCATTGGAATTATCCCTATATTAGGCCTATTCGGATATTCAGCTATACCATTGATGACTTCATTTAATGTACCATCACCACCTGCGGCTATTAGAACATCATAATTTTGTGTTAAACAGCGTCTAGCTTCTGTTGTCGCATCACCAATTTTTTCAGTTGCGTAGGCACTTGTTTCAAAACCGGCCTTTTCTAATTTGATTAATACATCTGGCAATGTACGCTTAAATAATTCTTTACCAGATGTTGGGTTATAAATGATTCTAGCTCGTTTTCTCATATTTTATCCCTCAACTTTTTATACTCAGTTTCTATATTAAATGATTTAGTTAAATGATAAAAGTAATTAGGCTATTTTTTAAAAGAAAATATAGCATCCTACTCAATAATAAAGAACCTGTAGATAGCATTGCTCTACAGGTTCTTTCAAAATTAGATTTTCAAATTTTAAATCTCGAAATTATAGATTAATCATTTGATTATCTTTTGTCTAATTCTTGTTTTAACAATTGGTTAACTAGTTGTGGATTAGCTTGGCCTTTGGATGCCTTCATAATTTGACCAACTAAGAAGCCCATTGCTTTACCTTTACCGTTTTGGTAATCTTCTACTGATTGTGGATTGTTATCTAATGCTTCGTTAACAAATTTAAGTAGTGTTGCTTCATCAGAAATTTGGACGAGGCCTTTATCTTCCATAATTTGTTTTGCGTCGCCGCCATTTTCAGCTAATTCTGGGAATACTTTTTTAGCAATTTTACTACTCATTGTACCGTCTTCGATTAATTGAATCATACCAGCCAAGTTTTGTGGTGTTAATTTTGTATCTAATAATTCAATTTGATGTTTATTTAAATATTCATTAACGCCGCCCATTAGCCAATTTGATGTTAATTTCACATCTGCACCTTCGGCTACTGCACCTTCGAAGAAGTCGGACATTTCTTTTGTTAATGTTAACACGTGTGCATCATATGCTGGTAATCCAAATTGATTCACATATTTTTCTTTTCTTTCATCAGGTAATTCAGGGATTGTTTGACGTACACGCTCTTTCCATGCTTCATCTACGTACAATGGTACAATATCCGGCTCAGGGAAATAACGATAGTCATCTGATCCTTCTTTAACACGCATTAAAATTGTTTTACCTGTTGATTCATCAAAACGTCTCGTTTCTTGGAGGATTTCTCCACCATTTAACAGTTCTTCTTCTTGACGTTTTTCTTCGTATTCTAAACCTTTACGTACGTACGTAAATGAGTTTAAGTTTTTAAGTTCTGCTTTGGTACCGAATGCTTCTTGGCCATATGGACGTAAGGAAATGTTAGCATCACAACGTAATGATCCTTCTTCCATTTTACAGTCAGAAACGCCAGTATATTGAATAATTGAACGTAGTTTTTCTAAATATGCATATGCTTCTTGTGGTGAACGGATGTCTGGCTCAGAAACAATCTCAATTAATGGTGTGCCTTGTCTATTTAAATCAACTAAAGAGTAACCATCTTTATGTGTTGACTTACCAGCATCTTCTTCCATGTGTAAACGCGTAATACCGATACGTTTTGTTTCACCATCTACTTCAATATCGATATAACCATTTTCGCCTATAGGTTGGTCAAATTGTGAAATTTGGTAGGCTTTAGGATTATCTGGATAAAAATAGTTTTTACGATCAAATTTTGATTCTGTTGCAATATCCATATTTAATGCCATTGATGCTCTCATAGCCCAATCAACAGCGCGTCTATTGACTACTGGTAACACACCAGGATAAGCCAAATCAATTACGTTTGTATTTGAGTTAGGTTTTGCCCCAAAATGAGCTGGTGATGGAGAAAACATTTTTGATTCTGTTTTTAACTCAACATGGACCTCTAGTCCAATAACTGTTTCAAAATGCATGATTTCCACTCCTTATAATTTTTCATATTCATTATGCAAATTAAATTTCGTTTCATATTGGTAAGCGATACGATATAACGTTTTCTCATCAAATGGTTTACCGATAAATTGTAAACCAATTGGACGCCCATTCGCTTTTCCACAAGGAACAGAGATACCTGGCAAACCAGCTAAGTTGACTGGTGTTGTTAGTAAATCATTCGCATACATTGTAAGTGGATCATCAATTTCTTCACCTAAATTAAATGCAGCTGTTGGTGTCGTCGGTCCTACTACAACATCATAATTTTCAAAAATACGATTAAAATCATTTTTAATTAAAGTTCTAACTTTTTGTGATTTTTTGTAGAAAGCATCATAATATCCAGAACTTAAAGCAAATGTACCTAAGAAAATACGGCGTTTAACTTCTTCGCCAAACCCTTCACTTCTCGACATTTTATATAATTCTTCAAGTGATTTTGCTTCTGGTGAATGATAACCATATCTAATACCATCGAAACGAGATAAGTTTGATGATGCTTCAGATGATGCAATTACGTAATAAGAAGGGATACCATATTTCGTATTAGGCAGTGATACTTCCTCTACTGTAGCTCCTAATTCACTTAATGTTTCAACTGCTTTTTTCACTGATGCTTTTACTTCTTCAGAAACGCCTTCTCCTATATATTCTTTTGGTAAGGCTACTTTAAGACCTTGAATGTCTTTACCGATTTCTGAAGTGAAATCAGCATCTTCGATTGGTGCGCTTGTAGAATCGTTTTCATCCACACCTGTGATTGCTTCTAACACTAAAGCATTGTCTTTAACGTTACGTGTCAATGGTCCGATTTGATCTAATGAAGATGCGAATGCTACCAATCCAAAACGAGATACACGGCCATAAGTTGGTTTTAAACCAACAACGCCACAGTATGCTGCTGGTTGGCGTATTGATCCACCAGTGTCTGTGCCTAAACTAAATGGTACTAATCCTGCTGCTACTGCTGCTGCAGAACCACCAGATGACCCACCAGGCACAGCGCTATGATCAAATGGGTTTACAGTTTTTTTGAAATAAGAAGTTTCTGTAGAACCACCCATTGCAAACTCATCCAGGTTTAGTTTTCCAATTAAAATCGCTTGTTCATTGTGTAATTTATTCATAACTGTAGATTCATAAATTGGTACAAAGCCTTCAAGCATCTTACTAGCGCAAGTTGTTTCTACGCCGTCAGTAATAATATTATCTTTAATCCCCATAGGAATACCAAATAGTTTTCCTTCCATTTGGTCTTTAGCTTGTAATTCATCTAATTCTTGTGCTTTTTTAATAGCATTTTCTTTATCTAATGCAAGAAATGATTTGATTGTTGGATCAGTTTCTTCGATAGCATCATAGATATCGTTCACTACTTGTGAAGGTTTAATTTCTTTATTTTTTATTAGTTTAATTAAATTTTCCACAGATTCATAACGGATGGTCATCTTAAGCGTCCTCCTCATTCATGATAGATGGTACTTTAAATTGTCCATCTTCCGTCTCTTTAGCATTTTTTAATGCAAGCTCTTGAGGAATGCCCTCGATTGCTTCGTCTTCTCTTAACACGTTTTGTAAATCTAATACGTGATAAGTTGGCTCAATAGCACTAGTATCTGCTGTATCTATTTGATTAGCAAAATTTAAAATACTTTCTAATGTATCTTGCATTTCTGTTGTTTCTTCTTCGGTAATTTGAAGTTTAGCTAAATTAGCAATATGCTCTACTTCTTCACGTGTAACCTTAGCCATTAAATAAAAGCCTCCTTGTTTACTCATTCATTATAAAATTGTATCAAAATTTCGTTCAAAAATCTAAACTTTTCAACAATATCAACAAATAACCTCGTTTTATTTTAAAATCCTTGAGGAGGTTGCTTCACATTAAGTAACTTAAATAATGAATATCATACGCGTCACTTTTATATGATTAGATTAAACGTCGTCATTGCATAATAAATCATACACTTTTATAAAACTTGAAATCATGTTTTCAATAAATGTAAGGCTTTATTTTAGATTCCATATGTTATTTTTGTAATTTTCTGAAATTTTTCCACTCTATTTATAAATTCCATTGTATAATCATTCATGTAACACAATTTAATATGACGGAAATAAGGGAGTTGAGCAATTATGTTGATTCTAGGCACATCGTTAGCCAATCAAGTTCATGCAACTTGGCAAACGTATATTATGATTATTGTCTACTTTATCATTTTACTATTTATTGGTTATTACGGTTATAAACAGGCGACAGGTAATTTAAGTGAATTTATGCTCGGAGGCAGAAGTATAGGTCCCTATGTTACTGCGCTTTCGGCGGGTGCATCAGATATGAGTGGATGGATGATTATGGGTCTTCCAGGTTCTGTTTATAGTACAGGATTATCCGCTATGTGGATTACCATAGGCTTGTCACTAGGTGCTTATGTTAACTATTTTGTAGTTGCGCCGCGACTTCGTGTTTATACTGAAATTGCTGGAGACGCCATTACACTACCAGATTTCTTTAAAAATCGGCTCAATGACCGTAAAAATTATCTAAAAATTATTTCAGGTCTCATTATCGTTGTCTTTTTCACTTTATACACACATTCTGGCTTCGTTTCTGGAGGAAAGTTATTTGAAAGTGCCTTTGGTTTAAATTATCATTGGGGGCTTGTTATTGTTGCCGCTATAGTTATTTTTTACACATTTTTTGGCGGTTATTTAGCTGTTTCAATTACTGATTTCTTCCAAGGTGTTATCATGCTAATCGCAATGGTTATGGTCCCTATCGTAGCGCTTATCAAACTTAATGGTTTAGATACCTTTAGCGAAGTTGCCACTATGAGACCTACTAATATGGACTTGTTTAAAGGAACAACATTTTTAGGTATCGTTTCATTATTTGCTTGGGGATTAGGCTATTTCGGACAACCTCATATTATTGTTCGATTTATGTCTATTAAGACACATAAACTTTTACCAAAAGCTAGACGCTTAGGGATAAGTTGGATGGTGGTTGGCTTATTAGGAGCAGTAGCAGTTGGTTTAACTGGTATTGCATTTGTTCCTCAATATAATATAAAAATGGAAGATCCTGAAACGTTATTTATTATTATGAACCAAATATTATTCCACCCACTTGTTGGAGGGTTTTTATTAGCAGCTATCTTGGCAGCAATTATGAGCACAATTTCATCACAATTATTAGTTACTTCTAGTTCTTTAACGGAAGATTTTTATAAACTTATCCGAGGCGAAGATAAAGCTAAAACACACGAAAAAGAATTCGTCCTGGTTGGCAGATTATCCGTTTTGTTAGTAGCTATTATTGCAATCTGGATTGCTTGGTCACCAAATGATACGATATTAAACCTTGTTGGCAATGCTTGGGCTGGGTTCGGAGCTGCATTTAGTCCTTTAGTTATACTTTCACTTTACTGGAAAGGCTTATCCCACATCGGTGCATTAAGCGGTATGGTTACAGGTGCTTTAGTTGTTATTATTTGGATTGCATGGATTAAACCGTTAGCTTCATTTAATGAAATATTTGGCATGTATGAAATCATTCCTGGTTTTTTAGCCAGTGTCATTGTCACTTATGTAGTAAGTAAATTCACGAAAAAGCCCGGCCTTTTTGTCGAACGTGATTTAAATAAAGTAAAACAAATTGTTAAAGAATAAGTTTTCAAATAATATCGTTTCATAATTAAGAAGCCACACAATGTAATCATGAAAAGTATTACAAAGTGTGGCTTTAATTGTTTGTCACATATTAATTATTATTTTTATAAATGTGAACCTGTGGCTCTTTATCATCTTTAGATTTACTTATTAAAGCTTTGGCTTTATTACCATCTTTAATGTGGATTTCATATTCGCCTATATCATCAAAGTATTTTTCAGCTTGTTCAGTTATATATTGTGTGATACCAATTGTTTCTGCTTCGCCATAATAATCAATAGGTACATCGACCGTTAATTGTTTTGCTTTTTTATTATCAAATTTAACTGTACCCACTGCTTGCGTAAAGTTATTAAAATATGTCTGTAAATCATCATTAAATTGTTTGAAATTATTGTTTAGGTTTTCATCAACTTTACCCGCTTCTTCAGAAGGTAGTAACGCCGTTTGTTGGTTAATATCCTTCCATTCATTAATACGCGTTTTGCCATCTTCAACCGTAGTACCCGCTATAAATTCCCCAGGGACAATTGAATTTTCCCCAGATTGCTTATAGATTGCAAAATGGATAGGTATCTCTTTTAATTCTTTATGTTCTCTGAGTCTAGAAAGAATTTCTCCTGCCATTTGCTTGCCTTGCTTTTTAATTTCTTTGTCATCTAAATCTTTACTATACGTTTCGCCATCTTTTTCTTTTTGGTAATAATATGTACTATTCATAGCTAATCCGATAGTCATACCCTTGATGTTTTTACCTTTCGTATCTCCACTCGCATAAAAATCTTGCTCTAAAATATTAGAAAGATATGCTGGTGTATTTTCAGCAATTTTTTCTGGATCGGTTTCCCCTTTATGCGATGGGTTAAGACCTAAATTTTCGTTTGCTTTCTTTTCTTTACGTTCATCTTCGTCCATAGCATCTACTTCAGATTTAGTATATTTAGGGCTCAAATAAGCATTAATTGTGTCTTTATCTAAATATTGACCGTCTTGGTACAAGTAATCATCAGTAGGAAAGACTTCTTTACTTAATTCTAAAAGACCGTGTTCAAAGTCTTCACCATTATAACTATTTGCCATATTATCTTGTAACAAACCACGTGCTTGGCTCTCTTTAAACGGTAAAATCGTTCTATAATTATTGCCTTGTACATTTTTATCAGTAGCAATTTCCTTTACAGAGCCAGACTCTTCTTGTTGTTTATTATCATTTGACTGTTCTTTATTGTTCTCATCATTATCGTTACCACATGCTGATAATACAAAAATTGCTGAAATAAATAATATAATCGTTCTTTTCATGCATTATCTCCTCTATCCCTCTATTTCATTTTGTTTTTTGACAAAGTCATCTTCTGTCCACACTTCTGTTCCAAATTGCTCAGCTTTCATAAGTTTAGAACCAGCATCTTCACCAGCAATCACTAAATCTGTTTTTTTTGTAACACTATTTGTAACTTTAGCACCATGAAGTTCTAACCACTTGGAAGCTTCATTTCGAGTCATTTGATATAACTTACCGGTTAAAACAATTGTCTTATTACTAAATTCTGGATGTCCAGCTAAATCACTTATTTTAATACCTTTATAAGTCATATTAACATTTTTTTCTTTGAGTTTATTGATAAGCGCACGAATGTCTTCATTTTCTAAATATGTCACTAACGATTGAGCTAATTTGTGACCCACATCATATATTTCAATTAACGAGTCTTCTGTAACATCAAATAAAGTATCCATCGTGCCATATTTTTCAGCAATAACTTGACTTGCTTTCACGCCTAAATGTCTTATACCTAAACCAAATAGTAAATGTTCTAATGAATTCGACTTAGCTTTTTCGATAGCATTTAATAAGTTGTCTACCTTTTTTTCACCCATTCTCTCTAATGGTAGCAAATCATCTTTAGTTAAGTAAAATATATCTGCAACATCTTTAATCTTATGATTTTCATAAAGTTGCTGAATAATTTTAGTACCTAAACCATCGATATTCATTGCTTGACGAGAAACAAAATGAATCATGCCTTCTACAAGCTGTGCTTGGCATTTTGGATTAATACATCTCAGTGCTACTTCGCCTTCAATTCTAACAAGTTCATGGTCACAGCTAGGACAATGCGTTGGCATATGATAAACTTCAGCGTTTTGAGGTCTGCGATCTAATACGCTTTTAATGACTTCCGGTATAATATCTCCTGCTTTTTTAATAATTACACTGTCACCAATTCGAATATCTTTTTCGTGTATCAAATCTTCGTTATGTAAAGAAGCTCTAGACACAGTTGTGCCTGCAACCTTTACAGGCTCAAGTATTGCTGTTGGTGTAACAACACCTGTTCTACCAATACTCAATTCAATATCTAATAAGTTTGTGATAACTTCTTCTGCTGGGAACTTATATGCGATTGCCCAACGAGGAGATTTTTGTGTGTATCCTAATTCATCTTGTTGCTCTAAATCATTGACTTTAATAACGATGCCATCAATATCGTATTGCAGTCCTTCACGCGCTTCTGTCCACTTCTCAATATACTCTAAAACTTCTTCAATTGTTTGAAGCCGCTCACGCTCTTGATTTGTCTTGAAACCCAATTCGTCTAATTCATCTAAAGCATCACTTTGTGTATTGGCATTAAACTGTGTAAAATCATTCACACTATATAAGAAAACACTTAATTTCCGTTTTGCTGCAAGTTTAGAATCTAATTGTCTAAGCGATCCAGCGGCAGCATTCCTAGGGTTGGCAAAGGGTTGTTCATCATTTTGAGCTTTAGCTTCATTTAAATCAAAGAAAGATTTTCTAGGCATATACGCTTCACCGCGAACTTCGAACGTTCTAGGTTCATTTATTTTCAAAGGAATCGCATGTATCGTTCTTAAATTTTCAGTAATATCTTCACCTGTTATACCATCCCCGCGTGTTAAACCTTGAACAAATCGTCCATTTTCATATTTAAGAGAAACCGCTAAACCATCAATTTTTAATTCACACATATACTCGACTTTACCAATTTGTTCACGTACACGTTGATCAAATTTTCTCAAATCTTCTTCATTAAACGCGTTGCCTAAACTAAGCATTGGTGTATCATGATTCACTTTTTCAAAAGTTGATTGTGCTGCACCACCCACTCTCACAGTAGGTGAATCCACTGTTTGATATTCTGGATGGTTTGTTTCAATTTCAATCAACTCGTGCAATAATTTATCGTATTCACTATCTGGTACAGAGGGATTATCTTGTACGTAGTATTCATAGCTATATTGATTTAATAATTGATGCAATTCATTAACACGTGATTGTATGTCAGCCACATTTTATTCCCCTTTCTTTTCGATAGGTGCAAACTGAGCAAGCAGACGCTTTGGTCCTTCTGATTTAAATATAATATCTAACTCTACAGAGCCATTTTTTTCATTTACATTACTTACCATACCTTCACCCCAAGATTTATGGATAACTTTATCACCGACATGCCAATTCGTATTTTGTTGTGATTGCTTAGAAGATGCAACACGTTTACTATGACTTCTTTTTTCAGGTTGTTTGGTTGCTGATTTAAAGTGATTGTTTTGTGTTTTAACTGCCGCTTTATTTTCATTTTCCAATAAATCTTCAGGTATTTCTTGTAAGAATCTTGAAGCCATATTAGATTGTGGTCTGCCAAAAAGCATTCTTGAAGTAGCATGCGTTAAATATAATGTTTGTTCTGCACGGGTAATCGCTACATAGCAGATTCTTCTTTCTTCCTGCATTTCATGATCATCATCGCTTTTTATCGCTCTGATATGAGGGAATAACGACTCTTCCATCCCCATAATAAACACGATTGGGAATTCTAATCCTTTGGCTGAGTGCATTGTCATCAATGTTATGCCATCTTCTATTTGCGCTTCGTCTATATCAGCAACTAAAGATAAATCGGTTAAGAAATTAATCAATGACTGTTCTTCTAGTGGTGTATTTTCTTCATAGTCTTTGGGAACCGACATAAATTCATCTATATTTTCTAGTCTACTTCTTGATTCTAGTGTTTTCTCACGTTCTAACATATCTCGATAACCTGATTTAACTAATACTTCTTCAACAATTTCAGTAATCTCTAAAAACTCTTGTTGTTTAATCAAATTTTGAATCGTGTCATAAAAAGTTATACATTCTTGTGTTACCTTTTTAGATAAACCGATAAAATCTACTTCTGCTAAAGCGTCAAACATACTAATATCATTTTGATTCGCATAAGCTTGAATTTTATCTACTGAAGATGGACCAATACCACGTTTAGGTACATTAATTACACGACGCAAGCTAATATCATCATTACTATTAGCTATTATTCTCAAATAGCTTAATAAATCTTTAATTTCTTTACGATCGTAGAATTTTTGACCACCGACCATCGTATAAGGCATATTAGATTTCATAAATGTTTCTTCAAGCACACGTGATTGTGCATTTGTACGATACAAAATTGCCATATCCTTAAACTTTTTGCCGTTGCGTTGATGTTTCATAATTTCTTTTACTACATATTCTGCTTCATCTCTCTCAGTCGTAGCTTCGTAGTAATGGATTTTATCTCCAGATGTGTTGCCAGTCCACAACCCTTTAGGTTTACGCTCTGAGTTATTTTTGATTACTTCATTTGCTGCATTTAATATATTTTTAGTTGATCGGTAATTTTGTTCTAAAAATACCGTTTTTGCTTCAGGATAATCTTCTTCAAAGGACAGTATATTTTGAATATCTGCGCCACGCCATCCATAGATAGATTGATCAGAATCTCCTACTACACATAAATTTTTAAATTTAGCTGCCAAAAGATTTACTAGCGTATACTGTGCTTTATTTGTATCTTGGTACTCATCTACGTGTATGTATTGAAATTTATTTTGATAATATTCTAATACATCAGGTACACGTTCAAACAAACGAATTGTAACCATTATTAAATCATCAAAATCCAAAGCTTCGTTTCTTGATAATTGTCGTTGGTAACCTTTATAAACGGTAGCGACCATTTGTTCATGATATGTCTCAGCTTCTTTTTGTGCGTCTTCCGGTGTTTTTAATTCATTTTTCAAATTACTTATAGCGCCAATAAACATTCTCGGCTCAAATTTTTTGTTATCTATATTTTCTTGCTTTAAAACGTCTTTAATAACTGATTTTTGATCAGTAGGGTCAATAATTGTAAAATTACGTTCAATACCAATTCTATCTGCGTCTCTTCTAAGAATTCTTACACACATTGAGTGGAAAGTGGACATCCAAATAACTTGCGCAGGCTCACCCACTAAAGATTCAACACGCGCTTTCATTTCTTTTGCTGCTTTGTTTGTAAAAGTAATCGCTAGAACATTATAGGGAGACACGTCTTTTTCATCAAGCAAGTAAGCTATACGATGGGTCAAGACACGTGTTTTGCCTGAACCAGCACCTGCCATAATAAGAAGTGGCCCTTCTGTAGTTCGTACCGCTAGGCTTTGTTCATCATTCATCTGATTTACTAATGCATTCATTTATGTGACTCCTTTACCTTAACTGTTTTTAGTGCTTTTTTAATATCTTTGTAAACAATATCACCAACGATAATCGTATCAGCAATTGAAGCCATTTCTTCCGCTTCTTCTTGGTTACTAATACCCCCACCATAAAACAACTGGGTATCAGTCAACATGCTTGCTGCTGTTTTAACTTTTTCGCTTTCTCCATATGTACCACTATACTCAAGATACATAACTGGTAATTTATACATTGCATTAATCATTTGAGCGTATGCTTCAATATCGTCCTCTGTTAAATTAGTGTTAGCCTGTGTAAGCTGAGCAACTTTACTGTCTGGGTTCATTACAACGTAGCCTTCAAAAACAACTTCATCAAAATCAATCATGTGACCAAATGATTTTAATGCGTCTAAAAGTATGCCATTATGATATTTTACGTTTGCGCTGTTTAGCACAGTTGGTACAAAATAAAAATCAAATCCTGGCATCACACTTTCTACATTTGAAATTTCTAGAGCTAAAGGTAGTGGATACCTTCTTACTCTACTCATTAATTGAATAACATTATCTTCAGTAACACCGTCTGTCCCACCTATAATAATTGCATCGGTTTTAGACATACAAATAGCGTCTAAATCATTATCAGATATGGATTTGGCAGGATCTAATTTGAAAATATGTTTCCATTTTTTAATGTCATACATGATATGTTACTCCTTTTTTTAGCATACATAAGATTATATCATTTTTAATCAGCGAGTTCTAAAATGATGTAAGAAAATATAGTGTATTTTAACAAGTTGTATTAACGTATTATTTTCATCACTACGCCTTATATACATTTTAATAAACTATATATAAAATAAACATCTTTGTACCTATTTTATCAATACACTTTAAATTAACAACAGAAAAAAGCTGCCAACAAAGTGAGTTACTTTGCCAACAGCTTTTCAAATGAAATGATGTAAATTACACGCTATGCTACGATTATTGAGTTATGAATTAATCGGTCGTTTCAATATTCATGCGATCTAGAATCATTGTGTACGCATCATTTCCCCATTGTAAAGATCTTTTAACACGGGAAATTGTTGCGGTTGAAGCCCCAGACTCTTGCTCAATTGTCGCATAAGTATAACCTTGTTTAATCATTTTTGCGACTTGTAATCGTTGTGATAATGACTGAATTTCATTCACTGTACATAAATCGTCAAAGAATTGATAACATTCTTCTCTATTTTCTAATGTAAGAATAGCATCAAATAATTCATCTAATGCTTTTCCTCGTAATTTTTCTATTTGCATCAAAAACAACCCCTGTACTTTCAATTTAATCTCAGTTCAACGTACTAATACATTAAAGTGTAACCATTTCATTTGAAAATTTCAATCATTCTAAACCTGCACGGCTAAAAATAGTGTCTACTTGATTTAAATGATGTTTAGGATTAAAACATTCATCTAATTCCTCAGAGCTTAATAACTCAGTAATGGATGAGTCATTTTCAATCAATGTTCTAAATGGTGTTTTAGTTTCCCAAGATGTCATCGCTTTTGGCTGTACTTTATCATAAGCTACTTCGCGTGCTAACCCTTTATTAATTAAGGCTAATAATACACGCTGCGAATAGATAAGGCCGTATGTTTTATCAATATTTGTTAACATATTGTCTTCAAACACAGTAAGTCTTTCTACAATATTTGTAAATCTGTTTAATCCATAATCTAACGCTATCGTAACATCTGGCAACATGATGCGTTCTGCTGATGAATGAGAAATATCTCTTTCATGCCATAATGCTACATTTTCGTATGCAGTGGTTACATATCCTCTGATAACACGTGCGATGCCTGTAATATTTTCTGAACCAATTGGGTTACGTTTATGAGGCATCGCTGATGAACCTTTTTGTCCTTTGGCAAATGCTTCTTCTACTTCTCGTGTTTCAGTTTTTTGTAAATTACGTATTTCTACCGCGAATTTTTCCATAGAAGTGCTGATTAAGGCTAATGTAGCAATATAGTATGCATGGCGGTCTCGTTGTAATGTTTGTGTTGAAACTGGCGCCGCATCTAAACCTAAATGTTCACAGACATATGCTTCGATTTCTGGTGGGATATTTGCAAACGTTCCTACTGCACCACTCATTTTACCTACTTCGATTTCTTCTCTGACGCGTTTGAAGCGCTCTAAATTACGTTTCATTTCTGTATACCATAAAGCCATTTTTACACCAAATGTCGTCGGTTCAGCGTGTACGCCATGTGTGCGTCCCATCATTAATGTATATTTATAGTCTTTGGCTTTTTGCGCTAATACTTCAATAAATCTTTCTAAATCTTTTTCAATAATATCGTTCGCTTGTTTAATTACATAACTTAACGCAGTGTCAACTACGTCTGTTGACGTTAAACCATAGTGAACCCACTTACGTTCTTCCCCTAATGTTTCAGATACTTGTCTTGTAAATGCAACGACATCATGACGTGTTTCTTCTTCAATTTCTTTTGCACGGTTAACGTCAACCTTCGCATTTTGGCGAATTTTTTTTACATCTTCAGCAGGTATATCACCTAATTTACTCCAAGCTTCACACGCTAGTATTTCTACCTCTAACCATGCTTCATAACGATTTTGATCCGTCCATATATTAGACATTTCTTCTCTAGAATAACGTTCTATCATTGAAATAAGCTCCTATCTTACGTAAGTTTTAGTGCACAAACTCCAAAACATGTACATTTAACAATATTTTACGATTAAAGTTCGTGTTTGTTCTTTTCACTATTAGTTTAACAGAATTAGCTTTAAATGTATAAGCCTTTTCTTCCTTCTTTAAGAAATTTTAACATGTTTCATAAAAATAATGGATAGGATTAAAATCCATTTTCATTAAAATGCATTATCTTGTCTTCCTTATATTGTCTGGGATTAATAAACTTAATTTAAAGGGCTTTCAAATAAGCTATGCACTATTCCATAGCATATTTAAGGCTGGAACATATATTGATGTCCCAGCCTCCTTCAAGCATTTATTCTTGCAATTTTCCAACAAATTGAATTTCCTGTCTATATACTTCATAAGTACCATTTTTATTTTCTTTGTAAATTGGTTTTTCAAAGCGCTTAACAGGCATATAACCAGCGTCTCGCATACGTTTTAAACAATCTTGAATAGTTTCGTTTTCGCCAACCTTGAATTTTTGTTGTTTCTTCATATACTTTCCACTTTATCTGGATCATATTGTTTGAGTTTTTTACTTCGAACGCCTTTAACCCAGAAACCACCGTGGATTGTTCTTGGCTCGTATGCGATAATAAAGGCTTTTTCGTCTATTTGCTTGATTGTTTCAATCAGTTTTAATTCAAAACGTCTCGGGGTTAAAATTTGCAAAATTAACCTTGCGCCATCTCGGCCATATGCAGTATTGTGCGTGACGCCATAACCTAAATCTCTCAATTGTTTTGGTAAATCTAACTCATGTTCAGAAGATGTTACATTAACTACTGTATAGCCCAGTGCTAATTTTTCTTCAATTTTCATTCCTACTATGATACCAATTGAGAACCCAAAAGCATATGCAAAGACATTCTGAATTTGGTCTAAACTAGACATAACCATACCTAAACCAATAACATATACTAAGACTTCTAGGAAACTTACTACTGCTGCAACATAGCGATAACCTTTAAGTGTTAATATCGTTCTCATTGTTAAGCATGTCACATATGCAACATTAATAATAAAAATTGCTAAAACCATTAACCATGGATTAGATGTTATCACTGACATGTCCATTTTCCTTTCTGTCACATTAAATTCAAATTATTTTATCAGTAAGTTACTATTTTGTCACTAAAATTATTCGAAATTTGTTTGGTTTTTTGGCCAAGTATATCTTGTATATGCTAATTCTCTTTTATGTGCATTTTTAATATAATGACTTTCGATGATTGATTTAGCTTCGCTTGGAACAGGCTTTCCTTCCAGATAGTCATCAATATGATTATAACTAACACCTAATGCATCTTCATCTGGCACTTGTGGTTTATTTTCTTCTAAATCAGCAGTTGGTACTTTTTCATATAGATGTGAGGGAGCGCCCAAATATGCGAGTATTTGACGGCCTTGACGCTTATTCAAACCAAACAGAGGCGCTATATCTGCTGCCCCATCACCGTATTTAGTAAAGAAGCCTGTTAAATTTTCAGCTGAATGGTCAGTACCTACTACAATACCTTGTGTATTGGAAGCAATTGAAAATTGTACTTTCATACGTTCACGCGCTTTTTCGTTTCCCTTTTGAAAATCTGTTAATATAATGTCTGCATTTTTTAACGATTGAACACTTTGATCCACTGCAGGTTTAATATTCACAGTGAATATTTCATCAGGCTGTATAAATTCCAAAGCATCTTCCACTTCGTCCGCGTCACTTTGTTCGCCATAGGGCAATTTGACCGCAATGAATCGACAATCGATATCTTTCTCTTTTAATTCATTAACTGCAATTTGGCACAATTTACCAGCTAAAGTTGAATCTTGTCCGCCTGATATACCTAACACCAAGGATGTGATAAAAGAGTGAGATTGAACGTAGTTTTTTACAAACTGAATGATTTGACGTGTTTCTATCTTGCTATCAATTGTAGGCTTCACTTTCATTTCTCTAACAATAATATCTTGAATTTCACTCATTTTCTTCCTCCATCTCCTTAACCTGTTCTGCCACTTCAAATATACGTTTATGTTTATTTTCCCAACATTCAGTACTTAAATCAACTGGATACTCTTGTGGGTTAAGGTGACGTTTATTTTCATCCCATAAGTAAGATAGGCTTTCCGTTAAATAAGCTTGTGCTTCTTTTTCACTTGGTAAATCGTATACTAATTTACCATCTTTGAAAATATCATGGTGTAATGCTTTTGCTATAAAAGATTTTATAAATTTCATCTTATAAGTGTGAACAGGATGGAATAATTTAAGTGGCGACTCGTTATAAGGATCTTCATGAGCCAGTGTAATATAATCGCCTTCAGCTTTATTTGTCTTTTTATTAATAATACGATATACATTTTTCTTACCAGGTGTAGTTACTTTTTCTGCGTTATTAGATAATTTTATACGGTCTACATATGATCCAGAACTATCCTCAACTGCTACCAACTTATAAACAGCGCCTAAAGCAGGTTGATCATAACCTGTGATTAGTTTTGTCCCTACTCCCCATGAATCAACCTTTGCACCTTGAGATTTTAAACTCGTAATTGTCTGCTCATCTAGATCATTCGAAGCGATAATTTTAGCATCAGGGAAACCAGCTTCGTCTAGCATACGACGTGCTTCTTTCGATAAATATGCTATGTCTCCGGAGTCCAAACGAATGCCGACAAAATTAATTTTATCACCTAATTCTTTAGCAACTTTAATTGCTGTTGGCACACCTGATTTTAACGTATGGTAAGTATCAACTAAAAATACACAATCTTTGTGACGTTCTGCATATTTTTTAAACGCTATATATTCATCTCCATAAGTTTGAACCATGGCGTGTGCGTGTGTCCCTGAGACTGGAATACCAAATAGTTTTCCGGCACGTACATTACTTGTTGAATTGAATCCTCCAATATATGCAGCTCTTGCGCCCCATAAAGCTGCATCTGCTTCTTGTGCACGTCTTGTCCCAAATTCCATCAAATTGTCATTGGGCGCTACTTGTTTAATTCTACTAGCTTTTGTAGTGATGAGCGTGTGAAAATTTACAATATTTAATAACATTGTTTCGATTAATTGCGCTTGGATTAAAGGCGCTTCAACTCTTAATAAAGGTTCATTACCGAAACACAACTCGCCTTCTTGCATAGAACGAATATTACCAGTAAATTTTAAATCTTTTAAATATCCCAAAAAATCTTCTTGATAACCAATGGATTTCAAATATTCAATATCTGAATTTGAAAAATGAAATTTTTCGATATAATCAATAACACGTTTTAACCCATTAAAAACCGCGTAACCACTATTAAATGGCATACTTCTAAAATATAAATCAAATATAGCATAACGTTCGTGAATGCCATCATTCCAATAACTTTCTGCCATATTTATTTGATATAAATCATTGTGTAATACAAATGTATCATCTTCAAATTGGTACACCGCTATCTCTCCAATCGGCTTTTTCATTAGTTTAACACAAAATAATAATCGTTTATATCTGAAACAAATATATATGTGTATATAAATACAACGTTTTTGTAGGGGTATTTACATTTATAAATCATTAGTTATTCATAATGATAGTTTTTACATTTTTTCAAATAGTAGCGACAAAATAGTGACAATTATTTTAGTAAGGATTAAAAATATACAAAATACCGTATAATATGTTATGAGGTGTTTATATGTTAAACGAAGCTAAATCTTTTGTTAAAACGATGTATAGAGAACTAAATTATAATGAAGATAGTATATCAAAACGCATTTATCAAATTGAGAAACAAATTAATGCCACAGGCACGTATGAACATACAAATGAAGAACTTATTTATGGTGCTAAAATGGCTTGGAGAAATTCCAATCGTTGTATTGGCCGTGCTTTTTGGGACGCTTTAACAGTAAATGATGCAAGGCACATCCAAACTGAAAATGAATTTATTGACACAATTGAAAGCCATATTCAAATTGCTACAAATAAAGGTAAAATAAAGCCATATATTACAATTTTTTCATCTCATCATCCACCCCAAATTTTTAATAATCAACTTATAAGATATGCTGGATATGAAGATGTTGGCGATCCAGCTGAAAGGAAAGTTACACAATTAGCGGAATATCTAGGATGGGAGAGCAAACATACTCATTTTGATATTTTACCATTAATTTATCAAATGCCTGGAGACAAATTAAAGTTTCATAATTATAATCCTGAGTTAATTAAAGAAGTACCTATCACTCATGAGCAGTTTCCAAAATTAAAAGAACTTGGTTTAAAATGGTATGCAGTCCCTATCATATCTAGTATGGACTTGAAAATTGGGGGTGTGACATATCCGACTGCCCCATTTAATGGTTGGTATATGGTAAATGAAATTGCCGTGCGTAACTTTACGGATTCATATCGATATAATTTATTAGAAACTATTGCAGAAGCATTTGAATTTGATACACTAAAGAATAATTCTTTCAATAAAGACAGAACATTAGTCGAATTGAATTATGCAGTATATCATTCATTTAAAAACGAAGGTGTTTCAATGGTTGATCATTTAACTGCGTCAAAACAATTTGAAAGATTTGAAAAAAATGAACAAAAACATGGAAGAATAGTTACTGGTAAATGGTCTTGGTTGGCGCCCCCATTATCTCCTACACTTGTATCTAATTATCATCATGGATATAAAAATGAGATAAGAGATCCTAACTTCTTTTACAAAAAACAATCATCTACTACAGGCTGTCCCTTCCATTAACACTTTAAAATTACACATATCTTAATAAGGGGTAACGTCAAATGAAATTATATTATTTAGGACCAAAAGGTACTTTTTCATATTTAGCTGCACAAAAATATAAATCTGATTCAGAAATTGAATATGTTTCAAAATCAAATTTATATGAAGTGGTTGCTTCTGTATCAGAAGATGATAATAGTATCGCTGTAGTACCAATAGAAAACTCAATTGAAGGCACTATAAACATTGTTGCTGACGCCTTAACACAACAAAATATTTATGCTCAAGGAGAAATTCATTTAGATATTCAATTTGCTTTATATGGATTAGAAAATGCTACAGTAAACGATATTTCTAAAGTGTATTCCATAGGACCTGCAATTAGTCAAACTAGCAAATATATTCAACAACACGATTTCACATATGATTATGTAGATAGCACAATACAGAGTTTAGAAAAAATCACTAATCATGTTGGCGCTATAGCGCCTTTAGGTAGCGGAGAGACTTACGGTTTTCAACCTATTGAACAAAATATTCAAGATTTTCCTCATAATGTCACGCGTTTCTTAGTAGTCAGCAATCAACCACAACATTTAGATAACGCCAGTGATACCATGCTATTAATCACACCACAATATGATAAACCAGGTTTGTTGGCGAGTATTTTAAACACGTTTGTCCTTTTCAATATCAACTTATCTTGGATTGAATCCAGACCTTTAAAAACACAATTAGGTATGTACCACTTTTTTGTACAAGCAGATACTGGATTAACTGAAGATTTATCAAAAGTGATCAAAATCTTAAATACATTAGACTTTCAAGTCACTGTGATTGGATCATTTAATAAATTAGGGCACGCTTAATACAAAATAGCTCCTATAAAGGAAGACCGAGACACAAAAACGGTGCCTTAGGCATGTACACCTACTTTTTAAATTAGTAGCACTTATACATCATTTTTAGCTTATGTAATTCTCTTAAACTAAAATACTTTTGCATAAAAAAAGAGACCCCACTGGGTCTCTTTTTGTTAGGTTGGCGTAACACCGTTATTTTATAAAAATGCGATTTATTTTAATGGTAATGGTTTGGTTACATCTATACCTAATACTGGAGGCACTAAGAAATAAACAACTAACACGATAATAACAATACTTAATATGTTGACCCAAAAACCAACTGATGCCATTTTTTTAATACTGATTTTTCCAGTACCGAAGACAATTGCGTTTGGCGGTGTTCCAACTGGCAGCATGTACGCACAGTTAGCTGCCATCGCTGCTGGGACCATCAGTAATAGTGGATGCACATTTACAGCGACAGACAATGTAGCAAGTATTGGTAAAATCATAGTTGCAGTCGCAGTATTGGAAGTAATTTCTGTTAAAAACAGCACAAATATTGTAATCACAAGCACTATAATTAACGGGCTCACACCTTCGATTAGCTTTAATTGCTCGCCTAACCATTTCGCTAAGCCACTTTCAGAAATACCTTTAGCAAGTGCTAAACCACCACCAAAGAGAATTAACACGCCCCACGGTAAATCCTTAGCAACATTCCAATCAATAATACGGGTATGTTGTTCTTTATTTTTAGCAGGTATCAAAAATAACAAAACAGCAATAAACATTGCAATCGTACCGTCCGCTACTTCTGAAGTAAGCGACCAATTTTTCAATAAAAACTCTCTGCTGATCCATAATAAGCTGGCTAAAATAAAAACAGCTTGAACTACTTTTTCTTCATATTTCATTTTACCTAATTCATCTAGTTTTTTTCTAATTAAATTTTGACCGCCTGGTAATTCTTTCATATCATGTTTGAAAGCGACATAGCGCAAATATAGCCACACTAAAACAAGTAATATAATAACGGTTGGCACACCAATTATCATCCATTTAGCAAAACTGATTTCTTCACCAAAAGCTGATTGATATTGCCCTTTTAAAATAATGAGTGGCGGTGTCCCAATAAGTGTACCTAAACCACCTATCGTACCCGCATAACCAATAGCTAACACCATAGATTGTTCGAATTTACTAATGCTCGTGGCATTCATTTGTTCACCTTTTAACTCATTAGCCTCTTTAATAATTGCCAAGCCAATTGGAATCATAATCATAACCGCTGCTGTATTTGAAACAAACATAGATAAAAAGCCCGTTGCAATCATAAATCCTAACAATATTTTCCCTGTGCTTGTGCCTAAAATACTAATAATTGTTAAAGCTACACGTGTATGTAAATTCCATCTTTCCATAGCGATCGCTAAAATAAACCCACCTAAGAATAAGAATATAATATCGTTGCCATATTGAGCAGATACTTCTTCTGGACTGAGCACATGACCAACAGGTAATAAAACGAGTGGCAATAAACTAGTTGCTGCAATCGGAATCGCTTCAGTAATCCACCAAATAGCAATCCAAATTGTAATAGCAAGCACGAAAACACCTTTATTTGATAAATTTTCAGGCTGAAAAATCAATAATGTTAAAATAAATAGTAGCGGTCCTAAAATTAAACCTACAAATTGCCCTGCATTATACGGTTTCTTTTCTTTGTCTTTAGAAAAGAAAGTTAAATACTGAGAACGTCTCATTTCCCCTTTGCTTTTATCACTCATAATGTTCCCCCTTATTTCAGATGTTTTCTGAATTTTCTTAAATTATCACTCTATAACATAATATAATTCTAATTAGATTTCAATATTATATATTAATGTTTTAACTCAGAAATGTGAAACTAAGCGACGTTTAAATTGATTTCACATTCACTTTTTTAATTTTTATATTTCCTTGACTTAAAAGTTGCAAGTTCTGTATATCTTTCAAATATAAGGTTTGATGACTATAACCAAAGTTATTTTGAGCGATTAAAACACGATTGTGCTTTATATTATTGTAACTTTGGATACGAATTGCATCTTTAGCCATATAACCCAAAAATTGGTTACGATAAATATATAAATTCTTTCCTGCTTGCGTCGGCCTTACATTCCCTTTGAGATCTTGTGCATTTTTGCCATCTTTGACTGCTAAAAAACGTAAACCGCCCACGCAATTTTTAAATACATTATGATGCACAAATATATCTTTAGATTTTAAAGGTGTGAGCGCGTATTGGTTCATGCCTTCAAACGTATTAAATCGAATATGAATATTTTCGTAAAATTGATTATACCTGCTTGCATGAGAGCCAATCGCCCTGTTCCATGCATCCATATGAGGCGTTTTAGAACCTCCAAAATAGCAATTTTCAATCACTACATTTTTAGTTATTGTCCCATCAGTAGCGCCAAACTTAGGAAAAGCGCCTTTTACTTGGATATCTAGTTGTACCGCTTCAGAAAATGGGCGTGTACCATTATTATCATTAAATCCTAGGAATTGACATCTATTGATATATAAACCGTTGATTCCACATGCATCAAGTGCGTGACCCCCAACCACATCTTTAAATGTGACGTTTATGATTTGAATATCTTCTGCGTGCCCCATACACATTGCAGTATTGTTATACGGATATTGATACCCATTCATATCAAATGTACCTCCAGCAATATGTATATGCCCATTACCATCATATCCATAATAAGATTTTAACCAGTTTCCATTTTTCAATAATGTATCTTTACCTACTCTTTTTAATACCGCTTCATCATCCAGTATTAAGGTCGTGGAATCATATATTACCAGTGGTCTATGTATATGATACTCCCCTTTAGGGACATAGATTGTAGTATGTTTGTGTTTTTTAGCATATTTTAATGCTTTTTGCATTGCACGTGTATCTGCTCGTTTGTCCTTTCCTTTCAAACCAAATTGTTTAGCATTAATCCGCATTAATCCACCTTCCTTCTCAATTTCATACTCTATAATAAACTAATACAAAGTTTCTTAAACGCTTTATTTGCATCTTTATTGATTTAACTACTTAAGATATAATGGCTGTAATCTAAAATTTTGGGAGTGTTACATAATATGAAAAATAGCGCACTTATCATTGTCGACTATTCAAATGATTTTGTGGCTGATAATGGTAAATTAACTTGTGGCCTTCCTGGTCAACAAATTGAAAATTATATTATCGAAAGAATTGAAGCTTATAACAATAAACAAGCTAATATTTTTTTCCTTATGGATTTACATTATGAAGAAAATACGTATCATCCAGAAAACAAACTTTTCCCTCCTCATAATATAATAGATACTACAGGAAGAGAACTTTATGGCAAAGTAAATGATATTTATCAAAATATCCTGTTTAACGATCATGTACATTATTTAGATAAAACACGTTATGATTCTTTTTGTGGTACGCCATTAGATATTATGTTACGCGAAAGAAACATTACACATTTAGAAATTGTCGGTGTGTGTACCGACATTTGCGTACTCCATACTGCTATTACTGCATATAATTTAGGATATTCTATTTCAATCTCTCATAAAGGCGTGGCGTCGTTTAATCCAACGGGCCATCAATGGGCTTTAGACCACTTTAAAAATTCTCTAGGTGCTGAAGTAGAATAACAATACAAAATCATGATAAAATATAACTAAATATAAAATAAGGAGAATTTAAACATGGCAAAAACTTATATTTTCGGTCATAAAAATCCAGATACAGATGCAATTTCATCAGCGATTATTATGGCAGACTTTGAACAACAAACAGGAAACGCAGAGGCAACACCTTTTCGATTAGGTGAAATAGGTCCTGAAACACAATACGCATTAGATCAGTTTAAAGTTTCAACGCCAGCATTATTAAGCGATGACTTAAATGATCAAAACGTCATTTTAGTGGACCATAATGAATTCCAACAAAGTGCTGATACAATCGATAAAGCATCAATCAAACATGTAGTCGACCACCACAGAATTTCTAACTTTGAAACTGCAGCACCTTTATACTACCGTGCTGAGCCAGTAGGTTGTACTGCAACAATTTTATACAAAATGTATAAAGAACGTGGATTTGAAATTAAACCAGAAATCGCTGGTTTAATGATTTCTGCTATTATTTCAGACAGCTTATTATTTAAGTCTCCTACTTGCACACAAGAAGATATTGAAGCTGCGGAAGCATTAAAATCAATTGCTAATGTTGATTTAGAAGCGTATGGTTTAGAGATGTTAAAAGCTGGAGCCTCTACAACTGATAAAACTGCAACTGAACTATTAAATATGGACGCAAAATCATTTAACATGGGTGACTATATTACACGTATTGGACAAGTTAACACTGTAGACATTAACGAAGTATTTGAACGCCAAGAAGAATTAGAAAAAGAAATGTTAGAAGTTAGTACAAATGAAAAGTATGATCTTTTTGTATTACTTGTAACTGATATAATCAATAGTGACTCTAAAATTCTAGTTGTTGGTGCAGAGAAAGATAAAGTAGGTTCTGCGTTTAATGTTCAACTTGAAAACAATACCGCTTTCCTTCCAGGTGTTGTATCACGTAAAAAACAAGTTGTACCACAAATCACGGAAGCTTTGAGTTAGTTCAACACAATAATTTTAAATAACTATGTTAAATTGAAAACTTAAATATTTTACTAAACAGCAAAACTGGGACATAATTGTTATGTTCCAGTTTTTTATCAACTATTTTGAGCTATCTAAATCGCCAATATACTAGGAGGAATAATATTTGAATTTAATAGAACAAACTTTCCACAATAGTAAACAATATTTTAATACTCATGAGACTAAATCTCTTAAATTTAGAAAAAAACAACTTAAACAGTTAAGCAAAAGTGTTAAAAACTATGAAAATGAATTACTTGAAGCTTTTCAAAAAGATTTAGGTAAAAACAAAGTAGAAACATATGCAACAGAAATTGGTTATACATTAAAAAGTATTAAATTAGCTCGGAAAGAACTTAAAAATTGGTCAAAAACCAAACAAGTAAATACGCCATTATATATGTTTCCTACTAAAAGCTATATTATGAAGGAACCTTATGGCACAGTCTTAATTATCGGTCCTTTCAACTACCCTTTCCAATTGCTCATAGAACCATTAATTGGTGCTATTGCAGCTGGTAATACTGTTATACTCAAACCTTCTGAATACACACCAAACGTATCAGAAATAATAGAGAAAATAATTACAGATGCATTTGCCCCTGAGTATATTAGTATTATTCAGGGAAACGCTGAAACTACACAATCTTTACTTCAATTACCTTTTGACTATATTTTCTTTACTGGTAGTGAACAAGTTGGCCGCATTGTTTATAAGGCAGCAAGTGAACATTTAACACCTGTTACTTTAGAACTCGGCGGAAAATCCCCGGCCATCATTGACGAAAGTGCTAATATCAAAGTGGCAAGTGAACGTATTAGCTTTGGTAAATTTACGAATGCAGGCCAAACTTGTGTTGCACCGGATTACTTACTTGTAAATCGTAAGGTCAAAAATGAGCTCATTAGCGCGTTAACAAAAACAATCACTGAATTTTATGGAGAAAATATACAGGAAAGCCCAGATTATGGCCGTATTGTAAACGAGAAGCATTTTAACCGTTTAAGTGAATTGTTAAATATCCATAAACCTGAAATAAGTTTTGGCGGTCAAACAGATGCTGATGAAAATTATATTGCACCTACTATTTTAGACGGCATTACCATCAATTCAAAAATTATGGATGATGAAATTTTCGGTCCATTATTGCCAATTATAACTTATGACGATTTTAACGAAGCTATTGATTTAATACGCACTAAACCTAAACCGCTCAGTCTTTATTTATTTAGCGAAGATGAAAACAGTTCAGAACGTGTCTTAAACGAACTATCCTTTGGTGGAGGCGCAATAAACGATACTTTAATGCATTTAGCAAACCCAAACTTACCATTTGGTGGTGTTGGTGCTTCTGGTATAGGAAAATATCACGGTAAGTATACTTTCGATACATTTAGCCATGATAAATCATATATTTTTAAATCTACACGGCTTGAATCAAGCTTACTTTTCCCACCTTATAAAGGGAAATTCAAGTATATTAAAGCCTTTTTCAATAAATAATATTAAAATATAAAAGTCCGAAAACTAAAATTTAGCTTTCGGACTTTTATATTTTTTATTATTGTAAAAACTGAACACAAACACCTTCTGGTGCAGTGTATTGACCATCAGATTTTTCTAATTTTCCAGTCACTTTATCTCGTTTAAATACAGTTAGCTCATAACCATCTTCTTGGTGTGCACAAACTAAGAAATCATCTGTCTCAGTAATATTAAAATCGCGGGGAAATACTCCTCCACTAGCCACTATGTCTACTAAGGAAATTGTGGCTCCGTTATCTCCTATTTTAAAAATTGCGATACTGTCATGTCCTCTATTACTAATATATAGGAAGTTTTGATCATGAGATAATCTTACCGCAGCTAACTTTGTAGCACCTTCAAAATTTTCAGGAATCGTTGCATGGCGTTCAATTTCCGAAAATTCACCATTCTTGTACTGCATAACACTTACAACATTAGATAATTCATGAACTACATAAGCAATTTCACCATTTTCATGAAATGTAATATGTCTTGGTCCATCACCTGGTTCAAAGTCAAATACGGCATATTCGCTATAACCTTCTTCACCAAATTCATATGTTATAAGCTTATCAGTACCTAAATCCATTGCTACAACATACTGTTCATCTGGTGTGGTATCTAAATAATGAACATGAGGTTGCTCTTGTCTTTCTAGAGGACCTGTAGGATAATCATGTGCTAATTCTTGGATTAAACGAACCACTTCACCCGTAATTGGATTTGCTTCATAGATACGAGCAAGCCCTGCACCATAAACCGCTTCAAAAACATATTTACCATCTGGCGATACTGAAACATAACATCCGCTACCTTTTGTGGAAGCTAAACATTTATTGATAAGACTGAGTTTGCCATCTTCTCCTATTTTAAGACTTGCAATGCCACAATCTTCCCCTTCTCGTGTTACAGCATATAAAAAAGCGTCATGTTGATTTACATATGTCGACGCTTCTAATTCATAACCCGTTTCCACTTCAGTAATCGTCCCCGTTTGTTCATCTAATTCAAAGCGGTAGACGCCCTTACCTTCTTTTTTTGTATATGAACCAATATATCCTATTGTTGTCATGTAAACCCCTCCATATTATGATACTTTCATTTTAATAAATATTACGAATAAAAGACAATATAATGTTTTTTATTGATAAACATGCATATACATCGTTTAAATAATGTTTCTTCATAAAAACTCACCTTGCTTATTAAACCAAATGCTTATGTCATCCTATCATTTTCCATGATACATTTTAAACATTTCTTTAACCGTCTCCATTAGTTGAAAAACATTGTCATACTTATGATACCACTTTCAATGAAAATTTACCTATTACCTACTTTTGACAATAGATTTATAAATTTTTGAAGAATAACTTGCACAAACACGAACGAATGTTCTATTATGATATTGAGGTGATTTGATGCATTCAGATAAATACAATAATAAAGAAACAGATTACAGAAAAATTCCAAGAGAAAAACTAAACCCTAATATTCCACAAGGGCGTGGTATGGTTAAATGGGCCCCGTTCGCTACATTACCTGAGCAATTTGAAGCTATACAACAGCATATCGTAGATCAAAATAAAATTGACCGCCCTATTTTATCAGACGATCAATTAAATGAACTCAATAGTCAATTACACTATGCTTTACATAAAAATACACTTATCCACATAGAATATTACCAAGATGGTTGGTTAGAACATACCATCCTGAAAATTAAAAATATAGATATGGTTCATATGACGTTAAAAGGTCATGCATGTCATAATAACGAAATCGTTAAATTGTCTTTATTTGATATCATGCAAATCTCGCACGACACTAGGCATTAACCTTACTTCACATAGATTGAACCTATAAATTGCTTAATTCCTTCAATCAGATAAGCATTAACAATTTCGTTGAACGTTTTGAATATGTAGACATTCATACTGTATATGGAAGTCAGAAAGGAAACTATGTTGTCTTTTTAATTTTTTCTTCCTTAAGTAAAGAAGTTTAGGAAAAATCATACAAGAACTAGAGCGTTTGCATAATAACTGTCGGCCTTCATAAGCAGTAACCTTTTTAAAGATTAAAAGATTTATGCAGTGACATTTAATACCAGTCATCTAACATTTGTATCATACATAGCCTTGATTGTTTATCAGTATTTCAGACAAAAAAATAGAACACTCTAGGGTGTTCTATTAGTAAATTAATTATTTGATTCAATATCTGAAACAATTTCTTTTGTTTTACTTTCGATATCTTCAAAATCTTTTTTGAAAATATAAGCAAATACTACAGCACCGATGCCTGCTGCTAATGATACAGTAAGGATTGTACCAAATACAAATTTAAATAAACCTTTAATAAAATTCCACATTCTGTTTCACCTCAATAATTTATTAACATGTCTAATATTTATGATAGCACATTTAACTACATCAATAAATATATACCCATTTCCAAATATACTATTCTAAATATTTTTAATGTAATATTCCATATTCAAGACATAAAATAAATTATTATTAAATCTAAATCTGTTAAAACAATCGACACGAATATACTCACTACTATTTGAAGTTGACATTATACTACTATAAAATAATTGTAGATGTTAATTACCCCACCAAGTTGATATAGCATCTCTTAATTTTCCATAATAATTTAACATACTCATCACCTCATTCAACTAACATACAAATTTAGTTTTAAAAGTTATCCTTATCATAACTGTCGAAGTAACATAATACAATTAACGTGAGATTACAATGAAGTGACATTTTTGTAAGATTACACTTTAATATAGGAGTTTAGAAATGCAAAATATACAATCAGATATTTTAACACATCGTGGGTCCCACTTTGATTTAGGCGTAAAAACCGCCGAATGGATGCAACAAACGCCCATGCTTAAAAATAGAGAAAGCGAATGGAAAAAACGTATGCCTCGTTTTGATATCCATATCAAAGAGACTTACGATGTTTTTCAAACTTATGCACCTCAAATTTGGGAAGAGATAAAAGGGATGCAAGAAGTTTTAAATCTTCCTACTAACCAAATGATACTTAATTTTGGACATTATCGTTTTACCCCGTTAAAAAATAGCGGCTGTACTGTATTCTTAGGTGAAGATTATATGGTACGCAATTACGATTATCACCCTGCTACATATGACGGTCGTTATTTACTATTTCAACCAAATGATGGCGGGCTAGCGCAGATTGGCCCAACATCTCGTATAACTGGGAGAATGGATGGTATGAACGAGGCCGGTCTAGCTATGGGTTACAACTTTATGCATCGTAAACATCCTGGCGATGGCTTTGTTTGTTATATGATAGGCAGACTCATTTTACAGTATTGTAAAAATGTGTCAGAGGCAATTCAACTTTTAAAGGAAATACCACATAGAAGTTCTTTTAGTTATATTGTCATGGATAAGCAACTCGCGTCTGCTATTGTAGAAGTTACACCGCGTTCAATTGATGTGCGCTATGATTCTACTTGCACGAACCATTTCAAACTTTTAACGCATGAAAATAGAAATTACACAAAAGAATCCGAAGAACGTTTAAAACGACTGGTCAATCATAAACCAACAAACTTAAATAAAGCAGACGCTTTTCAACTATTTAATGATCCACAGTACCAAATATACAGTAAATTGTTCAGAAGCTGGTCTGGCACTATACATACAAGTATGTATGAACCACAATCTTTAACTGCACAGATTGGAATAGGTCAAAATAGCTTTCCTACGAAAATAGATTTTGCAAAATGGCTTAAAGGCGATACGTTGTCTACCTACACTATTGCAGGTCACCTAGACACCGATTTAACATTTGCAACTTACTAAGTATTCCATATAAAAATATCTCCCTCTAAAGTTTTCACTTTTTTAGTGTCTACTTTAGAGGGAGCATTTCAATCCCTAAGCCTCTTTAAATTATTAATCGATATTAATATCTCCGTCATTTGTATATAACTCTAGAATATTGTCTCCGTTTCCTACTCTATCGTTCACAAAACGACTATTATTGATATTTGTTGTACCATGAACAGGGTATAATTTTAATAATATATTATTAGGTGCTTGTTTATAACTAATATTAATATCACCCTTTTTCGTAGATGCTTTAAAATTTGAATTAACATCTATATCTGATAAATATATATTACTGTGATTGGCTAACAGTACAGATTTCTGAATTAACGAGTTTTCACTTAATATTCTTGCATTTTCAGTTTTAATATCAGCATTTATAACTTCACTGTCATCGAGCTTTATTTGTGAGTTTACACCTTTATATAATAATTTTTCAAATTTAGTTTTGTCTATATTTACTTTACCACCATTTTTATTATTTTTAGATATTTCAGCTGATTTTATATTTAAATTCTTAATGTTAATAGAATTATAACTACTTGACAACTTAAGTTTATTTAATTTTTCTTTAGGTAAGGTGATTATTAAATGATCGTCAAACTGTCTAAAGGGGTTGAAATTTAAACCGTAGTGGTTTTCTAACTCCTTAGTTTCTTTTACCTTTAAAGTATTATCCACTTCTTTTATGTCAATATTTCTTTTACCTTTATATTTTATCGAAGTTTGGCCACCTGATTTAATTAAGACTTTACAATTTTCAGTCAATACATCTAAATTTTTAATATCATTCGTATTCAACACCTTATTAACAGTGTTCAATTTTTCATTTTGCTTTTCAAAACCGAACCAGGCAATACTTCCTATTAGGAAACAAATGATAAACAGCCCTAGTCCGCCTATAAATAATCGCTTCATAGATCTGCACTTCCTTTAATTGTTCGGATATTCCATCTTAGGTATTTTAAAATCAAGCGATAAACAAGCTGGCTCAACTTAGCAATAATCACAAACAACACGATACCTAATCCTGTAAAAGAAAAAGCAAAAAAATAATTACTAATTGCAAGGCTCATCATATGATTTAGTAATCCGTGAATAATTAATAATATGGGGCTGATTGTTAAGAAAAAAGCCACAAGCAATAAACCAAACATAAATACAGCCAATACCACCATTGGTAACAAAATAATAACTAACGAAAGAATCCCCATACCAAGGGATGCCATAATAGCTTTGACAATATTTTTAGCATTTGGTCTATATTCTGCAGAAACGATTGCATTTTTTACCATAATCTCTTTACCGATTTGCTTTGGGGATTCTAACGCGCCAATAATTTGATACTCATTTTTACCGTCACTTTCTTGTTCAAAAAAATATTGTTCATACTCATACATGATCTTGTCTCGCTCATTACGAGGTAGATTATGTAATTCTTGTTCTAGAGCATTTAAAAAAGTGATTTTATCCAAGTTATCTACCACCATTCAATTCGTAAAATTGAACCAAATTCTATTGCAATTCAAAAAATAACATACCTAAATGGAATGTCATTTTTAAAGTTACTTCTTATTGATTTCAATTTTTTTATTTTATTATCTTTATGAATGAGAGATAATTTTATTTGATTATCTTTATCCACATAAATAGTAGCCTTAAATCCATTACGCAATTTTTTCTCAATAAAATTTTTACCCAGATAGTTTTTTACATTTTGTATACGATTGTTAATTGAGGTGTTGAAATTCGTATTGATGCTCTGATCACTTATTAAAGTCATTGATTTAACCGTATCATTACTTTTATCAACTTTATAAATCAAGTCTGGCTGTGATTTTGTATAATAAATTTGATATTTTTTTAACATCACATCATCATTTTTAATATAATTACGAATATCAATCTGAGAATTAACCTTATTTTGATTAATCGTTAAACATGATAAATTTGTAGTTTGTTCATTTTTTAAATAATTAATTAGCATCCAAACCATTGCGGCCATTAATAAAAAAATAATAAATACCAAAGTTTTATGTCGTTTCAAAGTAGCTTACACACTCCATTATACGTAAACAATATAGCATACTCAGATAGTATTTTCATTTAAAACATATGATGAAACTTATCATTTTTCTGAGTATTAAAAATTTTCTTTCACTAACAATTGTTGCTATAATAATACCTAATAAATTAAAGGGGGAAAAACAATGACAAGTTTAGAAACTTATTTCAAAAACAGTCAACCGCTTGATCAATACATTGAGGATATGACTGAAAACCAAGAAAATGTACTATCTATTTATAATTCATTCTCAATTCCTCAAGATGATGAACGTCTTGAAAAAATTAAATCACTACCTTATAGCAAGGTGCTTGTTATCACGGAAGATTGGTGTGGAGATGCCATGATGAATCTTCCTATTTTGAAACATATAAGTGAAGCACTTCATTTTGAAGTGAGAGTATTTCACCGTGATGAAAACACAGATTTAATAGATCAATACTTAACGAACGGTACAGCTAGATCCATTCCAATTTTTGTTTTTCTTAACGATGAATTTGAACAACAAACTGTTTGGGGACCTCGTTCTAGACACGCACAGAACTTTGTTGATGAAACACGCTCAAAGCTACCTGCAAAAGATGACCCAACGTTTGACGATAAAGCTGCAGAAACACATGCAATTATCTCCAATCGTTACAAAACAGATTCACAAATGTGGAAATATGTCTACGACTCAATTTTAGATAAATTGATTACTAAATAACTAAAGACGTATGGATTGCGCTAATATAACCGCAATTCATACGTCTTTTAAAAAAATTTTAATTTCGGTTATTTATATTAAATATCTTTCTTAGATGCATAGAACAAGTTGATGATAAATAAAATAACAATAGAAGCTGATGTTATAAACCATTGCCAATTAGAAAACGTATAATCCCCAGTAGTTGTTTTCGATGTTAAATAACTAAATGGGATATATTTTAATGCATCTTGAATATTGTCTCCAATTTTTGGAATCATTGGTAAAAATGGTTCCGCAAACGGCACAATTAATACTAAGAAAATACCCAAAGTAAAGATAAGCGCTGTTTTAGGTACGATTAGCGCAAATAAATATAATAATAAACCAAAGAATAGATGAAACATTAAGAAAAACCAAAGTAATTCAAAGATTTTTTCAGTTTTAACATTTTCACCGTCTACAATACCTTGAACAATTAAAATGAAAATCACAAGTATCGCTGTTATTAATATTGCTATTAATATAATAGAAATTACTTTTGCAATAACATAACCTACACGGCTCGATGTCTTATTCATATACAATTGTATTGTTCCTTGAGATATATCGCGTGTAATGGTTTTAATTACAAAAAGCAAGCCCATAATTGAAAAGAACCAACTACCTATCGCAAGTAATGTATTTCCATTCATTTCGTCAGATTGTTGAACAAATAGAATTGTAAATCCAATCATTGGCAAAATAGTCAATAGTAACGCTAAATAAGTCAATGGACTTTTAAAAATACTAATCAAGTCATATTTTACAAGTTGAATGCTATTCATTATTGGCCGCCTTTCTGATTTATATTAAAGTAAGTATCACGTAAAGAACTTTTACGTGTTTCAATATATTTAGGGAATATTGATTTACTAGCCAGTCCTTTGAGAATATTTCTATAATTTTTTTGTGCTTTCAATATAATTTCTCCACTCTCTTTTTGTGACTGTAAAACATCAAAATGTTCATTTAAGTAAGCTAACCCTTCATCAAAATCTTCTAATTCAAGATGTAGCACTGTAGAATCAGTGGGTGCGCCTTCTTTCATATCTACATCTTGTACAAAGGTACCATCCCGTAAGAATACAGCTCTATCACAAATTAATTCGATGTCTTCAAGTTTATGACTAGAGATTAATATTTTCATATCTAGTTCTTGTACGAGTGATTGAATAGTTGTTAAAACATCTATAGAACCATCCGGATCCATACCATTTGTTGGTTCATCTAAGATCAAATATTTAGGCTTATTCATCAAAGAAACTGCAATTGCTAACTTTTGTTTCATACCCATTGAATATTTTTTTATTTTCTTTTTTATATAATTGCGCATTCCAAAAGCATCAATGATTTGGTCAGCGTACTTTTTATCGAAGCCTTTGCCTAACACATTAGCGAACAGTTTCAAATTATATAAGCCAGACTTATTATCGTATAATTTCGGATGTTCAATTAAGTAGCCTATATTTTCTTTATTACTTAATTGTACCTCTCCTTTGTAATTAACAATATTGCCATTCATGACCTTCATCAGTGTTGTTTTACCTACACCATTTTTTCCTATTAAACCTACAATTTGACTATGACCGAAGTCAAAATCAATATGGTCTAATACATTATTGCTACCATACGTTTTCGTAATTTCTTTTAATTGCATAGTACGCCTCCTTTAAAATTAAGTTAATTTTCTATATTGAATTATATAATTTATCACAAAAAATATAATGCTTAGAGCTAAAAAGCCATAGTTAAAGCTATCTTTAAAATACTTAAAATGCTCAAAATTATAATTGAATAATAAGGAATATCCAATAATCATTATCGCAATTAAAAACGGAATAAAAATCAGCATACCTAATATATAAGGAATGAAAGAAATATATTCTGACTTTTGTTCAGTGTATTTCTTAAACCCTATTGGGATTGCAAATAAATTAATTGCAATATATGAGAAAGGCAATGTGAAATTAATATTAATTGCATCCTTTGAAAAATCATTATTTGTTGCACCATATAAAGATAAAATACCGGCACCAATTAAAGTGAAAATAATTACTGTGAGATAGTTGGCATTAAGTAAAGACAGTTTAGAAACTGGCAAACTGGCAAAAAAATGATATGCATGTTTATGTCCTAATTTACTATTAAATCGAAAGACATGACCAGAATCTAACACTGAAATGGCTACTAAAATCATTCCAAGTGTAGAGTATAATACTTTAGCTAAATTGGTATGATAGTCCAACACAAGCTGCAATGGAGACGCAACGAGTAAAACGGTATAAATAGCAATTGTCCATTTACGCAACTTAAGATTTCGAATAAGTAAATTTTTCATCTTAGACCTCCCGTATTATTCGTTTTCATAACGATCGTACTCATTATTTCGGGTCCCTTTTTCGAGATAAACCATTAAATCTTCAATTGTAGGAGTAGTAATTGTAACAGAATTCCCGAATATTTCATAAAATACATTGGCTTGTGTGGTTAAAGCAGTATATCCTGTTTTATTTCTTTCAAAATAATGTGTGAGTTGAACTAACTCTTCATCAATTTGTTGAGGATCACCTTTAACAATTTGAAATTGCTTTAAAATATTATCTAAAAAATCACCTAAAGCGATGTGGCCATCTTTAATGTAAACTAAGTAATCCGCGATTTTCTCTAAATCTGAAATGATATGTGTGGATATAAAAACGGTTTTTCTTTCGTCAATTAATTCTTTTTGTATTATATCTAAAACTTCATTTCTAATAATTGGGTCTAACCCAGAAGTTGGCTCATCAAATATAAATAATTCAGCTTGATGGCTAAACGCAATCGCTATAGATAATTTCATCTTCATACCAGTTGAAAAAGTTTTAATTTTTTTATTAAAAGATAAACCAAACTTTTCAATGTAATACTTAAAGGTCTCATGGTCCCAACGGCTATAAAAAGGAGCAATATAATTTTCAATTTTTTTAATTGTCCATTTATCATTAAGATATAATTCTGAATAAACAAAACCAATTTTATCTTTAATAGCTACAGCATTATTTTTCATTTTTTGATTAAAAATGAATATATCACCATCATGAGGTTCAATTAAATCCATAATCAACCTAATGATAGTTGTTTTTCCTGCGCCATTAGCACCAATAAATCCCGTTACAAAACCTTGAGGTACACGAAAAGTAATATCGTTCAATTGAAATGCTTTATGTTGATAATGAACATTTTTCAATTCTATAACATTCATTCTTCGTCCTCCTCATAGATTAAAGTAAGGATCTCTTGTAATTCAGACAATGACATCCCTATTGTCTTAGCTTCTTTACTCATCGATTTAGCTAAAGACTCTATGACTATAAACTGTTTTTCTTTTAATATTGAACTATCTTGTTCTTTTACAAATGTACCTTTACCTCTAATAGTAAAAACAAAACCATCCTTTTCCAAATCTTCATAAGCACGTTTTGTGGTAATCACACTCACACTTAAATCTAATGCTAACTCTCTCATGGATGGTAAATGTTCTCCAGGAACAACGTAGCCTTTTAAAATATTTTCTTTTATTTGTTGTTTAATTTGCTCATAAATCGGTCTTTCACTACTATTTTTCAAAAGTATTTTCATTAACGTCCTCCCCCATAACTGTATATACACAATATATACAATATACACACAGTTGTAAAGAAAAATTTGTAATAAAATTAAAAACGAAATAAAAGCTATAAATAAATGTATTTACTATGCGATACACTCATTTATAGCTTTTTAAAATTATTTCTTTTTATTATGTTGATTATTCCTTTTTCGTCTATCATTACTTCTATTTATAAATGCACAAACCATAAACATAATCGCGGCAATTAGTAATTTAATTCCAGAATTTTCATGACCTGTAGCTTGTAAATAGTAGCCAACAATAAATAATATGATAGCAATAATCACAAATATTTTTGTTAAATGTTTCACTATACTCACCCCAAATAACTACATTGTACCAAAGTTTTCTTTTAATTTCTAAAAGCATTACATTAGTATAATGCGTATTTACCATTTTCTAGTTACTAATTTCTATTACGCGCAATAAAATATATTGTTTGCAGTTTCTACTTTACGATGATAAAATATATATTGCATCCACGGATTATACTACACAACCCCAAGTCTGGTACCGCAGACTTGGGGTTTTTGTGTAAGGCCACCTATTTGTTTTTCCATTTGTCTTCTAACCAAACTCGAAATACAACAAGCAAGCCACCTGTTAATAACGTAACTATGATTTCTTGCCACCACGTAACCATACTACACCCCCCACAGAAAAAAGTACCATGTAGGAATTTGATGGCCTATTTATATTCTAACATAAAATAGAACATGTGTTCGTATAAATAACTATAATTTTACAATTTTCTTATAAAACACGTGCAACACTTTAATTTTAACCTATTTCAAGATAATATAGATATATCATTTAAAAAAGTAAAGAGAGGTTGACCAACTATGAATCCTTTAGCTTTAGATTTAAACGAGCAATTATCTAAATCCAGCCCAGAAATTGCTGACATGCTTTCTGATCTTGGAAAGTTAATGTATTATCCAAAAGGTATTTTATCACAATCAGCTGAAGCAAAAGCTACTGAGTATAATGCTACAATCGGTATGGCAACATATAAAGATAGTAAAATGTATGCTGAAACATTAAACGATATGTTCAATCATTTAGAACCAGATGAAATTTTCCCCTATGCTCCACCTCAAGGTTTAGAGACGCTGCGCGACTTGTGGCAACAAAAAATGTTGAAAGAAAACCCTGATTTAAATTCTAATGACATGTCTAGACCTATCGTTACCAATGCATTGACACATGGTTTATCCCTAGTTGGAGATATGTTCGTTGATAGCGGCGATACGATTTTATTACCATCACATAATTGGGGTAATTATAAACTTGTATATAGTACAAGATACAGCGCTGAAATTGAAACGTATGACATCTTTGATGAGAATGGCCATTTTACTACTGAACAACTTGTTCATACATTAGAACAATACAATAAAGAAAAAGTTGTTTTAATTTTAAATTATCCAAATAACCCAACTGGTTACACACCTACAAAAGATGAGGCAACCATCATAGTTGATGCAATTAAATCACTTGCTGAACGTGGGACAAACGTAATTGCGTTAGTAGATGACGCATACTATGGTTTATTTTATGAAGATGTTTACACACAATCTCTATTTACTGCATTAACGAATTTACATTTATCAAACTTATTACCAATCCGTTTGGATGGCGCTACTAAAGAATTTTTTGCATGGGGCTTAAGAGTAGGATTTATCAGCTTTGGCGTTGAAGACGATACTACCAAACAAGTTTTAGAAGCCAAAGTAAAAGGATTGATAAGAAGCAATATTTCGAGCGGCCCAATGCCATCACAAAGCGCTGTTAAATATGTTCTTGAAAATCATGATGAATTTGATAAAGAGATTCAAAATAATATTAATACGCTAAACGATAGATACCGTGTTACAAAATCTGTTGTTTATGATGAAAAATATGCAGCATACTGGCAACCATATGATTTTAACTCTGGTTATTTTATGGCGCTCCAAGTTAAAGCCGTTAACCCAGAACAATTACGTAAACATTTAATTGAAAAATATTCAATCGGCATCATCGCATTAAATGATTCTGACATTAGAATTGCTTTCAGTTGTGTTGAAAAAAATGATATACCTCATGTTTTTGATTCCATTGCAAAAGGCATTGAAGATCTACAAAATGCTTAACAATAAAAAAGAGATGAAATTGCTAAAAAGCAATTTCATCTCTTTTTTATTGTTGTTGTTTCAAGACACGTGACATTTCTTCAATTTTACCGGCATGTAACGGGATATGAATCGCGTTTAGTACTAATAATTCATCTAATGTACTACAACCTGCAATCGTTTCAGTCAACTCAGCTTCTAATTCTTCATCTGTAAGTTTTCTAGAACGTTCAGGCAATGTTTGTAACGTATCTAATATCTCATTAATATCTGGTACTGTTTCGTCTTCCCAGTTTTCCGGTGAAGAACCATAACCAAACAGTTTTGTATATTTCTCTATATCCACTGTATTTTTATCATATAAAGATAAAGCTGTTTCGAATATAGTTAATACATGACCATATTGCCAATGTATCGTGTTTGGAAATAAATCAATTTTATCATCTAACACTTGATCATTATTCCAATTTTCATAATTTGAAATAAGATAATTAATGCCCATATCAATCACATCGTATACTGATTTTTTTGTCATAATTAAACTCCCTCCACAATTAGATATATCATACGTACAAGACACTCCTTTAACGTTTCAAGAGTTATCTAAAATGTACACTCACTCTCTACCCTTTTATTTATTAATTATTCATTTCATCTAAATTTATAATTAAATTTCAAATAATTTTAATTTCCTAAATCGTCCTGTTTCTACACATTTCTCACCATTACTACTGATAAAATTATCATATGGATAGCCAGGGTATGATTTATTTCATGTTCTTATTTATTAAAGCATGTTTCAGGATTAAAATTAAAAAACGTTTCTCAAAAGTTTGATAATCTAATGAGAAACGTCAATAAAGCATTATTTTAAAATTTTTACGTAAAATGATGTCATGTCAACAACCTAAATATTGATATAACAGCCTTGAATGGTTATTTTACATCATACCTGGCATACCACCCATGCCTGGTTGTGGGTCATTACCGCTTTCTTCTGGGATATTAGCTACAACTGCTTCAGTAGTTAAGAACATTGCTGCAACACTTGCTGCATGTTGAAGCGATGAACGTGTCACTTTTGTTGGGTCCACAATTCCAGCTTCTAGCATATTAACCCATTCGTTAGTTGCCGCATTAAAACCGACACCTACTTCTGAATTTTTAAGTCTTTCAACTATAATTGAACCTTCTAGACCAGCGTTTATTGCTATTTGACGAACTGGTGCTTCTAAAGCTTTCAGGACAATATTCACTCCTGTAGCTACATCGCCATCAGCTTCAATTTTAGATACTTTATCATAAATATTCATAAATGCTGTGCCACCGCCTGCTACGATACCTTCTTCCACAGCAGCTCTAGTAGAGTTTAAAGCATCTTCAATACGTAATTTGCGTTCTTTTAATTCAGTTTCACTTGCTGCGCCCACTTTAATTACTGCAACGCCACCTGCTAATTTAGCTAAACGTTCTTGTAATTTTTCTCTATCAAAATCTGAATCAGTTTCTTCAATTTGAGCTTTGATTTGGCTTACTCTTGCATCTATATTATTTTGATCGCCATCACCATCGACGATTGTAGTATTGTCTTTAGTAACTTCAGCTTTATTTGATGTACCTAACATATCAAGTGATGCATCTTTTAACTCTAAACCTAAATCATCTGTAATAACTTGCGCACCTGTTAAGATTGCTAAATCTTCTAACATTGCTTTACGACGATCACCAAATCCGGGTGCTTTTACAGCTACTGCAGTAAACGTGCCGCGCATACGGTTTAAAACAATATTTGTTAATGCGTCGCCCTCTACATCATCAGCTACAATTAAAATTGGACGATTAGATTGAACTACTTGTTCTAATAGCGGTAAGATATCTTGGAATGATGAAATCTTTTTATCTGTAATTAAAATGTATGGTCTTTCTAGCTCAGCAACCATTTTATCGGAATCAGTTACCATATATGGTGATTGATAACCTCTATCGAATTGCATACCTTCAACCACTTCTAGTTCTGTGTTAAAACCACTTGATTCTTCAATAGTAATAACGCCATCATTGCCAACTTTTTCCATTGCTTCAGAAATATATTTACCGATTTCTTCATCTGCTGCCGAAATAGAACCAACTTGTGCAATTTCATTTTTATTATCCACATTTTGTGAAATTTCATGTAATGCTTCAATTGCAACGTCAACAGCTTTATCAATGCCTTGGCGTAAACCAACTGGGTTAGCACCACTTGTTACGTTTTTCAAACCTTCTTGAATCATTGCTTGTGCTAATACAGTTGCAGTAGTAGTACCATCGCCAGCAATCTCATTTGTCTTATTAGCTACTTCTTGTACTAATTTCGCACCCATATTTTCATATGGATCTTCTAATTCAATCTCTTTAGCGATTGTTACCCCATCATTTGTAATTAATGGTGATGTATATTCTTTATCTAATACAACGTTACGTCCTTTTGGTCCAATTGTAACTTTGACAGCATTTGCTAATTTGTCTACACCTCTAAGCATAGATTGACGTGCATCTTCAGAGAATTTTAAATCTTTAGCCATATTTCTCGTACCTCCATGTTGTTAGTATTTTATAAAGTTAATTTTTTATTTTCTATTCAATAATTGCTAAAATATCGTCTTCATTAAGGATTAAATAAGTTTCGTCTCCACGTTTAACTTCAGTACCGGCAAATTGTTGAAATACAACGTTATCGCCTTCGTTTACTTCAGGAGCAACTCGAGAACCATCTTTTAAAATACGCCCTGCACCTACTGCAATTATCGTACCTTCGTTTGACTTCTCTTTAGCGCTATCTGTTAATACGATACCACTTTTTGTTGTTTGCTCTTGTTCTATTTTTTGAATAATTACTCGGTTACCTAATGGTTTTAACATTGATTGTTCCTCCTTAGAATTAAAAATCTTTAGCACTTAGTTAATCAGAGTGCTAATCTACTTTCTATAATAATCAAAGTTGGTCAATATTTCAAGTTAAAACCATCACTGTTTATTTTGTATGAAAAACTAATTTGCGCTAAAATAGAGTATAAACTATTTTTGGAGGTTCATTATGTCTCGTTTGTGGGTATCCATATTGACATTAATTATTTATGGCCTTGCACAATATGGTGTTTTATTTTTTCATATGGCAGGCTTTTTTAACAATCTAAGTGGTAAATCATTAGCATTTGCTAATATTTATACACAAGTAACTTTATTTATTATTGCAGCATTTATCATCATTATTATCAACAACTTTATTTCTAATCCTACACAGCTTGAACAACAGCATAAGGAAAAGAAACGTTATGCAATTTTATGGTCATTAATTGGATATGTATGTGTTATGTTTTATCAAATTATTGCCGGCATTATCAATATGTATGTTCTAGGTGGCCCTAAATCAAGCCCTAACACTGAACAATTAATGAAAGTAGCCCAAGAAATACCTGTCTTTATTATTTTAATCTCAGTAGTAGGGCCTATTCTTGAAGAATATGTATTTAGAAAAGTTATATTCGGTGAATTGTATAACCTTATGAAGGGTAGTAAAGCGTTACGATTCATTGTAGCTTCAATCGTAAGTTCTATTATTTTTAGTGCTGCGCATGGCGACCCTGCTTTCTTTATAATTTACTTTGGCATGGGAATGATTTTTTCAGGTTTATATGCTTTTACAAAACGTATATGGGTGCCAATTGTTGTACATATGATGCAAAACGGTTTTGTAGTTATCATTCAAGTTTTAGTAGGGCCAGAAAAAATAAAAGAATTACAAGAAACAGCTTCATTTATCTTTAATTTAATTATTTAGATTATTGGAGTGACAAAATATATTAAGAAAAGAGCCTGAGACAACGATTGTCTCAGGCTCTTTATTGATATCAAAAGCATGTGGTTAAACCAAAAACATCATTGTTTCAATTTTGATATCCACGCTTAGGAAGGATAACGAAACTTTTTCTAGATTAGGTTTTTCTTTCATCTCTTTTTTTATGTCAATTCAATTAATGACTGTATTTATTTTATTTTGCTGTTTTTACGATGAACAAAATATCCAACCAGTACACCTACAAAAATTACAATAATCGCTGTGATTAAAGCAAATAAAGTGCGTTCAAATTTGATATCAATGGTATTTTGGGCATCTCTTTTTGTAGTCTCGGTTATTTCTTCATCACTACTTGAGTGATACTCATATTTGCCTGAAGCATTTTTGGTTTTTGGATTTTTCAAATCTGGCATTGAACCAATTTCTCCAGTAATCAATGCTAATACTTGATTATCTAAATTTTGATAATAATCTTGTGATTTTAACGGGTTAAAATACTGGAACTTAAAATAATTTGTGCCTTTTTGTAACTCGTTTAAAAAACTATTATCATCAAATTTGTGTGGTCTAAGCATTGATAAAATTTCTTTGTTCGAAACATCATCTTGATTATCGTTTAATTGTTTTGCTTGATTCACAACAAAAGGATTATATTTGAAAGATCCAGTAGACATTTGGCTAAATCTGTTTAAAATTTGATGTTCATTATTTATATTTGAGGATGCTTGTTTTGTACTTTCATTAGCTGGTAAATTACCATAGTTTAATTCGCTATGTTGGTTATTCGAATGAGACCTTTGTGTAATGTTGTTTTGCTGACCATTAGACTTTTCATTTTCAACTGATCTTTGCACATTAGGTCGTGATGGGTTTGAAGGCCTATTTGGTTGTATTCGTTGATAATTATCACCGATATCGCCCTTATCATCTTCATTATTAGGCTTCGAAGGGTTATTAAGATTATTGGAGTTAGACGACTGACCTGAGGAAGTTGAATTACCTGCCCCTTCGTTTGTATTACCTACGCCATTTGGATTTGTTGTGCCCTCGCCATTCGAGTTGTCTGGGTTGGTTGGCGTACCTCCACCACCATTATTTGGTTGTTCCGAATTGTTTGAATCATCTGCACCTTCATTGGTGTCGCCAGATTCATTCGGATTTGAGGTGTTTCCATCATTCGGTTTATCTGGATTTGTTGGTGTATCTCCGCCACCATTATTTGGTTGTTCCGAATTGTTTGAATCATCTGCGCCTTCATTGGTGTCGCCAGGTTCATTCGGATTTGAGGTGTTTCCATCATTCGGTTTATCTGGATTTGTTGGCGTACCTCCACCACCATTATTTGGTTGTTCCGAATTGTTTGAATCATCTGTGCCTTGATTTGTGTCATCAGATTCATCCGAATTTGAGCTATTATTGTCATTTGAATTATTTGAATCGCTCGGCATACCTCCGCCGTCATTACTTGGTTGATCCGAATTTGTATCGTCACTTATATCTGAGTTTGAAGTACTATCATCGTTTGTATTATCTGAATTGATCGGTATATGTTCATCATTTGATTCATCTGGATTATTGGATGTGCTTTCGCCATTATCGTTTGGTTGATTCGAATTTGTTGAATCATTTGTGCCTTCATTTGTACCATCATTTACATCTTGATTTGGTATATCCGTTGAAGCATTATTTATATTAGCAGTTGCTTCATCAACATTCGAATTTGTATTTTCTGTATTATAGTTTGTTGCATAAAGGTCAGAAACTGAAGGCATAAACTTTGAATTTACCGCCTTATTTTTATCGCTAATATCTTTGGCTAAATTCATTGATAAATTGTTATTTTTGTTAGTATCTTTATTTTCTTCTTCGGCTAGAATAGGTTTAGACATTAAAGTAGCTCCTACAGCAAAAGCGAAGCCAGAAACTAACAGTTTATTTGTTTTATACCTTTTCATTCTCTCACCTCCGATTATTCATTTTACATTCAGTTTTATTATATTAGAAAGCATACTTTTTTTCATTAGTTAGATGCTTTTTGAAAGGAAAAAGTAATAAATCTGAAATTTTTTGTAAAAACCCTATTTACAAACTCTGATATAATATTTATACTAGGTATATAATTTGAATTATTAAAGGAGCTATCATAATGGGAATTTTCACTAAAAAATCAAAAGATTTAGATGCATTGCAAAATGCTATAGAAACTAGACGCACAGTATATAGTTTAGATAAAGAAATTTCAATTTCTGATAAAGAAGTTGAAAATATAATTGAACACGCTATTAAACATGTACCATCTTCATTTAACTCACAATCAACACGCGTTGTATTATTATTGAATAATAATCATGATAAATTTTGGGAAATCGCAAAAGAAGAACTTAAAAATGTAATGGGCCCTGACCGTGATTTCCAACCTACTGCAGACAAAATTGACAACTTCAAACATTCACATGGCACTATTTTATTCTTTGAAGATGAAGAAGTAATCGAAGGTTTACAAAATCAAATGCCAAACTACGCAGAAAATTTTGCGGTTTGGTCTAATCAAACAAATGCTATGCACCAATTCGCAATTTGGACAGCATTAAGTACTGAGGGCATTGGTGCTTCTCTCCAACATTACAACCCTCTTGTAGATGTAGCCGTTGCTGAAGCATTTGATATTCCAAAAACTTGGAAACTTGTGGGACAAATGCCTTTCGGTAATGTCCGTGAAGAAGCTGGCGAAAAAGAATTTAATGATGTAAGCAAACGTTTCCTTATTAGAAAATAATTAAACTCATATGCTAGTTAATAGAATTAAATTTTTATAATTTTTATAACTGACGGTAAGTTGTTAAACTTCCCTGTCAGTTTTTTTTATTAAACAAATTTTGAATTTTCTAAAAATATTTAGTATATTAACTTTAATACTAAATTAAGGGGCGATAGAGATGAATATAGAAGTCTTTCAATTTAAAATTGAACCATCTAATGTTTCATTAAATGAAGAAACAATTAAAAATTGGTTTTCTAAATATGTGACATCAGAAACAGATGTTGTCGTATTACCAGAAATGTGGAATAACGGTTATGCCCTACCTCAATTAAATAAGCTTGCTGATCAACAATTATCACGAAGCTTTGAATTTATATCAAAATTAGCGATACAATATCATGTTGATATCGTTGCGGGTTCTGTATCAAACAGTATGAAAGAAGATATTTATAATACTGCCTTTGCAGTATCTAAACACGGTTATCTCATTAATAGTTACGATAAAGTACACCTTGTTCCTATGTTAGATGAACCACTCTATATGAGTGCAGGTAATGCTGTTCCTGAACCCTTTTCACTTTCGAATGGAGTAAAAATTGCACAAATCATTTGCTATGATTTACGTTTTCCTGAATTACTACGTTATCCAGCACGTAAAGGCGCAGAAATAGCAATTTATGTAGCACAGTGGCCAAGTGTTAGATTAGATCATTGGGTTGCGCTGTTGAAAGCACGAGCAATTGAAAATGATATGTTCGTTATCGGTTGCAATAGTTGTGGTGATGATGGTAAAACCGAGTATGCGGGCAATTCTATTATTATTAATCCTAATGGCGAAGTGATAGACCAACTCAACGATAAAGAAGGACAACTAAGTTGTTCTTTAGATTTAAATGAAGTATCTAAACAACGTGAATCAATACCAGTTTTTAAAAATTTGAGACCTCATCTTTATAAATGAATATAAAAAACCGTGAGCTTGGGAGGGACTCACGGTTTTGTAACTTATTATTAAGGGAATGTTTTATACAGTTATTTCTCTATCTATTTTTGGGGATGTTATTAATTATGAAAAAAATTAGTGAATTTATCGATTAAAATGATAAATTGAATGATGTTTACGATAGCTTACATGTTTAATTTTAATTTGTCTCTGTTATAGACAATGTTAAAATTGAATTGGATTTGAGACTGGGAAAGGTCTACAAATACAAATAAGGGATTTGCTTAAAGAATTAAGCGAGTTGTGTACTTATTTAGTACTATTTTACGAAATCACTAGCTATTGCTGAAAAGGTTCTTGTCACTACATCAGCCTCCTCTTGTCCGTATTCAAAGAACTGAAAACGATAACTAAACTTGTAACTTCAATAACTATACGAAGAAAGCACAGTTACAATTTTTAGTTGTATTAATTAGACTCCTGCTCATAAGTCTAATCAATATAGTCATTTAAACGATTCAGTTAAAATGACTCAAGCAATGTTATCACTTCTTTGTGATACAATTATATTTAACCATATATCTGTTTAATTGCGTGAGATATTCCCTAACTCGTAATATTTCATACTTATTCGTTAAGAATTGTATGTTAAAATAAAGAAGATAAGAATTTCAAACAGTTAGGAATTCAAAATATACACTTAAGCAATGAGACGCCTAAAATATAATTAAAATTGTATAATACGAGTGAGGAGAGAAAAGCCATGTTAAAGGTAATTGACAACAAAATCGAAAACTTAGCACGAAGCTTACAAAAACGCAACAACTTAGATCATATAGAATATTTAAAAATGCGTTTAGGCATGCAAGTTTTTGTAAACAATTTTTTTAAAACGGTTGTAATTTATGGCGTTTCTATCCTTTGTCATCTATTTTTATACACACTAACTGTCCACTTATCATTTTTTATAATTAGGCATTTTGCGCACGGCGCGCATGCTAGAAATTCTTTAACTTGTTATTTAGAAAGTCTGATTTATTTTATTTTACTACCTTGGTTAATCGGGTATATACAAATATCATCTTTGGTAATGTACCCCTTAGCTGTTATAGGTTTAGTTATAATTATAATATACGCACCATCTATTACTAAAAAGCAACCTATTCCAGAACGGCTAAGAAAAGGTAAGAAGATGAAGGCAACAAGTGTAACGTTACTGTTGTTGGTAATTTCAATCTTTTTAAATGAGCCTTATCAACAACTAATGTTACTTGGAATTATTATTATATCTATCTTGCAACTCCCAATATTTTTTCCTAAGGAGGATGATTAATTATGAATATTTTTGGATCAATTTTAACAATTTTCGCGAAGTTTTTTGCTTTTATAGGTGCTATTTCAACTGTCAACCCTTGTGGTGGCTACGTAGATGAACCTGAAGTACCTAAAGAATTAACAAACCTATACGAATAATAGTTGGTTAGAAAGTGTGTATAATATGTCAGCGTTAATTTCAGTATTTTTATCATTATTGCAAGTAATTATTTTATTTTACAATTTGAAACTTTTTAATGGCATAAATTATACTAAAAGGGATTATATTTCAATTATTGGGATAATAATCCCTTCTACTGTTTTATTCGTATTTGTGAATACACAAGCAGTAGTATTTCTTTTTGTTTGTAGTTTAGTATTTATGTATTTTAAAAAGAAATTTATGGGTATAGTTTCTGTCTTAATTTGCTTTTTCATTTTATATATGGCTAATTTTACAAGTTTATGGTTAAGTACTTTGCTTGTAGATTTGGTGTCAATTGATAATGCTTTCACTATATTTTTTGTAATCATATTTACAATTGCTTCAATCATTTATACGTACATTGCTAAATTTTTTATTAAACGCTTATCTTTTTCAGATTTATCGTTAAACAAAATATATTTAACGTTAGTTAGTTTATTTTTATTAACGATTTTAGGGTTAATGTATTTTTATTTACCACAACAAGATGTAACTTTTGGTGATGCTAAATTTATTTCAATTATGTATGCAGTCGTAATTGTTACTACTGCGATTTTAATTGTTACCATTTCTTTTAGTATTATTCGCCAAATCCAGTATAAGCGTAATATGCAAGAAATTGAAAATTATTATAAATATACGTTGCAAATCGAAGAAATTAATAATGAAATGCGTAAATTTCGACATGATTATGTTAATATACTTTCAACTTTATCTGATTTTATAAGAGAAGATGATATGGAAGGCCTACGTAAATATTTCAATGAAGAAATTATGCCGATGCAAGATAATATGCAAATGAAGTCACTCAAAATTAATGGTATTGAAAATTTAAAAGTTCGTGAAATTAAAGGTTTATTAACTACTAAAATTTTACAAGCACAAGAAAAAAACATTAGACTAAGCATTGAGGTGCCTGAGCCAATTGAAAAAATTGATATGCCGATTATCAACTTAAGTAGAGTGATTGGTATATTACTAGATAATGCGATTGAGGCATCAGAAAAAATTGAAGAAGATCCTTTAATTCGTATTGCTTTTATTAAAAATGAAGACGCATCTGTGACATTTATTGTTATGAATAAATGTAAACCAGATATGCCTAGGGTACATACATTATTCCAAGAAAATTATTCTACAAAAGGTAAAAACCGAGGATTAGGTTTATCTAACCTAAAAGAAATAACCGATGCAACTTCCAATGTTTTATTAGATACGACCATTGATAATAACTATTTTATTCAAAAAGTAGAAATATTAAATTCAGATTCATAAGGATGTGTATATATGAAAATATTCATTTGTGAAGATGATGAGAGACAACGTGAAAATTTGGTTTCTATTATCAATAATTACATCATGATAGAAGAAAAACCGATGGAAATTGAAGTAGCAACCTCTGATCCTTATGAGGTATTGGAACATGCAAAGGAACTTAAAGATATCGGTTGTTACTTTCTAGACATACAATTAGAAGCTGATATTAATGGTATTAAATTAGCGAGCGAAATCCGAAAATATGATCCAGTCAGTAATATCATTTTCGTCACTAGTCATAGTGAACTGACCTATCTGACATTTGTTTATAAAGTTGCGGCTATGGATTTTATTTTCAAGGATGATCCTGATGAATTGAAATCAAGAGTTATTGATTGTCTTGAAACTTCTGAAACACGATTGAAATTACTTTCTAAAGAAAGTACTGTAGAAACAATTGAATTAAAACGGGGAAGCAATTCTGTTTATGTACAATACGATGATGTAATGTTCTTTGAGTCTTCCTCTAATTCTCATCGTTTAATTGCCCATTTAGATAATAGACAAATTGAATTCTATGGTAACTTGAAAGCAATCGACAATTTAGATGAACGCTTTTTCAGATGCCATAATAGTTTCGTTATTAACAGGCACAATATTGAATCTATTGATTCTAAATCACGTATTGTTTACTTTAAAAATAACGAACACTGTTACGCTTCCGTACGTAATGTAAAAAAAATTTAATACATACTAAACTTAGCTATGAAAAATCAATGACGATTGATTTTTCATAGCTATTTTTTATAGTTGTAGAGATTGAGACACAAAATGGTATGCTTTCTTTAAAGAGAGCATATCAAAATGAATTGTTTTAACCTTAATGTTTACTATATTGGTAATAGCTTATTGAATTAAATATATACTCATTTCGTTCTAAGCCTTTGTTTTTAACCTTTTAATGCTTGTTCTACCTCATCCAAAGTGGGGATACTACCGATTGCACCGTATTTGGTCGTAACTTTTGCAGCTACTATATTACTAAATTGCAGCATTGTTTCGCCTTCAGTTTTCAAAGCTTCTATAGGGTTATTGATTTGAGATACTGATAATCTATTAATTAATGCACCTATAAATGCATCGCCAGCACCTGTTGTATCTACTGCTTGTACTTTATATCCTAAGTGACTAATGACTGTGCCATCTTTTAAATGAATTTCAGCACCATCTCTACCTTTAGTATAAATGACCGCTTCAACAGTGCCTTGGAACAGCCATGCGATCGCTTTTTGTTCATCTTCAAATCCTGTTACAAATGTTAATTCTTCGTCAGAAATTTTCACAATATGTGTTAATGGTAGAAACTCATGAATGGCTGCTCTACAAGCCGCTTCACTGTCCCATAATGGTAAACGTACATTAGGATCAAAAATAATAGTACCATTTACTGATTTAACCTTATCTATTAATGCTTTATGCGCTTGTTTCATTGGGCTGTCTACCAAATCTACTGAACAAAAATGTAGCATATCATTTTCCGATACTGTGATATGTGCTATATTGTTAGCATCATACAACATATCTGCAGATGGTTTGCGATAAAATGAAAAATCTCGTTCACCGTCCTTAGTTAAACTTACAAATGCTAATGCAGTGTTTGCTTCATTTGTACGCTGAATATAATCAGTTTTGACACCAATCTCTTCTATTGTCTCAACAATTAAATCTCCGAATGCATCGGTGCCTAATTGCGTTATCATTTCAGCTTGTCCGCCCAATTTTGTCGTCGTACAAGCAACATTGCAAGGAGCGCCCCCTACCTGCCTTGTAAACCCTTCAACGTCTTTTAATTTTGAGTCCTTCTGGTCAGGGATAAAATCTATTAGTGCTTCTCCTATTGCAAGTAAACGTTTCATTTATTTATCATCCTTTAAATCATATTTTGTAAAATTAAGAAATACTTGTCCAGATTCCGTAGAAGCTTTTATACCTATGGCTTCATCATCCGTAAAAATTCTTGAAGTCATCACACGCTCACCATCATTACAGAATAGTTCAATACTTGAAGTATCAACAAATAATTGCAATTGAGATAAAGGCTTATCTAAATAGGTACTTCGTGTTTTTCCATCAACTGGTTCTGGCAATGTACCACTTTCACTGCGATCCAATGTGATTTTTCTTGTTTTCGTATTATAAGTGATGAGTGTCGATTGTAATTTAGATGCTCTGATTTCAAAATAGATCTCAGTAGCTTCATTTTCTAAAATATCAATGATTAACTCAAATTGTTTACCTTCATATGGATACAAAAAACGTGTAAATTTATTTGCATAACCTAGCGCTGTTTCCTTATTAGATCTCAATTGTTGAAGGGCCTTAATTGGACGTTGCTTTAAATTGCCTTGCTCAATGGACAAAATACGTGGGATTGTTAAACAATGTGCCCAATCATCAGAGTCAGAAGGATAATTTATTTCTGGCAAACCCATCCACCCTATTAGTATTCTGTTTCCAGAAGCATCTGTAAAAGTTTGTGGTGCATAAAAGTCAAAACCATAATCTAATTCATGAAAATCTCCATGATTCATATCTAAATTTTCGATATCGTATTGGCCCATGATATAACCAGATTGATATATATTTCTAAATTTCTCTCCTTCTGGTTCAACACCTTGTGGACAGAATAATAATAAATCAAAGCCATCTAAATTAAAATAGTCTGGACATTCCCACATATATCCAAAGGCATCTAGTTTTGTTTGAATTTCACCTTGAAACGTCCAATTAACAATATCTTTGGATTGATATTGGAGTATTCGGCCGAACCCTTCCTCATTTTGAGCAGCAATAAAGGCATAATAAATCCCATCTTTAACATACACTTTTGGGTCTCTAAAATGCTGTGTATAACCTGACGGAGGTCCCGATATCACAGCTTTAGGAAATTTATGTACTTCACCGTTTTTATGCACTTTAGCTATATGTTGTGTTGATTTTCGATTCCAGTCTTCATCTCTGTGATTGCCAGTATACATATAATATAAGTTATCTTGATAAACAAACGCACTGCCACTATACACTCCGTGACTATCATCTTTTGTATCTGGTTTTAATGAAATACCTTTATCGGCAAAATTGATTAAATCTTTACTTGTATATGTATACCAATATTTCAAACCATGAACAGGTCCTAAAGGGAACCATTGATGAGAAATATAATAGTCTCCGTTAAAATAAATAAGTCCATTAGGATCGTTTAATAGTCCTGTTTTCGGTTGTATATGAAATAATTGTCTATATTTGGATTGATTAACACGTTCTGTTAATTCATTTATTGTATCTTGATCCATATCTTCATAACGTTGATAACGTTCATCTCTTGTCCATTCACGCACTGTTTTTCCTCCTATTGCAAATTCTTTCGGATTTTGGTACCGGTTCCACTTAATATAATTTATCATACCATCGATTGTTTATATTTTAAATGACAGACTGACATCAATTAATATTTTAGACTCTGCTGGAACGTGTTGAATCAGTTTCTCTAACTGGTTCATAGCTACTTCACCAGCTTCTTCAAAGTGATATAGCACAGTTTGGATTGATGGGGAGACAATTTCAGTAACTGGATCGCCACCAAATCCAACAACCATTGGATTAAACATTTGATTTGATTGTTCTGAAATCACTTTATGCACTGCTAATGCAATAGAATCTGTCGCGCCTATAACTACTTCTAAGTCTGGCGATGCATTAAGTGTTTTCTTTACATCTGGCATTGCTTCTTTAAAATTGAATGAGGTTAATGTCATTTGAGGCATTACACCATTTACTTTCAAACCATCTATAAGCCCTTCTTTCCTCTGTATGCCAACTGCCTCATCGCTTTCTGTAACGCCAAAAAACTGAACACACGTAAAACCCTTTTCTCCAATATATTTTCCTACTAAATAACCAGCTCGATAATCGTCATGAATAACACAATTCAAATCAGTATGTGCTTGCCCAACGATGATGACTGGTACATCTATTTTATTAATCACTTCTAAATGTCGGTCAGTGATTTCTGTAGCCATAAAAATGATGCCATCTACTTTGCTTCTATTAAAGGTTTCTAACGCGTCTATTTCTTTTTCAATATCTAAATTTGTGTAATTAAGTAATAATCTATAATTTAAATTATCACAAATTGTTTTAACACCCTGAATAGTTTCATCAACAGCAAAAGAGTTCATACGTGGGATAATCGCACCTACCATATTCGTCCTTCTTGCTCTTAAACTTTGTGCAAATTGATTGGGTTGGTAGTTATTTTCACTGATAATTTTATCTAATTTTTGTTTTGTTTTATTACTGACTGAACCATTATTTAGATACCTAGAAACTGTACTTTTAGATACACCAGCAATTTTTGCAATGTCTTCAATGTTTTTCATAAATTTTCACTCTCATTAATTTGCTATTGTAAACATCATCTATTTTATCATATTGCAACCGCTTTAAATACTATTTAAAAATAAAATGAACTATGTTGGCTAAGAAACGCTTGTGCTTAAGATATTTGTTTCAATAAACGCCTGCCAATATAATAAACCATTGTGCTATCTATATTTAATTATCATAAATTGTCTTCAAAAATTGAACACTTAACGTAGAAAAACACCTTCGTATAAATTCATTTTATTATGAATCCAACGAAGGTGTTTATATATTATTTAAAAATTGGCTTTATTCACTTGGAATAAACCCAGATTTTTATTTCAATCATGAACATCTATATTTCAGTCCGACTATTTATTGAAAAGCATTATGCCTTTTGAACTGTAATTGTCCATGAAGCATCATCTAGCTGTTCGTAATTAGTCACTGGATAACCTTCTTCAGCTGCCCAGTTTGGAATCGCTTCTGTTGCTTGCGTGCAATCAAAGTCAATTTTTAACTCCTCACCATTTTCCAATGTACTCATTTTCTTTTGTGCTTCAATTAAAGGGAAGGGACATACCATTCCTACTGTTCCTAATTCATGTACCATAATTAATTCCTCCTTTAAGTTAAAATCTTAAGTCGTTTGAGTTTGCGTTGAAACTGTATGCTTCGCAGATTTTTCTACTTTTTGTGCTTTTTTCATTGGTTTGATAAATATAAAGTAGCTCATGAACCATGCACCTAATATCATGGAAGCAAGTGCTATCCAACCTTTCCACGACATTGTAGCTGTTTCTACTAATCCGTTTCCTATTGAACAACCGCCAGCTACTGATGCACCAAAGCCCATGCAAACACCGCCAATAATGCTGTTACGAATTGTTTTCTTATCTGGTAATCTCCACTTAAATTCTTTGGATCCTTTGGCTGCAATATAAGAACCAGCAAAAATTCCTAAGACAAGGAAAACACCCCAATCTAAAAGCTTAAGGTCTCCAGTTACGAAAAATTGAACTAAGTTTGCAGATGGCGTTGTGATTCCTAAACCATACATTCTTCCTGTAGATTCACTGACAGGCCATGCTAAAAGTGCAATGAGACCAACTGCTATAGCTGCTACAAATGGATGATATTTTTTCTCAAATAAATAATGACGAACGCCTGTAAATTTTTGCTTTAATTTCGGAACTGCAACTTTTGGTTTTGGTTTACGCAATGTTTTCACAACAAATGTGATAGTTATAATCGTTAATAACAAAACCCAAACCCAAGTTGGAATACCAGTTGTTTGTGACATACTAGTATTTACATTAGTTGGTTTATTAACCCCGTCCATTAAAGGTAACAATAAACCAAATTTAGTAGCAGCAGAAGTAAATGCATATGCGATAAGTGCTAACCAACTTCCAATCAATCCTTCTCCAGCTCTATACCATGTCCCAGTGGCGCAACCACCAGCTAATATGATACCAATCCCAAAAATAAATGAACCTATTACCGTTCCAATTATTGGATATGTTGATTCTGGAATTTGTACTAATCCAGTGGAAGTCAATATTAATAAGCCAATACTTTGTACAGATATCGCTATTAATAATGCGTAGAACATTTTGTTACTTTTTTGAATATACATATCTCTAAAACCGCCAGCAAGACAAAATCGTGTACGTTGCATGACAAATCCTAGAAGCGCACCCACGACCAATCCACTGATTATTAACCACGTCATAACATTACCTCTTTTCCGATAAAATCAATATGAATTATCATATTAGATTTATATGGAAATTTCAACCTTTAATGATTAATAATTTAAAAAAAGTATAAATTCACTAATTAAATATGAAACTATTTGGAAAATAAAAAAGCTTTTTATAAATGTATCGTCATGATTGGTGACTTACATCTATAAAAAGCTCAGTGCTTTAAAATCTTATTTATTACTGTAGTTTTTCATAAAGAATAATAAAGATTGTAGCTCAATTCCCAAATCAATATGGTGGACTTGAACATCTACTGGTGTATACACACGTGTTGGTGTAAAGTTGAGCACGCCTTTAATGCCAGCATCAACCAAAGTATCTACAACTTGTTGTGCAGCATCTTCAGGCGTTGTTAAAATCACAACATCTATTTGTTCTTGTTTTAATATATCAGTAGCCTTCGAAAATGGACTCACAGTAACTTGCCCAATTTCAGTACCGATCACTTCATCTCGTATATCAAAAGCTTCCGTTATGGTCATTTCATCATGAATAGAAAAGTTATATGTTAATAATGCTTTACCTAGGTTTCCTACACCCACGATGGCGATTTTAATTTCATCATTTTCACTAATTTCATTTTTGAAAAAATGTAATAAACTGTCAATATTATAGCCATATCCTTTTTTGCCTAATTCACCAAAATAAGAAAAATCACGACGTATTGTTGCAGAATCAATATTTAATCCTTCACTAATTGTTTTAGAATTAACTCTGTCTATACCTTTAAATTTTAATGTATTGACAAATCTATAATATAACGGTAAACGCTTCAATGTGGCACGAGGAATCTTTTCGCTTTGGTTAGCCAAGATCTTGTCCTCCTATACTATGATCTATTACTAATTAATCTTATAATTACTACAACATTATACATTAATACATGCTAAAAATAAACACTGATAGTTTTAACAATGCTTAGAATACGGTAGAATGATAATGGATAGAGAGGTGCAAAATCGGATGATATTATTACAACTAAATGATATAACAAAATCATTCGACGGAGAAGATATTTTTAATGACGTAGATTTTGAAGTTAAAACAGGCGAACGTATTGGTATAGTCGGTCGCAATGGTGCTGGTAAATCTACTTTAATGAAAATTATTGCTGGCGTCGAAGATTATGATAGTGGCCATGTTTCAAAGAGTAAAAATTTAAAACTCGGCTATTTAACACAGCAAATGACATTAAATACAAATCAAACTGTTATTGAAGAAATGTCTAAACCATTTGAGAGTATGAAACAACTTGAAAATGAAATGAAAAAAGAAACAGATTGGTTAGCGCAACATGCAAATGAATATGATACAGAAGAATATAAAACACATATTGACCGCTATGAATATTTATCAAATGAATTTGAACAACAAGATGGATATCAATACGAAAGTAAAATCAAAACAGTGCTTCATGGTCTGAATTTTACTGAATCAGATTACAACCGCCCTATTAATGATTTTAGCGGAGGTCAAAAAACAAGACTTTCACTAGCCCAAATGCTCCTTAGCGAACCTGATTTATTATTATTAGACGAGCCTACGAACCATTTAGACATGGAGACCACGCAATGGTTAGAAGGGTATTTGAATTACTTTAAAGGCGCTATTGTAATCATCAGCCATGACAGATACTTTTTAGATAAAATTGTAAACCAAATCTATGATGTTGCACTCGGAGATGTACAGCATTATGTAGGTAATTACAAACAATTCATTGAACAAAGGGATAAATATTATGAAAAACGCATGCAAGAATACGAACGTCAACAAGCTGAAATAAAACGCTTAGAAACTTTTGTAGAAAAAAATATTGCACGTGCTTCAACTACTGGCATGGCAAAAAGTCGTCGAAAAATGCTCGAAAAAATTGAAAGAATCAATAAACCAATGATTGATGCCAAAAGTGCGAATATCCAATTTAACTTTGATAGAAACACAGGTAACGATGTTTTCCATATAAAAAATTTAGAAATTGGCTATGAACAAGCTATCACTAAGGGGATTAATATTGAAGTTTCTAAAGGAGATCATATAGCCATTATTGGGCCCAATGGTATTGGTAAATCTACATTAATCAAGACAATTGCAGGCATTCAGCCTCAATTAGCTGGGCAAATTACTACAGGTGCCAATTTAAAAATAGGTTATTATGATCAAAAACAAGCTGAATTCAAATCAAACAAGACGATTCTCGATTATCTATGGGATCAATATCCCTCAATGAATGAAAAAGATATTCGGGCAGTGTTGGGTCGTTTCTTATTTGTCCAAGAAGATGTCAAAAAAATTATCAACGATCTTTCGGGTGGTGAAAAAGCCCGGTTACAATTAGCGTTACTCATGCTCGAACGCAACAACGTCCTTATATTAGATGAGCCAACTAACCACCTTGATATAGATTCGAAAGAAATGCTCGAACAAGCATTAGATCATTTTGAAGGAACCATATTATTTGTTTCCCATGATCGTTATTTTATTAATCAACTGGCAAATAAAGTTTATGATTTAGATCATGAGGGCGGCACAATGTATCTAGGTAATTATCAATATTTCATTGAAAAAAAAGAAGAAAATGCAGCTATCCAAGCCAAAAAAGAACAAGAAACTCCGACGCAATCTGAAGTAACCACCACGCAAAATAATAATTATTTTGATCAAAAACTTCAAAAACGAGAACAGCGGCAAATCGAAAGGCAAATCGAACAAGTTGAAGCTGATATAGAAAACTACGAAAGTAAAATTGGTGAAATTAACGAACAATTAACCTTACCAGATATATATAGCAATCCTGAAGAAGCAAGTCGTTTAGCCAAAGAAAAAGAAGAAAGCGAACAAAAATTAGAACAAGTGATGTCTAAATGGACAGAATTACAAGAAAAGTTAATATAATTATGAACTACTCAAAAATACGGAATGATTTTATCATTTTCCGTATTTTTTATGTTTTTTTACACTCGAATTATTAACAGCGATAAACCTTATAACGAGAGCTGTCCACAGAGTTATCCTAGTTATCCACAAGAAAAAAGCAATACCATTTTGTATTGAATTTTCAGATAACAAGTCATATCCACACACATACACACTACTTATCCACAGGTTGTACACTAACTGTTGATAAGTACGCACGTTCCCTATTGACATCTAGCAAAGTTTATTTAATTTAACTAATTGTTTATTAATCCATTTAATGACATAATTATTGTAATCATTAAAAAGAGAGATCGGTCCTATGTTACCGTTATTTTGGTTTTTTATTGCTTTTATCATCGCTGCTTTCCTCGTGTCTATGATGACAAATATTGTGACAAATAAAAAATTAAAGCATGATATCCAGCTCTTATGGTCAAAGCAAAAGCCTCTAGAGAATTTTGTTCGGCCGAACCATATATATAGTTATCAGTTTGATACATATCAATTTCAATATGATAAAAACGCATTAGTAGATGATAAAACTTATTCAGATTTAAACATTAACGCTATGTTTGAGAAAATGAACTTTAATTTTACTGCTATAGGGGAAATGAGATTATATGCAACCTTAAGAAAAATGTTTACAATCAGTAACCAAAGCTTAATACATAAATTTAAACATGATGAATCATTTCGGATACAACTTTCTATACATTTAGCAGAAATCGGTAAAGCAATTTATCCAACATTCCCGGACCAACTATATACGGTTAAACGAAATAATTGTTTTATGTTATGCACGTATTTCCCTTTGATTTTTATTATTTTTTCTTTTTTCAATCCTGGTTTAGGCATATTACTAACGATACTTAGTGCCATTTTTAATATGGTTTTAAGCGGGGTGCTAAAAAAGACATTCAATCAAGATTTAAATTCAATATTTTATACATCAATGGTTATTAAAAAAGCGTATGCGCTACAAAAAATTGATGGCGTCCCTACGATAGATGTTGATTTCAGTCATTTTAAAACTGCTCGTAAACTGAGTGGATTGTTAGGAAAAGTTAATACGTCTGAAGATGCTATGGTATTTGCTTTTTTATTTAAAACTATGTTTATGCTGGATTACCACATTTTTCACTTAATACAAAATAGTTTTAAAAAATACGAGTCCGAAGTGATGTCATGTTACGACTATATAGCAAATATTGATAATCATTATGCTGTGGCATTATGGAGGGAAACATTAACACAATATACATTTCCAGAAGAAAACGAAGCAAGCACACTGGAATTTGAGGAAATTACACATCCCCTACTTGATTACGCAGTGCCTAATGATTTAGAGATCAATAGTCATATTTTACTAACTGGTTCAAACGCTTCCGGTAAGTCTACTTTTATGAAATCTATCGCGTTAAATCTTATATTAGCTCAAACAGTATATACCGTGACCGCAAAGCATTTCAAATTTAAACCAGGTTTAGTTTATACTTCTATGGTTAATCAAGACGATATATTATCTGGCGATAGTTATTTTATGACCGAGATTAAATCAATAAAGCGTTTATTTGATATACAAACAAATAACTCGGTTTATTGTTTCATAGATGAAATTTTCAAGGGAACAAATACTACAGAAAGAATTGCAGCTTCTGAATCTGTTTTAAATTACTTAGGCCACTGTAAACATTACAGAGTGATTGCTGCAACTCATGATATTGAATTAACTTCATTATTAAAACACAATTATATAAATTATCATTTTAATGAAATCATTTCTGACAATGGAATTACTTTCGATTACAAAGTGAAATCTGGCAAAGCAGATACGAGGAATGCTATTGAACTATTAAGAATTATGGATTTTCCTGAACAAGTTTATTCACGTGCTCAGGCGTCATCCTCTTAAAATGATTTCATGGTGTAAATTAAGTTTTTACGCAATATTGTTTAATCTTAAAACCAAAGGCGAGATGCAGAAATCATATCCTTCTAAACCAATGTATCTTATCCTAGCAAACCTAACTGAAAACCATACAATTATTGAATTTTTTATAAATAATGAGAGACCGATGTGGTCTCTTTTTTATGTAAAAGAAGCTTAGTAAAGTGTAGTAAATAAGCGAAACCTCTTTACTAAGCACTGCACGTCTTCATAACCATTTGACGTATTTAAATTTATTATTCTGCATTAATTATCCAAGTTACGCCAAATGGATCATTGAACATACCATAAAGATTAGACCATTCTGTCTTACCTAAAGGCATTGTTTCTTCACATCCTGCTATAATCGCTTTATTAAAAAAGTCAATCGCAAGTTGTTTCTCCGCTTCATTATGATAGTCAAACGTAAATGTTACAATCGCACCACTATTATCAATTTTTTTATTTTTCCATGTATCACTACAATAGAATGTTTCTCCTAAAATTTTGAAGGACGCATTCATTGTAAAGTTTTTATCGACTTGATATTCTTCAGGCATATCCGCAAACATTTCATGATCTCCGCCTACACGCTGAATATCTGTTGCACCTAAATTTTTTTCGTAAAAATCTAATGCAGCTAAACTATTTTGAAAGTTAAAATACTGAACTGATTTCATTTCAAAACCCCCTTTTTTTAATGCGTGAATCCATAAAAAAACACTAAAATACTTATACCCCATTTCTCACACTTAAACATTTTAACTTAGTATGCTATACAAAATTACTTTTTACTTAAAAACAAGATCTAATTTACTTCAATACAAATTTTTATATCAAATTTAAATATTAAAAAAGCAGAAAATGAAACCAACCATCAAGTTGATGTCATATTTCTGCTTATCTAGTTACTTTTCTCTTATTTGACCGAAACAAACGTAGAAATACATGAGCTATTATATTTTTAAATAATTATTTAACTATTGAAAATTGTTCTATATCCATATTATTAAAACCATTTAATGACATATCTCCTGTATAACCTGCTTGATATAAATAATGCGCTGCTGCGCCAATCATTGCTGCATTATCTGTACACAGGCTTGGGCTTGGAATACGCAAGTTAATACCATGCGTGTCACATACTTCAGTTAATTTCGCCCTTAAACCTTTGTTACTTGCAACGCCTCCTGCTACAATTAACTGTTTCACATCATAAGCTTCACAAGCTGATATTGATTTTCCAACCAATACTTCTACAACACTATTTTGAAAACTAGTTGCTACATCTTCAGGTTTGATTTCACAATTTTTTTGACGTAAATTATGCAATTTGTTAATCACTGCACTTTTTAACCCACTAAAACTAAAATCATAACTATTAGCGTCTAACCATACGCGCGGAAAGCCATAACTATCTTGACCTTTTGCTGCTAACTGATCAATTTGTGGCCCACCTGGATAACCTAATCCAATCGTTCTCGCAACTTTATCATAAGCCTCTCCAACTGCGTCATCTCGTGTTTCTCCTATGACTTCAAAATTTAAATGGTCTTTCATATATACAAGTTCTGTGTGACCTCCCGAAACAATTAAAGCCATTAATGGAAATTGTAAAGGGTGCTCTAAATGATTAGCATAAATATGACCTGCAATATGATGCACGGGTATCAAAGGTTTGTCGTAAGCAAAAGCAAGCGCCTTTGCAGCATTGATACCTACTAATAAAGCACCTATTAGTCCAGGTCCTTGCGTTACTGCAATTGCATTGATATCCTTCATTTGTAATTTTGCTTCTCTTAAAGCTTGATCAATTGTTGTAGTGATACCTTCAACATGATGCCTACTCGCAACTTCTGGTACGACGCCACCAAAACGTTTATGACTTTCAATTTGACTTAACACAATATTGCTTAAAATTTGCGTTCCGTTTTTTATAATACTTACACTAGTTTCATCACAACTAGATTCAACTGCTAAAATTAACGTTTGATTATTCATTTAAATTCACCCACATCACTATCGCATCCTCACCTTCACCGTAATAATTTTTTCGCTTACCGCCATATTGAAAACCTAAATTAGTATAAACATGTTGTGCTACTTCGTTATCTACACGTACTTCTAAACTCATAATTTCACATTTCGTTTGTACGTAGTTCATTGCATATTTTAATAATAATTGTCCTAACCCGTAACCTCTATAAGCCTCATCTATTGCTACAGTTGTAATCTGAGCTTGATCAATCACAATCCATATACCAATATAACCAACAATTTCCTCATTAAATTCTATTATAAAATAGTGCGCAAATTCATTTTTTTCTATCTCATGATAAAAAGCGTCTATTGTCCAACTACTGTCATTAAAGCTATTTCTTTCTATATCAAATACTTGTGGTACATCTTTTATAGTCATCAAACGTATATTTAATTCTTGTTCTGTTGGTTTAACCAATTTCTCTCGGCCTCAGATAATTTAATATAATTGGGTTTAAATTGATGAATATCGGCAGTAGTTTCAATAAGTTTTTTCATATATTTTGCTTTAGGTAAGTTAGGTATACCCTCACTATCTAATAAGTCTTTTAATTTTTCAGTGTCTATACCCACAAATACATATGGTTTGCCCATACGATGTAATAAATCAAGGAGCGTTTGTATTGGTAAATATTGGTCTTCTTTAACTTTCACTAAATTATTTGCTTTATATTCATAAATACCTGTATATACTGCTTCTCTCCGGGCATCAAAAATAGGTACAATTAAACGTTTATCATCTTGCACAGTGGCAGCTAACGCTTTGAGCGATGAAACACCGTATAATTCAGCATTCAATGCGTATGCTAAAGTTTTAGCAACTGTTACACCAATTCTTAATCCTGTGTAAGAACCTGGTCCTTGAGCTACAATAATCGCGTCAATATCTTCTTTCGCTATTTGGCTTTCACCAATCGCCTGTTGGATAGCTGGCATCAATTGAGTAGAATGATTCTGCTTTATATTTGAATTTATTTCGCTAAGTACGTTATCATCTTGCATCACTGCAACAGATAAAGGTTGATTCGATGTATCAATCAACAAGCATTTCATGTTCAACAGCCTCCTTTATTTTTAGATAATGTTGACCAACGGCTTTTATTTCTATGTCTCTTTCAGTTGGGCTTACTGTTTTAATATTAATAATAAGATGCTCAGGTGGTAAAAATTCTGTTATAAATTGACTCCACTCTATCAATGTGATTGCTTTATCTTCAAAATATTCATCGAAACCTAAATCTTCTTCGCTATCTTCTAATCTATAACAATCCATATGATGTAATTTTAAAGTTTCACCTTGATAAGATTTAATGATATTAAAAGTTGGAGAATTAATATTACGTTTGACCCCCAGTGCTTTACCAATAAATTGACTTAATGTTGTTTTTCCCGCACCTAGATCACCGTTCAATAATATGATATCTCCGGCAGATAGATGTTTCGTTAATATTTCACCAAATTGCTCCATATTTTCCAATCCTTTAATTTTAATCATATTCCTCTCCTTTTTTTTAGCGACACTTCCAAATTAATTTGGATTCGTATCGAGCTTGCTTCATGTAACCTGCTTAACTAAGCAATTTTTTAGTCATACTTACTACAATGGAACGACAAATTTATTTTTTTAAATATGTTTGTTGTCCAACCCGCTCCATTTAAATATTATTTAAGTTTAAATCGACTTATACTTTATATAAATGAATATATTCTATAAAAATGATGGTACGCTCAAACATTTGATTTTATTAAATTAACTATTACAGTTTAACAAATTTTTTAGTATTTTACTTCAAACTAAAATAAGTTCTAAGTATTTAAAATTGTGTGAATTGAGAGAAAATTTAAAAAATCATTGACAGTATGGCTTCAGTATAGTAAATTTAATTTATCGAATTTTTAGACAATTCAATTTAACAAATAAAAACAAACCATTCTATCGGAAAGGAGCATAATAAAATGACCAAACATACAACGCAATACCAACCAACAACTTCAAATATTTTAGTCATTTTATTATGCTATTAGGACTGGAACTTTAGTAAAGAATCTACTAAATGTTTAAGTCCTATTTCTAGTTGAATGGGACTCAAAAGCGTCCCAATTATTTATTGGGACGCTTTTTTATTTTCAAATTTATGGGGGAATTAATATGAGAAGCGATATGATCAAAAAAGGAGATCATCAAGCTCCAGCAAGAAGCCTTTTGCACGCAACAGGCGCTTTAGAAAAACCAACAGATATGAACAAGCCTTTCGTAGCTATTTGTAATTCATACATTGACATTGTCCCAGGACATGTTCATTTAAGAGAACTTGCGGATATTGCTAAAGAAGCAATTCGTGAAGCAGGCGCTATTCCCTTTGAATTTGACACTATCGGTGTTGATGACGGTATTGCAATGGGACATATTGGAATGAGATATTCACTTCCGTCCAGAGAAATCATTGCAGACGCTGCAGAAACTGTTATCAATGCACATTGGTTTGATGGTGTTTTTTACATACCGAACTGTGACAAGATTACACCTGGCATGTTATTAGCATCTGTAAGAACTAACGTTCCAGCTATTTTCTGCTCAGGTGGGCCTATGAAAGCAGGCTTATCATCACAAGGTAAAGCATTAACTTTGTCTTCCATGTTTGAGGCCGTTGGTGCATTTAAAGATGGTTCAATTTCAAAAGACGAATTTCTAGATATGGAACAAAATGCTTGCCCTACTTGTGGTTCATGTTCTGGTATGTTTACAGCGAATTCAATGAATTGCTTAATGGAAGTTTTAGGATTGGCTCTCCCATATAATGGCACAGCATTAGCAGTAAGCGAACAACGTAGAGAAATGATTCGTGAAGCAGCGTTTAAACTTGTTGATAATATCAAAAATGATATTAAACCAAGAGACATTGTAACAAAAGAAGCAATTGATGATGCATTCGCTTTAGACATGGCAATGGGTGGTTCAACAAACACTGTTTTACACACTTTAGCTATTGCAAATGAAGCTGGTATCGACTACGACCTCTCAAGAATTAACGAGATTGCAAAGAAAACACCTTACCTCTCAAAAATCGCACCAAGTTCTTCATATTCAATGCATGATGTACACGAGGCAGGTGGCGTTCCAGCTATTATCAATGAATTATTTAAGAAAGAAGGTACATTGCATCCAGATAGAATTACAGCTACAGGAAAAACGCTTCGTGAGAACAATGAGAACAAAGCAATACTAAATAGTGACGTTATTAGACATCTCGATAATCCATATGACAAACAAGGTGGCCTTTCCATCTTATACGGTAACTTAGCTCCAAATGGTGCAGTTATTAAGGTTGGTGGAGTCGACCCTTCAATTAAAGTATTTAAAGGAAAAGCAATCTGTTTCGATTCACATGATGAAGCTGTGGAAGCGATTGATAATCACGTTGTGCGTGAAGGACACGTAGTTGTTATCAGATATGAAGGACCTAAAGGTGGCCCTGGTATGCCAGAGATGTTAGCTCCTACATCTTCTATTGTAGGTAGAGGTTTAGGTAAAGATGTTGCATTAATTACAGATGGTAGATTTTCAGGAGCGACGAGAGGCATAGCAGTCGGACATATTTCACCAGAAGCTGCATCAGGTGGCCCTATCGCTTTAATTGAAAATAACGACGAAATTACGATTGATTTAACGAACAGGACATTAAACGTAGAAGTTTTAGATGAAGTATTGGAATCCAGAAAACAAAACTTAAAACAATTTAAAGCAAAAGTAAAAACTGGTTATCTTGCACGTTATACTGCATTAGTAACAAGCGCTAACACAGGTGGTATTATGCAAGTACCTGAAGATCTCATTTAAGGAGTGAGCATTATGTCTAAACAAACTGAAATACTTGAATACGAAAAGTCAGAAAATTTAGATTATTTAGAAACAACAGAAACAATTGAACCTGAAATGGAATTAGAAAAAGAAACAATTGATGAAATGAAATCTGGTTCAGAATTATTAGTAGATTCGCTCGCAAATGAAGGTGTAGATTTCATATTTGGTTACCCTGGCGGTGCAGTACTCCCATTATATGACACATTTTATGAAGGGAAAATCGAGCACATTTTAGCTAGACATGAACAAGGCGCAACTCACGCTGCTGAAGGGTATGCCCGTGTTTCTGGTAAAACAGGTGTTGTTGTAGTGACAAGCGGACCAGGAGCCACAAATGCGATCACTGGTATTGCAGATGCATATAGTGACTCTTTACCATTGGTAGTTATTACTGGCCAAGTAGCGACAGCAGGTATTGGCAAAGACGCCTTTCAAGAAGCGGATTTACTTTCAATGACGACGCCAATTACTAAGCATAACTATCAAATCAAAAATGTAAATGAAATACCAAAAGTACTTCATGAAGCATTTCACATTGCTAATTCTGGAAGAAAAGGACCAGTTGTCATTGACTTCCCTAAAGACATGGGTATTTTATCAACTAATGTAGATGTTTCAAATGAACTAGATTTACCTGGTTACTCGGTACCTAACAAACCGGATAAAACTGAAATTCAAAAATTACGTGATTATTTGAAAACTTCTAAAAAGCCTATTGTACTTTCAGGAGCTGGTATTAACCATGCTAAAGCAAATGAAGTATTGACCGAGTTTGTTACACGACATCAATTACCTGTAGTAAGCACTTTATTAGGACTAGGAGCAATTCCATATGACAATCCCCTGTTTTTAGGAATGGGAGGCATGCATGGTTCCTATGCAAGTAACATGGCATTAACAGAGTGTGATTTACTCATTAATTTTGGAAGCCGCTTCGATGATAGGCTTGCTAGTAAACCAGATGAATTTGCTCCTAATGCCAAAATTGTTCATATAGATATCGACCCTTCAGAAATAAATAAAATTATCAAAGTGGATTTAGGTATTGTAGCGGACTGTAAAGCAACTTTAGAAGCTTTATTAGATTTTGAAAGCTATTCAATCAGACACGAAGAATGGCTAGAAACATGTTTTAACAATAAATCAGCACAGCCTTTCGCTTTTAAAGAAGACGCTGATGGTACTTTCTCAAAACCACAACGCACAATTGAATATATAGGAGAAATTACTCAAGGTGACGCCGTGGTTACTACTGACGTAGGCCAACATCAAATGTGGGTTGCACAATACTACCCATTTAAAAACCATGGTCAATTAGTAACAAGCGGTGGCTTAGGAACAATGGGCTTTGGTATCCCCGCTGCAATCGGTGCAAAGTTAGCAGAACCTGATAAAACGGTCGTAGCTTTTGTAGGTGATGGCGGTTTCCAAATGACAAACCAAGAAATGGCAATCTTAGAAGAATACAACTTGGATATTAAAATAGTAATCATAAACAATGGTACTTTAGGGATGGTTAAGCAATGGCAAGATAAATTCTTTAATAAACGTTTCTCTCATTCTGTATTTAACGGACAACCTGATTTCTTAAAATTAGGAGAAGCTTATAACGTTAAAGGATTTCTTATAGATGATCCGGCGCATTTAGAACAAAAACTAGATGAAGCTTTCCAACATGATGGTCCCGCGTTAATTGACGTTCGTATTTCACCAATTGAACCCGTTAATCCAATGGTTCCTAGTGGTAAAGCTAACTACGAGATGGAGGGATTATTATGAGACGCACATTTAGAACCAAAGTTATGGACAAGGCTGGTACTTTAAACAGATTAACAGGTATTTTTGTACGTAGGCAATTTAATATTGTCACACTATCAGTAACACCCACTCGAGAAGAAGGAATTTCTAATATTACTTTTGTAGCAGAAATCCCAGATTCAGATGTGTTACGAAATCTATTAAGACAACTCGAAAAACAAATAAACATCATAGAAGTAGAAGACATCACGGATACAAACACATACAACAGAGAATTAGTACTTGTGAAATTAGAAACACCAAGTAATCATCAAGATTTACAAAATATTATTAAACCATATGATGCGCTAGTTTCAGTTCTAAAAAGTGAGGCGCCTTATACGTATCTTCAAGCTTCTGGCCCACAGTATACAATGGACAACTTATTAGACGATCTATCATCATATAACATTGAACAAGTTTCTAGAACTGGTTCAGCAAGTTTAGTTTAAAGCTAAGTACTAAAACGATATTTTAAAACATGGAGGATTTTATTATGACAACAGTTTATTATGACCAATCAGTTACGAAAGATGCATTACAAGGTAAAAAAATTGCAATCATTGGATATGGTTCACAAGGCCATGCCCATGCTCAAAATTTAAAAGACAACGGCTACGATGTCATCATCGGTATTAGACCTGGACGCTCTTTTGATAAAGCAAAAGATGACGGCTTCGAAGTTTACCCTGTAAATGAAGCAGCAAAACAAGCTGATGTCATCATGGTGCTTTTACCCGATGAAATTCAAGGACAAGTATATAAAGAAGAAATTGAACCTAATTTAGAACCAAATAACGCACTTGTTTTTGCACACGGCTTTAATATTCACTTTAATGTGATCCAACCACCAGAAACAGTAGATGTATTTTTAGTAGCACCAAAAGGTCCCGGACATTTAGTTAGACGTACATTTACTGAAGGAAGCGCAGTACCTGCCCTATTTGCAGTCGAACAAGATGCAAGTGGTGAAGCTACTGATTTAGCGTTAAGTTATGCTAAAGGAATTGGTGCAACACGTGCAGGCGTTTTAGAAACATCATTTAAAGAAGAAACTGAAACAGATTTATTTGGTGAACAAGCAGTGCTCTGTGGTGGTACAACAAAATTAATTCAATCTGGTTTCGAAACACTTGTCGAAGCTGGTTATCAACCAGAAATCGCTTATTTTGAAGTGTTACATGAAATGAAACTTATTGTTGACTTAATGTACGAGGGCGGTATGGAAAATATGCGTTATTCAATTTCAAATACAGCTGAATTTGGTGATTATGTATCAGGTCCACGCGTAATTACTCCAGATGTTAAAGATAATATGAAAGCAGTGCTTAACGACATTCAACAAGGAAACTTCAGTGATCGTTTCATCAAAGATAATGAAAATAACTTTGAAGAATTCCATAAATTGCGTGACGAACAACACGGACATCAAATTGAAGCAGTAGGCAAAGATCTACGTGAAATGATGCCGTTTATTAAATCAAAAAGTATTGAAAAATAATTAGTTATATGATGATATCTGGAGAATCAAACTGTGTAAAATATCTTTGATATTTACTGTAATGTGCGATTCTTCAGCCATTACATCATATGTTGCTAAAATTTATTTATTAGGAGATGTTTAAAATGAATAGCCATATTCAAATATTTGATACCACACTAAGAGACGGCGAACAAACACCGGGCGTCAATTTTTCATTCGATGAGCGTCTAAAAATCGCTAAGCAACTTGAAAAATGGGGTGTAGATATTATAGAAGCTGGTTTCCCCGCTTCAAGTACAGGTAGTTTTAAATCTGTGGAAGAGATTTCTAAAACCTTAACAACAACTGCTGTTTGTGGATTAGCACGTTGTGTGAAGAAAGATATTGACGCCGTTTATGAATCAACTAAGGAAGCTGTAAAGCCTAGAATACACGTATTCTTAGCAACTAGCCCTATCCACCGTGATTCAAAACTAATGATGTCTAAAGAAGACGTTTTAGCATCAATCAAAGAGCATGTAGCCTATGCTACAAATTACTTTGAGCTCGTTCAATTTTCACCAGAAGATGCTACAAGAACTGAATTACCTTTCTTAATCGAATGTGTCCAAACTGCTGTTGATGCTGGAGCAAGTGTAATCAATATACCTGATACTGTTGGCTTTAGTTACCCTTCAGAATATGGCAAAATTTTTAAAACACTCCAAGAAAAAATTAAAACTGATCATGAAGTCATCTACAGTGCACACTGTCATGACGATTTAGGTTTAGCAGTTGCAAATAGTATGGCTGCAATAGAGAACGGCGCAAAACGTATTGAGGGAACTTTAAATGGTATTGGGGAACGTGCAGGTAATACGGCCCTTGAGGAAGTAGCACTTGGCCTTTACGTTCGACAAGATCATTACGGTAACCAAACTAGAATAAATCTTGAAGAAACGAAAGACACTTCTGATTTGATTGCTCGATACGCAGGTATTCGAGTCCCTAGAAACAAAGCAATTGTTGGTCAAAATGCATTCAGCCATGAATCAGGAATTCATCAAGATGGCGTCCTTAAGAACCCTGAAACATATGAAATTATGACACCTCAACTCGTAGGCGTTAAAACAACTGAATTACCATTAGGAAAACTATCGGGTAAACACGCATTTTCAGAAAAACTAATTGCATTAGGCTATGAAGTTGAACCAGAAGAACAAAAAGCACTATTTAAGCAATTTAAAACAATTGCCGATAAGAAAAAAGCAGTTACTGATAGAGATATTCACGCATTAATTCAAGGTACTGAGCATGAACAAAATGCGATTTACAAAGTTGAAACATTGCAACTACAATTCGTTTCAAATGGATTACAAAGTGCTGTGGTCGTCATTAAAGATAAAGATGGTCATACGTATCAAGATTCAAGTATCGGTACCGGCTCTATTGTTTCTGTATATAATGCAGTAGATCGTATTTTCAATCGCGAAACGGAACTTATTGATTATCGCATAGAGTCTGTAACTGAAGGAACGGATGCACAAGCAGAAGTACACGTACAAATTAAAATTGGAGATCAAGAAGTTACTGGCGTAGGTATCGATCATGACATTTTATTAGCTTCATGCAAATCATATGTAGAAGCTCATGCTAAATATGTCTCAAATTCGAAAGTGGAAGAAGGTATTCACTCATGAGTTATAAAATTGTTGCTCTACCCGGCGATGGTATTGGACCTGAAATTTTAAATGGTTCATTAGAAATTCTTTCTCAATTAAGTTCTGACTTTAATTTTAATTATGAAATAGAAACCCATGATTTTGGCGGCATCGCAATAGACAATCACGGTACGCCGCTACCCGATACGACACTAAATGCTTGTAAGCAAGCAGATGCCATTCTGCTAGGTGCTGTAGGAGGACCTAAATGGACAGATCCTAATAATAGACCCGAACAAGGCCTATTAGGTATTCGTAAATCATTAGGTTTATTTGCTAACATCCGCCCTACTACAGTCACTAGTGGTACAAGTCACTTGTCACCTATTAAAAAAGAACGCGTTGCAGGTACCGATTTTATCTTAGTCAGAGAATTAACGGGCGGTATATACTTCGGTGAACCAAAACATTGGAATGAAAAACAAGCTTTAGATTCTTTAACTTATACACGTGAAGAAATTGAACGAATCGCAAGAGTTGCCTTTGATTTAGCTCAAAAACGTCACAAGAAATTGACTTCTGTGGATAAAGAAAATGTGCTTTCATCTAGTAAATTATGGCGTAAGGTTATCAATGACGTTGCTAATGAATACCCAGATGTAGAAGTAAATCATTTACTTGTCGATGCTTGTGCAATGCATTTAATTACTAACCCGTCTCAATTTGACGTCATCGTCACTGAAAATTTATTCGGAGATATTTTAAGTGATGAAGCATCGGTTATCCCAGGTTCTTTAGGTCTTTCTCCGTCAGCCAGTTTTAGTGAAAATGGGCCAAGGCTATATGAACCTATTCACGGTTCTGCGCCTGATATCGCTAACCAAGATAAAGCCAATCCATTCGGCATGCTTTTATCACTCGTCATGTGTCTAAGAGAAAGTCTTAAAGAAACAGAAGCCGCTAATAAATTAGAATCGGTCGTTTACCAACTTATTGAAGAAGAAAAAACAACGCGCGACCTCAATGGTAATTATAATACATCAGATATTTTTAAATTCGTTAAACAAAATCTTTAAAAAGGAGGAGATGTCATATGGGTAAAACACTATTTGATAAAGTTTGGAACAAGCATGTCTTAACTGGTAAAGAAGGTGACCCACAATTATTATATATAGATTTGCATCTTATACATGAAGTCACATCTCCTCAAGCATTTGAAGGACTAAGACTACAAAATAGAAAACTTCGTAGACCAGATTTAACATATGCGACATTAGATCATAACGTACCGACAGTAGATATTTTTAACATTAAAGATGAAATAGCGAATAAACAAATCACAACACTTCAAAAAAACGCTACAGAATTTGACGTTCATATATTTGATATGGGATCTGACGAACAAGGCATCGTGCATATGGTTGGTCCTGAAACTGGACTTACACAACCTGGCAAAACGATTGTATGTGGTGATTCTCATACAGCTACACACGGTGCTTTCGGTGCAATCGCTTTTGGTATTGGTACAAGTGAAGTTGAACACGTCTTTGCCACACAAACGTTATGGCAAACCAAACCAAAAAATCTTAAAATCGATGTTACAGGTCAATTACCTACAGGTGTATATGCTAAAGACATTATCTTATATCTGATTAATCAATATGGTGTAGATTTCGGTACGGGGTATGCCCTTGAATTCTCTGGCGAAACAATCAGTAGTTTGTCAATGGAAGCTAGAATGACCATTTGTAATATGGCAATTGAAGCTGGAGCCAAATACGGCATGATGGCCCCTGATGAAACAACATTTGAATATGTTCAAGGGCGCCCTTACGCAACAAATTATAAATACGCAGTTGATGAATGGCGTGAGCTGTATACAGATAAAGACGCAGAATTTGATAAAGTTATTCAACTTGATGTGTCAGATTTAGAGCCGCAAGTAACTTGGGGGACAAGCCCTGAAATGGGTGTGAGTTTTAATACACCCTTCCCAGAAATTGAAGATGTGAATGATGAACGTGCTTATAACTATATGGGATTAGAACCAGGCCAAAAAGCAGAAGATATTGAATTAGGTTATGTATTCTTAGGTTCATGTACGAATGCTCGACTATCTGACCTTATTGAAGCAAGCCACATTGTAGAAGGAAATCAAGTGCATCCTAATATCACTGCAATTGTTGTGCCAGGATCTAGAACCGTAAAAATAGAAGCTGAAAAATTAGGTCTTGATAAAGTATTTAAAAATGCTGGTTTTGAATGGAGAGAACCAGGTTGCTCCATGTGCCTAGGAATGAATCCAGACCAAGTACCAGATGGGGTTCACTGCGCTTCAACAAGTAACCGTAATTTTGAGGGACGCCAAGGTAAAGGTGCACGAACACACTTAGTCTCCCCTGCCATGGCTGCTGCGGCAGCAATTAACGGTAGATTTGTAGACGTTAGAAAGGTGGTTGTATAATATGGATATCCAACCTATTACAACTTATACAGGAAAAGTTGTGCCATTATTTCACGATAATATTGACACTGACCAAATTATCCCCAAAGTACACTTGAAACGTATTTCAAAATCAGGATTTGGGCCCTTTGCTTTTGATGAATGGCGTTATTTAGCAGACGGATCAGACAATCCAGAGTTCAACCCAAATAAACCTGAATACAAAGACGCTTCTATTTTGGTGACAGGTGATAATTTTGGATGTGGATCAAGTCGTGAACATGCAGCTTGGGCCATTAAAGATTACGGTTTTGATATTATTATTGCCGGTAGTTATAGCGATATTTTTTATATGAACTGTACTAAAAACGCTATGCTGCCTATCGTTTTAGATGAAAACGAAAGAGAATATATAGTAGAAACAGGAGAAGTCACTGTTGATTTGCCTAATCAAACAGTGACTGCAGGAAACAAACAATTTCATTTTGACATTGATGAAACCTGGAAAAACAAGCTTATTAACGGACTTGATGATATTGCAGTAACACTTCAATATGAAGATCAAATTCAAGCATACGAAACAGCAAAAACATTTTAACGAAATTTAAATAAAGGTGTGAAATTTATGACTGTAAAAACAACTGTTTCTTCCAAAGATATCGATGAAGCTTTCTTACAATTAAAAGATGTTGTTAAAGAAACACCCTTACAAAAGGATCATTACTTATCACTTAAATATGATTGTAACGTCTATTTAAAAAGAGAAGACTTACAATGGGTTAGGTCCTTTAAACTGAGAGGTGCTTATAACGCAATTATAGCGTTAAATGAAAATGATAGACAAAATGGTATTACATGTGCCAGTGCAGGTAATCACGCACAAGGTGTTGCATATACAGCTAACAAATTAAATTTAAAAGCAGTTATTTTTATGCCTGTAACGACCCCACTTCAAAAAATTAACCAAGTGAAATTTTTTGGAGGCCGTAATGCAGAAGTTGTCCTAACAGGAGATACTTTTGATGATTGCTTGAAAGAAGCACTTACGTATACTGAGAACCATAAAATGAATTTCATTGACCCCTTTAACAACATTTATACAATTGCTGGGCAAGGCACATTAGCAAAAGAAATCATTGAACAATCTGCTGAAGATGATATACAATTTGATTATTTATTCTCAGCAATTGGCGGTGGTGGTTTAATTTCAGGTGTAGGTACTTATTTTAAAGCACATTCACCACAAACTTCTATCATCGGTGTAGAGCCTGCTGGGGCTAGCAGTATGTATGCTTCAGTAGTACTACAAAATCAAATTGTAACTTTACCTGATATTGATAAATTTGTAGACGGTGCGTCAGTAGCAAAAGTAGGCGAAATCACTTATGATATCGCTAAAAATGTAGTAGATGATTACGTTCAAGTGCATGAAGGTGCTGTATGTTCAACTATATTGGACATGTATTCTAAACAAGCGATTATTGCTGAACCTGCAGGCGCATTGAGTGTGACAGCACTAGAACAATACCGTTCAGAAATTAAAGGTAAGACAGTTGTTTGCGTTGTGAGCGGTGGCAATAATGATATTAATCGTATGAAAGAAATTGAAGAACGCTCGTTGTTATTTGAAGAAATGAAACACTATTTCATTCTTAACTTTCCACAACGCCCTGGCGCTTTAAGAGAATTTGTCAATGAAGTCCTTGGACCGAAAGATGATATTACCAAATTTGAATACCTTAAAAAGAGCTCACAAAATACAGGAACAGTTATCATCGGTATCCAATTAAATAATCATCAAGATTTAGATAACCTCAAATCAAATGTAGATCAATTTGATCCTTCAAATATCTATATCAATGAAAATAAAATGCTTTATTCACTACTTATTTAATATTCGACAACGTCCCTCTTCTCCGTTTACGGAGTTAGTGGGACTTATACATGAGCTGAGGGCTCATGTATTCCTTTAGTTCGTCAGCTTCAAACGCTTTCTCATGACAATTGTTTTTCAGTGCTTCACACTGGTAGTTAAGTCCTTTTGGCAAAAAAAAGAGACCTTTCGGTCTCGGCTCATCGCATCCTATATGCTTGCCTGGCAACGTCCTACTCTTGCGGAACGTAAGTCGGCTACCATCAGCGCTAAGAAGCTTTCTTGCCATGAGGCAAGCGCTCGCATCTTTCCTCACTTGCACGCTTTCCTTACTCACTTACCACTTGTAAGCTCGTTTCGTCTTTCGCTTAGTTCGTCAGCTTCAAACGCTTTCTCATGGCAATCGTTTTTCAGTGCTTCACACTGGAAGTTAAGCTCCTTTTGGACAAAAAAAGAGACCTTTCGGTCTCGGCTCATCGCATCCTATATGCTTGCCTGGCAACGTCCTACTCTTGCGGAACGTAAGTCCGACTACCATCGGCGCTAAGGAGCTTAACTTCTGTGTTCGGCATGGGAACAGGTGTGACCTCCTTGCTATAGTCACCAGACAAGTTGAT
>NZ_BMCF01000008.1 GCF_014635045.1 Staphylococcus nepalensis | reverse complement strand
AGCCTTGCTATTGCATAAGTCCTACTAAGCTCAATTTTCAATTGAGCAAGTTCTTTCATTGGTTACAATAGCCTTGCTATTGCATAAGTCCTACTAAGCTCAATTTTCAATTGAGCAAGTTCTTTCGCTGTTTACAATAGCTTTGCCATTGCATAAGCCCCACTAACTCAATAATTTGAGAAGTGGGGCTTTAAAAAACACGCAAGTCAAATGACTTGCGTGTTAGCGCGTGAACTCTTTATTTAAGATAAATATTATTTATCTAAGTTGTAAAATGATTTGATACCGTCAAATTTGCCTGTTTCGAATAATTCATCTTCAATACGTAATAATTGATTGTATTTAGCAATACGATCTGTTCTTGATAATGAACCAGTTTTGATTTGACCAGCATTTGTAGCCACTGCAATATCAGAGATTGTAGTATCTTCAGTTTCACCAGAACGGTGGGATACAACTGCTGTATAACCAGCTTTTTGAGCCATTTCAATAGCATCAAATGTCTCAGTTAATGTACCAATTTGGTTAACTTTGATTAAGATAGAGTTACCGATACCTTTTTCAATACCTTCTGATAATTTAACAGTGTTTGTAACGAATAAATCGTCACCGACTAATTGAACTTTATCACCGATACGATCAGTTAATACTTTCCAACCATCCCAGTCATTTTCATCCATACCATCTTCAATTGAGATGATTGGATATTTGTTAACTAATTCTTCTAAGTAGTCAACTTGTTGTTCTGCAGTAAGTTTAGAACCATTTTCACCTTCAAATTTAGCGTAGTTGTAAACGCCGTCTTCAAAGAATTCTGATGAAGCACAGTCAAAACCTAAGAATACATCTTTACCAGGCTCTAAGCCAACTGCTTTAATCGCTTCTAAAATAGTTTCTACAGCATCTTCAGTGCCTTCAAATTTAGGAGCGAAACCACCTTCGTCGCCTACTGCTGTTTCTAAACCACGGTTTTTAAGGATTGATTTTAAGTTGTGGAAGATTTCTGCTCCCCAACGCAATGATTCTTTAAATGTTTCAGCACCAACTGGCAAGATCATAAACTCTTGGAATGCGATTGGCGCATCAGAGTGAGAACCACCATTTACAATGTTCATCATTGGAACTGGTAATTGTTTACCGTTGAATCCACCTAAATATTTATAAAGTGGTTGGCCTAATAAATCAGCTGCTGCACGAGCTACTGCAATAGAAACACCAAGAATAGCGTTCGCACCTAATTTACCTTTGTTTTCAGTGCCATCTAATTGAATCATCATTTTATCAATAGAAACTTGTTCTAATACTGAAAACTCACCTTCAACTAATTCTGGTGCAATAATTTCGTTAACATTTTCAACTGCTTTAGTTACACCTTTACCTAAATAACGTGATTTGTCTCCGTCACGTAATTCTACCGCTTCGTGTTCACCAGTAGACGCACCTGATGGTACAAGTGTACGACCAAATGCGCCACTTTCAGTTAATACTTCTACTTCAACTGTTGGGTTACCACGTGAGTCAAGGACTTCGCGAGCGTAAACATCTGTAATAATTGGCATGTTTGTAATCTCCTTTTTAATAAGTAGTTTAGAAATATTAAATTTCATCTTCATTATAGCCATAAATGCTATAAATACAAATAATTTAATTATTTTCCTTTAATTTTGCGTGCCATACGTTTTACAAACATTTTATAACATATGACACGTTGTTATACTTTTTACTAAGCAATCATTTAAATTTTCGCATTGTATTAATGTTTAATTAATGATTCACCAGTCATGTCTTCGGGCTGTTTTACGTTTAACAAATCTAATAATGTTGGTGCTAAATCACCAAGACGTCCTGTTTCGCGTAAATCCGCGCCTTCTTTAGTAACAATAACTGGTACTGGGTTCGTTGTATGTGTTGTCATTGGTTGTTCATCGTCAGTCAACACCATATCTGAGTTGCCATGGTCAGCTGTAACAATCGCATGACCGCCCATATCAATGATTTTGTCTACAACTTCACCTAGACATTCATCAACTGCTTCAATCGCTTTAATTGTTGGTTCAAGCATACCGCTATGACCAACCATATCAGGATTAGCAAAGTTTAATAGGATTAAATCTAAATCACCTTTATCTAACTCTTCAATAAGTGCGTCTTTGACTTCATAAGCACTCATTTCTGGTTTAAGGTCATAAGTTGCAACTTTAGGTGAATCAATTAAACGACGACGTTCACCTTCAAATTCATCATTGCGACCCCCGCTCATGAAATAAGTTACATGTGGGAATTTTTCTGTCTCAGCAATACGTAATTGTTTGAGACCATTATCTTGTGCAACTTCACCAATTGTATTAGTTAAATCGACTTTTTCAAATACAATTTCTGCGTCAACATTATCGTTGTATTTTGTAAACGTTGCATAGAATAAGTCATTTACTTGCTCGACTTTAAAGCCTTCAAATGCTTTATCTGTAAAGATTTCAGACAATTGTCCAGCTCTGTCAGGACGGAAATTATAAAAGATAACTGCGTCTCCATCGTTTACACCGTTATTTTGGTCTTTAACAATGAATGGTTCAACAAATTCATCAGTTAAGTCTTTAGCATAGTTTGCTTCCACGCCAGCTTTAGCTGAATCAAATGTTTCTCCGCCAAAGTTACGAATTGCATTATAAGCTTTTTCTTCTCTATCCCAACGTTTATCACGATCCATTGCGTAATAACGTCCAGATACTGAGGCAAATTGCCCAATACCAAGTTCATTAAATTTGGCTTCAGTTTCTTCGATATATTTTAATGCAGATTTTTGATCTACATCGCGTCCATCTAAGAATGCGTGAACATAAACTTTTTCGACACCTTGCTTTTTAGCTAATTCAAGTAAAGCGAATAAATGTTTATAATGACTGTGTACGCCACCATCTGATAATAAACCAAAGATATGGAGCGCTGAATCATTACTTTTTGTGTGTTGAATGGCATTGTTTAATACATCGTTTTCAAAGAAGTCGCCATCTTCAATAGATTTATTGATGCGTGTTAAACTTTGATAAACAATTCGTCCAGCGCCGATATTCATATGTCCAACTTCTGAATTACCCATTTGACCTTCAGGGAGTCCAACATCCAAACCACTTGCTTCAATTTGTGTTGTTGGGTACTTACTATAATAACGGTCAAAGTTAGGTTTATTAGCTAGTTTTACAGCATTACCGTGTTCGCTTGCTCTGTTTGCAAAACCATCTAAAATAATTAATGCAGTTGGTTGTTTAGCCATATTATTTTGCACCTTCTAACAATTGTACAAAATCATCCACTTTAAGTGACGCGCCGCCTACTAATGCGCCATCAATGTCTGATTCTGCCATGTATTCTTTAATGTTGTTAGGTTTTACGCTACCGCCATATTGAATACGTGTTGCATCGGCAACTGCTTGGCCTGATAAGTCAGCAATTGTTTCTCTTACAAATGCACACATTTCGTTTGCGTCTGTTGCAGTAGAAGATTTACCAGTACCGATTGCCCAAATCGGTTCATAAGCAATTACCACTTGTTTTAATTGTTCATCTGATAAGCCTTCAACTGCTTTTTTCACTTGATTGCTGACAATTTCGTTAGCTTTTCCACTTTCGCGTTCTTCATCAGTTTCACCAACACAAATAATTGGTGTCATACCATGATTGAATACAGCATGTGCTTTTTTATTAATATCTTCGTCAGTTTCGTGGAAAATTTCACGACGTTCTGAGTGTCCAATGACCACATATTTTACACCTAAGTCAGCTAATGCTACTGGTGATGTTTCACCAGTGAAAGCACCATTATCTTCATAGAATGCGTTTTGCGCACCAATTTGTAAACCTTGTGCTTTTCCTTCATTAACCAATGTAACTAAAGCGTCTAATTGAATTGTTGGAGCACAAATTACTGATTCTACCTCTTTTGTATCTGGTAATGCTGGTAATTCGTTAATAAAATCTTTAGCTTCTTGAACTGTTTTATTCATTTTCCAGTTACCCGCAATAATTGGTTTTCTCATTATATACACTCCTATTAGTAAATTATGATTAATTTCTGTTTAACCATGTCTAGCTTTTTTAATCAAACGATTATTTATTAGCAATCGCAACGACACCTGGTAATTCTTTACCTTCAAGATATTCTAATGATGCGCCACCGCCTGTTGAAATGTGACTGAAATCATCAGCGTATCCTAGCGAAATAGCTGCTGCAGCTGAGTCGCCACCACCGATGATTGTGTTCGCATCTTTCATTTCAGCGATTGCTTCACAAACACCAATTGTACCTTTAGCAAAGTTACTAAATTCAAATACACCCATAGGTCCATTCCACACCACTGTATGCGCACCTTGTAATTGTTCTTTGAATAGTTCCACTGTTTTTGGACCTACATCCATTGCTTCTTGATCTGCAGGGATATCATCTACAGAAACTTCTGTGATTACTGCGTCATTTGAAAATTCTTTCGCCACTTTACAATCAACAGGTAAAACAATTTGATCACCAGATTTTTCTAGTAATTCTTTAGCAAAGTCAACTTTATCTTCTTCTAATAATGATAAACCAATTTCTTTACCTTGTGCTTTAAAGAATGTGTATGACATACCGCCACCGATAAGTACTTTGTCTGCAATTTTCAATAAGTTAGTAATGACGCCAATTTTATCTGAAACCTTAGCGCCACCAAGAATTGCAACTACAGGTTTATCAGGGTTTTCTACGACGCCACCTATATATCTAATTTCTTTCTCCATTAAGTAACCTGCAACAGTTTCTAAGTGAGCTGCAATACCTACGTTAGAAGCATGTTCACGATGTGCAGTTCCAAATGCATCATTTACGAACACATCGCCAAGTGATGCCCAATATTTACCTAATTCAGGGTCATTTTTAGATTCTTTTTTACCATCTAAATCTTCAAAACGTGTATTTTCTACTAAAAGTACGTCACCTTCATTTAAACCTTTAATAGATTGTTCTAGTTGCTCACCGCGTGTTTCAGGAACAAATACAACGTCTTTATTTAGTTTTTCAGATAATGCATTAGCTACTGGTTTTAAAGTCAATTCTGCTTTATCACTTTCTTCTTTAACTTTACCTAAATGAGAGAATAATACGACTTTCCCACCTTGTTCAACAATATATTTAATTGTTGGTAAAGCTTGGACAATGCGATTGTCGTCAGTAATTTCTCCATCTTTCATCGGTACGTTAAAATCCGCACGGACAAGTACAGTTTTACCTTTTAACTCTAAGTCAGATACAATTTTTTTTGCCATAAAATCTTCCTCCTTTAAATGAATGAATAAAGTAAAAATAAGCGGAGAAGCGTTGAGCTCCCCGCTTACTCCTAAGCTTATTAATTCAATTTAACAATGCTAATGCTTGCTAAATTTAAGTTAACGTCACCTTATTTAGCGTGGCTAGCTAAATAGTCTAGTGTACGAACTAATTGTGAAGTGTATGACATTTCGTTATCGTACCAAGCTGCTACTTTAACTAATTGACGGTCGCCAACTGTCATAACACGAGTTTGTGTCGCATCGAATAATGAGCCATAAGTCATGCCGATTACATCAGAAGAAACGATTTCGTCTTCAGTGTAGCCGAATGATTCGTTTGATGCATTTTTCATTGCCTTATTTACGTCTTCGATGTTTACATTTTGTTCTAATACAACTGTTAATTCAGTTAATGAACCAGTTGCAACTGGAACACGTTGCGCTCCACCGTCTAATTTACCATCAATTTCAGGGATTACTAGGCCGATAGCTTTAGCAGCACCTGTTGAGTTAGGGATAATGTTTTCAGCAGCTGCACGTGCACGACGTTTGTCACCTTTTCTATGAGGCGCATCTTGTGTACTTTGGTCACCAGTGTATGCGTGGATTGTAGTCATGAAGCCTTCGATTAAACCGAATTCATCATTTAACACTTTAGCAACTGGAGCTAATGAGTTAGTAGTACATGAAGCACCTGAAACAACTTCTTCAGAACCATCTAAAGTATCGTGGTTAGTGTTGTATACAATTGTTTTCAAGTCACCTTTAGCTGGTGCAGAGATTAATACTTTTTTAGCACCTGCGTTGATGTGCGCTTCTGCTTTTTCTTTTTCTGTGAATAAACCAGTACATTCTAATACTACATCGATATCTAAGTCTCCCCAAGGTAGTTTACTTGGATCTGGTTCTGAGAATGATTTAACTTCTAATCCGTTAACGCGGAAACCGTCTTCTTCAACTTCAACTTCTCCTGTGAAGCGACCTTGTGTAGTGTCATATTTTAATAAATGAGCTAACATTTCATCATCTGTTAAGTCGTTTACTGCTACAACATCGATTCCTTCTACGTCTTGAATTCTTCTGAATGCTAGACGACCAATTCTACCAAAACCATTAATTGCTACTTTAACTGCCATTATAATGGCCTCCTTTAAAATGATATTTAAAAAGTGGAATCACTTTTTATTACTATTGTTAACGATAACGCTTGCCGCACCCTCATCTGTAATTAACACAGTATTTTTAGGCGCAATCGAGAGGTAAGCTTTAATAGCTTCTCCTTTTGATTTACCCCCAGCTACGGCAAAGATAAACTTTTTCGAAACAAGATCTTCTAATTGAAGTCCAATCGTTTTAACTTTGTGAACGATTTGCCCTTGTTCGTCGAAATAATATCCAAATGCTTCTCCCGAGGCATTGTGATGTTGAAGTTTTTCAATAACTTCACTAGGTGATTGACGTCTTCGCGCCATCTTCAGCGCATCACCAATGCCGTGGATTGTAATATTAGCTTCTCTAATTTTCTCTAAGGTGTGTATGACTGATGGTTCTAACATAAGTGTGTTATAAGTGGTTTCACTTACATTATCTGGAACGTATAGCGTTGTATAATCGCCATCAGTCTGCTGCGCCATACTTGCTGCAATAGTATTCGCTTGGTATACAACATTTTCACCAAGGCCACCTCGTGCAGGTACAAAAAATACATCATAAGGTTGATGATGCATGGCTTCACTTACGTACGCCATTGTAGAACCGCCTGTTACTGCAACAGTTGCGTGGTCATACAATACGTCTTCAACGAGTTGTCCAGCCTGTTTCGACAGTTCAATTTTAACTGCTTTGTCAGTATCTGAATCACCTGGAATAACATAGACATCTTTGATGCCGTATTTTTCCTTGATAACTTGTGCAAGTTGATGATCGTCTGAGTAAACATTAAAATAACTGTTTAATTGACGGATGGTCGCTTCGCCAGCATCCGTTATTTCCATACCTGTAGGTTTGACTTTAATTAGTTCCTGTTTCTTCAATACATCAGTCTCAGAACGAAGTACCCTCTCAGTTAAATTCATATATTCGCTTAAACTACGTCTACCTACGGGTTGATATTGAGCAATAGTAGTGAGAATCGAAAAACGACGATACATTTTTTCAACAAGTTCTGGCACTAATTTTTGTTGAATCTTTATCAAGTCTTTCACTACTATCCTCCTCCGTTTCTATATTCAAGGGTCAGGTTCTAACCATAGATTGACTTTTTACGTCCCTGGTGGGACAAAAAAATATAACCTCTTATATTTGCAATAATACTACTATATATTTAAAAAAGCAAGAGAAATACTTATCCATTAATAGAAGCTAATCTAAGTTGTCTTATTTCTCTTTATATACTATAAATTACCCTTTAAGGTTTTCATTAATCATTTTCTCATTATTATTTTAAATATAATATAAAAGCTATCAGATTAAGTAATTTCATTTACGATGTGGGTTTCATTGAATCAGTCCCTTAATACGATTAAAATAAATATAAAAATAGTTCATATTTTAGAAGGGAGGGATGCACGTGGCTAATGATAAACATCCGGAAGTGATAGATCCAGACGATAAGCGCTATAAAGATGACGACTATTTTAAACAAAACAAAAACCCATCCCATAAAAATCGTTATCAATCATTTAACTATAATAGACAAGTAGGCTGTCACCTAGGACCATTTGGTTGCCTTGGGGGTTGTGTTTCACTCATACTTTTATTTTCATTAATTTCATATTTAGTTAGTTTATTATTCTAAAACATGAAGTTGTACATATAAATTCAATACGTTTTCATTTCTAAAATATGAACTGATTACATCAACCAACTGCGTGCATAAATACTGCTAACTCAATCATTTGAGAGGTGTTGGTGCTTTGCATTTATTACCCAAGTCCCATAAAAAAGGCTGAAACATCATTATGTTTCAGCCTTGAATATTGTATTAACAGTAGTGGACTGGAATAAAAATATAAAGCACTTCTTTCAAAGTAACATGCTTCAATTTTAATCATCCTCTGATGATTGTGAACTATCTTCTGAATTTGAATTATTATTTTGGGTAGAGCGTTGTTCTGTATTTTCTTGAGCACTTCGTTGTTGTGTAGAAGGTTCGCTTGTTTTTTCTTCTGTTGACGGTTGAGAGGTTTGTTCCTCTGTTGATGGCTCAGATGTTCGTTCTTCTGTTGTTTTCTCTTCTGTTGACGGTTCATTTGTTTTCTCTTCTGTTGACGGTTCATTTGTTTTCTCTTCTGTTGACGGTTCATTTGTTTTCTCTTCTGTTGATCGTTCTTCTGTTGTTTTTTCTTCAGTAGATTGTTCTTCCGTCGTACTTGGTTCTTTTGTTTTTTCAGGTGAGTTGTCCTCTTCAGTCGTTCTTCTTTCTTGTGTTTGGGATTGTTGCGTCTGTTGGGTTTGAGGAACTTGCTGTGTTTGTTGTGTTTGTTGTGTTTGTTGGGATTGCTGTGTCTGTTGTGTTTCTTCAGTTGATTCTTCTGTTTGCTTATCCTTTTGTTCTTTCGTTTTCTCTTTTTTCTTGTCTTTTTCTTCTTGCTTTTGATCTGCTAAACGTTCATTGGCTTTATTCGAATGGTCTACAAAGGCAAAAATTGCGAAAATCAAACCGCCTATGAGTAATAGGACAATGACGCCGCTTATAATTTTTGCAAGACCACTCATTTTTTTCTTGTCTTTTTCATCAAAATCATTATTTTGATTATGTTTAGGCATATGCTCCCCTCACTTCAGCTTATATCAACTCATTATTTTATAATGGCTTTTAATTTTATATCAGAACTATATTTTACACCATTTCTTTTATTAAACAACCATATTAACTTCATTTTAATACGGTTGTTACTTTGTCGGCATAACTATAGTAAACTATATATAATGTGCTTTATATTATGTGCTTTATATTATGTGCTTTAATTTAATAGTAATCTAATTTGAACTGGTGGTTCAACACTTTTATTAAATTATTTTACTATACCCTAATCATAACAGGATGTGACTAGATTATGAATAAACAAGACTTATTTAATAATATTAACCAAGACCACCAGTCGAAACCCAAAGGCTTACGTCATATGATGACCGAAAATGATTATGACGATTCTAAATTGCAAATAAGGGCACGTTACAAATTTTTCATATTAACTGTTTTCTTACTTTTTATTGCTTTTGGCATTATTAAACTATTTATTTTATAATATGAAGTGATTCACTTGTATGTGAATACTTCCAATAAGATGATTCATTATCCATCTGATTATTTAATTTTACAAGTATAAATTAAATAGGCCTACACGCTACGCGCATAGGCCTCTACTAAAGGGAGTCAAAATTTTACCTTCGCTAGTATATTATGGGGTATACTCGAAATAATTAAGAGATGATTAATTAATATCGAAGGTACCTTTATTATAACGACATATCATTTGATTTTAAATACATCTATCAGGAAGTAAATGACATATTCTTGAACAAAATTCAAATAAATTTTGTCTTTCAAATCTAAAAGATTGATCTACTTTTAATGTTAGCAATGCTTAACATTACAATTCTATGAGGTGATAAAATGAAACACTATCTAATAACAGGCGGTACAGGTCTAGTAGGCACTCAACTCGTTAACGCTATTAAACAAAGCGACTCACATATAACCATTTTAACAAGACAATCACTTTCAACATCACATCCTAAAATCACATATGTAAATTGGTCGGAACCGAATTGGGAAGATAAAATTCCAGATATTGATATTGTAATCAATTTAGCTGGTGCGAGTTTAAATAAACGATGGACTGCTTCGCACAAACAAAACATTATGTTAAGCCGCTTACAAGCTACTCAAGCATTGTTCGACCTCTTTAAAAACAGACAACAAAAACCATCTATATTCTTTAACGCGAGTGCGGTTGGTTATTATAGACCTGACTTAACACGTACTTACACTGAATTATATCAAACACTCCCATTTGATTTCTTATCAGAAGTCGTTTATCAATGGGAACGACTTGCATGTCAATTCGAAACATTAGGTACACGCGTGATTATTGGCAGATTTGGTATGGTTCTATCAAGTGAAGGGGGTGCTTTGCCACTAATGAAGTTACCCTATGACTTAAATGTAGGTGGAAAAATTGGGACAGGCAGACAATGGTATTCTTGGATTCACATAGAAGATTTAACAAGAGGTATATTATATACGATAAACAACGATAAAGCGTCTGGTGTATATAATTTTACATCACCTATGGCAGAGCATCAGAACATGTTCGGTTACACGTTAGCAAGAGAAGTACATCGACCACATTATACTTGGGTGCCGTCGTTAGCTCTTAGATTAGTCTTAGGAGAAATGTCTACGGTTATTCTCGATACTCAAAAAGTACTACCTAATAAATTACAAGCGATAGACTTTAAATTTAAATATCCAAACCTAAAACTTGCACTTGAAAACTTAGTCCAGTAGGAAGGTAAAAAGTAACTATGAAACATGATCGTTTTTCGCAAATTTTATTATTTATTGCAGGTCTATTACTCATATTAAATAGTGTCTTTGCATTGGAACAATCATTAATAATAATTATAATTTCAATTACTTTGTTCATTTTAGGTTTGTTAACACTGGTTATTGCTTTAATATTATTTTGTAAAAACAAACTGTGTCACCCGAAACAATGTTAGGAAGTGGGATAGAAAGAACACGTGTCGGAAATAACTTTTGTCACTTCCTCCTTGGTTAAGAAGATTAAGTAAAAAACATAAAAAATTGAAATGCTTTTGATTCTATACTGTTACTGTCTAAATAATATTCAAAGCCGAGATATTGTTCATGCCCAATCTCTTCCAAAATTGATTATGTTTTAAAAAAGACGAGTCACGTATGGCTAATCCACTACTATTGTTAAACATACATAGGGAAGGATTAGCGCAACAATGTGACTCGTCTTTTTCACTCATTTATTTATAAAATAAATTATTATGATTCTGGTATCATTACTTGATCAATTAAGCCATATTCTTTAGCTTCTTCAGCTGATAAGAAATTATCACGGTCAGTATCTTTTTCAATTTGTTCAATTGATTGACCAGTACGTTCAGCTAAAATTTTATTTAATTTAGCACGTGTTTTTAAAATATGGTTAGCGGCAATTTCAATTTCAGTTGCTTGACCTTGGGCACCGCCTAGTGGTTGGTGAATCATTACTTCAGCATTCGGTAACGCGAAACGTTTACCTTTCGCGCCTGCGGAAAGTAAGAATGAACCCATTGACGCTGCCATACCAATACAAATCGTTTGTACATCTGGTTTAATGTGTTGGATTGTATCATAAATCGCAAATCCGGCAGTTACACTACCACCTGGAGAATTGATATAAAGATAAATATCTTTTTCAGCATCTTGCGCTTGTAAGAATAATAATTGTGATACGATAGAGTTAGCTACATTATCGTCGATTTGTGAACCTAACATAATAATACGGTCTTTTAATAAACGTGAGTAAATGTCATAAGCACGTTCCCCACGGTTTGTAGTTTCAATTACTGTAGGTATTAAATTCATTAATATTGCCTCCTTATTTCTAACTGATAAATTTATTTTAACCTAAAAGTCAAATATGGTCAAAAAATAACGCTTGGATTTTCAACAAACCTAAAATATTATTGTTGACCATTCCTCATTTGATTTGTACACTAATATTATTGTTATTTATCCCCTCGTAGTGTAATGGATAACACATAAGATTCCGGTTCTTAGGATAGGGGTTCGATTCCCTTCGAGGGGATTAATAAGTTATTTTCTCATTTTTACCCGATATCACTAGTTGTCAAAACACTTGTGGTGTCGGTATTTTTTATATTTTATAGTGTCATTCGTTTTGATACGTTTTGAATTTCGCGTCCCCATTTAGTCCCCATTTTTATTTTAAGTCCAATATCTCTCAATTATAATAACTATGCATTTATTATTGAAGTCACATTAGCTATTTGTCTTCTTTTATTTACTGTAGTTTCAATAAAACCATCTTTATCTTTCCATTCACCAGCAATAACAATTTTAGCTTTGTTTTTTCCTATTTCAAATATTTCACTTTTCATCTTAAAGAAATAATCTTTATCCTTGAAATATACTTTTAATTCCCTATCGCCATATTTAAAAAACATTAATTTTTCTCTTGAGGAATAGCCATTAAAAAAAGGTAAAACCACTTTTTGACCCTGAAAACCGTCTAAATAATCATTGAAAACTCTACCATCAAGAAAACAATCTCTAATTAGCATATCATCTAAACAACTGTTCGGTGAATATTGTCTACAAATTTCAGTAAATGATCGTAAGTTAGTAATTTTATTAGTTCTATCATAATCATCATTATTTGTACTATTACTAATATTACGTTTAATTGGATTATTAATTTTTAGTATATTTTCAATGAAAGAATCAAAATTAAAATTTTCTCTATCTTTATCATTATAGCCACCGCTTTTATCATATTCGCATCCATCTTTATGTTGATTATCTTTAAATCTAGCACTAAATGTATTGTATTCTCTACCTTTACTAGAAATTACTAAAGTTAACTTTATACCACATCCTATACAATAATACGTTTTGTTTCTATGATTGTCATTCAAATCATAAGCATTCACTTCTTCATAGATAATCTCATTCTTTGTATCTTTACCTTTAATAACTTGCGCAGTAGTTGCCATAAGTAACCTCCTCTTTATTATTGTTTTGATAATTTTCTTCTAAATAATAATCTTAAACAAGATGAATTTAAAATTAATACCACTGGATAATTTTCATTTATGTACAATTAGACTTTTTTGTCAGTTTGCTATCGTCCAATTTTAAACAGTACCTATTAGTCTTTTTTGGATAACAGTAAGTGGTCATTTTTGACCGTGTACATTGGTTACTCTTTTTTCAGAAACCAAACCAAGTACTCATTTTTAGTTTATACTTTTATATATTGGTTAGACATTTTTGTCCGACCAAACTATATAATTATTTTTGAGTAATAGCTTTTGTTTCATTAAATAACTTAATATATAGTTCTGACATTCGTTCTGTGCTGCATCGAGAAATGAATTAACGTATAGTTGTTCGTTTGGCATTCAATATCTATCCATGCATATCATCTTATTCTAAGCTTTTAGAGAATCCAGATGACTTATTTTCAAAACCATTATTTTTATAAAAACTATGAGCGTTATCTCTTTCTTCTCTATTACCACTATTTAAAGTGATTGCTTTACATCCTAATTGAGTTGCTAAAATTTGTGACTCTTTTAATAAAAGTGTTCCATAGCCTTTTTCTCTATAATTAGAATTAATAACAAATGTTAGTAAACGCATATACTCACCATTCTTTTCATAAAACATCATTTTGCACATACCACTCAGACCGATTATCACATCATCTTTTATTAAAAGTAACAAATAATAATCTTCATGACTGTATATCTTTTTCAAACGATTAACTAAATTCTTTGTTATTGTTGGGTAACCTAAATCTTCATATAAAATTAGCAATTCTTTAATTTTGTTTAAATCGTGTTCTTCAAATAATCTTGCTTCTATTGTCATAATATAACCTACTTATATATAAAATTTCATATGTGGCTTTTCTTTTTTATAATAGTCTAACCTATCTTGTAATGTACCTGTATGTAGCTCAAACTTATGGCCATCTGGATCAGTGAAGTATATTGATTTTTTATCTCTTACGTCTCTAGTACGTCCTTCTAATATATTCACATTGTTATCATTTAACCACTGATACCATTCTTCAAATTCACTTTCCTCTATTGTAAAAGCCATATGCGTATATGAGTATTGAATTTCATTTCTAGGTATATCTTTTTCTTCGTTAAGCGCTAGCCACAGGCCCCCTAATATGAAATACGCTGTTTTGTCACTTTCCACTAAAATTTTTGCCTTTAAAATGTCTTTATAAAAATTAATCGACTTACTAATATCTGATACTGAAAAAGTAACGTGATTTATAGATTGAATCATATATACGCTCCTAAATAGATTAATTTACAGAATATTCTAACATAAATCCATGTAAAAAGACCCACTATTTAAAATTATTGCAACGTTTTTAACTGATAGTGCTACATAATTTTTTATCAAAATGTAATATAAGTATATTCATAAATACTATTTTTAATCATAACTTTTTGTTATCACCATAAATTTTTATGTATAGTACAATTAAGTTAACAATTTATTTTTTAGGGGTGTGTAAATGAAAAAGATATTATTTTTATTATTAGCAAGTTTCTTAGTGTTAACTGCATGTGGTCAAGAAGAAAGCAAGTCGGAAGATAAGAAAGAAACAAAGTCATCTGAAAAGGCTGCCAAAAAGAAAGATGATAAAAAATCCGAGGATAGAAAAGACAAATCAGATGATAACTCTAATGAAGAAGTAGCATCACAAGATGAAAGTAATGAACAACCTTTTCAATCGCAAGAACAAGTGAATACACAAGAACAACAGACGGCACAACAACCTATTAAGTCGCAAGAGAAAGCACAATCTGAAGAACAACAAAACTTACAAGGGGGTAATAACGAGCAATCAAATGTACCTGCTGGTGACGCTATGTTTGGTGAATATAAAGATGATGGTACTTATTGTACAGTTGGTGGTTGTTTAACACCTGAACAACAAAAAGACCAAGAAGAAGCGAACTATGAAGAGATGGAAAATCAAGGATATTCTCGTGAAGAGTACGACGAAATTCAGAATAAAGCAGCAGAATTGCAACAACAAAGAGACAATGGAGAAATTTCATCAGAAGAATTTACGGATGGTTATCTTGAATTATATGACTGATAATTCTATTTAACATATTTTTACATGGGCGTTTAACTATGCCCTTTTTATTTTATCTCCACAATATCTTTTAAATTAATCTAGTTTTATATGTAATAATTATTTTGCACGCCAAAACATCCCCTAATTATAAGTAAAAGCGGGAGACTTAAAAATAATAAAAAGAGGATGTAGTGATCTAATTGAGTATAATTAATGTTTGGGAGTATAATCATAATATCCCCTATTATTTTATACTCAAACCTAAAAGTTGAAAAAATAAATAAATGGGAATAAAAATGCACTTTTTATAGGAATATCCCTACTATTAAAAAAGATAGAGGAATCCTAAAATAATAGCAGGAATATAGAGGTGTAATTAAGATGATTACCAATTAGTGATTCAATAGTAATGTTCCACTTATTTTTATGTTTAAACTCAAAAAAATAACCTTTTTAGTTTATGTATTTTTTATCTTTTCTTTTATAAAACCGTAGCCCAATTAACGCATATGTTAAAATGCGTTTCCTTATGGATCGGTTTTATATCTTTATTCCTATATATGTTATATAGTTAATTTGTTGTACCAATTAGATAATCAAGGAGGTTATATATGAACTACAAAAAAGAAATCGACAAAATAGGTTGGAACACAAAAGAAGTAGAAAATAGGGTTGAAAGTTTAATAGAAGATGAAGTTATAAGTTCAAAAGAAGATGACGCCGAAAATATAGAGGATATTATTGAAAAAGAAGACAATAATCCTACACTGAATGAGTTTTTAAATAAATAAAAAAGCGCCTCGTAAAGAGACGCTGAATATATTTTAAGGCCAATCACAGTGGTTTGCGTGGCTTGAAAGCCTATTTATAATTTAACATATATTTTGCAGTTTAATCAAATAAAAAAAGAGCAGAGACGGGACATGTGCCTACTCAGTGTGATAAGAACTTAATATGGTCAGCAGTATTAACTAACTACTATTTTTATACCAAAAAAAGACACCTCTTTACGAGGTGTCGCCTACACTGTCTCTGATTTAAAAAGATATTTTGTCAAATATCTATACAAACGATAACATATTATTTTTAATAACACTATCTTTAACTAAAATTGCCCCATGCATCGCCTGCACATTTACCATTACCTGCTGAATTTCCAATTGTCATGTAGCAACTCTTTTCTTACTTTTCTATTTAGACGTAAAAAAGAGACAGCCGAATTAACGACTGTCTGTAAAACATTTTCAAGAAAATTCCCAAGAAAACCACTAAAATTGTATCATAAAAACATAAAAATAACCACCCAGTGACTAGCTGAGTGGTTTTAAAAATTATGTTGGGTTGACTAGACCCGAGATGATAACAATAAAAAGGAAACTTTTAACCTTGTTAGTACGTTCATTATACTACATTTACGCACAAAAAACAGGGCAGACACATCTACGTGCCTACCCTACAAGCAATATATTCACTTATATATTTATGTTAGTATCAAGACAAGCAGAAACGCGTTTCAACTCGTTTCATTCAAACCCAAATCTTCAAGTATATTTTTAATCATTTCATCTTTAGTAACATCTTCTTTTATAGCTTTTTCATTCTCCAAACCAATAAAATCTTTAGGCGTAAACCAAGATCTCATTTCCATTTCTCCAAAATCAGTAAACTCCTTAGATTCATGCCTTTTTAAAGTTTCTTCAAAAGATAAATCATAATAATAAGCTAATACTTTATCTGCTTGTTTCAATGAATTTCTCAACATAATACCATATTTATTTTCAGCTAAAATCCCCTCCAAAATTACATAGTCACAATTAGAAATACCATAACTTAATATATTTTCTATAAGAGCAATCGCTAAATTATTAGGTTTATCTCTAACATTAAGCATTTCTCTCCTTACATTATCTTGAGAAATCAAAAGATTACCTTGCCCTAAAATACTATGTAATTCTCTAGCTACAACTGATTTACCACTACCAGAATTACCTCTAATCAATATAACAACAGCCATAATATCAGTCCTCCAAAACTAAATTTTAATATATTCTACACAAATTTTTATTGCTTTATTCCAATTGGTTTATTGACGTTGAGCCTCGCAACAATTTTTTAATGATAACATAAAAAAAGGCAAACACATAAGTGCCTACCCTTCCACTATTTTATCCAACACCCTATCAAATACTTGTCTCACTCTCTCACCAGATACTTCAAATATACGTCCAACTTCTTTATAAGTCTTACCTTCTGCTAATAGCCAGAATATACAAAACTCTTTATCTGTGGCTGCTTTCTCAACTAGTGTTTCTATTTCGTTATAAAATATGCTTTCTTCAACATTGTTCTCTTCTATAGGCTCTACATCAACTTGACTATTCACACTAAAGAAGTCATCAATACTTGTATCCTCGTCACACTCTTTACTGTTATCTATTGTCTTATGGTAGTTTAATATAAACTGTTTAACAGTTTTCTTATCGTACCTCATACATACTCTACTGCCTTTGCAACACGTTTTAATATAACCTCTTTAGCATGCCTTAATGTTAATTCACTTATGCCTATCACATCAGCTATAACGTTCTCTGGATAGTTGTTATCGTCCCACCATGACAATTTAATAATCTGTTGTACTTTTATTTGGCTATTGTTGTATACCTCTGTAATACCTTTTACAATCGCTTTTAAGTTCATATATTGAATTTCATCTATATCCTGAGATTCGTTCTTATAAGTCTCTACCATGCTATGATAATTGCGCATATATCGTTCTAAAATTGGAAAGTCTACATCTGTCATATAACTAACTCCTCACGTTCTTGATTTAATGACGCTTTTGTTTCTACTAAAAAGTTTTGATATATTATTTCATTCTCTTTTTGACACTGTTTATTGCGTTCTAGACGCTTGTGATGGTGTATCTTATATAAATCTTCTTGCAGCTTATCTATCGTATTATGTGGTTTGTCACTACCATTAGATTTAAAGTATCTCATTACTTCATTTTGTTCTCTGGGTGTATAGCTATGAATGATTTTTTTCAATAAATTGAGTTTCTTAGTACTATTACGTTTAAAACGATCAAGCTCATCTTTTTGTTGTATTATCCATAGCACTAATTTCTCTAGAGGGTATGACACAGTTATTACGCCCTCAACCTCGTCGCAAGACATATGACTCATGTTCAAATGATACATCGCATCAATCTGTTCTTGTATAGTGCGAATTTTACTGTTAATCATCATCGGTGAGTATTGTGTTAGGAGTTCGTACTCTGTAATTTTAGGTTCTTCGTAATACCATAGAATGTTTTTACTTCTCTTTAAAACCATAATAGACCTCCCTAGAACTTTATAATTCATTCATCATCGTCATCATCCATACCGAAAATATCGAAAATTGATTTATCATTTTTAACCTCTTGCTTAGGTTCCAATATCTTTAATCTCGATTCGACTGTTAAACCTAACTTAGGGGCAATACTATTTAACTGTGATAATGCATCACGTTTAATGGTGTGATTCTGATTTAACTTTGTACCACGTTCAGTTTCTATAATCACATCGCTATTGTTCATACGCTTTGTAGCATTGATATAATCAGAATAAGCTTGGCAATATGTACTAACAAGCATTAGATCAAGACTAGCAACGGGCAATTCTTCTAGTAATGGATAAATTCTATGCCATTCATCTGTGGCTGTATCATCTAACCATTCTGGTGGTTCTGGTGTTAAAGATGTGAGTTGTCGCATTGCTTTTTCTGTATCTCGCTTTTTGTCCTGAGCTTCTTTCGTTAGTCTACTTTTCTGTTGTGATAACAATTTTCTTTGTGCCATCATATGTCATCTCCCTTTATTTTGACTTGATTTTTAAATTTAGTAGTTATTGTGGGGTCGTAAAATACCACGTCCTTAAAACTCGCTATTATTTCCCGAATTGACTTCTTTATTTCCCGCATTTTTACCTTTTCTTTTCAACTTTTGGTTACGTTTAAGACGGGCTCGTTTAATTCGTTTTCAAAAAGGCTGGGCGCAAATTCAACGCCCCCCTTTAAAATTAGAAATTATTTTTTTCAAATTTCATTTTCTTTTTTATAATCTCCAGTATTATTTTCACTGCCCGATTAAATTATCTATCCCATTAAATTTATTCATAGTATTTAATTCACACTTACTTTATTCAATTATATTTATCGCTAAAAACTTCGCTTTTAATCAGCCTATTTATTCACTTTTAATCTATCTATTTAAATAGCTTTCAGGCCTCATATAACAGTTTGTAACACTTAATATATAATCATCTATACATGAGCTGTATCACTCTCTAAATGGCTACAAACACCATTGTATATAAGCAAACCATTCACGCTTAGTCATAACGATTAGTAACTCGTTTGTGCTTCTCATATTGTTGTTACTTATCATCTAATCTAATAACAATAATTAATATTTATTTTTATTATTTGAAGTCAGAAACTTAATTTAGTTTTCGATTTACTTTTTAAATTTATTCTCACAAACTTTTTGTAATTCAAATCTCAATTTACTTTTGGATTCAACAATTATAATTTAATGATTGAACTTCACAATTGAATTGATTCAACAACAGAAATCATTTATCTTCAACTAAAAGTTTTATCTTCTGAGCTCAATCATCAATGAAACTTAACAGAAGAACATCAACAAATGAATTAACTTAAACAATTAATCTTAATTGATTAATCATTCTTAATTCGAAATCAAATAACAATTACAATTTGTTTCTTCTTTTTGAATGTTGATGAACAATCACAATGAAACTTCTAGATGAACTATCTTATTAGTTGGATCTAATCCTCACACTTAAAGCAGCAACCTTATTAACTGTGTGTTTAATAGCCTGACCTTTAATATAGGTAGCTTAATCACTGTGTCCTTAATTGTGCAGTCTATTTATAACTATACCTTTAATATATTGATACGCTTTATATACATCTGCCCCATCTAACATAGCCTTACTTTCATCTAGCCTATCTGGTTACTTATAAGAAAAGACCACCACCAATAAAATAGTGATGGCCTTCGTCAACGTGCACAAGATTACACAGAACTAGAACCTAATGAAAATAATAAGGAGTAATATACCCAATGGCTAATTTAGACTTTAATATTGAGCGCTCAGTATTAAAGATTTAAAATATCTTCAATATCTATATTATAACATGAACGCTATCATAAAGCCACTTCTCACTACTTAGTATTAATAGAAATCGCACGAATATTATTTACTTTTTCAATATGGTTATTGTGAATTGTTAAAGCATCTGAATAAATTTGTACACTCTTAATCTTGTTCTGCTGTACCAACTTCACAAATTCTTTCAGTATAGGTCTTTCATCAACAGTTATTGCTATACCTAAGATACCTTTGTTATTCAAAACAATGAGGTTCTCTCTTGAGATGGATGCGAGTATATTTCCCTGCATATTGTTATTCATCATCACGCACAATTTATCATTATCTTTAACATCATTCAAAGCACCTTTGCCTATCTCAACAGATTTAAAACTTTGATGTGTCGTATCTGCACCCTTTGTATCGCTGATTTCAGCCGATGCACCTTCTGTTAGTGCTTTAAACGTAATTCGATTCTTAGCGCTATTATATTTAATATTATGATCTGATTGTTTAATTGTTCTAAGCATAGGTTACCTCCTTACCACTGTTTATGGCCATAGTGATATTTTTGGAACTCATCACGAGAAACGGCATCTAATGCTTTCTCTAGTTTCCATGCATAGCCTCTTGGCGTTGTATCATGCTTATCTTTATCCAAATTAACTTCATGGTCGAAAATTTGCCCTTTATAATGATTGTAAGTTGCATTAGGCGCTAGTTTTTCGTGTTTAACATATTGTTCACGAGAAACACGGCGACCTGCCTCATTTTTGTTTTCGACCATTTTGCGATATACTTTCATAACTTCTTTCAGCTTATTATTCATTTCTTCTGATAATTTTTGATGTTCAGCCTTAAATTCTGACATTTCTCCGTTGTATGCCTTATAAAACTCTTCAAATTCTTCAGCAGTTACTTTGAAATCTTCTTCGTTCAATTTATCATCTAATTCTACCAACTCATTCTCTAAATCTGACTGTTGTCTCTTCAATTTAGTAGCTTCAGCATAATCGTCATTTTTACGATAATATTCTATTTTATGACTGATATCTTTAATACGTTCTGTTAATTGATTATATTCTTGCTTGAGCTTTTTAGATCTAACACCTTTATCATAGATTTGGTTATCAAAGATATTGATTGTATTGTCTTGTACTGTTTTTGTCATAATTAAATTCCTTCTTTCGATTTTGATTTATAATTCGTTTTATTTCGTTAAAGTCTTTCTCTTTTCTAGTGTGTTGTTTAATCAATGAATTAATATATCTATTCGATACATTGTTCACATGGGTAGGTAAACGAGCTAGAATCTGATGTGCTATCCGTTTGTGATTCATGGAAACACTCCCTTAACTTATTTTCTGTGTATTACCTTTAATATGGTGTGTCGGCATAACATAGTGACTATTTCTATCAATTTCTAACATACGTTTACCATCTCTGTATTTCTGCCAATATTTAGCATCTGCAGTGAGTTTATTAATTTCATCTAGTAAATAATTAATCGCTAAATGATCACCACGTAAATATATTGTCATATGCCCTACACTGTTATAGTTGAGTTTCAAATTGTATCCTCTTAACCACAAGAAGATTGATTCAGTGTTTAACCTTGATTGCAGCGTTGCCTGTCCTAAACCCGACAAACACCAATCACATGTTATAAAGTCTATTTCTAAATAGTGATACTTGCCCTGCGTTTTATAGATGTGACAAATGGGTTTGTTAACAATTTCTAAATTCTTAAAGTCATTAAAGTGAAGTTTCTTATTATTTAATTTGAATGGATCAGTTGGTATTAAATGTTTCACCATAATTTATAATCCTCCTATTTTGAAATATTTAATAAATTAATGCATTAACCACGCGATGTACATTATTATTAGTACTTACTGTTCCAAATCTATTGCCACTGTTGTATAGGTATCTCATGTTCTCATTCTCCTTTTGTCCGTTTATTAATTTAGTTCGTGCACAAAAACACCACTTCGTGCACACCTTACTCAGTTCGTGCACACCTCTAATCCTTACTCTCACAAGGGGTTAGGTGCTTTGCTGTGCACGTGTGCACCAAATTCCAGAAAAAACTTCTTATTTATTAATGTGCTACTTTTTGATTATTTTATATATTAACTTCTTAAATTTTTAAAGTTCGTGCACAGTAATAGGTTTAAACCCTGTAATACCAACAGTTTGAAGGTGAGCACGAGTTAAAATATTTCATGCACAGGAACTTATAAAATTGTGACTAAATCCCTTTCAAACACTGTTATATCAAGCTATTTCAGCTGTGCACGAAATTTTTGTTTGTATTGCTATTTCATGCACAGTTTCATGCACACCTCATTTACATTGCTTTTAAATTTGTATTTATATATGAATTTTTTTGTTCACCATGTGGTAAAAGTGTAGGCTCAAAATAGCCTATCTTAGCTTGCAAAGCATTTACTGAATAATATCTTGGTCTCTCAACTTTCCAACTTTTATCAAGATATCTTTCGAAACTTTTACAAAACTTCCTTTCTGAAAGTGGTCTGTATCCACCATGTTCACAAAAAAGTTTGTATCTGTAATACACAACTGCTTTAGGTACTTTATCGATATTCCACTTATCAAACTCTGTTACTTTAAAATCATATACTGGGTCATTGTCTTGGATATATTCTTTTAATAATTCAGCTGATACTCTAGGAAGAATAAACTTATTGAAATTTAAATTAATTGCTTTATTAAGCACATATTCAAGCACCTTTTTATCAGTAAGATATTTTTCTTTGATATCTGGATTTTCTCTTTTACCGTTGAAATCTGCGTTAAATGGCACTATTAAAAGTCGTCTATTCGTACCACCAGTTTTATTTTTAAATCTGGGCATGCCATTGGTTGACTGAATTACAGTAGTTCTAAAAATTGTACGATATGGTTGCTTATTCTTTATATTTACAAGAACGGAATCACCTGTAACTACACTATTAAAATTTGAACTATCCTCAATATTTACGCCGACTGGCACATCATCACCAATTACAAGGGTTTTACCTTCCAATACACTTAATTTGAACTCTTGGTCAAATTCATTTACTTTCAAACTTGCTACATTATCAAAACCAATTAAATTAGAAAGTAATTCTTGAAAAGTTCCTTTACCATTATTACCATCTCCCACAAGAAATATAGCTTTTTTTCGTGTGTAGTTTCCGTTTAATGAATCGTTAATTACTTGCCATAATAATGTAAAAACTTCTCTATCACCGCACGCAACTTCATCTAACCAGTTATCGAAACTCCAACCATTAATTACAGGTTGTTTAGGGTTTCTCACGTAATTTGTATAAATTTTAGTAGTGAATACATATTTAGGTGTAAATTCTTCTAATCTCATAGTTTTTCGGTTAAATACACCATTATTAACTGGTATCAAATGTGGTTGATTTGTCTTTTCCACAACATCTACCATATTAATTAAATGATATATAACTTCCGAAGCCTTTTTATCATTGTGTTTAGGTTCTAACCAAGAAATAATGCGTTTAATAATCGTATAGTTCTGTGTATAAATACCTTTTTCACTTTGGTACATTGCAAGTTTTGTATTTTCTTCTAAATCAAATATCACAAATTTTATTACATCATTAAGTAATACGGCACATCTATTCGAGCTAATTGTTTGGGGCGGTCGACCGGACGCTTCTCCATTTTCTTTAGCTTTTTCAAATTCAGCTTTCATAAATGCTAATTCTTCTTTTCGCATTTGCGATATTGTATATCTAAGCGATTGACCTGTACCTCTCGAATTAGGCTCATAAATCGTTTCTTGATTTGCAATAGCTGTATCTAATTCGTTATTCCCCCAAGTTGAATTGCCACGAGATTCATTCCACTTATCGGTAAGATTATTGTATGTTAAAAATATTCTCTCCATTTGTGACTTATCTCTACCAGTATAAAAGGCTAATACTCTTAATAAACTTTGCACTGCTTCGCTAGGACTATCGAAAATGTCCTCATAATCACCAGCAAGCAATTTTTTATATTTACTTTTTTTAGTCATCATTCTAACAATTTCATCATCTGTAAAAACACTACTACCAGTTTTAGCTATGTTTATATTTTGTTTTTTAGATTCTGCTTTAAAATAACGTTCAACGATGTTATCTATTACAGGTTGTTCATCACAAATTTCACTTTGTCCGATTGAATGACCCGTAACAGTCATAAAACGTCCTGTATCATATAATTCAATGTCTAAATCTGTACGTTTCTTTTTACGATTATCTGGTAATGTACCTTTAAAAAAACAGTGTAACCCAGTGCCACTTGGAGATAATTCGCAATAGGTTAATTCGGTCATTTCTATTGCTAGATCAGTTTGTAATTGACCTGTATCAGGGTGGACTGCATCATCTACATCTAAACAAATATAATTATCATTATTACTTAATACAAAACCTATGCCATTATATTGTTTATCGCTATCAAAGAGTGAAACTACATCTTGAAATTTAACCCATGTATTAGTATTTGTAGAACTTGCTTTATAACCTTGTGTACTATACGGTACTTTCTTATATTGTTGTTGCTTACTATCCCATTCCGCGCACCATAATACCCACTGTGGCATTTCTTTTATTTCTTCGGGTATTTCTAGCGCATTTACTTCTACAATTTTATCTAATGTTGTTATAGCCACATAAAGCCCCCTTTTCTTTAAAATTTGTAGATACTTTTCTTTGTATTTGCTATAATTAGAAATATAAGTATTTTGTTAACTCTTTAGTTCCTACGCATTATCTTCGGTTTGGTCGCTGCGAGATAGTGCGTTTTTTTCTTGATTAATATCTGCTCGAATGTCATCATGCATTGTCTCAATGTCACGTCTGATTGCTAATAAAGTGCTTGAAATAATATAATTTGTTTTCATATTATTATTAATAGCTTGGTAATAATAAGGGTCGTTATTTCTGATTGCACAGTCTCTTTCAATTTTTAATTCATCATTTTCTGAACAAACAAAATCTAATACACTTTGCACCTTATTTATCAAATCTGCATATTCTACTGTTTCTTCTACTTTTTCTGAATAATTCATATTATTTTTCCTCCATTATGTTTTTATATTTACGTCTGATTCTTCTATCGTCCAAACTATCTTTAATTACCATTGATATAAGTGCTAGTGAAGTATATAAAGCCAAAGCATTGAATATATCTTCCGTATAGAAACCTACTGCTGTTGAAGTTGTGGCGCTAAGTGCTATTAATCCGATAAATATTTTCATTCTATCCTCCTAGGAATTATATATTTCGTTAAAATTTTTCTTAATATATTCTTTCATTGGTTCTGCTAAAAACTTGTAATGATCTGCTTGTGATTTAGGTTCATGTACATACTTTTCAATGTCCTTTTTAAACCTTGGATTAAGCAAAAGTTTTTTCATAACTGAATTCCTTGATAATTGCATGTGTGACTGTAAATCTTTGAATGACCACACAAGTTTAGGTTCATTGATAATTACAACACCTTCATTTTCTTGTAGTTGTTCATGCATCATTTTCACTTCCTTATTAAGCAATTGCTTGTGTATTTAAATATTTATTGTAGATAGTTTTGCTGACTGAAATATCTAAACCAAATTTGTTAATAGAAGTCATTAAATCGACTGTGTCATCTAAAATTTGTTGACGAATAATTAACATATCTTCACTCATTTGTTCTTTTTTCAAAGCTTTATCATAACCAAATAATGTTGAAACACATTTATTGACTACAGTCGCACATTTTATATAGCTAATCTTTTGGGGATTAGATAAACCTTGTTGCAAAACATCCATTGCTTTTCGTTGATGTTGCTTATCCATTAAATGAAATACTTCATGTTGTTTTAATCCGATTGATTGTCTTAACTCTCTAATAACTTGCTTAACCCATTTTTTAAATTCTTGAGCTTCATTACGTCTACTATTCCAAATAGCTTCGTAAATACCTACTTCTGAAATAATTACAGCTTTTTGCTTACCTTTAAGGGTGTCCACATTATGGACGGCCTTTTCTGACACATCTAATAATCTAGTCATATGTGGAGTATGTGAATACCCTAATGCTTTTGCAACGTCTCCAGCTATTGCCCAATATTCCCCGTCTTTTTCAATAAAACGAATTTCTTTACCGTCAAAAAATTGTTTAACCATCGAACTTCCTCCTCACACTTTTTCTTTCATTTCAAATATTTCAGATACATCAACATTCAATGTATTTGCAATTTTAATTGCCATTATTTCAGAAGGTAGTGTTTTACCATTAATAATTCTTGAAAAATAACTTCTTTCAATCGGTACTTTTCTACATAAATCAGATTGATTCATATTATTCTTTACAAGAAGAATCAATAAATCTTTTTTACGAATTGAATATTCCAAAAAATCACCTCTTCCAAATTGTAAAACGTTTCATACTGTTTTACTGTTTTAATATATTTATATCTTACCAACATTCTTGATAAAGCACAAGGGGTTTGCTTAATTTTGTTTCAAATTGTTTTAATGTTTCAAAAATGGTAAAATGCATGAGAGGTGATAATATGGCATTAAACGAAATGTTAAAAAATTTAAGAAAAAGTAAAAACTATTCTCTAAGAGAACTTTCTGAAGCGAGTAATGTTTCACATTCATATATATATAGATTAGAGGATGGAAAGGTAAAGCATCCTGATAAAGAAAAATTATTAGCAATTGCTTTTACTTTAGATCCAACAAATAAAGATGATACCTATTTAAAAATGTTGAAGTCAGCAAGTTTAGATTGTTCAAATGCAGAAAATGAATTAAACGAGTACACTCAAAAACAACTTGATAAAATCAGTGATTATAAAGAAATAACAAATGAAGTAATTAATGGGATGAAAACTTTCAATAATTACATGAGAGTAGTTAAGGGGCAAAAAGGACAAAAAGCAAAAGAAATAATAGAGTTGGATGAGCCATATTTAGATATAAGATGGTTATTAACTCAAAATAAATATTCTATATATTATGGTGAAGATCCTATCAAAAATGCAGTTGGTTCAGAATTTCTTGGAAATGTTTTTATAATAAATGACGATGAAAAACATAGAATGCTAAATGAGTTAGATTCATTAAAGATACATTTTGAAAAAGAAAGAGAATATGAATTATACGAATTAGAAAAGAATCATGAAATTAGAAAAATCAAAAAACAAAATGACGAATACCAACTAATATTCGATTTATTAAAAAATAATATAAATGATAGCAATGTGCTCATGGAAAGGTTAGCCTCAATAGAAGGAAGCAGAGAAATATTTAATGCTAAGGAATTTCACGAAGAAATAGAGAAGGCAGTAGAACAACAAGACGCATTAAAATTACAACGTCTAGTGAGAATGACTACAATAAATGAATTGAAACAATACTTGTCAGAACAAAATTGAGGTGATTAAGTGGCATACATTGAAAAACGAGGTAAAACATGGAGATATTCAATCTCATATGTAGACGATGAAGGTAACCGTAAAAAAGTTCAAAAAGGTGGTTATCGTACTAAACAAGAAGCTAAACGAATTGCAGAAGATTTAGAGTATAAAATGAGAAATGGATATGCTGTAAGTAATGATATAACATTTGCAGATTATTTTTATCAATGGTATGAAGTTAATAAACTACCACACGTATCAGAATCAACTAAAAGACATTATGAATCTGCATACAAGCATATTAAGGAGCATTTTAGGCACAAGTTATTAAAAGATATTAAACGTACTGAATATCAAAAGTTTCTCAATGAGTACGGTTTAACGCACAGTTATGAAACGATTAGAAAGTTAAATAGTTATATACGTAATGCATTCGATGATGCTATACATGAAGGTTATGTTATTAAAAACCCTACATACAAAGCAGAATTACACGCATCTATTCCAGCCAAAACAGAAGAAATGAAATTTATTAATGAATCTGAATTCAAAAAGCTTAAACATTATTTTGAACAAAAAAATACCACCTCATCACTTGTGCTATTAGTAGCACTTGCAACAGGTGGTAGATTTTCAGAAATTGCTAAATTGAAACGTGAAGATCTGGATATTAAAAATAATAAAATTCATTTAAGAGGTACCAAGACCGAAACATCAGACAGAGTAATAAGTATTGATGCAGTAACTATGAAACGTATTCAATCATTTATTGATTCACGACCTACTAATATCAGTGGTTACATCTTTACTGTTGATGGTAAAACAATAACAAATGCTGCTGTAAACAAAGTACTGAGAAAAGCATGTGATAATCTAAATATAAAAGAGATAACTATTCACTCGCTAAGACACAGTTTCTGTTCTATACTCATACATCATGGCTTTTCAATACTATATATATCAAAACATTTAGGACATTCCAACCCAGCCACAACACAATCCATTTACTCCCACCTACTTCAAGAAACTTACGAGCGTGAAGATGAAAAAGCAATGAAATTATTAGAAACTATTTAAGCCACTTAATTATAAATATTAGGTGGTTTTTTATTATAATTTATTTTCCAGTCCCCAAATAGCCCCCACAATGCAAAACAAAAGCTTATATAACAGCGTTTAATCACTTTATAATATGCCCTTCGAGGGGACTTAAGTATAGGCTATTTAATATTACCGATATCACAATGGATTATAATACTGTGATACCGGTAATATTATGCTTTTCATTATCATACGTTTTAGCTGCGCATCTTCGTAAAATTCTTACTTATTATACAAATAAACGATTATTTTAACTCCACAGCCACTCCGATTGCTTAGCATATAATATATTTTATAGCTTTAGAAAACTTGGAAATAGTGGATAGAATCATATTTTATGGTATGAATTATTTTAAATTACATCATTCTTTTTTATTTTGGTTTGGCCAATTTAATCAGCTTTCCTCACAATTTCTACTTTTATTGACATGATATTATTAACATTAATATATCTATCACTATCTTTTAAATAAAAATAATGATGTCTTTTAATTGCTGTTTCAAATCTTTTTAAAGCTAGTGCCGGGTCTATTTCCCATACATTCTCTACATATTCACAGAAGGCATTACCATCGTTAGCTTCGATTATAAATTTAAAAATATCATTCATCCATAGTCACCCTATATAATCATTATAAATATAATTATCCAACTAATTACGCCTTGATGCAATACAGACGCTCTTGTCAAATAGAAAAATCACTTTATGTTGCATCGCTGAACAAATGAATACAAAAATTTCACCTTTTTATTTCACGTTAATAAATGTACTACCTAAAACATCTCGCACGTCGTGAATAACGAGAAAGGCGTTTTCGTCTTCTTCGTGTACGAGTTTTTTCACTCTCGTTACTTGAGACTGGGGTACAACTACATATAGCATGGTTGTATCTGTCTTAGCATAGCCACCTTTCCCGGTTAAGAGCGTTGATCCTCGACCAGTAAAGGTATTAATTTTATCACTGATTACTTCATTCTTACTAGAAATAATTGTCACGCCTTTTTTAGGGTTGAAACCTTCAATTATAAATGACGTTGCGCGCTCAGTGATGAACAGCATAATAATTGTAAATAACACGTGTTTCAATGGCAACACCATTAAAAATGATAAAACAACGATGGCATCTAATATAAAAATACCTTGTGATGTTTTCATTTCTGTGTATTTACTAATGATTTTAGCAATTACAGATGTGCCTCCAAGTGTACTACCTGTTGAGATAACTAAACCAGCACCAATACCGATGATGGCACCACCAAAGACCGAGTTAATAACAAAATTATCGATACCGAGATTAATATTTTCAGTTAAATGTAAAAAGAAAGACAATGCAGTATTTGAAACCACTGTATAAATAGCAACCATTTTACTTAAAAATTTCCAACCAATAAAAACGACAATAGTATTTATTATTAATGACGTCCACGCAGGGGATAAACCAAAGGCATACAGTAAGGAAAGTGATATACCTACCGTACCACCATCACCTAAATCTGATCCAAGTAGGAAGCAGTTTACACCTATCGCATTAATAAATGTCCCCAGCAAGCATAAGATAATATTTTTGTAGTGTTTTTTGATAAATGCTGACATTCATTCACCCCTAATCTCTTCGAAAATAAATTACTATTTAAATATAGTATGGATTATATTAAAAAGAGAGCGGAATAGAAATCTTTTATCCAAAAAAGATAACATTATCCCGCCCCTGGCACTATTAGCTAGAAAAACACACAAATTAAAACGCTTGCCTAAGAACTGCTCATTTTCTTATGCATCTTATATGAGATGGGCGCATGCATAAGTATCACTAACTCAATAAAATGGCAAAGTGGTACTTTATAGAACCAATCGTTTTTTAAGTTAAATATGCGTGTATCGTCATTCCAGATAATTACTACCAAAGTGTATATGAAGCTTACATATTAATCTACATGAAAGCTTTATTCACACAAAAACTAATTCAATTATTATAATATTAATGTGTTATATTTATCAATGATATTTTTGCAATTTCTAAAATTGATGTATTCCACTCATGGTAAATTCTGTCGTCACGCATAGTCAAAATGTTATAATTCTATCGTTTCACCACTACGTATTTTATCGGCAATTTCATTTAGTTTTCTTAAACGATGATTTACACCAGATTTTGAAATGGCACCTGACGACATCATTTCACCTAATTCTTTAAGCGAAATTTCTTGATGCTCTATTCTTAACTTAGCTATTTCACGTAGTCTATCAGGTAGGTTATCTAAACCGATTTCTTGATCTATTAATTGAATACTTTCTACTTGTTTCATTGCCGCACTAACTGTTTTATTTAGGTTAGCAGTCTCACAGTTGACCAACCTATTAACAGAATTTCTCATATCTCTAACAATGCGTACATCTTCAAATTTCAGTAAGGCTTGATAACCGCCAATGAGACTTAAGAAATCTGAAATTTTTTCAGCTTCTTTTAAATAAGCTATACTACCTTTTTTACGTTCTAAGTGTTTCGCGTTGAGTTCATATGCATTCATTAGATTCGTAATACCTTCTGAATGATCCTCATATAATGAAAATATTTCCAAATGATAAGAAGAAGTCTCGGGGTTATTAACGGAACCACCAGCCAAAAACGCCCCGCGCAGATAGCTTCTTTTCATTTCATCCTCGCGAATCATAGAAGCGTCGATTTCATGTGTAAAAACTCCATTTTTTAGGATACCTAGCTCATCTAATATTTCTTTAGCACGTGCTTTAATTCTACAAATATAAATATTATTCTTTTTTAATTTCATTTTCTTTCTTACAAGTAGCTCCACTTCAACATTAAACACTTTTTTTATTAACGAGTATATACGTCTTGCTGTTGTAGCATTTTCAGTTTGCACATTAATAACAAATTGTTGGTTGGAAAGACTGAGTGCACCATTCATACGTATGAGCGCACTGAGCTCTGCTTTTGCATTTGTTTCATCTACTTCGATTCTAGTGAGTTCATTTTTCATTTCCGATGCAAAGCTCATACTGCTTCAGTCCCTTCTTATCTAAGTTTAACGCTTAGGTTATCTTTTTATCGCTTAAATTCTATTGTATCCGTCTCTCTCATTGCAATCTCATAAATCATTTTAGACAAGACTTCGGTATTATGTCTAACATAGTTTTCTTGGGATACTTCTACTAAATTAGGATGTGTAAAAACTTTTATATTTTGTGCTTCCATATCACTCATATTACATTTAACTGGTTCAGCACCATCTTCTTTATATCGTTTTAGGACATCAGCAGTAAAATTCTGTGTACTACATATGGCATAATTAATACAATTACGCCCCATGTGATTATGTATTGCATTAACATGATCTACCGCAGTGTAACGGTTAGTCTCACCTGGTTGGGTCATGACGTTAGATACATATAATTGAGGTGCATTACATTTTAATAACGATTCGGCGATACCTTTTACGCATAAATTAGAAATCACGCTTGTATATAATGAACCAGGTCCTAGTACGATTAAATCTGCTTCTTCGATTGCTTCAACAGCTTCTTCCATAGGTTCTACATCTTCTGGTTCTAAGAATACACGCTTAATTTTCTTATTCATTTTAGGTATATTGGATTCGCCGTAAACCATTTCACCATCTTCCATCACAGCATTTAAACTTACACTCGAATTTGTAGATGGTATAACACGGCCTCTAATATTTAAAATTTTACTTAATTCTTTTACTGCATGTCCAAAATCGTCATTCATATTCGTTAGTGCAGCAATTAACAAATTGCCTAATGAATGTCCTTCAACTTGATTTTCTTTAAAACGATATTGGAACAATCTTTCAATTGTTGTTTCAGAGTCACTTAATGCTGAAATTACGTTTCGTATATCTCCTGGCGCAGGTATATCCATTTCACTTCTGATTTTCCCGGTACTACCACCATCATCAGCAACAGTGACAATAGCCGTAATATCAATTGGAAAATCTTTTAATCCACGTGCTAAAACAGATAAACCTGTACCACCACCAATAAGTACAAGTTTAATTCTCTTCATTTTTTTGCTTCACGCCACTTTCAATATGAGCATCTCGATGACGCACATATACATTATAGTCAAAATTTTCATTTAGTTCTGTGCTAATCCGTTTAGCTAAAGCTACAGAACGGTGTTGGCCACCAGTACAACCAATAGCAATCACAAGTTGTGATTTACCTTCTTTTTTATAACCTGGTATCATAAATTTCAATAAATCCATTAATTTTTCATAAAAAATATTTGTCGTTTTCCACTTCATAACATAATTATACACCGCTTCATCGTCACCTGTTAATGGTCTTAATTCATCCACATAATGCGGATTGGGTAAAAACCTTACGTCAAACAATAAGTCTGCATCCATTGGGATACCGTGTTTAAAGCCAAAACTCGTCACATTGATATTAAACGTTTGGTAGTTACTTTGATTAAAATAGTCTCCAATACGCTTTCGAAGCTCTTTGGGTTTCATTGATGACGTATCAATTGTGTAATTGGCTAGGCTTTGAATCTCAGTTAATAAATTACGTTCTTCCTCAATTGCTTCAAGCAACGATCGCTGTCCTTGTTCATTTAATGGATGTGCACGTCTTGTTTCTTTATAACGAGAAATTAATTTTTCATTGGATGCTTCTAAAAACATCATATCAACAATAATATCTGAATTGCTTTTTATTTGATCTATTTCTTTAATTAGGGATTTAAAAAGTTCCTTTCCTCTTAAATCAATGGCAATAGCTACCTTTTGCAACGAAGGATTTCCTTGCCCCATCAATTCTACAAATTTCGGTAATAATATCGGTGGCAAATTATCTACACAAAAATAACCAATATCTTCTAAACTTTGAATTACTACAGACTTACCCGCACCTGACAAACCAGTTACCACTAATAATTCACTTTTAGTTACTTCCTTTTCTTCTCGTTGCATTACTTTACACCATCCAAAAATTATTTTTAAATATTCCAATTTGTCGTTTATTTGCTTTAAATCAAAAAGTTAACTTTTTATTATGGTCATTTATGACCACTATGCTATCATATTATATTTTACATGAAAAAGGACTTCGGTAGTAGTTTTATCACTTAGCAAACAAATTTTACTATTAATCGTTGATTTAATCACGAATTGATAACAAAAAATAATGTGAATTAAATAAGCTTATAGCATTTTATTATCATTTTTCTATGTAAAAAAGCTAGAACGCCTCAACTTACATGAATAATGTAAGTCAGGCATTCTAGCTATGTCAGTACCTATAGATAAAGTAATCTCTCATCACTCTAAAAGCGTGTGCTTTAAAGTTATGCTTCTATAGCGTCTTTAAGTTCTTCAATATATGAAATTGCACTTTGTGCAGCAATACTTCCATCGCCTGTTGCAGTTACGATTTGACGTAAGCCTTTCGCACGCACATCGCCTGCAGCATAAACACCAGGTATTTTAGTACTCATATCTTCATTTGTTACAATATAGCCTACTTCATTTGTAATACCTAAATTTTCAAACGGAGTTGTTAATGGTTTCATACCGATATATACGAATACCCCGTCAGCATCGAATGTTTGCTCAGCGCCATCTTTAGTTGATTCCAATGTTACTGAGCCTACTTTACCATCTTTTTCATTAATTGTTTTAAGTGTATGACTCCAAATAAAATCGATTTTATCATTTTTAAAAGCGCGATCTTGTAATATTTTTTGAGCACGTAATTCATCTCTACGGTGAACAATCGTTACACTGTCAGCGAATTTTGTAAGGAATGTACCTTCTTCAACTGCAGAGTCTCCGCCTCCGATAACAAATAATTTTTTGTTTTTGAAGAATGCACCATCACATACAGCACAATAACTCACGCCACGGCCACCTAGTTCTTGTTCACCAGGTACACCGATTTTTTTATATTCTGCACCAGTTGAAATAATTACTGCGCGCGCCGTAACTTCACTGTTACCAAGGTTAATAACTTTATATGAACCTTTATCTTCGATTGATTTGATATCGCCATATTGATATTTTGCGCCAAATTTTTTCGCATGTTCGAACATTTTAGTTGATAAATCAGGCCCAGTTATCATTTCAAAACCAGGAAAGTTCTCAACTTCTTCTGTATTTGCCATTTGTCCACCTGGCATACCGCGTTCGATCATTACTGTACTTAAATTTGCACGCGATGCATAAACGGCAGCAGTCATGCCAGCTGGCCCTGCACCTACAATTGCAACATCAAAATCCACTGTTTCAGCCATTTAAATTGCCTCCTATTTATTAATTCATTATATGCATTATATACGTTTTCTTGCATTTTATAAAATTATATGCTTATCAAATAATCAATCGTCTTATTCAAACGATATGTTGTTATGTCAAACCACTCAACGACTTGTTGTTTCGTAATTTTCATATCCATACTCCGATAATACATATACACGAAAGCAGCAACATAATCATCTACGTGCGTTAAATCTGCTTTTTCAGCAATAATTGCTTCTGCTTTATCAATCCATACAATAAATAATTCTGAGTTGTTTTTCAAATAATCGATATTATATAACATTAACATGCCTCTATGAATAAAATCTAACTTATTGAGTTGTAATCCTTGGATTAGATAAGTTAAATATAATTTCTCATAATCATTCATACCTTCTAGCACAGCCCATATGTCTTGCGTTAATAAAACTTCTCGACCTTTTAATTGATTTAATAAGAAAATGCCATATAACCTATGGTGGCTATCATCACTTAACAGTAACGGTAATACTTGGTGATTAAAATAATCTTTACTTTCCTCAATTACCCATGGGGCGTAACCTACATCAACTTGCGAAATTTCTTGTAATCTAGACCAAAAATATTTGCTATCTTCAATATGATTTAAATGGAAATGATTATGGCTTAGGGCATTATACATTTGGATTGAAAGAAACTTACCTTTTCTATATAGAGGTTGTAATAAATTTTGCGAAGCTTCATATTGCTTTAAATAACAAAGTACAATACCTAATTTAAAGGATTCGTCGTCATTCATCGGTATGACTTTACTTAAGATATTTAAATAGCGCTGATATTTTTCTTTATCATTTGTGTTATATAATAATAATGTATAATGACAAAGTGCATGTACATCTGTATTGTCTTCATTAAGCAGGCGTTCGAACATGACTTTGGCAGTATCATATTCGTTTAAATATAGGTAACACATTGCAAGCAGATTTCTGACAACACGATGATCTTGAATCTCTCCATTTTGGTTCAGAATAAAATTGCGTGCTTCAGGTAATCTACCTTGTGAAAATAAATATTGAAAAATGAGCTGAATAGCGAATAGTTGACACTCGGTCTCAATCTTTTCCTCAGAATTATAAGAGACCTCAAACATGTCTTCTAATTCTTCTCTATAGTCTTCATCTTCTGCTAAAATCACGTAATTCATCCCAAATAAAAACGCTTTGTTTGCTTCGTTTAATGTGATGTTTAATTGACTAAGTTGATAATAACTATCGATTACAGATGTTTGTTTAGCAATCATTTCATAAAAAATATGTTCTGCTCTGTTATGATAACCAAGATGTGCTAAGCATTCTGAAAATTTCACTTTAATTTCAAAATCATCAAATTCTTGGGGTGACATTTCAAGCACTTTTTCATAATATTCTGCAGCCTTTTTATAATCTTGTTGTTGAAATTTTTGATCAGCTAATTTTTTATAAAAAGGACTGTCTAGTTTCATTGATATAACTTTATTGTTTTTTTGCGCCATCCATGCTCACCTCCTGTATCACTAATTATTTAAATTGCATCGGATTGCCAAATGCTAATGTATCATTTGGAACGTCTTTAGACACCACTGTACCCGCTCCAACTTTTACATTATCTCCTATTTTAACGCCAGGTAATATTGTAACATTCGCACCAATTAACGTGTTATTTCCTATATAGACACGCCCTGTTCTAAATTCATCTACTAAAAATTCATGTGTCAAAATCGTCGTATTATACCCTATCACACAATTTTCACCAATTGTTATATATTCAGGGTGTAGTAAATCTGGCACCACTTTAAAAGCAAATGACGTATGACTACCTATATTCATATTTAATAGTTTATGGTAAATCCAATGTTTTAATTTAACATTTGGTAAATAGCGACAAACCTCTATAATGCATGTTTGTTTAAACATTTTAAAACCGTTTATATAACGATACATATACCATAGAGGATTTTTACCGTTTACCTTCGTCTTTTTTAAGTCACGCATTATATTCTATCACTTCACCTTTTGATTTGGCCATGTTAAAGGCCCCACATCTTTATATCTTGGTGCGTTATATTTCACTCTTCTTATAATCATAAGTATGACACCTGCAATAATAAGTACGATAGACATCACTTGCGCTACACGGATATCACTCGTAAGCATTAAACTATCTGTACGCATACCTTCTACGAAAAATCTGCCAATAGAATACCAAATAAGGTATAGTGCAAATGTATCACCTATACGTAAATGTTTTCTCAGCAAGATCAATACGACAAATCCTAAAATATCCCATACAGATTCATATAAAAAGGTTGGTTGATAATATTGGCCTTCTATATACATATTATTAATAATGAAATCTGGAATGTGAAGATTTTCTAAAACTGTTTTAGAAACTGGGCCACCATGGGCTTCATGATTCATAAAGTTACCCCATCTTCCGATACCCTGTCCTAAAATTAAACTCGGTGCGACTACATCACCAATCTGGAATGGGTTGATATTTTTTTGCTTACAGACGATGATGCCGGTAATAAAACCGCCGATAAGGCCGCCATGTATTGCAATACCCCCATACCAAATCATTGGTATTTCTATTAGGTTTTGTGCGTAGTATGGCCATTGAAAAATGACGAAATAAATTCTAGCCACGATAAAGCCAAATATGGCACTCCAGAAGATAATGTCTACTAAAGTATCTTTATCAAATCCTATGCGTTTAATGCTTTCTTGTGCAATAAAATAACCCATTAATATGCCAACAGCAATAATAATGCCATACCAATGTACCGATATAGGCCCTAGTTCAAATGCAATTGGGTCGATGTAATTCAGTACCATTATTCATTCTCCTTGTTATTACTACCGTTACGTAATATTTCAGCATTTAAGCGATCATTGAATTCTTCAGCGGTATTAATGCCCATAATATTAAGACGATAATTCATCGCCGCAACTTCTATGATGACTGCTACGTTACGCCCAGGTCTTACTGGAATTGTTTTTTTAGTAATTTCAGTATCTAAAATACGTAAAGTTTCTTCGTTTAACCCTACACGATCATATAGTTTATCTTTATGCCAATTTTCTAAATGAATATTTAGGCGTAAACGTTTTTCAGTTAAAATAGAACCCGCTCCAAATAATGTCATCACGTTAATAATACCTAAACCTCTAATTTCTAGTAAATGCTCAATGAGTTTAGGTGGTCGACCTATTAATTCATCCTTACTAATTTCTCTAATTTCTACATTATCATCTGCTACAAGTCGATGCCCGCGCTTTATTAATTCAAGCGCTGTTTCACTTTTCCCTATGCCTGAATCACCAGTAATGAGTACACCAACGCCGTATACGTCTACAAGTACACCATGTAGAGATGTTGTGCGTGCTAATTCATGTTCTAAAAATGTAGTTAAACGACTCATCAATTGGGTCGTTGCAACTGTTGATGTAATCAATGGTGTATCAAACTCTTTCGCTGATGCCACCAATTCTTCAGGCGGTTCTAAATCTCTTGTCACGATAATCGCTGGTGTTTCTGGGCGACATAATTTTCTCATTCTACCTTTGCGTTCTTCGTCTGGAAGTAAATTATAAAATGATAATTCTGTTGTTCCTAGTAATTGAATACGGTCAGAGGCATAATGCGAAAAATAACCCGCCATTTCTAATCCTGGTCTTGAAATATCTGTATTTTTTATTTGTTTATTTAAACCCGGTTCCCCTGCAATAAGTTCAAGGTCAAAGCGTTCAATTAAACTCTTGGTTGTTAACATAAGTTCACCTCTATTAATATTTCTCCTGAATTTTCATATGTCATTATCATATCAAAAAGGAATGATAATCTATATAAAAAAGGATAAAAGGATAAAATTAAATTCCCATCCTTAATATCATACCTTATATTATTTATTAACGATATTACTAACTTTTATTTTATTTACGATACACTTAGCATTTGACATAGATTATTCAATTTTACGGATAAAAAAACTACTCTGTACATCCGGTTATGCCAGTTGTATAGAGTAGTTCCATCTCATTTATGAGAAATGATTATTTATTTCTTATTGATGCACTGTATCTCGCTCTAAGATTGGTTTTAAATATTGACCAGTATAACTTTCTTTCACTTCTGCAATAGCTTCTGGTGTACCAGTTGCCACAATAGTACCGCCGCCATCGCCGCCTTCTGGCCCTAAATCAATAATGTGATCTGCCATCTTAATAACATCTAAATTGTGTTCAATCACAACGACAGTATCCCCATTTTCTACTAATTTATTTAACACTTTTAATAAACGACTAATATCATCCGCATGTAAACCAGTGGTTGGTTCATCCAAAATATATATCGAACGACCTGTAGAGCGTTTGTGCAACTCTGAAGCAAGTTTAACACGTTGCGCTTCTCCGCCAGATAAAGTAGTCGCTGGTTGACCTAAAGTAATATAGCCTAAACCAACATCTACTAATGTTTTCAATTTACGGTAAATTTTCGGAACATTTTCAAAAAAGTTTGTCGCTTCTTCCGCAGTCATTGCTAAAACGTCTGCAATATTTTTACCTTTATAAGTCACTTCAAGCGTTTCTCGGTTGTATCTTGAACCGCCACAAACTTCACAAGGTACATACACATCTGGTAAAAAGTGCATTTCTATTTTAATAATGCCATCACCTTTACACGCTTCACAACGTCCGCCCTTAACATTAAAGCTAAAGCGGCCTTTAGAATAACCTCTTACTTTTGCTTCGTTTGTTTGGGCAAAAATATCTCTGATGTTATCAAATACACCTGTATAGGTCGCTGGATTTGAACGTGGCGTTCTTCCAATAGGTGATTGGTCTATATCAATAATTCTATCAAGTTGATCGATACCTTGAATTTCATCATAATCACCAGGTTTAACTTTAGATTTATTAATTTGTTTAGCCAAAGATTTATATAGTATTTCATTGACTAAAGTACTCTTACCAGATCCAGAAACCCCTGTAACAAGCGTCATAGTTGAAAGTGGGAAGTCCACATCGACACTTTTTAAGTTATTACTACGCGCTCCTTTAATGCTGACCGCTCTATCTGTAACTTCACGGCGTGATTCCGGGACTTCTATTTTCTTTTTACCACTTAAATATTGACCCGTTAATGACTTAGCATTTTTCATAACTTGTTTAGGTGTTCCACTAGCAACAATTTCTCCACCATGGTCTCCAGCGCCTGGACCAACATCCACTAAATAATCTGCAGCACGCATGGTATCATCATCATGTTCGACTACGATTAACGTGTTACCTAAATCACGCATTTCTTTCAATGTATTGATTAAACGATCGTTATCGCGCTGATGTAAACCAATAGATGGTTCGTCCAACACATAAAGAACACCAGAGAGCCTCGAACCAATCTGTGTTGCTAAACGAATACGTTGTGCTTCCCCACCTGATAAAGAGCCTGAAGCACGGTTTAATGTTAAATACTCTAACCCTACATTATATAAAAATTCTAGCCTAGAATTAATTTCTTTCAATATTTGATTGGCAATTTTTCTATCTTGTTCTGATAATGAAATATGTTCATAATTATATAATGCATCCTTAATAGAACGTTCTACAACCTCGCCAATGTTTTTACCATCTACGTATACAGATAATGCCTCGCGGCTTAACCTTTTACCATGACAAGTTTCACATGTAAGTTCTGTCATATATTTACTCATCATTTCTCTTACTAGTTCTGAAGGGGAATCATGATAGCGTCTATTAATGTTATTTATAACGCCTTCAAAAACCATTGTACGTTTTCTGGTTTGACCGTTACGTTGTTTAAAAGTGAATTCAATTTCTTTATCTTTTGAACCATAAAGTATAATGTCCTTTTGACGCTCTGTTAGTTTTTCAAAAGGTTTATCCATGTTAATTTTATATACTTCGCATACACGATTCAACAATGTTGGATAAAAATCTGAACTCGATGACTCCCAAGCGACAATTGCGCCTTCATTCAACGTCTTATGGTTATCAGGTATGACTAAATCTAAATCCACCATAAGTTTTTGTCCTAACCCATCACAAGTCGGACAAGCACCAAACGGGCTATTAAAACTAAACATACGTGGTTCTAGCTCTCCTATTGAGAATCCACAGATAGGGCAAGCATGATTTTCGGAAAATTTTAATGCTTCTCCACCAATGATATCTACAATTAAGTTACCTTCTGCTAGTTGCAAAGCAGTTTCGATAGAGTCAGCTAAGCGTGTTTCAATGCCTTCTTTTATAACAAGACGGTCTACCACAACTTCTATCGTATGATTTTTATTTTTATCGAGGTTCGGCACCTCATTAACATCTGTAATTTCACCATCAACGCGTACACGAACATAACCTTTTTTACTAATATCATCAATTAATTTCTCATGAGCGCCTTTTCGATGTGACACTATTGGTGCAAGTAACTGTATCTTAGTACGTGCTTCCAGTTGCAATACTTGGTCTACCATTTGTTGTACTGTTTGTGATTCTATTTCAATACCATGATTAGGACAAAATGGTTTCCCAATACGTGCATATAATAAGCGAATATAATCATAAATCTCTGTAACTGTCGCAACAGTAGATCTCGGATTCTTGCTCGTTGTCTTTTGGTCAATTGAAATAGCAGGCGATAAACCTTCTATCGTATCAACATCTGGTTTATCCATTTGTCCTAAAAATTGTCTTGCATATGCACTTAAGGATTCAACATATCTGCGTTGCCCTTCTGCATATATTGTATCGAAAGCAAGCGATGATTTACCTGAGCCTGATAAACCTGTCATTACAATAAGTTTATCCTTAGGTATTTCTATATCTACATCTTTTAAATTATGGGCACGTGCCCCTTTAACTACAATGGATGGTTGTTTCATATTTGTCACCCTTCTGCTTTTAATTCAAATAACATATCTCTGAGTTCAGTTGCTTTTTCAAAGTCTAGATCTTTAGCTGCTTGTTTCATTTCTTTTTCTATATTAGCAATTGTTTTTTCACGTTCTTTTTTCGTCATTTTCTTAGGTACTTCTGTACGTTGTTGTTCATTGGTTTCATCAGTTTCAACTGTAGCACTAATCACGTCATGTATTTTCTTGTTAATTGTAGTAGGCGTAATGTTATATTTCTCGTTATATTCTTTTTGGATGGAACGACGCCGTTCTGTCTCATCTAGCGCATAACGCATAGAATCAGTAATTTTATCACCGTACATAATAACTTCCCCACCACTATTACGCGCGGCACGCCCTATCGTTTGGACGAGTGATCGTTGTGAACGCAAGAAACCTTCCTTATCCGCGTCTAATATCACAACAAGAGATACTTCTGGTATATCAATACCCTCTCTTAATAAGTTAATACCTACAATAACATCATATGTGCCTACACGTAGGTCGCGAATAATTTCAATACGCTCTAATGTCTTGATTTCTGAATGTAAGTAATTGACTTTGATACCAGCTTCTTTCATATAAGTGGTCAAGTCTTCACTCATTTTCTTAGTCAGTGTTGTAACTAAAACACGTTCATTGCGATCGATACGTTCTTGAATTTCTCCAAGCAAGTCATCAATTTGATTCTCCGTTGGTCTTACTTCTATCTGAGGATCTAATAACCCGGTAGGACGTATGATTTGTTCGACCATTTCATCGGTATGTTCTAATTCATATGGCCCTGGCGTCGCAGAAACGTATACAAGTTGTTTTGTTTTATCTTCAAACTCTTCAAACTTTAATGGTCTATTGTCTAAAGCGCTAGGAAGCCTGAAACCATGATCAACTAAAACTTGCTTACGCGCACGGTCACCGTTATACATACCTCTAATTTGTGGCAACGTTACGTGTGATTCGTCTATCATAACAAGCCAATCGTCGCCAAAGTAATCTAGTAACGTATATGGTGTAGACCCCATCGGCCTTAAAGTCAAGTGTACTGAATAATTTTCAATACCTGAACAAAATCCCATTTCTCTCATCATTTCTAAATCATAGTTTGTTCTTTGTTCAAGACGCTGCGCTTCTAACAACTTATTTTCTGCACGAAGCTCTGCCAAACGTGCCTCGAGTTCATTTTCAATGCGCTGAATAGCTGATTTCATTTTCTCTTCACGTGTAACGAAGTGGGAGGCTGGGAAGATTGCAAAGTGTTCTCGGTCTCTCAATACTTCACCTGTTAAATAATTCACTTCGCGTATACGATCAATTTCATCACCGAAAAATTCAACGCGAATACACATTTCTTCACGAGAAGCTGGGAAGATTTCTACAACGTCACCTCTAACACGAAATGTACCACGTCTAAAATCAATGTCGTTTCTAGTATATTGTACATCTACAAGTTTTTTCAGCAATTCACTTCTATCCATTTCCATACCTACGCGTACACTTACTACTAAGTCACGGTATTCTTCCGGGTTCCCCAAGCCATAAATACAACTGACACTAGCAATAATGATTACATCATCTCTTTCAAACAATGCACTCGTAGCAGAATGGCGCAATTGGTCAATTTCATCATTGATTGACGCATCTTTTTCTATGAAAGTATCTGTCGATGGGACATAAGCTTCTGGTTGGTAATAATCATAATAACTGACAAAATATTCCACTCTATTTTCAGGAAAAAATTCTTTAAATTCACTATATAATTGACCAGCTAAAGTTTTATTATGGGCAATGATTAAGGTTGGTTTGCCAACTTGTTGAATCACATTACTCATCGTAAATGTTTTACCTGTACCTGTAGCACCAAGTAATGTCTGATGCCTTTTTCCTTCATTCACGCCATCTACGATTTTTTGTATTGCTGCTGGTTGATCCCCTTTAGGATCAAAATCTGATTTCAATTTAAATGGGTAGTGTTCCATAATAACACATGCCTCCTATTGTATTTCTATCGTACGAACATAACTTAACTAGCTAATTAATCACTCGACTAATTTATTTTTGGCGTATCTAGATTTTATTAAAATATACTCTTAACATTTTATATTTTAACAGATGCACAGATTCAAATACAAACATTTGTTCGTAGTTTCATATTACTTTATTCCTAAATAAAAACAAACATAGTAAACCACCATGTTTGTCTAAGTTACTATTTTTAATTCTAGAAAATGAAGTTAAATCATTATATACCGTTCCTAATATCGTATCAATTAAGTTGCTTAATACCTATTATTCAATCATCATCTTTTTTATGTAGCTCGAGTTGATCAATAATCAAGTAACCAGTTAATAATGAAGCTACATCTATAAAAATTATCCATTCATCATGGAAAAAGCCCTTTTCAATTGAAGTCCCTATTAAAATTAAAGTTAAAATAGTTCCTACCCATTTACTTCTTGTCAATACGCTAAAAAGCACTACAAGTATACAGGGAAAAAAGGATGCAAGTATATACCAAATCATTTATGTCACCCATTCCTATTATTTAAAATAGACATCGTCGTTTCTCGTAGTTCAGATTTAGGTATAAATTTCTCTGTTAGCATTTCTGGGATAATATTTTCTATAAAATCTTGTACTGAGTTTAAATGGTCAAACTGCATGATTGTTTCGAGAGACATTTCATATATCTCAAAAAATAAAGGTTCAGGATTACGTTTTTGTATTTCACCAAATGTTTCATATAATAAATCAATTTTATCAGCAACAGATAGAATTTGACCTTCTAGCGAATCATCTTTGCCTTCTTGAAGACGTTTACGATATATCGCTTGATATTGCTCTGGTATTTCTTCACTGATAAAATGATCAACCATTTCTTCTTCTACTTGAGAGAATAATTTTTTCAATTCACCACTAGCATATTTGACAGGCGTTTTAATATCTCCTGTGAAAATCTCAGCGAAATCATGGTTTAAGGCTTTTTCGTATAAACTTTTCCAATCTACTTCATTGCCGTGGTATTCTTCGACTGTACCTAAATATTGAGCAATTTTAGTTACCTTAAAGGAATGGGCAGCAACATTATGCTCAAAATATTTAAACTTTCCTGGCAATCTAATTAATTTTTCTAAATCTGATAAGCGTTTAAAATATTGATGTATTCCCATGATAGCGCCTCCTCATTTATTTAATGATTGATTATACTTGGTTTTATAATATCATTCAACAAGTAAAATGTCTTTTTAATATGGTTGATTGTCAATAATTAATACTGATTTAAAGATATAATCAAGTATACGCTTGTTTCAAGTTTTATCTGTTTTGATATTTTCAAAATACCACAAAAGTAGTTTAGAGATGTTATACGTTAAAAGTGGCATTATCTTACTATATAATGAATGATTTTATACAACATGTTTAATATAAATACATTTTCGCATCCATTTATTTAAGAACGTCATCATAATTAAGAGGCCGTGACATAAATAATGTCTCGACCTCAAATATGGTATCGTCAGCATATGGCTAAAATGAAAATAACTTAAGTTTAATTTCTAATGCATTATTGCTTATAAAGCGTTGCTTCTAAAGTACTACTTTTAAAGACATACTTATGCATGAGCTGAGCTCATGTAATACACTGAAACTAGCTAGTAGGAAAACTATAGCCCATGTATCACACTTGTTTCTAGTCATCTTTGCTAGGGTGGGTAGCAACGTGATTTTAGAAAATACGTTTTCTGTGCCATATCATCGTTTCATATATAAATGCTTATTGTTCCTACTGAAATGGAATCTATTTTATGGTAGTTAATGAATGTAATTATATTGTCCTGTATTATGAATCGTTCTATAAGATTTTTGGCCAAAGCCGTTCCAATTCATTTCTGACACTAAAATGGATCCGTCCGTATTTTGACGTTCAACAACGCCTACGTGACCATAATTTCCGGCACTGCTTTGAATGATAGCACCTACTTCTGGTGTGGAATTAACCACGTAACCATTTTGACGTGCTGCTGACGCCCAGTTATTTGCATTGCCCCATAGGCTACCCACTGATTTGCCAAGTTGTTGGCGTCTATCAAATGCATAATACGTACACTGACCCCAATCATAGTAATTCTGTCCATTGGCTACAGTTTGAGACGGTTGATAATAACTATCATGATGACCAACGTCGTTTACTTCATTATTTGAAGCCACGGCATTTGAATATGACCAAGTCTGTTGATATACAGGCGTTGAATGATTGGATAACGATGTATAATGATGTGTATTTGAAGCTGTTGATTCATTTATACTCGCAATACCAGACTCATTATTTTCATTGTTCGCACGTTGTGCATACATACTTGTTATTTGATTATTTAAATGCGATGAGCCCTTTTGCGACACAGCAATTAATTGTCCAGGATAAATGATTTCATTTAAATATGGATTTAATTGGTAAATTTCATCCAAAGTTAATTTATACTTATTCGCAATATCTTGTAGCGTGTCTCCTTCTTTAACTTCTACAATATCTGTATCTGGAAGTACTAATGTTTGGCCAACTTGAACTATTTGTACGTTCTCCAAGTGATTTAATGATTGTATTGTGTTTGTCGTTGTTGCAAACGCGCGCGCAATATCTGACAAGTTAGCCTCTTCTTTTACTGTATGAGTTTGATCAGCCGATGCTAATCCATTTATTCCTAAAAACAAAGCTGCTGATGTTACAGAAAATGTTAAGCCTTTCTTCATTATAAGTTTCAATCCTTTGCTGTCTAAATTTAATCAATCATAATATAGCATAAGCACTTAAGATTTAGGTGAATGTTATAGTTTTGTAATACAATAGATAATTATTAAAATATCTTTTAAAGTATAACGAATAAAAATCTTTCTATCTCTTGATACTGCCCCCTTATGTAAGAGGGCTGTTTTATATAAAAAAAACGACTGTAACATTTTAGTTTGCGTTTTACATATAACTTAAAATATTTTAAATTTTTGATAAAAATAACACTAAACGCTATATACTTACTTAAAATGATTGATTACATCAACAACAACTTTAGGTGAATATTTAAAAAGAAAGATAATGAAATAGTAGCTTATTAAAAACAGGAGTGAGTTAGAAATCAAATAAACTAAATTGGTTTCTTATACTCGCTCCCGTCATAAAAATATAATGCGGTTAAGGTAACAACAAGCAAACTTAACTTCAAAAAATATATTGGTAGATAACTGAGGTAGTACATGCATTTATAGTTAACTGTTTTCTGGTCAGTCGTCAGAAAGTTTCCAACCTACTCAAGCTTTACTATTTTCAGTATAATACTCTTCTAATTAATCCATTTGGCTTCGTAAATACGCTTCAATAAATGGACCTAAATCACCGTCCATGACTGCGTCTACTTTTCCTGTTTCTTCATTCGTTCTATGGTCTTTAACCATTGCATAAGGATGGAATACATACGATCTAATTTGACTGCCCCATCCGATTTCTTTTTGTTCACCACGAATTGCAGCCATCTCTTGTTCTTGCTCTTCTATTTTTAATTGATACAATTTCGCCTTCAATGTTTTCATTGCTGCTTCTCTGTTTTTGATTTGTGAACGTTCGTTTTGGTTATTCACAACGATACCTGTTGGATGGTGTGTAATTCTAATCGCTGATTCCGTTTTGTTGATATGTTGGCCACCTGCACCTGAAGCTCTAAATGTATCAACCGTAATATCGTCAGCATTGATTTCCACTTCTATTTCAGTGTTATTAAATTGAGGTATTACATCACATGATGCAAAGGAGGTATGTCTACGCCCAGATGAATCAAATGGTGAAATACGAACGAGTCTGTGCACGCCTTTTTCCGCTTTTAGATAACCATACGCATTATGACCTTTCACAATCATAGTCACACTTTTAACACCCGCTTCATCGCCTGGTAAATAATCTGCAATTTCAACTTTAAATCCTTTTTGTTCGCAATAACGTTGATACATTCTTAAAAGCATATTCGTCCAATCTTGTGATTCTGTGCCACCTGCACCTGGATGTAATTCAATGATTGCATCATTTGTATCATAAGGACCATCTAATAATAATTGCAATTCAAATTGATTTAGTTCTTTTTCAAAGTTGTTGACGTTTTCTTCTAACTCATTTTTCATAGAAGCGTCATCTTCTTCTAATAATAGTTCTCTTGTTGTTTCCATATCTTCAATACTCGCTTCTAAACTTTTATAAGCATTGACAACTTGTTTTAAGGTATTATTTTTATCAATGATTTCTTGTGCTTTGTCTTGATTGTCCCAAAATGTAGGATACGTCATCATTTCTTCGTATTCTTGTATATTCGTCTCTTTTTCTTCTAAGTCAAAGAGACCCCCTAAGCTGTTCTAATTTTTCCTTGTAAGCATCTAAGTTACGCTTCATTTCAGATAATTCCATTATGCATCTCTCCCGTTTTGTACGAATGAACATTTTCATTTCTATATTTATCACTATACTATCATACTTATTTTACAAAATTTAGAATAGTCATTTCAAATCAAGCATAGAAACAATACACTTGAACCTCACAAAAAAGCACCCTTTACAGATAGGCTAAAGCGTCTAATTGTAAAAGGTGCGTAGTATTCATGGTTTTATTAGTATCTATTCAACTGTCACAACAATATGCTGATTTTAAAGTATGACTAAGCACCATGACAGTTTTTGTATTTCTTACCACTGCCACAAGGACATGGGTCATTTCTGCCTATATGTTCATCTTTGACATATGGTTCCGCTTTGGCTTTTTCTTTTCCATCTTCTGCTGAAACATGTTCAGCTTTACCAAAATCAGTTGTCTTATCACGTTCTACATCATCTTCCACGGAAATAACTGATTTTAAGATATACTTGCTTACATCTTCCTCGATGTTCTGCATCATTGTATCAAATAGTTGGTGACCTTCATTTTGATAGTCACGTAATGGGTTTTGTTGGCCATAAGAACGCAAATGAATACCTTGACGCAATTGATCCATTGTATCTATATGATCTGTCCAATGTGTATCAATAGAACGAAGTAAAATCATACGTTCAAACTCATCAAATTGAGAGCCGATTTTCTCTTTTTGGTTTTTTAACGCAACCTCTATTTTAGACCATACAATATCAAAAATATCTTCATTATCTTTACCTTTAATCTCTTCTTCTTTTAATTCGCCTTCATTTAAGAACACGTCACCAATATAATTGATAAATGGCTCATAATCAGGCTCATCTTCTTCTTCACTTACATAATATTGAACGCTTCTTTCTAAAGTTGAACGAAGCATCGTATTAATTAATTCACCGCTCTCATCACTATCAATAATATTATTACGCTCACTGTATATAATTTCACGTTGTTTGCGTAAGACATCGTCATATTCAAGCACACGTTTACGGGCGTCGAAGTTATTACCTTCAACACGTTTTTGTGCTGATTCAACGGCACGTGATACCATTTTAGATTCAATCGGTGTCGAATCATCCATACCTAAACGGTTCATCATATTTTGTAATCGTTCAGAACCAAAGCGCACCATTAATTCATCTTGTAGCGATAAATAGAAGCGGCTGTCACCTCTGTCACCTTGACGTCCTGAACGACCACGCAATTGATCATCAATACGACGTGATTCATGACGTTCTGTACCAATAACTGCTAATCCGCCAATTTCTTCTACGCCTTCACCTAGTTTAATATCCGTACCACGGCCTGCCATGTTTGTAGCAATCGTTACAGCACCGCGCTGCCCTGCACTCGCAATAATATCGGCTTCACGTTCGTGATTTTTCGCATTTAACACATCATGACGTACGCCATGCTTTTTCAATAAATTAGAAATATATTCACTTGTTTCAACTGCTACTGTACCTAGTAAGACAGGTTGACCTTGTTTATGTTTTTGAATCACATCTTCAACTACTGCGTCAAATTTACCTTTTTGGCTAATATAAATTAAATCTGGTTTGTCTATACGTTGAACAGGTCTATTGGTAGGAATTTGGGTTACTGTCATATTATAAATATTTCTAAACTCTTCTTCCTCTGTTTTAGCAGTACCTGTCATACCAGACAATTTATTGTACATTCTAAAGTAATTTTGGAAGGTAATAGATGCCATTGTTTTTGATTCATTTTGAATCTTTACGCCCTCTTTAGCTTCAATTGCTTGGTGCAAGCCTTCTGAAAAACGACGCCCTGGCATCGTACGACCTGTAAATTGGTCAACAATTAACACTTCACCGTTATTTACCATATAGTCTACGTCTCTTTGTAATGTCACATGAGCACGTAATGCTGTATTGATATGACTAATAATATCAACATTTTTCACATCGTACAGATTATCTATTTTAAACATACGTTCTGCTTTATCAATACCTTGTTCTGTTAATTGAACTGCTTTTGTTTTTTCATCATAATTATAGTCATCTTCATTTTTAAGCATTTTGGCAAAAACATTTGCTTGTGTATAAAGTGAAGTTGATTTTTCTGCTTCCCCTGAAATGATCAGCGGCGTACGCGCTTCGTCAATTAAAATAGAGTCAACCTCATCAATAATCGCAAAATTAAGTGGTCGCATTACGCGTTCTTCTGCGTAGTTCACCATATTATCACGTAAATAATCAAAGCCTAATTCGTTATTTGTACTATACGTAATATCGCAAGCGTAGGCTTCTCTTTTTTCAGCAGTTGTCTTGCTATTTAAATTCAAACCGACACTTAATCCAAGGAACTCGTATAGTTCTGCCATTTCTTCACTTTGTACACTAGATAAATATTCATTGACCGTGATTACATGTACACCACGTCCAGTCAGAGCATTTAAATACACAGGCATGGTTGCTGTTAATGTTTTACCTTCACCAGTTCTCATTTCAGAAATGTCGCCACCGTGAATAGCGATACCGCCCATAACCTGTACTCTATATGGCGTCATATTGAACACACGTTTCGAACCTTCTCTAACTAATGCAAATGCTTCTGGTAAAATATCATCTAACATTTTATTTTGTTTTTTAATATCTTCTTCTTCTTGTAATTGTTCTTGGAATGATTTTGTTTTTGCTTTAATTTCTTCATCAGTTAATATCGACATATCCTCTTCTAATGCAAGGACTTTGTCGGCTAATTTACCAAGGCGTTTTATTTCTCTTTTATTGCCATCTGCAATTTTTGATAAAAAACCCATTTTGTTCGCTCCTTTAGCTTTATAACTCTTTGTTTACAACAATTTATAATATCATTTATTAGCTTAAATTTACACTTATTACATTTATTGTTTTACTATTTCCGCTGCTACTTTACTTACAGTAGATTGAATATTTTACAATTCATTAGATAGAATATACATAAACCTACTGTCTTACTTTCAAATTATTACATAATAACACAGCAAAAAATGAGCGTCCATGATTTCACTCAATCATGAACGCTACAGTTTTACATATTATGGCGCTAATGCAACTGAATTATTCAGTTGTTTCAATCAGTCCATACTTTCCATCTTTTCTTTTATATACGATACTAGTACCATCTGTTTCACGGTCCGTGAATATGAAGAAATCATGGCCTAATAAATCCATTTGTAACACTGCTTCTTCTGAATCCATGGGTTTTAAACTGAAATTTTTTGAACGAATAATTTCGATTTCACTATCATTGTCATCGTTTTGAAGATTTTCTGCTTCTTTTTCTTCGGGCAATGATGCAAATGCTTCTTGTTCGTCATTTTTTCTATTTTTACGATTTACGCGTGTTTTGTATTTTCTAACTTGTCTTTCTAATTTGCTGTTAATTAAGTCAATACCCGCATATAAATCATCATGACGCTCTTCCGCTCTTAGTGTAACATTCTTCAATGGAATAGTTACTTCTATTTTAGTAGTTGAGTTTTGGTATGTTTTCACTTTAACGTGTGCGGTTGCATTGGGCACATTGTTAAAATAACGTTCTAATTTACCAATTTTTTCCTCAATATAGTTGCGAATCGCATCAGTAATAGTGAGGTTCTCTCCGTGAATTTCAAATCTGATCATAGTAATCGACTCCTTTAAAACCTCTATATTGGTAATAGTGCTTATCTATATAATACCACGAATCACCTAACGTGCAAACGTAAACACATCGAATTTTCTGATTTTTCTATCAAATAATAGTTGTGCGGCATGATGAGCCGTTAAACCCGTGGTATAGATATCATCTACCAACAAAATATTTTTTTCTTTTAAATCAACCATTGAGATAATTTCAAATGGATTCGCTAATTGTGCACGCATTGGCTTACTTAACTTTGATTGTTTAGGACGTGATTGCATACGAAGCAAGCAATGATAGTTAACTTGTTTTAAATCTAAAACAAATCGGACGGGGTTAAATGTTCTTTCTTGATCTTTATAAACGGAAGAAGGTATAGGCACTACATAGTCATACTTTTGATGAGGTAATCTTATTTTTTCTACTAATATCTCAGCAATTGCAACGTCTTTCATAAATTTGTATTGATGTATCATTTCTTTTACAATGCCATCATATTGGTATGCGCAGTACAATTTATCCATTAAATTAAATTTTTCGGACAAGAATGCACAATCTAGACATATTGTTTCTGCGACGTTTAATTGCTTCAAACACTTTTGACAACGACCATCTATCTCTAATTTCATTTCGTCCCACTGTTCGTTACATACAGTACATAGTTTTGATGCTTTCTTATAAAATGTGGTAGCGTTCAAGGATTCAAACAAACGTGTTTGGCATTGCATGCATGTCTTTTTCAATCAATCCACCCTCTTTTTTGTGCGAGTTTGTTCATTTTCTTTATACTATGCCTGGCTTGTAACATCGGTAGTGTAATACCTTCATGCATACACAATACAAGACCTGTGGGTGCTTCGGCTTTTCTCCCTACTCTACCAGCAATTTGGACGATAGCATTGGCTTCGAACAAATGACTATTTAAAATCAAGACATCTAAATAGGCCATGGTAAATCCTCTTTCTAAAATAGTCGTCGTAAATACAATTTGGTGGTCGCCTCGTCTCAAACGCTCTATTTTATCAAATCGTAACGCGTCATCACTATATACATAAGTTAATGAAGGCACCTCATTTTTATATAGATGAAATAAACGTTTCATCACATCAATATTATTAAAAAAGACTAAAGTGTAGCGCTGTTGTTCGATTTGTTGTTGCAAGTACTTTAATAATTTATATTGCTTTTTATGGGGATTTATTTTTAAAAATTGGAAGCGAGGTACTGGTAAAGGATATCTGTGGAAACGGGCAGGTAATGCTATAACTTCTAAGTGTTTAATTTGTCTCATTAAAACACGTGGAGGCGTAGCCGTCATCAATATATGACAGTGTTTAAACTTTGAGGCATGTACTAATGTCTGCATTAAGGTAGGATCTACAGATAAAGGAAACGCGTCGACTTCATCGACTATAATTAAATCGAAATGTTGTTTAAAGCGGTAAAGTTGATGTACTGTAGCAATAACAAAATGACCGTCAAATTGTTGTTGTGAAGATTGATGTAAAACGTCGATATCTTCATCAACAAAAGCTTTCTTAATTCTCATACTTACTTCTATCACTACATCGACCCGTGGAGATACAATAGCAATATTAAGCCCTTCATTTCTCGCATATTTAATGCCTTCAAATATCATTTCTGTCTTACCCGCGCCTGTGACTGCATGGAGTAATAATGAACGTAAATGCGCAATGGCTGTTACTATTTTTTTAGAAGCAAACTGTTGTTGTTCAGATAATTCAAAGGGCAATTGGTAATGACATGAGGATTTAACATTGTGGGTTTCAATTAGAAACACATCATTCATATTATCCACCCTGCCGATATTCACACAATTACGACAATAAACTATCTTTTTATCCAAAATTACAGACCTATATTGATAAAAATGGGATTGCCGAGTTGAATGACATTGTGAACAAATCCATCTTCCATGCTTAAGCGTCACCCCCTTAGAAATTTGTTTCACATGTTCTCCAGTTAATAATGCTCGATTATGAATCACTCTTCCATAGTATTTAATCTCTTATAACCTCCAAACAAAAAAGCGGATTAGAAATTAAGTATTCACTTTTAATTTCATCCTCCGCTCTATAAAATATCTAACCATTTTTTAATATATATTAATCTAAACGAATTGCTCTACCAGTGTACCCTAAACCCATACCGCCAGAACCTAGATGCGCTGCTATAACAGGCCCTAAATGAGAGTAGTGAACTTTATATTGCGGGTATTTTTCTTGTAATTCGTTATACATCCAGTCTGCATCTTCTTTAATATCGCCACCAATTACAAATAAAGTCACGTCTTCATAATCTTTAACTAAATGTATCACTTTATTTATGATTTCTTGTAATGCACGTTTTTTGGTACGTACTTTTTCATCCGGTAAAATAAGTCCATCTTCAAATCTTAAGACAGGTTTCATTTTTAACATTGTACCAATCCACGCTTGAGCACCAGTAATACGACCACTTTTTTGCAAATTTTTCAAATCATCGACCATCAATATCGCACCTGTCTCTGCACGCATCGCTTTTAAATCGTCGATAATTTCTATTGGTTCATAACCTTGTTCTATCATTTCAATTGCGCGAAGTACATAGCTTCCTTGTACCATTGCTGAAATTTTCGAGTCGAATGTATGAACATCGATACCTTCTACCATTTCCCCTGCTTGTGTAGCAGTTTGGTAACTACCACTAATACCTGCAGAAAGAAAGACACAAATAACATCTGTATAGCCTTCATCACGTAACTTTTCAAAATTCGTTATAAATTCGCCAATCGCTGGTTGACTTGTCGTAGGAATTGTTTTAGATGATTTCATTCTTTCATAGAATTCATCTGCTGAAATCGATGCATTTTCCACAAAATTTTCACCATTGTCAAAAGTTACACTTAACGGAGCAATTTTTATATTATATTTATCAATTAATGTTTGAGACAGATAACTCGTTGAATCTGATAACACAGCAATTTTCATCATAATCCTCCTCAATTATACTCACAACTATGATACATTATTTTATATTAAAAGAAAATTTATTTTTACATTAAACTCCAATTCATAACAGTGTATAATACGATATAATGAATTGATGTATACTATGACTGGAGTGATTAGACATGGACGAAGCAATCATTACAATAAAAGAAGCACATACAATAGAGAATGTAATTAGCAAATCGCGATTTATCGCCCATATTCAACCTGTTGAAACTGAAGCAGAAGCCAAAAATTTTATAAAATCTATAAAATCACAACATCACGAAGCAACACATAATTGCTCAGCTTATACTGTTGGTGATCAAATGAACATTCAAAAAGCAAATGATGATGGTGAACCAAGTGGAACTGCTGGCATACCGATGCTAGAAGTATTAAAAAAACTTGAAGTACATAACGTTTGTGTCGTTGTAACACGTTATTTTGGAGGAATCAAACTAGGGGGTGGCGGTTTAATTCGGGCTTACAGTGGCGCGGTGAGAGATGTCATTTATGATATAGGTCGCGTTGCACTCCGTTCAGCTATACCTACGACTGTAACGATAGATTACGACCTTACTGGTAAGTTTGAATATGAGTTAGAACGGACATCTTTTTTCTTAAGGGAAACGCAGTATACTGATAAGGTCAGCTATCAAATAGATGTAGTTGAAGCAGAGTATGAATCATTTATCTCATTTTTAAATAGCATTACTTCAGGTAAGTATGGCCTGATTAAACAAGATATGGTTCAATTACCATTTGATATACCAACAAACTAACCGGTATAAAAAAGATGTTTTATCATATAGTTAGTTCAATTAACATTTAAAATAACCGGTAATTTCAAATTCTGTTGAAATTGCCGGTTACTTTTTATGGTATGTCATTATTTATTTTTCTTTATGCCTATCTTTATTTTCAATTAATTTCAATAGTGGTTTGTAATCATCATCTATTAATCCTGTAAACTCTACGATAAGTTCGATTGTAATTAGTATTAGAATGAGCATCATAAGTACGCCCCACGGTTGTGATAAGTATAAGATGATACTCGAAAGACTAAATAACAATGCGATAGAATAAATAAGGATAACCGTTTGACGATGAGAATACCCCAATTCTAGCAATTTATGATGCAAATGTGATTTGTCTGCTTGCATAATATGTTGACCTTTTTTCACGCGTCGAATCATAGCAAACAGCGTATCAATAAATGGAACAGCTAAAATAACAATTGGGAAAAATAAAGACACAAACGTAATATTTTTAAAACCTAAGAGTGAAAGGAAGCCCACTATAAATCCGATTAGCAATGCACCACTATCACCTAAAAATATTTTAGCAGGATGAAAATTAAAGAATAAGAACCCTAATAGTGCACCAATTAGCACACTACAAATCATCATGATAAATATATTTGCTTGTAATATAGCTATAAACCCAATAGTCATTAAAGCGATAGTTGCTACACCAGAAGCTAACCCATCTAACCCATCGATTAAGTTAATCGCATTGGTAATCGCTACAATCCAAACGACAGTAATAGGAATACCTAATATACCAAAATGTATGGTTGGCCCAATTGGTAAAGATATGAAATCAATGGTTACACCATAGTATACTACAACTAATGCTGCAATCACTTGCCCTAATAATTTAATTATTGGCGTCAGATCATAGATATCATCTATTAATCCTACTAAGTAGATTAATACTGCCCCAATGACAAGTGGTTTCACTTCTGTTTCGATTGGATGTCCCAACCAAATACCTAGTAAAAAAGAAAGAAGTATAACGGTACCTCCAAGCACAGAGGTTGGGTTTTTATGTACTTTTCTAAAATTAGGCTGATCTACAACCCCTAATTTATGTGAAACTTTGATAACAATGGGTGTAAGTATTAAACTGACAATCATTGAAAAAATGATTAATAATAATGTATACATCAGTTCACCTTCATTAATTTAAGTCTTTAAAAATTGAATTTAAATATCAATTATCTATATATTTCAAATACGAAATTTTATTTATAATGAATACACATAGTGTGTTTTATGCCATAATAAAATTTATTTTTATTGAGTGATGCTATGAACAATCTCATTAATTCTATAATACATGATGTACTTTTGCTAATACAAATAGTAATGTGGTGGTTAGAGCAAAATAACTCGTAACTTAGTATTTTTATAGAATAATCAAATTATTTATTTTATAGTCACTCAAATTAACATTTTAACATGAATTTTAAACAAATGTTATTAATATCTATATATCAATGATGACAAAATGTAACTTTTCACTTACAATAACTAAGTGTTTATTTAAAGGAGCGTAAGGAAATGTTTGAAGCTATTATTTACAATATTGCGGTTACTGTCGCAGGCATCTATTTATTCCATCGTTTACAGTACTCAGAAAATAAAAACATGGTATTTTCAAAAGAATATGTCACAATTTTAATGACAATTGTAGCGTTGTTATTAACCATAAAACCAATACCTATTTTCCATGAATATGTACTTTACTTATCTTTTGTTCCTATTCTATTTTTAGGTAGATATACAAACATGGTTTATACAGTGCTAGCAGCATTTATAGTTTCTCTCGTCAACGTATTAATTGGTGATTATACCATCATTAGCGCAATGATACTCATTGTTATTGCTATAATTGTAGGCGCAGTCGGACCATTTTTAAAACAAAATGATATTATCTCGTTACAGATTCTCAACTTAATTACGTTAGTTATCTTTATCATCTTGTCATTTATCAGTCCTTATTATGAATTTAAAGAAGTATTATATTTAATTCCATTATCTTTCATCTTAACTATCACTTCTTCGATTACGTTCGTGGACATTTGGCATTTCTTCTCATTAGTAAATCGATACGAAAACGAAGATAGATTTGATTATCTAACGGGGTTAGGCAACGTCAAAGAATTCGATAGACATTTAAACGAAACGACGCGTATTGCTGAGAAAAATGGTGAAAGTTTAGGTTTATTACTTATTGACATAGATGGATTTAAAGACGTGAACGACACGTACTCACATGATTCTGGCGACGCAGTGTTAAGACAAATCGCCCAATTGTTAAAAAATTACGTCCCACAACAGTTTAGTATCTATCGTAACGGGGGCGAAGAGTTTTCTGTAGTTTTATATGACTATACATTAGATCAATGTGTAAAATTGAGCGAAAGCATCCGTAAAGGGGTTGAACAATCAACGTTCCACTTGCCAAATAAAGAAGTTATTAAATTATCTGTTTCTATCGGTGTCGGTTATCTAACCAAAGATGATTATAAATCTCAACGTACAGTCTTTAAAGTCGCGGATGATATGTTACACATGGCTAAAAATGAAGGCCGCAACCAAGTTATGTTCAACCCTATTGTTAAGCTATAACGCTCGAATAATATAATGATAAAAGGCATTGAATTTTGTTGGATTATTAAAATGAACGATTTGTTTTAAATTGATCGTGCTAGGAATAAGACAGAAATTACATTTTCATTCCAGCCATCCCTATCCCTTACTTGTACTATATCTGGCCGAAACATCTTTATGTTTCGGCCCTTTTTGTGTTATATAATGAAAATATCAATGAATGCTATTTAAAACAATAGTCTTCTTGGGCACATATGCTTTTAAAATCAAATGTAAAACATATCATTTCTAAATTTAAGTTTGTTACAATATAGAAGGTAATTATAAAAACCATCTATACAGATGAAACACGAATGAAAGTTGCATGCGTATATTGTAAACTTTTTATTCATTTATGAACTACTTAGGAGGTGCAAAGCTATGACCGATTCAATCACTATCATCGATGAAGATAAAGTAATTGATGTTGTACTCATTGCAGGCAGAATTTTGCTTGAAAGTGGTGCAGAAACTTATCGTGTAGAAGATACGATGACACGAATTGCCGCTAGTTTCGGTTTGGATGATACATATAGTTTCGTGACATCTACTGCGATTATATTTTCACTTAATAATCGCACGAACACTAGATTAATACGTATACGTGAGCGGACTACTGATTTAGAAAAAATTGCATTAACTAATAGCTTATCTCGAAAAATTTCAAGTAATCAATTGAGTATAGATGAAGCAAAATCAGAACTTATTCACCTACACCACGCGTCATTACAATTTTCATCTGTCACTAAATTCTTTGCAGCTGCTATTGCATGTGGATTTTTCTTATTTATGTTCGGTGGCGTTATAAATGATTTCTTTTTTGCTATACTTGCAGGAGCTGGCGCATTTTTAACATTTGATTTTGTGCAGCGCTATATTCAAATAAAATTCTTTTCAGAATTTATCAGTGCTGCCGTTGTTATTATGATAGCGGCCACATTTTCAAAATTTGGCCTAACAGAAAACCAAGATATTATCACCATAGCCGGCGTTATGCCTCTTGTACCTGGTATTTTAATTACAAACGCAATTCGAGATCTCATGGCGGGGGAATTACTTGCTGGCATGTCACGTGGTGTAGAAGCAGCACTAACATCATTTGCTATTGGTGCTGGCGTTGCAATCGTTTTATTAATATTTTAAAAGGGGTGCTTGTATGGTCATTGGCTACTATGTTTTACAATTTATAATTAGTTATCTAGCAACGATGCTATTTTCTGTTATTTTTAATGCACCCCGACGTCTCCTTTTAGCTTGTGGTTTCGTTGGCGCTATGGGGTGGATTATTTATAAAGTGACATTTGATTTAGAATTAGGTAAAGTAATGGCCTCATTTTTAGGTAGTTTTATTTTAGCTATTATGAGTCACACGATGAGTAGACGTTATAAACGGCCCGTCATTATTTTTATCGTGCCTGGGATTATTCCACTTGTTCCTGGTGGACTTGCATATGAAGCTACACGTTTCTTAGTGAGTAACCAATATACCCATGCTGTAAATACTTTTCTTGAGGTAACACTGATTTCAGGCGCCATTGCTTTTGGTATTTTATGCGCCGAGATTATATACTACATCTATACGCGTATTAAACAGCATTACGGTAAAATGCATGGTAAAATATATAAGAAGTCGTATAATATGAATAACAGAGCATAAGGGGTGTTTTTAATGAAAAACGATATTATAGATAGGCTTACAAGATATGTAAAAATTGATACACAATCTGATCCACAATCTAATTCAACACCTTCCACTCAAAAACAGTGGGATTTATTGAATTTATTAAATGATGAAATCACAGACTTAGGGTTAGAAACAGATATGGATGAAAATGGTTATTTATTTGCAACATTAGAAAGTAATGTTGACCAAGAACTTCCTACTGTAGGATTTTTAGCACATGTTGATACTTCTCCAGATTTCAACGCTACAAACGTTAATCCACAAATTATTGAAAGTTACGACGGGCAACCCATAAAACTTGGAGAAACAAATCGTACTTTAAGTCAGGATGTATTCCCTGCTATGAAAGAAGTAGAGGGACACACATTAATGGTTACTGATGGTACATCATTGTTAGGTGCAGATGATAAAGCTGGCGTAGTTGAAATTATGGAGGCTTTAAAATACTTAACGATGCATCCAGAAATCAAACATGGTCGAATTAGAGTAGCTTTTACACCTGATGAAGAGATTGGTAAAGGTCCACATGCCTTTGATGTCGAACGTTTCAATGCTGATTTTGCCTATACAATGGATGGCAGCCAATTTGGAGAATTACAATACGAAAGCTTCAATGCTGCAGAAGCGATTGTCACTTGTCATGGTGTCAACGTTCATCCAGGTTCTGCCAAAGATGCAATGGTTAACGCTGTGCTTTTAGGTCAACAATTCAATACTCTATTACCACAAAATGAAGTTCCTGAGCGTACCGAAGGCTATGAAGGTTTCTATCACTTAATGAAGTTTGATGGTGATGTTGAACAAGCAAAACTTTACTACATTATTCGTGACCATGATAGCGTTAAATTTGATTTACGTAAAAAACGTTTAGTGGAAATTCAAAATGATATCAACAGTCACTTTGAAGATGAACCAATTGAAATTGAAATGAACGATCAATATTACAATATGGGCGAAAAAATTAAGCCAAATCCACACGTCATAGATATTCCTAAACGTGTCTTTAGTAAATTAGGCATTCCAGCTAATACCGAGCCTATTCGTGGAGGTACAGACGGATCCCAATTATCATTTATGGGACTTCCAACACCAAATATCTTCACTGGCTGTGATAATTTCCATGGTCCTTTCGAATATGCTTCAATCGACGTCATGGAAAAAGCAGTTCGCGTTATTATTGGTATAGCACAAGAAGTCGTACAAACTTATGAGAAATAACGAGTGGGATAAAATCTATATTTCTATGGTATGATTTTATTGGTCCCTTTCAGTAAGAATGAATAGAAAAAAGAGTACAATTAAATAATTAAAGTTGTTAACTAGGCTGACTTCCTACCATTCGGTACGTAGTCAGCCATTTTTAATGAAATTAAATAAAAAGTGATGTTAACCAAATGTCAGTTTATGAATTCAATCTAAAACTGGTTGATTTATATGAAGTGTTTGATTTTGAAAGCGCCCCACCATTCTAATACTCTCATTGAGTAACTTTTTTACTTTATGACTAGAAAACACAGTTCGTGTATAAGCGTATAGCATAATTTTCAGCATGATTTTTGAATGTTAAACAGATGCCTCACGATGATGTTGCAATTTGTCGAATTCGTTTTCAAGTGTTGCTTCAATAATGTTATTTACATAGCGTGGTATATCTTTAGTAGAAGTTAAAATTGAAGTTTCCAGTGTTAATGTAAATTGAGTCATGTTATGACTATTATACGTACCGCGCTTCGCTAATTTAGTTTAGTGATGTTTATTAAATTATACAAAGTATCTTATTTTTGTAATAAAAAATCTGTGATAATGATATGTAGTTTAAAAAATCGTTTCGGTTGTGAAGCACCTGCAGGAAGGCCGTGTCCTAAAGGAGCAAAATAATATGAAGGGACATAAAACAAGCCCCAAAAATTCCTTGTGTTAGAAATATTTTGGGGCTGAATGATGAGATTGATGTCTCAACTTCTAGCATATCTATACTACATTATTTATTAAACACGCTATAAAAGCGTGGCGCGCAGTTGTACAAAATAAATAAGGTGTTATAGATTATAACTTTATCATCGTGTGTAACTTATGATTTTTCAAAATTTGAATGTTATAACGCTTCTACTAAATAATATTTAAGCCAAAACTAATTTAAAAAATAATCCTTTTCTGACCATATGAACCCTTTTTCAATAGGTTTGAAAGCAACTTGACGAGTAATCCTAATAGTTCTTCTAACCATTCAAAAAATTGGTTGACTTATCATTTTAAATTTTTAATCATACTTGTTCGTCTCACTCATCTATATGGCTATTATCAGTGATAGCCTCTTAAGCTATTATTGGTTTACATCAAATTGCGTTTTTAATAGCTTAATCGCTTGAATCGTATAATGTCTAATTTGAATACCCATTTTAAAATCTGTAAATGTTTCTGGCATTTCAATAAACGTGTTAAACATTGCTGTCACGCCCATTGATTCAAATAAATCGAATTTATCATCTGTTGCACAAATTGCTATTGAAGGTTTTTCATGTTTCGTAGCCAGTTCTGCTAAACGCACTGTTGTCGTTTCTAAAATTTGATCAGCTTCATTCACACCTTCACCAAATATAATTAAATCCGCTTGTTGTATTAAAGTGTCCAAATGCGTTATTTGGTCTACTAATTCATGACTTGTCATAATTTCAGCACCATATAGTCCATTGAATACTGCAGCGATACCGCCGCCAGCTCCACCTCTTTGAACGGGACCTAACGCGATTTTCAGCTCTGCTTTAAATATCTCGCTTAAATACCAAACTAAATTATCAATTTCAGCAGCTTCTTGATGTGTAACATGATATGTTTCATACGTTTGCATAATTTCACTGTTTTTACCATATAATTTACTATCAAAATCTGACATTAGTTGAATGCGCATATCTTTCAACTTAGGGTTGATTTGAGACATATCAACACGACGAATATATTTTAAAACTTGACTACCTTGCGTAACATCAACCACTTCAGCTTCATCATCAAAGAACCTAACACCTAGTGCTTGTAGCATACCAGCTCCACCATCAAAGCTACCAATACCTCCAAGAGAAATGATTAAATGCTCAGCGCCGTTATCAATAGCATCTTCGATTACTTCACCCAGACCAAAACTTGTTCGTTCTTTTATAGGTTTTTGTCCTTTTAAAAACAAATTGCCTTCAATAATCGTCATTCCATTATCTGTAATGCCATAGACAGCTTCTACTTCATTCATATCTGCATCATGTGCAGCCACTCTATATTTCGTCCCAGATTGCCATAAAAAAACTGAATCCATAAGCTCATGTCGACCATTAAATAAAGGTACTTGTACAATGTCAGCTTTCTCTATTTGACTAGCTACTGCTTCCTCCACATAACGATTAGCTTGATAGCTAGATATAATACCATTAAATTCATCCATTGCCACTAATACTTTCATTTTGTCACCTCTAATATTAATATACATCGTTAACTGTATTTTATTTTAATATAATGTATTTAGACTTTATGTAGTATAATTAACTAAATCTTACTTTTATCATTATATTGTTGAATTTCAAATACTTGGTACATTTTAATCCAATTTTTATTATTTTACGCTTCAAAGTTAGATAGATTTTCAATCAGGCTAGACTATAGTCTTTTTTTGAAAACACTCTCTTTCATCCATGTGCATTTTTTATAAAAAATACGCACCTCATTATTCTAATCGTAGGGATTCGAGATAACATCTAAACCACACCATATCAGTAGTTGATATGATGAAAATTACTCAAAACATGCAATTGATTTTATCAAACTATTCTCCACACAACTTATAAACCATCACGATTTCTAGTATGGTTTTAGGCATAGCGAGTGTATATGATATATTACATGTTTATTTAGTAAAATAATCATATATAAAATTGAACGCACTGTTCCTAAACTTTTTTACTAATTCAACTACTTATTATACATGTCCTAAGACTTTTTTTCACATTATAAGAAACGCTTGTTAAACTTCTCAATGTTAATTAGAGTCCAACAAGCGTTTCATTTTAACGTATTTATTTTTTATTCTTCAGCATCTGCTAAAGATTTGACATTAATATGATCGTGATCAGCATTCCAAATCGCTTGTCCCTTCACAAAATAAAATGCTTGTGGCGATTCATGCTTCACTTTTGTTTTTTCTTCAATGTAATCTGATAAATCTCTTTCTTGTTGTACAATTAAATAATAGCCATCCATATCTCTTTCATATAAAAATTTGTTGAATTGATCCATCGCGTTTGCTGAAATCGGGCATGTTTCAACACAAACACATAATTATTTTCTTTTAAAACTTGCTCAAACTGGTCAATCGAACTCAGCTTTATAGCCATTCTATTCACCTCTAAAAATATTTAACACACCATATCGTTTCTAAAAGTGTGAAATTCCAACGATATTCACATATCATTGTTTTCAATTATACACAAATACCTTTTTATTGTTAACAGTTTATTCTAAATCTTATGACTTAACTAGATCATTTATTTTTGATATTTATCTTTTATATCGGCATATTTCTCATTAAACTTCTTATCATATGGCTCCAAATCTTTGCTTTCTTGAGGTAATTTATTGATGTCGATTTTAGCCAATGATTCACCAATTTCAATTGTCTCTTCTCTAGTTTCATAATAATTTTGTAGACTATAGTACATTTCAATCGTATTTTTACGTGCATCGTTGACATAGCCATCTGTAATCTCTGCCTTGTTTAAATCTTTAATTTGTTTATTTATGAGCGGCATAATTTGTGTCTCTATTGTTTTCTTTTCTGCTTTAGCATCCATCATATTGGATTGTTTTTCTGCAGTAAGTTTCAAATCTCTATTATTCTGTTCTAATTTATGTTTAAAATCTTTTACATTTTCACCAGCATTATTAGCTTTTTCCATATTATCTTCTACTTGTGATCTGTTTTTCTCAAAGAGTTTTGTATAATCTAATATATCTTCATTCGCTTTAACTGATTGATTATATAAATCTACAAAGTTTTTAACTTCATTAATTGCGTCTTTTTTCTTTTTAACCGCTTCTAAGTATTCAGCTTTTAATTCTTTAGTTTCTTCTGATTCTGCTGGTAACTTTTTAGCAGCTTTATCATAAGCCTCAAGTTTAGGCATTAACTTGCTATTTAACTTGTTTTGTAATTGATTGAATTCTTTTTTGTTTTTATCCGTCATATCTGTTTTACTTAAATCATCGATATAGCTCAAATCAATTGAATCCATTGTTTTATTGAACGCTTTTTCTTTGTTATTCACATCGCTTAGCGTGCTATCAAAATCTTTAAATTCATTTGCACCTTCGCGTCCGCAAGCTACAAGTACTACAGAAACACACACTAATAAAATAAAGCATATTATTTTTTTCATTTCTGCACTCCTTATCATTTTGTATTATACAGAAACTTATTTGACTTGAAAATAATATATGATATATTATTTCAGAATTTACAGTTTAACAATTAAATATTCATATTTAAAGGAGTGTTTTAATTCAATGCATTCTGACGTTCAACCTTTTATCAAAGACGATGTTCAGCAAAATTTTATAAAACAATATGAGGCGCTAAGCCATAAGTTATTTAATCTGTTAGATACGCCAATCCGATCAACGCATCACATAGGTGAGACGAGCCATTTCAATTATCCAACAGAGCCTATTTTAGATATTTTAGCCGGTGTCAATCATTTACATGACATTACTTCTTTAGGTGAAAAACGCTTGATTTATGAAGGGTTTTATAGGCTACATCATCCATATAATAAAAAAGTAATCATGGCTAAATTTAATAATTTAATTGACTTAAAACAAACCGTACGGTTACATATTATTCAAAAACACTCAAATCTTTATGATGATTATTTAAAAACAAATGATTTTCTATAAGCCAACCCATCTTTAGCAACACATTTTGGTGAACAAAAATATTCTTTAGCCAATGATGTATTACAAATACGTATTTATAAAAATCAAAACAAGCGCTTTTTAACCAATTGTTACGGCAGCTAAACAATGAATGACCTAGAAACCAAAAATAATTATTTATAACTTAAATCGTAAGTCACCTTATTAACTTTCAAAATAAATATTTCAAATTATCCTTTATACTATTTAACAAATATGGTAAATCATTGGTATAATATATAAATGAATTCAACAGGAAAGGATGTTCTATAATTGCATAAAGATGACATCTTAAAAGAATTAGAATCGATTGTCCCAAAAGAAATTATAAAAGTAGATGAACCTCTAAAACGTTATACATACACAGAAACAGGAGGACAAGCTGACTATTATTTATCTCCAACTCAAAATGAACATGTTCAAGCCATAGTTCACTTTGCATACACAAATGATATTCCTATTACTTATTTAGGCAATGGATCAAATATCATTATACGTGAAGGTGGCATCAGAGGTATTGTAATTAGTTTGCTTCAGCTAGATTATATCGATGTATCTGACGATGCGATTATCTCAGGTAGTGGCGCTGCGATTATTGACGTATCCCGTACTGCACGCGATTATGCGCTCACTGGTTTAGAGTTTGCATGTGGTATTCCAGGCTCTATAGGCGGCGCTGTATTTATGAACGCAGGCGCATATGGCGGCGAAGTCAAGGATTGTATTGATTATGCACTATGTGTTAATAACAAAGGTGATTTAATTACACTTACCAATAAGGAACTTGAATTAGATTACCGAAATAGTATCGTTCAGAAAGCGCACTTAGTGGTATTAGAAGCTGCATTTACGTTAGCGCCTGGCGTTAAAAAAGAGATTCAAGCAAAAATGGACGATTTAACGGAAAGAAGAGAATCTAAACAACCTTTAGAATACCCATCTTGTGGCAGTGTCTTCCAACGACCACCAGGTCACTTTGCTGGGAAATTGATACAAGATTCAAATTTACAAGGCTATCGTATAGGTGGCGTTGAAGTATCAAAGAAACATGCTGGCTTTATGGTAAATGTGGGTAAGGGCACAGCAACTGACTATGAAGATTTAATTCACTACGTGCAAAAGACAGTTAAAGAAAAATTTGATGTTGAACTTCACCCTGAAGTAAGAATTATTGGTGAACATCCAACAGATTGATAGGAGCAGGTCAATGATACCCAAAATTTACGGTGCGACTATAGATAATGAAACTCGTTGTACACACTATCACACGCCTTTAGATATTATTGCTATCAAATTCAAGTGCTGTGATAAGTATTATCCATGCTACAAATGTCATAATGAAGATGTATCTCACGCGATAAAAAGATGGTCTGCTGATGAATTTGATACGAAGGCTATTTTATGTGGTGTATGCAAATACGAGATGACAATCAATGAATATATGCTTATTGAAGCGTGCCCAAACTGTGATGCGCATTTCAATAATCGATGTAAATACCATTACAGTACTTATTTTGAAATATAAATAATGACAAAATAAAAAATCTGGAACACAAATGAATGCCCCAGGTGTGCCCATGCTATCGTCAGATACAATTAGTAATTTGTATACAATCAAGCGCTTGGGCTTTTGTATTCTGTTACTCGTTACCTTTTAATAATAGCGCAACAAGACCCAATTTAAAAATTAGGTTTCTGTCTGCGCTTTTTTATTTATTTTAAACTTTAAACATTTGGCTTTAAATGTTGCATAAACGATTTAATTTGCCTCAGATATTCTAGTCAAATATCTATTCTATTTTATCATTAACATATTGTACGAACGCCTCAGCATCGCCCTTTTGTATCGCTTTCATTGGCATAAGACCGATGTTAAATGTGAAATGAATTTGGCCATCTTCATATGTAATATTTTCTACTTCATCATATCCAATATTTCTATAATAAAATTCTCCATTCATATCCACATTTAGAATAATTCGCTCATTGGTAGCTATAAATGCCCCTTCAAATTCAGAAGTACCTTGTACTGAGTATTCAATTGTACCTAACACGCTTGGCCCTTTCTTCTCTGTTGGAAACAAATCATTTGGGTTTACATTATCTAAAATCATTGACATCCTACCTTTCTCGTATTTTAATTCATTATACAAGTTTTCACATTATTTTATTATCGAACTGCTCAACTAGAAAGTTAGTAAAGCTATCAAATTTTCCAATAAGTATTTATGCTCTTAATTATTGAGAACGAATAATGAAACATTTAATATAAATGCTTTTTCTGACTTGGTTAACGCATACGCATATTATATGCAACTTAGAAGCTAATTTTGAGCCCATTTTGAATTTTTATAAACATATGCCAGCTATAACTTCATCCTCCCCCCTTGTTAATGCGTAAAAAAGCAGCAGTGAAAAATCATATTTATCGATTCTTCACTGCTGCTTTTAAAAAGTCATACTTTAGACAGTCCCCACTTAATGTCTATTTTATTTTTTATCTAATGCTTTTTCTACTTCGTCAATTTGTTTGATTGCTGTAGTCGTTGAACCACTTGCAAAGTACCAAAGTTTTGGATCTAATTCATAAACTTTGTCATTTTTAATTGCATCAACGTTTTGAATAACATCGTTACTTAACGCTTGTTTAGCAGTTGACTTACCACCAATGGCTTGTCCACGGTCCATAGCAAAGATAATATTTGGATTTTTCTCTGAAATATATTCGTTTGTCACGTTTTGCCCATGTTTACTATTTTTGATATTGTCATCAGCTGCTGTGAAGCCCATTGTATCAAAAATCATTGCACCAAAACGTTCACCAGATCCGAATGTAGATAGTTCACCTTCATTAACTAATAAGAACATTGCTTTTTCGTCTTTTAAGTCTTTAGTTTTATCTTTGATGCTTGAAATTTTGTCATCTAATTTTTTATTTATAGATTTAACTTTATCTTCTTTTTGATAAATTTCACCTAATTTTTCAGCATTGTCTTTTAATGATTTCACTTCATCTTTATCGTCAGCGCCCATGTATACTACTTTTGCATCAGGAGCTGCTTTTTTAAATTCATCAAGATTTTTTTGATTTGCTGTACGTCCAGATATGAAGATAACTTCTGGTTTAGCTTCTGCAACTTTATCAAAATTAACTTCTTTCAGGCTACCAGTGTTTAAGTATTTTTCGTCTTTAAAATCACTTAAGAAATCAGGTAGTGATTTATTTCCTTCACCTTTAGGAACTGCTTTAACTTTATCTTCGACACCCAATTCTTTTAATGTATCTAATGTACCATAGTCAAATACAACTGCATTTTTAGGGTTTGTAGGTACTTCAACTGTTTCTTTAACTTCTTTAGCGTCACTACCGTCACGCTTTTCCCCACTCGCTTGATATTTATTTTCAATTTTTACAGTTTTATTTGAATCTTCATTATCTGATTTAGTATCTGATGATTTTTTATCATCTGATCCACCATTACTACATGCTACTAATAAAAACATTAATCCTACTACTAACAATAAAGCAAATTTTTTCATGTGCTTACTCCTCCTGAAATCCTAATGGTTTGTCCCTTTTATACACCTAAAAAGTTAAACAACGTTACAGGTGCATCACTCCTTTCAATGAATATATCTATTTGTACATCATACAGATTCTACTAACGATAATTCTTGGTCTGTTGTTAATTCATCGAAATAAATACAAATACGTTGGCCTCGAATTTGTTCGATTTGGACTTCCATTTCATATAATTCTCTCAATGTGTCGCATTGAATCACATCATCCTTAGTACTCGCTTTAATGACTTCGCCATCTTTGAGCGCAATGATATCGTCTGAATAACATGAGGCAAAGTTAATGTCATGTATTACTACAACAATAGTTTTATTCAGTGACTTCGCAAGTTGACGTAGCGTCTGCATAATTTGAACTGAATGTTTCATATCTAAATTGTTTAGCGGTTCGTCTAACAATATATAATCAGTATCTTGGGCTATGGTCATCGCAACATATGCACGTTGGCGTTGGCCTCCAGAAAGTGTTTTTAAATAGCGATGTCTGATTTCTTTAAGCTGTAACAATTCTAACGCGTATTCAACTTGTTCTTTATCCTCTTGTTTTAAATGTCCTTTTGAGTATGGAAAACGCCCAAAATTAACTAATTGTTCGACCGTAATATTCAATTCTGTATGGTTAGATTGTTTTAAAATAGATAGTTTTTTAGCTAATTCATTACTTTTATAATCTGAAATAGATTTATTCTCTATTTCTATACCACCATCTTCAAAATCTATAAGTCGCGTAATAGCTGAGAGCAGTGTACTCTTACCAGCCCCATTAGGCCCAATTATAGAGGTCAATCGACCTTTATTTATATCAACATTTATCTCTTTTAAAATCGCTTTATCTTGAATCGTTTTATTAAGACCTTGTACACTAATCAATTTGCATGTCTCCTTTTTATCAATAAATAGATAAAGTAAGAACCACCTACTAAATCAATAATAATACTTACTTGCGTTGTTGCTTCGAATAAATTTTCTACGACACCTTGTGCAATAAATAAACTTAACCAACTAATACAAATTGTTGCAGGCAGTATATATTTATGTTCATACGTTTTCATCAATTCATGTGCTAAGTTTACTGTTAATAAACCTAAAAATGTAATTGGCCCTACAAGCGCAGTAGAAATTGATACTAATATTGCCACAAGAATGAGCAATAGCCGTGTTAACCGCTTATAAGAAATGCCCAAATTAATAGCCTGGTCTTTACCTAATAAAAGCACATCTAGGTAAGGTATGGCTATCACTGTAACGAACACCAATATAATTAATATGATGCCGCATAATGTTACTAATTTACTATTAGAAGCATCAAAGTTTGCAAACATAGCACTTTGGACTGCTAGAAAATCTTCTGGGTTAATGATAAGCTCTAAAAATCCAGTAATGCTTCTAAAGAAAGTACCTAGAATGACACCGACTAGCAAAATAAAATAAACTGATACGTTTCCTATTCTAAAAATGCCTTGGAATAATAATAATGAAAAAGCAACCATAACAATTAATGTAATCGCAAAGCTCAAATACAAGTTAGTTACTAAAGCTGATTGAACACCAAATACAAAAACAATTAGAACTTTAACAAACATATATACTGCATCCAGCCCCATAATTGAAGGCGTTAACAGTCGGTTATTGGTAATTGCTTGAAAGATAACTACTGATGCAGCTATTGCCCCTCCAACTAACACCATAAGAATAAGTTTTCTTAATCGACTAGAAAATTGATATTGGAAAATATCAAAATCAATACCTATAACAAGATAGAGTCCAGCTGCTAACAGCGTTATTGCTATTAAAATAAATAATTTTGTCTTAGCGCTAATTTGCATAATCATGTCGTCCTTTCATCAGCAAAATCAAGAAAATAATAGTGCCAAATACACCTATCGTTAATCCGATGTTAATTTCGTACGGATATACTATAATTCTGCCGATTATATCTGAAAACATAACAAAAACAGCGCCTAACATGGCCGTATGAGGCAATGCGTTTTTCAAGTGGTCTCCTCTAAAAATTGACACAATATTCGGAACTATTAATCCTAAGAAAGGTAAAGTTCCAACAGTAACAACTACTAACGCAGTAATCGTTGCTGTGATAAATAAACCAATATTAGTTATTTTTTCATAATTAACCCCTAAATTATTGCTAAAATCTTTCCCCATGCCAGCAATTGTAAAATGATTGGCAAATATGTATGTAAGAATTAGTAATGGGATGCTTAAGTATAATATTTCATATCTTCCACTGGTGATGATTGCAAAATTGCCATTTAACCAGTTTCCAATACTTTGAACTGTATTGGTTTTTAACGCTGTAAATGTTGAAAAACTAGACACAATACCACCGAGCATAATACCTAATAACGGAATAAAAATAACATCTGTAAAACGTATATATTGAACTAATTTCACAAATATAAATGTTCCACCAATACTTAAGATCACAGCGAATATTAATTTAATGATAATATTTTCTTGTGGAAAAAAAATCATTGATATCAATATGCCTAACTTAGCCCATTCGGTCGTTCCTGCAGTCGTAGGACTTACAAATTTATTTTGCATCATCTGTTGCATAATGAGACCCGAAAGTGCCAAAGTGCTTCCTGAAATTAATATACTAACTGTTCTAGGTATTCTACTAGATACAATGATATTAATTTGCTCTTGGGATAAATGAAAAATATCAGTAATCGACACCTTACTTACACCGATAAATAAAGAAAGGATAGTTAAGATGAATAAAATAATAGATAAGACCACACCATTTAATAAAAATTTCATAGTGAGTATATAATCCTTTCATAAACTTTTATATTTCATTGGCGATGATAATCATTATCAACGTTTATAATTAAATTTTATCATCTTTATATGTAAATTCAATAGCTACTACTGAGTTTGTACAAATAATTAGCTTAATAAATGAATAATCTGCAATAAAAACCCATCCAATCTATTAATAGCCAATAGAAAGGATGGGTTTTTTAATTATTATAATTATATTTATGTGACTTTCACTTAATCTTCAAATATGAAATCTTCGTCTTGTAGTGCTTCAACATTTAGCGCTAAAGTATATCCATCGCCTTTAACAGAGAAGAAATCATGGTTTTTTGTGGATGTATCTAAAGCATTTTCGATAATTGGGTTAAATTCTTTTTCTTCAAAATACGGATCAAATCCAAGGTTAGATAGTGCTTTATTACCATTATATCTCACATAATTCAGCACATCTTCAGTTAAACCAATATCATCATATAACGACTGAGTATAAGAAACTTCGTTTTTATATAATTCATCTAGTAGTTTGTACATTTCTTGATCAGCTTGTTGTTTTTCACTTTCAGATAATTCATTACGTAAACTTTGTGCATCCATACCAGTAAACACACCATGAATAGATTCATCTAATAAAATTTTACGAATGATTTCTCCTGACGTCGTCATTTTTCCTTGTCCAGCTAAATATAATGGATAATAGAAACCAGAATAGAATAAAAATGTTTCTAGAAAAACACTTGATACACGAGCGATGTATTGATCATAAATTGAGGCTTCTTTGCCCCAAAGTTTATGATAGTTATTTACAATTTTATCTGATTTAAATTTCAAGTGTGGTTCTTCTAACACCCATTTATCTAATAAATAATTAGTTTCGCTAGATGGTAATAATGTAGTAAAAATATGAGAATAACTTTTAGCATGAATTTGTTCCATCATTGCCATAAAAGAATACACAGCCTTTTTACGTAAATCTGTTGTATGTAACATGATTAAAGGCATACCATCATCTGCTTGATGTGTGTCTAAACCAGTTAAACCAGCTAATGCTTTTTTGAATGCATTTTTTTCTTCATCAGATAATGTCTTCCAACTTGCAATATCCTTTGATACTTTAAACTCAGTTTCTACCCACATTTGTGAAATATTTTGTCGCCAAAACATATTTGTCATATCTTCTTGAGTATTCCAATTGACTGCTTTCATTTAGATAATTCCCCTATCTAGTAAATATTTAATTAATAAGTGACTTACAGAAAACGGGGCAGAAATCTAAATTTAAATCTAGATTTCCTCCCCTTTGCAAAAAGAATAAATTTCGAAAAACTCGGTATATATTACTTTGAAATTCATTCTCTTAATACACTTTAACTTTACCTACTTAAAGCATATGCTATTTCCATTCTTATCAACGCTCGTTATCATTAATACAAAAGTTACATTTTATATTGAACAGCTCGTACATTCTTCAACACTTAATAATTTATTTCTAGTGTAATATAAAGATTTCAATCCTTTATGATGCGCATAAACGTATAATCTAGATAATTCACGTGTAGATATTTCTGAATTAACATAAAGAATTGTAGAAATGCCTTGATCCACATGTGTTTGAATCGTTGCAATTAAATCAATTAGCTTCATTTGATCAGTGTTAAATGCTGATTTATAGTACCACATTGTTTCTGGTGATAGGAATGGCATCGGATAAAATGTTTCCGCATTGCCATAAGTACGACGTTCAATTTGGTCTACAATAGGCATAACAGAGCTTGTAGCATTTTGCACATATGAAATACTTTGAGTCGGTGCAATCGCTAAACGATAAGCATGGAATAAACCGTGAGTTTCAACTTCTTTTTGCAATGCTTTCCAATCTTCAGGCGTTGGGATTTCTAAACCATCAAATAATTTACGTACTTTTTCGTATTTCGGTTCAAATGATTGCGAAGTATAAAATTCGAAATATTTTCCATTTGCATAATCTGACTTATCAAAGTCTTTAAACGTTTCCTGTCTTTCTTTTGCTATTTGCATTGATCTTTCAAGTGAATAGTAATTCATCATCATAAAGAATATATTAGCAAAATCTTTAGCTTCTTCCGACTCATAGCCAATTTTGTTTTTAGCAAGATAGCCATGTAAGTTCATAACACCTAAGCCGACTGAATGAAGCTCACTATTGGCTTTTCTAACGCCCGGCGCATTTTGTATATCAGCTTCGTCACTCACTACAGTCAACGCGTCCATGCCTGTATGCACTGAGTCTTTAAACTTCCCTGATTCCATAACGTTAACAATATTTAAAGAACCTAAGTTACATGAAATATCACGTTTAATTTCATCTTCCATACCATAGTCATTAATGATAGAAGTTTCTTGTAATTGGAAAATTTCAGTACATAAGTTGCTCATTTTAATTTGACCAATATTAGAGTTTGGGTGCACTTTATTAGCATTGTCTTTAAACATTAAATATGGATACCCAGATTGTAGTTGTGTTTGAGCAATCATATTTAACATTTCACGAGCATCTTTTTTCTTTTTATCAACATTTGGATTAGCAACTAAATCATCATAATATTCATCTAAATTAATATCATCTAGTGTAACACCGTACTCATTGTAAACTGTATGCGGCGCGAACATATGAAAATCTTTACCTTCTTTAGCTAAGTCAAAGAATTTTGAAGGTACGATTAATCCAGTAGAAATCGTTGATAAACGTAAGTCTTCATCTGCGTTCACTTTTTTAGTATCTAAAAATTCTTCAACATCGTAGTGGAAGATATTTAAATATACAGCACCCGCACCGGGACGTTGGCCTAATTGATCTGCATAACTAAAGCCGCCTTCAAGAGATTTTGCAACTGGTAAGACACCTTTGGCTACGCCTTTAATGCCTTTAATCGCTTCACCTCTTGCACGTAATTTAGATAAGTTAATCGCAACGCCGCCACCAATTTTACTCAATTGTTTAGCTGTGGAATCGATAAAGTTAATTGAATTTAAACTATCATCTACTTCCAATAAGAAACATGATACGAGTTCACCACGACGCGCACGACCAGCATTTAAAAATGTAGGTGTTGCTGGTTGATAACGTTGTTCAATCATAGCTGAAATAAGTTGTCTAGCTGTAGGTTTATGTCCATTTGCTAAATAAAGCGCGACAATGACAACATGTTGCTTGTAATCTTCTAAGAATTGAGATTTGTCATTTGTTCTTAATGCATAATCTTTAAAGAATTTACTAGCTGACATATAGCTTGCAAAACGAAACGGGATACTTTTAGCATAATCTGTAATTTCCACCAAATCTGCTTCAGCGTATTTTTCGAAAACATCAAAATAAAAGTCATTATCTACAAGATAACGAAGGCGTTCAATTTCACTATCAAAATAAATTGTTTTATCTTGAATTTCTTCTAAATAAACTGCTAACGCTTCTTGATCTTTTTCTAAATTAAAGAAACCATTCTCTTTACGCTTTGTAACCTCATTATTTAATTCAATATGATTGTATTTCTTCTCGTCCATAATCTTCATTGAAATTACCCACCTTCTCTTTAAATTCATTTACATCATTTGCTGTACCTTGTACTTCAAACTTCAATAGCAATGGAACTTGATAGCGTTCCGAAATAGATCGTCCAGCTTTCGCGAAATTTTGTCCCCAGTTACGATTTCCGCTTGCTGCAACAGCTTTTAATAAATCTTCATTTACATCTAAAAATGATTGAACTGGTTGGGGCACTTCACCAAATCCTATTGTTCCAGTGACCAAAACGAATGGCTCCTCTATTCTCTCAGAACAATTATTCTGCGTGAGTTCCATAACGTCAGTTAGTTCAGTTCGTTTAATAAATCTACGCACGTTGCCGGAAAATGAAAAATATACCACTTTCATTGGATCACCTTCTTTCTAAATAGACATATGTAAAATGGAAAATCGAAAGGCTTTCGAGGTATAATATTAATATGTTTTAAATGATTGAAGTAACCACTATATATAGTAACTTTTAATTCTATTAAGTAGGTATGTAAAAACTCAACATTTAAGTATTAATGCCTTATTTGTCATTATTCAAAGCCTAAAACTGTGTGATTTTACTTTAAATTTGATTTATTATAAATAAATTGACTGTCTATTGAAACACAATATATAGTGTTTCGTCTCTAACAGTAATACTATATTATGTGTTTCATTATACATAACTCATCGACTGATTAAAAGCCTTTAATTTATGACAAAATGATGAAAAGAGAATGAAAATGGCACCAATTCAACCTTAAAATCATTTTTTCATTGTTCAAAAATTTTTTTATCATTTTTAGAGTCACAATGCTTGCTTTTTTCAATTCTTCTGTAGCCCTTGATGTACGCACGTTGATCCATTCAATGTGGTATATTGCGTTTTATATATTTTATTTTTTAATTGATGATACTTTTAAATAGCTTCGAGCTTTTTTCTCATTTCAACCTCAACAAAAAGAACGTTTGTTCGTATTAGTAGCGTATTATATTTTTTCTCTCGTTTCAAGCATATATACATAATCTAATTAACTATGCTAATATAGATACGTTAAATTATTAAAATTGAGGCGATATATGTGAATCCAAAAATGAAAGGTATTATTGCTATTCTAATTTCTGCAATTGGCTTTAGCTTTATGTCTGTTTTTTTTAGATTAGCTGGAGATCTCCCTGTCTTTCAGAAGTCATTGGCTAGAAATTTAGTTGCAATGTTTATACCTTTATATTTTATTTTTAAATACAAACAACCGCTTTTTGGTAAATTAAGTAGCCAACCATTATTAATTTCTCGTTCTGCACTAGGATTAATTGGCGTACTATTAAATATATATGCAATTGACCATATGATTTTAAGTGATGCAGATACTTTAATGAAATTAAATCCTTTTTGGACTATTCTACTTAGTTTAATTTTCTTAAATGAAAAAGTTCGAAACTATCAATTTATTGCAATGATTGTAGCCATTTTTGGTATGTTATTCGTTGTAAAACCAGAATTTTCTTCATCAATGATACCAGCTATTGGTGGGTTATTCTCAGGTATTTTTGCTGCAAGTGCTTATACGTGTGTTCGCGCATTAAGTAATAGAGAAGCACCTTATACAATTGTATTTTACTTTTCATTCTTTTCTATTATAGTGCTCATTCCATTTACAATGTTCACATTCGAACCAATGTCTACTATGCAAGTCATTTATTTGATAGGCGCTGGACTAGCGGCGGCAGCTGGCCAAATTGGTATTACCTTAGCATATAGTTTCGCGCCAGCTAAAGATATTTCAATATTTACGTATGCGTCTATTATCTTCACAGCATTATTTGGCTTTATTTTATTCGGAGAATCTCCAGATTTCTATGCCATTCTAGGTTACGCTATTATCATAGGTGCAAGTTATTACATGTTTGAAAAAGCAAGACGTCAACCATTAACAATTCAAAAAAAAGAACAAAAATCTAAATATTAAAGGAGCGCGTATTATGTCTGAAGGACGCAATCAAGAAGATTTAACTGATATTACTTTACTAGGAAACCAAAACAATAAATATGATTTCGATTATCGCCCAGATGTTTTAGAGTCTTTCGATAACAAGCATCAAGGCCGTGATTATTTTGTTAAATTTAATTGCCCTGAATTTACATCTTTATGCCCTATTACAGGCCAACCCGATTTTGCTACAATTTATATTTCTTATATACCAAACGTTAAAATGGTAGAATCTAAATCTTTAAAATTATATTTATTTAGCTTCAGAAATCATGGTGACTTTCATGAAGATTGTATGAATATTATTATGAATGACCTTATCGAGTTAATGGATCCGCATTATATTGAAGTTTGGGGTAAATTCACCCCTCGCGGTGGCATCTCTATTGATCCTTATACAAACTATGGTCGTCCTGACTCTAAATACGAAAAAATGGCTGAACATCGTTTGATGAATCACGATCTTTACCCAGAGAAAATAGATAACCGTTAAAATAATATGAATAAGTAAACAAAATTGAACTCATATTTTAAATTAGTTTCGAGAGATTATCGCGGCAGAGGTGGCTAAAAACAGAAAGTTAAGTTATGCCCTTACACACGCTTAGGCTCATGCATAAACACTACTAGCTCAGGAATCAGGAATCCAAGAACCAAGACTCTTGAGTAAAAAATAGTACGTTAAAAATAGTTTTTAGAAAAGATAGTTTACATTTTAATTTTAGTCATCTACTGACTATACAATATTTATGGCCGAGACATTATGATTTACGTCTCGGCTTATTTTTTTCATCTCAGTTCATTTAACTATCAAATTCCTTGAATATATTTTAATTTATTTCATATTATACTTGTTATTTGAATAAATACAGTATAGAATGTATCCAATCGTTAAAGGGGAGGGAAATTATGAAGAAAACTAATTATACGCACGAAGAAATTATGAAAGATATTCCAAATAAAGGTTTCTTCGGGCATCCAAAAGGGCTAAGCACTTTATTCTTCACTGAATTTTGGGAGAGATTCAGTTACTATGGTATGAAGGCCATTTTAATTTACTACTTATATTACACAGTAGCAGATGGCGGTTTTGCGTTACCACAAAGCGTTGCCATGCAAATTGTTGCAATATACGGTACGTTAATTTATATGTCAGGCATTATCGGGGGTTGGATTGCAGACCGAATTACTGGTACCCAAAATGCGGTCTTCTACGGTGGATTCCTCATCATGATTGGCCATATTTTACTGTCATTACCGAATAATTTAACAGTTGTACTTATCGCTTTAGGCGTAATTATTGCCGGCACCGGATTACTAAAACCAAATATTTCAACAACTGTCGGAGAATTGTATGAACGAAATGATGTTAGAAGAGACGCAGCGTTCACTTTATTTTATATGGGGATCAACTTTGGTAGTCTATTTGCGCCATTAATCACAGGCTATTTACAAACTAGAATCAGTTTCCATGCTGGTTTTTTAGCAGCAGCCATTGGTATGTTCTGCGGGTTAGTAGTTTACGCATTAAAACGTAAAAAATATCTAGGTCTTGCAGGTCGTAATGTACCAAAACCGTTAACTAAACCAGAAATCAAAAAATTCACCTTAATTACTACTGTGGTCATCGTATTGTTTTTAATCTATTTATTTATACTACATTTAAACGACGCACTTACATTAGGTAACTTTAGCTTCTTAATCACAATTTTAGGGATTGTGTTACCGATATACATATTTATCAATATGATTGTGAGTAAAGATGTTACGAAAGATGAACGTTCTCGTGTATACAGCTATGTACCATTATATATTACATCTGTTGCATTTTGGATGATTCAAGAACAAGGAGCGACGATACTTGCAACATTTGCTGATAAAAAAACACAATTAGAAATGTCAGTGTTAACCAATGGATTAATTGATTTTTCAATACCAGCTTCATGGGCGCAATCATTAAACCCAATTTTTATTGTGCTATTAGCACCAGTGTTTGCAACATTATGGATGAAGTTAGGTAAACGTAACCCACCTACAGTTCATAAATTTGCTTACGGTGCTATTATCGCTGGTTTTTCATATTTAATCATGATAATCCCGTTGGCAACGGGTAACGAGTTAGTCAATCCATTATGGCTCGTATTAAGTTTCTTATTAATTACCATCGGCGAATTATGCATATCACCTGTCGGTTTATCAACTACTACGAAACTTGCACCACTCACTTTTACTGCACGTATGATGAGCTTATGGATGTTAAGTAATGCCACAGCTCAAGGTCTTAACGCTCAACTTGTTGTTGTATACACAAAAATAAATCAAAGTGATTACTTTATGTACTCAGGTTTAGTTGCCGTAGTCATTGGTGTTATTCTGTTGTTCATTTCTCCAATAGTAAAACGCGCAATGAAAGGTGTATACTAATTATTGGTATATAAAGTGTGGCGTCAAATTGAATATAGCGTTATATCATAAATTTCAATTCAAGCTTCAATAATAGGCAAAGCAAAAAAATCATTTTTGCTTTGCCTATTTTTTTGTAACTATACTATTTAATAACTTTAATTTATATGAATATAAATTTATTATTATATTCCCTACATAAATAACTGAATATTTTGAATATTGTTGTTTTGAGAATATTATTGCAATTTAATTTGATTAAGCGTAAAATCATTTTTATACATTCTTATTGGGAGCAAGAAAGGACGGGGAATGTTGCTTATGCAAAATCAAGATAAAGCCCATGAACAAGCTGTTCAATCTATTCCACAGAAAGGATTTTTTGGACACCCTAAAGGGCTAGGCGTTTTATTCTTTGTTGAATTTTGGGAGAGGTTCAGCTACTACGGTATGCGTGCCCTACTTATTTTCTATATGTATTTCGCTATTAAAGATGGCGGATTAGGTATGGACAAAGGCACTGCTCAGTCTATTATGGCTGTATATGGTGCGTTAATTTATATGACATCTGTGCTTGGCGGATGGATTTCCGATAGGATTACTGGTACACGTGCTGCAACGTTTTATGGTGGTGTGCTCATTATTATTGGTCATATTTTCTTAAGCTTACCTTTAGATATTGCTGGATTATTTATTTCTATGTTCTTCATTATCGTAGGTTCTGGTTTAATGAAACCAAGTATTTCCAATATTGTTGGCAGATTGTATCCAGATAGAGATACACGTATCGATGCTGGATTTGTTATATTCTATATGTCAGTGAACTTAGGTGCATTAATTTCACCAATTATCTTAGATCAATTCGTGCAAACTGGTAATTTCCATGGTGGTTTCTTAATCGCTGCAATTGGTATGGCACTTGGACTTGTTTGGTATATGTTTTTTAACAAAAAAAATATTGGGCCAATCGGTACTAAACCATCAAATCCATTAAGCAAAAGTGAGAAAAAGAAATATGGACTTTTATTTGCCGCTATCATCGTTATTATAGCAGTGGTGGTATTAATTACTGGATTAACAGGTACACTGTCATTTAGCTTAGTCAGTACAACTGTACTTATACTAGGTGTAGCGTTACCTATCATTTATTTCACAATTATGATTCGAAGCAAAGAAGTAACTGATGACGAGCGTTCAAGAGTTATTGCGTTTATACCTTTATTTATTCTTGGTGTTGTATTCTGGTCAATTCAAGAACAAGGCGCTAACGTACTTAACTTATTTGCTTTTGAAAGCAGTGATATGAAATTAAATATATTTGGATGGACAGCAGACTTTGGTCCTGCACTTTTCCAATCCATTAACCCATTATTTATCGTGTTGCTCGCGCCAGTTGTTTCACTCATATGGGCTAAAATGGCTCGACGCCAACCAAGTCTTGCAACAAAATTTGTTTTAGGTGCACTGTTAGCCGGCGCTTCTTACATAATGATTGGCTCTATCGGTCATGCTTCAGGCGGTGCATCGATCAGCGTTAACTGGGTTATTTTATCTTATATCATTTGTGTCATTGGTGAGCTATGTTTATCACCAACTGGTAACAGTGCAGCAGTAAAACTTGCACCAAAAGCTTTCAACACACAAATGATGAGCTTATGGTTATTAACTAATGCTTGTGCTCAAGCAATTAACGGAACTTTAGTTAAATTAATTGATCCCCTTGGTTACAAAAACTATTTCTTACTCTTAGGTTGCATCGCAATCGTAGTCAGCTTAATTATTTTAGCTTTTGTACCAAAAATTGTAAAAGGCATGCGTGGCATTAAATAATAAGTTCGAGGGAGCGGTACAAAAATCACTTTTTCCTAAAATGATTTTTGACCTGCTCCTTCTTTTTATATTTACATCTAGTAAATTTGGGGTAAAGTTTAGGAGAAAGCAAAATTCAAAGGAATATGGTGACTCAATTGGAAAGTAATAAATTCAAACACGGTGTCTTATTTTACCATGAACAAAGCGGTATTAAAGATATTTATAGAGGATTAGGAGATGTTGCAACGTCGTTAACTACATTTTGCAAACATCTTTCTATACAATTAAGTGAAAATGAAGGAGATATTATTCAATATTGTCAAAAGATTAAAAACCAAAGTTACAGTGATGATGTTGATATTATCTTTATTCTAGGTGGAGACGGGACAATAAATGAATTAGTAAACGGCATCATGCAACATGAATTGGATGTCCCTATCGGTATTATCCCTGGTGGTACATTTAATGACTTTGTTAAAACGTTAAACATAAGCCCACGTCATAAAACCGCTAGCCAACAACTTATCCAATCAGAGTTGCAATCCTACGATGTTATGAAAATTAATGACCAATACGCATTAAACTTTGCGGGATTGGGACTCATTGTGCAAAATGCTGAAAATGTTCAAAACGGTAACAAAGATCTCTTTGGTAAATTGAGTTATGTAAGTTCTACTGTTAAAACATTGCTTAACCCAGAACACTTTGACTACAAATTGACAGTAGATGATACAGTCATTGATGGTAATACAGCGATGCTTGTCGTTGCAAATGGCTTATTCATAGGTGGCAGTCGCATACCTTTAACAGACCTTTCTCCTAATGATGGGTATTTAAATTTATTTATTTTTGAAGAACATAGTTCAAGCGTCCTAAGTGATATATTTAAACAAAGAGACAGCATGAATTGGAATCATATGACAGACGGTATTCAACATCTCTTATCTAAAAAGATATCCATAGAAACTGAACCTCAAATAAAGGTCGATATCGATGGAGAAATTGCATTGAAAACGCCCATTAATATTGAAATAATACCTAACGCAATTAAAATTTTAACCTTGCCTGCTAATAAAAAAGAACAATATGATGATTAAACTTATTATCACATTAACAAGAGCGATAAAAACATCTACATTACAGATTGTTTCATCGCTCTTTGTTTGAGTTAGATAATAAATATCTTATAAAAAGTTAAATTTCTGTTTAACTGATATCTATTTGACTGGTTATAAAAAACTTCTATTTCTAGATAATGATTTATAACTACTTTTTATCTTGTCTATCTTAAATGTTATATTCACTATCGCCTAAGAAATATTGCTCCACATCATACCAATTATTCACCCGTGTAAACCTGTCATCATTCACGTTATGTGAAGCTGTGTACATGATTGATTTACCAGTAAATATCGCGAGTTGGCGCGGATTGTCATCGATTAAATAATCTGCATTAACGATATCTTTGCGACCGCAAAATACAAAATGCTGTGGGTCTAAAAATGGAAAATATTCTCTTAACCATGCATACTTGTCATGAAATGAAGTCGGGACATCCATCGCAGCAGTAGCAATAAATACATCGTAATGTTCAGTAAGTTTTTTAACTACTTTTTGCGAATGTGCCATTACTTTTAATTTTTTGAAAAAACCTGGCTCGCGTAAAATTTCATGTAATAAGCCATCATGTTCTGGCATTGCGTGTCTTAATTTCTTGCCATCTAACATGTCATACGTAATTCCCAAATCTGTACGTTTATTTACATCTTCAATAAGTGCGCCTACTGTATCAGCAAGCACTTCATCCATATCAATAGCAATTGATTTTCTTGTCATCTAATACTCTACTCCCTTTTAAAATCTCATTCCTCAATTATTCTAATGTGCTAATCTTGTATCCTATCACATTATTGCGCTATGAATCACTAACAGTATAGCAAAAAACGCTCAACTAAACCAAATTTATATATAGCTTTCTCATATAATCTTACAGCAATTATATATCTATACTATGGCGTTAATATATTTGAGTTCGTTGAGCGTTTTATTTTTATATTTAAAGTTTTATAGATTAAAGTTATTTAAAACTTCAATCATTTTATCATTTTGTTCTGGGAATCCTATTGTAATTCTAACACCGTTAGGAAATTCTCTTGTAATACATCCTACTTTTAATAATGCTTCATATAATTCGTGTGGCTTAGATGTATGCACAAAAATGAAATTCGTTTGACTTGGGTTTAATCGATCACTTTTCACTAAATTAAAAAATTTAGTTCTTTCTCGTGCATTTTTTTCACGAATAGAAGTTAAATAATCTTGGTCTGCCAATGCTGCTAGTGCAGCATGTTCTGATAGACGCCCTACGTTAAATGGTGGACGAATGATATTCCATTTCTCAATAGCTTCTTGGGCAGCAACAACATAACCGATACGCATACCTGCTAAGCCATATGCTTTAGAGAAAGTTCTAAGTAAGAAGGCATTCGAGAATGCTTCTTGTAATGCTAATGAATTAGGAAAATCTTCAGCCGTTACGAATTCGACATAAGCCTCATCAATAATTACTGGAATATGACTTGGCACACGTTCTAAGAAACTTTTTAATTCATTATGTGTAAAATATGTACCAGTAGGGTTGTTCGGATTACATAGCCATACTAATTTGGTATTATCGTCAACTTCGGATAAGATACCTTCTAAATCAAATCCGCCTTCTTTTAAAGGTACTTGCACAACGTCTGCCGATTCTACAATTGCATTATGATAATATTGGCCAAAAGTCATCTCACTTGTGACGATTTTATCCCCTGCTGTTAGCACAGCACGCGAAATCATCAATATAACTTCATCTAGCCCTGCGCCAAATAAAATACGTGCAGGATCAACGTTTAAATGCTTACTTATTGCTTCTTTAATTAACGGAGAACCCGTTTCAGGGTAAAATTGCAATTCATCTAAATGATTTTTAATTGCTTCTTTTACTTTTGGAGATGGTCCATACAAGTTTTCGTTAGAGGCTAATTTATACAACTCACCTTCAATCCCGTATTGTTCTTTTAATGCTCTAGGTGATAAGCCTGGTTGGTATGCTGATAATTGTTCAATTTGTTTTTTCATTGTTAGTTCGGGCCTCCTTAAATTTACAGAAATTTCAAAACTTAGTAACTATTATAAACCTTATGCCTATTGAAAATCAATGCGCCTTTATTTATAAAACCAGAGTTGTACACCAAAAATAAATACAAGTTCAAATGAACCCGCTTATTTTCTAGCTAATAAAGGTTTCATTGAACTTGTATATATCTATGAGTTAATCCACTAAATCATGTTTTTCTAGATAATTTTTCGCTACCTGATATGGATCTTGTTTTTTTACTGTAACTTCATAATTCATTTGTTGCATATCTTCATCAGAAATTTTATCTTCCAGTTTATTCAGTGGTGCTTTTATTTCAGGATGAGATTCTAAATACGACGTTTTAAACATTGGAGCGCCTTGATATGGAGGGAATACTTTTTTATCATCCTCTAGTATAACCATATCATATTGCTTTAACTCAGCATCAGTTGAATATGCGTCTATTAAATTAATATCGCCGCTTTCAACTGCTTGATATCTTAATTTTGGTTCCATTGTCTTCGCTTTACCAACATTTAAATCATATGCTTTTTTAACTGCTGGATAGCCATCACTACGGTCGTTAAACTCTAACGTAAAACCAGGTTTAATCTGATCGCTCACTTTATTCAAATCACCTATTGTTTTGAGGTCATGTTTTTCTGCAAAATCTTTTTTTACCGCTAATGAATAAGTATTATTGTATTTCATTGGCTTCAACATTGTTATATCATATTTATCTTCTAAACTCGATTTAGCTTGATTATATACTTTATCTTCTTGCTTAGATTTTAAATCTTCTTTCGTTAATTCTCCAAGCACAGTTCCTGTAAATTCTAGATAACCATCGATATCATCAGATTTCAATGCGTTGAAAAGGAATGTGGTTTTCCCCATACCATCTTTAACTTCAACTGTGTTATCTGTTTCATCTTCAATTAAAATCTTATACATATTTGTAATTACGGATGGTTCTGAACCAAGTTTACCCGCTAATGTAATCTTATCACCTTTTTGTGCAAGCATTGGTCCAACAATAACTAATAGCAATATGACGACCATTGAACCGAGAGAAATAAGTAATTTTTTGTAAGAAATTTTTTGCATATAACGCAGAACTAAATCAAATAGGATCGCTAATAAAGCGGCAGGAATAGCACCAATGATTATAAGTGATGTATCATTTCTATCAATACCTAAAAGAATTAAATCACCTAAACCCCCAGCACCTATTAAAGCTGCCAACGTAGCAGTTCCTATTATAAGCACCATAGCCGTTCTAATACCTGCCATAATTACTGGGGTCGCTAATGGTAATTCTACTTTCGTTAGTCTTCGCCCTGGTTTCATACCGATACCTTTTGCAGCTTCTATTAGTGAGCTATCTACCTCACTAATGCCTGTATATGTATTTCTTAATATCGGCAATAATGCATAAACAACTAATGCAATGACTGCGGGAACCTTCCCAATGCCAAACAATGGTATCATCAACCCTAATAATGCTAATGATGGTATTGTTTGCAATACTGCTGCAATATTCATCACAATTTCAGAGATCTTATCTGTTTTTGTTAGCAAAATACCAAGTGGAACACCAATTACTGCAGCGATAAGTAGCGCGATAAAAGATATCTGTATATGTTCTAATATCGTAGTTAATAATTGTCCCTTACGGTCTAAAAGCGTATTGATCAATTCATTCATTTATCACTACCCCCCGCACGTTTCGACAGATATTGGAACATATCTTCTCGTTTAAGCACATGTTGTGTAGCAGTCGCTTCATCGTCAATAATAATAGCTTCATGGTTTGCCAAATCACTATAAATATTTTTAACTGATTGATTACTACTAACAATTGGATACCCTTGTGTTGCCTCTGATTCACTAATCGTTAAATCACCGATAAGTTCTGATAATTTGATATCTTTTTCTATTTTTGGCACTTTATCCCCAATAAACTGTTTTACAAAATCACTTTTAGGATGGTTAACCATATTTTCTGGAGTATCTATTTGTTCGACATGTCCTTTGTCTAACAAACAAATTCTGTCACCCAGTTTCATGGCTTCTTGTATATCATGCGTTACGAAAACAATTGTTTTTTTAATTTTTTGTTGTAATTCAATTAAGTCATCTTGCAGCTTCTCTCTACTGATTGGGTCTAGGGCACTATACGGTTCATCCATTAAAATAACTGGAGGATCAGCCGCTAAAGCACGCACTACACCAACACGTTGTTGTTGGCCTCCTGACAACTCATCCGGTTTTCTATCTTTGTATACTTCTGGTTCTAATCCGACCATATCCATTAATTCATCTATACGTTTATCAATATCTGCTTCTTTCCATTTTTTCATTTGCGGTACTTGTGCAATATTTTCTTTGATGGTTAAATGGGGGAACAATGCGATTTGTTGTAACACATAACCTATGTCCCAGCGCATTTCATAAACAGGGTAATCACTTATCGGTTTATCTTTGAAATAAATATACCCTTCTGTTAATGAAATTAAGCGATTGATCATTTTTAGCGTGGTCGTTTTTCCACAACCTGAAGGACCAATTAAAACAAAAAATTCACCCTCGTCTATATTAAAACTGAGATTATCTACAGCTGTTTTATCCCCATAACGTTTTACTACGTTTTTAAATTCTATCACTTTGTCACCCTCACTCTATTCATAGCACTTCACTATCTCTTTAAAATAAATACATATATTAATCACATAACCTATTTGCTAACAAGTTAATCTTATTATTTCTATAATCTAGTATAAAAAAAGAAGTTAATTCTCAACTAACCAATATAACTATTGCATTTGTATTCGCATAGTATACCTATAGTTGTCAAATTAACTTCGCTTTTTCAATAATTCCAAAATAATAAATTTTAATATCATTAAAAGTAAGTATATACGTTTATATATTCGAAAAACAATTATCTGCTCAATTAGATTTGAGCTTTATATGATTGGATGGTATCTAAAAATATGGGGCAATAGTGTTTTAATTTATAACTTCCAACGCCATCAATCAATATCATTTCTTGTTTGGATTCTGGTTTTCTTTTTGCAAACTCTTCTAAAGTAAAATCTGAAAATATACTCACAGGTGGAATGTCTAATTTTTCACTTAATTGTTTACGAACATCAATCAATTCATCAAATAACGCACGGTCAACACCTTCAACTGTATTAATATTTACTTTTTCTTTTGATTTACGTTTAAACGGCGTCGTGTAAATCGCAACCTCATTATTCAATAATTCTTTAACAGAAACATCACAAATTAATATTTCATCATGTTCATTTAAAAACCCTTTAAATCGTAATTCGTCAATAAGATGGCTGAGTTCTGACGTTGTATAGTTTTTCATAATACCATGCGTTGACAATTGATTGTAATCACAGTAGCGAATGTAATCAGAATCTTCACCTCTTAAGACTTGTATGATAACACTATAACTTTCTCGTTGCTTCATACGCGCAATACAACTCACAATCATCTTAGCCTCATTAGTCATATCGTACGTTTTATTTTCCCTAACGCAGTTACTACATTGGCCACATTCTTCAAGTTTTTCATTTGGCTCAAAATAATGAACTAAGGTTGCTTCTAAACATTTTTTAGTCTTTGTATAGAGAAGCATTTTACTCAATTTTTCACCCATTTTTTCTTTATAGTCATCGTCTGCCTTCGATGATGAAATAAAGTACTGGTGCAAACCGATATCTCTATCACTGAATAAAAGAATACAATCACTTTTTAGACCGTCACGACCTGCACGGCCTGCTTCTTGATAATACGACTCTAAATCCCCAGGCATATTATAATGAATAACAAACCGCACATTGGATTTGTCAATCCCCATACCAAAAGCATTAGTCGCCACGACCACGCGAACACGGTCGTATACAAAGTCATTTTGTGCCGCTTCGCGTTCTTTATTTGATAAACCGGCGTGATAAATAGTGCTATTAACCTTATGATTCTTAAGCGCTTCGTGCAATTCTTCCACTTGTTTTCGTGTTGAACAATAAATAATACCTGCTTCTTTACTATGATCTGCAACGTATTCTAAAACAAATTTTTGTCGTTGATATGTAGGATTAACTTGAAACACTAAATTACGACGTTTCGTGCTTGTTTTAATTTCATCTTGTTTGTCGATATTCAAGCGATCCATAATATCTTTTTGCACTTCAATCGTGGCTGTTGCTGTCAGCGCTACAATTGTAAAATCTTGTGGTAAAGTAAAAACTTTGTGAATGACTTCTTGGTAACTTGGTCTAAAATCATGGCCCCATTTTGAAATACAGTGTGCTTCATCAAATGCGACCAGGTGTATTTCTAACTGCTGTAACAAACGCATAAAGTAAGCATTGTCGAAGCGTTCCGGTGCGACATATAGGAATTGGATTTCTCCATTTTTTAATTGCGCTTCAATTTGTTTTTGTTGCTTTTGCGTCAAACTACTATTTAAATATGCTGCGTTAATACCCATGGCCTTTAATTGATCAACTTGGTCTTTCATCAACGAGATTAAAGGGCTGATTACGATTGTTGTGCCGCCTAACATTAACCCTGGTACTTGATAACAAATTGATTTTCCCCCACCAGTTGGTAAAACGCCAAGTACATTATGATGATCCATTACTTTAGTTATTATTTCTTTTTGACCTGGACGAAAGGTGTCATAGCCAAAATAATGTGATAACGTTGCTTCCATGTTATAAAATCCCTCATTGTTCTTTTAGTTCTTCAAGTTCGCTCCATCTTGTTATATCTGCTTCGTATAAAGCATTGAGTCTTTGTTGTTCTTCATTTAATTCTTTTACTTTAGCATAATCAGAACTTGCTTCTACCATTTCTTGCTCAATTGCTTCTAATCTATGCTCAGTTGTTTCAATACGTTCTATAATTGTTTCATATTCCTTTTTCTCCTTATAAGATAAACCTTTTTTCTGTTTCTTTTCATGCGTTGATTTGGCTTTCGTTTGTTGTTTTTCTTGCGCTTGTTGTTTTTCTAAATCTTTTTGGTACGCTTCATAATCTTCAAAACTGCCTATGATACGATCCATCTTTCCATCATGGATATACCAAAATTCTTGAGCAACTTTATTTAAAAAGTATCTGTCGTGGCTCACGGTGATTACAGTGCCACCAAAAGTAGCAATATAATCTTCTAAAATCGTTAAAGTTTCAGTATCTAAATCATTAGTTGGTTCATCTAATAATAAAACATTCGGTTGATGTACGAGTAATTTTAATAAATATAACCTCTTTTGTTCTCCACCAGATAGTTTATACACTTTCTTTCCATGTGTAGTACTTGGAAATAGGAAACGCTCTAATAGTTGTGTAACAGAAACTGCCGTGCCATCTTTTTCTTTAGCCACTTCACTCTCTTCTCTTAAGTAATCAATCATTCTAATATCTCTATCCATGCGCTCTTCGGTTTGTTTAAAATAAGCAATTTTGACAGTTTGACCAACTTTTAATACCCCTTCAAATGATTGGTCATCACCGTTTAAAATATTCAGCAATGTCGTTTTACCTGCACCATTGGGACCGACAATACCAATTTGTTGTCCATTTTTAATAATTTCGGTGATATGTTCAAATAACGTTTTATTGCCTATACATTTTGATATATCTTCAAGTTCGAATACCTGTTTTCCTAATCTTGAATATGCGAGATTTAAGGAAGCTTTATCTTGTTGGTGTTGATTTTTGACGTCTTCCTCTAAATCTTTAAAACGATTTTTTCGTGCTTGCTGTTTGGTAGAACGTGCCTTTACACCTGCACGCATCCATGCTAATTCTTGTTTATATAAAGCACGTTGTTTAGCTTGTTGTTTTTGTTCAATGACTTCATTTTCAGCACGTTGCGCAATGTAATCCTCATAATTACCAGGGTATGTTGTTAATTTACCACGATCTAATTCAATAATGCGGGATGATACTTCATTTAAGAAAAAACGATCATGTGTAACAAACAATACAGTGTGAGGGTATTGTTTTACATAATTAATTAACCAATTAATTGACTCAAAATCTAAATGGTTTGTAGGCTCATCTAATAATAATAAGTCAGGTTGTTCTATAAGTGTCTTCGCAAGCCCGACACGTTTTTGTTGTCCACCTGATAATGCTTTCACTTTTTTAGCTGTGTCATTGATGCCTAATTTTGATAGAATCGTTTTGATTTCAGCACTATAATCCCAAGCTTGATAATTATCCATCGCTTCCTGTGCTTGCATCATTTTTTGGAAATCTGTTTCACTCTGTGTCTCACTATAGCGTACTACGGCAGCTTCATAAGCGCGTATCACTTGAAGCGTCTTGGTTTCAGAAGTTAATACTGCTTCAAAAACGGTTAAATCATCTTGAAATTCTTGCTTTTGAGATGAATAACGTATGCGGTAAGCATTAGGGTGTGAGATTTCTGCTTCAAAATCTTCATCCAAACCCGCGATGACTTTCAATAACGTACTCTTTCCTGTACCATTTATGCCCACGAGTCCTATTTTCTCACCTTCAGAAATAGACAGATGTAAATCATCAAAAATGATTTTATCGGCATATGATTTATGTAAATGTTCAATTTTGTAGGCTTCCATCGTCCAACATCCTTTTTAATATCGAAAATTATAATGAATTCTGTTAAACTTAATTTCAGTTCTATATATTATACACCTTTTTGAACTCAAATGATACAAGGGAGCGTAGCTTATGTCGGATTTTTTCCAAGATTTACCTCCTTTTATCCAAGCATTAATTGCAGGTATCATCACTTGGTTACTTACTGCATTAGGTGCTGCAGCTGTTTTTATTTTCAAAAGAGTTAACGATAAAATACTTAATTCAATGCAAGGTTTTGCTGCAGGCATTATGATTGCTGCAAGTTTCTGGTCTCTACTACAACCCGCCATCAATTATGGTGCAGGATCAGCTTTTGCATGGGCACCAGCAGCTATCGGTTTTTTATTGGGCGGTTTTTTCATTCGCGCTTTAGATTTAGTTATTCCACACATACACCCAAACACCCAAGATACGAACCAATACCAAGAAGGTGTAGGAACTAAAAAACTCAATAAGAATACTTTGCTCGTATTAGCAATAACGTTACATAATATACCAGAAGGTCTCTCTATTGGTGTAGCTTTTGGAGGCGTAGTAGCTGGTAATGGGCAAGCAACGTTGTTAGGTGCACTTGGTTTAGCTATCGGTATCGGTATTCAAAACATTCCGGAAGGTGCTGCACTCTCTATGCCTATTAGAGCAGCTGGCGCTTCAAGATGGAAAGCTTTCAACTATGGACAGGCTTCTGCTATTGTTGAACCGATATTCGCTACTATAGGTGCTGCAGCCGTTCTATTCATTACGCCAATGTTACCATATGCACTTGCGTTTGCAGCTGGTGCTATGATATTTGTTGTTGTAGAAGAGCTTATCCCAGATTCTCAAGCTAGTAATAACACTGATTTAGCTACATTAAGCTTAATGTTAGGCTTTACAATTATGATGATTTTAGATGTTGCACTTGGATAAAGGGTTATTATGACAATACTTGAACAAAAGAACCGGGCTCAATTAGAGGGTTTTATTACACGCTTTGTTAGCCTGCTATGATATTGATAATTAATTTATTAACGTATGCAATAAATATCATTCTAGGTTTAATCACCTGCTTTCAATATCAAAGAAAGAAGAACTAGACAGAAATGACACTTTCTAAATAGGTTTCATTGTCCTCTTTGGCAAGAACGACTAGGATAAACGTTTAGATTAAGTGAATCGCATGAATGATTCATTTTTATAAGCGCATTTTCAGACCAGTCCACTTGCCCCAATAATACAAATGAGCCGGAGACATTGCACCTTATGTCTCCGGCTCATCTTTGTTTGTAAGATAGTTATGTAAACACACGTTTCAGTCAACCTGAGGAAAATGCCAGATAAAATATTAAGCCCCATCCATTATTTAAATGGAATGAGGGCTTATCATTTAACTATTTTTTCTCTTGTCCTTTTGGTCCTGGTTCGTATTTATATTGGGATGGTTTGACTTTATCGAAATCGGGATTATCATAAAATCTCAATAAATCACCGTTAATCACGTCGTCACTCATTTCCAAGTCTTTTTCAGCTTGTTGTTTTCGTGCATCAAAATCGCTTGGTTTTTCAGTAACCGGTTCGTTATTCTTATTATCGTATATTCTACCATTTACATATTTATAGTCTTTGGTAACAAAATCACCATTTCTAAATGGTACTGTATCATTATGATCTTTTGATAATAAGTCCGTTCCCATCATTAAATAGTTTTTAGTGTCAATACCCATCAAATGGAGCAATGTAGGCATAACATCTGCTTGCCCAGCATATGTCTTATCTACAGTGCCTTCTTTACCAGGTATTTTCAACCAGAAGCCTGTGCGGTTTAAATCAGTGAACTTAGCTGGTGTAATCTCTTCACCTAATAATTTTTCCATTGCTTTGTTATGGTTTTCTGAAATACCATAATGGTCACCATAAATCATAATAACAGAATCATCATAGATGCCTTTCTCTTTCAATTCATTGACAAACTCTTCTAATGATTCATCTAAATATCTAGCCGTTTGTACATAACCATCTACAGTTGAATCTCCAGTATTTGGCTTATCAATTGACGCGTCTTCTGGCGATAACGTAAATGGATAGTGGTTCGTTAATGTGATTAAATGGCTATAGAAAGGTTCTTTTTCTTTCGCTAGGTAATTCGCTGACTCTTTAAAGAACTCTTTATCTTTTAGACCTAAATTTTCAAGATTTTCTTCAGACATGTCATAATAGGTCGCATCATAAAATTTATCGATACCAAAATGTCTGTATACTTGGTCACGATTCCAGAACGTTTTATAATCTCCGTGCATTACGCTTGATGTATAACCTTGTTGTTGATGTAAAATAGCTGGCAATGCTTGGTACGTATTATCACCTTTAAGTGAGAATGCTGAACCTTGAGGCAGTCCATATAAACTATTATCCATCGTGAACTCTGAGTCAGAAGTTTTACCTTGTCCTGTTTGATGGAAGAAGTTTGGATAATATCTATATCCTTCATTACCAGTTGAAAGTTTATTCAAGAATGGCGTTACTTCTTCTCCATTTACTTTTTTATTAATTAAGAACGTTTGGAAACTTTCTAAATGTATTTTAATCACATTTTTCTTTTTAGCCGCGCCAAAATATTCTTTGTTTGGCTCGGTTCTTTTTTGTTTTGTGTAATTCAATACTTTAGTTAAATCATCTTCATTGGCCAACGCTTTTTGTTGATTATTTTGAATTGTTTTCACACCATCATAAACTGTGAAATTATACGGGCCTAAGTATTTTACTAAGTATTTATGGTCAAATGTACGTGTTAATAATTCTGGACGATCTGATTCTGCAAAAGCAAGGTTCAGGAAGAACAATGCAACAGATGCTGCCATGATTACCGGGACAAACTTTTTACTAAACACCCGTTTATCTAACCATTTTTGTTTGAAAATTAATATAAATAAATAAATGATTGTATCAATAAAGTAAGCAAAGTCATACCATTTAAATGAAGCAGAAACAGCGCCTCCCATTGATTCAACATTCCCTACTTGGTTTAATGTACTAAATGTTAAGAAATCAGAGAAAAATCTAAAATACACTACATTTGCGTATAATAGGAAAGTTAAAAGAAAACCACCTATAAATATAAACCAAAAGGCTTTCTTACCTTTGAAAAATAAGAAAATACTCAATACTAAAGCGATTAAACTATATGGATTCATTAATAAGATTAAGTTTTGAACTAACCCTTTAACACCTAAAGAAAAATCAACATAGTATGAAAAATACGTTTTAGCAGTAACTGTTAAGACAGTTATGATAAAAAACGCAAAAAGAGTTAATTTCTTTTTGTGTAGACTCATGTTTGTTCCCCCGATATAAATTAATAAAAGTTGGTCCTAGTACCTAGTCCAATAAAATATATTTGTAATCATTGTTAGTTCGTAGTTAACATCTTCTAACTATACTTTTATCGTTATTTGCGAAAGTTAAAATTTATAAAAATATGGTTTACAATTTATATAGCTAAATTCAACCAAATCTCACTTCTGAGTACTTGTTTCATCAATGATCAATTAATTCTATTAATTAAAAATATTTTCTAAAAATTTGTGAATTATAGGTGTTTTATTGTAAATTACGTTATTGTTCAGAATTATGATTGTTATTTACATCGCTTTTACTACTACTTTACCATGTAATATTTTTGTAATAAAACGATTATAGTTCAATTAATAAATATAAAGCAATTCTTAAGTAATATCAAGTAAAAACACACTTTTTTTCATAAAAAACCCCTATCAAAACCTTTTATGAAGGCATTGTTAAACGCGTATGAAAACAAGATTAAATTAAAGTAAAAAATTAAATTTCCTATATAATTATACGTGTTTCATGCGACGAATTAATCAGACTATGGACCTATTTAAATCAAAGAGGGATTATACCTATTGAGTTAAACAACCATTTAACATGAGTATACGTATAAAACGCTAGTTACACTTTAAATAAAAAGCCTGGAACATAAGCAATATCCCAGGCAATTTTTGGTATTGGCTCTCAAGCAATGAAGTGCTAATGTATTTATATAAGACTTTTAAAGCAAAACTTATATGTGAGCCCTAGCGCTTATATTCTTTTTTCTAGTTATGGTTGCTCAAATACCACAGCAAAACCATTCTATAAAATTTGATTTAGACTTGTCTCATTAGTATCAGCTATCGTAATATGATTTTAATTTCAATTTTGATGTGAGTTAAAATGTGATTGTAGTATTGCATTCGTGCGCAACTATATTCTATAAAGACACTACGTTAACTATTTTAACATCTCTAGTTGCATTCTATACTCAATTCCATGAAATAGTTGGTTTAACCAATTCGTATATTTTATTAGATTTTTTTCTGCAGTTTCGATATCTATAAATTGGAATTTCAATTTAGTTCCGGGATGTTTCTGCCCTAATTTTGTTAAATGATAACTTGCAACAGTTCCAATTTGGGGGTAACTCCCTAGTGTGTAGTGATCGTTTAATAAAATGATTGGGGTGCCATCTCTTTTCACTTGGATTGTTCCGATTTGAACAGATTGATGCGCCGGCATGTCTTCATAAAATGCTTTAACAGGCTGTCCCTCTACATACATCCCTACTCTATTCGCTTTACTTGTTACTTTATATTCTCCATAAGTGAATCGATTTAATGCATCTTGATCAAAATCTTCTGTACCTTTATTTTTAATGACATGGAACACATCTGACATATAGTTAAAAGAAAGCGCATAACCGTCTATACCCCAATTCGTTTGGTGCGTATGTTCAAGATTTTCAAAAAGTTTATAATGACGTTCTGTATAGTTACGTTTCATGTTGATTTCATCGCCTTTTTCTAATCTACGACCATGAAATCCTCCTATTTTAGACATAAAGTCTGTAGATGCAGACCCTAACCACTCGTCTAACTCGAAGCCCCCACCTACGGCTAAATAAACTCTTGAAGTACGTGTAGTTTCTGTAAATTCAAGCACGTCTCCTTTTTCCATTAAATAAAGTTTATTTGGTAAAACTTTTAATTGTTCTGTTTTAGCTTTAAAATTCCCACCGCTTAGTGCAATTAAAGTTGACTCAGTAAAACGAATACTAGCCATTCTGTTTGTCATTTCCAAAGTAGCTTCATTTTTATCATTAGCTACTAAACGATTAGCAATTTCGTGTGAGAGTGGATCTAAAGCACCTCCAGGAATCACGCCGTTATGTTCATAGCCTTTACGACCAAAATCTTGGAAACTAGAGAATAATCCTTCACTTTCTATTATGATTGACATGGTTCAAAGCCTCCTAAATCCAGTGCTTCCTCAGTAATTGCGTTAAACTGTACATTATCACCTAATTTTAGAGTAGTGAAATCTGATTGATGCGGGTTAAATAATTCAACTGGAGTATAACCGATGACTAGCCAATCTCCATACGTATCAATTGTAGTAATGCCTGTTTTTTTTCCTTCAATTATTACTGATCCTGCCGGGATAAAGACTTTTTTGCCCCCTGTATGATTTACAAATAAACGTTTATCCATACCAGTTAAATAGGGAAAACCAGGAGAATATCCCATCATTGACACAAAGTAGTTTGGAGCTGTATGCAATTTTACAAATTTATCAAAATCCATTTCATAATATTTTAATAAAGATGCTAAATCAGGCCCAAAATCACTCCCGTATACTACAGGTATTTGTATTGGGTCCGCCGTTTTTTCTACATGTTTAATTTCTAACTTTACAGATTGCAACAATGCTTTCATGTATAGAAATGGTGATTTTATGTTGTGATGTTTAATCATATCTCGCGCATCATAGCAAATCATCATATCAGACTCTGTCGGTACAATTTCTGTAATAAATGGATAGTTTTTATTAACAAGATATGTTTTTAATGCTAGTAGGTCTTCAGTTAAATCCTTAGAAACCTCTTTTTCTATAGAAACCACAATGGCTTGATCACCTTGACTGTATATCTTCATAAATTCACCTCATCTATTGTTTCTATCGATAAAATACATTCAATATCTGCGTTAAATATCTTATTATTTCTTTGACTAAAGCGTAAATAAATATCAACTGAATCGCGCATGATATAGTGACTATTAATTTTGTAATATAATATTTTTGCTGTTTCATTAAATAATTCGCGTGCCATTTAGTAAGCACACTTAGAATAATAATTAATAAAAACCATAGCACTATCATTATTTTGCCTCACTCGCCGACATTAAATTTTTTAAGATTTGTCTTACTTCATTTATATTGTTTTAATTATAATTTTAGAATACGTCATCTCATTTTATTTATTAAATGTTGATAGCGTAGTTATAGTAAACTGCTTTTTCAACACCTTAACTACAATCATTAGAATGGAAAAATATATATTTCTTATACTTTCTATATTCTATAGATTTATTTCAACATCGGCAACCTCTCTCAAACTATTTATTAGAAAAACCTTTATTTGATGGTGGCTTAATTTTTCTCTAAATTCTTGTATATCATAATTTTTTTCAATTAATCTACCTTCATCTATAAGTGCTTGCCTTTTGCAACCTTTTAAAAAATCGTTATCAAAAACAGGCGTATACAATTCATTTCCCTCTTTAATCATAATATTACCTATATCAAATTCTAATATTTTACCTTCTTTATCATATAATAATATGAGATCTGTCTCATGATTGTGCATTAAATGTGCCCTGTTTGTTGTTTTATTTGTGAGTATACAGTTATCTTGAATAGGCTGTAACTGAACAAGTTTAGCTGTAAAGCTATCTTTTGGTGGTAAACTTGCTAACTCGTAATCAAATACGCCATTTGGATTAAGTAATATTTTTACTCTATAGGTGTCATTCGAGCACAACGCTTTAATTTCTCTAATGATTGCATGCCATCTTTCATCTTGAAATGTAATGTGAAAGTGTTCTGCAGACCGCTTCATTCTGTCATGATGGTAAGATAACCTTAAAAAATCTCCTGCTTCTAATTTCAACGTTTCAAATAATTGCATTATAATCTCTCCAATATTTTAGTCTTATCTTTAAATTCTTGTACTTCTGCTTCAGGATTGGAATCTATTGTAATACCTGCTCCCACACCATATACTGCTTCTCCGTTTATATATTGTATTGTACGAATTGGTACATTAAATATAGATTTCCCACTAGGTAACAACAAACCAATTGTGCCACAGTAGCCATTTCTAGATGTTTGTTCTAATTGTTTAATATAGGTCATTGTGTTGAGTTTCGGCGCACCAGTAATAGAACCGCATGGGAATATTGCTTTTAATATACTTTCTAAAGACAAATGGCGTCCCAACTGTCCAGTTACCATGGAGGTCATTTGATAGACTGTCTGGTATGTTTCAATATGAAATGGTTTGTAGACTTTCACCGTTCCAGTATTAGCAATTCTACTAATATCATTGCGTAATAAATCAACAATCATTACATTTTCAGCTCTGTCTTTCGTGGAACATATTAACTGATTTAAATTATCTCGATCTTCTAATTCTGTTTTACCCCTAGCAATTGTACCTTTCATAGGTTTGCTTAAAATGGTGTTAGATTGTTTTTTAAAAGGTCCGTATTGAAAGAAAAGCTCTGGAGACAATGATGCAATTTGCACTTCATCTGTGTCGATTAATGCAGAATAATAACCATGGTTGTCTCTTTGCAATACATGGTACAATTCAGAGATTGGCCCTCGTATATCGTCTTTTAGCCTTGTCGTATAATTGACTTGATATGTATTGCCTTCAGTTATAGCATGTTGTACCCATTTGATGTGTTTAATCATTTGTTCATGTGCATATTGGAAGGTAAAATGATGTTTCTTTTGATATCCATTACACACTTTTTTCCCTTCATTTTTTGCTTGTTTAAATACATAAGCGGCTGCATATATAAATGAAGATTCTGATTCGATAGTTGCCATTTGACTGTTGAAGTAAGTAGCTGCTTCATAAGGCAAATATAAAGCGACATAATCGCCATTATTTTGATGTGTCTCAGCAAAACGTACAACTTCTCCTACCTCTTCAATGTGGTATGCAATTTTTTTACGCAAATATTTTGTGAGTTGCAATTGATATGTTTCATTTTGTTCTTCATCTATGTAATAACGATAATTAAACTTTATTTGCATGATATGCCTCCACAATTTCAATAAATAATTTAATTTGTTCTATACCGTACTCACTTAAAATTGATTCAGGATGATATTGCACACCGTAAACAGCATCATCTTGATGTGCACATGCCATAATAACACCTTCATCATTGATAGCTGTAGCGCGTAGTATTGAAGGAAATGTATGTATGTTAGCCATTAAGGAATGATAACGCATGACCGAAAACGTCGTAGGTAAGCCTTTAAAAATGTCTGTACCTTTATGCGTAATGAAAGTTGTATGACCGTGAATTGGTTTTTTGTTTTTTATAATGTCACCGCCGAAATGTGTAACTATGAGTTGAAATCCTAAACAAACACCTAAAATCGGGACATGTTTGGCAAATCGGTCTATCACTTTGTTCAGTATAGGATAATCTATTGGCTTGCCTGGCCCTGGCGATATGACAATCGCTTCTGGTTTCATACCGAAAATCTCATCTATAACAACTTCATCAACATCAATAACAAACACTTCTCTTGCATAGCATTGTTTAAGATAATCTACAATATTATATGTGAATGAATCTTTATTATCGATTACAAGTAGCATTAAATCACCTCAATAGTATTTATATAAACATTTATTATGTTCATTATCCCAAATCCTAACTTGATTTTACAGCTTAAATGTATTATTCTAGTCACGGTATAAATGAAACAGAGGTTTCTAGCTGACACCCTCTATAAAAAACTAGACACCGGAACGACGTCTATCTTTTTTATAGAGATAGACGTTTTTTTATGGCGTCATAACATTTATATGAAAGCTAGTATATTTTAAGGAGTGTAAATTAGAATGACGCAACGCACATTAAACAATAATAAAGCCATCGTCGTATTTAGCGGCGGTCAAGATAGTACGACATGTTTATTTTGGGCTAAAGCACATTTTGAAGAAGTCGCTTTGGTCACTTTCGAATATGGTCAACGACATGATACAGAAATCCAAGTTGCTAAACAAATTGCTAAGGAACAACAAGTTGAACACCATGTACTCGATATGTCACTATTATCTCAACTCACTCCGAACGCATTAACACAACATGATATGGATATCGAAGAAGGAGAAGATGGCGTACCAAATACTTTTGTACCAGCACGTAACCTATTATTTTTATCTTTTGCTGGGGCTTTGGCATACCAAACTAATGCAAAACATATTATTACTGGCGTTTGTGAAACTGACTTTTCTGGCTACCCTGATTGTCGTGATAGTTTTATTAAATCAATGAACGTCACACTTTCGCTCTCTATGGATAAAGATTTTGTCATCCATACACCACTTATGTGGCTTGATAAGAAACAAACATGGGCATTGAGTGATGAGCTGGGTGTACTCGACTATATTAGATATCAAACTTTAACTTGTTATAACGGTATTGTCGGCGAAGGCTGTGGCGAGTGTCCTGCGTGTAAACTACGTGCTCGAGGATTAAACGCTTATTTAGAAGAAAAAGGAGCGAAATAATATGTTCCAACAACATTACCCTAGCATTAACCATAACTACCAGTTTGAACTTAATAAAGATTTTAATTTTTCAGCCGCGCACTATATTCCGAGTGATGACGCTGGAAAATGTATGCGTACTCACGGCCATACTTACTTTGTAAATTTAACTATTGGTGGGGACGTCTTAGATCATAATGGTTTCTTAGTGAATTTTAGTGAATTGAAAAAGTTAGTGCATGATCAATTTGATCACCATTTATTAAATGAATTACCACAATTTAAAGATAAAAGCCCTTCCACAGAAATAGTTGCGCAAACCATTTACGAAATGGTGCAAACCTCTTTAAACGAAAGAGCCAATCAACCACAATGCTTACAAGTTTATGTAAGAGAAACACCAACGAGTTATGTCATATTTAGACCAAAGGAGTTAAATCATGAGTAAAATTCCTGTTCTTGAAATTTTTGGCCCAACCATTCAGGGCGAAGGTCGCGTCATTGGTCGTAAGACGATGTTTGTACGTACAGCTGGGTGCGATTACCGATGTAGCTGGTGTGATTCTAGTTTTACATGGGATGGCAGTGCAAAAGAAGATATACGTATGATGAATGCTGAAGAAATTTATGCGGCATTATATGACCTTGCTGGTGAATCGTTTAATCACGTGACCATTTCTGGTGGCAACCCTGCTTTAATCAGAGGAATTCAGGGCTTAGTGGATTTGTTTGAAGAAAAAGGTATACAAAGCGCCTTAGAAACACAAGGTAGTAAATTCCAACCATGGATGACACAAATTGATGATTTAACGATTAGCCCTAAACCACCTAGTTCAATGATGAAGCCAAACTTACCTATCTTAGATGACGTTATTGCAAAATGTGTCCCAGAAACACTAAACCTAAAAGTTGTTATTTTTGATGATGATGATTATGAGTTTGCTAAAATGATTCATCACCGGTATCCCGATACCCCTTTTTATCTACAAGTTGGTAACCCCTACTTAGATGGCGATTATGTCGAAGCACATACAGAAAAATTACTATCATTATACGAAACGCTTGTAGATCGAGTAATGGTAAGTAATGATATGAATAATGTATATGTATTGCCTCAATTACACACTTTACTCTGGAGTAACAAAAAAGGTGTTTAAATTGTGTCGAATAACCGGTTCATTGTATAATGCCTTTTGTCTATACAATGAACCGTTTTTTCATTTGAATCAATAGACTTAGGAACAATAGTCACTGTATATGTATAATGATTTAAATTAATAACCTTTTACAGGTTGACTCGTTTTTATTTCATAAATTATAAAATATCAACTGTTATTAAATGATTAAATTAAACTTACTTGATATAATGTTGCAGTGAAGTATCTAGGTTAGGAGAGCAACATGCTAATAAATATAATCATAAATATAGCTACGGTATTAATCATTCTAGGTATTGATTTATATCGTCAGAATTTCAAACAACTTAAGTTCAGCTCTATACTTTTAGCAATAACTATAAATGCTATGATCAATTTAGTTATTGTGGGCAAATATGATTACATAACATTTTATACTTGTGTTCAATTGATTATTTGGACAATGCTACAATTGTATTTAAATAAAAAGATCAAAGTATATGTGATTACTGATCAAAAATTGATTGGTTTCATTTTATCAATTATCATGAGTACATCTTTAATCCTTTCATACGATACAAGTAACGATTCTTACTATATGTCTATTCCATATTTAGCACCGGCCATTTTTATTATAGGCGCAACTTTGTTGTTCTATAGTACTTTCCAAACACATGAAAAAGAACAAATTAAAGTATTAAATCGTATTCGCCGGCCTATCACGATTGGACAAATATGTATTATATTATCTTTTACTATCATGACTTTATTAACACCGTATTGGTATGCCTTTATTATTGTACATTTGTTATTTATACTTTTTTTATTATGGCAGAATATATTTTTTTCACAAAAATGATTAACAAATTATATTTTGTGGTATGTAATAATAGTTAAATAAATTATAGAGGAGGTATATCATGTTTGGATTTATCCTTATGTTAATCGTCGGTGGTTTAATCGGTTGGATTGCTGGTGGCATCTTAGGTAAAGATATCCCCGGTGGCATTATCGGTAATATCATTGCTGGTGTTGTAGGCTCTGCACTGGGTTCTTGGATTTTAGGCGATTGGGGTTGGCACTTAGGTGGCATTGCGATATTCCCTGCGCTTATCGGAACGATTATCCTTGTAGCGCTCTTATCATTTATATTAGGTAAATTGCGCAAAAAATAATATATCATATTTAAATAACCCCAGATTAAGCGAAACCAAGCTTAATCTGAGGTTATTTTTATCTGTGTTTTACAAGTGGTTTATCTTTATCAGAAGTTGCTTTACGCGACGGTGTATATAAAGATGCTGCGCTGTTCACATTATTTTGGTTATCTTTAATTGTATAATCTGACATTTGCAATTTAGATTCAGATTGCTTTGTTTTATTTTTAGGATCCAAATTAGAAACTTGCACAATATATTTTGGACGTTGTTTGACTTCATAATAAATTCTACCAATATACTCTCCAACAATACCTATTGAAATGAGTTGGATACCGCCGAGTAATAAAATCGCTGCAATCGTTGAAAAGTAACCTGGTGTTTTAACACCATTAATCATAATGCTTCCAAAACTAAAGACAATATAGAGTAAGCTCACAAAGAAAACAACAAGCCCTAAATAAATCATGGCACGTAATGGTTTATTGTTAAATGAAATGAGACCATCAATACCATAATTCAATAATTTACCAAATGACCATTTCGATTTTCCGTCTTCTCTTTCAACATTTTCATAAGTGAATACCTTAGTGTTATAACCAATCCATTCGAACAATCCTTTTGAAAAACGATTGTATTCATTTAACTCTGTCAATGAATGAATTGCACGTTGGCTGAGCAACCTAAAATCACCAATGCCGTCTTCTAATTTTATGTCTTCAACAAGATGATTAATCACTTTGTAATACACTTTAGTTAGCCATTTTCTTGAACGTTTTTCACCTGTTCTATCACGTTTAGCCACAACTTGATCGTAACCATCTAAATAACTGTCAACCATTTGGGGGATCAACTCAGGGGGGTGTTGTAAATCAGCGTCAATCATCACTACAGCATCACAATTGACACTGTGTTGAAAACCAGCAATCATTGCGGATTCCTTACCAAAATTTCTACTGAATGAAATATATTTCACATGATTGTCATGTGTCGCCATTTCTTGAATATAATTGATTGTTTTATCGTGACTACCGTCATCTATAAATAATAATTCGTAGTTATACTGACGGTTGAGACTGTCTTCCGTTAAGATTTCTGTTAATCTGTCATACGTTTTTAATATTACTTCACCTTCATTATAACATGGCACTATTATTCTTATATCCATATTAAACACCTTCATTTCAATGACTTCAATTTCACTTTATCAATATTCACAGTTATTTTGCCATTCTTATTATTTAGATTTACGCAATCTTTATATTACCTTAATATTCATTAATGAAACTTAATTGTTTAACAAATATTGCAAATTGTTGTTAACTAAACTGCTTTTATAATTAGGAATTGTCACTGTTTGAATTACAAATTTTCTTAATACAGTAATAAATCATTAAACTTAAATATTGTTCTATATATTTTTTGTAAAAAGTTGTAACTTTGTCCATTAAGTTTATCAACTATTGCAAACGATTGAAAATAAAACCCTTTATAACTTTAATCTAAAAAACAGGAAAGAAATCAAAAGTTACTAAATTGATTTTCTCCCCTGTCCTTTAACAAGAATATAATAAGTTTTCAACATATTTAATATGAATAGATATAGCTATACTTAATTACTGTAATGAGACGCTTATAACCTGTAATAAGTGGCCTATCCGCCCAAAGTGATACTGCATGAAGGTATTATTTTAAGTCACCAATACGTACCTTATCTGGGTCTTTACCTTGACGGTCATTTCGATTTAAATTATCTATCTCAGCAATATCCCTTAATTCTAAAGTGAAATCAAAAATATCATAATTTTCCTTAATACGTTCTGGTGTTTTTGATTTAGGAATTATCAAGCGATTATGTGCTAAATGCCAACGTAAAACAACTTGTGCAGGTGTCTTACCGTATCGATTTGCGATGTCAGTTATCACTGGATGATCCAACAATCCTTGATTTCTCATTAATGGCATCCAAGCTGTTACAGCAATATCGTTATCGTCACAATAAGCTTGCAACTCGTGTTGGCTAAAGTAAGGGTGTACCTCGATTTGGTTTACAGCTGGTGTGATTTCAGTTTCAGCCATTAATGTCTCTAAATGATGTTGTTTAAAATTACAAACACCAATTGCACGAATACGTCCTTCTTTATATAGTTTTTCCATTGCTTTATAGGTTTCTATAAACAAATTATCTGCTTCACATGGCCAATGTATTAAGAATAAATCTAAATAATCCGTGCCTAAATTTTCTATTGATTTAGTGAAAAACTCTATTGTTTTATCATATCCTTGGTAATCATTCCAGATTTTAGATGTAATGAATAAATCAGAACGAGGTATATCTGCTTTTTTTAAAGCATTTCCTAATGCTATTTCATTTTTATAAAAGTAGGCTGTATCAAATGCACGATAACCTGATTCTAATGCAGCATTGACCGCTTTTTCCATTTCTTCTTCAGTGATTTTATAAACACCCAAACCAACTTTCGGCATTGGATAACCATTATTTAAATAATATGTATCGGCTAACATAGAAACAATCCCTCTCTTTATTAATTTAAGTATCATTATTATTTTAATATTTAAATTAATAAATGTATACTTTCTAAATTTTAGATATAAAAAAGCGGGATAGAAATCTATGATGCTTTAAAGATTTCATTATCCCGTTATAATTAGAATGATTATAGCGATAAAAGCTTGCTTTTATTTTAGTTATCTAGTGACAATACCATAGGTGGATTTGAATATTGATTTTATGCCAACTACTGTTAAGGTAACTAAACATCTATTTTTTAGCTCACACAAAAATGCGTCATCAACCTACCAAATCTCATTTATGCTCAATAAACTAAATTTTAGTAAGAAAATGGCTTGGGATCATATATCACGCCTTAGTTATCGTCATCTTCTTCGTCTTCTTCATCTTCCAATGTTGGACGTGTTTCATGATATTCAAATTCTAAAATCACGTTGATAATTTGATGATTATCTACTTCTGATATGACCCAGCGATCATATTGTGTATCTACGTAATCATTAGGCTGTAAATTCGTATTATGCGCTTGTAGCCAGCCACCGATAGTGTCGATATCTTCAGAATCTTCAAATTCAATACCAAATTGGTCATTCAAGTCATCTAATAAGACCCTACCATTAATTTGATACTTATTGTCGCTTAATCTTAAAACGTCGTTCACTTCGTCATCATCAAATTCGTCACGAATTTCACCAACAATTTCTTCTAGTATGTCTTCCATTGTTAGAATACCAGCTGTTCCCCCATATTCATCTATAATTAAACTAATATGGACGTGTTCACGCTGCATTCTTATAAGTGCATCGCTTATCCTTGTTGTTTCAGAAATCATTGGTAGATCATGAATATAATTACTTGCTTTCATCGGTTTCCCAGAAGCATACTCTGTTAAAAATTCTTTTACATTAATAAACCCTTTGACGTGGTCTTTATCCCCATCTTCAGTAATCGGGTAACGTGTAAATTGATGTTCTTTAATCGTTTCTAATAATTCATCAACGTTAAATGGTTCATTCAATGTAACCATTTGCGTACGAGGAACCATGATATCTTTAGCATGTCTTTCGTCAAACGAAAAAATATTTTGCATATATGCTAATTCTGTTTGGTTAATTTCGCCGCCGTTATAACTATTGTTTATAATAATTTTTATTTCTTCTTCTGACATAGCATCATTATTAGCATCTGGATCTACGCCAAACATGCGAATAATCATTCTTGCTGAACCGTTCATTAACCAAATTAATGGTTTCATGATAAGTCCAAAATAATATAGCGGTCTTGCATACACAAGCGCCAACTTTTCAGTATATTGAATTGCAAGTGTTTTCGGTGCTAATTCACCAAGAACCACATGTAAATAAGTCACAATAATAAATGCTACAATAAATGATATCGTCGTCGTTAATGCATCAGGTAAATGGATTACTTCAAATAGTGGATGCAATAACTTATTAAATGTTGGTTCTCCTAACCAACCTAAACCTAAAGATGTCACGGTAATCCCCAATTGACATGCGGATAAATAATAGTCTAGGTTTTTAATCATTTTTTTTACGATGCGTGCATTACCATTGCCCTCTGTAGCAAGTTGTTCAATCCTTGTGGTACGTACTTTCACTAAAGCAAATTCCGACCCTACAAAGACAGTAGTTAATGCTATTAAGAAAAAGAATATTACTAAATTCATTATGGTCACTGTTTCCAATTAGTTCCCTATTTCTAGGGATTCACCTCCAAATTTTGTGTCACAATAGGTGACTGCTTATCAAATCTTACATGATTGTTGATTATTGTTTTATAGGCTAAATCCTTCCCATTGTAACACCTCCCTAAAAACACGCATTACTTTTATTTTATCATAATATTTGTATTGAAAGTCATTTGTAATAATTAAAATTTTATATTCACCTAATTTACCATTTAAACGCAAATTCACTTTTAAGTCAACTTTCTGATTTATATTTCAGACGTACTAAATAGGCTTCATTCTTTTTAATCGTTTGGTTATTATAACTAATTAAATTTATGAATCTCACCTTGTTTAATTGTTGTTAGCACTTCAATATCATCGTTAACTATGACAATATCTGCATCTTTGCCAACCTTCAGACTGCCTTTTTCGTTGTCTATTTTTAAAGCTACTGCTTGGTTTAAACTGGTAACAGGCCATAGGTTATCCAACGTATCTCCTGTAAATTGCATAAGATTGTAGAGACCGTTGTTCATTTTCAAAATACTCCCTGCTAATGCCCCTGAGGCTAAACGAGCTTCTGAACCTTTTACAATGACATTTTGACCGCCTAAATCATACTCGCCATCAGGCATACCTTTCGCTCGCATAGCGTCTGTAATCAAGTAAAATTGTTTATTACCTTTTTGCTTATAAGCAATTTTTACAGCTGCTGGGTGGGAGTGGATGCCATCCACGATAACTTCAGTGCTTAATTTATCATTAAGCCAAGCTGCGCCAAATAATCCCGGTTCCCTATGTTCAAATGGCGTTCCTGCATTATATAAGTGCGTTACATGTTTTGCTCCATTTTCAGCCGCTTCATTACTCTCATCAAATGTTGCTACCGTGTGTCCGATTGAAAAGATAATGTCATCATGAAAAGCTGCTAGCGTCTCTTGTGCGCCAGCAACTTCAGGTGCAAATGTCATCACCTTAATTTGATGATTCGCTACATTTTGAAAATAATTTATTTTTTCTACTGAAGGTCTTTGTACATAGCCTGGATTTTGTGCACCCACTTTATGTTCAGAAATAAATGGCCCTTCCAGATGTACACCCACAATATCTGCCGCATTTAACGCATCGTGTTGTGCTTGATATGCAACAATATTTTCAAGTGCACGCGTAATATTATCATCTGATTGCGTCATAGTCGTTGCTAAGAAACTGGTAGTTCCTTCAGACAATAATGATTCAGATAAATGTTTCAAGCCCTCCAACGAAGCATCCATCGCATCTTCTCCATAACCCCCATGCATATGAATGTCAATAAAGCCAGGTAAGATGTGATGTCCTTGTGCATCGATAGTTTGTAACTCACCTTCATAATCCCCTATACCTACACCAGCGATTTTACCGGATTTAATAATAATATATCCACGTTCGATGATTTCTTCTTCCGTATATATTCGCCCATTTTCAATTACATATTCAGTCATTTGTTCTACCTTCTTTTCAATGATTTTACGCTCAAATATGATTGTATAACTTTTATTTTATTTTACCAAATTCATCACTTTTATTATATTCAAAAGTTTTTAATTCATAAAATGACGGCGCAAAAAGCCAGAAGATCACTCAATAATGAGTCTCTTCTGGCTTTATAACATACATCAATCTATTTTTAATCATTCATAGCTTCTGATGCTTGAATTTCTTCTTCAGTTAACTTTGGTTTTAATAAACCATAAATAATTGCACTTATAATCGCGCCTATCACAATAGCGATGAGTGATTGTAGCACATGGCTAAAGTCTGTTCCGATGATGACAAAAATACCACCATGTGGTGCTTGAATCGCTGAACCTAACCCTAAAGCAATCGCTCCGCCAATACCTGAGCCAACCATCATTGATGGAATCACTCTGATAGGGTCTGCTGCTGCAAATGGGATAGCACCTTCAGTAATAAATGATAGCCCCATAACGTAGTTTGGTACAACAGAACCTCTCTGTTCTCTTGTGAATTTCTTACGGAAGATAACCATTGCAGTAGCGATGGCAATTGGCGGAACCATTCCACCTATCATTGCAGCAGTTATTGGCGCTGCGTTGCCTTCAGTCAATGCAGCTGTTGCAAATACATATGCTGCTTTGTTGAATGGACCACCCATATCAATTGCCATCATGGCACCAATGACTAAGCCTAATAACATAATGTTCGTTCCTGATAAACTTTGTAAACCATTTAGTAATAAATTATTTAACCATGATGCCGGCGGATTTAATACATAAATCATGAGTAAACCAGTGATTGAAACTGAGAATACCGGGAAAATCAATGTCGGTTTCAAACCTTCTAATGATTGAGGTAACCCACTGGCTACTTTCTTAATACCTTGTGTTAAGTAACCTGCTAAGAAACCTGCAAGGATACCACCAATAAACCCTGAATCGCCCGAAACAGCAATCATACCACCAACAAGACCAGCTGCGAAGCCTGGTTTGTCTGCAATACTACGTGCAATATATCCAGCTAATATTGGTATAATTAACGCAAAGGCACTCTTATTCCCTATATTCCACAATTGTTCCGCAAAGGCATTATATTCTGAACTTTTTGGATCAAATGCATTTGCACCAAACAAGAACACAATAGCCATTAAAATACCACCAGCAATAACAAGTGGTAACATATTAGAAACACCATTCATTAAGTGTTTATATATTGTTTTACCGATACCTTGTTTTTCATTACTTTCTGACTGTTTACTACTTGACTCACTGCTCGCAACAAATGGTTTACGAGAAGTATCTTGCGCCATGTTAATTAGCTCTTCTGGTCGCTTAATGCCATCAGCAACTGGTACTTCTACTACATTTTTACCATTAAATCGAGCTGTTTCGACGTGTACGTCTGCCGCTACAATCACGCCGTTAGCGCGTTCGATATCTTCATTCGTAAGATGGTTCTTTATTCCTCCAGAACCGTTCGTTTCTACTTTAATTTTAACACCCATTTTATCAGCTTGTTTTTTCAAAGCATCGCGTGCCATGTATGTGTGGGCAATCCCTGTTGGACAAGCTGTAACTGCTAATATATATGGTTCATTTGTATCAGCTGCACTTTCAGCGTCTGTATTATTTACTTTTTCTGCTTCCTCTTCTTCTGTTGCTTCATCATCAGCTTTATCAATAATTTGTAATACCGATTCAGGAGACGTTGCATGAAGTAAATCTTCACGTACTTTATCATCCATTAAAATACCTGATAATTTGGCTAATGCGTCTAAATGTGTTTGTGCGCCACCTTCTGGTGCTGCAATCATAAAGAATAGATGTGCTGGTTGCATGTCTAAACTTTGATAATCTACTCCTTCTTTAGATTTACCAAAGGCAATAGCAGGCGTATCTACTGCAGCAACTTTAGCGTGAGGGATGGCAATGCCCTCTCCGATACCAGTCGTACTTTGAGATTCGCGGTTATATATCGCTTCTTTAAAAGTTGAAACATCATTTAATTTATCCGCTTTATCTAGTTGATTAACTAATTCGTCTATTACGCCATTTTTGTCTGTTGAAGAAAGATCCATAGCTATCGTATCTTTTGTTAATAACTCAGTAATTCTCATCTTATTCACTCCCATTTAGTGTCGTAATTGTCACTTGATTTTTAATAGCTTCAATTGCCTTATTTGTTGCTAAATCATCATTAAATGCAGTTGCTGTTCCCGCAGACACTGCTTGTTTAAACGATGCTTCAATAGAAAGACCTGCTTCAAGGCCAGCAACCATACCTGCTACTGTACTATCACCAGAGCCAACCGTGTTCACAACTTTGCCATTTGGGACTGTCGCTTTTAAGTTATGCGTATGGTCTACGTACACAGCGCCTTCACCACCAAGTGAAACAATGACTGATGCAGCGCCCATTTTTAAAATTTCTCGTGCGTAAAGGATGACATCTTCATCTGATTTTATCGTTGTGTCAAACATGACTTCTAATTCATCTTTATTTGGTTTAATAAATAATGGATTATATTTTAATACAGGTTCTACTAAATCTTTTTCAGCATCTACAACTAATTGCGCACCTGTTTGTTTGGTGATTTTTGCAATTTGTTCATATGCATCTGTTGGTACGCTCTTTGGTATACTACCTGCTACTATCACTGTGTCTTCCTTAGCAGTATTTCGAAGTTGTGTAAGTAATGCTGTAAATTGTGTTTCTGAAATACTTGGTCCCGGTGCATTTATTTCAGTTTCGCTACCAGTTTTTAGTTTCACATTAATGCGTGTATCTTCATCAACTTGAATAAAATCAGTATAGATTCCCGCTTTTTTCATTGTTTCTATAATGAATTGACCTGGAAAACCACCTGCGAAGCCAAGCGCTGTCGATGACACATTTAATGTTTGTAACACCCTTGAAACGTTGATGCCCTTGCCTCCTGCAAATTTATATGTTTCTGTCGCTCTATTTAATCCATCTAACTCAAAATCATTAGTAAACATAATGTAATCAATAGAAGGATTAAAAGTTACTGTGTAGATCATCGTGTGCCTCCAATAAATTTATAGTTGTCCGCAAATTTTTCAAAAATCCCACTCTCTCTTACTTTTTTAGAAGTAACGATTGTAATTTCATCTTCGATTGGGACATGCGCAAAATATACCTTGTCGTATTTATCATGATCAGCTAATAAGTAGGCTTCTGCGCCTAACTGTATCGCATATTTTTTAATAATTGCTTCTTGTTCGTCTGGTGTTGTTAAACCATACTTCGTATCTATGCCATTCATTCCAATAAAGACTTTATCAAATCGGTATCGTTTCAATGTTTCTAGAGCACTTGCGCCTACTGTCGCAAACGTCGTCGCTTTAATTTCTCCACCTAAAATAAATGTTCTAATACCATACTTAATTAACTCTTCAACATGAGTTAAGCCGCTTGTAACAACCACAATATTTTGCGCCTTTATATAAGGAATCATCTCTAGTGTCGTCGAGCCAGCATCTAAAAAGATGCACTCGTTATCTTCTATTTCCAGAGCAGCTAATCGTCCTATTTCTTGTTTTTCTTTTAAATTTGTAGCACGCTTATCAGCTAAATTGGGTTCTAAAAGAGATGATTGATTAAGTGTTGCGCCTCCATGTACTCTTTTTAATTTCCCGATTTTTTGTAATTTCGATAAATCTCGACGAATCGTTGAAGCACTACAACCTGTACGCTCTATTAATTCTTGCAACGTTAAAAAATCCTTTTTTGACAATTCAGTCAATATGAGTTCATGACGTTTTTCCGTAATCATCTCTTCACCTCATTCCATCATCATTATAATGGTTACGCTTTCTTATTTCAATCATTTTTTATCAAAAACAGTCAAAAACAGTCAAAAAAGGGTGCATATTTCATCATTTATATCTTTTTACATAAACCGTCCCTTTTTTTATTAAATGAAATGTAAATCATATACAAAATTGGTAATAAAACGCATTAAGCTTTAGCGATTAACATATGAGGCAAAATATGAGGTTAAGTATTTTATTTGTGCGCATAAAAAATCACGAAATGGCAAGTTTACCGTTTCGTGATGATACATTTTATACTACTTTTTTTAATTATGAATAACTTCTGTTACTTTCGCATGAGTGGTATCAATTAAATCATCTACTGCCATTTCAATTTGCACACCGCGTTCCCCACCGCTAACATAAATTGAATTTAAGAACGTTGCTTGTTGGTCAATCACTGTTAGGAATTGTCTTTTCATGCCTATTGGTGAACAACCGCCTCTAATATATCCTGTCACTTTCTTCAAGTCATCTAGCGGCATTAAATGTAATTTCTTTTCGTTTACAGCATAAGCTGCTGCTTTCATATCTAACGTAGCATTTACAGGAATAACAAAAACAAAGTGATCATGGTTACTATTTTCTAAAACAAGCGTCTTATATACAAACTTATCTTCGATGCCTACTTTATTTGCTACCTCAGTACCGTCCATATGTTGATCTGTAACTTCATAAGTATTCACATTATAATTGGTTTTTTGACGATCTAATATGCGCATTGCGTTGGTCTTCTTTTGCTTCATTTCTACACCTCGTAACACTTCAAGATGTGCGATGTTTAACAAATAAATTATTATCTCCACCGCTTAAATGTTTATAACTTAATCATCCAAATTCAGTTGTTTAATAAAACGTGTTAATGCTTCGTTCATTTCTTTATCTTTTAAAGCAAATTCTATTGTTGTTTTAACAAAACCTAGCTTCTCTCCCACATCATAACGATTACCTTCAAAATCATACGCGTATACTTGGCTATCTTTATTTAGTCTTTCAATTGCATCAGTGAGTTGAATTTCACCACCGGCGCCCTTGTCTTGGTTCGCCAAATAATCAAAAATATCAGGTGTTAATACGTAACGTCCCATAATCGCTAAATTAGAAGGTGCAGTGCCTTGTTTGGGCTTTTCAACAAATTGATTTACTTCGTATCTTCGACCTGTTTTTTCTAACGGATCAATAATACCATATCGATGCGTTTCATTTTCATCTACCTCTTGAACTCCGATGACAGACTTACCAGTTTCTTCATAGGTATTCATTAATTGTTTAATAGCCGGATTTTCAGACTCTACAATATCGTCACCTAATAGTACCGCAAAAGGATCGTTTCCAATAAATTGGCGAGCTGAATAAATAGCATGCCCTAGTCCTTTTTGCTCTTTTTGTCTAACATAAAAAATATTAGCTAACTCTGTAGAATAATTCACTTTTTCTAATAAATCTGTTTTTCCTTTTTCTTGTAATATCATTTCCAATTCTTTTTGATTATCAAAATGATCTTCAATTGCACGTTTATGTTTTCCAGTTACGATAATAATATCTTCAATGCCAGCACGAGCGGCTTCTTCAACTATGTATTGAATCGTTGGCTTATCTAAGATTGGTAACATTTCTTTTGGCATAGCTTTAGTTGCTGGAAGAAATCTTGTACCTAACCCAGCTGCAGGTATAATTGCTTTTTTTATTTTTTTCAAAACATTCATCCTTTTCAATTCAAATTAGTTATTGTTATATATTTTTTTAGAATATAAAATCTCTTTAATGTTAATATAATCATACCATTGATACATTTAACTTTATACATTTTTCCAAAAATAAAAACATTCAACTTCAATAAAGTCAGGAAGCTGAATGTTTTTTTTTATCACTTATTCAAAGCAGGTTGACGTATGACATCGCCTACTTTATTTACAGTAACTTTATACTCTTTGTTAGCAGTCGAATTATAAAATGTATAAGACATACCTTGTTTAGACGCTTGGACTTGTTTCAAAGTAGCATAGTTACCTAGTGCATCTTTTGCATATTTTTGTGCTATGACTTCTGATTCATGTGGTGAAATACGTGGTTTATTTAAATCCGGGTTATCTTGAACGCGATAGCTGTTATCAAATATTCTTGCATGGTTATTTTGGTCTACAGTAACTCTATAATATGTATTTGGTTTTTTCTGATTTTTAAATGTAAATACATAGTAAAATGCTCCTTGACATGTACGATCTATCCCGTAATCATTATATTTATTTTCAGAATGGTTATCATCATTCACAATAGTTTGAGCTTTACTTAAAGCTGCTGTAAACTGAGGCAAATTAGTTTCCCCAGAGGTTTTATCTTTCAAATGATGTGTCGCTGATGATGCAATTGGTACATGATTTTTTGCATTATATGGCTTTTCTTTTTTCTTTTCTCCCTTTGCATCTGAGTGAGCGTTGTTATCTTTCGTTTTGGATTGAATCGCTTTATTTGTTTCAGAGTAACTCGAGATTGTCTCATGTACTTTAGCAAGTGCTTGCTGGTTAGTAACTAATACCAATAAAAATATGAAACAACACGAAAGCAGAAAAGCCAATATCGCCAATAGTAAATTTTTCAAGTTTATCCCCTTAATTCATTCTCTCTTTATTAATAACAATTTCATATTAGCACATATATTTAACAAAAAACTTATATAGACCGCAATTTAAAACAATTGTAACTTCTGTAACATAAATATTATATGTGCAATTAATCTTAAACATACGTGTCATATTTAGTGCTGTTTTCTAACAAGGGAATTTGTATTAATTAAAGAGACAAACACGTCAATCATATTTGTCTATCACATATAAGAAGAAGCGGATAGCCATCTTTTTTTAAAGACTGCTGCCCGCTCCCTCTTTACGTTATCAATACCACACAATTTCAAATAAATTGTAATTATCATTTTAAAAGATATTTCCAACTCTTATTTAAATACTTTTAGACTGACCCATACATTTTATTCGTTATCAAAAACTTTCACAATGTTAAGTTATATCCAGTTAAGACTTTTTTGTCCTCTTTTGAATTATTTTTTCAACAAATATTACTATCATACCTATAAACATTACTAATATTGCCATATATAATGGAAATTCAAAGTTCACATCATATAAACTACCCGCGACTAAAGGACCGATGAAATTTCCCATACTTGTAAATGTAGAGTTTAGCCCACCAGCAAATCCTTGTCGGTTGCCAGCTATATTAGAAAAATAATTTGTAATAGCTGGTCGAATCATATCAAAACCTATAAATACAACAAAGCTAATGACCATAATTGACCAGTAACTATGCATCAATGTCAATGCGAGTAATATTATAGCAGAATAAAGCAAAGCATACGTAATAAATGTAAGCTCTTCAAAATATTTCATAAACTTATCAAAGAAAAACACTTGGAAGAGTGCCCCAAAGATACCTCCACCTGTAATTGCAAGTGAAATATCTATAGGTGAATAATGTGCCTTGTCCGCTGTATATAATGGGAATAACGTTTCAAACGCTGACAAACCAAACGCTAATACGAGCGTCAAAATGACCGGAGTAAGAAACACTTTCCAATTTATTTTAGAAAGTAATTCCGGTTGATATTGAGTAAAGCCATCTTGTGTCTCATGTTTAGGATTTTTAATTAATGTAACTGATAATATGAGTGCAATCACACCACTTGTACCTGCTACATAGAATGGTAATCTATGTGAAAATTCAGCTAGTAAACCACCTAGACCAGGACCTAAAATGAAACCAGAATTAATAATGGCTGACATATAACCAAAATTCTTTGCTTTGTCTTTTCCTAAAGAAATATCTGCAATCATACCAGTAACCCCTGGCATAACCATACCAGCACTGAAACCACCTAAAATTCTGGAAACGATTAATAGTGGAAATGTGTAACTCGCTGCAAATAAAAATTCTGAAATAGCAAAAAGTGCGAGACCGATACAAATAATTAATTTTTTCCCTAATTTATCTGCAAGCGTACCACCAAAAGGCGAAATAATCATTTGCGCTAGTGCGAAAACCGCAACAAGAATACCTAAGTCACTACCTTTTAAACCTAAATCCTTTAAATATACTGGTAGTACTGGTACAACCAAACCTATACCTAAAAAGACTAAAAATATATTAAAATATAAAATATAAAATTGTTTGTTCACGCTTTTCACTCCATTCTTTCGTAGATTTTAAATTGTTTTTGTTTTACATTATCTTATTCGAGGAATGCATAATATTAGAACATTCTATAACATTTTCTAATAGAAACACAATAGAAAAATTCAACTTCATAAACAATATTATACATCTTATAAATAATTATTTGTATAATGTAATTAAAGTTAATCATTTGAATGGAGGTTTCAAAATGGTATATCAAGTTGATGGCAAAACAATTGTATTAGTGTTAGAACAAGGGGAAGATATTGTCGACGCAGTGACGGATATTGCGCGTGAACAAAATGGTAAGTTTGGCACAGTGAGTGGCGTAGGTGCCTGTGATGATGTAGAATTAAATTTCTATAATTTAGAAACTAAGTCATATGAGAAAAAAGAAATTAAAGCGCCTTTAGAGTTAATTAGCTTGTTAGGTAATATTTCTCATATAGACGAAAAGCCATTCGCGCATTTACATGCAACATTTGGCACCGATAAATATGAAACTTTAAGTGGTCATTTAACAAAAGCAGTCGTTTCTGCCACGGCAGAAATTGTTATTACAATGACAAATCTCGATATCAATCGTAAACACGATGAACATATCGGTTTGAATTTACTAGATTTATAGCTGTTTGTGCATTAAGAGGTAAAAAAACTATTCTCGTTTATACAAACATCACTATATAAATATTTATGACAAATTAGCACTTCATAAGGCTTCAAAAATACATCTATTTAGTAGTTTTAGCAATATAGTCATCCTATGCAAAGGGAGTAATCATAAGAAACCAAACTAAATGCTTTGCTTTCTGATTCACTCCTTTTCATTATAACCGTTTTCATTACATATAGACTATGTTTATAATTGAAATTTATCAGGTGAACTTGTATTATAAATATCCATATTCAAAATTTTGTGTTCATATTCCCTTGAGCAATGCGCTTTTATGGGAATTTTTGTTTTCATATGGTTTGTAACATTGACTATAAAAGGCTTAAACGCTCATATGGTATAAGTGGTGAATATCTGAACAAACAACAAATTCTGGTTATAAAACTAGATTATTACCCTATTCCACTTATATAAATTTAAAAAGAAAGTAGGTGTAAGTATGGCCCCCCGTTACATTGCTAGGACAGTATTCCTAATATTAATGATTATTTCTATTTTCTTTAATCATTTTTATCAATTTATGACATTGAATCTTTTTCTAGCATATATACCGTTTGAACTGTGCTTACTTTTAAATTTATTTAAACCTAAATATAAATATGAATGGCCATTATTCATTGTCTTTATACTCATATTTTTATTCATGGTTCCTAATACGTTGTACATGGTGACAGATTTAATACATTTAAATCAATTTACTTTCAGTTTTTACCAAGGTTTAGTCATCGTTGAATGGATGTATTTTACATTTCTAATTTCAGGCGTGTTGCTTGCATTATATTTATTAATTTTAATGTTTATAGAAATAGAGCACTTTACTAGTGCTCATTGGTTTAACAGAATATTAATATTAATCATGATGATGCTCAATGGTTTTGGTATATACATCGGACGTTTTTTACGTTTACACTCTGTTTACCTTATCAACGAACCTCTTAGGATATTTAGAGAAGTAACAAATAACTTAAACCTCGATGCTTTACTTTTTATAACATTACTCGTATTACTACAAATATTGATTTATGCGTTTGCGAAAGGAGTACGAAGTGCAAAATGACCATCAATCTTTTAATATTAATTATTGTACTCATCGTATTTCAGTTAATCATTGGGCATTTACTTCATGACATAGGGTTTTCCTATACTAAAAGTATTTTGCTCATGTGTTTGCCATTGGGCGTAGGTTTATTTTATCTACAATTGTTTTACTACGAACGCCGTCACCCTAATTGGCATGTCTCTATTCAAGAAAAACTGAAGTTAAAATATATGTATATCTTCACTTTCTTTGAATATGTTGCTGTATATATATGTATTTTCAGAATGTAATTAGAGACAATTGAAAAAATAATATAAACTAAACCCCGCAGAAATGTTTATTCATCATTCTGTGGGGTTTTATATGAACGGAATATCAATCTTTTTAATGCTTCACTAACCCATTAACCATTGATCCGATTGCTAAACTTATACATTTTTAAGAGACTGTTTTACTTCTTGTACAGCATTTGCAGAAGTTTGTAACTGGTTTTGTTCTTCATCTGAAAGTGTCAGCTCTAGTACATGCTCTATACCATTTTTTCCTAATATTGCAGGGACACCCAAACAAATATCTGAAAAACCATATTCACCATTTAAAAGTGCAATGGTTGGTAGTAAACGCTGTTGGTCTTTTAAAATAGCTTCCAACATGCTATATACCGCTGAGGCAGGTGCATAATATGCTGAACCTGTGCCTAGTAATTCGACAATTTCAGCACCACCTTTTCGAGTGCGTTCGACAATCTCATTAATCACACTTTCATCTAAAAGGTCAGTCAATGGAACGCCATTAACATTTGTAGCTTTTACAAGTGGAACCATCGTGTCTCCATGCCCACCCAATACTAAACCTTTAATATCTTTAACGGACACACTTAAAGCTTGTGCAATAAATGTTTGATATCTTGCAGTATCTAGAACGCCAGACTGCCCTATTACACGATTTTTAGAAAACCCTGATGTTTTCAAAACTGTATACGTCATCGCATCAACTGGGTTTGTAAGAACCACAACTTTACAGTCAGGCGCATATTTAATAATTTCTGTTGTGACTTCTTCCATTACTTTTTCATTAATTTTGACTAAATCATCTCTACTCATCCCGGGTTTACGTGGTGCCCCCGCAGTAATAACAACGATGTCAGAATCTTTTATATCCGAATAAGCTACTGATCCAAATACATTTACATCAAAACCATAAATAGGACTACTTTCTAGTATATCTAAAGCTTTACCTTTGACTTGCCCTTCATTCTTAGGCTGATCAATCAATACTACATCTGCTAATTCACGTTCGGCAATAAGAAACGCTAACGTTGAGCCCGTATTGCCGGCGCCTATAATTGAAATTTTTCGCTTTGTCATAATGTCATCCCTTTCAGCATTCGATTTATACATCATTATAACATCTAGCATGTGGAATAATTACACAATAAGAGTCAAAAGGTGCATTCAATTTCTTTGAACTTATCATTACTTTTTCTTATATTTTCTTTGACGCTTTACCCATTTCCAAATAATAAAAATAATCAAAATAATAAGTACAATATAAATAATTTTAGAATAAATATCCATGTAATGCACGATTGCTTTCCAGTTACTGCCAACAGTTTGTCCTAAATAGATTAATACTACATTCCAAATCAACGTACCAATAGTAGTAAATAATAAAAATAATGGCATATTCATACGCGTTAAGCCTGCTGGTATTGAAATCAAACTTCTTAAAAGGGGGACGAAACGACAGAAAAATATAGTCCAATAACCGTATTGTTCAAACCACTGAATTGTTTTATCCAAGTCACTTTCTTTTACGCGTATTACTTTGCCATAACGGGCTACAATTTTATATAAATTGCGTTCACCTATCCAAGCACCGATACCATAGAGTGCAATAGCCCCAACAACGGATCCCACTGTAGATGTTAACGCGACACCAACAAAACCTAAGTTAGCTTGTGTGGTCATAAAACCACCAAAGGTTAATATAACTTCTGATGGTATAGGCGGAAAGATATTCTCCAAAAATATCAGAAATGCAATCCCCCAATAGCCATATTGCTCCATAAAATGTGTAATCCATTGCTCCATGTATTGCCTCCTGATTATTTAGTTCATGTACTTTTTTGGTACTACAGTAAATTGTTTGCTTTAGCGTATAAATACATTGTCATTCCGAATAATGCTAGAGATAGTAGCGTTAATATGACAGCTAAAACCATTACGCGTTTATAATGTTTAATAAATGCAACAAATAATATCCCTCCATTATATAGGAAAAACAAACCAAATAATGTCATCATTACATTAATATCGGGGTAGATAATGTTTAATAAAGCAATTATCAACGCGAATCCTAAAAATGGGAAATTAATAAAATTGCGTTGAAATTTAAACTGATTTCTATAATGTTGTTCGTTTTGATTGTTCATCATTTACGCTCCTTCTATTTTAAAACTAAGGAATATCATGACCTAAAGAAGCTGTATAAATATCAAACCATTCTTGATCAGTCAACGATAATTCCATACCTTGTAATGCTTCATCGACACGGTGAATTTTTTGCGTTCCAAACACAGGCATAATAGATGCTGGATGCTTATTTAACCAGGCCATAATAATTGCCGTTGTTGTAACTTGGTATTTTTGTGCTAACGGAGAAATCACCGCTGTGATTCTTGCCGTTTTTTCATCTTCTAAATCAAATAACTTTCCTCCAGCTAATGGACTCCATGACATCATTTTAACATCATCTTTATACATGTGATTAATTGTTCCATCTTCAATTGCGTCTAATGTATAAGGTGAAACTTCTAATTGATTTAAAGTAATATGCAATTTGTCACAAACTAAACATTTACTCAATAAATCATATTGTGATTTATTGAAATTAGATACACCAAATGATTTAATTTTCCCTTCTTTCACTAAAATTTTAACGGCTTCTGTTATTTCATGAGGATCCATTAATGGGGAAGGTCTATGAATAAGCACAGCATCTAATTGTTCTATTTGTAATTGCTTAAGCGAGCGCTCGACAGATTGTATGATATGCTTTTTGCTGTGGTCATATCGATGACCATCTGCTTGTTCTATTTTATTTGAAGGCAATATAATGCCACATTTAGATACGATCTCAAGATGATTTCGTAAATTGGGTGATAATTTGAGTGCTTCTCCAAAAATTCCTTCACAAGTATAATTGCCATATATATCTGCATGGTCCATCGTCGTTATACCACGTTCGACCAATTCATTAATATAGCGATTTAACTGTTGTGGCGTCCACTGCCAATCTTTCGCTCTCCAAAAACCTTGTATTACATTTGAAAATGATACATGCTGGTTAATCTTTACTCTATCCATAATAAATCAAACCCCTTTCTTTATTTCATTGATGTAAATTATGTGAATTGAAGCATATCCAATTGATTCCGTAACTTATTCTCGTCTAATTGCTCACCAATAATAACTAGCGTGAGTGGCAATGCTTCATCTACAATTTGATAATCAGGCAAACCAAATGCATATTGAAACTCATAAATATCATTAGGCATATCTCTAAACTTTACATATCCCTTTAATCTTAGAACATTATCTGGTAAGCGTAAAATAAATTGATAAAACAGCTGCCTATTAATCGGACCAGAAAAATGATAATTTACACTATTTATACCATGATGATGTGCATGAGTGCTAGCTTTAACACCACTATTGTCTGAAGTTATATGAATATTATCCATACTTAAATTCGCGTATGTGGTAAAGTACTTAGAAGCGGTAGGGTTAATTTCATTTACTGCCATATCCATTACCTGTTTATTATGGTCAATAAGATCCATTTTATTCATAACAATCGCATGACACACAGCTAATTGCTCTTCCATTAACTGTATTGTATGCTTTGTATATTGGCCACGATTTAAGAATCTAGGCCCGTCTACTAAGCCTATCACCGTTGGTAGACTGACTTGTTCAACAATTTCTGGGTCTTGGCATGCTGCAATAATATCAATCGGATGTGCCAAACCTGTAGCTTCAATTATTATATGGCGCGTTGCACTTTTGCTAAGAAAATGTTTTAATTGTTTTATTAAATCTAGTTGCAAATCACAGCATACGCAACCATTTAATATGGACACAACCTCAATATCATTGCTTATTGCATGGCTATCAATATCTAAATTACCGTATTCATTTACGATAACTGCTGGGTTTTCATTGTTTTTTTGTAAATATTTTATATATTTGCTTAAGAACGTGGTTTTGCCACTTCCTAAAAACCCTGTGATGACTGTAATTGATGTTTTTTGATTTTTAATATTTTTCATATACTCACTCATTTCGTAATTAAAAATGTTTGCGTAAAACCTTAATTATTCTTATAATTAATCTTTCACTTGATAAAATATTGATTTTCTTCTAAACTTTATACATACTTTATTTTAGCATGGCACAGTGCGAAAGTATGTTTGAGGAAGTGTTACACAACATTAGACGGATTCAAATCCGAAACAGAAGGAAGAAAACGGATAGAATGTCTGGAGGAGAACTTTATGTCTGAACCACTTAATTTAAAGGATCAACTATGTTTTAGTTTGTATAACGCTCAAAGACAAGTAAATCGCTACTACTCAAATAATGTCTTTAAAAAATACAAGCTAACATATCCACAGTTTTTAGTTTTAACAATCTTATGGGCTGAATCACCTGTTAACGTGAAAAAAGTCGTTACTGAATTAGCGCTTGATACAGGCACTGTATCACCATTACTGAAAAGAATGGAGCAAGTTGATTTAATCAAACGTGAACGTTCTGAAGTCGATCAACGTGAAGTATTTATTCACTTAACAGATAAAAGTGAAGCAATCCGTCCTGAATTGGATACTGCATGTCAAGATGTAGCAATTGCATCTTCACTAAGCTCAGAAGAAAACAAAGAACTAAACCGATTACTTTCTAAAGTAATTAACGCCTTTACAGAAGAAAAAGCAAAATAACGCTAAGTATTAAATGTTTAGGTTGAACTACCTCAAATTGGATAATCTAAATATATTTGATTGATGATAAGGTGTACAGGACAGCAATGCATTTTGAAAAAGAAGCATTGCTTACTGTCTCGCCAAGACATTGGTGGATTGCATTAGAACTACTTGGTATAAGTTAGTTTATTTTTAGACTGATTCACCAAATACCAATATCAGATTAAGAGGCTGAGACGTTTAATAATGTCTCAGCCTCTTCTTTAGTATCTATTAAAATTTAAATTTACAACTGATTTATCGTTACCATTTGATATAAATAACCTTTGTTTGCTAATAGTGATTGATAATCACCATATTCAATGATTTCACCATCGACCATAACTGCTATTTTATCAAATTTTGGTAATAATCTTAAGTCATGAGTTGCAACAATTAAGGTTTGTGCTTGTTTATGAATTTCTTCCATTACAAGGTTCGTATGATAAATATCTAAAGCTGTCGTTGGCTCATCAAGGATCCATATAGGCGCTTCCTTCAGCAGTAATCTTGCAATACCTAGCCGTTGAATTTCTCCACCTGATAATGTATTACCAGAAAGCGTAATATTTCTATCTAAGTCTATATGCGTCAATCCTAATATATCGAAAACTTCTTTTATTACCTCATCCTCTTCATCTGTAAATAAGTTATCACGTACTTTACCATCAAATAATTGTTGTGTCTGTAATAATGCGTTAATGGCATCATATTTATTTGAATCTAAAATGTTTGTGACATCTTGTTGATTTATTAAAATAGCTCCATTATCACTTTGATAAAGACCTAACATCAATTGTAACAATGTACTCTTTCCTGAACCTGAAGGTCCAATAACTGCGACATGTTCACCTTCATGAATATTTAATTGAACTGCTTGCAAAGTATATGTGGATTGGTTCCAATATTTAAAGTTAACATTTTGAACTTCTAATAAAGGTTTATTGCTAGTAGCAGTTAACTCTAATTGCTCGTCCCCTTGTTTCATTGGATGTGCGATAACTTCATTTATATTACTTAAAGCTTCATCTGTGTCTGCCTTGTAATATGCAACATTGCTCATAGGTATAGCTTGTTCAAATAGTGTCAGCATCATTAGCACAATGCTTGTCAAATAGACAACATCTAATTGGTGATTTTGCACTTGTATTACACCCAAAGATAAAGTAGCAAATAAAGCAATCATTGATACTACATTCAAACTAAATTCATACAAAGATAAAAACCGTTGCTCTTTTGCTTGAGCTTGTTCATATTTACCTAATTGGTTTAAAACCCTTTGTTCATACAAAGCCGTTTGTTGGAAACGCTCTAATTCTTCATATCCTTCTTTATAGTCATAAAATTGATTTAAAAACTGACCTTGTACGTGGTTAACCCGTTTTTTTAGTGTTTGCGCTTTTTTAGCACTTAGCCAAGGTATCAATACCAACGTTATTAACATACTTAAAAATATGATTATTGCATGAACATAAGAAAAATAAAATGTTACAATCATTGCAATCAACGCAGTTAAACCTATAACGACCGGCGGGTAATAAACTCTTAGATAAATGTTTTGCAGTGATTCTACACTACCTACCATACGACCAAGAAGATCGCTTGAATTAAACTTTCTATAAACATCTGGTACAACAGGTATAATCCGTTTAAAAAATTGTACTCTGACATTTCTAAGCATAGTAAATGTTGTTTTATGCGATAATAGACGTTCAATATATCTTGCAACAGCTCTTAAAAATCCAAAGAATTTGACAGTTACGATTAATATCATTAATGCAAATAGTGGTGCACCGAGCGCACTTTGGGTTACCATATAACCGCTTAAGAAAAACATACCGAGTGCAGTTAAACTACCTAATACGCCAACAATAATAGATAATATTAAATCTTTATCTAGCTTAAATTGAATACGTGGTCTCATCACATGTCACCACCTTTATATTCATTTTCGTTTGTTACTTTGTTAGATTCAACCGTACCTTGATTAATTACAATACGTCTATCTGCATTTTTAATTGTATTCTCTCTATGAGCTATCGTAATAATAGTAGTATTTTTAAATTTTCTACTGATTGCTGATTGTATGATTTGTTCTGTTTGCACGTCTAACCCTGTTGCTGGCTCATCAAAAATCAATACATCAGGTCGCATTAATAACAGTCTTGAGAGTTCGATTCTTCTCATTTGTCCGCCTGATAGCATTTCTCCTCCCTCGCCAATCCAGGTATCTATACCGTCTTTTAAAATATTAACTTGTTGTTTTAAGTCAACATCTTCAAGGACTGCAAATATCTGATTATCATCTATCTCTTGAAACATCGTCATATTATCACGAATGGACGCATTAAAAATATATGGGCTCTGACTTAAAAATCCAATTTTCAATTGTTTTTTCTGATAAGTAACAGACCCAGTTTGCTGTATAAAATGTTGCGCGATTACTTGGGCTAAAGTAGACTTGCCTGCACCACTTTGACCAATTAATGCAATATGCTCTCCATTATAAATATTTAAATTGATATGCTTCAATGCCCGATGTTTCGCACCTTCATATTGATAGTCCACATTCTCAAGTTGAATTAAAGGCGTTTGCTGTATATTGGTCGGCACTTCGCGTTTGTTAATTGTTTCTTGTCGATCTAATAAATCAAACACAACGTCGCTTGAGCCTTCACTCTGCTTTCCTGTATGAAAAGATTGACCTAAATCTTTGATTGCATTATAAAATTCTGGAGCTAGAATAATGGCGATAGCTGCAGTTTTAAAGTCTATATTGTGAAATAAAATTAACCCTAACCCTGCTTCTAACGCGACAAGACCAATACCTAACATACTAATAAATTCCAACATTAAACCCGATAAAAATGCACTTTTTAAAATACGCATTGTTAAATCTCGAAATGTTGTACTTTCTTCGTATAAAGCTTGTTCGGTAATCTTTGTTTTATTAAATAGTTTTAATGTGATAAGTCCTTTTATTTTATTTAAAAATTGTTGACTAAATTGATTTAAATAAGTCATTTTGTCTTTCGACTCATCGCGTGTTTTTAGTCCAAAAATGATATAAAATAATGGGATAAATGGCGCTGTTACAATCATAATTAACGCTGTATTCAAATGAATAAAACACATGGCGATAATGATAAATAAAGGAATCATCATTGATTTGAATACTTGTGGAAAATAACTATTAAAAAATGGTACGATGCCATCGATATTTTCTGTCAGTGTATTAATTTGAACACCGATTGGATCTGAAGATTTATTTAAAATCAATTGACGGCGCAAATCATATTTTACTCGTGTAGACATACGATCGCCTATCATTTGATTCATTGTATTAAATGTCGCTCTTGCTAATAAAATAATTAATGTTATCAGTAGTAAAATTAACAAATCTTGATGCGTATTACTTAACATTGCATTTAAAATTTCTGCTATAGCAATATTTTGAATAACTACAGTAATAGCTAATAATGTACTGATTACAAACATTAAAATAGGATAAGTTTTATATTTTACCGCTAAATTTGTTAATCTTTTCACAATTATCACCTAGTTCATATTATATAGGGATTATACAAAAATTAAATCAATTCGCTCATTGATTTATGTATTTTTATGAATGTAATTCATACTTTTGTCATAATTATAATTTTATTATTAAAACCTAAATTACATTCATGTAAACCATTCTTTTTTGACAATCCTATTTAGTTTTTGGATTATAGTAGATAATTCTATGCTTTTCTTGCTTTATTAAGACATTTAAACGCATAAACATTAAGCTAATCTAAAAATTTTTATTTTCTCTCGGCCTTTAGTCCAAATTCATATATATCTGTAGCACATTACATTTTTAATGTGCTATTATTATAAAATGAAAATAAATAAATTATAATCCATAATACGAAAGTAGGTTAATTATGATATTGATTGAATTAATAAAAGGTATCATTTTAGGGATTGTTGAAGGCTTAACTGAGTTTGCACCGGTGTCTTCGACTGGTCACATGATTCTTATAGATGATATGTGGCTCAAATCAACTCAATTTTTAGGTTCAGAATCCGCATTCACCTTTAAAATTGTCATTCAACTAGGATCCGTTTTCGCAGGAGCTTGGGTATTCCGTGAACGTTACTTTGAAATGTTACATATAGGAAAATATAGAGGTGAGCCTATCGACGGTATAGGCCAAAAACCAAAACGTCTAAACTTGTTACATATTATCGTTGGTATGATTCCAGCAGGCATTTTAGGTTTATTGTTCGATGATGTTATTGAAAAATATTTATTTAGCGTCCCAACAGTTATGGTTGGACTATTTGTTGGAGCAATTTATATGATTATTGCCGATGTGTATAGTAAAAGAGTAGCTCACCCTAAAACGGTTGACCAAATAAACTATTTCCAAGCTTTTGTGATAGGTTTATCTCAAGCCATTGCTATGTGGCCAGGTTTTAGTAGATCAGGATCTACAATTTCTACAGGCGTTTTAATGAAAATGAATCATAAATCAGCTTCCGATTTTACGTTTATTATGGCAGTACCTGTGATGTTAGCCGCTAGTGGATTATCTTTATTCAAAAACTTTGAATATATACAATTAGATCACTTTGGTTTTTACTTATTAGGCTTTATTACAGCCTTTATTGTTGGTTTAATTGCAATCAAAACGTTCTTATTCTTGATTAGTAAAATAAAACTCATTCCATTTGCTATCTATAGAATTATTTTGGTCATTATTATTGCTATTCTATACTTTGGCTTTGGTATAGGACAAGGTATTTCTGGTCAATAAAATGAGATTAAATACCAATTAATACTTGAAAAACTATTGAAATTCACCAAAAATTTCAATAGTTTTTTTAATATTTCCCTTTAATAATCCAAGCAATAAATCCTTGAAAGACCGTATATTTACCGTTTATTTTCATGTATCATAGGGTAATAAGTAGATAGTATAAAATTATTGGAGGCAACGAGTATGGACAAAAAGCAATTAATCAGAACAATCATCACAGTAGCACCTGTGTTTTTAGTACCGTTAATCGTTGAACGTAAACGTATTAAGGATCACCCTGATGTTAAAAAAGCAAGTGATGCAACTGCTAAAGCTTCAAAAACAGTAGCAAACAAATCTGTTCAAATTAAAGATACAGTGGTAGACAAATCTGCTAATGCTAAAGATTACGTAATTGATAAAAAACACAATATTGAACAAAAACGTGAATTAAAACGTATTGCTAAAGAACATGATCCTGCTTATATTGAGAAAAAAGGCGAAAAACTTGAAAAAGAAAACCGCAAAGAAGCAGATAAAATGAATAAGACGCTTCAAAAAAATATAGATAAACGTCATAAAGAAGAAGATAAATCACGTCAAGAAAACGAAAAACAACGCATCCATTCAATGAAAAAATCTAACAAACATATGGAAAAAGTTGGCATGACACCAGGAAAACTTGACGAAGAAACTGAGAAAAAAGGTGAAAAATTAGAAAAAGAAAATCGCAAAGAAGCAGACAAAATGAATAAAAAGCTCCAAAAAAATATAGACAAACGTCATAAAGAAGAAGACAAAGCTCGTGAAAAAAATAAAAAAGCGCGTTTAGCTGAATTCAAAAAATATAAAGATTATGTTGCTAAAAGTATTGTTAAACAGAACGATGAAGAAAAAGGTAAATAAACATTATGGCTCAAATCATAATTGACGGAGATGCTTGTCCTGTTACCAATTCAGTAATTGAATTGACTAAAGGGACAAGCATCTTTGTTACCGTCGTTCGTAGCTTTAGTCACTTTTCTACCACTATACAACCTGACCATGTCAATATTATTTACGTTGATGATGGACCAGATGCTGTCGATTATAAGATTGTTAAGCTGGTCCAACCAAATGATATTGTAATTACACAAGATTATGGTCTTGCAAGTTTATTACTAAATAAAGCCAAATTAGTAATGCATCATAAAGGTTTTATTTATAATCAACATAATATCAATACATTACTTGAACAACGACATGCGAGTGCACAATTTCGAAAAAGTGGCGGTCGTACTAAAGGACCGTCTGCTTTCACATCAGAAGATGTCGCTTTATTTGAACAAAGATTTTTGTCTATTATAAATGAATCATCATTATTTACGGAGGAATGACATATGAAAAAAATTGCTGTTTATTGCGGTGCAAGCAAAGGTAAAGATGCTTCTTATATGAAAGAAGCATATCATTTAGGTCGTTATATGGCTGAGAATGGTTATGAACTCATATTTGGCGCAGGTTCAGTGGGAATCATGGGTGCTATTCAAGACGGTGTATTAGACTATGGCGGTTCAGCCATTGGTGTCATGCCGAATATGTTAAATGAACGTGAAATCACCAGTACAAGATTAAGTGAACTTATTTTAGTTGATTCTATGCATGAAAGAAAAAATAAAATGGCTGAATTAGCAGATGCATTTGTTATGGCACCAGGTGGCGCAGGGTCTTTAGAAGAGTTTTTTGAAATGTATAGTTGGGCACAAATAGGTATTCATCAAAAACCGATTGCTGTATTTAATATCAATGGTTTTTTCGAACCTTTACAATCGTTAATTAATCATATGATTCAAGAAGGCTTTATAGACGAAAAATACAAAACACTTGCCCCACTTTGTGACAGCCCGAAAGAACTGTTTGACTCCATTCATAACTATAAACCATTAGGTGTTAGAACATATGATTAAAATTATAAAAATATGAATAAATCATAAATAGCACAAGCTTCAAGATAATAGAGCGGGGTGACGAATTCTTTAAAATGTAGTCCTTCCCCGCTCTCTTTTTATAATTATCTAAATAATATATTCAACAATTGTTTTAATATGAGACATGCAACAATGATGATAATAATGGCTGAAATTTTATTTAATACTATGATGTATTTACCTGTTCTATCAACATGCCCTACAAATTTACCTGCAATTGCCAAAAATATAAACCAAATCCATGAAATAGTTACCGTTGCCACAGTAAACAACACTTTATCCGAACCTTCATATAACGCAGCATTGGTGCCAATAACGCCAATCGTATCCATTATCGCATGTGGATTTAATAATGATACAGATATTGCGAACCCTATTTGTTTTCGTGCTGTCATAGAGTAATAATGTTCAAGTGTTTGTGGCTGTTCTTTCCACAATGACCAAGCCATATAAATAAGAAATACAAAACCTATGCAATAAATGATAATTTGTAATACCGGTAAAGATAATAATATAATGGAGACGCCTAAAACAGCTAACACAATTAAAAATGTATCACATAGCCCCGCAGTTATAATGACTGGCATTGCCTTGATTAATCTTTTATGATTTGCTCCTTGATTAAATACAAATACATTTTGCGCACCTAAAGGTAAAATCAAACCAAAGGCTAAAATCAAACCATGAATTAATGGTTGAATCATCCTATCTTCCTTTCTCTTTGTAATAACACAACTTTCCAATATAAAATCATACCATCATCTTCAAAACACATTATTTAACCAACCAATTTATTTACATCTTTAAATCATATGTTGATATAATCTGTTCTCCCTTAACTCATGCTTAATGTTAGTATATTGCCTATAAGAAGTTATTTGTATACTACAAATTAGAATTAAATATTTGAGGTATATCTTCTAATCTATTCCTCTATATTAAGTATGATACAATAATTTCAAATTGATTTTATCAACCAGCTACAAACTAAAAAACCCACCAATCATTCAAAGGAGAAGTTTTAATGTTCATGCCAAAATACAAGCGAATTATTGATGATATATTATTAAAAATACATGACGGCGATTTAGAAGTAGGGATGAAACTCCCCTCTCAAAGAAATTTAGCTAATCACTACGGCGTCAATCGTTCAACTGTTATTCAATCATTAGAAATATTGCAAAGTTATGGTGTTTTAGAAAGTAAAGAACGTGATGGTTTATATGTGTCGAATAGTAAATGGAATACTTACATTAATCACAATATGAATTGGCATGAATATATTCACAATAGCAGCTCAAAGAACAATCAATACTTTATACAAAGAATCAATGAATTAGAGTTTGATGAAAGTTTATTACGTTTAAGTACAGGAGAACTTAGTCCAGATTTAATTCCAAACGAAAAATTTCGAAATATCTTTTCCAAGCATCTGACAACGCCTCTCAATACAAATTATGAACACCCTTTAGGGAATTTAAATTTAAGAAGCGCTATTGTAGATTACGTAAAAAAAAGAGGTATTCAATGCAGTGAGGATAATATTTGTGTTATTTCTGGAGCATTGCAAGGGTTAAAACTTATTGCTGATGGACTGCTAATACCGCATTCAAAGATTATTATAGAAACGCCTTCATATATAAATTCAGTGCACACGTGGCATAATATTCGAGCAGACCTTAAATTTCTACCAATTTCTAAGATTAAACAACAAATTAATAATATTTTTAATGTTAACACTCAAAATCAAAATAATATCTTCTATTGTATACCAACTTTACATAACCCTACGCAAAATTCATATACACAGGCAGAAAAGTATAAGCTAATTCAACAATGTAAACAGGCACATATACCAATTGTCGAAGATGATGTATATGGTGATTTGTGGTTTGAGCATCAACGCCCTCAACCTTTAAAATCTTTAGAAGATAGCGATAATATATTATACATCAGTAGTCTATCTAAAACAGTTAGCCCGGGCCTAAGAGTAGGATGGATTATAGGCAAGCCATCTGTTGTGATGCATTTAGCAGATTTAAAAATGCAAAATGATTATGGCGCAAGCTCATTATCACAATTTGTCGCTACTGAATGGTTAAAAAACCCTGCATACCATGAGCAACATTTAACACATCTAAATCGAGCGCTTTCAATACGACGTGATAAATTTTTAGACGCTTTAAATAAACATTTTCAAGCACTTGGTACCTGGACTGTCCCCCAAGGATCTTATTATATTTGGTTCAAATTAAATGTACCGTTGAACATGAAATTACTGTTTGATTCAGCTATTCGTCACCATATTTTAATCAACCCTGGTGAAATATACGATAAAAACGCGCGAGATTATATTCGTTTTTCTTATTCTTATATAAATATTGAAGACATTGATTTTGCATTAGGCACCTTGAGTAAACTAATCAAAAACCAAATTTGTAATAAAACAAATTAAATATCTAACAAAATTTGCATAATAATTAAAAAGAGGGTTAACTGATTATAACCACCAATCAGTTAACCCTTTTTTAAAGGTCTTGTTCTTTATTTTGCTTTTTTGTTAAATCTTTAAAATATCTCACGTGCCTTTTAAGTGGATGATATTTACTTAGTTCTGGGTATTCAAAATAGTCATATCGTTCCATACCTATTTTTTCCATTACTTTACGCGAAGCAGCATTGCTTTCAGAAGTAAATGCATAAACTTCGTTAATGCCCTGTTGTTTGGCGTATGTTAGCACTGATTCTGCACCTTCAGTAGCCAAACCATTTCCCCATACTTCAGGTATCAAACGCCAACCAATTTCATAAAATGGTAATTCATCAAATGAATATTTACTTTCTTTAGGTACATAATTCAATCCGATAAAACCTAACCATCCATTTGTTTCTTTTAATTCAACAGCAAAAAGTCCAATACCATAATTTTTTATGATTTCATTCATTTTTTTCATATCATGTTCTGAACGTCTATAACTCAATAAACTTGGGAAATATCTACGCACTTGGTGGTTCGCATTCATCTGTTGAAACGGGAGTAAATCCTCCGCCTGCCAATCCCGTAATCTTAAACGCTCAGTTTCTATATAAACGGTCATATGTTACACCTCTAAACTGAAAAATAAATTTCTATAGAAAAGTAACGCGTTATGATTATCCTCATATCGCGCTACTACATGTATCAAGCGTTGCTTATGCTCTTGAAATATAACTAATTAACTCAACGTTCACAGCCACTTCTTTTAAACGACCACGTTCGCTTTTTGGCGCAGTGAATGTTGCGTCTATAAAATCATTTCTATGATTTAATTTGTAAGTAGCAACAAACGTATCAGTATCCGACTCAAAGTTAGGTAAATGTGCTATAACACGTTTAATCTCACCAGTTGAGTCTTTAATTTCTCTGCCTGTTATATGCTCAATTTCTCTACCTAATTCTGGTAGTGTAATAGAACGACCTTCCAATAAAATAAAATCTTTTTCATGCATTGTTATTCCCTCTCTCCTTATGAAAAATGCTTCTTTATAAACTTCGAATCATAAAGTCAAAATCAATAAATTAAAAATTGTCCCATTCATTAATCAGACTTTTAATTTTAAATGTACTTTTACAATTTTATTTATGCTCATTATGTTAATGATACCCATTATAACAATTAGTAAAACGATAATACAATCATTTCCTGGGAAATACAGTATTATTATTTTATAAACTGATTTAATTTAATTACAAATTATGTTTCAGCACTGATGTCTTTTTCTAAATTTTTAGATTTATCTTGAAGTTTGTCTTTTTCTTTTTCCAAATCTTTTTTCTGTTTTTCCAAATCTTTATTTTGTTTTTCTAATTTATCAATATCTTTCTCTAGCGATGCTTTTTCGTCATTTTGCCCGCACGCTGTAAATAATACAGTTGATGCAAGTATGAGTGCTAAACACTTTTTCATGTAAGAACTCCTTTTTAATGTCTTAATATTAATATAATTTTATCATTTTTCACTTTTATCTTCATTATTTATTGTTAATCTTTTACTCATTATCACCTTTTTTATATGATAACCTTGTTCTATATTGAGCCCTTGCATGATGCTATTATCGTTTGCTACTGTACTTTCAATCTCAACTGCACCTTTAGCATAAGCCCATAATTCAATCTCTTTTTTTAATGATTGGGCTATACCTTGATGACGATACGGTTTAGCAACATAAAGTATTTCTACAACGACTTTTTCTTGTTGTTTCAAATATCTGGCACAAATAAATGCAATTAATTGTGAATGCTCCCTTTCAATTAATACAATATCCGTTTCAGCTTTTAATCCACGTTCAATCATTTCTTTACGTAAAGCAACAGTGATAGTTGTCTTTTTATAATTTTCATATTGTTGCTCGAGTTCTTGTTCATGAATTTCAGCAATTTCACTTAGATATCGTTGTTCTGATAATTTTAATTGTTCCATAATGCCTCCTTTAAATGTGTTATTGATTTATATTACTATATTAGTCATAATTAGCTTTATCAATCTATTTCATATTAAGAAGGAATGTGATGTGACAATGAAATCTACTGATAAATTAATGCGTGAAAATAATGTGAAAGCATTACGTTTAAATAATACTGATCGTGATACATTTGAAAATTATATGACATACGTAAGAGCCGATTTAAGTGTAAATCCACATGACTCTGAAAAAATGTTAAATCGTGTATTAAACCAATTGCTAGAAGCTGAAAAAGATGGTGCGCTAGCAATGGAATTTTTTGATCATGACCCTAAAACCCATGCTAAGAAAGAACTTAGACGTTTACCTAATGAAACAATAAGAAATATTTTCAAATATATTATAAGACATATTATGCTTTTTGTTGGTATCTTTTGTTTCCTTAAAGGTTTTGCAGGTTTTTTTATTGGTGCTAAACGGTTATATCTATATACCTTTCCAATCACATTATTTGTCGGTATTGCGATTATCTTTTTCTTTATTTGGATGTTGTTCAAAACCGTTCAAATACGTTGTTTTAGCACTTCACATTGGGCATGGTTTTTAACTTATCTAGTTCTTTTGCTATCTGTATGCGGGATATTTTACGTATTTTTCATACCCCAAACTTTTTTGGCCATAGGTCCTTATATACTCATTAATAATTGGACATTTATCATTATTTCGTTCATTTTCATTCCAACTTCACTTTATATCGATCATCACTTCACTAATAAAGATACGAATGCTTCTTTATAATCTAAATATTATAAACAAGCTATCATAAATTACCATATAACAAAAACACCCCCTTCAAAGTTCTCACTTTTTAAGTGTCTACATTGAAGGGAGTGTTTAAAATTAAATAATGCATGCACAATTTTTATAAATGTTTTAATTAAGACATTTTCATGCTTTCTTTCTTTTCTACTGCAACATTTATAAATAAGAATATAAGGCCTATAGCCGTTAAAATTGGCGCAACTAAGCTTAGTGATGCGACTGGTAAATTCGTTACTACGACGCCTCCAATAAATGCACCTAATGCGTTACCTAAATTAAATGCTGATTGATTGAGTGTGCTGGCAAGTGTCGGCGCGTCTTGAGAAATTAATGTACTCTTATATTGAAGTGAAGGACTCATACTGAAACCTATGAGGCCAAAGAAGAAAATACCTGCTACCATCAACAATCCATTCATTTGGACAAAGTATAGTAAGATGAAATATAAGATAAACACACTAAATATAATTTTTAGTGCTTTATTCAAATTCCAATCCGCAAGTTTCCCACCTACAATATTACCTAATGTGACGCCCACACCGAATATAATCAATAGATAAGAAATTAAGTTTTCTTGTACATGTGAAACATCAATTAATACAGTTGATATATAAGTAAAGTATGCAAATACACTACTAAATCCAAAAAGTGTAACTGCTAAAGTGAGCCACAAACGTTTTTCTTTTAATATTTTCAATTCATTTAAAACAGAGGATTTCACAGTTTCTTTTTGCATTGGCACAAATATAATAATACCAATTAATGCTAATGCACCTATGATAGAAATAATAATAAATGTCATTGGCCAACCGAAGTTTTGCCCTATTAATGTTCCAAATGGCACACCTAATATGTTACTCATACTTAACCCCATAAACATTAATGCCATCGCACTAGCGCGTTTTTCAGGCTTAACCATGCTTGCGGCTAATATTGAGCCTATACCAAAGAATGAACCATGAGCTAATGAAGTGATAATTCTACTTGTCATCATAAAACCATAACTTGGACTGAATGACGCTGCAAAATTACCGATAATAAATATGGTCATTAACGCTAATAATAAGTACTTTCTGTTCCATTTAATGGTTAACATCACAATGATAGGACCACCAATTGCAACGCCTAAAGCATAACCAGTGATCAGCTGTCCTGCTTGGCTAACACTAACGTCAAAGTCTCGAGCGATATTAGGCAACAACCCCATTATTACAAACTCTGTCATACCGATTGCAAAAGCACCGATTGCAAGCATCCATATGGCAATTGGATATTTCATTTAAGACACCCTTCCTATTTCCGTTTTTTACACATGTTTGTGATTATACTAAAGTAACCACAGCGAAAACAAGCGTATTGCTTAAAATTTTTCCAATACATTATATTAATGCGCTTACATAAATTACCTTTTTTATTTATTGCTATATAGCCACCTCTGAAGCTTCAAAAAAGCAATACAAAATAAAAAAACTAGTAATTATTTAAAAATCAAACCATAAACTTTATACATGTTTATGATTGAATATAACTACTAGCTTTTGGGTTTAATTGATTAATAAAGCATCGATAAAAAACCATATAACCATAATAACCATAATGATTGCTTGCGCAATAGAACTTGCTAAAAACGCTATAACTGAACCAAAACTTGCTTTTAACGCTTTCGACAAATTCGGCTCTTGTATTAACTCTACCGCTAATACGGCCACAAACGGAATAATAATTATTCCAAAAGGTGGAAAGACAAAACACCCTATTACCACACCGATTAATGCTGCATATTCACTTAATTTAGAACCGCCAAATTTGTTTACAAAATACTTATTCATAACAAAGTCCGCTATAATAATAAATACTGTAAACAAAATCATCGATACATAAAATACCCAAAATAAGTTTTGATTATCAAAACCAAATTGATAAATCAAAAAACCTATCCATAATATAAGTACTGAAGGAATAATCGGTTTAATAAGCCCGATGAACGCCAAAACAAATGACGCTATAATGAATAACCATAAAATAAATGTCATCAAAACCTACTCCAAACTTTCTTCCGTAAATTTTTGTTCTTTTGTGAAGTATATTAATATCATACCTAAAAAGATAGAACACGCAGAAACAAAAAACACATTGCCTAAACCTACCCAATGGCTCATAATTCCCCCTAAAAGGTTACCACATAGTTGTCCTATTACCATTGCATTCGCAAACAGCGTAGATGCGTAACCTGGGAAATCAGGTAAAATATCTTGGAAGTAACTAATACCTAAACCTAACAAAATAGCTAGGAAAATAGCTAGAAACACTTGTCCTACAATCATCATTACAATACTGTTAAACACACCAATACTAAAGTAGAACAACCCTCCAAATAGTCCACCTAGTAGGAGTAAAGTTCGTGTAGTAAGTTTAGCTGATAAAATGCCTAATATGACCATAAATGGTACTTCTAAACCTGCACAAATACTTGCTAAAACGCCCACGCGGCTCTCTGGTTCTTTTAAATAATTGGTAACATACAATGGCATATTCAAGGTATACATCCATTGACCAATATGCAATAAAATGAAAGCTAAAAACGGTACAAATAGTACTTTATCACGTAACATATTCGGTGCAGCCGCTTCTACATGCGTACTGTCAGCAACTGGACGCTTCGTTTTAATGTCTTTAAAGAAAAATACTTGTAATAAAAGTGTAATTAAAATGATTGTTATCGTTCCGCTAAATAATCCTGCATATCCTTTAAACTCTAGTAACAATGCCCCAATTAGTGGACCAAATAAGAAGCCAAATGAAAACATCGAACGTAAAACCGCATTGGCAAATTTAGCTCTATCTTTTGAAGTAGAAGTATTTATGGATTCTCTTGCCGATGCATACATTTGAGGCATAGCCGGAGCAAAACATCCTTGAAAGATGGCATACATTGCTATAAATATCCATATCTCATGAATATAAAAATAAATTGAAAAACTGATTGCTCCCATAAAAAGTGCAGTAATGATAATGACTTTCCTGTTGATACTATGTGTATCAGAAAAACGCGCTACAATTGTATTCATAGTAAATTGACTAATTGCGGCTAACGCTAACAATAAACCGTACTGAGTAGATGTCATACCTAAATCATTTGTAGCGAATAAAACAAGATATGGCACTGTAATAGCAATCCCCATACCTAACAACATCATATTAACTACAAATAATTTATAATTTTTTATATGTAATAGTTCTCTAAACATTTAGCAGCCTCTATTCCTATTAATTTCAATTAGCTTCTGGCTAAGTTAAATTTATAATCGAATAATGATAAGCACTTTCCATGTACGATTACTCTACATATTCCATCATTAAATTAATAAATGAATCTACTTGGGGCAACTGTAACATGCTCGGGTCATAACTCAAATAAGTCGAACGAATTAATGGTTTATCATCGATGTCTACACGTTGAAATTCGAACTGTTCCCGATCTAAGTGTTTCATCATAATCTCAGGTAAAATCGTAACGCCAACACCATTTAATAACATTTCTTTACATGTTGCAACTTGGTCAACTGTAATCATCGCATGGTAATCTTGTCCTATTTGATTACCGTACCATTCTTTAATTTGATTAATGTATATCGGGTCAGCTTGAAACTCGATAAATGGCATTTTCTCAACTTCATCGTTTCGATTTTTAGGATGTATGAAAAAATGTTCGTCATTAAATAAATGTGTATTACTCAAATTCATCATTTTATTACCACGTATAATCATTACATGGTAATCTCTATGGTTTGCTTTAATCTGCTCGCTTGAACCTACTTGAACTTGGATTTCTACATTTGGAAATTGTCGTGTATATAAATTCAAAACAACTGGTAACAATGTTTGGCCAATTAAAGATGAACAACCAATCGAAATCGTACCGTTTACTTCACCGATATGTGCTTGCATTTTATCTAAAAACAACCGTTCTCTGTTTAACATATCACGTGCATGTTCAATTATCATCATGCCTTCTGTTGTAGTTATCAGCTGTTTTTTAGTACGTATAAATACATCTACACCAAATGCATTTTCTATCGCTTTCAACCGCTGTGTTACTGCCGGTTGCGAAATATATAAAATTTCCGCTGCTTTTCTAAGCGTTTTTGTCTCATCTAATGTAGTTAACAAGCGATAATCGTCAATCTTCATAATTATCCCCCTATTTTTGGCAAATACTTCAATATTTTTATTTCCTTTTGTGGCGACTTTCCGGTTACGCTTCAACAATCTATTTAAATGCGATTTTTTCAAAACTTGCAGTGTTTACTATAACATGGTTATACCATAACTCATATAGCTAATTTCTATATCTCATAACCTAAAAATCATCGTGAAGTATAAGTGTTTTTGGAGTCTATATTGTTATTGGCTTTATTTTTATTTTGGCTAGTATCACAATGATGGTTATTATCATTTCCAGACTTCTTATACTGCGTATCTTTATGTGTGAAATCTTTACGTTTTTTGCTTTTAGCTTTATTTTTATGCACAGACGATTGCTTTTGGTTTTTGGCTTTTTGCTTTATTTTATGATAACAATACATCATTTTATCTTGCATCGTTGTAAAGTCTGTATCAATTTTAATCATCAATTGATGGGCTATAATATACGCTTCATGGTATTGCTTGTTTGTTATTTGCCCTTGATTTAATGCACGTATCAAGTCATCTTCATCAACAAGTTCGTATTCACCATTAGGCAAAACTAATACATCTAGACATAAATCAATAGTCCGTGCATTGCCCTTTTGTGTAACATTTTTTATATTTATATCGAAGTAATACTCTAATGGATTGCCCTTGTCGTCTAACATCACCGTGATACTATAACGTTTTTTTTCAGGTAATATTTGTAACCACTGATAATTATCATCAGCGACAATAATATTTTGTCCTACAACCGAGACTTCTAGCGGTTCCCGTACTTTTTTCATAGTTACTAACCCAATAATACCTTTGAATTTGTTATTATTCACTTTGACTTCGGTATATTCTCGGTCAACGATGCGACGCCAGTGACGTTTATCAATATATTTTACTTTCACTGCCACCATCTCCTTGTCATTATTATATAAAACTGAATCCTACATGTCATCTTATGTTTGTTGCATTTAGTTTTAAAATTGGTATCGAAAAGATAATTATTTTTATTGTACTATATTTCATAGTGTAAAAGCGAAATTGACAATCATTGATAATTTTGTTAAATTTTATACATATTTTTCAGAAAATTCTTTAAAAGGGAGATAGTATTATGCCAACGACTCAAAGACCATTTAGAGCAGATCATGTAGGAAGTTTATTGCGCCCCCAACGTTTAAAAGACGCGCGTAAAGATTTCCAGAACAATGCCATTGACGCACAGACATTAAAAAGTATTGAAGATGAAGAAATTGAACGCATCATAGAAAAACAGCTAGAAATTGGATTACATAGTATTACTGATGGCGAATTTCGCAGAAGTTGGTGGCATTTTGATTTCTTAGAAAATTTAGACGGTGTAGAAGGCTATACATCTGACCGCGGATTATCATTTGAAGGTGTTGAAACTCGTAATCACAATGTCAAAGTAGTTGATAAAGTGAAATTCAACCCAAACCATCCTCATTTTGAGCACTTTAAATTTTTATTCGATAAAGTGAATGGTCGAGCAACAGCTAAAGTTTCTATTCCAAGCCCAAATCAGTTGTTCCATCCTAATATTTTAAATGAAGCTATCTATCCAGACATCAATGACTTTGCACGTGACGTATCAAAAGCTTATCATGATAGTTTACTTAAATTTTATGAATTAGGCGCGCGTTATATCCAACTAGACGATGTCTATTGGGCAAATCTAACGTCTGGAACACAAAATACACGTGGTAGAGACAGAAGTGAAGAAGAAAAAGAAATTGCACGTCAACTTGCTTATAAAGTCGTTAATGATGCAGTAGAAGGATTGCCGGAAGACCTATTAATTACAACACATATTTGTCGTGGTAATTATCAATCTACTTGGGCAATCTCAGGAGGGTACGAACCAATTGCACCTTATTTATTTAAAGAACAATTAGACGGTTTTTTCTTGGAATATGATGATAACCGATCAGGTGATTTTGAACCTTTAAGATTCTTCCCTAAATCGCGTTCCTATGCAGTATTAGGATTATTCACTTCAAAAACAGGTGAGTTAGAAGATAAAAGTACTATTTTAAAACGGGTGAAAGAAGCACAGAACTATATAGATTTAGATCAAATCTGCTTAAGCCCACAATGTGGCTTTGCCTCTACAGAAGAAGGAAATAAATTAACTGAAGACGCCCAATGGAAAAAATTAGCATATATTGTTGAAATAGCAAATGAAATTTTTGGCACTTCAAAATAACTTAAACTAAAAGAGCGTATGACTTTTTCACATCAAAACGATTGTGAGAGTCATACGCTCTTTCAAGTATTTAACGTTTTATATCTTTTTGTGATAAAGCATAACGATTGTTAATTGTTTTTAAATTTGGATAAGTTTTATTCAACCATTCTTTACTGTATAATTCAAAATGATTAAATTCAAATGCAGGATGGCACATACATCCCACGAGCGCATAACCAGAACCACCTTCAATAGACGAAGCAAAAATCGTCCCCTTTGGGACTACAAATTGTAAAACATCGCCATTCTCAATATGAGGCCCTACCGTGACTTGTTGATAATTACCTTCTGGATGTATCATATGCACAGTAAGCGAATCGCCTGCATGATAATACCAAATTTCATCAGCATCTATACGATGAAAATGTGAAATATTATCATGTGTTAAAAGAAAGTAAATACTTGAGTAAGCTGGTCTTAAACTTTCCTCATTCCATACTTCTTTAATCACTTCTTTATAATATCCACCTTCTGGGTGCGGGTGTAATTGTAATTGATTAAGCCATTGTTCTACAGCGTTATTTTTGTTCATATTATTTCAAATCCACGTTATGGAATACGTTTTGAACATCCTCTAGATCTTCTAGCGCATCTACTAATTGTTCAAATGTTTCTTGATCTTCTGGTGATAATTCAATATCTGTCTGTGGTAACATTTCAAACTCAGCTACTTTAAATGTTTCAACACCTGTTTCACGTAAAGCGTCTTGTACTTGAGCAAATTGATCTGGTTCAGCGTATACAATGGTTAGACCGTCTTCATCAAAAACATCTTTAACATCGATATCTTGTTCCATCAAACCTTCTAAAATATCGTCAGCTGGTTTACCCTCAATGCCAAATACCGCAGTATGTTCAAACATATAAGCAACAGAGCCAGAAACACCCATGTTACCGCCATTCTTACCAAACGCAGCGCGGACATCTGAAGCTGTTCTATTAACATTTTCTGTAAGTGCGTCAACGATTAACATTGAACCATTAGGACCAAAACCTTCATATCTCAGTTCATCGTAATTTTCTTCCCCGCCACCTTTGGCCTTTTCGATTGCTCTATCGATAATATGATTTGGCACGGAGTACGTTTTTGCTCTTTCCAATGTTAAGCGTAATGCTTGATTAGATGTAGGATCTGGTTCCCCAGATTTAGCTGCTACGTAAATCTCTTTACCAAATTTAGCATATATTCTACTAGTATTTTTATCTTTCTGGGCTTTTTTCTCTTTAATGTTATTCCATTTACGTCCCATGATTTCATCTCACTTTCTAAATAAATACCTTTATCAATATGATATATTATACAATATTTTCATTATATTACATAGATTAAGCGATGTTTTTTTGAATTAACACTTAAACAGACTATATTTATTAATAAAATAGAGTCTTGTATCATTATACTTTCGATAACGGTATGATTGGTTCAAAGCCAAAACACTTGTTTGTTAAGAAAAAGCAAGATAGAAATTCAATTTTTAAATTGGATTACTATCTCGTCCTTACTATAAATATTTTAATCCTAAACATCGTATATATAACTTTAGAATTAAGATAGTTAATTTTTTGTCGTTTATACAAACATATGACATTTAATATATTTTTTAAAGTTTCAATATAAGTATGCATTCAATTTTTATTATATTTAACAAAGCAGATCGTTTTAAATAGTGAATTGTCAGGCCATACATAGATAAAAATGGGCTCTATACTAAACAGGACTGATATAAAAATCAGTCCTGTTTTTTGGTACAAAAAAAGCGCAAAAATCTCTATAATTTAAATATCTGACCAAATAAATTAAGGAGAGATTATGCGCCTATG
>NZ_BMCF01000007.1 GCF_014635045.1 Staphylococcus nepalensis | reverse complement strand
AATCGTGTATCCAGTAATAACGTTGTCATCCTCTAATTTTTTCACTCTATTTGTTGCTGCTTGACCAGTTAGATTTACTTTTGCTCCTAAATGCTTCATTGAAATTTTACTGTTATTTTTTAATTCTCTAGTTATTTTTTTGTCTAATTCGTCCATTTTTAACGCTCACTTTCAATCTTCAAGTATTTAGTTAAAAACTCTTTAAAATTTATATTTAAACAGATAGGTCAACCAATTAAGATAAATATATACAAAAATTTGGAGGAATTATTATGGCGTGGATAAACACTAAAGATGGTTTAGAAATATACTATGAAAGACAAGGTGAAGGAACACCAATAGTCTTTCAATCAGGTTATATGGGCATTCATGATATTTGGAAAGATCAAGTTAAACTATTAAAAGAAAGTTATTTATGCATAACACATGATAATAGAGGTTACGGTCTTTCAAGTAAGCCTGTAGATTCATCATTTTATACTATGGAAAAAAACGCAGAAGACCTTAAATCTGTACTTGATGCAAACAATATTGCTGAACCTATATTATTAGTTGCTCACTCAATTGGTAGCTTAGCTTCATTAGCTTTCGTTACAAAATATCCGCAACTCGTTAAAGGGATTATAATGGCAGGTGGAGGTTCTTTTACAGGAGAATCAGTACTTAAAGCCGGAGGGAATGAGGAAATGTTTGCAGCTTCTCAGACGACACCTAGCGAAGCTCAACAATTTTACCAACGTTTAGGTTGTTCAAGCGAAATTGCATTAGAGGCATCTAAATGGCAGCCTACTGTTTTCAAAAACCAAACACGAGCAATGTTGTATTATACTGCAGATACGAAATTGTTATCATTAGACGTTCCTGTCTTAGTTATTCATGGAAAAGATGATATAGTTTCAACTAAAGAAAGCGTTTATGAAATTGTGGAAAACTTACCAAATGCAGAGTGGCTAGAAATGGAAAACGTTAATCACTTCCCACAGTTGGAACATCCTCAAAACTTAAATGTTATTATTGAAAATTTTATCGCAAAATACTTCAATTAACAATTATTCGAATAACAACACAGTTCTTAATGAATATAGAAAACAATCTTTTATTATGATTGTTTTCTAAAATGTTCCATATTGAGACAATATTTGATTTTGAAACGATTAAAAGAACCAAGACAACACAAACGAAATCTATAAATAACCAGTAAAAACGTTTTATTTGTAAGCTTTTTACATACAAAAAAGAGGGCAAGCACTAAGTACTCCCCCTCAAATATAATATAGTATTTATTTATAGTAGCCTTTTATCTTATCATGTTAAGTTTTAAACCAAGTTTCTATTATCTGAGTCTTCTTTATCTGATTCTTTTAATGTAACTATTTCAAAGCCAATATAACCAAAGATAACTGAAATAATTGGTATCATCGCAAACGGTGCGTAATCCATTACAGATACGTCTAGTGTTGATGCTATAAATACACCACATATATTCTAGAGTACAAACACTGACGTTAATGTTATAGACCACCAACTTATACATTGCATAGTAAATTTTTTGAAATTAAGATCTCAACCTCATAGCAGGTCAGGCTCTTTTCAATACGTTTAACTAAACACTGTAGTTTTTACTTTCAAATCTTTTAACAAATAAGTTCAAAATGATGCCAATTAAAATTATACCACTAGAAATAAAAGTTATTCTCACATATTCTACACCTGCATTTAATAGCAATGTCCCAATGATTGCTCCTAGGAAGTTAGCTACATTAAATACTGATGCTGCAAGAGTACTAGAAAGTAATGGTGCTTCTTTTGCGCTTAATATAATTTTACTATTAAGCAACGGTACAGAACCGAAGTTTGCAAAACCAAACATAAAACAGATCACTATTGCTGTTACAGCAAATCCTAGAGCATATGTTAATAACATTAATGTAATTATTAAAAAGATAAATACATAAGATAAATATTTGGTTAAGTTCTCTTGGGAAGCTTTACCTGATATGATATTCCCAATAACAGCTCCAGTACCAAAAGCTAATAAACATAATGTTAGACCAGGTACATTAAATGGTGAAAACTGCTGAATCATTGGTTCCATAAAGGTATAAGTTGTAAAAACACCAGAGTAACCAAAAATTACAATTGAAATAACCAACAGAAAATATGGATTTTTAAATACTTTTAACTCTTGTTTTAAATTCATTTCAGAACTTAAACTTACATTAGGTATTACTTTAAACAATTCAATTAAAACTATTACACCTATAGCAACAATAATACCAAATACAATACACCAACTTGCTACTCCGCCAATGAAAGTGCCGAAAGGTACACCTAGCATTACTGCTATTGTTAGCCCAGCTTGAACTAAGGCTATAGCTCCAGTTTCTCTTCCTTTAGGAACAACGACAGCACCTACACTCATACATACACCAAAAAATGGTGCGTGCATACTCGCAGATAAAAATCTTGATAACAATAATACATTAAAAGTCGGTGCTAACATAGCTATCACATTACTAAATATAAAAATTAAGACAAGAATCGGCAATAATTTTTTAGGCGATACGTTTAAAGTGAAAGCTCTAACTATGGGGCCTAACACAGCAACGCTGATAGCATAAACACTGATTAATAACCCAGCGCTCGATACAGAAATATTCATGTCTTTTGCTATTTGTGTTAAAAGCCCTGTAACAACATATTCTGTCATACCTATCGTAAAAGTACCCAACATAAATATGATAAATAACATTCTATATCCTTGTGTCATATTCATTCCTCCCTCTAAAAATAGATAAGCTTTAATTATATCAACTAAAAAAGCAAGATTTTCATTCTATACATTTCAAGCTTACGTTTCAAGAGTATTTTATACATAAATTTTTAAATCGATCGTTTATAAAACACACTTTCTTAATCAGTTGAGAAAGTGTGTTTTTGTATGTTTAGAGCCTACCCTAATTAAAGAACCAGAGATACATGTAAAAATACTATTTCTATATGCATGATTAGCGTGTTTGAAAAAGAAAAAAGTCCGAAACACTTTTAAATAAGTGTTTCGGACTTTTGGTTTAATTAACATAAAGAATAGTTTTTTAATATTAATAATAATTGTTTAAAAAATTAATGATGGATTTATTAATCCATTGAGGAGCTTCCTGTTGTACATAATGACCTATATGTGGGATGATAATTTTATTTTTTAGGTTAGGTACATATTTTTCCATTGAATCAATAGCATGCATATTAAATTGAGTAGCAGTATCTAATTCACCGCCAATAAAAAGAGTTGGCTGTGCAATTGTATTTTGGCTTTCTTTTTCTAAATCTGACCAATCATAATCTACGTTTCTATATCGATTTAATGCACCAGTAAAACCCGTTTTTTTAAAATTATTTGTAAAATAGTCTAAATCTTCCTCTGTTAACCAATTTGGCAGCTTAGTAGGCTCCGGAATGTTATCTAATAAATTGGCGTTTTTGGGTAATCCTGCTACTATTTCTTTTTGTGTACCTTCTGGTGCATCGCCTGAAAGACCAAAAAAAATACGTCGTAGAGTCTTTTTATAATCTTCCTCCATTTCTCTTTCTGCTACTCCTTGTTTTTGAAAATATAGCAACCAATTAAAAGAAGATGAATTTTTTTTAATTAACTTTGTTAATGGCAGAGGAGGTCTTGGGGAGAAAGGTACACTTAATGATACTAATACATCAAATTTTTTGGGATGGATTTGGGCACACGCCCAAGCAATATTGGCTCCCCAATCATGCCCAATAAGTGCCACCGTTTTTAATTCTAGTTTATCTATTATTTGTACAATATCTGTTACCATGTTTCTCATACTGTATGATTCTATATCATCTGGAACACTGGATTGTCCATAACCTCTTAAATCAATTGCTATTGCTCTGTAACCATTTTGGGCTAAATATGCCATTTGATGTCGCCATGAATACCATAGTTCAGGGAATCCATGTAAAAAAAGAACAGGTTTACCTTTTCCCATTTCCACGATATGAATACTTATATCGTTAACGTCCACATTGTATTCTAAAATATTAGACATTTAAATCGTCTCCTAAATAAATTGTAATTTGGTATTTGACATACCCTTTAATTTAAATAAATGTTTTACACCTTTCATATATTTAGTCATTTACTGAACATAAATGAACGCCAAGCAATGATAGGTTTTCCTGATTATTATTTAGAATAAGTGTAACTCTAAATGTGCCATCGATATTGTGACCTTTAAAGTTTCCTTTTTGCGATTGTGTCCCAATAATAATAGTAGAATTGTCATGTGATCTCTCACTAATTATTTCAAAATTGAAATCTTCATTTTTTAAACCGTTTTTATAGCGGTCTATCCATTGTTGTTTAGATAAAATAAAGCCGACTGGTCCCACACCTATAAAATCTTCATTCAATAAGTCGGTTAGTAATTGAACGTCTTCGTTTTTTTCTGCATTAATCCACTCGTTAATAAATTCATTTACAAACATAATAATTCCTCCTATATTTTGATTTTCAATAATTACTATTTTCTAATAGATACCAAAATGATATAAAAACACGCAGGTATGGGTGCCCCATGAGATGAGTATATTATTTGTAACTTTTCCCAAATGTTTCATAAGTAAACCAACTGAGTAGTAAAAATATAACCGCTATAGTTGTTATTAAATTCCCTTGTAAAAAAGGTAAAACTTCTTGATTTGTTGCTAATCTAATGGCTCTTAATACGAAGTTGGTTATTAAAAGGATTAGCCCTAATAAACCTATAACTTCACCTAAGTTAAAAAGGATAGGATGCTTTAGCTTTTTTCCATCATCTACAATTTTATCTTTCAAGTAATCATCTCCTTTTAACAGCTCATCAACAGTGATATTAAATATTTCACTTAAATGGATAAGTGTTTCTATATTGGGATAACCTTTGTTTCGTTCCCACTTAGAAATCGATTGTCTACCTATATTGATTTCTTTTGCTAAGTCTTCTTGAGATAAATTCAGTCTTTTTCTCTCTTTTTTCAATTTTTCGTGGAATTGCATATTAGGTTACCTCCCATTAAAGTAAATATAGTTTTTTCTTTTTATTATGTTAAGAATCCAGTGGTAGCAATATGTAACTTTAAAGTTGCATCGAATATAGATGGTAAATTAAAGGTTTAAAGCAGTCCTTTAAAAACTGCTGAAATGAATATATTTCGTATAGGCAATATAAGTTTGTATGATATTAATAGTTACAAATAGATCCTAACTCCTTACAATAATTTATATAACAAGCAATAGAATTTAATTGCTTGTTAAGATGAGCATCTAGTTCTCTATTGGTTGTATTGTAATGCTTTCTAATACTATTAAAATCTTCTTCGTATATTGTATTAGTAATCTTTTTAATTTCTTCAAGACTATAAATATTTTTCCGTAAGTAGGAAATAATAATAGTTTTACGCACCTCATTTTTATCATAAAAGCGATAGCCACTTGATTGAGATCTTCTACTTTGAATGAGGTCTCTTTTTTCCCAATAACGTATGGTAGAAGATTGTAGGTTGGCAAAAGCAGCTAATTGTCCAATACGCATTTCTTTTTGCTTAATTGGATTTTGATGAAAAGTGAGAAGAAAGTCTTTGTGTATTTTCAATGTCTCTTTTTTATTGGCTAATTTCTTTTGGGTATCTGTAATTAGCCAATGCGCTTCGGTAAATCTCTTCTCAATTGCTAAAGTCATTAATTTGTATGCGGTTTTAATATCAAATCCGTTTAAGAGTTGTCGAATTGTTCTAAAAGCCATTAGATGAATATCTTCATATCTTCTATGTCGGCCTTTTGTGTACGGAACTGATGGGATTAATCCAAACTTTTCATATTTTTTCAAAGTTGTATTACTCACGTTAATATAACCAACCATTTCTTTCATAGTGTAAGACATATACTCACAACCTTTAAATTAAACTTTAAACTCCTTGTTCCGTTTATTGTAATATAAAATCAGTATATATGCTGTTAACTTCCTATAAACTGAAAGGTTGCTTTAACCTGATAAACTTAAAAATGAGGTGGTAAAAATGGAGATTAAAATAAAAGACGCTTATGAGAAAAATTTGAAGCATGTAGATTTAAATATTCCAAGAAATAAGTTGAGTGTCATTACTGGTTTATCAGGATCAGGTAAAACAACTTTATTAAAAGATGTTATTTATACCGAAGCCCAAAGACAATATCTAGAAACCATGAATTACCAAGGTATTCCAAAACCTAAAGTAGAAGAAATTAAAAATTTATCACCAGCTATATTGATTGATCAAGAAGATAAGAATGATAACCCACGTTCAACTCTTGGGACTCAAACAGACATTTACACAGATTTAAGAATGTTATTTGAAAAACTACACCAACGAACTTGTCCTAATTGCCGAGCAGAAATTTGTTCTAGCGATTCTATAGAAGAAACAGAAAAAGTTAATGACAAGTTTAAAGTATATATGTATTGTCCCCAGTGTGATTATAGAATGGAAAAGTTAACAAGAGCACATTTTTCTTTTAATACTAAAGTAGGTGCTTGCCCAACTTGTAAAGGTATAGGAAAGCAGTTAGTCATTAAAAGTAATCTATATCAAAAAGATAAAACAATTCTTAAAGGCGGGGTAGTTATTTGGCCAAGTAATTATGCTGAGTATCAATTGAAATCTTTTAATGCGCTTTTAGATTATTTAGATATATCAATCCCCCAGAATATAGTGTTAAGAGAATTCACTGATGAACAATTTGATATATTAAAGCATGGTATTCATTCTGAACAAATCCCAACAGACCTAAAGAATCATTTGCCCTCAAAAGTAGCTGAAGGTAGATTTGAAGGTGTTGAAACAAAAGTATGGGAAAAAATTGCAGAAGAAAAAACGGTGCCTCAAAAATTTAAAAATTTTGTTCAAGAAGATGTATGTTTAGATTGTAAGGGGGAAAAATTAAACCATTTGAGTAGATCAGTAAAAGTTCAAGGCTTTAGACTACCAGAAATTGATGAATGGGATTTAAAACAAATTTTAAATTGGATACCAAAAATTAAAAAGAGTGATAATAAAATCACCTCTTTAGTTAGTAACTATATTCTTGATATTGAAACGAAAATAACTCGTCTCAACCAACTTGGGCTTAGCTATTTATCGTTAAATCGAGAATATGGAACACTTTCAGGAGGAGAAGCTCAAAGAATTAAATTAGCTGCAGTATTAGATTCTAAAATGACAGAATTAATTATAATTTTAGATGAACCTAGCATTGGTTTACATCCCTCAGATATAGAAGGTTTACTGTTAATGATTAATGCTATAAAAAAACGTAATAATACAGTTTTGATAATTGAACATGATGAAATGTTGGTTAAACAAGCAGACTATATTATTGAAATTGGTCCAGAATCTGGAGCGTTCGGAGGAGAAATCATTTCTTCTGGTACCTATAATGAATTACTAAATGATTCCAAATCATTGCTGTTTCAATCAAAACTTCCAAATTTTAAACAAACTAGTTATTTTCGTGATATAACGGATGACGCTGTAAAAATAAAAGACGCTAATAAGAATAATTTAAAAAAAGTAACACTCACTTTGCCAGCAAATTGTCTCACAGTGATAACTGGCGTTTCTGGTTCTGGCAAATCAAGTTTACTTTTTGATGAAATTGCAGCTAGTCAATTAAAAGATAATCAAGTAGTTCAATGGAAAAATAATTTTAAAGATATCATTGTGATTAATCAAAAAAGACCTACAAGAAATAAGAGATCAGTTATAGCTACTTATTTAGATATATTCAAAGAAATTAGAGTGTTGTTTGGTAAAAAAGCAAAAGAATTAAAATTACCATTTTCAGCTACTGATTTTTCTTTTAATTCTGGTCACGGAAGATGTTCTGAGTGCCTAGGTTTAGGTGTTATTGAAAGCAATAATTTATTTTTTGAGAACACAACACTAACTTGCCAAAGTTGTTTGGGTAAGCGATATAAAGAAGAAGTATTGAATGTGAAAATTAACAATCAATCTATATCAGATATATTAAATTTATCAATCAACGGAGCGATACAATTTTTTAAAAATCATAATTTAGATAGTACGCCCTTAACGCTGTTAAAAAAGACTAACTTAAACTATATTTCACTAGGTCAAGCAACAGATACTTTATCAGGTGGTGAAATGCAAAGATTAAGTCTTGCAAGTGTAATTTCAAAACAAAAGAGCAATAAATATGTATTTATTTTAGATGAGCCAACAATAGGTATGCATAAGATTGATATATACCACTTTATGGTGTTAATTCAACAGCTTGTAGAAGATGGGAACACATTCTTCTTTATTGAACATAATACGGATGTTATAAAACAAGCGGATTACGTCATTGAACTAGGCCCTAATGGGGGGAATAAAGGAGGGGAAATTATATTTAGTGGTAATATCTCAGAATTTTTCCAATCTAATACTATTACTTCTAATTATTTTATTTGAAGGAAATGACTTATTTATAATTAAGAGACTCCGATTCAAAAGGGTTATTGTGTTAGCCTTTTAATACGTTCCTTATTGAAAAAGAAATCCCTTTTTATAAATTTTGTTAATATAGTAGAATATAGAATTCAAAATAATAAAGGAGCGAGATAAATGAATGCTGTAGATCATACAATTCAAAAAATAGTAGAAGAAATAAGTGGATTGCCCGGAGTTGTAGGAGTTGTGTTAGGTGGTTCTCGAGCAAAAGGTAATCATAGACCGGATTCTGATATAGATATAGGCATCTATTATGATGAAACACAAGGATTTAATACAGACAATATTGAAAAAGCAGCATTAAAAATTAACGATGAGAAAAAAGATGACTTAATTACATCCTTAGGAGATTGGGGAGAATGGATCAACGGCGGTGGATGGCTGCTTGTGGATGGTTATCATGTAGACTTAATTTTCCGTGATATTAAAAAAGTGAATGAAGTAATAAAAGATTGTTTGTTAGGTAAAGTAACTATTCATTATCAAACCGGTCATCCTCATGGTTTTTTGAACGTTATGTATATGGGTGAGTTAAATATTTGTAAAATTTTAGCTGATCCACAAAATAAATTAAGCGAGCTTAAAAATAAGACTTTTCCGTACCCTCCTAAAGTTAAACAATCAATAACTCAATTCTTTGCTTTTGAAGCTTCATTTTCCTTTATGTTTATCGAAGACAACATTAATAAGAATGATATTTCGTATATAATGGGGCATTTATTTCGATGCATTTCTTGCTTAAATCAAGTTATTTTTGCGAAAAATGAAATTTATTGTATTAATGAAAAGAAATCTGTAGCTATGATCAATGAATTCCCAATAAAACCTAAAAATTATAAAAATCGAATCGATAATATTGTGTCTTCTCTTTCAATGGATGAATATAAAACGAAGCAATCTATTGAAGAATTAAGAAAAATAATTGAGGAAACCAATATATTATAACCTATTGTTATTAAGACAAAACTTTATTTTATTCCCACTATTTGGGGTCAGTTCAGTACTGTAAGTGGCTTTGTTAAATGTATAATAAAAATGTTAGGGCTATACTGTTAATAAAGAGCATTAGCTCCATTTGGTGGCGTTAATGGATTCTCTTTATTAATTCTATCAAAAAACATAATCCCAATAAAAACTTATAAAACTTGAATTTATAATAAAACTTTATATTTTCAATCATATTAATTATACTATAATACATTCAATAATTTACGCTTAATTTTTGCATGCATTTAGAAAATAACTTGTTATGAGTTATGTTAACGTTTACAATAAGATTTAAATATAAATATCTATTTTATATAAAGATAAAAGTAATAGAAGTGAATTATGTTTCATTAATAAAGGGAGGAATGAAATTATGAGTACTAAACGAATACCTGATGGACATCGCACTGTGACACCTTATTTGATAGTCGAAGAAGCTGACAAGTTCATTGATTTTCTTAAGCACACTTTTGAGGCTAAAGAGGAGACTGAACGTTTTACAAGTTCAGACGGAGTGATTCAACATGTCGAGATTTGCGTTGGTGACTCAATAATAGAATTATCTGAGGCAAGAGAAAGATTTCCTTCTATGCAAAGTGCGCTTCATGTATTCGTCGAAGATACTGATAGTTGCTATAAACGTGCTCTTGAAGCTGGTGCTACTTCTTTGTATGAACCACAAGATATGCCTTATGGAGAACGAAGTGGAGGCGTGAAAGATGAATCTGGTAACCATTGGTACATTGCCACTTCTTTGGGTTCCTAGGTGTATGTTTGGGTATTAAATTAAAGAGATATAGTTAAAGAGAAAGAAGAAAAACCTAAAAAGATTTTGGCGTTGTTTATTGGGAAACTAACTGTAATAAAACAGCACGACAAGTTTATAAACTTGTCGTGCTTTTTTTATGAATAGAACTTCTTATAATCGTCTATTACGCTATTTTAACAAATTTGATACAGCTTATAAAATCAGTTTTGGATACTTCACATATTAGGAAATGGCTAGTTTGTTGTCAATTTTTATATATAATCTAAAAGGCTAATTATGATACAAGAGGAATAGTGTTTATAAAAAAATACAACGACAAAATATCGAAAAAATTTTATGCTATAGGATGATATGCTCCCTCCCAAGTAGATATTTTATTTCAAAATTCCTATTCTTCCATGCCTAACTCTTTCAATGCCATTTTCTCAAATGCTGACTCTCCTGATTTCATAGCAAATTCAGCAATAAACATTGGAAATACTGCATTAAGTTCTATTATATGCTCTTTCATTCGTGGCCATGTTTCACCTCCAGCTTTACCATACGCTGTTATGAGTTGCTCTAACCCTTCGTCGTCGAATACACGGTAGTGCCCCATAAAGTCCATGGATGGATCGGAGTGGGTTGCTTCAGTCCAGTCTATGAGACCTGTGACGTTTTCTTGGTTATCTACCATTATATGTCCTGGATGTAAATCTCCATGTATCATGGTCGCATGACGAGGCCATAGTTCGTCGTTTTCTAACCATTGTTTCCATCTGTTCCATAATTCATATGCTACGCCATAAGTTTCTTTAACTTTATTCATTCTTCTTTGAAAGTCAATTTTTATTTCTTGTATAGTTTTAATTTTTATATGCTCTGAGGTAATGTTTTCTTCTGGTATATTGTGTAAATCTACGAGCGTTTCGGCTAATGTATTAATAAAGTTTTCTGATACTGGTTTGTGTTCAATTTCCCAGACATAATTTTGTATTTCTGGGTCTATTGTGGCTGCAGGTTTGCCTGTAAGTTTTGGGTAAGCAATAAGGTCTTTTGCATGTACTTTCCACTTCGGTATTTCAAATAAAACATTATTTTGTAAAAAGTCTACCATTTGTTTTTCGGCTTTTGTTCGTTTATAAACATCAGGTCTTCTTGGTAGTCTTAAAACCCATTGTATACCATGTTCATCTTTTCCAAATGCAACTTGGAAATCAAGGCCCGATTTATTCAATGAAATTGTTCGAGGTTGGATGTGTAATTGATGTTTTTCTGCACATTTAATAATTTCACTATGTTGAGTCATTTTATTGGCTCCTTATTTTTATTATATTTTTCTTAAGAACTTATTTTTATATTGATATAAATGAAGCTAATCTGCAAATGATAACTAATTGTAAGACTTCGGATATAATGTATGAAAGTAATTTACATTATACTATTATAGGTTCTGTTGCAAAGTAAAAAAATATAGCTAACCACTAATTTATCATGTCAGTGTTCGCTTAACTTGCTAGCATGATGCTAATTTCGTGGCATGGCGAAAATCCGTAGATCTGAAGAGACCTGCGGTTCTTTTTATATAGAGCGTAAATACATTCAATACCTTTTAAAGTATTCTTTGCTGTATTGATACTTTGATACCTTGTCTTTCTTACTTTAATATGACGGTGATCTTGCTCAATGAGGTTATTCAGATATTTCGATGTACAATGACAGTCAGGTTTAAGTTTAAAAGCTTTAATTACTTTAGCCATTGCTACCTTCGTTGAAGGTGCCTGATCTGTAATTACCTTTTGAGGTTTACCAAATTGTTTAATGAGACGTTTGATAAACGCATATGCTGAATGATTATCTCGTTGCTTACGCAACCAAATATCTAATGTATGTCCCTCTGCATCAATGGCACGATATAAATAACTCCATTTTCCTTTTATTTTGATGTACGTCTCATCAATACGCCATTTGTAATAAGCTTTTTTATGCTTTTTCTTCCAAATTTGATATAAAATTGGGGCATATTCTTGAACCCAACGGTAGACCGTTGAATGATGAACGTTTACACCACGTTCCCTTAATATTTCAGATATATCACGATAACTCAATGCATATCTTAGATAGTAGCCAACGGCTACAGTGATAACATCCTTGTTAAATTGTTTATATCTGAAATAGTTCATACAGAAGACTCCTTTTTGTTAAAATTATATTATAAATTCAACTTTGCAACAGAACCACTTATTTTATAACTCAGCATTTGACATTACATTTTTTCTCGCTAGGTATTTTTTTAACCTACCATATTAATTATTAATACGCCTACTATACTAATTGCTAATATAATTTTTTCATAATTTGCCTTCTTTCTTTGTGAAAATACAACTTAAAGATTTATCAATTAACAGCCATTATTGGGATCTCAATATTTTTTGTTACTTTATGTTTAGCATCTCCAAATATATCTTTTCTTTGCAATTTTAGTTTTCTATTGTTTACGATAACTAATTCATATTTTTTCGTATTAACTTCATAATTAAGGCCATTAGACTTTATTTCTTCAAAAAAAGGGTTGAATTTCACTTTTTCTTCTTGAACTAAAGTTTTAAAATTTTTGTTGTTATAAGCGATTGAATTTTCGAGTTTTGGTTGAGGTATAAGAATTAAAAATGTTACTAAAACAATGATACTAATTTAAATAATACTGATTATATTGATACTGCGAATAATGATACGAATGATTTGAAGGATATTTATAACAATTCAACAAACCCTAATCATTCGGATCATACAAATCACCAACAAACCGAGTTTAATAATGATGCACTTAAGTTCCAAGTACTCGAAGAATTGCCACAACAATTTCAAGATCATTTAAGTAAATTTGAAATTAGAGAAATTCGTATTATTAAAAGTGTATTACTCAAAGGGAAAAAATCATTTAATAATGCACATGATACCTATTACCGTTTAGAAGATGTTGAGTTTGAAATTGTAAGTGTGTTGAAACGTTTTAAAGCGATGCTGCTACAGAAAAATGAAACCTTTGAAGCAATGCAAGGCTATTTAATGCAATCGATTAAAGCTCAACTTGAAGAAATACACGCACTTAATATGCGACGTCAAAATATGAAACAACACAATATCTTTAATCAATAATTCATATGATTTTATAACAATCAAAGAAACCTCAAAATATTCGGTTAAGTCATCTGATTTTTTAACTAATGACGACGAAAAAATCAAGAAATCGTAAATGATTTTAAAGGTAGTAATAAAATATATAAAAAGTTGGTTATAGAGCAACTATTTTACATCATTAATGGTTTTTTATAACCCATTAGCATTTAACTCTATACAAAATAAGTGTAGCCGATTCACATATAAAAGCACTTATAAATTAATATAAGTGCCAATTATGACTATTTATTTAGAATGTTGATTTTTATTTTTTTTTAAATTATACATGCAAGATGCAATACCTAAGCCAAGCACTAAGATTACAAGAATATATACTGAATAATTATCTGTTTGTATATAAAACTTAAATAAAGCAAAGCTTAAAAAGGCAACAATAAAATAAACTGGTATGAATTTTCTTGACCATAATATTGAATTTTCCATATCAATTCTCCTAATCAATTTTTAAAAGCAAGAAGCAGCAGCTCCAGTAGCAGCTCCAGAAACGCCACCTACTATTCCACCAGCTACTGTACCAATACCAGGTACTGCTGAACCGACTCCTGCTCCACCTAAACCGCCAGTTCCTGTTCCGCCAGCAGTTCCTAGAGTACATTTAGCCCAGCCTTCTTTTTGATACTTATCTAAAACTTGTATGTCATAACCATCTTTTGTTTCTTTATATTTTAATACTACGTCTTTATCATCTTTATCTTTTGCTTCAGTAGGTAACTTTTCAGTTTTGCCTTTTTGATCCTTTAAAGTTACCACACCTTTATCATCTTGAGTACTTGTGACACCATCACGTTCTTCAATATGTAATGTACTTTCGTTAGGTTGACTTAATTTCACTTTATCTTTACTTTCAGCAGCATTAGCATTATTAAAAATACCTAATAATGATACAATTAAAGCCGCAATAATAATCCCTACTAAACTTTTACTTTTTCCAGATATTGCTAAATTGATAAATAAAATCCCTCTTTATTATGTTGCAGTTATATTACAATTTCATTGCAACTTAGATACAACGCTATCAGAAATATCTGGAAATAAAAAGGACTTTCTTAAAATTCTTATAATTTTTAGAATATTATTCTTCAGAAATCATATCAACTTCATTATTTATAACCATCGTTATTAAGACGAAATTTGATTTTGAAATGATAAAAAGACCCCTTATTGAATAAGGGGTCTTTTTAACACATATAATTAGAATGTTAGTTATTTAGAAGAAATACTATTAAAATTTTGCCACTCTTCCCTTAGAATACCCATTTGTATGGCGTCATAGAAATCACCTTTAACTACTCTCCCTCTACGTATACGAGCTTCTTCTATCATCCCAGATTTACTTGCTACTTTCATCATTCTAATATTACCAGACCATGTTGAAATACCTATTCTATTAGCATTTGTTTCTTTAAAAAGATAATCAATCCATTCTTTGAATACTTGAGAACCTAAGCCCTGTTCCCAATTATTATTTTTGTATATGACAATACCACATTCTAACCATTTGGATTTCTTATCTTTCCAATATGATGTGACTACACCTAAGAAATCATTTTCATACTTTATTGCTAAGGTAGATAACGTGTTTTTATAAAGATATTTATGTTCTCTATATTTATTTTCGAATTCAGTAAACGTAATTTTTTCTTCTTCGATATATGGCCCATTCCATTCCTTAGCTTTTTGTAAGGGTTCTAAATATTTCCAATAATAATAAATGTTTAAATCTTCTTCATTTAGTTCTTCTAGAAGCGCCTTCTTATTTGTATTTTTCAACTTTAACCTACCCCTATATCGTTCAGAATTTATTGCTAGTATATACTTTTTACTGAATTAATTACACATAATCAATTCTATTAGCTTTAGTACTCAAAATGTTCGTTATTAAGACGAATTTTGATTATGAACTGTAATAAAAGTTAAATAGACCTCCTTATTTCAAATAAGGAGGTAACTATGCTAGGTAATCTAATTTGTACATTATTGTTTTATAAAGTTTGTTGTTTTGTGTTATTAAAATCTTCTAACATTTCATTCCATGCTTCTTCAATATTTTCATTCAAACCAAAAAGACCACTCCTTCCTAAAATGTAAATATCAGGTGCCACTTTTTGAATTTTATCAAATGTTTTTTTATTAGAAGATCCATCCATTTCTATCAAGTAATTAAAATTATTAGTATACCTTAAATCACGTAAGTGTCTTATTTTATCTAATGTGCTATCAATAAATTTCTCTCCTGCAAATCCAGGGTCTACTGTCATGATAGTTATTTTATCTACTAAACTTATATAAGGTGTTATTACGTCTATTTTCGTTTCTGGATTTAATACCACTCCAAATTTGAGACCTGCATCATGAACCTTATTAATCAAACGATAAGCAATGCCATTCATTACTTCTGCGTGTACACAAATATATTCACTACCAATTTCAATTAATTGATCTACCCATTGAGATGGGTTAGTTACCATTAAGTGTGTTGAAATCGGCACATTAGAAATTTTTTTAACTTGTTCTATAAACCATGGTGATAAAGTAATGTTAGGTACATAATGTCCATCCATAATATCAATATGATAAGAGTCTACATGATTATTTAAAAACGTTATTTGTTCTTTAAATTTGTCTAGATCCATCGTCATTAATGATGGGGAGAATTTTGCTGTATTCAAAATTGTTCCTCCTTAAGAAATTTTTATGTCATTTAAATCGATATCTTCTTCTTCTGTTTCACTTTGTAATTCTTCAGTTTCATTAATTGGTCGTTTTAATATAGTTAAAACTATAGCAGTAATAATCACATTAGCTACTACAGCTATAACAAAAGTGAGTGGTTGAGACATTGTAGGTAATACGAGAAAGCCTCCAAATGGAACTTGCGCATCTCCACCTAATACCATTGAAAGGGCACCACCTACAGCACCACCTATCCCTGTAGCAATAACACTGCGTATAATATCATTTAAGGCCAATGGCAAGACTCCTTCAACAATTTCAACGAGTCCCATAGGAAATGCAGTTTTTAGTGTTTCTACTTCTGCTTGTTTATAAATGTGTTTTTTAAATAATTTTGCCATCCAGTAAGCTAAAGCAAAGCCTAATGGTGTAGCAGTATTAACAACAATTAACGCAGTAATAGGTTCGTGAATACCTTGCGCCTGTAGTGTCAATACAAAAGCAAACACAGTTTTATTAATCGGCCCTCCAAAATCTATACTGGCCAGAACACCAATTAATAGACCATATAATAATTTAGAAGTACCACTTAACGACTGTAAATATTCTGTTAACCAATGTGTAAATGCACCTATAGGCACACCAATAATATATACCATGATAAGCCCACCTATTAGTGAAGCAAGAAATGGAATGACTAACATTGGCATAAGACCTTTAGCCCAATTTGGTAATTTGACAAATTGAATAATAAGCAACACAAGGTACCCTGCTATGAACCCGCCGATAAGTCCACCTATAAAATCTGCTCCAACAGCGTTAGATGTTAAACCTATAATTACACCAGGGGCTATACCAGGTTTATCAGCGATAGAATAAGCTATACCAGTTGCAATAATAACAGGTAATAGGTTTAGTCCTTGCCCTCCAATTACTGCTAAAACATCCCAAAATGAATATCCTGCTTTTGTTAAATCAGTTGAGCTATCTCCACCAAATGCCATTCCAATTGCTATTAGAAACCCAGCGCCACAAACTACGGGGATAAGGTAAGAAATAGCAGTTAATAAATGTGTTTTTAGATTGAGATTACCAAAAATAGATTTCATGAACGCTCTCCCCTTTAAGATGTAAGTATTTGTACAATTTCTTTTTTATTTTGAGCGCTTAGTAGCTTAGTATTAACTTCATCGTTTCCTAATTTTCTAGCTATTTGAGATAATAGTGTTAGATGATCTTTTGAATTTTCTGTACCGATTGCAATTAAAAATACAATTTGCGCTCCTTCATCATCTAATGATTCCCAGTCTACTTTGCTATTTAATGTAGTGATTGCAACTCCTGGACTTTCAACACTTTCACTTTTTCCATGAGGAATAGCTAATAAATTACCAATACCGGTAACTCCTTCGTTTTCCCGATTATATACGGCTTGTAAGAATTCTTGTGTATCTCTGATATAACCTTCTTTTTTTAATAAATCAGCCAATCCATTTAATACTTCTTCCTTACTTGTATAATTTGCTTTTGGAAATATAATATTTTCGTCTAGAATATCGGAAAGTTCCATAATTTCACCTCATTAATTTTTACTTTTATTTATTTCTTCAATTTTTTCCATCAATTTATTTGATGATTTTATAGCCAAATCGGTTGGGACTTCAATTGTGGTTTTTCCTTCAAAACGTTCTTTGTTCGATATTTTTACATCTATTGCGAGTAATACGACATCTGCACTATTTATTTCTTCGTCTGTTAATTCATTTTCAGCACCAATTGTTCCTTGAGTTTCAATTTGTATTGTATGACCATGTTTTTTTGCTGCCTGTTCTAATTTTTCTGCTGCAATATATGTGTGTGCAATACCTACTGTACATGCGCAAACGCTTACAATTTTCATGATTATATTACTCCTTCTGTATTAGTTTTTTAATATATTTCTCATCTGCTAAATTTCTCATAAATGTTCTAATTGCTTTTTTATCATCAGGCTTAGGCGTCTCAGGTAACAATATTAAAATAATTAAGTCCAAGAATTTGTTTTCCCATTCCATAGAAGACGCATTATTTTTCACTAATATGATACGTGTCTGTTTAACATATGTTTCCTTAATATGTGGTAATAAGACTTTAGGAAAAATTTCTAAACTCCCTTTTAATTCTCTAAAAACGATATCTCTCAATATAGTATTCTCTTTAGTGATAATTTGTTCTTTAATTAATTGATTTTCTATATCTTTTAATATAGTTTTTTTATTATTTTGATTTGTTATCATTTCAAATATTAGTTCATTCATATTTAACGCCTATCTTTGTATAAAATTTTTTAATTTTTCTTGATCATTTTTATTAAACATTGCACTTATAACAATAACTGGTTTCATATTAAAATTTGGTAAAGCGATAGTAGAAACAATTAAATCAATATCATTTATAACCTTACTTTCAATAACATCTGAAGATATTACATCTACAACTTCGATTTCGGGTATATTTTTTTCAATTTTAACGCGTAACAATTCTGAGGTTCCTATACCAGTGGTACAAGTTATTAGCGTTTTAATTTTCCTAGGATTCCTCTCAATTTCCCGTGCAAAATAAAGTGTTAAAAAACCTATTTCATCTTCTGATATTGAAGGGATTATAGTTTTAGTAGCAATAGACGTTTGAGAGTGTATTTCTGGATATTCAAATTTTATTTGATCTAACAACTTATTCTTAACGATAATATTATTTTTCAAACGGTTACTCATAGGTTTAATATGTTTCATTAAATCTATTCGAAATTGATTGTTAGAAAAGTCATAGTTCAAATTCGATTCCATCGTTTCTATTAGTTTGTTTGATAACTTTACAATATCATTTGAAAAATTAATTTCTGGTCTTTCATCTAATTTGTTAACATGCTCAATTCGATATGAAGTTAAATATCTATATAGATAATTTTTTTCAATGTTTGGCAAACTTGAAGATAAATACGTCTCAAAATTTTTAATTATAATATCACAAACTCTATAATAGCTTTGTTCTATTTGAGGATCGCTATAATCAAATAATTTATGCTCTTTTTCGACATGTTTACCATGCTTTCTAAAACGTAAGATTAGTATATATAAATGAGAAATAATATTAACATTATAGGGGTATGGAATATTAACATTAAGTGTTTTTTCTATAATATTTATTTGTTTATTAACAAAATCCATATCCTTTTCTTCTCTATTTTTAGGTATGTTTATTGTTTTTTCTATATCTATATATAGCGTATCCATGTATTCCATTAGGGCCATTCTAATATTTGATTCTTCGCCTGTTATTGCCAAAGTGCGATCCTTGCGGATTAGTTGTAAATTAAATTCATGAAGACTCTCTATAATATGCTTTTCATCAACACCTAACATACTTTCACTAATAAAAAATTTATTAATAATGTGATTTACACTTATTGAATACGGGGAATTTATCAGCAAGTCTTTTACTATTTCATTTCTTCTCTCAATAGGAGACATTGATAAACCTTTATTCTGTGAAAATATAGCTTCATATGTCGTTAAATTACTAAGTTCGGGATTGATATAAAAACCTTTTCCTCTTTCAGAAAATATATATCTTATCTTTGTATTGTCGTTAATCTCATTAATTAATCGATAAATACTTTTTGAAGAGACAGATAATAATTCTGAAAGTTCGTTAGCTTTGATGTAACCCGAGTTATTAATTAAATGGTTTATGATTACTCTTTTTTTATCCTCCTTATTCAAAACTTATCTCCTCCCCTGTAAGTTCATTATAGTATTTCTTTTTGTAAACGTTTTACTAAGAAATGTCTATTTCATTGGACAATTTTTTATAGACTATATATTTCAATATTTTAATATGATTATATAGTTATAACATGATGGTAATATCAAGATAAGCTAAGTCATTAGAAATATAATATTGAATTTGTATAGTAGATTTTAAACAGAGAAAACATCTTACTTTCGTAATTTAAAGTAAGTTTACACATTCGTACATTTAATACTTTTCCACGTTAAACATCATTAATAGATTTATTGCTCGTAGTTGTAATATTATAGTTAACAATAAACCATCTAAAAGAAAACAATTAGATTGGGCATTGAAATTAGTAACTAAATCATTAAATAAAAATTTTGTGGCAAATAAAGAGGTTGTTAAATTACAAAATAAAATTAGATTTAAATAGGAGGGTAACCATAATGAATATAGGATGTAGAATTGTTCAAGATTTCGGTAGACCTGATATTGAACTAATAAAATTATTTGAAAATATACCAGTAGCTAATATTGATGATTGTATGAATCGTACAGGTGCTATTAGCCAAAAAATACGCCCTCTGAATACTAACTTTTTATTAGGCACTGCTTTTACAGTTAAAGTCCCTGAAGGAGATAATTTGATGTTTCATAAAGCTATGGATAAACCCTGGCGATATAATCATGATAGATGCTGGAGGACATACAGAAAGGGCTATATTAGGAGAACTTATGGTTTCATATTGTGAATCTAGGGGGATTGGCGGAATAGTGGTTAATGGAAGTATAAGAGACGCTGATGCTTTAAAAGATAAAGTATTTCCTATATATACAAAAGGCATTACACCAAATGGTCCATTTAAAAACGGACCAGGTGAAATTAATACACCTATATCAATAGGAGGAAAGGTAGTATCACCTGGAGATATAGTTGTAGGTGACCAAGACGGTTTAGTTATTATACAACCTGAGAATGCTGAAAAAATTGCGAAATTAGCGAAAGGTGTTACAAAAAAAGAGCATTTATTAATGAAAAAAATAAAAGAAGATGGCATCTATGAACGACCTTGGGTCAACAAAGTATTAAGCGAAATAGGCTGTGAATATGAGTGAGTTTAAAGCATCATAGATAGAAAAAATAGAATGAACAAGCAAAAACTTTTTAATTAAATTATACATTTTAGCTATCTAATAATCTTTTAATCTATTAATAAAGAGCACCTTGAAAACAATACTTTTCAAGGTGCTTATTAAAACTTGCTTAAATTTTGTAACACTAGTTTTTGTACAAGTAGAGCAGCTTTATAATAAATATAAAGTTACATTTTTATAGTTTGGATAAATATAAACGCATAACTTGTTCAGTTTGTTTCGTAATTAAATCTGCGGCAAAATCCATTGACTTTGATAAGGACATCGGTTGGTTAACTATACTGAAAACTGCAATTAGCCCTCTTTTATATAATGTTTCTGAAATGTTTTGGATACCGCCAACTAAAGCAATTGTAGGTATATGATAACTGTCACCTAAATGTGAAATACCTGATATCACTTTACCATTCTCGGTTTGAGAATCTAATTGACCTTCCCCCGTTATAATTAAACCAATATTATTATCAGACAATATTTTGTTTAAATTTAGCGTTGAAGCTATTAAATCAAAACCTGAGTATATTTGTGCGTTCAAACAACCATAAAGACCTCCCGAAGTTCCACCAGCTGCACCTGCTCCTTCTATATCATGAACTCTAACATGGTATTTTTTTTGTATTATATTAGCAAAATGGTTTAAAGCATGATCTAATTCTTGAACTAAATACGGCGAAGCACCTTTTTGTGGACCAAAAATAGTACTGGCCCCTTTACTACCAACAAAGGGGCTTGTTACATCACAAGCAATATTGAATTGGCAATCTTTCAATTCTTCGAGCGTTTCCGAATCATCAATTTCATATAGGTCCTTTAAGGATAACCCACCTTCATTAATTAAATTTCCTTGCTTATCTTTAAATTTAAAGCCTAATGCTTTTAATAAACCTGTCCCTCCATCATTTGTAGCACTTCCTCCTAAACAAATAATGAATTCTCTTATACCTTTTTGTATTGCATATTTAATTAGGATACCAGTACCGTATGTCGATGCATTAGAAGGATCAAGTTCTTGCTTTTTAATCTTATCAATACCTGAAGCAGAAGCTAATTCTATAATAGCTGTTTTATTGTCTCCAGTGATTCCATATTTAGCCAGAGTTTTTCTACCTAATGCATCTACAGTATTTACGGTAAATGTATGCCCTTGCGTTGCATCTATAATAGCTTCCATTGTTCCTTCGCCACCATCTGCTAATGGGATGTTCAAAGTGTCAATTGAAGGGTTAACTGTTTTAATACCTTTTTCAATAGCAATAGAAACCTCCATTGCTGACAAACTTTCTTTAAAAGAATCTGGTGCAATTAATATATTCATAAATATATATCCTCCTTATGGATAAAATGGGAAAAGTAGCGGTAATAATACCATACAAACAATTATTGAAATAACGATTAACGGTAAACCTACTTTGACATATTGCATAAACGTAATATTAGATAATCCATAAACCATTGTATTGGCTGGCATACCAATGGGTGTTGCAAAAGCCATTGACGCGCCAATCACTGTCGCCATAATGACAGCCCTTGGATCTGCCCCTATACTGTTAGCAATGGATAAACTTATAGGAGCTAATAACGCTGTAGCTGCAGTGTTACTAATAAAGTTAGTCATAATGGAAGAAATGACTAATATAACTAATAACAAAATATATGGAGATGGATTCGTACCCAATATATTGATAATCGTTTTAGCTATTAAATCTCCAGCGCCAGATTTTTGTATAGCATTTGCTAATGATAAAGAACCTACAAACAAAAGAATCGTATTCATATCTATAGATTTCATCGCAGTTTTTTCTGTAATAACTCTTGTGGCAACAAGTATTAGAGCACCAGCCCACGCCGAAATAAATAATGGAACATGAATAATATCTTCGAAAATCATAGCTAATATTGTGAAAAATAGAACCAACAGTGCCATAACTTTTTTCCATTTAGGGACAGAATTTCCATCCACTTGTTTATCAAACACTGAATTTGTATTTTCCTTTACACCGTTATTTTTTGGTAATAGTTTATGACCGACCAATCCAAAATATAATGTCCCAATTATAAGAATAGGCAGACCAATTAATGCATATTCAAAAAAACCAAAACTTTGATTAGTAATATTTAATGTAGATTGTGCAATCATATTACCTGGGGCACCAATTAGAGTTAAATTCCCTCCCATTGCTGCCGCTAATGCTACGGGTATTAACAATGAGGTTCTTGAAAGGGACGATCTTGCAGCAATACCTATGACAACTGGAATAATAACAGCTGCAGTCCCCGTATTAGATAAAAACCCTGACATTACACCAGTAATGCCCATGACTACCACTAATAATTTTTTGGGTGTTTTAGCAAAATGGGTAATCCCTTCTCCAATTTTTTGAGCCATACCTGTTTCAAAAAATGCACATCCTACTATAAACATTGCCATAAATAATAAAACGTTAGGATCAACAAAACCTGCAAAAGCTTCTTTTGCATTTAGCACACCCGTCAAAGATAAACCCACGGCGACGATCATCGCTGAAATAGATAAAGGTATAATTTCTAAGGTGAACATCACAATTGCAAATATTAAAAATAATAGCGTAATAATGGATTCGTCCATTTCTTATCCCCCCTTAGCGATAAAAATGTTAGCGTTTACATTTTTCATCATGTTACATTAATGTATACATAAAAGTCAATAAATAAAATAATATAGGTTTATTTAAGTATTTTTACATTTTTTCTTGACTTTTATGTATACGTTATTAAAATGTAAGTAATAAATAAAAAAGGAGCGATTTAATATGACAGAGAAAAAAACATATAAATTAGCAGTAATACCTGGAGATGGGATTGGTATTGAAGTGGTAGATTCAGGTTTAAAAGTTTTAAGATATTTAGCCGATCATTCAAACGATAGATTTGATTTTGAAACTGATTATTTCCCATGGGGGTGTGAATACTATTTAGAACATGGAGAAATGATGGCAAAAGACGGGTTAGAACAAATTAAAGATCACGATGCTATTTATTTTGGAGCAGTTGGCTTTCCAGGCGTACCAGATCATATTAGCCTGTGGGGGTTACGCATAGCTATTTGCCAAGGTTTTGATCAATGGGCAAATATTAGACCTGTTGAATTTTTACCTAATGTTGAAAGTAAATTAAATCATCCCAATATAAAAGACTTAAATTGGGTACTAATACGGGAAAACTCAGAAGGAGAGTATTCAGGAATTGGGGGAAGAAACTTTACTGGCCGCGGCCCAGGTAACGAAGTAGCAGTTCAATCTTCCTTATTTTCTGAAAAAGGTTGCGAACGAGTGATTCGCTACGCTTTTGAAACTGCACGTCAAAGAAAGCGTAAAAAAGTAACAAGCGTAACTAAAAGTAATGCACAACAATATGGCATGGTGCTTTGGGATGAAGTGTTTGAACGAGTAAGTAAAGAATATCCAGATGTAGAAACCGATAAATGGTTAATTGATGCTATGGCTGCCCAATTTGTACTACATCCTGAAGAGTTAGAAGTCGTTGTTGCTTCAAATTTACTAGCAGATATTTTGTCTGATTTAGGAAGCGCGTTAGCTGGTAGTTTAGGTATAGCTGCAAGTGCCAATTTGAACCCAGATCAGCGTTACCCAAGTATGTTTGAATCAGTCCATGGTTCAGCTCCTGATATTGCGGGAAAAGGCATAGCTAACCCAATAGGAGCTATAGGAAGTGCAGCATTAATGTTAGAAGAATTAGGTTTGAAAGAAGAAGCGCAATTAGTTAATCAAGCTATTAAAAATGCGACTTCCAAAGGTTATTTAACTGCTGACATTGGGGGGAATACTCAAACAAGCGAAATGACAGACGCAATTATAAATGAATTAGCAAATATTAAAGTAAATGCTTAAGAACAGTTAATATGTATCGGCGCGATTTGCTATACTTATAGTAAATCGTGTTTTTTGTTGGAGGAAATATAATGAATATGCCAAATAATGATAATTCTTTAAAATTATTAAGTTCAAATATTGGAGATATATCAAGCCAAATTGGAGATTTACGATTACCAGAAAAAGCTTACCATATCATCCGTATTGCTATTAAAAACTTAATTCTTAAACCAGGAAAAACATTTTTAGAACGAGAAATTGCTGATGTATTAGAGATGAGCCGTACTCCTGTGCGTGAGGCATTAATCAGACTACAATCTGCTGATATTATTACATTAATACCAAGAAAGGGATTTATAGTAAATCCCATTGTAGAAAAAGATATTAAAGAAATATACGAAGTTACAGAAAGCTTAGATGGTTTAGCTATAGAAATTGCTACAGAAAAAATTACAGACCAAGCATTACAAGATTTAAATAAAATAATTATAGACCAAAAGAAGTATTTAGCACAGGATGATTTATACCAATGGTCAAAAAAAGATGATGAGTTTCATGAAAAGATTACTCAATTAGCTGATAATTCTAAACTGATTAATATGAGAAATATACATGCTGATCAACTTTTTAGAGTTCGTTTATACACTATTAATGCAAGGCCGATACCTGAATTTTCAATTGAAGAGCATGAAGCAATGTTAACTTGTATGAAAATTGGTGATGGAAAAGCGGCAAGACAATTAATGGAATCTCATAGAAAAAGAGCATGGAAAGAAATAAAGGAAGTACTAAAATAATTTATGAATAAAAGTTATAATATACTATTGATAAACAGAGCAGTGGAAATTCTCAAATGCTACTCACTAGTAGATCTATAAAAATAGGTGACTTTTAGCGCTACTTATCAGAAGAATACTGTTAGACAAAATTATCAACAGTATAGAACTATTTGGCATTTTATCGATTATTCATTAACTAGCATTGTATTTTTCGTTATGAATTATAAAAAAGTAACAAACATTGTCAAAATAGAAAACGAATTATAGTTTTTTAAGCTTATTAGTAGACACGAGAAAACGAAATACCAAATTAGGCATTGGTAAAATTATATTTATAGGTCTTAAATTGGTTCTTTATTTAAACAGTATTTGATTTTGAAACGATTAAAAAGACTCCTTATTGAACAAGGAGTCTTTTTTATATATTCTTTTATAATTTTCTCTTTCTTTTTATTATTTATATTTTTTTTCTTTATTTATAAAAAGAAAAGATATGATGACTACTATAAGAGGTAAAATTAAAGATTTCATTAAATCAAACTCTCCATTAAACAAATAAATAATAGCATTAAAAACAAAAGCAGCTATTATATAATATATTATAAATATAAATGTTTTTTTATAAACTTTTTTCAAATCTAAACTTTCCTTTCAAAATATATTGTGATAATTTGTAGTATAAAGGAGGAAAATAATAAATGAAACCCAATAGTAGAATTATCTTTAGTTTTGTATCTATCATTTTTGTATTAAGTATCATTATTTCACCGGTAACCTCTGCTCAAGAACAAAAGCAGGAAGAAAAACAACAAGTTGATGAATTGACTGAAGAACTTGAATATTATTTTAAGGATGCTGAGATACATAATGACGAAGGAGAAATAGTTGATTATAATTATGATATTATTAAATCAAAATTTCCTAAAGAAAAACAGAAACAACTAGAAAAAATTGAAGAGGATCAGGACTCAGAAGTAACTAATGAAGCATGTCCATCTGCTGAAGCATGCAAAAATGCAAGTAATAATACTGAATGCATAGTGAATTCAGTGAATTGGTTAGATGCTATAGGTGCCACTGCAGCTGGAGAAGTAATCCAAGCCTTAAATGCGGGGAATTATGCTGCAGCATCTGGAAGCCTCATTAAACTCGGTGTTAAAGGAGGAGCAGCTGGAATTGCAGGTAATTTAGCATGGACTGCTGGTAAATGTATGGCTCAAGGCAACCCGAAAGGTGGAGTTTAAATTTAACTTTTATATAATTTTGGTTTTTAGGATTTTATAGATGAAAGAGATAGTATATCAGACGTTTAGGTTAATGACTGAAATATAATAATCTATAGTGAAAATTTAAACAATAGTTTATAAAACACACTTTCTTAATTAATTGAGAAAGTGTGTTTGTGTATGTTTAAGGTTTACATAAAATATACAACCGCATATCAGAAACATTACTGTATTCGCTATCCATTTTTATTTTAATATGTTTATGCTTTTTGGTGTTATTATTAATACATTAAAATAGTATGGAGAGGATAGTTTAAATGGTTATTGGATTACAAATTGCTAAACATAGTTTTTGGTATGATCACGGCGTTGAATTGCTATCAGCACTGGTCACACTAGCAGCTTTTATATTTACCTTTTGGAATATCACGAATACGAATAAGAAGATGTATTCAGATGAGATAAAGAAGAATGATAAAACTTTAAAGATGATTGATCTTGTTACACAGAAGCAACGAAAAAACATCGGGAATTTTGTAATAGAACTTGAGAAATTAAAAGAATTTGAAGATAGGGAGAATTACGAAATTTTATCTCCCTTTTCATTAACAATTAATTCGAAGAATAAACACGCGTTTATATTAGGAGAAAGAGCTGAATATTTTTACTATAATGATATAGAAAAAGAATTAAATGATTATCTAGAAACAATGAAAGAAATTTTAAACAATAATCATGTGAATTTAAATTTACGCTCACTAGAAAAAATCACAGATAAAATAAACAACTTAAATAATGCTATAAATCAAAGTATGAGAATCACAGATATAGGAGATGTTTATAGTATAATCCTTGCTGACTCAAAACTCCCGATTGAATCACAAAGTAAAATAGAAGAAATGTATGAAGCATATGATGTTTTCATTGAATTATTAAGAGAAACAAGCAAAAAATTGATTGAAGATATTACAGAACGTGTAAAGAATTAATTTCTAAATTAAAAGTTATTTGTCATAAATAAAAAAATATATATGTACTCACATTGACCATTATCTATCTTAAACATTCGTTTATAAAACACACTTTCTTAATCAATTGAGAAAGTGTGTTTGTGTATGTTTAAAGCCTACCCTAATCGAACAATTATCGAGGCTAGTAAAACAGTATTTCTGTATGTATGATTAGGTGGTTAAAAATGATTGTTATTAAGACACGTTTTGATTTTGAAACGTTTAAGCCACTTCTTTTAAAGGAAGTGGTTTTTATTATGGTTTCTTATTAGGAAACTTTGTTTATTTAAGTTGTCACATAGGAAATATACCTTCTATGAATTTTCTAGTATCATTAAATACAAGAGGTGTTATTAATGATCCAAATAGCAAAGACAATAAAAAAAGAACGATTAAGATGTGGAATGACCCAAGAATCATTAGCTGAATACCTTAATACAACGAAAGCAACTATTTCAAAATGGGAAAATACATCCCTTTATCCTGATATTACAATGCTTCCTAAATTAGCAAAAGTATTTAATATTTCAGTAGATGACTTGCTAAATTACAGTGTGACTATGACAGATGAAGAAATTACAAAAATATCTATATCATTATCTAAAATGCTTAACCGTAGAAATTATGATGAATATTTATCGACTGTGAGAGATTATTATGTTAGTAACTGTAACGAATTTTCATTACTTAGTTCACTCTTAGGACTTTTAATGAATCATATATCCTATTGTCAAAATGAGGAGCAATATAATGAAACAATAGAACTAGCTTATAAAATGATTCATCTTATCGAAGATAATTGTGATATAGACGAGATAAAAAAGCATGCTAAAGGCTATAAATTAGCCTTTCAAATATATGAGGGTAAATACATTGATATTATTAATAATGTTCCAGATTACGATATGAAATTAGGTCAAAGCTTTATGTTAGCTCAAGCATATATTTTAAGTGGCGAAAAAAGGAAGGCTAATAGTGTCATTCAGACAGATATGTATCAATCTTTGATAATATATTTACAAAATTTCACGCTCAGTCTAACTTATGATTTACATACTTTATCAATAGATAATCTAGAACATAGAATTTTTCACTTGAACAAGGCTTTTAATATTGATTATTTATATCCATATTTAACAATTACTATTTATTATCAGTTTGCTCAGTATCATGCTGATAAATACCCATTAAAAGCTATAGAAAATCTAGAAAAATTTTGTCAGTCATTTGATTATTTAATAAGCGATTTTAGTTATCATACTGATGAATTCTTTAATGATATAGACGAATGGTTTAAACAACTCCCATTTGGTCAAAGATTGCCACTTAATTATGAAAATCTATTAGAAATGCTTTATTCAAGCGTTTTAAATCATAAATCTTTTAATAATATTGAAGGTTTTGAAAATATTAAAACTAAAATTAAACAGATCTATTTAAAAAAGGAGAGAAAATAGTTGTTTAGAAAGTATAGTTTTCTCATTATAATAACTGTTGCATTTTTATCTGGCTGTGATTATTCAACCCCCCAAAATAAAAGTGGTTTTTTCTATAATACTTTTGCAGCACCAATGGATTATCTCTTACATTGGTTAGGGTCGATATTTGATAATAACTACGGCTTAGCAATCATTGCAATCGTATTGATCGTTAGGATTATCATGTTACCGTTCATGTTATCTCAATCTAAAAATGGACACTTTATGCGTAAAAAGATGAGCATCGTTAAGCCAGAAATTACAAAAATACAAGACAAAATTAAAAATTCAAATACGCAAGAAGAGAAAATGGCTGCGAACCAAGAAATGATGGAGAAATATAAAGCATACGGTATGAATCCTATGAAGACGATGCTAGGGTGTTTGCCACTTCTTGTACAAATGCCAGTCTTATATGGGCTATACGTTTCACTGAAATGGCCTTCTAGTGGGGGGTTAACAGACCATGCCCATTTTCTTTGGTTTAATTTAACGCAACCCAATATTTGGGTTACTGTAATCGCTGGTATTTTATATATCATACAACCGTTAATAAACTTAGAAAATATGCCTAAAGAACAACGTTCTATGGGTTATCTGATGACTATTATTTCTCCAATATTTATCATATACATTTCAATAACATCAGCTTCAGCTTTGGGATTGTATTGGACAATTAACGCTGCATTTTTAATAGTTCAAATGTTCTTTTCGAATAAATATTATTCTAAATTAGCGACGGAAGAAGCCAATCAGTTAGAGAAAAAAATTCAAAGTAATCATACCCAGAATAACGAAAGTAAGCGAACTTTGTCTGAAAATGCGTAGTTTGTTAAACGTTGCAATCGGTGAAAAAATACGCCAAGGAGATTTGATTGGTAAATGTGGAAATTCTGGGAACTCTTCCGAACCACATTTACAATTTCAAGTTATGAACTCATCTAAAATAGACGAATGTGTTTCTTTAAAAATTAAATTTTCTAACGGAAGATCACCTATAAAAGGAGATAGCATATAAAATTTTAAAGGAGGTACTAATCGATGGAAATTTTAATTAAAATAATAGATATAATCGTTGCAATTGTATCTACTTTTACAGATGAGTCTTCGAAATATTTAGCGAAATTAAAAGAAAAAAGAGATATAAAGAAAAAAAGAAAAAAATAATATTTTAATAAAGTGTGAACTTAAATTTTGTGTTAGATTTGTTCGTTATTAAAACAAGCTTTGATTTTGAAACAATTAAGAGACTTCCTTTTTCTAGGAAGTCTCTTTTAATATGTCTTCTGAGAACTGTAGATTTTGTAAAGGGGGCCGCCTAGGGAAACGGTGTGAGTAAAAGACGAAGCCCAGTTAATCATGCATTTTCAAAACCGGAAAATAAGATATTTATCTCCCAAACTCATTATCTTTGTATTATAAACTGTAAAAAGCGTTAAAGGCTTGATCTAAGTCGTTCTCTGCATTTTGTAAAACTGCTTCTTCAGTTAATATTGCTGTACCTTGGGCACGAGCAATATAAAATGCATCAAATGCCATGATATCTTCAAACATTGCTCTTAAATAACTGTATGAAAAATCTAAAGGCTTATATCGATCATCATTGGTATATATTGAGCCACTGGCTTGTAAATATAAAGCTTTATAATTATCAGTCATTAATCCTACTGAACCTTCAGAAGTATATTTAAAGGTTTGACGCGCAACCAAAATATTATCTATATAGTCCTTTAATTGAGAAGTTACATTAAAATTGTGAAGTGGAGAGACAATCACAATTCGATGATATGATTTAAATTGTAAAAGTAAATTTGTAGTGATTTTAGACATGCGTTGTTCTTCTTCTGTCATTGTTTTACCAGTATGTTGCTTGTCCCAAACACTTAATAACTGAGTTGCGTCAATACGGGGCAAATCAAAAGCATATAGATTTAAAATTTCCGGTGTATCATTTGGAAAAACACCTTTATATTTTCTTAGGAACATTTCTTGTAGTTTGTGAGAAAAACTATTCTCGTTGTTAAAATTTGGATGTGCATTAATAATTAAAGTTTTCATAGCATATACTCCTTATTTCTTTGATAAAATAAGTATAATATGCAAAGGTGTCTAAATAAGGCACCTTTGAAGGAGGTATTATGAAAAAGTCAGAACGATTAAACCAAGAACTCATTTTCTTAAGTAATAAATCTACATTTCATTTAAAAGATATTATGCAAGCTTTTAGTATTTCCAAACGAACGGCACTAAGAGATATTCAAGAACTTGAAGCGCTGGGATTGGCTCTATACGTTGAAAATGGCCGATATGGAGGATATAAGTTAATTTCGCAAAATTTATTAACCCCCATTTATTTTAATAACAATGAAATATTAGCTATATTCTTTGCATTAAAGGCTTTAGATATATTATCAAATACACCTTTTGAAAAATCCTATGAGCAAATTAAAGAAAAATTATTTGCAAGTTTACCTAATGAAAAGCAGCAAGATATCGCTAAGGTGCTAAAATATATTCATTATTATAATGTTGCACCAATTAATAGTGCAGATAATTTAGAGAGGATTTTAACATCTATTATGGATGAAGAAAGGGTTTATATCACATATACGCAATATGAATATGAAGAAACTGAAATTCAAATTTATGATTTATTTTATAGAAATGGTATTTGGTTTTGTAGCGCTTATGATTTCAGTAAGAAATCATGGAGGACTTATCGATGTGACTATATAATGAAGTTAATTATAAGTAAGGGGAAACAGTCTCTTTCTAGAAAAGAACTAGAAGACATAAAGCAACTTCATGATCAGACGTTTAATGATATACCGTTTAAATGTAAATTAACTACGTTTGGTATAGAACTTTTTTTAAAGAAAAATTATCCGAATATGAAATTAGAATATATAGAAGGCGTTCCCTATATCACAGGTGGGTACAATATTGAAGAATTGGGTTATATGACTGACTATTTAATTTCTCTAGGTGAGCATATAGAGATTATTTACCCTAATCAGCTTAAAGAAAATTATATAGACAAATTGAAAGGTATTTTAAATAAATATAAATATTAAACGTTTGCTAGGGGAGCTATTATCTCCTATATTTTTACTGTTGTAGAGTCTGAAACATAAATAAAGAACTTTACTTTGATGAGTGTATATTAGAGAATTCGCAGCAGCTGTCTGATACTTAAATGCAATTGTTTCAATTTTTTAGATATTGAGTAAACCGTGTTGGTGAGGAGATGCGAAATTAAATTAAAATATTGATTTCTGATAATCATACTTAAAACCTTCATTAGTGAAATGATTATTATATAGAAAAAGCGTACGAATTCGTACGCTTTTTTCTTGTGTTATTATTAAAATCTCATAACAGTCAAATATTATGAGATTTTAGACGCTGTGAGAAGCTTTCATTTGCATCGAGTAACATTGAATCAAGGTATTTGTTAATGATATATAAAATTATTTAGTAGATTCATTTTAGTAAAATTGATTAGTCGCTCTACTTGTTTTTATTCTCTTTTCTCTCTAATTTATTGAGGTAACGATAAATAGTTGTACGTGAAACTTGCCACTGCTCTGCAATTGTCTTAATTGGTGTCCCATTATCATAAAGTGTCTTAAGTAAGTTTAAATCTTTTTGGTTTAATTTTTCTGGTCTACCTCCATAACGTCCTCTAGCGCGAGCTGCAATTCGACCAGCAGAAGAACGCTCTAAAATTAAGTTGCGTTCAAATTCAGCAAATGCTGCGAATAAATGAAATAATAATTGTCCTGTAGAACTTGATTTATCCATCGTTATATTTTCTTCTAAACTATGAAAACTCACGCCTCGTTCGTTAAGTTCATTAACTAATGTGATTAAATCCTCCATATTACGTCCTAGTCTATCTAGTCTCCAAACAACAATCGTATCTCCTGACCTCGCAAATTCAATTGCTTTATCTAAACCAGGTCGCTTACTTTTTGAACCACTAATATGGTCGTTAAATATCTTTTCACAACCATATGCATTTAATCGATCTTCCTGTAAATTCAAGTTCTGTAATCCAGTTGAAACTCTTGCATAACCTATTTTCAAAATACAAACCTCCTATATACACCTTCAGTGTACCATAACTTAATTACAAGGTCTTTTATGAACATAGATTTTTTGTTGGGTTTTTGAACATATAATTCTATGTAATACTTACTTATTTAGACATAAAAAGAGCGTGTGCAGAAAATGGTTATTTTCTGCACACACTCTTGTTAAATATAACTATAATCTTATCAATGTATTATAGTTGACAAAAGCAACTTTTATATATATAGTTGCTTTTGTCAACTATTAGGAGGTGCTTGATTTGGAAGTTAATGATATTAGAAAATTCAACAGATTTTATACACGTGTGTTAGGTGTATTTGATGAAAGTGTATTTAAATTAAACTATTCACTACTTGAAATGAGAACGTTAGGTGAAATAGGTAGGAATAAAGGAATCACTGGAAATTCACTAAGCAAATATTTAAATATTGATAAAGGATATTTAAGCCGTATTCTAAATAAACTTATTAAAAACCAACTTATTTTTAAGGAAAAAAATGAAAGAGATAATCGAGTTTATCACTTGTTTCTTACTAATGAGGGAGAAGAACTAAATCAGTATGTTGAAAAAGAATCTGATGAAAAAGTAGTCGAACTTTTAAAACCTCTAAAAGATGATGAAATACAAGAACTAAAAAGATCAATGGTATCTATTAAGAGTATTTTAAATCAAGTCGTAATTACTGAACAGGAGGGAAAATAGATGATTTCATTTGAAAATGATTATCTTGAAGGCGCACATGATAATGTTTTAGCACAATTAGTAAAAACAAATATGATACAAGAATCTGGATATGGCATGGATAATTTCACTGATAGAGCAAAAGAAAAAATTAAAGATGTGATTGATTGTCCTGAAGCTACCGTTAAATTTTTAGTGGGGGGTACGCAGACAAATCAAATTGTTATTAATTCTATCTTGAATTCTTATGAAGGTGTTATTGCTGCAGACACCGGACATATCAGTACACATGAAGCAGGTGCGATTGAATTTACAGGTCATAAGATATTGAGTATACCGTCTAACGAAGGGAAAATTACAGCTAAAAATGTTGATAATCTAATAAGAGATTTTTATAACGATAAAAATTATGAGCACAGGGTTTTTCCAGGTATGGTTTATATTTCTTATCCTACAGAATATGGTACATTATACAGCCGTGAAGAATTAATAGCATTATCTAATATGTGTAAAAAACATGATATACCATTATATCTAGATGGGGCACGCTTAGGTTACGGTTTAGCCAGTCATGAAAGTGATTTGACTATAAAAGATATTGCTAAATATTGTGATGTTTTCTATATTGGTGGAACTAAAATTGGCGGCTTATGTGGTGAAGCTGTTGTATTTACAAATAATAATGAACCTAATCATTTTACAACTCTAATAAAACAACATGGAGCACTTTTAGCTAAAGGGAGATTAGTTAGTATTCAATTTCTAGAGTTGTTTAATAACAATCTATATTTTGAAATTAGCCGACATGCGGTAAATATGGCATTAAAAATAAAAAATGCGTTATTAGAAAAAGGGTATAAGCTTTATTTTGATTCTCCAACAAATCAGCAATTTATTGTTGTTAACAATAGCAAATTGAAACAACTACAAGAGAAAATTAAATTTTCTTTTTGGGAAAAGTACGATGATGAGAATACAGTTATACGTTTTGCTACTAGTTGGGCAACTAAAGAAGAAAATGTAGATTTATTAATAGATTTATTATAAAAAATGATTAAAAAGAAGGAATACAAATGACCGAAGAACTTTATATTTCAAAAAGCTATCAAACTAACTGTAATATTAATATAATTTCTATAAGTAAAGATAGAAGAAGTATAATTATAGATAAAACTATTTTTTATCCTGGTGGTGGTGGTCAACCTAAAGATATCGGATACATTGCACACAAAGGTAATCAATATGTAATTGAAAATATAGAATTAGATCAAAACAACCAATATATTTACAAGCTAAGTCATCCTTTACCTAAAGATAATAGTCAATTGACCATGCATATAGATTGGGAGCATAGATATAAAAATATGCGTTATCATACGTTACTACATTTAATATCTGGTTATTTTTATTCAACATATGGAGCATTAGCAACTAGTAGTCAAATTGAAAAAGACTATGCTCGCTTAGAAATAGCATTTTCAGAAGATTGTTTGCCGGAACAATTAGATAAAGAACAATTAAAAAATAAAATAGAAGATTTAATTACTCATGAAATTCCAGTAAATATCGAATACGCTAAACGTAAAGATATTTATGAGAATAATGAATTAATAAGAACGTATACTAATTTAATTCCAGAACAAATTAACACTATAAGATTAATAAAAATTAAAGGTATAGACAAACAAGCTTGTGCTGGAACTCATGTATCTAATATCAAAGAAATAGGTTCTTTTCAGGTAGAACAATTAAAAAACAAAGGCCGTCTAAAGAAACGTATTAAAGTGGCTATTACTTAAATTATAAATAAATATTAGTTTATTTTAAAGCACAGTACACAATATAAGTACTGTGCTTTCTCATTTATTAAGTAAAATCATTCTCATATATCAAGTAAAGTAACAGTTACGGTAATTTCAACAACTTTTTTTGTATGATTAGGGTGTACTGTAAACAAACAATCATTGAATTTATCAATAAAATATTTGATTTGTAATATGCTCTTAAACATGATAAAACCCTTTGAATAAATATATATAATATAATTAAATTCGCTATTAGCGAATTTAATTTGCTAAATTGCTTTCTTTGTGCTATATTGTATACAAGAACTTTTAATGGTAATCCCCTATACACTGGAGCAATTTGCTCGAGGAATGAATTCAAACTATTCATTCTACCTTTTAAGGCGCTGCACGAGATTGCGTAGCCCGAGAATGCCTCGGCGCTACAAGCGCCTCGTGTTCTTCGGAGGGGACCTCCGAACACGAAATTTATTGGGAAGGCTGAACTTTTTTTGTACCGTTTCTTCTGAGGGGTGTCTATATTTTTTATATAATACAGTAGACACAGAAGGAGTATAAACTATGAGAAAATATAAAAGTTCTTCAAAAAAAGTAAAACTAACTAAGAATAGTAGCACATGGAAATTTCAGTTTTACAAAAATTTACTGGAGATTATCCATTTATCTATTAAGCTACTTAATTCTATTACTGAACTATTTAAGTAATATGTTAGTTCCTTCCTGATTCTTTTAATAAAGAGGTGAATTATTATGAAAATAGGAGAAGTTTTAAAAAAAATAAGGCTACTGTACTCCGTTTCAGCAAAAGATTTAGCTCATGACATCAATATATCTCCTAGCTATCTTTCTGAAATAGAAAACAGCAAAAAGACTCCTTCTTTAGAATTGTTAAATAAATATTCTCAAATATTTGAAATAAAAGTTTCTACAATTATGTTAATGGCAGAAGACTATAGTGAAAATAAACGTAAAAGTAAACCTGAGATGTTTATACAGAAACGATTAATCAAAATTTTAAATAAACACACTGATGAGTTGGAGGAAAATTGATTTGAAACAATTAAAAAAATATCCAATCCATCAATGTGCTTTATATAAATGTAGATCCAAGAAAAAGTTAGCTAGTTTACTTAAAACTGATTTAAAAAATCTAAAAAGACTTTCAAAATCTATTGAAAAAGAATACTATACTTTCAATAAAAAAAGACAAATTACAGCACCTAAAAAGGAACTGAAAGCTATACAAAAAAGAGTGCTCAGTTTACTCAATAAAATAGAAAAACCCGATTGGGTCATATCATCTACCAAAGAAAAATCATATCTAGATAATGCTCATTATCATATGGGGGCACAATATGTCTGTACAACAGATATTCGTAGTTTTTATAATAATTGTTCCCGCGATAGAGTGTATCAATTTTTTGCAAAAAAATTATTAACTTCTCCAGATGTTGCAAAATTACTATCTGATATAACTACTTTAAAATATATACCCACTGGATCTCCAAGCAGCCAAATTCTCGCTTATTTTGCGTATGAAGAAATGTTCATTAATATGTTTAATGTCAGCCAAAAATTCAATTGTAAAATGACTTTATATGTAGATGATTTAACCTTTTCCAAAGATAGCTCTTTTAACTATCAAAACTTGATTAACCACATTGATATAGAAGCTCGAAAATTCGATCACTCTTTAAAATACAAAAAAACAAATTATAAATCGGCCAAAAAAGGTGCGAAAATCACAGGAGTTATATTAAAAAATTATGAGTTGAAAATTCCAAATAGTTTAAGAATTAGTATTTTAAAAGATTTTGAAAATATAAAAAATAACCAAAAACTAAAGCACCAAGTAATGTCGTTAAAAGGGAAAATTAATGCTGCTAGGTTAATCGAACCAAACCATTTTAATGGTACTAATTCATATGTGAAAAACCTTTAAATTAGTCTTTTGCATTCTTCCTCATTATGATGTTATAATACAAATAACGAATAGAAAGTCCATAGATATACACCGAGCCCCAACCTACTGCAATAGGTTGGGGCTCTTTATGTGATATGGATAGTCGCCTATTTATTGCGTTGGTTTAACCAATGGGTAAACCAAGCTACAATACATCCAGTTATCACAGGTGCAATAACCGTTACGAATAGAAAGTCCACAGATGCTCACCTCCTTCCATAGTAATTTCGCCTATGGAAGTTAAGGCGACTCTGCTATTATATCATCTGTACCCTTTGAATCATATGCACTTCCGATAAGTTAAATTATGTTGAATAGAAAGCATATCGCCTTATTAAAATTCCATATTTTATATGTCTCGATTTAATATTTAAACTTTTATGAAAAATTCTAATGATTCATAAACCCTCTTCCTTTTTATATAATTATACCATTATATAAATTAATTATCTTGAGGTATAACGCTAAACAATCTTGGAAAAAGTGTCAATATTTGAAACAACTTTTTCAGCTGGAGAAACTAGCGTATTACTAAAAAAGCACATGAATATCATGAAAGCATCAACCAATTTAAAATGCTCTATCACCGATAAACAAAGAAACACTACAATATTTTTAATAAAGACAGACACCCACTACTTTTGTGTACAGCATAAGTAGTGGGTGTTTTATGTTGTTAGTAAGTCTGGCGTGGGTGTAGCCAAACATTGGTTATAACACAATCGTTGACGCTTTAGCGAATATGTTCTGCCATGTGTGGTCGAGTTCTGTATCAGTGACAATGTAGTCAATATCAGATAATTGCGCGAATGTAATAAGACTGGTCTTATCGAATTTTGAGGTGTCGACCGCTAAAATAACTTTATTGGCTTTGCTAATCATTAACTCTTTGATGTGCGCTTCATACTCATTCGAATCAGTAATCATGCCATCTTTAGTTAAGGACTTACAACTTAAAATAGCATAGTCAGGATTAAATTTATGAATGGATTCAATTGTTTGCGGCCCAACTAATGCTGATGAGTGTTTTAAGAGTTTACCTCCAGTCGAATTAATTTCGAGTGATGACTGGTTTAACTCATATAAGGCATTGACTGCGTTTGTAATAATATGGATTTTTTTATCAGTAATTGCGAATTGTTTTAACGTTTCGATAACTGTTGAGCTTGAGTCTGAAAATAAGCTAGTATCGTCCTCAATAAAGTGATTGATTTTTTTAGCAATCTTAAGCTTGGCTTCTTTATTCCGTGTGTGGCGAACAGAATAAGGTAGTTCTTCAGACTTTAATAATTTAGCTCCACCGTAATTACGTTCAGCAATGCCTTCTTTTTCTAATTTTTCTAAGTCTCTGCGGATAGTTTCTTCAGAGACATTAAATGTTTCTGCTAATTTACTTACGTAAACAACGTTGTTTACGTATAACTCATTCAGTAAATTTTTTCTCCGTTCAAAAGGCTTCATCTGTCATTGCTCCTAATTTGTTTTTCTCTAGTATAGCATAACCTAGCCTAAAACCTCACATATCACCATTATAAACAACAACAAACAACAAAATGTGTGGTTTATTGTTGATTTATGATAACTATAGCTCTATAATGTAAACCAAAGAGGTGAAGAAATGAAAAATTACATCGCAGTTGATATTGGTGCGTCAAGTGGAAGAGCAGTCCTAGCGCATGTAGAAGACGGAGATATCAAAATACAAGAAATTAATCGTTTTGCTAATGGATTCACCACACAAAATCAACAAGAAGTGTGGGATATTGATTATTTGTTTGATGAGATTATAATATCACTCGAACGAGCCAAAACACTAGGCGTCCGTTCATGTTATTTAAGTATAGATACCTGGGGTGTAGACTATATTTTTTTAGATGATAAAAGTAAGCGCTTGCAAGAAGCGGTGTCATATAGAGACACGCGTACGAACCATACAATGGAGAAAGTATTTCAATTAATAAATAAGCACGATATTTATAACAAGACGGGTATTCAATTTTTACAATTTAATACGTTATTTCAGTTATATGAAGAATGTAAATCGGTAAAACAACAAGCAGAATATATTTTATTAGTTCCGGATTATTTAAACTTTCGCTTAACTGGGCGATTAACTAACGAAGTTACTAATTTAAGTACTACACAATTATTAGACTTATATGGCTATAACTTAAATAACGAATTGTTAGAAATAGTCGATATCAAGCCTCAACAGTTTGCAGAAGTGGTTGAACCTGGCACATATCTTGGAGATGTGAGACCCGATATTCATAAGTTGCATAATTTACCAGAAACGTGTGTTTATGCGACCGCGTCGCATGATACTGCTTCTGCAGTATTAGGGTCAGTAGGTCATAGTGGGAAAGATTGGGCATTTTTATCCAGTGGGACGTGGTCATTAATTGGTCAAGAATTATCAGAGCCTATTGTCTCTGAAAATGCTTTTAATCAGGGCTATTCCAATGAAAGAGGGATTCAAGGAACTTATAGGTTTTTGAAAAATATTATAGGTATGTGGATTATCCAAAGAGTCCGTAAAGATTGGCCCAAGAATTATACATTTCCCGAAATGGTAAAACAGGCACAACAACATACTGATTTTAAAGTGTTCGTTGATTTTAATGATGCACGCTTTATAAATCCAAATAACATGGTTGAAGCTATTCAAACCTATTGCATTGAGACTGGACAATCCGTTCCACAAACTATAGGAGAATTAGCACAAACAGTGTATTTAAATTTAGCTATCATTTATGCAGTTTCTATAGAGGCATTGAATGAGATAACAGGGTCGACGATTGAAGTTATTAATATTGTAGGCGGTGGCTCTAATAATGAATATTTAAATGAACTTACAGCTTATTATACGAACTGCGATATTATTGTAGGCCCTGTAGAAGCTACAGTTTTTGGTAACTTAGCAGCCACAATGATCACGACAGAACAATTTAAAGATATAGCAGAAGCGAGACAAGCGATTGCACAGTCAAACATGCTGCAACATATCATGACACCTAAAGATACAACAGACAGAATCACTGATATTAATTTATTTAAGGAGGCAACACAATATGCACACAAATTATAAAGAAGCATTTGCGTTAGCAAAACAACAATATGAATCAATAGGAGTTAACGTAGAAGCCGCATTAGATAAACTAAAGGATATTAAAATTTCTATTCATTGTTGGCAAGGGGATGATATCGAAGGCTTTTTATTTAATCAGGAACTATCAGGTGGTATTTCGGTAACAGGTAATTATCCTGGTAAAGCACGTAATGGTGCAGAACTACGCAGTGACTTAGAAGAAGCGCTTAAACATATCCCAGGAAATCATAAAATTAACTTACACAGTATTTATGCTGAAACAGAAGAAACGATTGATTTAGATGAGATTGAGCCTAAGCACTTTAGAAATTGGGTAGAATGGGCGAAACAACACAGTTTAGGGTTAGATTTTAATCCAACGTGCTTCAGTCACGAAAAAGCAGCAGACGGCTTAACATTAGCACACCCACAACAAGAAATTCGTGATTTTTGGATTGAACATTGTAAACGTGCACGCCAAATCGGTGCTTATTTTGGTCAAGAATTAGGCCAAGCGTCAATTACTAATATATGGGTACCTGATGGGTACAAAGATACACCTGTAGATCGTCTGACACCGCGGAAACGTTTAATGAATAGTTTGGATGAAATTTTCAGCGAAGACATTGATGAAGCCTATAACGTAGATACTTTGGAAAGTAAATTATTTGGTATCGGCTCAGAAAGTTATGTAGTAGGATCTCATGAATTTTATATGGGTTATGGCTTAACACGCAATAAACAAATTCTATTAGACGCTGGTCATTATCATCCAACTGAAGTTGTGTCTAACAAATTATCAGCTTTGTCATTATTTACTAAAGGTTTAAGTTTACATGTGTCACGACCGGTGCGATGGGATAGCGACCATGTCGTAACGTTAGATGATGAATTAAATGAAATAGCTAAAGAATTAATTTATAACGACTTAATAGATACGACAACTGTAGGCCTGGATTTCTTTGATGCTTCTATCAACCGTGTAGCTGCATGGGTTATTGGTACTAGAAATATGCAAAAAGCGTTATTAAAAGCACTATTAGACCCGGTGACACAATTAAAAGAAGCTGAACTAACTGGAGATTTTACGCAACGTTTAGCATTACAAGAAGAAATGAAAACTTATTTATTTGGTGCTATTTGGGATGAATTTTGTCTTAGAAATGATGTAGAGCCAGGTTTAAATTGGTATGGAGCTATTAAAGATTATGAACAAAATGTATTGGCAGAAAGAGGGATATAAATGGAAAAATTTATCGATTCGCCTATGGTTAAATCATTATGCAATATTACTAATGTGATGTACAACAAAGGCTGGGATGAACGTAACGGAGGTAATATTTCGTGGATTATTGATGATGATAAAGTAGCGCCTTTCTTAGATGGTTTCACGGGAAACACACGTAATATTGCCTTGCCGTTTACTGTTGAGGCGTTAGCACAACGCTATTTATTAGTTACAGGAACAGGAAAATATTTTAAAAATATTAAAGCCGACCCTCAAGACACACTTGGTTTAATTCAAATCGCTGCTGATGGTAAAAGTTATGACATTTTATGGGGGTTTGTGAACGGGGCACATGCGACAAGTGAATTGCCCACGCATTTAATGAATCATATTCAACGCTTAGCAGTTGATGAAAATCATAGAGTCATCATGCACTGCCATGCGACGCATACGATTGCGATGACGTTTGCACATGAATTAGATGAAAAAGCATTGACCAAAACGTTATGGAAGATGTGTACAGAGTGTTTAGTTGTATTCCCAGATGGTATCGGTGTTATTCCTTGGGTAGTGCCTGGAACAGAAGAAATCGGACAATTAACGGCAGAGAAAATGACACATTGTCGAAGTGTATTATGGCCATTTCACGGAGTTTTTGGTGCTGGACAAGACTTAGATGAAACATTTGGTTTGATTGAAACAATTGAAAAATCAGCAGAAGTTTATACGTATGTTCAAGCGCAAGGTGGCACGAAGCAAGAAATTAGTGATGAACAACTTAGCGCACTGGCACAAGGGTTTAATGTAGAACCAAAAGCCGGCTATTTAGAGGTAGGTGTGAAGTAATGCCACAGCTAGCCTCAGTCATGTATGTGAAAGAAGGATGTCACGCAGAGTACAAACGTCGCCATGATGAGATATGGCCTGAAATGAAACAACTATTAAAAGACCATGGTGTGAGTGATTATCATATTTATTTAAATGAGCATACCGGTGAATTATTTTCGGTCTTAACAATAGAAGATGAAACACTACACGCTGAAATTGCGCAACAAACGATATGTCGTCAGTGGTGGGATTATATGGCAGATATTATGAATGTGAATGATGATAATAGTCCGAAGTCAATCGAGTTAACAGAAGTGTTTTTCCTAGAATAAAAAAAGGGGATGGAAAAATGAACTTAAAACCTAAAAAAACAACAGGATGGGTGGCAACGATTGCGATTGCAATGGCGAACTATATCGAAGCTGGTTCCATCATTGCCGCAGCGAGTAGTTTATCACTGTGGCAAGCGTATTTAAATATTGATAACATGCAAATTGGTTTGTTGAGTGCATTGAGTGCAAATGCTTTGGGAGCAGCAATTGGTGCATTGATAGGCGGTCCAATTACAGATAAATTGGGACGTAAATTTATTTTCAAATATGATTTAATTCTATATATGTTAGGCATACTAGCAATTATTTTATCATTTAACTTCTCAATGCTATTGATTGGTACTATTGTTGTCGGTATTGCAGTTGGTATCGGCGTGCCTGTTGCGTGGACGTATATTGCAGAAGAAGCACCTGAAGATGAGCGTGCGAAACGTGTAGGTACAGCACAACTGGCTTGGTCCATTGGCCCTGCAATCACTTTTTTATTAGCAGTTATTGTTGCACCCATGGGCTTGTTAGGTTCACGTTTGATTTTTTTACATCTATTCATTATTGCAGGTGTAACTTGGTGGATCCGTCAAGGTATGAATGAATCTGAAATTTGGGAAGCAGAAAAAGCGAAAGAGAAAGCAGAAGCGGCTCATGATATTAAAAAAACATCAGTAATTAAAGAATTATTTACCAACCCTGTGAATTTAAAAGCAATGTTATTATTAATGGGTATTTACCTGTTTTGGAACTTAACTTCTGGCGCTATGGGTTATTTTATGCCATTTATTTATGAAAGCGTTGGCGGTTTATCTGGCGCTCAAGCGAACATTTTACAAGCCGTGTTGTGGTTCTTAACAGTAGTGACGACATACTTTGGCTTTATGAAGTTAGGAGATAAAGTTAATCAACGACTATTATTTGGCGTTGGCGCAGTTATGGGTATCGTGGCATGGTTAATTTTAACATTTGCGCCAATGAACTGGGTTTCACTCATATTGTTCGTTGTACTTTGGGGTTCATCTGCAGGTATTGGAGCGCAAGCCTTTTATGCACTATGGACGAGTGAACTCTTCCCAACAAGGTACCGCGCAGGGGCACAAGGATTAATGTACTTTATTGTACGTACTGGTATTTCAATTTATTCCTTTGTCTTACCGACGATTTTGGCGACGTTAGGTTTTAAAGTTACCGGTATAATTATGATTAGTTTCTTAGCCATTCACACTATAATAGGCTTAGTATTAACACCGAAAACGCAAGGCAAGACATTAACACAAATTGAAAAAGAGCGTTATGGCGACAGTGCAAACATTCAAGTAAAAGAAGCAGCGCAAGCAAATAATTTAAAAGAAGTGAGGGGTTAAGTGATGTATCAAATTAAAGATTATGTAAACGGCCAATTTGTAGAGCGACCAGGAGCACCCGTAATTGATGTTATAAATCCAGCGACAGAGGATATTATTGGACAAACCTATGTAGGTACACAATTGCATACTCAAGAAGCAATTTATAGTGCACAACAAGCACAAATTGATTGGAGCGAAGTGCCTGCTATTGAAAGAGCACAATATTTAAAGAAAATAGCCACGGGAATACGCGAACGTAACGAAGAGTTAACGGAAGTCATTATCAAAGAAGGCGGAAAAACGCGTGATTTAGCCAGTACAGAAGTATTTTTTACTGCTGACTATTTAGATTATATGGCGGAGTGGGCGCGTCGTTTTGAAGGTGAGATTATTCAAAGCGATCGTAAAAACGAGCATATTTTATTGTATAAAAAACCGCTTGGCGTTACATCAGGTATTTTACCTTGGAATTTCCCATTCTTTTTAATCGCACGCAAAATGGCGCCAGCATTAGTAACTGGTAATACAATTGTCGTAAAACCATCAGAAGAGACGCCTATTAACGCTTTAATTTTTACTGAGATTTTAGATACAGTAGGCTTACCGCCAGGGGTTTTCAACTTAGTCAATGGTGCCGGCGAAGTTGTTGGTGATGAACTCGCACGCAATGAAGCAATTGAACTCGTATCGATTACAGGTAGTGAAAGTGCAGGGAAAAAAGTCATGGAAGCGGCGAGCCGCAATGTTACAAAAGTAAATTTAGAGTTAGGTGGTAAAGCACCAGCCATTGTCTTAGAAGATGCTGACATTGACAAAGCAGTACAATATATTATTGATTCACGTATTATCAATAGCGGTCAGGTGTGTAACTGCGCAGAAAGAGTCTATGTGCAATCATCCATACAAGATCAATTTGTAGATCAATTAGTAGCAAAAATGGCTGAAGTAACGTACGGTAACACGTTAGATAGTGATTATGATATGGGACCACTAATTAATAAAAAAGCCCAAAAAAATGTGCATCATCACGTAGAACAAGCTATTCAACAAGGAGGACACTTAGCATGTGGCGGCGTTCTACCTAAAGGTAAAGGTAACTTTTATCCAGCAACCGTAATTACAGATTGTCATAACGACATGGAAATCATACAAGAAGAAGTTTTTGGACCTGTATTACCCGTCGTGAGTTTTGAAACTATTGATGAAGCAATAGCGCTCGCAAATGATAGCAGGTTTGGTTTGACTTCATCTATTTACTCTAACGATATGAAACAAGTCTTTAAAGCTGTAGATCGCTTAGAATTTGGCGAAACGTATATTAATAGAGAAAATTTTGAAGCTATGCAAGGTTTCCATGCAGGTGTTAAACATTCAGGCATTGGCGGTGCTGACGGCAAGCATGGCTTAGAAGAATATTTACGCACACATGTCGTATATATGAATATAGAATAAACATATAGTAATTAATATGTGATTAAAAGCTCTTCATCCGTAATTAAAGATGAAGAGCTTTTTAAAATGCCTCGCTTTTTATCCCTTTTAAAATCCACTATATCAATGCTCATCCTACACTTTCCTTATTCCTTAAATATTAGTTGGCCTGATTTGCGCTTTGAATAATGTATCTATTTACTAACTTTACGCTTACTAAGTAAAAGGATACCTTTCTCAATTTTACATAAGTTAATGATTTCTCAAAGATAATAAATAAAAGTGGATGGATCGTTCATTTATTTATTTTACTTCTAAATGCGCATAATTAAATCGTTTTGTTTCAAAGTTGCGCTAATTTTAAAAAAAAGAGAAAAATATGTAAAAAACATATAGTTGGGCCAATATTCGTCCCTTTCGGGTTGTATAATAACTTTACCAAGAAAGAAGGTGACTTAGTTGAATCGTTCGCATCGGCTTTTGAGTATATACACACGGTTTATACAACATAAAAAATTGGATAAATTGGAACTTTCTGCTGAATTTAAAGTAAGCGAAAGGACTATCAAAAGAGATATTCAAGAAATCAGGAATTATTTTTACGACAATGACGAATGGTTTGAAAAGAAAGAGATTTATTTTGACTACCATAACTATAAATATTCTATAAAAAATGAAAAGAGTGGTTAATTTTTAAATCTAAATAATTGTTGTATTTGGTGTGTGTGTTTTCATCTAAATGTCTTTCAAAATACTAATATTCATAGTTAGTAATTTTGGATTTTTTTATGAATCGATACTAGGGAGAAGCTTTAAATATAGCTTATGTGTCATATGAAAATCCTAACGATCTATACAAGTTTTACTTCTTGGTAATTTTTATAAAGGAGAGATATAGAGGAATGACTGGTAAAAAATTAGATTTTTTATCTAATAGGTTAAATAAGTATTCTATTCGTAAATTCACAGTAGGAACAGCATCGATTCTAGTAGGGGCAGCATTAATATTTGGTGTAGCAAATGAGGAAGCGAATGCAGCAGAAGACACACAAAAAATGGAAGAAATGACGTCGGATGAACTTTCTGATGAGTCGACTATGAATCAAAGCACAAATCGGGATAGTTCTAATCAAGAGAAAAATATAGAAGAAAGCACACAAGAAGAATCGGCACCCCAAACAGGACAAGTTAAAGACAAAACAACAGAAGCGGATTCAAAAGTAGAGCAAGCTCAAGACAAAACAGCAGAAGTGGCACCCAAAGCAGAGCAAGTTCAAAACGAAACAACAGAAATAGTGCCACAAGTAAATCCAGAAGCAGAACAAGTTGAAGAAAAAGCAGCAGAAACAGCACCCCAAACAGGACAAGTTAAAGACAAAACAACAGAAGCGGATTCAAAAGTAGAGCAAGCTCAAGACAAAACAGCAGAAGTGGCACCCAAAGCAGAGCAAGCTCAAAACGAAACAACAGAAATAGTGCCACAAGTAAATCCAGAAGTAGAAAAAGTTGAAGAAAAAGTGGCAGAAGCAGCATCCCAAACAGAGCCAATTAAAGAAGAAAGCGCAACAGCTAACATAAAGAACATAAATGATACGAAATCAGCAAAAAATGATTACGCTAAAGTAGCCAATGTATCTGATAGTGAAGCTGAGAAAATAATCGGTCAATTAAACTTAGATCCACAAAATATGACTACTGAAGCATTACAATTTGCGTTAATCAACCAATTAGCAAATGAACAAAACGCAAATAAACGATTTGCAACAGCGTTAAGATCAGTCTCACCAAGAAATACAGAAGCTTTAAATATTAGTGCTAATGATGTACCAAGTGCATTAATGCCTTATTCTGGTTCACAAGTGATTGAAGCCGATGCAATTGCAAATGGTTACATAAAAAGTCAAACAGACGCTACAAATGCGCCAAATACACTGTCGGGTAGAGCGTGGTTAGTTGATCATGGTACGCCCTCTACTATGGCAAATGGTTTAACACCAATTCCAGAAGGTACCAAAGTTTATTTACAATGGATTGATAGCGACGGAGCTGTCTCACCTACTTATGTTGCAAGTACAACAAATCAATTAAGCTCAGCTGATGGATCTCAAGTTGGACCAGGTTCGTACGCGTTTGATTTAAGAGAAGCATGGATAGATGCAAATGGTAAAGAACATAAATATCATGCAATTGCAGGACAATATTATAGATTATGGATTGAAGATTTCCAAACACCAAATGGTAATAATGTATCTATGCTTCGACAAGCGGGTGGATTTTTTCCAGGTTCATATGTAAATTCTGTAAGTAGTTCAAACTTAGGCCAATTTCCATTAATTGGTACGAATATGCAACGTACAGGTATTTATATGGCTATTGACTCTACAAATGGATATATGGATGCAGATCGTTCTGAATGGATACATGATGAATTGGGGCCAATAAGTGCACCGTCAGTAGATTTAAATGCTAAAAATAGTATTTCAGGGAAAGTTTGGTTAGAAACGGGTGCAGGAGATTACGCTAACTCTGCTACAGGGCCTAATGACAACGGCAATGACCCACAAGCTGTTGGTTATACAGTAGTTATGTCTTCTTTAACCAGTGAAGGTGCGCAAGCTTATGAAGCCCAAGTGGAAAGTTTACCAGAAAGTGAGAGAGCTGACGCTGCTAAAAATTTATTAACAGATCATCCTGAATATATTTCAGCAACCGTTTATGGTGAAACAGATGAAGGCGGTAAATACACATTAAGATTCCCTGATGGCACACTGAATGACCAATATATCTATGGTTATGTCATGGACCCCGAAGGTAATATGATAAAATCTTATTCTTCTTATACGAGTCCACAATTTAGAACACCAAATAGTAACTTATCATGGACACCACAAACAGCACCTGCACAAAATTTGGTTGCAAATCCAATGTGGTATAACGTGAATTTTGCATTAGTACCAACTACAAAGATTGATTTAGAAATTATTGACCTTAATAATACGAATAGTCCAGCAGTTCCAGGCGATGTAGTGAATATTGATTTGACCGGTAGTAAGTTATCACCCCTTCCAACACACATTGAGTGGAGAGATAAAAAAGGTAATATTGTTCAACAAACAACAGATATTACATCTTTAAAAGAAGGCGAAAAACAGTCCACATTTATAGTACCAGATACAGCAACAGATGGTGATATTTATACAGCTTATCTTGTTGTAGGTGGTAATGACGTTGCAGCAGATTCATTTATCATTAAAATAACAGATGCACGCAAGTATGAACCCTCTACAGAAGGTATCAAAAAAGATTACGGTACACCGACAACAGCGGAAGATGTGACAAGTTCAGTAACGGTACCCGGTTATCCAAGTCAAGGAGACCAACCGGTTATTACAGTGGATGACCCAACACAATTACCGGACGGTAAGACGCCAGGTAAAACCGAAGTAGATGTAACGGTAACGTATCCAGATGGCACAACAGACCACATTAAAGTACCAGTAACTGTTGGAGCTCAAGCAGAGAATGAAGTGTATGAGCCATCTACAGAAGGTATCAAAAAAGACTACGGTACACCAACAACAGCGGAAGATGTGACAAATTCAGTGACCGTACCAGGTTATCCAAGCCAAGGAGACCAACCGGTTATTACAGTGGATGACCCAACACAATTACCGAACGGTAAGACGCCAGGTAAAACCGAAGTAGATGTAACGGTGACGTATCCAGATGGCACAACAGACCACATTAAAGTACCAGTAATCGTTGGAGCAGATACACAAGCGAATATAAACAACCCAGGTTACGCTCATGCGACTGTTAAACCAGGTGAAACAGTTAAAGTACCGCAAACTGGTGACAATACAATGCCAGATGGTTCTAAATATGATATAGCTACTAATCAAGTCCCTGCAGGATGGAAAGTATCTGTGAATGCTAATACTGGTGAATTAACTGTTAATCCACCTAAAAATGCTATGACTGGCACATCAGTAGTAATTCAAGTGACAGTAACATACCCAGATGGCTCTTCGGAAACTGTACCATCCAAAGTATCGGTAGATAATATAATCCAACTTCCAGCGCCAACAGTTAATCCTGTAGATGATAATGATACTGAAATCACAGGTTCAAATGGTACACCAGGCAATACTATTGTAGTCACATTCCCAAATGGTAGTACATCAGAAGGAACAATTGATGAAAATGGTAATTGGAAAGTTGATGTACCTAAAGGAGTAAGCCTAAATAAAGGTGATATCATTATTGCTGTTGAAAAAGATAAAGATGGTAACGTATCTGGTCCAACGAATATCGTTGTAGGTGAAAACTGTGACATGTCTCCTAATAATAGTTCAGATAAAGAAAAAATTGAAACGCCAAAAGATGAAAATATCCTAGAAAATGAACCTAGCGTAAACTTGTCTGGAAATAAAGCTTATGAAGCTCATACAAATACCGCAGTGAAGAACAGTAAACAAACAGATGTTAAAAATAGCGAATTAAAACATAAAGGTGTAAATATAGACTCAAGTAAGAGCAGTAAACAAGACGCCATTAAAGAGAAAGCACTGCCAGAAACTGGAGAAACTACTCATAATACTACAATGCTTGGAACATTATTTGCAGCATTTGGTTCATTACTATTATTCAGAAGACGTAGCAAGCACAATGAAAATAAATAATTAATCACTTAAAAGGCTGGGCTTTACGCCCAGTTTTTTAATTAGAACCCAATATCATTACTATGATACCGATACTGAAAACAAGGACATATTAAAAATGGAAAAAATTAATGCTCAATAAAAGAGGTAACTTCATATTTTCGTTTCTTTGCGTACATAATACGTTATTTTCCATGAAGATAACGGCTCCTACGACTTCAGTTTATTTTTTCAAAATGTATTCATCTCATTTAATAGTTCTCTACATTTTAACAAACTTCTACTATTACTAAACAAATTTCATTTATAAAGAGAAAATGGATATTTATATTTTGAATGTATCAGAAAAAAGTAATAGCCATATCATTATTAAATTAATTTCCCTTTTATTTCTTCCAAATTTTAATTTAATATTTACTTAAATTGATTTTCAAAAGTATGATATATTTTTAATAATTAAATACTTATGTAAAACATTTTAAGAACTAGAAATTAAAGGCGGTTGGGCTTTGAAGAAACAAAGGTTAAAGTTAAGCACGTTGATCATTATTGTAGTATGTATTGTCGTATTGGTTTCATTGCTTATCACTAGCGTATTGATTAGTAATACAATTAGGGATACGATACATCAAACGACTGAAGAAAAGGCTGAGGTTATTGGCAAGACGGTGGCACAGTCTCAAGTGGTGCAATCTACTTTGAAAAAGAAAAACAATGATAACAGTATACAAGCTTACGTATCTGACATACAACAATCAACGGATGTGCGTTTTATCGTGGTGATGGATATGAAGGGAATCCGAAAGTCGCACCCTAATGAAAAGTTAATTGGTAAACATTTCAAAGGTGGCGATGAAAAAGAAGCACTTCATGGTAAAGTGAGTGCTTCTATTTCTAAAGGAACGCTGGGTGAATCATTGAGGTCATTTACGCCTGTTTATGCGAATGGAAAACAGGTTGGCGTCGTGGCTGTTGGTGTGCCAATGAAAAGTGTTTATGAAGCCCTTGCAGATGGCAATAAGAAGATTATCGTTGGTTCAATCATTGGGTTGATTGTCGGAGCTATTGGTGCATACATGCTTTCTAGGTATATTAAGAAAATTTTACTGGGTTTAGAACCGTCGACGATTGCTAAGATACTTGGAGAAAGAAATACGATGTTACAATCTGTTCATGAAGGTGTCGTGGCTGTTGATAAGGAAGGTAAGATTAATTTAGTGAACAAATCAGCGATGGATATATTTAAACAAGCAAATCTGAAAGGTAACCCTATCGGTATGAAGATTGACGATTATATGGCGTCTACACAGCTACCGAAAGTACTTGAATTAGGTGAACCGGAACGAGATGAGGAGCAGAATATTAATGGTGTAAAGATTTTGGTCAATAGAGTGCCACTTATTGTAAATAAAGAAATTGTTGGTGCGATTTCAACATTTAGGGACAAGACAGAGGTAAACAAGCTTTCCGAACAATTAGTAGGTGTGCAGACATATGCAGATACTTTACGCGCACAATCGCATGAGTTCAGTAATAGATTGCATGTGATTTCTGGCATGTTGCAAATGGAACATTATGAGGATTTAAAACAATATATACATGATATTGTTGAATTAGGTAGCCAAGAGCATGGTCATATTACTTCGAAAATCAAAGATGCTGCATTGGCTGGTTTTTTAATAGGCAAATTAAGTTTAGCGAGAGAAGAGCATGTTAAATTATCTATTGTGAGTCATACCACCATCCCTGAACCGGAACATTCGCATATCACGCATGAAATGATTACGATTATAGGTAATTTAATAGATAATAGTATAGATTCTTTAGTGGTATCTGCTATTAAACAGAAAACGATTGATGTCCATTTGAAATATACAAACGGTACATTAACTATAGATATCGTAGATTCAGGCTTAGGTTTAAAAAGTGAGCTGGCTCATCAAATATTTGAAAAGGGCTATTCTTCTAAAGGCGAGCATAGAGGATATGGACTATACCTTGTTCAACAAAGTGTAGAGAAACTCAATGGAGATATTAATATAGCTTCTAATGTGGAAGGCAACGTGACGTTTTCAGTCGTTATAAGCTATTCAGAAAAGGAAGATCATAAATGGTGAATATATTAATTGTTGAAGATGATCCGATGGTTGCACAAATTAATCTGCAATTTATTGAAAAAATAGATAATCAAACTTCAGTAGATATCGCAAAAAATGTTAAAGAAGCTATGAGTATCATAGAAAATAAAGTGGTTGATTTATTATTATTAGACATATACATGCCTGAAGAAAATGGGTTAACATTTCTTAAATATATAAGAGAACAAGGTTATAAAATAGATGCTATACTCATTACAGCAGCTTCAGATGTTGAGCAAATCCAAACTGCATTTCGATACGGTGCTGTTGATTACTTAATCAAGCCCTTTGAATTTGAGCGCTTTAAGCAATCATTGTTACGTTATAAAAAAGGGCAGACATTTTTTAATAAAACGGAGAATATCAACCAATCTGATATTGATGGTGAATTGCTTAATAAAACAATCGCTGGGAATGAATCAGAGCTTAAATTACCAAAAGGTGTCACGAAAGAAACATTACAAGTAATTGTTAAGAAAATGAATGATTTTAAAGGCAATGAATTTTCTACAGACGAAATCTCAAAGCATGTTGATATTTCGAGAGTATCTGTAAGAAAATATTTAAAATTTTTAACGGAAATAGAAGTCTTAGAGGAATCTTTAAATTATGGTATCGGTCGTCCGATTTATTCGTATAAATTAAAGCAGGACCATTTGAAGTATTTAAAAGCGTATATGGATTGATGTGAAAAAATTGCCGAATTAAAAGGGGTATACACTTAATTCGGTTTTTTTAATTACAAAAAGATAATTAAAATTTCATAAACTATAAATTTGCTCCTCTTATGAATAGAATGGGTTTATCGATAATGAGGGGGGTAGTCATGGACACGAAAACAAATTTGAAAGCGCTTACTAATCAGGAAGTGCCGCTAAATAATAAGTTTAAAAGTATAGCAAAAAAGTTAATTAATATTAAAGTAGGTGTATTGCCATTACCACTTTATTTAATTTTAGCTGCAATTATATTCGTTGCTTCTATATATAATACATTACCTGCAGACATGATTGGAGGATTTGCTGTAATCATGATTTTAGGTATTTTACTAGGAGACCTTGGCCAAAAAATACCGATTTTAAAAGATATCGGTGGGCCAGCTATTTTGGCCTTGCTTGTCCCATCTATTTTAGTCTTTTTGAATGTGATTCATTCGACTTCTATGGAAGCGGTTACGACGTTGATGAAGACGTCTAACTTCTTATATTTCTATATTTCTTGTTTAGTAGTTGGAAGTATTTTAGGTATGAATAGCAAAGTATTAATTCAAGGATTTACGCGTATGTTTGTGCCTTTGCTAGCGGGAACAGTTCTAGCAGTTACTGCAGGTTTATTTGTTGGTTTATTGTTAGGTTATGATATAAAACACACATTATTTTATATCGTTGTTCCTATTATTGGTGGTGGTATCGGTGAAGGGATTCTACCCTTATCCATTGCGTATTCATCTATATTAGGAGACTCAGCTGAATCATTCGTTTCTCAAATGATTCCAGCAGCCGTAATTGGTAATATATTCGCAGTTGTTACTGCAGGCGTTATGATGCGCGTAGGAGAAAAATATACAAAACTTTCTGGAAATGGAAAACTAGTAAAATCTGAAAGCACTGAGGAAAGTATAGACAATAAAAAAGAAAAAGATAAAGTAATTGATTTCTCACTTATGGGAGCAGGGTTGCTGATTGCTTGTAGTTTCTTTATTGTTGGCACACTTGGTCAAAAATTCATTGGTATACCGGGCCCAGTTATTATGATTCTATTTGCAACGTTGATTAAATGTTTGAAAGTCATGCCTCATAAAATGGAAAATGGCGCACATAATTTATATAAATTTGTCTCTACAAGTTTGACGTGGCCATTAATGGTAGGTCTTGGGATGTTGTACATACCTTTAGAAGACGTTGTTAAAATTGTAACGCCAGCATACGTGGTGATATGTGCTTCAGTTGTATTAACGATGATTATTTCAGGTTATTTTGTAGGTAAATTGATGAAAATGTACCCGGTAGATGCTGCTATTGTCACAGGTTGTCATAGTGGTCTAGGCGGCACCGGGGATGTAGCCATATTATCAGCGTCTAAACGTATGGCGCTCATGCCATTTGCACAAGTTGCAACAAGGATAGGTGGCGTTTCAACGGTTATCATAGCAACATTTTTATTGAAAATTTTAAGTTAAATCATAATAATATATAAGGGGTCACTAACATGTCAGAGAGAAATGAAAATATAGATCCAATCACTTTACATCATGAACATTCAGGTAAAATAGGGATTACAAGTAGCGTAGAGGTTAACACTGAACAAGATTTGAGTGTCGTATATACGCCAGGGGTATCTGAAGTATGTAAAGCCATTACCAAAGATGAAAAAAAAGCAAATACATTGACCGCACGAGGTAATATGATTGCCGTAATTACGGATGGCACGGCTGTACTTGGATTAGGAGACATTGGTCCGAAAGCAGCTATACCAGTTATGGAAGGTAAAAGTATTTTATTTAAACAACTTGCAAATGTAGACGCATTTCCTATATCTTTAGATACAAAAGATACTGAAGCAATTATATCTATTATAAAAGCATTACAGCCTAATTTTGCAGGGATTAATCTAGAAGACATAGCTGCGCCACGTTGTTTTGAAATTGAAAAAAGATTGATTGATGAGCTGGATATTCCAGTGTTTCATGATGATCAACATGGCACAGCTATCGTTGTACTTGCAGCGTTAATTAATGCACTGAAAGTTGTTCAAAAAGAAAGTGATTATGCAAAAATTATTATTAATGGTGCAGGTTCAGCGGGTATCGCAATTGCTAAGTTATTGTTAGAAGCTGGGTATAAAGACATTACGCTGGTTAGTCTAGAGGGCGTCTTGAACAAAGCAGAAACATGGATGAACAAAGCGCAACAAAATATTGCAAGTTGTACAAACCCCGATGACCAAAAGGGGACATTGGATGATGTTATACAAAATGCAGATGTATTTATTGGTGTGTCAGGTCCAAAAGCTTTAACGCAAGCACATGTAAGATCGATGAACGATGATCCGATTATTTTTGCATTAGCAAATCCAACGCCAGAAATATACCCAGAAGAAGCAGTTGGAGCTGGTGCGGCTATTGTTGGTACAGGGCGTTCAGATTACCCGAATCAAATCAATAATTTATTAGCTTTTCCTGGTATTTTTAGAGGTGTGTTAGACGCACATGCAAATGAAATCACCACAGATATGAAAATAGCGGCGGCTAAGGCAATTGCTGACACCATAGGGGAGGAGCAACTAACACCGGATTTTGTCATTCCACATGCATTAAATCCACATGTTGCTCATGAGGTAGCAGGAGCGGTTAAGCATCATGCGAAAAATGGAGAGAAAGTATTGATATAACGTAAAGTTGATATGAAAAACGCTAGAGTTGGTTGCTTTTTATAAATCACCACAATTGCACAAAGAAAGGATGGTTGCTACTGAAATTAAGTATGAGTCATTCCTTTTATAATTGTTCAACTTCCATACAATTTTTTAAGAGAAATAATGGTTCACTTAACCTTTTATATTTAATCGTAAAAACACTCATATGATATGCAAAAGCATAGTACCATTGGTCGGATGATATTGAAATAACTTATAAAAGATGTCACTTATAAATGAGGGAGCCGTATCCAAGTTGTAATCACCTTCTAAATAAGTGAAATTCAAATTTAAAAAAGCATATCATAGCCGTGTATAATGATTGGGCGTGATGTCTGAACGTACATGTACGATTGTTTAAAGTTATTATCAGTTAATATAAGTTATGATAAAATTAAGCATATACTAAATAGACAGTTATCATTTTATCGACCAAAACAGTAACAGTTATAGGCTATATCTTAGCGTATCAGCACATTTGGCTATTATTAGCTGAGCGACGCATATCGTACGTGTGCATTTAATCATAGTTATTACGTTATGATTTAAATAACTAAAAGATAAATAACAATCAAAAAGGAATGTGAATTATGGAAGAAAATAATAACGATTATGAAAATTTGTTGTTTTACTTTGCATATAAAACCTTTGTAAATACAGCAGATGAAATAATCGAAGAATATGGTTTGAATAGACAACACCATAGATTTTTATTTTTTATCGAAAAAGCGCCGGGTATTACAATTAAAGATCTCTTGAAAAGTATGGAAATTTCTAAACAAGGTAGCCATGCAACATTGAAAAAATTGAAGGATGAAGCATTTATTATCGAAAAACAAACCGAAGCGGATAAGCGTGTTAAAGCACTCTATCCTACAGAAAAAGGTACGAAATTAGTTCATGAATTAAATAAAGCACAAAACGATTTGTTTAGAGATATTCAAAAAAAAGTTGGTAATGATTGGTATGCAATTATGGAAGCATTTGCTTCTTATCGTACAGGATTTCAGGAAGTAAAATATCTAAAAGATGATGTAAAAAAATAAATAAAATTAATTTTTAAAACATAGTGGGGCGTCACTATGTTTTTTTATTTGAAAAGGAAAATTCACGATAATTAAGTCAACATTATTGACCTTTATTATTAACCGCGTTATATTTGCAATGTAAGAAATAAAGAGAAAAAGGGGAAATGATTAATGCAAAAACGCGTAGGACAATATTTAATGGACGCGATTAGTGCTGTAGGCGTTGATAAAGTTTTTGGAGTACCTGGAGATTTTAACCTTACCTTTTTAGATGACATTATCCATCGTGATGACATGGATTGGGTAGGTAATACAAATGAATTAAATGCGAGTTATGCTGCAGACGGTTACGCAAGAATGAAAGGTATTAGCGCTATGGTTACAACATTTGGTGTAGGTGAACTCAGCGCTGTAAATGGTATAGCAGGAGCTTATGCGGAGCGTGTGCCTGTCATAGCAATTACAGGTGCACCGACTCGCGAAGTCGAAAAAGCTGGTAAATATGTGCACCATTCATTGGGTGAAGGCACTTTCGACGATTATCGTAAAATGTACAAACACATTACAACAGCCCAAGGATATATTACACCTGAAAATGCACAAGTTGAAATACCACGATTAATTGATGCAGCATTAAATGAAAAACGCCCGGTTCATATGCATCTACCTATTGATGTTGCAGCCCAAAAGATTGAAGTAGAAAAGCCGTACTGTTATGTAACGCCGGAAAAACAAGATGTTTCTAGCTATATTAAAAGAATAGAAGATAAATTGAAAACTGCAAAACAGCCATTAATTATTGCAGGACATGAAATTAATAGTTTTGATTTACATGAAGCACTTGAACAATTTGTTAATCAAACGCACATTCCAGTCGCACAATTATCCCTTGGTAAAGGTGCGTTTAACGAACAAAATGATTACTATATGGGCATATATGATGGTGAGATTTCAGACGATCCAATCAAATCATATGTAAATGGTAGTGATGTTATTTTAAATATTGGCGCTAAACTCACAGACTCTGCAACGGCAGGTTTCTCATATCAATTTAATTTAGATGATGTGATTATGATTAACCATCACAATTTCAAAGTGGATGCATTACATGCAGAAGAGGTGAGACTGACAGACCTCTTAGAAGGGTTGTTAGAAATGGATTATGTCAGTGATGTAAATTATCCACATTATCACGTTTCCGAACATAAAGAAATTGAATTAATTGATCATCCATTAACACAATCAACTTATTTCAAATTAATGCAAAGTTTTATAAAACCCAAGGACATCATTCTTGCAGAGCAAGGTACATCTTTCTTTGGTGCGTATGATTTAGCCTTGTATAAAGAAAATAAATTTATTGGTCAACCGTTGTGGGGATCAATTGGTTACACAATGCCTGCAACGCTCGGTACACAAATTGCAGATAAACAACGCCGAAATTTGTTGTTAATTGGTGATGGCTCGTTACAATTAACGGTTCAAGCATTATCAACAATGATTCGTGAAGGCTTAAAACCAGTTATATTTGTAGTGAATAATGATGGTTACACCGTTGAGCGTAAAATTCATGGCGAAACAGCATCATACAATGATATAAATATGTGGGATTATAAAATGTTACCATTTGTATTTGGTATGAAAGAAGATGATGTCAAAATACACAATGTAACAACAAGTATTGAATTAGAAAAAACATTAAAAGATATTGATGACACTCCGAATATTATGCACTTTGTAGAAGTTCATATGGATGTACACGATGCACCAGCAAAACTCAATGAAATTGCTAAAGCTTTTGCAAACCAAAATAATTAAGAATTTAAAAATTTAATAAGCGCTTTCTTTTAAGTTATAATAATATGACATCATTAGTATCATAGTAGTCTAAATAAGTATTACTGCAAAAAGCATTTAAACAAAGGAGAGATTTTAATGACAGTAAATAGTAAAGATTATATTGATGAGACTTATGGTTTATTTATAAATGGCGAGTTTGTTAATAGTGACAGTGGTGAAACGTTGGAAGTTGTAAATCCAGCCACAGGGGAAACACTATCAAGTATTGCAAAAGCTAATGACGCAGACATAGATAAAGCTGTGGCAGCAGCACAGGAAGCATTTGAATCTTGGCGTTTAACATCTAAAACAGAACGCGCTAATTTATTAAGAAAAATTAGCGATAAAATAATGGAAAACAAAGACAAAATTGCTACGATTGAAACGTTAAATAACGGTAAACCGATTCGTGAAACGGCAGGCATTGATATACCGTATGCTGCAAAACATTTTAATTACTTTGCAAGCGTTATCGAGACACATGAAGGTTCAGTTAATGATATTGATAAAGATACAATGAGTATTGTACGTCATGAACCTATAGGTGTGGTAGGTGCCGTTGTAGCTTGGAACTTCCCAATGTTATTAGCAGCGTGGAAGATTGCGCCAGCTATTGCAGCAGGTAATACAATTGTGATTCAACCGTCTTCCTCTACACCTTTAAGCTTATTAGCGGTAGGTAAGATTTTCCAAGAGATTTTACCTAAAGGCGTCGTTAATATCGTAACGGGTAAAGGTTCAGAATCAGGAAATGCCATTTTCAACCATGAAGGTGTGGATAAATTATCATTTACTGGCTCAACCAATGTGGGATATCAAGTAGCTGAAGCTGGGGCAAAACGTATTGTTCCTGCAACGTTAGAACTCGGTGGTAAGAGTGCCAACATGATTCTGGATGACGCAAACTTAGATTTAGCGGTTGAAGGTATACAACTAGGCATTTTATTTAACCAAGGAGAAGTATGTAGTGCTGGATCACGCTTACTCGTCCAAGAAGGCATCTATGATGAATTAATTTCAAGACTGAAAGAAGCATTTTCAAATATTAAGGTTGGCGACCCATTAGATGAAAATACGCAAATGGGCAGTCAAACGAGCCAAGAGCAATTGGAAAAAATCCAGTCTTATATTGACTATGCAGAAAAATCTAACGCTGACATTTTAACTGGCGGTAAACGTATAACGCGTAATGGTTTAGATAAAGGTTATTTCTTAGAACCGACATTAATAGCAGTTAACGATAATGATCATAAATTGGCACAAGAAGAAATATTTGGACCAGTGTTAACGATTATCAAAGTGAAAGACGACCAAGAAGCAATTAAAATCGCTAACGATTCTGATTACGGTCTAGCAGGAGGCGTGTTTTCACAAAATATTAACCGTGCATTAAATATTGCGAAAGCTGTAAAAACAGGTCGAATCTGGATTAATACGTATAACCAAGTGCCTGAAGGTGCACCATTTGGTGGTTATAAAAAATCAGGAATCGGGCGTGAAACATATAAAGAAGCATTGAGTAATTATCAACAAGTTAAAAATATATTTATTGATACAAGCAATGAACTTAAAGGCTTATATTAAAATGACCAAAACTTATACCACACATATGTATATCTAGATAAATTTAATATGGGTGTTTATTGTGATAAATACAATTAAAAGGAGGGGCCGTATTGCGGTCCCTCCTTTTTAATAGCTAAAAATTTTTATAAAAGCGGGCGCTCATCATTTCAAATTAAAAATTTATTTTCACGAATTTTAATGTTTATATATGGTTGCTATCAACCAAGGAATCACTTCCTGTAATGGGCATCGCTTCAGTAAGTATGATGCGCTTATTAACTTTCATTATCTGTTATTAAAATAAAAGTCATATACCATAAAACCCGACTATTCTTATAGAAATTATAATTTTAATATTGACGTCGTATATAATTTTAGCTATATTAACTAGCATAGATATTTTCAGAAAATTCTATTTATTAAAAATTTGTTATAGAAAATGAATAAAGTCATTCCTGATCTTTATATCCCCTCAACAATGAGTATAAATGATAAAAACAACTACAATATAGGAGGAATAACATATGCCAAACAAGCAGATACATTTTAACGGATTCGTGCAAAACTCGCCGTCTCCACATTCATCTGGATTATGGAAACATGAAAAAGATCAAGGCGCGAATCATAATCAATTAGATTATTGGACAGATATTGCACAAACATTAGAAAGAGGTAAATTTGATTCTATATTTATTGCAGACGTATTAGGAACGTATAGTGTTTATAATGGATCGAGTGATGCTGCAATTAGACATGCAGTTCAGCTGCCTGCGCATGATCCGATACCTATTATTTCTGCTATGGCTGCCGTTACAAAACATATTGGATTTGCGCCAACAATATCTACCACATATGCGAAACCTTATAGTTTAGCTAGACAATTATCTACATTAGACCACTTAACAAATGGGCGATTAGGTTGGAATGTTGTAACTTCTTACTTAGAAAGTGAAGCCATTAATTTAGGTCTTAAAGAAAGGTTGCCAAAAGACTTAAGATACAATAGAGCAGATGAATTCCTCCAGGTTGTTTATAAACTTTGGGAAGATAGTTGGGAAGATGGCTCAGTTGTTAATGATAAAGAAAGTGATATATATGCAGATGCTAACAAGGTACATAAAATTAACCATGAAGGTGAATTTTTTAGTGTTCCTGGGCCTCATTTGGTTGAACCGTCTCCACAAAGAACGCCCGTATTATTTCAAGCAGGCGCTTCAGAAAAAGGTAAAACATTTGCAGCTAAACATGCAGAAGCGGTTTTTACAAAACATACTTCATTAGAATCATTAAAAAACTATGTCAATGATATACACACAAGAGCAGAAAAATACGGAAGAAATAAGGAAGATCTTTTGGTTTTTCCTATGGTGCTTCCTATTATTGGAGAAACTGAAGAAAAAGCCTATCAAAAATATAGAGCATTAACAGAACACATCAGTTACGAAGGCTCAGCTTCATTATTAAGTGGCCACACAGGCATTGATTTTTCTGAATATGACCCAGACCAGTATATAGAAGACATTGAGACCGAAGCCATGCAAGGTAATCTTAATATTTATACTAAAGACCCAAACTATAAATGGACCTTAAGAGAAGCTGTGAAAAACCACGGACTTGGAAATGGCACGGTTAAATTTATAGGAACGAAAGAACAAGTAGCAAATCAATTTGAAACATGGGCGATTGAGGGTGGAGCGGCTGGCTTTAATATCGCTCAGAGTTATTCTCCGGGCACATTTGAAGAGTTTGTTGATGAGGTTATTCCTGAATTACAAAAGAGAGGTTTATATAGAACAGAGTATGAAGGAAGCACACTTCGTGAGCATATGTTTGGCAAAGGTCATAAAACAATAAAAGAAAATCATCCAGCAAAAAATAATAAAAATGCACATATAAATTAAAAAAGGAGTAAAAGCGAATGGATGCAATTTCTCTTTACACATGGATAGGTTTTATATTATTTATGGTAGTCATGATTGCTGTTGGTTATGTGAGCGCTCGTAAAATGAAAAATATTGCTGACTTTGCAACTGGGGGCGGCGCTATTGGCCCTAGAGTACTCGGATTATCATTTGCAGCAACTTATTTAAGTGCAGCAACTTTTTTAGGTTATCCTGGTTGGTCTTATGAATGGGGACTAAATAACTTATGGCTATTTTTAGCCATGTTTATCGGTGGACCCACAGGTGTGTTAATGGTCGCTAAAAAAGTACGAAAATTGAATACAAAGCAAAAATCTTTATCGCTTCCAGATTGGTTGGGGGACTTCTATAATAGTGATATTTTACGTGTAGGTACGGGTATTATCTTACTATTTAATATTTTCTATATCGCTAGTCAGTTTGTTGCAGGCGCAAGGATTTTTCAATATTTACTGGGTATGTCATACTTTGGTGGACTTGTTTTTATCGCAGTTATCGTTGTATTGTACGTTTACGTTGGAGGCGCGCTTGCTGATATTTATACGGATGCTATACAAGTTATCATTATGGCAATTGCAGGTGTAGTGGTCTTTGTTTCCGGTGTTGTCATCTTTTGGAAAGGAAGTATTACAAGTACGTTCTCTGGTATCGTTCATAATCTAGGTAATCAAAATGAAAATTTAGTTAAAGTGTTTAATCCTGACTCTGTACATTTTAACTCTTTTAGCATGGTTTTAGGTGCTATCATCATACAATGGGCGTTTGCTTCTGCGCCTCATTTATTTAATAAGATATTAGGTCTTAAAAATGAAAAAGACTTAGGAAAAATGATCAACACGTATGTTATTGTGACCGGTCTTTGCTTATTAGTGTTGTTCGGGGGCGTATTCAGTCGTGTAGCACTTGGTAATAGTATTGAAACTTCAGATTTAGCGCTTCTTGAATATATTATTTGGGCTTTCCCAGCAGTGATTGTAGCACTTTTTGGCGTGGTTATATTGGCAGCAGCTATGTCAACAACAGATGGCTTATTTGTATCTATTTCCACAGTTTTCGCGAACGATATCTTTTTGAAATTTTTGGTTAAAAGAAAAATTGTTAACGTTAGTGAGGCAAAAGCCAATAAAATTGCATTTCAAATTAGTAAAATCAGTGTGCCTGTTGTCGGTTTGTTATCATTTTTATTAGTATTACAACCTCCAAAACACATGAGTGATATTATGTGGATCGGTATATCAGGTATTGCTGCCGGAACTTTAGGGCCTATTTTACATGCTATTTATGCCAAGCATAAAGCGCCAGCTAGAGCTGCAGAAATGTCTATGTTTGTAGGCTTAGGTTCGTACTTAATTATTTATTTTGGAGGGATTATCCCAAGTACTATGTCAGCAGGTGCAGTAGCAACATTTATAGGTATAGCAACGATTACAATTGCTTCATTTGTAATTAAGGTTAAAGATAATAAAAAATATGCTATAGAAGAAGGTAATAATTAATGTTTGTTAATGAAATGCTAACAATATGGTTGTACGGATTTATAGGAATGTTTATTGCAGTAATCATTGTATTGAAAATTGCATATACAGATAAATAGATAGACGAATTATTTTAAAGGAGAATGCATATGCCACTAATAAAATTAGATATGATTAAAGGTAGAGAAAAGGAAGAAATTAAACGTATTTTAGATATCACTTATGATGTAATGTTAGACGCATTTCAAGCGCCAATTGGTGACAGATATCAGATTGTTAACCAACATGAGGATTATGAAATGCAAATATTAGATACAGGTTTAGGTGTTTCTAGAACGGAACATGTGATTGTATTTACTATAATTACAAGGCCTAGAACAAAGAATCAAAAAATTGAGTTTTATAAAAAGTTAGCAGAAGCATTAAATGAATCATTAAATATACGTAAAGAAGATATAATGATTAGTCTCGTTGAAAATACGGATGAAGACTGGAGTTTTTTCAATGGTAAAGCCCAATTCCTTACAGGCGATTTATAATATGAGAAAACTTAATTTCAATATAGGTGAAGCGTTAATTAACGATATCATGCGATGTAAGCCTTTCAAAAATTAATTCAACGTGTAGTAAGCTAGGAAAAGAACCTTATACAACAAGCCGCCAACAATTAAAATTACATTGTTGGCGGTTAAAATTTTGTATGCATATTTTCATAAATTAACATTAGTAAAGGTATTTCTACTCAATATAATATCTGTGAATATTAAATTATTAATAAATAAAATTAGAGTATTTTTAAAATTTAGAATACATGATATTGACTTTTTTAAAGAAAAGTTCAATAGTATAAAGGCGACTTTAATCATACAGATTTAAGTAAAGTTTAATTTAAGTAAAAGTAACAATAGGTTTAACTATTGTAATATATTTATGAGGTGAAATTGTAGTGTTTAATAGTAGTGAACAATTTACTTTAGGTTTAATTATCACGGTTTATTTTATTTTTTTAATGCTCATGTCTTTATACATAAAAAGAAAAATTAAAACGTATGATGACTATAATATGGCGAGCAGGACTGTCTCCATTATTCCATTGATTTTAACATTCGTTAGCACGGGCGTCGGAGGAGCTACGTTATTAGGCTATATGGAAAATGGATATACATTAGGTATGGGACAACAGTGGATTCATATCACTATGATAAGTGCGGTTATTGTCCTTGCTGTATTTTTCTTGAAACGCATCAGGCTATTAGGAGAACAACATAATATGGTAACCATCGGTGACTATACGGCACTTCGCTACGGGGAATCAGCACGTATCCCTACGGTGCTTAGTTTCCTTTTTGCTTATTGTGCGATGACAGGCATGCAGTTTGTTGCGATTGCTTCTATTTTAAATTTAACGACGGGACTAAATATGACAACTGGAATTATAATAGGATGGATTTTGCTAACGATAAAAACGTATTTGGGCGGCTTAAAAGCGGTCGTTTGGCAAGATGTTGTTCAAGGTCTCATACTTACGGTTGGTATTGTAGTTTTATTTTTTGTGGTGATTTATTATTCAGGAAGTTGGAGTAGTATTCAAGCCAACGCTCAAAATAGTAACCAAAATCAAATGTTAGATTTTCTTAATATTACGCCTAATGAAATTTTAATCTATCTTTTAACATTAGCGTTTTATCAATTTATAAGACAAGATGTTTGGCAACGTATTTGGGTGGCCAAAAATTTGAAAACGGCAAGAAATGGTTACTGGATTTCGATGATTATAGCTGTGTTATTAGGCGCCATGACTGTATTTATTGGTGTATATAGTAAGTTTGGTTTGAATTTAAATATAACTGAAACACCATTGGTCTATTATCATGTTATTCAAGAAGTATTTCCATTTCCTGTAGTCGTAATCATGATTATAGTATTATTAGCAGCAGTCATTTCAAGTGCTGATTCCTTCTTTATTGCAGGTGCTTCATCGATTGCTAACGATATTATAAAACCAAACGTTAAAAGTTTTAGTCAAACGAAAATGCTATTATATAGCAAAATCTCGGTTTTAATCGTATCTGTGATTGCTTTAGTGTTGTCCCTCATGATTCCTGGGTTAGTAGATCTTATGGTCACAGGCACTGCGATGTCCGTGTCAGGTTTGCTAGCGCCTGTAGTTTTTGGATTGTTTTGGCAAAAACCTTCAAAAATGGCAGGTAATATATCAATGTGGAGTGGACTGATATCGGCAGTCGTTTGGCAATTGCTTGGTCATCCGTTTGGCCTCCATCCAATCTTAATTGGACTGCCGCTTTCAACTATAATATTATTACTTGTAACATTATTTGGAAAGAAAGATTACGTTCGTGTTTAAGGTACCCTATATATTATAGATTTGAACGGAAATTCATTATATAAAATCTAAAAATTAAATAGCACATATGCATTCATATACTTAAAGCGTTCAATATTGTTAGATAGACATAATTGAACGCTTTTTCCTATTCAATTTTAAAAAAGCGAATAACTCAAAATGGGTCTACTATCATTTAAGATAGTAGGTGGCATAAAAGTGCATACTTACATCAAATTATATGAGTAATATAATAAAGGTAGGTTAAGATAATCAATAACGAAATATGAAAAGGGGAGAAAGAACAATGGCTAATAGTACTTTACGTATGTTGATGCCACAGTGGCAAGGTGGAAATAATGAGGCAGGATATGCTTTAGGAGCAGAACTCTTATCGTGGTTAGCGCCAAAAAGCGATGACCCTTTAGTAGAGGTACCTATAGAATCAGACCCTGAATTATTAAAAACTGAGGAAGGTGTAGTTGCACGTCAGGCACTATTAAAACAATTGCAATCAGCAGAACATTTAATAGAGCAACATCAACCAGATAATATTGTAATATTTGGTGGTGACTGTTTAGTTGGACAAGCACCTTATGCTTATCTTAATGAACGTTATGGTGGGGATGTCGGTGTGTTATGGATAGACTCGCATGGGGATATTTCATCCCCGAAAGAAATGGAAAATGCCAATACAATGGTATTAGGTAATTTGTTAGGAGAAGGAGATCAAGCATTTGCTGACAAAGTGAAAATGCCATTGAAACCTCAAAATGTTATGTTAGCTGGTATTAAGCCAAAAGATTATGAGGCTGAACGGATTGAAGCATTAGGCATCCAAGTAGCATATCCTGAAGATTTTGAAGGAGATAGTGATATTGTTATAAAATGGATAAATGATAACAGTATTAGACATTTAATCGTTCACTTTGATGTCGATATATTGGATCCAAACCGATTCCGTTCCCAGATTTTTGCCAGTCCAGAACCAATTTCTATCAACTGGGCTGAAGGTGAAATGAATTTGGGGCAAATTGGCAGGCTCATTGACGATGTTTCTAAGCATACCAGTGTCGTTGGTTTAGGTATTACAGAACATATGCCTTGGGATGCTAACGCGTTACGTCATCTATTGAGTAATTTACCATTGTTAAAAAATGAGTAACTAAAGAGGAAGGGATAGAAATCATATTTTTATAAAATGATTTCTTCACTCCAATCCATCAAGTATGTGTAGGAAAAAAGAATACAAAAGCTGAAGTTATTGTATCAATGTCTATTTAAAAGTTGGATATAAGTATATTTGCATTTTTATTGTTTACTGCTAATACGATATTTAAGGTTGAAACATGATTTATGTTTCAACCTTCTTTAGTGTTAAAATAATGTATATGGGTGGTGATTTAATGAGTATGCAAGCATTTCATGGTAAAGTAAAAAATATTGACGATACGCCTTTTGGTTATACAATGTCTATTATCGGTGGTAAATGGAAAATGGTGATTCTCTATTTAATAGCTGAAAATGAAAAGGTTCGATTTAACGCGCTGAAAAGAATGATAGGTACTATAACTTATAAAACGTTAAGTACACAGTTAAAAGAATTGGAAGCAAACGGCATTATAATTAGAACAGAATACCCACAAATACCACCTAAAGTAGAATATTCACTATCAGAAAAAGGCAAATCTTTAATCCCAATTTTAGAAACCATATGTGAGTGGGGACTAGATCATTAAATAGGATGAAAATGAAATGTATTAAAATTTAACTATGCATCTTTTTAATTTATATCAATCAGTTTGACATTTAAATTATAAAAGCCAGAGATCAAAAGAACTAATGCATCTCTGGCTTTATATTGTAATTGATTAAATATATAGTTGTTTTACTAATCATGTGAGTTTACTGTCTTTGGCGTATAATATAGCTTAATATCACAGGTTAAAATTTGGCCGGCATACTGAACGCTATCTGCAGATACTGCTTCAAAAAACATGCTTTACTAAATTTAACAAACTTATATGACAATAATTTTTACCAATGAAAAATGCCATATTAAAACTGGAAAAATTTCATATAATTAATAAATTATTTTAATTCAAAATCTTTAAGCGTTGCGTCAGGGTTTAAAACTTTATCTGGATTGAACTCATTTAAAGATTGATTTGCATGTATTTTTTGAGGTAAAGTATGATTGGCTAAAGCAGCTTTACCAAGCGCAATTAAATCAGCTTCTTTATTTTTAAGCATGCTTATGGCCGTTTCAATATCCTCTAAATGCCCATTTGCAATAATGGGAACATCAGTATGACGTTTAGCGAGAGCAGCTAACGAAAGCGTATTGTCATTGAAAGCAGGTTGCCAAGCTTTATACTCTGTTGTATGGATATAATCAATGCCGGAGTCAGCTAGATTTTCAAAAATAACTTGAGCATCCTTTTCGCCACCTTCCCATTTGTAGTCAAAATCATTTACCTTACTTTGAGAAATACGGATACCCACGATAAAATCCGATGAGACTTCTGACTTAATAGCTGTAATAACTTCTAATATCATTCTGATTCTATTTTCTAATGAACCGCCATAATCATCATTTCTTTGATTGGTATACGTAGTTAAAAATTGATCTAATAAATATCCATTTGCAGCGTGGATTTCAATACCATCAAATCCTGCACATTGAGCATTTTTAGCAGTTTTCACAAAACTTTGTACAACATCCTTTATACCATCAACAGATAAAGCTTCAGGCGTTGGATATTTACCTTCGCCATTATACATTGGGCTTTTTTCTCCTTTAGGCACAATTGAAGAAGGTCCGACAGACGTATAACCAAATGCGTTACCATGTACGAGCGCGCCAGCATGCATAAGTTGAGCAATCATTTTAGAGCCGTTTTTATGCGTTGCATCCACGATATTTTTCCAAGCGTCGATTTGGGTTTGAGTTACAAGACCAGGTTGGTGTTGGTACCCAGGGCTATGTGTTTCATCTATAAAAAGACCTTCAGTAATTATTAAGCCAAAGCCACCTTCAGCAAAAGAACGATAATAATTCAACATCTCAGATGTAGGGATGCCTTTTAATGTAGCGCTAATACGTGTCATAGGTGCGAGAGTTATTCTGTTTTTAACATTTAAAGTATCTAATGGTTGAAAAAACATTCAGTTCTTGACCTCCTCTAATAAATTCAATAAATCCATTTTAACTTTAGTCATGAGTTTAGTAAAATTGAAATCATTGAATCATCTGTTCAATATTTTTGAAGGAGGAACACAAATGGAATTTCGTCAATTAATCACTTTTAAATGTATTGTAGAACATGGCGGTTTTAAAGAAGCAGCGGAGCAACTAGATTATGCTCAATCTACTATAACCACACATATAAAAAATTTAGAAGAAGAACTTGAACACGAATTATTTAATCGCTTAGGTAATCATGTCACACTCACTCATTATGGTGAGAAATTATTACCTTATGTGAAGCAATTACTACAAATCTACTATCAAATTGAGGATTTAGATGATGCACCAAAAGGCCGACTAACTATAGGTATATCGGAATCTTTAATGATATGTAGAATACCAGAAATTTTAGAAATGTATAAAAAAAATTACCCTAAAGTCCAAATTTCTTTGAAGTCCGTAGCACCTAACGATATTAAAGCACATCTTCAAAAAGGTGTTATAGATTTAGCACTTATATTAGAAAATGAAAATTGGCAAAATAAACTTTTTTATATTGAAAAATTAAATACTGAAAGAATGATTTTAGCTTATAGTAATACCAAGCAAAATTTAAATACAGCGCTATATTCAGACCAATTTTGTAGTTATCAACCAATGCTGAAAGAGTACTTTAAAATTAATTCTTGGGACGTACAAGATAGCTTTGAATTTCAAAGCATTGAAGCAATTAAACAATGTGTAGAACATGGGTTAGGTATTTCAATTTTCCCATATTTTTCAATAAAAAAAGAGTTGGAACGTAAACAATTTACTGGAGAAGCAGTAGATGTAAATAACAAAGGTATTGCGACATTTTTGGTCTATCATCAATCTAAGACACTGTCTTCATCAGAAATAGCAATGATTGAAACCATTAAAGATTGTGCTAAAAGATGGTATTGAAAGTGTAAATATAAAACGATATCACTAAAACATTAATAGACACAAGAAAGGAATATAATTTATATAATTATTAAACGGGAATATTAACAAATAATGGTTTTTGGAAAGTGATTTTATTAATAAAACCAATCAAGATGATATTGCCCTTTGAATAAAATGATATAACCGATATAATGGGGGAGAATAACTAGGGAAAAGGTGAATTTAATGAAACAGATAAGCAATCATCATTTAAATAATAAAGCCAGATTAAATCATCAATTTAAATTATCCAGTATCGCACTTATTATGAGTACTACTTTAATTGGATATGGTTTGACCCCAGTATCATCAGCAGAGGCAAAAGATAAGACTGATTTGAACATTGAAACACATTTGGATAACGCACAATCATTAGAAAAACACATTCAAGCAGGTAAAGAAAAAATTGAAAAATTAAAGCATATTAAAGGCAGTCAAAAGCAAGCTGCTATTCAAGACATGACGGATGCTAAAAGTATAGAAGAAGTTAAAGAAATATTGAAAAAAGTCAAAAATGATAACAATGAAACCATCAAAGAACATAAAGAAAATAAAGCATCTGCTAAAGACGAAGGACAAGATGATGCTACTATAGAAGAGGAAAATAAACATACGTCATCTGAAGGCAAGGAAAATGTCGAGTATGCGCTAGATGACCGAAAACAACCAATTGCTAATAAAGAAAATTTTACTCATAGTGAACCAACAGACAATAAAGCCCTAATAAACCAAGATAATAGTCAAGCGCAAACGTCTGATGTGCGTACACCTAGCAAAGATACAAAACAAAACATAGACCAATTGGTTGATGATGTGGTTACCTTGTCTAATAAAGTTGACGGGGGTAAACTAAACGATCGCCCTAAAGTATCACAGGAGGCCAAAGATAGTGAAGAGGAAGGCAATCCAACTACAATCTCAGAAAAGGATAACAACACTGTTGAAGGGAACGACCCAAACAGTGGTGTATTAAAAAATACGTCTTATGCTGAGCATAACCCAACGCCACAATTAGAGGCAATTAAAAAAGATATTGATAAAGTGATGACAAGCCATTCCCAAGCAAAAGATCATTTAGATGATTATGTCGAAAATAAAGCTGCGAATCTACAAACATTAGAATCTAAGCTTTCTGAGCGAGATTCAATATCGGCTGAAAATAAAGAGAAATTGAAGGCAGAAATAAAGGAAACAGAGCAAAGTTTAAAAGAACAAGATGATATTGTATTGAATCATTTAAAATCTGTAGATAATAAAGAACAAGCTGTTAAGAATATTGTTAACGATACATTTGACGAAAAACGTGCCCAATCTATATTGGAACGCATAGATACAGAGGGTAAAACAGACCAACAAATTGCAAGTCAAGTGATTAGCCAGTTAGATGACTTATCTACGACTACGAGTGATGAGATTTTACAATCTATGTTTAATGAAACAACTGATAAAGAAGCGTTAATTAAAACCATATTATCAACACAATTAGACCATACGGATGCATCCGAAATCGCTGAAAAAATCATGCATGACAATCCCACTAATGATCAAATTGTAGCATTAATGAAACATTATTTCGGCGACAATGTTACAAGTGATGATATTTTAGAACAGATATTAGACCAATCTCAAAATAAACGTAAAGCTTTAGAAACGATGTTGGCTACTCAATTAAATGATGCGAAAGCTAAAGCGCTTGCTGATGTTATTGCTAAAAAAGAAGACGCTAAGCATAACTTAGTTGACTTAATGAAATCTGGCGTTGATCAGCAGTTGAATGATTTATTAAAGGTAGATAAAGATATAAGTCAATTTAAAGAGAATATACATGGTATATTCGAACCATTAAAACATACACCAAATCTTTCGAATACATTGAGTGGCAGCTTGTTAGACAAAGATATAGAAACACCGACATTAGGTAACGATGTACAACGCTTTGAAACGCCAAGTTTATTAAGCGGTTTACTCAGTGGCCACAATATATTAGATGGCGTCCGAGATATACCTAACCCTTCACCTGGCCGCGCTTTGTCTCTGGGCGGATCAGAAGGTTTTTTAAGTGGTTTGTTCGATGATGAGGGTAATTTCTCTTTACCTGATGCAGGCACCGTAGCTAAAAAATCAACCATCCCATTTGGCGTTGTATTGCTAGCTGTAGGTGGCGGACTCATATGGTTTGCTAAGCGTAAAAAATCAAAAGAATCGTAAATTATAAATATATGGAACGTGGGCCAGACCGTTCACTATAATATAAGTGAAATGCGCCATTCAAAGTGAACACTTGTAAGTGAAACTTTTGAATGGCGCATATTTATTTTGGCGGAAAAAGCCATTTTAAATTAATTGTTTTTACCTGTAATATAACTTAATTCCTTTGCATCATCTGCATCGATAGTTCTATAAGAAACGACACCGAGACCTTTAACGTTGGACTCTGAAATAATGATAGAACCATCATCATTAACTTTTTCTACAAAGGCTACATGACCGTACATCGCATCTGCACCCTGTTGGCCTGCCTCAAATACAACGGCGGTGTGTGCTTTTGGCGTTGAAGCCACCGTATAACCTTTTCTCTCGGCGCGATTATTCCAATTTCTTGCATCACCTAAGTCTCCACTCACAAATTGGTCGAACTGTGCCATACGATTGTAAACATACCACGTGCACTGACCGTGGGGGTAAGGCGTATCATTTGTAGTTTCTGAAAATGGTTTGAAATCTGAATCATCATTGTCGTTATTCACTTTATAATCATCTAAATTCGGCATTTGTTTATGATCTAACTGTGTTAAGTCATAGTGTTTGATAATACTGTTCAATTTGTCTGCGTATTGTGAATCAGTCGCGTATGTGGTAGCTAAATGGGCAGTCGCTGAACGGTAGCTATGCGCTTCACTTTTCCACGTCGGTTTGTAAATATTTTGATTACCATCGATGCCTTGCTTAATTAATGTAGCATAATCTTCTAATGATTCTTTTTCACTTGGATAACTACGGAAGTTTGCTGAGATTTGGAATGTATTGTTTCCATTATCTTCAAGTGTGTTGAACTTAGCTGACTTACCTTCGTAAGTACCTTTGATACCAAACAAATTAAAATGAGGTGAACGCGCAAGCATACTCATGCCTGAATCTGACTCTAATATGGCTTGAGCTATCATCACAGACGCGTAAATGTCTTCATTTTGCCCGATGTCATGTGCATCTTGTGCGATGTTTTTAATGAAATCACGTGTGTTTTTATTTTCAGTTATGGTTATGTTGTTTGCAGCATTATCATCGTCTGATAAATTTGGCCATTGTTGGAAAACGGCAGTAGATCGTATATCAGATTGATTGATGTCGTGCTCAAATGATTGAGTTGGTTTTTCCTTTTTTGCTAATTGTGATTTAGAAGGTAACTGTGGATTGGCCTGGTTGTTTGATGTTTGTTTGTCAGAGCTACTTTTCTTATCGTCAGCATCTTCATTCGACGCACTTTCTTTTTGAGCGTCATACTGTTTTTGATTATTTTTAGCATCCTCACTGTATTCATCTAAGATTGCTTCTAATACTTTATCGTCAGATGATGAATCTGATTGGTCCCCCGTTTTGACGTTATTATCGCGCTTAGGTGTTTCATTCTGCTGGTCATTTAGATTATCATCGTCACGATTTGCATTCTCATGAGATTGTTTTTGTTGTGAATCTAATTCAGTATCGTCGTGTTGTTGGTTTTTAGCATCTGTCAGTTTGTTTGAGTCGCTACCATCATCCATATCATTGTTTTCTGATTGATGCGTTGTATCTTCGATATCGTTGTTGTTAGTATTATCTTGTTCTTGTGATGTATCCTCATTATTTTCTTCTGGATCATCTGCATTTCCATCGTCATCACCGTTAGCATCTATCGTATTTGTATCTTCTGGATCTGTTTGATCAATCGACGTAGGATACGTTGTTTGGTTATTGCTGTCTTCATTTTGCGCATCGTTTTGTTCTATAGGGGAACTTGATCGCATTGTATCATTATTAGAAAATAATTGATCTAATAATTCAGATAAACTGTGATTATCACGCTTCAAAGGCGCTGGTTTAAACATATCTAATAGATTTGAACGGTAATCAGATGCGGATACGTCCCATGTATTTTCAGTTGAATTGGGCGTAACTTTGTCAGAAGATGTATGTCTACCGTTTTTATGACTGGCATTACGTGTACCGTCGTTAGGTGTTTCATTATTTGTACGATTTTGTTTCTGTTCACTATTTTGTTTATCATCATTAGATTTATCTTTCGCATTGTCATCATCATTAGACGTATCTTTTGCGTCATCAGATGTCTCTTTTTCAGTATGACTGTTTTGAGATGAATGCGATTGATCAGATTCAGATGGTTTAGATTGTTCCTTATCCTGCTCTTTATCCTTATGCGCATCATTTGATTGGGAAGCCGTCGTGCTTTTTTCTGACGTTTCGGCATTAACATCGTTGATAGGGAATGATGGAATAAGTAAAGAAGTTGAAAGCAAGCAGACTAATAATTTTTGTTGCTTCATGAAAATACCTCTTTTCTAAAATATATTATTTACTATGTACAAACTAGCGTTTGTCTTGGTACACTAGAAACAGTCTCGCATTTAGTTGACTCCTATCAACCATAAATTGAATAAATTGTATTAATGCATTCAGTATATCAATTTATATGTAATAAACAAATAGTAATTTGAATTAATATAAGAATAGATAAATAGATACAGTTTCAGAGGTGTATAAATGAAAAACGCAATAAAATTATTTTTTATGGATTTAAAAAAGATTGCTAAGACGCCTGGTGTTTTAGTCATTTTAGGCGGTTTAGCATTGCTTCCTTCATTTTATGCTTGGTTTAACTTGGAAGCGACATGGGATCCATATGGTAATACTAAAAATATTAAAGTTGCCGTTGTGAATGAGGATAAGGGAGATACAGTAAAAGATAAAAAGGTGAATGTGGGTAATCAAATTACCGATACCTTAAAGAAAGACGATAACTTTGATTGGCAATTTGTAAGCCGGAAAAAAGCTGATCATGATTTGAAGATGGGAGAGTACTATGCTGCCATTTACATACCAGATAAGTTTACACACCAAATTACTGGCACACTTCGAAAAGACCCGCAACAAGCCGATGTAGAATATAAAGTAAACCAAAAACTTAATGCCATTGCACCGAAAATGACCGATGCTGGTACGAGTGCTATTGTCCAAAAAGCAAATGAACAGTTTAATGAAACGGTGACACAAGCGCTATTAGATGAAGCAAACCGACTAGGTGTGAAACTTGAGGAAGAAATTCCAACAATCAATAAAATTGAAGACGCAGTCTCTAAAGCTAATGAGGCTATGCCAAAAATTAACGATTTTGCAGATACGCTTATATACTTAGATGAAAACCAAGATCAAATTGACGATTACGCTGATCGATTTAGAGAACTAGGTGACTATAAAGGCGAAGTTATAGATGCGGCAGATAAGTTAAATCAAGTTAATGCTGCAATACCTGCATTAAATGAGCGCGCCAAATTGATATTAGCATTAAATGATTACATGCCAAATATTGAAAATGCGCTTAATGTTGCCTCTAACGATGTGCCAGAAGCCTTTCCAAAAATAAATCGTGGCGTTGACATTGCAAGTGCTGGAGTAGATGCAGGCTTACAAGGGCTGAATGATGCACAAGGTTATTTACCTGCGATTCAGCAACGTGTTGAAAGCTATCAAGAAGTCGTTGATAATGCGCAAGATGCAAATCAAAATGTTAATAATCGATTACAAAACAATATGCAAACTGAGCAACAAAGTACTACGGTATCAGATCGTTATTCAAATATTAAAACTTCGCAAATAAGTAACAATCAAAGCGACAATAATGAAAACGATCAGAATGAAACAACGGTAAGTAGTAAAGATGTCAGTGCAATGACATCTTCCTTATCAGAATCGCTATTATCGCTATCTAATTACACCGATAAACAAGCTGAAAGTAGCCAAGAAGACATAGAAGCATTGAAAAATGTTACGTATGGCATTTTATCTACAGATAAACCTAAAGATTTCCAAAAAACGTTAGATCATATTAAATCTAGGCTCGAAGTCACAAGCAAATCTAATCAGCAATTTATAGATATATTATCAGAGCTAGAAGAGAGAGAAAACGTGGATTTATCAGATGAAATTCAAACATTAGAATCAGCAAATAACAGGATTAACAATTTAATTAAAAACCAAAATCAACTCAGTGACGCACTTTCAAATGGAAGTTCAGGTAAAGCAGAAGCAGTAGAACTACTTAAAGATCTACCACGTGTAAATAGTAGCCTAGATGATTTAAGGCACTATATTAAAACCGAATTAAACCAAAGATTGCTCAACATATCTAACGATATAATGTCCGTATTAAACGAGGGTGATACGAGACTATCAACAGTTCAATCGAAATTAAATACGATAGATCAAGTGATAAATTCTGGAGAAAGTATTTTAACTGCTGGCAAAGATAGAATAGAAACGATTCAAAGTGCACTGCCAGTTATTGAACAAAGTTATATGGATGCAATGGAAATTGCACAAAATGCTTACCCGCAATTTGAACAAAGTGTTGCGAACGCCGCGTCATTTATCGAAAATGATTTGCCAGGTTTAGAACAGCAGTTGTCTGATACAACAGCGACGGTAAATAATACAATACCTACACTATTTAATCGTTATGATCAATTAGTAGATATTTTAGATGCGAATCAACCACGGGCTAAAGAAGGCTTACACAATTTAGCAGATTTCGCACGTAATCAATTACCAGACGTTGAAAAAGATCTTGCTAAGGCGAATGATCTATTTGATGAGATCGAAGATGATGATGCAGTAGATAAAATGGTAGATTTATTGAAAAACGATTTAAAAAAACAAGCGAACGTGATTGCTAATCCAATCGATATAGACCAAAAAGATATATTCCCTGTGAAAGACTATGGTTCAGCGAGTACGCCATTCTACACAGCGTTAGCCATATGGGTAGGTGCGTTACTAATGGTGAGCTTATTAACGACAGATAATAAACACCAATCATTAGCGCCATATCTATCGACAAGAGCAATATATTTAGGTAAAAGTGGATTGTTCTATCTGTTGGGTATCATTCAAGCACTTATCGTATCTATTGGAGATATAGTGATACTGAAAGCGCAAGTGGAATCAATTGGTTGGTTTATTGGCATCTCAGTATTCTCTTCCATCGTATTTGTTTCAATTGTTTATACTTTAGTATCATTGTTAGGCAACCCAGGGAAAGCAATTGCAATCATCTTCCTTGTTCTACAGATTGCAGGTGGTGGAGGAACGTTCCCTATTCAAGTTACACCAGAGTTCTTCCAAGCGATCCATCCTTATTTGCCTTTCTCTTACGCAATAGACGCATTAAGAGAAGCGGTTGGTGGACCTGTCCCTAAAATTTTAACTGAAAAATTAACCGTACTCTCATTATTTGGTATAGGATTTTTATTAATTGGCGTCATCTTTAAGCCGATTACAGATCCATTGATGAGAAAAGCAACTGAAAAAGCAGAAAAAAGTGATGTAATGGAATAGTACCGTAACGATATAATATATACGATTACTAAGCCCATTCATTGATATTTAATATGAGCGCGAGCCAGAAATCTTTGTAGCGACATAGATTTCTGACTCGCTTTTTGTGTTTGATAGGTCGTTTAATCATTGAAAAGAACTTAAACGATGGTTAAATGAAATTATTTTATAAATGATTCAATGCGTTTCTTCATAAAATAATATGTATGCCAATTAACTAAATATGTAACTGATTTATAAATTAAACGCTGCTATCTATAGTGATTAAAGTGTTTAATTTAAGAATTATTGGCAAAATTAAGACTAATATGTTTTTTAAAAATATATTTAAAATAACTTATTTTGATTTATACAGAACAGCTTATTTCTTAAACTGTATTTTATATTTCGCCGATATAGTTAACTTAAATAATGTTTTGGATTAATTGATATGACGACGACGTTAAATAAATTAAATCAATTTAATAAGGGGAACATAAAGCTAAGCAATATATTATAAACACTTTGAACCTTTTGAATGTTAAATGGCGCTAACAAAGAGAAAACAGATAAATGACAAAGGAGCGGTTAAATATGCAAAACGTAATGTACTATGGAAAAGATTATAAAAGTCTGCCTGTTTCATCTATTAAAAGTAAAAAAGGCGTAGAAATTGCCTCAGATTTATACCAATATACAACGCAAATAGTTAATATCGTATTTTATGGCGAACCTTCTTCTCAGTCATTTGTGTTAATAGATACGGGTATGCCTGGAAAGTCTAAAGAAATTATCCGCGAAGCAGAAGCACGTTTTGGAAGTCATGCAAAACCAAAAGCAATCATTTTAACACATGGTCATTTTGATCATGTTGGATCAATTATTGAACTCATTAAATATTGGGATGTGCCAGTTTATGCACACCCAGAAGAATTGCCTTATTTAACAGGAGCGAAAGATTACCCGGCACCAGATGCTACAGTAGATGGTGGATTAATTTCAAAAATGTCAAAAATTTTTCCGAATAAAGCAATTAATTTAGATGGATATATTAAAGCGTTACCAGAAGATTTTAGTGTCCCTTATATGCCAGATTTTAAATGGGTGCATACGCCTGGGCACACGCCAGGGCATATATCATTATACAGAGCGGAGGATAGTTTGTTGGTTGCAGGAGATGCAATAACGACAGTTAAACAAGATAATTTAAAGGATGTTTTAACACAAAAACAAGCTATTTATGGACCCCCTAGATATTTTACGACCAATTGGGCACAAGTCAAAGACTCAATTCGTAAATTATTAGCATTGAAGCCCGAGATAATAACTACTGGACATGGGCGTCCTTTAAAAAATCATGAAGCACAGAGAAAGCTAGATGAATTAAATAATCATTTAGATGAAATTATTTTGCCAAAGCATGGTAAATACGTGAATCAAAATGATTAGTATTTAACCAATTTTATGTAGTATATCTTTATGTATAATTTATTGAGGCTGAACCATAACTTTTTATAATTTTTAAAAATATGTAACGCTTCACGTAAATATAGTAGTGGTTATGTAAAGATAGCTAAAATACTTGTAAAGAACCCTAGATGTTTAATAACAATCAAAGGTGGTATACAATTTAGTAGATTTAATTGTAAGGAAATACTTCAATGCTTCTTTATAATAAATATATACAGTTCGAATTTAAAAGATTAAAAATATATAATAATTAATCGATACTCCATATGCGCATAATAGTTAATATAAAAAAACTAGCAAAAAACGCACATTTTGATAATAAAGCTCCACGTGATAGTTCAAACTCTTATTTTTAAAAAATAGAACTATTCAAGTAAACAAACTTTCCTAATAAAACATTAACTTTTATCAACGATTTATAAATTCCCAATAGCAAACCAATTAAAAATCCACTGGAATATATAAAGGCTCCACATTATAGAAATCTAAGATGTCTATAATTTGTAGCTTAAAGTGATTAATTAAAAGATAAGCCATAAAAACTGTCCCTCGACGCGAATTTAAAATTTCAATAATTTAACAAAATATAATTTCTAACTATAGAAAAGGACTATCAATTATAAGACTTAGTCCTAGGTAATATGTAAAATAAAAGCCATTAATTAAAAAATAATATGATTCGTATGAGGGATCTGTAAAAAGATTACTTTAAGCGAAAAAAGGAGTCTGTGTCATTATGTATGAAAATATACTATTAGCGTACGATTGCGAAGAAAAATTTGAAACGGCCGTAAAAGAACTAAATAACCTTATTAGTAATAAGCGTAACGACGCTAAAGAAGAGGATACTTTAATAACTGTGCTCGTTATCATCCCTCAGCAATTGCTTGAAAAATCTGTCGCTTATCAAAATAAACATTTTAAAAAAATCGTTATGGAAGAAAAAAGGAAATTCAAACCTTTTCTTGAAGATTTAGAAATTTGTGGGTTCCGTTACGAAACAAAATATATTTGTGGCAACGTTAAGAAAGAAGTACTCAACGAATTAAAGAGAAAAGATTATGATTTAATAGTTTTAAGTAACCGAAATACTAAATTTAAAACAAAAGATGCATTAGGAAATGCATCGTATAAAATATCCAAAAATACAGAAGTCCCTACACTTATTATTAGATAAAATACCAATAATACGGACTTCAAAACGATTTTAAAATCAAAAGTGAGAAATTTAATATAGAGAAATTTATATCAGATTACTCCCAGGGTCTCACCGTCTATTTTATAATTTTTGGAGGTATTTTAGAAGAATGTCTATATGATAACAGGGTTAAATTCTGTTACGTCTTATTATATATTTATTTGAATTAATTATTTCTAACACATGTACAGTAAGAAAGTTGTTTGGAGACACTGATGTTTTGATTTCTAACGGTGACACGACCCATAAATATTTGAAACATTACTGCTTAGAAATGGACTAAATATTATTAATCAGACCGATGTCTATTGCCCCATAACAAAATTTTTAGACCATATAACAATAATTTGTATAAAAATGGTATTGAAAAATGTTAAGCTTTTTTCAGTTAATGATTAGCACATTAACTAAGGCATTTTAAAAAAAGAGTGTTGATTAATTGCTAGCTAAGGTAGCTCATAAAAGATATAACTAATAATAATTAATTCCTCTTGTACCGCATATATTATTTCCTCTAAATATTAAAGTCTTAAATTAGAAAATGATATATTTATTTCCAACTTTGATTTAACGTTTAAAAGATTACAATGATATATTTAGGGGTTGATACCGTGAAAATAGAAAAATGTATTGAAGATTTTATAACCAGTATCATTCAACGAGATGTACAACGATTTTGTAATTTACTGTGTGCTAAAGATTTAGAAACGCTTCGAAAAAAATTATATACAAATGACACTTACCAAAGCATTAATAAATATATAAAAAATAGTTATTTAGCAAAAATCTTCCATTTTATTACACCTAATTATTCTTATGAATATTTTAAGCATAAAAATAAGTATATGGTTAAATATTATTTTTCTGATAGCAAGGCTTACCTTAAAACAGAATTCAATTTTGTTCAAGAAGAAAATAATACGCTAATAAGTATCGATTTGGCTAAAATTCAAGTGAAAAGTTTCAACATAAGAGATTGAGCTACTATAAATTAACTTATTCACAGAATCAATGCTTTAACCAATATGAAATTTTATTCATCACTACTATCAAATCTCGACTATTATAAATTTATGATTGTTTTATTAATTTAAAATACTGAATATTCGTTTGATATATAAAATACTTATATATCAAATTAGGGCTATATACAAAGTTTGATATATTGTATATAGCCTTTTGATTGTTATTAGTTTTTTAAGATTTCGTGTGATGAATTAAGCCTATTTTCATAAACTATATATTTACCTCTTTCGCAAAACCATCTTTTTAAAATATATGTATAGTAGTTTAGCTTTATAATCGTATTTTTATTTCTTATTATTTAATAATCGCTTCTGATTTTTGGTTATATAAAATAATTTTATGTTCATATAAATATATAACTTTAATGTAAAATTTACATATTAAATACGTACTTAATATAGGGTTAAAAGAGTATTGCTAAAATGATGAGACAAGACCATAAAGAAATAGTTAGAGGAGGATATCATATGAAAAAGCATCAATCGATTGCATTTCGTGCTGCAACGAGTTTTGTCTTATTATTTAGTCTTATTATTACCCCACAAACAGCACAGGCTAGTGGCGCTGGAAAACCGACAGACAATACTACAACAACACAACAAGAAAATGATAATAAAATCAAACTATTAGATAAAAAGCCTGAAGTTGCAGATATAAAGAAACAGAATAAACCCAATCGTGTTATTACAAATATAAATGGGAACCCTCAGACAGAAATGGGATTTAGTTGGTATACCTCAGATAAATTTGAAGATTCAAAAGTATGGGTATCAGAGTCAAAAAACTTTAAAAACGCAAAAACATTTGATGTGAAACCTAAAAAAGTGAAATCAAAATATCTTGAAAGAGATAAACATGGTCATATTATTTTTAAAGACATTGCTAAAAATGATGAAGGTGAACCTATCAAAGACAGAAATGGCGAGGAAAAAGTAAACGGTTATTATACAGATAAACATGCTGGTGGACCGGAATGGATGAGCGGTGATAAGCATGGTAAAACAAATTTAATAAGCGAAGCAGAATATACATACAAAGCGCAGGCAAAAGATTTAAAACCGAATACGAAATACTATTATAAAGTAGGTAGTGAAAAAGGGGGAAAGAGCCAGATAGGACAATTTAAAACGGCTGGTAAAAAAGGTGACCCATTTAATTTCGTACAATATACAGATACACAAAACGCATTTTGGAATGAGCATGTAAGAAACGAAGCAACATTTGGCGCTGATACATTAATGAATGCAATTCAAACTGCCGGAGATCCAAGCTTTGCTTTACACACAGGTGATTTTGTAGAAACAGCAGAAGTTGAGGATGAATGGAAAGATTTATATGAGCAGTCCAGACCTTCATTCATGTCATTGCCAGTCGTTGCTGCAGCAGGGAATCATGATGAATATGCGCTGAACGAAGAGGATGAGAAATTATTAACTAAGTTCAACGAACACGTGAACGTGCCGAAAGAGAATGATGAGGTTAATGGCGGCTCTTATTATTCATTTGATTATAATGGTGCTCACATGGTTGTTGCAAATACCAATGACAATAAAAAATCTAAAGACAATCCAGATGAAAAAGCCATTGGTAAAAAACAGATGGAATGGATTAAGAAAGATATCAAAAAAGCACGTGACAATGGGGCAAATTGGGTTGTGTTAAATTTACACAAACCAATGTATTCTAAATCTTACCACGCTTTATCAGACGAAGACGTGAAGAAAATTAGAAAAGAACTTACAAAAGAAATAGATGATTTAGATGTTGATTTAGTGTTACAAGGCCATGATCATGTATTATCTCGTACGCATCCACTTGAACATACTTCAACTAAAAACAGTTTCGTTAATGCTAAAAAAGAAGATACGAAGCAATTTGTTGGTGATGATAACGTAACTTATTATAATAATCCAAAAGGTTCAGTGTATGTGTTACCAAATACAGGCGGTACAAAAGAGTATGACAGTATTTATGATCGTTCATTAGAGCATATTAAAAAAGTGAGACCAGAATTGAGTTGGTTAACTGAAAAAGATTTAGAACACTATAACAGTCTATTTAAAGTAGGTAAACAACCTCAAGAAACAGATGCATTTAAAGATAGTCATTCAAATAACCGTGATTCTTCTTCGCAAAACTTCTCAGTTTATGAAGTAGAAGGTAATACATTAAAAGTTAAAATCTATCAATTAAATGGCGATATCAACGACGGTGAACAGCGTAATATTGAATTAGTAGACGAATTTGGTATTCAAAAAAACAATAAATAATTAAATCAATGCCTAAGTTAGCTGATATTAGCCTAGCTTAGGTCGTTTGATTTCTTGGGAAATTGAGGTTTGATATATAGTGAAACAAATAGTAAAATGCATCACATTCATGACATTGTTCTGTCTCGTTTTAGCTAGTTTTAGTAATAGCAAACAAACAACGCAGCAATCGGAGGAGAAAGCCGCTCATACTGAAAAAACTCAATCTTCCAAAGAACTTATTACAGATAAAGATAAAAAAATGATTAAAAAAGAGCTCTTATCATGGCTTGATGAGCATGAAAAAGATAATCATAAAGCTGTCTCAAACCGTTATTTTGGTAATGGTAGTATGTCTGATGGAGATTGGTACGCTGGTAGCGAAGATGGTGAAATTCAAGTGAGTAATAGAGACAAACCTGGGGCGAAAGCATTCGATTTGCATACAGTAACAGGGGCGGTAACTTATACATCCCATAAAGGAACAACGGGTATAGATAAAGATGCAGAAACTTTATCTAATATTGAAGGTTATAATAAAGTGGCGGATACGAACAAACCTGTCACAAAATATTTATTTGCAGATAATGGCAAGGTATACGAATATGAGTTTACGCACTCAGAAGATGTTACATTGTCCTCTGGTTTTGCACCTAAAGATCATAATGGCAAAGATCCAAACTTAAGACCAAATGAAATGTTCCAAGTGAGTGACAATAAAGCACTTAACGACTTTTACCAAGCGCTCTTGAAGCAATACCAATCATAACAAAGGTCGATATAGCGAGGAATCCATTTAATTTGTAAAATTCCCCCCGTGTAAAAGAGAGACATAAAATGGGTTAATTACTAGGTTGCTACATTTCAAATTAGCCAAAGCAACTTGGTTCTATAAAGCTTGTAGTCTATCGTTAAAGGAGTGATAAGTATCAAGCATAGATATGACATTGAGATGTTATGGAAAAAGTACAAGTACGAAGTTATGTGGCATGATCAAAACAGCTATAACCGTATCAGAAAAATGATGAAAGATAAATATGAATACTATGAAGTGAGAGACATGATTCATAGTGCTTTATTGATTGAACCTAGTAAAGGGTCTGTCGTTAACGCATTTTCTCATGTATGGGGTTACTTTAAAAAGGTTTGTGAACCGTCAGAAAAGGAATTATTTAAAAAGCTAAAAGAACAGTATGTATTGGATCAAGTAGAGGCAACCACACTGATTTATTTTATTTATTGCATGGCGATGTTTTACGATGTGACTTATCTAAAAGATTCCAGTTTAATTAAGAACTTTAAAATAAAGATTGCCAACTAAATTTGAATATGTAATTAACATATCAATTTAGTGTGAGTTGATCGTGACAGGTGACAGCAACTCTTTTAAAAAATCATATAGAAAATTTTATGATGATAATAAAAAGAAATAGACGAATGTTTGTTATGCTACCTGCTATTTGTATGATGTTGAAGAAAACGCATTGTTACCTTCTTTAAAAACTTAGTATAAGGTCTTTTTATTCCGATAAGCTAATGTTCGGGCGCTTTGTTAAGCCCAGCCAGTGATTTAAGTTACTTCCAAAAAATAGAGTGAACCATGCACACTTTCATTGAATCCAAATTATCTTGGATTTTAAATGGAAGTGTTTTTTATAAAAAAGCGTCAAATTCAGTGAAAGTAATTGTTACCTTATTTGCGATATGCTTTGGGCCAAAATAAGTGAAGCAATATAGTATTTAAAAGCGTATAGAGAAAAAGTGTGTTATCTATGTTATTTAAGAATGAATTTTTGGAATTAGGGAAAAGTATAAAGTGGTATTTTACGCACTTTTTCATTGTTTATAATGCGCAAGTGATAACGCAATGCGCATCTAAAAATAGTGATTATAAAATAAGAAATAATGATATAAGGACGATTATAATAGGTGCAATGTAGGGGGCTTTATAATGACAAGGCAAAGAAAATGGGTGCTTTTATATGTTATTGCATTTTTAATTATGATTGCAATTAATTATTTAAGTGGTAGCAATATCGGAAATATCGCCGAAGACAAACAAGCAATGATTCAACCTGCTGGTTTTGCGTTTGCAATTTGGGGCTTAATTTATGTGCTTATTTTAGCATGGCTAATCAAGTTATTGATGATACGTTCGCATAATAAAAAAATCGTAAGTCGATTGAAGTATCTTCCTATCATTAACTTCCTGTTAAACAGTGCTTGGATTATTGTTTATACACAACAATGGTTCTTAGTATCAGTAATCGTTATCTTAGCGTTACTTTATAATATTGCTCGAATGTATGTGATATTATCTGACTATCGAGGGTATAACCGTTTGCCATTTTCAATTTACTTTGGTTGGACGACGGTTGCCACAATTGTTAATATTTTTTCTTTAGCGCTAAATAATCATATTCAAACAATATTTGGTTTAGATGAGTTAAGTTGGACAATGATTGCGTTGATATTAGCAACGATCATTGGTATCTTTATAGCAATATCTTTTAAAGATTGGCTATACCCGCTGGTATTGATATGGCCTTTTTATGGTATCTATATAGAAAATAACAACTATTATTTAAGTTTAGATGTTACATTAATCACTGCAAGTTTATTATTATTTATAACTGCTATTATTGTCGTGGTAAGAATGAAAAAGTCATAGAAGACAATGAGTGAGGACGTTTTGAAGTCGTCGAATTGTGCTTAATTTAATCTCAAACGATTAATTTTGTTGTAAAAGGGTAAAATAAACCCAATAAACACGATGTGTTTATGATGTATACTAAATTTATTTAATAATGAGCAAGTGAGCTTATTATGTAAAAGATGAGCTGAAGTAAAGTTTCCCTGCTCGTCTTTTTTAATCGGAGGCTAAATATATGAAAAAAATTCTGTTAACGGGCGCTTCGGGTTATATTGGTGGCCATTTAATGAAAAAATTGAAAGAAAATTATGAAATTATCGCTATTTCTAGACATATAGAGCATAAAACGAACGAACAAAATGTAACTTGGAAGTCTGCCGACTTATTTGATTTAAATGAGATAACAGAAGTAATGAAAGGCGTGGATATCGCTATATATTTAGTCCATTCTATGATGCCTTCAGCTAAATTAACGCAAGCAAGTTTTGAAGATATGGATGCGTTGTTAGCAGATAATTTTGCAAAAGCAGCTAGTGTTAATCAAGTTAAGCACATTGTGTTTATGAGTGGTTTAATTCCTGAGACAAATGAATTATCGCCACATTTAAGAAGTCGCCTAGAGTGTGAGCGTATTTTAGGGGCGTATGGCGTACCAGTCAGTACTTTAAGAGCGGGTTTGATTATAGGCTCTAAAGGTAGTTCTTACCCAATATTAAAAAAATTAGTAGAACGTCTACCTGGGTTACTATTGCCGCAATGGGCGTATAACACAACATTACCAGTGGCTATTGAAGATGTGATTAATGGGCTTTATAAAATCGTAGCGCGTCATCCACAAGCCAATGAATCAATTGATATTGGTGGACCAAATCATATGACATATAAAGACTTATTCAAACAAACGGCTGAAGTATTAGATAAACGTTTACCTACTTTAGACTTACCTATTATTCCAATTTGGTTAAGTAAGTATTGGGTGAAATTAATTTCTGGGGTGCCGAAAGAAATGGTTTATCCGCTTATGGATAGTTTGGTTCACGATATGGTAAGAAATGAAGAAAATACCGTCGAAGGTGTCTCTATTGGAAAAATCGATTATAAAACGAGTGTACGTAACGCTTTAGCGGAAGAAAACACTGTACAGAAGAAGCGTAAAAAATCAAGCAAGCGTGCGATTAAAGATGTTCGAGCAATTTCAAGAGTAACCTTGCCTAAAGATATGACTATGAGTCAAGTGACGGCATTGTATGCTGATTTCTTAAACAAAATCACATTAAATGTCGTTAATAGTGATTTTAATGAAAACGACTTCTCAATAACAATACCATGTTTGGGTAAAGATTTACTTTTACTAAGGAAAGATAGCGTAGCATCTAATGAGGATAGCATTTTGTATCGCATTGTCGGTGGAGATTTTGCGCTAGATTCAAATGGTGGCAACGCAAGATTAGAATTTAGAAGGTTGCCTTATAGCAATGAATGTATGATAGCGTTACAAGAATATGAGCCGACGCTGCCTTGGTGGGTTTATAAGTATACACAAGCTAAAGTGCATAAAAGTGTAATGAATCTTTTCAAATTCAAGTTAGAAACTAAAAAAAGTACTAGAAAAAGAAGTGTAAATATGAAAAAAATTATTTTACCAGTCGTTATTGTAGGTGTGATTGTATTAAAACTATACGGATTAAAAAAATATTTAGCTAAAAAAAATAATATGTCTAACGCCGAACTATAGCCGTTATATATAAAGATATTCACTTATAAAAAAAGAGGGATGAACAATGACAGCAATCGATATTATCAAATCAACCACTAAAGTTATAACGCCGATTTTCGGTGGTAAGTTCATGGGCAAATTTGCAGTGAAAAATGCACGTAAAGACTATAAAAAAAATGTCAAACCGCCTTTTTCACCACCCGGCTATGTCTTTCCTATCGTGTGGCCAATACTTTATACAACTATGGGTGTCGCTTATGTACTAGTGACTAATCAATCAGAGCGTAAGACTTTAAAAGGCATTTACTATACGCAATTAGGACTTAATTACTTATGGTCTATCTTGTACTTTAAATATAAGTTGCGCTTTAGTGCATTAGTAGAGAGTGTTGTATTGCTTGGTGCAGTAGTAACTACAACTGTAAAATTTTTCAATGTGAAGAAAGTTGCTGGCATATTGCTTGTGCCATACGTGCTTTGGAGCGCATTTGCGACGTATTTAACAGCAGGTAACTGGTTTTTAAATAAAGAGAACCCAAACTATACAGGAAAAACTGAGCACTAAATTGATGAAAAAGATAATATATAATGCGCTATACTGGTTTGTTATTCAAATGATTATTGCTCAACTTGGCACATATATAAGCCGTAAATGTTTAGAAAACGGGCATATATATTTTAAAAGTTGGCCAATTGAACAAGAAGGCCAATTGTGGCAAAAAGTCGTTAAAGTCCAATATTGGAAAAATCATTTGCCGGATGGCCAACGTATAAATTCGACTATTATCAGTAAATCAAACTTTGATAAATCGAGTCATGCGGACGAAGTACGCCAATTTATATTAGAAACGAGACGTGCGGAGTTTGTCCACTTGCTGTCTATAGTGCCTGTTATTGTATTTGCAAAGTCATCAAGCAGCGTAAAAATGATAAATCTAGTATATGTCGTTATAGCTAATGTACCTTGCATCATAGTGCAGCGCTATAATCGCCCTAAATTGGAACGTGTTTATTTGAGAAAGTTAAAAAGAAAGGGAGATTAAATGGTAAATAAGCAAGTTATTGTTATTGGAGGCGGTCTAGGCGGCATCGCTAGTGCAATTCGAATGGCTCAAGCAGGCTATCATGTGGATTTATATGAGCAAAATAATCACATTGGTGGAAAAGTGAATAGATTAGAGACGGAAGATTTTGGTTTTGATCTTGGCCCTTCTATTTTAACTATGCCTAAAATATTTCAACGTTTATTCCAGCAATGTGGTAAAAGGCTAGCAGATTATGTGAACATTCGTAAATTAGATTTGCAGATAAGAAACGTCTATCCTGATGGTGAAATGATAGATTTATATGAATCTATGCAAGATACATTGATAAATAATAAGACAGTCACAGATAAGGATATACAGCAGCTTACTGCGTTTTTTAACTATGCGAAACAGATTCATGAAACGGCTGAAAAGAGTTATTTTGATAAAGGTTTAGACACGATTTCTGAAATAATTCGTTATCATGGGCCATTGACTGCATTGAAAAAATTTGATTACTTTCATACCATGCAACAAGCTATTGATAAAAGAGTAGATAATCCTTATTTAAGAAAAATGTTAGGGTACTTTATCAAGTATGTAGGTTCATCATCTTATGACGCTCCGGCTGTGTTGAGTTTACTGCCTCAAATGCAACATGCTGAAGGATTATGGTATGTAGATGGGGGCATTCATAAATTAGCTGGTGCGATGGAGCAACTAGCACGAGAATTAGGCGTGGTTATACATTTTGATGCATATGTAAAACGTATAAATTATAATAGCGAAAATAAAGTTACTGGAATAACCTTAGCAAATAACAAAAACATCTATGCAGATTACATTATATCTAATATGGAAGTGATTCCTGTCTATAAAAATTTATTGAATTTTGATGAAAATAAAATAAATAAGTTAGAACGTAAGTTTGAACCCGCGAGTTCAGGTTATGTAATGCATCTAGGTATAGACAAAAGTTATCCAGAACTCCGACATCACAACTTTTTCTTTTCTAACCATTCGAAAAATAATTTTGATGAAGTCTTTCACCAATATGTTTTGCCTCAAGATCCGACAATTTATGTAGTCAATACCAATAAAACAGATGACTCACAGGCCCCTACAGGATATGAAAATATAAAAATTTTACCACATATACCTTATATTCAAGCGCAGCCATTGAGTGAACAGGCATATCTCCAATTTCGCGAGCGTATACTTGATAAATTAGAGTCTATGGGCTTGAAAAATTTAAGACAACATATCGTCTATGAAGATGTGTGGACGCCGCATGATATAGAAAACACTTATAGTTCTAATAAAGGTGCCATTTACGGTGTAGTATCGAATAAGAAAAAGAATAAAGGGTTTAAGTTTCCGAAAAAAAGCCAATACTTCAAAAATTTGTATTTTGTAGGTGGTTCTGTAAATCCTGGAGCGGGAATGCCGATGGTTACGCTAAGCGGTATGCAAGTTGCAGAAGCTATTATCGCTGAAGAAAGTAGTTGATAACAGATGATATCTTATATCATAGCGATAGTATTCACTTTAGCTTCCATGTTAAGCGGAAAGTGTATGTACATGTATCGCGCTACGATTACTAGTAAAATAAAGGAAAATAAGACAGTCGTCAGTGTTATTGTTCCTGCGAGAAATGAAGCGGCAAATTTGCCTAAATTGCTTAACAGTATACCTAAGAACGAGCGTATAGAAGTTATCGTCATGGATGATGATTCGACAGATAATACGCAAGCCATTGCAGTACATTACGGCGCAAAAGCATATACGGTTAACAATGATAAGGCGTGGAAAGGTAAATCACATGCTTGTTGGGAAGGAAGCCGATATGCAACAAATGATTTATTGATGTTTGTGGATGCTGATATTCAATTTACAAGCGAAACGAGCATATGGCGCATAGTAAACCAATATCATCTACAAGGAGATAAAGGATTACTTTCTATCCAACCTTTCCATAAGATAAAACAAATATATGAGAATGGCTCTGCAATATTTAATTTGATGACTATTGTAGGAATGAACAAATTTTCAATAACGGAGACTTTGAATAATAAGCAAAGTGCGTTCGGGCCATTAATTTTAACTAATAAGCAAGATTATAAACTGACACGTGGTCATTTAAATGCAAAAGATAAAGTGATCGAAGGTTTTGCCTTAAGTAACGCATATCATGATTTTAATTTACCTGTTGATTTGTTTGAAGGACAAGGGGCAGTTAATTTTAGAATGTATCCGCAAGGGTTCGTAACACTATTAGAAGGTTGGAGTAAACATTTTGCCCTTGGTTCCAAAGCGACCCAAAAATCTACACTTGCTTTAGTATTTTTATGGTTATTTGGATCCATTATATCTACTTTGACTATCTTATTTGCTACCAAGTTAGGTTTCATATATATAATGTTAGCTATCATTATATATCTTATGTATGCGTGGCAATTCCACATATTTATTCGAAGAACTGGCAATTTTAATTTTATTGCGAGTATTTGTCATCCATTGCTTTTGGTATGTTTTGTAGGAATATTTTTTAAATCGTGGTTAGATATCAACATTTTCAAACGCATACACTGGAAAGGCCGAAAAATAGATTTATAGATTAATTTTTATATTAACGGAAAGGGATGCCGACGTATTTTCGAGGAGGACAACAAGTGAATCAATTAGAGAGAGATTATAAACACTGTCACAATATTATGAAGATACATTCAAAGACATTTTCTTATGCCTTTGATTTTTTAGAACTTAAAAGAAAAAAAGCGATATGGGCCATTTATGCAGTGTGTCGAATGATTGATGACAGTATAGATAAGTATAAAGACCTTGAACGATTAGGTGATATAGCGCATGATTTAGAAAGTATTTATAGTCATCATGCTCAACGTTATCAAAGTGATGGGGCGATTATGAACGCATTTAATGACACTTTGGATACTTACGCAATCCCGCAAAAACCATTACGGACCTTGATTCAATATGTAAAAGAAGACTCTGATTTAACAATGATGCGCACAGATACTGATTTATATCATTATTGTTATGGCGTGGCTGGTACTGTTGGTGAATGTCTAACACCTATTTTAGCATCACAAAGAGAAGCAAACCCTAAACAAGCTGAAGCCGCTGCTATTGCTTTAGGTAAAGCACTACAAATAACTAATATTTTAAGAGATGTGGGCGAAGATTTCCAGAATGGTAGAATTTATCTCAGTGAAACTAAATTAGCTCAATATAAGGTCGATGTTCAAGCTATCTACAGTGAGGGCATCACACAAGATTATATAGACTTATGGGAAAGTTACGCCCATGAAGCAATGCAACTGTATAACATAGCATTAAATGGTGTTGTACATTTTGATGAAGATGTTCGTTACATTATTGAATTAGCGGCTTATGCCTACCTTGAAATTCTTGAAGAAGTGAGAAAGTCAGGCTATACGTTACACAAAAAGGTATATGTAAGTAAAGTGAAAAAACTAAAAATTTATAGAGATATTATTGCAAAATACAATAGGAGTGAAACAATATGAAGATTGCAGTTATAGGCGGCGGTGTTTCGGGTTTAGCTGCAGCTTCAAGGTTAGCAGCAAACGGACACCAAGTAGATGTATATGAGAAAAATAAACAGATAGGCGGCAGAATGAACCAAATTAAGAAAGACGGATTTACGTTTGATATGGGACCAACCATTGTAATGATGCCTGAAATTTATCGTGATGTTTTTAATTATGCACATAGAAATATGAACGACTACTTGGAAATTAAACAATTATCTCATATATATGACGTGTATTTTAGCGAATCTGACCAAATCCGTGTGCCTACAGATCTTGCACAATTAAGGGATATGCTCGAAGCAATTGAACCTGGCTCAACACATGGCTTTATGTCATTTTTAACAGACATATACGAAAGGTATGAAATTGCACGGAAACACTTTTTAGAACGAACATTTAGAAAACCTACAGATTTTTACAATCCTTTTACTTTATATCAAGGAATGAAATTAAAAACATTTGATAAAGCAGATAACTTGATTGAAAAGTATGTTGATAATGAAAAAATACAAAAAATCTTAGCATTCCAGACATTGTATATAGGTATTGATCCTAAACGGAGCCCTTCCTTATATTCTATTATCCCAATGATTGAGCTAATGTTTGGTGTACATTTTATTAAGGGTGGTATGTATCGCTTCGTCAAAGCACTTCAAACATTGAATGAGGAGTTAAGTACTCGAATCCATACAGAAGCGAGTGTTGAAGAAATTATCATTGATACACGTTTTAAGCGTGCGGAAGGTCTAAAAGTAAATGGAGAGATCAAGAAATATGACAAAATACTATGTACTGCCGACTTTCCATATGCTGCAACCAATTTGATTAAAGAAAAACATCAACCTACAAAATACACAACACAAAAAATTGACGGCATGGACTATTCTTGTTCCGCCTTTTTAATGTATATCGGTGTTGATAAAGATCTATCTGAAGAAATTTTGTTACATAATGTTATATTTTCTAAGGATTTTGATAATAATATAAATGAAATCTTTTCCGGGGAAATACCAGCTGACCCTTCCATATATGTATATGCGCCAAGCGTGGAGGATAAGTCATTAGCACCAGAAGGTCAGACAGGTGTTTATGTACTTATGCCTGTCCCAGAATTGAAAACAAGTGATGCAAATTGGTCTGATGAGACAACAATCGCATATGTGAAAGATATTATTTATAATAAACTTTCTACCATTAAAGCATTGGAAAACTTAAAAGCACACGTGGTCACTGAAATGATTTATACGCCTAAAGATTTTGAAGGCGATTATAATGCGAAATTTGGGGCTGCCTTTGGTTTAATGCCTACATTAGCACAAAGTAATTACTATAGACCACCTAATGTAAGTAGAGATTACAAAAATTTATATTTTGCTGGGGCAAGTGTGCATCCGGGCGCAGGCGTTCCTATCGTCTTGACGAGCGCTAAAATTACAGTGGATGCAATGCTAGAGGATATCAATAACGGTATTTAAAAAACAAGCGCTTAATTTACTTTTGTTTTGAAGTAAATTTAAGCGCCCGTGTTATTTTAAATTAATTAAACGTAATCGTTTGAGGGGTATCTAACGCATTATCGTTCATTATTTTAATCGCTTTTGGTGTTACTTTTAGTACGCACAAATTAGGATCTTCTTTAGAGTCGAAAAATGTCTTATCTTGTTTTTGCCAAATCCAATCAATCGTTTCTTTATCTTTTAGAATTTCGACATCTGCTTCTATTTCAAGAAAGCTACGGTTTTTTGTTTCGTCATAACCTATTAAAACATGCGCTTTGGGGTTGTCTTTAAATTCAGCCACTTTGTTAGAATCAATACTTGTTTTAGTGTATAGTGTGTGACCTTCATTATAAAAAATCATGTATCTACTATTTGGCATATTATTATGAGCCGTGGATAACACGCCAACATTAGAATGGTTTAAAATATTTTCAATTTCTTTTTGTACTGCTTCTTTATTCATATTACAATCACCTCTATATAATACATACCCTATATCTGTAATGTGCAAGCATGAGGTAAAACATTTGTGATATTGCGATATTTATTGAGAGACAATAACGGGTATTAACCCTATATTCCAGCAATTTAATATGAATGAGCATGTTTTGCAAAGTGTTCAGAAATATATTTATAAAATGAGGAGATGTGACCATGCAGCTAGGTGTTATACTTAATCGCGTTTTTAGAATGAAAGATAACCCATTATTTGATTTTGTAGCAGAGCATCAAAATGAACTAGACAAATTATACTTTATTTTACCTCTAGAGGATTTATCTGATGCAGCAGAGGTGAAACGTAATGATTATTATAAAGTAGTCAAAGGTTTTATAACTGCTTTACAAAAGCGTGACATTTATCCCTATGTTATTACATACAAAAAGTTAGCATCTTTAGTCGATGATTTAGATTTATCTCATGTGTTAATCGCTAAAGATATTATGAGTTATCACAAAGAAACATACGACTACCCCCATATAAAAACAGCCTTTGAAAAACATCAAATCAAAGTGATTGGGCAACGTGTGAATCATTATTTTACGCCTTTAATGACATTAAACAAGCAACAGCAACCTTATAAAGTTTTTACTCGTTTTTACAAAGCGAACCGCAAAAATGTCATACATACACCTGCTAAAAGTTATCAATATAAGCAGTTAAGCCAAAGTGCAGAAAAAGGTTTCAATCAAAGCGAGTTGCGATTAGATAATAATGAAGATATGGAAAAATCAGCACGTAAAGCATGGCATCGGTTTTTAGATGAAGATATATCCTATTATAAGCAATTGGCAGATGATGTATCACAAGATTTTGTCAGTGGGTTAGGAAAATATTTAGCATATGGCTTGCTCGATATTCACGCCATTATAAATGACTTACTTGAAGGTTATGATAGTGATGAAAGCAGCTATGAATCTTTTATCAGAGAAGTGATGTTCCGTGAATTTTATTATATATTAATGACGCAATACCCTGAAACTGCAACTCAATCTTTTTCCGAAAAGTACCGCAATATGCAGTGGTCCTATAATCAATCGCATTTTAAGGCGTGGCAACAAGGACAAACAGGTTACCCTATCGTTGATGCTGCAATGAAAAAATTAAATTGTACTGGATATATGCACAATCGATTAAGGATGGTTGTCTCTCAATTCTTAACGAAAAATTTATTTATAGATTGGACTTGGGGTGAAGATTACTTTAGAAAGTACCTTATTGATTATGATAATGCATCCAATGTACATGGTTGGCAGTGGTCTGCTTCAACAGGAACAGATGCAGCACCATATTTCAGAATGTTTAATCCGATACGTCAAAGCGAACGCTTCGATGCGCAAGGATATTTTATTAAAACACAGTTAGAAATATTGAATGAAGTGCCTAGTCAATATATTCATAATCCAACAAAGCACAAAGACAAGTTGAAAGAAAATTATAATGTTGAAATTGGTAAAGATTACCCAGAAGCTATCGTAAACCATAAACACAGTAGAGATTATGTTATGGATAAATTCAAACAATTTAAATAAGTATCTTTTGTAGTTTAATATTGAGATGTAGATAAAGCATATAGTGAAAGGCACTATATGCTAACGGGTCAGTGTTCGGGTTGTCTAACCGGATACTAACCGTATGGTGGTAAATGTGTCGTTTTTAAAAACATGGTTAAATTTGTAGCGTCAAAAGTAGAATCGTATTTAACTGTAAATAATGGAAAAGCGTATCAACATAATAATAAATGCAGATACGCTTTTATAGATATAGTCGTATATCATGCTAATATCTTTGTACTGTAACATCGATATAATATCGTTTTAATAAAGAAAATGATAAAAACAGATATTAAATAGTAAAATTTTAGTTTATATATTTTCGCTTTGAATGGATCTGTAAGCTGACATTATTGTTGTTGAATAAAATTTTCTGTCGTATAAATATCAGCATATAATAAGTCTAGCGCACTGATAAATGCATAGTGGGCATCTTCTGCTTTAACGACATGCTCGTTATAAGTTAATTCGCGTGAAGCGCATGCATCTTCAACGACTGATACTTTATAACCTAAATCAGCTGCAGCTCTTGCAGTAGCATCAATACACATATGTGTCATCATACCAACAATTACAACATGTTCTATATTTTGAGCTTGTAATTTATCATGTAAGTCCGTATTAACGAAACTGTTAGGGAATTGTTTAATAATAAGTGTTTCATCATCTTTTGGTTGTACTACTTCTCGAATTTCTGCACCTTCGGTATCAGGAGCGAAAAATCCTAATGATTCATCAGGCGCAATATGTTGAACATGGAAAATATTTTCACTAAGATTTTCTCTAAACCACGTTAATAATTTTTGAGCATTTTCGGCTGCATTTTCAGGATTACTTAATGGGTATTTACCACCTGGGAAATAATCATTTTGAATATCGACAATAATTAAAGCTGTATTCATATTTATCCATCCTTTACTGAATTTAGTATACAATTATAATGATATATTAAAAACGATTCGTTATCGATAGGTCTATGAAATGAATTAGATGAAAAAACTTGCTTGATGAAAGGAAATCCAACAATGAAAATAGATAGTACTGATATACAAATATTGAAAATACTAGCAAATCATTCACGTACTCAATGGAAAGATATAGGAGAGCAGATACACATGACAGGTCAAGCAGTAGGTAACCGTATTCGTAAAATGGAAGATGAAGGTATTATAAAGTCATATACCATAAATATTAGCGAAGAAACTATCAAAAATGGAATGCTGGGTTTCTTAATAATATATATGGAGACGACACAACATGGTCATTTTATTGATTTTGTAACGACTTGTAATGATATCATTGAAGCACATAGCATTTCAGGCGATGGTTGTTATCATTTGAAGTTTAAAGTATCTTCGAATGAAAAGTTGAACGCGTTATTACAAAAATTGTTAGAGTATGGAAATTACTCCTTGTATTTATCAGTTAACCAACTCAAAAAAGATGAACAATTTAATGAGCAATATTATTTAAATCATTTGGAAAAATAGTATGGACGCTAACATTTATTTACAGTGTTAGCGTCCATTTGTATATGCAAAATTAAATCATAATATTTAGTATTTGTTTTGTTCGCCCCAACTACACATATTTTCAATAATTGGCCATAAGGATTTACCTTTTTCAGTTAGACTATATTCCACTTTAGGCGGGATTTGAGGGAAAGCTTTTCTGTTTACGAGTCCATCTTGCTCTAATTCTTTTAAAGAGTCACTAAGCGTTTTGTATGTGATTTTACCTAAATAGCGTTTGAGTTGATTGAAACGTACCACTTCATACGTAGATAAATAGTAAATAATGGTTAGCTTCCATTTTCCATTGATAATCGACAGCGTGTAATCAAAATACGTATCGTTCAAATGACTATGGTGATGAGTGTTTTCCATGGTTACACTTCCTTTTAAGATAGTATATATATAAAAAGTGCATACTTGTTGAGTTGATACCCAAAGTTTAGACTATAATTGCTAATCGGTAAAGTATAAGGAGGAAAAATTATGTATTCTGAAAGATACCAACAGCATATAAAAACATTAGTTGAAAAAATAGAACAAGCTGATGCTATTGTTGTCGGCGGTGCATCAGGAATGTCTGCTGCAGGTGGTTATAATTGGTATGAAGACAATGCTGCTTTTCGAGAACATTTCGGAGATTTTGCTATTAAATATGGTATAGATAGTATTTTTGGTGGGTTTTATTATCGTTTTCAAACGTTGGAGGAAAGATGGGCTTATCTAGCAAGGTTAGTTAATTTTGTTTCACAAGCTCCGATGGCTAAACCATATGAAAATTTATTTGAATTAATTCAGAATAAGGATTACTATATTTTGACTACCAATCAAGATCGTCAATTTTACCATGTATTTCCTGAAACGAAGGTGAGCGCCATACAAGGTGATTGGACACATATCCAATGTGCGCAACGCTGTCATGATCAAGTTTATGATTTTTCAGAAGAAGCACATAACTTATGCACTAAAATAATAGACACTCAAATACCTTCTGATGATATTCCAATATGCCCTTCTTGTGGAGGAAATATGGAATTATGGGTAAGATCATTTGTCTTTTTAGAAGGTACAAAATATAAAAATGAATTAGAAAAATTAAATGAGTATTTGTTAATGGTAAAACATAAACGTGTATTGTTTTTAGAGTTGGGTGTGGGGCCAATGACACCAATGTTTATAAAAGAACCATTTTGGAATTTAACTTATATGTGGCCTAATGCTTATTATATTACCATCAATCCTAAAGATGCTATTCTACCGGAAAAATTGGAGAATAAAGGGCAGGCTATTCATGAAGATATTCAACAAGTGCTTGGAGATAGTGTAAAGTATCGACAAACGTTAGAAAACAGCGTTAATTTATAGTTAACTTTAAAGGAGCATATATGATTACAGAAAATATTACTCAACATTTGGAATCTGCAGATAAAGTACTTATAAGCGCAAGTAATGGTTTGTCGATAGCAGAGGGGTTTCATATTTTTGCTGACGATAAAAATTTTAATGATTATTTTTCATCATTCAAACAGGAGTATCTAATTCATAATATTGTAGAGGGATTATTTTACCCTTATCCGAGTGAGCTTATTTACTGGAAATTTTATAGTAAACTATATCAGTATTTTTTAGCAGATTATCAATTAAGTGAAGTTATGAAACATTTATATGAATTAATTAGTGATAAAAATTATTTTGTAATTACTTCAAATATAGATAATCACTTTGAATATTCAGGCTTTGAGAATTCAAAAATTTTTGAAATTGAAGGTAACTGTAAGACGGCACAATGTGCGCGCGCATGTCATAACAAATTATACGATATAAGTGAATTGTTATTAAAGATAAATAATAATCTTGATGATCAAACGCTTTTAAATATACTACCAAAATGCCCTCGATGTCACGGGCCAATGGCAATGCATATAGAGACAAATCATTATTTTATCAAACAAGAAGATTGGAAGTTGCAAGCCCAAGCGTTTGAACATTTTATTCATACGACTAAGGAAGAGAAAATTGTAGTACTAGAGTTAGGCATAGGCAGTCGGAATCAATTAATCAAAGCGCCAATAATGCAATGGATTCAACAAAGGGACAATGTAGTGTACATTACTTTTAATTTAGCACAAGAAATATTTATACCACTAGCAATTCAAGATAAATCGTTATCTGTAACTGGGGATATAGCACACAATTTAAGTGAGTTAGTGACTTTCAAACGTCAAGGTAAGGGGTGTACAAATGAATATTAATTTACCCTTACAAACGTATTTAAGCCAACGTAGTTGTGATATCTTTAAAAAATGGGAAAGATTTATGATGCAATCTGTGGATTTTTGGCTAACTGATAGCATTTGGCATACACAACAGCATAGCGCTAGAGTTATGTTTTATAATTTGATATTAGCTGACCGATTGCAGTTGGATAGTGATCAGTGTGAGCAACTTGCAACGTGTTCAGTGTTCCATGATACAAGAAGATTAGACGAAGGTCTGGACAAAGGGCATGGTTTGAGAGCGGCTAAATATTATAAAACATCTTGTCTAAAACATGGCTTGCTATACAATGACACAGTTGCTTATATTATGGCTTATCATGATCAAGATGATAATGAAGCGCAAGCCTCCTTCAAATCGGAACTACAGGATCCGGAAAAAGCATTGTACCTATACAAAATATTTAAAGATGCTGATGCCTTAGATCGTTATAGGTTAGGAAGCGGTGCTTTAAATGTAAACTTTTTAAGAAATGAACAAAGTTTGGATCTTATTGAACTTGCACAATATTTAAATGATGTGTAGTTAGTTATGTTATAAGGATGTTTAATAGTAAGCTAAAACGCAGTTGACTTCCTATGTTCATTAATATCGTCAAAAAATAGATGAGTGAGCTGCTATGAGATATAAATATAATAAAATGATGATTTTTACTGACATACAGTAGAAACCATCATTTTTTAGTTAGTTGTATTTTTTTAACTTTATTTAAAAAATCACATGAAAAACATACGAATACCCATAATAATAAGAACAGCTGAGAGCAGTTGCATGATGCGTCTTTCAGGTATAAATTCGGCAATTTTCAGACCGATTTTGGCACCGACAGCAATGCCTATCCCCCCAATAATCACTATCATCCAGTTTAAATTACCAATCGAAATTTGTGTTATAGCGCCTACAGTTGTATATATAAGTAATGAAAATACAGATGTTGAGGTGGCTTCTTTTGGATGCATTTTAAAAACATATATGAGAACAGGTACTAATAGCCAACCACCACCGATTCCTAGGTAATTAGATATAACGCCCATCAAAAACCCTAAAGGTATATACCAATAACTAAAAGGAGGTGAAGCAGTAGACGTGTGTGCGGGTTTCTTTTTGTTAAATTTAATAGGTAAATTTTTAAAAAGTAAAAAGAATCCTAGCACACTTAATAATATTGCAAAAATTATATAAAAAGCATTAGAAAAATAGTGTTGTAATAACCAGCTCCCTATAAACGTGCCAGGTATGGCACTCACACCAATTGTGATGCCTTGATTAAAAGCAATCTTTTTTTGTTTAGTATAACCAATAGCACCGATAATAGCGTTAATCATAACAATTACAAGTCCTGAACCAGCAGCTATACGAGGTTCTAAATCAAATAATATCAATAAGAATGGTACAAAGATAAATCCCCCACCAGCTCCAATAATAGTGCCATAAGCGCCAGCAAAGATACTGATCAACAGTAATACCAAAATTACACTTAAAGTCATTTTGTCATCCCTATCATTTTTTCTTAATCTTCTCATGTAGATTTGACAAAACTCAAATAAGGATTAGTTATAGCCTATTACTAGAAGGAATGCTATATAGTATCAAACTCGTGTTAGAATTTATATAAGGTTAAAGAGGAGGGGAGAAAGTGAATCTTGAAAGTATAAAGATATTTTGTGATGTTGCTGAAACAAAAAGTTTTACTCAAGCTGCACAAAACTATTTTATTTCTCAACCAGCTGTAACGAAACAAATGAAGCAGTTAGAAAATTATTATAACGTGACATTATTTGATCGTAATGAGCGAAAACTAAAACTAACTAAAGCAGGCGAAACATTTTACCCGTTTGCAAAAGAATTAATTAGAATAAATGAAATTGCATTTCAAGAAATACAGAATGAACTCAATGAGCAAAATCATAGGCTGGTTATTGGAGCCAGCTTTACTATAGGAGAATATTTATTACCTCAAGTTATCAGTGAGTTTAAAAAGCAAAATACGAATATACAAATTGAATTATCCATTGGTAATACACCATCAGTTCTTGAAAAATTAAATTTAAATGAAGTAGATGTTGCATTAGTCGAAGGTGTTTTCCAAATAGAAAAATATGATGTATATAAATTTGCAGAAGACAATTTAATCGCAATATGCTCAAGTCAAAATAAATTATTGAAACAAGATTCAGTAGAATTAAGCGATTTACTTAAAGAACAATTTATAGTTAGGGAAAAAATGTCTGGGATGAGGAAAATTATAAAGAATGAGTTAGAAAGACACAATATGACCTATGCTCAATCATTTATGGAATTAGGCAGCATACAAACAATTAAAAGTGCGGTAGAAGCAAATTTAGGGATTAGTTTTCTACCGAAAATTGCAGTAGAACGTGAATTAGCATTAGGTGTGCTAGGAAATATTAATGTGACTAACTTAAACTTAAGTAGAGATTTTTGGATTGTACAAAAAGATACAGAATTTAGGAAACAAATTGTAAGACAATTTAATGACTTTATTAAGGGAAAAAATTTTAATTGAAATTGTAAGCGTTAACAACTAGGTGGTGCAAATATGAATTATCAAAAAGTGGCCAAAGATGTTTTAAAACATGTTGGCGGTAAAGAAAATATTAAACATGTAACACATTGTGCTACAAGGCTAAGGTTTACATTGTATGAACAAAGCAAGGTAGACAATGAATCGATTAAACAAATGAAAGAAGTTATTGATGCTGTAGATAAGGGAGGGCAATATCAAGTAGTTATCGGTAACGAGGTAGAAGATGTTTATAAGAATTTAATGAAAGAAGGTAACTTGGAAGACAATCATAACAATGACAGGGAAGACGAAGTAGATAATAGAAATATATTTATTAAATTGTTAGACGTGATTGCTAGCATATTTACACCTATTATCCCTGTATTAGCTGGTTCAGGTATGATCAAAGCATTAATTGCGATTATTGACACCTTTAAGTTAACCAATTCAGATACAGCTGTCCATAGAATATTAACCATACTAGGCGATGCTGGATTTTATTTCTTACCGGTTATTTTAGCTGTTTCTGCAGCGAAAAAATTTAATGTTAATCAATATATTGCCATTGTTATCGGAGGTGTATTGCTGCATCCAGCATTTATTCAAATAGTGAAAGAAGGAAAATCTTCAGGAGAGGGTGTTTCCTTTTTAGGGATGCCTGTGGGTTTAGTTGATTATGCTTCAACAGTTATTCCAATCATACTTGCTATTTGGTTTATGAGTTTTGTAGAAAAACAACTTAATAAGTTTATACCTAAAGCCATTAAGATTGTATTAGTGCCTATGTTTACGATTCTTATTGTAGCCATCGTAACACTGATTGTCTTAGGACCGATTGGGAACTATTTAGGAATTGGTTTAAGTTACGTTTTTGCAACGTTGAATGTTCATGTAGGTTGGTTAGTTCCTACATTAGTTGGATTATTTATGCCACTACTTGTTATGACTGGTATGCATTATGCTCTAATTTCATTAGGAATTAACGAACTTGCTTCTAAAAACTTTGACCCAATCGCTGGCCCTGGTATGTTTGTATCCAATTTAGCACAGGCAGGAGCTGCTTTTGCAATTGTTTTTAGAACTAAAAATAAAGAATTAAAAACATTAGCTAGTTCAACAAGTTTCACTGCGATTTTCGGTATTACTGAACCAGTACTCTATGGTGTCAATTTAAGATATAAACGACCACTGGTTGCTGCTATGATTGGTGGCGGTGTAGGTGGTTTGTATTATGGTATCACAGGAGTAGGAAGATTTGCGCAGATACCACCAGGCATTTTATCGATACCAGGTTATATTGGACCAGATGGTTTTGGCGTTTTAATTCATGCCATTATCGGTATTATCATTGCCTTCGTCGTTGCATTTTTAATTTCATTAACCCTTGGTATTAATGAAGAAACTTTAGACGTAGAAGAACAGCACAACGCTTCAGATAATAACCAAATTGCTGATAAAGATACATTTACAGGAGCTCACGTAAATGCACCTATAACTGGGGAGGTTATTCCACTCAATGAAGTCAATGACCCTACGTTTGCTGCTGAACTGTTAGGCAAAGGCGTAGCGATTAAGCCGACAGAAGGTAAGGTTTATGCGCCAGTTGACGGCACGATTACAGCACTGTTAGATAGTCATCATGCGATAGGTATTACGAGTGATGAGGGTGTAGAAATTTTAATACATGTGGGACTAGATACTGTCGAATTAAATGGCCAATTTTATTTTCCACAAGTTGAAAACGGTCAAGAAATTAAGCAAGGACAGCTATTATTGGAATTTGATTCTAAACAAATCAATGATGCTGGTTACGAAACGACAACGCCAGTTATTATCACGAATACTGCGGAATTTGATGATGTGGAAACCATAGTAAATCAAACTATGACACATGGCGAAAAAATAATAAATATTAGCTGAAATAGATATAAAAATAATAGAAAGAAGGTATATTATGAGTTTTCCTAAATCATTTATGTGGGGCGGGGCGACTGCTGCAAATCAATGCGAAGGCGCATATAATCAAGATGGTAAAGGCTTGAGCACTGCTGACGTCATGACGTCATCGAAATATGGACAGCCAAGAGAAGTAACTCAAACTATTGATGAGACAAAACATTACCCTAGTCATCATGGTGTAAATCACTATGAACGTTATGAAGAAGATATTAAACTCTTTGCTGAAATGGGTTTTGAATGTTATCGAATGTCTATTGCGTGGTCTAGAATTTTTCCAAACGGCGACGATGCTGAACCGAATGAGGCAGGGTTGCAATTTTATGATAATATATTTGATTTATGCTTGAAGTACAATATAGAACCAATTGTCACGTTGTCCCATTTTGAAACGCCATTAGGTTTACAAAAATATGGTTCATGGTTGAGCCGTGAGGTTGTAGATTATTTTATGAATTACTGTGAAACAGTGTTCAAACGTTATCAGGGAAAAGTGAAATATTGGATTACCTTTAATGAAATTAATGTGATGTCAACGAAACCTTGGATGGCTGGTGGCATTCAAGAAGATACTGAACAAGCTAGGATGACTGCTGCGTATCACCAGTTTCTGGCAAGTGCCAAGGCAGTCCAACTTGCTCACGATATGAGCGGAGTATATCAAGTTGGTATGATGTATAACGGACATATTGCATATCCAGCGAGTCCCGATCCTGCTGACGTCATTCGTACAACCCAATTTATGCATCAGATGCTTTTTTACGCTGATGTTCAATGCCGTGGCTACTATCCAAATTATAAAATAAAAGAGTTTGAAAGAAACCATATTACGCTGCCAATTGAAGATGGAGACTTAGACGAACTTCGTGCTGGTACTGTTGATTTTATTTCATTTAGTTATTATTTAAGTCACGTTGTGGGAGAAGATACACCTTTAAAATTTGTTGGGTTAAACGGTGTGAAAACAGGTTATAAAAATCCGACTTTAGATACAAGCGATTGGGGATGGTCTATCGATCCTTCAGGTTTAAGATATATTTTAAATTTATTGTATGATCGTTACCAATTGCCGTTAATGATTGTAGAGAATGGTTTAGGTGCAGTAGATAAAGTTGAACAAGACGGTAGTGTACGTGATATGTATCGTATAGAATACTTAAAAAAACATCTTCTAGAACTGGAAAAAGCAATTGAGATAGACGGGGTACCTGTCATGGCATATGCGATGTGGGGTCCTTTCGATATTATTTCTGCAAGCACCGGTGAAATGAAAAAACGGTATGGCTTTATATATGTAGACGTCGATGATGATGGCAACGGCACTTATAATAGATATAAAAAAGATTCATTTTATTGGTATCAAAAAGTAATTAAGACAAATGGAGCTTCATTAAAGTTTGAATAACATGAAATCATAGAGGTGGAAAAATGGGAAGACAATATATAGTATTCACAAGTGAATACGGAAGTGGCGCGCGTTTAATTGCTAGACAGTTAGCAGAAACATTAGACATTCCATTTTATGGCGAGGTAGATTTATTAAATGAAACTGCTAAATACCTTGAAATTGACACACAGGTTCTACATAACTTTGATCAATATGGTGAAGTAGCGGAAATAGATATAGAAAAAATCATTGATGGCTATCAGACGGTCATTTTAAATATCGTGCATAAAGGGCCATGTATACTAATGGAAAGAGGCGCAGATTATATATTAAAAGATGCAGTTTCATTCTTAAATGTATATGTTTACGCACCTGATATTGCTAAGAAAATTGAACGAGCAGTTAAAATTGCAGGCCAAAGTGAAGAAAACGCAAAAGCATTTATTCAACAACAAGAGCAATCACGTGCAGCGTTTTATCAACAATATACAGATATCACAAGAGCTGAATTAAGTGAATATGACTTATGTCTGAATTCAGATACTTTGACTGGTAATGCGCTAGATATGTCAATTTGTGTCGATATTATAAAGAGTGCTTTACAGTAACTTTAAAATTTACCGTTTATGATACTTAATTCTTCAATAGGTATAACCCAAAATATATGATTGGTTAGAATAATTGTTTCCAGCGTATTATATGGAAAAGAAAATTGAATTGAGGCATCATCAGTAATCACTCGCTAAATGCAAGATGCTGATGATGCCTTATCTTTAACATAGTTATCATTTACGAATTGATTATATTTTAGAATACACGATTTTGCTCGATTTCTACAAAAACTATGATATATCGTTTAGATTGTTTATGACTGAAATCATATCATCTTGAATCACTAAATCTGCATCGTTATCGTAAGGTGTAGGGTCTCTATTAATAATGATTAAGTTTTTGCCATCAAAATTTGAAATAAGACCAGCGGCAGGCTGAACGACAAGCGAAGAACCTAAGACTACTAAAGTGTCTGCCGCTTTAATCTTGTGTAGCGCATCAAAGATAGTGTCTTGATTTAGCGTTTCTCCGTAAAGCACGATGTCGGGTCTAATGATACTGCCACACATTTCACATTGATGTAATTGTTTATCAATGACATAGGGTTTTGTATATTTTTGATCGCATTGCAGACAATAAAATCGATTTAATGTGCCATGTAGTTCATCCGTTTGGGTACTGCCAGCATCCGAATGTAAGCCATCAATATTCTGTGTAATAACACCTAGTGATTGATGATCTCTTTCAAGTTGAGCAATCCATTGATGTACGACATTCGGTTCTTTATCAGCAAATAGTAAATACTGATGACAAAAACGAATAAAACCTTCTGGCTCATTTTTAAAATAATCTTCACTTAATAGGTACTCTGGGGAGTAACCATTTTTTGAAATTTCATCATATAAACCGCCAATAGAACGAAAGTCAGGGATGCCACTTGCCACAGATATACCTGCACCTGTGAAAAACGTGATTTTATCAGCATTATCTATAATACCCCTTAATTGTTCAATTTTCTGATTCATGTCTATCACTCCATTAGAATAGTAACGTCTGACCGAATTTTGCAAATCCTTTGATTACACTTACGTCAATTTTTGAAAATATAAATATATCTTAGTTTTTATATTGTAGTATTTGTACCAGGCCCCACAGGTATACCTAATAGATACCAAATGATAAATAAAATTGTCCATAAAACTAAAATAACAATTGAATACGGTAGCATAACGGATACCACAGTACCAATGCCGTTATGTTTATTGTATTTTTCAGCTACAGAAACGATATAAGGGAAAAACGGCATTAATGGTGAAATGATATTCGTAGCCGAATCACCAATACGATAGGCGACTTGAGTTACTTCTGGAGTAACACCTAACTGCATAAACATTGGTATAAAAATCGGTGCCATTAAAGCCCATTTTGCAGAATCAGCAGCCATCAGTATATTGATCATTGTGGTCATCAATATTAATATAATTAACGCTGTTAACCCATTAACATGCAAGGATTTTAATAATTCAGCGCCATTTACAGATAGCACTGTGCCAATATTTGTATATTCAAATAAAGCTACAAATTGAGCAGCAAAAAAGATTAAGACAATAAACTCAGACATAGTTGTTAACGAATCACTCATTAATCTAACAGCATCTTTATCGTTTTTAATCTTGTGATCAATGATGCCATAAACAATACCTGGTATTAAAAAGATCAGCATCATAGAAAATATAATACTATGTATAAACGGAGAGTCTATAAAATTCCCGTTGTCACCTCTTAAAATACCGTTGGATGGCACAACCATCAACCCTATTATAACAAGCACAATTGCTAATGAGATATTTGCCCATTTGAAAGCTTTGTTATTAATTTCATTAAACGTTGTATGTTTAGGTGAATCGTATTTCCCTAAACTAGGTTCGACTATTTTATCAGTAATGAATGTACCAATGATAACGATTAAAAAAGTAGATACAAACATAAAAAACCAATTGTCCGTAGCATTGACAATATAATTTGGATTTATAATTTGTGCTGCTTCTGTTGTCATACCACTTAAAATGGGGTCATTAGTACCTAAAAATAGGTTAGCAGAATACCCACCAGCAACCCCACTAAAAGCAGCTGCCAAACCAGCGATAGGGTGTCTATTAAATGATAAGAAGACCAAGGCCCCGAGTGGTACTAAAACAACATACCCTACTGAAGCGGCTATATTTGATAATATACCTAGTAATACAATCGTAGGCGTAATGAGCGATTTTGGGGCATTAGCTACAGATTTTTGGATAAATGCACCAAGGTAACCGGTTTTTTCTGCTACGCCAACACCTAACATGGCAACTAGCACGGGGCCAAGCGCAACAAACGAGGTGAAATTCTCAACGACATTCGTAAATACATGAGAAATACCAGAGGAAGTAAGTAGACTAATAACATGAATGGTTTGGTTTTCTACTTTATTGTTGTCTGGATTGATACCTTTAAAATCAACCGTTATATCTAAGGTGTATAAAATATGTGACAAAATAAATAAGATAACAGTAAAAATTAAAAATATAGTTACAGGATGAGGGAGTTTGTTACCTAAGTATTCAATTTTACTTAAATAATGAGTAACTTTATTATTTTTCATAAAACCACTTCTTTCCCGATAGTTATACTAATGATTTTAAACCAAAAGCTAAGAATTTCAATCACTTTTGTTAGTACAATTTAGGTTAAACCGATCTTATTAAAATATTTAATCACCTAAATGAATCGGTCCGCCTGGCCCTACAGGTATACCGAGTAAATACCAAATGATCATAAAGATAGTCCAAATGAGCCCGCCAATAATACTATATGGTAATAAATTTGCAATTAAGGTACCGAGTGCAATTTTCTTATTATATTTACGTGCGACAGTTAATAAGAAGGGAAGGTACGGAATCATAGGCGTAATCGGATTGGTGATCGAATCACCAATTCTATAAACCATTTGGGTAAATGCAGGATGAAAACCTAAAGTTGCAAACATTGGGATGAATATCGGCGCCAAGATGCCCCATTTGGCGGAAGCACTACCCATAAAAATATTGATTGTTGCTGTAAGTAGAATTAATCCAATAATTAAGGTGACACCGCTTTGGTGTTGTAGTAATTTAGCGCCATTAATCGCAATAACTTGACCGATATGACTCCAATCAAAGAAAGCCAATAATTGTGCGGCAAAGAAAATAACAATAATGAAACTACTCATATCAGACATACTTTGTGTCAGTATTTTACCTAATGATTTACTATTTTGTATTTTTCCGCTTTTAATTCCATAAATAATACCAGGAATAGCAAAAGTAATTAAGAGTATCACACCAAAGCCGTTCATTAAAGGTGAGTCTACGAGCAATTGTCCAGTTTCATTATTTCTTAAAAAGCTATGTTTAGGTATGGCTATAACAACGATACATACCAACCATAACACTAACATCCAGTTCGACCATAACAGTGCTTTACCCTCTTGCGTAGTAAATGTTTTCTTATCTACGCTAACGTCTGTATCTTTATCTATACTTAAATTTTGAAAACGGGGTATGGTCACTTTTTTCGCTAAGATATAGATAATTGGGACTAATAAAAAAGTCGATATAGACATAAAGAACCAATTCATTGCTACATTAATTGATATATCGCCCTCAAATAATTTTAGTGCAGATTGTGTAAATGAAAATGATAACGCATCGTCTAGGCCTATGATTAAATTTGCCCCATAACCTACTTCAACTGCAGCATAACTCATAATTAATCCAGAAATTGGATGATAGCCTAGTTTAATAAAAATCATTGCCGTAAGCATTGGCATAATCATAGGCGCAGCGCCACCTGCAGCGTTGCCTAAAATAGATATTAAAATTAAAAATGGTAATACAAGTTTATGTGGCGTCTTATCGACAACACTATGTAATAAATGTTCAAAATACCCAGTCTTTTCAGCAAGTCCCATACCAATCATAACAACTAAGACCATACCTAAGGCTGGAAAGGTTACGAAGTTGTTTATGGTTTCTGTTAATATTTTCGTTAGACCTTCCCAATTTAGCAAATTGACCACATGAATTGTTTTATTATTTGTTGGTTGTGTGGCTTGGACATTAAATAAAGATAAAACCCAAGATAAACCAAGCACAATGAGACATAACAAGAAGAAAAGCATACTAGGGTCAGGTAATTTATTACCTGCACGCTCAACTCTAGTTAGAATATTAATAGATATTCGTTTCATCATATCATTTTAAACCTCCCATAAAAATTAAATTAAGATATTATTATAACAGATAAAATTCAGAATTATTTGATTTTTTAAACGTTAAATACATCATATATTAAAGTTAAAAACTATTGTTTATGAAACAATGACATCTCTAGCGTTAATTATTGTTTGTTAAGTAAAATAACGAGTCAGAAAGCTAAGCACAATAATAAATGTTTTATATGGGATATAAAGACAAATTAAAAGTAAATACATTTTAAATAATGATTTTTATAAAGTGATTCAGCAGTTAGATTAAATAGTATTATTAAAAAATATATTAAGTTATGAAAGCCTACTTAATACAGTCCTCAAAAATATATAATATTGCACAAAAAAATTTAAAAATTTTGAAAATAATATCTACACATTATTTCTTATAATAAGTTATGATGAAATGTAGATTTATTAAAGTGAGTATCAAATGTTAATTATTTTGATAATCAGAAATAAGCAAAAGTTCATCTATTAAGATGAACTTTTTGTTTTAAAATTACGTACTTTTATTGAAAGGTAATATATTCATTAAAATGCGTATTGCAGATGGTTTTATAATAAGGAGGGGAAGGCATGCAAGATGAAAATGATCTATATAAAATGATCGTAGAAAAAAGAGATAGTAAGTGTCTAGAAATTCTATACGATCGTTACGAGTCAGTATTATTTAATTTGGCTTACAAAATTACACAAGATAAGCAATCTAGTGAAGAAATTTTACAAGATATTTTCATGAAAATTTGGCATCAAAAAGCAATTTTTAAACCAGAAAGGGGCAAGTTATCAACTTGGCTTATTACGTTATGTCGTAATGGAGCGATTGATATTGTTAGAAAAAGAAAGGTCGTAGAAAGCCAATTTGATGAAACATTTCAAGGTATCCAAACGAGTAGTTTACCTGAATATGATTTATTAGATAAGGAATGTTCTGAGGAAATACAGAAAATGCTCTCATATTTGAACAAAGACCAACAGAAGATTATATCCTTATTTTATTACAAGGGGTTGAGCCAACAAGAAATTGCAGATAAATTAAAAATGCCTTTAGGTACTGTGAAAAGTAGACTGAGATTATCAATACAACATTTAAATAACTATATTAAAAAGTTTTTGAGAAGGGAGAGTGAAGAAAATGAAAGATAACAAAGTTGATAAAATATATGAATATTTCAATGATAAGTTAAGTGAAAGTGAAAAAGCGCAAGTTGAACAAGAATTGAATATGTCATCTGAAAGCAAAGAAACTTTAGATAGTATTAATGTTCTTCATCAAACTCTTCCTTACAGTAATAAAGAAGTTGACCCTCCGACGGGTATGAAACAAAGAATCTTAGAGTCAGTTTTAAACGAAGAAAATGGTGCTGATACAAATTCAGAAGTTGAAAAACAACAGGATAAAGAGGATGATAACCATTTAACTGCTGCACAATCATATAAAGGTGGTATGGGCGATTCAAGCGAAACACATCAATATAAAAAGCCAACGACATCACCTAAACAAAACGATGATAAAAAACCTAAAATACCTTTGTTCCGACGGATTTCTGTAGGCATTATGGCGGCATTATTATTATTATCTTTGATAGGAAATGGTGTTCAATACTTTAAACAAAAGGAATCGCAAAACCAATCTACTCCAATGATTAATACGAATGACGCTCAATCCATCAATTTGAAATCTATGGATGAAGATAAGACACAAGGTCAAGCTTACGTATCCAGTAATAAAACACATAGTAAATTAATGGTTGAAGCCAACGACATTGAAGCTACAAAAGGTAATGAAGTCTATCAAGTTTGGGTAATCAAAGATAATAAACCTTATCCTGCAGGCACATTTGCAACGAAGAATGATAAAGGTATGGTTGTATTTGATTTAAGCGATATGGATGTAGATGAGAATGACACGATTGCACTTACGTTAGAACCTTCACCAAATAATAATGAGCCTAAGGGACAAATGATTATGGCGAGTAATAAAATTTAATAAAATAAAATTTTAAAAATTTCTCAAAGGATCACAAATTGATGTGATCCTTTTTGCGTTTTTCTACGTATATTTTGTAATTACTTTTTTTATAAAAATGCTAAACGTTTTAATTAATTTAGCAAATTATTAAATAAGGTGGGGGAGAACAATGAAAATAACTATTAAAGAAGTTTTATTAAGTATTGGAAAAAACGCATCAAAAACTTCTGAAAGTGTAAAGTTAGATACCAACAAAGTTTGTAAAAAGATCACTTCAATGTATCAAGATATAGACCCAGAAACTATTTTTATATTAAAAGACTCAAAGAATGCAACTTATTATATGCAACAAGCTTACGAAATGAAGCCTCTATTTATAATTACAGATGCACACTCGTCTAAACTTAAACATTTTGAATTGAATATACCTATCGTTTATGTCGATGATTTCCCTAAAGTTGCTAATAACTTGGTAAAATTATTTTATAATCCAGCTATAAAAGGGATGAAATTTATTGCTGTCACAGGGACTAATGGTAAGACTACGACGAGCCACATGATTGGTAATTTACTAACACAACTTGGCGAAAAAGTTGCTATTATCGGAACAATGGGCGTGTATGATTGTTATTATCATAAACTTAATTTCAATCATACAACGCAGACCACACCGATGTATTTTGAAATGGCTGAGATCATAAATTATTTTTATAATAAAAACTATGATTATATTGTTTACGAAGCTACATCTATAGCATTAGACCAAAGACGGACAGATTTTATTCAAAATGATTTAGCAGTTTTTACGAATTTTAGCCCTGAACATTTAGAATATCATGGTAGTATAAGCAATTATTTAAATGCCAAATTAAGATTAGATGACTTGAGCTTATCCAATTTAGTTAATTTAGATACAAAATCATATCACCGTGTTGTAAAAGACCAGTTCCATTTTTCAAGTCATCCATCGGCCTATTATCATTATCATATGGAGAATGATTTAATTAATATCGTTATTAATCAAAAACAATATACAGTTAAACCACGTTTTCAAGGGGGACATAACTACATTAATTTGGCTGCAAGTATATTTGCTTTGCATAAATTGAATTTCGATATTCAAAAGATAGTTGAAGCTGCAATGGTAATTGAATCGCCGTTACATCGCTTTCAAATTATTAAAATAAATAATTATGTGATTATTTTAGATTTTGCGCATACTTCTTTAGCAATCAAAGAATCGATTAACAATGCTTTGAAATATAGTGAAAGTATAGAAAGAAATTTGAATGTTATGGTTACAGGTATTGGGCTTAGAGGGCTCGATAAAGTAGAAAGAACGATATCAAATGTGCCTGATGGTATTAATAAATTAATGCTTGCTGCTGAACAAGTAGGGTATGTAGAGCCTAAAACAATTATTAATATGATGGTTAAACATTTACCTTCAAGTTATAAGGTGAATGATGTTTTAAAAGGTGTTTCTCGAAAAGAAGGGATAAAAGAACTTTTATACGCAACAGATAAGGAAAAAGAAATTATTTTACTTACAGGCATTAATGAGCCGCAAAATTATAAAGGTAAAAAATATGAGCATGATGATGAGCAGTATATTAAAACATTATTATAGAGGTAAAGTATAAATGGTTTATTTTTAAAAAGGAGTATTATGTTTAAAAGAGGCTGAGGCAAACGATGTTTCAGCCTTTAACATTGTATTGGCAGATGGTGGCTAAAATGGAAATGTAAAGTCCTCAACAGTCTTAGCGTTCGTATGCTTTATTCCTAGTGGGAGAACGAAGCCATTTTATAAAAATACGATTTCTGTTCCGCTTCCTTTTATGCTTGCTTAATGTGATGTTATGAAAACGGTATACTTTTTAAAATATAATTAAAAAGCACCCTAAAAGTGGATTTATTAAATCCAACTTTTAGGGTGCATATTAACTAAGATTCGTTAAATTAGCTAATCATCACTTTCATCAGATAGCCTTGGTCGTCAAAGAAAGCTTTGTACATACCATTGTTTGTTTCATAAGCCATATATGAACCATTATCTGTTTTGCCTTCATCAGTCATGTGGTTAGACATATGTGCTTTTTTGAACATGTCTTTACTTACTGTATTCGGTTTTGTATCAAAAGTAATGTGAACGACTTGGCCGTCTTTATTCATATCTACCATTGTACTATCAACTTTTTTACTAGAATCAACCGTTTTATCAGATGCGGCTGTATTAACTTTATAACCATCAATCATCACGTTGTCGTATTTTAGTGCTCTTACAAAGTTATAGTCTTGAGTAAATTGGCCATCATAAGTTGTATAGCCATTATAGTTGTAATAAGGCATCATAGTTTCTTGAGCCATATGATCCATGCCCATGTCGTTTTGATTCATGTTACCGTTCATATCATGGTTCATGCCCATGTCGTTTTGATTCATGTTACCGTTCATATCATGATCCATGCCTATATCGTTTTGATTCATGTTACCGTTCATGTCATGATTCATGCCCATATCGTTTTGATTCATGTTACCGTTCATATCATGATCCATGCCCATATCGTTTTGATTCATGTTACCGTTCATATCATGATCCATGCCCATATCGTTTTGATTCATGTTACCGTTCATGTCATGGTTCATGCCCATATCGTTTTGATTCATGTTACCGTTCATGTCATGGTTCATGCCCATGTCGTTTTGGTTCATGTTACCGTTCATGTCATGGTTCATGCCCATATCGTTTTGATTCATATTACCGTTCATGTCATGGTTCATGTTCATGTCGTTTTGATTCATATCGGCCTGCATATCTTGGTTCATGTTCATACCTTCGTTCGCTTGCGCTGTACTACTTGCACCTAACAATAAACCTGTAGCTATTGCTGATGATGAAAATAATAATAATTTATTATTCATAAACTTTCGCCCCTTTTTATATTTAATGATCAATTTCGAATCGCCTGAAAACAAGTAACAAATTAACGTATTATCACATTCACTTTGTACGTAAGGCCCCCTTTTTATGCTATTCACTAATATATACGTATGTTTAACGTGATAAGTTCACTTTTTTATAAAAAAATTTCGTTAAATTAAAACATGGCTTTAGTGTGACCTTCTTTGAATTAAAGTCGTGAATCATAATGCTATCAATACTATTTTAATAACTCATTACTAAAAAATTGGTAATCACGAAGCCTGCTTCACCCTGTAATCCATCTTTATTTAATGAAAAAGCAATGATAACACAAGGATGAATATGTACACTTAATACAAAAAAGAACGTAGCTTGATTAGAGAAACAATTATATTAATAGGAGATTTTTATAGCATAACCAAATGTATTAACAAAATAAGCAGACATATCTAAGTGTGAATATACATTAATAATTTAATTTGACACACGAAACAATATTTTGTAGATTATAAATAATATGAAATATTGTTTTAAAGAGGTGATGGTTATTAGAAATACTTTAATATTATTGGAATCATCGTTAACGAATTTGAATCCATCGGAATATAGGGTGGCGCAATATGTTATAGATCACCCGCATGAAACAATCAATAGTTCAATACAACATCTAGCAAACCTAACAAACGTCAGTGAAGCGACGATTGTTAGGTTATCTAAAAAAATTAAATGTAAGGGTTTTCAAGATTTGAAAATGAAAATTGCAATGGAACTTAATAACGCCAACGAAAGAGGCCCTGATTATGATGAATTAAACATGAACTATTCAAAAGAAAGTGTGATTAATAGCAGTTCTCAAAGTAACATTAAATCTATAAAAAATACTGCTCAAATTTTATCACCTGAGGAACTAGAGCAAGCAATATTAATATTAAATAAAGCTAGGAAAATTTGTGTTTTTGGTATTGGAGCTTCATCTATTATCGCAGAAGATTTGAAACAGAAGTTAACACGTATTGATAAATGGTGCGAGGTTGGTAAGAGCTACGATGAACAAGCGACATTGAGTGCTAATTTAACGAATGAAGATGTTGTCATTGCTATTTCGAACACGGGGCAAACAGAAGATATGATACAGTCTCTGTCATTAGCTCGTGACAAAGGCTCGCAAATTATTTCTATAACTAAATATAGTAAGAATTACATAGCTGATTTAGCAAATATTAATTTGTTTTTTAGCTCTGTAGAAAAGCCAGTGAGGAGTTCAGCTATGAGTTCACGCATCGCAACGTTAAATGTTATAGATATTTTATTTATATCATTAGCTAGTAGAAATTATGAAAGGTATACGAAGTTGTTAGAGAACACACGACAAGCAGTTAAAGTTAAAAAAAGAAAATATTAGAGGAGTGTATTGATATGAAAGTATTAATGGTTTGTTCAGGTGGTATGTCTAGTTCTATGATTGTTGACGCTGTAAAGAAAGAAGCAGAAAAAGAAAATTTTAATTTAGAAATTAAAGCAGTTGGAACGGAAACATTTGAAAATCAAATAATTGACTATGATTTAGGTTTAGTAGCGCCTCAAGTGAGACATCGATTAGATAAATTCAAAGAGGTGGGAGCAGCGGCAAATAAACCTGTAGATGTCATAGATCCAATGGGATATACGCCAATAGGGGCGCCTAAGATTTTAAAGCAAATACAAACGTATGCATAAGCGCTAAGCTAAATAAGTGAACAAAGGGTGTATGTTATGCAGAAATTTTTGAAATGGATTGAAAAAGTATTGATGCCACCCATGGCTAAAGCATCCGAACAGAGACATTTGACCTCTATTCGCGATGGTATTATTGCAACACTACCTTTAATTATTGTTGGTTCATTTTTTACTTTATTTGCATCGCCACCGATACCTGCTTTGGAAAAATTAGTAGAACCACATGCTGAAAAAATAATGATAGCCAATAGGATGACGTTAGGATTAATGGCAGTTTATGCTGCGTTTTCAATGGGGTATAGTCTGGCGAAATCCTATAAAATGGATGGGCAGGCAGGCGGCTTACTTTCACTTGCCACATTTCTAATGATGACTTTACCGGTTAATTTGGATGATAAATTACCTCAAAGGGATGCAATGGGTTACGTGTTACCTATGGCTGACTTAGGTGGATCCGGGTTGTTTGTAGCGATTATATCAATGATATTTGCTGTTGAAATGATGCGTTTAGTAGTGAAATCAGGTTTTACAATTAAAATGCCAGACCAAGTACCGGGATCAGTTGCACGTTCTTTTGAATCTTTGGTACCTGCGATAGTGATTATCGTTATATCTTGGTTTGTAAGAGTCATATTAAATATAGATTTAAATGCGATTATTAATAAAATTTTTGAACCATTAGGCAATTTTGCGGGTGACAGTTTATTAGGCGCTTTAATCCCAGTATTCTTCATAGTGCTTTTATGGTCAGCTGGTATACATGGCGTGGCTGTCATGGGTGCAGTATTCCAACCCATTTGGTTTTCTTTATTAGACCAAAATATCGATGCTAAAGCTGCAGGTGAGCCGTTACCACATATTATTGTTGAACCATTTTTCCAATGGTTTGTATGGATAGGCGGGGCAGGCGCAACACTTAGTTTGTGTATATTGATGATATTTTCAAAATCAGAATATTTGAAGAAGGTCGGTCGCTTCTCCATTATACCCAGCATATTTAATATTAACGAACCACTTATATTTGGTGCGCCATTAGTAATGAATCCGATTCTTGCTTTACCATTTATAGGCATTCCACTGATTTTAACAACGATTACTTATTTTGTATTTAAGTTAGGTTTGATTGCAAAGATTACAATATTAGCACCGTGGACGTTACCCGGACCTTTGGGTGCATTATTTGCCACAAACGGTGATTGGCGAGCCCTTGTGTTGGTAGTATTTAACCTTATAGTAGCAGTTATCATTTATTATCCATTCTTCAAAATGTATGAACGTAAAATGATAGAACAAGAACAAGGTAACATAAACGATCCGTTAAACGATGATTAAATGAGATGGGGGATTAGATGAGCGAGCAAAATGAACAATCTATATTCGAAATCATTTCACATGGTGGAAATGCAAGAAGCTTAGCATATGAAGCGCTTGATGCGGCAACAGAATTTAATTTTGAACAAGCCAACCAATTTATGGAACAAGCGAAGCAAGAAATGAGTAAAGCACATAATATACAAACAGAGCTTATACAATCTGAAATAAATGGTGACAAAGTAGAAACATCGTTATTAATGATTCATGCTCAAGATCACTTGATGACAGCCATTAGTGAGAAAAATTTAATTGAAAAAATGATTGTTTTATATAAAAAATTAGAAGAGAAGTGTTGATATGATACGATTTGTTTATATTATATTATTGTTTTTTCTTGTATTTTGCTGCTACAAAATAGCTCATTTTATAGTAAACAAATTCAATTTTAATAGATGGGTATTACTTGTAGCGATTCCATTTATCATTGTTGTCCCAGTATTGATATTTGAAAAGATTAATATATTAGGGTGGGGCGCTATGTTGTTTTTATTAATATTTGCAAGTATTCTCTTTTTTGAAAAATCACGTGTACTTATTGATAAACGACAAATGAGAGGCATTTTGTATAAATCAGATAAGGAGTAAATGTATATGCATAAATTAGGAATATCAGTTTATCCGACACAATCTTGTTTAGAAGAAATGATTCATTATATTGAATTAAGTGCGAAATATGGGTTTAAACGTGTATTCACAAATTTATTATCAGTAAAAAATGATGATGAAGCGGTATTTCAAAAGTTTAAATCAGTTGTTAGAGTTGCTACAGAAAACAATATGATAGTTATTGCAGATATTAATCATAAAGTGTTTAAAGATTTGAATTTAACGCTTAAAGATTTATCCTTTTTTAAATCATTAGGTGTATCAGGCATACGCGTGGACGCTGGGTTTTCAGCCCAAGAAATAGCACAAATGAGTTATAACCAAGAGCATATGTTTGTAGAATTAAATATCAGTGTGAGCGCAACTTTTATTGAAGATGTCTTAAGTTATAAACCCAATTTGAACCAACTTATAGGTTGCCATAACTTTTATCCTCAAACATACACTGGTTTATCTTACAACCGTTTGATAACTACGAGTGAGTCTTATAAAAAAAATGCTATTAAAACTGCAGCTTTTGTGACTTCACAAGAAGGAAAGATAGGGCCGTGGAAGATTATGGAAGGTTTGCCTACTTTAGAAAGCCATAGAAATTTACTTACAACAGTACAAGCCAAGCATTTATTAATGACAAATGTAATAGATGATTTATTGATTGGTAACGCATTTGCTTCTGAATCAGAATTGCGAGCGCTCTCAGAAATTAATTTGACTATGCCTAGCTTTGATGTTTATTTGAGTAATGATATTACGTCATTAGATAGAAAAGTCATCGAAAAAGAATTTCATTTTAACCGAGGGGATGTATCAGACTACGTGATACGTTCAACTATGAGTCGTGTGCATTATAAAAATGAAGATTTCCCTCCAAATAGTACAAACCAAATTGTTAAAGGAGATATTATGATTTGTAATGACGCATACGGGCATTACAAAGGTGAAATGCAAATCGCATTACAAGATATGGTAAACAAAGGTTATAAAAATGTCATAGGCCATGTTAGAAAAGAAGAGCATTTTTTATTAGATTTACTTGAACCTTGGCAACCATTTGAATTAAAAGTAATATCTTAAAAACCATGTCATTGAATTACGAACGATGTCACAAAAGGATACAGAGCAGTTGCCTGTTTAAAGCTTACCGATTATATTACGAATTGTTAAAAGGAAAGCAACAAAGTATGATTTAAAAAATAGGAAACGTATTTACTGCAGGAGAGAGGTTAGTCTACCCACCATTGAAGCAAAGGATTGGGAGCTACGGTACTCGCCAATCCTTTTTAGTATAACAAATCATCTTAGGTTTTTATTTGTATAATGGCTATTGAGGGCATTCATAGGGGTTAAAGTCGAGTGGCATAGGGGCAGCGAATCCTAGCATCACAAAGTCTTCGTCGCCTGTATTGGTCATACCATGGGCATCGCCTGGAAATGATACAAATATATCACCTGCTTGGATGGTTTTTTGATTATTATTGTTTGTGAAAAATGTACCTTTGCCTTGGAGAACAATCCAAACATCATCTGCATCTTTGTGTGTGTGACAAGGCAATGTTTGACCTGGTTTTAGACACCAAACAGCACCGGCTGAATGTGTTGATTCATAGAATATTGTTTTTTTCGCTGCTTCATCAGAAAAATGTTGTAAATCATTAATTTTAAAAAAACGGTTAGATGTGTGTAACATAGCTTTCACTCCTGTCAGTTCACAATATAATTGGGTGTTTCACCGCTAAGTTGTTTCACTACGTTTGTCGCTGCAATATCAGCCATCATATCTCTTGCTTCAAAAGTTGCATTACCAATGTGTGGTGTAATGACTACATTTTTCATTGATTTAAGCGCTTCTGTTATTTGTGGTTCGAATTCAAATACATCCAGTGCAGCACCTTCAATCACGCCTTCTTTAAGTGCTTTGACTAATTCGGCCTCATAAACAATTGGCCCTCTAGATGCATTGATTAAGTATGAAGTTGGTTTCATTTTTTGAATCGCTTGGTAATCAATCATATGCTTTAATTGTTCATTATACGAACAATTTATAGTTACAAAATCTGAACGTTCTAAAAGTGCATCGAGTGTGACGTATTCAGCATTTAATTCAGCTTCTTTATCTTTATAGCGATTTGGCCCTGTGTAAAGCACACTCATATCAAACCCTTTAGCACGTCTTGCAACTGCCGTACCGATTTCTCCTAAGCCGATAATACCAATCGTTTTACCTGATACTTCACGTCCTCTAAAGAATAAAGGGGACCAACCATTGAATCCTTCGTTACGGCAAAGTTGATCGCCTTCAGGAATACGGCGAGCAACAGCCAATAAAACGCCCATCGTTAAATCTGCTGTTGCATTTGTGGAAGCAATCGGTGTATTCGTAACATCAATATGGCGTTCACGGGCAGCTTGGATGTCAATGTTATTAAAACCAGCACCATAGTTAGCTATGATTTTTAGTTTTGGCGCCGATTCAATGACTTTTCGGCTCACGTTAGTAGACAATAAAGTGATTAATGCATCTGCATCTTGAACTTTTTGAATTAATAATGCTTCAGAAATTAACGTTTTACCTGTGTACATATCAACCTCAAAATGTTTTTCAAGTTGACTAAGTCCCATTTCAGGGATTGCGCCTGCGATAAAAACCTTTTTCATAAAAATCGTCTCCTTTTATTATGTGAAAATATTCACAATATTTATCTTAAGTGTAGCATCTATCTAGTGATTAGGTATGTCTAAAATGATGAACTCAAAGTTTCGTTTTGTATAAAACAAACAAATTTTAAAATAAAAAAGCCTCTTAAAAGTTAGATTTCTATACCCAACTTTTAGGGGCTTACCCAAATACATAAATATAGCGTGCCATAACTTATACTCTCAACGAATGGATTGTTCTGGTAAGTGATGTAAGCTCTATTGGACAGCTCAAAATTTCGTTTTTTATCAAAGTCATATAAGGTAATTTGCTATCATAACGCGGCCATAACGAACTATCTTTATTACTAGGAATGCCGTTTCGCGCAAATGATACCCATGCATGTTGTAAGGCTTTTGAAATAGTTATATCTTTTTCGTCGTAGTCTCCTTTGGGATTTAAGTTACCAAAAATATATCTAATTTCTGATGTATGTTTAGCTAATTCTTTTGTTCTATGCGCCACTGGAGAAACTCTCGAGAAATGATAATAATAGATATTGTGGCCTAACTTTTCAAAACGTTTGACCGTTGCATAGCAAGGTTCAAACCATACTGCAGTAGTGAATAATTTATCTAAAGCTTCATATGTAGTTAAATTATCTGCCTTTAATATATGATGTACACGGTCGCTTACTGGTTCCGTCAACGCTGTTATCATATTACTAAGCGTATCAACACTGTATTCCATATCAGGTTTTATAAAATAGCGGGCTTCATTTTCAACGCAACCGATTAAAATAGGTATATCTGTGTTCCAATTTTCCCAATCTTGTTTAGCTACAATATCCCCATCAGGTACTGGGTTCCAAATTAGATTCGCTGGTGTATGAACTTCGCCAGGAGGCGGAAATACACCTGAAAATTCTGTCGAAGCCTCTAACACTGTATCGGTTGAAAGCTGTTGTAATGATTCCAAATCACTTGAGCCCAATTTATTTAACATATCTACAGTAACATTTTCCACCTTTTCATAAGTTGGTTCTGACGCAAAAACATAAGGTTCAAAACCAGCGCTTTGTATAATAGCTCGGTGAAATAATCCTTTAGCACGTTTAACTGACAATAAATTTCTCACAGCTTGGGCACCAGCTGATTCACCAAATATCGTCACGTTATTGGGATTTCCTCCAAAATATTCTATATTATTAGTAACCCATTTTAATGCAGCAACTTGATCAAGTACAGCAAAATTACACCCTATATTTGGATGTGCTAAAAAACCAAAAGCGCCTAGACGATAATTGAAGGTAACTACGGTTACACCTTGTTTTGCCAATTCAGCTCCATCAAAAGCGTCTTCTGAACCAGCGCCACCTAAATTACCGCCTCCATGAATCCAAACCATAACGGGTTGCTGTGCAATTTTATCGGTATCAGATGTCCATACATTGATGTATAGACAATCTTCACTTTGTTTTAAGGTTCTTAAGTCAAAGCTCGCACCACCTTTTTGCGGACACACTGGGCCAAATTCTATGGCTTTATAAACACCTTTCCATCTTTTTGGAGGCAAAGGTTCTCGCCATCTTCGTTCTTTTACAGGAGCTTCTGCATATGGTAGACCTAAAAATTTGTAAATAGAGTCATTCAATATCCCTTCGATTGTGCCTTGCTCTATTTGAATTTGCATCATTGATCCTCATTTCTTTAACTTAAGTATATAGTTCCAAAATGGAATACATTATTGAGTGAATTTTTGTGTATAAAAAATTTAAAGTTAAGGTAATTGCATGAGTAGGAGGCTCATGCATAAGTATTACTAACATAAGAAGAGGTATAAAAGCACTGAAACGCTTGCGCAAGTAATACTCGTTTTCATAAATAAAGAAAGTAGTTCTGTGCAAAGTGAATATAAGTATAGTTTTAATTAAAGAAACGCCCGATAATAACATACTTTCCAAATTAAAGCCTGAGATATTGATTTATCACAGGCTCAATATTTTTAAGTTTTATTATAATTTACAATCATGGTCACTTAAGCTGATTGCTCAAGTATTTAATTTTTTTTAGCCGATACATGATTATGATTCAGTTTGAGTAAGTGCTGCGCATTTTTATAATTAATTTTGGCTTGATCTTCGAGCGATAAACCTAAGTCGTTTAAAAATGTACCAAGTTTTTCAGGTTTAATATAAGGATAATCCGCAGCATAGAGTATTCTATCGATGCCAAAAGCATTTTTAACCATCTCGAATTGGGGATGGGTTAACATGCCACTTGGTGTAATATAAAAATGGTTTTTAAAATATTGGCTTATAGGATGAACAAGATGGTCTGAAAGAAGTGCTTCATCCATTCTCTCTAAGAAAAATGGTATAAACTCTCCCCAATGTCCAATAATCATTTGCAAATTAGGATGTTTATCGAAAACACCACCTAAAACAAGGTGGATGGCGTGGATACCGACATCAACGTGCCATCCATAGCCAAAGGAGGCAAATGAAGCGGCAGTAGCGTCTGTATATGCATCGCTTTTGTAATATGCTTGATAAACATCCGCATTCACTGGAGCAGGATGTAAATATATAGGCACGCCCAATGCTTCAGCTTTAGCAAAAATAACATCATATTTCTCTTGCTCTAAAAAGCCATCATGAGGTCGTCCAGGTATTAATACACCTTTAAAACCTAGCTGCGTAACTGCCCTTTCTAATTCTTCAGCCGCTGCTTGAGGTTCATTAATTGGTATACAGGCAAACCCAAGAAAACGTTCTGGATACATTTCAATATAATCATACAATTTATCGTTAGCATACCGACAGAGCTCAATTGCTTTTTCTCCTGTCAGGTTAGATGGCGCCCCATTACCATAAGATAATATTTGGACTGCTACGTTATGTTCTTCCATAAATTTGATTCGTTGTTCGTGATTCTGTATCTCATCATCATCCGTGAACCCTGTTTTACTTTCTAAAGCCTCTAACATAGTCTTTAAAGGCACACCTTCTGGGTCAGGTTGTACAAGTTTTGCCATTTCGTCTTTAACTTCTGGTAATATAAAATGTTCTTCAAGGGTAATACTCTTCATATAAACACAACTTTCTTTTCATATATTTTCCAAGTAAAAATATTATTTTGAACTAAGTGAAATCCTTCCATTCTAATTGTTGGAGCCAAGCATCAAAATTAAGTAGTTGAGGATTTACCTTACGTAATTCAGCTATATTAGCCTCATAGCCTTCATATTCAAACCATTCGAACATTTTCATCATTTGTTGGAACTTTTTACGCACATCTACTATTTCACAAGATACTTCAAATTTCTCACTTAACTTTTTAGCTATTTCATTTAAAGTCATTTCTTCACCCGCTAATTCCATAGCTTTGCCTATATATTGTTTTGGTTGGCTAAAAGTAATAGCGGTAAAAGTACCGATGTCTTGTACGGCAAGCATCTGTAATGGTATTTCAGAATCCATAAAGCCTTGCATCACTATTTTGTCATCTTGCACTTTCGCAAAACCAGTGAAATTATCCATGAAAAATGTGTGGCGTAAGATTGTATACGGTAAATCTAATGCACGAATATATTCTTCAATTTGCCATTTACTTGCAAAGTTATCAGCGCCACTATACTTTTCAGCGCCAGCTGCTGACCCGTATACAAAGTGAGTAGTACCTACTTGCTTAGCTACATCTGCCACCATTTTTCCTTGTTGTACTTCTTTATCAGGGTCTTTAGGATCAAATGATTGTACGCTGTAAACACCATAAACATTTCCCATTGCTTCGACAAGAGACTGTTTATCATTCATATCTGCTTGTACAATAACAGCTCCATCTTGTTCTAATTCTTTTATCGCAGATTGGTTAGGATTCCGCGTCATAGCATGCACAATCCAACCATTGGATAGTAAACTTTTTGCAACTGCATTGCCTTGGTTTCCGGAAGCGCCCATTACTAAAATGTTTTTATTATTTTCCATCGTAATCACCTTTCATCCCATTTTTTAATCAAAATATTACGTCCATATCGATAATATTGTTTCTGAAAAACCTTCAGGCTTCTGAATATATCCTAAATGTCCGCCAGGTATGTCGACGATTTTGATACCCGTTTGTTCAGCGATATAAAAATTGACATCTTGAGGAAACGATCCTTTAGAGTCATTCCCATTTAATAACGTTATGATGTCTTTATATTGTGATAAATCTTCTAATTTAATATCAGAATGTGTGTACTGTCTAATTTCATATTCTGCCCAAAACATCATGCGTTCATATTGTGCTTTTTGCGCTTTTTCATCCTCGGAAACAGGTTGAGCCATACTTTTTGCGTCAATGGCTGAAATATTTAGCGTTTCTCCGAAAGTTTTCATACCTGCTTGTAGTCCTTCAGTTAAAACTTGTTCTACAATCTCGTCGTTTTTATCTTTCCAATACTTACTATCTGGTAAAAAAGTATTAATTGGCGGTTCATGAAAAGCAATTTGTTTAATCACTTCAGGATAATCTTTTAAGACATGCATGGTAACGATAGCGCCAGAACTAGAACCTAGTAAATACACAGGTTCGTCACTTAAGTGTTTAGCAAGTTCTGCGATGTCTTTAGCATCACGTTTAACACGATAATCGTCATCAGGTTTTTGTGCTCGTTCAGGAAGAGGTGCAGTTAACTCGCTATAACCATAGTCACGACGGTCTACAGCTACGACGGTAAAGTTATCTTTCAAGTGCTCTGCTAAAGGTAAAAATATATCACCTGTACCATTGGCGCCTGGCACTAAAATAAGTATAGGACCTTGGCCTACTTTATAATAATTTAATGTCGCCCCTTTTAATTTTAATCTATTCATGACTGAGTCCTCCTAATGTTAAGAATTGGGGATGTGTGTGATTTGCATTTCTTGTTAGATATTTCCCTCTTATTTCATCAATATGCATTGGTTATGGTCTAAAGCTTCAGTTGACTTTTTAGATAATTTAAATAGGCGGCTTTAGAAAAAGCCATATTAAATTTTAATTATTAGTCTGCTTGAGTGCCATTCATTTTCACTATGACTTACTTCCTCGTATTGCCATAAATTATGAGTTGTTAGGCACTATAGGTACAAGTAAATGTGAATCGTATTTACCACCAGTATAAATATTGTGTGTCCCTTGATTTACTGTTTCGTCATGTTCATAACGTGTTTTGAGTCCAGGTGTACTATTACCTTTAACAACTTCGCTTGCTTTAACAACGACTTGGACACTTTCACCTTGTTTGAATAATGTGCCAGATGGTAAAATTTCGATTTCTACAGGTACAATTTCATTGCCGTTTAATTTAACTTCTTTTTCATGTGTATGCCATGGTTGTAACGGCGTAGATTTATCTTGATCTAATTCACGGTGAGATACACGTAACCAACCTGTCGCAACTTGTCCATGTTCAATATGATTGAAATCAGGGAAATGCACTTCTTCGCCTTGACGATTTAATTTTTTAATACCCACAAATAAATCCATATCGTCTGCTTCATCTGCTGAAACCCATAACTTCAATTTCATATTGCCTGTAATTTCTGTGTCTTGATCAAATGTTGTACTAAATCTCACTTCATCATTGCCTTCAGCTTCACTGTCATAAGAAACTTTAGCTGTTTCTTGAGGTTTTGAAATGTCGAGTGACATTGTTTGACCATCTAAATATAGAGCTGTTTCTTTTGTATTTGAGATTGGGAAATCAGACGCATATTTTGTATAGCCTTGATAAAATTTATCCCTGACTTCGTAGCTCACTTTAGGTGTATCTTGCCAATCGTTGTCGATGCCTTTGAGATAATAATCAAAGAAATCTTTTTGTTGTTCAAGAGATTCACGTGCATAGTAAGTTTCCCATTCTTTACGTCCGTGTATTTTAAGCCATTTATCTTGAGAAGAAACTTGTTTAAAGCCTTCAAATGTACCACGGTTATGCAAACCTTGGGTAGACCAACTTGCACAAACAAACATTGGCACTTTAATAGCAGAAAGATCTGCTTGTTTGCCTTTCCAATAATCATCAAATAATGGATGATTTTTTTGGGAACCTTTTAAATCTTCAATGTCTGAATCTGGCCATCTATTGATAAGTCCATCGTGCCAAAATCTGTAAAAGCCTGTATCAGGTATACCGCCATGGAAAGCCACTTCACGGTACATATCGTTTAAGCCTTCCCAAGGAATTATTGCTTTCAGATGAGACGGGTTTAATGAGGCTACCCACCATTGTGTAACAGCTAAATAAGAAACGCCATTTGTACCAACGTTGCCATTACTCCATGGCTGTTTTCCAGCCCATTCAATTACTTCGGCATAGTCTTTTGCTTCTGAAAGCCCCCAAGGGTATAAAGATCCTTTTGATTTAGCGCTACCGCGTAGCGCAACTTTGACAACGACATAGTCATTAGGCACCCAGAACCCAGGGTCTGGAGATTCTTCTGGTGTTAAGCTTGAAGTTGGAATTGCACCAAGTGTTGGCCAAAGCGGGCCCATATTATTAATATTTGGTTTGTTATCTTTACCGTATGTGTCTGCAGACATTACAACGGGGAATGTGCCTTCTTTATTAGGACGGATGACGTTGACGTATAATTCTGCACCATCTGACATGGGCACAGCAATATCTTTTTCCATAATCATTTCTTGATTACCGTATTGTATGCTATCTATAACAATATGATTTACGCCTTCTTTAATATCTTCAATTCTAGTTGCAGTTAATTTTGAATTACCTAACATTTGTTTAGTCATATAAACCATTCCTTTCGCATAAGGTAATACTTGTTTTTTAATACACTTTTACCTTATATTCGAATCAAGTAATAAACAACAATCAAGCGTGTGATAACTGTTCGAAAAACAACAATTGAGTTAATATTGTTCAATAAATAGAAATGTCGGAGGTGGAAAAGGGTTATGGTTCAAGATCGGAGAGTACGAAAGTCACAACAAGCAATCCAGTCTGCTTTTTTAGAGTTGTTAAAAGGTGAATCATTTGAAAAACTGACAGTACAACAATTGGCAGATAAAGCTGATATTAATAGAGGTACATTTTATAGTTATTATTTAGATAAGTATGATTTGTTAGAACAAATAGAAAATCAAATAATAGACGATTTACAGAAGTTTATAAGTGACCAACATCATAGAGAGAAGAAAGGTATACCTACAGATGTTGTTAAAAATATTATGGTTTACCTAATTGAACATATTGAAGAAAATAGAAAAAGCTATTATATGTTGTTTAGTATAGGTAAAGCTTCTATGATACAAGAAAAACTTTATATGTTGATTTATAACCATTTAAGTTTATATAAAAGTACAGATGACACCATTGAAACAATGCCTTTTTCATATTTTATGAGCTATGTATCGGGAGCAGGCATTTCACTCATTAAGCACTGGGTACAAGATAGCACACCTATTTCTAAAGAAGATCTGATTGATCATTTTTATAATCTAATGAATAATGGGACAGCTAGTATGATTAAAAAATAAAATATATTAATAGAGCGTCTTACTACAACGATTAAACGCTTGAAAAATAACTTAAAAAAACGCTGTATACATTTATACAGCGTTTTTTATGATGATTATGAGTGGAAGGCAATCTATCTAGCTAATGGTTATACTGTTTAATTCTTTTAGTGTTTGACTTGTTCTAGACTCAATTAGAACCGGCACAGTGTATTACAGAATGCCGATGAGTTTCATCCAAAGAGATCCTAAACCAATCCATATAATAAAATAAACGATACCTAAGATAAAATTCATTGTCCACCAACGTTTTTGGCTTATATAACCAGCCGCGTATAATATTGGCGCAGGTCCACTACTATAATGTGTTGTCGAAGCCAATAGATTACCGAAGAAACCTAACATGAGCGCACTGTATAACGGTGGCGCACCGGCTGCAATAGCAACGCCTAACAGTGCAGCGTACATTGCGCTAACATGAGCAGTAGCGCTAGCAAATAGATAATGTGAATAGAAATAGAAAATGAGTAACATAACCAGTACGATTGGCCAACTAAAGCCACCTAAACTTGTTGCAATCAGTTTACTTAACCATGGAATAAAGCCTAGTTTATTTAATTGATCAGCCATTAATACAAGTACTGAGAACCAGATTAATGTATTCCATGCACCTGTTTCATTTAAAATATCTTTCCAGTTTAATACGCCAGTAACGAGTAATAATGATAGTGCGATAAATGCAGTCAATGTAGCATCAATTTGAATTAGGCTGCCTGTAACCCAAAGCGTCAATGCTATGATAAAGATGACAATCATAAATTTTTCTGGCATTGAGATTTTGCCCATTTTAGTTAACTCATTATCTGCCCAATTTTTAGCGTTAGGCGTTTGTTTAATACTTGGCGGGTATATTTTATAAATAATGAATGGAACAATAATGAGAGAAAGTAATCCAGGGACTAGGGCAGCTAAAAACCAATTCATCCATGTTATATGTATTTGAGCAGTACTTTCTGCAAGGTTTTGAGCGAGGGGATTACCAGCCATAGCAGTTAAAAACATTGCAGCAGTAATTAAATTACCTTGAAATTCTGTGAAAATTAGAAACGCGCCCATTTTTCGCTCAGATCCTTGCTTAGGGTCTGAACCAAATGATTCTGATAGAGATTTAATAATTGGAAACATAATACCACCCGCACGGGCCGTATTGCTTGGTGTAGCAGGGGCTAATATAAGATCGACACCTACAAGCGCATAGGCGAGACCTAATGTTTTTTTACCAAATCGTTTCACAAATCTTAGAGCGATGCGACGTCCTAGTCCTGTTTTTACAAAGCCTCTTGAGATAAAAAAGGCTATGACAATAAGCCAAATGCTATTATTACCAAACCCTTGCACAGCCGTTTTTATATCGGCAACACCAGTCAACACCATAAAAGTAAAACCTAATATGGATACAGCACCAATTGGCATAGGTTGCGTAATACAAGCGATAATAGTTGATACAAAAATAGCAAACATATACCAAGCTTGTATGCTTAATGATTCTGGCTTAAGGGGGGTCAGCGCCCAAATCAGTATACCGATGACAAGGGGGAGAATGAATTTGCGGTATCTTATTGAATTTTGCATATTGAACTTTCCTTCTTTCTACACAGATTACTCATTACAATTATCAATCTACCCTTATAAAAAAGTGCTGTAAAGAAAAAGAATGGAAAAAAATTATATATTTAGCAATGATTTTTTTAATGATCAACGCAAACGTGTATTTACAAAAAAGAGCTATGAAATATTTCTTATGGCAATGTGAAAAATATAATAGTTAAAGTAACTATTCACATTTTGTTTAAATTAATATATTCTTTAAAATATAATATATATCAAATTTTATGAGGTGAGTATATGAATAAATTTTCAAAATATGTTGTGACATTTTCACTGTCAGCGGTATTTTCAGTTGCTGCGCCACTCTCTACATACACATCAATTGCTAACGCTAGTGGGGGCAGCGCACCGGTCGTTGAACAACAGGATCAGCAGCAAGAAAAAGTGAATTTAGGTACTGAAAATACGATGGCTGTTTCATGGTATCAAAATTCCGCTGAAGCAAAAGCATTGTATTTGCAAGGGTATAACAGCGCCCAAGTCCAATTAGATAAAGAAATTAAAAAGAATAAAGGGGATCATAAACTTGCAATCGCATTAGATTTAGATGAAACAGTTTTAGATAATTCTCCTTATCAAGGTTATGCATCCTTAAATAACAAAGTACATCCAGAAGGTTGGCACGAGTGGGTAGAAGCTGCAACAGCGAAACCTGTATATGGTGCAAAGGAATTTCTAAAATACGCTGATCAAAAAGGGATAGCTATTTATTATATTTCTGATAGAGACCAAGACAAAGATTTTAAAGCGACACAAAAGAATTTAAAAGCGCAGGGTATTCCACAAGCAACAGAAGATCATATTTTGTTAAAAGGTAAAAATGATAAAAGTAAAGAATCACGTAGACAAGCAGTAGAAAAAGACCATAAGTTAGTTATGTTATTTGGTGATAACTTGTTAGATTTTGGAGAACCTAAAAAACCTACTGCTGAAGAACGTGAAAAATTTGTGCAAAAACACAAAGACGAATTTGGTAAGAAATACATTATTTTCCCAAATCCTATGTATGGTAGTTGGGAAGGCACATTGTATAATAACGACTTTGATATTAGCGATGAACAAAAAGACGCATTAAGAAAAGAATCTATTAAACAGTTTAATCCATCCACAGGCGAAGTAGAATAATAAAGAGAGACAATGGAAACACGTTACATGGTATGACCTTTATTGGATTAAACGAAAACTAGCTTGATCCATTTTAGGATAGAGATAGAATAAGCATAGATTGAAGAAGTAAGATTGAAAACCAACGGGGCAGTATTCAGATGCCTGAGTTCACTATAGTCAATTAATGAAAACAACTGATTATATGAGTTTAAAATGAACGAAGTGTTTCACGTGAAAAAATAAAATATATAAAAAAGTCTATTGGCATGCTGTTTCGAACTATGCCAATAGACTTTTAGGTTGAGAAGATTATTGTGCTGTATAACCGCCGTCAATAACGATGGCTTGACCTGTAACGCTTTTAGCTTTGTCACTGGCAATAAATACAGAGTAATCAGCTACTTCTTGTATATCAACTAGTTGTTTTTGAGGAATTAACGGAAATAGCACTTCATCCAATACTTGATTGATACTGACATTTCTCGTTTTAGCAAGATCTTCCATCTGGCCACGCACGAGTGGCGTATCAATATAACCAGGGCATATTGCATTGACAGTAATGCCGTCTTGTGCGGTTTCTAAAGCAGTCACTTTTGTTAAACCTATAATACCATGTTTGGCACTGTTGTAAGCAGATTTGCCAGAAAAGCCGACAAGTCCATTAATAGAAGACATATTTAAGATACGCCCATATTGCTGATTTTTCATAATAGGTAGCACATATTTAGTCATAATAAAAGTGCCAACCAACATAATATCGATCATCTGTTTGAATTTATCAGTTGGAAAATCTTCTATATTTGCTACATGTTGCAAACCTGCATTATTGATTAATATATCAATACGGCCATAATGTTTTACAGTTTGATTTACTAAATTTTTAACATCTTCTTCATCGGAAACATCAGCTACAATACCTATACATTCAAAGTTTTTTGTTTGAAATGATTGAATGACATGGTCTAATTTATCTTGATCAATATCAGTAAACACGACTTTTGCACCTTCGTTTAAAAAGACTTTAGCAATTTCTAACCCGATGCCACTAGCGGATCCTGAAATCATTGCTACTTTATCTTTTAACATATCTATCCCTCCATCATTGTTTATAATGTTTAGTTTACATCTATAAAAATGATAAGTAAAATGAATAAATATAATCAAATGTATAACTTTTAGTAATAGTGAAAGGGGGAAACAAACTTGGAAATACGCCAAATCAGTTATTTTTTAGAAGTTGCACAACAGGGTAGTTTTACCAAAGCATCTCAAACATTACATATTTCCCAGCCAGCGTTAAGTAAAACAATTAAGGCGTTTGAAACAGAACTTGGTGTCGAATTGTTAGACCGTACAGATAAACGTGTAAGACTGACTGATTCTGGAGAAATTGTTTATCAATATGGTAAACAAATACTTAATACAATTTCAACGTTAACTTCAAGTTTAGAAGATAATGCAATGCTTAAAAGCGGTCACATTAAAATGGGTTTGCCTTCCCTCATTGGAATTATGTTTTTCCCTAATATTATGAAGGGGTTTGCTTCAGCCTATCCAGGTATAACAGTGGCGTTAACAGAGGAGGGGACAAACAACGTAATTCATCTTGTAGATAAAGGAGATTTAGATTGCGGTATTGTGATGTTACCTGTGGATCAAAATGATTTTGATGTTATTCCATTGACTCAAGATAGATTGATGTTGTTTTTGCACAAGTCTCACGTACTTGCAAATCATTCTGAGATTTCAATGATGGATGTTAAAGATGAGCCCATGATTTTATTTACTGAAGACTTTACAATGCATGATCGTATTATTCAGGAATGTAATGATTTCGGTTTTCAACCGCATATTGCATATAAAAGTTCGCAATGGGATTTTATCAAAGATATGGTGGAGAATAACTTGGGGATTACTTTTTTTCCTGGCTCACTTAATCGCAAAATAAATAAAGAGAAAATCATTTCATTACCCATCACCGATCCTTATATACCTTGGAAAGTAGGTATTATTGTAAAAAAAGGTAGTCATCGTTCTTTTGCTACTCAAGCTTTGGTTGATTATATATTAGATAGTGATCTTTAGATGTACTATAACTATGAGTTATAGCAATGATGACGATTATGTATTTAACAAATCGTTTGTTCAATCTTATAGTATTAATTGTTCAGAGATAGATTTGAATGAATACATGGGAGTGATAAACGATGGAAAAGACAAGATACCAACAAGGTATAGATAAATTAATGACATATACATCAGAAACAGGCACAACACATTTACAGATAGCTGAAAATCTTAAAGATATTGCACCAGATGTATCAAAATATATCATGGAATTCGCATACGGTGACATATACTCACGTAACGGGCTAACCAACCAACAGCGTGCATTGGTGACAGTATCATCGTTAATTACACAAGGTACGGAACCGCAATTGGAGTTACACATGAATACCGCATTGACGTCAGGGGTGACAGCAGAAGAACTTGTCGAAGTCATCACACAATTAATACCATATACTGGATTTCCACGTGTATTAAATGCCTTAACTGTAGCTAAAAAAGTGTTTGCGGACAGAGGTATTTCCGTTGATACACGTAAAGTAGAACAATCCCAATCCTTATAATTGAACAGATGGATGACAATATATTACCTGCTATATTTAATAAACAGTTTATAATTAAATGATTGGAGAACATGTATATTATATTGCGAGTGTTGGGACGGTGTATGGTAAACTTTGGCCAGAATAAATAATATAATAGTATGACAAATGATTTTTAAAACGCGATCATACACTTTAGAGCGAGAATGCAGATGCTTATTGTAACTGTGTTTTCGCTTTTTTATAAAAATGATGATAATAGTGATTTTGAAAATTCGAAAATAAATTTATTTTAACCTAAAATAATTGTATAATTGATTTTTAAAACGTTCTATAATATAAATGGGTTGTAACAACTGTATATATACATATAAAAATAGTTTGTTGTATAAAGCCAATAGGAGGGGTATGTAAAGCGTAGAGGAGCATACTTTCATCACTTTGATCACAGAAAAACAAAGCAAAACTCTAAATTTACAATATGGATAACTTTAATTATCACATTAATATTTATAGTAGTAATATTTATCGGTGGCATGGTTTCCAACATTTTAACGTTGATATTAGATTCATTTCATATGTTAAGTGACGTTTTAGCATTGAGCTTGTCTATGGTAGCTATTTATTTTGCGGCTGGAAAAATCAACTGTTCGCTTATCTTTGGCTTTCTTAGATTGAAAATACGAGCTGCTTTTTTGAATGTTTAGCACTAACCATGTTATCACCACAGAACACCCTCCTTTTGAGTGCTCATGTAGTGTTTGATAGCGCTTCTGAAGAGAAAGCATATGAAACCATATAATAATATATCTCGATTATTAGAGCATCAATATCACATGAAACATACCACGTTACAAATTGAGAATCTTAAATTTAATAGTCATTCCAAAAGTATTTTGAGAATTTGGAGAAATAAACGTTTAATATGGTATTTAAAACGATTACTTTTTAACAGATAACTACCCAAATAGTTATTAAGTGTAAAGATGGAAATGAGTTTAACGTTGCACTTATGTATGCGATTTGGGTATTTTTTATGGCATATCTTTCATTTTAATAAAAACGTACATCATCATAGTTTTAATGGATTAAAATAAACTATATAATTTTAAGCATTAACCAAGAAAGGTGTTTATGATGGGACAATATCATATTAAAAAACCATTAAACAATAATGTTATTATTTGTACACGTCAGCAAAAAGAAGTAGTAGTTATTGGCAAAGGTATCGGTTTTAATAAGAAACCTGGGATGGTCGTGGATGACGAAGCAATGATAGAAAAAATTTATGCATTGGAACATAAGACACAACAAGAACATTATAAAGCGCTCATTGAAGAAGCAGATGACGCTGTTATCCAAGCGGTTATTGATGCAATTAATATGATTACCAATTCAGATATAGAAATTGACGGCAATCATTTAGTTGTTTCACTAACAGATCATATTATATTTGCATATAAACGGTTGAAACAAAACCAATATATTAGTAATCCATTTACGATGGAAACCAAACACTTGTACCCTGAAGCATATAAAATATCCGCTTCAGTTATTCACCAACTTAATTCAGTGTTACCAATTCAATTCCCAGAAGACGAAATTGGTTTTATTGCATTACATATTGCGTCTAATATGGAAAATTTAACGATTAGCCAAATGAATCATATTAATGATTTAATTAGCAAATGCATTCAAATTATAGAGCATGATTTACATCAATCTATAGATATGTCATCTATACAATATCAACGCTTTATTAGGCATGTTCAATTCTTAATTAGAAGACTTAGTAAAGGCGAGACGATCAAGTCACAAACTGAATTTGAGAATATGTTGAAAGCGCATTACCCCTTGTGCTATAATATAGCGGTCAAGATAATGAAAATGATGCAAAAACAATTAGGTGTAACAGTATATGAAGCGGAAGTTGTATATCTGACACTTCATATCAACCACTTAACACAATAATAAATGAAGCACGTGTAACTGATTCGATCAGGCATGAGTACTTAGACCGAGCAAAAGCTCAGTTTATTTACTCATGCCTTTTTTTGTGTCTTTAAACTTGTTTTGACGCAAATACATAGAAACGCACATAAATTCATAGCTCAGTATATGAAATAAATAGAGTTTCTTGAAAATGGAGGATTATACAGTATGTGGAAGAAATTTTTTGGTCAGCTGCAACGTATAGGTAAAGCACTCATGTTACCTGTTGCAATCTTGCCAGCTGCTGGTTTGTTATTAGCATTTGGGACGGTTTTACAAGGAGAAGTATTACAATCCTATATACCTTTTGTTAAAGCGGATGGTTTCCAACATGTAGCGCAAATGATGGAGGGCGCTGGTGTTGTTATTTTTGATAATTTGCCAATGATCTTTGCGTTAGGTGTGGCCATTGGTCTAGCTGGGGGCGATGGTGTAGCTGCAATCGCTGCGTTTGTTGGTTTTATGATTATGAATAAGACAATGGGCGCATTTTTAGGTATTACACCTGACAATGTCAATGACGCAGCAAGTGGGTATGCAAGCGTATTAGGTATTCCAACACTCCAAACAGGTGTCTTCGGTGGTATCATTATCGGCGCGCTTGCTGCATGGTGTTATAATAAATTCTATAATATTTCGTTACCGAGTTATTTAGGATTCTTTGCTGGTAAACGATTTGTACCCATTATGATGGCAACATGCGCGTTTATACTAGCGTTTCCAATGGCGTGGATTTGGCCAACGATTCAACATGGTTTAAATGCGTTTAGTGAAGGTTTATTAGATTCAAATACTGGTATAGCAGTGTTTTTATTTGGATTTATTAAACGTCTATTGATTCCATTTGGTTTACACCATATCTTCCATGCACCATTTTGGTTTGAATTTGGTAGCTTTAAAACTGCTGCAGGACAAATCATCCATGGGGACCAACGTATTTTTATTGCTCAAATTACTGAAAACGTGCCATTAACTGCTGGTAAATTTATGGGTGGAGAATTTCCAGTGATGATGTTCGGACTTCCAGCCGCAGCACTAGCGATTTATCACTCAGCAAAGAAAGAAAATCGTAAAGTAGTTGGTGGGCTGATGTTATCAGGTGCTTTAACTTCATTCTTAACAGGTATTACGGAGCCATTAGAATTCTCATTCTTATTTGTAGCACCACTTTTATTCTTTATTCATGCAGTTTTAGACGGATTTGGCTTCTTGATTATGTATGTGTTAAATGTTCATTTAGGTTATACATTCTCAGGTGGATTTATTGATTTCTTACTGCTGAATATTTTACCAAATAAGACAGCATGGTGGCTTGTCATTCCAGTAGGTATCGTTTATGCGTTTGCTTATTACTTTATATTTAGATTCATTATTAAAAAATTAAATTATAAAACGCCCGGTAGAGAAGATAAAGAACTGCAAAGTAATACCGTATCAGTAAATGAGTTACCATTTAAAGTATTAGATGCAATGGGTGGTAATGCAAATATTAAACATCTTGATGCGTGTATTACACGTTTAAGAGTAGAAGTTAATGAAAAATCTAAAGTCGACGTGGAAGCGTTAAAACAATTAGGCGCTTCGGGCGTATTAGAAGTCGGTAATAATATGCAAGCTATTTTTGGGCCTAAATCAGATCAAATCAAACACGATATGGCACAAATTATGGCGGGTAACATTACCAGACCTGAAGAGACGACAATTGAAAATGAAGATACGAATCAAACAGTTGCTATTGAAGGGGAAACCATTTATGCGCCACTTAAGGGTCACGTAGTACCGTTAAGTGAAGTTCCTGACCAAGTATTTAGTGATAAATTAATGGGGGATGGTATTGCCATTTACCCTGAAAATGGGGAAGTTGTTGCACCATTCGATGGAACAGTAGAACTTGTATTCCCTACCAAACATGCGATAGGTTTAAAATCTGAAGCAGGTATAGAAGTATTAATTCATTTCGGTCTAGAAACGGTTGGATTAAAGGGAGAAGGTTTCGAAGTTCATGTAGAGTCAGGCGAAGAGATTACAAAAGGTCAAATGCTTATGACAGTTGATTTAGATTATATTAAAGCAAATGCGAAAAGCGATGTTACACCAGTTATTGTCACAAATTCTGGGGAACACGACATTAAATCATCACATGATGGCACAGTCGATCTAGGCGAAGTTTTAATTAAATTATAATAATATAATTAATCTGCTTAATACATGATAGATGTGTTGCACTAAATCCTATTTGGAGAAGGAAGTTAAAAACACTTTCGTTGAATTCATATTAAAATGAATTGATACGAGAGTGTTTTTTATGAAAAGCGTTGCTTATTTATTAGAATTTAAAAGTAAGGTAATAGAAATTAAATGAGTAGTATACGCAAAAAATAAAATGACGGATTACTTAAATATTTAATTAGATATTCAAATATTACTTTTTTGAAAATAAATGTAAGCTTAAATAATATTAGATGTTTTATACATAGTAGTTTATAATATATAGGACATAATTATTAAATCATTCAAAATAAATAATTAATTTACTAGCATCGTAACATGAAACATAACGATTTAAGTAAATACAATAGTGAAAATGAGGGGAAAGCATGATTTATACAGTAACGAGTACATTGCCACCAGTGCATGGTGGCAGAACAAAAGCGTTATTAAGTCGTATTAAATTAATGGATACGGAATTAGGTATAACGAGTAAAATTTTTACGACAAATTACAATGCGAATTACCTATCAGTATATGAAAAATTCATTAATGAAGGAAAAGTAACGAAAAGTACAGAGTTTGAAAATTTATATGATTGGTTAAGTGGTTTTAATTTATTAACGACACCTAAAAAAAAATTTAAAAAAAATTTAAAAAATCAAACAATGAATCGTGAAATTGAAGGCTTAGAAAATAAAAGCTATGATGATGGAAATGTTATGAGATATTACGATGATGAAAATTATGTATTATACAGAAAATACTACGAAGATAGTAATGTGATTAAATTTGAAGATTTTATGTCACCCATTAGTAAAAAAAGATTAGAACGTTGGGAATATAATGAATTTGGTCAATTGCATAGAAAGATTTACTACACCCATAAACCTTTTTTAAAATTATGCGAAGTGTATTTTGATACGAAGGGACATATATATTGTAAAAAGTATTTTGATACTGATACTGATACATTAAACTACATTCAAATTTATAAGGATAGCAGGCCTTATTTAGCTTTTAGTGATGAAAAAGCATTGATTGAATTTTATTTTGAACAACGTTTTAGTGATAACGATGTAGTGTTTAATGACGCAAGATTATTAGATGGGCCGTTGTTAAATCAAACGAACGCTACTAAAAACATTTTAGTTTTTCATAATAGTCATATAAATGGTAAACATATTAAAAATGCTTATAAATTTGCTTTAAACCATTCTGAAAAAGTAGAAAAATATATATTATTAACGGAAAAACAAAAAGAAGATATTTTAAATCAGCTATCTCTTGAACAAAATCGTTTGAATGTGATTCCGCACTCTATTAAATCTTATAAATCTCTTGACAAAGTAGAGAAATTAGATCGATTTATTTTCTTAGGCAGACTAGGGGCTCAAAAACAAATAGATCATTTAATCAAAGCTTATAAACAATTTTTAGATTATGGATATGAAACAAAATTAGCAATTTTTGGGCCAGATGAAGCGGGACAGAAAAAGAAAATGTTAGATTTAATCGAACAATTTGGTATTCAAGACAAAGTAGATATTAATGAATACACAAATAACCCTTTAATTGAGTTTCAAAAATCAAAAGCCTCACTTTTAACAAGCAAATTTGAAGGTTTTGGATTAACTGTAATGGAGAGTATTGAAGTTGGTTGTCCAGTAATTTCTTATGATGTTAGGTATGGGCCCTCAGAGATTATCGATCATAATAAAAACGGATTCTTGGTTGAACCTAATAACATTAAAGCATTTGCAGATTATATGGCTAAGATAATAGATAATCCACTCACTCATGTACACACAAGACCAGAACTAGGCCATGATAGAGCGATTCAAAATTATACAAAGCTTTTTCAAGACATCGGCTATACTAAATAAAAGCATTTTAATACAGTATAAACATATTAAACTCAATTATTTTGGTTAGTAATTACTATCGATTAAAAGAAAACACTTTTCTGATATTGTCGTATTAAAAAATGTAAAATGATAGTATAAAGTAATAAATAATAGGGATGAAAATGAGGGAAAAGCATGATTTATACAGTGACAAGTACATTGCCGCCAGTACATGGTGGTAGAACGAAAGCGTTGTTAAGCCGTATTAAATTAATGGATACGGAATTAGGTATAACCAATAAAATTTTTACGACGAACTATAACGCAAATTATCCTTCAGTATATGAAAAATTCATTAATGAGGGAAAAGTAACCAAAAATACAGAGTTTGAAAATTTATATGATTGGTTGAGTGGTTTTAAACTATTAGAGACACCTAAAAAGAAATTTAAAAATCAACCAAAATATCAAACGACAAATCGTAAAATCAAAGGTTTAACGGATAAACCGTCAAAAAATGGAAGCGTCATACGCTATTTTAATGAAAATCAATTTGTACTTTATCGCAAATATTATCAGTCTAGTGATGTTCTACAATTTGAAGATTTTATGTCGCCAATTAGTGAAAAAAGATTAGAACGCTGGGAATATAATATGTTTGGTCAATTACATCGAAAAATCTATTATATACATAACCCGTTTGCAAAATCATACGAAGTATATTTTGACACACAGGAAAATGTATATTGTAAAAAGTTTTTTAAAAATGATAAAGATAACACGTTAGACTATATACAAATATACAACAATAGCAGACCTTATTTAGCTTTTAGTAATGAGAGGGATTTATTTAAATATTATTTTGGACAACGTTTTAATGATAACGACATCGTATTTAATGATGCAAGATTATTAGATAAACCATTATTAACGCAATCCAATGCTACGAAAAATATTCTAGTATTTCATAGTAGTCATCTAAATGGAGAAAAAATCAAAGGTTCTTATAGATTTGCACTAGAACACTCTGACAAAGTTGAAAAGTATATTATATTAACACATAAGCAAACCTATGATATCCAAAAAGAAACAGCGATTGATCAGCATCGTTTTGCAATTATACCCCATTCCATGGAGCCCTATCCGCGCGATAATGATATTGAGCAATTAAATAGATTTATCTATTTAGGACGGTTAGGTAAAGCTAAACAAATAGATCATTTAATTAAGGCATATAAACAGTTTTTAGACAATGGATATGATATGAAATTAGCAATATTTGGAAAAGATGAAGACGGTCAGAAAGAAGCATTGTTAGACTTAATCGAGCAATTTGGTATTCAAGATAAAGTAGAGATTAATGAATATACAAATACGCCTTTAAAAGAGTTCCAAAAATCAAAAGCTGCATTGTTAACAAGCAAATTTGAAGGGTTTGGGTTAACTGTAATGGAGAGTATTGAAGTTGGCTGTCCAGTAATTTCTTATGATGTGAGGTATGGGCCGTCAGAAATTATTAAACATGGGGAAAATGGTTATCTAGTTGAACCGGACGATATTACCGCCTTTACAGAATATATGGTGAAAACTGTAGAAGAGCCATTTGACCACGTTGAGACCAGATCAGAACTAAGTCATAAAAAAGCTGTAGAAAACTATAATAAACTATTTCAAGATATAGGGTATACTAAATAAATATTATAGACATTTTTTATAAAGTCTACTTATTAATAATTTAAACATCCAACTTAACAATTTGAATATATAACGTAAAAGCAGTTGCCATTCTCAAACTCAGGATGGTAACTGTTTTTTAGCATACAAGAGATTGGTATATTTTATGTCATTTTTGTGCTATTGCTACAAAGTTCTTTTGTCTTTATAAATCATATGTTATTAAAAAAGAAATAACGTTTTAACCGTTATAGTTTTGCTATTATTAATAATAAAAGATAAAAATGCTAGCAAAAACTTTGTCTCTTGTGTACCGCGTGTTATATTAATGGTGAATGCAATTAATTGCTTAACTATTATATTGTGTATTATATTAGTTTTAAATTTATTTTCTGAAGGAGTAACAATGAATAAGTTTAAATTATTGGTTATCATGTTGTGTTTAATTTTAGTTGGATGCTCGAACCAAGAGAGTGAACCCCGTCATACAGATAGCAAAAAACATGAAAAACAGCAAAGTCAAAAAAAAGAAAATGAACATAATAAAACAGTTAAGAACGGTGTTACTTATATCGACGAGATTTTAATTGTAAATAAAGATATTTCCTTACCAGAACATTTTAACCCGGGTGAGAACGAAGTGGCCCGTGAAGCATTACATAAATTATTAAACGCCGGTAATAAGAAAGGATATCATTTATCAAGTGCAAGTGGTTTTAGAAGTTATCAAACTCAAGAACAATTATTTAATCGTTATGTTCAAAGAGATGGAGAAGAAGCTGCCAATAAATATAGTGCTAAACCAGGTCATTCAGAACATCAAACTGGTTTGACATATGATGTTGTTTCTGAGAACACAGATACCAACTTCAAAGAATCATTTGGTAAAACAGAAGAAGGACAATGGATAAAACGTAATGCGCATAAATACGGGTTTATTGTAAGATATCCTAAGGACAAAACGCATATAACTGGTTATCAATATGAGCCTTGGCATATAAGATATGTAGGAAAAGATACAGCTAAAACGCTATATAATCATCGCGAAACATTAGAGGAATATTTAGATTTATACCCAAAATAATACGGTTCACATTTAAGGTATTTTGGCTACTTATTATAAATCATTGAGAGAGGGATGAACATAAGTGTTAAACAAAATAAGCGTGGTGATTCTAAGTTGTATACTTTCTTTAACTATGATGATACCAACATCTTCAGCAATAGCTCAATCAGCAACGCCCGAAGATACATATGGTGACCAATATAAACCAGAAAGTGTTAGTGTGATAACTCAAACTGGTCAAATTCTCTATCAATCTAATGATGACAAAGTAACAGATCCAGCTTCTCTAACTAAAATGATGACCATGTATTTGACCTTTGATGCTATAGAAAATGGGGATATAAAAGCATCAGACAAAATACAGATAACGCCAGATTATGAAAAGATGTCTGAGTTACCTAATTTAGCAAGCGTCCCTTTAGAGGCAGAACAGGCTTATACTATTGATCAATTTTTAAGACAGATCACTTTAGAATCAAGTAATGCAGCGACACTGATTTTAGGTGAAAAAATAGTTGGTTCAACGTCGAGATTTACAAATCAAATGAATGATAAAGCTAAAAAGATTGGTATGGAACATACGCATTTTGTAAATCCTACAGGTGCAGATAATCAACTATTACATCAATATGCGCCTGAAAAATATAAAAAAGAGCGTAAGACTCAGACAACTTCACAAGATATGACAATTTTAATGCAACACTTATTAAAAGATCATCCTGAGGTTTTAACGTATAGTTCTAAGACGAAAGATAATCAATTTGATACAGAATTGAAAACTAAAAATCTTTCTTTAAAAGGAGAACGGTTTGACTTAAAAGGGGCGGATGGTTTAAAAACGGGGACCAGTGATGAAGGCTACAGTCTAGCGTTAACGAGTAAACGTGATGGTTTGCGTCTTAATGAAGCTATTTTAAATGTTAAGCCTTTCCCAAGCAATAAAGCAAAAAACGAACGTCATAAAATAGCTAATAAACATATCAATAAACAATTTGATAAATATGAATATAGAAAAGTATTAAGCGAAGGCGAACATGAAATTAACGATAAAACATATCATGTCAAAAATGATTTGTACGACGTTGTCCCTAAAAAGATGAAGAACGTGAAATTGAATGTGGATAAAAAAGGCAAAGCATACGTGTCTTATAAACGGCAATTTATTAAGGGTACACACACGCGCCAAAGGTAGATGTTTCATTGAAGAAAGAGGAAAACAAATTCACGGCTTTTTTCAAAAATTTATTTAGATAAAACATGAATTAAACATTACAAAGTAAACTTCAAAATAATGTATGTTAGAAACATTGTAGTTTTTAAAAAATATACTAACCGCCCATACCGTTATAAAACGTAAGGTTCCTTATGAAAACGTCTAGTTAATTAAAGCGTATATCACAGATGATAATTAAATGATGATTCAAGTAAGCACTTATTTTTATAAAACTGTGCCGTCCATTTAAATAAAACGTTGATACGCCATCTTAACGATGGTATGTGTCAGCATTTTATTATATCCTAAGTCGTTAAAGCATTTATAGTACGAGGAAACTGAGAGAGGGACAAAAAATATATTGCCTGGGAAATCAATTGCTTAAATGTCTCTTAAGGCTTATGGTAGAAAAGCATAGGAGGTTTGATTAATGAGTAAAAAATTCATTAATGTATCAATTTATAAACATGATAAGGCGTCAGAAATTTTAGTAGAAAATGGTAAGTTCAAGGCTTTTGGCAATAATCTTGGTAAAGCCGATGAAATTATTGATTTAGAAGGGGCATTAGTCTTGCCGCCGTATGTTGATGCTCACCTTCATTTAGATTACTACTTTACAGGACAAGATCCGCAAATCAAAAACACATCTGGCACATTGTTTGAGGCTATTGATTTATGGAATGATTATAAGAAAGGCACGACAAAAGAAGAAATGAAATCGCGTATGCGCCAAGCAGTGAATGATGTTGCAGGTTATGGAACACAGTACATTCGTGCACAAACAGATTGTACGGATCCAAACTTAACTGGTATTAAAGCAGCGCTTGAAGTAAGAGATGAATTAAAAGATAATATTACAATTCAAGTCGTAGCGTTTCCACAAAATGGTATGTACTCTTTTAAAGAAGAAGGTAAAACGGGGCGTGACTTAGTTGAAGAAGCTTTACGGTTAGGTGCAGATTGTGTTGGAGGTATCCCACATAATGAATGGAGCCCAGAAGAAGGGGTCGAATCCATTAAAGAAATCGTTAGGCTTGCTATTAAATATGATAAATTAATTGACGTCCATTGTGACGAAACGGATGATACACAAGCGCGTTTCTTAGAAAAGTTAAATGCAGAAGCGATGAAACAAGGTTACGGTCAATCAACCACAGCTTCACATACTTGTTCGTTTGGTTCAGCCGATGATGCTTATGCATTTCGTATGATGGGGTTATTCCGTCAATCTGGGTTGAATTTTGTTTCTTGTCCAACTGAAAATTTATATTTACAAGGTAGACAAGATACTTATCCAAAAAGAAGAGGATTAACGCGTGTTAAAGAATTTGTAGATAATGGGATTAATGTCGCTTTTGGGCAAGATTCAATTGTTGATTTATGGTACCCAGCTGGCTCTGGTAATTTAATGAATATCTTAGATAACGGCTTACATGCGACACAATTAATGCGCGAAGAAGATTTTCCACGTAATTTTGACTTAATTACTTATAATGGAGCAAAATTAATGGGATTGGGTGATATTTATGGATTATCTGAAGGGAAACCAGCGAACTTTATTGTACTGGATGCCCCAAATGTATTTGAAGCACAACGTCGACGTGTGGATTGTATTGCATCTATTCGAAATGGATCATATTTATTTAAAAAAGAAACACCCAAATTTACAACCGAATTAGATATTGATCGCAAAACAAAATAATATACGTACTTTTAATTTTTAGATAATGCCAACGCTTAAGTCGTTGGTATTTTTTATAAAAAAACGAGCACTAGAACAGTGCCCGCTCATAAATGGAATGTATTATAATGATGTGCCATTAGTTGAAATTACATTTTTATACCATTCAAATGAATCCTTTTTCATTCGTTTCATACTGCCATTACCATAGTTGTCTTGATCAACATAAATGTAGCCATAACGTTTTGTCATTTCGCTTGTAGACATAGAAATTAAATCGATTGGCGCCCAAGATAAATAACCAATTAAATCTACACCATCTTGAACAGCTTTTTTAGCTTCACTCATATGTTTGCTTAAGTAATCTATACGATAGTCATCATGTATTGCGCCATCAACCACTTCATCGACTGCGCCTAAACCATTTTCTACAATGAATAATGGCACGCGATAACGATCCCATAGCTCATTTAACACAATTCTTAAACCAATCGGATCAATTTGCCAACCCCAATCAGACGCTTCTAGATAAGGATTTTTTAAGCTGTTCATTAAATTACCTTGCGTAGTTTGTCCTTCAGGAGAAACAGAAGATAACATAGACATATAATAACTAAATGATAAGTAGTCAACTGTATGCTGTCTAATGATATCTAAATCATTATTTTGAATATCCAATTCAATTCCGTTATCTGCTAAAAATTGTTTGTAATAGTTAGGGTACTCACCTCTAACTTGTACATCAGTATACATTAAATTCATTTGGTCTTCTTGCTGCGCTTTTAAAACATCTTGTGGGTTACAAGTATATGGATAATGTTTCATACGGGCTATCATGCAACCCATTTTGGCATTCGGAATTATTTCTTTTAGTTTTTTAGTAGCTAGTGCAGACGCTACAAATTGATGATGCAGCGCTTGGTATGAAGCTGCTAAAGGATAATCTAATTTATCTGAAATAATACCACCACCTGTGAAAGGCGAAATATTAATAACATTGATTTCGTTAAATGTTATCCAGTATTTTACGTCATGTTTATAACGATTAAAAACAGTTTCAGCGTAATTAACAAAATGATTAATGACATTACGATTTATCCAACCATTGTACTTTTCTGTTAAACCAAAAGGTGTTTCATAATGACTTAGCGTTACAACAGGCTCGATATTGTATGATTTTAGTGTTTTGAATACATCATCATAAAAAGCGAGACCGGCTTCATTAGGTTCTTTTTCGTAGCCTTTTGGAAAAATACGTGCCCAATTGATGGACATCCTAAATGCTTTGAATCCCATTTCAGCAAATAGTTTAATATCTTCTTTATAGTTATGATAAAAATCTATACCATCACGTTTAGGGAAGCGACCTTGATACTGTCCGGAAGTAACTTTTTCAATGAAATCGGATGTTACTTCCATATTATTATCTCCGCGACGCTGGTCTTTAGGAATATATTCTGTGAAGTCCGCACTAGATAAGCCCTTACCGTCTAAATTATACGCACCTTCGATTTGATTAGCAGCTGTAGCGCCGCCCCATAAAAATCCTTTTTTAAATCCTTTGATTTTTCTCATATTTAATACTCCTTTATATTTAAATTAGTATGATAAGTTGTCTCCATTACTTTGAATAACACGTTGATACCAATAAAATGAATCTTTACGTAATCTATTTAAAGAGCCATGCCCTTTATTATCTCGATCAACATAAATATAGCCATAGCGTTTTTTCATTTCACCGCTACCTGCTGAAACTAAATCTATACAACCCCACGAAGTATATCCAAGCAATGGTACGCCATCTTTCACCGCTTCAATCATTTGGTTTAAGTGTTCGCTTAAATATTTAATTCTATAAGTATCATGAATGCTGCCATCCTCTTCGACTTTATCGATTTCACCTAGGCCATTTTCCACGATAAATAATGGTTTTTGATAGCGATCGTATATCTGATTCATTGTTACTCTTAACCCCACTGGGTCGATTTGCCAGCCCCAATTTGACGCTTCTAAATGAGGATTTTTAAGTGAAGCAAAGGCGTTCCCAGCTTCTTTGTTTTGGTTAATTTCTTTATTTCCACTTTCGAGTCGGCTTGAATAATAAGAAAATGAAATATAATCTACTGTGTATGTTTTTAAAATTTCGTCGTCACCAGTCTGTTTTTCAATAAATACACCCAAATCTTCAAACATACGTTTACTATAACTAGGATATTCACCGCGAGATTGAACATCTATAAATATATATTGTTCTCTATTTTTTGATAGTGCAGCCATGACGTCATCTGGATGTGACGTATTGGGATACACGTCACCAGCTGCTAACATACAGCCAATTTGGTTTGTTTCATCAATTTCTTTAGCAATTTTTGTAGCAAGACTTGAGGCAATAAGTTGGTGATGGGCAGCTTGGTACATGATTTGGTTTTTATTGTCATTTTCCTGGATAATTAAACCGCCACCAATATAAGGAATATGCAAAATCATATTGATTTCATTATGTGTAATCCAGTACTTAACTCTATGACTATATCTATTGAATAGGACAGTAGCGTAATTTAAAAAGAAATCTACAGTTTTACGGTTATACCATCCACCATAAATTTCAGCTAAATAATAGGGCGTATCAAAATGATTAATAGTAACAATCGGTTCAATACCATATTTTTCTAAAGTGTCAAATACCTTATCATAGAATGCTAGACCTTTTTCATTCGGTTCAGTTTCATCACCGTGTGGGAAAATCCTAGGCCAAGAAATTGAAAAGCGTAATGCTTTAAATCCCATTTCAGCAAATAATTTGATATCTTCTTCATAACGATGGTAAAAATCAATAGATTGGTGACTAGGGTAAAAATCAAAACTGTTATTTAACCCTTTAGCTGGATTAAATAGTGGTGCTTTTCGTGCTTCTCCTGCAGGAAGTAAATCTACAAGACTTAGTCCTTTACCAGCTGTATCATATCCACCTTCAACTTGATTGGCAGCGATAGCGCCGCCCCATAAAAAATCTTTACCTAATACTGACATATCATTGACCTCCTTGAATTTTTGAAATTAATAAATAACAGAGATGAGCGAGTCTTTTTCTTTAATTGTGTTTTGTGCTTGTATAACGACGTCTTTTGTTTCGTTTGTGTTGGTTATTACAACCATGACGATGTCATCGTATGAATGGTTGCGTATTGTTTCTGAGTCAAATTGTATAAGCGGTTGATCGACTTGAACGATATCGCCTTGATTTACTAATGGTTCAAAGCCTAAACCATCTAATTTCACTGTATCAATACCTATATGAATGAGTAATTCTGTCCCATTTTTTGATTTCAGACCGATTGCATGCCCAGTAGGGAATAGACTTTCTACAGTTGCATCAAACGGAGCCACGATGATGTCCGAGGAAGGTTTAATAGCGACGCCTTTACCCATTGCAAGAGATGAGAATACTGGATCATCAACAAGTTCAAGCTTTTTCATCTCACCGGGCACAGGTGCAACAATAAAGTCATCCTTGGGTTCTGGCATATTTTCATTTATGGCATTGACTGTATCATTACTATTTTGATCATTATTAGGTTGTTCTGATTCTGGTGCGGTAGCTTGTACTTTAGTTTCTTTTTTATCAGAATGGACAATATAACCAACGATACCACCGACAACCACGGCTAATAGTGAAGCAACTACAATAGCCCAGAACGTAGAATCTAAGCCATTATCGCCAATGAATGTGGTATAACCAAAAATGCCAAGTCCGCCCATAAAGTATAATTTTGTACCTGCGAAACCAACAAATCCACTAAATAAGCCACTAATAATACAACTATAAATAAAGAGTTTTTTTCTAGGTAATGTAACACCGTAAATTGCAGGTTCAGTCACACCAAACAAGCCAGAAATAGCAGCTGGTAAAGAAATTGATTTCAGTTTAGTATTTCTTGTTTTTAAGAAAATACCAATAACAATACCAGTTTGAGCAAAAGATGCTGCAAAAATAAGTGGGAATATAATATCATACCCAATGGTAGAAACATTGTTAATCATAATTGCAGCAAGCCCCCAATGGATTCCAAATATAACAAATACTTGCCAAAAAGCACCTAGCAATAAACCAGCTAATATAGGGCTTAATTCATAGATACTTATTGCTCCTGAACCAATCCAATTAGCGATCCAAGAAGATATAGGTCCAATCACTATAAAAGTCAGTGGAACAATAATGAGTAAAGTGAAAAATGGCACAAAGAATGTTTTAACAACATCTGGAATAATACGTTTCAATTTACGTTCAAGGATACTTGCAAAATAAATCGCAACAATAATAGGAATAACACTTGATGTATAGGTCATAGATATAACTGGTATACCTAGAAATGATAAATTTGACTCTACTTCAAAAATGGTACCAGCAAAAAGTATATGCGCTCCTTTAGCTCCTAGTTCCATTGCAGATACTAATGAAGGGTATACAATGGCTGCACCTATGGCCATACCAATAAAATGATTTGAGCCAAATTTTTTAGCAGCAGTAAAACCTAAAAATACAGGGAAGAAATAAAATAATGCATCTCCCAATGCAAATAATATTTGATAGGTACCAGATGATTCAGTTAACCAACCAAGTGCTAAGAATAGTGCAGCGAAACCTTTAATCATCCCAGCAGCTGCAAGAATGCCCAAAATAGGTTGGAAGATACCAGATATTAAATCAATAAATCGATTTAACATATTACCTGAATTAGCCTCTTGTGTGTGATTTTCATTATCTGAGCCTAAACGTGTTATTTTATTAATTGCATCGTATACATCAGGGACATGGTTACCAATCACCACTTGGTACTGTCCGCCTGATTTCATTACTGTGACGATTTCATCATGCTGTTTTAAATATTCTGTATCAGCTTTATCTTCATCATTCAATTTAAAACGTAAACGTGTAATACAGTGGGTAAGAGAATTAATATTTTCTTCTCCTCCCACTTTTTCTACGATATCTTTTGCTAAATCTTCGTATTTCATTGATAAATTCACCTCAATTTTCGTTTTGTTTAAAGGATAAATAAGTTTAATACGTCGATTGTGGCCAATCAATTAACGTAATTTATTTAAAAACAAATAGCTAGGCTAGCTTTAGCTAAATAAAAACAAAAAAACCCAGAATAATACACATACGGACCTCTAGTTAGGTTCGTAATGCATTACTCTGGGTTTTGCCTACTTAAAGTTACAACCCCAAACGTTGATAGCAACGTCAAAAGTAACAAAATATAAGTTTGAATACAGTATAGCCTCTATAAAAAAATATGTCAACGCTTACATCGATTACTTTAGCAATCTCGCAATATGTAATATTAAATAAACGCGTTCGTCGTTAGATAATTGGTGATGATAATGTTTGAGTAAAAAGTCTGCAATTTTATCTACACAAGCATCTGATTTAGCGTGCTTTTGCTTTAAAGCTTCTAGTAGACTTTCATCTGTAACTTCGTTTAAAGATTGATGACTAATTAGCCTTTGGCTAAAAAATTTAAGATGTGTCATAAACCTAGAGTAATTTAGCTCATCTTCGTTGATAGCAAGATTGAAATGATAACGAACGATATCAAGCATACTTTTAGTGATTTTAGTGATTTCATAAATATTGGCAATATTTTCATCTAAACTGGCATTCACAATATGCATAGCAATAAATCCAATTTCATCTTTTGGTAACGTAACGTTGAAATAATGATTAATCTCGTGTAATCCATTTTGAGCTACTTCATATTCTTTTGGATATAGTGAACGTATTTCATAAAGTAATGGGTTTTTAATATCAAAACCATCAAGCGTACGTTCAATTGCATAATTAATATGATCAGTTAGTGCAATATAAATCGTTTCTGAAACGGGTGACTCATAAAGTTGGTTTGCCGATTTTATAATTTTTTCAGTAATTAAAAGCACATCTTGATTGATTTCATTTAATAAAGTTAACATGCGTTCTTGATCTTCACTCGTTAACCGAAAAACTTTTTCAATTTTTGAACGTTCTAGTTGTTGTCCATTTTTCTTGCCGAACGCTAATCCGTTTCCCATAACGATACGTTCTTCCCCATTAATCTTGGACAATACAACATTATTGTTTAAGATTTTAGTGATTTTCATAAAAACATTCCCTTAGTTATGTGATTTTGAAATGATAATACATTAAATATAGCCGAGAATATGATCAGTAGTCAAAATATTTTGAGCATGAAAATTGAGCTATAAATAGTCACTTAGCCGTGAATATCGTGTAGACAATTGCTGATTGCAATGAAAATGCGTTTATTAAAAATACGAATTTTAAAAACCATTTTACTTAAAACACGTTTTTTAATTTTAAAGATGCTTATCATGAAGCTAGTGCTTGTATTCTTTTTACTAGTCATATTAATAAGATGGTCGATGCAACCATTTTTAAAAAGTGTTTTTTGCTTCGTTTCAAGTTTGAAAGTGTACATAGATAAATAATAAGTCCTTAAACAGCACTTATTAAAATAATTTATATGTTATGATGTTGAATCAAAATGCTATTACTATTTTCAAGTTAATTATAATAATGAAATTAACTGGAGCATTGGCTTTCAACAATAATCTAACTTATCATTCGCGAACGTTATATTGTTCTTTCGCCATTAGTCTTAATGGGCCATTAAAAATAATTTTGACTAGACTGTCTATTAACGTGTAAGGGTCGATTCTACGATTATCTTTGACCCAATATTTAATAAAAGATATCGTCGCACCTGAGACATAACTATGAAAATAGTCTAGCGGAATACCGTCTATCGTATCTTTAGTTGCGATATGTTTTTTCATATTTTGATAAATCACTTGGCTTAATTTTGTTTCTAATTGACTACGTCTTTCTAATGAAAAGATGGTTTTATAAAACTCGAAATTGGCATCGATGTGAAGTACAACTTTTTTTAATTTTTCTTCGGTAAAGATACGTGCAAATGCTTTAGCATCCATACCAACATAGAATTTATCCTTTGTATTTAGTGTATTTGATAAATATTCAATATATTCATTTTCCATCTTATTTAAAAGCATATATTTATCTTCATAATGAAGATAAAAAGTCCCGCGGTTAATATCAGCATTTTGAGTAATATCACTGATCGTTATTTTATCTAAATCTTTTTCATTTAATAATTGAATCAACGCTTGTTTAATCGCATTTTGTGTTTTCCGGACACGTCTATCTTCTGGCATAAATTGAAACTCCTTTATATTTAATAGACATTTATAGATAAAGTGTTCATTAATGAACGACTTGCGTATCATTGCTTATTGTATACGGCTTATTTCCTATTATAATAGACAAAGTGATAAATATTCAACACTGTGTTTGTTAAATAGGAGGGACGATAGATGAATATTTTTAAAAGTAAATTACTATGGCTTGCACCTATTGTAGCTATTCTAATATTTGTTATTTTTTCAATTGCTTTTTACCCAGCATTTAATCCAAAACCTAAAGATATTCCGATGGCAATAGTCAACCAAGACAAAGGTACTGACATACAAGGAAAAAATATTAATATAGGTAAGCATTTAGAAGATAAATTAATGGACAGCAATTCAGATGCGGTTAAATGGGTTCAAGTTGATAGTGAAGCAGATATCAAAAAAGGCATGAAAGATCAAAAATATTATGGTGCAGCAATTATTGAAAAAGATTTTTCAAAACATGCACTAAGTAAAACACAAAATGTAGTTATGGACGCTAAAAAACAAGAAATGAAAGATAAAGTTCAATCTGGAGAGGTACCAGCAGAGCAAGCGAAAAAAATGCAGGAAAAAATGACAGAATCTGGAAGCGACCAGAAAATAACAACTCAAAAAGCGAGTTTTAAAACAATGGTCAATGATGGCGGAGGGACACAAATATCGCAAATGGCTTCTCAAATATTGGAAGGCATGGGTGATAACGTAAACCAACAAATTACAAAACAAAGCTTGTCTATACTACAAAAACAAGATGTTGATGTAAAAGCATCAGACGTTCAAAGTTTAACGCATCCAGTTAACGTAAGTAGTGAAAAAATAAATAAAATAAGTAGTCATCAAGCAGGTGGCAATGGTCCATTCTTAATGTTTATGCCAGTATGGATGGGTTCTATTCTCATTTCAGTATTGCTCTTTTTTGCATTTAGAACGAGTAATAATATTGCAATACATCACCGCATGATTGCTTCATTAGGACAAATTGCTATGACGATCGTTACGGCATTTGTAGGTGCGTTTGCATATATTTACTTTATGGAAGTTGTACTGGGCTTTGATTTTAACAACACAAATACGACAGCTACATTTGTTGCTCTAGCAATTATGGGGTTTGTAGGGCTTATATTAGGTACGATGACTTGGCTCGGTTTAAAATCTATACCAATCTTTTTCCTTTTAATGTTTTTCAGTATGCAATTAGTGACATTACCAAAACAAATGTTACCTGATTTCTATCAAAAATATATTGTTGGATGGAACCCATTTGCGCATTATGCCAATTCATTAAGAGAGATTTTATATTTACATGAAGGTATCCAATTAGATACAACGATGTGGATGTTTATTGGGTTTATGATTTTTGGCGCTGCTTCTACAGTGATAGCTGCAGCAATTAGAAAGCATAGTACCAAACGTACAGAGGTGCCATCATAAAATTTAATATTTTGCTTAATCTATAATGCATAAAAACGTTAAAACGCTTTTTGATTAATCGTTTTAGCGTTTTTTTATGTATAGATATATATGTTTAAAAAATGAATAATAAAGATTGGTAAATGATTTAATGGGAATAATATAAGTAATAGTAAGTAGTTTCATTTTAATTATGATATAAATGACTATCTAAATAGCCTTTATAATTACTCAATATGTGATAAAGGCAATGAAATTTTAAGCTTAATGCGTGCTGATATGATAATAAAACAAATTTTATTACTAATAAATGAATTTTGTATTAAATTTATGGTATGCCACGCTTTACAAATAATAAAAAGGAGGACATTATCATGGCTGTAATAAAAACAAATTGGAACGGTGACATTAAAGGGTTTGGAAAAGTAGAAACGGAGCATTTAGATGCAAAGATTGCAGTAGCAACTAAATCAGGTGGCACTGGAGAAGGCGCGACACCAAAAGAATTGTTAGCAAGTTCAGCAGCATCATGTTATATCATTACATTAATGTATGCGATTGAAGCAAGAACGATTTCAGTAGTAGATGTACAAATGGACACTGAAATTAAAGAATTAGAAAACAAAGCATTCGAATTTATACATTATCCTAAAATCACTTTACCTGAAAACGCAGACAAAAAAGATTTTGAAGAAGTAAATCGACTTTTTGAGATAGCTGACAGAGGATGTACGATTGGTAAGTTATTAAAAAAAGCAGATGTATCTATTCGTATTCAAGGGGAAGTTAATAGCTAAACGCATATTGAGGATCTAAAAACGCCAAATACGTTTGAACTATATTATAAATAAGAAGTGGGACAACGGAATCATTTTATAAAAATATGATTTTTGTCCCGCTTTTTATTTTGATGATGAGCTAACTATATTTCTAATTTCCTGGGAAATTTGATTTGCTGAGGACAATGCGCCTTCAATATGGCCACCATGGACAGCGTCGTACTCTGTGCCAGCAAAAAGCATATTGCTGAAATATTTTGGCGGCGGACCATAACTCGGAAAACTTTCGATATTAAGTTTATCGCCTTCAGTTACAGTATGACCATCTTGAGACCAATCTTTATATAAAATCTGTTCATATGCTTGTGCTTGACTACCAAAAAGTTTGGTTAATTGTTGAATGACTTCCTCTTTAATCGATACTTCAGATTTTGAATTTCTTTCAGCAGGAGGAAGACTGAAGAAACCAAATAATGCAGCTTTGCCAGAAGATGTAGTAGCATCATAAATTTCTCTTAATGGGCCTGCCCAACTGACGACATTACCAGAAAGATTTTCATCTCTCCAAAAAGGATATTGATACGTCACCACTATTTTAGCTTGCGCACCCATCCAAGTCGGTTTATTAAGTAAGTCCATTTGTAATGGCTCTGGGAGAGGCGGTCTAAAATCAATTGAATTAAGGACTAATCTAGGTGGCACAGTTAAGACAACGATATCAGCATGAAATGTTTCATGTGTCTGGCTATATTGGTTTAAAGTAACAACAGAATAAGATGATTGATTTTCTTGGTAAATTGACTCAACTTTATGATTTAAAATAATATGATCGTCAGAAATATGGTTGTTTAATGCTGTTACTAACGCATTAACACCGCCTACAATTCGCTTGCTTCTATTATTTACATTAGAAGCAGCAATACGTTTGGGTAGTTGATTTTGAGATAATTCTAGTAAACTGTCGCCTTCATTATATTGCTCGATTGTAGAAAGGTTGTATGTATTTAATAGGGATTCGATATGCTTTTCGGTGTCTGGCCAATACCATGTGGGGCCTAAATCAAAATAGTCTTCGGTATTGTCGTGTTTAGTTAGCACTCTTCCGCCCAATCTTTCTCGTGATTCTACAATTTTGAAAGAGATATTGTTTTCTGAAAGTAAAGTGCCGATACGCAGACCAGCGACACCGCCTCCGATAATTAATACCTGCAATGGCATACTTAAAACACCTTTCTTTTTAAATTTTGAAAATTGAGATAATTATAACATAACCGTTATACTTTTATAAATAACCCGCTTTTCCAAAACATATAGGGCAATTAAAATAAAGCACATCGTTTGCTTATATAACTAAGCATATGGAATAGATAAAAAAGATTAAAGTTAGTATAAAAATTTATCCATGTTGAAATGTCGGTGACTTGCTATGCTTGTAATTAAATACGTTAAGTTTTCCAAGCGCATTGATTGGCAAACTGATTTCGATATTCAGAAGCGCTAATTTTAAAATGTTTCGTGAAACTTTTAGAAAAAAGGAGTGGATCTTTATAACCAACTTGACGCGCTATTTCATTTATTAAAATATTGCTATGAATTAATAATTGGGAAGCATGATACATTCGAATATAAGTTAAATATGCCTTAGGAGAACAATTTAAGTTTTTCTTAAACAGTCTAAATAAGTGGCTACGTGTTACATTGACATAATCCGCTACATCCACAATCATAATATTATTTTGATAATTTGCATTGATATAGGTAACCGCGTTTTGAATATCTTCATTAATAATATCGACATTTACTGAAAATATTTTAGGAAATTGTTTTTGTAATTTGTAAGCTAAATCATATAAGTATTGCATAATTAAAATGTCATTGGAATTATTTGTATCAATTGATTTTGAAAGGTTGCATATTTTTTGGATAGTATGACTTATTTCGGACGTCTCTTGATTCATAATGACATGTTTATCTACAATATGGCACCTTTGTAAATAATCTAAAATTTGTTTACCACTTAAGCCAATCCAATAGTATGTCCAAGGGTTAGAAAACGACGGTCTATATTCTACATCCATCCCTTTTTCTAATAAAAACATATCGCCTTCTTTTAATGCATGTTTTTTACCATTGTATATAAACACACCCTCGCCATGGGTTACGATATGTAAAACAAATTCTTTGATTACTGAATATTTATAACCAACATTTGGCACGCCAATTTCAATGCCGCATTCTACTAAATCTGCATCAATATGCTTTTTTTGAAATTTTTTCCATAACACTTGCATAGAATACCTCGTAAATTATAGTTATATAGTTTATATAATCACATTTTAAGTATAAATGAAACATTTTGCTATATTTTATCATCATAATGCTATTCATAATTTTTATAAATGATTGATAAAATAAAGTTAACACATTATGAAAGCGTTTTATATTCTATGAATTTCAGGGGTGAAAAAATGAATAGACACTTAACAGGCATGCAAAAATTTTCTTTTGGGTTCGGTGCCATAGGTAAGGACGCCATATTCAACATTGTTGGTGTATTTTTAATGTTTTATATCACAGATATTGTCGGTTTAAGCCCAGCGTTTGTGGGTGTAATGCTTTTTGTTGCACGAATATGGGATGCGATTAATGACCCAATTATGGGGGTGATTGTCGATAATACACGGAATAATTTTGGTAAATTTAAAACTTGGTTAGTAATCGGAACGATAGTGAATGCTATTGTTACAATTTTATTATTCACAAACTTTGATTTACCACAAACTGCGATGTATGTGTATATATCAATTATATATATTGCATGGGGCATGACTTATACGATGATGGATATACCGTATTGGTCTTGGTTGCCTAATTTAACGCATAATCCTAGAGAACGTGAGGAAATATCCGTAATACCAAGATTTTTCGCAAGTTTAGCTGCATTTACTGTAGGGACATTTGGTTTATTTTTTATACATAAACTCGGTGATATATTTGGTAAAGGTAGTGATTCAATAGGTATTTTTGTATTTGCGGTTATTTGTAGTGCTGTTTTTATATTCACAATCGGTGTCACAGTATGGAAAGTACCCGAAGATAAAGAAATGGAACAACAAACAGGTATTAAGGTGAATTTTAAAGATATTGGTAGAATTTTATTTAAAAATAAAGAATTATTAGCAATTATGGGTGTTTTACTAACATTTAACCTTTGTTTGCAGACACTAAATGGTTCTATTATCTATTACTTTAAATATGTAGTAAATGCAGAGCATTTATTTGCTATTTTCAATGCAATGATTCTTTGTGAAATGCTCGGTTTATTAATGTTACCACGCTATATCAAATGGGTAGGGAGAACCAAAGCTTTTAATACTTCAATTACACTCATCATTGTAGGTTTATTATTTATTTTAATTTCAGGTTTTGTCGCACCACAAAACGTAATAACTGTAATTGTAGGCGCAGGCTTACTACGCATTGGGTCAGGATTTATGATTGGTATTACAACGGTGTCATTAGCAGATGTTATCGATTACGGTGAAGTTAAATTTGGACAGCGTAATGAAAGTGTAATTACGTCAGCGAATACATTTTTAACAAAAACTTCACAAGCTGTAGCTGCGCTTATTGTAGGCCTTGGATTATCCATTTTAGGCTATACACCAAATGAAGCGCAAACAGCGCTGACAATTAATGGGCTACGTATTTTAATTATCGTATTGCCTATCGTTTTCGTAATTTTAGCTGCATTTTTATATCATAAAGCTTTTCATTTAAAAGGTGATTTCTTAACGGATATAGAAAAGACACTGCAAAACAAGCGTCAGAGAGAACACAAAGAACGTATGAGTAAATAAAGGAGGAAATAATCAATGATAGAACAACAATTTCATGAAAATATAGATATTCAACATGTAAATACTTTGCCACGTCGTGCATTTTATATACCTTATCAACCAGGAGAGGCCGCTTATCGTCTAGAAACACGTTATCAAACTAATAATGTAACGTTATTAAATGGAGATTGGCGTTTTGAATATTTTAATACATTGGTAGACTGTTTGAATGCGACGAGGGAAGTGGATAAACATCATATTCCCGTGCCGTCAGTTTGGAATTTATATGGGTATGATCAAATACAATATTTAAATACACAATATCCGATACCATTTGAACCGCCGTATGTACCTAAAGAGAATCCATGCGGCCGTTATACACGCTCATTTGAAGTGACAACATATGATGAAAAAAGTGACTATCATTTAAATTTTGAAGGCGTAGATAGTGCGTTTTATGTATGGATCAATAATCAATTTGTTGGTTATAGCCAAATTTCTCATTCGATTTCTGAATTTGATATTTCCAATCTGATTCATGATGGTATCAACACGATTCAAGTACTTGTTTTAAAATATTCAGATGGCACGTATTTTGAAGACCAAGATATGTTTAGACATTCAGGTATCTTTAGAGATGTCTATATCTTAAAACGTGCAAAAGCACGTATTAACGATTTTAAAATTGAAACACGTGTCAATGAATTGCTAACTCAAGGCGCAATTGACGTTAAATTAGAAGATAAACAAGATTTGGAGAAAGTTAAGGCACACGTATATGATCCTAAAGGCGTGATGATTCAAGAAGAAGATATTTCAAGTAACTATAGCTTTACAATTGAAACACCACAATTGTGGTCAACTGAAAATCCAACACTATATACTGTGACACTTTCTACCGAAACAGAAGTTATTACACAAAAAGTTGGTATCAGAGAAATACAAATCAAAAACAACCAATTTTATATCAATGGCCAATCTATTAAATTTAGAGGTACTAATTATCATGATAGTGATCCTCAAACAGGTTATGTGATGAGTGAATCACAATTTATGAAGGATTTAGCATTGATGAAACAAGGCAATTTTAATTCGATTCGTACAGCACATTACCCTAAATCGCCATTATTCTATGAATTAACAGACCAATACGGATTTTATGTGATGAGCGAAGCAGATTTAGAAACCCATGGTGTTGTTAGGCTTTATGGTGATGAAAATACAGATAACTTTAACATTATTACGGATGACCCGCAGTATGAAATACCAATAATTGAACGCATTGAAGCATCGATTACGCCGTTAAAGAATTATAGTTCGATTGTATCTTGGTCTATGGGCAATGAATCAGGCTTTGGTGTGAATATGGTCAAAGCTATGGCACACGCAAAAACATTAGATGCGACACGCCCATTACATTATGAGGGCACTTTCCATAGAGACAAGTCAAAATCATATGATTTATCAAATGTTGAGATGATTAGTAGAATGTATCCTTCACCAGAAGAAATAGAAACAACATATCTGACAGACCCCAGTTTAGATAAACCATTTATTCTTTGCGAATACGCACACGCAATGGGGAATTCCCCTGGTGACTTGCACGCTTATCAAACACTTGTAGAACAATATGATAGTTTTATTGGCGGGTTTGTATGGGAATGGTGTGATCATGGCATACAAGTTGGTCAACATCATGGTGATCCTATCTTTAGATATGGCGGAGACTTTGGAGAAAAACTGCATGACGGTAACTTCTGTGTTGATGGTATTGTTTTTCCTGATCGTATACCGCACGAAGGATATTATGAATTTAAACACGAACATAGGCCTGTCAAAGTAATACATGAAGCGGACGGTATTTTAAAATTACGTAATCAACTAGATTTCAGTAGTGTAGAGCACTATTTAACTATTGAAGGTACAGCGACTTATTTAAGTGGTGACAAAAAGCCGTTTGAAATTATGATGAATAACTTTGGACCACATAGTATAAAAGATGTTGATTTAAGTGACTATATTGAAATGAGTGAATTAAGTGATGTGTTATTACGTTATAAATTGAAAAATGAAGAACCGTTACGCCACAATCATTTTGAACTAGGTCATGACCAAATTGTCTACCAACGACAACCAGTTGGATATGATACTACTCGAGAAAGTGGTGAATTAAGCTATAAAGAAAATAATCAAAGTATTACCATTGCAACAAATGATAACCAATATGTATTGAATAAAGCAGATGGTAGCTTAGCATCTGTTATCCATAAAAATGAGATTATTTTAACCCAACCTACAAAAAACAATGTTTGGCGTGCGCCTATAGATAATGATATTAATATTAGAAAGGATTGGGCGTATTTAGGGTATTATGACGCAATCACTCGCATACGTGATTATAAAATTGTAGAAACTGATGATGCGGTCAGTGTTATTTTTGAAATTGTAATAATTAATGATGTCGTTCCTCCTATACTACAGGGGGCAATGACATGGACAGTGTATAATGATGGACGTCTTAACGTGAATTACGATTTAGAAAAAGATACAGAAGGGCCATTTTTACCTAGGTTTGGTTTAGCTATGGTTTTGCCAAAAGCATTTGAATCAGTAACCTATTACGGCAGTGGACCATTTAGTGGTTATCCAGACAAAGGTGTAGCGAACTATTTAGATTATTTCGAAACAACTGTTACAGATAACGGTGGTAATCATATCAAACCACAAGAAACAGGCAGTCATAACGGTACAACTTATGCAAACATTTCAAGTGACCAACATCAAATTGTGGTATCCAGCGAACAACCATTCAGCTTCAATGTAACACATTACACATTAGAAGAACTAACGCATACAACGCATAAAGATGAACTAGTAGAAGGCGATACTTATCTATATATTGATTACGCGCAAAGTGGTATCGGCTCGAATAGTTGCGGACCAGAATTAAGCGAAGCTTACCGTTTAAACGACAAATATATCCACTTCCAATTTGAATTGAGATTTAAATAAATGAAGTAAGACTCCCCACAAAACACATTTGATTTTGTGGGGAGTTTGCATTTTTATAATCTCTACGTCTAATTGAAAAATTTAATTATGGTTTAGATATTTTAATAAAGTAAGTGGTAATACATAAATATAAAATAACTAAAATATTTTAATTTGATTTAAATTCACATTCAGCATATCTGTATCTATAATAAGGGGGTTAACCATGAGGAGAAATATTTTAAAAAAGTATTTTAAATTGAATCAAATGATTATCGTGAGTAGTTTGTTTATATTAAATGTTTTAGGTATTTTGATTTTTAACTCAAATAAAAGTGATGCATCTGAAACACACAACATTGAAAATCCAAACACCATAAATGCATACCATATTAATTATGAAGTTGCTAACCGAAATCCTGATAAATATGAATCTATGGAAGAGCTCCAAAAAGAAACAAATGAAGGTGTTGATTGGAAAATCAACACAGAAAAAAATGACAGCGATACAATTATTGCAGCTATGCATGGAGGCGCAATTGAACCAGGTACTACAGAGTTAGCAAAATATACTGCCCGACTTGGCAACTATGATTATTTTTCGTTTGAAGGTATTAGAAGTGAAAATAACTCTGAATTACATGTCACATCAGTAAATTATAATAATGACGTATTGCACAACATGGTTTCAGATAAGCAATATAGTGTAATGATCCATGGTTATAAAGGGGATAAAGCGATTGCTTATATAGGAGGTAAGGATAAAGCATTACGTTTAGAGATAACGGATGAATTAAAATCCAAAGGAATTAAAGCAGAAGAAGCGCCTGATTTAATTGAAGGTCGTGCAAATAGTAATCCAGCCAATATGAATGAAAAAGGAGAGGGCGTACAAATTGAAATGACAACTGCTTTAAGAGAACAGTTATTCTCTAATAATGATTTAAGTAGCCAATCGAGAAGCGACGAGTCTAATTATAGTGCGACTATGTTAGATATGGCCAAAGCAATTAATCAAGCAATTAACAAAGTGAAAATAGAAGAATGACAAGAGATTCAGCTCAATTTTATTGAAGATTATAATTAGCCTAATTTGAAATAAGTCAATCGAATATATTATTTATATATATAATTATAATAAGTGATGAACAACAAAAATGACTAGATTTCGAATAAGATGTATCAAAATGCTCTAAAACCTAGTCATCATATGAATACTATGTTTATTAAACGAGAAGACTATGAGTATAGCCCAATGCTTAAAATTAGCTTACTTTTATTTTATTATGTTCTCTTAATAAAAGAGCACAAATAAATCCGATAATGAGTAGGCCAGCTGCTAGGTAGAAACCAGTTGCCATTTTGCCAGTTAAATCGGTTAAGTAACCTGTTAAATAAGGCGCTAATATAGAAGCGGTCATACCAATAAAGTTATAGACGCTAAAAGAAGTGCTCAATGCATGTTTAGGCGCATTGGCTGATACCACAGCGATGAGCACAGGGTTAGTACTTATTTTTCCAACAACACCATACCCAATTAAAGCGATATATAAAACCCATAAATTATTAAACATCACTATAGATATTGTGAAAATAAATGCTAATGGCAACATGATAATGAGCACTGGACGACGTCTACCTAAACGATCAGATAACCAACTAAAGAATAAAGAGCCAGGTATCGCTGCCCAAGGTACAAGTGACGCGACAAAAGCGACTTGTGCGCCGCTAATACCTCGTTCAGTTTCTAAGTAAAAAGGTAACCATGTGATAATCATAAAAAAACCATAAATAGAACAGAAAATAATAATATACGCTAAAATAAGGTTTCGATTTTTAAACAAACTTGAAAATTTAAATGGTTCTTGAACCGATTCATTAGAAATGGTGATTTGCTTCGGGCGTTCTTTGATTACTTTATACATAAGCAAAGCTAAGATAAGCACTGGAATGCCCATAATAAAGAAAGGTACACGCCAATGCATACCAAACTCTTGAACCGTATAACTTGAGATAAAATATCCAATGGATGTCCCAAAAGCCATGCCACTATTAATCAGTGCGCTACCTAATGTGATATGTTTTTCAGGGATTGCTTCCGAAGATAGGGCATATTGTGGCCCATAGTACGCACCTTGTGCTAGGCCTACCATGAGCCAAGCAAACATGAATAGGAAGAAAGATGGCATCGTACCGGTAACGGCGGTAAATATACCGAAAATAAGCATGCTAGGTACAAGTATTGTCTTACGACCGACTTTATCTCCTAAAATACCTGAAGGAATTTGCGTTAATGTGTAACCAATAAAGAAGATACTCATAATTAAACCTAACTGTGCATTGTTTAATGAAAATGCCTGTTTGATGTCTCCCATAATAGGATTTAGAATAGTTCGGGCAGCATAAATCACGAGCCAACCAAACGTGAAAATAGTAACTAACTTAATCCAATATGTTTTATGGATGGGTGTTGTTTCTTGTTGCATATAAGATACTCCTTTCATAAGTTTATTCAATTTGATAGTAACTATTTTCTGGGAAATAGGATTTGGTAAAATCGACGAAAATATTGTGCGGAATTGAAATAAATTACATCTTTTAATTTTTAAATTAAAATTTTTAAACGATTCACATTTGTACTATAATGTAATGGTTTTGATACGATAGATAGTTTCAACTAATTGCTAACATGGGTATAAAATAACAAAGCATTAACATAGGTTGAAGGAGTGTGCATGTTGAAAAATGCATTGGAATTTGAAAAATTATTAAAATCGTTAGATGGGCAAAAATATGGCGCATATAAACGGCTCAAAGGTGAATATCAATTTGACCATTTTCGTTTAGCTATAGATCATATACAAGCAGATCCATACGCACCACCATCTAAAGTACGTGTCAAAATGAAGCGAGATATTGCTAAAATACCTAATGAATTATTAGACTCATCGGCTAAAATCATTGCTGTCTCTGATTTTTTAACAAGAACGTTTAGCGATCGCATTAAATCCGTCCTTAAATCTGATCAATTTTCGAAAAAAACTCCAGATATTGTTATAGATCATTGTGGGCAAGAGATGTTAAAACGGTCCTCTGTAATCATCAATAAATGTGATATTGAAGTCCGTTTTGAAGTTGGTTTACCAGCTGCTGGAAGGAAGATTTTAGGAAAAGTAGCTGATCATATATTTCTAGATTTATTACCCAAAATAGTAGAACAATCATTATTATATAAACATGTGAATCAAGCGGCCTTAAATGAACAAGTGACTTTGTTTACAGACCAAGTATTTATACGTGAAACACTTGAACACCAACATTTAGTCGCTTTTGTGGCTAATGATTCAATATTACCGAGAAAAAGTGGTGTATCTGGCAAGCCATTACCTGGTGCTGTTTTATTCCAAAGCCCTGAAAAATTTGAAATTCAAATGACTTTACCCAGTGGTAAAATAGTTAAAGGAATGGGTTTACCTGAAGGTATAACGTTGATTGTAGGCGGTGGCTTTCATGGCAAGTCTACATTACTTGAGGCCTTAGAGCGTGGTGTATACCATCATGTACCTGGGGATGGTCGTGAAATGATAATTACACGTGAAGACGCAATGAAGATTCGCGCAGAAGATGGCCGTAGTATTGAAAAGGTGAATATAGAACCATTTATCAATAATTTACCAGGTAAAAAAGATACGACGCAATTTTCTACTGAAAATGCCAGTGGTAGTACATCACAAGCTGCGAACGTAATGGAAGCTTTAGAATCACAAACATCATTATTGTTAATAGATGAAGACACCTCAGCGACTAATTTTATGATTAGAGATACTAGAATGCAAAAATTAATAGCTCTGGACAAAGAGCCTATTACACCCTTTGCTAATAAAGTTAAGCCTTTGTTTGAAAAGCATCAGGTTTCAACGATTTTAATCGTAGGCGGTTCAGGTGATTATTTTGAAGTAGCTGATCAAGTACTTATGATGGATGAATATATACTAAAAGATGTTACAGATAAAGCTAAAGCAATTGCTGAGACAGATAACTATCAACCAGGACATTATCTTCATTATCAATTTGGTGAAATACCCAAACGAATTCCATTAAAATCTAGCTTTTCTAATAAAGGCAGAGACCAACGTTTTAAAGTGAAAGGTATGCATACAATTTTATACGGTAAAGCACGTATCGATATTTCTGGTTTGGAGCAACTTGTCGACTCAAGCCAAACCAATTGTTTAGCCATGATGATTGATTATTATCAAAGTAATTTATTAAATGAACAAGACACTGTGTCTCAAGCAGCTGATAAAATTTTTGAACTTATTGATGAAACAGGATTAGAGGTTATCTCACCTCATGATGGACATCCTGGTAACTTAGCATTGCCTAGAAAACAAGAGTTCTGTGGCGCCCTTAATCGCTATAGAGGATTAAAAATTAAAGGTAAGTAAGTATAAGCGTGTCCAAGCATGAATACTTGAGACACGCTTATTATTTATAAAAAGCATTATAAGCAGGTGGGGAGTCTGAGGCCATACACACGTGAGCCTACCAGTTAAGATATAAAGCTGTATAGCAACGTGTAATCTAACTGCACATATAATATGCTCCTTGTTAATCGCTTTTTAAAGAAAAATTTATGATAAGTCTTATCAAACTATAGTCCGCCATAGTAGAATGACCAGCCCTTACAAAGAGAATAAGATTTCTGTTCGTTATTCGTTGCTCACGATTCATTATCAGTATATTCTATAATATCAGCAGGTTGACATTCTAGTGCTTTACAAATGGCATCTAGAGTAGAAAAACGGATTGCTTTTGCTTTTCCTGTTTTTAAATTGGATAAATTTGCTACTGTAATATCAATTTCGCTTGCTAATTCACTAAGTTTCATTTTTCTATCGGCTAATATGCGATCTAATCGAACTACAATCATTTATAAAATCTCCTAAACAGTATAATCAAATTCATCTTGCAAAAATGCACCATATTTAAATACATTACCAATCACCCAAATAATAATACCAGCAAATATAAGCGTGAAATTGAAATTAAAAAAGAAATCACCGAAAGTTTCGATATCTTTATCGATGAGTGCATATAATTTACTATTATGTCCTAAAAAATGATACATCGCAAAATTGCCAGCTAGTTTAATAATGGATTCAAAGAGGCCTAATAATACGAAACAGTATGAAATTAAAATAATTATCTTAGCATTCTTATATGTAAAAATATAACCTCTACTCACATTTTTAAGCCATTTTCTTATTTGATCAATAATTACAATATACAAAGCGGTTAATAGAGCCATTAATAATAGTATTAATATAACAGATGGTTTTGAAAAAGTAATACTATTTAAATCATAATTTGTAATATTTTGCGCAGTCACGCCTAATGAATCAACCCAAAAAGATTTATCTGCTTTATCGAGTTGCGTATTGATAAATGAAGAGGGGATGATTAAAATTGCGATTATTGCTATAAAAATTGGTAACATAATAAGCGTGGTTAATACTAAAGCGATAGTAGCGATAACAGTTAAAGTTTTTACTAAAATATTAAAATGTTTGTTATTAATTGTAGTCATATCAATTCTCCTTTTTAATTTTCTATCTACATTATATCTTAATTTTATCGCTATTCAATACTTTTTTATCGAATAACGATAAAAATATGTTTTTAATTCTCAGCCAATACTCGGATATTATAAAAAAAGAAAATATAATAATAATAATGTAGAATGAGTATAAGTGTTTTAAGCAAAGGGGGATTGCTTTGTGCAAGAAGAAGATTATAAAATTTTAGCGATGCTTAATAAAGAACAAAGTTTTACTAAAGCTGCCAAACGATTATTTATGTCTCAACCATTACTTTCCTATAGGTTAAAAAAAATTGAAAAAGATTTTGGGATTAATATAGTTGAAAAAATGGGAAATCAATTTAAGTTCACACCTGAGGGAGAGTATCTAGTCAAATTTTCTAATAAAGTTTTATTTGAAATTCAAAATTTAAAATCAAATATTAATGAACTTCGAGAAAATTTGAAAGGTAATATGAAACTAGGAGCAAATACAAATTTTGCTATATATACAATGCCAGAATTAATCCAACAATATTATCAAGCCTATACAGATATTTATATATCTATGACAAGTGGTTGGAGTATCGAAATTTTGGAACAAATGGAAAATAATGATCTTGATGTGGGGATTTTAACAGGTGATTATGATTGGTATGGTCAGAAAATATTATTGAAACGTGATCCATTAACAATTATTAGTAAAAAACCGATAAGTTTGAAACATTTACATCAAGAATACCGAATTGTTTATAAATCACATCAAAATTTCAACACCTATATTGAGCTAGAAAATTCAATTACTAAATCAATCAATGATTGGTGGAATGAACGTTACGATACGTACGCTAGAAACATATTTCAAGCTGATAAAATTGAAATATGTAAAAAATTTGTAGAGAAAGGTATGGGATATGCTATCGTTCCTAAATCATGTATTTTAGATAATGATTCGTTTTATACTAAGGATTTGAAATTTAAAAACGGTGATAGTATCACAAGAAATACATGGTTATTGTATAGAGAAGAAGCAATGAATAATGATATAAAAAACTTTATATCATTTTGTAAGATATATTTTGAAATAGAGTAATTTAAAATAGCGTTAAGTGGTTTTTTAAGCTGCTTAGCGTTTTATTTTTTACTATTTGTAATCGTTTTTATAAGCGCATAAAGAAATTTTATAACCCTCTGTACTTTATAACAAAATCACCTAAATAAACACTATGATATCAATACTTTTTAAAAAAATATCCAATTATAATTTGTCAGACTATTCAGAAACAAAGTTGCTGAATTGCAAACATGGTGCTAAACTTCAACTAATTTGAAGGAACCTTCAAATCAAAGGGGGATTGCCATGAAAGCTAAAAGACAAATAGATTTGTATATTTTAGGCATGGTTTTGGCAATATTAACATTTTGGCTTTTTGCACAATCAATGATTAATATCATTCCAACAATGCAAAAAGATCTAAATGTTTCGTCAGGTATTTTAAATATTTCCACGAGTCTAACTTCGTTATTTTGTGGGTTGTTTATTGTAGTCGGCGGAGGTATTTCAGATAGACTTGGGAGAAAGAAAATGACTTACGTTGGTTTAGTTATTAGCATCGTCGGTTCATTACTTGTCATTTTGGCAAGAGAACCTGTTTTATTGATCTTTGCAAGGGTGCTTCAAGGTTTATCTGCGGCACTTGTGATGCCAGCTACATTAGCATTGATTAAGACAACATTTCAAGAAAGTGAACGACAACGTGCCTTGAGTTATTGGTCATTTGGTTCTTGGGGCGGTGGCGGTATAACTACATTTGTGGGTGGATTAATCGCTACCTATTTTGATTGGCGAATGATATTTATTCTTTCTATTGCGATTGCAGTCATTGCGATGGTCTTATTGAAAAATATAGAAGAAACGAAAGTTGCTAAAGCAAATAAAGAAAAATTTGATATTATTGGCTTTTCAATTTTTGTAGTTACCTTATTAGTTATTAATATTATTGTGACACAAGGACAAGACTTAGGATGGACAAGCTTTCCTATTGTGGCATTATTCATTGCATCTATCATATTAACATTCATATTTATCTTTTTTGAAAGAACAAGAAAACATCAATTTATAGATTTTGAGTTATTTAAATCTAAACCATTTACTGGTGCTGTACTTACCAATTTCTTGCAAAATGGTATTGCTGGAACCATTGTCGTAGCGAACACATATATTCAGATTGGAAGAGGCTTTACGGCTTTTCAAACAGGGTTACTGACGTTGGGCAATATTATAGCTTTATTGTTGATGATACGCGTAGGAGAACGATTATTACAGAAAATTGGCCCTTATAAACCAATGTTTATCTCAATTATTATAGCGAGTGTAGGTATGAGTTTTGGAGCATTAACATTTTTGCCTAATTTACCATACATTATCGTTGTATTTATTGGATTTTTAATTGCAGGTATTGGTATTGGTTTGTATGCAACGCCTTCATTAGATACATTATTGGTTAACGTAAACGACGACAAAGTAGGGATTGGTTCAGGTATTTACAAAATGGCTAGTTCTTTAGGTTATTCATTTGGTATTGCTATTTCTACCGCAATATATACTTCATTTGCTGAACTGTTTCACAATGAACACTTGGCGGGCGCACTTGGTATGTTAACACCATTAGGTTTCGGCATTATTTCAATTGTTATTTTGATGGTGACAATGTATGAGAAGTCTATGAAAGCTGATTGTATATAAACACATTTTAATTAAACGGGGGTATTTTATTATGATGAAACCAGAAGAAAAACAAACATTAAATTTACCATTTACAGGTATTTGTACATTTGGTAAATATCCAGTGTGTGATAATATTGAAAAATTATCAGATATTAACGCAGATGTGGCAGTAATTGGTGTGCCTAACGATATGGGAACACAATGGAAATCAGGCGCTCGTATGGGGCCACGTGGCGTGAGAGAAGGTTCTACACTATATAGCTTTGGTCTAGAAGGTGCTTATGATATTGAAAATGATATCACATATTTAGGGCCAAAATGGAAAGTATTTGATGTAGGTGACGTGGATATCGTGCATGGAGACATTATGCAAAGTCATGATAACACCGAAGCAACATTACAAAAAATTGTTGATAAAGGTGTCATGCCAGTCATTATCGGCGGAGATCATTCAATTACTGCTGCTACAGGAAAAGGTGTTGAAGCTTTGGGACCATTCCATGTGTTGCAAATCGATGCACATTTAGATTGGGCTGACCATCGTTCAGGACAAAGATACGGTCATGGCAGTTGTATTAGAAGGTTGTCTGAAATGGATCATGTAAAAAACATATACCAATATGGTATCCGAGGCATTAGCAGTAGTTTAAAAGAAGATGTAGATGCGGCTCGTGATTATGGTGCAACTATTTTGTCGCCGAAACAAATGCGTGAAAAGGGTCCTGAAAATTTAGCTGCATTAATTCCGGAAGGCGAAAAATTATATATTACAATTGATATCGATGGTATTGATCCTTCTATTGCACCTGGCACTGGTACACCATCTCCCGGCGGTTTACTTTATGACGAAGTGAATGAATTATTAAAAGCAGTAGCAAAACACAATGAAGTAGTCGGGTTTGACTTAGTAGAAGTGGCACCTGTTTATGACCCAACTGGTATGACAGGTCAGACTGCCGCACGTATTATGTTGGATTTATTGAGTTATGTATTAAAAGAAAGAGAGTTAAAAGGTGAGAGATAAATAGGGCGTATATTATAAAAAAAGCATGGCTATAGACGACCACAAGTTTATAGCCATCTTTTTGCGGTACAGTATAAAAAAGCCGTCACAGGTGAAACTACCTTGTGACGGCTTACAAGCTTTATTAATATTCAATATTTGGCGCTTGGTTTACATGTTGTTGATAACGTTTAAGGCCTACGAATGCTAATGCACCTATGGCCACAACAATTAATAATTTTTTCATAAATTTCGCTCCTTTAAGTGAATCAATGATAACAAAGTATCTTTAAAAAATGCCAATGAACAATAGACATAAGAAACCGATATGATTACTTTAATGACTCAATTTCTAGAGACATTTAGAACAAGATGTATCAGAAATGAGCCTATGAGTGTAGGTTCATAAATAGGTGTTTAATCGTATCTTAGTCTAAGTTCATTTTAGATTTTCACACTTAAGCAATCAAAAGTCTATTCGTAATAGTTTAATTCAAGATCTTTTGAAGTTTGACGACGTGTTTTTCTCATTAAATCAACGTCATCAATTAATGATTTACCATAAGAAGGAATCATTTTTTTGATTTTAGGTTCCCAGTCATTTTTATATTCAGAGAAGTTTTTCTCTAATACTTCTAATGCAACTGATACAGAAGTTGATGCACCTGGTGACTCACCAAGTAATGCAATGACAGAGTGATCTTCAGAATTTACAACTTCTGTTCCGAATTGGATGAATCCTTTGCCGTATTCTTCAGTATCTTTGATTACTTGAACACGTTTGCCTGCAGTATATAACTGCCAATCTTCATCACGTGCTTCTGGGTAGAAAGTACGCAAGTGATTCATGCAACCTTCTTTTGTCATTAAAATTTGATCAAATGAATATTTAAGTAGCGGTAAGTTTTTCGCTGCCGCTGCTAATAATGTTGTGATGTTATATGGTTTAACAGATTTAAATAAATCTAAGTTTGAACCATATTTTAAGAATTTAGGACCGATACTTGCGAATGGTCCAAACAATAGTGTTTTTTGACCATTAATGAAACGTGTATCTAAATGCGGTACAGTCATTGGTGGCGTGCCTGGCGGTTCTTTACCATATACTTTGGCACCATGTTCTTCAATAACATTTGGATTTGTACATGTTAGGAATTGGCCTGTGATAGGGAATCCGCCTAAGTGTTTACTTTCAGGAATACCTGTTTTTTGTAGTAATGGAATAGCGGCACCACCAGCACCGATAAATACATAATCCGCCAATTGTGTTTGTGTTTCACCAGTATTCACATTACGTATATGAACTTCCCATTTACCGTCATTACGTTGATTGAAATCAAGTACTTCATGATGATATTGAACCTCTACATGCGGGTCTTTTTCAAGGTTTGCTGCCATTTTACGAGTTAATTCACCAAAGTTTACGTCTGTACCTTCATTAATTTTACTGGCAGCCATAATATCGCTTGCGCTGTGACCTTGCATCATTAATGGAATCCATTTTCTCATTTCTTCTATATCTTCAGTATATTCGATATTATCAAACATAGGGAAGTTTTTCATAGCTTCGTAACGGTCTTTTAAAAACTTGACGTTATTTTTACCTCTTACAAAACTGATATGTGGTAATGGATGAATGAATTCTCTAGGATTTTCGATATACTTATTTTTAACTAAGTGACCCCAGAATTGTTTAGAGATTTCGAATTGTTCATTAATCTCTTTTGCTTTTTCAATGTTAATTGAACCATCAGGTTGCTGAACTGTATAATTTAATTCACAAAGTGCAGCATGCCCTGTACCTGCGTTATAACGCTCGTTTGAACTTTCCTCACCAGGACGATCTAAACGTTCGTATAATTTAATATTCCAATCCGGTTCAAGTTCATTAAGCATAGAACCAAATGTAGTACTTAATACGCCGGCGCCAATAAGAATGACGTCTTTTGACTCAGTTTTAGCCATAGTTCCTCACCTTTCATTCTTAATAACATCAGTAACAGTGTGTCACACATTGTCACTCATCTTATGTCTTTATTTACTATTATATTACGCTATTCTTACATGTAAAAATACATATTAGTCATAGAACATATTCTACTATGGAATACGTCGATATACATATAAATATTTACCCTATATTATGCATATAAATCATAGTATAGACATTTATAAGTGCTGTATAGTAATTTTACATTATATTGTCAGGAGAGTACAAGTGAATACATTAACAGTAAAAATTATTGAAGATTAGGAGAAAATTGTGAAAAGCAGAAAAGCAATTGAGCAAATGAAATAATTTATTAAAAAATAATTTTTGACTTTTTATAATAATATGCATATTTTCTTTTGATTACTATGATATACATTTCATCAGAAAAAAGATGCAATATATATCTTAAATAAATATATTACTAATTAATTTTTAAAATAAAAAGTAATTATCAAGATTAATAATTTGTTTTTTAATAAACATATAGTATTTTTCAGAAATGCAATGTAATATGTAATTATACTTATTAAAAGGGGGAATTATTGCTGTGAAAGAAAGACGAAGGTATTCTATAAGAAAGTTGGGCGTTGGTGTTGGATCAATATTGATTGGTCTAACGATTTATTCAACTGGAGATGTTGCAGAGGCTAATGAGGGAAAAAATAATGAAAGGCAATCAACTTCAGTTCTATCTGATAGTGATATAGGGAATGAGAATTCACTTAAAAAGAGTGACTCATCATTAGAATACTTTCAAGAAAGTAAGAACAGAGAAATTACTGATATAGGGAATACTCAGGAGGAGAAACAAAAAAATTCGGAATTATCAATTAAATATGATAATAAAATGGATAAATCTCTTCAAGAAAGGGCAGAAGTAGTAGAAGAAGATAAGGCACCTTCATCAGAAGAGACAGAAGGCAATCCGGAAGTAGAAGAAGATAAGGCATCTTCATCAGAAGAAACAGAAGGCAATCCGGAAGTAGAAGAAGATAAGGCACCTTCATCAGAAGAGACAGAAGGCAATCCAGAAGTAGAAGAAGATAAGGCATCTTCATCAGAAGAGACAGAAGGCAATCTGGAAGTAGAAGAAGATAAGGTACCTTCATCAGAAGAGACAGAAGGCAATCCAGAAGTAGAAGAAGATAAGGCATCTTCATCAGAAGAGACAGAAGGCAATCCGGAAGTAGAAGAAGATAAGGCACCTTCATCAGAAGAGACAGAAGGCAATCCGGAAGTAGAAGAAGATAAGGCACCTTCATCAGAAGAGACAGAAGGCAATCCAGAAGTAGAAGAAGATAAGGCACCTTCATCAGAAGAGACAGAAGAAAACAAAGAAATAACAAAATTGGAAAAAAATCTAGAATTAATAAAGGGAGATAGACAAGAAACTGTTGAATCAGTGCGAGATGAATCAGGAAAAGAAAATAACAAAACAAATGTAACAATTCAACAACGAGCAATTGAAAATAACCAACTTATTAATGAAAACATAAGAATGGCTGCTCTTGCAGATGTTACACTCTTAGATAATATGGATTTGATAGCGAGCCATAATGATGGAGTGTTAAGTTTAAAATTAGAAGGGTATCCATTAGTAAGTCTGGGAGTAGGAAATACTTATCCAACTTTTCAATTACCAGAACAATTTTATAATTTAATGACAAATCCTAACTTCAAAAACGCAGTCACATTAGATTATGACCTACCAGGCGTTTTAGGAGCTATAAGAAATAAAGGCACGATTAACGGTGATAATCTAAATATTGATGCTAACACTGGAGTGATTTTTGGGAGTGTTAGAAATTTATTGAATTTAAGTGTTGGAAGTAGAGTTTCTTATAATTTGAACATAGATTTAAACTCATTAACAGAAGGAGGTATATTACCCGGGTCAAATCAACCAGGAAGGCATGAATATGATTTCACTTCAGCTGTAGGAACAGGTTTAATAGATGTTGATCTTCTTTCAAATAATGGTAATGATGATACGATAGTTTTAGAAGATGATGGTAGTGAGTCTGAATCAATAAGCGAGTCTGAATCCCTTAGCTCAAGTGAATCGTTGAGCACCTCTGAGTCATTAAGCGAGAGTGAATCGTTGAGTGCTTCCGAGTCACAAAGTGAAAGCGAGTCATTGAGTGCCTCTGAATCAATAAGCGAGAGCGAATCGCTAAGTTCATCTGAGTCACAAAGTGAGAGTGAA
>NZ_BMCF01000006.1 GCF_014635045.1 Staphylococcus nepalensis | reverse complement strand
TAGTAGGACTTATGCAATAGCAAGGCTATTGTAACCAATGAAAGAACTTGCTCAATTGAAAATTGAGCTTAGTAGGACTTATGCAATAGCAAGGCTATTGTAACCAATGAAAGAACTTGCTCAATTTATTGAGTTAATGATATTTATGTATGAGTTTTAGCTCAAATAAATCCTTTATCCCTTTCAATCTAGTCATCTTTGCCGGGATGGGAGACGAAATCTTTTTTAATAAATTAGATTTCTGTCCCCTTCGTAGTAGAGCTTACGCAATAGTCAAGTTATTGCATAAGAGAAAAGTTTGAGTAGGGAGGAAATTAATTGTCCCTGCCAATAATCATTAATGTGGCAGTAATTTAAAGTCCCGTTCCCTTTTGTGCATACAGTTTATAGATATAAGTGGATGAATGTTTGTATCCTCAGTTTTATGTGGTATCCAAAGTAAAAAATATTACGAGTGCATATGATTTTAGTTTACTTATTTACTTAATTTGTTCATCTTTGTTAGTGAAACTGATATAATTAGTAGTGTAAATTATAGAAGGAGCATGGACTGATTATGAATGCAAAACCTGAAACAAAAGAAGTTAGAACTGGTCATTTGATTGCTTACAGTTCATTAATCATTGCGATTCTTTATGCAATACATTTATTTCTCATTTTAGACGATAGTGTAGTGAAGCAACTGTTAATAAATAGTAAACAAAAACCTTCCGAAAATGCTATTGGTGTTATAAAAAACAGTTTTCAATTTACAGGTGTTATGTATGTAATAGCCAATTTAACGGGGGTTATTGCAATTTGGAACAGGCATACATACTTGTGGTGGTTTATGTTTGCAGTATTCGCTTCACAAATTCTATATAACTTAGTTAATATCAACGCAGTTTTCGAAGCAATATTAGATGTCAAATCAATGGTGAATATCTTACCGTTAACAATAGTATTGATTATGTCATTCGTCTTAGCAGTTTACATGTTAGTCGTGTCTATCAAGCGTAAAAGTACTTTTAATAGATAGAAGTTTGCTAAACAAGTTAAACGTGTGATATAATGCGGTGCGTATATAATGAATGGAGGACAATTTTTATGCATGCATTTTTCATGATCATTTTAATATTAGATTGTATTGCATTAGTGACTGTTGTATTACTCCAAGAAGGTAAAAGTAATGGACTATCAGGTGCGATAAGCGGTGGCGCCGAACAGTTATTTGGTAAACAAAAACAACGTGGCGTTGATTTATTCTTGCATAGATTAACAATTGTATTGTCTGTCATTTTCTTCTTGTTAATGTTAGGCATAAGTTATTTTGGTTTATAAGGTCCGACAATGTTAAAGTCGGGCTTTTTTATTTATAATAGTATTATCCGATTTTTTAAATGATTAAATTTAGGGAATATATTTTGAGTATGATTCATATTAAATCAATTGCTAGGACGAAAGGGTTGAACCACGATGCAAATTAAATTACCAGAGCCATTCTTTTTTGAAGAAGGCAATCGTGCTGTATTACTTTTACACGGTTTTACAGGAAATTCTTCAGATGTAAGACAATTAGGTAGATTCTTACAGAAAAAAGGTTATACATCTTACGCACCACAATATGATGGTCATGCTGCACCACCCGAAGAAATATTGCAATCAAGTCCATTTGCGTGGTATAAAGATGCGATAGACGGGTACCAATTTCTTGTGGATAAAGGATATGATGAAATCGTTGTAGCAGGTTTATCTCTAGGCGGTTGCTATGCGTTAAAAATAAGCTTAGACAGAGATGTAAAGGGTATTATAACAATGTGTACGCCTATGCATATCAAGACAGAAGGCGCAATGTTTGATGGTGTTTTAGAGTATGCCCGTAATTTTAAAAAATACGAGGGAAAAGATGAAGCTACAATTGAAAAAGAAATGGATGTATTTCACCCCACAGACACTTTAAAAGATTTACAAGAACAAATTCAAAGTGTAAGAGACCAAGTAGACGAAGTGATGGATCCTTTACTCGTTATACAAGGTGAACAAGATCAAATGATTAATACCGATTCTGCAAACATTATATACAATGAGAGCGAATCAGATGAGAAAGATATTAAATGGTATGCGAATTCAGGACATGTCATCACAATAGATAAAGAAAAAGAAACAGTTTTTGAAGATATATACCAATATTTAGAATCATTAGATTGGTCAAAATAAATTTATAGTATTTAATTATAGAAAGGAGGGGCATAATGAATTTAAAGCAATCCATTGAAGAAATTATCAAACAACCAGATTATGAACCCATGTCTGTATCTGATTTTCAAGATGCATTAGGTTTAAACAGTGCCGACTCATTTAGAGACTTAATCAAGGTGCTCGTTGAATTAGAACAAACCGGGTTAATTCAACGTACAAAGACAGATAGGTACCAACGTAAGGGATCTAAAAAATCAAAACAATCCGAATTAATTAGAGGAACATTAAGCCAAAATAAAAAGGGCTTTGCGTTTTTACGTCCAGAAGATGGTGATACAGATGATATCTTTATCCCACCAACTAAGATTAATCGTGCAATGGATGGAGACACTGTACTTGTCGAATTACAACACTCTAAGGGTGAACATAAAGGTAAACTTGAAGGAGAAGTTAAATCAATTGAGAAACACTCCGTCACTCAAGTCGTAGGTACGTATAGTGAAGCAAGACACTTTGGTTTTGTACTACCCGACGATAAACGTATCATGCAAGATGTATTTATTCCGAAAGGTCATAACCTAGGCGCTGTAGATGGACATAAAGTATTAGTACAGATTACTAAATATGCAGATGGCACAGATAATCCAGAAGGACAAGTTTCAGCTATTTTAGGCCATAAAAACGATCCAGGCGTAGATATTTTATCTATCATCTATCAACATGGTATCGAAATTGAATTTCCAGATAAAGTGTTAGAAGAAGCTGAAGCAGTACCAGATGAGATTAAACCATCTGAAATAGAAGGTCGTCGTGATTTAAGAGATGAACTAACGATTACGATTGACGGTGCAGATGCTAAAGACTTGGACGATGCAATTAGTGTGAAAAAACTAGAGAACGGTCATACACAATTAACAGTCAGCATTGCAGATGTCAGTTACTATGTAACAGAAGGCTCAGCGCTAAATGAAGAAGCATACGATCGTGCAACGAGTGTTTATTTAGTGGATCGCGTAATCCCTATGATTCCACATCGACTCAGTAACGGCATCTGTTCATTAAATCCAAATGTAGATAGATTAACATTAAGTTGCCAGATGGAGTTAGATGAACGTGGCGATGTCGTTAATCATGAAATCTTTGATAGTGTCATTCACTCAAATTATCGTATGACTTACGATGAAGTAAACGAAATTATTACAGATCAAAATAAAGAGACGCGCGATAAATATAACGAAGTGACACCAATGCTTGATTTAGCAAAAGATTTATCTGAACGCTTAATCAATATGAGAAAACGCCGCGGTGAAATAGATTTCGATATCAGTGAAGCAAAAGTACTTGTAAATGAAGAAGGTATACCTACTGATGTTGAATTAAGAGAACGTGGCGAAGGCGAACGTCTTATTGAATCATTTATGTTAGCTGCCAATGAAACAATAGCAGAACATTTTGATCGTTTAGATGTACCGTTCATATATCGTGTACACGAACAACCTAAATCAGAACGTCTACGTCAATTCTTTGATTTTATTACTAATTTTGGAATAATGATCAAAGGTACTGGCGAAGAAATTCACCCATCTACTTTACAAAAAATCCAACAAGAAGTAGAAGGTCAACCGGAACAAATGGTCATTTCTACTATGATGTTACGGTCAATGCAACAAGCACGTTATGATGATGTCAATTTAGGGCATTTTGGCTTATCTGCCGAGCACTATACACACTTTACATCGCCTATACGTAGATACCCAGATTTAATAGTTCATAGACTCATCCGTAAATATCTTGTTGATAAAACGATGGATGATAAAGAACTTAATAAATGGGAAGAACTGCTACCAGAAATCGCAGACCACACATCTCAAAGAGAACGTAGAGCGATTGAAGCAGAACGTGACACAGATGAATTGAAGAAAGCAGAATACATGGTTCAACATATTGGAGAAGAATATGAAGGTATCATTAGTTCTGTAGCTAATTTTGGTATGTTTATTGAATTGCCAAACACCATTGAGGGCATGGTACACGTATCAGACATGACGGATGATTACTATAACTTCGATGAACGTCAAATGGCAATGATAGGTGAACGACAAGCTAAAGTATTCCGCATTGGCGATCCCGTTAATATTAAAGTAGTTAATGTCGATGTAGATGAACGCATGATTGATTTTCAAATCGTCGGTATGCCGTTACCTAGAAAAGAACGTAGCCAACGACCTTCACATGGTAAGACAATCCAAGCTAAACCACTTGGTAAGTCACTAGATAAATCCAATGACGATAAAAAAGGTAAGAAAAAACAACGTAAAGGTAAAAATCAGCGAAATAAAAACAAACAAGCTAGTGGCAATACAAAACATAAACCATTTTATAAAGATAAAAAGGTTAAAAATAAAGCTCGTAAGAAGAAAAAATAATTCAACAAAGAGGTGAAACTCAATGCCAAAGAAAAAATCACCAGGAACGTTAGCTGAAAATCGTAAAGCAAGACATGATTTTAATATTGAAGATACGGTTGAAGCGGGCATTGTGTTAAAAGGGACGGAAATCAAGTCCATTCGTCGTGGCAGTGCAAACCTTAAAGATAGCTATGCGCAAGTAAATCGTGGCGAAATATTTTTAAACAATATGCACATTGCTCCATATGAAGAAGGTAATCGATTTAACCATGACCCTCGTCGTTCACGTAAACTCCTATTACACAAACGTGAAATATTGAAATTAGGCGAACGTACAAGAGAAATTGGTTACTCAATTATCCCTTTAAAACTCTATTTAAAACACGGTCAATGTAAAGTCTTACTTGGCGTTGCAAGAGGTAAGAAAAGACATGATAAACGTCAAGCATTGAAAGAAAAAGCAATGAAACGTGATGTAGATAGAGCACTTAAAGCGCGTTATTAAGCGAAAATATTGCCAAAGACACCGATCTTTGGTAATATAATATGTGCTTTCTGAAAAAGATGTATAGTTTAAAGTCTGCAGAAAGTACATTATATTATTAGGGGGACGTTTTTGGATTCGACAGGGGTCCCCGAGCTGGTTAAGCGTGTCGGAGGGTTGTCTCCGCACCAACACACACAGTTAAAAATTAACTGACAAATCAAACAATAATTTCGCAGTAGCTGCGTAATAGCACTCTGCATCGCCTAACTGCATTTCCTATGTGCAGTTAACGCGATTCAACTTTAATAGGATACGCTAGGTACTGCCGCTTGAAGTCTGCCTAGAAGAGATTAACCAAGCTAGCACAATGTCGGCTGTCTATCACCTAACATTGTGCGAAATGCCTTGATAGACTACACACGTAGAAAGATTAGTATCAGGACCTCTGGACGCGGGTTCGAATCCCGCCGTCTCCATTACAGAGCTCTCAGCCCAAGTGGTTGAGAGCTTTTTTTATTGCCATGGTATTAACACAGATTTGCCTTGCTTATAAAAAAGTACGTTACAAATTTGTAGTTATTACTTTGTGATAAATAAACATAAATGATATTGTTTTAACCCTAGAATGGATTTAATATCAAATATTTCAAATGAGGAGTTATAAAAAATGATTAAAGAGCAAATCCAAGCTTCATATAATTTATTAAAAAAGCATATAAGAGACATAGATGAGGAAATAGCTACTTATCAACCAAACGTTGCTAATAATAATATCAAATGGCAATTAGGTCATTTAATTTTATTGAATGATTTTTTAGTATTTGAAACTATTAATGGGGAAAATGTTTTAGATCAAACGCCTGCAAAATATTTTTTGTGGGGAACATCACCAAAAGATTTTGATGGTTATGAACCTTCTTTTACCGCACTAAAAAAATTATTAGATGAACAACTTGATAGAATTCTTAATGCTTTAGAAAAACAATTAAAGAAAGATAGAAATGAACCAATTGTACTTAAAGATGTAGACGTTTATATGGAAAATTTTAATCAATCTATACATTTTGCTATTATTCATACTAATCGACACTTTGGTCAAATTGTATTATTAAAATCTATGATTAATAAATTAAATTAAAAACCACTGCCCAACATTAGGCAGTGGCTATAAACATTTTATAATTTTTTGCATATTCAGATACAAATGACTATATTGTGAATTTACTTCATCAATAAAAATGGCCTAATCTGTGCGTGATTATGATAAGGTTAACGCTTGGTGTTAATTCTATAATCAATCTTCACGTACGCTATTTATAAAATCAAATTCAATCTTTTCATCGATGCTCATCAGTTCTTATAGACGCCTTGCTCAAATCTAAAATAAATTTAAACGCCTAACTTTCATTACACCTATTTATCATTTTTAATAAAAAGTCTAATTTTTGCAATTCTGAAACAGATAAAAAATAGGACATCATCACGATGCCCTTTGAAAATTAACTCACTTCACATGCATAGCCATCTTTATCTCTATCGTGTTTTGGCTCATATGCAGGATGATCTTGTGGAACGCCTTCTGGATAAACCTGACGTAGCGCTGTACAATTTGGGAAAGTTGTAGTATTTTCAGTTGTTGAATTGATATTATCTTCGGTGTCGTCATTAAAATTATTACTTGAAGTAGGGTCGGAATTAGAATTGTTTTCTGTCTTTGCTTGATTTTGAGTATTGTTTTGTTCTTCAAATGCAGAATTTAAACTCCAAATGCCTATTTTTTCTGATTTTGCTTGTTCTTGTGAATTTTCTAACTCTGTCAAATATCTAGTATTTGGAGGGTAAACGTAAGCTACTTTTGCTAAACCTTCTCTTACTAATATATTATTTAACATGTCTCCATCTACATATATGTAAGCTAAATTTCTTCCGTATTTATCTTGCTTTTCTCCAACATCAAATTCTACTTCTATTTTTTCAGCATTATTTAGTAACTCTGCGGTTCTATCTGAGGCTTCTTGGCCAAATGGTTGCTTGCCTACGCTTGGGTGTTTAGTTTCAGGTGTGTCAATTAGTAAAAATCTAAAAGATGCTTTGGTTTCTTCATATATAAATTTAGCAGTATCACCATCAACAGTAGAGGCTAATTCAACTGGTATCTTATCCGTAGTGCCCGGTTTAGGTTTGTTTTCTTTTTTGTCTTCACTTTTCTGTTGATCATTTTTCGTTTCAGATTGATCTTCATCATTTGAAGATTTTAAAGTTGTTTTATCTTCAGATTCTTTAGAGTTTTCTTTTTTAGTAATTTCTTTTTGTTTGTTTTCTTCTTTATTCTCTCCTTTTTCAGCTTCTTTTGATGATGATTGGTTTTCCTTCTTATCTTCTGATTTACTTTGTTCGTTATCACCACATGCAGATAAAACCAAAAAACTTGCTAATAATAAAAATAGTAATTTTTTCATATGTGTCTCCTCTAAATTATATTTGTATAAAATTATTGTACTATACTAAAAAATAATTAGTAAGAATAATTATAATATTATTTTAAATGTTAATTATTTATAGTCAATTAGAATTATGGTATGTATATTATTATTGTAAAGTGTTCATCAATTAATCAATCGTTTTTAACTTTTAGAGGCGATATTTTTATAGATATGTGTTATATTTACAGTCCTACTACTGTCTCCTGAAAATATAAAAGGGGAAATTCTATGATAAATTTAATTTCAGCAATAGGTTCTATAGGCACATTTATAATGGCATTATTCTATTTTGTTTCAGTCACTTTGCAACTGTACCAAATGAAAATCGGCTTTATTCCAGCTTTAGGTTTTAACCAAGTATTGCTTGAACTAAATGAAGAAGACGAGCTTACCATGAAAAATATGTCAACTGACATTACTGATCATGAAGATTATTTAAAATTATATAACTTGGGCGGCGGTGCTGCTAAAAAGATAAAAATTGAGATTTTATTAGATGGTGAAAAAGTTATACAAGAAAAATATGTAAATATGTTACCAAGTAAAGAAAGTTATCTTTTACCTGTAAACAAAGAAGTATTTGAAGAATTTGAAAGCACAATCCAAAATAATGGATATGAGTCTAATATAAATATTAGAATATCTTACCGTCATAATGTCAGTAGAAAACAACATACACTGACATTGAATGGCAAGTTGGACGAATTTAATATGTATAAAAACAAGACAATATATGAACTTCAATTTATAGAAGATTAATTTTAACTCTACCTGTTAAGGTAGGGTTTTTTATAAAGTGAAAATGTGTGAAATAGTATTCATTTATATTTAAGAAACTGGATTAAGCAAACATAATTTGGAGGATATTACATAAAAAATAAGCCCATCAATTAAGATGAGCTAAAAGATTAATGATAACAAAATAAATAAAACAAAAGGGTAACATTATTGTTATTTTAAAATATAAAAATAATATACAAAAAATATTACAATTGTTGCAGGTAAACTGATAGTTAATGTTTTTATAAATTTGTTACTAATTAAAATAAATATTTTGAGAAAGGGCGCGTGAATTATTTCGCTGATTTCTGTTTCAGCTGATCTGAAAATAATTGTTAAAAAAGTAATAATTAAGAAAAGACAAGTGAATATTTCAAGCTCTTTTTAAATCTCATAAAACACCTCTTTTGTATTTGTTTAAATATCAAAATAGATATTTAATTAAACGTTTATATTTGCTTCGATACAATAAAAATAAAATTTTAGCATGATCATTTTATCGAAAAAAGATACAGTTGAAGGTGTTTAATTTTTATTTATTTCATCATTCATAATTTCTGATACGCTATCGTTATGTTTTTCTTGTGATAAACCTTCAAAATCTTTTTGTCTTGTAAGCTTATCTATTTCATTTTGTGCTTCTTCAGACATACCTCAGTTGAAAAATCTCCGGCAGGCATTGAATTTAAATCTATTTTTTGATTTTGCCCTGGATTTTCATTTGCTATCTTTTGTACTTGTTCATTTAATAGCTGTTCATATTCTTCATTTGAGACATTGTTGGCTTTAGGTATATTATTTTCTAGAAGTTGATATTCTTCGCTTGTCATACCTTTTGGCGGGATAACGCCGAAGGGTCTATTGCCTTGTTGTGTTTGGTCTTCAGCATTTGTATTAGGATTCTTTTCTTGTATGTTATCTTTATTTTGTATGTGTGGACGTTCTTCAGAAGTTTCATCTTGCTTGTTTACAGTATCAGCTGCTTGAGTATTGCTAGCACCTGTCTTATTTTCGCTAGTATTTTTATCAATATCAGATTGTGTATCGTCGTCTTTAGTATAATTTTTTTTCGTGTCTTTAGATGATGATTCAGTTTCTTTATTATCACTCGATTTACTATCTTCACTATTACTACATGCGGATAAAATTAAGAAACTTGATATTAATAAAAAAAGGCTTTCTTCATTTAGCTCCTCCTAAAAAACTATTGTTATAATTTAATTGCACTATATTAAAAATAAATGTGTGCAAACATCTTATTATTATAAGAAATTTGTATATTTTTGTGTAATGGATGAAAACTGTTTTAACCGTCCAATATACACGCATAGTGGAGAGGAAATATACGATATGTTAAAATTTACTATATTTCTAGAAATTAATAATAAGGTATGAAGAAAAGGAGTGTTGATATGACTCATATTTATGCAAATTTAATTGGCACTTGGACTGATCTTACAAATATGAAAGACGTAGTTATAAATGATATTTATGACTCACCAATAGAATGGTTGATTGAAAATAAAAATACTATTTTCGAACAACGTAGTATAAAAATAAATATTGGAGAAATAACTTATTTCATACATCCGAGCTGTTTGCAAATTATAACTAAGTAGTTAAAACGATTAGAAATATTACGTGTTGATTATTGTTTTTAAATAAATGAAATCTTCGAATTATAAAGCATCTTCGATATTATAAATCACATAATGTAATAAGCCTTAATTACTTAAATATGTAACTCGTTATTCATGTGCAATACAGTGCTTTTTTTAAATAATATTATTTGAATGTTTATAAAGCCTTTTTAATCTTTACCATCCCATTAGAAAGCTTTAATGCGCTAAACTCATAGGCGTCCCACATATCAATTGGTAGTGGCTCAAAGATATATTAATATTAGGGAATACCCTTATACAGTAAATACAAATGATATGATAATCTATATACAGGTAAACTTCAGACATTTACCCAAACAAATTTTGTGCAACCACTCTTCGGAGTGGTTATTTATTTTATTGACTATATATCTTTTGGTTACAAATTGCATAAATTTTTGAGTTTTTAAATTATTTCAATATTCTGAAATAAATAAATTTACTTTTTCTTTTCCGGTTGTTAACTTTAAGTAAAGGGGTGGTGGGTTTGAAAATATTATTAATAGGATATACAGGTTTATTAGGTTCTGTTCTAAAAAAGGAGTTAGAAAAAAAGCATAAAGTCATTGGTGCATCTAGACATAACGCGGACGTTGAAGTAGATATTACTGATACTGAAAGCATTAAGCAAATGTATAAAGAAGTAGGCAAGGTTGATGCTGTTATAAGTGCCACAGGAGCTGCACATTTTGGCCCATTAAATGAAATGACACCAGAATTAAATGATATAAGCATCGATAGTAAGTTGAAAGGACAAGTTAATTTGGTTTTATTAGGGATGGAGTATATTAATGATGGTGGCAGTTTTACATTAACAACAGGTGTCATTATGGATTGCCCTATTTTTGAAGGCGCATCATCTGCTTTAGCAAATGGTGGTGTAAAGGCCTTTGCTAAATCAGCAGCTGCAGAAGCACCGAGAGGAATTCGTATTAATACAGTTAGTCCAAATGTTTTTGAAGAGTCTCCAGATCAATTGAAGGCGTATTTTCCCGGTTTTAAACCAGTGCCATTAAAAAGAGTTGCATTAGAATATATAAAAAGCGTCGAAGGCATTCAAACGGGACAAAGTTATGAAATTTATTAACTTTATTGTATATAATTTAAAATTTACTGTCACAACCACTCACTAGGGTGGTTGTTTTAATATGATATTCTATAATTTAAAATGAATCATAACATAGAAAATAATTGTGAATTTGATAAGATTTAGTGATGGTTCAGAATGAAAGATATTGATTAATATCTCGAAGTAAGATCAAAAAACTGAGACACTAGTTTATATCTCAGTTTAATGGATTAAAAATTTACGTTACAAATATATCATTGTTTTGTGGTCAAAATTTTAACTGATAGCGCAATTAAGGTAATACTAATAATGTAGTCAAAAACCATTTTAAATTTAGGTTTTTGAAAAATTGCTTTTACATAATTAAATATAAAAGTACACAAACTAAACCACGTTATTACAGTTACAATAAACAATCCTGAAAGTATTGCGCCTTGTACACTTTCATTGTTCTGATGGTTTATAAATTGGGATAAGATACTAATATAAAATAAAATAGCCTTTGGATTTAAAATCATAGTAGTAAATCCTTCTTTATAAGCGTTAAACAAATTTATTTTTTTCGTATTTACAGAATCAATCTTTTGATAGTTGAATTTATGCGCATTAATTATATTGTTAAGACTTAAATAAACAATATATAGAGCACCTAATACTTTGATTGCTAAAAAACAGTATGGGAACTTACTAATATAAAAATAAGGCCTAAAGTGGCTAAAATTGCGTAAATTAAATGGGCGTTTGCTATCCTTAAAGTTGTGAAAATGCCACTTTTGATTCCAACGTGTATGCTGTTTTTTATAACAGCAAAAAGCTTTGGCCTGGTGCGATGAGAATCAATAAAGACATCACTATAAAATTAATCCAATTTTCTATATATAACCCCTTGTTTGAATATTAAAAGATTAATGATGTTTTCTCTACTAATTATAGGATAAAAGAAATAAACAAAAATACCACGAATTAGTAGAGGAAGTTCATATTATTCAATAATGGTTTTTCCATTTTTGTTATTAAAACAATCAATGATTTGTTGTTCAGTATTTCTTTTAGTTGATAGCACCGGTAGCCTTTTTAAGTCAAAGAAAGCTACTGAACTAGTTTCAATACTAGTCGTTAAATTGCCACTTAATTTTTTACAGTAATATATTAGTTTGTAATATTGCGCTAAGGCGTTCTCTGGATTCGATTTGTTTGTATCGTAAACAGCGATGAGATTTTTGACAGTAGTATTTAATCCTGTTTCTTCTTTAACCTCTTTAATTATATTTTCAACTGGTGATATGCCTATTTCTGCAAATCCGCCTGGTAGTGCCCATAATTTAGTTTTAGAGTCTTCCACTAATAAAATATGATCGTTATGGTCTAGGATCAACGCTCTCACGTCGATTTTGGGTGTTGGATAACCTTGCTCTTTGTGAAAATTTATAGGTTTTTGTGTTAAATGCGTATTTATAAATTTTTGCGTTATATCAAATAGGTTATTGTATCGCTCAATGTCATATGGATCTTTAGAATAATTTAAACCTTCGTTAGAAATAGCTAATAATCTTTGGAAAAATTCTTTTTCGCCCACATTAATCACTCCAATATATTTCTTCCAACTTTACTAAAAAATCTCAAGCATTTCTAATGACATGAACTTAAAATCAGAGGTAAGTAAATTTGCATCTCGCGTTTTTTTATGTGCTACTTCAACAGAGCTATGCGTGGTCATGCTATAGTATCCTCAGATATGCTATTAAAGTAATTAATTTAGTGAATGAAGGCGATATAGATTCAGCCGTTACAGAAAGAGAAAACCAAATTCAAATTGCATTAGACATTAAAAAAACACATGACTGATATTTAAAAATTTAAGATATAAATGAATATGCTTCCTTTAAAGTAGATACTAAAAAATGAAAAATTAATGCTTAGTTTTTATAATTAAAATCATATAAGGCGGTTTTTAAATAATAGTAATTATTCTACAAGTTTTAATTAAAAAAGCACTTATATCAATTGTTTACAAGTTCAGTGATTTGGTTATAGGTAAATGGATATTAAAAACTACAAGGCGTTTTGGTATGAAAAAATTAAATAAAGACATGTTGTGTATTGTATTTAGAACATAGGGGTGGTTTTTAAATGGAAAAAATAATGTATTCGGATCATGAAGAAAATTTTTTTGAAGTATATCAAAAAGAAAATAGTAATGGGCAATGGATATTACTTATTCATGGAGGGTATTGGAGACAAAAATTTAGCAAAAAGCTAATGGAACCTTTAGTTGAAACGTTTTTAAATGAAGGGTTTAATGTGGTTAATATTGAATATTGTAGAGGCGAGCATAGATGGCCGATACCCTTTGAAGATATTAAACAAGCAATCAAAACGTTTAAAGAGACGGATTATTATAAATCAAAAGATGAGATTATCTTATTAGGTCATTCAGTAGGTGGGCAATTGGCCTTGTTAAACGAAAACAGTGTAGATAGAGTGATTGCTTTAGCGCCAGTTACAGATGTGTTATTTACAAAATCAAAAGGGCTTGGAGATAATGCAGTCGTTGAATATTTTGGAAATACAAATGACGCTAACTTAGAAAAAGCTTCTCCTATTCATAAAGATGGCTACAATTCAAAAATTTTAATTGTGCATGGGTTAAATGATCAATCGGTATTAATAGATACGACTTTAAACTTTGTAAACAAATACAAGCAAAGTACTATATATTTATTTTCTTTTCCATTTTTAAGTCATAAAGCATGTATTGATCCCAAAAACTATTGTTTTCAGTATATATTGGGTTGGCTGAACCAGGACTAAAGAGGTCATAACAATATATTTTTAATCACTATGAAAAGATTATTGAATTAATTTTTGTATTTACATCTAATTTGTTATATTAATCATTTCATTATGAAGTATTATATTATAATTAGCTTTTCATGACTGAATTTTAATATGTGCGATGCGTCAACCAATCGTCATTTTAATGATATATATAAATTATTTGTACGTTGATATGTAAGGTAACAGCTTTCGGTTACTGAATAGTAATCATTTAAACATTGTCAAGATCATCTGGCTATATGATGCTGAGGCATTTATGCCTCAGCATTAAATATTAGAATAACAGTAAATAACAGAATTAAATATATGTTTAGAATACAAATTTTACCGCAAAAAACGAATGATATATCGTACGTGATGTAACTCATATTAAAGACAGAGTGACTTACATAAACTAATATATTAGAACATTAAATATAGGGTATGTATAAGAAAGTGTTTTAAAGAGGTGGTATAGTTGGATTTAAATCAAAACATAAATGAATATTTAAAACTATTGTCAAATGAAAGTTCAAAAGCATTAAAACATTACAAAGATAGAAATATTATTTCTAAGTTCTTTTATAACTTATTTAAGCACCCGAGAGATAAGAGAAAAGAGTTACTTTATTTAGATTCTATCGATGAAGATGCATTTTACCAATTGTTTTGTGCATATATTATAGGAAGTGACATTTTAACAATACCAGATTGTTTAAATTACGATATTAAAAAAATTGGTGGAATAGAACCGTATTTTAAAGAAAATGTTAATTTACTAAAAATCAGATTACCTATAAAGCACGAAGCAGCCTTACATTTTAAGGATAAAGATTGTAATTTTGTTATAGAATCTCTTGTAGCCTTTCAGAAGCGTTTTTATATGCAATAAGATTTCAACAAAAATAACTGTTAACCATAAAATCGATAGGATTAAAACAAAAACATATAGATTTCAGGAGTTGTCTTTTTAAATTAGCTAAATTCAAGAGGGATCCTTATAGTATAAATATGAATGTAAACTTCACATACTTGTTGCTTAGTAATCTTCGCTTTCTATCTTTTTAATGCTTAACATGAATCTAAGTAAAAAAATTACTGTATTAAAAAACTAAAATATTTAACTTAATCAAATGTGCTAAAATAGATTGTGTATATAATAAATCTAGGTAGGTATAAAATTGAAAAAGTTAATATTTGTTAGTTTATTAAGTATCATATTATTATCTGCTTGTTCTGATAATGTTTTAAGTAAAAAATATTTAAACATTGCACATAGAGGCGCAAGTGGATCGGCTCCTGAGCACACGTTTGCTGCTTATGATAAAGCTATTACACAAAAAGCGGATTACATTGAACTAGATTTACAAATGACAAAAGATAATAAATTAATTGCTATGCATGATAAAGAAGTAAATAGGACTACGAATGGCAATGGTTTGGTAAATGATTTATCACTATCAGAAATCAAAGCGTTAGATGCTGGTTCACATTTTGATTCGAAATTTAAACATGAGTTAGTACCTGAATTATCTGAAATACTAAAAGAGTATAAGGATAAAACTAATTTTTATATTGAAACGAAACATCCTGATATATATCCATTTATGGATGAAATTTTAATGAAAGATTTAGAGAGTGAACATTTATTAAGTGATAAAAATTTAAAAAAAGGAAAGGTAATTATACAATCATTTTCAGAAATGAGTTTACAAAATATACATAATTTAAACGAGGATATTCCATTAATAAAACTTATAGATGATAAAGACATTTCAAATTTAACTAATGCAGAATTAGAACGGTTAGCAAATTTTGCTTATGGTATTGGGGTTAATCAAAAAGCTGTTACAAAAAATATTGTTAAACGCGCTCATAACAATGGATTGAAGGTACATGTTTTTACTTTGAACAACAAAAATGAGGCACTTAAAATGAAAAAAATGGGAGTAGACGGTGGTTTTAATAATAATCCATAGAAATACACAGTACGATATGTTTTTAAGTTCCTCCAAAATATGTCGTGTTATACCAACAGAGTAAGCTACCTTATAGCGAAACCATAGTGAAAATAAATTTTTAAGCAAATTAATATTAATTATGTTAAACAAATAGTTATCTTTCATAAAACGGGACTGAAATCAAGACAAGTCATTAATTTGATTTCAGTTCCGTTTTTTACTTATATAAAAACAAAGCAAAATTATTATACCTAGACGGGGTATATGTTATGCTTGTTTATGTTAAGAGAACAATATAAATAAGACAAGGAGGTTGTAAAATGACAAACCTAAAAAATCACGACTCACATAACGTTCATAATCATGAGATGCACGAAGCATCTCACACACACAGCCACGAAAATCATGAAGCGCATAACCATGACGCTCATTCGCATCACCATGGCAATTTTAAACGTAAATTTTTTGTGTCACTGTTCTTCGCAATACCGATAATTATTTTATCACCAATGATGGGAATAAAATTACCATTTCAATTTTCATTTAATGGATCTGATTGGATTGTATTAGTTCTCGCCACATTTTTATTCTTTTATGGAGGTAAGCCTTTTTTAATAGGAGCGAAAGATGAACTTGTTTCTAAAAAACCTGGTATGATGACGCTTGTCGCATTAGGTATTTCAGTCGCTTATATTTACAGTTTGTATGCATTTTATATGAATCATTTTAGCAATGCATCTGCCCATACCATGGATTTCTTTTGGGAATTAGCTACATTAATTTTAATTATGTTATTAGGTCATTGGATAGAAATGAATGCTGTTGGCAATGCAGGCAATGCACTGAAAAAAATGGCTGAATTATTACCTAACACAGCAGTTAAAATCATAGATTCTGATCATAAAGAAGAAGTACAACTATCAGAAATAGCAATGAATGATATTGTAGAAGTGAAAGCTGGAGAGAGTATACCAGCGGACGGCACGATTGTTCGAGGTAGTACGTCTATAGATGAATCATTAGTAACAGGGGAATCTAAAAAAGTTACTAAGGCTCAAAATGATGAGGTTATAGGCGGTTCTATTAATGGTTCAGGAACTATACAAGTTCAAGTAACTGCAACGGGACAAAATGGCTACTTATCTCAAGTGATGGAACTTGTAAATCAAGCCCAAAATGATAAATCCGATGCGGAGTTATTATCGGATAAAGTAGCGGGTTATTTATTCTATTTTGCGGTAAGTATTGGGGTAGTATCTTTTATCATATGGATGCTAATATATAATAATATTGATTTTTCACTAGAAAGATTAGTAACCGTATTAGTGATTGCATGTCCGCATGCTTTAGGATTAGCTATACCATTGGTAACAGCACGTTCAACGTCTATAGCTGCACATAATGGATTAATAATTAAAAATAGAGAATCAGTAGAATTAGCGCAATATATTGACTATATTCTGATGGATAAAACAGGTACATTAACAGAAGGTAACTTTTCAGTTAATCACTATGAGAGTTATTTAGAACAAAAGAGTGATAATCAAGTATTATCTTTATTTGCATCATTAGAAAGCAATTCAAATCATCCACTTGCTATAGGTATTACAGAGTTTGCTAAAAGTAAAAATATAGATATTATTAATCCTGAAGCGGTTAATAATATACCAGGCGTGGGTCTAGAAGGAACTATAGAAAATCAGAAATATCAAATAACTAATGTTAGCTACTTGGAGAAAAATAATTTTAAATATGATGAAAACCAATTTCAAAAACTTGCTCAACAAGGTAACTCAGTGAGTTATTTAATTCATAATGATAAAGTGATAGGCATTATAGCTCAAGGAGATAAAATTAAAGAAAGTTCTAAACAAATGGTTTCAGATTTGTTATCAAGAAATATAACGCCTGTGATGTTGACAGGGGATAACAGTGAAGTAGCGAAGACAGTAGCAAATGAGCTAGGTATAAAAGATGTACATGCGCAGTTATTACCTGAAGACAAAGAAAAAATAATTCAAGATTATCAAAATAAAGGGAATAAGATAATGATGGTTGGAGACGGTATCAACGATGCACCTAGTTTAATTAGAGCAGACATCGGTATGGCAATAGGTGCAGGTACAGATGTAGCTGTTGAATCAGGTGACGTTATTCTTGTTAAAAGTTCACCTTCAGATATTATTCACTTCTTATCACTTTCTAAAAACACCATGAGAAAAATGGTTCAAAATTTATGGTGGGGAGCAGGTTATAATATTGTTGCCGTGCCGCTTGCAGCTGGTGTATTAGCATCTATTGGACTAATATTGTCACCTGCTGTCGGAGCAGTATTGATGTCACTAAGTACCATTATTGTGGCTATAAATGCTATCACATTAAAATTAAAGTAATTTATAAATTATTGATTATTAAATGAGATGTTAAACCCGTTGAGTCCATTAACACGTTTTAAATTAGAACAACAGAAAATAATCGCCAAAACCCATTTATCTCTATGCATATTTGTGGGAGCGAGACAATGAAGTTTTTAAGCAAAAGATTTCTGTCTCGCTCATTTTTTCATTAGTATTTGTAAAATAATTTGTGCTAAACTGTTCCTAATTTAAAGGGGGGATTATTAAATGACAATAAGTTTAGAGCATATGACTCAATTGGATTATGATAACTTTTATGAAAACAGTATATATGAGTATGCTAACGAACATATTAAAAGTGGTAATTGGAAAAAAGAAGGCGCAATTGCTAGAGCTCGTAAGGCTTTTGAAAATCTACTACCAAATGGATTAGCAACAGATGGCGAATATTTATTTTCCATCTTTAATTCAAATGAAAATATTGGGTATTGTTGGTTGCATTTTTCTGGAGATAATAATAAAAGTTTTATTTATGATATACATATCGATGAAAAATTTAGAGGAGAGGGGCTAGGCGAAGCGGCAATGCTGCGTATAGAAAATTATTGTAAAGAGAGAAAAGTACAAAGTATTGGGCTACATGTGTTTGGCCATAACCAAAGAGCAGTATCTTTATATAATAAAATGGGGTTTCAAGTTACAAATTATCGAATGGAAAAGGTATTGGATGAAGGATAGATGATAAATTCTAAGTAAGACAGATGATATGAATAACTGCCAGCATATTTGTTTGCTTCATCACTGTTATCATAAACAGAGAGTATTAAGAGATTAAATTTTTACGTTGTTTATCATTACATAACTTAAGGTACCTTATATAGATGGACTCAGTGATATCAAACCTCAAATTATTTTTGTTGAAGTAATTTTATCAATAAAAAGTAATTTTGAAATAATTTATTATTATAATATATTTAATAAATGAAACGGAACGTATGTTTCGTGTTATAATAATTGTAATAGTGAATAGTATAGAGTTATAAATGTACTTGATAACTATTAAATAGAGTGGGTTTTGATCGATATATTTTATTGGAAAATCAGAGTTGATCGCTCTGAGAGGTGGAAAAATGAGTGTTGCAATCATAATAACTCTCGCCTTTTTAGCGATTATGCTATTTAAAGTTAGTAATATAATCTTACAATTTTTAGTATCTCTAATTATTACCATTATATATATCTTCATTATTTTTAAAATTGTAATTTGGTTAATATATATATTAAGCTATTTAAAATAATGTATGATTATTTACAGCTAGATTTTCGTAAACGCAAAAAGGGTTTATTATAAACATGAATAAATAATTAATGAAAAAGACAGTCAATCAAACGACTGTCTTTTTTGAAAAGTATATTGATTAATTGAAAAAGTAGTAGTGCGCCTCAAATTCAGTTGTATTATTATCTGTTAAAATATAGGATAGAAGTAATATTTTGTTGCTAAATATTAAATTTCAAATAGCCATATTTAATACAAGTAAGATCAACTTACCTTTATATTGATTATTTTTACTAGATTCAATATCTGCTTTTCGTGGTTTTGTTTCATTATAAACTTCTTCAGCATCGTCCCCATCATAATAACCTACGTCGCTGGCATTTTTAGTCTAGAGTTCAGCTGATGATAAGGCGCTGTTATGTTACTATCTTCCTCTACAACGTTATTTTCATCATTTTGGTTTTTATTCGTTTTACTTTCTTTTAAATTATCTTTTCGAGCGTGTACTTTTTATTTGAATTATTATCTGAGTTACTATCTTCCTCTACATCATTACGGCAAACTGTTAATATTAAGAAAATTGGCTAAGAAGGCAAAAAGCTTTTTCATAAAAAATACTCAACATTTATATTCTATAATTATTGTAATACATTAATTATATTAAATTTATGCAATATACTTCAGTTATATTATTTTGAACTTGAAACAATAAATTATACAATGATTTTGAAAGCGCTATATAACAATCGTATAATTTAGATAAGAAAGGGGTAACAGAAATATGAAAAAATTTAAAGGGTTTGATAAAAATTTTAATATCCCAGGTAAAGTCGCTGTTGTGACTGGTGGAAATAGTGGTATAGGTAAAGCCATTACTGATTTTTACATAGAAAAAGGAGCAGTAGTAGCAGTTTTAGATATCAAAAAAGATGTCCAAAAACTGAATAGCGATAACATCTTAGGTATACAATGCGATATTACAAAAGAAGTAGATATTGATAGTGCTATATCGCAAATTATTAAGAGATTTAAAAGAATAGATATTTTAGTCAATTCTGCAGGTGTAGCATTGTTAGATTATGCTGAAAACATGCCAGATGATATTTGGCAAAAACAAATAGATTTGAATTTAACAGCTTCATTTAAAATGGCTCAAAAAGTCGGAAATGTTTTTATAAAACAAGGAGACGGCGGGAAAATTATAAATATGGCAAGTCAAAATGCAATTATTGCGTTAGATCGACATACTGCTTACGGCGTCACTAAAGCAGGTATTACAAACATGACAAAAAGTTTAGCATTTGAATGGGCTAAATACGATATAAAAGTAAATGCTATCGCTCCAACGATAGTTGCTACTGAACTATCAGATAAAGCATGGGTAGGTAAAGCAAGGGAAGATGCTTTAGCGGGTATTCCTTTAGGACGCTTTGGAGAGCCAGAAGAAGTCGCTGCAATTGCTTTATTTTTAGCTAGTGATGCAACGGATTTTATTACTGGTGAAACAATTGTTATTGATGGCGGAAACACGATTAAATAACGAGCTGTTTTTAAGTAAAGAATATGTTACTATCTAACGATATTAGTTCAAAATCCGTTAAATAAAAGCTATATAAAAAGTTGGGCGAAAACAAAAATCTAATGGGCTTTATAATGGTTTTCTAATTTTCAGCTATAAAACGTCTTCTTTTAAAATTTTCTTTTTTATGTGACTACTATAAAGAAAGTATATCAATACTATCATTTTGAATAGGTCCTCAAACATTTAATAATTAAGATGAAAATACATTTATATCAAACTACGATGCAAAAATCGAGATGAATCTCTAATTGCTTAAAAAAATGTTGCTCTATATAACGATAAAAAAGCTATGAAAAACCTATCATGATAGGTTTTTTATAGCTTTTTTGATATATTTGGATTTAACTTTTATGACCAGCCAATTAACTGTGCTACGATTAGTGAAATGATTGATATAAGCCCCCATATAATAAAAAGAGGGAAAAAGAATCTAATCCATTTAGTGTATGAAACACCGCCAATTGCTAATGCAGCCATGAAATAACCACTTGTCGGGTAGAATACATGAGTGAAACCATCACCCAGTTGGAAAGCTAAGACTGCTGTTTGTCTAGTAACACCTAACATATCTGCTAATGGAGCCATAATAGGCATAGTGACTAGTGCTTGTCCGCTTCCTGAAGATATGATGAAGTTAATTAACACTTGAACGATGTACATACCGATTACTGCAACAGTTGGCGTTGCACCATCAATAACTGATCCTAATCCATGAACAATACTATCCATGATTTTGCCATCTTCAAGCACCACTGCGATCGAACGCGCTAGTCCAACGATGATTGCGCCCATTAAAACGTCTTTGAAACCATCATTGAATGCTTCGCAAATATCACGTGTATTTAACCCCGTAATTAAACCAACGACGATACCCATAATGATAAATAATCCGGACATTTCAACCATAAACCAACCTTGCGTTGTCACTCCATACACAAGTATAACAAAAAAGGCTAATACGACAGCGATGCCCGCTTTTTGACGTTTGGAAGCAACTAATGGTTTTTGTTTAGTAATGTCTTTATAAGTTTGTCTTTTTTCTGTATCTTCTTGGTAAACTAAACTCATATCGGGCGTTTGTTTTACCTTTTTAGCATAACGCATAATAAATAAAATCGTAACGAACAGTACAATTATAAATATAATTAGACGTAGTCCAATGCCTGAGAAAACAGGAATACCTGATAATTTTTGAGCTAGTCCAGTATTAATTGGATTTAATACTCCTACTGTGAAACCGACAACGGTCCCACATAATGCGATAGCAGTAGCAGTAATTGAGTCATAACCTAACGCGATGATTAAAGGAATGATAACTGGTATGTATACGAGTGAAAGCTCAGCCGTTCCAATCAAAGTAGCGATAATTGCAAATACAGTAGTAAGTACTGGAATAATAAAAATACTGTGGTTCAAAAATCGACGTGCCAGTTTATCAACACCAATTTCAATAATACCGGTACGTCTTAATACCATAAACATACCACCAATAATTAATGTAAAGAATACAATTTCCCCAGCTTCAATCAAACCTCTGGGAATAATTGAAATAAAATCCACGATATTAACTGGCGCAGCTGTTATATAATGAAATGAATCAGCATCTACCATTTCTCTACCCTCAGGTCCTTTAATTCGATCAAATTCGCCTGATGGAATAAGATAGGTTGATATTGTTGCTAATACGCCAAATATAAATAAAATAACGTAAATATGCGGCATACCAAGCTTTTTTCTGTTTTTGTTTGTTTCTTTTCCTTTGTTATTTGAAAATTTCAAATTTCCACCCCTTTTAAATAATATAAATAATGTTAATATATCATAATTTTATAAGAAGTAGAAAGAAAGATTTCAGAAAATTTACAGAACAAGACGTATTCTAGTAATAATTTTATAAGACGCGTAAGTAAGTATAATTGATTTGAGTATTTTATGAAAAGGCAGGTATATAAAAATTCTAGCGAATGAAATAGAATCAACATTTGCTAGAATGCGTGTGGAGTATAATAGTTATTTGGTATGATTAATCAAAATTCAGTTAAAATCTCTTGCTATTTTGGCACTATATTTTGATTTATCTATGTTATTACATAATAAATTTAAATAACGCTGAACGTTATACGTAGTGACATCTTTAGGTAGCGCATGTGTAAAAACATTACCTTTTTTAGTTTCGACAGTATAAGTTATATTATAGTTGCTAATCTCCAAATTAATAATTTTCATAAGTATCCCCTTAACAATGGTCATTGTTTTAAATTATGAAATTGAAAATAAAAATGAAAAACCGACCATTTATCTAATTGCACTATACATAAATCTTTTAAGTATTAAAAAGTATAACACATTTTGAAAATTAACTTAAATAATATATAAAAAAACACACTCAAATTATAGAATGTGTTTAATCATTAAGTAAATTTAATATTTCATCATATTTTTGTTCACTTAAAGTCCCTAAAGGGCTTTGGTCAATTTCAAATATTAAAAAATCATCATTTGAATTGAATGAACTTTTAATACTTTCGTAAATAGTGGCTTGATCTAAATCACTTTTTAAGAGCCAAAGCCCTCTATAAATATACAATGATTTACCGACACTATTTAATTTTGCAGGTAATTTTTCATAACCATACGAAATGGAATTTAAATTATAGGACAAAATATACTTTGCCATCAATATCACGCTCCAATATAAGCATATCATTAACTGAGATTTAAAAGTTGATAAAAGGTTGAAGGAAAAGTGAAAATTATAAAATCCATTACGTTATTAGTTTATAGATGGTCCAAAGTTAAAACATCTATATATTTGTCTTTATGTAAAAATTACGTTTAATATACTTAAGAGAAAGTTATTAACTCAAAATGTGTGTTTATAAAACGTTTATTTATATAAATATACGGTGGGTCTTTATAATCATGATTTCATCCTTAATAAATGTTTATCAATTGTTTGTTATGGTTATTTGTGTAAATAAAATAGATCAACAATAAAAAAATGAGGTGAAAGATTTGAACTATATAAAATATATAGCATCAAAAGATGGTACGAATCTTTATACAAAAGTAAATGAGGTTAACAGTGCCAAGGGGAATATCATTATTGTTCATGGGGTGGCAGAGCATTTGGATCGTTATGATGAGTTGACGAATTATTTAAATCATAATGGCTTTAATGTCATTCGATATGACCAAAGGGGTCAGGGTCGTTCAGAAGGGCAACAAACCTTTTATAGCACTGCTAATGAAATAGTTGATGATTTAACAGCAATTATTAATAAAGTTAAGTCTCAATTTGACGGTGAGTTATATTTGATTGGACATAGTATGGGAGGCTATACAGTCACTTTATTTGGAACACAGTATCCGGGTAAAGTTGATGGTATCGTAACTTCTGGCGCTTTAACAAGATATAATAAAGAAACATTTGGCAAAATAGATAAAAGTGCTGATATGCATAGTTATATTGAGAATGTTCTAAGTGATGGTCTTTGTTCAGATGAGACAATCGTTAAAAAATATGCCTTAGATGACTTAAATGCGAAACAGATATCAAATGGGTTATTAATCACATTGATAGAAGGCGTAGAATACTTAAAAAATAACGCACAACAATTTGTTGATCCTATACTGATTTTACATGGTAAAGAAGACGGTTTAGTGAGTTATAAAGATTCAATTCAATTATTTGATGAAATCGGATCTGAACATAAATCGATACACATATATGATGATTTGCAGCACGAGATTTTTAATGAATCTAGTTATAATGAGAGCATTTTTAGGGAAATTGTAGATTGGTTAAATAGAGAAATACAGAGGTATTAAAATTTTTAAGGTATATTTACAATAATATTGTTTATTAAGTCATATTCAATTAAAAAATATTTGTTTTGAGCTTTTTAAGGTTTTACAATAAAAAAGATTAATTAGGTCACATTAACGGAAGGAGGAATTTGTATGATGATTAAAACATTGCATATGCAATATGAAGAGAGTTTTGAAGCGTTTGATGATCGTGTGAATGTATTTTTGCAAGAAATTAATGACAAGCAACATTGGGAACTTGTATCAGTTACTCCTTCCGTTACAAACACCGTTGAAGGCGTAGACTATTTTATAACAATTGTTTTTAAAAAATAACAACCATCATTTAAAAATAACCTGAACCATAATTCAATGGCCCAGGTTATTTTTATATAATGTTAGCAATAGCTGTGTAAATTGAAAATTAGATTACGTTAAAAATTTTCGATTTCAGTTACTATTGATAATACAGAACTACAGTGTCTGATTTAAAAAAATAGAATTTGTCCCGTTCTCTTTAATTTTAAAAATACGTTTCTATTTCAGTTTATCTAATTCATAATTATATGAATTTAATTATCAGATAAATTCATATAATTATGAATTAAAGGTTTTTTTAGGTACTTGGAAATAGTCGGCTAAAATTTTCGTATCTTTTTCTGAAGGTACTCTGTAATCATGTTCCCAATCCCAAATTTGGCAAATTCTGTAGTCTTTCTCATAGTTTTTGTTTAAATTAATTGCTAATTTAGACAAACTTAACTGTTTTTTTTCACGAAGCTCAGTTAAAGTTTTCAAACCCAATTCCCTCCTAAAATTTCTATAAATAACTTACAATTAATATTTTAGTACAGATAATCTATATCTTCAAATTAAGTTATCACTAATTTTTAATATATAATAATTAAAGTTTTGGACAATATTAGTGTTTTGAATAAAACACTAACTGTCATTTAATTATTTATAATGAAAAGTATAATATGAGGGTATAGATATTAGAAGAAACTAAAACATAAATGGAGGAAAAACGAATTGAAAATTATTGCAATGAGTATTTTTGTAGATAATCAAGAAAAAGCGAAACGATTTTATACAGAGAAGTTAGGATTTGAACTTGTGCATGATATAGATATAGGTGGAGGGTTTAGATGGTTAACAGTAAAAGAAAATAATTCTGACAATCCAGTTGAAATTGTCTTAGAACCCAATGATAATCCGATAGCTAAAACATATCAAAATGATTTGTTTAATTCGGGTATCCCAGTGACTATGTTTGGCGTTTCCAATTTAGAACAGTCTTATCAATCATTATCCAATTTAAATGTTAAATTTAAAACAAAGCCAAAAGAAGTTGAAGAGATTAAACTGGCAGTCATTGAAGATACATGTGGCAATTTAATTCAATTAATCGAGCAATAACTTAAATGTGAATTACAACTTTACTAAACGTAAGATAAGAGAATGAGAAAGAAATTATATTTTTTATGATTTCGGTATCTGACGCGGTAAACATGACTAGAAAAAGAGGCTAGGTGAAGCGTACTATATATGCATTGGGTTATCTATAAATCTTGCAAACTAGAAAGAAGGAATACAAGAGTTAAGGCTCATACACAAATGCCGCTAACTCAATAAAATTTATATTCCAGTCATCTACTGTCAATATGATATCCATGCCCAAGATATTAAGTATATTTTGGGTCTCTTTTTACATATTAAATCAAAGGAATGAGTAAGGTGAGGTTAGAAGTAAAGTATACTGAGGAACTATCGAATATTAAATTATTAGAAATATTAAAAGAAAGAGTGAAAATTTTTGTTGTAGAGCAAAAATGTATTTATCAAGAAATAGACGATAAAGATAGAAATGCTCAACATGTTATATTATATGATGAAAACAATATTATAGCATATACCCGCATTGTCACTTCTGAAAATGGTATTAGTTTTGGTAGGGTGCTAGTAACTCAAAATTATAGAAAAAAAGGTTATGGTCGCGAAATTGTACAATGTACGATTGACATTATAAAAAAACAATACCACCATAAATTTTTAAAAATATCAGGACAAGCTCATTTGAAAACATTTTATGAATCCTTTGGGTTTCAAGCAAATTCAAAAACATATATGGAAGATGGTATCCCGCATATTGAGTTTATGATGTACATTTAGAAATAACAATGGTATAAGCGAGGGCAAAAATGCTTTTTTCTAAAATAATCTTTTGCTATCCAGTATTAATCCTAATTAAAAATGCAAGAGCTTAAGCCCTTGCATAAATAAGAACAACTTCGTTATAAATGTAAAATTGGTTCTGTGAAATTGAATATAAACAATTTGAGTCTAATCGATGAATGCAAACAACATATTTCATATTGAGACAGTTTGCACTTCAACTTTTATAAAACAACTGGCTAATATTTTTAATATTTATATATTTCAATATTATGGATGATATTGGCCTGTGTTACTAAAATCGATAAATTAAAAAGAATTTGATACTATTTAACCCCTTATTGAATAGTCATCCTAATTATATAAACGGAAGGTTATTTATTTTTTCATTTTATCAATATCTTGAGCAACTAGAGTTAATAGTTCTTGAGTTTCAGCATCCGTTAACTCGTCAGACCCTTTAATTCTAATTACAGAACCCTTGTCAGTTTTGACATGATAAATAGGTTCTTCATCCTTATAAACTTTACGCAATATTTTCATCTCATCACCCTTTTTTTTATAAAAACAAGTTTTCTATTATATAAAATAATACATGCGTAGAAATATTATTTTTAAAGAAGAATAAAGTCGCATTTTATAACTGTAGTTATTAATACTTTAACTATAGGATAACTTTTTATTTAATTCTTTTCCAATGGTAAGATTAAATTTATTTGATTATTTTGCTTAATCATATGTAAATTAATACACTGTAAACCTTAAACATTAATTTAGCGATTTTTTTTAGAAAATTTAGTTTTTTATGTTTTTAATTTATAATGAGGGGTATAAAATACTAAGCACAAAAAGTCCTCCAAACTTTAGTGTGGAATATATTTTTGAGATTGGCGCCGCTTTTCGAAGCGGCGTTTTTGTTTTATACTGCATATAGTGTAAATAATTTTTTATAAAGGATGTATATTGTGAAATTGCTTAATGTATTATCAATTTTATGTAGTTTAGTAATAATCATCGTTATCATATACGGCGTTATCATGATGATTGGTGACTTAATGGGAATAACAACATTTAATAATCAATTATTAATTGTTGGTTTAGCATTTGTATTATTAAGTGGTTTATTTGGTAAAAGTAGACCAAGATTATCAATGCTAGTACTATTCATTGGTTTTATTATCGTAGTTATAAATTAATAAATATAAAAAGGAGCGAAAAAGAAATCACAATTAATTAAATGATTTCGTGTTTTCGCTCCTTTTTATACGCACTTAAAATGTTTTCTTTTCAAAAATCATAAAGAAATAACTTACTCAATATTACTTTTTAGCTTGTTATCCATGTCTTTTGCTACATTTATCAACAGTTTTTTTACTTCTTTTGGTGTTAAATCATTGCCAGCCGTCACTTTTATAATTAAACCTAAATCTGTTTTAATGTGATATGTTGTTCGATTATTTTCAGATACACTTCTCAAAATTTGCATCTTAATCACCTCATTATTAAATTACCCTAACAACTCTTCCTGAGATAGCTATATAGCATTAAGCAAGTTATTCAAATTAACTAAAGTGTAAAATGTTAATTAAGCATTATTTTAATATATTTAAAGTGAAATGGATAATAATTAGCTTCTTTTAAATAGTTAAAAGTATTATCTAATCAATTTAGGTATCGCTTTTATGAAAATAATTTCTCCCAATAATTCACATAATGTTTGTGTAATAACAACTGTTGTAGTAATTGTTACCCAGTCTTTTGGTAAAGCTAAAGCTAAAGGTAGAACGACCAGTGCGTTCCTCGTACTTGAACTAAATGCTAATGTTCTTTTTGCTTCAGCTTCTAATTTAAATAGTTTGCCACAAAGAGCGCCTATAAAAGGAGAAATGATCAAAAAGCAAATATAAATCGGTACTACTATTAATACAATATCTAAGTTATGAATTATTTTATTTATTTGTGATCCTACTACAGAAAATAGAACGAATGACATGAATATTTCAGGAAGCCAAGCTGTTAATTGTAATATTTGATTGCTAATTTTAGATTTGCTGCTAAAAAATTGTAATAACAGCGCGAATATCAAAGGCAATATGATAAACATAGAAAATGCTTTTATAAATGGAACAATGGTCATATGTGAAAAAATATCTATATCTAAAAATAAAGTGAAATATATAGGTAATAATAAAATTTGAAATATAAACAGAAGTGGTGTGGCAAATAGCATAAAGTGCTCATTTCCTTTACCTAAAGCAGTAAAAACGATAACGTAATCAATACAGGGTGTTAAAAGTACAAGATATAATCCGATAATGACGGGAATATTTGAGATATTAAATAATTGTACTAAATAAAAAACAAATAACGGGATAACAATGAAATTTGAAATTAATAACGCAATTATAAACCTTACATTTAAAAAGTTTTGTTTAATTTTGAAAAATGGAATTTGAGAAAACATACTAAACATGAGTATGCCTATACACACGGAAACAATAGATTCTAAAAAGTTAGCAAAGGAATATGAAATTAAACCAGTGAGTACACCGCCTATAACCGCTGTAAAATATATATATATTTGATAATTTTCAATAAATGATTTGATGTGTTGCATAGTGACCTCTCTATAAACTATGTATTGTATTAGTATTTAATAATAATAAAATTTGAAAAATTATATAAAAAGAGCAGAACTGAAATCATATTTTATCAAATGATTCCATTGTTCTGCCCAGGTAAGGGTAGCTAGGGAAAATATAAAGGCTTAAGCCCGTTTATACGTATTACTAACTCAATAAATTAAGAAGTAACACTTTTAAAAATAGTTCTTAAGAAGTGGAATTTTACGTTTACATATCAGATGTCTACTATCTTTGAATCATTTTGAATTATAAGAAAATGATTAAAAAAACTATGTTCTTTTTTTATCTTGAACGCTCACTTTATTCTCTATTTTCTCTTCGTTTGTACTATCGATACTTAAAAGCAATGCACGAATGACTAAAACGCCAGATACAATTAATAATAAATTTTTAAAAAACTTCATAATAATCACTCACCTATATGAATTTAAAGTTCATGAAAAAATACCAGAACTTTGATTATATAATGATAATACCCGGAATTTAACTAAATGAATTAAATACCTATAATCAATGTGAATAAATTGAATTAAAAATCAATGATATAAATAGTTAAGGCTTCTTCATCAACTTCTATTTTAAGCTCATTACTATTATTTTCAATATTAATATTTACAACAACACCGTTTTCTATAGTGAAGAAAACCTGGCTCAAAATACCCATTGCATATTCATTAATAGGGCTTACTAGGGAAATTGATTTTGTATCTTCTTGAATCATAAATTGTTTTTGACTTTGATTTATTAGTTGCCATTTCGGTAAATAAGTGAGTTTCATAATAATCACTCCTTTGTTAGCGTCAAATTAATAGTGTACAGATCTGGCTCAATTCATTAAAACTTTAGTGAAGTCTATAAATTTTGAAACTACACTTCTAAACTAAATTTTTGAATTAATTGCATATGAAAGGGAATAAGTGTTGTAAGCATATTCAAAATTTGAGGTGGGAAAATGAATATTATATTATCTATCATTTTAGCATTAATTTTTGCTTTTTTAGCAACAATGCCATTTTTATTTATAAATACGCGATTACATGAAAATATCAATCATTCTAAAGATGAAGTACGTCATGAAAAAATAAGAGCAGTAAAACGTTTTATCTACTTTTTTATTTTGATTATCATTTTGTTGGCAATTTACCATTTTATTACAAACTAAATATACTGCTATTTTAAAAAAAATTAAGCGTTATTTTAAATTTTTGCAAAAATTTAAAAAGATAATTGAAAAACTCAACGTATTTAACAAACTTAAGTGACGATGATTAGGATTGGAAAAGGCTTGTTTGATTGCATTTTCAATTCAGTCATCTACTGTTTGACTCGTATTTGAAGTTAAGCTGCCAGTTTATGTGCTAGTAGCATAATTTTTAACTAAAAATAATAGAAAATAGTACACCAACAACACCAAAAATAATTAAGATAACAGTTAATCCAAGCAGGGATTCTTTTGTTTCTTGAGTCCCTCTTACTTTATAAATAACTAGAGAAATAATGCCAGCAATTAAAAAGAATAATGAGAGCCAAAATATTATCATGAAATGTAGACTCAAAGTGCTGCACCTCCTTTATCGTTTTAATTTTACGCTAGGATATAAGTTGTTCAAATAATATTTTGAAAATTAACAGATGAGTTAATTAGATTAATATTAATTTTATCTTATCATTTATTAATGATATGCCATAGTGTAATTTTTCTTTATGCTTTTGTTTTAAATATTTATTTAAGGAAAAAGACTATTAGTTACATTATAGATAGAATACAAATGGGGGAATTTTTATGAGCAATATAACAGAAGATTTTGAAAATGCCAAAAAAGCGGTCAACAATTTGAAAGCAAGTAAGCGCACAGATTTTCAAGAAACAGAACAATTGATAATAAATTTAAAAAAAGAAGTAAGAAATGACTTAATGCCCAAGATTGAACAAGAAGATAAAAGATTAAAAGAAATTGCGAGTAAATTAGATGCGCATATCAAAACAGCATTTGAATCATTTAACACATTAGATGAAATTATTAATTATTTGGAATCGGCGTTCCAGCGTGGAAAAAAAGATAAAGCATATGGAAGGGCACTCATATTATTAGAAGAAAATCCAATGATTGAAAAAGCTAAAACATATTTTAGCGATAAAGAACAAAATGGCAAGTTTATTGGAATTATTTTGAATAAATTAATTGAACTAAGTGACGAAATTATGCCAGAAGAGTATACTGAATTATTGAAAGTTGAAAAATCCTTTTTTGAAGTGAAATATAGTAATTTGTAGCAATTTTGGTATAAAATAAGAAATGTTAAAATATAGTAAGTGATTACTTTTAAAAGCAGTGCCTTTTTTAAGACATAATGAAAATAATATGTATTAAAATTTTAGATTTTTATCACTGTATCGATGTATAATGAAATAAAATCAAATATGTAAGGAGATACATGCTATGAATGAAGTGAATAAAGTGATTTATATTGTTTTAGCAGTGTTTTTAGGTAGTTTTGGAATCCACAAATTTTATGCGAGAAAAACTGGAATGGGTCTTTTATTCCTTGTATTTTGTTGGACAGGCATCCCACAAATTTTAGCAATTATTGGTGCGGTTATTACTTTATTTAAACCTGCAGATCAAAATGGTAACGTTTTAGTATAAAAAATAATAGCTAAAGATAGGAACAGGATAAAATCTTAGTTTTTGGTTAAGTTATACTGTCCCAGTGTGTTTAGAACTTATTTTTTACAACAATTTGAGGTCCAATAGGCTCTCTTTTTTGTGATAGCGAATAGGGAATGAGATAACACGGGTTAACACTCATTCATTTATAAGTAGCCACTAATGCGATAAATTGAGAGATAATACTTTAAAAGGTGATGAATGAAAAAGTAGTTATTTGAAAATATAATGCAATTACTTTTTGCTGGTGGGCCATTACCAAATTAAAAACAGGTTGAGATATTAATGTATCTCAACCTGTTTTTAGCTTTGAAAGTATAATGTGCTTAATAAAGTTAAAACTTATAATTATTAAATCCATTTTTATTTCGACAGTACATTTCATAAATTTTGCAATATTTACAATTTAAATCAAATACCCTGAGAACAATAATTAATTTGACTAATTTTAAAATTTAAAATGTAATGTAATAGACAAATAATTATTATTTGATATGATGGTAAAAAGACACAAAATGGTACAACATGTAACGATTAAAATATAGGTAATCGAGGTTATGCTGATGACATTCTATGATTTTATAATTGACTTTGTAAATGATGATACGCCGCTCGGTCAACTTGCCCATTTTATAAACAGAGATAAGCACTTCCCAAAACATGCAACGAGTTACCATGAAATATATGCATACTTCAAAATGAATTACACATATAATGAAGTTATGACATCTGCTAAAAGAGCATTAAGTTTATATCATAATAATTTAGATGTTAATTAAGTTTATATCAGTTATTCATAGTACCAATTTTGAATTTCTAAAGCCCATTTAATATCTTCAGTGCGAAAGTTGACTTCATTATGCCTTATAGAAAAAGGCTTTATAATATTTTGTGCCATCCATGTATTAATCAATTCGGTAGGCAATCCGTCCAATTCCATATCACTTTTACTGAGTACAAAACACTCCCAATCAAGAGAAATTTTTGAAGGATTAATATATTTACACTCATTGAGCTGATTCATAAAAACACTCCTTAACATTGTAAATCCAACGGTAAGTTTTACCCAACTCCAAATAAAATAAAACGGTAAATCTGAAAAATATTGTCGTATTAATAAGCGACTCAAAGGAATTGACAGCAATCATGATTTCAGTGCATAAACCCATAAAAAACAACTGTAATTGCATAAGATATAACATTTTCTATATCTTTGATTTTTAACCCCCTTTTGTAATTAACTTACTTTTTACATTTTAAAATTTTGTAAAACTAAAAACAGCTAATTACTAAAATATATAGTAATTAACTGTTTTTTGGTCTAAAGTCGCTATGTATCATTAGATTTTTCATGAGAAAAAATTGAATACGTATACTTTCCAATATGGATAACTTAATAGCACAAAAGAAAATAAAGTTACCAACATAGCAAAGATATTAGCAATACGGTCGCCACGTAAACATGCGTATAAATTAATTAAAAACACACCTAAAATGAATAGGATAGCAGCTAATAATTGTAATTCTCCTTCTAAAACTTTATTAACGGCTAATAATGGAGTCAGTAATGTAACTAATGACAAGAACAGAGATAATAAAGTTGTAGTATATTTCAAATTGTTCAGCCCTCTCTAAGATAAACTTTTATAAGCACAATGTGATAAAAAATAACTTAATAAAATAATATTTGCTTAGCAATTTAATTGCAAGTGATTTTTAACTACAGACTTATATTTACTGTTACTAATTAAATAAATGATACAAAAAGAGAGGCAATCATAACTGTAACAACCAGAAGAATTAAGTATAGTTTTAATCAAACAATCTCATCTCTTCACCGTTGAAATAATAACTTAACCAATGCTCATCGACGTAATCTTCACCATATTTTCTAGCATACTTTTCAAGAGCAAGCACTTCAAAATTCAAGTTACTTAAAAATACTTTTCCACTAATATTGTTAGAAATAAGAGAAGTCATTAAAATTTCAATATTTTTATCATTACAAATTTGGAAAACGTATTTCATTAATTGATTAGCAATTTGTTCTCTGAATGCATGACTATCACCCATTACACACATATTTTCAATAACTGCTTTATGTGCCAAACTATAAGTTTGGTTAAATATAAGTGTGACAGAGCCAATTAATATGCTTTCTTGGAAAGCACCAATGACCACTTTATCGTTTGGGTCAGAAGTAAGTAATTTTTCTATATTTAGCTCAGCTAAGCACCGCTCATTTTGCAATTTCCAAGCAAATACATCGAGGTCTTCATGAATGCCATGTAATAATAATTTTTTATAGTCTACTAAGTCATCGATTGATAAATAACGTATGTTTGACATTGAAAGCCTCCTAAAAAGTATACTTTTTTTATAAATTTTCCTGCTATATTAAATATAATATTAAGGGAAAAAGAATAATTGAGCAACACTATATTTAATATTTTTCTAAGATATTACTTCATTTTTAATTTATAAACTAAAAAATGTATGATCATTAAGAATATAATTGTAATTAATTTTATTTTTAATAAAAAGAAATGCATATGATAAATATGGTATAATATAGTGAGTTATACATTTTGAGTGGAGGCATGGTAAGTGGGGGCTTTAATAACTATTATTGTTTCTCTAGTATTGCTTATCCTGATTTCTTTTGTTGTATTGATGATCTATATTTGTATTAATTATAAAGATGAAGACGATTTGTAAATTAGAAAGCGAAGAATTCAAAAGACATCATGACTTAAGCATTTTGCAATCTTAAATAAATAAAAACCCCCAAATTCTCAACAGAATTTGGGGGATATAATTATTTTTATTCAACAACTTGTACGTTTAAATCTACGTCAATGTTGCCACGAGTTGCTTTTGAGTATGGACAGAATTCATGTGCATCCTGTAAGTATTTTTCAGCATCTTCTTGAGATAATACGTTTTTGACTTTCGCATCAATAGATACGCTTAATTGAGGGCTTTCTGCATTTGGATCGTCTTCTAAACGAACTGTTAAAGTGACTTCAGGTTCAGCATCTCTCACCTTATTTTGTTTGAGAATTAAATCAAATGCCCCATTAAAGCATGACGCATAACCTGCTGCGAATAACTGTTCAGGGTTTGTTCCTTTTTCAGCATCAGCTTGTGCTGGAGGAATAACTGCTACATCAATTGCTTTATCATCTGTTTGAACGTGACCGTTACGGCCACCTGTATTAGTTGCTTTTGTTTCATAGTTTACTGCCATTATATTACCTCCTAAATTACTTCTATATAGGTTATACCCGTAAAATAAAATTTAAATCATATATAAATCAAAATGATTTGTGTGATTTATTTAAACGAACCATGCTTAAGATTGTGTTACTACTGAGTATTGTTATACAATAATTTTAATTATCACTAAAAAAGGAAGTTTTTAAATGTCTGAAGTCAAAATTGCGGTAACAATAGAACCTGAAAATGATATACCACAATGTATCATCAATGATTTAATTAAATATCAAGCATCTTTCGATATTATAGAAGTGAGAATTGATCAATGGCTTACACCAAACGTAAAACAGATAGCTAAAGTTATAGATAAATTATATAATTTAAATTTAAATAAAAAAATCCTAGTTACTTATCGTAAACAATCACAAGGAGGCAAAGGAGATTTATCATTAGATGCGTATGTAGCATTATTAAAAGAAATTATAATTTTAGACCATGTGGATATGATAGATGTTGAATTTGAAAAAAATCAAAAACTTCAATATATGCGTAACTTAATCGATTTGGCGCGTAAAAATGACGTTGAAAGTATATTGTCTTATCACGATTTTCAAAAAACACCTTCATTGGAATCACTAAAACATTTGTATTATAAAATGCATCAAATGAATCCAGATTATTTAAAAGTAGCGGTTATGCCACATGGCAAGCAAGATGTGTTGAACCTGTTGTCAACTTTATCGGAAACAGTAGACTCAGTGCCACAACAAGTCATCGGCATTGCAATGTCCAAATTAGGTATGATATCAAGAACAGCGCAAGGCTTATTTGGTGGCGCGGTGTCATATGGTTGTTTAGACCAACCAAAAGCGCCTGGACAAATTCATGTTGAAACGTTGAAGTGTCAATTAAAAATGTACGAGTAGTTTGAAAACGAATCGTTCGTAGATTATAATTGAAAATAGTTATCAATAATGAAAGGACGATATCAGATGGAACTACAAGATGCTATAGCACAACGTAGAAGTATAAAAGCATTTAGAAGAGATATGAATATAGATGATCATGCTCTATATGAAGCAATACAACGTGCTACAGATGCACCAAATCATGGTTTGAGAGCACCATGGAGAGTGGTTCATATCGCTAAAAATAGATTGGGAGATATGAGTAAACAATTAACTGAGATTGCTTTCCCCAATATAAAGAAAAAGCAAGAAGACCATTATAAAGTGGCAACAAATCTCGGTGGAATGCTTGCTTTAATCGTGAAAGAAGACCCAAGACAAAAAGAAAATTTAGAGAACCATATGGCTTTTGGTGCATTTGCACAAAACCTAATGTTATTACTATATGAAGCTGGCATAGGCACTTGCTGGAAGACACCAGCATATATATTCAATCCTGAAATACGCAGCATTTTCGGTGTACAAGATGATGAGCAATTGGTAGGTCTATTATATTTAACTGATCTTAAAGATTTAGAAAAAATGCCACATAGAGAACGTCAACAGAGCCAAACCATTGAAACATTTTAAACTGACTAATCAATAAACTATGTGTTTACCACGGGGCAGACAGAAAAACTTGGTTTCTGTTCTGCTCCTTTATTTTTATACAAAAAATAAGACAACATAAAGTAGAAGTTGCTAATTTATGCTGTCCTATTAAGTATGACTAAAACAATATCGAGTTTACGGTGCTAGCGTTAAGTATTTAGTTACTTATCTTAAATGATAAGTTTAATCTATTAATTGATGGGAATCTAAATCTGACATCGCCTTAAATCATTGCTTATTCAAAAGTTTCAGCTAAGAATGATTCAACTTGTTCTGGCGATTTAGCATTAGCTGAATGTAAGTGCGCTAATTTTTCCCCATTTTTGAAAACTAAAAGGCTAGGGATGCCCATAACATCGTTATCTGCAGCAGCATCTTCTAATTCATCACGGTTTACTGTATACCAGTTATAATTGTTGTATTTTTCTACAATTGGATCAATCCACATGTCCATTGCTCTACAATCCGGGCACCATCCCGCTTCGAATTTAACAATGACTGGGTTGTCACTTTGTATCGTAGTTTTAAATTGGTCGTTAGTACTAATTGGTTCCATAATTATGCTCCTTTATAAAGATATTAATAATAACATTATAACGGACAATTTCCTGTTATTAAAAAAATCAGCTTAATAATTAGAGCGTTTTTGTCATAATTTTGTTATATTAGTGTTAACTATACATAGGAGGTACAGAATAATGATAAAATTTTACCAGTATCCTAATTGTACGACTTGTAAAAAAGCTGCCAAATTTTTACAAGAATATGGGGTCAGTTATGAACCCATTGATATTGTGCAGCATACACCTACTAAAAAAGAGTTTAAAGAAATTATTGATGCTACTGGCATTGATATCAACAAACTTTTTAATACACACGGTGCCAAATATCGAGAATTAGGTCTTAAAGATAAACTTAAAGATCTATCTGATGAGGAAAAATTAGATTTATTATCTTCTAACGGTATGTTAGTAAAAAGACCCTTAGCTGTATTAGGGAACAAAGCAACTGTAGGCTTTAAAGAAGATCAATATAAAGCAACTTGGATATAAACACATATTATTCTTAAAATATAATTTTATGCTATTTAAAAAATAGATGAACATTTATTGAGATTGTTTTATTTACTGCGATAAAAAATACGAGTTGCCTTATAAAAGCGATTAAATAGTTGATTGTAAGCCTTTCATATGGCATCATTAATATGTAAAAACATTTAGGAGGGGATTCTCGTGGCAGTACCAAGTGAATTAAAATATTCTAAAGAACACGAATGGGTAAAAATTGAAGGAAATACAGTAACTATTGGTATTACTGAATATGCACAAAGTGAATTAGGAGATATCGTATTCGTTGAATTACCTGAAACTGATGATGATATCGAGGAGGGCGAATCTTTCGGTAGTGTTGAATCAGTTAAAACAGTTTCTGAACTTTATGCACCTGTTTCAGGTAAAGTTGTAGAAACAAATGATGAATTAGAAGATAGTCCTGAATTTGTTAATGAATCACCATACGAAAAAGCATGGATGGTTAAAGTCGAATTAAATGATGAAAGTCAATTAGACGAATTAATGTCAGCTGATCAATATTCAGAAATGATTGGTGAATAACATTGCGATTAAACTCCACGATATCTCTTATCATGGAGTTTTTATTTTACCCAAATTCAGAAAAAATTATTATTTATTATTCAAAACAATCCATTTATTTTGATGTATTTATTTAAAAAGTGGCTACAAGTTATTTGGATTGCTATAGAACGTATAAGATGACAAATGAAAGGTTCAATAATAAGATAATGTAAGAAACGATTATGAATGTTTATGCTAGCTAAATAGGGTGTAGAACTAAATATAAATGAATTTACTATCACATTAGAGGGTGGATGTCATGACGATACTAAACCAAGTTATTATTGTCGAAGGAAAATCAGACAAAAAACGGGTAAAGCAAGTTATTGATCAGCCAATCGAAATCATTTGTACTAACGGCACAATGAGTGTTGATAAGTTAGATGAGATGATCGAATCATTATATGATAAGCAAGTCTATATTCTTGCAGACGCAGATAATGAAGGTGAAAAGATACGTAAATGGTTTAAAAAATATTTAAGTGAAAGTAAACATATTCACATAGATAAACAATACGGTGAGGTTGCGAGATGTCCTAAGCCATATTTATCCAAAGTGTTAGCAAAACATGGATTTTTAGTTAAAGATGAAGAAAAAGTTGCGAAAGCAAAGTTAGATTATATTGCTGAAAGGGTTAGTTTATTAACATGAATGTAAAGCGTGAACCACGTGTTGATGTACAAGAACACGTAGATAAAGATAAATATCTTATATTTGGTTACACACCGACATGTGGCACATGTAAGGTGTCAGAACGAATGTTAGATATTGCTAATGAAATGTTAGAATTACCAATTACTAAGTTAGATTTAAATTTGCATCCTGACTTTAGTCAAGCATATGAAATACAATCAGTTCCTATTCTTATGCTTATGTCTAAAGGGGAAGAACAAAAAAGGATTTATGCGTTTCAATCGGTTCCTTATTTGTTAGAAAATTTAAAATAATCATTGACGAAACTATAGTGCAATGGTAGGATTATGGATAATTAAATAATGAACTCTTATCACGAGAGGTGGAGGGATGTGCCCTACGAAGCCCGGCAACCGTCTTTAATAGAAATGGTGCCAATTCACATAAAGTTATCAAACTTTAGAAGATGAGAGAAGCGGGTTATGCTTTCTCTATTCTTCGACAATAAGAGAAAGCATTTTTTTAATTGAATGAGCAATACAAGGAGGCAACAACAATGATTGAATTAAATCAAATCGTTAAAAGATATAAAACGAAAAAACACGATGTGTTAGCTGTAGATCATGTTGATTTAAGTATTCAATCAGGCTCAATTTTCGGTGTAGTTGGCTTTTCGGGCGCAGGTAAAAGTACTTTGATTAGACTTTTAAACAACCTTGAACAACCGACTTCAGGTGACGTTGTAATTGGTGGAGATACAATTGGGAAATTATCGAAATCAGAATTAAGAAAAAAACGTCAAAAAGTGAGTATGATTTTTCAACATTTTAATCTATTGTGGTCACGTAACGTTTTGAATAATATTACTTTTCCATTAGAAATCGCAGGCGTATCGCGTAGTGAAGCGAAACGACGTGCATTGGAGTTAGTAGAGCTTGTAGGACTAAAAGGTAGAGAAAATGCCTATCCCTCAGAATTGTCAGGTGGACAGAAGCAACGTGTAGGTATCGCCCGCGCTTTAGCAAATGAACCTAATGTTTTACTTTGTGATGAAGCTACAAGTGCATTAGATCCTCAAACAACTGATGAGATTTTAGAATTATTATTAAAAATTAAAGAAGAAAGAAATTTAACAATTGTTATTATTACCCATGAAATGCAAGTGATAAGACGTATATGTGATGAAGTGGCAGTGATGGAAAACGGCCGTGTCATTGAGCAAGGTCAAGTTTCGACTGTCTTTGAAAACCCTCAACATGAAGTAACAAAACGGTTTGTTAAAGAAGACTTAAATGATGAATTTGATGAATCACTGTTTGAATTAGTTGATATGGATGAAAGCTCATCAGTAGTACGTTTGAACTTTACTGGAAATAATACGACTGAGCCTATCGTGTCATACATAACAAAGACACATAATATTGATGTCAATATACTTGAAGCAAATATTAAACATACCAAAGATGGTTCACTAGGCTTTTTAGTTTTACATTTATTAGACGTAGATTCTGAAAAATTTGAAAAGTTCAAAAATGATTTAGAGGCGCAACATGTTTCTGTGGAGGTGTTAAAGCATGGGTAATTCATTTAGCGAGATTCTACAGGAAATGATTACAATGCCTAATGTAAGTTGGGATGAAGTTTGGATAGCTACATATGAAACGATTTATATGACACTGATAGCTACAGTGTTTGCATTTGTTTTAGGTTTGATACTAGGCGTTCTTTTATTCTTGTCTGCTAAAAGTAAATCACCTGTAGCTAGAATTTTTTACAGTGTTGTATCATTCATTGTTAATTTATTCAGAGCGATACCATTTATTATCTTAATTTTATTATTGATACCATTTACAAGTTTACTATTAGGAACTATTAGTGGCCCAACAGGTGCTTTACCAGCATTAATTATCAGTGCTGCACCTTTCTATGCAAGATTAGTAGAAATTGCTTTTAAAGAAATTGATAAAGGTGTTATTGAAGCAGCTTGGTCAATGGGAGCCACAACTTGGACAGTAGTTAGAAAAGTACTTTTACCAGAAGCGATGCCAGCATTAATTTCTGGTATTACTGTGACTGCTATTGCTTTAGTAGGTTCTACTGCAGTAGCTGGCGTCATTGGGGCTGGTGGTTTAGGTAATTTAGCTTACTTAACCGGATTTACAAGAAATCAAAATGATGTCATTTTTGTTTCGACAATTTTAATTCTAATTATAGTATTTATCATCCAATTTATTGGAGATAAAATGACTAACAAAATAGATAAACGCTAAGTTTAAAGGGGGCATTTATATGAAGAAATTATTTAGTTTAGCATTAGTATTAGCACTCACATTAGTATTAGCAGCTTGTGGTAATGGAGGCGGAGGCGATGATAAAACAATAACGGTTGGTGCTTCTCCTGCACCACATGCTGAACTTTTAGAACAAGCTAAACCCATCTTAGAAGATAAAGGTTATGACTTAAAAATCAAAACAATTAACGATTATACGACGCCAAATAAATTATTGGATAAAGGTGAGTTAGATGCTAACTTCTTCCAGCACACACCTTATTTGGACACTGAAAAGAAAGATAAAGGATATAAAATTGAATCTGCTGGTAACGTTCATTTAGAGCCAATGGCTGTTTATTCCAAGAAATATAAGGATTTAAAAGATTTGCCAAAAGGTGCCACTGTGTACGTTTCAAATAATCCAGCTGAAGAGGGCCGTTTCTTAAAATTCTTCTCTGATGCCGGATTAATTAAAATTAAAGATGGTGTTAAAACAGAAGATGCTAAATTTGACGATATTGTAGAAAATAAAAAAGATATCAAATTTAATAATAAACAATCAGCAGAGTACTTACCTAAAATTTATCAAAATGAAGACGCTGATGCAGTCATTATTAATTCAAACTTTGCAATTGATCAAAAATTAAGTCCTAAAGATGATTCAATTGTGTTAGAAAAAGCAAAAGATAATCCTTACGCTAATTTGATTGGTGTTAAGGAAGGTCATAAAGATGATAAAAAAATCAAAGCTTTAATGGAAGCACTACAATCTAAAGAAATCAAAGATTACATTAATGAAAAATATGATGGTGCTGTTGTACCAGCAAAATAATATCAAGCGTTTTATTCCCTCTTTAGCTGTAATGGCTAAAGGGGGTCTTTGTTTGCGAAAAAAGATGTATTTATTTTCAATTTATATATAAAGCTACGGCTCTATTTTTGATTATTGTAAGGCAGTATGTATGTGTTTAGATATCAATTGATATTGATTTGAAGTAGGTAGTTATAAAATAGTATATTTTAAGAAGTTAATGTCTCCGGCAATCAAAATGATAGGAGACAAACAAGAGATAGATTGAAACTTGGGTAGAATGCTAAAACAAACTCTTTTCTATAATGTAAATAGTCTTGAGATTTATAGTTATGCACTATATAAAATGAAAGTATTTATTTGAAACGTCCAACTATATGACGTAAAATTAATTACATGTTTGAATGAGTTGCTTTAAAGTGTAAATACAACAAAGTATTAATTGCACTTATTTATTGTGATTAAATTCATCCAAACAGCAATAGGGAGAACTTTGAAATCCTCATATCTCACAACAGTATGAGATATGTCAATATAAATTTATTCATACATCATTACGCGATCGATGTATTTATATGAATGTAAAAAAGCTCGGATAGGGTATGGATTTGAATTTAAATCACTTAAGTGATTATAGAGACAAGTCATTACCAATCCGGGCTTTATTTTTGTTGGTTTTACTTTAAACTTTAGATATTAAAAAAATGGGCACGTTCTTTAAACATTTAAATTTTATCGTATTCATCTTTAATATCACCAACAATATTTTCAAGAATGTTTTCCATCGTAATCATCCCTATAGTACGTTGCTTATCATCTAAAATGAGTGCTATGTGGATTTGATTAGCTTTCATTTGTTCTAATACATCATGATATTTGCTATTGTGGTTAAATTTTAAAATATGGCTTGTTATTTCTAAAAGTGAGCCTAAATTGTTAGTTAACAAATCTTTAGCATGAATATATCCGATAATATTATTTTTTGTATTTTCATAAACTGGGAATCTGGAATAGGAAGCTGATTGAACATATGATTTAATTTCATTGACGTCACTTTCAACATTGATTACAGCCATTTTTTCCCATGGGATATAACCATCTTTGATAAGCATTTCATCAAATGCAAAAGCACGATTAATATGTGTTAATTCATTTTCTGAAATTTCGCCACCTTCATGACTTTCTTTAATTAGCATTTTCAATTCTTCTTCTGAATGATATAACTCGCTTTCTTTTGAAGGCTGCATGCCAAATAGTTTTAATACGAACCTAGCTGACCCGTTAAGAATATAGATAAAAGGATAAAATAATTTATAAAACATAATAATTGGTTTGGCTATCATAAGTGTAATGTTTTCTGCTTTTTGTAGCGCTATCGTTTTTGGAGCCATTTCTCCTATAACCACATGTAAATACGTAGCTATCACAAAAGCGCTTATTAAAGTTAATATATGAATCATTGTTTCAGAAAGTCCAATACTACTAAAAAGTGGGTGCAGCAGAAATTCAAATGTTGATTCACCGACCATCCCGATACCTAAGGCCGTAATTGTAATCCCTAATTGACAAGCTGCTAGGTATTCATCTAAATGTGTAACAACTTTTTGTGCAGCTATGGCATTTTTGTTATTGTTGTTTGCTAAAGAATGAATCCGGGATGTGCGCACTTTAACAATGGCAAATTCTGTAGCCACAAAGAAAGCTGTTAGTGCTAGTAAAATAATAAAAGTAAGTAAACTAAAAAAGGTTCCCAAAAATTAATTAATTCCTCCGTTATTTTGAATTTAACCCAAAAAAGGGTTGAAGTAAAATTATATATAAAGTGTAAAGGTATTGCCACTAAAAAGGTGTGAAATTTAAGATTAATAATGTTTTGTCCATTTAATAAAATAGTTACATTTAAAAATGGGGGATTAAATTATTACACGCGCTTAAAACAATCTATAATAACACTTAAATGAACGGTCATTACTTAATATACAAAAAAGGATAGCTCGTTTTCAGAAATGTTTGTATTGAACATTTTGAATTTAACCATCCTTTTTTATAAGTATTTATATAAATAGAAATAATCAAATTGTCATGATTATTACAAAAGAATTTAATCAATCAATAACGTAGGTTGATTAAAAATCGTCGCTTGTAATACGTCCCAACCTATAGCTTATGAGGTAGCCTAACACAACCAAAATAATAGAAACACCCCATGTAACGGCACCGCTTGGCAAACCAGGGAAAACAGCATAAAGCGATCCGACTACAAAGCCAATAATAAGCGCATAAGTTAAGTAAGTATAATAATTTAAGAGATATTGAATCAGTTTACTTGAAAATAAGAAACCAAAAATAATACCCAAGCCTACTGTTAATAGAATAGGTATAGCGTTGAAGTTTAAAGACATAAATTCTGAAATTGAAAACATCACGGTACCATAAACGCCAAACACTAATAGCATAAAGGAACCTGAAATCCCAGGGAGTAACATAGCACTAGAAGCACAAACACCTGCAATAAAATATTTAATAATAAGACCAGTTGATAATTCAAGCGTTTCTCCTGCGTGTTTATCTCCATTGTTTAATAAGGTAATAACTACAATAATGACAATGCCTAGTAACATAATTAAGTAATGGGATATATTAAATGTTTCTTTGACTCTTGCGGTTTTAAGTAAATAGGGGATAATACCTGCGATTAATCCTACAAAAAAGAACATCGTCGGTACTGTGTGTTCACTTAAGAGATAGTTAATTACTTTACTCAATAAACCTATGGCGATTACCATACCAAGGCCGATTGGAATCAGAAATTGTAAACTTTTCCAAATTCTTTTTGAAAATATCCCACTAACAGATTGTATAAAATCATCATAGATACCTAGCAATAAAGCGATTGTACCGCCACTAACACCAGGCACTAAATCAGTAGTACCCATCGCAAATCCTTTCCAAAGATTTGACCATTTAAACTGTGACATATCAAAACCCTTTCTATCTAAAATATAATAAAAATAATAGCATAATTTTACGTAGAACTATATTAAAAACAAAAGTAAAGACGAATTAATGATTATAGAATACACTTTGAGAAAAATATCATTGTTGACGTAAAATTGAGTTGAGAACATCATATCTTATATTATCAGTTAATCGATATATAATAGCGTTATCAAAAATAATTGTGTTTTGATAACAATTTTAATTTAGCACTTGAAAAGGTTTATATTCCAAGACAATTACGTTATAATTAGATGATGTAACAAGGGATCAGTCTTTTGACTGTAGATTAAAATTATTATAAACTAGATAGGAAAAACATATCATATAATACGGAGGGAATATGTATGCCATCAACATTAGAAATTAAAGACCTACATGTGTCTATTGAAGATAAAGAGATTCTTAAAGGTGTTAATTTAACAATTAACACAGGAGAAATACATGCAGTAATGGGACCTAACGGTACAGGTAAATCAACGCTTTCATCTGCAATTATGGGACATCCAAGTTTTGAAGTAACACAAGGCGAAGTACTTTTAGATGGTGTTAACGTTTTAGAATTAGACGTTGACGATCGTGCAAAAGCAGGCCTTTTCCTAGCTATGCAATATCCATCAGAAATTACTGGCGTAACGAATGCTGACTTTATGCGTTCTGCTATTAATGCAAAACGTGAAGAAGGCGAAGAAATTAACTTAATGCAATTTATTAAAAAGTTAGATAAAGAAATGGACTTTTTAGATATTGATCAAGATATGGCGCAACGTTATTTAAATGAAGGTTTCTCAGGCGGGGAGAAAAAACGTAATGAAATTCTTCAGTTAATGATGTTAGAACCAAAATTTGCTATCTTAGACGAAATTGACTCTGGGCTTGATATTGATGCATTAAAAGTTGTATCAAAAGGTATTAACCAAATGCGTGGAGAAACATTTGGTTCATTAATTATTACTCACTATCAACGTCTATTAAATTACATTACACCAGATCACGTACACGTTATGTATGGCGGTAAAATTGTGACTTCAGGTGGCCCTGAATTAGCAAAACGTCTTGAAGAAGAAGGTTATGAATGGGTTAAAGAAGAGTTTAACGCGGCAGAATAAGTCTAAATTCATATAAAACATTAATATAGATGAATAGTTAGGTTTTGATTTATACCAATGAATTAAATCATACAATCATCAAATGGGAGGAAAAAAGTATGACGACTGAAACTTTAAACATTTCTGAAGCGCAACTTGTTGAATATTCACAAGCCCATAACGAACCTTCTTGGCTAACTGAATTACGTAAAGAAGCGTTGAAATTAACTGAAACTTTAGAAATGCCAAAACCAGATAAAACAAAAATTACTAGATGGGATTTCGATTCGTTTAAACAACATGAAACAACAGGTAATATTTATGAATCATTAGAGGAATTACCACATGAAGTTAGAGAGATTATTGATGTTGAAAACACTGAGAATTTAATTATTCAACATAATAATACATTAGCTTTTACAAAAGTTTCGGATTCAGCTCAAAATGACGGTGTTATTGTCGAAGGGCTATCAGAAGCTTTAGTAAATCATCCAGATTTAGTAAAAGCATATTTTATGAATGAAACTGTGACAGTTGATGAACATAGATTAACTGCATTACACACTGCACTCTTAAATGGTGGCGTATTTGTATATGTACCTAAAAATGTAGTAGTTGAACATCCAATACAATACGTAGTATTACACGATGATGAAAATACAAGTTTATTTAACCATGTTATCATTGCTGCAGAAGAAAGTGCTGAAGTGACTTATGTAGAAAACTATTTATCAATTGCTAGTGGAGAAGGTAACCAACTTAATATTGTTTCAGAAGTTACTGCTGGCGCTAATTCAAAAATCACATATGGTTCAGTGGATTATTTAGATAAAGGCTTTACTGGCCATATCATCCGTCGTGGCGTTACTGAAGCAGATGCAACAATTAATTGGGCGTTAGGTTTAATGAATGAAGGTAGCCAAGTTATTGATAATACAACTAATTTAATTGGTGACCGTTCTGAAAGTGAATTAAAATCAGTAGTTATTGGTACTGGCTCACAAAAAATTAACTTAACTTCTAAAATTGTTCAGTACGGCAAAGAAACAAATGGTTATATCTTAAAACATGGTGTCATGTTGGAAGGTGCACAAACGGTATTTAACGGTATTGGTTACATCAAACATGGTGGTACTAAATCAATGGCTAACCAAGAATCACGTGTGCTTATGTTATCTGAAAAAGCCCGCGGAGATGCTAACCCAATTCTACTAATCGATGAAGATGATGTGGAAGCAGGTCATGCTGCCTCAGTAGGCCGTGTGGATCCAGAGCAACTATACTACCTAATGAGTCGTGGTATTTCACGTCAAGAAGCCGAACGTTTAGTTATCCATGGTTTCTTAGACCCTGTTGTAAGAGAATTACCAATTGAAGATGTTCAACGTAAATTGCGTGAAGTAATTGAATTAAAAGTTAATAAATAATGAATGTTAAATAGGATCGAAACCACAGCAAACGCACATTAAGAGAACATGATCGGTCATTAATACAAATGACGTGTTACATGTACTGACTTAATTTGAGACGTACTGTTATTTTCTTAGTATTTGCTATGGTTTCATTATTGATTTTTAAATAAGAAAGGTCTGTGAATAATTTGACCGAATCACTAAATGTTAACGAAATTATAAAAGACTTCCCTATCCTTAACCAAGAAGTTAATAATAATCGCCTTGCTTATTTAGATACAACTGCAACCAGTCAAACACCAATTCAAGTGATTGACGTTATAGATGATTACTATAAACGTTACAACTCTAATGTCCACCGTGGTGTGCATACGCTTGGATCACTAGCAACAGATGGTTATGAAAATGCACGTGAAACAGTGAGACGTTTCATCAATGCTAAATATTTTGAAGAAATCATTTTCACACGCGGTACAACCGCCTCAATTAATATGATCGCACGTAGCTATGGAGATGCAAATATTAATGAAGGTGATGAAATTGTAGTCACTGAAATGGAACACCATGCTAATATTGTTCCATGGCAACAATTAGCTAAACGTAAGCAGGCATCTTTGAAATTCATTCCATTAACTGAAGATGGTGAACTAGCAATTGAAGATGTAAAAGCGACAATCAATGATAATACTAAAATAGTAGCAATTACGCATGTGTCAAATGTGCTTGGTACAATTAACGATATTAAGGCAATCGCTGAAATAGCGCATGAACACGGAGCAATCATTAGCGTGGATGGTGCGCAAGGTGCGCCACACATAGATTTAGATATGCAATCACTAGATGTTGATTTTTATAGTTTTAGTGGCCATAAAATGTTAGGGCCTACCGGCATTGGCGTATTGTATGGCAAACGCGCACTGCTGAATGAGATGGAACCAGTAGAATTTGGCGGAGATATGATAGATTTCGTTGAAAAATATGATGCTTCATGGGCAGATTTGCCAACTAAGTTTGAGGCAGGTACACCGTTAATTGCTCAAGCAATAGGCTTAGCAGAAGCGATTCGCTATATTCAAAATTTAGGCTTTGATGCGATACAAGCACATGAACATGAATTGACGGCGTATGCTTACGATAAAATGTCTGAAATTGAGGGTGTTGAAATATACGGCCCGCCTAAAGATAGACGCGCAGGTGTTATTACTTTCAACATGACTGATGTTCATGCGCATGATGTTGCAACTGCAGTAGATACTGAAGGTGTAGCAGTTAGAGCAGGCCATCATTGTGCACAACCACTGATGAGATGGTTAAATCAATCATCAACTGCACGTGCTAGTTTCTACATTTATAATACTAAAGAAGATATTGATCAGTTAGTTGAGTCCTTGAAGCAAACGAAGGAGTTTTTCTCATATGAATTTTAATAATTTAAATCAGTTGTATCGTTCAGTAATTATGGATCATTATAAAAATCCGAGAAACAAAGGAAATTTAGATAGTGGTGCTATGACAGTTGATATGAACAATCCGACTTGTGGGGATCGTATCCATCTTACGTTTGATATAGAAGATGGCTTCATTAAAGATGCGAAATTTGATGGTGAAGGTTGTTCAATTTCAATGTCTAGTGCTTCAATGATGACAGAAGCTGTTAAAGGGCATTCCTTGGCTGAAGCAATGCAAATGAGTCAAGAATTCACTAAAATGATGCTCGGCGAAGATTATGAAATTAGCGAAGAAATGGGAGATATTGAGGCGTTGCAAGGCGTTTCTCAATTCCCAGCTAGAATTAAGTGTGCTACTTTGGCATGGAAAGCTTTAGAAAAAGGCACAGTTGAAAAAGAAGGCAACACAGAAGATTAATCGATCTTGATACGTTGACATTGTGTAAATTTCCATTCACACTAGATATAACAACAAGATTATGATTGAACATGATTAAAGTATAAACGAGTTTGCCTTGAACGTGAGTCGTTTTAATATATAAAAGGAGTGATTTAAATGGCTAAAAAAGCACCTGATGTGGGAAATTATCAATATGGTTTCCATGACGAAGATGTTTCCATTTTTAGATCAGAACGCGGTTTAACAGAAAATATCGTCCGTGAGATTTCAAATATGAAAGAAGAGCCAGAATGGATGCTTAACTATAGATTGAAAGCATTAAAACAATTCTATAAAATGCCAATGCCACAATGGGGTGGAGATTTATCTGAATTGAATTTTGATGATATCACTTATTATGTTAAGCCTTCTGAGCAAACAGAGCGTTCATGGGATGAAGTTCCTGAAGAAATCAAACGTACATTTGATAAATTAGGTATCCCTGAAGCTGAACAAAAATACCTTGCTGGTGTTTCAGCTCAATATGAATCAGAAGTTGTTTATCACAACATGGAAAAAGAACTTGAAGATAAAGGTATCGTCTTTAAAGATACTGACAGTGCATTAAAAGAAAATGAAGAGCTATTTAGACAGTATTTCTCAACAGTTGTACCTGCTGCAGATAACAAATTCGCAGCATTAAATTCAGCTGTTTGGTCTGGTGGTTCATTCATTTATATACCAAAAAATATCAAATTAGATACGCCTTTACAAGCTTATTTCCGTATCAACTCTGAAAATATGGGGCAATTTGAACGTACATTAATCATTGCTGATGAAGGTGCTTCAGTTAACTATGTTGAAGGTTGTACAGCACCAGTATATACAACAAGTTCTTTACACTCAGCTGTAGTTGAAATTATCGTACACAAGGATGCGCATGTCCGTTACACTACAATTCAAAACTGGGCTAATAACGTATATAACTTAGTTACAAAACGTACATTAGTTCATGAAAACGGTAATATGGAATGGGTTGATGGTAACCTAGGCTCTAAACTAACAATGAAATATCCAAACTGTGTGCTTATTGGTGAAGGCGCTAAAGGTAGTACACTATCTATCGCATTTGCTGGTAAAGGACAAGTACAAGATGCTGGGGCGAAGATGATGCATAAAGCACCTAACACATCATCAACGATTGTATCTAAATCAATTTCTAAAGATGGCGGTAAAGTTATTTATCGTGGTATTGTTCACTTTGGCCGTAAAGCTAAAGGCGCGCGTTCTAATATCGAATGCGATACTTTAATCTTAGATAATGAATCTACTTCAGATACAATTCCTTATAACGAAGTATTTAATGACAATATTTCATTAGAACACGAAGCTAAAGTATCTAAAGTTTCTGAAGAACAATTATTCTATTTAATGAGTCGCGGTATTTCTGAAGAAGAAGCAACTGAAATGATTGTAATGGGCTTCATCGAACCATTTACAAAAGAGCTTCCAATGGAATACGCAGTAGAAATGAACCGTCTAATTAAATTCGAAATGGAAGGTTCTATCGGCTAATTTTAAATAGTTGCTAATGCAATCTATAATCAAATTTAAAAACACGAGTGATGCCATTTTGGTGCCGTATTTTTCGGTATAATCAAATGTACATCACTTCGTGTTTTTTTATATTGATAAGTATATAAAACGTTTTCAAAATTTTAAAATAGCGTTTATTTCATAAAAAATAAGGGAAATAATAAATATCGTTTAAATTTTTACATAATATATAAAGGGAGTTATGCTTATATGATTATAGCCATAATCATACTTTTATTTGCTTCATTTTTCTTTTCGGGAAGTGAAACCGCTTTAACTGCGGCGAATAGAATGAAAATACAAACTGAAGCAGAGAATGGAGATAAAAAATCTGCAAAATTATCAAAGTTACTTACAAAACCTAGTGAATTTATCACTACTATATTAATAGGAAATAACATTGCGAATATTATTCTGCCAACTTTAGTTACTGTTTTAGCCGTGAATATAGGTGTGAATGTCGGAGTTGCTACAGCAATTACGACTGTTGCCATTATCATCATTTCAGAAGTGATACCTAAGTCTATCGCTGCAACTTACCCAGATCGTATGTCTAGACTGGTTTATACCCCAATCTCATTTTTTGTCATAATATTTAAACCAATTACTAAATTATTAAACTGGTTAACTGATATGATCAATAGTCTGCTTTCAAAAGGGCAAGAAGATCAACAACGATTATCTAAAGAAGAAATAAGGCAGATGGTTACAATTGCGGGCAGTGAAGGTGCTTTTAACGAAATGGAACGTAACCGAATTCAAGGTGTCATGGATTTTGAACAATTAAAAATAACAAATATCGATACAACACCGCGTATCAATGTGACTGCATTTTCATCCGATATTTCGTATGAAGAAGCTTATGATACTGTGTTGACTAACCCATATACACGTTATCCTGTTTATGATGGTGATATAGATCATATTATAGGTATTTTTCACTCGAAATATTTGTTAGCATGGAGCAAAGCACAGTCTAATAATATTCTACAATACGCTTCTGAACCTTTATTTGTAAATGAACATAATAGGGCAGAGTGGGTGTTAAGGAAAATGACTGTTTCTCGTAAACATTTAGCCATTGTACTAGATGAATTTGGAGGCACCGATGCCATCGTCTCTCATGAAGATTTAATTGAAGAAATGCTCGGTATGGAGATCGAAGATGAGATGGATGAACAAGAAAAAGAAAAATTAGAAGCACAGATGCAAGCGTACAATAACAAACCATAAATTACAGGAAATAATTAATAAACTTAAAGTGCTATTTGAGATGTTGATTTTAAATAAAGGGGTGTTTGATATGCACTTTTCTTCAAAGGTTACAGAAGTATTAGGTATTAAGTTGCCAATCATCCAAGCAGGGATGGCAGGGAGCACGACACCAGAATTAGTAGCAACTGTGAGCAATAGCGGTGGCCTCGGTACGATTGGCGCAGGTTATTTTACTGCAAATAGATTAGATTCAGAAATAACATACGTTCAAGAATTAACGGATTTACCCTTTGCTGTCAATTTATTTGTACCCAGTGAGCAATTATATGTGCCAGAAAATGTAGAACATATGAACGCTTGGTTAAAACCTTATAGAAGAGCACTAAACCTTGAAGAACCAGTCATTGATATTAGTGAAGAGCAGCAATTTAATGAAGCGATTAATGTTGTAATTGAAAAAGGGATTCCAGTGGTTTCATTTACTTTTGGCATACCTAAGCAGAGCGTCATTGAAAAGTTGAAAGCGCGTCAAATCACGCTTGTAGGTACTGCGACGTCTGTTGAAGAAGCGATTGCTAATGAAAGTGCTGGTATGGATGCCGTTATCGCACAAGGTAGTGAAGCGGGTGGCCATAGAGGGTCATTCACTGTGACTTCTGGTGATCATACGCCGTTAATTGGCACAATGTCACTTATACCTCAGGTTGTCGATAATGTAAGTATTCCAGTGATAGCTGCAGGTGGAATTATGGATGGGCGTGGCATAGTTGCAAGTATGGTCTTAGGCGCTGAAGCTGTACAAATGGGTACGGCCTTTTTAACTTCAGAGGAAAGTGGCGCATCTACATTATATAAAAATGCGATACAACATAGTAAAGAAACAGATACCGTGATTACTAATGTTTTTACAGGCAAACCGGCTAGAGGTATAGATAATGAGTTCATACATAAAATGGATTATTATGACGATGACATTCCAGATTATCCTATTCAAAATCAATTGACGAATGGTATTCGTAAAGCTGCAGCTCAAAAGGGTAATGCACAATGGACACATTTGTGGAGCGGCCAAAGTCCTAGGTTGTCACAATTTGTATCAGCGTCTGTGCTGATTGACAATATTGTTAAAGAAACACGTAGTATTCTCAATAAATAATTAGCTTAAATATGATTGAATGCACAGTTGCTATTTCTAAAAAGTATAGCAACTGTTTTTATTTTTATATTGAAATAATCATGTTTTTTGAGATTTTATTACGCTTGCTAGAAATTGATTGAAACATTGGAGGAATAAATTTAATCTAGTGAATCTCTTAAAAGATCTATGGTATCATGTAACTGGTGATACTATGATAAATATTGGATTAACGGGTTGGGGTGACCATGATACTTTATATGAAGATTTGCAACGTAAATCAGATAAATTGATTACATATGCGAGCCATTTTCCTATCGTGGAATTAGATGCGTCTTATTATGCTATACAACCTGAAAGAAATATTAGAAAATGGATAAGAGAAACACCAGAAAGATTTGAATTCATTGTTAAAATTCATCAAGCGTTAACATTACATGCAGATTATCATGATTTTGCTGAAACGAGACAGACACTGTTTAATCAGTTTAAAGCGATGTTGGAACCGTTAAAATCAGAACATAAATTAGCAATGGTATTAGTACAATTTCCGCCTTGGTTTGATTGTACTGCACAAAACATCACATATATTCGTTATGTACGAGAACAGTTGAAAGATTTTCCAGTATGTGTGGAATTTAGGCATCAATCTTGGTTTAATCAAACATATAAAGAAGAAACTTTAGGTTTTTTAACAGACCATGACATTATTCATGCAGTATGCGATGAACCACAAGCTGGTCAAGGTTCCATACCACTAATTAATCGCATTACGAATGAAACAGCATTCGTTCGTTATCACGGTCGGAATATATATGGTTGGACTAAAAAAGATATGACAGATGAAGCGTGGAGAGATGTAAGATATCTATATGATTACAACAAGCAAGAACTTACAGATTTAGCGCAAAAAGTTAAACTATTAGAACAAAAAGCTAAAAATATTTACGTAGTGTTTAATAATAATTCTGGTGGTCATGCTGCTCAAAATGCAAAAACATACCAAAAGTTATTAGGTATTGATTATGAAGGCTTAGCACCACAACAATTAAAATTATTTTAGGAGCGATAAAACATGTTAACAATAATCATATTGATTTTAATTGGTGGTTTATCAGCCATCCTAGGATCTCTTGTTGGTATTGGCGGGGGCATCATTATCGTCCCTACATTAGTTTATTTAGGTGTAGAAAATGATCTATTACAAGGTATCACACCTCAAATTGCAATTGGTACATCTTCATTGATTTTGATTATTACAGGATTATCATCAACATTAGGCTATTTGAAAACAAAACAAGTAGACGTTAAAAATGGCTCAATCTTTTTATTCGGCTTATTACCAGGCTCATTAATTGGTTCTATACTAAGCCGTTTTTTAACATTAGATTCCTTTAATTTATACTTTGGTGTCTTCTTGATATTTGTAGCTGTTTTACTCATGATTAGAAATAATATAGAACCAATGAAGATGTTTAATAAACCTAAATATGAACGTACATATGTTGACGGTTATGGTCGAACATATCATTATAGCGTACCGCCAGTTTTAGCATTTATAGCAACACTATTTATCGGTATACTGACTGGTTTATTTGGTATCGGAGGGGGGGCGTTAATGACGCCATTAATGCTTATCGTTTTCAGATTTCCTCCCCATGTGGCGGTCGGTACAAGTATGATGATGATTTTCTTTTCAAGTGTGATGAGCTCTGTTGGTCACATTGCACAAGGACACGTAGCTTGGGTTTATTCGATTGTCTTAATTATCTCTAGTTATATCGGCGCTAAAATAGGCGTGAAAGTGAATCAATCTATAAAATCAAATACTGTCGTTATGTTACTAAGAACAGTTATGCTAATAATGGGACTATATTTAATCATAAAATCATTTTTATAAACTAAGAGGAGGGACCCATGGTGAAATTAACTATTTACCATACAAATGATATTCACAGTCATTTGCATGAGTACGAACGTATTTCCGAATATTTAGCTCAAGAGAGACCCAAATTAGATCATCCCTCGCTCTATTTAGATATTGGAGACCATGTTGATTTATCAGCCCCTGTTACAGAAGCTACGATGGGCATAAAGAATGTTGAACTTTTAAATAAAGCACATTGTGATATAGCGACAATTGGGAATAATGAAGGTATGACTATTTCGCATGAAGCTTTAAATACACTTTATGACAATGCAAAATTTGATGTGACGTGTGCGAATGTTTTTGATGAGCAAGGCCAATTACCGCGTAATATCACCTCATCTATAATTAAAGAAATAAACGGTGTGCGTATATTATTTGTTGCAGCAACAGCACCATTCACACCATTCTATAGAGCACTAGACTGGGTCGTTACTGATCCATTAGAAGCAATTAAAGATGAAATTAGCGCTAATGAAGATGCTTATGACTTATTAATCATTATGAGTCACGTAGGTGTGTTCTTTGATGAGAAATTATGCCAAGAAATTCCAGAAATTGATTTAATATTAGGTAGTCATACGCATCATTATTTTGAAAAAGGTGAAATCAATAATGGTGTTTTAATGGCAGCTGCAGGTAAATATGGCCGTTTTATAGGTGAAGTAACATTAGAAATTGAACACGATACAGTTGTAGATAAACATGCAGTGATTTATCCAGTAGAAACATTACCAGAAGTAGTGACACACTTCGAAGCAGAAGGTAAAGCTTTATTAAGCGACGCGGTCATTGATCATCCGATTAACTTACCAAGAAGAACAGATGTCATAACTCAAACGTCTTATATGTTAGCTGAAAGTGTATTTGAATTTACAAATGCAGACTGCACAATCATCAATGCGGGTTTAATTGTAAAAGGTATTTCAGCCAACCAAGTCACGGAATTTGATATTCATCAAATGTTACCTCACCCTATCAATGCAGTACGTATTCGATTAAATGGTTTAGAATTAAAAAATGTTATTATTAAAAGTCAAAAGCAAGAGTACCTTCATGAACACGCGCAAGGCCTAGGCTTCAGAGGAGATATATTTGGTGGTTACGTTCTATATAATTTAGGGCTGATTGAATCTGAATCAAGATACTTTATTAACGGTGAAGAAATTGAAGACGACAAAACTTATGTGCTTGGCACAGTGGATATGTATACATTCGGTCGTTATTTTCCGACTTTAAAAGAACAATCTATCGATTATTTAATGCCAGAGTTTTTAAGAGATATTTACAAAGAAAAATTACTTGGTTATTAAAATATTACATTTTACGTTTTAATTTAATCCGATTTTCGTTATAATGATTACAGATTTCAAATCAGGAGGAATTGTGCGGTTATGGCTACTAAAAATGAAGAAATTTTACGTAAACCCGATTGGTTAAAAATAAAACTGAATACTAACGAAAACTACACTGGTCTCAAGAAAATGATGAGAGAAAAGAATTTAAATACAGTGTGTGAAGAAGCAAAATGTCCTAATATACACGAATGTTGGGGTGAACGTCGAACTGCTACATTTATGATTTTAGGCGCAGTTTGTACACGTGCATGTCGTTTTTGTGCCGTTAAAACAGGATTACCAAATGAGTTAGATTTAGATGAGCCAGAACGCGTGGCAGAATCTGTTGAATTAATGAATTTAAAGCATGTTGTAATTACAGCAGTTGCGCGAGATGATTTAAGAGATGCCGGTTCCAATGTTTATGCTGAAACAGTTCGTAAAGTGCGCGAGCGTAACCCTTATACGTCGATAGAAATATTACCGTCTGATATGGGTGGCGATTACGAAGCATTAGAAACCTTAATGGCTTCAAAGCCAGATATTTTAAACCATAATATTGAAACAGTTCGTCGTTTAACACCTAGAGTTCGTGCTAGAGCGACTTATGACCGTACTTTAGAATTTTTAAGACGTTCTAAAGCATTACAACCTGATATACCAACAAAATCTAGTTTAATGGTGGGCTTAGGTGAAACTCACGAAGAAATTTATGAAACAATGGATGATTTACGTGCAAATGATGTTGATATCTTAACCATTGGTCAATATTTGCAACCTTCACGTAAACATTTAAAAGTTGAAAAATATTATACACCTTTAGAATTTGGTAAATTAAGAAAAGTAGCCATGGATAAAGGATTCAAACATTGCCAAGCAGGACCACTTGTGAGAAGTTCTTATCATGCAGATGAACAAGTTAACGAAGCTGCAAAAGAAAGACATCGTTTAGGTGAAGAAAAACTTGGTGTAGATTCTAATATTTAAATATAGATATTAAATACAAAGACTTAGTTCATTTTGGAAATTAGCGATGCCCGTTAATTAAATGATGGACTAAGTCTTTATTAGCAATAGAAAAGTTATTTTACAGACTTCTCGTATGTAAGTTTAGTATGGTTTTATTAAAAATAACAATTAGATTAGGTGAATATAATGATAAAAGTGAATAGTTTCTATTTTGAAATTATAGAAGAATACCGAGAATGTTTTGATGAAGAATTATTTGCGCAACGGTACGCAGATATTTTAGATAAATATGATTATATCGTCGGAGATTTTGGATATGACCAATTAAGATTAAAAGGCTTCTATAAAGATTCAAATAAAAAGGCAGAATTGAGTAAACGATTCTCAACGATTCAAGATTATTTATTAGAATATTGCAATTTTGGTTGTCCATATTTTATTTTGAAAAAAATTCCAGAGGATGAAGTGCCATCTCAAATTGAAGATGATGATGACGTTGAATTAACATTTGAAAAAAATAAATTACAAGATGTAAAAATCCAGCCGACGATTCAAGATACAGAAAAATAATAGGATGTTATATTCAAGTATATGACAATCTCAACATAGCTAAGTTAGCATCATAGATTAATTCAGTAACTATAAAAATAAATAGATCATAGTATACTAGACTCATAAAGCTGTGTATGATTGAATTTTAAAATACGGACGATAAACCAAAAACACAAAAAGACTACAACCATTTTTATTGGGTTGTAGTCTTTTTGTGTTTTTAATCTGATAGTTTTGGTTTATTTGGTATTTAACATATAACGCGTTTAATTTTTATTTTAATTATTGTATAACTTGGTTAAGATATTCTGTGATTTCATTGCCTTCATCTTCTGTCACCCCTAAGATATGTGCAATATAACCTTCCTCTTCTAAATCATCTGTACCAATAATGCCGAATTTATTTGTCTGCATATTTAAAACGATTGTTTTACCAAAATGGCGATCGGTTTGTACAAGCATTAAATCATAACGGCTAAATTCTCCAACAAATCCTACAAATTGCACCTGTGATGATTCATTATCATCATAAAGATACATATCTATCATATAAACATCCTTTCACAATTGAGCTATGAGATTATTTAATTATTAAGGACAATTCTATATCAAAAAGTCTTGATTTACAGTATAACCATAAATGAATTTGACTGCAAAGGTATGGTATGATGAGAATGATAGGAGTGACGTAGATGTATTTTGTTAATAAAGATAAGTTAGATAAAAAGTTAAATTACTTACAAGAATTAGTTAATGATTATCCTAACCATAAAGATAACCATTACGCATTCGAAAGAATTTCACAAATGTTGATAGAATCATCTGTAGATATTGGTAATATGATTATAGATGGTTTTATTTTAAGAGATCCAGGAAATTACAAAGATGTTATAGATATTTTAGAATTAGAAAATGTTATTTCTAAAGATACACAAAGTAATATCAATCAAACCGTTGATGAAAGAAAACAATTCGTACATTATTATGATGAACTTGAAACGACACAGTTAGTACCACTTTTTGATAGAACGCTTGATTATTATCAACAATTTATTGATGAAGTTATCCAGTTTTTAAAAAATGAAAATGTCCCGATTACAGCATTTGGCCAAAAAGGAGAGAAATAAGCTTTGATGAAACATTATAAAGCGTACCTTATCGATTTAGATGGTACGATGTACAAAGGTAACGAACAAATTGATGGTGCAACACAGTTTATTGAGTATTTAAATAAACATGAGATTCCACATTTATTTGTAACGAATAATTCAACAAAAGAACCTGCCGAAGTAGTAGAAAAATTAAAAGCAATGGGCGTGACAGCTAAGCCAGATGAAGTAGTAACTTCAGCGATAGCTACCGCAGAATATATTGCTGAAGCACACCCAGGAGCTTCAATTTATATGTTGGGTGGCTCTGGTTTAGAACAAGCGTTAACGAATCATGGTTTAGTCATTAAAAATGATGAGTTCGTAGATTACGTAGTTATTGGCTTAGACGAAGCTGTAACTTATGAGAAATTGGCAACTGCTACATTAGGCGTGCGTAATGGGGCGACATTTATATCAACTAATAAAGATGTTTCTATACCGAAAGAACGTGGATTTTTACCGGGAAATGGCGCTATTACAAGCGTTGTATCCACATCGACAGGCGTTCAACCTACATTTATTGGTAAACCAGAACCTATTATTATGAATAAGGCGATGGAGATTTTAGGTTTAGATTGTTCTGAAGTGGCAATGGTGGGCGATTTATATGATACTGATATACTTTCTGGCATCAACGTTAATATGGATACAATTCATGTCCAAACTGGCGTTTCTTCGTTAGATGAAGTAAAACTTAAAGACGTTCCACCGACATACAGTTTTAAAGATTTAAATGAGGTAATCAAAGAACTCGAAATATAGGAGTGATTGAATGCAAAAAATTGTAGTGAGTAGAAAGATTCCAGAAAAATTCATTAAGCAATTAGAAACTATAGGTGAAGTAGAAGTGTGGGATGCATCATATAAGCCTATGCCGCGGGATAAATTTTTAACTGCTTTAAAAGATGCAACAGCATGCTTTGTCACATTGAGTGAAAAAATGGATGAAGAAGTTATTGAAGCTGCACCTAATCTTAAAGTCATAGCAAATATGGCAGTTGGCTATGACAATATTGATGTGCAACTAATGCAAAGCAAAGATATTGTGGTTACTAATACACCAGGCGTTTTGACAGAAACAACAGCAGAATTAGGATTCACTTTAATGCTTGCAGTAGCAAGACGTGTAGTTGAAGCGGAATCGTACGTTCAAAATGGTGAATGGCAAAGTTGGGGTCCGTATTTATTTGCGGGCAAGGATTTATTCCATGCGAACGTCGGTATTTATGGTATGGGGGATATTGGTAAAGCATTTGCGAGACGATTAAAAGGTTTTAACACTAATATTATGTATCATAATAGAACAAGACGCCCAGATGATGAAGAAGCACTTGGTGCCTTATACGTTCCATTTGAAACCTTATTAAAAGAGAGTGACTTTATCGTTTGTACCGCGCCGCTTACAGCAGAAACACGAGACAAATTTGATGAAAAAGCATTTAAAATGATGAAAAATGACGCCGTTTTCATTAATATTGGTAGAGGTGCAATAGTTGATGAAGAAGCGTTAGTATCAGCATTACAAAATGAAGAAATAAAAGCATGTGGTTTAGATGTTTTGAGAGAAGAACCTATTGATATGACGCATCCCTTATTATCAATGAAAAATGCAACTATACTCCCTCATATAGGGAGTGCATCAGTGATTACAAGAGATCGTATGGTACAACTTTGTGTAGATAATATTCAGTTAGTATTAAATGAGAAACAGCCTAAAACACCAGTAACCATAAATTAATTAAAAAAGCAGTTATCGAATTATTCGATAACTGCTTTTTTATATTTTCTTTACACGACTTAAAACATAATATATTTGTAATATAAATTAAAGTGCAAAGTATTTTGGAAAATAATAATTATGACTCTTTTATTTATAGGACATCTAACAATTTTGTTATATAGATGCATAAATATTTAATTGTATTAACGTAGAAAAAATTGTATAATTAATTGATGAAAAAGTTGAATATTTTTATAAAGTTTAACGTACAAAATTTAAAAGTTGATTTAATAAACATATTTAACTATAAATGGATAAAAATAAGAGGTGAAATATGCAAAAGGAAATCAATAAACAACCTTCTTTTCAAACATTCAAACCATGGTTATTAACTATCATGTACTTGGTTATTTTAATAGCCTTATACTTAATTTATGGTACTGGCGATACACATAATAACTTTATATATAATGAATTTTAATGAAGGAGACTAGCATGAAAGACATCATTCAGACAATTATAGAGAATGGAAAAAATTTTCCAGACCAAGTTGCAGTTAAGCACAACGATGAAAGTTTGACATATGAAGCATTAAACCAGTATGCGGACCACCTTGCTGTTATATTAAAAGATACTAAAAGCCCATTGATTTTATATGGGCACATGTCCCCGTATATGATAGTAGGAATGATAGGAAGTATTAAGGCAGGTTGTGGTTATGTACCGATTGATACCTCTATTCCTCAAGAGCGCGTTGTATCTATTATAAATAAAATAGCGCCCCAATATTTATTAAATACGACTGATGCGCAGTTACACATAGAGGGACCATCTATTATTACAACAACAGCATTATTAAACGTAGATGGAGATAGTCCCATAGAAAATAGTATAAATGATTCAGCTATAGCCTATACTATTTTTACATCAGGTTCTACTGGTGAACCTAAAGGCGTACAAATTAGTTATGAAAGTTTGAACCTCTTTACAAATTGGATGATACAACTAAATCAATTAGGATTAAACCAACAGTGGTTAAACCAAGCGCCATTTTCATTTGATCTATCTGTTATGTCTATTTATCCTTGTTTAGCAACAGCAGGGACATTGAACTTAGTAGATAAAACAATGATCAATAAACCTAAGTTATTAAATCAAATGTTAGAAGAAACGCAGATCAATGTATGGGTATCCACTCCTTCTTTTATGGAAATGTGTTTGATGTTACCCCATTTAACAGAAGCGCATTATAGTAGTTTGAAAGAGTTTTTCTTTTGTGGTGAGATGCTCGCTCATAGAACTGCTCAATTATTACAACAACGTTTTCCTTCTGCGTTTATTTATAACACTTACGGACCGACAGAAGCTACTGTAGCAGTAACAAGTGTGTTGATTACTGAAGACATTATTAAAAAATATAACCCTTTACCAGTAGGCATACCACAATCAGGAACAAGTTTAACTTTAACGGAGGAGGGCGAACTTGTAATTTTAGGAAAATGTGTGAGTGAAGGGTATGTTAAAGATAAGACGCGTTCAGAGAAAGTGTTTAAAATGCAAGATGGACAGAAAGCTTACTATACAGGCGATAAAGCACAATTAAAAGACAACCAATGGTTTATAAATGGTCGGATCGATTATCAAATTAAATTAAATGGTTATCGAATGGAACTTGAAGAAATAGAGTGTCAGTTACGTGAAGTAGATTATGTTAGAGAAGCCATTGTTGTGCCAATGTACCGAGACGGGAAAGTGATCAATTTAAATGCTGTAGTTGTTCTTAATCATGTTGAAGACCATATGGATAACCAAACTATAACGCACCAAATAAAAAAGGAATTAAAACGTTTAATTCCTGAGTACATGATTCCTAAAAAGATAACTTATACAGATAAATTACCACTTACAATGAACGGAAAGTTAGATCGTAAGAAGATTGCTGAGGATTTATTGAAATGATTCCATACGGTGACTTTACATTCTTTTTTATAGCATTTTTATTATTAACACCAGTTATCATATTAGGGTTTTTGGGGAAACGTAGCAGAATTTATAATGGTTTAAGTACAGCCATCATGATTATGTTAATATTCTCTTCTGATAAACATAATCTTTTTGGACAAACGTATTTAAGCGTGCAACTAATCAATTTTTTACTTTATATTATATGGCAAGTAGTCATTATTATGTATTATTGGTACGCTCGCGCCAAAAACAATAAAATAACAATATTTATTACAGTCATTACGCTTTCTATCTTACCCCTTGTAATAGTGAAAGTCATGCAGAGTTCATGGTTTGGAGCAGTACAATTAAAACTTCATGAAAACAAAGTAGTTGAGTTTATAGGGTTTTTAGGAATTTCATATGTGACGTTTAAAAGTGTTCAGTTATTAATGGAAATTAGAGATGGTTCAATCAAAGAAGTACGTTTTTGGAAAGTCATACAATTTATATCTTTCTTTCCAACGATTTCTTCAGGGCCGATTGATCGTTACAAGCGATTTGTTAAAGATGAAAATAAAGTTTTAAATGGCAATGACTATAGTAGTTTATTTGCTAAAGCAATCCATTTCATCATGTTAGGTTTTTTATATAAATATATTATTGCATATTTAATACAAACATTTGCTATTAATCCAATGATGCTAGATTTTACAGGTATGATAACAAAGTGGTTGTACATGTATGCTTATAGTTTATATTTATTCTTTGATTTTGCTGGTTATTCATTATTTGCTATCGCATTTAGTTACATATATGGCATTCAAACACCACCAAACTTCAAACAACCATTTAAAGCTAAAAATATTAAAGACTTCTGGAACAGATGGCACATGTCATTGTCTTTTTGGTTTAGAGATTGTATTTACATGCGTTCACTATTTTTTATGTCAAAGAAAAAGTTATTAAAAAATCAATTTGCAATGTCGAATGTTGCTTTTTTCTTAAACTTTTTAATTATGGGTATTTGGCATGGTATTGAAATATATTATATATTATATGGTTTATATCATGCGGCACTATTTATAGGTTATGGTTATTACGAAAAGTGGCGAAAAAAACACCCGCCACGTTGGCAAAATAAATATACCACTGCTTTAAGTATTATTGTGACATTTCATTTTATAACATTTGGTTTTCTTATCTTTTCTGGGAAACTGTTTTAAAATTAGGAGGAATTATAATGGAATTTAGAGAACAAGTATTAGCGTTATTAGCTGAAGTAACTGAAAATAACATCGTGAAAGAAAATCCAGATATCGCATTATTTGAAGAAGGCATTATTGATTCATTTCAAACAGTTGGGCTTTTATTAGAAATTCAAAACCAATTAGAGATTGAAGTTTCTATCATGGACTTTGATAGGGACGAATGGGCAACGCCTAATAAGATAGTAGCGGTACTAGAAGAATTACGATGAAAATAAAACCTTTTACCCCAATTATTATTAGCCTTTGTTTATTTGGAATTTTCTTAATATTACCATCAAGTTGGTTTAGCGGATTAATTACTACAAAAACATTGGAAAAACAACGCATTGCATTATCTGACCAAGTATTAAAAGGTACTTTAATCCAAGACAAAATGTTTCGTTCAAATGCATTTTATCCTATATATGGATCGAGCGAACTAGAAAAAGATGATCCATTTAACCCAGCCATCTTATTACGTGATCAAACGGTATATTCACAACAACCATTTTTAATTGGAACGGGCGGATCTACTGACTTGATTAATGCAATAGAATTAGCAGCACAGTATGACAATTTAAAAGGAAAGAAAATGGCTTTTATTATTTCGCCCCAATGGTTTACGAATCACGGGTTGACGAATAAGAATTTTGATGCGCGCATTTCAAAAACGCAATTAAATCATTTATTTAACCAAAAAAATTTAAGCCCGGAACTTAAACAACGTTACGCGAAGAGATTATTGAGTTTTAAAAATGTATATAATAGAAATTATTTAGAAAAAATGTCTAAAGACAATGTAAGTGAGACAGACCACTATTTATCATCATTTAATACCACTCAATTCGAGAAAATTGAAGCGATCAAATCACGCGTGCCACTTTCAAAAACAGAATTAACAGATACCGAGCCTATTACAGCTCAAGAGGCATCCTGGCAAGCTATTCGTAAGCAAGCTGAAATTCATGGTGCAAAACACTCACAATCAAATGCATTTAAGATTAGAGATGAGTATTGGGACTTAATAAAAGCGCATAAACGCAAAATTAATAGAGATTACGAATTTAATGCGCATTCGCCAGAATTCAAAGATTTAGAGTTACTAGTAGACACAATGCGTGAAGCTGGCGCTGATGTTGAATATATTAGTATCCCTTCAAATGGCAAATGGTATGATCATATTGGCATTCATAAAGAAAAACGTCAAAAAGTGTATGATAAAATTAATCACACTGTTATTAGTCGTGGTGGGCGAATTTATGATATGACAGATAAAGATTATGAACCGTACGTGATTAGTGATGCGGTACATATAGGATGGAAGGGTTGGGCTTATATTAGTGAGCATATTGCGCAACATATGCATCGCTGACTAACAGGTAATAGTATACCTTTATTTATAATTTGAAACATATTTTAAAAATCATGATATAAATGTAACATGAATCGGACCCGAAAATGCTTGCTATAAGCTTATTTTCGGGTCCAATTCGCCAATGCCTAAGTAGGATTATGATGTTTTTAGAAAATGGGCTTGTTGTCTCTCTAAGTGAAGGATTCTAAAGCATTTAAATCTTGTGTTGTTTTTATTTATAAATGAGTTAATAAACTAGAATACTTGTTCTACTTCGACTACTCCAGGTACTTCTTCATGCAAAGCACGCTCGATGCCTGCTTTTAATGTGATTGTTGAACTTGGGCATGTACCGCATGCACCGTGTAATTGAAGTTTAACGATTCCGTCTTCTACATCTACAAGTGAACAGTCGCCACCATCACGTAGTAAGAAGGGACGTAATTTTTCAATAACTTCTGCTACTTGATCAAACATTGTTACGTTTTCAGTTGGCATGGAAATGCCTCCTTTCAAGTATATTATTTCATTTTCTATCTATCTTTTTATTATAATAGATATATAAGAAAAAATCTATCAATCAAGACAAAAGGGGATAAGTTAATATGAATAAAGTAAGTGTAGTCGTTTATGGCGCAGATATTGTGTGTGCGAGTTGTGTCAATGCACCGACAGCTCGAAATACGTATGATTGGTTGCAACCGTTATTAAAAAGAAAATATCCAGATACACAATTTGAATTTACGTATATTGATATTGAAAAAGATACAGAAAATTTAACTGACCATGATCAGCAATATATTGAACGTATTCAAGAAGATGAATTATTCTATCCGCTTGTCACTATGAATGATGAGTATGTTTCAGATGGATATGTTCAACTAAGAGATATCACTCAATTTATGGAGCGTCATTAATTATTTAATAAAGACACGGCCGTGTACTTTTCGAGTTAATGTATTAAAGAAAAGTCAGGTCGTGTCTTTATTTTAATATTATACAAGTTTAGCCATTATGGTATTTATATAACCATAATACGCCTGATTTTAAGATTGAGGCTAACCGACCAGTAACAGTTCGGTCCATAATATATGCAAATCCTTTTTTGTCGCCTAAAGAACCTAAGAACCCTTGAACTTTAAGTTCAGGCATTTTTTCGGGAAGTGGTTTACCTTGCCATTGTAACTTCATCACATCAGCAATTTGATCACCTTGAACTTCTGCAAGTTGTGCACTAGGTGCATGAGGTAAATCTGCACAGTCACCAACAACATATACGTTTTTATAAGTAGGCACTTGGTGATATTGATTTAATATAACGCGCCCATCTTTACTAATATCGATTGGTAGATTTCTAACAATTTCAACGGGTTGGATACCTGCTGTCCATACAATTAAATCTAATTCTTCTGGCACATCATTATTAAAAATCTTACCAGGTTCTACACGATTAATATCAGAATTTGGTACTACAGTTACGTCATTTTTTTTAAACCAATTTTCTATATAACGACTTAACTTTTCAGGAAAACGACGTAAGATACGCTCTCCACGATCATATAGGAAGATTTGTAAGTCTTCACGACTTTCGCGTAATTCACTTGCTAGTTCAATGCCGCTTAAACCAGCGCCTACAATGCCTACCTTAGCCCCGTTAGGTAATTCGCTAATATGGTGAAATGTTTCGCGTGAACTAGATAATGTTTGAATACTATGTGTATATTCCGAAGCGCCTGGAACGTTGTGATATTTGTCCTCACATCCTAGTCCTATAACTAATTCATCATAATCCACTTTCGTATTTCCAACAGAAACTATTTGGTCCTCTAAATTAATATCATTAATTTCTCCATATACGGTGTTAATACGCTCTGAATCTGGGAAATTCATACGAATATCTTTGTCTGACTTTGTGCCAGCAGCTAATTCATAGAATTCTGGTTTCAGACCATGATAAGGCATACGATCAATCAATGTAATAGAATAATTTTCAGGAAGTGCAGATGGTAAAATATGAGACATAATACGCATATTACCATATCCGCCACCTAATAGTACTAAGTTTTTCATTTATGATACCCCTCTAGTAAAAATAGTATTGATCAATTTAATAATAGCATGATGGTTTCGTAATGAACCATCAATGTTATTATCTTATTTTGTCAATGTAAGTTAATAAATATAATGTGGTTAAATCATATTCGTTTTTTCATTGAACGAAACACTAAATTTTAAAATAAGCTTACTTAAAATTATTATATGCTTTTTTGTATACTTCTACAAATAAAGACGATGCGTCATAATTTGTAAAATATAATAATTTTGAATACAAAACGATGATAACAATATATATAAATGCTGTGAATGGCGTTTTATACGAAAATATATATCGCTTTAATTTAATTTTGACAAAAAATTTTAAGCACATAAAAAATACAATCATAAATTTAAAATTTTACGTGTTAGTAAATGCGGTTTAGTATGGAAAAGTTAACATCAATGCAATGATAAAATAAGCAACGTAATTTAAAAAAATACGATTTTAAAAAATTGAATTATATAAGCTAGTATGTAGTCAGTTAGGGATTGTTTTTGTTATAATTATTAAACTGACAATTAATGAGAGGGTGTAATATGAATCCAATAGTTGAGTTCTGCATTTCGAATTTAGCGAAAGGCGGAGATTATGTATATAATCAACTTGAAAATGATCCAGGAGTTGATGTTTTAGAATATGGTTGTTTACAAAACTGTGGTATTTGCTCAAGTGGCTTGTATGCATTAGTAAACGGTGATATCGTTGAAGGAGAATCACCAGACGACTTATTACAAAACATTTATGCACATATAGAAGAAACATGGATTTTCTAAGGAGGTAATTTAAATGGCAGTAATTGAATTAACAGAAGCTGCAGCATATGAAGTTAAAGATATGATGCAACAAAATGATATGCCAGATGGATATTTAAAGCTTAAAGTAAACGGTGGTGGCTGCACAGGATTAACATACGGTATGTCAGCAGAAGCTGAACCAAGTGAAAATGACGAAGTATTTGAATTTCATGGTTTAAAAGTACTGATTGATAAATATGATAAACCTGTATTAGAAGGTACCAAAGTTGATTTTAAACAATCGCTTATGGGCGGTGGCTTCCAAATTGATAATCCAAATGCTATTGCATCTTGTGGTTGTGGTAGCTCATTTAGAACTGCTAAAGTTGCCGGAGCGCCAGAAGATTGTTAATAATATAAAACCAAGCATTCAAAGGCTATAGTTCGACCAAATATAGAGAGAACTATAGCCTTTTATATGTTTATGTGAAATAATAAACAATATGGGTATTACGGCTTGAAAATAAACTGTAAAAACTATAAAATTAGTGTTGGATGAAAAATGTCTTTTTTGTGAAATTCTAAAAATTGTTTAACGTATAAAAAAAGACTGTCGCAACAAAAAAATGATGAAAGTTTAGGTGAATGAAATGGCTCAAGATCGTAAAAAAGTATTAGTTTTAGGCGCTGGTTACGCTGGTTTACAAACTATTACAAAATTACAGAAGCAACTTTCAGCTGATGAAGCTGAGATTACATTAATTAATAAAAATGATTATCACTATGAAGCTACTTGGTTACATGAAGCTTCAGCAGGAACACTTAGTTATGAAGATGCATTATATCCAGTTGAAAGTGTAATTAATAAAAACAAAGTAAACTTTGTTAAAGCAGAAGTTACAAAAATCGACCGTAATGCTAAGAAAGTAGAAACTGATGCAGGTATCTTTGATTTTGATATCCTAGTTGTTGCTTTAGGTTTCGAAAGCGAAACATTTGGTATTAAAGGCATGAAAGACTATGCTTTCCAAATTGAAAATGTATTAACTGCTCGTAAATTAGCACGTCACATCGAAGATAAATTTGCTAACTATGCGGCTTCGAAAGAAAAAGATGACAAAGATTTAGCTATTATCGTTGGTGGCGCAGGATTTACAGGTGTTGAATTCTTAGGTGAATTGACTGATCGTATCCCTGAACTATGTAATAAATATGGTGTTGACCAAACAAAAGTTAAAATTACTTGTGTAGAAGCAGCGCCAAAAATGTTACCACAATTCTCTGACGAATTAGTAAACCATGCTGTAAGTTATTTAGAAAGCAAAGGTGTTGAATTCAAAATTGCAACGCCAATCGTTGCTGCTAATAAAAAAGGTTTTGTAGTAAAAGTTAATGACGAAGAACAACAATTAGAAGCGAATACAGTTGTATGGGCTGCTGGTGTTCGTGGTAGTAAATTAATGGAAGAATCATTTGAAGGTGTTAAACGTGGCCGTATTGTTACTAACCAAGATTTAACTATCGAAGGTTACAATGATATTTTTGTAATTGGTGACTGTTCAGCATTTATTCCTTCTGGAGAAGAGCGTCCATTACCAACAACTGCACAAATTGCAATGCAAGAAGGCGAACATACTGCTAAAAACATTAAAAATATTTTAGAAGGTCAACCAACACAAGAATTTGAATACGTTGACCGTGGTACAGTATGTTCTCTAGGTGCTAATGATGGTGTTGGTGTCGTTTATGGCAAAGACATCCAAGGTAAAAAAGCTGCATTTATGAAAAAAGTCATTGATACTCGTGCAGTATTCAAACTTGGTGGCATTGGCTTAGCATTTAAAAAAGGTAAATTTTAATAATTAAATCATAAGTGTTAGCTATACATTTATGATGATATACATGATAAGGCTGGGGCATAAATAAATGTCTCAGCCTTAAATATAATATTGGCGGCGAAACGTTGTTTCGACAGTAGTTTTACATTTGTTGTTCGATTCAACCATCTGGTTCACACCAAGTGATAATTTCTGGGCCGAAAATCAGAATTTTATTGCACCTCGTCCGTGTCTTTGTTCTACTTAATTTGTAGATTAAAGCGTAAAATTGTGAGATGCTATGAATGAATGGAAATGGAGGATTATGAATGGATGCAGTAATTAATACAACTACAAATTTTGAGAATGATACGCTTATTGTTGGCGTGCCTGAACATTTGAATCAATTAGAGTCAATTAAAGTTGGAGATGATGAATTAAGTGATTTATTATCACCACTAAAACAACATCATATTTTAAGTACGAATATAGGAAAGATTTCTAGTACATTTTTTAAAATAGGCGAGAAAACACATAAACTTATCTCAGTTGGATTAGGAAATATCAAAACGCTCGAGTATAGTGATTATTTGAAAATATTTGGGAATGTATTTCAAGCTTTAAAACAAAGCCGGGTTGATCAGGCTACATTAGTATTTGATTCATTTAAATCTCATCAACATACAAATCAGACCATTGCTGAAATTCTAGGTCAACAAAGTGAACAATCTATCTACACATTTGACGGTTATAAAACAAATAAATCAGCACCTTATCAACTTAAATTAGCTATACATACAAAAGATCAAAGCATAAGCGAATCAGTTGAACAAGGGCATGCAATCGCAACTGCAATTAACTTAGCGCGTGATTATAGTAATATACCTCCTAATATTTTAACGCCTGCATATTATGCAGATTTGATACAACAGCATTTTAGCGAAACTGAAGTTATTGTAGATGTTAAAGACAGTGTGACATTACAAAGTGAAGGGTTTGGACTGGTTCATGCAGTCGGAAAAGCTTCTAAACAAGGACCACGTATTATCACACTTACTTATAACGGGGGGCGTCCAGGGGACAATCCAATTGCGCTTGTAGGAAAAGGTATTACCTATGATTCAGGTGGTTATTCTATTAAATCAAAAACAGGCATGCAAACAATGAAATTTGATATGTGTGGTTCATCTAATGTAATAGGAATGATTGAAGCGGCTCGTCAATTGGCATTGCCAATAAACATTGTTGGTGTGATTGCAGCTGCAGAAAATATGATAAATGAGGAAGCTATGAAACCGGATGATGTTTATACAGCTTTAAGCGGAGAATCTGTAGAAGTATTAAATACAGATGCTGAAGGACGTTTAGTCTTAGGCGATGCTGTTTTTTATGCAAATCAATTTGAACCGCAAGTTATTTTAGATTTTGCGACATTGACTGGGGCAGCAGTTGCAGCGCTAGGCGAAGATAAAGCCGCAGTGTTTAATAAAAATGCGACAACGTCATTAAATGCTATTCTGGAGCAAGCTAAGACAATGGATGAAATGGTATTTGAACTCCCTATGACTGCAACAGAACAAGCATTGATTAGAAAGAGTGCTGTTGCTGATTTAGTTAATCATACAAATGGGCAAGGTAAAGCTTTATTTGCCGCAACATTTATAAATCATTTCGCTGGTGACACCCCGCATTTACATTTTGATATTGCAGGCCCGGCTACAACGAATCAGCCATCATATAAAGGTCCAGCAGGCCCAACAGGTTACTTGATATTATCTATCGTTCAATGGTTGAGGACATTATGAGATAAAAAAACGTATTAAAAATAGGAACATGAATTAATAGTCGCGAGATAGGAATCATATGGTCTAAATTGAATTTCGTGGCTCCGCTTTAGCAAGCATGTTTAGACAAAAGTGTACAAAATCTAGAGTCTTGTGTAAGTACTATGCATTTTCATAAAGCGTAATATGAGCCAAAACGTTTTAAAGGGTATTCGAGGTTGAAACATTATTTATTATGTTTTAACCTCTTTGTTTATATTGTTGTAATGAAACGCAACCATACGAATGATATATTGTTTGGTTAAATATGAGAAAAATATGATTGACAATTCAGGTACTAATTGTTAATATAAATCTCGTGATACTTTAGTTCGATAACGTAATAAAGGAGATGTGCTTTTGTGATAAATGCAGTTGTTATAGCAGTTATACTGATGATTGTACTATGTTTATGCAGATTAAATGTAGTTATAAGTTTATTTATCAGTGCTTTAGTAGGCGGTTTGATTGCAGGTATGAGTATCACTGATATTGTATCTGTATTCGGTGAAAATATTGTCGATGGCGCCGAAGTGGCATTGAGTTATGCGCTATTAGGTGGATTCGCTGCTTTGATTTCTTATAGCGGTATTACAGACTATTTAGTGAATAAGATTATCAACGCGATTCATGCAGAAAATAATAAAATGTCACGTATTAAAGTTAAAATTATTATTATGGGCGCATTACTCATCATGAGTATCATGAGCCAAAACTTAATACCTGTACATATTGCATTTATTCCAATTGTAATCCCTCCATTAATAAGTTTGTTCAACGAACTTAATATAGATAGAAGACAGATAGCAATTATCATCGGTTTTGGTTTATGTTGGCCTTATGTATTACTACCGTATGGTTTCGGTCAAATTTTCCATCAAATCATCCAAAGTGGGTTTTCTAAAGCGAATCACCCAATTGAGATGGGGATGATTTGGAAAGCTATGTTAATTCCATCGTTAGGCTATATTGTTGGCTTGATAGCTGGTATTTATTATTATAGAAAACCAAGACAATATGCAGAACATAAAGATATTAAAGATATGAGCCAAATTGAAATTAAACCCTATATATTAGGCGTAACTATCATTTCTATCATTGCTACATTTTTAGTACAAATGTTTACGGATTCAATGATTTTTGGTGCATTAGCTGGCGTACTTGTTTTCTTTGCTTCACGCGCTTACAAATGGACTGAATTAGATGAAAAATTTGTAGATGGCATTAAAATTATGTCATTTATTGGTGTAGTCATTTTATCTGCAAATGGTTTCGCAGGTGTGATGAATGAAACAGGGGATATAGGCAAGCTGGTTGATAGTATAAGCGGGGTGATTGGAGATAATAAATTAATTAGCATTATTGTAATGTATATTATTGGATTAGTTGTAACCCTAGGTATAGGTTCTTCATTTGCTACAATTCCAATTATTGCTACGTTATTTGTACCGTTAGGTGAATCTTTAGGTTTAAGTACCATGGCATTAATCGCTTTAATAGGTACGGCAAGTGCTTTAGGGGACTCAGGTTCTCCAGCAAGTGACTCTACATTAGGGCCAACAGCAGGTTTAGATGTTGATGGACAACATGATCACATTCGTGATACTTGTATCCCCAACTTTGTGTTTTATAACATTCCATTAATTATTTTTGGCACGATTGCAGCTATGATATTATAAACTTAATAATATGAAAATGAGGTGTCTTGAGTGACAAACATGCTTGATGTAATGAAAATAAAAGTAGAACGACAAGAACACGGGCTTATGGTTATGTCTATGCCAGTAACAGATGAAGTGAAGCAACCATTCGGCTTCCTGCATGGCGGCGCAAGTTTAGCGCTTGGTGAGACCGCATGTTCGATGGGAGCAGCCGATATCATTGATACGGACCACTATATCCCGTTAGGTTTAGAAATGAATGCGAATCACATAGGTTCCACTACTAAAGGCACAATATTTGCGACAGCTACAATTATACATGAGGGCAGTACAACGCAAGTATGGAATATAGATATTAAAGATGATACAGATAGATTGATTTGTGTCATGAGAGGCACGATTGCGATTAAGCCACGTAAACGCAATAAATAACGAAGTATAAATTAATTGACGATTTATAGAATTACGCTAACATGTATTTGAAAAAATAACTATAATAGACAGGCATATGAAACCAAATTAACTATTTGCGTTTCATGTGCCTGTTTTTTTAATTGATTATCTTATTTTTTCTTTTAATAATAATAAGGCGCCAATGCGGTTGGCAGCTTCACGCCCACCCATGATATTCCTTGCAAAAGGACCAAGTTGTAAGTCAGCTAAACCACCTGCCACAAATAAATTGGGCAACCATTCTAAATTGGTAGTGATGGAAGGTAAGCCTGCATTTGAGACTGGTGCGTTATATAGTTGAACTAACTGCTTAATTATTGGTTGTTGCATGATTGTATCTTTAAACCCGGTAGCTAAAAAGATGTGGTCGTAATATATGGAATGATGGTCTGTATAAATATGATGGCGATGAATTTCTTTTAATTCATTTATATGAATCATTAACCGGCCTTGTTTAACATATTTTTTAAGCCTTAGATACAACTCCTTAGGCATAGAACCTTGATGTCTTTCCTCTTTTATAATTGCTAATTTGGTTTTAGGATCAACAATATTATTGAAGGGCGTCATTTTTTTAGGGCCTAGCCAACCAGCATCTGCATCAAAATCATGCACATCAAGAGGTTTATTTGTCCAAAGATGAATGATTGAATGTGCCTGTTTTTTTAATAATTTTAAAGTTAAATGTGCCGCTGAAATACCACTGCCAACTACATGAGAAACGATTTTATCGATATCTATCTCTGAATCAAATATATGGGAGACGTCAGGTGCATTTTTAAATGTGGACGGTATGTATGGCTCATGATTACAACCATTAGCGATAACAACATAATCCGACTTTAGAAATTGTTGATTTGAAAGCCTAACGCACCATTGTTTTTCTTTGAGTATAATTTGATTAGCAAAAGCAACCGTGTGACTCTGATTCAGTTCAAATTCGTGTAAAAGACTATGAATATGGTCCATAAATAAATTTCTGTTGGGGCGTTTGTATGAACCATAGCTAGCATTAACATATTGATGATATTTAGCGAATTGATTTAAATGAAAAGGGTTAGGGTGAATATGATGTACACATGGAGATCGCAAATAGGGCATTTCAATCCTTTTTGTATAATGATTAAACTGTTCGCAAAGACTATGATGTGGATCAATAATATTCAACTCATGTGTCTTAATGCCTAAAGTCTTTAGTTTGATAGCAATTGTTACTGCCTGAATACCGCCGCCGATGATTGTCCAAGTAGACATTATTCCAACTCCTTTAAAACGAAATTATTACGATTTAATATATCATTGAATTGAGCAATAATCAATATTTTATAAAGCTCTAATGTGAAATGAGCGGTCTGGAAAATAAAAAGATCAGTATGAGATAGTGTTGTTTTTCGAAAAAAGTAGCTTATTGCTCCAATTTGCTTGTAACAAAGCATCTGGAGTTAAACTTGAAGTTTTAATATGGAGGGTGGTTAGGGAGTGAGGCGAGGCTTTGGTATATAAAACATTTCAGCTTTGAATATCGTATTGGGAGCATCTGACTGTTAAAGCGATACTTTTTCATTTATGAAGATGAGTAGCACTTTAGCAAGGGTTTAAGCTCGTGTAACGCTTTGTGAAGGTGAATCACTTTTATGTAAGTGTTAGTAAGGTAGTATAAACATTACTGTTAATTTTAAATCATAAAAATAACCCCCTCTAACGTTTTCACTGTTTAAGTGTTTCTTTAGAGGGAGTATATCGAATGAAGGTGTTATAACTCCATTGTTCATTGTTATATATGCATTATTTAACGGTGTTATAATTTAGTGTCTTTTAAGTCTTCTTGAATATCATCCCGCTTTGTTCTTTTAGCAGCAGGTGTGCTTAAATTATAAGCAGCTTTGATTATAAGATGACTTGCTAACGGACCAGTAATTAAAATAAATAGTATACCAATCAGCAACTGCATATTTACGTATCCTTCGCGTCCGATAAAGTATAAGAAAACGCCACTAATTAATAACATTGCACCTAATGTAGCAGCTTTACCAGCAGCATGTGCTCTAGAATATACGTCATCTAAACGTAAGAGACCAATAGCAGCGAGTGCGCTAATAAGTGAGCCGAGTATAACCAATATAAGTGCAATACTAATGATGATCGTTGTTATCATGCTCAATCACCTTACCTTTATCCATATATTTGGCGAAAACGGCAGTGCCTAAGAATGCTAGAATACCAATTAATAGGATGGCAACCATCATATATTTAGTACCTAAGAAAATACTAAATAGCGCTACAATCGCCATTAATTGTATTCCCATAGCATCGAGTGCTACAACCCTATCAGCAAGAGAAGGTCCGATAATAACACGAACTAGCATACCTAACATGGATAATGCAACGATAACTAATGCAACGATTAATATAATATTGTAGTTCATTCATATTCGCCTACCTCTCTTACCACTTTTTCAAGGGATGATTTAATACCTTCAATCTCTTCTTCTTTTGTACTGAAATCAATACTGTGTACATATATTTTTGTACGATCATCACTGACGCCTAAAACAATAGTTCCGGGTGTAAGTGTAATTAAATTTGATAATAAAGCAATCTGCCAATCCTTTTTCAAATCTGTGGGATATATAAAGAAGGCAGGTTCGTTGTTAAGTTTAGGTTTAGTAACGATGCGAATGACATCGATATTAGCTTTTATTAGTTCTATTAAGAATACGAAAAACAATTTAATTATTTTATAAACCGTAATAATATAAAATCTGCCGGGTAAAACACCGCGCATTAGGAATACTAGCAATAGAGCAAATAGATAACCTAATAGAAAATTATTAAATGTATAACTGCCAGTAACAAATAACCAAAAAACAGATAACATTAAATTGACTAATATTTGAATTGCCATACTATTCTCCCCCCAATACGCTATCAATATAAACACTAGGATTGTAGAAAGTTTCAGCAGCATCTTTAATAATTGGGTGTAAGAAATCAGCAGATAATCCGAATAATACAGAAATAGCAACTGAAACGACCGCTACTGCAAGCACCCCTTTATATTGAAGTTTAGGATTCACTTCATAACCTTCAGGTTCTCCAAAGAAACCTTTTAAGAAAATGCGAATGACAGAATAAAGTACTACAAGACTAGATAATAATACGATTATACCACTAATGTAGAAGCCTTTTTCAAAAGTGGCTTGAACAATATAATATTTTCCGTAAAAACCACTTAACGGCGGAATACCTGCTAAGCTTAATGCAGCGATAAAGAATGTCCACCCTAATACAGGATAATGTTTGATTAAGCCACCATATTGACGTAAATCATGCGTTTTTGTAATTTTATACATGACACCGATTAAGAAGAAAAGGGCTGCTTTAATGAGCATATCATGTAAAGTGTAATAGATTGCGCCCATCATGCCGGCTTGATTCATCATCGCAATTCCCACTAAGATGACACCTACGGCAACCATAATATTGTAAATGATGATTTTTTTAGTGTCGAAATAACTTACTGCTCCTACACAACCAAAAATAATTGTGAGTAACGCTAGAAATAAAATTGTGTATAGAGAAAAGTTTGATGACTCACCAAAGAATAGGCTCGCCGTTCTTGCAATCGCATATACACCAACCTTTGTTAACAATGCACCAAAGAATGCAATAATCGCTATTGGTGGAGCGTAATACGCGCCCGGTAGCCAAATGTACATTGGGAAAACACCTGCTTTAGTAGCAAAGACAAAGATGAACATAATAAAGATGATACTAATAATCCCTTTATCTTGCGCTGACAATTGGCTTAATTTTTCACTAATATCTGCCAAATTCAATGTACCAACGACTGAATAAAGCATGGCAACTGCAATAACAAAGAAAGCAGAGGATGTCACATTTACAAGTACATATTTAATTGTTTCACTTAATTGTACCTTCGTACCACCGATGACTAGCAATATGTAAGATGCCATTAAAAATACTTCGAAGAATACGAAAAGGTTGAAAATATCGCCTGTGATAAATGACCCTATAACACCTGTAAGCATAAACATAATTGCGAAATAGTAGTAATATGTTTCACGTTCAATACCTACGGATTGGTATGAATATAAAATAATCAACATTGTTACAATTAAACTAGTGATTACAAGTAGGGCACTAAATATATCAAGTACAAATACAATACTGTAAGGAGCCTCCCAAGAACCGAGTTCAAGTTTGATTGGTCCGTGTTTTAATACATTTTTTAAATTAATAAATGCAAAAATCAATGTGATTGCTGTACCTGATAAAGCAACGTAACGCTTTATTTTCGGGCGTTTACCAATGAATATGAGTGCGATAATGGTTAACATTGGTATGACGAGTAGTGAAATAATAAGGTTACTTTCTATCATCATCTAGCACTCCTTTCATGCTTTCTACGTTGTCTGTGCCCAATTCTTTATAACTTCTAAAAGCTAATACTAAGAAAAACGCTGTGACAGAAAAAGAAATGACTATTGCTGTTAATATAAGTGCTTGAGGGATGGGGTCCACATATGAAGTGATCCCTTTTTCATAAATAGGCACTTCACCTTTTTTAAGACCACCCATAGTTATTAAAAATAAATTGGCTGTATGTGTTTGTAAAGTAGTCCCAATAATGATACGAATCAAACTTTTAGAAAGAATGAGGTAGACGCTCATTGCAGTGAGAATACCACAAACAAAAATCATCACTATTTCCATTACTCATTCTCTCCAATCGCTAATATTATAGTCATTATTGTACCAACGACAGCACACAAAACACCTAAATCAAAAAAGGTCGCAGTATGCATTTCTATTGGTTTTAAAATTACTAATGGAATTTCAAAGGGTGTATGTGTAAAGAAGTTTTTATTGTATAACCAACTTGCCATTGGTGTGGCTAAACAAAAGAATAAGCCTATACCAATGAGTTTTTTGAAATCCCATGGATATATTTTGCGCATTGTCTTAATATCGAATGCGACAGAAATGATTACAAGTGAACTGGACAATAATAAGCCGCCAACGAAACCGCCGCCGGGTGTATAGTGTCCTGTTAAGAACAGATGTAAACCAAACATAACGATTAAGAAGAAAATCACAATTGCTGAATATTGGAAAATTAAATTATTCTTCTGTCTTTTCAATGTGAGTTCCTCCTTCATCATTTGATTTATTTTTATAACGAAGTTTAATCATTGTATAAACACCTAATCCGGCAATACCAAGCACTGAAGATTCAAATAATGTATCGGTACCACGGAAGTCAACGAGAATAACGTTAACCATGTTTGTTCCATGTGCCAAATCATATACATGATCTTTATAGAATTCGCCAATTGAACCAAAATGTCTATTACCATAGGCGATCAAACCTAATACAGTAACCACAAGGCCAGCACCTATGGCGATAATTGCGTTTAACCATTTATATGAAGGTGTTTCATTGTGTCGGTTTAAGTTTGGTAAATGATAGAAACATAATAAGAACAATGCTGTAGAAATCGACTCTACAACAAATTGTGTGAGTGCTAAGTCTGGTGCACCAAAGAAAATAAAGAAAATAGCTACTGCATAACCTACAGCACTCGCCATAATAATACTAAATAAGCGAGAACGAGCGAATATAATCATAGAAGCAGCCGTAATGATAATGACTACGATGATTAATTCAAATGGTCTTATTTCGCTAACATCTTTAAAATTGATACTGAACGGCGTTACTAGTAATGTCACAAGCGTGATAATGATTAATGATGCAAAAATCATTAATAAGTTATTACGTGTAAATCCTGTAACATATGTGTTTGTAAATTGGCTCGAAAAGCTTGGCGTAACCGCGCCTAATTTATTATACCAATAGTTGATTGTTAGTTTTGTAGGTTGCGCTTTTAATAAGCTAATCCAATAACCGAAACTAAAGATTAATAATATGCCAACTATATATATGCCTAATGTTGAGAAAAAGGCCGGCGTAAATCCGTGGAACATATGAAACTCAGCTGTTGTTCCTGTAGTGTGACTTATTGCGTTAACTGCAGGTTCAATAATCGATCCTGTCAATATTGAAGGGAAGAAACCAAAAACAATCACTAGTATTGCTAAAATACTCGGTGATATTAACATTAATTTTGAAACTTCATGAGCTGGCTTAGGTAATGAATCAGGTTTGTAACTACCTAAGAATATCTGTCCGATAAATCTAACAGAATAGACAAAAGTAAATACGCTGCCTAGGATAGCTACAATTGGAATAAGTATGCCAATACTATTTAAACTGAATATATTAGCATGTGTAACTTCAATCATACTTTCAAGGAATTTTTCTTTTGATAAGAATCCATTAAATGGTGGAATGCCTGCCATACTTAGTGATGTAATAATCGTGATTGTGAATGAAATTGGCATAATAGTGATTAAACCACCAAGTTTATTTACATCACGCGTCCCAGTACTATGATCTATAGCACCTGTTACCATAAACAAGGCACCTTTAAAAGTAGCATGGTTGATAAGATGAAACACAGCAGCCGTAAATGCAGCTACATAAATTTGGCTATCCGCACCTTCAAAATGGTAACTTACTGCACCAATGCCCAACATTGCCATAATCATACCTAATTGAGACACTGTTGAAAAAGCAAGAATGCCTTTTAAATCTTGCTGTTTTGTTGCGTTTAATGAGGCCCAGAATAACGTGATTAAGCCTACTGCGGTAATCGTCCAAATCCAGCCTTGAGAAAGTGCAAAGATTGGCGTCATACGGGCAACTAAGTAAAGACCTGCTTTAACCATTGTCGCTGAGTGTAAGTAAGCACTGACGGGCGTAGGAGCTTCCATAGCATCTGGTAACCAAACGTAGAATGGAAATTGGGCTGATTTTGTCATCGCGCCAATAATTACAAATATCATAGATAGTATAAAGAAAGGACTTGTTTGTATTTCTGACGCATTGCCAATTAACGTTTGAATACTTGTAGATCCGCCTGCAAGTGATAATAAGATGAGTCCACCAAGCAGTGAAAGGCCGCCTAGTACTGTGATGAGCATTGATTTTTGTGCCCCATAAATAGATGCTTGTTTCGTTCTCCAAAATGAAATTAGTAGAAAACTAGAAAAAGAAGTTAACTCCCAAAACAGATACAAAATAATAATGTTATCTGATAATACAACGCCTAACATGGCACCCATAAAAAGCAATAGGTAACAATAAAAATGACCTAATTGCTCTTGTCGACTTAAATAACTAATAGAATATAATACAATTAAGCTTCCAATACCAGTTATTAATAAACTGAATAGTAAGCCTAACCCATCAACGTATAAATCGAAATTCATGCCAAAGTGAGGCATCCAATTTGCTTTATGTACTACGTTATTTCCTGACATTGTAGTCGAAATGTCTGAAAGAAAATAAATAAATAAGACGACGGGGATAGGTAACACAAACCATCCTAAATGTATTCGCTTATATATGCGATATACAAATGGAATAATGAGTGCAAATATTAACGGTAATAAGACCGCTATATGTATCAAACTCATTATTTTATCCTCCTTTTAAAAAATAGTGTAAAGCCATTATACATGAATAACACTAATCTGAAAAACAACGCCAACCCTTGCAGAGCTTATATTTAAAGTTTATTTTAAATAAGAAGAAACAAGGTATTTTTATTCAAAAAATTTTTTATATTGGATTGAATAATCTTCCTTTAAACGGCTTAAATTCTCAAGTGACATTTTAGCAAAGGCTGTGTTTTCTGCTTTTAATTTACTTTCCAAATTTGAAATTGCGAGTTGCAAGGATGCTATATAAGGCATTTCCTCTACATTAAATGGTCTTAGTTTTGACTTAGATGTATAGCGTTTTTCAAATTGGCTTAAAGCTTTGCGCTCATGGAAAAATACATTTTCAGTTTCGTTTGGATGATGTAAATCACCTTGTTTTGGATGTTTAATAACTTGTTCAACTTGAACTAATACTTGGTTCTCGTCTTCTTCTTTGATTGAAACGCCATAACTTCCAGTTTTGTGTGCAAAACGATATAACATAATTCAATACTCCCTTCATTTTATGTTAGAATACATATATCATCTTAACATGAAATGGAGAATAAAAATGACGAACTATCCTCAGTTAAATTCAGAAGTAAATGAAAATGAAATAAAATTAGTAATGCATACAAATAAAGGTGATATGACTTTTAAACTATTACCTGACGTTGCACCCAAAACAGTAGAAAACTTTGTAACACACGCTAAAAATGGTTATTATAATGGTATTTCTTTCCACCGTGTTATCAATGATTTTATGGTTCAAGGTGGAGATCCAACTGCTAGTGGTATGGGCGGTGAAAGTATTTATGGTGGTCCTTTTGAAGATGAATTTTCATTAGAAGCCTTCAATTTATATGGTGCTTTATCTATGGCTAACTCAGGCCCGAATACAAACGGTTCGCAGTTCTTTATCGTTCAAATGAAAGAAGTGCCTGAGTCTATGCTAAGTCAACTTGCAGATGGTGGATGGCCAGAACCAATTGTCAAAGCTTATGGAGAAAAAGGTGGTACGCCTTGGTTAGATCAAAAACATACAGTATTTGGTCAATTGATAGATGGAGAAGCAACATTAGAAGATATCGCAGCTACTAAAGTCGGACCTCAAGATAAACCATTGCATGACATCACAATCGATTCTATAGACGTGGTTGAGAAATAAAAACAAATATTACAATAAGTGCAATGATTTGAACATAGAATAATATCAGTTATGGGTTGGTTTCAATGTTGTATCATATACAAATCAAATAATAGATGGCATAGTGTTGATATAATCATGGGTGTTTTATAACCGTTGCAAAACGTTAAAACAGTTTCAATCAATTTATAGTTATGCTTTTGAAGGTTATAAAATTATAACATCTGCTTGAAAAATATGAACCCGACTTTGAATGTATAAAAAATATAAAGTATGAAAATTAAGTCTGGATGCAGAGAAACTTTTTGTTGTTTTTACTGCATTCAGACTTTTTTAATTTTATTGTCAAAAATAAAAGAATTAATAAATACATCCCCATGTGCTGTAAGAGCTTTCATAAATGCATTCGATTCTCATTTAACGTTGGCTATTTTACTTTATTTCTAAATAAATCGTGAAATTTTTCTAGGTAATGTTAGTACCTTAAGAGGATTTATGCTATCATGAACTTGTTAAGTAAAACGAATTAAGGGGTTATCACGTTGAATAATCACTATAAAGTAGGTCAACATATTAAAGTTCGTGTGACTGGTATTCAACCGTATGGCGCTTTTGTAGAAACCCCTGACAATACTGAAGGATTAATCCATATTTCTGAAATTATGGATGACTACGTCCACAATTTAAAAAAGTTTTTATCGGAAGGACAAATTGTAAAAGCGAAAGTAATATCAATTGATGAAGAAGGTAAGTTAAATCTTTCTTTAAAAGATAATGACTATTTTAAAAACTATGAACGTAAAAAAGAAAAACAATCAGTATTAGATGAAATTAAAGAAACCGAGAAATATGGGTTTCAAACAATTAAAGAACGCTTACCGGTTTGGATTAAACAGTCCAAAGACGCGATTAAAGATGAGCGATCATCTTTTAAAAAATACTAACATCTTCATTGAAGATGTTAGTATTTTTTATATAACAGTAAATTGTTCTATATGAGTTGCACGCGTAATATGAAAAATCATAAAATTATATGCGTGAGCATATAGTTTTATATTTGAATTTAAGGCAGTTAGAATTAAAGTACTTAAAGTGATGATATTACGACACTTTAGTATTTTTGAATTTTAGGAGGATTTAATTTAATGAATAAAAAATTTCAACCATTATTTGAAAAATTAAAATTACCAAATAATGTAACATTAGATAATCGATTTGTGCTCGCCCCTTTAACACATGTTTCATCCAATGATGATGGAACAATTTCAAATGAAGAAGTTGTCTATATGGAACAACGTTCAAAAGACGTTGGTTTAGCTATTTCAGCAGCAAGTAATGTGACGGATTTAGGTAAAGCTTTCCCTGGACAACCTTCTGTAGCACATGATTCTAATCTTGAAGGTTTAAAACGATTGGCAAAAGCAATGAAGAAAAACGGTGCAAAAGCAGTCGTTCAAATTCATCATGGTGGCGCGCAATCATTACCTAATTTAACGCCTAATGGTGACGTTGCGGCACCAAGCCCTATATCATTAAAAAGTTTTGGTGAACAAGAAGAACACCATGCGCGTGAAATTACTGAAGATGAAATTGAAACAACAATCAAAGCATTTGGTGAAGCTACACGAAGAGTAATTGAAGCAGGCTTTGATGGTGTTGAAATACACGGTGCCAATCACTATTTAATTCATCAATTTGTTTCTCCTTATTATAACCGTCGTAATGATGAATGGGGAGAAAATCGCTATCAATTTGCTTTACGTGTGGTGGATGAAGTAGCAGAAACTGCTAAAACGCACGGCAATGAAGATTTTATCGTTGGTTATAGATTTTCTCCTGAAGAAGCTGAATCACCAGGCATAAGTATGGAAATAACGGAAAAATTAATTAAAAAATTAATTGAAAAACCATTAGATTATTTACATGTATCATTAATGGATATTCACTCAAAAACACGTGAAGGTCAATATAAAGGACAAGAGCGTATTAAATTAATTTTAGATTGGATTAATGGACGTATGCCGCTGGTAGGTATCGGGTCAATTTTCACTGCTGAACAAGCGATTGAAGCGATTGAATCAACAGGCGTAGAACTTGTTGCATTAGGAAGAGAAATTTTATTAGATTATAATTTTGTAAGTAAAATTAGAGAGGGCAAAGAAGATGAAATTATATCTCAATTTGACCCTAATAGAGCAGATAAACATCATTTACCACCGAACTTGTGGGAACAATTTAATAATGGCTTTTACCCATTACCAAGAACTGACAATAAATAAAAGTAGTTCAATGATGTTCTAAAGCATATAAAACACACTAGCGATAAGCCATGAAGAAACCTATCATGATAGGTTTCTTCATGGCTATTTTTTATCATTATCGTAAAAATAAAGGTTAAGGGATGACTATATGTCAAATAGGATATTGGTAAGATGAGCAAATGATTTTAGAAAATATATTTCTGTTTGTATGCTTATTAAGCTTTACCATACAAGGTTTACGCGTATCGATTTGATAATCCATTTTTAAATTTTTTTGTTTAGGATATAGCTTTTATTCATAGTATATGAATAGCTAATGTGGGTTAGATTAGATAGCGATAAATTTAATTTAAGAAAATGGTTAAATTTATTGAAATTGACTTGTGCAAACAGTTAGAAATGTGTCATTATATTATTGTAAGGGCTTACATTATATTAGTGGTTTTATAAACATAGCATTTAAAACTTGAGTTGTAAGTTTTGAATTTACGATTTTATAGCATTTTCGGAAAATAGTTTTCGAAAGTTAATAAATACGTTATGCTATGAATAAGTATTGCCAATTAATCATTATATTTCAATTCACACAAAGGGGAGATATTATGTCAAGATCAGAAGAAATCATTGAATTAACAAACCACTATGGTGCTCATAATTATGTACCACTTCCAATTGTTATTTCAGAAGCTGAAGGCGTATGGGTTAAAGACCCGGAAGGAAATAAATATATGGATATGTTATCTGCTTATTCTGCAGTAAACCAAGGGCATAGACATCCTAAAATTATCCAAGCGTTAAAAGATCAAGCAGATAAAGTGACTTTAGTATCGCGTGCATTCCATAGTGATAATTTAGGCGAATGGTATGAAAAAATTTGTAAGTTAGCTGGTAAAGAGAAAGCTTTACCAATGAATACAGGCGCAGAAGCAGTTGAAACAGCATTGAAAGCTGCACGTCGTTGGGCTTATGATGTAAAACAAATTGAACCAGATAAAGCTGAAATTATAGCATTCAATGGTAACTTCCATGGTCGTACAATGGCACCCGTATCATTATCATCTGAACCAGAATATCAGCGCGGTTATGGTCCTTTATTAGACGGTTTCCGTAAAGTTGAATTTGGTAACATAGATGCAGTTAAAAAAGCAATCAATGAAAATACAGCAGCTATTTTAATCGAGCCTATACAAGGAGAAGCTGGTATTAATGTACCGCCTGAAGGCTATTTAAAAGAAATTAGAGCATTATGTGATGAACATAACGTTTTATTTATCGCTGATGAAATTCAAGCAGGACTTGGACGTTCAGGTAAATTATTTGCTACTGATTGGGATAACGTTAAACCGGATGTTTATATTTTAGGCAAAGCGCTAGGTGGTGGTGTGTTTCCAATTTCAGTTGTACTTGCAGATGAAGAAGTATTAGGTGTATTTACACCTGGCTCTCACGGTTCAACATTTGGGGGGAATCCTTTAGCTTGTGCTGTATCTATTGCAGCATTAGACGTTTTAGTAGATGAAGATTTAGCAGGTCGTTCATTAGAATTAGGCGAGTATTTTAAATCAGAATTAGAAAAAATTGAACATCCATCTATTAAAGAAGTACGCGGTCGCGGATTATTTATTGGTATAGAGTTAAATGAAAATGCTAGACCATACTGCGAGAAGCTAAAAGAAGCAGGTTTATTATGTAAAGAAACCCATGATACCGTGATTAGATTTGCACCGCCGCTGATCATTTCTAAAGAAGAATTAGACTTTGCAATAGACAAAGTAAACAGTGTTTTTAAATAAAATCAATGTTCTGTAACTTAAGTTTTGAAAACCCTTTAAAAAGCAAAATCTTATGTTACAATTATCGTGAAAGCGAAATCATTAGTAACGAAAAAGAGGCGAAATGAATCATGACTGAGAATAATAATTTAGTTACTTCTACGCAACAAATTATTAAAGAAGCATTGCATAAATTGGGATTTGATGATGGTATGTATGACTTAGTAAAGGAACCATTAAGATTCCTTGAAGTACGTATCCCTGTACGTATGGATGATGGGACCGTCCAAACATTCAAAGGGTATCGTGCTCAACATAATGATGCTGTTGGACCAACAAAAGGTGGGGTACGTTTCCATCCCGATGTAGATGTTGAAGAAGTTAAAGCATTATCTATGTGGATGACATTAAAATGTGGCATCGTGGATTTACCATACGGTGGCGGTAAAGGTGGAATCATTTGTGATCCAAGACAAATGAGTATTCATGAAGTTGAACGTCTATCTCGTGGGTATGTTCGTGCGATATCTCAATTTGTTGGACCTACAAAAGATATCCCAGCACCAGATGTATTTACTAACTCACAAATTATGGCTTGGATGATGGACGAATATAGTTCATTAGATAAATTTAATTCACCAGGATTTATCACTGGGAAGCCTATTGTTTTAGGTGGTTCACAAGGACGCGATCGTTCTACAGCATTAGGCGTTGTGATTGCTATTGAACAAGCAGCTAAACGTAGAGGTTTAAACCTTAAAGGGGCGCGTATTGTTATTCAAGGTTTTGGTAATGCGGGGAGTTTCTTATCCAAATTCCTTTACGATATGGGTGCGAAAATCGTTGGTATCTCAGATGCTTATGGTGCACTACATGACCCAGATGGTTTGGATATAGATTATCTTTTAGATAGAAGAGATAGTTTTGGTACAGTTACAAACTTATTCGATGACACAATTTCTAACAAAGCATTGTTTGAACTTGATTGTGATATTCTTGTGCCAGCAGCAATTGCTAACCAAATCACAGAAGATAATGCAAATGATATTAAAGCAGATATCGTTGTTGAAGCGGCTAATGGCCCTACAACACCAGCTGGTACACGTATCTTAACAGAACGTGGTAAATTGCTTGTACCTGATGTGTTAGCAAGTGCTGGCGGTGTTACAGTTTCTTACTTCGAATGGGTTCAAAATAACCAAGGTTATTATTGGTCAGAAGAAGAAGTGAATACGAAATTACGTGAGAAACTAATCACAGCTTTCGATACCATTTACGAATTATCTCAAAACAGAAAAATAGATATGCGCTTAGCAGCATATATTATTGGTATTAAACGTACTGCTGAAGCTGCACGTTACCGTGGTTGGGCTTAATTAATCAATGATTGAAATTAAATAAAAAGTAGATGAAGTTCTATTAATAAAGTGAACTTCGTCTACTTTTTTGTTTGCATTAATCTTTGTTGTGCTGTCGTCCATCATCTTGTATAACTTGTTTATATAAATCAGGATAATTGGTGAAAACACCATCAACACCATATTGGTTTAAACGATACATATCCTCTTTGTTATTGACTGTAAATGGATGAACTAATAAGCTGGCGCGTTTAAGATTCTTTACATTTTGTTCAGTTAAATCTGTAAATTCAGGACCTACACCAATGGCATATTGTCTGATTTGATTGAAATCTTTTTGTGATAGACGTGGTAATTCACCTTTATCTAACAATCTTATTAATGGTATATTGCTATTTAAACGATGTAATTTAGTTAAACTTTCAACTGAAAATGATTGTATTAATACATGACCATTGTTAAGCGAGTGTTTATTGAGCAAATGGTGAGCATCCAGTGCTTCCAGTACTGCTTCTTCCATGCCTGGATAAACATCAGGTGATTTGGTTTCAATATAATAATTAGCATCTGGGCCATAACGTTCTAATATTTCATTAAATGTAGGAATTTTAGCATCTTTATAGTTTGAATTAGCGTATTTTGGGTTTTGAGCATTAAATTTACTACCTGCATCTAATTGTTTTAATTCTTCGAGCGTATAAGCATCAACTCTTCCAGTGCCATTTGTGGTTCTATCTACTGTTTCATCATGCATCGCTACTAGGTGCCCGTCTTTTGTCATTTGTAAGTCGATTTCAATATAGGATGCGCCTATGGCATTGTGGCTTTTATCATACGAGAAAAAGGTGTGTTCTGGGGCATACCCACTTGCACCCCTATGCGCGATTGTTGTGTATTGTTCGCCAGTCAGATTATGTACGTTATTTGAGTTATACGAGTTATGAGATGTCTGGTTTGAAGTTGAAGCGTTGCTGGTATTACTACCACTAGCTTCGATTATCGATGTAGTTGTTATGAGGGACAGGGACGTAATTGCAATACTAGTTGTAATCACTTTATTTAGGCTTTTCAAAATGAGGTCACTCCTTGGTATGTATTTACATATCAACCGTACAAAATAAAATGACATATGAGAATGAAATTTACGATATTAAAATTTAAAATTTATAAAATTAACACTTTTATAACGATTTGTTAAATTATTTAAAAAACTTTATAAAATAAAACAATAAAACAAAGGGCACTTTGATTTTTCAATCATATTGAATCATGTTCAAGTAAAATGCGATGAAATGTATAAAGAACGTATTTTGTAAAAAAGCCTGTAAGTTAATTCACTTAATTAACTTACAGGCTTTATCTTAGGCATATTAATTTGTATTGTACTGCTGTTTAATTACTGATAACTGATGTTTTACAGAAGCTTGACCAGTTGATCCATAACTGATACGACGGCTTACGCAATTTTCAGGTTTTAAGTAATCATAAATATCTGATTCAATGCTTTCGTGTGCTTCTTGATATTGATTTAATGGCACGTCTAATAAATAAATATCGTGTTGAATAGCCCATAATACCATTTTTCCAACAATTTCATGTGCTGTTCTGAAGGGCACACCTTTATTAACGAGATAATCAGCAAGCTCAGTTGCATTTGAAAAATCATTATAAACAGTTTGTTGTAAGTATTCCACATTTACTGTCATTGTGTCTATCATACCTTCGAAAATGCGAAGAGAGCCTTTGATAGTATGAATTGCGTCAAACAGTCCTTCTTTATCTTCTTGCATATCTTTGTTATAAGCAAGAGGTAAACCTTTGAGCGTCATTAGCATACTCATCAAGTTTCCTGTCGTACGACCAACCTTGCCTCTAATTAATTCAGCCATATCAGGGTTTTTCTTTTGTGGCATAATGGAAGAGCCAGTTGAAAACGCGTCTGATAAGGTTATAAAATGTGCTTCGGCAGATGACCAAAAAATAATTTCTTCAGCAAAACGAGATAGGTGAACCATCGTCAGTGAAATATTATGCAATGTTTCTACAATATAATCTCTATCACTTACAGCATCCATACTATTTTCGTAAATAGAACTAAAGTTTAATAAAGATTGTGTTTCATGACGATCGATGGGATAGGTTGTTCCACTTAGTGCAGCGGCACCAAGTGGGGAAATATCGATTCGTTTTAAGCTATCTTCAAAACGTGATTTGTCTCTATTTAACATCCAATAATAAGTGAGGACGTGATGTGCGAATGAAATAGGTTGTGCTCTTTGTAAGTGCGTATAACCAGGCATAATGGTATCCACGTGTTGTTCCGCTATATCGACAATGGTTTGTTTAAAACTGTCGATTAACTCAATAATTTTTGTAACTTCTTCTTTGGTATACAGATGCATATCAGTAGCTACTTGATCATTTCTGCTTCGGCCAGTATGCAATCTACCACCTGCGTCACCAATACGTTTGATTAATTCATGTTCTATATTGAGATGGATATCTTCTAAAGAAACATCTAGTGATAAATTACCTTCTTCATAATCTTTTAAAATATCTTTTAAGCCATTAATAATTTGATGGCAGTCATCATCAGATATAATGTTTTGTTTGGCTAACATTGTGGCATGAGCAATGCTTCCTTGCACATCATATTGAATGAGTGCTTTATCAAAATGGACTGAAGCATTAAACGCATCAACCCAGTCTTCAGGTTGTTCACTAAATCTTCCACCCCAAGCTTTCTTACTCATTTAAGTAACCACCATGTAACATAGAATTGACTTTAGTTGGTAGACCAAAGATATCAATGAATCCGACTGCTGAGGCTTGGTTAAATGCATCTTCTTTTGTATAAGTTGCTAATTTTTCGTTATATAATGTATGTGGTGATTTTCTTCCATTTACAATTGCATTTCCTTTGAATAATTTAACACGTACTTCACCAGAAACGAACGCTTGTGTACTATCTACAAATGCTTTTAAGCTATCTGTTAAAGGTGAGAACCAAAGACCATTATATATTTGTTCTGAAAATTGCTTTTCAATTACTGGTTTGAAATGTGCTACATCTTTAGTTAAAGTAATCGTTTCAAGTGCTTTGTGTGCTTTTAAAATGACTTCTGCTGCTGGTGTTTCATAAACTTCTCTTGATTTAATACCCACTAATCTATTTTCTACATGATCGATTCTACCAATACCATGTTTACCAGCAAGCTTATTTAATTCTAATATTAATTGGCTTAATGTATAAGTTTCTCCATTAAATGATGTTGGAATCCCTTTTTCAAAGGTTAATACAATTTCATCCGCTTCATCTGGCGTATCTTCAATTTCTTGTGTTAAATCAAATGCGTCTTTTGGTGGTGCTGCGTAAGGATCTTCCAAAATACCACATTCATTACTTCTTCCCCATAAGTTTTGGTCGATTGAATATGGAGAGTCATGTTGGATTGGAACTGGAATATTATGCTTTAATGCATAATCAATTTCTTCTTCACGACTCCAAGCCCATTCTCTTACCGGGGCAAATACTTTTAAATCAGGGTCTAAAGCTTTAATTGCTACTTCAAAACGCACTTGATCATTGCCTTTACCAGTACAACCATGGGCAATACCTACAGCGTTAGTTTTGCTAGCAATTTCTACTAATTTTTTTGAAATTAAAGGTCTTGATAGTGCAGAAACAAGTGGGTAAGTACCTTCATACATTAAATTTCCTTTAATTGCATATGAAACAAAGTCATTACTAAATTCTTCAGTAGCATCAATAATATGACATTCAACTGCCCCCATGTCTAATGCTTTTTGATAAACTAAATCCAAATCTTTTCCTTCACCGACATCTAAACAACAAGCGACAATGTCATAACCTTTATCAATCAACCATTTTACTGCCACACTTGTATCTAATCCGCCGGAATATGCTAATACGATTTTCTCTTTCATAATTACACCTCTATTGAAAATTTTTATTTGTTAGTTATAAATTTGATATTAGTAAGTATAGCAGATTAAAAATGAAAATAAAACCATTTTTATACATAAATATGCAAAAACTTGAAATTTCTAAAAATGTATAATTTGGTTTTATGATTGTGATAGCGTTGGTATAATATTTGCCTTTGTTTCTTATAATGTATATAATATTGAATATAACAATTGATGGAATTGTTATAATTTTAAAACAATATAAACTAAATGATTTATAGAAAAATTTGATTTATAGGCTAGTTGTTTGAATAGTAAAAATAAACTTAGTAAAATATTAGTGAAATCAAAAACACTGGAGGCAATTTAGATGACTCATATTCAATTAGATTATGGTAAAACTTTAGAATTTTTCGGCGAACATGAATTACAGCAACAAAAAGATATTGTTAAATCAATTCATAAAACGATTCATGAAGGAACAGGCGCTGGCAGTGATTTCTTAGGTTGGATTGACTTGCCTGTAAATTATGATAAAGAAGAATTTTCACGCATTTTAGATGCTTCTAAACGTGTTAAAGAAAATTCAGACGTATTTGTTGTAATTGGTATTGGTGGTTCATATTTAGGTGCACGTGCTGCAATTGAAATGCTAACACCTGCATTTAGAAATAGTGATGAATACCCTGAAATTGTCTTTGTAGGTAATCATCTATCTTCAACATATACACAAGAATTAATTAACTATTTAGATGGAAAAGATTTTTCAGTTAATGTTATTTCAAAATCTGGTACGACTACGGAACCAGCAGTTTCATTTAGATTATTTAAACAAATTTTAGAAAATAAATATGGTAAAGAAGAAGCAAAACAACGTATTTTTGCAACAACAGATAAAGAAAAAGGTGCGTTGAAACAATTAGCGACAAATGAAGGTTATGAAACATTTGTAGTGCCAGACGACATTGGTGGCCGTTACTCAGTATTAACTGCAGTTGGCTTATTACCAATTGCAGTAGCAGGTATTGATATTGAAGCTATGATGAGCGGTGCTGCTAAAGCACGAGAAGAACTTTCTTCTGAAAACTTAGAAGATAACATTGCATATCAATATGCTAGTATCCGTAATATTTTATATGCAAAAGGTTACGATACAGAAATGTTAATTAATTACGAACCTTCAATGCAATATTTCAATGAATGGTGGAAACAATTATTTGGTGAATCAGAAGGTAAAGATTACAAAGGCATCTATCCATCCAGTGCTAATTATACAACTGATTTACACTCACTTGGCCAATATGTACAAGAAGGCCGTCGTTTCTTATTTGAAACTGTAGTAAAAGTGAACGAGCCAAAACACAGCATTACTATTGAAGAAGATAGTGATAATCTAGATGGTTTAAACTACTTGGCTGGTAAAACAATTGATGAAGTTAATACAAAAGCATTCGAAGGTACGCTATTAGCTCATACCGACGGCGGCGTTCCAAATGTTGTTATTAATATTCCTCAATTGGATGAAGAAACATTCGGCTATATCGTGTACTTCTTTGAAATGGCGTGTGCAATGAGCGGGTATCAATTAGGCGTAAACCCATTTAATCAACCTGGCGTTGAAGCATATAAACAAAATATGTTTGCTTTATTAGGTAAGCCAGGATTTGAAGATAAAAAAGAAGCATTAGAAAAACGTTTATAATTTTATTTAGCAAAATTGAATGTATCAATTTGATTCAGTGAGAAGTTTGTATGGGCGTGTATTTCAAGTTTCTTACTTAAATGGTTGGTAGGTGATTAGTCCTGAAAATAGCGTTAAATTAAAAGGAGAATTTCACCAATCTACGTATGAGCAGGATAAAGGAATCTTATTTTTTAAATTAGATTTCTGTTCTGCTCATTTTTATTTAATTAGAGATGGTGTGTATGCGTATAAGTAGTTATTTTTGATTTGCATTGCTGTAAAATTGGATGCTTTGTTTCGTACTTGAGACTGATATTTGATGAAATGAGTACTTTATTGTTTTAAAATAGTTATAATACACTTATAATAATCGTTGAATAACAATGGTGGGGATTGATGAAATGACTCAAGAGCAAGTACAATATTGGTTTGATTTATTTGGCAGTTTAGGATATATTGTTGGATTTTTATTGCCTTTTATTGAAGCGTTTATACCAGTGTTACCTATTATTGTATTTGTCATTGTCAATGTAAATGCGTTTGGATTTTGGATGGGTACATTATTAGCGTGGTTAGGAACTGTTCTAGGAAGTTATCTTGTATTTATATGTTTTAGAAGGTTAACCCATACACGATATATGCTACGATTACAACAACGTACATCTGTTCAACGGTTGATACATTTTATAGATAGAAAAGGGGTCATCCCCATTTTTATTTTGCTATGTTTCCCATTTACACCAAGCGCCTTAGTTAATTTGGTAGTGAGTTTGTCCCATATTAAAGCGCATGTTTATCTTGTCGTATTGTTCAGTTCGAAATTAATAATGATTGGTTTGATTGGATGGTTAGGCAATGATATTACGACGCTATTTACTGACCCATTAAGATTAATTTTGATTATAATTGTAATTGTGGTTGTATGGTTTATTGGTAGGAAGCTTGAGCGATATTTTATGCATTCTCCAGAGGAGTGACAAGTTGAGTAAGATAGTAAAACATTTGATTTCTATTATATTTGCGATTATTATTGTCATATTGATTCAAGCGTTTGTAATTACCGGTGCTGTGATTCAAGATAAAAGTATGAATCCGACATTGAAACAAGACGATCGTGTAATTGTTAATAAAATCAAAACAACATTTAATTTATTAAATAATAATGATATTATCATGTACCGTAAAGGTAATGATACCAATTTTGGTAGAATTATCGGAAAACCTGGTCAATCTATTGCTTTTAAACAAGGGCAGTTGTATAGAGATGACAGACAAGTGAAAGAAAGTTATACTGATACGCGTATTGATGAATTATCTCTTAGAAATGTTAAAGGGTCTGAAGGAGATATTATTCCACCGGACGTTTATTTTGTACTTAATGATAATCGTAATAATAAACATGATTCTAGAACAATTGGCTTTGTTCGACAGGAAGAAATTATTGGTGACATCAGTTTAAGGTATTATCCTTTTGATAGATTCACAGCAAACTTTAATTAAATGGACGAGGTGTAAACAGTGAAAAAAGAAATATTAGAATGGATTGTGTCAATCGTTGTTGCTGTAGCGTTAGTGCTATTGATTACAAACTTTGTCGCAAAGTCATATACAGTAAAGGGTGACTCTATGGATCCGACACTTAAAGATGGAGAACGCGTAGTAGTCAATTTAATAGGTCAAAAACTAGGTAGTTTAGAAAAAGGTAATGTTATTGTATTTCATGCTACAAAAGAAAATGACTACGTCAAACGTGTCATTGGTACACCTGGAGATGAAATAGAATATAAAGATGATCAACTCATCGTTAATGGTAAAAAAGTAGATGAACCTTATTTAGATTATAATGAAAAACATAAATTAGGTGAATACATTACTGGTAGCCTTGAAACGAAAGATATCAACCAAGTAGACGGTAAGAATAAAATTCCAAAAGATAAATTGCTAGTGCTAGGTGACAACCGTGAAGTTAGTAAAGATAGCCGTTCATTTGGTTTAATTGATAAAGACCAAGTTGTAGGTAAAGTATCATTTAGATATTGGCCACTTAATGAAATGAAATTTGGATTTAATCCGGATACAAACTATGAATAAATAAAAAGTACAAAAAGCTTGAGACATTGAAATATTTCGGACTCAAACATAATAAAGGTAACAGAAGATTGGTTTGGAAATATCTTCTTTTCCAGTTTTTTACGATTTATCTGTGCCTAGGGCAGAATTAAGAAATCTGATTTTGAAAATAGATTTCTGTTCTGCCCTTTTTTATATAAGGTAATATTTAAACTATGTAAGGTTATTAGTCATCAACCCATTGAAAAATACAAAATAATTAAAGATGGACGAAGTACAATTTGTTATATGTTAAAATGTGATTCAAAGGAGTTGGCATATGCAATGGAATTAAATGCATATATCGGGAGAGCCGGTACTGGCAAATCCCACAATATAATAGAAGAAATAAAAAATAAAATGAAACAGGATCCGTTAGGAGATCCCATTGTATTGATTGCACCTACACAAAATACTTTTCAACTTGAACAAGCTTTTGTAAACGATGCAAGTTTATACGGTAGTTTGAGGACTGAAGTGCTCCATTTCGAACGTTTAAGTCATCGAGTATTCCAAGAGGTTGGTGGATTGACAGAACAACAATTATCCAAAGCAGGTACTGAAATGATGATTTATGACATCATTCAAGCATACCAATCAGAATTAAAACTATATCAATCGCAAGTTAAATACTATGGTTTCAGTGAAAAACTCTATGAACAAATACAAGATTTTAAAAAATATGCAGTTTCTCCACAAGATTTAGAATCATACGTCGCTGCGAATGATTTACAAACAAGAACGAAGCATAAATTAGAAGATATTGCGTTAATTTATAAGCACTTAGAAGATAGAATTACTGGTGAATATGTTTCTACAGAGGATAGTTTACAACGCTTTATTTCGCTCATGCATCAATCTGAATGGTTAAAACGCGCTGAAATATATATTGATGGGTTTCATAACTTTTCTACAATTGAATACCAAATGATTCGTGCTTTAGTACAAAATACGAAAAAAGTAACAGTCGCATTAACGACTGATGGGGATAAAGACGTCTTTAGTTTATTTAGAAAAGCCTCAGAGTCATTAACACATATTGAAGATATTGCTGATGACTTAAATATTCGTTTGAATAAGAAGCGGTTTAATGATTTACAAAGATTTTCTAACAAAGAACTAATGCATCTAGAACAAAATTTTAATGCACTACAATTTGAATCTATCGCTTCAGAAGGCCATATATCTATCATAGAATCATCAGTTATGCGTGAAGAAATTAATGAAGTTGCAAGACGTATCTTAAAAGAAAATCGAGAATTGGGTAGACGCTTTCAAGATATTGCTATTTTATATAGAGATGAAACGTATGCTTATTTAATGGAATCCATTTTACCCCAGTATGATATTCCATATAACATTGATATTAAAGCTTCAATGACACATCATCCTATTATGGAGATGCTCCGATCATTAATTGAAGTCCTACAAACAAATTGGAACTTTGATCCCTTAATGCGTTTGTTTAAAACCAATGTATTAACAAAAAAATATAAAGATAGCCAATATCTTATTGATATTTTGGAGAACTTTGTATTAGAACGAGGGGTTTACGGGAAACGGTGGATCGATGACCAGTATTTCCAAGTTGAGCAATTTAGAAAAATGGGCTTAAAACGACAACCATTAACAGATGAAGAACGTCATACGTTTGAAAGAGTGATTCAATTAAAAACGGATGTTATAGATAAAATTATGCGTTTTGAAAATCAAATGGCTGATGCTTCGACTGCTGTAGAATTTGCTACGGCATTTTATGAAGCAATAGAAACATTTGATTTACCGAGTCAATTAATGACTGAACGTGATACGTTGGATACGGAGGGTGAACATCGTAAAGCTGAAGAAATAGATCAACTATGGCATGGTTTTATCCAAACGCTAGATGATTTAGTTACTGTATTTGGTACTCAAACGATGACACAAAATAGATTTTTAGAACTGTTAGATATTGGATTGGATCAGTTAGAGTTTGTTATGATTCCTCAGACACTTGACCAAGTGAGTATTGGTACAATGGATTTAGCTAAAGTCGATAATAAACAACACATATATCTTGTTGGAGTGAATGATGGTGTACTACCACAAACTGTAAGTTCATCTGGACTGATTACAGATGAGGAAAAGAAATATTTCCAGGAACAATCAGCTATTGAGCTCAGCCCTACAGCTGATATATTACAAATGGATGAAGCATTTGTATGTTATATTGCTATGACTCGAGGATGTTCAGATGTTACCTTTTCATATTCGTTGATGGGTACTAAAGGCGATGAAAAAGAACCTAGTCCATTCTTAAATCAAATTCAACAACTATTCACTAACCTAGACATACAAAATATCCATCACCAACATCAAGCAAACCCACTTACATTAATGGAGCATCCTCATCAAACAAAGATTGCTTTATTCGAATCACTGAAAGCTTGGCTTGATGATGAGATTGTTGCTGATACATGGCTAGATACATATCAAGTCATGAGAGACGATGCTCAACTCAATGAAGGATTGACTTATCTATTATCAGCATTAACTTATGATAACGAAACGGTACAACTTAGCGAATCGTTATCAAAAGATTTATACGGTACGACTATCAATGCAAGCGTGTCACGTTTTGAAGGTTATCAATCATGTCCTTTTAAACATTTCGCTTCACATGGATTAAGACTTAATGAGCGTACAAAATATAAATTAGAAAATTTTGATTTAGGAGATATTTTCCATCAAGTGTTAAAATTTATTTCAGAAAAAGTGAATGGTGATTTCAAAAATTTAAATGTAAACCAAATTCATAAATTAACAAGTGAAGCATTATCTGAAATACTACCAGAGATACAATTTAATTTATTAAATTCCACGGCTTATTATCGATATTTATCACAACGTATAGGTTCTATTGTTGAAACGACATTAACTGCATTAAAATATCAAGGCAGTTATAGCAAATTTATACCTCAACGATTTGAAGCGGGCTTCAGAAGAAAACCTAGAGACAACGAGGAATTATATGCCCAACCGTTACAAACAAAACAAGGCATCCCTATTAATATTCGTGGTCAAATTGACCGTATCGATACGTATAATCATGGAGAAGAAAGTTTTGTAAACATTATTGATTATAAATCTTCTAAATACAGTGGTACGCTCGATCTGACGAAAGTTTATTATGGTATGCAAATGCAAATGATGACGTATATGGATATTGTACTGCAGAATAAATCTAGACTTGGGCTAACAAATATGACAAAACCTGGTGGCTTATTGTATTTTCATGTACATGAACCACGTATTAAATTGGCTTGGAATGAATTAAATGAGACTAAACGTGATACAGAATTTATTCAATCATTTAAATTAAGTGGTTTGTTGAACAGTGATGATGCTGTATTAGAAGCTTTCGATACAAGGTTAGAGCCGAATTATAATTCAGATATTGTGCCACTTGGTTTGAAAAAAGATGGCGGCATCAAGCGTAATAGTAAAGTTGCTGATGAAAAGACTATATATAAATTAATCCAACACAATAAACGGAATTTTATTGAAACAGCATCTAATATTATGGATGGTCACACAGAAGTTGCACCAATGAAATATAATCAAACGTTACCATGCGATTTCTGTAATTATAAACCTGTGTGTCATGTAGATGGCATGATTGACAGTAAAAGATATCGAACTGTAGATGAAGCAATCAACCCGCTAGAAGCAGTTCAAGATTTGGAATTAGAAAGTGAGGAAGAAGAATGATGAGTGAGATTCCTGTAAAACCAGCTGATACCAGATGGACTGATAATCAGTGGAAAAGTATCTTCGCTAAAGATCAAGATATACTCGTAGCTGCTGCTGCTGGTTCAGGTAAAACAGCTGTCTTAGTTGAACGTATTATTCAACGTATCCTTAGAGATAAGATTGACGTAGATCGTTTACTCGTTGTGACATTTACAAATGCAAGTGCAAGAGAGATGAAACAACGTGTAGATCAACGTATTCAAGAAGCTTATTCTGAATCGCCTGACAATACCCATTTGAAAAATCAACGCATTAAAATTCATCAAGCACAAATTTCTACATTGCATAGTTTTTGCTTGAAGTTAATCCAACAGCACTACGATGTATTAGACATAGATCCAAACTTTAAAACAAGTGGGGAAGCAGAAAATATTTTACTACTTGAGCAAACGATTGATGAAGTGTTAGAACAACATTATGATATTTTAGACCCTAATTTTGTTGATTTAACAGAACAATTGTCTTCTGATCGAAATGATGACCAACTTAGGGCTATTGTCAAAAAAATGTATTTCTTTAGTGTCGCTAATCCTAATCCTGTCAATTGGTTACAAAACCTTTCAGTTCCATATGAAAATGAACAACAGCAAGAAGCACTGTTACAGCTGCTAAACGAATTGGCTATGATTTTTTTGACATCTGCGCTAGAGTCTTTAAATAAAAGTTACGATTTATTTATGATGCTTGAAGAAGTGGATAAGCAAGTTGCAGTTATAGAAAGAGAACAACAATTTTTAAAGCAAGCGATGGAAGATGGATATATAAACTCTGAAATCGTAACCCAACATGAATTTGAAAAAACGTTTCCGAGAAAAGATAAAAAGATTAAAGAAGCTAATGAAATGATGATAGATGCATATGATGATGGCAAAGCTTATTATGATGATTATAAAAAGTTAGTATCAAAAGTAAAAAACGATTATTTTTCAAGAGCTTCTGAAGATTTAAAATCAGATATGAAACGCTTAGCACCAAGAGTTTCGTACCTTGCGCAAATAACGCACGACGTGATAGAACGATTTAACCAAAAAAAACGTGGACGAAATGTGTTGGATTTTTCTGATTATGAACACTTTGCTTTACGCATATTAACGAATGAGGATGGTTCACCATCTACAATTGCAAAAGCTTACCGTGAACAATTCGAAGAGATATTAGTGGATGAATATCAAGATACCAATAGAGTACAAGAAAAGATTTTATCATGTATTAAGCGCGGGGAAGAGGCTGACGGAAATTTATTTATGGTAGGTGATGTAAAACAATCTATCTATAAATTCCGTCAAGCAGATCCTAGTCTATTTATTGGAAAATATAACCGTTTTACTTTAGATGGTTCAGAGTATGGTCTGCGCATTGATTTATCCCAAAATTTCCGTTCAAGATTCGAAGTGCTGACAACTACCAATTATTTATTTAAACACATGATGGATGAAGCAGTCGGAGAAATCGTCTACGATGACGCGGCTCAACTTTATTATGGTGCGCCGTTTGACAATGAACCGCATGATGTGCAGTTGAATATGCTCATAGAAGATGGCGCTTCAGATTTAAAAGGCTCTGAACAGGAAGCAGAGTATGTTGTGCAACAAGTTGAAAAAATTATGGATGAACGTGAAATTTACGACGTAAAAACACAACAATATCGCAAACCGACATATAAAGATATTGTTATTTTAGAAAGATCATATGGCCAAGCACGAAAAATTCAACAAGCGTTTAAAGACCATAACATTCCTTTTCATGTAAATAGTAAAGAAGGTTATTTTGAACAAACAGAAGTACAGTTAATATTATCATTTTTAAGAACTGTAGATAATCCGTTACAGGATATCTATTTAGTAGGTTTAATGCGCTCTGTTATTTATCAATTCACTGAAGATGAACTATCAAACATTAGAGTGTTTAGCCCTAATGATGATTACTTTTATCAATCTATACAACATTATATGGCACACGATGTTGCTAATAAGAAATTAGTGAAAAAACTACAAGCATTTTTAAATGATATTGCGATGTATCAAGAATACAGTCAGAGCCACCCTGTATATCAGCTTATTGATAAGTTTTACAATGATCACTATGTTATTCAATATTTTAGTGGTCTTATCGGTGGTAAAGGCCGTCGAGCGAACTTATACGGTTTGTTTAATAAGGCAGTTGAATTTGAGAATTCTAGTTTTCGTGGTTTATATCAATTCATTCGATTTATTGATGAGCTCATAGAACGAGGTAAAGATTTTGGAGAAGAAAACATTATCGGTCCTAATGATGATGTTGTGAGAATGATGACAATTCATAGCAGTAAAGGACTTGAATTTCCTTATGTCATTTACTCAGGATTATCTAGGAAATTTAGAAGAGATGAATTGCATAAACCAGTCATTTTAAACCAAAATTATGGATTGGGAATGACATACTTTGATGTTGAAACGAATTTAACTTATCCTTCGTTATCATCAGTGACGTATAAAGCTATAGCAGAAAAAGAGATGGTTTCAGAAGAAATGAGATTGATTTACGTGGCCTTGACACGTGCTAAGGAACAGTTGTTTTTAGTGGGGCGCGTTAAAGAAGAGAAAGAATTAGCCCAATTCGAGCAAATTTCAGTTTCGGACACACATTTACCAGTAAGTTACCGCATTACAGCGCAAAGACCGATTGATTTGATATATCCAATACTTTCAAAATATCAATCTTTATCTTTACCAAGAGAAATGCGCTTTGAACAATCGATCGAAGAGATTGATGCAACAATGAAACCACATGTCCAATTGAATACGGATTTTTATGAAGATATTGCTTCAGAAGAAGTTGTATCAGAAAATGAACAACGAACAGTGGCGGATATTGAACAATCAAATACTGGCAATACCCCAGTGAAAGCAAAAATACGCCAGCAATTAAATTATGAGTACCCTTACAAACAAGCTGTTGTAAAACCATCGAAACAGTCAGTATCAGAATTGAAACGACAATTAGAAACAGAACAGGCTGACACAAATTATGACAGAGTACGCCAATATCGTATCGGTACTTCTTCTTATGAGAGACCCGCATTTTTAAGTCACCAAACTAAGAGAAAAGCGAATGAGATAGGGACTTTAATGCATACCGTAATGCAGCATTTGCCATTTAAACAAGAACGTCTTACACCAGAAGAAATTGAAGTGTTTGTGAATCAATTAATCACTCAATCTATTATTCCTGAAGATGCAAAAATGGATATTCAATTTGAAGATATTTATAGATTTGTGGAAAGCGATTTATATCTAACCATTGCAACAAGTGAACATATCTACCGTGAGTTACCTTTTGTTGTTAACCAAACTAAAGTAGATCAGTTGAAAGATGCTGAAACGGATGCATCAATTATTCAAGGTATGATTGATTTGATTTTTATTAAAAATCATCAATATTATTTTGTTGACTATAAAACAGATGCGTTTAATCGTCGTTTGAGTATGTCAGATGATGAAGTAGGAAACCAATTGCGTTCTCGTTATAAAATTCAAATGGAATATTACCGAAATACATTACAGACAATCCTAAATGTACCCGTAAAAGGTTATTTATATTTCTTTAAATTTGGTCAACTTTCAATAGATGATCAATCGTAAGATGATTATTTTATAAAGGGAGCTGAAGGTATTGAAACAGCGGCGGATTTTTGAGTTAGATGCTTTACGCGGATTGAGTTTATTTGGCATTTTATTAATGAATATATTAGTGTTTAGTATGCCGTATGAAGAAGCTTTTCTTCCAGATTTGGTAAGTGGTTTTGATGAAAGTTTGTTACGTGGCATCACCCTTTTTGTGATCAGTTCATTTTATCCTATATTTACTTTTTTATTTGGTTATGGACTAGCAATCATGTACACCAATCGTTTAAAAAAATCGATGAATTACTATCCTTTTATATATAGGCGTTTCATTTTCTTATTGGTATTAGGTATGCTCCATGGTTTCTTATTGTTTTCAGGAGATATTTTATTCAGCTATGCATTTACAGGAATGATAGCAGTATTATTTATTAAAAAAACTGCGGGACAACTTTTAAAAGCAGCAATCATTTTATTTGCAGTGAAAATCATTATTCTTGTGTTACCAGCGTTTTTAATGACTTTGAACGACAATCCATACAGCACTTTTAGTATAAGTGGTTTGTCTGTTTCTGAAATTATAGCATTAAAACAAAGTGGTACTTATTCTAATTTTTTAAGTATTAATGTTAAAGAATATTTAAATAGCATCGTAGATACAGTAACATTTTCTGCATATTTTGAATTTTTACCATATATCTTATTCGGTATGGCAGCACAAAAATTTAATTTGGTAGAGAAAGTAAAACATAATCATAGCCGCACAATCATATCTTTAATTACGTTACTACTCATAGGTTATATGATTAAAATACCTTATGTAATTGATTATGGACATCAAGGCTTCAATATGATTAGTTCTATGATTGGCGGGCCTTTGGTAGGATTTGGTTATATTTTATTGTGTTTATATTTATGTCAGTTGAAGCAATTTTCGAATGTTTTGACCATTTTTAAATACCCTGGTAAGTTAAGTCTAACAGTCTATTTAATGCAGAGTTTTATTTTTACATTTATTTACGTAGGGTTAAGTTTATATAATCAGTTACCTTTATATCAATCTTATATTATTGTATTAGTTGTTTATGGCATACAGCTTGTATTCTGTTACTTCTATCTAAAATATTATAGATACGGTCCGATTGAATGGTTATGGCGTAAGGTAACGTATTTAAAATAGCATTTATAAAATGTTAGAGAGTATTGAATTTTTTGAAAATAGTGGGTATTTATTTGTGATTTGTTGGTAAATATAGTTATAATATGTAGTAAGATATAGATGAGGAGCTGATATTGAATGAAATTCCTATCATTCAGACATGAAGGACAGACATCTTATGGTGTGAAAGTTAAACGTGAAGAGGCTGCATGGGACTTAAAAAAAGTTTTTGCTGATTTTGCGGAAGGCGAATTCCACCCGAAAACATTATTAAATGGGCTTCAACAAAACCAAGTTGTCGATTTCCAAGAACAAGTTCGCAAAGCGGTAGTTGCAGCAGAAGATAGTGGTAGAGGTGAAGACTATAAAGTGTCGTTTACTGATATTGAATTTTTACCGCCAGTAACGCCAACAAATAATGTGATTGCTTTTGGACGTAATTATCAAGATCACGCAAGTGAATTGAACCACGAAGTTCAACGCTTGTATGTCTTTACAAAAGCAGCTTCATCATTAACTGGTGATAACAGTACAATACCGAATCATAAAGATATCACAGACCAGTTAGATTACGAAGGTGAATTAGGCATTGTAATTGGTAAATCAGGTGAAAAAATTCCTAAAGGTTTAGCGCTTGATTATGTATATGGTTATACTATTATTAATGACATCACTGATCGAAAAGCTCAAAAAGCACAAGATCAAGCATTCTTATCTAAAAGTTTAACAGGCGGTTGTCCAATTGGACCATATATTGTAACCAAGGACGAATTACCTACGCCTGAAGATGTTAACATTGTAACTAAAGTAAACAATGAAATACGCCAAGATGGTAATACAGGTGAAATGATTCTTAAAATTGACGAATTGATAGAAGAGATTTCTAAATATGTTGCTTTACATCCTGGAGATATTATTGCAACAGGCACACCAGCTGGTGTAGGTGCAGGTATGAATCCTCCGAAGTTCTTACAACCAGGCGATGAAGTCAAAGTAACAATTGATAATATCGGAACACTAACAAACTTTATTGCAGAAAAATAATAAAACATTAAAAGTAGGCTAGCTCAAAAGTTAGCCTATTTTTAATGGAACAAAAATAGTATATTGCTTTAATATGAAATAACGGATAAAATAAGCAGTGCAGAATTTTTTTGAAATACAGTTACTTTTTCCGTATGATAAGAGAAGCATTCTTTTAATTTTATAGTTAAAAGAATGGTATAGTTCTGTTTTATATATTTATAAAGTAAAAATGTGTGGGGGTAATCTTTTATGTTACATATGCATATTGCAAGTTGGGTATTGCTAATTATCTTGTTTTTTGCAGCATATTTTAATTTTTCTGAAAAACAAGGCGCGACACCTTATTTTAAACCTATTCATATGTTATTAAGATTATTTATGGTATTAGTCTTAATTTCAGGATTTTGGGTTTGGATTCAAGCATTTAGTTCTGATAATTCAGGTGGCCATATGTTGTTAACATTGAAAATGATTTGCGGTGTAGCTGTTGTAGCTTTGATGGAAGTTACAGTTACTAAACGTAAAAAAGGACAACCAAGCCACGGTTTATTGTGGGGGACAATCGTTGTATTTATTATTACTATGATTATCGGCGTTATTTTACCACGAGGACCAATTACACAAATGTTTGGTTTATAATGTGAAAAAAGATGCTATGACTTTATTGTCGTAGCATCTTTTTTATTTTGGCAGTAGATAGATAATTTTAAATTGAAGGGCGCAATGATATGTAAACATTAAAATAGCGTATCAAACGCGTACTTTGATTTTTAACATGTTCTATAGAAATGTATCAATATGCGGTTCTAATAGATACCATAGTTCATTACTTAACTCATCAATAGAGCATGGTCTAGCGTTCTCAACCCACCATATAATAACACCTACTATTGCTGAACCTAAAAATTGTAATGTTATTTCATTATCTTTCTGCCTTATAGATTGCATAAATTTTTCAGAAAGCGCTTGTCTTAATATATTTAAATCAGATTTTTGTATTAATTGTTTCAAGATAACATATTGTTTATCTATAGCTATGAGTATTTCACGCATATTTGTTTTACCATCTTGTTGAAGGTTCATCGTACGCTCGCATTTTTCAATTGCTTCAGCTAATATAAAATCTAATGATTGATTAAGTATGTCGTATTTATCTAAAAAGTTTAAATAAATCGTTCCTCTATTGATATTAGAAGCTTCGGCAATATCTTTCATAGATATTTTAGCAATGTCCTTTTTTTGCATTAGCTTTATAAAATTTTCGATAATAAGTTGACGTGATTTTTCTTTTCTTTTATCCATAATTATTCCTCATTTATCAACGATTTTTGAGATCTGTTCAATAATCGTCAATATACTTATTTTGTTTATTGAGTTTAACTTTTTATAATGATAAGTTCAAGTTAATGAACAAATGTTCGTTAAAAAGGAGGACGCATATGAATATTCTTATTTATGGCGCTGGAGTACAAGGGCAATATTTAGCACATACATTAAACAAAACTGATAATAACATAACATTATTAGCTAGAGGTGAAAATTATAAACACTTAAATAAGAGAGGGGTTGTATTGAATCATTACTTACAAAATAAAAGAACTACGGATCACTTTAACTATATAAGTCATTTAGGTAAGAATGATAACTATGATGTTATCTTTGTAACAATGAAGTATTCAGATTTTTACTCAGTTGTACCTTCAATAGCTCAAAATATAAGTACCAATATTATTTTTATAGGTAATAACACTAACCCCCATAAGCTTCGTCAAACAGTACTTCGCCAATCAATCACACATAAAAATATATCTTTTGGTTTTTTAATGACTGGCGGAAATAGAGGGGATAGTGCAACAACTGTTATTCGATTTAATGCAGGGGAATTAAAAGTAAGCCATCTCAATGGCGTAATACCATTTCATCATAAACTTGATACAATTTTTAAAAATTCATCTATAAAATTAACTTATGAAACAAGATTCGAAGATTGGTTAATGTCGCATGCAGCAATGATAATGCCTCTAAATACTGGGATATCTCTGAAAAATAAATATAAAGGTAATCAAAAGCAACTTATCAGTAACATCATTAAGTCATATAATGAATTACATTTATTAATTGAACATAGTAACTATAAGATCATCCCAAAATTACAGTCGATACTTTTTAAGAAATTTAAATATATTGCCTATCCGCTGTTAAAATTAATTATTAATATCAAAATGATAAATCAAATTCAAGGTTCAAATTCAGAAGTTAATGCTTTATACGAAGATATAAAGTTATTAAATAGGCCAACGGTGTTAACAACAAATCATTTAGATGATTTGATTAGGGAATCGATATAATAAAGTTGAATTGTATTATGTTTATTAATTTTTAGGTGTAAATAAGAATTTAATATCATTATTATAGTTGTTAAAACATATGGTTAAGAAAATATGGAGCCCCTTTATAAAAAATAAGCAATTTTTATAAAAGTATTCTGTTTTATAGAAATCTAAACCTTAAAGTACTAATATAAATAATAAAATCGATGATTTCTACTTAGTTCTCGTATAGAAATCATCGATATCTTTGTGTTTTTCAAGAAGGGGTTATTTTTATTTATTTCTAGCTTTGTAGCCAATCATATTAATGATATCTTTGGGTCTGCTATATGGTGGTGCGTAAGCAACTTCAAATTCAGTCAACTCATCAATGGTTAGTTTATTCATCATTGCCATAGATAAAACGTCGATGCGTTTATCTACGCCTTTTTTACCAACGGCTGCAGCACGTATGATACGTCTACTTGATTTTTCAAAATAAACACGTAAATGTAATTTAGTATTCCCTGGGTAATACCCTGCGTGTGCACCTTGATTGGCTTCAACTATTTGATAATCAAAATTTGATAATTCATTTGGCGTCACGCCAACACTAGCGAAGGTATAATCGAAGCATTTTACAATGTTTGACCCTAAATAACCTTTAAAGTGTATAGATGTATCTCCAGCTAGTTGTTCTGCTATAACACTTGCCCCTCTATGAGCGCCCCAAGCTAATGGCACATGTGCATTTAAATCTACATGACGATAATGAGAAGTGATAACATCACCTAAAGCATAAATATTACTAACATTTGTTTGGAAGCGTTCATTTACTGCGATGTAGCCCTTACTGTCTAACATCACATTAGATGATTTAATGAATTCAGAATTGGGTTTCACACCGACGCCTTCAATAATCATGTCATATGTTTCTATTTTTCCAGATTTAAAATGAACTTTATTACCATCGACTTTTTCTACTTCTTCATTTAAGCGATAGTTAATATTTCTTTTTTTCATTTCTTCAAAAATAGGCTGATTCATATCTTCATCCATCAATTTGTTAACACGCATAGAACGATGGATTAATGTAGTATCAATCCCTCTAACATGAAGATTATCTAATACTTCCAGACCAATATACCCTGCACCAATAACAAGGGCAGTTTTAACTTTTTGATTTTCGATAAAGTTTTCAATTTCATCTGTATCTTCCATATTTCTTAAGGTGAAACTGATATTACTGTTTAAGTTTAAAGTGTTAGCACTACATCCTGGACTTAGTATTAAAGTATCATACGTTTCTTCAAACGATGTATGATCTATTCTATTATAAACGGTAATTGTTTGTTTATGATCATTGATTGCTGTTACTTCATGATAGGGTTTCACAACAATTTGTTTGGATTTATAGAACGACGCTGGTGTTGCTTCAAGCACTTTATCCCTTGAATCTACTACTTCACCTAAATAATAAGGAAGTGCACAGTTTGCAAAACTCATGTCTCTATCTTTTTCAAATACTATAATTTCACTATCTTTATCTAGTCTTCTGATTTGGCTGGCAACAGTCGCGCCACCTGCAACGGCACCAACAACTAAAATTTTACCCATAACCAATTACCTCCCTATCAATCTATTGATTATATATGTGATTCTACTTTTTCTTCATAAGGGATATTTAATTTGAAATAATCATTTAAATAACGTCCTATGCCGTCTTCGTTATTTGAATAAGTTACGTGGTTTGCAACATGTTTAAGTTCATCTAAGCCATTTTCCATAGCAATACCGTGTTTAGCATATTTGATCATTTCTAAATCATTATCTTCGTCACCAAACGCAATGATATGGTTTCTATCGATATCTAAATAAGATTTTACATAATCGATGCCTCTGGCTTTACTAATACCTTGTCTTACGATTTCGATCACCGGGAAAGGTGACCCCCATCTACGATGTTCGATATTTTCAGCATAAAAACGTGTGAGCATTTGTTTAATTCTAGGAATCATAAATTCTTCAGCTTCAACTAAAAGTGAAGTAGGTGACTCATTTAATGAGGTAAGTAAATCACCAGTTTCAATTTTGGGATTCCCCATTGAAAACCCATCGAATAATTTTTGGTCAAAATTATTTAAAAAGACATAATCTCTTACTTCAGCAATAATATTGGAAACACCAAAGTTTTGAAGAGATTGAATAATCTCGTGAGATAATCCTAAATCTAATACTTCATGCATAATTTCGAATTGATCATTTTTAGGGTGGTGTACAAAAGCACCATTGAAGTTGACAACTGGTGTATTCATATTTAGTTCATGGTAATAAATTTGGCTTGCTCTATAAGGTCTACCTGTTGCAATCATTAATTTATGACCTTGATTTTGTAATGTAGTTAAAACCCTTTTCGTATAAGATGTAATTTCCTTGTCATCGTTTAATAGTGTTCCGTCTAAGTCTAAACAAATTAAATAAGAACTCATGTAAATCTCCTTTAAATATAATAAATGATGTATGATTATCATAGCATTTTATTGGCGTTTTGTAAGATATTTGATATATTGTTAATATGATTAAATACAGAGAGGTGAGAAGTATGGACGAAGGATTAAAAGATAGCATACTTAATGCTTTAGAGATGGTAATTGACCCTGAGTTAGGCATTGACATTGTAAACTTAGGTTTAGTATATAATGTAGACGTTGATGATGAAGGACTATGTACAGTTGAAATGACATTAACTTCTATGGGATGCCCGCTTGGACCGCAAATTATGAACCAAGTGAAAATGGTGTTAGCTGAAATTCCTGAGATTTCAGATACAGAAGTAAATATCGTTTGGAGTCCACCATGGAGTAAAGAAATGATGTCACGTTATGCTAAAATTGCGCTTGGTATAGGTTAATATATTGATTAAAAACTAGTTTGAGTTGGGACACATAACTATGTGTATCGCTAACTTAGGCTAGTTTTTTTATTTTTGTAATTGAGGCTCTTTTTACAACGCGCTATATAATATTTCAGATTTTTTATTGTTCAAATCATTAAAATAATTGCAGTTATATTACAATAACTAGGTAAATCAAAGTGATATAGGGGTATTTATGTAAATTTTAGAAAGTTTGAGGAGAAATGGACATAATTTAAAAAATAATCATGTAAAGTATCAAATTCGGTATATGCCTGGTTTAGATGGATTAAGAGCAATTGTTGTAATAAGTATTATAATCTATCATTTAAATAAGTAATGGCTAACGGGTGGCTTTATCGGTGTCGATACTTTTTTGTTATTTCAGGATATTTAATTACTAGTTTATTTGTATTTGTTGGAGCGTTCGATAAATTGGGGAAAAACACGGTCTCTGATAAGAAAACGTCATTTAAAACAGAAGTATATGATAATTATTTAGTGAGACCTATTTCAGTAGATGATGTGAATTTCTTTGGGAAAACGACTCCAAAACAATTAAATAAAAACCAATTTTATACGGAAATTAAGCCACTGCTCAGAGATTATTGCATAAAGATATTAAAATATATACAAAAAACGGTGAAGATGCAGAAGAAGTAAGAAATGTTGGCTTTACTAACGTTCAAATTTTGGAAAAAACAAATTATCTCGGAGAAATAACACTCATTAAAACACCTGCCCAACATGGGCGAGGAAAAGTGCTAAAAATTGCGGGTAATGTATGTGGATTAATATTCAAAAACGAAAATGAAAAAACATTATACGTTGCTGGTGATACAGTGTGGTATGAGAAGTTGAAAAAACATTAGAGTCATATAAGACAGAAATAATCGTTGTTAATGGCGGTGATAACCAGTTTAATATGGGCGGCTCTTTAATTAGGATGAAGTTGATATTCAAAAAGTTGCCGAAAAAGCGCCTGGTTCAAATATAATCGTTGTTCATATGGGAGCTGTTAACCATTGGAATTTATCAAGAAGCGATTTAAAACAATTTGCTAAAACAAATAACTTCGATTCACAAATTCTTATCCCAGAAGACGGAGATAAATATAAATTTTAATTGAGGTCATATTATGAAAAACAGAAAAGAATTGATAAAAGCATTTTATAAACTTATTGAAAATGAAGATTACGAAGAATTAAAGACATTCTGTCATGATGATTTTGTATTTTATCCACAAATTGATACGCCATACTATGGTGTAGAAGGGTTAAAAGTGTCTGAAGGAAAAAACTTCGCTGCTTTTCCAGATTTTAAAATGCCAGTTAAAGAAATTATTTTAGGCAACAATAACAGCGCAGCAGTATATCTAACGTTTGAAGGTAAGCATACTGGTACACCATTTAATGGCGTTAGGCCTAATGGCAAACATGTGAGGTTCTCATTAATGATGCTTTTAAAATTTAAAGATAACAAAATTGTAGAAAAAATCGCATGTAGATGTCAATGATATTACAAACCAAATTAAAGTTTAGAAATAAAAAACGATTTTAAGTGGGGCGTACAGTGACTTCGTTAACGTTAACATGATTTGGTTGAGAAATAGTATAGGATACAGCATTGGCAATATCTTTAGGTTCTAATTTTTTCCTGTTTTCTTCAAAAGGGCTTTTCGAACTGAGCTCTGTTTCCACCATACCTGGTGATATGTTTGTTACCCGTACGCCTGTATTAGCTAATTCTTTTTCTAAACCAATAGAAATAGCGCGCACAGAGAATTTTGTAGCACAATAAACAGATAAACGCTCAATAACTTCAAACCCTGAATCGGAACAAATATTGACGATATGACCTTTTTGATTATTGACCATATTTCCAATTACCGAATTTACACCATAAAGTAAGCCTTTAATATTTATATCAATCATATCTTCCCAATCAGATAACGAACCATCTAAAATTCTACTAGAGCCCATTTTCCCAGCATTATTAACAAGAACATCAACTGTCTCAAAATGCGTTTCGGCTTGTTTAACTACAAATTCTATTTCTTTTTTATTAGAAACATCTGCTTGTATCGTGAGTAATGTAGAGTCGTTATTTAATTCGAAAGCTAAACTATCTAATTTATCTTGGTTTCTAGCTACAGCTACTACGTTCATATTCATTTGATGTAATTTTTTTGTGATGGCTTTACCTATACCACTCGTCGCGCCTGTCACTAATGCAGTCTTATATATTAAGTTTTGGGACATATTGTTATCTCCTTTGGTTAACAGTATAAATGTTTTTTTGTTTTCCTTTATGATTATGAAAATATAGTTAATTTTAGTCAGCTTCATTAATCTATATTTGATTCTAGTATTTTCTATCATCTTTGTTAATTGGGTAATCATTTGCACTCATATCTCTTCTAGTCATGAGACCATTTTTATTAAATTCCCAATGTTCATTGCCATGTGTACGCATCCATTGATTTGATTCTGCATCTCGCCATTCGTATTCAAATCGGACAGAAATAAGGTTGTCTGTGTAACACCATAATTCTTTCATTAATTTATAATCAAGCTCTTTATTCCATTTTCTATATAAAAAAGACTTGATTGCTTCGCGTCCTTCAAAAAATTCAGTACGGTTTCTCCATTTTGAGTCTTCCGTATAAGCGAGACAAACTTTTTCTGGATTTCTTGTATTCCATGCGTCTTGAGCTATCTTTACTTTTTCCAACGCTGTTTGCTTATTGAAAGGTGGTATTGGTTTTTTAATTTCTTGTTCCATGTAAGCACACTTCCTTATATTGTCTATTTACAATAATCGTAACATAATTATAACAACTGTCATTGTATTTACTTAGTTAAGCAGTTTGAAAATGCTAGTTGAATTTATTTACTTATAATAAATGCATGTTTTATTTTACGTTAAACGGGCAAAATATACGATGTAGCAAGCTTTCAATTCTCATAAAAATAATATGAAAAAGCGATCTTTATTGTTGATTAATTTAATAAGAAGTTATATAATGTATATAAGGTCAAAGAAAGTCAAAGTCAAACTTACTTTATTGATCAATCATTAAATGGTGAGGTGAATCATTTTGGACATAAATCAAATGACCTATGCTGTTCAAGGTGCTTTGCAAAAAGCAATTGAATTAGCAAAAACAAATGAAAATCAAAATATTGAAATTGAAGCTGTCTTATCAGCAGCATTAACAGAAAATGATAGTTTATTTAAAAGTATATTTGATAGAGCAAATATTGATACAGAACAATTAAACCAAACATATAATGCAAAATTAGAAAAATATCCATCAGTTCAAGGCGATAATATTCAATATGGACAATATATTAGTCAAAACGCTAATAACTTATTAAACAAAGCAGAATCTTATATGAACCAATATGAAGATGACTATATATCTATGGAACATATTGTATTAGCTGCAATGGATATAGACGATACAACTAAACAATTTGTAGGGAACAAACAAGAAGTTGTTGAAGAAATTATTAAAAAAATTAGAGGAGGCAATCGTGTGACATCACAAAATCCAGAAGCCAACTATGAAGCTTTAGAAAAATATGGTCGAGATTTAGTTGAAGAAGTCCGTCAAGGTAACATGGATCCAGTTATTGGCCGTGACGAAGAAATTCGTAACTCCATTCGAATCTTAAGTAGAAAAACAAAAAATAACCCTGTACTAATAGGGGAGCCCGGCGTCGGTAAAACCGCCATTGTTGAAGGCCTAGCGCAACGTATTGTGCGTAAAGATGTACCAGAATCTTTATTAGACAAAACGATTTTTGAACTTGATTTAAGTGCCCTTGTTGCAGGTGCTAAATATCGTGGTGAATTCGAAGAAAGATTAAAAGCAGTGCTTAAAGAAGTGAAAGAATCAGATGGAAGAATCATTTTATTTATTGATGAAATTCATATGCTTGTAGGCGCTGGTAAGACTGAAGGTGCAATGGACGCAGGAAATATGTTAAAACCAATGCTTGCTCGAGGAGAGCTACATTGTATTGGAGCGACAACTTTAAATGAATATAGAGAATATATTGAAAAAGATTCAGCGTTAGAGCGTCGTTTCCAAAAAGTAAATGTATCTGAACCAGATGTTGAAGATACCATTTCCATATTGCGTGGTTTAAAAGAACGTTATGAAGTATATCATGGTGTTCGCATACAAGATAGAGCACTTGTGGCGGCAGCTGAATTATCTGATCGTTATATCACTGATCGATTTTTACCGGATAAAGCGATTGATTTAGTAGACCAAGCATGTGCAACAATACGTACTGAAATGGGTTCAAACCCAACAGAATTAGATCAAGTCAATCGTCGTGTGATGCAATTGGAAATCGAAGAATCTGCATTAAAAAATGAATCAGATAATGCAAGTAAACAACGTTTACAAGAGCTTCAAGAAGAATTAGCTAATGAAAAAGAAAAACAAAGTTCTATTCAATCACGCGTGGAAGAAGAAAAAGAAAAAATAGCTAAATTACAAGACAAACGTTCAGAATTAGATGAAAGTAGAAAAGCATTAGAAGATGCAGAAAACAACTACAATTTAGAAAAAGCCGCGGAATTACAACATGGTAAAATTCCAGCCTTAGAAAAAGAATTACGCGAGTTAGAAGATGCTTTCCAAAGTGAACAAAATGAAGATAACGAACGTATCATTCGTGAAATTGTGACTGATGAAGAAATCGGCGATATTGTAAGTTCTTGGACGGGCATCCCAGTTTCTAAATTAGTCGAAACGGAAAGAGAGAAACTCTTAAACCTAGCTGATATATTACACGAACGCGTAGTAGGTCAAGATAAAGCAGTAGACCTTGTTTCAGACGCAGTGGTAAGAGCTCGTGCAGGTATCAAAGACCCAAATAGACCAATTGGAAGTTTCTTATTCTTGGGGCCTACAGGAGTAGGGAAAACAGAATTAGCTAAGTCATTAGCATCCACTTTATTCGATTCAGAGAAACATATGGTTCGTATAGATATGAGTGAATACATGGAAAAACATTCTGTCTCTCGTTTAATTGGAGCACCTCCAGGTTATGTTGGCCATGAAGAAGGCGGACAATTGACAGAATCAATACGCCGTAACCCTTATTCAGTTATTCTCCTAGATGAAATTGAAAAAGCACATTCAGATGTGTTCAATGTGTTATTACAAATACTAGAAGAAGGGCGTTTAACTGATTCACAAGGTCGGGAAGTGGACTTTAAAAATACCATTATCATTATGACAAGTAATATTGGTTCTCAGATTTTATTAGAAAATGTAAAAGATACTGGCGTAATCACCGAACCAACAGAAAAAGCAGTTATGAACAGTTTAAATCAATATTTCAAACCAGAAATCATTAACCGTATGGACGATATTGTATTATTCAAACCATTATCTATTAATGATATGAGTCTGATTGTTGATAAAATTTTAACACAGTTGAATATTAGACTGATGGAACAACGCATTTCTATTGATGTTTCAGATAAAGCAAAAGCATGGTTAGGTGAAGAAGCGTACGAACCTCAATTTGGTGCAAGACCGCTTAAACGATTTGTACAAAGACAAATTGAAACACCACTTGCTCGTAAAATGATTAGAGAAAACTTACCAGAAGGTACTGTAATCAAAATTGATCTATCAGGTGATGGATTAACATTTGAAGAAATTGAACCAGAAATGATTTAAATTGTAAGAAGAAAAAAGCTCAGTAGCAATGTATTCATTGCTACTGAGCTTTTTATATTAATTGAGTTATAAATGCTTAATGCTGTTCATTTGTATCATGTTTTGAAGATTTTATTACCATGTCAAACAATACTACAAGGATTGTAAATACAACAGCACCTACAATAGGGGCGATTAAGTTAAGTGTGCCCCCACCAGCAAGACTGTTAAGTACGAAATTTGTCATTTGTAATAAAAGTATAGCCCAAACTAACACTGCGAGGTATTTCATTATGTAATGCCTCCAATTTAATATATATATTTTCATTATAAATAAGAAAGCGCTATTTGTATAGTAGTAATTCATATAGCTAGAATTTTCATTGTACTCATATTTGCTTTAAATTATAATAAAGCATGTAATTTGATTATTGTACAGTTGAAGTTCTTGTATTGGAATTGTGTATTATGTTAAATTAATACCTGGTATTAAAAAATTATTAAGAAGGTGTACAACGATGGACGTGGGTATCAAAGGTTTCGGTGCATATGCACCTGAAAAAGTTGTAGAAAATGCCTATTTTGAAACATTTTTAGAAACATCAGATGAATGGATTTCAAAAATGACAGGCATCAAACAAAGAAGATGGGCTGATGAAGATGAAGAAACTTCTGATTTAGCTTATCAAGCTAGTGTTAGAGCAATCAAAGATGCTGGTATTGAACCAACTGATATAGATATGATTATTGTTGCGACTTCTACAGGAGATTTTCCATTTCCAACTGTGGCCAATATATTACAAGACAGACTAGGTATTGGCAAAGTTGCTTCTATGGACCAATTAGCTGCTTGTAGTGGTTTTATGTATGCAATGATTAATGCGAAACAATTTGTACAATCAGGCGATTATAAAAATGTTCTAGTTGTAGGTGCAGATAAATTATCAAAAATTACTGACTTTACTGATCGTTCGACAGCTATTTTATTCGGTGATGGGGCTGGTGCAGTCGTTATTGGAGAAGTGTCAGAGGGACGAGGTATTTTAAGCTATGAACTCGGTTCAGATGGTTCAGGCGCTGAATACTTATATTTAAATCCAGATAACGGTAAAATATTTATGAATGGACGTGAAGTATTTAAATTTGCTGTTAGAATTATGGGTGAAGCGTCTAATAACGCTGTAGCTAAAGCGAATTTAGAACCAGAAGATATAGATATGTTCATACCACATCAAGCAAATATTAGAATTATGGAGTCTGCAAGAGAACGATTAGGTATTCCAAAAGAGAAAATGAGTGTATCAGTAGATAAATTTGGTAATACTTCAGCAGCTTCAATTCCCTTAAGTATCGCTCAAGAGTTAGAAAATGATAGAATTAAAGACGATGATGTCTTAGTATTAGTAGGATTTGGTGGCGGTCTTACTTGGGGCGCTGTAACTATAAGATGGGGAAAATAGGAGGATAATATATGAGCAAAGAACAACGTGTTGTAATAACAGGAATGGGTGCATTATCACCAATTGGTAATAATGCAAAAACTACATGGGAAAATGCACTAAATGGCGTAAGCGGTATTGATGAAATTACACGTTTAGATACATCGGCATATAAAGTCCATTTAGCTGGAGAACTCAAAGACTTCGATATAGAAGATCATATAGATAAAAAAGAAGCGCGTCGTATGGACCGATTCACTCAATATGCTGTAGTTGCTGCAAGAGAAGCTGTAAATGATGCGAGATTAGATATTAATGCAAACACAGCCGATAGAATTGGTGTTTGGATCGGTTCTGGCATTGGCGGTATGGAAACATTCGAATTGTCACATAGCCAATTGTTAGAACGTGGCCCTAGACGTGTAAGTCCTTTCTTTGTACCAATGTTAATTCCAGATATGGCAACAGGACAAGTTTCTATTGATTTAGGTGCAAAAGGACCTAACGGTGCTACTGTAACGGCATGTGCGACAGGTACTAATTCTATCGGAGAAGCATTTAAAATCATCCAACGTGGTGATGCAGACGCTATGATTACAGGCGGAACTGAAGCTCCTATCACCCATATGGCAATAGCTGGCTTTAGCGCAAGTCGTGCGTTAACAACGAATGACGATAAAGAAACAGCATGCCGTCCATTCCAAGAAGGTCGTGATGGGTTTGTAATGGGTGAAGGCGCAGGTATCATTGTACTCGAATCTTTAGAGTCAGCTAAAGCACGTGGCGCAGAAATTTATGCTGAATTAGTAGGGTATGGCTCAACAGGCGATGCTTACCATATTACAGCACCAGCACCAGAAGGTGAGGGCGGTTCACGTGCAATGCAAGCTGCAATGGACGACGCTGGTATCGAAGCTAAAGATATACAATATTTAAATGCGCATGGTACAAGTACGCCAGTCGGAGATTTAACAGAGATTCAAGCGATTAAAAATACTTTCGGCGAAGCAGCTAATGCACTAAAAATCAGTTCTACCAAATCCATGACTGGACATTTATTAGGCGCAACAGGTGGTTTAGAAGCTATATTCTCAGCTTTATCTATTAAAGAGGGACGTATTGCACCAACAATCCATGCCGTATCACCAGATCCAGAATGCGACTTAGATATTGTGCCTAATAAAGCTGAAGATCTAGATATTACTTATGCGATGAGTAATAGTTTAGGATTTGGTGGGCATAACGCGGTGCTCGTTTTAAAGAAATTTAACGATTAGTTTTTTCTGTATTTATAAACATATAAAGTTTTGCTACAAAATTGGGACATAAACTTCTCAAATATTTATAAAACGAATGGTTTTTACGTAAACAAAGTAAAAACCATTCGTTTTTTTATTGTAAAAAATATTCGCTATGCGTTTGGTGCAGTTTATTCATTTATAAAACGCTTGTTCGCTCTATAATAATTATTAAGACTAAACTGATTTTTGATGAAATTTGAGCTTTTTGTCTAGCCATTCCTGCCAGAGTGGACAGCAAAATTTATAAGAAAATAGGTTTTCGTCCAACTTTTTTGAATATATTAAAATTCTTAGTTTACAGTTAAGTTTAAAATGTTAAAGTTATTCTTATATTAATAAAACACATATTAAGAGTCAGGAGAATGAGGATGAAAAAATTTCTAACATTGTCAATCACGCTAAAGACAAGATTAATAGCAGATTTCATCTTGATTGTGGCAAGTCAAGCAATTCTCCCTTTTTTGGCATTATATTTAACGAGTAAAGTTAGCGCAGTTTTTGCAGGTACATTCTTAATTGCGAACATTATAGTGAATTTTTTTATGTCCTTTGTTGGTGGCTACATTGGTGATAATTATAATAGAAAGAAAGTAGTGAATTATGTACATGCATTTTATGCTGTATGCTTAATTATTTTAAGTATTACGGTCACTATGGATGGCATCGGCTTAGTCGTATTTTGTGTAACAATCTTTATTTTTCAAATGTTATTTGCTGCAAGTGAACCTATATTTGAGGCAGCAATTATGGACGCAATTTATGAAGAAGTAAGAGAGTTCGTGTATCAATTTAATTATTGGATGTTTAATATAAGCACGGGCTTAGGTATGTTGCTAGGTGCCTTGCTTTATTTGGAACATAAACATTTATTATTTATTATGTTTTTTATTGCCATGTTAATCAGTTGGTTTTTATTTGAAAAATTCTATGACGTTGAACAAATTTATGCTCATAAAGATGAATTATCTTCTAAATTCAAAGATTTTTTGAAAAGTTACCATACTGTTATCAAAGACAAGTATTATATGATTTTTAACTTAGGGTATATGTTTGTCTTAATGGCAGAATTAAGTCTAAATTCTTATGTAATTGTTAGGTTAAAAAAAGATTTCGAACCTTTCACGTTCTTAGAATTTTATATTGATGGTGTCAGGATGTTTACAGTTATTATGATTATTAACACATTGGTTGTAGTTACACTTACGTTTACAGTGAATCGTTTAATCACTGGCACTTCTAAAAAATATATATTTGTATTGGGGATTTTGTTATATACAGTAGGTTATAGTTTGATTACAGCTTCGAACTCATTTTTATTGTTATGTATTTTTGCAGTTATAGCTACGTTAGGTGAATTAATATATTCTCCGATTCAAAATGCCCAAAGATTTTTAATGATACCAAATGACCAACGTAGCACATACGCTACTTTTAGTATGGTTTCATTTTTTGGAGCGAATATTTTGTCGCGCTTTGGTCTTATTCTCGGTGCTTTTTTATTACCATGGATGATGTCAATTTATGTAGCTAGTGTAGTTTTAATAGGTTTTGTCTTATTATATTATGCATTATTCTTTAATCCCAACATTGAATCTAATTAAAAGACTGTATTAGTTATATCATAGCCATCGCTACGATATCTAATGCAGTCTTTTTATATGGCAAACGATATCAAAATTGAAACCGCAATATACGCAAGATTACAGATAAATCCTATTTTAACCCAAGGTGAGACGATATAGACATCCTTTTTAACTTTAGTTGGTTTGAAAAATTCATCTTCGTCTAAGGTATGTCTATGTTTTTTTCTAGTTAGTTGATACTTCAACCTTCTAAAGCCAAAGCTTGTTGGATCTAATATGCCCTCTTGTGTAATTAAAATGATAAAGAAAATGATCGCTAAAATCATGGAAATATAAAAAGTGACGTTAATCAAATTTATCCAAGTGTGTGCTGTGAACAAGTATAAAATAAATGAAAGTAAAGGGGTGAACAGTAAATATATGATGATATGTTGTAAATATTTCATGTTGTGTCCTCCTAAAAAGAATTAAATTAATTGTAACTTAAAGTAACTAAAAAATGAATAAAAATAACTATAAATTCGTTAGCTACAGTATTTAATTAAATGAATAAAAAATATCCATTTTTAATAACTTTAATAAAGTAACGCAATAGAATATTGCTTAAAACCATAACAAAACGTATAATGTTATTAAATATTCTGAATATTGTGAAGGGAATGTTTATTTCGAAATTAAAGGGGGATAAGATATGCTTAAATATGTCTTAAAACGATTAGGGTATATGGTTCTATCGTTATTCATCATTATTACCATTACTTTTTTCTTGATGAAGCTTATGCCAGGTTCACCATTTAACGATGAAAAATTAAATGAAGAACAGAAGCAAATTCTAAATGAAAAGTATGGTTTAAACGATCCAGTACCTGTTCAGTATGCCAGTTATTTGAAGAATGTTGTTACGGGGGACTTTGGTAACTCATTCCAATACGATAACCAACCAGTGTGGGATTTAATAAAACCAAGACTATTACCATCTTTAGAAATGGGATTAACAGCGATGGTAATTGGCGTTATACTAGGTCTTATTTTGGGGGTCATTGCCGCAGTCCGGCAAAACACTTGGGTTGACTATACAGCGACAGTTATTTCAGTTATCGCAGTGTCAGTACCATCATTTGTATTAGCAGTGTTATTACAATATGTGTTTTCTGTAAGATTACAGTGGTTCCCTGTAGCCGGGTGGGAAGGTATTTCTACAGCGGTATTACCATCTTTAGCACTTTCAGCAGCAGTATTAGCAACGGTGGCAAGATACATAAGAGCAGAAATGATAGAAGTATTAAGTTCAGATTATATCTTACTAGCACGTGCGAAAGGTAATTCAACTATGAGAGTATTATTTGGTCATGCGTTAAGAAACGCATTGATTCCAGTAATTACAATTATTGTCCCTATGTTAGCAAGTATATTAACTGGGACTTTGACCATTGAAAATATTTTTGGTGTGCCAGGTTTAGGGGACCAATTCGTAAGATCGATTACCACGAATGACTTCCCAGTTATCATGGCAACAACGATTTTATTCAGTACACTATTTATCGTTTCTATATTCCTTGTAGATATATTATATGGTGTCATTGATCCACGTATACGTGTACAAGGGGGTAAAAAATAATGGCTGATAATAAAAATGAAAAAGTAAACAAAGACTATTCAAATGCAGTTATGACACATACCTCAGAAGCAATCCCAGCATCAGATTTTATTAGAAGCAACAATGATATGGAAAAAGAACCAGAAATCCAAAGAGAAAGTAAAAACTTTTGGCAGGATGCATGGTCACAATTAAAAAGAAATAAATTAGCAGTGGTCGGGATGATTGGTTTAATTATAATTGTCATACTCGCTTTAGTTGGACCTTTATTAAGTTCACATGATTATGCGGAACAGGATGTTGATAGACGTAATCTACCAGCTAAAATACCTGTATTAGATCAAATTCCTTTTTTACCATTTGATGGTGAAGGTGCACAGGGTGTAGATGCTTATAAAGAAGCGAGCGTTAATGAAAATTTCTGGTTTGGGACAGACCAACTCGGTAGAGATTTATGGTCGCGTACATGGCAAGGTGCACAAGTATCATTATTTATTGGTGTTGTCGCTGCATTACTAGATATTTTTATAGGTGTTATTTATGGTGCGATTTCCGGATTCTTTGGTGGACGGCTTGACAACGTCATGCAGCGTATTATTGAAATCGTTGCATCAATACCAACATTGATTGTAGTTATTCTATTCGTGTTAATCTTCGAACCATCCATATGGACTATCATACTAGCGATGGCAATCACTGGATGGATAGGCATGAGTCGTGTAGTACGTGGAGAATTCTTAAAATTAAAAGGGCAAGAATTTGTATTAGCTTCACAGACACTAGGAGCATCTAAGCTCAAACTTATATTTAAACATATCTTACCTAATACTTTAGGCGTTATTGTTGTTACATCCATGTTTACAGTACCGAATGCTATCTTCTTCGAAGCGTTCTTAAGTTTTATTGGTATTGGGGTGCCAGCGCCGGGGACGTCGCTTGGTTCATTAGTGAATGAAGGTAGGGCAATGTTACTGATTCATCCACATGAATTATTTATACCGGCAGTTATTTTAAGTTTATTAATTTTATTTTTCTATCTATTTAGTGATGGATTACGGGATGCATTTGATCCTAAAATGCGTAAATAAAAAAGGGGGCAACATTTATGTCAGAAAGAATATTAGAAGTTAACGATTTGCATGTTTCCTTTGATATTGACGCAGGGGAAGTGCAGGCAGTACGTGGGGTGGATTTCTATCTAGATAAAGGAGAAACGCTTGCAATCGTTGGTGAATCTGGTTCAGGGAAATCAGTGACAACCAAAGCTATTACGAAACTATTCCAAGGTGATTCAGGAAGAATTAAAAAAGGCGCGATCAATTTTTTAGGTGAAGATTTAGCTGAAAAATCAGAAGAAGAATTAATTAAATTACGAGGTAAAGATATTTCTATGATATTTCAAGATCCAATGACTTCGCTCAACCCTACTATGAAAATAGGTAAGCAAGTCATGGAACCTTTGATTAAACACAAAGATTACAATAAAGCAAATGCTAAAAAACGAGCATTAGAAATATTAAATTTAGTTGGATTACCCAATGCTGAAAAGCGTTTTAACGCGTACCCACATCAATTCTCAGGTGGACAAAGACAGAGAATTGTTATCGCAACTGCGCTTGCGTGTGAACCAAAGGTTTTAATTGCAGATGAGCCGACAACAGCGCTTGATGTGACAATGCAAGCACAAATATTAGAATTGATGAGAGAATTGCAAAGCAAAATTAGTACTTCGATTATCTTCATTACACACGACTTAGGTGTCGTTGCTAATATAGCAGACAGAGTAGCTGTTATGTATGGTGGACAAATGGTTGAAACAGGGGACGTAGATGAAATATTTTATGACCCTAAACATCCATATACATGGGGATTATTATCATCAATGCCTGATTTGACTACCGGTGTTGAAACAGAATTATTAGCCATTCCAGGCACGCCGCCAGATTTATTACATCCACCGAAGGGTGATGCTTTCGCTGAACGTAGTCAATACGCATTAGATATAGATTTTAAGACACCACCACCATGGTTCAAAGTGTCAGATACACACTTTGTAAAATCATGGTTACTTGACGAACGCGCGCCTTATATTGACCCACCAGAAATGGTGCAAAAACGTTTGCGTAAGATGCCTAATAATTACGATAAACCGCAACAGGTAGAAAGGGTGGCGTTTGATGATGCAAAATAAAGAGATACTCCTGCAAGTAAAAAATGTTAAACAGTATTTTAATGAAGAAAAACGTAACGAAGTACGCGCAATTGAAGATATATCATTTGATATATTTAAAGGGGAAACATTTGGCTTAGTAGGTGAATCGGGTTGTGGTAAATCTACAACCGGTAAAGCAATTATTAAGTTGAATGATATAACAGATGGAGAAATTCTTTACGAAGGGGTGGATATTCAAAAAATAAAAAACCGTAAAGATTCATTAAAATTCAACAAAAAGATGCAAATGATTTTTCAAGATCCATATGCTTCCTTAAACCCAAGATTAAAAGTCATGGATATTGTTGCAGAAGGTATTGATATACACAAACTTTCAACAGGGGTGAAAGACCGTAAAAGACGTGTTTATGATTTGCTAGAAACTGTTGGTTTAAGTAAAGAGCATGCCAATCGTTATCCCCATGAATTCTCAGGTGGACAACGTCAACGTATAGGAATTGCAAGAGCATTAGCAGTGGAACCGGAGTTTATTATTGCCGATGAGCCTATTTCGGCATTAGATGTATCAATTCAAGCTCAAGTGGTAAATTTATTATTGAAATTACAAAGAGAGCGTGGCATTACATTCTTGTTTATTGCCCATGATCTATCGATGGTTAAATATATCTCAGACAGAATTGCAGTTATGCATTTTGGTAAAATTGTAGAAATAGGTAGTGCAGATGAAATTTACAATCACCCAATGCATCCATACACAAAATCATTACTTTCTGCTGTACCTCAGCCTGACCCTGAAAGTGAAAGAGTTAGAAAAAGAACTCACTTTAAAGAAGATGACACTAAAAATAGTCAACGATCATTACATGAAATTAGAGCAAGTCATTATGTATTTACCACAGATGAAGAAGCTGAAGAATTAAAATCTCAATCACAAGCAGCTTCTGTTTAACAGGGAAAGGGGGGGATATGATGAAAAAATTCAAGTTCTTAATTATTTTAGTAGCACTATCAGTTGTGTTAGCAGGTTGTGGTAACGCTGAAGGGGTGTACTCAGATAAAGGTCAGGTATTTAGAAAAGTGATACCACAAGATATTTCTTCATTAGATACAGCATTAGCTACTGATACAGTTTCATTTGATATATATAATCAAGTATATGAAGGGCTATATACTTTAGACGAAAATGATAAAGCTAAACCAGGTGTCGCAAAAGCTATGCCCAAAGAAAGCAACGGCGGTAAAACTTTGACAATTGATTTACGTAAAGATGCAAAATGGTCAAATGGAGATCCAGTTACGGCGCATGATTTTGAATTTGCGTGGAAACGCGTCGTTAATCCAGACACGGCATCTGAATATGCTTATATTATGTATGATTTGAAAAATGCTGAAGAAATAAATATGGGCAAAAAAGACGTAGATGAGCTAGGCGTTAAAGCAGTAGATGACCACACATTGAAAGTAGAATTAACAAAACCTATACCATATATGAACGAGATGCTGGCCTTTGCAACGTTTATGCCACAAAATGAAAAAGCTGTGAAGAAAGCCGGGCAACAATATGGCACTACAGCTGATAAAACAGTATTCAATGGACCATTTAAAGTCAAAGATTGGAAAGTTGAAGATAAAATACAACTTGTTAAAAATGATGATTATTGGGATAAAAAAGCAGTGAATTTAGACCGTGTAAATTATAAAGTGTTGAAAGACCAGCAAGCAGGGGCCTCATTGTATGATACGCAATCAGTAGATGACACGATTATCACTGCTGATCAAGTTGATAAATATGCAGATAATCCAGGATTAAAGAAACGTTTATTAGCAAGTACATTTTATATTAAGTTAAATCGAGATAATGTACCGGAATTTAAAAACAAAGACTTAAGATTAGCAATTTCTCAAGCTATTAATAAAGAAGGTTTTGTAAATTCAGTTAAAAATGATGGTTCTGAAATTACAGATGCATTTACATCTAAACTAACAGCTAAAACTCCAGACGGTAAGGATTTTGCAGAGTCAATAAATTCTCCACTGAATTATAATCCAAAAGTGGCTAAACAACATTTAGAAAAAGCAAAAGAACAATTAGGGAAAGATGAAATAACATTTACTATGAATACAGACGATGGTCCAGATAAAAAAGTAGCAGCAGAGTATATTAAAGCGCAAGTTGAAAGTAATTTGCCAGGAGTTACAATGAAAATTAAACAATTACCATTTAAACAAAGAGTGAACCAAGAACAATCTGAAACATTTGAAGCATCATTATCTGGTTGGGGGCCAGATTATCCAGATCCATTAACATTCTTGAATATTATGACTACAGGTAATCCATCTAATAATACAGGATGGGGTAATAAAGAATTCGATAAATTAGTTAAAGATGCCAATGGCAAATTATTGAAGAAACCGGAAGAACGTAATGCAGCTATGAAGGAAGCAGAGGAGTTACTATTAGCAGAAGCGCCAGTTGCACCAATATACCAAAAAGGGGAAGCGCACTTAACTAACCCACAAGTTAAAGGTTTGGTATATCATCAAATTGGTGGGGACACTTCATTAAAAGATGTGGAAATTGATAAGTCAATTGACCGTGAAACAGGTAAAAAGAAATAGACTGTAGATATCATAAAGACACGCAATCTTAAAAGTGATTGCGTGTCTTTTCATTTAATTACAATTTATCTTTTACGACCTAATCCCATAGCTTTTTCCATTTTTTTCAATGTTTTAAATGAAGCTTTTTGGGCTTTATCTCTACCATTATCTAAAATTGTATCTAGTTCATCAGAGTTAAAATAATACTCATATTTTTCTTGGAAATTCGTTAAAAAGTCTTTAACAATAGCTGCTAAATCAGCTTTGAATTCACCGTAATTAGAATCTTTATATTTTGTTTGAAGTGTTTCAATTGATGTATCAGTTAAACTTGAATAGATAGATAGTAGATTAGAAATACCTGGTTTATTATCACGATCAAATTTAATGATACCATCTGAATCAGTTACTGCACTTTTAATTTTTTTAGCGCCCACGTTAGGCTCATCTAATAATGAAATGTAATTTTTTTGGTTATCATCACTTTTACTCATTTTTTTAGTTGGATCTTGTAAGCTCATGACACGCCCGCCAACTTTAGGCATTCGTATTTCAGGCTTGATGAGTACATCGTTATAACGAGAATTAAATCGGTCTACTAAGTTTCTAGTTAATTCAATATGTTGTTTTTGGTCATCTCCAACAGGAACGATGTTTGTATTATAAATAACGATATCCGCTGCCATTAACGGTGGATATGTAAGCAATCCAGCAGGTATACCTTCAGTTTGTTTTACTGCTTTATCTTTAAATTGTGTCATACGTTCTAATTCGCCAATAGATGAGATAGTTGTTAACATCCAACTTGCTTGAACGTGCGCTGGGACCTCAGATTGTATAAACAACGTTGATTTTTCCGGATCAATACCTGAAGCTAGATAAATTGCTGCTAACTGTCTTGTTTGTTTACGTAGTTTTAAGCGATCTTGTGGGATCGTAATTGCATGTTGATCCACGATGCAGAAGAAACAATTGTAATCGTCTTGGACTTCACCAAATTGTTTCAACGCACCAATATAGTTACCAAGCGTTGGAATACCGCTGGGTTGGATACCAGAAAATAAAGTTTCCATTTTTTGATGCCTACCTTTTTAATAATTTAATTTTATATACTTTAGTATTAGTATAACAGTATTTCAATCATTTGTAAGTTATGTTAAACTATATACATAGCAATATTTCTAACTAAATTGATTGGGAATTACGCCTATTTGAAATTTTTTTAAAAAATTAGAGAATTCTCATTTAATTTTAATGTTGAAAGGGTATACTTTAATTGTAAGGTTAAGAGAGCTAAAAATCACTTAGAAGATTCTTAATCATATAAATATTGAAATCTAATGAATTCATATTCATGAAAAATAGGAGAGTGAGATGTATGGTAACATTATTTACTTCACCAAGTTGCACATCTTGCCGTAAAGCGAAAGCATGGTTACAAGAACATGACATTCCGTATACGGAGCGTAACATTTTTTCAGAACACTTAACAATTGATGAAATCAAACAAATTTTAAAAATGACTGAAGATGGAACAGACGAAATTATATCTACTCGTTCTAAAACGTACCAAAAATTAAATGTAGATATCGATGCTTTACCACTTCAAGACTTATATTCAATTATTCAAGATAACCCAGGCTTGCTAAGACGCCCGATTATCTTAGATGATAAGCGTTTACAAGTTGGCTACAACGAAGACGAAATTAGACGTTTTTTACCTAGAAAAGTACGTACCTTCCAATTGCAAGAAGCGCAACGTATGGTTGATTAAATTATAAATAGAACGAAGACGGCCATGAAGTAATGTTGACATAATATTACTTTGTGGTTTTGTTGTATTTACCATAACAGATAGCCATATACTTGCGTCAAACAAAGCGATTATTTAATTGTGAATAATTAGTGACATAAGTCAAACAGCACGCTGTATAAAGTGCTGTTTTTTTGGCTTCTAAAAGGGTATATGTTATTATAAGAGACCAAATAGAAAATAGTAAAAATTAATCAAACAAATCAATTGTAATTCTTACTAGGTTCTAATACAATAATGATTACTATTCATCGACTGTAAGGAGTGAGATGATATGAGAATAGAGCGAGTTGACGATACTACAGTTAAGCTATTTATAACGTATAGTGATATAGAGGCTAGAGGTTTCAAGCGCGAAGATTTATGGACTAACCGAAAGCGTGGGGAAGAATTCTTTTGGAACATGATGGAAGAGGTTAACGAAGAAGAAGATTTTGTTGTAGAAGGTCCATTATGGATTCAAGTACATGCTTTTGAAAAAGGCGTTGAAGTCACAATTTCTAAATCTAAAAATGAAGATCTTATCAATATGTCTGAGGAAGATAATGATCAATTAGATCATCAAGTAAATGACTTGTTATCACAAACATTTGACCAAGATGAAAGTTTAGAAGATTTATTTGAACAGCGTCAAGAACAAAAAGAAAATAATCACGACCAAGAGCGTAACAATCGTAAACCACAAAATATACGTACCGTAATAGTTAAATTTAATGATTTAGAGGAAGTAATTGATTACGCTTATCATAACAACCAAAAAACGGATGAATTTGAAGATTTATTATATAGTCTTGATAATGTCTATTATTATGCTGTTCATTTTGATGAAACTGTTGGACAAGATGCAATTAACGATAGTTATAGTCAATTACTTGAGTTCGCATATCCTACTGATAAATCAGAAGTATATTTAAACGATTATGCTAAAATTATTATGAGTCACAACGTTGCGTCACAAGTACGTCGTTATTTTTCTAATACAGCAGAATAATGAGAAATGACATTAAACTAAAATAAGTTCAATTATGAACAAAAATGTATAATTAATTGCTTTGAGAGAAGTCATAGGTTAATTGGTAACAGTTAACTTATGGCTTTTTTATTTAGACTATCCATATATAGGATAAATACTTTAATAATCATGTAATCATGTAGTAATTAGGTCGACTTCTGCGTGTATATAAACGAGGTGAGGAGCCATGTTATATGCAAGGAATAGTCAAAATCAAAATGTTTGGGCTGGGTCTGCTCTAAAAGGAGACCAATACCGCTGTCCATTTTGTAATTGTGAAGTGCTATTAAAAAATGGGCAAATCATCACGCCACATTTCGCGCATTATAAAAGGAATCATTTATACTGTCAAAAAAGCGAAACTCATGAACATTATAATTTGAAATATTGTATTGCTCAGAAATTGAAAAAATTAAATTACAAAGTAAGCATTGAGCCATACATACCTGATAGTTATCAATATCCAGATTTGATTATTGATGATGCAATAGCAATTGAAATCCAATTTTCTAGTGAAGTGGTAGCACATATTGTAAGACGCAGTAGATCGTTGCAAAATATTGGTTATAAAGTGATTTGGATTATCAAAAATGTGAAATATAATATCAAAACATGCGTACTCTATCTATCAAATTATGAACGTAATTTTATAAATAGCCACAATAGATTGCTATTTTCGTGGGACGCTATTCATGATAAGTTTTATGTATATAGGATAGTTTATTTTTTGGGAGGACAGCGATTTATTGCCAAAAGATATCTACTAGAGATTGATGATTTAATCAATTTTATTCAGAGCGCAGAGGCATTTCAATGCCCAACTCAGTCGATTAAATTAACTCGAAAATCAATATATCATTATATTAACCAATGTCGTAAAGCGCGTTCTGTTTTGGAACCTAGCTTAAGTGTTATGTATAACTTACGCTTAACGGATGAATGGGTTAGTCGTTATTTAGGGATAGTTTTTCCGGAACAAATATTTATTAAATCCCATCCAATATATTGGCAATTACAGCTCATGTATTTTTTACGTAATCATACGCTACAAATTGGGGCATTTCAATCTTTACTGAAATTTAATAGGTTTTATAATGAAGATATAGATACAATGCAAATTACGTATAATGTTGTACAGTCTTTTAAGCAATTCTATGGTATCCATGGGTGTTATAGCGTGCAAAATTGACTATTACGTGAGAAAATTATACTAATGAATTTATAGGAGGTTTACTAGATATTATGACACAACAATTAACAAGAGAAGAGCAAGAACGTAAATATCCTGAATACACTTGGGATTTATCTACTATCTTTGAATCCGATGAAGCTTTTGAAAAAGCATTTAAAGAAGTGGAAGATAATATAGGTCAAGAACAACAATTTGTTGGCCATTTAGCAGATAATTCAACTACACTTTACAATGCTTTAGCACTTGAAGATGCATTAGGTTCTAAATTAGAAAAAGTGTATGTTTACGCGCACTTAAAGCAAGATCAAGATACTGCAAATGATAAATATACAGGTTTTGAGTCACGTGCACATCAATTAATCATAAAATTTAGTTCTGCTTGGAGTTTCCTAGTACCTGAAATTTTACAAATCGATGAAGCAACGATTCAATCATTTATTGAAGAAAATGAAGATTTGAAACGCTATCAATTTGATTTGAAATTAATTAATGAAAAAAGACCTCATGTGCTTAGCGCGGATAAAGAAAAATTATTGACTGAGGCACAAGATGCATTATCTACGCCTGATAATGTTTATGGTATGTTTAGCAATGCAGATTTAGAATTTGAAGATGCAATAGATAAAGATGGCCAGCGCCACGCTCTAACGCAAGGTACATTTATCAAATGTTTAGAATCAGATGATCGCGTTTTACGTCAGTCTGCATATGAAAACCTATATAAAGCATATGGTGCATACAATAATACGCTTAGCGCGACTTTAGCTGGAGAAGTTAAGAAAAATGTATTTAACGCAAAAACGCATCATTACAATACTGCAAGAGAAGCAGCTTTAAGCAATAATCACATTCCAGAAACGGTGTATGATAATTTAGTGAAAACAGTTCATAAATACTTACCTTTACTACATCGTTATACTAAGTTACGCAAAGAACTTTTAGGGTTAGAAGATATGAAAATGTATGACCTTTATACGCCTTTAGTTAAAGATGTTAAGTTTGAAATGCCATATGAAGAAGCTAAAGATTGGATGCTAAAAGCATTACAACCAATGGGCGAAGAATATATGAAAGTTGTTGAAGAAGGGCTAAATAATCGTTGGGTAGATGTATTTGAAAATAAAGGGAAACGTTCTGGCGGCTATTCTTCAGGCGCCCATTTAACGAATCCATTTATTTTATTAAATTGGTCAAATACAGTTTCAGACTTATATACTTTAGTTCATGAATTCGGACATTCTGCACATAGTTATTTCAGTCGCCAAAACCAGCCGTCGAACTTAAGTGACTATACTATTTTTGTAGCAGAAGTCGCGTCGACCTGTAACGAAGCTTTATTGAGTGACTATATGGATAAACACCTAGACGATAAACGTAGATTACTGTTATTAAATCAAGAACTTGAACGTTTCCGTGCGACATTATTTAGACAGACAATGTTTGCAGAATTTGAACATAAAATTCACCAAATAGAAGAAGCTGGAGAACCATTAACTGCAAACCGTATGAATGAAGTATATGCGGATTTAAATAGAAAATATTTTGGTGATTCCGTTGAAACGGATGAAAATATTAGTAAAGAGTGGTCAAGAATACCGCACTTCTATATGAATTATTATGTGTATCAATATGCAACCGGATACAGTGCAGCACAGAGCTTAAGTCATCAGATTTTAACAGAAGGTAAACCTGCTGTAGAACGTTATATTAATGAATTCTTGAAAAAAGGAAGCTCAGATTATCCAATTGAAATCTTAAAAAATGCAGGTGTAGATATGACGACACCAGAACCAATTGAACAAGCTTGCCAAGTATTTGAACAAAAATTAGACGCCTTTGAAAAACTAATGAAAGCTTAGTATGAATGTATTCGTTTACAATATGACAAGTTTGTGACAAAGTGGATTTATTTAATTTAAAAGGTTGAAAGGTATATATCAGCGTGTTATATTATATACATGAAATTAATCACATAACAAACATACCCCTTTGTTTGAAGTGAAAAATTTCTCCCATCCCCTTTGTTTAGCGCCGTGTAATCAGACACGGCGTTTTTTTTATACCTATTTTTAAAACTGTTACGTTATGTATAAGATATTGAATAACTATTCAGTTATTTTAGCATCACCAAACTGTATTTAATGTTTAAATAAATAAAGTAAAATAGAAGGGGTTAATGTAGTAAAAAGGAGCATTTGCTTATGCTATATTTAGACTTATTTTAACCGTTTAACTTTGCTTAATCATTGAGATCAGATCACAATAAATATTACATACAAAGAAGCACTGTCCATTTTTGGGCAGTGCTTCTTGTATTGGAACTAGGATATCGTGATTGTAAAATTGAAATGGTATTACATTTTTTGTTTTGAATATAAAATGGGATTCAAACTTTAGATTTCCAAAATTTACCATCAGGAGAGTGTAGTTTCTCTATTTTTTGTTGTAATGCTAATTTTTTCAGTTCTTTATTCAATAATTTTTCAGGCCATTCATAAATAGTCAGTAACTCTTCTTTGGTTACTAATTGTTGTTGTTGAATGTAAGATTCTAAACTTGGTGGAAGTTCTTTTTCAATTGGTGTACCAATAAGTTCATTTATGATATACGTATATATATGATAAGGGTATAAGCCTTCAACTTTTAAACCTTCTTCTTGTATATCTTCATTAAAGAAAACAAGGGACGGGGCTTCTTCAATTTCCATTTCTCGAGCAATATGCAAATCAACTTGTAAGCTTTCCTTTAAAGCACTTTTATGTAAGTCTTCTTTAAAGACTTCATAATCAAGACCTGCGTTACTAATGCAATTATTAACCATCTCTTCGGTGATAATATCACGCTTCGGTATAATCTCATTTTGAACAAGGTGTATAAAGCGTTCTGCTCGTATGCGTCCTTGGAGTTCGGCAGCTTTATAAGCTAAAGCAATATTATCTAGATTTGATGTGCTCTGTGCTTGGCATTTCGTCAATACCCTTAAGGAAGGATTCAAAATGTGTCTGATGCTAATATATTGTTTATATTCGAGACGTAATTTTGAAAGTATTGCTGACAATTTAAAGCATTCTTTACTGAATGGATCGAAAAAGGAATAAATTTCTATCTTACTCAAAGGTGAAAGATTTGCATCTTCACGACTATTAGCATTTATTAATTTTAATTCTTCAGCCATGTTTTTTTCACCTACAATTAATTTTCGGAATTAACCATGTGATTCGCTGTTAAACGTAATCGTTCATATAAATAATCCCCGACGCCCGCAGGAAAATGTGCTTGTTGAATTGCTTCGTACATATTTTCAAGCCATGCGTCACGTTCATCAGTTGTTATTACAAATTCTAAATGTCGTTTTTTTAACATTGGATGACCATGTTCTTCTGTGTATAGTTGCGGACCACCTAAAAATTGAGTTAAGAATTGCTTTTGTTTTCTATTTGTTTCTTCAAAATCCCCAGGAAACAAATGATTAATTCTATCATCACGTTCAACCATATAATAAAAATGGTCAATCATTTTAAATAAGGCATCTTGTCCAATAACCTCGTAAGGTGTTTGCGTCATAATATCACCATATTCTGCTAATATAATACTAATATAACATGAATTTTTACATTTGGAAGTAATTCGACTTCTTAATATTGTGCGCAACTAGTTGTTGCTTAATTTATATTTACGATTGAAAAATCTTTGAACTTTATTGTTTGGCATTTCATGTTTTATATTAAATTGATTAAGAATAGATTTGAATTGAATTAACCCTTCATTATAATCATCTACTTCATATTCAAGTTCAAAATCCTCAAAACCAAGATAACGATTTTTATCTAAGACAAGCAAATTGCCATCGATTTCCTTTTCGATGCGTTCAGTGGTTAAATCACCTAAAATAATTAATGAATCAATATCTATACCCATATTTAAGAGTTGATCTAATATATCTTCAGGTAAATCTTGACTTTCAATTTGTTTATTTAGCTTAGGCTCAATATTGGTTTCAAAGTTGTATTCTAGTAAACCAATTTCTGCAGGTACTTTTAAAGTCATTTCATAGGCATTGTTTTTAACTCTGATTCTCAATGCGGATTGATGTGATTTTAAATCGAAGTTTAATGTATCGATGTAATAATTGGTTTGGCTAAATGCTTTTTCATCTAAAAAATATTTGTCATAAATGTCCTGATAGTTTGCTTTAGATAGTAGTTGCTTAAATTCGATTTCGTTGTTCGTTGACACAATACACACTCCTTAAATATTTATGATAATTCATTTTAAAGGACTTGTAAGTTAATTTAAATTGAATTGCATCGCTAGGTGGAAATGATTATATTATATTAAAGTATATTGATGACATTATAATAGACATGTAACGTGTTATGTACGGGATAATTATGTTAAAATGATGAAGAATGAGGAGGAACAAGCATGCGTATTTATGTGAATGAAATTAAAGTAACAAAAGATAGTTTAAATTGTTATACAGAACAATCTACGGAAGGTTTACAAGAAGCAGGACAAATGCTTGTTGACAGTGATAATTATAGTTTTGCATATATCTTAGATGATGGCCAATCCTATTCCTATTTAATATTTGTTCAAGAAACATGGTCAATGTTACATGAAAATAAAAACAAAAAAATAATAATTAATGATCATTTAGAATTAAAACAATTCGGAAGAGAACTTAATTACATATTAGATAATATTCAAGGTAATTCAAACTATGGTAAGGCGTTTGTTTCTGTTGTGGAAGATACTTTCGAATTAGAGTGAAGCGGAGTGAAGCACAATGAATCAATGGGATCAGTTTTTATCTCCATATAGACAAGCAGTTGATGAATTAAAAGTTAAACTAAAAGGCCTAAGAAAGCAATACGATGTAGAAGATAATGCTTCACCGATTGAATTCGTAACAGGCCGCGTTAAGCCAATGACAAGTATTATTGATAAAGCGAATAAAAGACAAATTTCATTTGACCGTTTGCACGAAGAAATGTATGATATTGCAGGTCTGAGATTAATGTGTCAATTTGTAGATGATATTGATATTGTTGTTAATCTTTTGAGACAACGTCAAGATTTTAAAGTGGTAGAAGAGCGTGACTATATTAGTAACACGAAACAAAGTGGTTACCGTTCATATCATGTCATAATTGAATATCCAATCGAAACACTTAATGGCGAAAAATCAATTTTAGCTGAAATACAAATCAGAACATTAGCAATGAACTTTTGGGCAACGATTGAACACACCTTACGTTATAAATATGATGGAGATTATCCTCCAGAAATTCAGCACCGATTAGAACGAGCGGCTGAAGCGGCATTTTTACTTGATGAAGAAATGTCAGAAATTAAAGAAGAAATACAAGAAGCACAAAAATATTATTCTAAAAAACGCGCTAAAAAACATAATAATGATTAGGGGGTGTAATCATGCGATATACGATTTTGTCTAAAGGTGATTCCAAGTCTAACGCTTTAAAGCATAAGATGATTAATCATATGAAAGACTTTAAAATGATTGAAGACGCCGAAAATCCTGAAATTGTCATTTCCGTTGGTGGGGACGGTACATTATTACAAGCATTCCACCAATATAGCCATATGCTATCTCGGTGTGCTTTCGTTGGTGTACATACAGGTCATTTAGGATTTTACGCTGATTGGTTGCCACATGAAGTTGAAAAATTAATTATTGAAATTAATAATTCGGAATTCCAAGTGATAGAATATCCACTATTAGAAATTATTGTACGATACAATAACAATGGGTATGAAACAAGATACTTAGCATTAAATGAAGCAACGATGAAAACAGAGAATGGTTCAACGTTAGTTGTTGATGTCAATATTAGAGGTAATCAATTCGAACGCTTTAGAGGAGATGGACTTTGTGTTTCAACGCCATCAGGTTCAACTGCTTACAACAAGGCTTTAGGGGGCGCTTTGATACATCCATCTTTAGAAGCAATGCAAATTGCTGAAATAGCGTCTATTAACAATAGAGTTTTCAGAACAGTTGGTTCGCCTTTAGTGTTACCGAAGCATCACACATGTCTTATTACACCTGTAAATCATGATACAATTTTAACAACAATCGATCATGTCAGTATAAAACATAAAAATGTTAATGCAATTCAATTTAGAGTAGCGAATGAAAAAATTAGATTCGCTAGATTTAGACCATTTCCATTTTGGAAAAGAGTGCACGATTCGTTTATTTCCAGTGGGGACGACGAGTAATGCAATTCACTTATATTATTGGAAGCACGTGTATGTTAAAAACTTTTTTACAAGAACGTCAGTATTCCAAGAACACAATTAGCGCCATTAAACATAATGGCGCTTTAATAGTTAATGGGCAACCAGAAACCGTTCGAAAACAACTAGAAATAGGAGATATATTAAATGTACAATTAGGTCAAGAAACAGCAAGTTCTAATTTACACCCATTTAATCAACCTTTAAATATTTTATATGAAGATGATTACTTATTAATTGTATCTAAAGAAGCCAATCAAAATTGTGCGCCATCACGAGACCATAAACATTTTAGTTTAGTTGAACAAGCGCTAGGCTATTTTAAAGACACAAACCAATGGTTGGTCCCACATATTGTGACTAGAATTGACCGAAATACCTCAGGAATTGTGATCTTAGCAAAACATGGTTTTCTACATCATCTGATGTCTAAAACAGTAATAGATAAAACCTATTTATGTATATGTTATGGAAAAATAAGGAGTCAAGGCCTGATAGATGCGCCAATCGGTAGAGATCCTTCTAGTATTATTCAGCGACGCGTAGATATTGCTGGAAAACAAGCAAAAACAAAATATAAATGCTTACAATATGAAAATCATTCTAGTTTGTGCGAGATAACGTTACTAACGGGTAGAACACATCAAATACGTGTACATCTCCAACATATAGGGCACCCCATTGTAGGCGATGATTTATATGGTGGAACACATCCGATATATAAACATCAATTATTACGATGCAGTAAAGTGTCCTTTATACACCCAATTTACAACGAAACAATTGAAATTCAAGATAAATATGACGCAATAGAAAATATATTTAAAATGATATAATTTGACTAACCATGGAGGTGGGACTTTTGGCAAATGAAAAAGATCAAATCGTTTTAGAAGATGAACAAGTATATGATCAAGCAATGTTGGATAACTTGCTACATGAAAATCATATAGATGCGTTTAGAGAAGAATTCTTAGCGATGCACACATATGAACAAAGTGAATACTTTGAAGATAGCGACGAAGAGATTAGACAAAAAATATTTGAAGTATTGTCCCCTGAAGAAGTAGCAGATTTCTTCGAACAATTAGAAATTGATGAAGAAGATTATGAAGAGCTCTTTGATACCATGGATGCTACATATGCTAGTAAAGTGTTAGAGGACATGTCATACGATAATGCAGTTGACATTATGAACCAATTGTCTAAACAGAAAATAGTAAGCTTATTAACACTCATGAACCGTGATGAAGCTAAAGAAATTAAAGCTTTACTCCATTATGATGAAGACACTGCCGGCGGTATCATGACGACGGAATATATTTCATTAAAGTCAACTATGCCTGTCAAAGAGGCTTTGATGCATGTTAAGGAACAAGCGCCAGATGCAGAAACTATTTATGTCATATTTGCTGTTAATGAACATAAACAATTAGCTGGCGTCTTGTCTTTAAGAGATTTAATAGTGGCAGAAAATGATGCTTATATTGAAGATATTATGAGCGAACGTGTTATCAGCGCAAACGCAGCTGATGACCAAGAAGACGTAGCTCAAAAAATGCGTGATTATGACTTTATTGCTATGCCAGTTGTCGATTATCAAGATCATTTATTAGGGATTATAACTATTGATGATATTTTAGACGTTATAGATGAAGAAGCTAGTGAAGACTACTCACGTTTAGCAGGGGTTTCAGATGTCGATGCTACCAATGATTCAGTCATTAAAACTGCTAAGAAGCGTCTGCCGTGGCTTATCATTTTAACATTTTTAGGAATGATAACAGCAACGATATTAGGGTCATTTGAAGATACGTTGGCACAAGTTTCATTGTTAGCTGCATTTATTCCGATTATTAGTGGTATGTCTGGTAACTCTGGCACACAATCACTTGCCGTTTCTGTTCGTAATATTTCCACAGGTGAAATAGATGAACAAAGTAATTTTAAAGTGGCATTAAGAGAAGCGGGCAGTGGCTTTTTAAGTGGTTTAGTTTGCGCAATTTTATTATTTATTATTATACTCATCCTTTATGGACAACCTATATTAGCTACAATCGTTGCAAGTAGTTTAACGATTGCCATGACAGTTGGTACATTAGTAGGTTCAATGATACCTTTAGTAATGAATAAATTAAACATTGATCCAGCAGTAGCTAGTGGTCCATTTATAACTACAATTAATGATATTGTGAGTATGCTGATTTACTTTGGATTAGCAACTTCATTCATGTCTTATTTACTTTAGGGGGGTATATGGAATTTTTATCACTTGTCGTCGTTGTATTGGCAGCGTTCTTTACACCGATTTTAATAAATAGATTACGAATTACGTTTTTACCTGTTGTTGTGGCAGAAATATTAATGGGCATCATCATCGGTCATTCATTTTTAGATATTGTTGAACGTGATGCGATGTTAAATATTTTATCAACGCTAGGCTTTATTTTCTTAATGTTTTTAAGTGGTCTAGAAATTGATTTTAAAGCCTTTAAAAAAGAAAAAAACGTAACTAAAGATAAAGAAAAAAGCAAAGAGCCAGGACATTTACAATTAGCGCTCTTTGTATTTATGTTAATCATGATTATCTCAATTGCCCTAGCATATGCTTTCAAATGGTTTGGTTTAATTGACGATATCTTGCTTATGGTTATTATTATTTCAACTATTTCATTAGGCGTTGTTGTACCAACTTTAAAAGAAATGAATATTATGCGTACGACTATAGGTCAATTTATCTTGCTTGTTGCAGTTTTAGCTGACTTAGTTACGATGATATTATTAACTGTATATGGTGCTTTACATGCCTCAGGCGGCACATCACTTTGGTTAATCGGTAGCTTGGTTGTATTTGCGATTATCTTCTATTTCTTAGGTGGTATATTTAAAAAAGCGCAATTCTTGCAGAAGTTAATGGATGGCACGACGCAAATTGGTATTCGTGCAGTATTTGCACTCATCATTATGTTGGTTGCTTTAGCAGAAGGTGTTGGTGCAGAAAATATTTTAGGTGCCTTCTTAGCTGGTGTAATCGTTTCATTATTAGGTCCAGATGAAGACATGGTAGAGAAATTAGATTCATTTGGTTATGGCTTCTTTATTCCAATCTTTTTTATAATGGTTGGTGTAGATTTAAATATACCTACGTTAATAAAAGAACCATCGTTATTAATCATTATTCCATTTTTAATATTAGCATTTTTAATATCTAAATTAATACCAGTGGTGTATATACGTAGATGGTTTGATATGAAAACAACGATTTCTTCAGCATTTCTATTAACTTCTACATTGTCTTTAGTGATTGCTTCGGCGAAGATTGCAGAACAACTAGGTACAATATCTTCAGAAATATCAGGTATTTTAATTTTAAGCGCAGTGATAACATGTGTTTTTGTACCGATTATATTTAAAAAGATGTTCCCAATGCCAGATGAAGCTACGAGACAAATTGAAGTGAGCTTAATTGGTAAAAACCAATTAACCATACCGATCGCTCAAAATTTAACATCGCAACTTTACCAAGTTTCGCTTTATTATCGAAATGATTTAAGTGATAAACGTAAATTATCCGATGCAATTTCAATGATTGAAATTGCCGACTATGAAGAAGGTTTATTAGAACGCTTAGGTTTATTTGAAAGAGATATCGTGGTTTGCTCTACAAACGACGATGATATTAACCGAAAAGTTGCATTAATGGCTAAAAACCACGGTGTGAACCGAGTTATTTGTAGATTAGAAGCAAGTACAGGTGATGAAGCTTTACAAAGCGAAGGTATCGAAGTGTTTAGTGGATTCATGAGTAACAAGATTCTATTGAAAGGTTTAATAGAAACACCTAATATGCTAAACCTTTTAAGTAACGTGGAAACATCATTATATGAAATTGCAATGTTAAACCATCAGTATGATCAGATTCAATTACGTAATTTCCCATTTGATGGCGACATTATTTTTGTAAGAATTATTAGAAATAATGAATCTATCGTACCTCATGGTGATACACAATTGCGTTATAAAGACCGAGTTATTGTGACAGGTTCAAAAGAATATGTTGATGAATTAAAACGTGAACTAGAATTTTATTATTAATATAAAGGGAGTGGGCAACGAAATCGTATTAGTAAGGTATGATTTCAATCCTACTCCTATTTAATTTAAATAGAAGTTAGTAAAATAAATTGTTTAAATAATGAAACCAATGTTAAAATGAAGTTTGTTAGAATTGGCATTGAGCAAAATGATTAGTGTATTGATTATAAATTCTCGAGCCAATTTAAAATGAAAATTAAAAAAGGAGTTATTTTCATGTTAAATTTAGAAAATAAAACATTCGTCATTATGGGTATTGCAAATAAACGTAGTATCGGTTTTGGTGTAGCTAAAGTATTAGACAAATTAGGTGCGAAATTAGTTTTTACATATCGTAAAGATCGTAGTAGAAAAGAAATGGAAAAACTTGTAGAACAATTGGATCAACAAACGCCACGTATGTACCAAATAGATGTGCAAAACGATGACGATGTAATCGATGGTTTTACCAAAATTGGTGAAGAAGTGGGGCATATTGATGGTGTTTACCATTCAATTGCATTTGCTAATATGGAAGATTTGAGAGGACGTTTTTCAGACACATCTCGAGATGGTTTCTTATTAGCCCAAGATATTAGCTCATATTCATTAACAATCGTTGCAAGAGAAGCTAAAAAAATTATGCCCGAAGGCGGCAGTATCGTTGCTACAACTTATTTAGGTGGCGAATTTGCAGTACAGAATTACAATGTAATGGGCGTAGCAAAAGCGAGTCTAGAAGCCAATGTACGTTATTTAGCATTGGATCTTGGTGAAGATAATATTCGTGTGAATGCAATCTCAGCTGGTCCAATCCGTACGCTAAGCGCTAAAGGCGTTGGTGGATTTAATACGATTATGAAAGAAATTGAAGAACGTGCGCCATTAAAACGTAATGTAGACCAAGAAGAAGTTGGTAAAACAGCAGCATATTTATTAAGTGATTTATCAAGCGGTGTTACAGGAGAAAATATTCATGTAGATAGTGGCTATCATATCGTTAAATAATTCGTGAGTAAACCAATATGATAAAAAATAATATTGCTTTATAATACCAATGTATCTCAACTATTTTCACGTATTAAATGTTTATTAAAATGCAAGATAGAAATTAATGTAGCAATGTTTGAATGCTATCTTGTGTTTGTTATCAAATACTATTTAAAAGCGAACATGTTTGGGATACAAATCCCAACATTCAGCCCCAAAAAGATTTCTAACTTAGAGTATCTTCTTGGGGCTCATTTTATAACAACACTTTGTATTATTTTACGCGCTTCGCGTAGATTTAACTTGAACCTGTAGTTTTAATGTACTGCTTTTGGTTGAAGGCATGTCGCAACTTCTACTACATTTACATATCATTTTAATCAACACCACTTAATTAAATTAACAAGGAAACTTATGATAGGTAATGGTTATAACAAGACATAAGATTACGCTGCAATGGACTTATGAAAGATAAAACCGCATTAGAAATTTAAAAATACTGATACAGATTTGGCACAATAACGCGTTGGATGAATTTAGAACACAATTTACGTAAAGGAACGAAGATTGAACCAAACCAAAAGAATGATTTAAAATTCAGAGCAATGTGGGGGACAAAGACAAACAAAAACTTGTATTTGCCCTAAAATCATACAATGTAAGAAAAATAGTAGCTCAACGAGATAAAATTTCATAAAAACAAGTAAAACGTCCATTGCTATATTATTTCAATAGAAATGGACGTTTATTCTTTAATCAGGCGGCAGAGATATTGATATCCTAGCTTTTTTATTATAGGCAAGACAAGCAACTTTTTATAATTAATTAGATTTACATATTGCTTTTGTTAATGTTTACCAATTATTTTATTCTTTTACATCGCTATTTGCTTTAGCGATAATATCTTGTCGATAACGGAACACGTTGCGAACTACAGTCTTAATTACCGCGTATAGTGGTACAGCTATTAAGATAAGGCCGAATCCACCTAGATTCCCAGCAGCTAAAATGACTACAATAATAGTTAATGGATGAATGCTAAGAGATTTACCCATTACATTAGGCGTAATCACGTTACCTTCAAGTTGTTGTGCAACAAGTGTGATGATACATACCCAAATGAATATAGTAGGACTTTGTATAATAGCAATGACCCCTGCAGGAACAAAAGCCATCCAAGGACCTAAGAAAGGAATCATATTAGCTACACAAGCGAACATAACAAGTAAAAGTGTATAATTTAGACCTACAATGGAATAACCAATATATAAAATAATTCCGAGAATAATACTAACTGTAACTTGCCCTTGAATATAAGATTTAACTGTTTCATTTAAATCCTTCAATAATTCTACAGTAAATACTTTTCTATCTCCTTTAAACAATCTTGCGATAAAAGGTATAAAACGTTCATGATCTTTTAACATATAAATCAAGAAGAACGGAACCATTATTAGTAAGAACAAAGTAGAAATAAATGATGTAAGGTATCCTAACGAGTTGGATAGAATGCCAGCGATGCTATCGCTCATAGACTGAACCATTTTATTAATTCTATCTGTTACGTCATTAGGTAATCTTTCCATCTGGTCTAACGCAAAGTTTATAATGTGTTGAGCTTCATGTTGTAAAGCTGGTATTTGATTTACTAAGTTTTCAATTTGTTCGGCAATTAACGGAGCTAACACGCCAATAACAATACCTATGATTATAATTAATCCTATAAAGATGATTGTGATACTACCCCAGCGCGGGATTTTATTTTTTTCAAGTATTTTTTGAAAAGGTAAACAAATATAAAATAAGAAGCCACTTAGTAACAATGGTAATAACACCGATTGAAGAATAATAATAAAAGGTGTAAAGATAGTGTGTACTTCCATTACTAATTTGACTAGTAAAAACAGGATTAATAAAGCGATTCCTGTTCTAAACCATACCTTGTTAAGCATAGGACGGTTCCTCCTAAAAACTTTATTTGAATTTACTATTCAGTATATCTTAAAAAAAGATAGAACAAAAGATAAAATTGTGAATCTACGCGTAGAAAATATATTTATAATAAAGGATTCGCATAATATGAATATATAAGAAATTTTAATAAATAGTGTGGTATTCGTTTTAATAAATATAATATTTATTAATATACTTTCTATAAAATTTCATAACTTAATATATAAATTGTGAAAATAATAACTAAAAAAATGCGTTGCGCGGAACCTAATATATGTGTATAATATGAAAAAATATCATTTTCTATAATGGTTAAACAAGGGGGATAAGTTATGATAGAAGGTTTTTTAACTTGGCTTTATGACATTGTTTGGAGCAAGCCTTTAGTTTACGGTTTACTTATCACGGGGATTTTATTTTCACTATTTATGAAATTTTTCCAAGTAAGACATTTTAAAGAAATGATAAGGTTGATGTTTCAAGGGGAAAAATCACCAACAGGTATTTCAAGTTTTCAAGCAATTGCATTATCTTTAGCCGGTCGTGTAGGTACTGGTAATATCGTAGGTGTATCTACAGCGATATTTATTGGAGGACCTGGCGCAGTATTTTGGATGTGGGCTACGTCTTTTCTAGGCGCGAGTAGTGCGTTTATTGAATCTACACTTGGCCAAATATATAAACGTGATGAAAAGGGTCAGTACCGAGGCGGGCCAGCTTTTTATATTGAATATGGCATTAAGGGGAAAACAGGGAAAATATATGGTTTGATTTTTGCGATTGTCACTGTTATTTCAGTAGGATTATTGTTGCCCGGTGTTCAATCAAACGCAATATCTAGTTCAATGAAAAATGCATTCCAGTTAAATCCTTGGGTGATTGCTATTTTCTTAGCAATCATTATTGGACTAATTATATTTGGCGGTATCAAGTGGATTGCTAATGCTGCAACTGCAGTGGTACCATTTATGGCAATAATATATATATTAATGGCAGTTATTATTATTATCATTAATATTGAAGCAGTGCCTGCACTCTTTGCATTAATATTTAAATCTGCATTTGGGATGGAAGCGGCGTTTGGTGGCATTGTAGGCGCTATGATTGAAATTGGTGTAAAAAGAGGACTCTATTCCAATGAAGCGGGCCAAGGGACTGGACCACACGCAGCAGCAGCAGCTGAAGTTTCACACCCAGCTAAGCAAGGTTTAGTTCAAGCTTTCTCAGTCTATATAGACACATTATTTGTTTGTACAGCTACTGCACTGATCATTTTACTTTCAGGTACTTACAATGTAACTGACGGTGGCAATACACCGAGTGATAAGGCAAGCTTAATTAAGGATAATGGTATTTTTGTGGAAATGTCTAATGGTGATAAAGATTATTCCGGTACAGCAATGTATGCACAGGCAGGTATAGATAAAGCGTTACAAGGAGGCAGTTACCACTTTGACCCTGCATTCTCTGGATTAGGCTCTTATTTTATAGCTATAGCATTGTTTTTCTTTGCTTTTACTACTATTTTGGCATATTACTATATCGCAGAGACGAATATTGCGTATTTAACAAGAAATGCAAATTTTAGAACTTCTTTTATATTTATTAATATAACAAGAATTGTCTTGATTTTAGCTACAGTATACGGTGCTGTCAAAACAGCAGATATCGCGTGGTTAATGGGAGATTTAGGCGTAGGAATGATGGCGTGGCTTAATATTATTGCGATTTGGTTATTACACAAGCCTGCCATTAATGCATTAAAAGATTATGAAATGCAGAAAAAACAATTAGGTTCTGGTAAAAAAGCAATATATAAACCAGATCCTGAGGAAGTACCTAACGCTGTATTTTGGTTAAAAGATTACCCGGAACGTTTAAGAAAAGAAAACATAAATGATTAAAACTAAATATGGAAATTAGATGGATTTTAATCGATTTATTTTAAAATAATGCGTCTCTTGGTACAATGTCATTAAGACTACGAGGGGGCGCATTTTTTTATGGATCATTTTCAACCAGGAAGAATAAATAAGATAGATTTTCCTAGTAAAATATTAGATAGAGATGTAACATTGTCTATTTATTTACCTAAAGATTTTACAGAACTGTTTAAATATAAAGTTATCTTTTGTTTTGATGGTTTAGATTTTTTCAGTTTTGGGAAAATTCACAGAACATACGAGAAATTATGGGAAGCAAATGAAATAGAAAGAGCTATCTTTGTAGGATTTCACTATGAAGATGTTGAAAAACGGAGAGCTGAATTTCACCCACGAGGAATTCGCACGCCTTTGACGGTGAAAGCTATGGCTAACGAAATTTTACCGTATATTGATGCTCAGTTTCCAACTTATAAGGTAGGTAATGGTAGGGTGGTGCTAGGTGATAGTCTAGCTGGAAGTGCAGCGTTAATGACAGCATTATCATATCCAAGAATATTTAGTCAAGCCGGCCTTTTAAGTCCTCAACATGATGATGTAATACAAACATTGATTGAGCGTTGTCAATTTCAGGAACAATTGACAATTTGGCATACAGTTGGGTTAGAAGAAGACGATTTTGCCCTGCCAACTACAGGTAAAAGCGCAGATTTTTTAACGCCTAACCGCCAGCTTAGGACAATTATTGAAAATAGTAGCATTACCTACCATTATACAGAGTTCGAAGGCGGACATAGATGGAAATCGTGGAAAAATTTACTAGATGATTTATTAAAATATTTTTTATCAGATAATATTTCTTTTTGATTATCTGAAGGAAATTTAGTTAAAAGTAACGAATTTTTATGAAATTTGATATAATGTAGTTATGTTAAACAAAGGAGGAATTTAAATGATTTTAGGATTAGCATTAATTCCGTCAAAAGCATTTCAAGATGAAGTGAACGCATATCGTAAACGTTATGATGCGCATTATGCAACAATCATGCCACATATTACGATTAAAGAACATTTCAAAATAAACGAAAGTGATCTTGAAGCTGTCAAAGAGACAATCAAATCAAGAATCGAGGGGATACCACCTGTTGAAGTACACGCGACAAAGGCATCTAACTTTGCGCCAATTACAAACGTAATTTATTTTAAAGTAGCAAAAACTGAAACTTTAGAAAAATTATTTAACCAATTTAACAGTGGTGATTTTTATGGTCGTCCGGAACATCCATTTGTGCCACATTTTACAATTGCACAAGGCTTGACGAGTCAAGAGTTCGAAGACATCTTTGGTCAATTGAACTTAGCGGGTATTGACTATAAAGAAGCAATTGAGCAACTTTCTTTAGTTTATTATGACGAAAGTGCTGAAAAATGGAAAGTATTAGAGAATTTCAATTTTGCATAATATTTTAGATGAACTTATATTTCGATGACCGAAAATATAATATTGAAACTAAAAAGGAGTCACTATCAACTTTTAGAGGATGTCTAAAAGGATAGCGACCCCTTTTTACTTGTGAATGGTTTGTTTAAATTAGCTATGCTGATGTTTGTTTTTATTTTTAACAAAATATATGCCGTAAAATATTGCTAAAAATAAAAATACTAGTGCTGAAAAATAGAAAGTGTTATTAACTGATTTAGAGAATTCTGTGATTAATCCTCCAACAAGTGGACCAATCATTGATCCAAACCCTTGTACACTGTTAAACACCCCCCAAGTCTCTTCTTGTTCATCCATATGAATATGACTCGCCATAAATGTATTCCATGCAGGTAATAAGATGCCGTACATTAGCCCTATAAATAACGCAAGACCCCAAACGATTTTAATGTCTGTGATAATAGATAATGTAAATATCATTAAAGTGTATAAGACAAATCCGCTAAATATAATGCCATACATAAAAGATGTCCCGTTTTTATCGATAATTTTAGATAAAAATAGCATAGAGACTGTACAACCGATGCCGCCAATAATGATTGCCATTGTATATTCAACGGTTGAAACCCCGACGACTTTTGTTGCATATGTAGGTAGTATGGGTACTAGGGCTGTGATAGATGCACCTTGTAATAAAATACCTGGGAACAAGATGAGATGACGTTTAGTCACATTTACAATTTGGCCTAGTTGTTGTTTAACAGGTCTTGTATTGTAATTTGTAAGCCGTATTTTAACAAAATAATATAAAATCCATGCTATGAGTACGAAGAGTGACATCATAAAAGCGAATTGTGTTGGATGTATTTTAAATATCAAGTTCATGCCGACCATACCGACTAATAAACCTAAAAGCCACGAGAAATAAACATAGCCCATTTGCTTACCGCGATTTTTTTCATCTACACTTGCTAGCATAATTACCCAAATTGGACTAACGGCAATACCTAATAAGATAGCACTCGTGATTAATATAATGGGTGATGTTGGGAACCAAATCACTAAAAATAAGCTACCAAAAGCTAATAAGAAACCCAGTGTTAACACAAGCTTGGTGCCTAAGCGTTTAAGTAAAAATCCAATGACAAAATTTGTGGACGCATCAGCAATAAAGTGAATAGAAATAGCGATAGATGTAACACCTACCGCAATAGAAGTTGCTGTCGGAAGTAACGCTAAATAACTAAGCACGTACATACCTCTAGCAAACTCCATTAAAAATAAAATGATCAACATAATTATAAAGTTTTTATTTGAGTTATAGTTAATATCATTTAACGAAGAGCTTTGCATATAAAGGAACCTTTCCATATACTTCTTCATATCGAGTAGAATGATCTAGAAGTTCTAATAAGTCTTTGCATAATTTATATGTTGAATAGGGGATGCGTGATTCACTCATTGCTTTAGTCATCTCTTTTAATGAAGTTGAATTATTAGTTAACGATGCGACCTGTTGAATCGCTTCCTTTGGTGTATAAGCGATTTTACCGTAACCTTTTTCTTCAAAGTAAATAGCATTTTCTAATTCCTGTCCTGGTGCAGGATCTAAGAAAATCATTGGTATTTGGCGTGTTAGTGCCTCTGAGATAGTAATGCCTCCAGGTTTTGTAATCATTAATTGACTGGACGCCATCCATTCATTCATTTGTTTTGTGTAACCTAAAATAAGTACGTTATCATAATCTTTAAATTGGTTAGCCAATGTGCGTTTTAACTCTTTATTTTTACCACAAATCATAACCACTTGTGAATGTGGACTTTTAGTTAAAATATCATTAATCATCTGTCCAAATCCTTTAGATACACCAAATGCACCTGCTGACATAAGGATAGTAGGTTTTTCTGGATTTAAATTATTTTGACGTAACCACGAAGTTGTATCTATATCTTTTTCAAATTTGTCAGAAATAGGGATACCTGTGACTTTTAATTGATTTCTAGGAATTCCTATTGCAGCGAACTCGTCTTTTAATTCCTCGGTAGCCAAATAATATTTTTGGGAATGAGGTGTAACCCAGTTCTTTTGCAATCTATAATCTGTCATAACTGTAGCTATTGGAATATTCATATCAAATTGTTCAGTTAATACAGACATAACTGGTGTTGGAAAAGTAAGCAAAATTAAATCCGGCTTTTCTTTTAGTAATAAATTAATTAATTTATTTAAGCCATAATATTTATAGAAACATTTGTCAATTTGATCTGGTTTGCTATAGTAAAAAGATTTATACATATTTCTAAAATACTTAAAGCTATTGATATACCACTTTTTACATATAGAAGTCAGAATAGGGTGAGCTTCTAAAAACAAATCATGTTCTATAACTGTTAAATTATCTAGATTCATTTCATTGAATTGGTTTACTACGCTTTGAGTAACCTGTAAATGCCCATTACCAAAAGAACCAGTAATAATCAATATTTTTTTGTTACGAGTAACCATTTTGAGTCACCCTCCAATAGTATAAATTTAGCTCATGCTAAGTTTAACGCATTTTATTGTCTTGCGAAAGAAAAAACACAATGAATAGCGATTATATCATTTTACAAATGTATGGAAAATGATTCATACTAATTTAAAAAATTATACTTTGTAAATTTAGGTTGTCCTATATATACACAATACCACGCTTTATTTCAAAATAAGCTGAATTTAAGAAATTAAATAAATATACATGAAAAAGAAACATGAAAGAAATAATAGTCAAATAATCATTAATTGGCAATATTAGTTTCTATAAAATCGAATGAAAAAGTGTATAATAGAAGTATTGGAAATAAAGGAGCGATTAATGTTGAATGCAAATGAGTTGTTTAAAAAAATAAGGGTCAAACAAGTAATTGGAACATTAGATAGAAACATTACTGATATAACAACGGACTCGCGTACTGCTGGACAAGGAAGTATCTTTGTTGCTTCTAAAGGTTATACAGTTGATAGTCATAAATTTTGTCAAGATGTCGTAAATCAAGGCTGTGAACTCATTGTAGTAACCCATGAGCAATTATTGGCAGGAGAAGTAACTCAAATCGTTGTACCCGATACATTGCGCGTTGCAAGTTTACTTGCAAATGTATTGTTTAACTACCCAAGTAAACAACTTACTACATATGGTGTTACCGGAACAAATGGCAAAACTTCTATAGCAACAATGATACATCACATTTATAGAAAACTTAATAAAGGTAGTGCTTATTTAGGTACAAATGGCTTCCAAGTTAATGAAGAGAAGTCTAAAGGTGCAAATACTACACCAGAAACAGTTTCTTTAACCAAAAAAATACATGAAGCAGTAGAAAAAGATGCAGCAGCGATGACACTAGAAGTATCGAGTCATGGCTTGTCATTGGGACGTTTAAGCGGCGTTGATTTTGATGTAGCTATCTTTTCAAATTTGACACAAGATCATTTGGATTTTCACGGCACAATGGAAGCATATGGGCATGCTAAGTCATTATTATTCAGTCAACTAGGAGAAGATTTATCACGAGAAAAATACGTTGTGTTAAATCAAGATGATACTTTTTCAGAGTACTTGGCTTCAGTAACGCCGTTTGAAGTGTTTACTTATGGAATTGAGAATGAAGCGCAATTTATGGCTGAAAATATCAATGAATCTTTACAAGGGGTGACCTTTGATTTCAACACACCAGAAGGCGCTTTCACTGTGAAATCGCCGTACGTTGGGTTATTTAACGTATCTAATATTATGGCAGCAATGATTGCAGTTTGGAGTAAGGGCCCGTCACTCAAAGAAGTTATTCAAGCAGTTGAGCATTTGGAACCAGTTGAAGGAAGACTTGAAGTATTAGACTCATCCTTACCCATTGATTTAATTATTGATTATGCTCATACCGCAGACGGTATGGATAAGCTGATCGATGCAGTGAAACCATTTGCGAAACAACGGTTGATTTTCTTATGTGGTATGGCTGGAGAACGTGATATGGGAAAAACACCTGAAATGGGGCGAGTTGCATGTAGAGCAGATTATGTTATATTCACGCCGGATAATCCGGCCAATGATGACCCCAAAAAATTAACTAGAGGATTAGCTAAAGGGGCTACACACAACAATTATGTAGAGTTTGAGGATCGTGCTGAAGGTATTCGTCACGCTATTGAGATTGCTAACCCTGGAGATACAGTCGTATTAGCTTCAAAAGGACGCGAACCTTATCAAATTATGCCAGGCCATGTAAAAGTACCACATAGAGATGATTTGATTGGTTTAGAAGCTGCTTATAAAAAATTTGGTGGTGGTCCTGTTGAAGATTAAATATATAGAACATGATGGCGTCAATATACGTAGTTATATTTATGAGAATAAAAGCGATGGGTTATACCTGATCGTTATACCAGACTTAAATTGGTCAATAGAAATTGAATCTTCATTAAATGAAGATGATATCAAGGAGGAACTTGTGATACACTTGTTTACGTTACTTGATGAATCAACAGCAGAACAGATTGCTGATGTTATTGGTCAATGGATATTTGAGAATTAAAGGAGAGAACAAATGAGTATAAAGGAAGAAGTAGAATCTAGAAAAACTTTTGCGATTATATCTCACCCTGATGCTGGTAAAACCACTTTAACAGAAAAATTACTATTATTTGGTGGTGCAATTAGAGAAGCAGGGACAGTAAAAGGTAAAAAAAGTGGGAAATTCGCGACAAGTGACTGGATGAAAGTCGAGCAAGAACGTGGTATCTCAGTTACAAGTTCAGTTATGCAATTTGACTATGATCATTATAAAATCAATATTTTAGATACCCCTGGTCACGAAGATTTTTCTGAAGACACATACAGAACCTTAATGGCTGTTGATAGCGCAGTAATGGTTATCGACTGTGCCAAAGGTATTGAACCACAAACTTTAAAATTGTTTAAAGTTTGTAAAATGAGAGGCATACCTATTTTTACCTTTATCAATAAATTAGATAGAGTAGGTAAAGAACCATTTGAATTATTAGATGAAATTGAATCTACATTAGAAATAGAAACTTACCCAATGAATTGGCCAGTAGGTATGGGACAAAATTTCTTCGGCGTTATTGACCGCGGTACACACACAATTGAGCCATTCAGAGATGAACAAAATGTGCTTCATTTAAACGAAGATTATGAACTAGAAGAAGATCACCACATTAAAGATGATAGTGCGTTTACACAAGCAATCGAAGAATTAATGCTTGTAGAAGAAGCGGGAGAAACTTTTGATAACGAAGCATTAAGCACAGGTGATTTAACACCCGTATTCTTTGGTTCAGCATTAGCCAACTTTGGTGTGCAAAATTTCTTGAATGCTTATGTTGATCATGCACCGATGCCAAGCGCACGACAAACTAAAGAAGACATTGAAGTCAGTCCATATGACCAAGATTTTTCAGGCTTTATATTTAAAATACAAGCGAATATGGATCCAAAGCATAGAGATAGAATTGCGTTTATGCGCGTAGTCAGTGGCGCATTTGAACGTGGTATGGACGTCACGTTACAACGTACGAAAAAGAAACAAAAAATAACGCGTTCAACTTCGTTTATGGCTGATGATAAAGCGACAGTCAATCATGCAGTAGCTGGAGATATTATAGGATTGTATGATACAGGTAATTATCAAATTGGTGATACCTTGGTAGGAGGAAATCAAAAATTTAGTTTCCAAGAACTACCACAATTCACACCAGAATTATTTATGAAAGTTTCTGCTAAAAACGTGATGAAACAAAAACATTTCCATAAAGGTATAGAACAATTAGTTCAAGAAGGCGCAATTCAGTATTATAAAGCATTGCATACCAACCAAATTCTCATTGGTGCAGTAGGACAACTACAATTCGAAGTGTTTGAGCATCGTCTTAAAAATGAATATAATGTAGATGTCGTAATGGAACCTGTAGGTCCAAAAATTGCAAGATGGGTTGAAAACGAAGCAGATATTAAAGATAACATGAGTTCATCGCGTTCTATTTTAGTCAAAGACGTATATGATAATTATGTATTTTTATTTGAAAATGAATTTGCTACGAGATGGTTTGAAGAGAAATTTCCAGAAATTAAATTATACAGTTTGTTATAAAGTAATTAATTGTGTATAATACTATATTATTAATAGAATACCTATGACTTTGTAGTCAGAGGGGAGTAATTCAACTTTTTTAAAGAGATATATGAAGTAGCGATATCGTTTGAACATATCTGTTTTATATATCTTTTTAACATAGTCATTTTATCGTCATTACGAAACATGCAATGTTTCCGGTAAAATGGGCAGAATGATACTGTCGAGTGAGACCTTTGCTATAAATGTTACAAACACCAAAAATTTACAAACATACTAACGTTTTATTATATTTTAGTATGTTTGTATCATTGACGATGTGGGTAGCATTTACTTAGCTTAGGTCTCTATTTTTATGTTAAAAACTAAAGGAGTTGGCCTATATGGATCCGAGTTTAATATTACCTTATTTATGGGTGCTTGTCGTACTAGTATTTTTAGAAGGTTTATTAGCAGCAGATAATGCTGTTGTAATGGCAGTTATGGTTAAACATTTGCCACCAGAGCAACGTAAAAAAGCCTTATTTTATGGTTTGTTAGGTGCGTTTATTTTTCGTTTCATTTCTTTATTCTTAATAAGTATTATCGCACATTTTTGGTGGATACAAGCGCTAGGCGCACTTTATCTATTGTACATGTCCATTAAAAATCTCATATCCTTCTTTAAAGAGAAAGAGCATCATGTAGATGATGGTACAGACGATCACCACTTTGATGAATCTGGAGAAGAAATACATGCAAGTCCAAAAGCATTTTGGGGTACTGTGTTAAAAGTAGAATTTGCGGATATCGCGTTTGCAATCGATTCTATGTTAGCAGCACTTGCTATCGCAGTTACTTTACCTACTGTAGGTATACATTTTGGAGGCATGGACTTAGGCCAGTTTGCTGTGATGTTCTTAGGCGGTATGCTAGGTGTAATCATTATGCGTTTCGCAGCAACTTGGTTTGTCAACTTACTTAATAAATATCCTGGCTTAGAAGGTGCAGCATTTGCTATCGTTGGATGGGTAGGTATTAAATTGGTTATTATGGTACTCGCACATCCTGATATTAAAATATTGCCAGAGCATTTCCCACATAGTATTGCATGGCAATCTATCTTCTGGACAGTTATGATTGTACTTGTCATCATTGGTTGGTTGACTTCTGTCAAAAATAATAAAAAAGAAAATAAATAATATATTTAGCTTGTAAACAACGCAATAATAGGGTGTCATATCAAATAGGTGTGAATATCTATACTAAGCATATTTTAGTTTAGTTAACCACTGGTAAAGACCTTATTTGATACGAAGCTATTTATTTGGAACTGTGTCTGATCAAGTGGACAATTAAATAATTAAAGTTTTTAGCAAGGCTGATTTCATATCATTTATGAGGTCAGCCATTTTTAATATCATGCATCTATAAAGAAAAATAGAACGGTAGTTTTTCTTATCACATATATGTAGTAAAATTAGAATTTTTTGTTACAAGGGTCTATAATCTGTAGTATGCTATTTTTATATGACAAAATAGAGCAGAAAAATGATATATGATATGTCATAATATAGTTATAATAAAGAAGTATTAGGGGGGATTATTGTGACGCAAAATAAAAAACATGTCATCCCAAAAGGGAAATACGGTCGTAAGCGACGCGAATATTTTCATAATGAGGAACGGGAGCAGCGTGTCCAACAAGAGCGTAAAGCTAGAAAACAGCGTGAAGAAAGAGCTGAAATTCTTGCTAAAAACAATGAAGAACGTGTTAAAGAAAACCTGAGAAAGGCACGCATAGAAAAACTTACACAAGAAGAAATTCAGCAACAACAAGCAACTGCTGCTGCGCGTAATTCAACATATTCACAAGGAGAAACCACTGATCAGCAAATCCCTTTAGATGATACATTTAATGAAGCATCAAAGCAAATTGACAACGAGGATAAACATGCAACAGATAAACAGCCATCAAAACTTACCGTTGATAATCAAGGCAGTGGTTTGAATCAAGATGAACCGAACATACAAGATACACAGCTAAAAAAAGAACAAGAGGAGCACTTTTATTCAGAAAATGCACAACAGTCTAGAGTTGATCATTATTTAAATGATGATGAAAATAAGACTCAACCTCATAACCCAAAATTAGAGGAATCAGAGCAACTGCATCAATCTAAATCAGAAACTGAAACTAAAGGTGAACAACGTACTACAGAAAAGGTAAGGACGTTTTTTATTGAGCATTGGGCTAAAATTTTAATCGTTGTTGCAATTATTGTGCTATTAATATTAATACAAGCAATATTTAAAAATGTTGATGATAATGGCAGTTCAAATCACAATGCTTTCAATGATACTCAAGATACAGACAAAACATACACAACAACAATGAAAAGTGCAAATAACGCAATTCATTCCGTAGTAACTGTTGAAAATGACACAAGTAATGATACAACCTCTGCTGAAAAAGAGACACAAGAAGCAGGAAAAGAGAATGAATTAGGTTCAGGTGTCGTCTACAAAAAAGTGGGCGACTCTATTTTTATTATGACGAACGCACATGTTGTTGGAGATAAAAAAGAGCAAAAGATTACATATGGCAACGATGATTATTCAATTGGGAAGGTGATTGGAGCAGATAAATACTCAGATATCGCTGTGGTTAAAGCCAAAGTTAAATCAGATAGTGACGTTAAACCAATTAAAATGGGAGATTCTAGTAAATTAGTGTTAGGAGAACCTATTATAGTAGTTGGAAATCCATTAGGTGTAGATTTTAAAGGCAGTATATCAAATGGCATTGTTTCAGGACTAAATCGACATATTCCAGTTGATATTGACAAAGACAATCAATATGATGTATTGATGAGTGCTTTTCAAATGGATGCACCAGTCAACCCAGGTAATTCTGGTGGCGCAGTTATTGATAGAGAGAGTAAATTGGTCGGCATAGCGTCTCTGAAAATAGACATGGACAATGTGGAAGGTATAGCCTTTGCGATTCCTATTAATGATGCTGAAAGTATTGCTAAGCAACTAGAAGATAAAGGTGAAGTTAAATATCCTAATACGGGTATCACAATTGCCAATATAGGCGACATTAATGACTCGACAAAACAATCCATTAATCTACCTGATGATGTAAATAAAGGTGTATTTATAGGGGAAGTAAAAAAAGATTCATTAGCTGAAAAATCTGGGTTGCAAAAAAATGATGTCATAGTAGAATTAGATGGTAAAGAATTAGAAGATAATCTTAGATATAGACAAATTATTTTTAGCCATAAAGATGATTTGAAAACATTGCCAGCCAAAATATATAGAGATGGCAAAGAAAAGGATATTAAGATTAAACTGAAATAACGTTGAGGTGATGAAACGTTGTCCATTTTCAATCAATTGTTAAAAAAATCAAGTCCTCAACAAGGGATTGTGATGTATTATATAGTGGCGATTATTGTAGCATTTTTAATGCTTAATTTGCCTTTTGTACATAAATCCAATATAACGGTTGACCCAATTGATTCATTGTTTGTTGCGGTATCTGGCGTGAGTGTAACAGGCTTATCACCTGTTAATATAATCGATACATACACGACATTCGGTCAGATTATTATAATGATTATACTCAATATGGGCGGCATTGGTGTTATGGCTATCGGTACCATGTTGTGGGTTGTATTAGGTAAACATATTGGTATGCGTGAGCGTCAATTAATTATGCTAGATAATAATAAACATACAATGAGTGGAACTGTAAAATTGATTTTAGATATCGTTCGTACAATTTTAATCATAGAACTTGTGGGTGCATCGTTATTAGCATTTTATTTTTACAGAGATACGCCAGATATTCAATATGCAATTATGCAAGGTATGTTTGTATCCGTATCTGCAACAACAAACGGTGGACTTGATATTACTGGGCAATCACTCATACCGTATGCAAATGACTATTTTGTGCAAACAATAGTAATGTTTTTAATTATGTTAGGTTCCATAGGCTTTCCAGTCCTATTAGAAGTGAAAGCGTATATTAAAAATAGAATACCAAATTTTAGATTTTCATTATTTGCCAAGATTACAACGGTAACTTATTTTGCGTTATTTATTTTTGGTGTATTAATCATATTATTATTAGAACATAATCAAGCATTTCAAAATATGAGTTGGCATAAGTCATTATTTTACGCATTATTTCAATCAGCAACAACAAGAAGTGCTGGTTTACAGACATTGGATGTAAGTGGATTTGGTGAAGGTACTAATATAGTGATGGGTATCCTAATGTTTATAGGATCTTCACCAAGCTCGGTTGGCGGTGGTATTCGAACTACGACCTTTGCTATTTTAATATTGTTTTTATTAAACTTTAGTAATCAACCAGAAAAAACATCTATCAAAGCCTTTAATCGCGAAATTCATATCACAGATGTTCAGCGTTCCTTTGCTGTATTTATCATGGCTAGTATACTGACATTCGCGAGCATGATATTTATACTCGTTGTAGAAAATGGTAAAGTATCATTTTTACAAGCGTTTTTTGAGGTTATGTCAGCGTTTGGAACCTGCGGACTGTCTTTGGGTATCACAGATGATGTTAATGATATGACCAAAGGTGTGTTAATGCTATTAATGTTAATCGGACGCGTTGGTTTAATTAGTTTTATTATTATGATCGGTGGACGTAGAGAACCTGATAAATTTCATTATCCTAAAGAACGTATACAAATCGGCTAATTATAAAAATTATTTTAAAGAGCAAAGTGGATTGTGTCAGTTTGTATAATGATCAGCGCCAGTACATCTCATCATTGATGTATTGGCGCTTTTATATTGTGGACTAAATTGAAAATTAAACTGCTATATATAACTTGAAAAAATTCTAGCATTATTATTTCAAGCTATTTTAGAAACGTGTTAGACTAGTGTTAATGAGGGGAGAGGCGTATGAAAAAAAGTGAAAAAATTGCAATAGATATCATTACTACTTCCGATATGCATAGTTATTTTCAAAGCGGTGAAAATAATTCAAATATTTATAGAGCAGGCTCCTATGTTAAAGATGTAAGAGAAACGAATGACCATGTCATTTTATTAGATAGTGGCGGTAGTTTAGCCGGCTCATTAGCAGCATTTTATTACGCTATTGTTGCACCTTATAAGCGTCATCCCATGATTAAATTAATGAACGCCATGCAGTATGACGCAAGTGGTATTAGTCCAAATGAATTTAAATTTGGCTTGTCATTCTTTTCAAGAGCCGTATCATTATCTAGATTCCCATGGCTATCTGCAAATATTGAATATAAACGTACGAAAGAACCATACTTCTCCACGCCATATACAATTAAAGAAATAGAAGGCGTTAAGATTGCAATTGTGGGTTTAACTTCAGATGGATTGATGGAACGTGAACATTTTGAGATGGAAAACGATGTACGTATTGAAAAAACATTACGTTCTTCTAAGCGATGGATTCGATTTATTCACGAAACTGAAATGCCTGACTTTTTAGTTGTTATTTATCATGGCGGACTTAATCAACTTAATAAAACATCTAATGAGCGAGAGCAACATGTGAATGAAGCAGAAAAAATTATGCAAACTTTAGGTGTTATTGATTTATTGATAACTGGACATCAACATCAAACATTTATTGGTAGGGATGATCAAACGCTTTACGTTCAAGCAGGGCAGAATGCCGAACAGCTGATTCATGTAATGATTAATTTTAAGAAACGTACAAATTCATATGAACTAGAAGATGTAAATTCCAAAATTGTGGATTTGAATGATTATCCAGAAGATGCAGCTTTATTAGATTTAACATTTTATGATAGAAAAGCAGTTTGTCACTGGAGTGAAGAGGTAATCAACGAAAAGGCAGTATCAGCATCGGTCAATGGATTAGGAGATGTGATTACTAAACCGCATCCATTTACGCAGCTATTACATGATAGTATTCGTTTGGCGTATGACTATGATATATCTTGTGTTCATTTACCTACAAGTGGTGAAAAAGGGCTCAATGGCATTATCACAAATGAAGATTTATTCAATGCGTATCCACATCCTGATGTACCAGTTGATTTAACAATGAAAGGCCAACAAATTCAAGCTATATTAGAATATTGTTATTCTCACATTGAATTCAGTCACGGTGAACTAAGTTTAACAATTGTAGATGAAACGCTATGTACTTTTTGGCAAGGGGTCGATTATACTATCGATATGAATGCCGAACCATTTAACCGCGTGACGTTAAAAAATATAAAATTAGAGCATATGTACCGTGTTAGTATGACTGATTACTGCTATAGGAATTACAAACAATATCTAGAAAATGCAGTAATCCATGAAACAGATGAAATTACCATGGTAGAATTAATCGCTAGAAATTTAAAAAATAATGATTATCAAATACAGCAAAAGCAAACATTCGATGTGAAACTTTGATATGTGAAATGTTTTGTTAATAGACAACGCGTTATGAAATAAAGGGAAATATCCAAAACTTTTAATAAAAAGTAATACATGAATAAAATAAGAGGAGCCTTAAACATTTCAAAATGTCTAAGGCTCCTCTACATCATTATTAATAGACTTGATTATCCAAGTTGGATTAGCCATGGAATATTAATAGAATAACAACTGCAACAATTTGTGCTATTACAGTCGTAGCAATTCTACGTGTATAATAATAGCTTAATGAAAGTACTAATTGAACTATAAATACGAAGAAAACAATCCACATTTTATCTAAATAGAAAAATAATGAAGCAGAACAGATTGCTGTTATTAATACACTTAACCACATAGGAATATTTAATTTTAGTAATTCTTTTTGTAGTACAGTTCTCATATAAAGTTCATGACATGGTATCACAAATAATAGAGTAACTAACATCTGCCATTTAAAGTATACACCCGTACGAGTTAATTCTTTAATCAGTGAAGCGTATTTAATATCTGGCGAGATTGCTGCTATAATAAGCTGTATAATTATAAGTACGATACCTGTAATTATACCCATACCAAGAGAAGTTAATAACCTTTTAGATTCAATATCTCTTTGGTAAAATATATAGCTAATACCTGCTATAAGCATAATGCCTGTATAAAGGTACCAATATTCTTGCTTTTCGCCCCACATAATATACAAAATAATGTGGAATACGATAAAGCTTATGATAAACCAGATTAACGCGTTTGAAATTCTATTCATATAACTATCCTTCTTGTTCGACGATTGTATATCGTTTGTGATTGATGACAGTTTTTTCAGGCAAGTCTAGATCATTAAAATTTTCCATAATTGTTAGGTCTACAATTACTGAATTATCATTAATTTTTTCTACGCGGCCTTTTAAACCGTCATAAAATTCTACTATATTTCCCACTTCTGCAACAGTCATTTTTAGTCCTCCCTAGAAATGCTAACTAGATAGTATTATACAAAAAATCTTAAGACAAATAAACAAATAACCATTAAATATATTGTTATCCTTCTTTTTTTGAAAAATATTGAGAAAATCAGTTAAATGATTGGCATTTTTTATAAAAGTATTGCATAAATAAGGTAAGGGTATATTGAGGAAAAGGAGTGCAGTAAATGAAATTTATAAGTAATCATAATATTACCGATCCCACTTTAAATTTGGCAATGGAAGAATATATTTTAAAAAATATGCCGAATGATGACAGTTATTTTCTTTTTTATATAAATCGACCTTCAATTATTATTGGTAAAAATCAAAATACAATTGAAGAAGTTAATCAACCGTATATTGATGAACACGGTATAGATGTAGTAAGACGTATCTCTGGCGGGGGCGCAGTGTACCATGATACGGGTAATTTAAATTTTAGTTTTATAACCGATGATGACGGTAATAGTTTTCATAATTTTAAAAAATTCACTGAACCTATTGTAGAAGCTTTAAAATCTCTTGGTTTAGATGCTGAAATGAGTGGTAGAAACGATATTCAAGTTGGTAACGCCAAAATATCAGGCAATGCAATGGTCAAAGTAAAAGATAGAATGTTTAGCCACGGTACATTAATGTTGAATAGCGAGCTTAACGAAGTTCAAAATGCTTTAAGAGTAAACCCAGCTAAAATTAAATCTAAAGGCATTAAATCTGTAAGAAGCCGTGTGGCAAACATTTCAGAGTTTTTAGAAGAATCGTTAGATATTGATACATTTAAAGAAATTATTTTAAAAACGATATTCGGTGAAGCTAAGCAAGTTGAAGAATATAAACTCTCGGATAAAGATTGGGAGAATATTGAGAAGTTAAGCAATGAGAAATATCGAACTTGGGAATGGAATTATGGTCGAAACCCGAAATATAATTTCGAACGAGAAGAAAAATTTGAAAAAGGTTTTGTACAAATTAAATTAGATGTTAAAAAAGGTAGAATCGAACATGCTAAAATTTTTGGTGATTTCTTTGGCGTGGGGGATGTTACTGAATTAGAACACGCTTTAGAAGGCACATTACATGATTTTGACAGTATTGAAGAAGCATTAGCAGATTATGATATTTTCCATTATTTCGGTGATATTGACCGACACGAACTGATTAGATTAATGTCATAAATAAATACAACATCGAAAAAAGGTCTATTCTCTAACTTTAAATAATTAGTGAATAGACCTTAATTTAAATGAACTTCTAATAAATTAGCCAACGAGATATTCCTCCAAATTTTTGTATTCTTCAGTATAACGTTTGAAATCATTCTCGTTTTTATTTTTAAGAGCGTTATCTATCAGATTTTCTAGTTGCTGTTTACGTACATTCCTTAATGATTCGTCAATGATTAATTCAATACCTAAGTCGTTAATTGTTGATACAAAAGACTCTAATGTATTGTATTTCACATGTGTATTATGTTTCATTGAAAACACAACCTCTCTATCTATATTTACGTACAGTATACAAGGTTTTGAATCCTAAATCAACGAATATTCTGACTTTTCTGGAAAAATTAGTGTAAAATGCAACTTTCAGTAATTTAAAAATAGAAAAAGTTTCGCACCTAAAATTTAATTGCAGAAAATTTATAAAATATTTTATAATATAAGTTGATTTTAAATTGGTGTTGGTATATTATTTGAGTATCACCAAATTTTGCAAGGAGGTCACAACTATGAATCAACCGTACATTATTAAAAAAGGTGATATGGCATTACAACCTTGCCATCTAGCTATTGGACAATATGAAGGAACGCGCGTACTAAGGTATAAAGAAGATGAAGATGTGATTAAAGAACGTACACATAAAATTATTGATCGTTCCTGTAGATTTTATGGTAGTAGTTATGTGTTTAAGAAAGAAGACACCATTCGGATCACTGGTATTAGCAGTAAACCCCCAATTCTATTTACTCCATTATTTCCCACTTATTTTTTTCCAACTCATTCTGATAGAAAAACACAAAATACATGGATTAACATCCATTATGTTCAAAGTATTAGATCATTAAAAGATAAAAAATGTAGAGTTAACTTTGTTGATAATCAGTCTATCATTGTCAGTATTTCAGCACATAGCATGCATCATCAATATTTAAATGGTATTTATTATTATTATATGATGGACAGAGCAGCTAGGGTTGCAACTTTTGATCCGGAATCTCCAATAGATTATACGAAACCACAACTTAATATATACGAAGCATTAGCTAAATACTCTTTGTTTGAAAGCAAATAGTTAAGAATTATTTAAATTATTAATGTAAAATTAGGATATGCGGAATATTATATTAATTTAGTGTAAATGTTCTGCATATTTTTTTGCAATAGTACTTGAAAATTTGTTATTAATTGATATAATAATATTTGTGCTTGATTAGAGATACAAATTAATCCACAGTAGCTCAGTGGTAGAGCTATCGGCTGTTAACCGATCGGTCGTAGGTTCGAGTCCTACCTGTGGAGCCATTGGAAACGTACTCAAGTTGGCTGAAGAGGCGCCCCTGCTAAGGGTGTAGGTCGCGAGAGCGGCGCGAGGGTTCGAATCCCTCCGTTTCCGTAATAACGCAAAATTCTTTAAAATTCTATTTTACAGAATGCCTTAAGAACGTTGATATATCAGCGTTCTTTTTATTTTGTCTAAAATTCTCTATTTGGATGTTTTTAAATTTACTCATTTTAGATCTTAAATTTTTCTGTATTGTTAAGCTTTTCTATTATTTTTATTAAAAGAGATATTTTATGTATTTCTTAGATGTGCTGCACCTCGACCATATATACTAAATAATAAAAAAGGCAGTAAAGACTGCCTTTTTAAAACTATTTAGGGTCTAATTCAAAAATAACTTTTTCATTAGATAAATCTAAAAATTGTTCATATTCTAATTCTATTTTTTCTGGGTTGCCATTAATAGCGAATCCAGATGATCCGTCTATACTTCTTCCAGGCGACAAGCCATCAAGTAACTCATCATCGACAGGGTAAGATTTAGCTTGTTTTCCATCGGTGTAAACTTTTACATCTCCACCAACTGGGATATCGTCACCGCTATTATTTTTAACTGTCATATCAACTTTTAAAATTTTATCTGCTTCAATATCTTCGTCAGCAAATTCGTTTCTTTCATCAGTGTAATATGCATCATTTAAAGTGAATTCTACATCTTTTACTTTAACAGTATCTCCAACATGTTTGATTTCAGTATCATCATCTTTATCTAAGGTATTTTCTTCATTAACATTTTTATCTACTTCATTTACCATGGTTGCTGAACATGCAGCAAAAATAATACCCATAATAATTATGAAAACTAGACAACCGCCACAGCCCCAAAACCATTTCTTTTTCTTGCCTTTCTTCTGCTCCTCTTTGTACTGTTCAAACTGTTGCTGCTGCCTTGCTAATTGCTCTTCCAAAGAAATATCGTTTTGTTCCTTTGCCATTATGTCATTTCCTCCCAAATAATAAATTTATGCTATAAAAACACATTAATATTATTATACGAAAAATAAATAATTATTTGTAGTATGCATAGCAATATATTATTTAACATTTACACAATATTGGGTTTAATATACATAAAATTGAAAAGGTTGTTTAATTAATAACTACCATCATATAAATATAATTTATATTTCATTCTCTAATAGCGTAATGTCTTGAAATTATACTTTACAGAAGAATCAAAGTATTGTTAAATTGATTTTAAATTATATACATTTTGCTGAAAGGCCTTAATGATATGTTAGAAAGAAATGGTTAATTCTAAGACTGAGAATTTCACTTTTAATCCAAGATTGCAATGTGGCATTTAAATTGACTCCGAATATGCTCGTAGATAATTAAAACCAAGTTTGAAAAATTCAATTATAGAAAGATTATTTCTCTGACTATACGTAAAACAACCGCTCGTACCCATATTGATTATGCCAACAGGGTATAAGCGGTTGCCTACATTTGTTCTTGAAGTTTCGTGCAATTTATTTCGTAAATTTATTTTGATTTATTTTTGATTAAATTTCTAATTCCTTTAACAATATAGCCTACAATAAGGGTTCTAAAAATGCGTTTAATAATGTTCATAAGTTTAACCTCCTAGCCAATAAAAAATCACTCATTTATATACAACTACTATACCCTGTTTAAGACAGTGTAAATAAAGATAGGGAATTTTTTAGAAAGTTAAATGCGGGTTACTTTTCAAGCGTGATTAGACCGTTTTCATCTGCTTTGTTGAAGAAAATCGTTAGCATACCGCTAATTATAGCGATAATGTAAGGGATGCCAGTCCAGAAAAATATTAAATGAATAATACCTTGTAGTAATTGATTTGAATAAAATTTGTGTATACCACACCAGCCTAACAAAAACGCGAGTACAACATATATAACTTTATTTACTTTCATTAGTATAATGTCCTTTCCTTTAATTGATTGATTTAATTATCTCTTATATCACGCATTAGGACAAATAAAACAATATGAAAAAGTATATAGGGCACCGTTATGATTACTTCAAATTTTCACATGGATTCGTATATAATAGAATTAATAGTTGGATTAACATAAAGGAGAAATTAAAATGATTAGAAAAGCGAAGCCTTATGATAAAAAAGAAATAGCAGAATTATGTTATATCATCTGGAGTCAATTAGATATAGATATGGTAAAGGAAGTAGAAAAGTCTCGCTTACTTAATATAATGAAACAAAGTATGGTCGACGTAAAATATAGGGGGCACATTAGTAATGTTTGGGTATATGAAATAGATGGTCATATTGCAGGGTGTTTGATAGCCTATCCAGGGGATCAAGAATTAGAACTTGAGCAAGCGTGGTTAGAACTAAACGTAGATGAAGATATTAAAGCTTATGGCACGCCTATGCCAATGAAAGAAGCTAATGATGACGAATGGTATATTGAAACTGTCGCAACGTTCCCTCAATATCGTGGAAATGGTGTAGCAACAAAATTAATTAAACATGTATTAGATAATAATCCAAACGAAAAATGGAGTTTAAATTGTGATGTAGAAAATATAGCAGCGTTGCATGTATATGAGAAATTAGGGTTCCAAATCATGAGTGAATTTGATTTATATGGTCATATGCATTATCACTTAGTATATACTCAATCTTAAAATAATTGTAACAAAAAATCGCTCTTCAAATGAATGAAGAACGACTTTGAATTCAAGCTATTCAATTTAGTGTCTTAATATTAGATACCGCCTAGCAATGCGCTAATATAGATACCTAAAGCATAAAGGACACCAAAGAATGTATTGGTTTTTCCTGTTGCTGCCATTGCAGGCATCATTGATGTAGGGGTATCATTCTTTTTAAATCTACGAACTGCTTTTATTGGCATTGGGAAGGATAGTAAAGCAATTAAGAAAAAGATTGAACCGCCTGGTTTAAAGAATGTAATATAGATAACTAGCAAATAAGCGATGATATACATTAATGCTAAAAAGCGCACAGCATTATTTTTTCCTAATAAAATAGGTAAAGTTTTGCGACCACTTTCTTTATCTTTAACGCGGTCACGGATATTGTTTGCTAAATTGATCAGACCAATCGTAATTACAATCGGAATACTTATCCATATCGCTAGACTCTGTACATTTCCAGTTTGGATAAAGAATGAAATTAGGATAATAATCATTCCCATAAACAAACCAGAGAAAATCTCACCAAAAGGTGTCCATGATATTGGAAAAGGGCCGCCCGTATATAAGTAACCTACAGCCATACATATTAAGCCGATTGGTAGCAACCAGTAAGAACTTTGCGTTGCAATAAACAAGCCAAGTATCGCAGCGATAATATAAAAGGCAATAGCTAAATTCATGACGAGTTTTGGACTCATGCCGTTTCTCACAATGGCGCCGCCTATGCCTACCGAAGTGTGGTCATCTAAGCCTTTTTTAAAATCATAATATTCGTTAAACATATTTGTTGCTGCTTGTATAAGTAAGCAAGCAATTAACATAGCCACGAATAAACTAAGTTTTAGATGATCTTCACTGCCTAACAAGAAAATCTTTGCGGTAGCAGTACCTACTAATACTGGTACAACTGCAGCGGTCAACGTATGTGGTCTCATTAAATGCCAGTATTTTCTGACAGTTGAATATTGTTGGTATTGAGATGCCATAATTTTTTACCTCGAATCCTTTTAATGTAATAAATTTTTATCAAATTTATTTTAATAGAAGAAGGGGTAAAGGTCAAATTACGTAAAAATGTCTGTATGAAATAAGCTGAAAAGCGTACATGGATTTTGAAAAGTGGTACAATATTATAATGAGTGTAAACTGATAATGAAAGAAGTGAAATAGATGACTTTAGATGTCAAGGAAAGTGAAATTGTCGAAGCGGTATACGAAAGTAACCAAACTTGGGTTTCTGTAGAAGCAAAATTAGATTATGAATTAGATCCTACAATATTATTTCATGTAACCGAAGATTGTGCAGGAGACCGTTTCTATTTCAAGAAAAATGACAACGAAACTTCATTCTTTGGCTATCATGCTATTAAGAGATTTAAAAATGATTTTGAAAATAAGCAATCTATTTTCCGCGAGTGGGAAAAATATAAGAATGATATTGAATTAATACATCCAAGCTCCGAGAAACATCATTTGAAAATATGTGGTGGTTTTCAATTTTCATCACATAAATCAGGGGATGAATGGCGCGAATTTGGTATTAATCATTTTGTCTTACCAGAAGTGTTGGTGACGATGGAACAAGGAAAAACATTTATCACATATACTGTAGAATCCGAGAACTTTGAAATAGATGCTTTCTTAGCAATTATTGATAAGCTTACTCAAAAAGATATACAGCTAAATGACAAAATAGGAGATATTAAGCGGATCGATGACATTTATAAAGATGAATGGCGTGATCTAGTTAAAGACACAATTGATATTTTAGACGAAAATAAAAAAATTGTACTTGCAAGAAAACGACTGATTATATTTGATAAGAACGTCAATATCTCATACATCTTAAACAGAGCAATACAGGGTGAACATAATAGTTATTTATTTGTATTAGAATCGCAAGATAGTGTGTTCTTTTCACAGACACCTGAACAGTTAATGGAAGTAAGCGATGATGTTTTATCTACAAAAGCAGTTGCTGGTACAATTAAGAGAACACATCAAGAAGAAATAGATAAAGCAAATATAGATGCATTTTTAAATGATGAAAAAAATTTAAATGAACATCGTTTCGTAGTTGAAAGTATTTTAAATGATATTAAACCTTATGTAGAACAAATTACTTTCAATGAAAAACCACAAATTTTAACGAATGATCATTTATATCATTTATACACTAAAATTAAGGGCCGCTTAACCAAGACATCTTATATTGGCTTACTAGATAACTTACATCCTACGCCAGCATTAGGTGGTTACCCTAAGGACGAAGCAATTTCTTATATTGAGCAGTATGAATTTGGTACAAGAGGTCTATATGGTGCGCCAGTTGGCTATATAGATATGTATGATAACTGCGAATTTATTGTAGCTATTAGGTCTATGTTAATTAAAAAGAACCAAGCAACATTATTTGCGGGGTGTGGCATTGTGCATAATTCTGATGCTGATAGTGAAGTAGCAGAAACTGCTGTTAAATTTAGTCCAATGATGAAAGCTTTAGGAGTAGAGAAATATGAATAATCATACAGATGCTTTAACAAAACAAGTTTTCACACTTGTTTCGGAAATATATGCATATGGCATAAGAGAAATCGTAATTAGCCCAGGGTCTCGTTCAACGCCTTTAGCAATCGCAATTGAGGCGCACCCTAAGTTAAAATCTTGGATTCATCCAGACGAACGTAGTGCTGCCTTTTTTGCTATGGGTTTAATGAAAGGCAGTGAAAGACCAGTTGCGGTTTTATGTACATCTGGCACGGCTGCTGCAAATTATACCCCAGCGATTGCAGAAAGTAATTTAAGTCATTTACCTTTAGTAGTTTTAACAAGTGATAGACCACATGAATTAAGGGGTATAGGCGCACCGCAAGCGATTAATCAGACAAATATGTTTGAAAATTATATACATTACCAATTTGATTTTCCTATAGCAGATGCTAATGAAGTGCAAGATTATATGGCTGATACTGTAAAATTTCAAATGCAAAAAGCGAGTCAATATTTATACGGCCCACACCGAGGCCCGATACATTTAAACTTACCATTTAGAGAACCTTTAACGCCTAACTTAGAAAAAGTAGAGTGGCTAACTTCAGATAACAAAATTTTGCCACATTATCAAAAAACAACGAGTATTAATGAGATAAGCACAATTATGCAAAAGCGTAAAGGGCTCATTATTGTTGGTGATATGCAACATCAAGATGTAGACCAAATTCTTACATTTGCTACGATACATGATATGCCAATTTTAGCCGATCCTTTAAGCCAATTGCGTAGGGAACATCATCCTAATGTGGTGACGACGTATGATTTATTGTATAGATCCGGATTATCAATTAATGCTGATTTTATAATACGAGTCGGTAAACCAGTCATTTCTAAAAAAGTAAATCAATGGTTAAAAGCGACTGAAGCATTTCAGATATTAGTGCAAAATAATGATCGTCCAGATGCATTTCCAAAGGTGCCTCATGTATCTTATGAAATGTCTGCTAATGATTTCTTTAGACAACTATCTGAAATACCTGCGGTTGAACGAAAAAATTGGTTGGAAAAATGGCAATCATTAGAAAAACAAGCACATATCAAAATAAAAGACCATTTAAGAACAGCAACTGACGAATCAGCATTTGTAGCTAATGTATTAGATAAATTGACAAAAGATGATGCACTATTTGTAAGTAATAGTATGCCAATCCGTGACGTTGACAATTTATTTATTGATTGTGAAGCGGAAGTTTATTCTAATCGTGGTGCTAATGGTATAGATGGCGTCGTTTCTACTGCGATTGGTATGGCAGCGCATAAACGTGTAACATTATTAATTGGTGATTTAGCATTTTATCATGATATGAATGGATTGCTAATGTCTAAATTAAATGATATTAATTTAAATATTGTCCTGTTAAATAACGATGGTGGAGGTATTTTCTCTTACTTACCACAGAAAACAGCAGCAGATAGTTATTTTGAAAGACTATTTGGTACACCGACAGGCCTGAACTTCGAACACGCTGCGTTACTCTATGATTTTACATTTAAGCGCTTTGAGTCAATAGAAATGTTTAAGTATGCAGAACTATCAAAATTTGGATCTCATATCTATGAGATTATGACAAATCGTGACGAGAATTTAAATCAGCATCAAAATCTTTATACGAAACTGAGTGATATCATTAATGTTACATTATAAGTTTCACCAATCAAAGAAAGATACGAATCAACTATTGATTTTATTGCATGGTTTTATCAGTGACCAAACTACATTTGATGACCATATCAGTCTGTTTACTGAAGAAGTCAATGTATTAACGATTGATTTACCTGGTCACGGCCACGACCAATCAAATCAAAGTTATACATGGTGTTTTAAGTTTATTTGTGAAGAAATAAATCATACACTATCGTTATTTAATACGTATCAATTATTTTTACATGGCTATTCCATGGGTGGTAGAATAGCATTATACTATGCACTATATGGAGCATATAAATTAAACGGATTGATTTTAGAAAGTACGTCGCCCGGTATTAAAAAAGAAGAAGATCGTATTGAAAGGATTCAGGTAGACCAAGCACGTGCAAAAGTTTTGGAAATTGCAGGTTTAGAAATTTTTGTCAATGACTGGGAAAAGTTACCTTTATTTCAAACACAATATGATTTGAGCAAAACAAAGCGACAAAAAATGCGTCAGATGAGAATGCAGCAAGCGCCAATGCGTTTAGCAAAAGCATTGCGAGATTATGGAACTGGACAAATGCCCAATTTATGGCCAAAAATAAAGGATATAAACGTGTCCACATGTATCCTTGTAGGTGCTTTAGATGAAAAGTTTGTAAGCATTGGTCAGAAAATGAGTCAATTGATACCAAATAACCGTTTGTTCAAAATTGCTGATAGTGGACATACAGTACATGTGGAAGAAATGGCAGAATTTGATAAAATAGTATTAGGCTTTATTTATAAGGAGGAGCAAAATGACTAGACAATGGGAAACAATCAAAGAATATAAAGAGATTAAGTATGAATTTTATAATGGAATCGCTAAAGTAACCATTAATAGACCTGAAGTACGTAACGCATTTACACCGAACACTGTCCAAGAAATGATGGATGCATTTTCAAGAGCGCGCGATGACCAACGTATTTCAGTTATTATTTTAACTGGTGAAGGCGATAAAGCATTTTGTTCAGGCGGAGACCAAAAAGTGCGTGGCCATGGTGGTTATGTAGGCGATGATCAAGTCCCTCGTCTTAATGTATTAGACTTACAAAGACTTATCCGTATCATCCCAAAACCAGTTATTGCTATGGTTAGAGGATACGCAATCGGTGGAGGCAATGTATTGAATGTTGTTTGTGACCTAACAATCGCTGCTGATAATGCCATATTTGGCCAAACCGGTCCAAAAGTAGGATCATTTGATGCTGGTTATGGTTCAGGTTACTTAGCTCGTATTGTAGGACATAAAAAAGCACGTGAAATTTGGTACTTGTGCAGACAATATAATGCTCAAGAAGCTTTAGATATGGGCTTAGTAAATACAGTAGTGCCATTAGATGAAATAGAAGATGAAACTGTTAAATGGTGTGAAGATATCATGCAACATTCACCTACTGCATTAAGATTCTTAAAAGCTGCAATGAATGCGGATACTGACGGTTTAGCTGGGTTACAACAGATGGCCGGGGATGCTACATTACTGTATTATACAACTGACGAAGCTAAAGAAGGTAGAGACGCGTTTAAAGAAAAACGCGACCCTGATTTCGATCAATTTCCTAAATTCCCATAATTGAATCAATAAAGATTTGGTAAACCAAACGACGATTCGTTTGGTTTATTTTTTTACGAAAAATGCTTTATAATGAGAAAATTAATTGCAAATCTAAGTTTTGGCACTAAATATATGCGTAATATACTATTAATATTTTTTGGGTTACCTGTAAAACTAGAAAATGATTAGAATAAAATGGGTTTCGGTGACATTACGTTGATAAACGCTAGTATTTTTAAAAGTTTTGAGTAGTTTATTATTATATTTTACAGCAAATAAAAATTCTATTAATATAATTGCGAAAGGTTAGAGGAGCGTATGTATGACATAAAATACAAAGGACCATATAATGAAAGAAATGTGTTTTCTATTTTATGTACCAAGTAAAGAAGTAGTAAACAAGTTTAATAGACATCTAAAGCAGTATGATACTAGCTTTCCGAACTGAGCGGTAATGCTATATATTGAAAATAAAGTTACTGTATATATTAAAACTTTAGGCGACAAACGCTATTTAGCTTCAGGAATAATTAGCACGATTATAAAAGTCTAGGAAAGAAAGGATTGATTGAACGAATAAGAATAGAGGCAGACGAACGTAGCGTTAAAGTAAAATGAACAGGAAGAGGCACAGCATTAAAAGATCATTTTAAACAAATTGCAGTGACATGTTACAACAGTTTTATATAAATCCAGAAGATATAGAAATGTTTTATAAATTAATACAAAAATTTGCAGAAAAACATTTATTAACTGTTTATGTATGCGTTTTCTTTTCGTTACAGTTTTCCTTATTAATAAACTATAACAGCGACGCTAAGTTTTAATATACTATAACAAAGCATCACCGTTATACAATTAATATCGTTCTATAAGATACTGCTCTAACCTTCTCATAGCTTCTTTTAAAGCATCGAGTTCATAAGCATATGAAATACGTACATGCCCCTTACCAATATCTGTAAAAGAAGAACCAGGAACCATTGCAACATGGGCTTTTTCAAGCACATCGACACAAAATGTAAAATCATCTTCTGTAAAGTTTTCAATATTGGGGAAGATATAAAATGCACCTTCTGGTTTAGCATCTAACTTAAAGCCGAGAGATTGAAGTTTATCAATTAAAAAATCGCGTCTTTCCATATAGGCTTTATTCATATATTGTGGAGCATCTAGGCCTTCGTTTAAAGCAGCAATACATGCAATTTGAGCAGGCACATTAGCACAAATACAATTATACGCATGCATAAAAGTTAATTTTTCTATTAAATATTCTGGACCAAGTAAAAAGCCAATGCGAATGCCAGTTGCAGAATGCGACTTACTTAAACCATTTACTAGTAACAATTGATCACGAATAGATTCGAATTCGGCAAAGGAAGTATGTTTGTTATTAAACGTATTTTCGGCATAAATTTCATCACTAATGATGAAGATTGCTTCATTTTTTAGTACATTAGTAATCGCTTGAACTTCGTCATAAGTTAGAATTACACCTGTTGGGTTAGTAGGATAGTTTAATAGAATGGCTTTAGTTTTAGATGTTATATGTTTTTTTATGGCATGGGGTGTAATTTTAAAGTTCGTTTCAGTTGTATCAATAAACACAGGTATGCCACCAAGTGTTTTTATCAGTGGTATGTATCCAGCGTAAATAGGGCTAGGGATTAATATTTCATCTCCGTGGTTTATAATGCTTCTTAAAACTGTGTCTAATGCTTCACTCGCCCCATTAGTAATAATAATTTCCTCTGAACTATATTGAAAACCATAACGCTGTTTGAAATATTGACTAACTGCATTTCTTGTTTCAAGTAAGCCTTTATTATGTGAATATTTCGTTTGGTCTTCTTTTATAGCATTAATATAAGCATTTTTCACTACGTCAGGCATAGGAAAGTCTGGTTGACCAATAGTTAAGTTTATACAATCATCAATGTCTTTTATTTTATTTGAAAATTGTCTAATACTTGGCGCTGTTAAAAATTTGGAATTGTCATTTAATGATAGTTTCATCGTTTTCACCTCAAAATAGAAATACCGATTTGTAGTTAAAATAGGTACGGATAGCTTAATTTATCAAATTACTACTATCATAACATATTTGTATGCACTACAAATCGGATTAATATAACATTACTCTTTAAAATTAGAAGGGGCTTGCAAGTTAATCACTGGGTTAGTCCATTTCGAAATAAATTTTGTTGATAACACGTATACAATGATACTTGTTAGCAGGATAAGATATATATAAGTCATCACAGAAATATGCTCTTTAAAAGGATAGACACCAAACCCACGTATAACGCCAATAACGATACCATGTAATAGATAAACATACATTGTTCTTCGTCCAATATAAGTGAAAAATCTTTCTTTCTCTGGAACTAAGTTTAGAAAAGAAAACATCGTTATTAAAATAATAAAGTATAATAGTAAACGTTTTATTGGACTATAAAGGTCAAGTTTACCTTCGAGTGACATATAAGGCGAGTGGCCTAAAAGCCAATCAGAATTAATTGGATGTATAGTATAGATGATGAAAAATATTACAAGTACACCCATAGCGATAGGGGCAAACTTTTTATTTCTTAATGTAAGTGTGTGATTACTTGTAAATAAATAACCTAAATAAAATATAGGGAAGAACATGATTGTCCTTGAAAAACTTAAATAATTGTCAATATTATCAGAATAACCTGCAAATAAAGAAATAATTATAGCAATAGGTAAGACATAATAAGGTTTATAATCTTTTACTATGACTAATATGACATGGAAGAAAAATAAGGTAAGTAAAAACCATAATGCGAACACCGGATCAAAAGGATCAAATGTAACGCTATCTTCCTTTCCAGTGAAATAATAATAAAAAGTAAAAAATACAAAGAAAATAAAATAAGGTACTAATAATTTTTTAGAAACTTTTTCTAAATAACCAGCTTGGCCTGCTTTTTTAGCAAAATAACCTGAAATAAATAAAAAGCACGGCATATGGAAGCTATAAATAGTTAAATAAAGCGATGATAGATATTTACTTTCTTCCGTGTATGGTTGTAATAAATGACCAAATACAACAAGAAATATTAATATCATCCTTGCATTATCAAAGAAAAAGTCTCTTTCTTTTAATTGTGCCATGTGGTTGCTCCTTTTATAATGCAGGTGAAAATATAATCACTGTTACTAATTTATTATAAAACATATGACAAATGCAACAAAATCGACTGATTTGTAGATTATCATTGTATATTAGGAAGAATAACATTATAATATTAGAAAATAAAATAATAAATTTAAATGCTATTGAACATTTTAATTAAAGTAGTGGAGATGAAACAACATGTATAAACAACTTGAGCAATTAATTACACTTACAAGTAACGATTTAAATTTAGTTAGCAGAAGGTTTGGGCAGCGCACTGATCTGACATCAGAACAATTAGAAATGTTACGTATTTTACACCATTACAACATGTTATCGCAATATGATTTAACTATGAAAATTAATAAAGAACAGTCTATTGTCTCTCGATGGATTAAAAAACTTTGTCAGATGGGCTATATTACGAGTAAACAATCAAGCAAAGATTTAAGATGTAAAGATTTAATGGTTACAGAAAAAACCAAAGCGCTTGTGCAACAAATCAATGAAGTAAGGGTAGCTTTAATTGAAGCGAGATGTCAAAATTTAACCTCAACGGATATTGAGTGTTTAAATAACTTATTACATAAACTAAATAATCGGCATACCTACGTCCAATAGAAAAGATTCAAAATCATACACTTAGAATTATTCACTAATATAAATCAACTTTATGAGTAGTATTTCGCTATCTTGATTTATATATGAACGAAAGGGAATGAAATAGTTCGATAATAGTTTAAGCTTATCCTAATCAACTTCTGCCAATATTATAAAGGTTGTAGACACTTTCTATGGCTAAGGCTTTTTAAGATTCTATATTAAACAGGGCTGATATAAAAGTCAGACCTGTTTTTTTATATATACTGCATATCATATTAATTCCGAGACTTGACGTTTCTTCGATCAAAAAAAGAGATTAAACAACTTAGGTTGCTTAATCTCAAAATTTTGTATCAGTTCTCTTTGACAAAGAGCCAATTAAATTGAATTATTTATACGTATCTACGTCGAAATATTTACCTAATTTATCCATTGAATCATAGAAACCTTTGATACGTGTAGCATTATGAGATGCCCATGCAACATCTGTTGCATATTGATGTACCCCTGGGTTGTCCGGATTCCAACGCATTTTATATAAAGTGTTTTGCCCTTGATTGATGTACGAATTTGCAATAAATTTAGCGCCGCCTACAATTGCTTTTTTAACAGTATCCCAACCATTGTTTTTAGCCGTGACAAAGCCTTGTTTAACAGCGTCACTATCAACTGCACCTATACCGAACATGTTATAGTATTTTTTCGATCCATCAGTAACAACTTTATTATTTACAACATCGCCGCCATTAGCAAGCGTTGAAGTGCCGTTACCTGTTTCAAGAAGTGCATGTGAAACTAAGTAAACTTCATTAATGTTATAAGCTTGTGCAGCTTCACTAAATGCTTCCCCTTGACCTTCTAAAATTCCTTTACCAACAAGTAATTTATCTAAATCCATTCCAGAAATATTTTGTGCTTTGTCTAAGCGTAAAAATTGATATTTTTGAGTTGGATCTTTAGCAAGTTTATTACTATCCATAGCGTTTTTAATTTCATTAGCTGTAGCATCTTCCCATTTTCCAGGTGTACGCTGAATTTGAGGCTTGAATTTTAAACCATGTTGTAATGCTACTGCCTGATCTAAAGTTAAATTAGATTTATAGTATTTCACAAGTTCTTTGCGTAAATCATTTTCTTTAATCCAAACGACCTTGCCGTTAGATAATTTACCATGATACCAAGTTACACCATTAATGATTTGTTTTTCAAAAACCGTGAAGATACTTTCATGGAAATCTTTTAATGAGCCAGCTGCTTTTGTAGAATTTGGATCAAGATAGTAACTTCCATTAGCGTTGTAAATGATATAATCGAATTTTTGTGGTGTGATATCCGATTGCGATTGAACTGCATTTAAATCTTTAGCAGAAACCCAACCTGTTTTATTATTAACGTTGCCGTAAAGGTATTCATCTTTATCAACGAATACAGATTTAGAGGCATTGAAGTTGTTATGCTTAATATTATTTTGGGTATCTAATTGCTGTGCTTTAGTTCCCCATGGGATTGCATATAAGCCATTATTAGTTCCCTTCACTGTGTATTGTCCATTTGTAGCTTTAGTTTTACTTAAATTACGAGTATTAATGTCTTTGGTATTGACCCAACCAATAGGCGTATTCTGTTTCGAATTTTGGATTAAAACATACGTGTTGTCGCCTTGAGTACGTTGCTTTGTAACTGTAAATGTACGTCCAGCAAATTTAGATGCATCTTTACCTTTTTGATCGTAAACAGTCGTTTTGATGCCTGCATTATTTGTATTTAATTGACCAATCTTACTAACTGATTTAGTCGGCGTTGAAGTAGCTTGTGTAGCTGCCTCTTTAACTGTGATATCTCGTGTCTGCATCCAACCTAAGTTTGTATTTGTTTTATTATCAGTAATTAAATAGAATGAATTATTTCCTAACGTAGCTTTCTTACTTAATTTGTAAGTATTGCCATTAACATAAGATTTTTGAACACCTTGTTTATCATACACAGATGTATAAACGCCATGATTCGATTTAGCTACAGTACCTTGTTTGTTTGTAAGTGTATTTACAGTCAATTGTCCTGTGTTTGTAGTAGGGGAGGTAGCTGTATTATTTGTTGAAGATAACTTGCTTACGCTTACCCAACCAGATAAATTGTTAACTGTACCGTAAACGTAATTTGTTTTACCTATTTGTTGCTGTTTTGTTGCTTTAAAAGTTTGGTTAGAAGTACCAGAAACTGTGCCTGCTTTTTGAGAACTTGTGCCCCAAGGTACTGTATAAACAACTTCACCAGGTTTTATTTTATAAGTTTGATTATGCTTTGTAACTGTTTTAGCTGTATTATAATCCACATCAGCTTGGTGCACCCAACCAATTAAATTACCATTATTGTAATCAGAAACTAAATAGAAGTTTTTATCTCCTAGAGTAGCTGATTTTGTAACTTTTAATGTTTGGTTTGTACGATTCGTTTTCTTGCCATTTTGATCATAAACTGTCGTATATAAACCATTATTATTAGTATTTATACGTCCAACACCATCATTTTTAGATACAGTTAATTTACCAGTGTTTGGTTTCGTCGTAGAATTATTTGATTCATTTTTACTGCCACTTGTACTTCCTGATGAACTTGAGCCCCAAGCAGCTGCCTGGCCAGTTTTAATTAAATATTTTTCATAAATTAAATCGTAAAGTTCGTCATAACTATAATTGTGGTTTGCCAAATAACCATGAGGATCAGTATGGTCAGATCCTCCTAAATATTTGCTGACTGCTTGATGCGTCCAAACAGTACCAACACCATCGTACTCAGCACTATCAGGTGCGAGACCATAATATTGTAAATTTGTAGCTGCATAATCAGCATAGTTATTGATTGAACGTGCAAATGAATCGTAATCATGCGTATGAACTAACTCAACGTGTATAAAACGGTCGTTTGCAGCTGGGCCAGCGCCCCATGCTAAATAATCAGTATTTGCTGTTTCAATAATACGGTTACCATCTACGTAGGCATGTACAAATGCACTATTATAATTATTTTTCATATAATTAATTTCGCCAGTAATTGTTGAATTATCGTTGGCTGTATCATGCATAACGATACCTTCAGGTTTGCCATAACGATACTGATATTTTGGTAAATAACTTGCAATATCTTGCTCATAATTTGGCGCTTGGAAATTATTATTACGAATATAATTATTAATAGATGAATTTACTTTTGGTGTATATTTTGGTAATGCACTTTTAGTTGCAGATTTAGTGCTAACAGCAGACCTTGTTGCTGTTGTTGGGCTGCTACTTACAGATCTTGCCATTCTTAGTTTTGGCGCAGATGCATTACTGTATACATGTGCAATTTCCTGTGATGTATTATTATCTGAGTTTGTTGAATCATTTTCTTTTATATCTGTACTGACAGATGGAGAAGGTGTAGATACTTTATCAGATTTTGTTTCAACCTTATCGTTAGAAAATTTGCTGTCTGCTACATTAGTTGTTTTGTTATTAACTGCTTGTATATGTTTAGTATCGCTTGTATCTTCTTTTTGAGAATCCACTTCATCAGATTTTGCTTCAGTTTCATCATTAGCAGCATCATTATCTTTAGCGACAGTAGTAGGATCATCCGTTTCTACGTCGTCACTGTTATCATTGTCTACTAATTGATTAGACGGAGTTGTGTCCTCAGATTGAGTTTCTGCATCGTTAGAAGTGTTGTTGTCTTTTACGTTAGTTGTTGTGTCATTGTTTTGCGCATGTTTAGCATCGCTTGTATCTTCTTTTTGAGAAGCCACTTCATCAGATTTTGCCTCAGTTTCATCATTAGCAGCATCATTATCTTTAGCGACAGTAGTAGAATCATCCGTTTCTACGTCATTACTGTTATCATTGTCTACTAATTGATTAGACGGAGTTGTGTCCTCAGATTGAGTTTCTGCATCGTTAGAAGTGTTGTTGTCTTTTACGTTAGTTGTTGTGTCATTGTTTTGCGCATGTTTAGCATCGCTTGTATCTTCTTTTTGAGAAGCCACTTCATCAGATTTTGCTTCAGTTTCATCATTAGAAGCATCATTATCTTTAGCGACAGTAGTAGGATCATCCGTTTCTACGTCGTCACTGTTATCATTGTCTACTAATTGATTAGACGGAGTTGTGTTCTCAGATTGAGTTTCTGCATCGTTAGAAGTGTTGTTGTCTTTTACGTTAGTTGTTGTGTCATTGTCTTGCGCATGTTTAGCATCGCTTGTATCTTTTTTTTGAGAAGCCACTTCATCAGATTTTGCCTCAGTTTCATCATTAGCAGCATCATTATCTTTAGCGACAGTAGTAGAATCATCCGTTTCCACTTCGCCACTGTTATCATTGTTTACTGATTGATTAGACGGAGTTGTGTCCTCAGATTGAGTTTCTGCATCATTATTAGAAGCGTTGCTATTTGCTACACTAGCTGTGTTTCCATTAACTTGAGCATCGTTAATATCTCCCGTTTTGGTAGATGCTTTGTCAGATTCTGTTTCAGTATTTTCATGAGAAGCGTTATTGTCTTTTGTACCAGTTGTAATATTATCCACTTGGTCATATTGAGTATCGCTCGTTTTTTCTGCTTGAGTAGCAGTTTCATTTTCAGAAGTAGGTTCAACTAGATCTTGTTGAATTTGTTCAGCAGTAGTTGAAGTTTTCTCTAATGATTGTTTTGAAGTTTCATTAGTTTCAGTTTCTTTTTGTTCTGAATTAATTTGTTCTTCTTGATTTTGAGCATTATATGTATTTTGACTTGATGTGTTTTTATCTAGTTCATCTAACTGAGCGTCATAATTTTCAGGTTCATCTGTTGAAAGTGCTTGAATTTGCGTAGGGTCATTATAAATTTGAGTGCCTGAAATATTGGTTGTTGGTTTGCTAATTTCAGACTTTATTTCTTCGCCTTGTTTTAAAGTATTTCCATCGTCTAACACATTCTTACTTGACGTTTGGTTTTGATTATTGTCAGCCGCATGTGCGTGATGTGTTGTCAAAGCTGTGCCGGCTAATGTTAATGCAACGATTGAAGGTACTTTATAAGTTAATTTTTTCTTAGTCATTTAACTGCCCCTTTTACTGTTATTATTTAATACCATTATAATACGACTATAGTTTTAATAAATTGATTTCATTGATTTGTAATATAAAATTAATCTTATTAAGCCGGGGGAAAAGTATAAAACATTTAAAAAAGGCGTAAACACGCCTTATTTTTTTGGTATTAAAATATTACACCCTTTGGAATGTTACATAATAAAGATGCATTTTAAATATAATTTATTTAGATTGTTTTCGTCATAACGATATGTTCTATATTTTCTTCTAAGAAAACATCACCAAATGTTGTGTATCCCAATGTTTCATAAAAGTGTTGTGCATGACACTGAGCATTCAAAGTTAAAGTATGATAGTCTGCTTCTTTTGCTGCTGCTTCGATAAATTGCATTAGAGATTTACCGTATCCTAGTTTTCTATGAGAAGCTAAAATAGCCACTCTTTCAATTTTTGCGCCATTTTTATAGGTTCTAAATCTTCCAGTAGCAAAAGGGGACTGAAGATTGTCATAACCTATAACATGAGTGGAAGAAGATTCAAATTGATCTATTTCATTTTCGAGTGGGACGCCTTGTTCAAGCACAAAAACTTTTTTTCTAATTTCATATGCATCGTTTAACATATCAGATGTATTAACAATTTTAAAAATCATAAATAGCCTCTTTTCTATTAATATAATAAAACTACCCTATCACAACTATAGTGTGATAGGGTAGTTATTTTACGAATTATTGAGCTTCTTGTCTAACCAAGGCAGTGTATTGCCAAAAAATTCTCATTTGCGCGATATTCCAATTGTTCATCCCCATAGTAAATCCTGACGGTCTAAATAAATTGACGTCTGTTACTTCCAAAGCTGCGGCAATTAAATATTGTAAGGGCACACTGATTTGTTTCATAGTTTCCGTGATGCCATTCTGGTTATAAACCCAAGAAAAGGGCAATTCTGATTGGAAAACATCAACTTTTTCAAAAATTTCTGGAAGTGCAACGATATAACACGCACCATCCACAACTGGATTATGGTCACTATCTTTGTAGTATATCCGCAAAGCTTCATAATTTTCACGGTGTGCGTGATTAACATAGAAAAATTCATTTCTAAAATGTGCCATATCTTGGCTATGGATTAATTGTTGTTCTAAAACATTGAACATGCCGTTTATGTTTACTAATTTTTCATATGTTTTTCGTGACATACCACGTGCTCCTTTCTACAGCCTAATATAAATTTGTTTCTAATTCTTGCGTATTTTGCTGTTGGTTTTGATTTGGTTGTTGGTTTTGGTTTGGTTGTTGATTAGGATTTTGTTGCTGATTTGGATCCATTTGTTGGTTTGATTCATTTGGTTGTTGCATTGATTGATTATTATTTTGTTGGTTTCCATTTGGCATTTCAGTTTCTTGTTGGTTCATATTATTTTCTTCGGAAGACGTTCCTGAATTATCTTCGTTTGAGTTATCATCTTTTTGGTCAGAACTGCTCTTTTGGTTTTTTCTTAATAAACTACTATCAATTTCTGTTTGTGGTACGAGTGTACCATAAAAATCAATAACACGTTTATTTAAGAAATCATTTGTGTCTGTAATTTTAGGTAAATTTAAATCACCACGCAAAATATTAGCAGTATCTTGTATATTTTTAATATTAGGGTTGTAGTAATATACACCGTTTAAGTAATCATCTTCACCTTCAAGTTGTTTACTTTTAATTTCAACGTCGTCTTTTAAGTAAGAAGTAGCTAATGCCTTAACATCTTTATAGCTTAAATTATGTTTGGCGTTTTTACCAACTATTTCAATAACGTCGTCTAACTTACTAAATGAATCTGCTTTTTGAGCTTTGACAAATAGTTTCTTGATTAAATCCATTTGTCTTTGACCACGTTTTAAATCTGAATCTTGATGACGTGTTCTAGCAACTGCTAAAGCTTCATCACCATTTAAATTTTGATGACCTTTTTTAACTTTAATCTTGCCAGTATCATTTGTATTTGGCTCGGAGATATCGTATGGAACGTCATACTCAATACCGCCTAGTTCATCTACAGCATCTACAAATGCTTCCATATTAATTCTTACATAATAATCGACTGGAACATTCATCGTTGCTTCTACAGAATCCATTGATGCTGTAGGGCCGCCATAGGCGTGTGCATGTGTAATTTTATCATAATACCCAACTTCTGGAATATAACTGATAGTATCACGTGGAATACTTAACATTCGTATTTGTTCTTTATCTGCATTAAATGTTGATAGTATCATTGCGTCAGTTCTTGATTGTTCAGCACTTTGACCATTTTTTTGACGACCACTATTATCATCGATACCTAAAAACAAAATAGAAATTGGATCTTCAGAAGGGTTGACTTTTGTTTCACGAATACTTGATTCTCTGGACGTATCACTTGTGTTCAATGAATTTTCAAAAGCACCTTGCGATGATTTAAGTAATAAAATGGCAAATATAACTGGAACAACTACAAGAATTAAAGATAGAAATATTAAAAAGTATTTAAAAAATTTATTCATGTAAGAAGCTCCCCATTGTATATGATTTGGTTTATATTACAATATTGGTTTAATGTTAAAATTTCGCTAATTTCATTAAATTATTGTAAAGAGAAATTTGTACTATAACTTATAATTTTATATCTAACATAATAAAATATCAACAAAGAATTTATCCAACTAAAGTTTGAAATGTATATCATAGAATATGATCACTGATAGAAACGACGTCAATCACAATTAAAAATAATTATAAAAAAGACATGTAGCTAAAAATGATTTATTTATAAACATACGATATAATTAGCATATGATAAATGTTATTGATGGTTAAAGAGATGATGTTTAAAAAATAAGTTCAAAGATTAAAAATAAAGTGGATAGCATAGTTTGAAATTTTAAAATAACTTATAAAAGGTGTCATAAAGCATAATCCTTTTTAAATCATTATAATAGATGCTTATTAATGAATTCTAACACATTAAAGAAACAAGGAGGATTTAGCCATGAAGTCAGAATGGTTGGATAGAATAGACGAAAGTTTGGTAAAAACGTTTTATGAAGCACAAACTGAAAAAGAAAAAGAAGAAGGATTTAAAGACGAATTAACATTTGGCACTGCTGGCATACGTAGTACTTTTGGATTAGGGCCTGGTCGTTTAAATGCATTTACAATACGCAAGGTTGCATTAGGATTAGCACAATATTTGAATGAAAAGTTTAGTGAACCTTCAATAGTGATACATTTTGATACTAGATTGCTATCTAAAGCATTTTCTGAAGAAATGGCATCTGTCTTAGCTGAAAATAATGTGACAACAATTTTATCAGAAAATTACAAATCTACGCCGGAATTATCATTTGCAGTAAGACATTTAAAAACAGATGCAGGTGTGATGATTACTGCTAGTCATAACCCTAAGCATTATAATGGTATCAAAATATATGACCAAAACGGTGGTCAATTGTTGCCAGATGAATCAGAGCGCTTAAGTCATTATATCAATGCGATAGAATATCCATTACAAATTCATCGAGGTGATTTTAATGCATTGCTACAAAAAAACCAAATTCAATATATGTCCCATGAAGTCACTGAAGCATACAAACATGAAGTTAAATCCTTAGTAGATACAATTCCGGAAAAAGAAGCAAAAGTGGTACTCACAAGTTTACATGGTACGAGTTTACCTTTAGCATCTGAAATTTTAACTGAATTAAATTATGATAACTTTGTAATTGAAAAAGAACAATCAATGCCAGATGGCAATTTTCCGACTGTAGCAATTGCGAATCCTGAAGATGAAGCAGTTTTTGAACGAGGGCTAAAATTGGCAAATGATACAGATGCACAACTGATTATAGCAACAGATCCAGACGCGGACAGATTAGGTTTTATTGAACGTTATAATGATAATGAGTATAGATATTTTAATGGGAATGAAATTGGTATATTATTAACTAAATTAAGATTTCAAGATTTAGCAGATGAAGGTAAACCACTGTATATGGTTAAATCAATCGTCACAAGCGAACTAGCTGAGAGGTTAGCTATAGCTTTAGATGTCGAAGTGAAAAATGTCTTGACTGGTTTTAAATATATTTCTGATTTACTAGAACAAGAAAGCTCAGAACAAGAAAAGCAACTATTACTTGCTTTTGAAGAAAGTCATGGCTATTTAGCAAAACCTTTTTCAAGAGATAAAGATGCAATTCAAATGATCCCATTATTAATAAAATATAAAAATTTATTAGCAAATAATGGTATGACATTTAAAGATACTATGGAAGATATTTATGCTCATATCGGTTCATATAAAGATAAAACATTGTCTCCTTCGTTTGAAGGGGCAGAAGGCGTTGAAAAAATTTCGAAAATAATGAACCAATTTAGAAATAAAGAAGTATCAACAATTTGTGGTCTTGAAGTAAAACAAATTGAAGATTATGAATTGGGTACAATTAAAAATATTAAAGAAGGTACAACAGAAGCACTGACGTTACCTAAAACTAATTTAATTAGATTTATTTTTGAAAATGGTTTTATAGCATTAAGACCATCCGGTACTGAACCTAAAATCAAACTATATTTTTCATTAAATATAGAGCATATGACTGCTTTAACAGATCAATTTAAAGATGAATTTATTAATAATATTAAATAAAACATAAAGAGGCAGCTAGATGAAAGTCAACAAGTTCAAATTAATTATTGTTATAATCATTTTTATTTTTATAATAGTAGGGGTGTATAGTTACAGACATGATAAACAGACTAAAGACGCTATGCATCCTACTCATGCTTCACAAAAGGTAAATAAAAAACAAACAACTAAAAAGGAAAAAGAATTAAAAACAGTGGTTGATCGCAGTGATTCACAAATGAAGCAAATAGATCAATACTTAGAGGAAGGCCAATTTAATGGTACTGTAACAGTTTTTAAAAAAGGTCAATTAAGTCTAAATAAGGGTTATGGGTTTAAAGATTTTGAAAAAAATGAAACTAATACGGCTAATACAATGTTTTTGATAGGTTCCGCACAAAAATTTATGACAGGGCTTATGTTAAAACAATTAGAAACTGAAGGTGAAATTAGTATGGTAGCACCCGTGAAGCAATATCTACCATATTTTGAATTAGCATACCCTGTCGCTTTAAAGCAGTTGATGTTACATCAAAGCGGTTTATATAAATATCAAGCTCACCCAAAATTAAAAACCTTAGACGAAGCTATACACGCAATAATAAAAAGAGGTATTAACCCATTATATTATAATCAATATCAATACAATGATGCCAATTATCTAGTATTGTCAGAAGTTATAGAAGCAGTTACATATCAATCGTATACTCAAAATTTAAACGATAGAATAGTGAAGCCTTACAATTTAAAATATACGGGCCGGTATAATGATTCAAATTTTAAAAAATATATGGCTACTGGTTATAAAAAGGATAAAAGTACTGGAAAGCGCGTCAAACAGAATCCTAACACTTTAAGTCAATATGATGGGGCAGGCAACCTTTATATGACGCCTTACGACATGGGGAAAGTCGTTTTAAATCTACAAAAAAATAAAATTTTTAATGCGACGATTACGAGACCTTTTATCCACGAAAGTTTAACTATACAATACCCTCAAGCATATCGTTATGGTTTTTATTCTTTTGCAGATAAAAATCGAATTAATGGTATTTTTTATGGAAATATATTTACTGTATATTTTAATGATAATTATATTATCGTTTTAGCTACAAATTACGAAAACGGAAAAACAAGTAACGAGCAGAAAATGAAGCATATTTACTTTGATATACTTCAACAGGGTGGGTCATATAATAAAGTAAAGCAACCATACTAAAAAAATAAAAAAAGCATTCAATGATTCTAATAAAATGAATCGTTGGATGCTTTTTTTATTAATACGAATTTATTTACAGTATTGTAAGGCATCGATAAACATTTGTTTAAAGATATTTGCTTGTACTGACAGAACTACTGATGTATTAGGGAAATGTGATTTGAAATCTGTTACTGTAGCACCTTTAGTCAGTTTGCCGTTTGTTTCAATTTGCACATCAGCTTCTTGAACCGCAAAATTTTCAGGATGAAGAAGATATAGGATGGTATATGCATCGTAAACGTTAATACCTTTTTCAAAATCGTCTCCTCTATAGTGTTTGAACAGTTGATGTAGCATATTACCTGTGTCATTTATGGATTGTAATTCATTTATAGTATCGTGCGTTAAACTAGAACTTCTTGCTACATCTAAGCCTACCATTGTTAATGGCAATCCAGAATTAAAGACAATTTGAGCAGCTTCGGGATCACAGTAAATATTAAACTCAGCTAAAGGGGTCACATTACCTCGAGATGCCGAACCGCCCATTAATACGATCTCCTTAACATATGTTTTTACTTCTGGGTAAGTCGTAAGTAACAATGCGATATTTGTTAAAGGTCCAATAGGGACAAGCGTAATCGGCGCATCACTATTTAGCAAAGCATTTTTCATAGCTTCAACAGCATGCGTAGATGCTAAATTACTTTCCGCTATTTCAGGGAAAATATAACCCTCCATACCTGATTCACCATGTACATCGCTTGCATCAACTATTTCTGAAAGTAGTGGTTGAGATGCACCTCTATGTACAGGGACATTACTATTGAAAAATTGTTTGAGTTTTAACGCATTGGCAGTTGTTTTTTCAATTCCTACATTACCGTTAACTGTAGTAATCATTTTCAAATCGAAGTTGGGATGATTTAAAGCAATACTTATTGCTGCTGCATCATCAATGCCTGGGTCTGTATCTATAATAATTGGTTGTTTCATCAAATTTTTAATCCTCCTATTGCGTAAGTTACCTTATTAATTATATTCTACAACTTTTCTCGAATAAAATGTTAAAAAGCAAACTATCATCCAAAAATGAAAAGGGAGGTTAATAAATAAAATAAAAAAGGCTTCTCTTTCGAGAAGCCTTTGCTTGAGCTATAAGTGGCTTGAGTGTCCACCTTGCATTACCCAATAAGTACCGATAACAGTAATTAAAGTAATGATAAGCGCAAATATAACTTTAAACCCTTGTACGTTTCCGTCTTTACCTTCAGTTAAGTGC
>NZ_BMCF01000005.1:123282-199862 GCF_014635045.1 Staphylococcus nepalensis | reverse complement strand
AGCTTAACTACCAGTGTGAAGCACTGAAAAACGATTGTCATGAGAAAGCGTTTGAAGCTGACGAACTAAGCGAAAGACGAAACGAGCTTACAAGTGGTAAGTGAGTAAGGAAAGCGTGCAAGTGAGAAATACATGAGCCCTCAGCTCATGTATAAGTTCCATTAACTGCATAAAAAGAAAAGTGACATTTTAAAAGAAAGAATTTTTAATCTATTATTTAAATGATACTAATTTATACTATTAAAGATTTAATAAGCGCATCTGTATGTTCTTTTAATTGAGATATAGGTATCCCACCAAATCCTAAAATAAATTTTACTGAATTTTGGTTATTGTCATATTGACTAAAAGGTATGATTTTTAATTTGTTTTTTTTGGCGTTCTCTAGACATTGTTTCATTGTGAGACTGTTTTTTACAGTTAATGTAAAGTGCATACCTGCTAAAGCACCGTCTATTTTTAACTGAGATTGATATGGCATCAATGCATTTAAAATAGTCGTTAATTTATGTCTATATACATTTCTCATTTTATTTAAATGTCTTTCAAAACTACCGGATTTCATAAAATTTGCTACTATTTTTTGCGTGTGAGCAGGAACTGTATTACCTTCCTTGTTATTTAATTGATTATAAGTTGATAATAATTTATTCGGCAATACTAAATAAGCTATTCTACAGCTTGGGAACAGTGATTTGGAGAAAGTACTGATATAAATAACTTTGTCTTTAGTATCTAAACTTTGTAAGGCAGGAATAGGTTTCCCAAAATATCGAAATTCTGAATCATAATCATCTTCAATGATATATCTACCTTCACTTTGTTGTGCCCAATTTATAAGTTGTGTGCGTTTTTTTAAGCTCATCACATAACCTGTTGGAAATTGATGAGAAGGTGTGACATAAGCAATATTATTATTTGATTTTTGGAAATAATCTATTTCTATCCCTGTATGGCTGACCGGGACTTGAAGGTAGGTTATTTGTTTTTTATCTAATACTTGCTTAATAGGGGGATAACTAGGGTTTTCTATTAAAAATTTGCCGTTACTTAAAATATCTGTTAAAAGATTGATAAGTTGCTCAGTCGAAGAACCAATAATAATTTGTTCAGGATGGCAAGTAACACCACGACTATTAAATAAATAATGCGCAATTTCTTGTCTTAATGAGATTTCCCCTTTGAAACTTGCATGTAGCAGAAGATCGAGTTCATCATCTTCAAAAGCATCTTTAGCATATTTTCTAAATTGTTTCATTGGGAAGTATTCTGTATCAATTTCAGACATATTAAACGCTAAATCGTAATCTGGTTTTGGATTATGGAAGTTTTCGTTTGAGCTAAATATCTGATGTGCATGATTGATATTTGTAGGAATGATAGGAAGCGTTTCAATATCAGAAACAAAATAACCCGACCTCGGTTTAGAATAAATGTACCCTTCATCTAATAAAAGTTGATAGGCATGTTCAATCGTAGTGTTACTTACTGATAAATGTTGTCCCAACGCACGTTTAGATGGAAACTTATCTTCAGATTTATATTGACCTTCTATGATTTGTTGTTTCAAAGTTTCATATAAATTGACATAGAGATGATTTTTAGACAATAAACTGACCTCCTAAATTATTTTGAAAGTGTACCTTTTTAAATACCAGTTTATCTTTTAAAATGAATTTAATCAACTAAGTAAAGGGGTAAATAAGATGTCTAAATTTACAGGATCAGAAAGAGTTAAAAGAGGAATGGCTGAAATGCAAAAAGGCGGTGTTATTATGGACGTCGTTAATGCAGAACAAGCGAAAATTGCAGAAGAATCAGGTGCAGTTGCAGTAATGGCATTAGAACGTGTGCCTTCTGATATAAGAGCTGCAGGCGGTGTTGCTAGAATGGCAAATCCTAAAATTGTAGAAGAAGTGATGAATGCAGTATCTATACCAGTAATGGCAAAAGGCCGTATTGGTCATATAACAGAAGCACGTGTGCTTGAAGCCATGGGTGTTGATTATATCGACGAATCAGAAGTTTTAACACCAGCAGACGAAGAATTCCACTTGCGTAAAGATACCTTTACAGTACCATTTGTTTGTGGTTGTCGCAATTTAGGGGAAGCTTCACGTCGTATAGGCGAAGGAGCTGCTATGTTACGTACAAAAGGCGAGCCAGGTACAGGTAATATTGTTGAAGCCGTTAGACATATTAGACAAGTAAACGCTGAAGTGAATCGCATCACAGTGATGAATGACGACGAAATTATGACTGAAGCCAAAAATATTGGCGCGCCGTATGATGTGTTAAAATCAATTAAAGAAAATGGTAAGTTACCAGTTGTAAACTTTGCTGCAGGCGGTGTTGCAACCCCACAAGACGCAGCTTTAATGATGGAATTGGGGGCTGATGGTGTATTTGTTGGTTCAGGCATTTTTAAATCAGAAGACCCTGAAAAATTTGCCAAAGCAATTGTACAAGCTACAACACACTACCAAGACTATGAATTAATTGGACGTTTAGCTAAAGAATTAGGTACTGCGATGAAAGGTTTAGATATTAATGACTTATCCTTAGAAGAACGTATGCAAGAGCGTGGTTGGTAATATGAAAATAGGTGTTTTAGCCTTACAAGGGGCTGTAAGAGAGCATTTAAAACATATTGAACTAAGCGGTCATGAAGGCATCGCTGTTAAGCATGTAGAACAATTAAAAGATATTGATGGTTTAATACTACCTGGTGGCGAATCAACGACATTGCGCCGACTAATGAATTTGTATGGTTTTAAAGAAGCATTACAACAATCTGATTTACCTATGTTTGGAACGTGTGCGGGGCTCATTGTCATGGCAAAAGATATCGTTGGAGAAGAAGGCTATCTCAACAAATTAGATATTTCAGTCCAAAGAAATTCTTTCGGTAGACAGGTAGATAGTTTTGAAAGTGAATTAGATGTTAAAGATGTTGCTGCTGATATAGAAGGCGTCTTTATTAGAGCCCCACATATAGCAGAAGTGCATGGAAATGTATCCATCTTAAGCAAAATCGGAGAAAAGATTGTAGCAGTCCAAGAAGGACGCTATTTAGGTGTCTCATTTCATCCGGAGTTAACAGATGATTACCGTATAACACGATATTTCATTAATCATATTGTGAAAACAACACTAAGTGAAAAAGTTTAAAATAAACCAAATAAAAACAGGTCGATTCTTGTATATATAAGAATCGACCTGTTTTATCTTAATTTCATTTAGATGAAGAAACCTGCGATTGCAGCAGAAATAAATGAAACGAGTGTAGCACCAAATAAAAGTTTCAACCCAAAACGCGCTACCATATCTCCTTTTTCGTTGTTAAGTGATTTAATTGCGCCTGAAATGATTCCGATAGAGCTGAAGTTAGCAAATGAGACAACAAATACAGATATAACGCCTTTAGCATGTTCGCTCATGTCTTTAACTTCTTTTAAACTTTGCATAGCAACGAATTCATTTGACAATAATTTTGTTGCCATAATCGAGCCAGCTTGAACGGCATCGCTCCATGGCACACCAATTAAGAAGGCTAATGGTGCAAATATGAAACCAATGAAAGTTTGGAAGTCCCAAGTAATACTTCCACCTGAAGCTGCTGTGAAAATAGCACTGACAACTCCATTGAGTAAAGCAATAATGGCTATGTAACCAATTAGCATTGCACCTACGATTACAGCGACTTTAAATCCATCTAAAATGTATTCCCCTAACATTTCAAAGAAAGATTGTTTCTCTGTTTCACTGTCTTCAACGATTAATTTATCTTCATTAACATCTACTTTGTATGGATTGATAATAGAAGCAATAATAAAACCGCCGAATAAATTTAAAACGACTGCTGTAACAACATACCGTGGTTCAATTAATGTGAAATACGCGCCAATGATTGAAGCTGATACAGTAGACATGGCTGAAGCAGTTAATGTATAAAGGCGTTGTCTAGGAATATGCGCTAATTCTTTTTTTAGCGAAATAAATACTTCTGATTGTCCTAAAATTGCTGCTGCTACTGCATTATATGATTCTAAGCGTCCCATCCCATTCACTTTAGAAATAGCTAATCCTAAATAGTTAATAATAAACGGTAATATTTTTGTATATTGTAAAATACCAATTAGTGCTGAAATAAAAACAATTGGTAATAAGACATTGAAGAAGAATGGTGGATTGTTAGGATCCACAAATTCAAACCCACCGAAAACAAAGTTGACGCCTTCTGCAGCTTTAGCTAGTAGATAGTTAAAGCCGTCTGAAATGGCACCAATGACAGTAATACCAAATTTTGTTTTTAATAGTATAAACGCAAATACAAGTTGTATGACGAGTAATAGGCCAATGTATTGCCAACGAATATTTTTTCTATCAGAGCTAAAGAGAAAAGCTAATGCAAGAAAAACTGCAATCCCAATTAAACCAATGATAATATGCATAATAATTTCATCCCTTTAAATTTTTTCTTAACTCCTATAATACAATAAATGGGAGATTTCTTACATGCATAAAATGAAAATTTTTAAAACATATTGGTTGAAAAAGGTCAAAGTTGGTCATATAATATAGTCAAAGAAGGTCAAAAGAGGTGATAATCATGCATAACATGTCCGACATCATAGAACAATACATTAAAAAATTATTTGAAGACGCCAATGAAGATGTTGTTGAAATTCAGCGTGCAAATATTGCACAGCGTTTTGACTGTGTGCCTTCTCAATTAAATTACGTGATCAAAACACGATTCACTAATGAACACGGCTATGAAATAGAAAGTAAAAGAGGTGGCGGCGGCTACATTCGAATCACTAAAATTGAAAATAAAGACGAAACAGGTTACATTAACCATTTACTTCAATTAATAGGACCGTCTATTTCACAACAACAAGCCTATTACATTATAGATGGCTTATTAGATAAAGAATATCTTAGCGAACGGGAAGCGAAGATGATTTATGCGGTCATTGATAGAGAAACATTGAAAATGGATGTATTATCAAGAGATATCATACGTGCTAATATAGTTAAACGCGTATTACATGTGATAAATTACTATTAAAGAGAGGTGTTTAGTCGTGCTGTGCGAAAATTGTCATTTAAATGAAGCGGAAGTTAAGTTAGCGGTTAAAGGACAAGACGGTATACATGAAAGATGGGTATGTTCCACATGTGCACAAGGAGGTAATCCTTGGACTCAAAATCAGCAAATGCAGTCACAAGATGATATTGAGGGTGCCTTTGTTGTAAAGCAAATATTACAGCATTTAGCAGCTAAACATGGTATTGATTTCGATGAAATAGCTTTTAAAGAAGAGAAAAGATGTCCTACTTGTCAAATGACGTTAAAAGATATTGCACATGTCGGTAAATTTGGTTGTGCAGACTGCTATGCAACATTTAAAGATGACATTGTTGATATTGTACGACGTGTACAAGGTGGTCAAATTGAACACACTGGAAAAACACCACGCTCTTCACACAGAAAGTTAGCGTTAAAAAAACAAATAGAAGAAAAAACAAACTATTTAAATCAATTGATTGAAGAACAAAATTTTGAAGAAGCTGCAATTGTTAGAGATGAAATTAAAGCATTAAAAGAAGACAGCGAGGTGAAACATGATGAGTAAAAATGATATTAGTACTCATATTAGTGAGTGGATGAGAGATGAGGAAGAGAGTCCAATTGTGATGTCCTCAAGGCTCCGATTAGCTAGAAATTTAGAAAATCATGTTCATCCTTTGATGTTTCCTTCAGAACAAGATGGTTATAGAGTAATAAATGAGGTACAAGATGCGCTTCCTGATATGTTTATACAGAGATTAGACACTTTGGATCAACAGAGTAAGTATAAACTTGTAGCGAAACATCTTATAAGCCCAGAGTTAATAAAGCAGCCTGCTTCAGCTGTGCTTTTGAATGATGATGAATCTTTAAGTGTTATGGTAAATGAAGAAGATCATATACGCATTCAAGCTATGGGAAATGACCTATCATTGCAAACATTATATGATAAGGCTTCTTCTATAGATGATACACTCGATAGTGAACTAGATGTTAGCTTTGATGAAACACTTGGTTATTTAACAACTTGCCCGACAAATATAGGGACTGGTATGAGAGCGAGTGTAATGCTACATCTGCCTGGCCTAACGATTATGAAGCGGATGAATAGAATCGCTCAAACAATCAATCGCTTTGGATTTACTATAAGAGGTATCTACGGTGAAGGCTCTCAAGTATATGGTCATATTTATCAAATTTCTAATCAGCTTACACTTGGTAAAACAGAAGAAGAAATTATCGAAAGTTTAACTGAAGTTGTGCAACAAATTATTAACGAAGAAATGCAAATTCGCGAACGTCTCAGTAAGCATAATGAAATTGAAACATTAGATAGAGTATATCGTTCGTTAGGAATATTAAAATATAGTAGACTAATATCTATGGAAGAAGCGTCATTTAGATTAAGTGAAGTGAAACTCGGTATAGATTTAGGCTATATTGATTTAGAAGACTTCAAATTTAATGAGTTAATGGTCGCAATTCAATCACCATTCTTGTTAGATGATGAAGATGATAGAGCAGTTAATGAAAAAAGAGCAGATATATTAAGAGAACATATAAATTAGGAGGTCATGCTATGTTATTTGGTAGACTGACAGAACGTGCACAACGCGTATTGGCACATGCTCAAGAAGAAGCGATTCGCTTAAATCATTCAAATATTGGAACAGAACATTTACTTTTAGGTTTAATGAAAGAACCAGAAGGTATTGCAGCAAAAGTATTAGAATCATTCGATATTACTGAAGAAAAAGTAGTGACAGAAGTTGAAAAATTAATTGGTCACGGCCAAGAACAAATGGGTGCTTTACACTACACACCACGCGCTAAAAAAGTGATTGAGTTATCAATGGATGAAGCAAGAAAACTACATCATAATTTTGTAGGAACAGAACACATCTTGCTTGGTCTAATTAGAGAAAATGAAGGCGTTGCAGCACGCGTATTTGCTAATTTAGATTTAAATATTACTAAAGCACGTGCGCAAGTTGTTAAAGCTTTAGGTAGCCCTGAAATGAGCAATAAAAACGCACAAGCAAATAAATCTAATAACACACCAACACTAGACAGTCTTGCTCGTGACTTAACAGTTATCGCAAATGATGGTACTTTAGACCCTGTGATTGGTAGAGATAAAGAAATCACACGTGTTATCGAAGTATTAAGTAGACGTACTAAGAATAACCCAGTCTTAATTGGGGAACCGGGCGTAGGTAAAACAGCAATTGCAGAAGGCTTAGCACTTGCAATCGTTAACAACGAAGTACCAGAGACACTTAAAGGTAAACGCGTGATGTCTCTAGACATGGGAACAGTAGTAGCTGGTACGAAATACCGTGGTGAATTCGAAGAACGTCTGAAAAAAGTTATGGAAGAAATTCACCAAGCAGGCAATGTTGTACTCTTTATTGATGAGCTACACACTTTAGTTGGTGCTGGTGGTGCAGAAGGCGCAATTGATGCATCTAATATTTTAAAACCAGCGTTAGCGCGTGGCGAACTACAATGTATTGGTGCAACTACACTGGATGAATATCGTAAAAACATTGAAAAAGATGCAGCACTAGAACGTCGTTTCCAACCAGTTCAAGTGGACGAGCCAACAGTCGAAGATACAATTGAAATCTTGAAAGGCTTACGTGACCGTTATGAAGCGCATCACCGCATTAATATTTCAGATGAAGCTTTAGAATCTGCTGCGAAATTAAGTCATCGTTATGTGTCAGACCGTTTCTTACCAGACAAAGCAATTGATTTAATTGATGAAGCAAGTTCTAAAGTAAGACTAAAAAGTCATACAACGCCACCTAACTTGAAAGAATTAGAGCAAGAAATTGAACAAGTTAAAAATGAAAAAGATGCTGCTGTACACGCACAAGAATTTGAAAATGCAGCAAATTTACGTGATAAACAAACTAAATTAGAAAAACAATATGAAGAAGCGAATAATAATTGGAAAAACGCTCAAAACGGTGCAAGCACATCATTGTCTGAAGAAGATATTGGAGAAGTTATTGCAGGTTGGACTGGTATTCCATTAACTAGAATTAATGAAACAGAATCAGACCGCCTACTTAATTTGGAAGATACGTTACACAAACGTGTTATTGGCCAAAAAGAAGCAGTTACTTCTATCAGTAAAGCAGTAAGACGTGCTAGAGCAGGATTGAAAGATCCTAAACGTCCAATTGGTAGCTTTATCTTCTTAGGCCCTACAGGTGTAGGTAAAACAGAATTAGCACGTGCATTAGCAGAATCCATGTTTGGTGAAGATGATGCAATGATTCGCGTAGATATGAGTGAATTTATGGAAAAACATGCTGTGAGCCGTTTAGTTGGGGCACCTCCAGGTTATGTAGGTCATGATGATGGTGGACAATTAACTGAAAAAGTTAGACGTAAACCATATTCAGTTATACTATTCGATGAAATTGAAAAAGCACACCCTGATGTATTTAACATCTTGTTACAAGTGCTTGATGATGGACACTTAACAGATACAAAAGGACGTCAAGTAGATTTCCGTAATACAGTGATTATTATGACTTCCAACGTTGGCGCTCAAGAACTGCAAGATCAACGCTTTGCAGGTTTTGGCGGCGCATCTGAAGGGCAAGATTATGAATCAATCCGTAAAACAATGATGAAAGAATTGAAAAATGCTTTCCGCCCAGAATTCTTAAACCGTGTTGATGACATTATTGTATTCCACAAACTTTCTAAAGATGAATTGAAAGAAATTGTGACTATGATGGTGAATAAATTAACAGATCGCTTAGCAGAACAAGATATTGATATCGTAGTTTCTGATGCAGCGAAAGAAAGAATTGCAGAAGAAGGTTATGATCCAGAATACGGAGCTAGACCACTTATCCGCGAAATTCAAAAAACAATCGAAGATAACTTAAGTGAGTTAATCTTGGATGGTAACCAAATCGAAGGTAAAAATGTTTATATCGATTATGACGGTAAAGAATATAAATACGATATTAAAGATAGAACAGAAGATCAAAAAGAAAAAGAGACTTCTGATTCATAAGATTGAGTTATTAAAGTGATATCAAGTATGAATAGCGCTTCTCAAGTATGCAAATGCAACTTGGGGAGCGCTTCTTTTATAAAAAGTATCACTAAAATGTTAATAAACGAAACATCATCGTATGTTAGTCAAAAATTTTAATCACCTATATCATATTAATAGTACTGAATATATAATAGTGTTAATTTAAAAAATAGACTTTAACATTAATCTATTGAAGTGCATGCTATAATATAAAATTAAAGGCCAAGAAACAATAAATATCGAAATGAATCGAATATAAATAAAGTTTGTTTTTAATTAGACAGAGGTATAAAATAGATTTGTTCAATAAAGATGGAGGTGCAGTTTTGGCCAAAAAGAAAGTGATTTTTGAATGTATGGCGTGTGGTTATCAATCACCAAAATGGATGGGCAAATGTCCCAACTGTGGTGGTTGGAACCAAATGGAAGAAATTATAGAACAAAAATCGACAAGCCCAAAACATGGGGTTCGAAGTCGTGAAAATAGCGCGAAAGTACAAAAACTAAATGAAATTAAACATGAGACGACACCACGTATTAAAACCAACTCAGCAGAATTTAACCGAGTACTTGGCGGCGGCATTGTAAACGGTTCGCTTGTATTAATTGGCGGCGACCCAGGTATTGGTAAATCGACCTTATTACTACAAATTTGTGCTGCTTTATCACAAAGTAAAAGCGTTTTATATATAACAGGTGAAGAGTCGTTAAATCAAACTAAGTTAAGAGCAGATAGATTAGAAGAGGATTCAAGTAATTTAAATGTGTTTGCGGAAACAGATTTAGAAGTGATACATGAAACGGTTAAACAATTGAAACCAGATTTACTTGTAGTTGATTCTATACAGACTATTTTTCATCCTGAAATCAGCTCTGCGCCTGGTTCAGTATCTCAAGTAAGAGAAAGTACACAGAGCTTAATGAATATTGCTAAACAATTAAACATCCCAACTTTTATTGTTGGTCATGTAACTAAAGAAGGGCAAATTGCAGGTCCACGTTTATTAGAACATATGGTGGATACAGTACTTTATTTTGAAGGTGATGAGCATCATGCTTACCGTATTTTAAGAGCAGTTAAAAATCGCTTTGGTTCGACAAATGAAATGGGTATTTTTGAAATGAAGCAGAGTGGATTGAAAGGCGTGAAAAACCCTTCAGAAATGTTTTTGGAAGAGCGTTCTACTAATGTTCCTGGGTCAACAATCGTATCGACAATGGAAGGCACAAGACCATTGCTCATAGAAGTACAAGCATTAGTGACACCGACCACATTTAACAACCCAAGACGTATGGCTACAGGCATAGACCATAATCGATTAAGTTTATTGATGGCTGTCTTAGAGAAAAAAGAAAATTATTTGCTTCAACAACAAGATGCTTATATTAAAGTAGCAGGTGGCGTCAGATTAACAGAACCTGCTGTTGATTTAGGTATTGTTATTGCCACGGCGTCTAGTTTTAAAGATTTAACTGTAGACGGATTGGATTGCTTTATTGGTGAAGTTGGATTGACGGGAGAAGTAAGACGCGTCTCTCGTATCGAACAACGCGTACAAGAAGCGGAAAAACTAGGATTTAAACGTATTATTATTCCTGAATCCAATATTGGTGGATGGGAATTCCCTAGCGGTATTAAAGTCATTGGTGTTAAAAATGTACATGAGGCTTTAAAATATGCTTTAACTAAGCATTAATATCACTTAATGATACAACATGTAACTGGCTTATATAGTCAAAATAGCTTTCATGTGAAAGGAGCGTTAACATTTGAACATGATAAGACTCATTGTAATCTTGTGCTATATTATATTAGGTGCAAGTTTAGGCGTGTATCTTATACCAGAAATTATTACAGATGCTGGTTTGGGGCATTTCACGCTACTAACAAATAATTATTTCAATGGGCTACTAGGGATTGTACTGATATTTGTAATCTTTGGTTGGTTTATTAAAAAAGTAACATTAGCATTGAAAGAACTAGAACAAATGATTATGCGTCAAAGCGCAATTGAAATATTGTTCGCCACAATTGGACTCATTATAGGGTTACTTATTTCAGTTATGATATCATTTATTTTCCAAATTATTGGTAACAATGTTTTAAATCATTTTGTACCTATTATTATCACGATTATCTTGGGGTATTTAGGGTTTCAATTTGGTCTACGCAAACGCGATGAAATGCTATTGTTTTTACCTGAAAATATGGCGCGATCTGTGTCAATGAATACACGTAGTGCAATGCCTAAAATCATAGATACGAGTGCCATTATTGATGGGCGTATTTTAGATGTTTTGAAATGTGGTTTTATAGACGGTGAAATATTAATTCCACAAGGGGTAATTAATGAATTGCAAGTAATTGCAGACGCAAACGATAGTGTAAAGAGAGAAAAAGGGCAAAGAGGCTTAGATATGCTCAATGCTTTGCATGATGGAAAGCACCCTACGCGCATTATACATCCAACAAAATCGCATAGTGATATAGATGCAATGTTAATTAAATTGGCATTGCATTATAGAGCACAAATTATTACTACAGATTTCAACCTAAATAAGGTCTGTCATATACAAGGTGTTCAAGTGTTGAATGTGAACGACTTATCAGAAGCAATTAAGCCAACCGTACATCAAGGCGATCGATTTAACTTGTTGTTGACTAAGATGGGGAAAGAAGCTGGTCAAGCAGTAGGGTATTTAGATGACGGTACAATGGTAGTTGTAGATAACGCTAAAAAATATATCGGTGAATATATTGATTTAGAAGTAGTAAGTTTGTTGCAAACTTCATCCGGACGCATTATTTTTGCTAAAAAAATATACTGAAATTAAAAAGCGGGTTTCATTTGATATTGTAGCTAAAAAAGTTACAGTTTCACATGAAACCTTTTCATTATGAGCAATATTTTCAAAAAATTGTTCAGATAGCATTTTAATTTAAGCACAGTGATATCATAATCATCTTTAAAGTGCTACAATAGATAGCGAAATTGTATTACTGTACTTAGAATTATAAACTTGAAATTTAATGGGCGTCATACGTTTGTTTTTAGTATAGTGATGCTTTAAAAAATGATGAGCTATGATATCATAAATAAGCAAATGAGCAACACGCTTTGAATGCTTTTATATTAACTTATTGTTAGGCACATTTGAAAAGTGTAGTAACATAGGTTGAATTCTTTTTATGTGTGTGCGCAGTTAAGCTGAAAATATAAGATTAAAATCGTGAAAAATTATTAAACAGGAGTGAACATAATGAGTAATCGTGTAAGAGTTAGATATGCCCCAAGCCCAACAGGCTATTTGCATATTGGTAATGCAAGAACTGCATTATTTAACTATTTATTTGCTAAACATTATGATGGAGATTTTGTAATTCGTATAGAAGATACGGATAGTAAACGTAATTTAGAAGATGGAGAATCTTCACAATTTGATAACTTAAAATGGTTAGGTATTGATTGGGATGAGTCTGTAGATAAAGATAAAGGTTATGGGCCTTATCGCCAGTCAGAACGTGCTGAAATATATAACCCACTTATCCAACAATTGTTAGATGAAGATAAAGCGTATAAATGCTATATGACTGAAGAAGAATTAGAAGAAGAACGTGAACAACAAATTGCACGTGGTGAAATGCCACGTTACGGTGGTAAACATGCACATTTAACAGAAGACGAACGCCAACAATTTGAAGCAGAAGGACGCCAACCTTCGATTCGTTTCCGAGTGCCAAAAGATACAACATATGCATTTGACGATATGGTGAAAGGTGAAATTTCATTTGACTCAAATAATATGGGTGATTGGGTTATTGTGAAAAAAGACGGCGTGCCAACGTATAATTTTGCAGTAGCAATTGATGACCACTTGATGGAAATTTCAGATGTTATTCGTGGAGATGACCATATTTCAAATACACCCAAACAATTAATGATTTACGAAACGTTTGGTTGGGAAGCGCCAAGATTTGCACACATGTCACTAATCGTAAACGAAGAACGTAAAAAATTAAGTAAACGCGATGGCCAAATCCTACAATTTATTGAGCAATATCGCGATTTGGGTTATTTGCCTGAGGCGTTATTTAACTTTATTACATTATTAGGTTGGTCCCCTGAAGGTGAAGATGAAATTTATTCTAAAGAAGAATTCATTAAAATCTTTGATGAAAAACGATTATCTAAATCACCTGCATTCTTCGACAAACAAAAATTAGCTTGGATTAATAACCAATATATGAAACAAAAAGACACTGAAACAGTCTTTGAACTTGCTTTTCCTCACTTAGTTAAAGCGAATTTATTACCTGAAAACCCATCTGAAGAAGATAAAGAATGGGGACGTAAACTGATTGCTCTTTATCAAAAAGAAATGAGTTACGCTGGCGAAATTGTTCCGTTATCTGAAATTTTCTTCCGTGATGAACAAACATTAGGAGCAGATGAGCAAGAAATCATCAATGGGGAACAAGTGCCAGAATTAATGAACCATTTATATGGCAAATTAGAAGCACTAGAACCTTTTGAAGCGGCAGAAATTAAAAAAACAATTAAAGAAGTTCAAAAAGAGACAGGTATTAAAGGCAAACAATTATTTATGCCAATACGTGTAGCTGTGACAGGACAAATGCATGGTCCAGAGTTACCAAATACAATCGAAGTATTAGGTAAAGATAAAGTATTGAATCGCTTAAAAAAATACGTTTAATGCTGATTATAAGTAAATTGTATCAAATAGATAATACTTGAAAAATTACAATCAAGCACCTATGATTATAATTGAATACACTAAAGGATTAGTAGACAATGGAATGTGTCAAGAGAGTGTGCGGCTGCTGCGAGCACATCATGGAAATTGTTGAATGCACCTTTAGAATAATGAACTGAATAACTTTAATGAGTTAATATAAGTTGTTTTACCATGTTAGATTATTGCTAACTTAATGAACAAGCAGCTTGTTTTAAAAAAAGAGTGGAACCGTGCAAAGCACCTCTAACATTAATGTTAGAGGTGCTTTTTTAATAAGGAGGTCGCAACCTTGTTTAAAATATTAAAAAGAATAAAAGACGATATAAATATGGTGTTTGAACAAGACCCAGCTGCACGTACTACTTTAGAGGTAGTCACTTCATATGCGGGCGTACATGCAGTATGGAGTCATTTAATCGCACACGCTTTATACAAAAAGAAAAGATATATATTAGCAAGATTAATTTCACAAATTTCACGTTTTTTTACTGGCATCGAAATTCATCCTGGCGCCCAAATTGGGAAACGTTTATTTATCGACCATGGCATGGGCGTTGTTATTGGAGAAACATGCAGAATTGGTGATAATGTTACAATTTATCAGGGCGTTACTTTAGGTGGTACTGGTAAAGAAAAAGGAAAACGTCACCCTGATATAGGTGATAATGTACTGATAGCAGCAGGCGCCAAAGTACTCGGTAATATTAAAATTAATTCGAATGTAAACATCGGGGCGAATTCAGTAGTATTGAATTCGGTGCCTAGCTATTCTACAGTCGTTGGTATACCAGGACACATTGTTAAACAAGATGGTAGAAGAATTGGTAAGACATTCGACCATCGTAATTTACCAGATCCGATTTATGAACAATTAAAACAATTAGAGAAACAACTTGAGAAAACAAGAAATGGAGAGATTCAAGATGATTACATTATATAACACGTTAACGCGTCAAAAAGAGACGTTTAAATCTATAGAACCAGGTAAGGTTAAGATGTACGTCTGCGGACCAACTGTATATAATTACATCCATATAGGTAATGCCAGACCAGCAATTAACTATGATGTTGTGAGAAGGTACCTTGAATACCAAGGTTATGAAGTAAATTATGTTTCAAATTTCACTGATGTAGATGATAAATTGATTAAGCGCTCGAAAGAATTGAATGAACCTGTTAACACAATCGCTAATCGTTATATCGATGCATTTTACGAAGATGTTGGCGCTTTGAATGTGAAAAAAGCAACTTCAAACCCAAGAGTAATGAATCATATGGATGACATTATTAAGTTTATAGGAGAACTTGTAGAAGAAGGTTATGCCTACCAAAGTGGTGGAGATGTGTATTTTAGAACACGTAAATTTGAAGATTACGGTAAACTCAGTCATCAATCCCTTAATGATTTGAAAGTAGGTGCACGCATTGAGCAAGGCGAGCAAAAAGAAGATGCGCTAGATTTCACATTATGGAAACAAGCAAAACCTGATGAAATTAGTTGGGACAGTCCATTTGGCAAAGGTAGACCAGGTTGGCATATTGAATGCTCTGTTATGGCTTACCATGAACTTGGTGCGACGATAGATATTCATGCTGGCGGTACTGATTTACAATTTCCACATCATGAAAATGAAATCGCCCAATCTGAAGCCCATAACCATGCGCCATTCGCCAACTATTGGATGCATAACGGGTTTATTAATATTGACAACGAAAAAATGAGTAAATCCCTAGGTAACTTTGTGTTAGTACACGAGATTATTAAAGAAATTGATCCAGATGTATTACGATTTTTCATGATTAGTGTACATTATCGAAGCCCAATCAATTATAATATGGAACTTGTTAGTGCTGCTAGAAGTGGTTTAGAACGTATCCGTAATAGTTACCAAGCTATCGAGGAACGTGAAGCGATTGCCACAAATATCGAAGCTCAAGATAATTATATAGAAGAAATCAACCAGATTTTAGAACAGTTCGAAACCGTTATGAATGACGACTTTAACACAGCTAATGCCATTACAGCTTGGTACGATTTGACAAAATTAGCTAATAAATATGTATTAGAAAATACAACGTCAACTGAAGTGATTGAACGATTTAAAACAGTATATCAAATTTTTAGTGATGTATTAGGTGTACCTTTAAAACCAGAAACAAGTGACGAATTATTAGACGAAGATGTTGAAGCTTTAATCGAAGAAAGAAACACAGCAAGAAAAAATAAAGATTTTGCACGTGCAGATGAAATTCGCGATCAATTGAAAGCACAAAATATTATTTTGGAAGACACACCTCAAGGCGTGAGATTTAAACGTGGCTAATATGGATAATAAATTGTTAAACCCATTGACTTTGGCATATATGGGGGACGCGGTCTTAGACCAATTTGTGAGAGAGTATATTATATTGAAATTAAAAGCTAAACCTAATCGATTACATCAAGAAGCCAAGCGTTACGTGTCTGCGAAAAGCCAGGCACAATCGCTTGAATGCTTGTTAGAAAGCAACTGGTTTACCGAAGAAGAATTAGATATTGTTCGCCGTGGAAGAAATGCGAAGAGTTATACGAAGGCGAAAAATACAGACATACAAACGTATCGAAAAAGTTCAGGGTTAGAAGCAATCATTGGTTTTTTATATCTTGAAAAAGATCAAAGCCGTTTAACAACATTGCTTGAACATATTGTGAAAAGTATAGATGAAAGGTAGTGAGACTTTGGAAGAACTTGTTATCGTAGGCCGTCATGCCGTAAAAGAAGCCATTGTTTCTGGGCATACAATTAATAAAATTTTAATTCAAGACACCGTAAAAAAAGGACAAATAAATGAAATTTTAAAAAAAGCAAATAGTAATAAAATCATTGTACAATCAGTGCCAAAATCTAAATTAGATGGATTGTCTGACGCCCCTCACCAAGGTGTCGCTGCGTATATTGCACCGTACGAATATGCGGATTTCGATGCGTTTCTGGCACAGCAAAAAGAAAATGAAAAACTATCTACAGTTTTAATTTTAGATGGACTTGAAGATCCTCATAATTTAGGTTCAATCTTGAGAACTGCTGATGCCTCTGGCGTTGACGGTGTGATTATCCCTAAAAGACGCTCGGTTTCACTGACTCAAACAGTTGCAAAAGCTTCTACAGGAGCAATACAACATGTCCCGGTGATGAGGGTTACAAATTTAGCGAACACGATTGAAACATTAAAGGACAACGGCTATTGGGTAGTGGGCACAGAAGCTGAAAACGCAACAGATTACCGTGAAATGGACGCTGGCATGCCTTTGGCAATCGTTATTGGAAGTGAAGGCCAAGGCATGAGTCGTTTAATTAAAGACAAATGTGATTTTTATATTAATATTCCAATGGTAGGCCATGTAAATAGTTTGAATGCTTCTGTTGCAGCAAGTCTAATGATGTACGAAGTGTATCGTAAACGTAACCAGATTGGAGATAAATCATGAAAGATCGTTACTTAATTATTGATGGTTATAATATGATTGGCCAATCGCAAGAATTAAGTCAAATAGCGCAAGAAAATTTAGAAGAAGCTCGAGACCAGTTATTGACGGCTATTGCAAATTACAATGCAGTTATAGCTGATGAAGTCGTATGTGTGTTTGATGCTTATGAGCAATCTGGTACAGGATCGGAGTATATGTATCATGGTGTAAAGATTATATTCACTAAAGAAAAAGAAACAGCAGATAGTTTTATTGAAAAATATGTGTATGATTTATATGACAAACATACGAGGCACATTACAGTTGTAACGAGCGACATGAGTGAACAACACGCTATATTTGGCGCAGGTGCATATCGTATATCTTCAAGAGAGATGTGGCGTGACCTAAGGGAAAACGAGATTTTAGTATCGAAAAAGCTTGACGGCTTTAATGAGCGTAAGCCTAGGACTCGAATCGAGCTGTCTAACGAAATTTTAGAAGAATTTGAAAAAATAAGGAGGGGGAACAATCATAAATAAAGAGATTGTCCCCTTGATTTTTTTGTAAGGAACTTTGTATGCTATCCTTAATCTAAGGAAAGGATTTAAAATATGCTACAAAGGATATGCCAACCAGAATCTACAACTATTTTAAATAATACACTGGATGATGCGAATGCATTAATCGAGTTGTTAGATAAAATGCAGCCGTATATTTGGAAAAGTTTAAATCATTTCTCAATACACCCTAACGATAAAGAAGATCTTCAACAAGAAATACTGTTTAAAGTATTCAAAGCACTCAGCCAATTTGATTTTTCAAAAGAAACACCATTAGCGCATTATGTAAATCGTATTATTAAAAACACCAAAAATGATTACATACGAAAAAAATTAATAAACTTAAAACGTCAAAAATTATTAGAAAATGAATTTTTAATAACTGAGCAAATGTTAAGACAGCAACACATGATAGATGGCATTGTTTTAAGAAAAGAAATAGTATCTACGCTGTACCAAAACATTGATAAATTAACAGAACTCGAACAAACTATTATAAGATATGTTTTGAAAGATTATAAACCGTGTGAAATAGCGACTATTTTATGTGTCGATGTCAAAGTAGTTTACAATACAATACATAGATGTAAAATAAAGTTGAGACATTTTTTGAAATAAATTTCATTTTACTACCTAAGTTATTTAGCGTGCGATAGTGACTATATGGATTGATAGAAAGCAATGGTGGAAGATTGACAATAGACAGCGATGTTATGTATAGTAGATTGGTATTATAATGAGTAAGGTGAAGTTATATGAAAAAAGTACCGTTAAGTTGCGAAGCATGTGGGAATAGAAACTATAATGTGCCCAAGCAAAGTAACCTTACATCTAGATTGACATTAAAAAAATATTGTCCGAGATGTAACGCACATACATTGCATAAAGAAGCGAAATAATCATCGGTATATTAGATGGAGCAATTGAGTAAATATATCCTTCCAATTTAAGTTGTGAGTATTGTATTTGCTTAATTTGTCGTATGAATAAGCAAATGAGGAAAAAACGAATTAATACGGAGGTATTGCTAATGGCTAAAAAAGAAAATTTCTTTCAAGGCGTAAAGTCAGAAATGGAAAAAACAAGTTGGCCAACGAAAGAAGAATTGTTTAAATATACTGTCATCGTTGTAGCAACGGTAGTATTTTTCTTAGCGTTCTTCTATGTTTTAGATTTAGGAATTGGTAGAATTATAGAGTTAATTAAATAGATAGGAGTGACGACATGTCTGAAGAAGTTGGCGCAAAGCGTTGGTATGCTGTGCATACTTATTCTGGTTACGAGAACAAAGTTAAAAAGAATTTAGAAAAACGTGTAGAATCTATGAATATGACTGAATTGATATTCAGAGTGGTTATACCAGAAGAAGAAGAAACACAAGTTAAAGATGGTAAAGCCAAAACATTAACTAAAAAAACGTTCCCCGGTTACGTTTTAGTAGAATTAATAATGACCGATGAATCATGGTATATTGTAAGAAATACACCAGGAGTAACAGGATTTGTTGGCTCAGCAGGTGCTGGATCAAAACCTAATCCGTTATTACCTGAGGAAGCACGTTTCATCTTGAAACAAATGGGCATGAAAGAAAAAACAATTGATGTTGAATTAGATTTAGGTGAACAAGTTCAAATCAAATCTGGTCCATTTGCGAACCAAGTGGGTGAAGTTCAAGAAATTGAAGCGGATAAATTCAAATTGACAGTTCTTGTAGACATGTTTGGTAGAGAAACACCGGTTGAAGTAGAATTTGATCAAATTGAAAAATTATAGCTAAACAAATATAGCGAAAAGCATATATTAACGGATAAAGTTCTTTTCAAGGATTTGTTAAAGTAAAGCTATACAAGTGCGCTCGCACTTGTATAAGTAACACTAACCTTGTTGAAGCAAGAAGTGTTACTTTATATGCATTAAGGCTATCCAATCATTTTAATGACGTAATTAGAGGAACGCCCGAGCTAGAGCTCATGCATTAAGCCCCCTTATCATTAAAATGATTAGGGGAGCTATATAAAAAGTTACGCTTTACTCTTGCTTTATATATAAGGACAATGTTATAATACTGTGGTCGCGCTCATAGAGCGTTCATTTCGTCACGAAATGTAGAAGAGTGGGAGGACAAAACTCAGTCCTGTGACCACATCACGATATCAAGGAGGTGCACATCGTGGCTAAAAAAGTAGAAAAAGTTGTTAAATTACAAATTCCTGCAGGTAAAGCGAACCCAGCACCACCCGTTGGTCCAGCATTAGGTCAAGCAGGTGTGAACATTATGGGATTCTGTAAGGAATTCAATGCACGTACACAAGAAGACGCAGGTTTAATCATTCCGGTAGAAATTAGTGTTTATGAAGATCGTTCATTTACATTTATTACAAAAACACCACCGGCTCCAGTACTACTTAAAAAAGCAGCTGGCGTTGAAAAAGGTTCTGGTGAACCTAACAAAAATAAAATTGCTACAGTAACTAAAGATCAAGTACGTGAAATTGCAAACCAAAAAATGCAAGACTTAAATGCTGCAGACGAAGAAGCAGCTGTACGTATTATCGAAGGTACTGCACGTAGTATGGGTATCACAGTTCAATAATTTTAAAAATTAACTAAAAACATAGATTGACGATGAAGCAGATGACAGAAATGACAAACAGGATCAGAGCGTTCAATATTGTCGTAATAAGAGGAAGCGTGTCGTTTATTAAGGAAATGTTTCCTGATATAAAATACAATTTTGCAACCTCTCTGTTATCTGCTCTTAACTTGCAAAAGCAAGTAAATGTGGGAGGAAATTCCGCTAAAACCACTAAAGGAGGACATGAAATGGCTAAGAAAAGTAAAAGATTTCAAGAAGTAGCTAATAAAATTGACCGCCAAAAACACTATAGTGTTGAAGAAGCAGTTGAGTTAGCTAAAGAAACAAGTATCGCAAACTTTGACGCATCAGTTGAAGTGGCGTTCCGTTTAGGAATTGATACACGTAAAAATGATCAACAAATCCGTGGTGCAGTAGTGCTACCAAACGGTACTGGTAAATCACAACGTGTATTAGTATTCGCAAAAGGTGATAAAGCAGCTGAAGCAGAAGCAGCAGGTGCTGATTTCGTAGGTGAAGGTGAATATGTTCAAAAAATCCAACAAGGTTGGTTCGATTTTGACGTAGTAGTAGCTACACCAGACATGATGGGCGAAGTTGGTAAACTTGGTCGTGTATTAGGACCTAAAGGTTTAATGCCAAACCCTAAAACTGGAACTGTAACAATGGATGTTACAAAAGCAGTTGAAGAAATCAAAGCAGGTAAAGTAGAATATCGTGCTGAAAAAGCAGGTATTGTGCATGCTTCAATTGGTAAAGTATCATTTGATACGGACAAACTTGTTGAAAACTTCAAAGCATTACAAGATGTGTTAACTAAAGCCAAACCATCTTCAGCTAAAGGTACTTACTTCAAATCTGTTGCTGTTACGACAACAATGGGCCCTGGAGTTAAAGTTGATACTTCTAGTTTCAAACTATAATCTTATATATAAATGAAAATACTGAGATATAAATAATGTTTCAGAGTTGAATATTATATTGGCAATAGATGACTAAAAAGAAAATGTGCTTTATTAAGATTTTAAAGTGCCAATGCTTAATCTGTTGAGTTAGTAGCATTTATGAAAGAACATAGTACTTGTACTCTTTTTTCTCGTTCTACTTGCCAGAGGTGGACGGCGAAATCATTTTGAAATGATTTCTACCCTGTCCCCTTAAAAATGTATTGACATACCACATTGAACCAGTTATATTGGTTAATGTATTATTTTACCTAAGACAGTAGGAGTTAGCGATAACTTAAAAATGATCCTACCGAGGCTAAAATTGACTTGAACGTGAAGATTTTTAGATCTTTCAAGCACTTTTTGCCGTGGGTAGAAAGTGCTTTTTTTATTGAGACAAAATTATTAGTTGTCGTGATTAATGGTTGTAATCAAGATTAAAAGCACCAAATAAAAAAACTATGGAGGTGTCTAAATGTCTGCTATCATCGAAGCTAAAAAACAACAAGTTGATGTAATTGCTGAGTCACTTAAAAATTCAGTATCTACTGTAATCGTTGACTATCGTGGTCTAACTGTTGCTGAAGTAACTGAATTACGTTCACAATTACGTGAAGCTGGCGTGGAATTCAAAGTATTAAAAAATACTATGGTTCGTCGTGCAGCTGAACAAGTTGGTTTAGAAGGTTTAAATGAACACTTAGTAGGTCCTACTGCAGTTGCTACTTCAACAGAAGATGTTGTTGCTCCAGCAAAAGTACTTGCAGGATTTGCAAAAGAACATAAAGCTTTAGAAATTAAAGTAGGTGTTATGGAAGGTTCTGTTATTTCAGGCGAAGAAGTTAACACAGTTGGTACATTACCATCACATGACGGTCTTGTTTCTATGCTTTTATCAGTATTACAAGCTCCAGTACGCAACTTCGCTTATGCGGTTAAAGCTGTTGGAGAAGATAAAGAACAAAACGAAGAAAGCGCTGAATAATTGCGCATAATTAACTAATCAAAATTAATGGAGGAATATTAAAATGGCTAATCAAGAACAAATCATTGAAGCAATTAAAGAAATGTCAGTTTTAGAATTAAACGACTTAGTAAAAGCAATTGAAGAAGAATTTGGTGTAACTGCAGCAGCTCCAGTAGCAGCAGCAGGTGCAGCAGGCGGCGGAGACGAAGCTGAAGAAAAAACAGAATTCGATGTTGAATTAACATCAGCTGGATCATCTAAAATCAAAGTCGTTAAAGCTGTTAAAGAAGCTACTGGCTTAGGATTGAAAGATGCTAAAGAATTAGTTGACGGAGCGCCTAAAGTAATTAAAGAAGGCTTACCAACTGAAGAAGCTGAAAAACTTAAAGAAACATTAGAAGAAGTTGGCGCTACAGTAGAATTAAAATAATTCTAGCTGGCTAACAGTTCATAATTATATATTGAAGATTATCCGAATTGCTTAATACATTAGCTGCTTCGGTACGTTGATTTTAAGTGTTATATGGATATTCTGAAATCTTTGAGAAATGAAAACCCCGTTATCGATATAACGGGGTTTTATCTTATTTGATCTATACCCCTCCAAGCATTTGTTAATAGCATCGCGTTATGGGTATAGTATTAATCTAAGACGAATTAGATTAAAAGAGGTGTAATCATGAGTCATTACTATGATGAAAATCCTGAAGTAGAAAGTGATGAACTTCCTTTTACGTATTCCTACAAAAATTATGATTTAAAATTAGTAACTGATTCAGGCGTGTTTTCTAAAGGGAAAATAGACTTTGGTTCAGATTTACTAATACGCACTTTTTTAAAAGAAAATCCCCCTGGGCCCACTAAAAAAATAATAGATGTTGGCTGTGGTTATGGACCGATTGGTTTGATGATTGCGAAAGTATCCCCGCATCATGAAATAACGATGGTTGATGTAAACCAACGTGCACTTGCTTTATCGGCCAAAAATGGAAAACTAAATCACATAGAAAATGTAGAAATTAAAGAAAGTGATGGTTTGTCGAAGGTAGAGGATAATGCTTTTGATGCAATCCTAACTAACCCACCAATTAGAGCAGGCAAAAAGGTAGTTCACAGTATTTTAGAAGATTCATTTAAAAAATTAAAATCAAATGGCACGCTTTATGTTGTTATTCAGAAAAAACAAGGTATGCCATCTGCTAAGAAGAAAATGGAAGAGACATTTGACAACGTGAAAGTCATAGAAAAAAGTAAAGGCTATTACATATTAAGCAGTGTAAAAGGTTGATTAAAAAGCACTGTTCTGATATAGTAATAGAATGTAAAAAATTATGTTCAATAAGTGTGTACTTTTACGTATAAATTAACAAAGTATATAAGGTGAAATAGAAAATGGTGTCATGAGGTATGCTACCGTTTTCTTTTTGTCTAATTATATTTGCTTATTTAGTAAAAGTAAACACGCAATTTTTGAGGGGTGAATCTGTTTGGCAGGTCAATTTGTCCAATATGGAAGACATCGTAAACGTAGAAACTATGCGAGAATTTCAGAGGTATTAGAATTACCGAATTTAATTGAGATTCAAACTAAATCTTACGAGTGGTTCTTAGAAGAAGGTTTATATGAAATGTTTAGAGACATTTCACCGATTGAAGATTTCACAGGTAATCTATCTTTAGAGTTTGTTGATTACAGACTTGGTGAACCGAAATATGATTTAGAAGAATCGAAAAACCGTGACACGACGTATTCTGCACCTCTACGTGTAAAAGTACGTCTAATCATTAAAGAAACAGGCGAAGTGAAAGAGCAAGAAGTGTTTATGGGTGATTTCCCATTAATGACAGATACAGGTACATTTGTCATTAATGGTGCTGAACGTGTAATTGTATCTCAACTAGTTCGTTCACCATCCGTATATTTTAATGAAAAACTAGATAAAAATGGTCGCACAAACTATGATGCAACAATCATTCCTAACCGTGGTGCATGGTTAGAATATGAAACTGACGCAAAAGACGTAGTATATGTACGCATTGATAGAACAAGAAAACTACCATTAACCGTGTTGTTACGTGCTTTAGGATTCTCTACAGATCAAGAAATCATTGATCTTTTAGGTGATAACGAGTACTTACGTAACACATTAGAAAAAGATGGTACAGAAAACACAGATCAAGCATTATTAGAAATTTATGAGCGTTTACGCCCAGGCGAACCTCCTACAGTTGAAAATGCTAAAAGTTTACTATATTCACGTTTCTTTGATCCAAAACGTTATGACCTAGCAAGTGTAGGTCGTTATAAAGCAAATAAAAAACTTCATTTAAAACACCGTCTATTCAATCAAAAATTAGCAGAACCTATTGTTAATACTGAAACAGGCGAAATTGTTGCTGAAGAAGGCACAGTCTTAGATCGTCGTAATTTAGATGAAATCATGGACGTATTAGAAGCTAACGCGAACAGTGAAGTGTTTGAACTAGAAGGTACAGTGATTGATGAGCCAGTTGAAATACAGTCAATCAAAGTGTATGTTCCGAATGATGAAGAAGGTCGTACGACTACAGTGATTGGTAATGCGTTCCCAGACTCTGAAGTGAAATGCATTACACCGGCAGATATCATTGCATCAATGTCTTATTTCTTTAACTTGTTAAGTGGTATTGGCTTTACAGATGATATTGACCACCTTGGTAACCGTCGTCTACGTTCAGTAGGTGAGTTGTTACAAAACCAATTCCGTATTGGTTTATCAAGAATGGAACGTGTTGTACGTGAAAGAATGTCTATTCAAGATACAGACTCTATTACACCACAACAATTAATCAATATTCGTCCTGTAATTGCATCTATTAAAGAATTCTTTGGTAGTTCTCAATTGTCACAATTCATGGACCAAGCTAACCCATTAGCAGAGTTGACACATAAACGTCGTCTATCAGCATTAGGACCTGGTGGTTTAACACGTAAACGTGCTCAAATGGAAGTACGTGATGTTCACTATTCACACTATGGTCGTATGTGTCCAATCGAAACGCCAGAGGGACCAAACATTGGTTTGATTAACTCATTATCAAGTTATGCACGTGTAAACGAATTTGGCTTTATCGAAACACCATACCGTAAAGTAGATATTGAAACAAACAGCATTACTGATCAAATCGATTACTTAACAGCTGATGAAGAGGATAGCTATGTGGTAGCACAAGCGAACTCTAATTTAGATGAAAATGGTCGCTTCTTAGACGACGAAGTTGTTTGTCGTTTCCGTGGTAATAACACAGTGATGGCTAAAGAAAAAATGGATTATATGGATGTATCTCCTAAACAAGTTGTTTCGGCAGCGACAGCATGTATTCCTTTCTTAGAAAACGATGACTCTAACCGTGCATTAATGGGTGCAAACATGCAACGTCAAGCGGTACCATTGATGAATCCAGAATCACCTTTCGTAGGTACTGGTATGGAGCACGTAGCAGCACGCGATTCTGGTGCAGCTATTGTTGCTAAAAATAAAGGACGTGTTGAGCACGTTGAATCTAATGAAATCCTTGTACGTCAACTTATTGAAGAAGATGGCCAAGAATACGAGGGAGAAATCGATCGTTACCCATTAGCTAAGTTCAAACGTTCAAACACAGGTACTTGCTATAACCAACGACCTATCGTTGCTACAGGTGATGTCGTAGCTAAAGGTGAAATATTAGCCGATGGTCCTTCAATGGAACTTGGTGAAATGGCGTTAGGTAGAAACGTAGTTGTCGGCTTCATGACTTGGGACGGCTATAACTACGAGGATGCTGTAATTATGAGTGAACGTCTAATGAAAGATGACGTTTATACTTCTATTCATATTGAAGAGTATGAATCAGAAGCGCGTGATACAAAACTAGGACCTGAAGAAATTACACGTGATATCCCTAACGTTTCAGATAGTGCACTTAAAAACTTAGATGACCGTGGTATTGTATACGTAGGTGCTGAAGTTAATGATGGTGACATTTTAGTAGGTAAAGTAACGCCTAAAGGTGTAACAGAATTAACAGCAGAAGAGCGTTTATTACATGCAATATTCGGTGAAAAAGCACGTGAAGTACGTGATACATCGTTACGTGTACCTCATGGTGCAGGCGGTATTGTTCTAGATGTTAAAGTCTTCAACCGTGAAGAGGGAGATGACACACTATCTCCAGGTGTAAACCAATTAGTACGTGTTTATATCGTTCAAAAACGTAAAATTCATGTTGGTGATAAAATGTGTGGTCGTCACGGTAACAAAGGTGTTATTTCTAAGCTAGTTCCTGAAGAAGATATGCCTTATTTACCAGACGGTACACCAATTGATATCATGCTTAACCCATTAGGTGTGCCATCACGTATGAATATCGGACAAGTATTAGAGTTGCACTTAGGTATGGCTGCTAAAAACTTAGGTATTCATGTCGCATCACCAGTATTTGATGGTGCGAGTGACGAAGATGTATGGTCAACAATTGAAGAAGCTGGCATGGCACGTGACGGTAAGACAGTATTGTATGACGGACGTACAGGTGAACCATTTGATAACAGAATTTCAGTCGGTGTTATGTATATGCTGAAACTTGCACATATGGTTGACGATAAACTACACGCACGTTCAACTGGACCTTACTCACTTGTGACACAACAACCACTTGGCGGTAAAGCACAATTTGGTGGACAACGTTTCGGTGAGATGGAAGTATGGGCACTTGAAGCTTACGGTGCTGCATACACACTTCAAGAAATCTTAACTTATAAATCTGATGATACTGTAGGTCGTGTTAAAACTTACGAATCTATTGTTAAAGGTGAAAACATTACTAAACCTGGTGTGCCTGAATCATTCCGAGTATTGATGAAAGAACTACAAAGTTTAGGCTTAGACGTTAAGATTATGGATGAGCATGACAATGAAATTGACATGCAGGATAATGAAGATGAAGACGCAGTAGAACGCAAAGTGGATCTCCAACAAAAAGGAGCACCACAATCACAAAAAGAAATTACTGACTAATACAATTCGCATTTAAGTTTATAAAAAGATTTACCGTATTGAGGTTAAGTATTGATTACTTGCCTCATTCTCGGTTTATCTATTATTGATATAGAGCAATCAATCAATTTGCACAGCTAATCTAAATTGAAGGAGGTAGGCTCCTTGATTGATGTAAATAATTTCCATTATATGAAAATAGGACTTGCTTCACCTGAAAAAATCCGTTCATGGTCTTTTGGTGAGGTTAAAAAGCCAGAAACAATTAACTATCGTACTTTAAAACCAGAAAAAGATGGTCTATTCTGTGAGAGAATTTTCGGACCTACAAAAGACTGGGAATGTAGTTGTGGTAAATACAAACGTGTACGTTATAAAGGTATGGTTTGTGACAGATGTGGCGTAGAAGTAACTAAATCTAAAGTACGCCGTGAAAGAATGGGGCACATTGAATTAGCTGCACCTGTATCTCACATTTGGTACTTCAAAGGTATCCCAAGTCGTATGGGTCTTTTATTAGATATGTCACCAAGAGCGTTAGAAGAAGTTATTTACTTTGCTTCATACGTTGTAGTTAACCCAGGACCAACTGGATTAGAGAAAAAGACATTATTATCTGAAGCAGAATTCAGAGAATACTATGATAAATTCCCAGGTCAATTTACAGCTAAAATGGGTGCTGAAGGAATCAAAGAATTACTAGATGAAATTGATTTAGACGCCGAATTAAAAGCGTTGCGTGATGAGTTAGAATCTGCAACTGGACAAAGACTTACACGTGCAATTAAACGTCTAGAAGTAGTTGAATCATTCAGACATTCTGGTAACAACCCAGCTTGGATGGTATTAGATGTACTCCCAATCATCCCACCAGAAATTAGACCAATGGTTCAATTAGATGGTGGACGTTTCGCTACAAGTGACTTGAACGACTTATACCGTCGTGTTATTAACCGCAATAACCGTTTGAAACGTTTGTTAGATTTAGGTGCTCCTGGCATCATCGTACAAAACGAAAAACGTATGTTACAAGAAGCAGTGGATGCATTAATAGATAATGGTCGTCGTGGTCGTCCAGTAACTGGACCAGGTAACCGTCCATTAAAATCACTTTCACATATGTTGAAAGGTAAACAAGGTCGTTTCCGTCAAAACTTATTAGGTAAACGTGTTGACTATTCAGGCCGTTCAGTTATCGCTGTTGGTCCTAGCTTGAAGATGTATCAATGTGGTCTACCTAAAGAAATGGCATTAGAGCTATTCAAACCTTTCATTATGAAAGAGTTAGTTCAGCGTGAAATTGCAACAAACATTAAAAATGCTAAGAGCAAGATTGAACGTATGGATGATGAAGTTTGGGATGTATTAGAAGATGTTATTAAAGAACATCCAGTTCTTTTAAACCGTGCACCAACACTTCACAGATTAGGTATCCAAGCATTTGAACCAACGTTAGTGGAAGGCCGTGCAATCCGTTTACACCCACTTGCAACAACAGCTTATAACGCTGACTTTGACGGTGACCAAATGGCTGTTCACGTACCGCTATCTAAAGAAGCACAAGCAGAAGCACGTATGCTAATGCTTGCAGCTCAAAATATCTTAAACCCTAAAGATGGTAAACCTGTTGTTACACCATCACAAGACATGGTATTAGGTAACTATTATCTTACTTTAGAGCGTAAAGATGCTGTAAATACTGGTACAATTTACAATGATACAAATGAAGTACTCAAAGCTTATGCAAATGGTTATGTGCACTTGCATACGCGTATTGGCGTACATGCATCATCATTTAACAACCCAACATTTACAGAAGAACAAAACAAAAAAATCTTAACAACATCTGTTGGTAAAGTTATCTTTAATGAAATCATCCCTGATTCATTTGCATATATTAATGAACCAACTAAATCTAATTTAGAAAACAGTACACCAGATAAATATTTCGTTTCTGCTACTGAATTAGGTGAAGATGGATTGAAAGCATACTTTGATAACCAAGAACTCATCGATCCATTTAATAAGAATTTCTTAGGTAATATCATTGCAGAAGTCTTCAATCGCTTCAGCATCACTGATACATCAATGATGTTAGACAGAATGAAAGACTTAGGATTCAAATACTCTTCTAAAGCGGGTATTACTGTTGGTGTATCTGACATTGTTGTATTACCAGATAAACAACAAATCTTAGATGAACATGAAAAATTAGTAGATAAAGTACAAAAACAATTTAACCGTGGTTTAATCACAGAATTTGAACGCTATAATGCAGTTGTTGAAATTTGGACAGATGCTAAAGATCAAATTCAAAAAGAATTGATGGGATCACTTGAAAAAACCAACCCAATCTTTATGATGAGTGACTCTGGTGCTCGTGGTAACGCATCTAACTTTACTCAGTTAGCAGGTATGCGTGGTCTTATGGCTGCACCATCAGGTAAGATTATTGAATTACCAATTACTTCATCATTCCGTGAAGGTTTAACTGTATTAGAGTACTTCATTTCTACTCACGGTGCACGTAAAGGTCTTGCCGATACAGCACTTAAAACAGCAGACTCTGGTTATCTTACGCGTCGTCTTGTTGATGTGGCACAAGATGTTATTGTTCGTGAGGAAGACTGTGGTACTGACCGAGGTTTACTTGTATCTGATATTAAAGAAGGTACAGAAATGATCGAACCATTCAGTGAACGTATTGAAGGCCGTTACTCAAAAGAAACTATCCGTCACCCAGAAACAGACGAAGTGATCGTTCGACCAGATGAATTGGTAACAGCAGAAATCGCTAAGAATATCACGGACGCTGGTATAGAAGAAATGTATATCCGTTCAGCATTTACATGTAACACACGTCATGGTGTATGTGAAAAATGTTACGGTAAAAACCTTGCTACTGGTGAAAAAGTTGAAGTTGGTGAAGCAGTTGGAACAATTGCTGCACAATCAATTGGTGAACCAGGTACACAGCTTACTATGCGTACATTCCATACAGGTGGGGTAGCAGGTAGCGATATCACTCAAGGTCTTCCTCGTATCCAAGAGATTTTCGAGGCGCGTAACCCTAAAGGTCAAGCAGTGATTACTGAAATTGAAGGTGTTGTTGATGACATTAGTGTTGCAAAAGACCGTCAACAAGAAATCGTAATCAAAGGCGAAAATGAAACTAAATCTTACCTGGCTTCAGGTACCTCAAGATTAAAAGTTGAAATCGGCCAAAGTGTTGAACGTGGTGAAGCTCTTACAGAAGGTTCAATTGAACCTAAGAACTTCCTATCTGTTTCAGGTCTAAATGCTACTGAAAGTTATTTATTAAAAGAAGTGCAAAAAGTTTACCGTATGCAAGGTGTTGAAATTGATGACAAACACGTTGAAGTTATGGTAAGACAAATGTTACGTAAAGTGCGTATCATTGAAGCTGGAGATACGAAATTACTTCCAGGTGCACTTGTTGACATTCATAACTTTACAGATGCTAACCGTGAAGCGTTCAAAGACCGTAAACGTCCAGCTACATCTAAACCAGTATTACTTGGTATTACGAAAGCTTCTCTTGAAACTGAAAGCTTCTTATCTGCAGCTTCATTCCAAGAAACAACACGTGTACTTACAGATGCAGCAATCAAAGGTAAACGTGATAACTTACTTGGACTTAAAGAGAACGTTATTATTGGTAAATTAATTCCAGCTGGTACAGGTATGAGACGTTATAGCGATGTTCAGTATGACAAAGCAACACCAGAAGAAGTTGTAGAAGATATTCAAACAACTGAAATCTAATGCTATTGTTAAAAAATGATTAGCGTATATTGTATTCATTATGAGTACTGTATTGATCCAGTCCAATATTAAAAATTAAAAGTATTTATACTAAATTTTTAAAACCTAATCCTTTTACAGAGGGTAGAAACAGAGATTAAATTTTATAAATTTAACCTTTGTTTCGCTCTCTTATTTTTAAAAAATAATTCCTGTAAAAAATGTTAATTAAAGTTGACTTAGCAGTAATTTAGATGTTATTATTATTAAGGTTGATGCAAGCAGAACTTTGGAGGATATTTAAATGTCTAATGAAAAAGTTGCACGCTTTAACAAACAACACTATGTTATTGGTCTTAAACAAACGCTCAAAGCTTTGAATAAAGATCAAGTTACATCATTGATTATTGCTGAAGACGTTGAAGTTCATTTAATGACTCGCGTATTAAGTCAAATCAATCACAAAGACATATCTATCTCATTTTTCGAAAGCAAACAAGCTTTAGGAAAATATGTAGGTATAAACGTTGATGCGACAATTGTTGCATTATTGAAATGAGATTAGTAAGATTTTTCTTACTAAATTTTATTTACCCTTAAAATGAACCACCTGGATGTGTGGGATTATAAAAGAAGAGAGGAGGACACATTCATGCCAACTATTAACCAATTGGTACGTAAACCAAGACAAAGAAAATCAAAAAACTATGATTCACCAGCATTGAACAAAAACTTCAATAGCAGAAAGAAAAAGTACACTACTTTAAATTCACCACAAAAACGTGGTGTTTGTACACGTGTAGGTACTATGGCACCTAAAAAACCTAACTCTGCGTTACGTAAATATGCGCGTGTGCGTTTGTCTAACAATATTGAAATCAACGCGTATATCCCTGGTATCGGCCATAACTTACAAGAACACAGTGTTGTACTTGTACGCGGTGGACGTGTAAAAGACTTACCTGGTGTGCGTTACCATATCGTACGTGGTGCACTTGATACTTCAGGTGTTGACGGTCGTAGAAAAGGACGTTCATTATACGGAACTAAAAAACCTAAACAAAATAAAAAATAAGTTTAAGATTGCGTAAATTTTCGTTATAAAGCATAAAAATATATTACAATTAGGAAGGGAGGATTTACATTATGCCTCGTAAAGGATCAGTACCAAAAAGAGACGTATTACCAGATCCAATTCATAATTCAAAATTAGTTACAAAATTAATTAACAAGATTATGTTAGATGGTAAACGTGGAACAGCTCAAAAAATTCTTTATTCTGCATTTGAATTAGTTCAAGAACGCAGTGGTCGTGAAGCTATCGAAGTATTTGAAGAAGCGATCGACAATATCATGCCAGTATTAGAAGTTAAAGCACGCCGTGTAGGTGGCTCTAACTATCAAGTACCTGTAGAAGTTCGTCCAGAACGTCGTACTACTTTAGGTCTTCGTTGGTTAGTTAACTATTCACGTCTTCGTGGTGAAAAAACTATGGAAGAACGTTTAGCTAACGAAATCTTAGATGCTGCAAACAACACTGGTGGTGCAGTTAAGAAACGTGAAGACGTTCATAAAATGGCTGAAGCTAACAAAGCCTTCGCTCACTATCGTTGGTAGGATAGTAGGTTTTTCCCTGAGCGTGTTCCAAAACGATAGTTTACTATCTAGGTGCATGTTTAGGGTATCGCCATATTTATAGTATTTATTCGCAGTTATACTGGAAGGAGAAAAATACATGGCTAGAGATTTTAGTTTAGAAAGAACTCGTAATATCGGTATCATGGCTCACATCGATGCTGGTAAAACAACTACGACTGAACGTATTCTTTACTATACTGGACGTATCCATAAAATCGGTGAAACTCACGAAGGAGCTTCACAAATGGACTGGATGGAACAGGAGCAAGATCGCGGTATCACAATTACATCAGCTGCAACAACAGCTTCATGGGATGATCACCGTGTAAACATCATTGATACACCTGGACACGTAGACTTCACTGTAGAAGTTGAACGTTCATTACGTGTACTTGATGGTGCGGTAACTGTACTTGATGCACAATCAGGTGTTGAACCTCAAACTGAAACAGTTTGGCGTCAAGCTACAACTTACAGCGTTCCTCGTATTGTTTTTGTAAACAAAATGGACAAATTAGGTGCGAACTTTGAATATGCTGTAAGCACTATTCATGATCGCTTACAAGCGAATGCGCAACCAATCCAATTACCAATTGGTGCGGAAGATGAATTTGAAGCAATCATCGACTTAGTTGAAATGAAATGTTTCAAATACAACAATGATTTAGGAACTGAAATTGAAGAAATTGAAATTCCTGAAGATCACAAAGAAAGAGCTGAAGAAGCTCGTGCAACACTAATTGAAGCAGTAGCTGAAACTAGTGATGAATTAATGGAAAAATACCTTGGTGACGAAGAAATTACTGTAGCTGAATTAAAAGATGCTATTCGTCAAGCAACTAATAATATTGAATTCTACCCAGTTCTTGTTGGTACTGCCTTCAAAAACAAAGGTGTTCAATTAATGCTTAACGCAGTAATTGATTATTTACCATCACCATTAGATGTTAAACCAATTGTCGGCCACCGTGCTGAAGACCCAGACGAAGAAGTTATCGCAAGAGCTGATGACGACGCTGAGTTCGCTGCATTAGCGTTCAAAGTAATGACTGACCCTTATGTTGGTAAATTAACATTCTTCCGTGTGTATTCAGGTACATTATCATCTGGTTCATACGTTAAAAACTCTACGAAGAACAAACGTGAACGTGTAGGTCGTTTACTACAAATGCACGCTAACTCTCGTCAAGAGTTAAACACAGTTTACTCAGGAGATATCGCTGCTGCGGTAGGTCTTAAAGAAACTGGTACTGGTGATACTTTATGTGGTGAGAAAAATGATATTATCTTGGAATCAATGGATTTCCCAGAACCTGTTATTCACTTATCAGTTGAACCAAAATCTAAAGCAGACCAAGATAAAATGACTACAGCTTTAGTTAAATTACAAGAAGAAGACCCAACGTTCCATGCGCATACTGATGAAGAAACTGGACAAGTTATTATCGGCGGTATGGGTGAGCTTCACTTAGATATCTTAGTTGATCGTATGAAGAAAGAATTTAACGTTGAATGTAATGTTGGTGCGCCAATGGTTTCATATCGTGAAACATTCAAGCAATCAGCAGAAGTTCAAGGTAAATTCGCTCGTCAATCTGGTGGTCGTGGTCAATACGGTGACGTTAAAATTGAATTCTCACCTAACGAAACAGGTGCAGGTTTCGAATTCGAAAACGCTATCGTTGGTGGTGTAGTTCCTCGTGAATACATTCCATCAGTTGAAGCAGGACTTAAAGATTCAATGGAAAATGGTGTATTAGCTGGATATCCATTAATTGATGTTAAAGCTAGATTATTTGATGGTTCATACCACGATGTCGATTCATCAGAAATGGCCTTCAAAATTGCTGCATCAATGGCACTTAAAGAAGCTGCCAAAAAATGTGATCCAGTTATCTTAGAACCAATGATGAAAGTAACAATCGAAATGCCTGAAGAATACATGGGCGACATCATGGGTGACGTAACTTCTCGTCGTGGACGCGTTGATGGTATGGAACCTCGTGGTAATGCACAAGTTGTAAATGCTTTTGTACCACTTTCAGAAATGTTCGGTTATGCAACTGCATTACGTTCTAACACACAAGGTCGTGGAACATACACAATGTACTTCGATCACTATGCAGAAGTTCCAAAATCAGTTGCTGAAGATATTATCAAGAAAAACAGTGGTAATAAAGCTGAATAATTAAACTTGTATTGTTTAGCGCTAGTCTGTACAATACATGTAAAGTTTAATTATGTAGTTTACAGTTTTATCAATTGATTTTTTTGGGAAAATGCATTATAAAGGTACTGTACAGTCCTTTTAAACCTAAATAAATCATTTTCTCATGATGGTGAGAAACTGTCATGAGAGATAAATTTTACAATTAATTTTCTAACGAATAGGAGAGATTTTATAATGGCTAAAGAAAAATTCGATCGCTCAAAAGAACATGCCAATATTGGTACAATCGGACACGTTGACCACGGTAAAACTACTTTAACAGCTGCTATTGCAACTGTTTTAGCAAAAAATGGTGACGCTGTTGCACAATCATACGACATGATTGACAACGCTCCAGAAGAAAAAGAACGTGGTATTACAATCAATACTTCTCACATCGAGTATACAACTGACAAACGTCACTATGCTCACGTTGACTGCCCAGGACACGCTGACTATGTTAAAAACATGATCACTGGTGCTGCTCAAATGGACGGAGCTATCTTAGTAGTATCTGCTGCTGATGGCCCAATGCCACAAACGCGTGAACACATTCTTTTATCACGTAACGTTGGTGTTCCAGCATTAGTTGTATTCTTAAACAAAGTTGACATGGTTGACGATGAAGAATTATTAGAATTAGTAGAAATGGAAGTTCGTGACTTATTAAGCGAATATGACTTCCCAGGTGACGATGTACCTGTAATCTCTGGTTCAGCATTAAAAGCACTTGAAGGCGACGCTGACTATGAGCAAAAAATCTTAGACTTAATGCAAGCGGTTGATGACTTCATTCCAACTCCAGAACGTGATTCTGACAAACCATTCATGATGCCAGTTGAGGACGTATTCTCAATCACTGGTCGTGGTACTGTTGCTACAGGCCGTGTTGAACGTGGTCAAATCAAAGTCGGTGAAGAAGTTGAAATCATCGGTATGCAAGAAGAATCAAGCAAAACAACTGTTACTGGTGTAGAAATGTTCCGTAAATTATTAGACTATGCTGAAGCTGGTGACAACATTGGTGCATTATTACGTGGTGTTGCACGTGAAGATATCCAACGTGGTCAAGTTTTAGCTGCTCCTGGTTCAATTACACCGCACACAAGCTTCAAAGCAGAAGTTTATGTTTTATCTAAAGATGAAGGTGGACGTCATACGCCATTCTTCAGTAACTACCGCCCACAATTCTATTTCCGTACTACTGATGTAACTGGTGTTGTTACTTTACCAGAAGGTACTGAAATGGTTATGCCTGGCGATAACGTAGAAATGCAAGTTGAATTGATTTCTCCAATCGCTATTGAAGACGGTACTCGTTTCTCAATCCGTGAAGGTGGACGTACTGTTGGATCAGGCGTTGTAACTGAAATCTTCAAATAAGATAGTTTATCTTAAAAATAGATTAAGAGGGTCTCCAATATTGGAGGCTCTTTTTTTAGACACTATGCTAAACAGGACTGGTTTTTATATCAGTCCTGTTTTTTGATACAAAAAAAGCGCAAAATCTCTATAATTTAAATATCCGACCAAATAAATTAAGGAGAGATTATGCGCCTATGAATTATTTTATATCAAAGACACTTCGAATTGAAAATTGAACGCTTTGGAATAAGTATATTTTTGAATTTTACCAGCCATTGTTATTTTATATGGGTTTAAGATGTTAGTTATGTTGTAGGTTGGCTAATTACGTTTTCTAACTCTAATATTTTTAAGAATTGACTAGCCGTGTATTTCATAGCTTTTTCATCTAAATTGAAATAAGGACTGTGGTGCGGATATGTGGTATTTTTTCAGGATCGCCACAGCCAGTTAAAAAGAACGCACCTGGACGTACTTTTTGGTAATGTGAAAAGTCTTCACCAATCATCATCAGTTCTGATTCATTAAATCTTAAATTCATATCATTAGTAGCTTGTTTTACAATTTCATAGCATGTCGGATTGTTATGGACTGGTAAATAACCTTTGATATAATCCAAATCATATGTGATATCGTTTGCGACAGCCAATCCTTGTAATAATTTATCCATTTTATTCATGACATGGGCTTGTATCTCTGTATCAAATGTACGAACCGTTCCTTTACAAAATGCACTGTCTGGTATGATGTTATCTGCTGAACCAGCTTGCACCATTCCAAAACTGATGACAGCTTGCTTTACTGGATCGATAGTTCGAGATACAATCTTTTGTGCACTCATAATAAATTCAGCCATAATCACAACAGGATCAATGGTTTCGTGTGGTTTAGCACCATGACCGCCTCTGCCATGTATTGTCACATTGAATTCATCTGGGGATGCCATCATAGCACCTGGTCGAGAATAAATCGTACCAGTTGGGTAACCACTCCATAAATGATTACCATAAATTCTATCTACATTTTGTAAACAGCCATCATCAATCATTTCTTGCGATCCGCCGGGCATAATTTCTTCACCATATTGGAAGATTAATACTACATTGCCATTGAGCGCATTTTGATGTGCTTCGATGATTTCTGCAACGGCTAATAATATTGCAGTATGACCATCATGCCCACAAGCGTGCATAGCACCTGGATTTTTAGATTTATAATCTAAATCAGTCAATTCGTCGATAGGTAATGCGTCAAAGTCAGCACGTAAAGCGATTGTAGGCCCATCGCCATGACCTGTAAATGTCGCAACGATACCATTTCGTCCAACCGGTGAACGTACTTCACATGATAATTGGCTGAGTTGATTGAGGATGTAATCACGTGTATGATACTCCTCGAATGATAATTCAGGATATTGATGTAAGTAACGACGCACTTGAATCATTGAGTTTTCTTTTTCTTTAGCTAGTTGAAACCAGTCAAACAACTTCAACCCTTCTTTCTTAAAAATGATTACTCCATTATACCATTTTAAATGACTTAACTGTAGAGCCAATGATTATCATAGCAATTAAATCGTAGAAAACGCTTTACTGTTTAAGATGATTCTACTTTCCTGTTGATAAAAAATGGGGTATGATAAGCATAACATTAGATAACTCAAAGGGGGACATTGCAGTGGTACAGTCACTACATGACTTTTTAGATGAAAATATTCAATATTTGAAAGATAACGGATTATATAATGAAATTGATACAATTGAAGGCGCTAATGGGCCAGAAATTACTATTAATGGAAAAAATTATGTGAACTTATCATCAAATAACTATTTGGGACTAGCAACAGATACAGATTTAAAACAAGCAGCAAAGGATGCCATCGATACACATGGTGTAGGCGCGGGCGCCGTACGCTCAATCAACGGCACCTTAGATGTGCATGATGAATTGGAAGCAACACTTGCAGAATTTAAAGGAACTGAAGCAGCTATTGCGTACCAATCTGGATTCAACTGTAATATGGCTGCCATTTCAGCAGTTATGAATAAAAATGACGCGATTCTTTCAGATGAATTAAACCATGCTTCTATTATTGATGGTTGTCGTTTGTCTAAAGCAAAGATTATTCGTGTTAACCACTCAGATATGGTTGATTTACGTGCTAAAGCGAAAGAAGCTGTAGAATCTGGACAATATAACAAAGTTATGTATATTACTGATGGTGTATTTAGTATGGATGGTGACGTAGCTAAGTTACCAGAAATCGTTGAGATTGCAGAAGAATTTGGCTTAATTACTTATGTCGATGATGCACATGGATCAGGTGTCATGGGTAAAGGTGCTGGAACAGTTAAACATTTCGGATTACAAGATAAGATTGATTTCCAAATTGGTACATTATCAAAAGCCATCGGTGTTGTTGGTGGTTATGTAGCAGGCACGAAATCATTAATCGATTGGTTAAAAGCGCAATCTAGACCATTTTTATTCTCAACATCATTAGCACCTGGAGACACGAAAGCAATCACAGAAGCTGTAAAAAAATTAATGGCATCTACAGCGTTACATGATAAACTTTGGGAAAATGGTAATTACTTGAAAGATGGCTTACAAAAATTAGGTTTTGATATTGGTAATTCTGAATCGCCTATTACGCCAGTAATTATAGGTGATGAAAAAGAAACACAAACATTCAGTAGTCGCTTAAAAGACGAAGGTATCTATGTGAAATCTATTGTTTTTCCAACAGTACCTAAAGGTACGGGTCGTGTACGTAATATGCCAACAGCAGCGCATACAAAAGAAATGCTTGACCAAGCATTAGCTGCATATGAAAAAGTAGGTAAAGAATTAGGAACTATTTAAAGAACGATATAAAGCTAGAGTCCAATGGTATTTTATGCCAGTCATACTTGATGGGAACTTGAAAAAAGCTATCATTTCTAAATCATTTTGTTACCATACTTAGGCAGCGTAGATGACTCTTTAAAAACGCAATATAAGTGTGTTGAGGGTTCTAGTTATGATAATCGTAAGAAATGCCTGAGATATTTATGTATCTCAGGTTTTTTTATGATATTGACAGTAAGGTGATTATAAAGTGGAATATGAAATGCCATTCCTTTATTAATTGAGCTATGAAGCGTGCAACAGCTTTAGATTATGTCATCTATATATGAAGTATAGTCGTTCTGATGTAAGCATGTTAGTGCTTATATCTTTTTTCTAAATTAACAAAGAATGGGTTGAAGAACGCAATTTTTAGAAAAAGAGGTTATATTCTTTATGCTTTCGTTTTTTGACTTTTGAATAGGGTATGATTTTAAGATAGGTCGTTGATTTTATAGAAAATTATATGATTGTGATGCATTAATAATAAAAATGAATTATGGAAGAAATGATAGAAAATAAAATCGTAAAAAATGATTTTAAAAACTATGTTATATAATGATTAAAAGTAATGTATTTGATTGTTTATATAGGTGTCTCATCGTTTCAAATTAAAAGGTTGATTTTATACCAAACGATGTTATAGTTTGGTTGCTAAAGCCTTTTATTAAGGGGTTTTTGAATGAATAATAATTTAGGGTTGCAATTCAGTACACAACGTCTTATCATTAGACCGTTGGAAGAAAAAGATTATGAATCTTGGTTGTCTGGGTTTGTCAATCGTCATGCTTCTCAATATAAATATGACAAAGGACAAATAGATATGTCAGATGCGACAGAACCTTGGTTTGCAGCAATGATACAAAAGCATCAACAAGCGATTGAAGCAGATGATTTATATATTTTTGCTGTCTTTGATAAAGCTGGGCATCACTTAGGCATGCTTAATATTAAAAATTTAAGCCGAGACCAATTTCAATGGGCAGAAATAGGTTATTTTATTCATAACCAATATTGGCGTCAAGGTTACGCTTATGAAGCTTTAACTGAACTTATTAAACAGACGAAAGAAACATTAAAGTTTCACAGAATTGAAGCCCATATTAATTTGGATAATCAGCCTTCAATACAGCTCATTGAAAAAGTTGGCTTTGAATTTGAATGTCTGCGTAAAGGATTTATTTTTGAGCATGGTGCGTGGACAGATCATTACGTATTTTATCTTAATACCCATGACGAACCGATTGAATAGCGACTAAAGGGAAGGAGTGTCAACATGGTTGAATTTAGAGAGTTAACAATGAGTGACGAATCATTATATTGTGATTATATGAAAGAATGGATTGATCACGATGAAATGGTAGTGCCTGAGATTACGAATATCACCAAGTATAGTAATTTTGAAGAAATTGTTCACGAATTAGCAGATAACAAATCTAATGATGAGTCGGTAGATAACACAACATTGTTTTTAATTGACGATGATAAAATCATTGGTGCTGCCAATATTCGTCATAATTTGAATGAAAAATTGAAAGTTATTGGTGGCCATGTTGGCTACGGTATTCGTAATAGTTATCGAGGCAAAGGCTTTGGTAACAAAATTTTGAAAAAGTCATTAGATTATTTATCACGCATTGGCGTACAAGAAGCTTTAATTACTTGTGATAAAGATAATGAAGTTTCTGCATCTGTTATCTTACACAATGGGGGAGAAGAAATTGAACCCTCTATCTTAGAAGATGGTACAGTAATTCGTCGTTTCCAAATCGAAATTGCATAGTCCAAAATAGTCTAAAAGTTGTCAGTTATTATTACTGGCAACTTTTTTGTTTATCTAAAATGAAAACGCCAACATCAATTAAAAGACTTCAGAAATAATTTCAAGTATAATTGTTTTTAATACTAGGTATTAATTTTAAATATAGAAATGAGGTTTTACAATGTCAAAGGTAATTCAAGATATACATAGTGCGTTTGACCACTTAAAAGATGGCATGACAGTACTTGCTGGAGGATTTGGTTTATGTGGTATACCGGAACATGCTATTGAAGCAATTCGTTCAAAAGGTACTAAAAAACTAACTGTAGTAAGCAATAACTGTGGTGTCGAAGATTTTGGATTGGGTCGCCTATTAGAGAAAAAACAAATCGATAAAATGATTAGTTCATACGTAGGTGAAAATAAAATATTTGAACAACAGCTGATTAATGGTGAATTAGATGTAGCGTTAACACCACAAGGTACTTTAGCTGAAAAACTACGTGCAGGCGGTGCAGGCATACCTGCTTTTTATACAAAAACAGGTGTAGGTACATTAATTGCTGAAGGTAAAGAAACGCGTGGATTTGACGGAGAAACATATGTCATGGAACGTGCTATTAAAGGTGATTTTGGGATTGTAAAAGCGCAAAAGGCGGATACCTTTGGCAATTTAGTGTTTGAAAAGACTGCACGTAATTTTAATCCTTTATGTGCCATGGCAGCTCAAACCACAGTCGTTGAAGTTGAAGAAATTGTTGAACTAGGAGACATTGATCCAGATGACGTGCATATGTCAGGCGTATATGTAGACTTTATATATTTAGGAAAGGATTATGAAAAACGTATAGAAAAACGTACAGTGAAGGAGGCTAACCATGGATAAACAAGCACAACGCAAGAAGATTATTCAACGTGCTGCACGAGAAATCAAAAGCGATATGGTGATTAATTTAGGTATCGGGATGCCCACGCTTGTAGCTAATGAAATCAATGATCATGTGGAAAACGTCTTTTTCCAATCTGAAAATGGATTACTAGGTATTGGACCTTATCCGACGGAAGATGAAGTGAATCCTGATTTAATCAATGCTGGTAAAGAAACAGTAACTGCTGCTAAAGGTGCGTCTTATTTTGATAATGCAGAGTCATTTGCCATGATTCGTGGCGGGCATATCGATTTAGCTATTCTTGGCGGTATGGAGGTATCAGAAACAGGCGATTTAGCAAATTATATGATACCTGGCAAACTAGTTAAAGGCATGGGCGGTGCGATGGATTTGGTCGTTGGCGCGCAAAAGGTAGTTGTAATTATGGATCATATGAATAAACACGGACAGTCAAAGATTAAATCAAAATGCGAATTGCCATTAACTGGTGCGGGCGTTGTTAATACATTGATTACAGATTTAGCTGTTTTTAAATTTGAAGATAATGTTATGAAATTAATAGAGATCCAAGAAGGTGCAACACTCGAACAAATACAAACAAATACTGATGCTTATTTTGAAAACTGTTTGAATGATCAACTTTAAAACCAACGAATGTGGAAATCATTAAAAGTGCTGTTAAGTGATCACTGGAATTCGTTTAAATCCATAATGGGGTGTTTAAACATAAGCGTCATTTTGGAAAAATGTATGTTATTGTAAACATAAGCATACAGAACTAACGACAAAGGTGAGGATATAAGTATGAAGCAACATTCAGAAGTGAAGAGCTTTGGTATTGCCATCTTATTGGCAGCTGCTTCAGATTTATTGCAAAACAGTTTTTATCATAGGCTGATATTAATGGCAGCTATTTTAGTAATGATTTATAGTTTGATTACCCATTTAAAGTTTACGATATATCAAATTAAACATGAAGAAAGAACTCATAAATCATGGTTTAGTGTGAAAATAGATTATTGGCTATTATTTGCGAAAAATATATTGGCTTTAGGGTCGTTATTAGCGATATACTTTGTTTCGGTGTATGTAAACAATCAATTCGCATGGTTGATTATCCCTTTACTGATTGTATTGATGATTGGGCTCATTATGTTCGAAAGTAAATTGAATAAAAAGAGTGGTATTCTAGAATCAGAAAGTGAAAGTGTTGAAGAATAGGGGTGACTTATGGAATTTATTGATGCAAATGAACAAGCACAATTATTAAATATGGAAGAAGTTGTTGAAGCGGTGGCGGAATCTTTAAGTGCTTATTCTGAAGGTAAAACTGATACGCCATTGCGCTACGCTTTACCTTTCAATGGAGATAACCGTTACCTTGTCATGCCTGCTTTATCGGATGAGTTAAAAATTGTTGGCCTTAAAACAGTAACAGTCGCGCCAAATAATACGACAATTGGTAAAAACACGATAGTAGGGTCTGTAATATTATCAGATTACGAAACTGGAGAAACATTAGCTGTATTAGAAGGTTCGTACTTAACTAAGATACGTACAGGTGCCATATCGGGGGTAGCCACAAAATATCTGGCACGTCAAAATGCAGAAACGTTATGTGTGATTGGGACTGGCGATCAAGCGCAGGGACTGATTGAAGCCGTATGTGCTGTTAGAGATATTAAATATATCCAACTGTATAATAGAACATATCGTAAAGCAGTAACATTTGCTGAAGCCGTTCAACATAAATATCCTTCTATAAATATTGAAATAATGGAAGCTGTAAATGACGCTATAACCAATGCAGATATTATTGTCACTGCTACAAATGCGGTGAGGCCAGTTTTTAGTCAGCCATTAAAAGCGGGTGTCCACGTTAATGCGGTAGGTTCATTTAAGCCTGATATGCAAGAGTTACCTTCACAAGCAATAGCAAATGCAGATAAAATTGTCGTAGAAGCATCACAAGCAGCATTAGAAGAAACAGGCGATTTAATTACTCCGCTGAAAGAAGGTCTGTTTAGTCAGGAAGATTTATACGGTGAATTAGGTCATATTGTTAAATCAAATTTACCTGGACGTGAATCCGAAGATGAAATAACGATTTTTAAATCTGTTGGTGTAGCTATCGTTGATATTGTTGTTGCTAATTATTTTTATCAAAAGCGTCAGAAAAAGAAACTGTGTCTATAATGATTGTATATAATAAGCAGTAAAATTTTGAAAGTTTATAGTAAAATGAATGAGCGTTTTATTGTAGATCTCTATAGTATAATATATGTATTATTTTATACTTATAAGGATATATTACAATGAAACGTTTTTTTATTCTATTATGTTTAATTAATATTTTTATATTTCCCTCGCAAATGCATGCAGAAACCTCTATTGATGTCACAAAGTCTTACGGCATCGAAATGAGTTCATTTTATCAACCTAAAGGAAGTATTGTCGCAGATAGCCATACTGGTAGAATTTTATGGGAAGAAAACATTGATCGGAAATGGCCTTTAGCAAGTATGTCTAAGCTAATGACTTTGACATTTGTATTAGATAAAATTAAAGAAGGTACATTACCTTTAGATAAAAAGATCACTGTCACCGTAGATGAGGAAGTCTTTAGTCAACACCCTTTGTTAAGTAATAATAAAATGCAAAAAGGTGCAGTTTACAGTGTTGAAGAACTTATTTATCTTACGGTTGTGCCTAGTTCTAATGTAGCTACGCGCATGCTAATGCAACAAGTAGAGCCTGACATGCGTCAGTTTGTAAAAGGCATGAATCAACGTGCTAAAGATTTAGGTATGAGAAATACTTATTTTACAAACCCATTTGGCGCTGAAAATGCAATAGTTGGTAAACAATATTTGCCTACAGGATTTGCTTTAAATGAAGATAATATTTCAACTTCTAGAGATTTTGCAAAATTAGCATATTATATGATGAATACTTACCCTAACATAACAAAATATACGAAACATGCGACTTATGTTAGTAAACCGAACACTAAATTAGAAGAACAGTTTCACACATATCTCCATTCATTAAAAGGGGATGTACATGAATATCCAGGCACAGACGGGTTAAAGACTGGTTCAAGTGGACATGCTGCATATAATTATACTGCTACTGTCCAAAAAGGTGGTTTTCGAATTGTGCAGGTGTTGTTGGGCGTTGGACATTGGGACGTGGATGATTCTGAGTATAAGCGTCATGTGATAGGTAATGCTTTATTGGATAGAGTATATGAACGATATCAATATAAAGAAGTGCTTTCAAAAGGGATGCATTATATAAATGGAAGATGGTATAAAGTCGAACAACCATTAAAAGATGTAGTAGAAAAAGATAAGCCAGTGCGCTTTGAAATCTTGAATAATAAAATAACTGTACTTGACCCAGATAGACACTATTTAACAAGCGATATGAAACCCCCGAGCGTGGTTGTGACCCCATTAACGAATTATAAAACTTTTATTATAAGCGGTGCGTTTACCCTGTTTATGATGATTTGTATATTGATATTACTTAGTTTAATTCGTAAGCACCGACACAAATACATGAGTTAATCGTGTTTTTGTTCAATTATTATTACAATTTTACCTCTTTTTCTTTTGATTTGTAATGCAAACTTGTTAAACTTGAACTTAAATAAGAAAATACGAAATAAACAATATATTGTCATATATTGTTTATCACATGCTTGTAATTATTTTATTTAATTAATAACTTTTTTAAAGAATATGTGTTATAATTTTTTCGATTAATCAAAACAGTGCAATGTATAATAAAACGAGGAAGTAGGAGAGTGAACAAATGAAAATTCTAATTACTGGCGGTGCTGGGTTTATCGGTTCTCACTTAGCGGCGTATTTTATTAATGATAACGAAGTCTTTATATTAGATAATTTAAGTACAGGCCATCGTTCAAATGTTGATTTTATAGATGACGCACACTTTATTGAAGAAGATGTGATGCACAAATCTTTCGTGACAGAACTTATAAAGCAGAAACAATTTGATATTGTCATTCATTTAGCAGCAGTAGTCAGTGTTGTAGAAACAATAAATAATCCTATAAACTCGCAATCTATTAATATAGATAGTACATTAAATCTTTTAGAAGCAAATCGTCAATATAATGCTAAGTTAAAAAAATTTATTTTCGCTTCATCTGCGGCTGTATACGGTAATACAGATGAATTACCAAAACAGATTGAAACATTTATTGATCCTGAATCACCATATGCTATAGAAAAGTATGCTGGGGAACAATATGCAAAACTTTATAATAAATTATATGATTTACCAACAACTGCATTAAGATTCTTTAATGTTTATGGTCCTAGACAAGATCCAAGCTCTCCATATTCTGGCGTTCTATCAATTATGGATAAAAATTTAAAAACGATGAACCCTTTACATTTTTTGGAGACGGTGAGCAAACTAGAGACTTTGTCTACATAAAGGATTTAGTACAAGCAGTGGCAATCGTTATTGATAATGAAGCGTCAAATGGTAAAATATATAATCTAGCTACCGGTACACAAATATCATTGCTACAAATTTTTGAAAAATTCAAATTGATTTATAATAAGTCTATTAGCTATCAATTTGCTGAGCCAAGAAGTGGCGATATCAAGCATTCATGTGCTGAAATTAAAGGTTTAGAAGCGCTGGGCTTTAAACCTAAATATGATATTGTATCAGGCTTAACAGAATATATTAATTACTCAAAAACAGATAAATAAATGATGAGGTGGAACAATGGCAGGGAAAGCTAAAAAGTTTGTATTAAATCAAGGAAAAAGAAAATTAAAATTTGTTTTAGAACCATTAAAATTACAATTAAGAAGCAAATACACCAAAAATATTATGCATTATGCCAATTTATATAAAACAATCGAAGTAGATGAAAATCATATTTTATATCAAGTTAGAGACGGACAAAGTATGACAGATAGTCCGTACGCTATTTTTAAATATTTAATGGAACACCAAGCCTATCAAAAATATATACATATTTGGGTCGTTGCATCTCAAAAAATGCAAAAGGCATATTCAAAAAAGTTTAATAAATATAAAAACGTAAAGTTTATTGTTAAAGAAAGTGATGATTATTTACATTATTTAGCTAAGTGTAAATATCTCATTAATAATGCAACATTCCCTACATATTTCACGAAAAAACCAAATCAAGTTTATGTGAATACTTGGCACGGCACACCGTTAAAGTCAATGGGATTGGATATCAAAGATAATTTATTAGAATCTCAAAATACTATTAGGAATTTCTTGAGTTCTGATTACATTATTTCACCTAATCAACATACTACTGATATTTTTAAAAAAGCGTTTAAATTAGAAGAGTTAAATGACGATGCAATTTTAGAAATAGGATACCCTAGAATTGATGCAACGCTAAAAGCACAATCTGAAACAGTCATTCAAAAATTGAAAAAGCAAGGCCTTAAAATGACGAATGCACCTATATTATTATGCTCACCTACGTGGCGCGGTCATACTGTAAGCACGCCAGAAGATAATATTGAAGAAATGGAAGAAATGATAGAAGTATTAAATAAAAAAACAGACTATCAAGTACTGTTAAAAGTGCATCCATTCATTTATAGGAAAGCAGAAGGCAATAAGAAATTAAAAAAATATCTAGTAAATGATACCTTTGATACAAATGAGCTATTAAGTATTGTTGATTTATTGGTAACAGATTATTCGAGCATCTTTTTTGATTATTTAGTTACTAATAAACCGATTATTTTCTATACGCCAGATTATGAAGACTATGAGGAAAACAGAGGCTTCTATCTACCGGTTGATAGTTTGCCAGGGCCTAGCGTACATTCAATAGAAACATTGGTAGATACAGTGAACCACCAACAAAATATATTGACTCAATATAATGATAATTATCGTGCTTATCAACAAAAGTTTGCTAATTATGATGATGGTCATGTTACAGAGCGTGTAGTTAACAAAGTATTTAATACAACCCAACAGCACAAAGAAAAACAACAAAATCGAAAAGAACGATTATTAATTTACCCTGGTGGCATGAAACCAAATGGTATAACGACATCCATGATGAATTTATTAGAAAACGTGGATTATGATAGGTATGATATTACAATTTACTTAGGTTTCAATAGAAATAAGGACGTCGTGGATAACCTTAAGAGTTTAAATGAAAATGTTAGGGTTATTTTAAGAAAAGGTCCGTTACTAGCTACTACTATGGAATATTATCGTAACCTTTTAGTACGTAATCGAGGTATTAAATCTAAAATTGAAGAAAAAATCTACCCTAATGAATTGTATGAGCGTGAGTTTAGGAAAGTATTTGGTAATTCAGAGTTTGATGTAGTCATTGACTTTAGTGGCTATGCCATGTTCTGGTCAGAATTATTATTAGCAAGTAACGCTAAACGAAAGTTAATATACTTGCATAGTGATATGAAAATGGACATGGAACGTAAAGTAAATGGCGTGAGACCGCATTACACTAATTTAAAAGGCGTTATGTCCTTATATCCTTATTATGATAAGCTTGTAAGTGTTTCTGAAGTTACGAAACAAGAAAATATTAAAAAAATAGCAACTAGAAAAACAATTAATAAATTTAATGCTTCAATGAATACGATTAATTTAGATAGAATTTATAATTCGATTAATGAAGACAATGATATCTTTATGAAAAACGGAGAACGTGTCATCGTTAGGGAACAAGATAAGCAAATTACTAGTGTGCCTTTCCATAAAAATGATTATAAAGTAATGACGATGGGCAGGTTATCACCTGAAAAAGGATTTGATAATTTAATTAAAGCATTTAGTGGTATCGTAGAAGCCAATCCGAATGCTAGACTGTATATTTTAGGCGATGGCCCGCTTAAACATCAGCTTAATAAGTTAATAGAATCATTGAATTTGTCAGAACACGTATTTTTAATGGGGCAAAAAAGAAATCCATTTAATATTATGAAAGATTGTGAATTATTTGTCTTACCATCTTATTATGAAGGCCAATCAATGGTCCTATTAGAGGCCTTGACAGTAGGCATTGATATCCTTGCTTCAGATATACCAGCTAATCAATATGTACTTGATTATGGTAAATACGGCATGCTTAGTTTCAATGATTCTGAATCACTACAAGCAAGCATACAACAGTTTATCAGCGGTGAAACGCCTGATTATGCTAAGTTTGATCCAGAATTATATAATAAAGAAGCGGTTGAACAATTTTATCATTTATTAGATGATTAAATTGAAATAAGAAACCAAGACAAGGATCACATTTTTTTAAGTGATTTTGTTACGTAAACAAGAAGGCAAGATGGCTAAGTAAAAAGCGTACAAGAATTAGAAATTTATGTAAAAATGACGGAGTTTAAGTGGACTACATAAGCTAAGGTTCATGTATAAGAACTACAAATGCGACATGATTACAAGAACTAAGATGCTTATTCTTGTATAAGAATGATATACTCCTTCATCAATGAAAAATGGCTCTTTAAAAAAACAACATTTTAATTGATTGATATTAAGGCTATTTTCATTCTAATCATCTATGATTAATATTATAGAAGATGCTGAGACATTTTGAATGTCTCAGCATTTTTAATATGACTAACTATGATGTTTATAATTATTAATAACCATAGGATGTAATGTGTTTCTCCCTACAATCATTCTCACATAAGGTATAAATGATAAAATAACAGCTAAACCAATACAAAAACCAAGTGTGAAAATAGTATTTATTATTAAAAATGGTATTGGCAATGTGACAAATGATGCCAGTGACCTAGAAATAGCATCTACAATAATTTGATGTGATAAGTAAATGAAAAAGGAAATTTCACTAATCAAAAAGATAAACACTAAATTAAATTTAGCCAATAGTTTTGAAAAATATACGATAAACACAAAACTAACTGCAGAAAATAAGACTAAGTCAAACCGATTGGATTCATTTAAATATACACCTAAATAAAAGAAATTAAATGCCATATATAAAATAGCTAAAATCCAGATTAAAATAAGCCAAATTAAATGACGTTTTAAAAATTGAATTACGGTGTCGTAATATTTTCCGAAATAGAACCCAACTATAAAATAAAATAACCAATATAAAATAATAGTTCTGTTAAACAAAGGGTAAAAACCCCAAAACTCAAGATACGACGTACTATAATACATTAAATAAGAATGTGCAAAACTAATTATAAAAGTTGTAATAAGTACAAAGGCTGGATTGGCTTTGCTTAATAATTTATAGAATAAGCGATGTAATATATAAAACTGGAAAATAACAATTACAAACCACCCAAAAAAATTACCTTTTATAACAATGCTTATAAAAATGTCTAAAAATGATTTATTTGAGCCGTCACCTAAAAATAATTTAAACGTAACGAATAAACCGAATAAAACATATGGAATTAAAATAAACTTCATTCGTTTTAGTAAAAAGTTTTTAGGGATGCTATTTGAATATCGCATACCTAACAAAATTTCCGACAAAATAATAAAGCATGGTGTTGCGAATAGTAAAATAACTTGCACAAAACTAAAACTTATTTTTTCAAATGATGTAATATGAGGGTCATTGACTAAACCAGTTAAACAATGAACGATAGCTATAGTAATACAAAAAATCGCCCTAGCATATGTGAGCTCTATCTTCCTCTCCAAAATAACAAACTCCTCTCAAAAATCCATTCCATGATATGATAATTAGAGTAAAAAGTAAAGTTTATATATTTCCATTTTTATAATTTATTTATATAAAGTATCGTACCGTATAAATTTTGAAAATAAATAAAGAAAATAAAAAACTAAAGAGAGTAAGTTTAACTATAGAATAAGCAATGCGGTAATAGTTTTAAATTTTTAATGCATGTGTATAGAATAACGGTATTTGTTATTAAATGTTAAAATAATAAAAAGTTGGAATTTGAAAGGAAATGAGTTATGAAATCAATTTTACTTATTGGGCAATCAAATATGGCAGGTCGTGGTTTTTTAAATAGTGTGAAGCCTATTATAGATGAGCGTATTTTTGTATTAAGAAATGGTAGATGGCAGATGATGGAGGAACCAATACATAGCGACCGTTCTGTTGCTGGTATAGGACCGGCTGCATCTTTTGCAAAGATGTGGTTAGATAATCATCCCAATGAAACTATTGGTTTAATCCCATGTGCAGATGGAGGTACTTCTATTGATGATTGGGAAGATAATGGCGCATTGACACGTCATGCGTTAAGTGAAGCCCGATTCGCAATGGAAACATCTGACCTGATGGGTGTGTTATGGCATCAAGGGGAAAGTGATAGCCAAAATAAGCAATTTCAAACATATGAATCGAAATTAATGCATTTAATTACGTATTTTAGAGAAGCACTTCATAAACCGCAACTTACTTTTGTGATGGGCTTATTAGGAGAATTTTTAGGACAAGATGGGTTTGGTGCGAGTGCAACAGAATATCAAGAAATTAACGAAATCATTAAAAGTGTAGCCAATAAAAATGCACAATGTTTTTATGTCACAGCGGAAGGGTTAACAGCAAATCCAGATGGCATTCATATTGATGGTTATTCTCAACGCTTGTTTGGTTTGCGTTATTACGAAGCTTTTTCAAAAAGGGGAAACATCCAACACCCTTTAGCAAATGAGGCAGAAAAAGAATCATATTTGTACAAAAATGAATTTACTCAAAATGAGAAGATATATATGCTTGTTGCGCGTCTATCTCAAAATAAAATTACGTATCAAGATTTCTTAAAAGAAATGGCGCAACTATATTAGAAATACCGTTGGAAAATATTTTAATTATCAAAATTGGATAGTCAAGATATAAATATAATAAGCCTTCCATATCAAAATATTGATTGATATGAAAGGCTTATTTGATTATATAGATTCATTGATTTAATCTAAGCGACCATGCGTTATTTGAGTGAGCGTATCATTGGTAGCTAGAATTTTTGCATTTACGTTTGGCACACCCATAGATTTAAGACGTTCATTATGCATGTTTAAGTAGTTTTCTGCATTTTCGTAACTATCAAATGCATATATGCCGCCAGCTTCTTTGGTTGCCTCATTTTCAGTCCATATTTTCCATAAAAATCCTGGTTCTTTGTTAATAGACTTTGCTAAATCAGAGAATTGGGTTGCCATCTCTTCTCCAAAAGGGCCATCAATAGGAAAATCAACTTGTAAAATATAACGCATTATAAATCATCCTTTCTAAAATACTTATTTATGTAACTTTACCAGATTAAGTAGCATATCAGTAAAGTTTCGCCTTAACTATATAGGAATTGTTTGAAATGCTGTAGTTAAAATAGGCCTAGTAACATATTTAATATCAACACCATAATTAAACCACAAATGCCTACAATGAATTCCACTAATTGAAATATTTTTAATCATAAATTTAATTCTAAAACAAAACAATCTCCATTACATTAAAACGCTTTCTAAAGGGTTGTTTAAGTATATAAGAAATAGAGGGTATTTTTTGCTTGCAAATATAAATGATAGGTGTATGATTAAGGTGAATAATTACACTTTGCATTTGAGAGACTACGAATAAGGAGGAATTAATTATGTATAAAGTAGTAAAGATACTTTCGTCAACAGTCGTTGTATCCACACTTGTCTTAGGTTCTTCAGCAGCATATGTTGCCACGAGTAGTCCGAACGTGCAAGCAGCAGAACAGGTTCAAAAATGGGGTCACGGTGAAGGTGGCGCAAGTGGTGCCAGCAGTGAAAGTGACGTTAATTTAAAAGCCGAAACACCATGGTACAATTATGAAGGTTATACCACATATGATCCTTCATTCACTCAAGATTATAACTTTGTACGTGCTTTGAAATATGATAACGTCTCAATCAATGGTTATAAAGTTGATACAGGAGCCAAAGAAGAGTTTGATCATAACAAGAAAGTTTATGATACGACAGTAGAATTTAATAGCGCAAATGAAGTAGTACAAATCACTTTCTTTACTAAACCTGACTCAGTTTCTAAAGATACTTTTAAAAAAGCACATACATCTAACGAAATAACTGAAGAAGGTAAATTAGGTAACGGCGATGGCACATTTGTAACTTATGATACTAATAATGGCTCTTATACTGCTTTCTTTGATCAAAACGATAACTTAATGGAAATGACAATTGGTCAATAACTGTAACTGGTATTTATAAAACGTGACGTGTTTTGATAATAGTGTCTAATTATTGTTATCAACAAGACGTTTTATGAGTCAATCGAACTCAGACGACTCAATACAGTTAGCAATATGGGGCTGGGGCATGTATACATGTCCCAGCTTTAAATATGATAAGGACGATGGATTGAAAAACACATGTGCATGAAGTGCTTTGAATTTTAGGCGGATCTTATTAAAAGGCGCTTATAATGACTTTAATAGAAAAATTAAATAGACGTGGTAGATTACTAATCTATCTCCATTTGTACGTTTTATGAGTTCCTTTTATAAGATAATTGTATTTTATAATATTTATGATTATAGTTAAACTTAAGTAAAGACATAGCAATCATATATAGGAAAAGGGGAGAATAAAAAATGATGAAATTATGTTTAAGTATATTGGTTGGGTTTATGTTGCTCATTTTAACGGGGAATACTGCTTCAGCAAAGACATTTGAGCAAATTGAACAAGACAATGATACAATCGTAGGGGTCTATGGTGTAAATACAGCTAATGGCAAACACATACAACATCGCTCAGATGAACGATTTGCATTTGCATCTACATATAAAGCAATCGCCAGCGGGATATTATTACAAAACACTGCTACCTCAACACTAAATAAAAAAATAGATATAAAGAAAGATGATATTGTAGCAAACTCACCTGTAACTGAAAAATATGTAGGTAGTCAGATGACTTTAAAAGCATTAATCCAAGCATCTATGCTACAAAGTGATAATACAGCTAATAATAAAATTATTAATGAAATTGGTGGCATCAAGGGTTTTCATGAAGAATTAAAACAACTCGAAGATAATATATCAAATCCGCAAAGATTAGAACCCGAATTAAATTTATATGATCCAACAAGTACTGCAGATACTACAACGCCTAAAGCTGCGGCAATGACATTAAAACACATTTTAACGAATGAAGATATGAGTAAAGCTAATCGTAATTTATTAAAAAATGTGATGATTCATAATGAAACGGGCGATACTTTAATTAAGGCTGGTGTATCTAAACAAGCCGTAGTAGGTGACAAAAGTGGTCAAGGTTTAACTTATGGTACGCGCAATGATTTGGCTTTTATATATCCTAAAAACCAAAAAGAGCCGATTGTGCTTGCTATTTATACGAAAAAAGATGGCAAAGATGCAAAACCTAATGATAAAGTGATTCAAATGGCAACAAAAACAGCAATGGAAGCTTTGAAATAATTACGTATGCAAACGATTATAGAGCGATTCAGAGGGGTTAAAAATGGAAATTAAGCAAATGAAATATTTTGTAGAAGTTGTGAAAAATGGTGGGATGACCCAAGCATCTGAACATTTATATATTGCGCAATCTACAATCAGTAAAAATATTAAAAGTATTGAAAATGAATTCAACATTACCTTGTTTGATAGAAGAAAAAAACACATTATTTTAACGGATATCGGCCAAATATTTTATGATAAATGTGTAGAAGCATTAGCCGTCTTAGATGATTTATCTTTAGAAATGGGAGATGTAACAAATTTAGAAAGAGGTCATATTAGAGTTGGGATATCAGCGATTATGAATGTAAGGCTTTTTACAGAAAGCTTGAATCAATTTCATAATAAATACCCCAATGTGACTTATGAAGTCATTGAAGGGGGCGGTAAAGCAGTTGAATTATATTTAAATAATGATGAGATTGACGTAGGTATCACAACGTTACCCGTAGATGATGATGTTTATCACGCTGTCCCTTTATACAATGAAAAATTATTATTAGTAGTAGATAAGCAGTCTGAAATTGCCAAACAATCATCGGTCTACTTAGGTGATTTAAAAAATGAACGTTTTATTATGTTTCATGATGACTACTATTTAAAGGATCAAATTATTGAAAGCTGCAGAAAAGTTGGATTTCATCCTAAAACAGTAGCGAAAATGTCACAAATTACATTTATTGAAAATATGATTCGTGATGGTATCGGTGTCAGTATATTACCAGAAAGTATTGTAAATATTTTGAATGATGATGTTGTAGGCTTAGACATTAAGGGCGCTGATGTGTCATGGAATTTAGGTGTTATTTGGAAAAAAGATAGTTATATGAATTATGTAACGCATGAATGGATTAATTTTTTAAAAGAAACAAAATAAAATGCGTTAATAAAACTTGAACGCATTATAGTTAAAATGTATTCCGTGGTAGAATACGATATATTCCAACTATGTATTTTAATCATGACGATATGCGTAATATAATAGATGTATAGAGGGTTATGCGTACTGGTTATTATTAATTGATAGAAGAGAAAAAGTTAATATGTTAATGATAATCCCTAACGCCAAAGTAGCGAGCATAATTGCGTTTCATAATTCAGAACTCATAATAAATTTATCTAGAATAACATAATTCTCCCCATTCATTCACTTAAATAAGAACTCCCTATTCTTATTATAATATATTGAGTATCTATATTTATACATTAAGCTTATCTTCTATATCAAGTAGGTTAATGATAAAAAGTAGCCCTCTTGTCAAACATCAATCAAACACATAAACATGCCCAAACCGCAATACTAAGGTTTGGGCATATTTATGTCTATATGTTTTTTTGAATTTTGGGATGAAGATGGTAAGTTGATTGAGTCTCTTCGTTTTTGATTATTTTATCTAAAGTATCTACAATACTCTGTGCAATTTCTGTCGTTGGGACCCCAATAGCATTGACAGGATAATCTAATTTTTTAATTTGTGGAATATTATCATAAGAATACAAAATAGGGTGGTCGTTTGGACCAAGTGCATTAATGGTTCCGACTGTGATGTCATAACTACCACAAATTACACCTTGAGCAAGATCGTTATACTGTAAAAAATGTTTAACGGAAGATTCAGTTTCGATAGCGTTCAAGCTTGTAGAATCAATGATACGATAATCGATGTGGTGTTTTTCACAGTACTGTGTAATAGTTTCTTTTTTAGCAATTTGACGTGTATCGCTTGTATGTATATCACCAATATAGTCAATGGAATTTACGCCTTGATTTACGAGTGCTTTAATTGCCATAATCATCGCTTCTGAATGATTTACATTAATCATTGGATAAGGAATATCGCGATTAACACCATAAGCTACCACAGGCACATTATTATAAATTTCTGGAGATAAATTTGTAGCATCTCCCTCATCAAAAATGACGATACCATCACAACCGAATTCCACAAATTTCTTTGAGGCTGCAGCAACGTCATCTATTGAAACAAACATGACATAACCTAAATCTTTAATCGCATGATTTATTTCTGAAATCAGATGAGTAACTGCTACACGATCAACAGAAGGCCATATTAATCCAATTGTGCCACTTTTCTTAGATACGAGTGCTCTTGCTGAATGATTAGGGATATAATTCATTTCGAGTGCTTTTTGCTGAATCATGCTTTTTGTTTTGGGTTTAACGAGATGAGAATTTTTAAGTGCTTTACTAACTGTGGAATAACTGACTCCACAGGCTTCAGCAACGTCTTTTAAAGTTACAGCCATAAAATTTCTCCTTGAAATTGATTGATTTAAATTCGAATTAATTATACCATAGAGATAAGCATTACAATATTTTTTTGTATGATAATAACAACGTTGTTATTTTGAAATAGTATTGTAAATCATATAATTATGAGGGGTTGAAGAGATGGATTCAATTAACACAATGAAAGAAATTCAACAAGGTCAGCATATTGCCGTGATGCGCACGGATGATGCAGCATCGTTTTTGGATATTGCGCATACAATTATAGATAAGGGGCTTCATATTATCGAAGTAACATTAACGACGCCTAATGCTATGGACATAATAGCTAAATTATCAAAAAGAGAAGACGCATTGATAGGCGCTGGTACAGTATTAGATAGTGTTTCTGCGCGGACTGCTATTTTAAACGGGGCAAAATTTATTGTAAGCCCTAGTTTTGATAAAGAAACAGCTAAAATTGCCAATTTGTATGATGTACCATATATTCCTGGATGTATGACAGTCAAAGAAATGGTCGAATCATTAAGATATGGGTGCAAAGTGCTTAAATTATTCCCTGCTACTCAATTTACGCCTAAGTCTATTAAAGATTTTAAAGGGCCGTTACCACAAATTGAAATTGTACCGACGGGTGGCGTAGGAAAAGCGAATCACAAAGAATGGTTAGATGCTGGAAGTTTTGCAGTGGGCATAGGTAGTGAAATCACAAAAATTTATCAACAAGAAGGTAAAGAAGCTCTAGAAAGCTATATTTCAGAAATAAAAAGCGAGGTATAACAATGACAGTTTATGGGTTTGGTGAAGTGTTGTTACGTTATACGCCACCTGATTACGAACAGTTGAAAGACGCAGGCACGTTTAAAGTAAACGTGGGTGGCGCAGAATTAAACGCACTTGTAACGTTAGCACAATTTGGTCATCCTACTGAAATATTAACGGTATTACCTAATCATGCACTTGGTCACTTAGCTTTGCAAAAAATGTTTCAAACACGTGTGGGAACATCATTTATCAAATATAATAACGGCCGGGTAGGCACTTATTATATGGAAGAAAGTTTTGGTTTTCGCAGTGGTAAAGTCATTTACGATAGGGAATATTCAACATTCGCTGAACATGGTGCCAGTGTCATGAATGATATTAACGCTCAAAATGGTGACTATTTTGTATTTACAGGTATTACATTAGCTGTAAATAAAACGATACGTCGTCAGATTGTTGATGTATTAGCACATTTGAAAGAAAAGGGCGTTAAAATCGTATTTGATATTAATTTTAGAAGCAATTTGTGGGATAAAGAAGAAGCAGTTCCAGTTATTAAGTCAATTTTACCTTTAGTTGATGTACTATTTTTTGGGAAAAAGGATGCTACACATTTGCTTGAAACCAATGCTTTAGATGACGATATGAAAACTTGTGCAAAGACGATTCAATCGCAATATGATATTGCGTTGATGGCTTCAAGTAATAGAAATATTGAACAAAGTACCTTACAAGGTATTATCCTTACAAAGGACGATTATATCGAAAGTCAAGCATATGCATATACTGTATTAAACCGTATTGGCGCAGGAGACGCATTTATGGCGGGTGTTTTACATGGATTGAATAAAGGGTGGCAACTAGGAGAAACGGTTGACTTTGCAACGAAATGTTCAGTCCTACAGCATACGACAAATGAAGATGCACTCAACGTACAAGAAAGTGATGTGTTTAATTTATCAACACATTTTGGAGCGTTAAAACGATAAAAATTGCAATACAAGGGGCATTATCTTTATGAAAAAAATTTTATTTCTACTTGTAAGCGCATTCTTTATGATTGGGATGGCATCGATGATATTAACAAATGGGGATGTTAAAGCTAAAGATAAGCAAAAAGAAATTATGTTAGCACATAATCAACCAACTGAGCATCCTGTGCATAAATCATTAAAGATATTTAAAGAGAGATTAGAAAAAAAGTCACATGGTCAAATTAAAGTGAATATATACCCCAACGGCCAACTCGGCAGCGAACGTGAAGCGATTGAAATGACCCAAACCAATGCTATACAAATGACAAAAGTATCAGCAGGCGCACTCGAAAGCTTTTCACCGACATACTCACTATTTAATATGCCATATTTATTTGAATCTGAAGATAATTATCGCCATGTGATGAAGCAGAAGAACGTACAAGATGCGTTTTTTAAATCCACAGATGATCAAGGGTTTTTAGGTATCACTTATTATGATGCAGGTATGCGTAATATTTATACCAAAGATAAAAAAATTAAAGACAACACAGACTTGAAAGGGTTGAAGGTACGAGTTCAACCAGGGAAAACAAGTGTTGATTTAATCAAGTCATTAGGTGGCACGCCTACGCCAATGGATTTTGGCGAAGTTTATACAGCCATGCAGTCAGGCGTGATTGATGCAGCAGAGAATAATGAAACAGCCTTAACGACTAATAACCATGGTGAAGTTGCTAAAAATTATTATTATACAGAACATGCAACCGTACCCGATATTTTAATCATGAATAAAGAAACCTACGACAGTTTGACAAAACAACAACAAAAATGGTTAGAAGAGGCTGCTGATTATTCTACTAAAAAGCATGAAGTGATTTGGGATAAGGAAGTAAAAAACGCCAAGAAAACAGCTAAAGAAAAAATGGGAGTGCAATTTCATGATGTAGATAAAACATCATTTAAAGCGACTTCTAAACCACTTCAAGATAAATTTAAAAATAATCCAGACACAAAAGAGGATTATAAATTAATCGAGAAGGAGGAACAACGCTATGAAGAAAGCAAAGCAAATCATTGATAGATTGCTGTTAACGTTGGCAGGTATCTCGCTTTTTGTAATGGTGATTTTATCCATTTATCAAGTGGCAACGCGATTTATATTTAACACACCCAGTACAACGAGTGAAGAGATTGTTAGATTCTTGTTAATTTGGTTTGGCTTATTGAGTGCAAGTTATGTATTTGGAATTAAACAACATATTGCTATCGTGTTTATGAGAGAGAAATTACCTGAGAAAGCACAAGTTATTTTAGAGAAAATGTCAGACGTTATCTTAATTATCGTCGCGATTATACTTATGATCTGGGGCGGATTTGAAGTTGTGAAATTAACTTGGTCTCAGATCGCGCCATCTACAGGTTTATCGATGGCATTGATGTATGGTGCGTTACCAGTGTCGGGTATATTTATCATTTTCTATGCATTTTACAATTTATTGAACAAAGAGGAATTAGTTCAAGAAGGTAATGAGGTTGAAGGCGGTGATGGTTTATGACGACAACTGCAGGGTTAGTTTTGTTCATCACGTTCTTCGTCTTTCTGATTATGGGGCTGCCTATTGCACTTTCGATTATTTTAAGTTCAATTATCACTTTATTATTAATACTGCCATTTGATGTCACAATTGTGACTGCCGCACAGCGGATGGTGACAGGGATTGATGATTTTACAATGTTAGCCATACCCCTATTTGTACTAGCAGGCATCATTATGAATAACGGAGGCATCGCATTTAGATTAGTGAATTTTGCTAAAGTTTTAGTAGGGCGATTACCGGGTTCATTAGCGCATACCAATATTGTGGGGAATATGCTGTTTGGTTCTATTTCTGGTTCAAGTGTTGCTGCAGCCGCAGCGATGGGACGTATCATGGGCCCGATGGAAAAAACGCAAGGCTATAAAAAAGAATATTCCGCAGCAGCAAATATTGCATCTGCACCATCAGGTTTAATGATTCCACCGAGTTCGCTATTGATTGTATATTCATTAGTCAGCGGTGGTACATCTATTGCTGCACTATTTATCGCAGGTTATATCCCTGGTATTTTATGGGGTATTGCTTGTATGATTGTCGCTTATTTTATGGCAAAAAAACAAGGCTATAAAGTGTCAGAAAAAATAAGTTGGAAAGATAAATTATTCCTAACACTTGATGCGTTGCCAAGTTTATTTTTAATCGTAGTTGTTATAGGAGGTATTGTATCTGGTATCTTTACAGCTACGGAAGGCGCTGCAGTAGCAGTTTTATATTCTGTAGTGTTGTCGCTTATTTATAAGAGTTTGAAAATAAAGCAACTTTCAAATGTTATCAAAGAAACAGCAGAAATTAGCGGTATGATTTTATTTTTAATAACCGCTTCTGCATTGTTTTCACTTGTTATGAGTTATACAGGACTACCAGAAGCAATATCTAACGGTATTATTTCAATGACAGACAATCCGATTGCACTTCTATTATTAATCAACGTTATTTTATTAGTGATTGGTACATTTATGGACATCACGCCAGCTGTACTTATATTTACACCAATCTTCTTACCGATTTCAGAAGTGTTAGGACTTGACCCAATACATTTTGGTATTATTATTGCTTTCAATTTATGTATTGGTAATATCACACCACCTGTGGGTAGTGCACTGTTTGTGGGAGCAAGCGTAGGTGGCGTTCGTGTAGAATTAGTATTTAAATATTTAGTTCCTTATTTTGGAGCACTAATTATTTTAATGCTTATTATCACATTTATTCCACAATTATCATTATTCCTTCCAAAATTATTAGGATTATAGAAAAGGGGCAAAGTTATGACTTTAATTAATGACAATTTTTTATTAAATAATAAAACAGCAGTTAAGTTATACCAAAAAGTTAAAGATTTACCTATTTATGATTTTCACTGTCATCTAGATTCGAAAGAAATTTATGAAAATAAAAATTACGACAATATCACACAATTATGGCTAGGTGGCGACCATTATAAATGGCGTTTAATGAGAGCTTATGGCATTGAAGAGGCATTCATTACAGGTACTGTTGATGATTTTGATAAATTCAAAGCATTTATGCATATGTTACCTTACGCTATTGTGAACCCAATGTATCATTGGTGTGCACTTGAGCTAAAACGTTATTTCGACGAAGACACAGATTTGGATAAAGTGAACGTCAAAAAATTGTACAAATCACTTAATAAAAAACTGGCAAAACCTTCACACACGCCGCAAAGTTTAATTAAACAAAGTAACGTTAAAGTCGTTTGTACCACAGATGATCCATGCGATGATTTGAAATATCATAAGTTGCTAAATGAAGACGACAAGGTGACGTTTAAAGTTATACCTACTTTTAGACCAGATAGTTATGTTTTCTTAAATCAAGATTCTATTAATACAAAAATTAATCAACTAGATGAAACAACAGATTGTGATATTAAAGATTTAAGTACTTATATTGACGCATTAAAAGCACGTGTTCATTATTTTGATAGACAAGGTGCACGTAGTTCTGATCAAAGTTTTGAAAAGACGCCATTAGTTACAGCATCTGCTAAAGATGCTAATGCGGTATATGATGCATTAAAACGTGGCGAGCAAGTATCTGAAACAGAACAATATGAATTAGCAGGTTATATTTTAACTGAAATTAGTAAAGTATATGAAGAGTTAGGTTGGGTTGTACAATTCCACCTTGGACCAACAAGAAATAATAATTCGAATATGTTTGGTATTACAGGGCCAGATAGCGGTTTTGACAGTGTAGGTGAACAACTAAGCGCCAAAAAATTAAATGCATTACTTGATCATCTTGAACAAAACCAAGCTTTATCGGATACGATTATTTATCCTAATAATGGAAATGACCATTTAATGGTTCAAGCAACAGCAGGTAACTTTACAAATAGCAGTCATAAGGTTCAACTTGGTGCAGCATGGTGGTTTAACGACACTAAAGAAGGTATGGAACAACATTTAGTAGATTACGCTAACGTTGGTTTATTATCTAAATTTGTTGGTATGCTCACTGATTCACGCAGCATGATCTCATATACACGACATGAGTATTTCAGAAGAATTTTATGCAATTTCTTAGGAGATAAGATTGAAAAAGGTGAAATTCAACTGTCAGATGACACAATAACTAAAATATTGAAAGATATTTGTTATAACAATGCAGTAAACTTATTTAAAATTGAAGGCGTTGAGGAGGTATAATGATGGAATTATCATTTCGTTGGTATGGAGAAGATGACCCAGTAACATTAAATAACATTAGACAAATTCCAGATATGAAACACATTGTTTCAGCTATTTATGACATTCCTGTTGGAGAGGTTTGGACTAAAGAGAGAATTGCAGCATTAAAACAATCGATTGAAGATGCAGGTTTGAAATTTGAAGTTGTAGAAAGTTTACCTGTAAGTGAAGAAATCAAATTAGGTACAGAAAAGCGCGATGAATTAATTGAAAATTATAAGACTTCGCTCATTAATCTTGCTGAAAATGGTATTAAAACAGTGACTTACAACTTTATGCCCGTGTTCGATTGGACGCGTTCACAATTAGATTATGAGTTGCCAGATGGTTCAAATACATTAATTTATAACCACGATCAAATTAAAGATATTGACCCATTAACAACTAATTTAAATTTACCAGGTTGGGACGAAAGTTACTCACGTAAAGAGATGAATCATCTTATTTCAGCATATCGTGAAACATCAGATGAACAGTTATGGGATAACTTGAAATATTTCTTAGATGCTGTGTTGCCAACTGCGATAGAACATGACGTTGATCTGGCGATTCATCCGGACGATCCGCCTTGGGCTATATTCGGTATCCCACGTATCATAAAGAATAAGGAAAGTTATGAACGCCTATTATCAATTAATAATGATACGCATAACGGCATTTGTTTCTGTACTGGGTCATTAGGTTCATTAGCAGAAAATGATTTACCGAGTATGATTCGAACATTTGGCGACCATATTCATTTTGTACACATGCGTAATGTTAAACGTTTAGATGAATATTCTTTCGTTGAAACAGGTCATTTATCCAAAAATGGTTCTATAGATATGAAAGCGATAGCAGAAGCATTAAGAGATATTGATTTTAAAGGCACAATCAGACCAGATCACGGACGCATGATTTGGGGAGAAACAGGTAAGGCTGGTTATGGATTATTCGATAGAGCACTAGGTGCCACATATATAAATGGATTAATTGAAGGAGTGAGAAAATAATGGCAACACAATTTAAAGATGTGAATGTTGTTATTACAGGGGCAACGGGAGTCATCGGCGCTACATTTGTAAAAGCACTTGTAGAAAAAGGTGCGAATGTAGGTATATTAGGCCGCTCTGAAGATAAGATTGTACAATTACAAGACGAAATTGATCAAAATAGACAACAAACGGTCGCTTTAGTAGCAGACGTGTTAGACAAAGAAGCTTTAGAGAAAGCAAAACAAACATACAATGATCAATTTGGTGCGATTACTATTTTGATTAATGGTGCAGGCGGAAATCATCCTGATGCGACCACAAATGATGAAATGTATGATCAAGCAGGTGATAAAACATTCTTTGACCTTACAGAAGATGGTATAGACAAAGTCTTTAAATTGAACTATACAGGTACATTTTTACCATCACAAGTATTTGGTAAAGATGTAGTGGCATCAGAAAAAGGCACGATTATCAATATTTCTTCTATGAATGCATTTACACCGTTGACGAAAATTCCAGCGTATAGTGGTGCAAAAGCTTCTGTAAGTAACTTCACACAGTGGTTAAGCACATATTTCGCGGGACAAATACGCGTCAATGCGATTGCGCCAGGATTTTTCGAAACAAATCAAAATAAAGCATTGCTCAGAAATGAAGATGGTTCATATTCAGAACGTGCTCAAAAAATTCTTTCACAAACACCAATGGATCGATTTGGTGTTCCTGAAGACATCTTAGGCACATTATACTGGTTAATGGATCATGATATGAGTGGTTTTGTAACTGGTATTGTAGTACCTGTAGACGGCGGATTTTCATCCTATTCTGGTGTATAAAAGTCGTGTTAATCTATGATTGTGCATTCTTAAGTAAAAGTATTGTCGTTTATTTATAATAAAGGTATGTTTTTATATGAGTGGTATTGGTCACCAAATTAGAATATTTGGTGTCTGTGCCACTCTTATTTTATTTTTGGTTGGTATAACGTATATAATGTTTTTTAAAATGTATGAATATTTGATTTTACACATTTATAAAATTTTAATAAATTTCATTGATAATAATTATCATTTAATCCATAATATACTTCATATGAATGTTTATAAATTTAAAAGTAGGTGGGATGTTGTGAAAGCTTTTTTGAATTACTATAAGCCGTATAAAGGGTTGTTTTTTATAGATTTTGGTTCTGCTATTGTAGTAGGTTTATTGGAATTAATTTTTCCACTTATTACAAGTATTTATATAGACCGTTTGTTACCTACAAATCATTGGAATCTCATTGTGATTTTTGGGTTGGTTTTATTAGGTGTTTTTGCTATTGCATCAGTACTTAAGTTTGTTGTAACCTATTGGGGGCATAAGTTAGGTACAAATATAGAACGTGATATGCGTAATGATTTATATAGTCATATTCAAAAACTAAACTTTAAGTATTTTGATAACCAAAAATCTGGGAAATTAATTGGTCGCTTAACCAATGATTTAATGGATATTGGAGAAGCGGCGCATCATGGCCCCGAGGATATCTTTTTATCTATTATGACATTGATTGGTGCATTTATCATTATGTTGACAATTGATGTGAAATTAGCATTGATTACATTCTGTGTAGTGCCAATTGTTTTTATATTAGCGATATATTTCAATCAAAAAATGTCTCGTGCGTTTAAAGGACTATTTGCGAATGTATCCCGTTTTAATGAATTAATAGCGGATAATGTTGGTGGTATTAGATTAGTTCAAGCATTCACTAATGAGCGCCACGAACAACAAAAATTTAATCGTATTAATGATGACTTTAGAGCCACAAAATTAAAAGCTTATAATTATATGTCATGGAACGTTACGATTAGCCACATTGCTCAAAAATTAACACTGGTTATTGTATTAATCGTTGGCAGTTACTTCGTATTGCATGGTGACTTGAGCTATGGGGGCATCGTTGCATTTATTATGATTACGAATGTTTTATTTAAACCTTTAGAACAAATTAATATGATTATTGAGCTATTTCCAAAAGCCATTGCAGGGTTCAATAATTTCAGAGAAATCTTGGCGATAGACCCAGAAATACAAGACGACCCGCAGGCTATCAAGATGCCTTCTAAACCTAAAACAATTCAATATAAGGATGTATCATTTGGCTATGGAGAAACACCTATTCTAAATAAAATGAATTTAACAATTTATCAAGGTGAAAAAATTGCGTTAGTAGGACCAAGTGGCAGCGGTAAGACAACGATTAGTTCATTATTACCTCGATTTTACGAAGTAGATGAAGGAGATATTTTATTTGACGGTCAAAGCATTCAATCTATTCGGTTAGCATCTCTGCGTTCAGAAATAGGTGTGGTTCAGCAAGATGTATTCTTATTTTCTGGCACGTTAAGAGACAATATTGTATATGGACATTTAGAGGCTGATGAAGCACAAATATGGGAAGCAATCCGACACGCCCAACTGGAAAACTTTATCAATGAATTGCCATTTGGGCTTGATACGCTCGTAGGAGAAAGAGGTACAAAATTATCAGGCGGACAAAAGCAACGTATATCGATTGCGAGAATGTTTTTAAAAGACCCCTCTATTATTATTTTAGATGAAGCGACGAGTGCGCTTGATATTGAAACAGAAAACAAGATACAAAAAGCATTTAAAAAACTTTCTGAACATAGAACATCTTTAATTATTGCTCATCGTTTATCAACGATTAAAGATGTTGACCGTATTATCTTTATTAAAGACGGTCAGATATTAGAAGAAGGCAGCCATGAGGCACTCATGCAACATGAAGGTCCCTATAAGCAACTTTACTTATCACAATTTACAGACGTTGAGACCTTTTAAACGAACTGAAGTAAAGCGCGTATCATTAACCTGCAGTACTCTGAACTTTTAAAATGATAATTGAATAAAAATGCAATATTTTAAGCTACTTATTTTCTAGACGTTATCAGAGATAAGTAGCTTAGTTTTTGTTTCTATATTTTGGTCATTACAAGGTATGACTACATTTGCTATTGGAACTTATATACCGGAAATATTATCACAATTTGGATTTCATGAAGGATCGCTAAAATACTTAGGATCTGCAGTTATCAATATGTTTTATTTGATAGGCGTTTTCCCTGCACTTTACTTAGTGGAGAAATATGGCCGAAGACCAACTTTAATATAACCCTTCTTGATTACTGCGCTAGCTTTGTTATCATTAGGTATAGTATCGGAAGGAAATACTTCATTTTTAATTATACTTGTACTATTTATTATATATGGCATTTTCAATACAGCAGTGGGGAGCCATCAATGGATTGATCCATATGAATTATTCCCAACGCATGTACGAAGCACCGGCGGGGGGTTACTACTACAGTAAGCTGATTAGCTTCTACTTTAAGTACATTTTTCTTCCCTATGATTTTAGCAAATTATGGGCTAAGTATAACCATGTATATTTCTTCAGCACTATTATTTATTGGTTTTATACTATCATTGAGTATGGCGCCAGAAACAAAAGAAAAAAATCTAGAAGAGACAGGCGCTATTTAAAAACACGTAATTATTGTTTAAGAGGCTGAAATAAATAAAACGCATAGCCTTTTATATGATGTTAACAGTATATGATTGGATTGGAAACGTACTGACTTCATTTTTTAACCCTCATCATGCTTGCTGGGGCGGGACAATGAAACCTTTGTAAAAAAAGGGTTTCTGTCTTGCCCTTATTTATTTTAGATTTTGATATGGCACTATCTTTTAACGTTTGTCCTCGTAGGTAGTGATTAATTATTTTTAATAATGGTTAAGCTTACATTGAAAAATTAATAAGTAGTATAATTTAATCAAATTTAAAGGGGATGTATGATAAATGAGTAAAGATAATAAAGCTGCAGTTAAGACTGCGCTAGCTTATCTTAGTTTTATAGTAGGCGCTGGGTTTACTACAGGCCAAGAACTATTACAATTTTTCGTTAATCATGGTAACTATGCGTACATTGCTGTGATTTTCACAGGGATTATCGTGACGTTTGCAACTAGACAAATTTCAAAGATTGGTTATCGATTAGATGCGAATACATATGAAATTTCATTAAATAGTATTTTTGGTAAATATGTGGGGAAAATCATTGATTATTTAACGATTTTCTTTTTATTTGGATTAACCGTAGTTATGGTTGCAGGCGGAGGATCTGCTTTATATCAAGGCTTTGGTCTCCCGGTATGGACCGGCTCTTTAGGTATAGTTATTTTATTGTTCGTTGTGTTACAACTTAAATTTAATAAGATTATGACCATACTCAGCATTGTTACACCTTTTTTAGTTATCGCGGTATTGATTATCGCTGGCTATAATATCATTAACCCAACTATCCCGTTTTCAGACGTAGAACAATATATTAAACCATCTAAAACGTCTAGTTCGTTATGGTGGTGGGATGCTATTGTATATGGCGGGTTGATAATTGGAAACAGCTTCAGCTTTTTAACGATAGTGGGGAGCGATTCAATCAGTCATAAAACAGCACGTAGAGGCGCATTTTATGGCGGCCTTTCATTTAGTATCTTGTTATTAATCATGACTTGCGGTTTGATGGCAAATATTCAAAATGCCAATAGCGTAGATATTCCAACGTTATTATTAGCAAACGATATTCACCCCTATATTGGTATATTTATGTCTGCAGTGATGATAGGTGTTATCTTTAATAGTTGTATTGGTATGCTGTATCCATTTTTAAGTAGGTTTACACAGCCAAGTAGTAAGGGCTATGTGACGCTATTAACGATTTCATTAATTGTAGCCTTTATCTTAAGTTTCATTGGATTTGTGGACCTCGTGAACTTTGTATTTAAAACATTTGGTTATATTGGGTTATTTATTAGTGCAGCATTATTAATTAGATGGGTATATAATAAATTTAGTAAGAAACGCTTAATGTAATGGATATCAATAGAGGACGTATAGTGTTCAGTTATTTTAACTGACTGATCTATACGTCCTTTATTTATGTTTTGTAAAGCATCTTACACTATTCATATTATTTAATAAATCATCAAATATCCAATACCTATATCACTTTCTTAATCATAAAAGCTTTTTATAAAGTCTTTGTTTTTTAAGTTTTTATTTTAAAAGGGGCATATTAATTGTAGTAATTAGATTTTAGCTCCGTAAGAACATTTAGAAAATGTAAAGTTAAATTAAGTTATATAAGCGATAAATATATTAAAACTTATTATTTAAATATTGTTTGTGTACATAATACTATTAAACGTTTTAACTGTTTTTGTAATAAAATGAAAAATATAACTTTTCAAATAAACTATTTAGATAATACAATTGATATAATTTTTATATATGTTTTTAAAAAAATAAATAAAAGAGTAAAGTTCTATATTAATATTTTCTAATTTTGTTATAATATAAGCAATGTGTTTTTTCAAATATTAATTATTAATACTTTAGTATTTAAAATTACAATTTAGCACTACTTAATAATATATTTTGAAATGGGAATTCAAAAGTTTTAAGGGAGAATTAATTATGAAGATTAGAAAAGCAATTATACCAGCAGCAGGATTGGGAACACGATTTTTACCAGCAACAAAGGCGATGCCTAAAGAAATGTTACCTATACTAGATAAACCGACGATACAATATATAGTTGAAGAAGCAGTGGCAGCAGGAATTGAAGATATTATTATTGTGACTGGTAAACATAAAAGAGCGATAGAAGACCATTTTGATAATCAAAAGGAATTAGAAATGAAATTGGAAGAAAAAGTTAAATATGATTTACTAGATAAAGTACAATATCCGAGTAATTTAGCAAATATGTTTTACGTAAGACAAAAAGCACAAAAAGGTTTAGGTCATGCGATATGGACAGCTAAACAATTTATAGGTGTTGAACCATTTGCTGTTTTGTTAGGTGATGACATAGTACAGTCTAAGAATCCTGCAATTAAACAGTTAGTAGATCAATATGAAAAAACTGGAAAGTCTATTATTGGTGTACAAAAAGTTGATCAAAAAGAAACACATAGATATGGTATCGTTGATCCACTAGACTCTGAGAGCGGATTATTTAGTGTGAGAAAATTTGTAGAAAAACCTGAGGAAGGCACTGCTCCTTCTAACTTAGCCATCATGGGCAGGTATGTATTAACTCCTGAAATATTTGATTATCTAGAAAAACAAGAAATAGGTACAGGCGGGGAAATTCAACTTACTGATGCTATTGAACATTTAAACAATGATGATTGTGTATACGCTTTCGATTTTAAAGGGGAGCGTTATGACGTGGGAGAAAAGTTAGGTTTTGTAAAAACAACTATACAATTTGCACTAAATGATGAAGAAATGTCAGAAGATATAAAAGAGTTTATAAAGACATTAAAATTGTGAATTAAAAAATAAAAAACAATTCATTTAACAGGAGTAGATATATTTGTTTTCTGTAATTATACCAACCCATAATAGTGAAAAAAGTATTGAGAAAACGTTGAATAATATTTTGAAGAAATTATTACACACCTCTGATGAGATTATAGTAGTTAATGACGGCAGTACCGATAATACTTTGAAAACTTTAGAAAAATATAGTTATAATTCACAAGTGAAAATAATCAGTCAACCTAATGCTGGTGTTAGTGCAGCTCGTAACACAGGTATAAGAAACTTAAGTGAAAATTCGAAGTTTGTTACCTTTGTGGATGATTCTGATGGTTTAAGCAAAAATTTTTTCGAGGAAGTTTTATCCTTTTTTAACAAATATAATAATGTAGAGATTATTTCAACCCCAATAAAACTTGTAAAGGATAATAAGATTTATGAACAAAGTTTAAATTACCGTTTTTATACAAACAAAAAAATAATTAATATCTTAAATGATTTTAAATATATCCAATATCACATAGGCGGCATGGTATTTAAGTCTAAGATATTTAACATGAACTTATACCTATTTGATGAACAAGTAAATTATTGGGAAGACGCAAAATTTATTAATATGCTGCTTTTAGATAAAAAAAAGTATGGATTAGTAAAAAATGTAAGTTATTTGTATGATAGAAACGAAAATAGTTCTTTAAGCAAAGTTGCTTGGAATTTTAAAAGTAGATACGCTCCACATATAATTAATAATTACAAACCACTTATAACATATTCAATTAAAAGATATGGTGAAGTGATTAAATATATACAATATCTTATTTTAAATCACTACTTAAATTATATGGTAGAACAAAATGAAAAAATTATAAATTATAAATTTATAAAAGGTAATCAATTATTTGAATTAGAAACTTTTTCTTTATTTAAATATATTGACATTGGGATAATTAATGAATTAAAAGTGCCTAATAGTTACAAGTGGGTTTTATATAACATCAAGGGTGTAGAATTTCCTTATTATAAATATTTTAAAAAAATAAAATGCTATATTCATAAATATTCAATTAAAGATAAAGAAATGGTGTTTTCGTTTTCACATGAATCTTATGGTGTATCTGAGCAAGCTGAAGTTTATACTCATAGACGAAACCAAATTTATAATAAAGTTAATATCTATGAAAAGAAGAAATTAGATATATTAGGGATTAAAGTACAAGATTTTAGCCGAACCATTTTTTCTGCTAAAGTATCGTTTATTGAATTATTAACAGGGATTAATTTAGTTATTAAAGACGAAAATCTTTCATATCCTTTAAAAATCAGAAGTTCTTCGTTATTTTTAAGAGTATTTAAAAAATTAATGAAAATTAAAAAATAAAATCTAAATACATATTAAAGGAGAAAAATTATGCTAATTTCAGTAATACTTCCAGTTTTTAATGTTGAAGATTACATTGAAGATTGCCTTGATTCAATATTGGATCAAAGCATTGGAGAAGAAAATATTGAAGTAATATTAATTGATGATTGTTCAACAGATAGTAGTAAAGAAAAAATTTTATGCTATCAAACAAAGTTCACGAATTTTAAATATCATAGATTAATGAAAAACCAAGGTTCACCTGGAAAACCAAGAAATATTGGAGTAGAGTTTTCAACTGGGGAATTTATTCATTTTATGGATCCAGATGATGTTTTAGATGTTTATGCTTATGAAACCTTGCTGAAAGAGATTAGACCTAGTGATGATTTTATCATGGGGAAAATGTTGTCGTTTAATGAAGACGGCTCTACATTCCAACATGTTACCTTCAGAGAGTATAAAATGAATAAAACTTATATAAATACAAATTTAATGTTAACGCCATTTTTTGCTCAAGTAAAAGTTGGTGTGGTGTTGAAATTGATTAGAAAATCATTTTATATAAATAACAATATCAAATTTGTAGAAAATATGAGGAACGGAGAAGATAAATTAGTCGACACATTATTATATACAAAAGCTACCTCATTTTCATATATCCCTTTTATTGTATATTATTACAGAAACAGAGACGTAGGAGAAAATAAATCTTTAACTCATCAAGATGTCTTAGACTCTATAAATAACGATATAAATGCCTATTATATTTGTTATAAAAATTATAATGCAGAACAACTTCATTTTTTTAGAATTAATGTATTAAGATCCCTTTTCTGGAAAATTTTAGACGATGAATTTGAACTATTGACCAATAATGAAAAAGTGAAAATTTTTAAAGAAATAAACCAAATCATTAAAGAATATAACCCTAATATTATTGAAATGTATATGCACAATGAGATGCCAATTATAAAAATGATTTCAAATAAAGATTACTACCTAGCTATATCTTATTCTGCTTTATTACAAGCAAGAAGGAAATACTTTTATAATGGATTAGAACTTAAAAGTAAAGTGACTGAAATTAATAATTTTAAACTTAGCAAAAGCTATAAATTGTATAAAATATTTTCAATTTTTAAGAATCTTATAGGAGGTGGACAAAAATGAAAATAATGTTAGTTTTATTCAAAATGAGAAATATGAACGCGGATAATTTTGAATTAATGAAAAATAATAGCTACTTTGATCGAGTGATTGTTGTTGACGACAATTATGAATACATTGAAAATTTCGAAACTTCTAATTACGATTTTATATTATTTGCTAATCCCAATTTTTTAATAAAACAAAAACAAATTCAAAAAGGAATAGAAGAAATAAAAAATAAAAAGATAAAAATTGTTCAATGGAGTTTACGGAACATAAACAATATCTCTAACAACAGATATACATTTGATAACTATAGAGAAATTTTCTCTACTGTTCTAGTCCCTAATACAGCGGAAGGCATTACATTAAGTATGGAAAGTTATTTTAAAAATATCACATATACTAAAAGTAAGGGGTATATGTCTTCTTATTATATTGGCAATAATTTAAATAATAAAAAATATAAAAAAGATATTATTGATTTCGCTATTGAATTTTTTAAATCCAATTCTTTAAATACTATGAAAGCTATTTTTGAAACAGAGCATGATTTAATAAAACTTTTAGATTTTTTAATAGATAATAAAGTTTTTGAAAAAGAGATAAGAAAAAATAAACAGTTAGAATATATGTACTTAATAAAAGAAAAATTTAAAACCTATAAAAGTTTAACAAACAGAAAAAATACTCCACTATATTTGTTTTACGGTTTAATATTTAATGAATATTATGATGAAGCTCTAACATCATTAATGTTATATAGAAGTAGACGATATTGGTATCATATAGAACAACAAATGACTAAAGAAATTGAGGACACTTCATTTAATGTTAGAAGTTCACGAGCATGGAGAAAAACTCAAAAATTTAGAAATGCAAGACTAAAGTGTAGAGCCTTGCTACATATACTTGAAAAAGATTTATTGAAAATCATTTCTAAAATTTATAAATTTATATATATAAAGCCTATATGGTTGATATCGGAACGAAAAAACAGTGCTTCTGACAACTCATACTTTTTATTTGAATATATAAACAAAAATGAAAAAAACATAAAATCATATTACATCATTGACGAGGATGCAAAACAGGCTAAACAAAAAGTTGGACGCTTTGGAGAATTTATACACTTCGGATCTTTTAAACATAAATTATTTATGTTAATTGCAAGTAATTATATAACATCATTTACTATTGAAGAAACTATGTTGCCATTTGACGCTAAACTATATAAAAAAATATACGAAAAAGAATTATTGAAAAAGAAAGTGATTTCAATTCAACACGGTATGATTATCCATAATATTTCACCCTACTTAAGTAAAAAAAATTATTGGATAGATTATATTACTGCGAATAGCGTTTATGAAAAAGAAATAATAAAAGAAACATTAGGTTATAATGATAATGAAGTTCTAATAACTGGCATGTCGCGACATGACAATTTAGTTGAGAATTCTGTGAATATAGCTGATAGTAAAGGAGTATTATTTATGCCTACGTGGCAACGTGGATTACAAAATTTATCTACAGAACAATTCTTAGAAAGTAATTATTATAAAAAATTATTAGAAATGATAAGTGATCCATCAATAATTAAATTTTTGAAAGAAAACGGTTTGAGTTTGAAAGTATTAATGCATCCCCAATTTGAAAAATATGTTAGTTATTTAGAAAGTAATATTAAGGAAATAGAATTTTTATCTACAGATAAAGTAGAAATAGCAGATATGATTGCTCAATCTAAATTTTTAATAACTGATTTTTCTTCTGTAGCTGTAGATTTCTTGTTCCAACAAAAAAACGTTATATTTTATCAATATAATAAATATGCTTCGCATCATGTTCCTTCAACTCAAATTAAATATAGTGATATTGGACAAATAGTTACAAATTTAGATGATTTAAAAAATGCATTAGAAGAAGTAAAACAAAATAATTTTCATTTAATAACTAGGTATCGAGATTCGTATGAAAAATTATTTGAAGTAAAACAAAATATAAGACAAAAAACTATAAATATTATAAAAAACCTGAAGTGAGGTAGGCTATTTGGAATCTTTTTTTAAGGTAGATAAAGGTGATTTATTATTTCAAAATATAAAAGATATCGATGATATTAAATTTGAATTTATAGATAAAATAGGAATTTTTTCGCAAAGAATAAATTTAAATTTTTATTATAGTATTGAGGGAATTAAACTGAATTTAATCAAGTCATTTCAAAATGGGATTATTAGTGATTTAAAGATATGTATACATATTCACAGTTTAAATAAAATTAATGAAATAATAACAGACGTTAATTCTCTATATAATATTCATGTCTATTCAGAAGAAAAATATTTGTATATATTAGTTAAACAAAAAGAAATATTGTACACATGCGAATTAAATAATGAAAAATTAAATATCTTAAGTGATTATGATTTAAAGTTTTATCTTTCAAGAATTGTAGAAAATACCGATTTTGCTTCTTCAAAACATTTTATTACTAATGAAAAGTATATAAAAATAAGAGATGTAACCTCAATAATAGAATCAAATCCAATTATAAATCAGCAATGGAAGATTCAAGCTTTTATTAAAGACGATAATAAGAATACGGCCACGAGTTTCATCAATCTTAACTCTTTTTTTGAAAAAAACAAAGACATACTAATGAAAAAGTCAATAACGTTCAATCAAAAAAGAAATGTTTTTATTTATAGAAAAATTTTTAATTTAGAAATAATCCCTTTGAAAGGATTAAAAATTATTGGGAGCTTTTGTGAAATTGAATTTGAACAGGATATGAGTGATTATAATTTATATTTTGCGATTCGATCAAGGCAAGCTAATGTTTTCAACTACGAGGAATATTCTTCTTTCAAAATACACAATAAGAAGGTGACGGTAGATTTTAAAATTATAGAAAAATTTTATGTGAAGTCTGAAGACAATATAGACATATTGGTTGGTTCTTCATTTGAAAATGCAAAATTTATAACTGTTGAAAAAAAAATAATACAAGAACTAGGGTCTTTTGAAATTAATAGTTATTTAGACGGGAAATTTTATGTCAATGGACGTAACGCGTTAAGTATGTACTTGAAGCAGGTTATAAAAAAGAAAAATAATGCTCTACCAAAAGTAGCAGTTTTAGGGACTTGTTTTTCTAGAAATGCTTTAAATACTAAAAAATATTTTAACCCGGAATATAAAATGTATTTGGAATGTGTATTCACTCAATTTCATAGTAGGTTGGATTCCATAAATTCAAAGAGTGCACCTATGGAATTAATAGATCAATATAGAGATCACAATGAATTCCCCCATATTTATAGAGATATGGCTAAAACGTTTTTTGAAGATTTAGCAGCTTCAAACGCTCAAGTTCTTGTTGTTGATTTATACGCAGATGCTTTATTAAAACCATTAGTATTAAATAATGGCAGTGAAATAACATATAATTATTTAATAAAAGAAAATAATGCTTTGGCAGGATATGTAAAAGAGTGGGATCAATATCGTTTTATTACAGAAGAGGGAATGTTAGAAAAATGGAGTGAATCACTACATGAATTTATGGACAAAGTAACGAAAATTATACCAGAATCAAATATTATATTAAATAGGGGGCGTTTATCAGAAAAGTTTTATGAAAATGGGGAGTTGAAGGAATTTGGTACAATTCAACTAATAAAAAGAAATAATTATTTTTGGGAAAAATTAGATAATATTTTTGTTTCAAACTATCCTAATGCACAAATTATTGATTTGACTGAAAACAATTTGTACTCTTGTAAAAATCACCCATTTGGGTTCTCTTTCTCACACTATGAAAGTGAATATTATAAAGCTTATTTTAACGAATTAATAAAAAAACTTTTTTTAATAAAAGACAAACTTTAGAATATGATAA
>NZ_BMCF01000005.1:0-123272 GCF_014635045.1 Staphylococcus nepalensis | reverse complement strand
TATCTTTAATAGTTGTATTGGTATGCTGTATCCATTTTTAAGTAGGTTTACACAGCCAAGTAGTAAGGGCTATGTGACGCTATTAACGATTTCATTAATTGTAGCCTTTATCTTAAGTTTCATTGGGTTTGTGGATCTCGTGAACTTTGTATTTAAAACATTTGGTTATATTGGGTTATTTATTAGTGCAGCATTATTAATTAGATGGGTATATAATAAATTTAGTAAGAAACGCTTAATGTAATGGATATCAATAGAGGACGTATAGTGTTCAGTTATTTTAACTGAACACTATACGTCCCTTTATTTTTAAGAAATAAAACTCGTGATTGCATCAATTAAACTATAAAATCCTAGAAAAGTGACGATTAATACTACAATGAGTCCGATGATATTGAGCCAAATCGTATTCGCAAATCGTCCCATGAGATTTTGCTTGTTGATAATAATAAAGATAAGTATAGCTACAATAGGTAATATAATACCATTTAGTGCTTGTGCTATTAATAATACTTCCAATGGCTCAAATCCAAGTGCAGAGGTAGTTATACCAACGAGTATAATCACCGTGAAAACAGCTTTATATTTTTTGCTTTCCATTCCACCTTTCCAACCTAATAAACTACTAATTGTAGCAGCTGCACCAGTAGGCGAGGCAATTGCTGATGAAAGTCCTGCTGCGAACAGTCCAATGCTAATTGCAAATGGTGCTGCGTCTCCTAACACAGGTTTGAGTGGGCCAGAAAGTTGAATAACACTTTTGACGTCATCGCCTTGTATTAAAGTGGCAGCAGCAATCAAGATAGCAGCTGAAATAATACCGCCTACTGTAATTGAAATGATTGTATCCCAACGTGCAAACTTAAGTTCTCTGATACCATTAAAACGTTCATGTACTGCCGTTGAATGAATAAAGAAATTATAAGGTACTACAGTGGTTCCAATTAATGCGATGACAGTAATAATAGAACCATCAGGAATAGTTGGTACAAAAATACCTTTTAAGATACCTATGACATCAGGTTTAATAACAATCATGGTTGTTATAAAGATGATCCCCATAATAACCATCAGAAAAATCATGACTTTTTCTAGAAATTTATAATTACCAAATAAGCCAATAAGTAAGATAATAATACCTATGACAGGTGCTACGACATGCTCTGGTAAATTTAATAGATAGGCAGCACCAAGTGATGTGCCAATTAAATCGCCGCTTATGTAAGCAGCACAACCAATGGTTACTGCGATTAATGTAAACCAAACAATAATCAGCTTTCCAACTTTATGAGCAAATAATTCTTGGATGGCTTCTCCTAATCCTTCTCTTGTCACTAGTGACAAACGGATGATCATTTCTTGTAAGACGATAGTTGCTATAATTGAAAAAGCGACAGCCCATAATAAGCTATATCCAAATCCTGCGCCACCTTGTGTCATAGTGGTAACCGTGCCAGGGCCAATAAACGAAGCGGTGATAATCATTCCTGGACCAAGTGATTTAATAACTTTTTTTATACTGTTGACCAATATCATCACCCCTCAGCTATTTCGTTTTGTTTAAATATGCTACATGACCAGCTAGTACATATAACACGGCTGTTGAGACAAAATGCGCAGAATTTTGATTTGCATCTTGCATCGGATAAACTTCCACATAATCCATGCCACATAAACCTAATGCGCCAAATTCATAAATCATCGTTAATAATTCATAAGAAGTTAGACCATTGCCATCTACAGGGCCACCTGGATTAAATGCAAAGTCTAATACATCACTACAAATAGTTAAGTAAACAACATCTACGTCTTTACTTGCTTGGTCATAAATAGCTTTGGCATATGCTTTTAAGTCTTTGGCTGCACGTATATCATTAATTGTAAGCGTGACTGCGCCAGCTTCTTGAGCGTAGCGTCCTGTTTCTGGTTTATTCCTAGGACCATGTATACCAGTGTGAATAATACTTTCATTACGCACACCATCCGTTTCATACAATCTCATAAATGGCGTGTTTCGTGCGTAGTTTTCACCTTCATAATCAGGCATATTATCATAATGTGCATCTAAATGTATAATACCTATTTTTTTGCCTGTTTTTGCCAAAGATTTAAGAATAGGATAGGTGACGCCATGTTCACCACCAAATCCGACTAAAAATTTCTCGCTCTCCCATAACCTTTTCGTGAAACCAGCAATGTTTTCGTAACTTTCTTTATTATTGTGGGCGACAAATGGCACGTCTCCGGCGTCACCGATAGTTAAATGTTCACTTATATCTATATGGTTTAATTCGGGTAAATATTGACTATAACGTGCCGAACACGCTCTAATTTGTTTAGGGCCTAATTCGACGCCAGTATAGTCACCCCAGGTACTTTCACCTTCAAAAGGTGCACCATAAACAATGACATCTGTATTTAAATCATCTGTTAAAGTCAGATTTTTGCTATTTAAAAAACATGGTATATTACCATAAATATTATTTTTCATAATGTATTTACACCCCTTTGTTGTAAATAGTATATATTGGATAGTTTTTTATTTCAAATAAATTCAGAAAATTCAATTTTCAATACTTTTGAAAATGTTAATATTTCAATACTAAGATAATTTTTTTATTTGAAGTGTGAATTTGAAAATGAAGCGCTTATATAAAAACAAGCTGATTCGAACACCGAACCAGCTTGTTTTAAAATAATATAATAAAAAGCTTAATATTATGCCCAACCACGGAAACGTGTCGCTTCAGCAGTACGTTTAAGACCGACTACATAAGCAGCTAAGCGCATATCCATTTTCCTATTTTCTGCTAAGTCATAAATTTTATTAAAGGCTTCCACCATTTTTTCTTGAAGTTTAACAATGATATCTTCTTCTGACCAATAATAGCCTTGATTATTCTGAACCCACTCGAAGTAAGAAACTGTGACGCCACCCGCACTTGCAAGGACATCTGGTATAATCAAGACGTCTCGATCCGTTAATATTTTAGTTGCTTCTGGAGTTGTTGGACCGTTTGCAGCTTCAGCAACGATATTTGCTTTAATTAAATGTGCATTTTCTTTATTAATTTGATTGGATAATGCAGCAGGGATCAAAATATCACAATCGATTTCAAATAATTTTTCGTTTGGAATGACTTCATCAAATAATGGTGTTACGCGACCATGTTGCGCTTTCAACTCAATTAGACTTTCTATGTCTAGGCCATTGGGGTCATATAAAGCACCACGACTTTCGGAAATTGCAACAATTTTGGCACCTTTATCGTGTAAAATTTTAGCTATAAAACTACCAGCATTCCCAAAACCTTGAATTGCAACGCGAGAACCTGCAATACTCATATTTCTACGTTTGGCAGCTTCTTCAATTGTGATAACCGCGCCAAGTGCTGTAGCACGATTACGCCCTTGAGATCCACCTAAAGATAGTGGTTTACCAGTAATAAATGCGAACGCATTTGAACGGTTAATCTTACTATATTCATCCATCATCCAAGACATAACTTGGGGGTTAGTATACACGTCTGGAGCTGGGATATCACTAGCTGGTCCAACAAATTGAGAGATTGCTTTGACATAGCCTCGTGATAAACGTTCAAGTTCTAAATTACTCATTTCTCTTGGGTCACAGATGACGCCGCCTTTACCACCACCAAATGGTAAATTTGTAATACCGCATTTCATCGTCATCCACATCGATAAAGCTTTAACTTCTTCTACATTAACATCAGGATGAAAACGAACGCCGCCTTTAGTAGGACCGACAGCTTGATTATGTTGTGCTCGGTACCCTTTAAATGTTTTAACGGTACCATCATCCATCCGAACGGGGATACGGATCTCTAAAAATCTTAGAGGCTCTTTAACAAGTTCGTACATACCATCGTCAAAACCTAATTTATGTAAAGCTTCTTTCATAATTTCTTGAGTTGAAGTTACTAAGTCATTATTTTCTGTCATGGTTAATCTCCTCTATCTATTACTTCAAATTTTAAGTTACTTATATATAAATGTTATCTATAATAAGATATAAAATCAATACTTAGCAACTGAATTTTTGTAAAAGTTAGAAAATTCAGTAAAAGAATGTATATAGAACATTTTAAAAATAGTAATAATTTATAGCTTGTAAATCATTGTAAAGTATATGAAAAGCGAAGGTTTATTATAAACTATTAATAAATAAAATTTCATGGAAATTGGTTAATTATACTAAAAGGTTAATAGATATTGAAACGTTATAGATACAATAGAAAGATAATCCCATGTTACTCAAATATGAAAGATTCGATATAGATACGATTAATTCTATCAATTTTTAATTTAATGTAATAAGGTTAATCAAATGCAATCCATACAATAATCTATTATTTTAAATAGAGCTAACAAAGTAAATCGGCTCAATTACAATCCAAAGGCAATGTATAAGTTACTGTAATAAAATGACAGGGAATATGAAATGAGTCATCATACTTATATGTTATATTCCCTATATGATGTTAAGGAGGTAATATTATGACTATCCAATACGCAAAAGATCAACAAGGTGTTTATCAAACGATAACTGTAAACATTAGTAACGGAGCCCATCATATTTTCAAATATTTAAGTACTACAGAGGGTATACAGCAATGGTTTCCACAATTATCATTTCAAGAAAGGGCCGTCGGAGGAAAAATGTATTTTCATATAGCTGAGAGTGAAAATATAGAAATGCGCATTACACATTTTGAAGAAAATAAAGTGATTGGGTTTACATGGGATATTGGTAAAGTGAGATTTGAATTATACGAACACCCCTCATATGTGGCGCTCATTTTTTATGAATATCTACCCTTTGAATTTCCTCATACGGCATTAGATTTTGCAGGTTGGCAATTTCAGTTGGAAAGTATTAAAAATATTACTGAAACAGGGGAAGCATTAGACCAATACAATTATGATTTTGATGCGAAAAAAACTGAAATTGAAGCTAGTCTAGCCGTGATTTGAATAGAATTAAATACGGATATATCAAAATAAAAATAAGACGAGAATGCGAAACAATAAAAAATTGGTTCGTTTTCGTATTCTCGTCCCTACTTTGTGAGTTTATAGTATATGCTAAATTTGTTTAGCATTAATAATTAGGATTTTTAGCAGCTTTTTTACCATGTAATATAAAGTAAAACACAATGGAAATAATAATGAGTATAGCCATTGTTACATATAAGTTACGATAACCCATGATTGGAATCATAATACCTAAAATAAAGGGCCCTATACCTGCACCGAAATCAGCAAACATATAGAAAGTAGAAGTGGCAAGTCCAATTTTCTCAACAGGTGACTGCTGTATAGCGATTGCTTGAGCGCTAGGTATGATTGTACCGTAACCGATACCAATAAATATAGCTGAGATGAGTAACAGTAAACTTGTATGTGTTGCGCTTAATAATATAAGCCCTAGCATAAAGCTAATTAATACAGGATACATTACTTTATTTTCACCATAATTATCATAGATTTTACCGGTAAATGGGCGTGTGACAAAGGTACTAACTGCATAGATGATAAAGAAGAAACTAGATGCTGTGGCAAGGTTTATTTGTTCCGTATAAACAGTTAAGAATGATAGGACACTGGAATAAGCAATACCAACGAATATAACGACAAAGGAAATAGGTAATGCTTCTTTTTGGATATAAGCATTGATACCTTTAGTACTTGAATCGTCATCATCTTCTAAAGGTTCTGGTTTAGGTAACCCTTTAATCAATAATGAAAAGACAAAAGCAATTATAATCACAATTAAGCTTACGACAAAGATAGACTCAAAACCAAACCGTTGATTTAAAAGGATACCAGTGAACGGACCGATTGCAGACGCAGTTGTTACACTTAGTGCATAGTAACCAATACCCTCGCCTTTACGTTTGTCTGGTATAATACTTGATGAAATTGTTCCTGTAGCAGTGGAAGATAACCCGAAAGCAATGCCATGCAATAGTCTAACTATCATTAAGATAAGTAAACTATTAATTGCAAAGTATAACCCAACAGTAATAATTGAAAAAGTAACACCAAATAGTAATACTTTTTTCGGTTGCAGACTATCAATCACCCGACCAGAAGCTAAACGTCCGAACAACATACCTATAATAAAAATACCGGCAGCTAGACCGCCCATGCTTTCGGAAGCATGATATTTATCAATAGTAAATATAGTAACAGTGACAATTAATGTATAATGTATTAAATACATCAAAAAGTTTGTGATAGTAATGAAGATAAAATCTTTTGACCAGAGTTTATCGTACATATTTAATACCGTCCTTTAATATGAATTTTTCGACCACCATTAATTATAATGAATAACAGATGCTAATGTATAATTAGAATTTTTGAAGTTTATATAAGTTTTACTAATACAAAAGGGTGATTTAATGAATTTTGAGCAGTTATCATATGTCCAGAAGATTTACGAATTAGAATCTATCATTCATGCATCTGAAGCTATGCATATTAGCCAATCTGCAATGAGCCAGTCCATAGCAAACCTAGAGTCAGAATTAGGTTATAAAATTTTTAATCGTTCTCGTAAGGGGACTTTGCCGACTACAGTAGGTAAGCGGTTAATACCTTTGATTATAGAAATTTTAGAAGCACAAACAAATTTATTGTCTGAAGTAGACGCGTTACATAGTAACATTAAAGGTTCAATAAAAATAGCTACTATACCAACTTTATTTAATAAAATAGTACCTAAAGCTTTATCAAATTTTAAGAAGGATTACGCCCATATTGAGGTAGAAGTATTTGAAAGTGATAGACAAGACATTATTAAAATGATTGAAAATAATGAAATAGATATTGGATTAATAGGTAGAACGGAAAATGAAACATTTGCTCAGAATATCGTGTCACATTCATTGAACTTATCTACAGATTTTAAGTTAATCGTGCCTAAAAAGTCTAAACTTGCTTTAAAACATACGGTGGATATGGAAGCAATAAAACAATTTCCTTTTGTACTATATGATCGGAATTTTTACCACGATAATTTTAAAACTTATGAAAATGAAAACGGGCCTTTAAAAATTGTTTTTAGAACAAATAATCCTAGTGTACTTATTAAAACTGTTTCCGAAGGATTAGGTGTTAGTATTGTATCTAGCTTAATGTTAGAGGATGATCCCTTTATCCTCAATGGTTTAATTGAGATGTTGCCCATTGGCTCTCCTTTTGATTATTATATATATTTTACAGCGCTGACAAATGTCGATCGCGCTGATGAACAGACTATTCGTACTTTTATTAATTACTTAAAAAATTAAAACACAAATATGAATCTTAGATTTTGAAACAAAAAGTGGGAACGAACTAGAAATCATACATAGATAGTTTGATTCCATCTGTTTATTCCCACTTAGGTTAAATAGAATTTTTAAAAACGCATTGCTTTAAACGATTAAATATTAAATGTTAGGTCGGATGCTTGTAAGCTTAGTTTGAATATTATAGTTTAAGCATGTATTTTATTTATAAAACGATAAAATTGCGTTATATCCGACAACTGCTGGTTACACTTTGTACTGTCGTAACAAATATAGTCCCCTTTTTTAGTGTATTGTCCATCACTTGAAGTGCGTATTTTACGCATGAATAGTGCCACGTTAGATTCTTTATTACAAATAGCACAAAACCCCTTTACAGTTTGATGAGATATATCACCATAAAAACCGTTAAACCTACCTTGTGCATCATAGTAGATTATGAATTTTCTGTTAGAAGCTAGGTCATTCCAACCTATATAGGTACTTTCTAAAAGTACTTCGTTACTTATGAATGGTGCTTTTAGTTTTTTTATTTTGCGGAATACTTTTTCTATTTGCTTATTTGATGGTTGCTCAAACGGTATAACATAAGTTTGTAAGGTTTCTAAAACTTTTTCTACTTGCTCCTTTGAAATTTGCATATACATTAATTTTTCAACTGCATAAATAATTGTCTCGTCTGTTTCATAAAAAGTATTATAAATCTGTTCTTTAGTCATTTGTTTTATGGATGCTATCGTATTTAAGTCATTAACAGATTTATAGGCACTAAACAAATGCGCGATATGCACTTTTATATCATTAAATTGATATGGATAGATTTGTCTTTCCAATTTTAAAATTCCTTTCACATTCATTTTTAAAACCAAAAAAGACGCTCTGTGAAAAGAAACTTTTAACAAAGCATCTTAACTAAAAACAGTCATTACTTTGTATTAATAATACAGCATGGTTATGCAACATATCATCATCTCCAGATACTATATTTGATTGCTTTATACCAAAATAGTAAACGGATGTCAATAAGGCGTTATATCAATAGCTGCTTATTCTTAGTGGAGATTAAATAGTTAAAATAATAAAAGCAAAGCAATTCGTAGAAATAAAAGGAAAAATTACATATATTGTACACACATAGTATACAAAAAAGCGCTTTTATTGTATAATACATGTAAATATTAGATATTTGTCCGCTACGAAAATACATTGCAGTTTCTGTAATAGACAAGGGAGTTTTTAATTATGAAAAAAATAATGATTACAGGTGCTTTAGGTCAAATCGGTACAGAACTCGTTATCAAATGTAGAACATTATATGGGAATGATAATGTGCTCGCTACAGACATTAGAGAGCCAGACGTTGATTCTGCTATTGCTCAGGGTCCTTTTGAAATTTTAGATGTTACAGATAAAAATCATATGACTCAAATTGTAGAATCGTTTAAGCCAGATACATTTATGCATATGGCTGCGTTACTATCTGCAACAGCTGAAAAAAACCCTCAATTTGCATGGGACTTAAATATGGGAGGTTTATTGAATGCTTTAGAGGTAGCTAGAGAATATCATTTACAATTCTTTACCCCTAGCTCTATCGGTGCATTTGGCCCTTCGACCCCAAAAGTGAACACACCACAAGTTACAATCCAACGACCAACGTCTATGTATGGTGTGAATAAAGTTGCTGGTGAGTTATTATGCCAATACTACTTTGATAAATTTGGAGTGGATACAAGAAGTGTTAGATTCCCCGGTTTAATTTCACATATTAAAGAGCCAGGTGGGGGCACAACAGATTATGCAGTTGATATTTATTTTAAAGCAGTTAGAGAAGGACACTATTCAAGTTATATTGCTAAAGACACGTTTATGGATATGATGTATATGGAAGATGCAATTGATGCGATTATCCAATTAATGGAAGCAGATGGGGTGAAATTGATTAACCGTAATGCTTATAACTTAAGCGCGATGAGTATCGAACCTGAAATGGTAAAAGAAGCAATTCGAGAGCATTATCCAGAGTTTCAATTAGATTATGAAGTAGACCCTATAAGACAGAATATTGCCGATAGTTGGCCAAATAATATCGATATAAGTTGTGCAAGAGCAGAATGGGGCTTTAACCCGAAATATGATTTAAATAAAATGACTGAAGTTATGTTAAATGAAATTGCAAAAAAAAATAAAGTAAGGTAAGCCTGTGAGCACTCAATAGGATGAGTGACTAGGCCAAATGATATGCTCCTTCTAAAGTAGACGTTAAAAAGTTGGCACTTTAGAAGGTTTTTTTATGTTATCAGTAATAGCTGAATCCATTTGTTAAAGTATTTATATCAAGATATGAAAGATGCTTCACCTGTGGGATGTGGGTTGGACAACGAAATTAATTTAGAAAAAAGCGGTTTTTTGTTTTGCTTATTTTGTCATATTGATGTTCCATTTAGCTTATAAATCAAGCTTAAATAGTGAACATACTTCATATTAATATTTTTTAAATTTTTTGAAAATTATTGAACGAAACTATTCTGATTGATATACTTTATTATATTACTTAATAATAGAACATTGGGAGGATATAGTCATGTCAGAAAAAATAAATTTTGTGCAACGTGAAACACTTAAAGAAAAACCAGATCCAAGTCAATTAGGATTTGGACAATACTTCACAGATTATATGTTAAGTTTCGACTACGATATTGATCAAGGATGGCATGATTTGAAGATTGTGCCTTACGGACCAATTGAACTTTCTCCAGCAGCTCAAGCATTACACTATGGCCAAGCAGTATTTGAAGGTTTGAAAGCTTACAAACATGATGGCGAAGTAGACCTATTCCGTCCATCTGAGAACTTTAAACGTATTAATAATTCATTGGCGCGTTTGGATATGCCGAAAATTGATGAAGAGGTACTGTTAGAAGGGTTAAAACAATTAGTTGATATAGAACGTGATTGGGTGCCAGAAGGTGAAGGCCAGTCATTATACATACGTCCATATGTTTTCGCTACTGAAGGTATCTTGGGCGTCCGCCCTTCATATTCATATAAATTATTAATTATTTTATCTCCATCAGGTTCATACTATGGTGGCGCATCATTAAGCCCAACAAAAATTTATGTGGAAGATGAATATGTACGTGCAGTACGCGGTGGCGTAGGCCATGCTAAAGTAGCAGGCAATTATGCTGCTAGTTTATTAGCACAAACAAATGCCTCAGCGCAAGGATATGATCAAGTATTGTGGTTAGATGGTGTGGAACAAAAATATGTAGAAGAAGTAGGAAGCATGAATATCTTCTTTGTAGAAAATGGTAAACTTGTCACACCAGCATTAAACGGTAGTATTTTGCCAGGTATTACGCGTAAAACAGTAATTGAATTAGCACAAAATTTAGGATATGAAGTAGAAGAACGTCGCGTTTCTATTGATGAACTTATTGAAGCGCATCATAAAGGTGAACTGACAGAAGTATTTGGTACAGGTACTGCAGCAGTTATTTCTCCAGTAGGTCAATTGAAATATGGTGACACTGAAATCGTTATTAACAATAACGAAACAGGTGAAATTACACAAGATTTATATGACAATTATACTGGTATCCAAAGCGGTAAACTTGCAGACCCACAGGGTTGGAGAGTAGTTGTACCTAGATATTAATTTATATAAAACTAATCGATTGTTATGCAAAATTCGAGGCTGGGGCATAAAAATAATGTCTCAACCTCGAATTTTATATAGGCAGCAGATATCTCATTGGAAAATGAATGGGTATTTGATTATTTTATATGGTGCTAATTTAAATAGATAGCTTTTATGAATGGTACGTTTGAGCTCACAGTCATGTTAGGTTATCTTTGTATAACATGTAACAATGCGACACAAATTCAGAAATTATAAAGAATATTACTTCCAATAATCAAATAGCGGTCCATCATTGCCATATATTGGGTCTGTTTGAGGTAAGCCTACACTTTTAATATTTTCTAAATTCTGAGGCCATTCATCCGGTTGCCCAGTACAAAAGTCATAATCAGCACCGTTTGGATACGCACCTATCACAGCAAATGCGTCTTGACTATCAATAAGTTTATGCCCGAATCCCGCTGGAAGTATGACAACATCACCATATTGAATACCGGTTTTAGGACCATTTTCACCACCTAATTGAACTGTCGCTTTACCTGAAACAACCACTAACACTTCATGCGTATTGCTATGATAGTGATGTTTTGGAAATATGCCCCCACGCCAAGTATTTAACCAGTTATTAAATTTTAAAATATCTAGAGGGCTGTCCACATCATTGATTACATTTTTGTATAATAATAAGGGATATTGAGCGTTGTTTGGAATGGCACCATCCTGGTCACGAAAAATCGTTTCGACTTCAATTTTTTTATCTGACATGATTGGTTTCACCTCTTTAGCTATTATTACTATATCTCATTACCGAGATGTTAATATTTTAAACCACAGTAAATAATCTTAGCATCAGGTACATAATTTGTTCCTTAATCTATTTTTATATTAAAATAAACAAGCAGATTAGATTATACATACTGTTAATACATAGGAGCTGTTCAGAACATGAAATGGATATTATTTGATAAAGATGGCACAATTATCTATTTTGATCGTAGTTGGATGAAAATAGGACTACAATTAGTAGAAGATTTTATGGAAAAATATAAAGAAGATATTAATAATATTGATGAAAGTTATGCATATTTAGGTGTAGTAGACGGTGAAATCCAACCTGGGACAATTATGGCATCGGGCGCATTAGACGAGATGGTTAAAGCATTTTGTAAAATTGCAAATCAAGATGTGACGCAGTGGGCACAACAAAGGAGCCAAACACTTGTTGATAATAGAGTCCCAGAAAATGTATTAGTAGAAGGAATTAACGAAACTTTAGAAACACTTCAACAAAGAGGCTATAAAATGGGAATTGTTACAAGCGATTCTAAAAAGGGCGTAGAACAATTTTTAGAATATACACAATTTGAGCGTTTTTTTGATATTGTAATTTCTACAGAAGCAGATGCAGTAGAAAAACCAAACCCAGAAGTACTCAATTCGCTATTTTATAGATATGAAGTAGATCCTAAAGATGTTGCTATTGTCGGGGATACTGCTAACGATATTCAAACAGGTGTAAATGCACAATTAGGCTTAAAAATTGCGGTTTTAACAGGCGTTGGGTTAGAAGAAGAATTTGCTAAAGCAGATTACATTTTTGACAATGTAAATGATATTGTAGATGTATTAAAATAATAGGATAGGTATATAAAATATGTCATAATATACGTAACGTATATTATGATTTTTTTATTTGAAACGTATGGGGGTGATTGAATGATTGATGGGAAATATGCAGATTATCGCGGAGAAATTTATAAAGTTGTAGAAATCGTAAGTAATGAAGTGTTATTAGTAACTGAAGATGAACAAGCGACGGCATTTGGTTTTGAAGCGCAAACCAATCGTCACACGACGCACACTTTATATTACAAACATGTAGCAAGAGATGATATTGATGAATTGTATGAACTCTATCAAGAAGCGAGATATAGTGGTGCCATATTTGACTTGTACCAAGACGTGGATGGCCAATTGTATATAGGCACAGAAGACGAAGATAAAGCAAGTGCATTTGGACTCAGTCAAACAGATGAATATTATTTTAGTAAATACGTTGATGAAGATGAAATAGAAAAAATTATTTATAGAAATCATATAGAGTAAATGCAAGTCTATGCTTTTGCATCAGTTATAGCATATTTACGCTGTTTAAATAAAAAGAGGTTCAAAAATAAGCAATGTTTTGACATTGCTTATGATATCAGCAGCAGATGACTGAAATGAAAATATAATAAAGTGCTACTTCTTCATTTACGAAGCTTAGTAGCACTTATGCATGAGTCTAAGTTTATGTAGTCTACTGGGCTCTAATAGTACACTACATATGAATTGTAGCTCGCAATCTTAGCAGCGTTTATATTTTTTCTAGTCATTTTTGCCAAAGTAGAACAACAAAATTATTTTATAAAAATATGGTTTCTGCTTCTCTCACCAAGTATTGGCAAAGAGCGTTAGAAACCATAAAATCAATATACATCTGTATTACGTTAGCTATGGTTTATAACATATTTGAATCCGAATTGTGAATAGCTGTCGGATGTGTTTAATTAACCAAACTAGCGTTGGTCAACACTACGATAAGTATCAATGATATGACGGATCTTATCAATCACTGGGTTTAACGATTCGGGATTTGAATGTAAATCATACTCATTGATATTTACTCTAACGACTGGACAAGCATTGAATTCACTAATCCAATCTTCATAACGTTGAAATAATTTCTGCCAATATTCAGGATCCGTTTCAATTTCCATTTGACGGCCACGTTGTTTAATACGATCAATGACTTCGTCATAGTCACATTCTAAGTAGATAAGCACATCTGGTTTAGGGAAGTAAGGAGTCATGACCATTGCATTAAATAATTCTGAATACGTATTGAAGTCCTCTGGGCTCATAGTGCCTTGTTCTTCATGCATTTTAGCAAAGATGTCCACGTCTTCATAGATAGAGCGATCTTGGATAAAGCCGCCACCGTATTCAAACATACGTTTTTGTTCTTTAAAACGTTCCGCTAAAAAGTAAATTTGTAAATGAAAGCTCCAACGTTCAAAGTCATTATAAAATTTATCTAGATAGGGATTTTGGTCTACATTTTCAAAAGATGTTCTGAAATTTAACCTTTTAGCTAATGCCTTGGTTAATGTAGATTTACCAACGCCGACTGTACCAGCGATTGTAATTACAGCATCTTGAGGTATACCGTATTTATTCATGCTCATTTCCTCCGATCAATGGTTTCACTAAGTTTAATATATAGTTATAATCATTTTCTTGTTTCATAAAGTCTAAATCAGTTGTATCTATGTGAATAACGCGCTCGCCGTCTGCTTCTAATGAACTATAATAGGCATTGTAATCTCGTTTTAGATTAAGCAAATAGTCATCTTCGATCTGGTGTTCGAAACTACGATTACGTAATGCAATACGTTTTTTTAAAACTTCTAAATCAGCATCTAAAAAGATGATGATATTAGGCATTTCTAAGTCTTCAGTTAAAATATCATAAATTCTTGAAAACTTGCTAAATTCAGTAGGAGTTAAAGTGTTATTTGCAAATATTTTATTTTTATAAATATGATAGTCACTGACGATGCCAGTAGAAATTGATGCAAGATCTTGAAATTGTTTATAACGATTGCATAAAAAGAACATTTCTGTTTGGAAGCTCCACTTGGAGATATCTTCATAGAAATCAGATAAAAAGGGGTTTTCGTTTACAATTTCTTTTTCTTCATAATAATTAAAAGTTTGGCTAAGTTTATGTGCTAACGAAGATTTACCGACGCCAATCGGGCCTTCTACAGCAATAAATTGTTTTTTCATGTTTTTACCGCTCCAATGTTAAAATAGACAATAAATATTGTACCATATGTGAGGTGATAGACACATGTTAACTGACCAATTTTATATGAAAATAGCGATTGAAGAGGCTAAAAAGGCTGCCAATATCGGAGAAGTACCGATTGGAGCAATTATTGTGAGAGATGGAGAAGTGATTTCACGAGCACACAATTTGCGAGAAAGTACTCAAAACCCTACAGCACATGCTGAACATATCGCTATTCAAAAGGCATCTCAATATCTTAAAAGTTGGAGATTAGAAGGGTGTAAACTTTACATTACTTTGGAACCTTGTGTAATGTGTTCAGGTTCTATAGTGATGAGTCGTATTCCTGAAGTCATATACGGAGCAAAGGACCCAAAAGGTGGCTGTGCAGGGAGTCTTATGGACCTCTTACAGGAATCTAGATTTAACCATCGAGCAAACGTTAAAACCGGCATATTAGAAGAAGAATGTAGTGGATTGTTAAAAGCATTTTTTAAAGATATTAGACAAAAGAAAAAACTCATACGAACAGAGGATAATACAAATAATGAAACATTTGGTAGAATATGAAATGTGTTACAAAATTGTGGCAAATGATAGATGTGTAATTTTGAGATATAGATGAAACGGGGTAAATAAATGATAAATTTAATTGCAACAGACATGGATGGTACATTATTGAACGCTGCGCACGAAATATCAGATGAAAATATTCGAGCTATCAAATATGCACAATCACACGGTATTACGGTAGTTATCGCTACTGGGCGTGCATTTTATGAAGCCAATGCACCAATCAATCAAACTGATTTAAAAGTGCCCTATATATGTTTGAATGGTGCAGAAGTACGAGATGAATCATTTAATATTATGAGTACTTCAAATTTAAATAGAGAACTCATTAATCGAATTACTGATGAACTAAATAAAGAAAATATTTTTTACCAAGTATATACTAATTTGGGTATTTACACAGAAAACCCATTACGTGACTTAGAAATTTATATTGATATCGCTCAACGCGCGGGTCAAGAGGCTGATGTTGAAAAAATAAAAAGTGGTATTCAAAAACGTATAGATAACGGGACTTTAAAAGTTGTTGATAATTACGACAAAATTGAGGATACTCCAGGTGAAATCGTCATGAAAATATTAGCATTTGATAGTGATTTAGAAAAAATTGATCGAGTTAGTGAAATTTTAGCGCAATCTGGAAGTTTAGCAGTTTCTTCTTCTTCTAGGGGGAATATTGAAATTACACATTCAGATGCTCAAAAAGGCATCGCATTAAACACGATTGCAGAACGCCTGAATATTGATATGGAAAATGTTATGGCGATTGGTGATAACATGAATGATGTATCTATGTTAGAGCGTGTCGGCTATTCAGTCGCTATGGATAATGCAGCGCCAGAAGTCAAAGCGATTGCGAAATACCAAACAGATTCTAATGAACACAGTGGTGTAGGAAAAGCAATTATGACGTTACTTAAAGAAAACAACAAAATATAGCATGAGGTGAAAGAGGGAATGAAAGGATTAATCATTGTTGGTAGTGCTAAAATGGGCTCTCATACTAATGCACTGGCTCATTATTTGAAAGGTCATTTTAAAGACCAATCTTTTGAAGCGGAAATATTTGATCTGGCAGAGCAACCCATTCATCAACTTGATGTTTCTGGCGTATCTAAGCCAAGCGAAGTATATAAAAATAACTTGAAAATGCTACAAACTAAAGCTAGAGAAGCAGATTTCTTTGTTTTAGGTACACCAAATTATCATGGGTCGTATTCTGGTATTTTAAAAAACGCACTAGACCATTTAACGATGGATGACTTTAAAATGAAACCAGTTGGCTTAATAGGGAACAGTGGTGGCATTGTAAGTGCTGAACCACTATCCCATTTACGTCTGATTGTACGTTCGTTACTTGGAATTGCAGTGCCAACACAAATTGCGACGCATGATACAGATTATAATAAATTGGATGATGCTACATATTATTTAGATAATGAAGAATTTCAATTACGCGCGAGATTATTTGTGGAGCAAATCATTGCTTTTGCGAATAATAGTCCATATGAACACTTGAAATAGCACGTATAGCATATCTATTACGCATTAGGTTGCAGTGATATTAAAACGGATAATAGCATATCTATTTTTTTATGGAAAATAATCAAGTTTTTAAAGGAGAGCATATAAAATCAAAGTCATTTTTAATGACGATTCATTTTATATGCTCTCCTTTTTGGTATGTTAATTAAGATGACGAATGAAGCATTGAATCAACAATTAAATGGTATTGTTCAATAATGTGTTTGATTTTTTCTAAGTCGATGTCGTGTAAGTAGATACATCTTTCATCGTATTGGTCTCTTGATTTTTTTAAAAGATTGAGTTCTATGAAATGGTTGATTTGCATAGAGATAGGTGAGTTTTGAACTTGTAATTGTTTCTTTAAATCTAATGCATTCATTTTGCGTTTATTAAGGTAGCGTAATTTATCTAAAATAATAATCTCAGATATAGTAAGGTTCAAATTCTGTTTTACTACTTTATTTATGAGACCTCTTTTTTCTTCATAAATAATTGTGTTCATATTATCACACCCTTTTTAAAATGACATTTACACCTTAGTTTGATAACGATGATTGAAATCGAATGTTATGTGTTGGATATCACGCCATGGGTTTCTATACTTATGAATCTCAGAAGGTTGATAACCTATAAAACGTTTAAAAAGATAGCAATAATCATCTTGAGTACGAAAACCATAACGCTGTTGTATTGTATTTAATTGATCGTCTTCAAGTAAATCACAAATGGAAGCGTGGATTTTAGAAGACGTTATATAGTTAGATAGTTTGCAACCCATCAATGCTGAAAATTCTCTTGATAAAAAACTATTATTTACAAAAAATTGATTAGCGATTTGTTGGCAAGAGACTTTCGTGGTTAAATGTGTGTTTACATAATGAACCACGTCTTTAATTAAACGATGTTTATAATTATTTTGAATTTCAGTGTATTGAGAAGCGCCATCATCTAAAACATAAATACTTTTGATTAATCGATTGATGGATTGATTAAAACGGTGGTTGGATTTATGTTGAATCGCCTTAATCATATCGGAAAATTGGATGTGTAAATCGTATTTCTCTGGGATATATGTATTATTTTTATCGTTTTGGTGAGAGCTGCACTGATAATAATAAAAATTATTGATAGATAAGCAAATTAAAGTGCCATTAAAAGAGATATGTTTAACGCATTCGTAGTCGTGGATATGAAATATATCGCCCACTTTAAAATGATGAAAAGTATTGTTTTTTAAAATGATTAAAGTGCCTTCTAATATTAAAAAAATATTGAAGCAGTGTCGTTTGCTTAATTGGTTAAGCGGGGCATGCGTAGTATAATATATATTTAAATTGTAATCCATTTTGTCTTTTTCACCACTTACATCAAATAAAAATTAATTTCAAACTACTACAGTCATTATTTTAATATGAAAATTGTATATAGAACATTAATAAAATTTAACAGTTAATACACAATATTTTATAATTAGTTATATATGGACGTATTTAGTAGTAATATTTTTAAATGAACCATTAAAATTTTACTATTATACATTTGATTAATGATTGGGAGAAAAATTAATTTATATAGTGCAATATTTACATTGACAAAATATTTTGAAAGTAGATTAAATAAGGGTTAAGAAATGGGACACGCATATCCGTATACAAAATTAAAATGTTTTTCTGTTCAAAAGGAGTCAAGTCCCAACAGTTGAAATTTTAAATTTAACTGTTGGCGTACACTACAATAAAAATAGAAACCCTATGTTGGTATTCCAAAAATTCCCAATTTGAAGATACATATTGTCTAAAAATATCCTACGCCGCGTATAATTGTTGTTCAAAGTAGTCTTATTTAAGTATGTTTATATGGGTGGGACGTTTATTTTTAGTAAGACATATATAGTTCATATTGTTACTCATTGTAAATAGAGTTATGGTTATTAATATTTTATAATAAGGTGTCATTTTGGGATATTTGCTATAAAATTTTAAACCTTATATTTAATATTGCAATGCATTAAATAAAAAAAGAGACCCAGCTGGGTCTCTGATAGTCTATAAAAATGATGTCTTCTAAAGCGTCACTTTTCATATATCGTTATTGATGCATAATAATATGAGTCGATTATAGTCGACTCTAAAAATATTTTCCACTTATCATCCATTTTATTTCATAGCGTTATCTTCTGTATTTTAATTTTGCAAAAGCATCATGTTGATGAATTGATTCTTCATTTCTACATTCAATGTCAAAACCTTCAATCCAATCAAAATCGACTAAATCTGCAGCAATCAGACGGATTAAGTCTTCGACAAATCTAGGGTTTTCATAAGCGTGTTCTGTAACACTTTTTTCATCTGGACGTTTTAATATAGGGTAAAGTATGGAGCTTGCATTGGCTTCCATGGCATCTAAGATTTTTTCTTTATAATCATCTGTTAAATTAGCGTCTTTACTTAAATAAGCTTTAACAGTTACAATACCACGTTGGTTATGTGCTGAGTATTCGCTGATTTCTTTTGAGCAAGGGCAAAGTGTTGTCACTGCGACTTGAAGTGTAATTTCTTTACGTGTAACGTTTTCTTTATCTATAGCCATACCATAAGTTACATCTGCATGACCTACAGCTTTAATATTTGTAATTGGGCTATGACGATCAAAGAACCATTTAGCTGATACATCAAGTCCGGCAGCGTTTTGTTCCATGCGTTCTTGCAAACTTCGTAAAAGACGATATAAAGAATCGAAATCTAATTCAATACCATTGTCATAATGCTTTTCAACACTTTCTAAGATACGACTCATGTTAATACCTTTTTCATCTTGATTAAGACTTGTTGAAAAACTGAAATTTCCAGCTGTTTGAAAACGATCTACTAATACCGGATATACAAGATTTTTAATACCTACTTCTTCAATTTCAAACAAGAAATTTTTGTTTGTGCTTTGTAAATCTTTCATTTCTTCTTTAACGGTTGGTTTTGTCCCTTCGATTGGGTCAACAGAGCCAAAATGTTTCCATCGACCTTCTCGAGTTGATAAATCAAATTCTGTCATGATATTGCCTCCACTTAAGATTCAAAGTTATAAGTCCAATAAGGTTCAACTTCTAAAAAGCTTTGCGCTTCTCCAGATACATCAGGTGTAGCAAGTTGTTTCAAAAATGGCCCTGTTTGAGATGCGTGCGCTTCAAATGCACGAAGTTTAACCTCTTTATAATCACTGATCTCATTTAGAATGTCTGGTTCACCTAATTTTTCGGGTGTGTCATTACTAAATGCAACAAGTTGTAGACGGGGTCTTTCCGCTGCTTTCATGCGTCCAACAGTTCTAACAACTGCTTCTGCAGTAGCTTCATGGTCAGGATGCACTGCGAATTGAGGATAGAATGAAATGATCACTGATGGGTTTAATTCATCGATTAATGATTTTATCATCTCGTCCATTTCATCATGTGGTTCAAATTCTACCGTTTTGTCACGCAAACCCATTTTACGTAAATCAGTTATACCAATTGCTTCCATTGCATTCTCTAATTCTTTTTCACGAATATCTGGTAAAGATTCACGTGTGGCAAATGGTGGATTACCTAAATTTCGCCCCATTTGACCTAGTGTTAAACAAGCGTATGTGACTGGTACGCCGTTATCTATATAACGTGCTAATGTGCCTGCAGATGAGAATGATTCATCATCTGGATGTGGAAAAATAACTAATACATGGCTCTCCTCTGTCATGATTCATCCTCCTTATGCGTTAAATGGTTGAGTACTTATTTCTAATGCTGCCGCCAATTGTCCTTCATAATTAAAGCCAGCTAATAGAAGCTCACCATGCTCATTTATTTCATAATGTGTTAAACCTTGCACATAGACCCAACCGCCATCTTTCAATTTTAATCCTACGCGATACGGGTCTTTATTGCCGCCTTTAAGCTGTGCATGTTCAAAAGTTACTTGAATGTTTCTTAAAAAAGTGCCTGCGTTAAATACACGTTGGTCAAAGTGAGCAGCGTATGCGCCGTTAGTCGTTTCGACATGTAAATACACAGGTTTATCTTCATATGAAGATAGTAATGTTTGTACTTTTTCATCAATTATTTGTTCCAAACTTTTGCCTCCTTGATTCCAAACCCCAAAACTTTTATGATATCAATTGTTTTAAACAAGTGTCATTGAAAATAATCAGTCTAACCTTTAGTGTAAACTGACTTAAACACATTTTCTACCTGAAAAATGAATTTTATCTTAGATTTGTACGTAATATTTTGATTATCTTTCTATTTTACTAAAAAAGCCTTGAAAAATGTATCAGTCTGCTCATTTGGTATTTTGAGCTTAAAATTTATAATGGGAAATTATTGGGGATTCATTTTCTGTAAAAAATATAGAAAAAACGTATAATAAGAAGTATAATAATGTTTTATTTGTTGCAAACAAAAATCAATGACATAAGGAGGGCAACGGTAAATGAAAATTACAAATTTAGGATCCCGTGACTATGCTTCATTTTATGTTGCATGTGAATTATTTAAACAAATGAGCCAACAATCACACAGTAAATTAGGCTTAGCTACAGGTGGAACTATGGTTGATGTGTATGCATTTTTAGTAGATTTGCTCAAAAAGAACCAATTAGATGTTTCAGGTATCGAAACATTTAATTTAGATGAATATGTCGGATTGTCGGCATCACATGAACAAAGTTATCACCGTTATATGAATGATATTTTATTTGAGCGTTATCCATATTTTACGCAATCTTTGATTCATGTCCCGAACGGTGACGCAGATGACTTAGCAGCGGAAACTAAAAGATATGAAGATTTAATCAACCAACAAGGACCAGTAGATATTCAAATTTTAGGTATTGGGGAAAATGGTCATATCGGCTTTAACGAGCCAGGTACAGATATGAATAGTACGACTCAAGTCGTTAATTTGACTGAAAGTACAATTAACGCGAATAGTCGTTATTTTGATAATGAAGATGAAGTGCCAAAACAAGCTGTGTCAATGGGTCTAGCTTCTATTTTGAAAGCAAAAAGAATTATTTTATTGGCTTTTGGCGAGAAAAAAAGGGCAGCAATAGAACAATTAGCGAAAAATGAAGTGGATAAACAAGTACCTGCTACAATTTTACACGCACATCCAGATGTAGAAATTTATGTAGACGATGAAGCGGCACCACGCTTTTAAACTTTCAGTTTAAATCATCTCTGAATGGGTAAACATGTATATGTGTAAGTTTTTAAATAAAGTAAATTAGCTCATGTATATCATGGCTATAATTAATTCAAGAAGGGATGATCATATTGGAATTACAACTAGCAATTGATTTATTAAATAAAGAGCAAGCTACAGAGCTTGCAAATAAAGTTAAAGATTATGTAGATATCGTAGAAATTGGTACGCCAATCGTTATTAATGAAGGTTTGCCAGCGGTACAACATTTAAATGATAATATTGATGGTGTTAAAGTGTTAGCTGACCTTAAAATTATGGATGCGGCAGATTATGAAGTGAGCCAAGCGGTTAAATTTGGTGCTGACGTCGTTACTATTTTAGGAGTTGCAGAAGATGCATCAATCAAAGCTGCAGTAGAAGAAGCACATAAAAATGATAAAGAATTATTAGTGGATATGATTGCAGTGCAAGATTTACAAAAACGTGCTAAAGAACTTGATGAATTAGGCGCAGATTATATCGCAGTGCATACTGGTTATGACTTACAAGCTGAAGGCAAGTCTCCATTGGAAAGTTTACGCCAGGTGAAGTCAGTAATTACAAACTCTAAAGTAGCAGTAATTGGTGGTATTAAACCTGATACAATTAAGGAAGTAGTGGCAGAAGAGCCAGATTTAGTTGTCGTTGGCGGCGGTATCGCAAATGCAGACGATCCAGTAGCAGCTGCAAAACAATGTAAAGATGCGATTGAAGGCAGATAGTATGACTGAAATTACAAATTATCGTTTAATCTTAGATGAATTAGATCATACACTTTCACACGTGAGAGATAGTGAAGCACAGGCGTTTTTATCACAAGTGATTAAAGCAAATCATGTATTTGTAGCAGGCAAAGGACGTTCAGGGTTTGTAGCGAATAGCTTTGCGATGCGCTTGAACCAGCTTGGAAAATACGCCTACGTTATTGGTGAATCGACAACACCTTCGATTACTGAAAATGATTTGTTTATCGTTATTTCAGGCTCAGGTTCAACGGAACATTTGAGATTATTAGTGGAAAAAGCTAAGTCGGTAGATGCAGAAGTTGTGTTATTATCCACAAACCCAAGTTCAGCTATTGGAGCACTTGCTAATACAGTGATAGAATTGCCTGCTGGAACAAAGTATGACGCAGAGGGATCATCACAACCCTTAGGAAGCCTTTTCGAACAAGCTGCACAAGTTTTTCTAGACAGTATCGTACTTGATTTAATGAAAGAACTTAAAGTCGATGAAGAAACAATGCAACGAAATCATGCTAATTTAGAATAATAGTTAACATTTCTTACATTGATTACGATAATCGTATGTGATTTATACAATAGGACGGAGAAGAAATCTTATTAAAAATTAGATTTCTTCTCCGTTTTTTTCGCTAATGGTTAAATGTGTAGATATACAAATTAAAAGCAACCATATAACAAACCTAGATACTACATTGTTATATGAATAGGCAGTTTTCTTAACAAAAATGATAAAAAATTGTTATACAGAATGAATATGTATGCTAAATTCAGTAGATAAAACTACTGAAACTTACCTATTTTGTATGAGCTAATTCAAATAAAAGAGCATTTATCAATAAAGCATATAAATAAGGCAATAGTTCATATTGGACCACAACGTATCTTTAGCAAATTATCTTGTTTTTATTGGTATTTCATTTGTTCTCTTTATTTGAAAAAAATGGGATTATTACCCATTTTCTATCTATTTTTTAAACTTTTAAGGTATAAATGATAAAAAGTTTGAGAAACTTTTAAATTTTTGGGATAAACTTGTCATTTAAAACCCAAGTGTTTTTGTTATAGCATCTTATATATTAAATGTTAATATATTTTGTATAAAAGTTAACAAAGGGAGTTGTCATAACGTTGGAGATTTTAGAAAAAGTGGAAAATCAAGCTAGAACTCAACCACATCACATAGCACTGACATTTAATGCACAACATATGACTTATGCTGAATTAGAAAATGACATGAAAATAAAAAGCACATTATTTTGGTCTATACCCAAACATAGCTTTGTTGGATTGGTTATTCAAAACCCCCAAACCACAATTTCCTTATATTTAGCATTATTAAAAAGGGATTGTGTCCCGTGTGTTTTTGATTATCGATGGACGAAAGAACAGATTAATAATTTAGTAGAAAAATATGGAATCCCTTATTTGATGTATGAAGACCATCACTTAATACATACTAAAGCCAACAATGATAAATTGGACTTTAATGAAGACTTATTGCATATTGGTTTTACATCTGGAACGACTGGGATACCAAAAGCCTATTATAGAGGAGAAAAATCTTGGGTTAAGTCATTTATTGAAAATGAGCAATTATTCGAAAGGGCAATTGGTACCATCATTGCACCTGGGCCTTTATCACACTCGTTATCATTATATGCTTGTATTTACGCTTTATATACAGGAAGAGCTTTTATTGGGCAACAATATTTTGACGCTGAAAATATAATGAAAAATATACAAGGGAGACTAGACAATATAGCTTGTTTTCTAGTTCCGACGATGATACAAGCTTGTCTTTCAACTCAAATATGTATAAAAGGAAATCATTATATTTTGAGTACGGGAGATAAACTGACATTATATCATCGTCAACGGGTTAACACATTTTTTCCTAATAGTGATTTAATAGAATTCTTTGGGACATCAGAAGCTAGTTTTATAAGTTATAACTTTAATAATAGCGCACCATCAGAATCAGTTGGAAAATTATTCCAAAGTGTAAAAATGAATGTTGATCAACCCGATGAATTAGGCATAGGTGTATTAAAGATACAAAGTGAATTGGCTTTTAGTGGTTATGTTGAAGAAGGGATATGTTACTATACTTGGATTGAAACAGGTGACTTCGCTTTTTATGATAACAATGGCTATTTATACTTACGCGGTAGAAAACATGACCGTATGATTATTGGTGGACGCAATGTTTATCCTTCTGAAATTGAAAACAGTGCACAACAATTACATATATTTGATGAAGTAATCGTCATAAATGAAACACATTCAAAATTTGGAGAAATTGCTGTATTACTGTATACAGGGGATGAAGAAGTGACCTATAAGTACTTTAAATCATTAATGATGCAACGTTTAGCTCGATATCAAATTCCTTCTAAAATATTTAAAGTTAAACGCATGTTGTATACGCAAAGTGGTAAAATTGCGCGTAGTCATATGAAACAATATTATTTAAAGGGAGAATTGTAAATGAAAGAAGCAGTTATCGTTGCAGCCAAACGTACTGCATTTGGAAAATATGGTGGTAAAATGAGACATATAGAGCCAGAAGGGTTATTGAAACCATTATTTAGCTATTTTAATACACACTATACCAGCATTATGGACAATGTCGATGATGTTATATTAGGAAATGTGGTAGGAAACGGTGGTAATATAGCTCGGAAAGCATTATTGGAAGCAGGACTCAAGCACCAAATACCAGGTATGATAATTGATCGCCAATGTGGTTCAGGGTTAGAAGCAGTGAATCAAGCTTGCAGAATGGTTCAAGCAGGGGCTGGCACAGTATATATTGCGGGCGGTGTAGAAAGTACAAGTAGAGCACCTTGGAAAATCAAACGCCCTCAATCTCTCTATGATACACATCTGCCGGAATTTTACGAAAGAGCACCATTCGCACCAGAATCCCAAGATCCTTCTATGATACAAGCGGCCGAAAATGTAGCTGAACAATACGATATATCTCGAATTGAACAAGATACCTTTGCGTGGCAAAGTCATCAAAAAACGATTGAAGCATATAATCAAAACCTTATTCCCCAAGAAATACTACCATTTAAGATAAAGGGGGGCATATTTCAATATGATGAGAGTATTAAACCACAGTTAAATCAACGCGTCTTGAGTCGTTTAAAGCCATTATTAGTAAATGGAACTATCACTGCTGGTAATTGTTGTATGAAAAACGACGGCGCCGTATTATTGTTGGTAATGGAAAAATCAGTGGCTGAATCATACGGATTATATACTGGTTTAGCATTTGTTGATCATGTAAGCACCGGAGTAGACCCAAATGTATTGGGCATAGGACCCGTGCCTGCTGTAAAAAATTTGTTAGCCAAACAAGCATTTTCTGTAAAAGATATTGATGCAGTTGAATTGAATGAAGCATTTGCCTCCCAAGTATTAGCGAGCCAAAAGGCATTGCACATTTCAGATGAAAAGTTAAACATCTATGGTGGTGCGATTGCAACTGGGCACCCTTATGGTGCAAGTGGCGCTGCACTTGTTGCTAGGTTATTTTATATGCAACATAAATATAGAACAATAGCTACAATGGGCATTGGAGGAGGTATGGGCAATGCAACATTATTTGAAAGATGGTCATGAAGACAAACAAATGGTATTTCATAAAGGCGACGTCGTTGCTTATAATCAATTATTTGAGCAAAAGTTAGAAACCTTCATATCGCCATTATATTGCGCAAGTTTGTGGCCTGAATTTGAATTGTTCCAACCATTTATTGCCCGTAATCTGTTATTGAAATCAACAGAAATAGAATATTTACATGCCTTGAAAACTGAGATGACTTACGATGTTCAATTATCATTGATTGAGCAGAAAAGGGTAAGACAATTTGTCAAATATGTTTTTGAAATGAAAATAAATAAAAATAGAGTGAAATGTATATATATTAAACAAACATTTTTGGAGAGGGTATAAAATGATAGAGATATTACCAAAACAAATAGAGACATATTTATCTCTTGTTAACGATGTAAATCCTATACATCAGTATATTGCGCCCGGCCAAATGATTGTTCAGATTGCATTGGTGCACAACAAACTCAACTGGGCATCCTATAAAGTGAATTATGTTGAAGTAGTTGAGGTATATGAATTTATTAAGTTTGACTTTGAAAATAAAAACAAATTAGTTATAAAAAATCAAAACGATAAAGTTAAGATTATTGTTTTGAAGAATGAATTAGGCGCTGTTTATTAATTATAGAAAATGATAAAAAATTTAAGGATAAAATAAATTTTATTATTTTAAAAGATGTTTCCGATTTTTGTATAAAAATTAAAAATTGAAAATAAAAAACTATGAATCAATTTGACATACTCACTTAACTAAGTATAATAAGTTAACATGTTAAGGGAGTGACATAGTCATGGATTATGAAAAGGATTTCGATGAACGTAATATAAACAAAGTAAATCCCAGGACCGCTAAAAAAACTGTTTTTGCGACTGGCATAGGTAATGCTATGGAATGGTTCGATTTTGGACTTTATTCCTATTTAGCAGTTATCTTAGGACAAAACTTTTTTAGTTCAGTCGAAAATGATCAACTTAAAACGATATTCACATTTGCCACATTTGCAATTGCTTTTTTATTAAGGCCTGTAGGCGGTATTATATTTGGTATGATTGGTGATAAATTTGGCAGGAAAGTCGTTTTGACGACAACCATTATTATGATGGCATTTTCTACATTGCTGATTGGTTTATTACCCACTTATGATCAAATAGGTGTTTGGGCTCCCATTTTACTTTTATTAGGTAGGGTACTTCAAGGTTTTTCTACGGGCGGAGAGTATGCAGGTGCCATGGTATACGTTGCAGAATCTTCACCAGATAAAACAAGAAATACACTTGGCTCAGGATTAGAAATCGGTACACTATCTGGTTATATCGCTGCTTCAGTTTTAAGCGGCTTGCTATTTTTCTTTTTAAATGATGAACAAATGACAACATGGGGTTGGAGAATTCCATTTATTTTAGGACTGTTTTTAGGTATATTTGGTTTTTATTTAAGAAGAAAATTAGAAGAGTCACCTGTATATGAAAATGAAATTGCAACACAACCTAAGCGTGATAATATTGGACTCTTCACCATTGTACGGTATTATTACAAAGATATTATTGTGTGTTTCGTAGCTGTTGCATTCTTTAATTGTACGAATTACATGGTAACTTCGTATATGCCATCTTATTTACAACAGATTATTAAATTAGATAGTACAACAGTGTCTGTGCTTATAACGCTTGTTATGGCGTTTATGATACCATTAGCTTTAACATTTGGTAGGGTTGCAGATCGAATTGGAGAGAAAAAAGTTTTCTTGATTGGATTAATTGGTACAGCTATTTTCAGCACTGTGGCATTTTCACTGTTTCAATCAAGTTCATTAATCTTAATTGTGTTAGGTATATTCATTTTAGGCTTTTTCTTATCTACGTATGAAGGAACGATGCCGGGTTCATTACCAACTATGTTCTACACACATATTAGGTATAGAACGTTAGCAGTAACATTTAATGTGTCAGTTTCACTGTTTGGTGGCACCACACCGTTAATAGCATCTTCACTAGTTGCAAAAACAGGAGACCCGCTTTCGCCAGCTTATTACTTAGCAGCAATGAGTGTAGTGGGCGTTATTGTCATTTCGTTGTTACATGTCAGTACAGCTGGTAAATCGCTGAAAGGCTCTTATCCCAATGTACAAAGTGATGAAGCGCACGACTATTACACTAATCACCCTAATGAAGCATTGTGGTGGGCAAACGATAAACATAAATAAACTGATATAAATGAAAGAAAAAAGTGAGGCATAATAAATTAAATGTCTCACTTTTTGTTATTAAAAATGTTTGGGTGGATATAAAATAGTTCGTATCATTTTTTTTAATATTTTGAATAAAAGGGACAAAAGTCTACATTAAAAATTAGGTTTTTGTCCTACTTTTTGTTATGTTATTTTTAAATAAATTATTAATCATACATAATAAAAGGGGAAGAAAACATGACTATAGAACAATATTGGGAAGGATTTATTGAATTATTTCCAGAATATCAAAATAAAACATATGAAGCATGGTCGTTTGGCGTAGATGAAGATAAATTAGCAACGTTAGTTAGAAAAGGTGAAAAAACTGCTACAACAAGTGGATATAGCTCATATAGAGTTGAAAACGAAAAACTACCTCAAGTAGGAGAAGTGAGTATTGTGCTAAATAAGGCTGGGGAACCTCAATGTATTATAGAAATTACACATATATACCAAGTGCCATTTAATGAAGTTTCTGAACGTCATGCATATCTCGAAGGGGAGGGAGATAAATCCTTAAATTATTGGAAAAAAGCGCATATTGCATTTTTTGAACCTTATTATCAGTCATTAGGTTTGAATTTTGATGAATCTGAAATAATGGTATGTGAAGAATTTAAAGTTTTATACGTATAAGTGAAGCGGCACAATAGTTAGGGTAGCTTCGAGTTTGCTCTCCAAGCAAGCAAAGGGGACAATCTTTGCCTAACTATGTGCCGCTTCTGGGTGAGTGTTTATAAGGGATGTGTTACTTCATATATATATAATGGGACAGTTACATATACATGATTCATATTTCTAAAGGGGAGTTCATTGTTCTGTTTCTTCTGAATTTTAGTCTTGGGCTTGCGCTTCTATTTCTGTTTAATCATCGATGTATTGAAATGTGATTAATAACCTAATGCTAAGTTATCGATATCACCTTCAAGTAGAGAGAGTAAGTTATATAATTCATTTTTGCTGAAATTTTCATCGCATTTAACAGAAATCGTTTTAAAAGTCTTGGTGATAATTTCATATATAGGGTTACCATTTTCAAAAGACTGTTTGTAGATAATCATGATGTCATACCTCCTTGTCTCTCTACACTTATTATAATAATAGAAATACTAAAAAATAACATGGGCCTGTAGTATCAAATTCAAATCAGACATTAGTCTGATTCGTTTTGAGACTGAAACATTTGAATATATTAATTAAATATGAGAAAAAAATTATTTATCTACATTACAAACGAGTATAAATAATTACGGTTTGAATAGGGACAGGAATATCCATAATGTCTCAGCTATGAAGATGATGTAGACAGTAAATGAGAACAATAAAAATATAAAGTCTCACTTCTCACAAATTTGTGATTGAATCTGTATGATGAAAGAAGCAATAAAAAAAGCTGAAGCATCGTTAGTTATAACCATGCTTCAGCTTTTTTTACTTATCGTGAGAACTTATACTTCAGTTACTTCAACGTCTATATGTTCAATACGGTTATAAGCGCCGTGATCTACTGGTCCGACGAAATCATTCATTTTCCATCCGTTTTTAATTGCAGAAGCAACAAATGCTTTAGCAGCAATGACCGCTTCTTTTGGAGATTTACCATTTGCTAAATACGCTGTAGTGGCAGCAGCAAATGTACAACCAGCGCCGTGATTATAACTTTGTTGGAACATATCCGTAGTTAATTGATAAAAATGTTCACCATCATAATATAAATCATAAGATTTGGCTTGATCTAACGCTTTGCCGCCTTTAATGATTACATGATTAGCACCTTGGTTATGAATAATTTCAGCAGCTTTCTTCATATCTTCAATTGATTTTAGTGTACCTAAATTTGCTAGTTGGCCCGCTTCAAATAAATTTGGTGTCACCACTGTCGCTTTTGGCAATAAATATTCAATCATAGCATCAGTATTCCCCGGATTTAAGACTTCGTTTTCGCCTTTACATACCATAACTGGGTCGACTACAAAGTAATTAGCGCCTGATTCTACATATGCTTCTCCTGCGCGTTTGATTATTTCTTGTGTTCCTAGCATCCCTGTTTTCACAGCATCTGGACCAATTGAAATTGCTGTTTCTAATTGTTTTTCAAATACGTCAAACGGTATCGGTGTAACATCATGAGACCAAGATTCTTTGTCCATTGTGACAATAGATGTTAAGGCAACAATACCGTAAGTTCCTAACTCTTGGAACGTTTTTAAGTCTGCTTGCATACCTGCGCCAGCACTTGTGTCTGAACCTGCAACGGTTAATGTTTTTTTCAATGCCATGAATTTTCACTCCTAAAATTTCTTTTAATCATATCATATCACGTTTGTCGACTATTCTAAATAACGACGTTTGTAATGTATTGGGATTAACATTATGGGTAAGTTATTACATTATTTTGCATACATTCTATTTGCATATTAAAATAGGAAGTAATTAAGTATAGTTTCTTACAAATGATGCATAAATTTTACTGTACTTGCTTACAGAATGTGTTTAAAGGAAGGCCTGAGCAGAAGCTCATGCATAAGCACTACTAATCCCGCAAGCGAGAAAGTAGTGCTTTATGTTACTATATTAATCGAGGTGAAGTGTTATATGGAATGGTCTGATGTTTTTCAAAAAATAACTACGGAACATGATTTTAGCGAAATGCATCATTTTTTAGAAAATGAATATACTACAGAAACAGTATATCCGGATAGAGAAAATATATATCAAGCATTTGATCTTACGCCTTTTGAAAAAGTGAAAATTGTTATTTTGGGTCAAGACCCTTATCACGGGCCTAACCAAGCACACGGTTTAGCGTTTTCTGTACAGCCCAACGCTAAATTTCCACCATCATTGAGAAATATGTATAAAGAACTTGAAGACGATATAGGATGTGTTCGTAAATCGCCACATTTACAAGATTGGGCTAGAGAAGGCGTTTTATTATTAAATACGGTTTTAACTGTACGACAAGGACAAGCTCATTCTCATAGAAATATCGGGTGGGAAATTTTTACGGACGAAGTCATTAAAATGGTTTCGGAAAATTTGAAAAATGTTGTGTTTATTTTATGGGGAAAGCCAGCTCAACAAAAAGTTAAACTCATTGACACCTCTAAGCATCATATCATTAAATCACCACATCCGAGTCCGTTGTCTGCATATCGTGGTTTCTTTGGTTCAAAGCCATACTCTTTAGCAAATTCATATTTACAAAAAAATGGTATTGAACCAGTAAATTGGTGTGAAAGCGGGTCATAAATAAATGGAAAAAGATAAAATTGTTCAACTTATTGAACAAGAATTAGTTCAAGCAGATGAAGCTAAGAACGACGCAGAATTTGAAAAGCATATTTATGCGATACACACACTAACGTCGTTAGTGACTAGTTCAAATAGTAAGCAACACTATAGAGACAACACGTATTCGCTGTCTTCATCATTTCAATCAGCACGAAATGTAACGCAACATGCGTCTGGCAAAAAACAAGATATTTCACCTGAAGAAATAAAAGCGATGGGAGGAAAGGTGTCTCAATCCTCAGCTCAAAATACACATAATAAGCATTCATTAAATACCAATAAGTTAGTCACCGATGATGAAATTGGTAATGGTGATTCAATTTTTGATTTTTAGTAAAGGAAGGAAGGGTCCATTTTGATGAAAATATTCATTATTTTAGGTGCTTTAAATGCTTTAATGGCAGTTGGTACTGGTGCTTTTGGGGCGCACGGTTTGGAAGGGAAACTTTCAGACAAATATTTATCTGTATGGGAAAAGGCAACAACTTATCAAATGTATCATGGTCTTGGTTTATTATTGATCGGCGTTATTAGCGGTACAACATCAATCAATGTAAATTGGGCAGGTTGGCTTTTATTTTTAGGTATTGTATTTTTTAGTGGTTCACTTTATATTTTAGCGCTAACGCAAATTCGTATACTTGGCGCAATTACACCAATTGGCGGCGTTTTATTTATCGTAGGTTGGTTGATGTTAGTTATAGGTACATTTAAAATATAAATTTATAATTGTTATAGAATTCATCTTAGGGGTATAATACAATCCATGAGGTGAATTTTATTTATGGGAAAAAATGATAGGAAAGTAGATAGAGGAGATTTAAAACAAAACTTATCTGAGAAATTTGTATGGGCAATTGCTTATGGCTCATGTATTGGTTGGGGCGCATTTATTTTACCTGGTGATTGGATTGGTCAATCTGGCCCTATTCCCGCTGCTATTGGTATCGTTATTGGCGCCTTACTAATGATTTTAATTGCGGTCAGTTATGGAGCACTCGTTGAACGTTTTCCAGTTTCAGGGGGCGCTTTCGCATTTAGCTTTTTAGGTTTTGGTAGATATGTTAGTTTTTTCTCATCATGGTTTTTAACTTTTGGTTATATATGTGTAGTAGCTTTAAACGCAACTGCATTTAGTTTATTAATTAAATTCTTATTACCTGATATTTTAGAAACAGGTAAACTGTATACCATTGCAGGATGGGATGTCTATATCACGGAAATATTAATTGCATCATTATTATTAGTTATATTTATGTTTATTGCAATTAAAGGTACAAGTATCTCAGGATCACTACAATTTTATTTCTGTGTAGCATTGGTGATTACAGTCTTAATATTATTTTTCGGTTCTTTCTTTGGTAGTAACTTCTCTTTAGAAAATTTACAACCATTAGCGAATAAAGAAAAAGGGTGGATGACATCTATTATTATGATTGTCGCTGTAGCGCCATGGGCTTATGTAGGATTTGATAATATCCCACAAACTGCAGAAGAATTTGATTTTTCTCCAAACAAAACATTTAAATTAATCGTATATAGTTTGTTAGCCGCAGCAATCACATATGTACTCATGATTCTGTATACAGGATGGTTAAGTAGCTCAGCGAATGGTTTGAATGGCCAACTGTGGTTAACAGGCGCTGTAACAAGTGGCGCATTTGGCTATATAGGTCTAGCAATTTTATCGATTGCTATTATTATGGGTATTTTCACTGGATTAAATGGATTTTTAATGAGTTCAAGTCGTCTATTGTTCTCAATGGGACGTTCTGGTATTATGCCGTCAGTATTTAGTAAATTACACAGTAAATATAAAACACCTTATGTCGCTATTATTTTCTTAGTTGCAATTACATTAATAGCGCCGTGGTTAGGCCGCACAGCTTTAACATGGATTGTTGATATGTCATCTACTGGTGTATCGATTGCATACTTTATCACTTGTCTATCAGCCGCACGATTATTTAGTTATGATAAAACAAGCAATACTTACGGGCCAGTATATAAAACATTAGCAATCTTAGGTACGTTTGTGTCATTTATTTTCTTATTATTGCTACTCATTCCAAGTTCACCAGCTGGTTTATCAATGCCATCATATATCGCGTTGTTCAGTTGGTTAATTATAGGATTAATCTTTTTCATTGTTCGTTATCCAAAATTAAAACAAATGGATAATGATAAATTAAGTAAACTTATCTTAAACCGTTCAGAAGATGAAGTAGTAGATCTTATTAATGAAAATAAAACAAGTGAATCAAAAAGTTAGACAAACTTAAAAAGTAAATTATGAAAGAAACATATATCTTATTAAAGATAATATTTTTAAAATGATATAAAATAAAGTAGCGCCTTTCCATATTCGCAAGATATACGAATATGGAAAGGCGCTTTTTTTATTGTGAGTTTAAAATTGACGAAAAAGTAGAGATAATATAAAATCGAAAACAGATATCGAATTCCGATTTTAATGAAAGGGGTAATTAATTGGAACATAAAATTAAACGAAAAGTATTTTTAGGTTTTATCTATATTCATATATTGCATCATGCTAAAGAAGCTCCTATCTATGGTTCTTGGATGATTAATGAATTAGAAGCGCATGGTTATCATATGAGCCCAGGCACGCTATACCCAATTTTTCATACAATGGAAGAAGAAGATTTGTTGAAAAGCGAGCATAGAACTATTAATGGTAAACAGCGAAAGTACTATACTATTACTGTTAGTGGAGAAACTTTTTTAACTGAAACAAAGCAAAAACTAAATGAGCTGATAAATGAAGTTTAAGGAGACTTAAAATGTCTAACTATTTCAAGATTTTTATTGTGGCTTTTAAACTTGGTTTCATATCTTTTGGTGGGCCAACAGCCCATCTAGGATATTTTTATGATGAATATGTTAAAAAGAAGCAATGGTTAAATGAACAAGAATACTCTGAGCTAGTCGTGTTATGTCAGTTTTTGCCGGGGCCAGCTAGCAGTCAAGTTGGTATAGGTATAGGGACGATTAGAGGGGGTATGATTGGCGGTTTTATCTCTTTTATAGGGTTTACGCTCCCATCTGCAGTTATGTTAATGGTATTTGTGCTTGTTTTTACAAATAGTCAAACTACTTTTTCATGGATTCAAGGTTTGAAATTGGTTGCTGTCGCTATTGTGGCTCAAGCTATTATTGGCATGGGGAAGAAATTAACGAATACTAAAACAACCATCACGTTAGCATTATTTGTCTTACTGCTTACGTTGCTCATCCATAGTGTATACATTCAAGTTATTGCGTTGATTTTCACAGGATTATACGGCGCATTTTTCTTAAAAAGTAAAGATGACAGTAATGTAGGGAAAAGAGATAAGCTGTTTTTGGTTCCTAAAAGCATAGGTGTGATATCACTTTTATTGTTTTTTTCGTTACTTATTACTTTACCTATTTTAAGTTCTATAACCACTAATGTATGGGTTCAAATGATGGATAGTTTCTTTCGTTCTGGCGCATTGGTTTTTGGGGGCGGACATGTCGTTTTACCATTGTTAGAAAGTGAGTTTGTACCACAAAACCTTATTTCTTCTGAACAATTTATAACTGGTTATGCGGCAGCACAAGGTGTTCCGGGTCCATTATTTACATTTGCTACTTATATTGGCACTTCAATAGAAGGCATAGTAGGGGGGGTATTAGCGACATTTGCTATTTTTTTACCAGCATTTTTATTGTTATATGGCGTATTACCTTTTTGGGATAGTATCAAATCCAATGTCTATGTAAACGCGTTTTTAAAAGGGATTAGCGCTGGTGTAGTCGGTATATTAATTGCAGCTTTTTACAATCCGATTTGGAAATCGACAATTAATACAGAATTAGACTTTGCGTTAGCAAGTGTGTTATTCATCTTACTTATGTATTATAAATGCCCTTCATGGGGAGTTGTCATATTGGGATTAATATTTGGAATTATACTATATTGATGATGTATTTGTTTTAATAAATAAGGAGCCATTCTAAGTTAATATATATGTTAGTTACACGCCCGCTCATTGAATGTTTTACAGATCAATTCGGGGCAAAATTAGTGGTAATGGTTGCTTCGCTACTCTCATTATTAGTTTCGATTCCGTTTATATTTATTAATGGTGATACGTCGATAATTTGACTTGGATTAATATTGTTCGTAAGAGGATGAGCGGTCGGAGAGGCGACGCTAACGTTAACGACAAGTACTTATTATGATTTGAAAAATAAGTAGTTACCAGCAGCAGGTGTGAGTATAAATATGATTGAAAACATAGGGTCTGGATTCGGTACAGCCTTCGTTGCAATAGTTGTAGCTACAGTGACCAATCGTATTTCAATGCAATCGGAACAAGCGATAATTGGTTATCATGCAGGTCTCTTAGTATCAACCATTGCATTAATGGTGCGCTTTATTTTTGCTAGTTTTTTAAAATGGAAATATAATACATCGAATTAATAAACATCTGTGCCTCTTAAATTGACGCTCAGATGTTTATTAATTTGATAATTATATATGTTTTTTACTGAATTTTGTACCAGAAACAATCAGTTTAGAAATTTGATCGGCGAATAACAAACCTAAAGCAATTGCCCCTGCAATAAGCGTTACTTCTAACATAGTATTAATCGCTTTACTAAATTCTAATAAAATAAGATTTTTGGTCGCATCAAAGGCTGATCCTCCGGGAACCAATGGTATAATGCCAGGCACCATAAATAAAATAACTGGTTCTTTTTTTAAGCGAGCCATCACATGACTCAATAAGCCCAATGCTAGGCTTCCGAAGAAACTTGAATAAATGGTATGAAGTTGAAAACCATCATAAACTAACGTATAGACCATCCAGCCACATGCACCAACAATTCCAACAGCATTATATAAATATTTTGGAACATCAAATATAATACCGAAGAATAATGAAGCGGTATAACTAAATATTAAATTTAAAATCCAAAACATAGACATTGCTCCTAAGAAATAATAAGTACTGTACCTACACCAGCGCCAATACCAAAAGCTGTTACCAATGCTTCTAATGATTTCGTTGTAAACATTAACATATGGCCACTAAATAAATCTTGAATAGCATTAGTGATTAAAACACCAGGTACAATCGGCATGACTGATGAAATAATAATCGCTGAAATAGAGCCACCTTGTATGATAGAACTTCCAAGCACTGCCACTGTACCGATGACGAGCGCACCCATAAATTCTGGGATGAATTTGGCATGTAAGTGTCTGCTTAGAATTTCTACGACAAGATAACCAAAGGCTCCTGCAATGAGCGCTGTAAATATATCGATTAAGTAGCCTCCTTGTAAATATAGAAAGCTAATAGAGATAATAGCAGCTGCAATAAATTTGAAAAATAAATCATGTTTAATACTTTGTTCATTATAAATTTTTTGTAACTCTTGGAACGCGTCTTCAACTGATAAGGCACCATCAGAAAGTTGTCTCGAAACACGATTGGTTCTTGATATACGATGGAGATTGGTGTCTCTTGTTCTAATCCTATATATTCTTGGATAAGATTCGTTATGTAACATAAAGTTAATAACCGTATTCGTAACGAAACTATTGCTTTCCGTGTAACCTAAAGTAAAGGCAATGCGTGTCATTGTATCTTCAACGCGGGAGCCTTCTGCGCCAGATTCAAGCAAAATTCTTCCGGCTAAGATAATGACATCTTTTGCCATTCTTTCATCATAACTTTCCGAGTATTGATTATTTATTGTCATTTAATCACCAATTATACTTTATTTAACTAAACTATGCGTATATTCTATGTCATAGCACTATAAGTTAGTAAGTTAATATGGTTTATTGTAACACTTTATTCAGTTGATATGTTGGTAAAAAAACACTGCTTAAATTTTAAAAAATTGAATTTTATACAATTTTAGCAATTCAATTATGTTTCAAATGTTTCAAATAGGTTAAAATAGTATTAGTTGACTGTTACAAAAAATATTGAGTAGCGACAATATTTAGCAGTTAACCCTTAAATTAAGTAGTGATTAAAGTTCTCCCAAACACACTACATTCAGACAGGCACACTTGTTTAACTTCAAGTGTGCCTTTTAGTTGTTTTCTTCCTACGAAGTAGGGGGTTAGAGAGAGTTATGCATGTCGGAGTATGCCAACCAAGAAGAAGAGAATTAGGAAATGAAAGAAAAGTATAAAAAAAGATTCAGTGGCACGTAAAATGCCTCTGAATCTTTTATGAATGGATTAATATACAAATGTAGAAAAAGTTAGGGTTCTGACCTATGCTTCACTTAATCTGCAATTATCTCTATCTTACACCTCAAAAAGCGTCGGTAGACTATGCTTAGTTATGATGGTACCTACGTAGAAACTGCCAAAGTCACCATAACGTGCTGTTGTTTCATCAAATCTCATTTCAGAAACAATTTTTTTGAATTGAAGTGGGTCATCAGCAAATAGCGTAACACCCCATTCAAAATCATCAAACCCCATAGAACCTGTGATAAATTGTTTGATTTTACCAGCATATTGGCGACCAATTTTACCATGGTTATACATTAGCGCTTGACGTTCTTCTAATGGTAGCATATACCAGTTATATGTTTCGTTACGACGTTTATCCATAGGATAGAAACAAATATACTCAGTTTGTGGTAATTCTGGGAACAATCTCGGTTTAATGTGAGGATTTTCGTATGGATCTTCATCAGATTTACCAGCTAAATAATTACCTAATTCAATAATAGAAACGTATGAATACGTTGGGATTAAAAAGTCAGTGATTTTCAATTTATTAAATTCATTTTCAAAAGCATTAAGATTTTTTAGTTCAGGACGTAAAGCCCATAAAAGAATATCTGCTTTTTGACCAGTAATATTATAAAACGCATGATCTCCTGCATGATTCGTACGTGCTTCTTCATGTTTATCTAAAAAGGCTTGTAACTCTTCAACTAACGTTTGTCGTTCTTCTTCTGGAACTAAACGTAAACTAGCCCAATCGATAGCATATAATAAATGTAAACTATACCAACCATCTAAAGTTTCTGGTGCTTGTGGCATATTGAATCGCTCCTTTATGAAAAATTTCTATATCTCCACTAAAAATTCTATCATAAAGGTAACTGTAAAACATAAGTAAATGATTACAAATTGGTGACATGGAATTATATAAAAAAATGACGTATAATAGTATTGGAAAAATAAAAGTATTAAAAATTAGAGGAGGCCCCTATGTCTTTATTAGATGTATTACAAGAAAAACTGTCAGGAAAAAATGTGAAAATCGTTTTACCTGAGGGAGAAGATGAACGTGTATTAACAGCGGCGACACAATTACAAAGTACTGATTATGTCACACCAGTACTATTGGGTAATGAAGCAAATATTAATGCATTAGCTGAAGATAACGGTTTAGATATTTCAAACTTAGAGATTATTAACCCTGAAACAAGCGAATTAAAACAAGAGTTAGTTACAGCTTTTGTTGAACGCCGTAAAGGTAAAGCGACTGAAGAACAAGCTCAAGAAATGTTAAAAAATGTCAATTATTTCGGCACGATGCTTGTGTATACAGGCAAAGCTGAAGGTCTTGTTAGTGGTGCTGCACATTCAACTGGTGATACGGTACGTCCTGCACTACAAATCATTAAAACAAAACCAGGCGTATCCAAAACATCAGGTATTTTCTTTATGATTAAAGACGAAGCACAATACATCTTTGGTGATTGTGCAATCAACCCTACATTAGAAGCGCAAGATTTAGCTGAAATTGCAGTAGAAAGCGCAAAATCTGCCCAAAGTTTCGGTATGTCACCTCGTGTAGCAATGTTAAGTTTTTCAACGAAAGGTTCTGCGAAATCTGACGATGTTGAAAAAGTTTCAAACGCTGTAAAATTGGCTCAAGAGAAAGTTGAAGCTGATCAACTTGAAGATGTTATTGTTGATGGGGAATTCCAATTTGATGCTGCAATTGTACCAGAAGTAGCTAAGAAAAAAGCGCCAGATACAAAAATTCAAGGAGATGCTAACGTATTTATCTTCCCAAGTTTAGAGGCTGGCAACATTGGCTATAAAATTGCACAACGTCTAGGTGGTTATGATGCGGTAGGCCCTGTATTACAAGGTCTTAATTCACCAGTGAATGATTTATCACGTGGTTGTTCAATTGAAGACGTGTATAATTTATCAATCATCACTGCTGCACAAGCTTTACAATAATGGATTTAGCTAGCAAATATTTTAACAGTACCACCTGGCGTTATGTTGATCATTCTTCTGGTTTAGCGCCAATGCAATCATTTGCTTTTGATGATACGTTATCGGAAAGTGTTGGTAAAGATTTGTCAAGTAGCATTGTACGTACTTGGATACATCAACATACTATTATTTTAGGTATACATGATTCTAGGTTACCGTATTTACAAGATGGCATTCGCTATTTGACAGAAGAACGAGGTTATAATGCAATTGTGAGAAACTCAGGTGGTCTTGGCGTAGTATTGGACCAAGGCGTACTCAATATTTCTCTTATTTTTAAAGGCAAACATGACATTACGATTGATGAAGCATTTTCAGTGATGTATTTATTAGTAGCCAAAATGTTTGAAGATGAAAATGTTGAAATTGAGACTTATGAGATTGAACAATCTTATTGCCCAGGAAAATTCGACTTGAGTATTAATGGGCAAAAATTTGCGGGGATTTCACAAAGACGTGTGCGTGGAGGTATTGCTGTTCAAGTATACCTTTGTGTTGAAGGAGATGGCAGTGAACGCGCTGCTTTAATGAAAGCTTTTTATGAGCGAGCTTTAAAAGGTGAACAAACAAAATTTGAATATCCAAATATTAATCCTCAATGTATGGCATCGTTAGAGCAACTATTAGATAAACAGCTAACAGTTCAAGATGTTATGTTCCAATTATTATACGCGCTTAAAGATTTAGGTGCCAATTTAACAATGGACGATATTACTAATGATGAGTGGGAACGTTATGAAGGATATTTTGAAAAAATGATTGAACGAAATGCTAAAGTTAATCAAAAAATGGACTAGTTAAAATGAAGGCTAGAAATGATACAACATTAAATGTATCGTTTCTGGCTTTTTTAATACGTTAAATAATTAAAGAGATTGTTATATTTGTTGAATTATAGTAATGAAATAAGTAATATAGTGAAAGTATACGTTGAAAAATTGAAAATAAATTGGGTAAGATAAAGTGAAGTTTTTGAATAATAAGCCAGAGCGTTTTATACTAGATAAGTATTGATTACAATTAGTAGCAGGTATTAACTATTTATAACTTATTTTACCCAATTTGAGTAAAAAAATTAAAACTATGACTCGAGTCGTATGTTAATATATGAAAATTATGAGATAATATAGTTTGATTTGTGTGAAATTTGATTAAGTTGTGTAAATAAGATGCACGTAATTTTTTCTTGATTAAAAATGAGAAGATATGAACACTATAGCGAAAATGCGATTAAGTGGAGCATTTCCTGGGAAATGTTATATGGCTATCAATAAAAAGTAATTAATAAAAGGCAATCGCAGTGTAAGGCATATACTATTTAAATTTAAAGAAAATACTAAAGGTGATTGAAAATATGGCACAACAAGGTTATGGGGAAGCAAATGGTAAGGTGATTTTAATAGGAGAACACGCGGTGACGTTTGGAGAGCCTGCAATTGCGATTCCATTTACTACTGGAAGAGTAAGAGCTTTAATAGAATCCTTAAATGTTAATGAATCTTCTTATATTAAAAGTGAAGTTTATGATGGTGAATTAACTTATGCACCTGAACACTTAAAATCAGTGATAACACGATTTATAAATGAATATCATATTCAAACACCAATAAAAGTTTCAATTGATACAAACTTACCGCCATCAAGGGGATTAGGTTCTAGTGCTGCAATGGCTGTAGCATTTGTACGTGCGAGCTTTGATTATTTAAACAAACCCTTATCGGATGAAATGTTGATTGAAGAAGCGAATTGGGCAGAGCGCATTGCGCACGGTAAACCAAGTGGCATAGATACACAAACGATTGTATCTAATAAGCCCGTTTGGTTTCAAAATGGCGTAGTCACAACGTTAAAACCATTAGATTTAAATGGTTATATGGTTGTCATAGACACTGGTATACGAGGATCGACAAAACAAGCAGTAGAAGACGTACATCATTTATGCAAAGCAGATAGTTCATACCTTAGCTATGTAGAACATATCGGTAAACTGGTCCATGAAGCACGTGACTCTATAGAACATCATAACTTTGAACAACTCGCTTCTGTGTTTGATTTGTGCCAAGAAAATTTACGCACGCTCACAGTAAGTCATGAAAAAATTGAGCAGTTGTTAACAATAAGCAAAGCACAGGGTGCTATCGCTGGTAAGTTAACTGGTGGAGGCAGAGGCGGTAGTATGATTGTCCTTGCTTCGACTATAGACGTAGCTGAAAAAATTGCTCAAAGCGCGCAAAGCTTAGGCGCGCATCATACATGGATTGAATATTTAGGAGGTTAGGAACGTTGGTTAGTAGTGGCAAAGCACGTGCACATACAAATATTGCATTGATTAAATATTGGGGCAAGGCTGATGAAGCGTATATTATTCCGATGAATAATAGTTTGTCGGTAACATTAGATCGTTTTTATACAGAAACTAAAGTGACATTTTCTGAAGAATATATCAGAGATGTGCTTGTTTTAAATGGGCAGACAGTAGATGATTCGGAAGCGGCTAAAATACGTCGATTTATGGATGTTGTTAGAAATATAGCAGGTACGTCTATGTATGCATATATTGAAAGTGACAATTTCGTACCAACAGCTGCAGGATTAGCATCATCAGCAAGTGCTTATGCCGCGTTAGCAGCAGCTTGTAATGAAGCTTTAAATCTTAAATTAACGGGTAAAGAACTATCTAGACTTGCTAGAAGGGGTTCAGGATCGGCTTCTAGGAGTATTTATGGTGGTTTTGTAGAATGGGAAAAAGGTTATGATGATGCAACATCATACAGTTTTCCTATTGATGCAGACCATTGGGAAGATGAGTTAGCCATGATTTTTGTAGTGATAAATAATAAAACTAAAAAAGTATCCAGTCGTGCCGGTATGTCACATACACGTGATACTTCTCGTTTTTACCAATATTGGTTAGACCACGTAGATGAGGATATAGCGTCAGTTAAGCATGCGATTAAAGACAAGGATTTTAAATATTTAGGTGAGGTTATTGAAGCAAATGGTTTAAGAATGCATGCTACAAATTTAGGTGCACAACCACCATTTACATATATGGTTGAAGACAGTTACTTAGTAATGGACATCGTGCACCAATGTCGTGAAGCTGGTTATCCATGCTACTTTACGATGGATGCAGGGCCTAATGTTAAAATTTTAGTAGAGAAGAAAAATCAACAAGCAGTGATTGATGCACTACAGAAATCGTTTGAGGATCATCAAATTATCGCGAGTGACATTACACGCACAAACGTTGAAATTATTGAGTAAGGAAGAGATAACATGATTCGAGTAAAAGCTCCAGGTAAACTCTATATTGCAGGTGAATACGCCGTTACAGAACCTGGATATAAATCTGTTTTGATTGCTGTAAATCGATTTGTAACAGCTACAATTGAAGATTCTAATGCGGCAGAGGGCACGATACATTCTAAAACTTTACATCATGAACCGGTCACTTTTCAAAGAGAAGAAGATAAGATTGTAGTATCTGATTTACATGCAGCTAAACAGTTGAAATATGTCATCACAGCTATAGAAGTTTTTGAACAATTTGTTAGCAGCAACCGTATCAATTTAAAACATTTTAACTTAACTATAGACAGTAATTTAGATGACGCTAACGGCCATAAATATGGTTTAGGATCGAGTGCAGCAGTGCTTGTGTCAGTTGTAAAAGCTTTAAATGAGTTTTATGAAACGCATTTATCGAACCTTTATATTTATAAACTCGCAGTTATCGCCAATATGAAACTACAAAGTTTAAGTTCATGTGGGGACATTGCCGTAAGTGTATACACAGGTTGGCTTGCTTATAGTACGTTTGATCATGAATGGGTTTCTCAACAAATTGAAGATACTTCAGTCAATGAAGTATTGAATAAAAACTGGCCTGGATTGCACATCGAACCCTTGCAACCACCAGAAAATATGCAAGTGTTAATAGGGTGGACAGGATCGCCTGCTTCATCACATCATTTAGTTAGTGAAGTAAAGCGTTTAAAATCAGATCCTACTTTTTATGGGAAATTTTTAGAACGTTCTCACGCTTGTGTGGAAAAATTAATACATGCATTTAAAACGAATCACATTAAAGGTGTGCAACAGATGATTCGTATCAACCGTGAAATTATTCAGTCTATGGATAAAGAAGCGACGATAGATATAGAAACTTCACATTTGAAAGTATTGTGTTCTGTAGCTGAAAAATATGGTGGTGCTGCTAAAACATCTGGCGCAGGCGGCGGTGATTGCGGTATCACAATCGTTAATAACGGCGTTGACAAACAGTCTATTTATAAAGAATGGTTAGAAAATGAAGTAAAACCTTTAGAATTTAATATTTATCACGGACAATAGAATAGTAAATAATGAGACAGTACTTAAATTGTAAGATTCAAGTGCTGTTCAGGCTGTCGAGAAAGTCTCCGACTTTGTTGGCAGTTTTTTATACACGTTTTCTATGGCAATGCCTCATTTTGTAGTCTTTGACTAGTACTGTACGCGTAGTGCCACATAAATAACTGACAATATTAAACCAAAATATTATGAGATATGAAAATGAATATCGATGACATTTATAATGTTGAATAAAGCAATTGATAAAAAAACAATATGAAATGATTTCTATATCTGAATTCACTTATCACCTAAAATAGATGAAACGATTAGATTTAAATTTTCCTTATGAACTTGTCAAAGATAAGTATTGCCTTAATCATGGCTGGTCATCCATAGAGCCTGACATTTTAGTGAAAATATTACTTATACAAAGATGATGGACCATCAAATCAATAGAACAAATCATTAAAGAAATAGAAAAAATGTAGCTTACCGTGGGACAGTGCTTAAATTATAAGATTTAAGCGCTGTTTTTTTGATTTTTTACGATGATGAAAGAAATAGCGCTATATTTCCAGGAAAATTTACCTTTAAATGGAAATGATTTCTTTTGTAGATATAGCGTATCTAAATCTTGCTATAGCATTGAAATAACATGATTTAAGATATATCATTCATTTAAGAAAGCGCTTTCAATAAGCGTTTTGAAAAAGGGTGATTATATGAAATTCGGAGGAAATTTTGGAAACGCAATTCGAAGATTTGGAGGTGCTATGATTGTACCAGTGCTTCTCTTTCCATTTTTCGGTATCATTGTTGGGATAGCTACATTATTTAAAAATGAGGCTATTATGGGGGGGATAGCAAATCCTGATAGTTTATGGTATCAAATATGGACTTTAATTGAAAATGGTGGCTGGACACTTTTTCAAAATATAGAACTTATTTTTGTAATAGGTTTACCTATTTCATTGGCTAAAAAATCAGCTGGTCACGCCGTTATGTCTTCTGTAGTTACGTACTTAATGTTTAATTATTTTATTAATAGTATTTTAACTACTTGGGGCCCTGCTTTTGGTGTTGATTTTAAAGGCAATATAGGAGAGGGTACTGGTATAACGGAGTTAGTAGGTATAAAAACACTTGATACTAATATTATTGGAGCGCTCATTATATCAGGTATAGCAATATGGTTACATAATAGATATTATGATAAAAAATTACCTGAATCATTAGGTATTTTTCAAGGCTCTCCTTTCGTGATTATGATTTCATTTTTCTGTATGATTCCGATGGCGTTGTTGACGAGTTGGGGATGGCCAATCGTTCAAGGGTGGATAGCTTCATTGCAAACATTTTTAGCTTCATCAAGTTATGTAGGGGTGTGGTTATTCCACTTTTTAGAGAGAATTTTAATACCTACAGGTTTACATCATTTTATATATACACCATTTGAATATGGACCAGCAGTTGTTGATGGAGGTATTAAATCGTTTTGGATCTCCCATTTAAATGAATATTCACAGACCAATAAGTCATTAAAAGAAATTTTCCCAGGGGGAGGATTTTTATTACAAGGTAACATTAAAATGTTTGGTTCGATTGGTATTGCGCTTGCGATATATTCAACTGCTAAAGCTGATAAAAAGAAAGAAGTTGGTGCTTTATTACTAGCTGCGACGTTAACAGCCGTTTTTGCGGGCATCACTGAACCGCTTGAATTTACATTTATTTTTATAGCACCGTTTTTATTCTTAATACACGCTGTTCTCGGTGCAACAATGGTAACAATTATGCACGCTTTTGGGCTAGTTGGTAACTTAGGTGGCGGGTTGATTGAAATAGCAGCTACCAATTGGATTCCTCTATTTGGTTCTCATTGGGGGACTTATGTAGCTCAATTTATAATCGGTATCATATTTATTTTTATCTACTACTATTTATTTAGGTTTATTATATTGAAATTGGATATACCTATGCCTGGACGAGAAAAGGAAGATAATAAAGATACAAAATTATATACAAAAAAAGATTACCAATCTAATAAAAAGAAAGATAGTAATAATAAAAAAGGTAGTGAATACGATGATAAAGCTGCGATTTATATAGAAGGTTTAGGTGGTAGAGAAAACATCGTTGATGTTACTAATTGTGCTACAAGATTAAGAGTAACTGTCGCAAACCCAAATGAAATAAAAGAAGATGACTTCTTTAAAACAGTCGGGGGCGCACATGGTTTGGTTAAAAGTGGCAAAAATGTGCAAGTCATTGTAGGGCTTTCTGTCCCACAAGTCAGAGAATCTGTAGAACAATTATTAAATGAGTAAAACTACAAAGAAAGCGATGAATTATAAATCGAATTTGGAAAATAATTCATCGCCAACATATCATTTGGAAATCATGTAATTGTGGTAGGCCCTAGCTATAAAATCAAATACGACGTAATAAGGGATGAAACTATAATAATCAATGTGATTAAAAAATTGTATAGGTGAACTATTAACATAGATATTAAAGTTTGCATTTTGAGCAATGTAATTGTCATGAAGCGTAGTCAAGGAAACAAATTTAAGTTCACGCGATTTTATCAACTGAATCGGTTCTTTTAGTTTTTTCGTTTCGCCTGATAAAGAAATAATAAATAGTAAATCTTCATCATCCATTTGATTTATAGCTAATTTGAACTCATTTTCATCATTTAAAACAATAACTTTTTTTGAAATAGATAACATATGTCTCTGAGCTTCTCTAGCTACATTTTGTTGAGCCATTCCTGTCCCAAAAATATAAATAATTGGGGCTGATTCAATTAACTTAATGAGCAAATTATAATCAAACATTTCGAGATGTTCTAGGGTTCGCTGTACGTCTTCAATAATTGGGTCTGTATTTACTAATTTAGTAGGTTCATGGTTAGATTGCATTTTTATATAAAATTTAAAATTACTGTAACCTTCGAAACCGAGTTTCTTGACTAATCTATGAATTGTCGATATGGAGGTATGCGTCAATAAACTTAAGTCATAGATTTTCATAGTTGTTATTTTATCTATATTTTTATGAATAATACTAATAATATGTAAGTCATTTTCAGTCAAATGACTAAAGTGTTTATTAATTAAATCATCAAGTACCATATTTTCGATGCCACCTGTCCATTGGAAAAATTTCCGAATATTGAAAATATAGCTTAATGTTAATATATAAATTATTAATAAGTCAAATTTAATAGTTGTTTTTATATTTTGTTAATAAAAATAATAATTTTGTTTTTTAAATAAAAGAATGGAGCTGGTTCTATGAATTTAAATATTGGCGTAATAGGTTGTGGAGGCATTGCAAATGGTAAACATTTTCCCAGTTTAGAAAAAATACCGGAAGTATCGATAAAAGCTTTCTGTGATATAGATATTCAAAAAGCGAAAGCATCAGCTAGTAAATACGGAATGGAAAATTCAAAAGTTTATGAAGATTTTCATGAATTGTTGAAAGATCCCAAAATTGACGTAGTACATATTTGTACACCTAATAATACACATAAAGACATAACTGTGGCGTCATTAAACGCAGGCAAACATGTTATGTGCGAGAAACCGATGGCAAAAACTTCTGAAGAAGCGGCAGAAATGATAAAAGCGGCAGAAGATAATAATAAAAAATTAACAATAGGTTACCAAAATAGATTTAGAGCTGATAGCCAGCATTTGCATAAAATTTGTCAACGAGGGGATTTAGGAGAAGTTTATTTTAGTAAAGCACATGCAATTCGAAGACGTGCCGTGCCAACTTGGGGTGTATTTTTAGACGAAGAAAAGCAAGGCGGAGGCCCGCTTATTGATATAGGCACACACGCCTTAGATTTAACATTATGGATGATGGATAACTATGAACCAGAATCTGTGATGGGTTCTACATTCCATAAATTAGGAAAAAAAGAAAATGCCGCAAATGCTTGGGGGTCTTGGGATACAGAAACATTTACAGTTGAAGATTCTGCATTTGGATTTATAAAAATGAAAAATGGCGCAACAATTATTTTAGAATCCAGTTGGGCGCTTAACAGCCTAGAAGTGGATGAAGCCAAATGTTCACTATCAGGAACGGAAGGTGGCGCTGATATGAAAGACGGATTGAGAATTCATGGAGAAGATTTAAGCACTTTATTTACCTCGAAAATTGAATATGATAACCCAGGTGTGGATTTTTTTGAAAGCGAGTCTGTAGATGAAGCTGAAGAAGAGGCTCGTTCTTGGATAAACAATATCCTTTACGATACAGACCCGGTAGTAAAACCTAGGGAAGCGTTTGTCGTTACTCAAATTCTGGAAGCAATTTATCAATCAGCTAAAACAGGAGAAGCAATATATTTAAGCAATAATTAAAGGGGCAATGTTATGAATATCCTAATTTGGAATGAATATAGACATGAAATAGAAAATGAAGAAGTGAGAAAAGTTTACCCTGAAGGTATTCATAAGGCGATTGCATCATTTTTAGAAGAACATCATGTTGAAACTGCAACATTAGACGAAGCACATCACGGTCTATCGGACGAAAATTTAAATAAAACAGATGTTTTAATTTGGTGGGGGCATAAAGCGCATGATGAAGTCCAAGACGAAATCTGTGAAAAAATAAAATCACACGTATTGGAAGGTATGGGGTTGATTGTTTTACATTCTGGACATTTTTCTAAGATTTTCAAATCATTGATGGGAACAACGTGTGATCTTAAATGGAGAGAAGCAGATGAAAAAGAAAGGTTATGGGTAGTAGACCCTACACATCCAATCACTGAAGGGCTGAATAGTTATATTGAATTAGATAAAGAAGAAATGTATGGAGAGCATTTTGATATTCCTGCGCCTGATGAAACAATTTTTATAAGTTGGTTTGAAGGGGGAGAAGTATTTAGAAGCGGTGTGACCTTTAAAAGAGGGAAAGGAAAAATATTTTATTTTAGGCCAGGGCATGAAAGTTATCCAACTTATTACAATAAAGAGATTCAACGAGTTATAAAAAATGGTGTTCAGTGGGCGAAGCGTAACCATGCACCAACACATGATTATGGCAATGTTAAACCACTGGAGGATATATCAGAAAAATGATTTGGGGGTGACAATTTGAATAAATTAAAAATTGGAATTGTGGGCTGTGGAGGTATTGCTAGAAATAGACATATACCAGCATTTCAAGAATTAAACGAAATTACTGACATAGTGGCAGTGCATGATATTAATTATGATTTGGCTAAAAATGTTGCAGAAAATAACAATATTGAATTTGTAATGGAAGATTATCAACAGATGTTTGAATTAGTTGATGCTATCGCAGTATGCACGCCCAATAAATTTCACGCTGAAATTAGTATAGCAGCATTAAATTCTGGTGTTCACGTCTTTTGTGAAAAACCGATGGCTTTGAATAAATTAGAATGCGAAAGGATGGTGGAAGCTGCAAATCATTCTGGGAAATTATTAGCAATAGGTTACCATTATAGATTTACAGACGCTGCTATGACTGCCAAAAAAGCTATTTTAAATGGTGCAGTAGGAGATCCTTTAGTTATTCGTACACAAGCATTGCGTAGGAGAAAAGTCCCTGGTTGGGGTGTATTTACTAATAAATTGTTGCAAGGTGGAGGCAGCTTAATTGATTATGGGTGCCACTTACTTGATCTTTCTTTATGGCTATTAGAAGATAATGAACCGGTGGAAATTTTAGCTAAAACTTACAATAGATTGAGTAAAACGCCCAATCAAATCAATGACTGGGGAACATTTAATCATGAAACATTTGATGTTGATGATCATGTCTCATGCTTTATTATATTTAAAGATAATGCATCAATGCAATTTGAGTGTTCTTGGGCAGCCAATATCAAAGATGACTCAAAACATTTAAGTATTTCAGGTGTTGATGGTGGTATCAGTTTATATCCTTTTGAATTATATCAGCATAAATATGGGACATGCTTTACAGAAAAAGCGGTAGTGGACCACGATGAAACATTAGCGGCAAAAAGACAAGCGACAAATTTTGTGAAAAGTTGTTTGGGCGAAGCAGATTTAGTAGTGAAACCTGAAGAAGCACAGCGTACCAGTTTAATAATCGATGCGATATATAAAAGTAGTGTTGAAGGCCGTAGTATAAGATTATCAAACGTTTAAGGAGTGATTTTTTATGAAAATCGGAGTATTTTCTGTATTATTTCAAGATAAAACATTTGAAGAGATGTTGGATTATGTTGTGGATGCCGGTGTAGATATGATTGAAATTGGGACAGGCGGTAACCCTGGTAACCAATTTTGCCCTTTAGATGATTTATTAGAAGATGAAAGAAAACGTAAGGCATATATCGATGCGATTCATAAAAGAGGGTTAAGTATAAGTGCTTTTAGTTGTCATAATAACCCTATATCACCTAATAATGAAACTGCTGCAAAATCAGATGAAACGTTAATTAAAACCATTAAACTAGCAGCTTTATTAAATGTTCCAGTAGTTAATACTTTTTCAGGTGTAGCTGGTTCAGATGAAACAGCAAAATTCCCTAATTGGCCAGTAACCCCATGGCCAACTGTTTATTCCAATATTTTGGAGTGGCAATGGGAAGAAAAACTTATACCTTACTGGAAAAAACTTGGCGAATTTGCGAAGGAACAGGGAGTTAAGATTGCGATCGAATTACATGCAGGATTTTTAGTTCATACGCCTTATACATTATTAAAATTAAGAAAAGTGACAAATGATTTTATAGGCGCAAATCTTGATCCAAGTCATCTTTGGTGGCAAGGTATTGACCCAATAGCTGCGATTAAAATATTAGGTAAAGAGAATGCAATACACCATTTTCATGCAAAAGATACATACATTGATCAAGAAAATGTAAATATGTATGGATTAACTGATATGCAACCCTATAGTAACGTTAACACTCGAGCTTGGACATTCCGAACTGTTGGTTATGGGCATAGTCCTAATGTTTGGGGAGAAATGGTTAGTGCATTAAGAATCAATGGGTATGACTATGTAATTAGTATAGAACATGAAGATCCAATTATGTCTATTGAAGAGGGATTTGTCAAAGCTGTTAATAATTTAAAATCAATCAACATTGAACATCCTGCCCCAGATTTATGGTGGACGTAGCTGGTTTCAATGATGTAGTAACTGGATTTTTAATGTAAATGCAGCGTAGAAACAAAAGGTTTCTACGCTGTTTTTTAGTTATTTGACAAAAAAGTTATTTACATTATTTTATGATGTGGAACTTGAATTTTTTTATAAATAGAGTAAAATAATTAGAGTTATAAATGTAAGACATGAATGAGGATAAATTAGTTTTTATATGGTTTATATACATACTTTATATAAAATGAAGCGGTTTTGAATTTATAATAAAATTTTAGAAAGGTGAGGGTGGTTTTGCAAAATAAATTTTTGATTTGTGACGATTGTCAGGGTGTTAATTGTAAATCTTTAGAGAAAAAACTTACAAAATTAGATTCTGATGCTGAAATAGAAATCGGTTGTCAATCCTATTGTGGGCCTGGTCGACGTAAAACTTTTGCATTTGTTAATAATCGGCCACTCGCAGCCTTAACTGAAGAGGAACTTTTGGAAAAAGTTGAAAAACAATTACAAAAACCAAGAGATCCAGAAGAAGAAGAACGCTTAAGAAAACGTAACGAAGAACGTAAACGACGAAAAGAAGAACAAGACCGCAAATTAAAAGAAAAATTAGCTAAGAAGAAAAGTAAATGATAAACACCAAAAATCGAAGATACAAGAGAGGGTTAATCTATGTGTTGCGTTTTGATGATTGTTTGTACGAATGAATATTAAAAACACTTCCGTTAATTTCATCATGTAATATGAGATTGGTACGAAAGTGTTTTTTAATTCTATTTTATTTGAAAATATAACATTATTTATTATTAAAGTTTAAAGTGCTGTATAGCCACCATCAATTGTAAACACACTACCTTGGGCAAATGAAGAAGCATCAGAAGCTAGATATACAACAATACCACCGAGTTCATTTGGTGTGCCTGGTCTGCCCATAGGTGTGAATCCCATCCAGTCTTTAATCATTTCTCCACCTTGGTCAAAGAAAGGTTTAGTAAGTTCCGTTTTCATATAACCTGGTGCGATTGTATTCACTTTTATATTATATTTTGACCATTCCATTGCCAAACTTTTCGTTAACATGATTACCCCGGCTTTAGAAGCATTATATGAACATTGTTCTTGTGGTTTGTTAGCAATAAGTCCTGACATAGAAGATGTGTTAATGATGGAACCGTAGCCCTGTTTAATCATTACACGACCGACTGATTGTGCAACTAAAAATATACCGTTTAGGTTTAGATTGATGACTTTATTCCAATCCTCGAATGACATCTCTTCAGCTTTTGCATTAATTGTCATTCCAGCGTTGTTAACTAAAATATCTATTTTTTTAAATTGTTTAACTACTGCTTCGACCATTTGATTGACATCTTCTGGGTTTGTCACGTCAACTTTTATAGCGATTGCTTCTACATTTTCGTTATCACTAATTTCTTTGGCTGTTTCGTCCGCTATTTCTTTGTTAATATCGGCAATTACAATATTAGAACCAGCTTGTGCTAATGCAGTAGCCATGGCTTTACCTAATCCCATAGCGCCTCCTGTTACGATTGCTACTTTCTCGTCTAATTTAAATTGTTCTAAAATATTTGTCATGTTAAAACACCTTTCCTTTTTAATGATTTGGTTGGTTCACTTTCATAAAGAAAGTTAAAATAAACCCTATAAAATAAATGATTGCATAAGTCCAAATGGTTAATACAGGACCACCTATTGGAACAGTTATGGTTGCAATTGCAGGCCCTACGAAGTTACTTAAACCAGCTGATAAGTTATGAATAGAAACTGCAGCCCCTTTATGGTTAGGTTCTAGTATAGGGAAAATTGCTGACATGGGTACAAATGCAGCAACAGCAAACCCAAATATAACTGCAACAGCGCCAGCAACCCAAATGTTAGGTCCGGTCCAAATAGGTAAGTAGTAAAAGGCCAATGTAGAAAGCACCATGCCTATACAACCAAACCAGCGGACTTGTCGTACCCAACCAATTTTATCTCCTATAACACCCCAAAATAGGTTGGTGAATATAGTTACAATATACATCAATCCCCAAATTCTCAACCATTCTGAAGTAGTAAACCCGACGGTATCAGTAAACACGATTGGCATAATGACAACGAGTCCAAACAGGGCCAATTGGTTAATTATTCTAACTACACAAGCAATGGCTACTTGAGGATTTCTTAAAATCGTTACACCTCTAGCAAATTCAATTAATATTTCTTTTGGAGTTAACTTATCTGATTCTTTCTCAGAGCCTTTTCTATCTTTAACTAAAAACATTGCCATTAAACCACCAATTAAAATGAATATAATTGATGACCATAATGTCCCCATAAAACCAATCCATGGGATGGTAAAACTTGGCAAATATGTTCCTAAAAATCCGATGCCAACGGAGTACATTGCCCAGAACCACCCCATAGCTGAAGCTAAACGATGTTTCGGAGCAGAATAAGTAATCCACACAACGAAACTATAAATAAACATAGGATAAGCAAAGCCTCTGATACCATACATGATGAGCATCATTGGATAACTTTGTTGTTCTAACCCTAAAGTTAAAAAACCAACATGAAAAATGATCCAAATAATAAATGCGAATGCCATTACTTTCCTTGGACTAAATATTTCTGCCAAAATACCAGAAAGCCAGGATGCAATTGCAACTACCAGACCATATAGTGTGAGTACAGCGGATGCTTGGTGTGCTTCAAATCCAATACTAACGATATATTTTGATAAAAAGGCTTGTTCAATACCATCGCCAGTCATAAAAACAGCAACTGCGATATAGCCCCAAATTAAAGTTAAAGGCAGTCCTAAAAATTGTTTAGAGCTATTTGTACTTAGTGAGTTCACAATAATCTCTCCTACTCTATAAAAATATTGTTTCTAAACTGCTGATATTGCTTAAATATAATCATTTACTTGTCGCTGGAGAGGTAATAACGACTTAAAGTTTTGAATATAATGCCTAAAACTTTCGATATCTTCTTCCTTAGGGTTTAATGTGATTTGCTCAGTATTGTCAAAAGCTTTAACGTTTAAGTAATTGGCCAAATTTGAATACTGAGTTTCTAGTAAATAACGAGATAAAATAGCGATACCCCATGCGCCGCCTTCACTTGCTGTTGTCATAACACTAACAGGCGTTTCCAGCGCTGCAGCTAAAAATGACTGTGCTATTTTTTCTGTTTTAAAAATACCCCCATGGCCCAGCATGCTATCGATTTGAATATTTTCTTTTTCTTTCAATAAATCAATACCAATCTTTAAAGTGCTAAAAGCACTGAAAATATGTGTTTTCATAAAGTTCGCTATATTAAATTCGCTATCAACGTGACGTAAAAACATCGGATAACCTTGTTTTACATCAGTTATAAATTCACCTGAAACATAACCATAAGATAACAATTTACCTAATGTTTCATCTCCGTTAAAAGCGCTTTCAAATAATTTGGTAAAGAGTTCATTTTTATCGTATTTTACGTTCATGAGTTGAAATACTTCTTCAAATAAATTTATCCAAGCATTGATATCGGAAGTACAGTTATTTGCATGTATCATTGCAACGTCGTAGCCATCAGGGGTCGTTACAATATCGACTTCAGGATAAACATGAACGATTGGCTTTTCTAGTACAATCATTGAAAAAATACTAGTTCCAGCTGACACGTTTCCTGTTTTTGGCGCTACGCTATTCGTTGCTACCATACCTGTAGCAGCATCTGATTCTGGTGCACACAAGGGACACCCTGGTTCCAATTCACCATTTGGATCTAACAGTTTTGCACCTGTCTCAGTTAAATAACCGGCGATTTCACCAGCTACAACGACATTAGGTAATATTTCGTTAATATCTTGTGAGTAACCTGATTTTTGAAATAATGAATTAAAACGTTCTAACAAATCTTGACGGAAACACTTATGCTCACTGTCGATAGGGAACATACCGGAGGCATCTCCAATGCCTAACACTTTTTCACCAGTTAAATACCAATGAACATATCCAGATAGGGTAGTCATATAGTTTACTTTTTTGACATGTGCTTCTCCATCTATCGCTGATTGGTAAAGTTGTGCTATACTCCAGCGCTCAGGGATATTAACTTTAAAATCTTCGCGTAAGATTTGAGCAGCTTTGTTAGCATTATTGTTTCGCCAAGTTCTAAAGGGCACCAACAAGTCATCATTTTCATCGAATGTTAAATAACCATGCATCATACCGCTAATTCCTAAAGATGCTATTGACTTGATTTGAGTATGACAATGATTTTGGATGGCTTCTGACATTTCAGCATAACTTTTTTGGATACCTACCCACACATCATTAATTGAGTAAGTCCAATAGCCATTTTCGTACTTGTTCTCCCATTCGAAAGCACCTGTTGCAATTGTTTCACAATTAGGTGCTATAGCAATTGTCTTAATACGCGTAGAGCCTAGTTCGATTCCTACAGACAGTTGACCTGAATCAACCAAGTGCTTGATATCATCACTTTCCATTTTCTTGCTCCTTTTCATCAAATTGTGTAACCGCTAACAAAAATGAATATTAATTTAAAAAGAGATAAAAGTCAATTAAATCAAATTACTAAATTAGTACATTTGCTAAATTATATTTATTTATTAAAAGTTTAATATAGATTTATTTTTTAATATTTTATATTGATGTGAAAGGTGATAGAGATAAATATTATCGTGACTGTCATGATGATTAAGCTAGTAAATGGCTGGGGATGCAATTATAAAAAGGTTTTATAGCGATAAGTGTGGAATGGTTTTAGATCAAGTAATCGGTGTAATCTAAAAGTTTTTTCGATCACTAAAAGTTTGGTGAGAGAAAGGATTTATTGTATGAAATATAGCCTCTTTCCTGCCATTGTGTAGGTTATACATAGACAGTGAAAAAGGCTAGTTATCTATTTGAAATGAGTTTCTGGTCGCTTTTTAAGCAATTCATTACAATTTTAATATAGAAATTGCTACATTTTAGATGAGCGTAAGGTATGTATCTATTTTATGTCATCTTTCGTTACGTTATATTGGTTTGAAATTGAGTGCTAGAAATATATGCATATAGCGAATTTCGATTTTTTATACTCAAAGTACGGCGCACGTGACATGAAATATTGATGTATATATCGTTTGCTTATTTGAATTATAAAATGAGTTGAATTTTATTCAAAAGAATATTATTAAAGTGGGCTAAATAGGGTAAATGAATATTATGAAATTTAGAAATGATTAAACCTCATTTAAATATTTGAGTTTGATGGTTATCACGAACAAGCCTATTTTTAAATGAATGATAAATCAATTAAGTTTTATTTATAGTACAAAAGGAGCTGAACAGATTTGACAAAAAAAGTACAGTTAGGCAAATCAAATGTTATGGTGTCACCGATTGCTTTAGGTACAAATGCGGTAGGCGGACATAATTTATATAATAATTTAGACGAAGAAAAGGGTAAAGAAACAGTACGTACAGCTGTTAGAAACGGTATTACACTTTTAGATACGGCCTATATTTATGGACCAGAACGTTCAGAAGAACTTGTTGGAGAAGCAGTTAAGGAATTTGCAAGAGATGAATTTGCAATTGCCACAAAAGGTGCACATTACTTTGATGAAGAAGGCAATGTTAAAATGTCGAATGATCCTGACTTTCTGCGAAACCAAGTAGAGCAAAGTTTAAAACGACTAAAGGTAGATTATATTGATTTGTATTATATTCATTTTCCAGATGAAACGACACCTAAAGATCAAGCGGTTGCAGCGTTGAAATCATTAAAAGATGAAGGGAAAATCAAAGCAATTGGTGTTTCGAATTTTAGTTTAGAACAAATTAAAGAAGCAAATAAAGACGGGCACGTAGATGTTGTACAAATGGAATACAATTTGCTGAATCGCGAAAATGAAGCCGTATTTGACTACACAAAAGAAAACCAAATTACATTTATTCCTTATTTCCCTTTAGTATCTGGTCTTTTAGCTGGGAAGTATACTGAAAATACAAAATTTGATGATCTGCGTGCTGAAAATCCTGAATTTCAAGGTGATAGGTTCAAGGAAAATTTAGAGAAAATAGATGAGCTGAGAGATATTGCAGACAATCATAGAGTTGATGTAGCACACGTGGTACTTGCGTTCTATTTGACGCAACCATCATTGGATGTAGTGATTCCCGGGGCTAAGCAACCCCACCAAGTCGTAGATAACTTAACTACGTTAGACGTTAAACTAACTAAAGAAGAAATAGAAAAAATAAACCAATTATTTCCTAGAAAATAATGAAATGTAGATGTGCTTTATGTTATGCACATCTATATTTTATAGATTTTTGAATTAATTTTGTAATATACAGAATTTAGAATTTTCTTACAAATCATTTAATGCTATAATTTAATTTTACTAAGAGAAATTATATTTATGAAAAAATATGTAAAATTATTAAAATATTTTAATTTTAAGGTTTTAATAGAATATATGAAAAGTATTAAAAGGAGATTGTTATGATTACAGTTTTATTCGGGGGTAGTCGCCCAGAGGGGAACACTGCTCAATTGACTAAAATGGCCTTAAAGGGCCACGATTACGAATGGTTTGATTTAACGCAATATCGCTTAAACCCAGTTAGAGATGTAAGACATGATGGAAGCGTCATCACCGTATACGAAGATGATTATAAAAAAATCATAGATAAAGTATTAGCCAGTGATACAGTTATATTTGCTTCGCCTGTATACTGGTATAGTTTGTCAGCGTCGTTAAAAGCTTTCATTGATCATTGGTCTGAAACATTGATGGACCCTGATTACAGAGACTTCAAAACGAAAATGTCTGAGAAAGATTTTAGACTTATTATCGTTGGCGGTGATTTTCCTAAAGTTAAAGCTAAACCATGTATCACCCAAATGAAATATAGTTTAGAATTTTTAGGTGGTACGTTATCTGGTTATATTATTGGCACTGCAGAGAAACCTGGAGATATTAAAAAAGATTCGTATGCTTTGGACCGTGCTCAAGAATGGCAAGAAACATTAAGCAGAAATGAATAATTTTACAGATAGTTTGGTCAATTGTTATATATTGTCCAAGCTATTTTCATTTGAATAGATAAAGTATTTTGAATACTAAAATTATGTTATAATATAGATATTATTACCTATCATAAATAGGGGGAAATCAACATGCATAAAGTTAGAAAAGCAACGCCAGATGATGTTGTAGGCATCCGAGATGTAGCAACAAAAGCTTGGTATAATACGTACTTAAATATTTATGCAGCTAAAACGGTAAATGAGTTGCTAGCTGCTTCATATAATGAACAACATTTACTTAAAAGATTAGAAGAACAATTATTTTTAGTTATCGAAGAAGATCAGTGTATTATTGGTTTTGCCAATTTTATATATGGTACTGAATTATTTTTATCAGCACATTATGTAAGGCCTTCGTGGCAGCATCATGGCTATGGCTCTGATTTATTAAAAGAAGGCTTAGCGTATTTCAAAGATGAATACAACGAAGTGTTCTTAGAAGTAGATAATAAGAACGACGAAGCAGTGTCATTTTATGAGCAAAAAGGATTTGAAAGAGTGCGCTCCTATGTGCACGTTATGTATGGGGAAGAAATGGATTTGGCACTGATGCGTAAAACTTTAAGATAATTGTCCATCAATATGGTATGAACAGGAGGACGACATTGACATTGACAACATATGCTACACAAAAATTACCTGAAGAAAAAGTATTCAAAGACCCCATTCATAGATATATACATGTAAGAGATCAAGTAATTTGGGATTTAATTAAAACGAAAGAATTTCAACGTTTAAGACGTATAAAGCAATTGGGTACGTTGTATTTATCATTTCATACCGCTGAACATAGTAGATTTGGACATTCTTTAGGTGTATATGAAATTGTTCGTAGATTAATTGATGATTCATTTAACGGTCGCGAAGCTTGGGATAACAATGACCGACCACTTGCATTATGTGCTGCGCTATTACATGATTTGGGGCACGGACCTTTTTCACATAGTTTTGAAAAAATTTTTAACACAGACCATGAACGTTTTACACAGAAAATTATTACTGGACCAACGGAAGTGAATAGTGTATTAAGACGTGTTTCTGAAGATTTCCCTCAGCAAGTGGCTGATGTCATCAACAAGACGCACGAAAATAAATTGGTTATTTCTATGATTTCGTCACAAATAGATGCTGATAGAATGGATTATCTGCAACGTGATGCGTACTTCACAGGTGTTACGTATGGTCAATTTGATATGGAACGTATATTGAGATTAATGCGACCTTCAAAAGATGAAGTGCTTATTAAAGAAAGTGGTATGCATGCAGTAGAAAACTTCATTATGAGTCGTTATCAAATGTATTGGCAAGTCTACTTCCATCCAGTTAGTCGGGGTGGAGAAGTATTACTCAATAATTGTTTGAAACGCGCTAAACAACTATATAATGAAGGGTACACGTTTAAGAAATACCCTACTGATTTTGTTCCATTCTTTGAGGAATCTGTGACTATTGAACAATATGTAGATTTAGATGAAGCGATAGTTGTATATTATTTAAAAGCATGGATTAATGAAGATGATGAAATATTAAGTGATTTATCACGTAGATTTATTAATCGTGACTTATTTAAATATATGCCGTTCGATGGTTCTATTATTACAATTACGGAATTAACTGATTTGTTTATACAAGCTGGTATAGACCCGACTTATTATTTTGTAAGCGAATCATTTTCGGACTTGCCATATGATTATGATCGTCCAGGATCAGATAGACAACCAATTCATTTATTAAGACGTAATGGCAAAATAAGAGAAATCAGTAGCCAGTCGTTGGTTATTCATAGTATAACGGGGATTAATAGGCAAGATTATAAATTATATTATCCAAAAGAATTTATATCTGATATTGAAGATGATCAGGTCAGAAATGCAATTAATAGCATATTAGATGAATTGAATTAATTTTAGGATGATATTTTTAACGTATTGAGATAGGATTATAAATTGATTACTTTTCACTCATTGATGAATGTGGCAAAATTTTAGTATAGTCAGTATAGCTGGGCAGCTTTTAAGATATGGTGTATCTGCTGATTTTAATATAGGAGGTGTACACGGATGGCTGAGAATAAAGGATTTAAATTTAATATTATAAAAAATGACCCGTTAGATGGACATAAAGGTACCAATATTGGGTCTATTAGCTTGGATAATGTTGCGCCTGTTTTTATTGATGTTGAAAATGAAGAAGCATTTATCGATATTGCTGGTATGCATGCACGTTCAAGCGTAGAAAAAGGCGTTAAATGGATCAAAGATAAAGAAAAAGTTGAAGGCGAGGAAGCTAAACCATATTGGTTATGTTGGGTAACTACTGAACGTGGAGAAAACGGACCATACTATGCAGGCCTTACAGCATGTTATTTATTAGTTAATAGAAGTATCCGTAGAGGGTATAAGAGTATGCCAGAGCATGTTAATATGATGGATAAATCTATGAAACATTTAATTGACATTGACCATATTGGCGATAACAATAAACAAATATTAAAAGCGTTTCTCAAATCACATGATTTAGATATGTGGAATAACTCAGATGATGCACTACGTGAAGCATTAAAGTCTAAATAAGATTCAAATGATTTTTGAACAGATGTATTAGACATGGTGAGTACGGATGTCAAAGTATCTTTATCGTTTACTTTTTGAGGATAGCTCACTTTAATAAGAGCAGAGATGCGAAGTCAGATTGGAATTTTGATTTTGTGTGTCTGCTCTTTTATTATGATGAAATTGTTTAAGTCATAAGGCCGTTTGACGGATTAAGTTTTAGAAATAAAAATTATATATTTAAAATGATTTTAGCAACTGTATTGCTTATTTCAAGTATGCTATAATGATGTGTATTATTTTAAAGATTAGGGTGAAACGTACATTGGAAAACAATGTTGAAATCCAAACGAAACAAGTTGTTAAACAATTCGATAACAAAGAAAAATTCTCATTATCTACTAAAGGGTCTTGGCAAAAACGTAAAGCTGATTTTATACGTTATCAGGAAGAGATAGATGGCGCTACAGTTAATGTAACGGTTAAAATTGAAAACTCAGGCGTAAAAATTATCCGAAATGGCGACATTAAATTAAATCTTCACTTTGTAGAAGGTGAAGATACAATGACTTTGTATGAAATTAGTGGTGGCCGTATCCCACTCACGGTTCATACGCATTCTATTTTACATTTTGTAAATGATAACGGTGGTAAACTGAAAGTGCATTATGATTTAATTCAAGATGAAGAGAAGATGGGGTCTTATCAATATGAAATTACTTACAAGGAGATGCCGTAAATGAACATAGTTGAACAAGTCAAGCAAACGTTGGTTGAAGAAATTCAAAAAAGTATTCAAAAAGCGCAACTTGCTGAAGTGAATGAAATTCCTGAAATAAAAATTGAAATACCAAAAGATAATAAAAATGGTGATTATTCTACAAATATTGCAATGGTTTTAACAAAAATTGCGAAACGCAATCCACGTGAAATTGCTCAAGCGATTGTAGACCATTTAGATACGACGGCTGCGCAAGTTGAAAAGGTAGATATTGCGGGCCCAGGTTTTATTAATTTTTATTTAGATAATGCTTATTTAACAGCTATTATTACTGAAGCAATCAATCAAGGAGACCATTTCGGTCAAAAAGAGATAAAAAATGGGGAAAGTATTTTATTAGAATATGTATCTGCTAATCCTACAGGTGATTTACATATAGGCCATGCACGTAACGCAGCCGTTGGTGATACATTAGCTAATATTTTAGAAGCAGCAGGATACAATGTAACAAGAGAATATTATATAAATGATGCTGGTAACCAAATTACAAACTTAGCACGTTCTATTGAAGCACGTTACTTTGAAGCGCTTGGCGACGATTCTTTCGAGATGCCAGAAGGCGGCTACTACGGTAAAGATATTATCAATATTGGTAAAGATTTAGCAGAAAAACAACCAGAATTAAAAGACTTAGAAGAAGAAGAACGTATAAAAACGTTTAGACAATTAGGCGTTGATTATGAAATGGAAAAATTAAGAAAAGACTTAGCCGATTTCAATACGCATTATGACAGCTGGTTTAGCGAAACGACGCTTTACGAGTCAGGTGAAATTCAAAAAGTGTTAGATAAAATGACGGAACTTGGTTATACGTATAAAGAAGATGGTGCAACATGGCTACGTACAACAGATTTTTCTGATGATAAAGATCGTGTATTGATTAAAAAAGATGGTAACTACACATATTTTTTACCAGACATTGCTTACCATTATGATAAAATTGAACGTGGCAATGATATCTTAATTAACTTATTTGGTGCAGATCATCATGGCTATATACAACGTTTGAAGGCGTCAATGGAAACATTTGGCGTAGATAGCGAACGTCTTGAAATTCAAATTATGCAAATGGTGCGCTTAATGCAAGATGGCCAAGAAGTAAAAATGAGCAAACGTACAGGCAATGCCATTACTTTACGTGAAATCATGGATGAAGTAGGCGTAGATGCAGCGCGTTACTTCTTAACAATGCGCAGTCCAGATACGCATTTTGATTTTGATATGGAGTTAGCAAAACAAGAATCACAAGATAACCCAGTATATTATGCACAGTATGCGCATGCGCGTATCTGTTCTATTTTAAAGCAAGCTAAAGAAAGAGGTATTGAACCTTCAACTAGTGCAGATTATGCACTTATTACAAATGACAAAGCAATAGAACTATTGAAAAAATTAGCGGACTTTGAAACTTCTATAGAAAGTGCAGCAACACATAGAGCGCCACATAGAATTACAAACTATATTCAGGATTTAGCAGCACATTTCCATAAATTTTATAACGATGAAAAAGTGTTAACAGATGATGTAGAAAAAACAAAAGCATTGATTGCATTAATTGATGCAGTGAGAATTACACTACACAATGCATTGAACCTTGTTGGTGTCACTGCCCCAGAATCAATGTAAATAAATCTGTTTATAATTATAATCGGATTTCGAAAAGTAAGTATGAGGTTTGTCTAACAGTTTGATGGGATATCATCATTTCTAAGACTAAACCTTGCTTACTTTTTTTTATTGTCTTGCACATATAATATTTTAAAACTAATGGATAGGGGGGTTATATATGTTAGACACGCAGTCGTTGTATCGCACGTTATATTCAAATATGGGTGCGCAAAATTGGTGGCCTGCCGAATCTAAAATGGAAGTGATATTAGGGGCCATTTTAGTGCAAAATACAAACTGGAGAAATGCGGCGTATGCGCTTCAAAATTTAAAGAAAGAGACAGCCTTTGACCCAGAATGTATATTAACTTTGGAGTTAGAACAGCTACAAACAATAATAAAATCTAGCGGTTTCTATAAAAATAAAGCCATGACTATATTAACTGTGCTCAATTGGTTAAAAAGATTTGAGTTTGATTTCCAAGAAATACAATTATATTACGAATCTCAATTACGTAACGCCTTATTAAAAATAAAAGGGATTGGGAGTGAAACTGCTGATGTCTTGTTAGTGTATGTTTTCGAAGAAGTGGCATTTATACCAGATAGCTATACTAGAAGGATTTATGCTAAGTTAGGCTACAAGCATACAGAGAGTTATGAAAAGTTAAAGCAACATGTCCAACTGCCTACATTTTTTACAAATAAGGATGCCAATGAATTTCATGCTTTATTAGATAACTTCGGAAAAAATTACTTTAGTAGTAAAAATGAAAAGAAATATACATTTTTAGATAAGTATTTTAAAATATAAATTTCATAAAAATGATGTCGTTAAGTAGATGAATTTTTGATAAGATAAAAGCAAATAAAGGATAGGAGTTAAAGTCATGAAAACATGGAATAAATTAGTGTATCTTTTACTCATTTTTGTTGTTGTATTAACTGCTTGTGGCACTAAGTCAGAGCAACCTAAAAATGATACAGAATCTGATAACCAATCATCATATAAACGCATTATTTCTCTTATGCCTAGCAATACAGAAATATTGTATGAACTTGGTTTAGGTGATGATATCATAGGCGTTTCAACTGTTGACGATTATCCCAAGACAGTTAAAGATAAACAACAATTTGATGCGATGAAACTTAACAAAGAATCACTGATGAAAGCTAAACCAGATTTAATATTGGCCCATGAATCTCAAAAGGCCACTAACGATAAAGTATTGAAAAGCTTAAAAGATAGTGGCGTAAAAGTAATTTATGTGAAAGATGCACAATCTATTGATGAAATGTATGCTACTTTTAAACAAATTGGTAAAGTGACAAATAAAGAAAAAGAAGCTAATGCACTTGTAAAAGAAACGAAAGATAATATCGATCAAGTGAAAAAATCAGTACCGGAAGATGCTAAAGGACAAAAAGTATTTATGGAAATTTCCTCTGAACCAGAAATATATACTGCAGGAAAAAATACGTTCTTTGATGATATGTTAACCCAATTAAAGACAGAAAATAGTTTTTCTAATTTAGACGGGTGGCAAAAGGTTAGTAAAGAAGACATTATTAAACAAAATCCTGATATAATGATATCGACGATGGGTGTTTCAACTTCTGAATACCAACAGATAATCGATAAACGTGGCGGATTTAACCAAATTAATGCCGTACAAAACAACAAGATGAAATCTGTCAATGGAGATGAAATTTCAAGGCCCGGCCCGCGTATAGACAATGGTTTGGAAGCTTTAAAAGAAGCTATATATGGCAAATAAAATGTAAGCAATCGGCAACTAAAAAATAATTAAAAATACGAGATATGCCCCTGAAAATGATGTTTAAATACTTCATTTTAGGGGTGTTTTTTAACCGAAATGCCTTTATCAAAAGAAACCATAAAACATGATTATAGATATTATATTTAGTTTTATTGTTAGTTGACATAGGTTATTTACTTTATATGTAAAAATGTATACCATGCTAGTTATGATTGGTACGCATTTTGTTATAATTATTAAAGGTTAAGAGATTTTAGTGAAAGCGTGGAAAATACATGAAATACAGTAAAGCATTAATCATTTGTTTTTTAATTCTCATCACTAGTATGTTATTAAGTTTGTTGTGGAATATTGGTGATATCCACGAAGCATTGACACAGTCTATATTATTTCAAGTTAGAATCCCTAGAACAGTACAAGCATTATTAGCTGGTATTGGTTTAACACTAGCAGGCCATATGTTCCAAACATTATTAAATAACCCATTAGCTGATAGTTTCACTCTAGGGTTAGCAAGTGGTGCCACTTTCGGGTCAGGTGTGGCTGTCGTCTTAGGATTATCATTTATTTGGTTGCCAGTGTTTTCAGTATTATTCAGTATTATTACATTAATCATTGTTATCGCGCTCACTACTGCTATGTCTAGAGGTTACCCTATAAGAACTTTAATATTATCTGGCATTATGATAGGCGCCTTATTTAATGCTTTTTTATATGTGTTAATCATCTTTAATCAAGAGAAAATGAATAATATAGTAAATTATATGTTTGGTGGCTTTTCTTCAGCAGAGTACAATGAAGTAATATATATAGGCATCATACTTTTTATTGGTATTATCATTTTGTTTAGCCTACTTTCAAAAATTAAAATATTGCAATTAGGCCAATTAAAAGGGCAATCGCTCGGATTAAATGTACAATTACTAACGTATGGTGTGTTGTTTATTGCATCTATTATTACTGCTGTTATAGTAGCGTACGTTGGTATTATTGGTTTTATTGGAATGGTCATCCCGCAACTTGTACGTCGTCAAAATCAACAATTTAATATTGGACAACAGATGGTGTTAAATATGTTGATTGGTGGTACAGTTATGGTATTGTCTGATTGGCTGGGTAGTGTGTTGTTAAGCCCGTTCGAAATCCCGGCCAGTATCATATTAGCAATGCTTGGCATCCCAGTATTGTTTTATATTATGATTACGCAACCACGTGCAATTGAATAAACTAAAAATGACTATCGTCGAGAAACGATTTATACTATATAATGATATTTATTAATTATGATTTGGCGTAAGGTAAACATAAGATTAAAGAGGTTATAGCTATGGATTTAACGCACGTGAAAGCGATCGTTTTTGATTTAGAAGGTACATTATTAGACAGAAATAAATCTAGAGAAAAATTTATTGAAGAGCAATATGAAAGATTTCATGATTATTTTGTACGTATCCAACTAGAAGATTTTAAACGGAAATTTATAGAATTGGATGATGACGAAGACCATGATAAACCTGAATTGTATAAAGCAATAATTAAAGATTTCCATATAGATCGACTAACTTGGAAAGATTTATTCAGTGATTTTGAAATGCATTTTTATAGGTATGTATTCCCTTATTATGATACGCAATATACTTTAGAAAAATTAACACAATATGGATATTTAACTGGTGTAATCGCAAATGGTAAGTCAAAAATTAAACAGTTTCGTTTACACGCATTAGGGATTGAGGATAATGTAAATTATTTATCTACTTCAGAGACAGTAGGATACCGTAAACCGCATCCTAAAATTTTCGAAGATATGTTAACTCAACTCGGCACCAAACCTGAAGAGACAATGTATGTTGGTGACGACCCACTTAATGATGTGGCACCTGCTAGAGCAATGGGCATGATTAGTGTTTGGTTTAAAGAAGATAATGAAAATGATCTTACGCCATTACCAGAGGAAGTAGATTTTACAATTAAAACTACAGAAGAATTACTCTCCATATTATCAATTAGTAAGAAAGGAAGATAAAATATGAACTTATTTACAACAAGTGATGGTATAGCTTTAAACTATAAGACGAGTGGGGAAGGCAAAGCGATCGTAATGATTCACACTGCTTTTGATAATTTTTCAGTATTTCAAGGTTTAGAAGCTAAATTTAATCATGCTTATCAAGTCGTACTCATTGATTTAAGGGGTCATGGTTACTCGGATAAACCTACTAAAATTAATTTTAAGACATATGCCAAAGATATAAAAGAGCTATTAGATTACTTATATATTAGTGAGTGTTCGATTATAGCACATGAGTTGGGTGGTTCGATTGCTGCGTTATTTACTGCACAATATCCTGACGTTGTAACTTCATTAACAATGGTTAATCCTACACTATTAAATGACATCACGCCTGAAGAGCGTTTATATAGAAAATATGCAGATAAGATTAGAAATTGGGATGGTGAAGCACAACAGAAATTCCTTGATAAACAACTATATTATTCTAAAAGGAAAGCTAAAAAATTCTTGAAACAAGTGGAATATACCAACAGTATGTCTACAAAATTTGAAATTGAAGCAGTAAAAGAATCATTTATTGATAACAATGTTATGAATTATTTAAAAGAACTAAAAGCACCGACATTAATTGTAGTAGGGCAACATGGTGAACGGACGACGGTATTCGAAGCGAAAGAAGTTGCTGATTATATCGGTGACACGCGATTTGAAGTTTTTGAAGCATCGGGGTTATATCCATTTGTAGAAGAAAAAGATAAATTTATGAATCATGTTGCTGAATTTATAAAACAGCAAGTTCCATCAGTAGCTTAGTACCACAAAAAGATTACAAGATAACTTGTTTTGTAATCTTTTTGTAACATGACTGTTATTTTAGTAATATTTATAGTACAATAAAAACAAGCACAATAAAAGTCAGTTAAATATAGAAGGAGAGAGTGCTTATGAAAAGGTTATGTGCAGTAGTTTTAGTTGCAGGATTAACATTTTCTGGTATTAATGCAGGAACTGTTGAAGCGGCATCTGGGAACTCAATCCAAAACGTTACTGAATTACAACATGGCGATCAATCGTTAGAAGGCGCAAAATTAGGAAATTCTATTCAAACTGTATTAAAAGATAATAAAAAACCAATTTACTCATATAAACCTGACGGTTCAGAACACTATTATGAATTCAAAAAAGATAATGGTGTACTTGTTGTAACTGCGGATGGTAAGAAAAACGATGGTAAAATCACTCGTATTTCTATGAGCTATAATGATACAAATGGTCCCGCATACAAAGAAGTGAAAAAACATGTAAGTGACACGGCTATTACGCGTGAGCATTATAATAATGTGACAGGTAACTTTGGTTACGTTCAAGATAACGAAGTATCTTACCAATTTAGCTCTTCATCACCAAGTGATAAAAATATCAAGCTTTATCGTATTGATATTGGTAAATAACTTTCACTTGTAATATTTAAAATGAATAATAAACCGACAAGTGTAATGCTATATACTTGTCGGTTATTTTATTGTTACAATGAGAGAAAGTTTAATTATATATGTTAGTCATTTACATATATTAATATATAGAGTATTTATTTAATATAAAAAAGGAGCCTATCATGAGAGTTAACGACAAAGTATTAGTAGAAAATATCAATGATTATTTCACTCATAAAGGTCTTTCCCCAAATCTTATAGATGATATTAAGGGGAAACTAAAAAAAGAATTGAAAAAATCGGAAGCACAAGATTTGGATTATATAGAATACAGAAGAAAGTCACCAGCTGAAATTATTTTAACGATTCAACGTAATTTATTTACATTACAATTAAATCCTATCGTATTTTTTATTATCAATTTTATTTTGCTATCCTATTTGTATGACAAACAATATGTGCCATTTCAGGCTGCGACTGGATTATCCATTTTTTACTGTTTAATTATCTTGCCAATATCAATTTTTATTTATTTGAGAATTGATTGGAAAAATTATCTCTATAGTAATAAATTCGAGAGGATTATTGGCCTTAGTGTTGCTGCAGTAGCGTTAATACTAGTCTTTGCGCATGCTTTTGGCTTTGATTTAGGTATTGTAGCTGTCACAATATACGCACATCAATTTGTCTTTTTTGTTGGTATCATTTTTAGCATTTCAGGTATTTACTTTAGAAGGTTAGAATTTACTGGCATAGGTTTGTTATTTTGTCAAAAAACGATAGATGCAATGATTAGTAACCCTATCGTTACACAAATTGCTTCAATCGTAATTTGGGTTTTATTATTAATCGTGATTATCTATTACACGATTAGAATATCTTCTAGAAAATAGTAATATTTATACTAATAAATAAAAATGTATCTTCATTTTTTGAATGGAGATGCATTTTTTTATTTAAAATTGTTTTATTTCGAACATGTATATTAGCTTACGAAATAGTTCTAATCTATCTGCTGTTGCTTATATTGTGGTTTCATCTTGACCAAGACAGGACAGGCGCAAGAAACACTTTTAGAAAATAAGTATGTCATGCGAGACCTATAGGTTTTTAACGCGTTTAATTTAATATTAAGTTTATAGAATGAAGAAAAAGAAGGTACTATGGCTAAATATTTAAAATTGAGCGTAAGCATTATTAAACAAGGGTATATAAATCATATAAAGGAGGTGGCCCAAAATGGAAAAAGTAAGAATTAATTGTGACATTGAATTGGCATATATCCGTGAGGGTCAAGGCTTTCCTATCATTTTAATTCATGGCTTAGATGGCAATCTTGCTTCTCTATGTAACTTGAAAGACGAATTAAAAAACGACTTTGACGTCATCATTTATGACGTTAGGGGACATGGTAAGTCATCCAAGCCCAATGCATTTCGTTTGAAAGATCATGTAGAAGACTTATATATATTGATGCATAAATTAAATGTTAAAAAGGCACACTTAATAGGGCATGATATGGGCGGTCTCATTGCTAAGCATTTTTCTGATGAATATGCATCGATGGTAGAGTCATTAACATTAGTTGCCTGTAATTTAGTAGATAGTGTATTTGAATTAAATAAATTAATGATTGAACATGAAGACGAAATAGAAGGTTTTGATAAATCTGAATCTTTATTATTATTACTGCCTTATATATACAAAGACAAAGAAAAGGCTAAAAAGTGGTTTCAATCACAGCTTATTTATAATAGGCAATCAGCTGAAGATAGCGCCGTTGCTACACGAGCTTTAATGCAATTTCCAGTATTTAACAAGGATACTATAATTGAAGAAACAGACATACCTACTTTAATCGTTAATGGTAAATACGATCCTTTTGTTACTGAAGAAATGTTGAATAAGTATAAACAAGTGTTTAAAAAATTAACCTTGGTTGAATTTAATCAATCAGGCCACGCTCCCCATATAGAAGAACCGAAACATTTTTTAGAAGCTTTTTTGAACTTTATAAAACCGAGCGTGTATCAAGAGTAATGAACTAGCTGAGCTATTTAGACTGTCGACAAAGTCTCTGATTTTGTCGACAGTTTTTTATGCACACTTTTCACGGGCACAGCCTCAACTCATAGTGTTACCACATCAGAATAAATAACTACCAATAAAAAATGCAGCTTATTATAAGAAAATATCATTCGGGTATAGAAATCATGAAAACTTGGGCAACTATATCTTATTAATTTCGCGACTTTATGCTTCTTATATTAAAAAAGAGATTAAGTAACCTAAGAATGTCTAAGCGAAAAAATTTGTCTCAGACCGCTTTGGCAAAGCGCCGCATAAAAAAGTCTGAATCATTTAGTCATGACCCAGACTTTGAATTATTTATAGATGTATTATGTGAAAGAAAAAGCTGTTTATACTTCTTTTTCATCATTTGCTGCTTGGATACGTTTGTCGATACGTGATAATAATTCGTTGATCTTTTTGCGTTGCTTAGAATCAACTAATATTAATACAGTCCTTTCATCGTGCTCATTACGTTTTTTATCAAAGTAATCTTCTTGAGATAAATTTTTAACTGCTTTAACAACTTGTGGCTGTTTATAGTTTAGGTGATTGATGATATCTTTTAAGTAATATTCTTCACTTTCGTGTTCGCTAATATATGTTAATACAGCAAACTCCTCGAAACTTATTGAAAATTCTTTTTTGATAATACTCTTTAATTTATCAGCGTATGTTACCATCGCTAATAATTCAAAACAATCGTTAATTTTGGTGATAGCCATGCTTAATTCCTCCCTAATTTATATGCCCAATCAAATATACATATTAAAAATCTTTTTGTATAATAATTTGTCTTAATTCAAAGTTGAATACAAAGTTTTTATCATAATTTACAGCTCTAATAAATTTGGGTAAAATATATTAAAACCAGCATTATTTAGTTTATTATAACTAAATAAAAATAGAAAGTAAACAAAAAACCGTTTAAACATCACAGTAATGATTTAAATTATTAATTCAATTATTTAAATACCAATGATTGAATCATAATTAATGCTTCTCTATTACAATTTGTCACTATTTGATAAAAAACATAAAAGACAAATATCATTTTAAAAGATTATGGCATTTATACTGTACACATTTAATTTTTAAATCGCACAGTATCAGCATTCCTAGCTATGACATCGCCGGGCTTTAATCCTTCAGTTATCAACATAGTTTTTTTATTACCCGATTTTTCTAGTTTAATAACCCTTTTAATAATTTTTTTATTTCTTAGCAGGTAAACGAATTGATCATTATCTATTGCTGTGCGAGGTATTTCAATTTGAGTATTAGGTATTTCAATTTGAGTATTAGGTATTTCAATTTCAACATGACTTCCAAAGAAGTAAGCAGGTTTTGGTGTAATTTCAATTAAATATTTGGAATTTTGAGATGCTTGATTTTGCTTGAGTGGCAGTGTAGAAATTTGCTTTATTTCTCCGCTAGAAGTCCTCCCGTTCTTGGCTTTTATTTTTAATTTATCTTTTACATGCAAAAAGGGGCGGTCGTTTTCAGAAACCTTTGCTCTTATGATAGGTGTTGCATCGTATATTTGAACCAATGGTAACTTATTTAAAGAAGAATATGTGTAATTTATGTTAATTATACCAGAGATAGGAGCGAAGATGGTTGTGCGTAATTGAGTTTGTAGTTGCGCAATTTCAGTTTCTAGATTTTTTATAGCTAAATCATAGTTCGTAGATGCGTATGTTTTGTTTTGAGTTAATTGAGCGAGTTGTCTTTGTTTTAAAGTAATGCGCTGTTCGATTTGGGGATTATAGTATTCGAAAAGTGGTTGATTTTGTGCTACCTTCGATTGGTTTTGAACATACCAATCATGTATGGCGCCCTTAGTTGGATTATAATCGATTGTGATTAACTGAGAAGGCTCTTGTTTGCCTATGAAGTATTGGGGCTTTTTGTAGGTAACCTTTATCGTTTCAATTTGGTTATTTGCGATGAAGGTTGTTTTTGATTTTAAATATAACCATAAAAATAATGCAGTTGTGCTAAATAAGATAAGCAATGCGAGTAGTAGAATACAGATACGTTTCAATAATTTATCACCTCTAATGTTTTAATGTAATGATTATACTGTGTTTGTATCTTTTCTGCCATATAAAAAAAGCGTTATCCACCATTTTTTAAAAGTAAATAACGCTGTGCTTTATTTATTAAAATAATCTTAAAAGTATAATACCAATCATCATTGCAATGATGCCGATGATTTTTCTTTTGGTGATTTTGTTTACAAATGTGCCTAATAGACCAAAATGGTCGATGATAATTCCCATCAACATTTGACCTAACATCACAATGATTGTAGTTAATGCTGCACCAAGATGAGGCATTAGTATAATATTTGTAGTAACAAAAATTACACCCAAGATACCACCAATGAAATAAATAGGTTTTAATTTACCTTTTTGTGAATGGTAAGTAGTCATTTTAAGTGTTCTGTTGAAAATCATTGTTAAAATAAATAATGTTATTGTTCCAATTATAAATGAGATTAATGATGCTAATATAGATGAATGCACTTGTTGGCCTAAAGCACTGTTGATAGCTGTTTGTATTGGAGGACAAAAACCAAATATAAATCCAATTATGAGCCAAATATAAACTTTAGAATTCATATTTTTATCTTTTGGGTTTCTGCGTACATAATTCATAAGAATGATCCCCAAAATTAAAAATAAGATACCTAACACTTTAAATATAGTAAAAGGTTCTACATCTGCGCCGAACCAACCGAATGTATCAATTGTAACGCCCATAATAATTTGTCCAGCGACAGTCATAACTACTGTTAAGGAAGCGCCCAATCTTGGAAGTAATAATAAGTTCCCAGTTAAAAATACTACCCCAAGTATACCACCGATAAACCACACATAACTCAAAGTTTGGTCACTATAAAATTGTGTAGTAAAAACATGCGGATTTGTAATTAAATTAATCAAAATTAAAAAGATTGTGCCAGTAGCAAAAGAAATGGTTGAAGCATAAAATGAGGATTTTGTATAAAGACTCAACCTTGAATTAATTGAAGTTTGAAATGGAACAACCATTCCAGCAATGATGCCTACTAAATATAAAAGAATCATTAAATCACGCTTTCTATAGAGATAACTTCATTATATAGGAAAGATGCAGATATGCCTATATTATTTTGTGGTCGTGTATAAATCTGTACATAAAATGATGTACACAATTAAAGAAATATAATAAAATAGTTACATTGATTGATTTTTAAAAGTAAAACGAATCAATCAAAATTATAAAAAATACTCATAAAAATTAGGGATCATTATTTTATGGTAATTTAAATATTTAAAGAAGCGGTGGCAATTTACATTGAAACAACTTTCGATTATACGCTTATTAGATGAAGAAACGTTTTTTATAAGCGCAGGAAGTAATGAAGGAGTTCATAAAGGTCAATTTATAGAAGTTTTAAATCCTAGAAGATCGTATAAAAACCTTGCCCAAGTTATTGAAGTGTTTGATCAGTACACGATGTGTAAAAAATTGGGGAAAAGTAAAGTGTTTTTCGGTGATACAGTTAGGTTGCGGCCTTGCAGGAATAGTTAATGCAATGGATAGTGATAAGGATACGTACAAAAATTGTAATTACGGCTTAATTGGAACATCTATGATTACTGGAACGTATTTTTCGCATATTAATAGATAAAAGGCTGGGACACCATAAATTCAATGATGCCTCAGCCTTGAGTTTAATGTTGGTATTAGTTGATAAGGTGTTACTTTTCTAAAGTGCTAACGCTAAAGTATCACTTCTCAATTTTATCGCGTTAGTGATATGATGCATGGGCATTAGTTCATGTAACCCACTTGGCCTTAGTATCATCCCATGCAAGTGTATTAATACTTCTTGTATCCCTTTTAATGTTAGTTAGCACTTATGCATGATATTTAGTTTATATAGCTTTTTTGGTCTTACTACACCTTAATTAAACCTCAAAAATAAGTTTTGTAGATTTATCGATGATTTGTGCCGCATGTACCTTCGTTGGAATGCCAGCTTTTGGTCTTAATATATCTAGTGTAATCAACTTATTCATTCCATCTTTTACAGCACTTTCATTGATGAAGTGTTCAATTTTCGGTATTTGTATTTTAATATCTTTATTCACGGCGTCAATAAATACAAGTTCTAAAGTTTGTGTCATCTTAGTTTACCTCCTTAGTTCACTGTTTCAGTTTTGATAATTTCAACAGTTTCAAATTTTTCTCCAGTAATTTGTTCGATAATAGATTTAAAGCTTTTAATTTGGTCAGTAGTTGCTTCAGTATTTAAATTTGCAAAATGACGCTTGAATTGAGTAGCTTTACCATCTTTATCATAGGATGTGCGCGACATGGTGACTGCTAGTTGACTGATTTGATTCATTTGTGTAACCTCCTTTCACTATATATATCGTTTTTCATTTGCAAAAAGGGCAAAAAAATTTAAAAAAATTAGACAAAATACTTTCATGTGACAAAATCATGATATATCATTAAATATGGAACATTAATGAATTCAGAGGTGAATGTATGAATCAAGTAGATCCTATTAGAAATATTAATGAGATAAAAGCGATGTACGAAGCGTTAAAGTCTAAGTCACAGCGTGATTATCTATTATTTAAGTTTGCTATACATACGGGTGTGAAACTTTCTTCTTTATTAAATTTAAACGTGCAAGATGTAAGAATTGAAGATAAGGGTGTAAAATATTATTGGGTGGAGACGCACGCCCCTAGGATTCAAATTAGATTACCAGAAACATTAAGAAATGAATTAATGGCATATATCACAGAACAACAATTAGAAAATGGTGAACTTTTGTTTCAGTCAAATAGGACACTAAAAGGTCTATCTAGGCAACAAGCTTACCGTATTATTCATACTGCCGCAGAAGATTTAGGTATGTTACACATTGGTTTGACAACGTTGCGAAAAACATTTGCGTATCATGCATACCAATCTGGTATATCTATATCAATTATTCAAAAATATTTGGGGCACCAGACCACGTTTGAAACGATGAAGTTTATTGGTATCTCTACGAAATCAAGCAAAACAACAATAGCTTTAAATTTATAAATTATACTTAAAGGGGGGATAGAATGAGTTTCATTTATCTACTTAGTGCGATTATTTTAATAATGGTAGTAGTATTGCTTACGATGACAAATCGTAAATTTCACAAAATTTCTGGTCTAATAGCTTTAATAGCACCAATTATCTCTTCTGTTTACTTTTTGTGGCAAATACCGCAAGTGATGAAGGGACAATTTGTCTCAGTAAAAATACCATGGCTCACCTTAATAGATATCAACATAGATTTTAAGCTAGATGGATTAAGTTTATTTTTTAGTTTGTTAATATCACTTATTGGGTTAGCAGTGTTTTATTATGCAACACAATATTTATCAAAAGAACATGATCACTTACCACGCTTTTATATATATTTATTACTATTTATGTTCAGTATGTTAGGTATTGTGACTTCAAATAACACTATTTTGATGTACGTGTTTTGGGAACTGACAAGTGTATCATCTTTTCTACTCATTGCTTATTGGTACGATAAAGGAGCAAGTCAGTTTGGCGCTATTCAATCATTTATAATCACAGTATTTGGTGGTCTTGCATTACTGACAGGGTTTATCATGATTTACACTGTGACAGGAACTAATTCTATTTCATCTATTATTGCTCAAAGCGACAAAATAGCCGAAAGCAATTTATTTATACCAATTATTATTATGTTACTATTAGGCGCATTTACTAAATCAGCGCAATTTCCTTTCCATATTTGGTTACCCAAAGCTATGGAAGCACCAACACCGGTGAGCGCTTATCTACATTCTGCCACAATGGTTAAAGCAGGTATCTTTTTACTATTTAGATTTACACCTGTTTTAGGTCTAAGTGATTTCTATATATATTCTGTTACCTTTGTAGGGTTAATAACGATGATTTTTGGCGCAATTAATGCCATACGTCAATATGATTTAAAAGCCATCTTGGCTTATTCTACGATTAGTCAATTAGGTATGATTGTTTCGATGGTCGGACTTGGCGGTGGTTTTGCACAACATACCACTGGTGAGCTCTCAAAAATTTATGGACTTATACTCTTTGCGGGTCTGTTTCATTTGATGAACCATGCGTTATTTAAAGGTGCATTATTTATGGGCGTAGGTATTATTGACCATGAAACAGGCACAAGAGATATCCGTAAATTATCTGGTTTAAGGAAAGTACTACCGATTACACATATAGTTATGTTACTTTCTGCCTTATCTATGGCAGGTATACCATTCCTTAATGGGTTCTTAAGTAAGGAAATGTTTTTTGAAGGTTTGGTAAGTTCACATCAATTACCACAATTTAATTTAATTTTAACTATAATGATTGCATTTATAGGCGTGACTGCCAGTATATTTACGCTTATTTATGCAGTTTACATGATTAAAGAAGTGTTCTGGGGTGAATTTAAAAAAGCAGATTTACCAGTACAAACGCCTCATGAGCCATTTTTATTTACATTACCTTCTGCAATTATGATGATTTTGTTACCGGTCGTGTTCTTTATACCAAATTTATTTGGTCATTATATTATTTTACCGGCATTACGAAGTATCACAATTGGAGAAAAAGTAGATGACATCGCACCACATATTTCTCAATGGCACGGTTTTAATTTACCACTGATATTAAGTTTAATTGTAATTGTTGTAGGATTTATAGCAGTGTTTAAAATTAATTGGAAAAAGCAAGCAGAAAAAATTAAAGTTAAATCTATTACAGATTTATACTTAGATTCATATAAACAATTTGAAAATTATTCTGGATATAGTATTCGCACATTGATGAATAACCGTTTGAATCACTATATTACATTAACATTAGCTATTTTCATCATCGTAGTGGTCTACGGTATTATTCAAGCTGGTTTTCCGGATGTTAAACAGATACATGTCAGTGAGTTTGGTCCATTAGAAATTATCACATTAATCGTTGTCTTTATTTTAGGTATTGCCTTAACATTTATTCGACAACGTTTAACGATGGTTATATTAAATGGTATCGTTGGTTATTGTGTAACAATATTTTTCATCTTGATGAAAGCACCTGATTTGGCATTAACACAACTCGTAGTTGAAACCATTACTACTATATTGTTTATCGTAAGTTTTTCACGTTTACCAAACGTTCCACGTACGAAAGTGCATAAAAAACGTGAGGCCGTCAAGATTATCGTTTCATTAGCAATGGCAATTATCGTAGTGATGCTTGTCTTTATTGCTCAACAAGCTGAAACGATGCCAACAATTTCTACTTTCTATCATGATGCATATGAATTAGCAGGTGGTAGAAATATTGTAAATGCAATTCTCGGTGATTTCCGTGCTATGGATACCTTATTTGAAGGAATGGTATTAATTATCGCTGGTTTAGGAATCTATACATTACTTAACTTTAAAGAACGGAGGGGTCAAGATGAAAGAGAATGATGTAGTCTTACGCACAATCACCAAAATCGTAGTCTTTATATTGTTAACATTTGGCTTCTACTTGTTTTTAGCTGGGCATAATAATCCGGGTGGCGGATTTATTGGTGGACTTGTCTTCAGTTCTGCATTTTTATTAATGTTCTTGGCCTTTGATGTTAAACAAGTATTAGTCGCTTTACCGCTTGATTTTAGAATATTAATGATTATTGGTTCATTGGTGTCATTTGCTACTGCCGTCGTACCAATGTTCTTTGGTAAACCGTTCCTTTACCAAACTGATGCACATGTCCAATTGCCGATATTAGGCGAAGTACATTTAACAACTGTGACAATATTTGAAGCTGGTATTGTATTAGCGGTAGTCGGTGTTGTAGTGACGGTTATGCTTTCTATAAGTGGTGGTCGCTCATGAACTTGATATTATTAATGGTTATTGGCTTCTTAATATTTATAGGAACGTATATGATATTATCCGTCAACTTAATACGTATTGTTATTGGTATCTCAATTTATACGCATGCAGGAAATTTAATTATTATGAGCATGGGTAAGTACGGTAAAAACATGGTTGAACCACTTATTGGTGAAAGTAGCAAAAACTTTGTGGATCCATTGCTACAAGCGATTGTATTAACTGCTATTGTGATTGGTTTTGCTATGACTGCGTTTTTACTTGTGCTCGTATATAGAACGTATCGAGTAACTAAAGAAGATGAAATTGATGTGCTAAGAGGTGATGACAATAATGATGAGTAATTTATTAATTCTACCATTACTTCTCCCAGCAGTCTGCGGGCTCGTACTTGTATTTATTCGTACACAGAGTAGGCTTTCAAGAATTTTTTCAATTGGAACAATGGCTGTCACGACACTTATATCTTTATTATTATTGATTCATGTAATGAGAGATAAACCAATTGCTTTAGATTTCGGTGGATGGAAAGCCCCGTATGGCATTCAGTTTGTGGGTGATTCATTAAGTCTATTAATGGTAACTACTTCTAGTTTTGTCGTTACATTAATCATGGCGTATGGCTTTGGTAGAAAGGAAAAACGAGCCATCCGTTACTATTTGCCGAGTTTTATTTTGTTTTTAACAGTCGGCGTGATTGGATCATTTTTAACAGCTGATTTGTTTAATTTATACGTTATGTTCGAAGTGATGTTACTGGCTTCGTTTGTGTTAGTCACGTTGGGACAATCAGTCGAACAATTACGTGCAGCTATCATTTACGTGGTTCTTAATATATTAGGTTCTTGGTTACTATTATTAGGAATTGGCTTGCTGTATAAGCTAACGGGTACTTTGAATTTTTCATTAGTTGCCCAAAGATTAAGTGAAATGCATGGTGAAAGTTCAGTTGTCATCATTTCGATGGTGTTTTTAATTGCTTTTAGTGCGAAAGCAGCACTTGTGTTGTTCATGTGGTTACCAAAAGCTTATGCAGTATTAAATACTGAACTAGCAGCATTATTTGCAGCACTGATGACAAAAGTAGGTGCTTATGCGTTAATTCGATTCTTTACATTATTATTCGATAGTCATAATGGTATTACGCATCCACTGCTTGTATTTTTATCTTGTGTAACTATGTTAATAGGTGCGTTTGGCGTACTAGCTTATCGAGATATAAAAAAGATAGCAGCATATCAGGTTATCCTTTCTATTGGATTTATCATATTAGGTTTAGGATCAAATACATTTGCCGGTGTTAATGGCGCTATCTTTTATCTGGCGAATGATATTGTTGTAAAAACATTACTATTCTTTATAATTGGTAGTTTGGTGTACATTACCGGTTACCGACAATACAAAAATTTATATGGTTTAGCGAAACAAGAACCATTTTTTGGCGTAGCTTTTGTGGTGATGATTTTAGCAATTGGAGGCGTACCACCATTTAGCGGTTTCCCAGGTAAAGTGTTTATTTTTGAAGGAGCACTTGAGAATGGTAACTACATTGGTTTAGCATTGATGATTTTAACTAGCCTAATTGCCATGTTTAGCTTGTTTAGAATCTTCTTTACCATGTATCTCGGTAATGCTCAAAAAGGAGAGCCATTAGAATTTAAATCAGTTCCTACATACCGTAAAGGTTTGATAGGCGTGCTTGTTGCAACAATATTAGCGATGGGCCTGGCAGCGCCATTAATTTTTAAAGTGACAGATAATGCTACCCACATGAATATGGATGACGGATTATATGAAAAAATGGTGAATCCTCATTTAGTGAAGGAGGATAAATAATGAGACAAGTCTTACTTAATATGGTCATTGCGTTTTTATGGGTGTTATTTCAAGACGAAGAATCATTTAGAGCCTCTACCTTCTTCTCGGGTTACTTGATTGGTTTAGTAGTTATCTATATACTGCATCGCTTTTTCGGCCAACAGTTTTATTTGAAAAAAGTATGGGTGGCTATTAAATTTTTAGCTGTTTACTTATACCAGTTAATCACATCAAGCATGACAACCATCAATTATATTTTATTTAAAACGAAAGATTTAAATCCAGGCTTAGTGACGTATGAAACGACATTGGAAACAGATTGGGAAGTTTCATTTTTAACTATACTTATTATTATTACACCTGGTTCAACGGTTATAAGAATTTCAAAAGAAAGAAAGAAAATCTTTATACATGCAATTGACATTTCAGAGAAAGAAAAACAGAAACTGCTAAAAAGCATTAGACAATATGAAGGTCTCATATTGGAGGTGGCAGAATGATCGAATCATTGATAAATTTCTTTATAACTAGTTCAATTATTTTATTTGGTATTGCGTTAATCTTAACTTTATTTAGATTAGTTAAAGGACCAACTACTGCTGACAGAGTGGTTGCATTTGATACTGCTAGTGCGATATTAATGTCGACGGTGGGCGTGTTAAGTATTGTATTTGGTACTTTTTCATTCCTAGATTCTATCTTATTAATCGCGATTATTTCATTTGTGAGTACTGTGTCTATCTCTAGATTTATAGAAGGGGGGCATGTCTTTAATGCAAATAACAAGCGAAATCGTTAATTTAATTGCAGCTTTTATGATGTTTTTAGGAAGTATTATCGCTTTAATTAGTGCGATTGGCCTAATTAAATTCCATGATGTATTTTTAAGAAGTCATGCCTCTACGAAAAGTTCTACACTGTCAGTATTGTTAACACTTGTTGGCGTGATTATTTATTTTATTTCTTCTCAAGGGTACCTAAGTGTCAGAATGATTTTAGCATTGGTATTTATCAATTTAACCTCTCCTGTTGGAGGGCATTTAATATCTAGAGCAGCATATCGTACGGGCGCTTATATGTACCGAAAAAGTGATGCTCCTAAACAAACAAGTATCTTATTAAGCGCTACAGAAAATGATACGTTTGATCAATTAAAAAAACGTGCTCAAGTACGTGAACAACGCAGACGTAAAGTAAATGAAAAAGAACAAGACATATATTAATTTTAAGCCTTTCTTTACATTGTTAAAATAAAGCATTATAGAAAATACGTCATTTATAGATGAGCAGATTAGAAATCAATGAATTAACCTTTAATTTCTAATCTGTTCTTTTTTTATGGCTCTTTGTCAAAGAAGACTGATATAAAAATCAGCCCTGTTTAGTATAGAGCCTTTTTTATTGATATAAAGCGTGCAGTATTATTTAAATTATATTTGGTGAAAATATTATTTTTGAAGTGCAATCCGTTTCAGGGGTTACTAAAAAAATGATAAAATAATACATATCTGTAATTGTGTTAATTTTAAAAAGCATATCTATTAAAAATAATAACTAGATATGTAAGAGTTTGAGACACAATCTGTTCATTAAAAACGATGGTATTTTTTGTTTCAACCTCAACAATTATGAAAGTCATTAATGTTGAAAAGAGGTGAAACCATGCAAATATTTGAAACAATACTGATATTTTTAGCGGTAGTTATTGCAAGTTCCCTTGTACATATCGCCTTACCTAAAATCCCCCTAGCTTTTATCCAAATTATGCTCGGTATGTTATTGTATATTACGCCGATACCTGTTGAATTCCATTTTGACTCAGAGCTATTTATGGTTGCACTAATAGCGCCATTATTATTTGTTGAAGGTGTAAAAGTGTCTCGTGTCCATTTACGCCGGTATATCAAACCAGTATTAATGATGGCCTTAGGACTTGTGGTCACAACGGTTATAGTAGTTGGATTGTTTGTGCATTGGATATGGCCTGAATTACCATTAGCTGCTGCATTCGCATTGGCCGCTATTTTGTGTCCAACTGATGCAGTAGCTGTTCAAGCAATTACAAATGGAAAAATTCTTCCAAAAGGTTCTATGACAATTTTAGAAGGTGAATCATTGTTAAATGATGCTGCGGGTATTATTTCTTTTAAAATTGCTGTAGCAGCTTTAATCACAGGTGGATTTTCAATGGTAAATGCTGTTGAACAATTTTTAATATCTTCAATAGGCGGATTTATTGTAGGTTTAATTATTGGTGTTGCCTTAGTTAGATTCAGAGTATCACTTTCTAGAAGAGGTATTGAAAATGTAAATATGTTTACATTTATACAGCTTCTAACCCCTTTTATTACATATCTCGTTGCTGAAATGTTCCATTCATCAGGTATTATTGCAGCAGTGGTAGCAGGATTAGTACATGGTTTTGAACGTGATCGTATCGCACAGGCACGTACAAGGTTACAAATGAGTTACAATCATACATGGAATATATTAAGTTATGCTTTGAATGGTTTTGTATTTTCTATTTTAGGATTTTTAGTTCCTGAACTTGTCGGGAGAATTATAGAAAATGAACCACATAATTTTATCTTTCTAATTGTTGTTACGGTTTTAATCGCTTTAGCAATATACTTATTTAGATTTTTATGGGTTTTTGTTTTATATCCTTATTTTTATTTACCAATCAGTCCGTTCCAAAAAATACTTAGCAACTATGAAGATAATGCTAATGTTTCAGAGACACCACCCAAACGAGGCATGTATGCTTTTATCATGACGTTATGTGGCGTGCATGGAACAATTTCTCTGGCTATTGCTTTAACATTACCTTACATGTTGGCGGATCACCATTCCTTTGTGTTTAGAGATGATTTGCTATTTATTGCGTCAGGTATGGTGGTCATGAGTTTAATCATTGCGCAAATTGTGTTGCCAATGGTGACACCTAATGCAGTAAAACCAAAACAACGTGGTATGAACTTTAAGCAAGCGCGTATATATATTTTAGAGAAAGTGATAGAACACTTAAATCAATTATCATCTGAAGCATCTAGTTTTTTATACGGTAACGTCATTAAAGATTATCATGATAAATTAGCTTTTCTTAAAACGGTTGAAAATGAAGATGAAAATACTAAAGAACTAGAAAGATTGCAAAAAATCGCATTTGATGTTGAAAACAATACACTTAATAGCTTAGTATCTAATGGAGATATTACAACGAATGTTTTAGATAACTACATGCGTTATGCTGAACGTACACAAGTTTATAAACAGTCTTCTTTAATCCAACGTATCAAAGTTGAATTAAAAGCATTTATTTTAAAAAGTAGAATTAAGACAAAAGTAAAAACCAACGCTGCTTCGTCTTTATCTGTGATTGATAACTTGCGAGAAATTTCTAATGTAATGAGAACAGTGCATTATCGCGTGGTAAGTCGTCTAGGTAAAGAGACGACTGAAGAAAATAAATTAGAAGTGGGCATGATTTGTGATAGTTATTTAATGAGAATTGAAAACTTAACACCTTCGAATTTCTTTAATCCTAAAAGTGAAACGTCAATCACTAAAATTAAGTTGGAGGCACTTAGAGAGCAACGTCGCGTCTTGAATGAACTTGTTGAAGATGAAGAAATTAACGAGGTAACTGCTTTGAAATTACGTGAAGCCATTAACTATGATGAAATGATTATTGTTGATAGTTTAACGGATTAAGCTATCAGTGAAAAACAGATTCCGATATCGGAATCTGTTTTTTTGGTGAATTGAATTGTATAAATGAAATGAATTTTTTAGGATATAAAATGATTTGAGCTAAAATTCCCTTTTTCATTAAAAATCTCCATCAATGGGGGGGAGGAGCCAACCATTGATGGAGTTAAGGGAGATAGATGATTTAAGGCTTGAATACCACCATGTCGTACGTCATTAGGAGGGAAACGTACGACATGGGACTATTCACCTACAAAGTAGGTTAAATAGCCTTGTTATTATTCCATACTGCCGTGTACGATATCGATATTTTCTTTCATCATATTATAATAAGAATCACCTTTAGTGCCTTCTTTACCTATGGAATCTGTATAAACTTCTCCGTAGATATCTAAATTCGTTTCTTCACTTAAACTTTGCATGCTTTTCTTGTCTACGCTAGTTTCGACAAGTAGATGTTTAAGGTGGTTATCTTTAACAAATTTAACAGCTTGTTCCATTTGTTCAGGTGTGCCTTGTTTCTCAGTGTTTATTTCCCAAATATATCCAGGTTTAATATCAAACTGTTTAGAGAAATATTTAAAAGCACCTTCACTTGTGATCATTGAACGATTTTCTTTAGGGATGTCGTTAAATTTCTCATGACTATCTTGTTTTAAAGATTCCAATTTAGCTACATAATCCTTTGTATGGCTTTCAATATCATCTTTATGTTTGTCATCTTTTTTAATTAAAGCATCACTGATTGTTTTTACATATTTAATACCATTGTCTAAGCTTAACCAGGCATGTGGGTCTTGTTTAGATTCGTCGCCTTCTGTTGCTCCATTTAAGTATAAAGGTTTAACGTCCTGTGAAACTTTGACAACAGAACCATCTTCATATGATTTGTTGGCCTGTGATAAAGCATTTTTGAACCAACCGTTACCTGTTTCTAAATTTAATCCGTTGTAAAAGATGACATCTGCATCTGTCAATGCTTTAATATCTTTTGGTTTAACTTCGTATTCATGTGGGTCCTGACCAATTGGGACAATACTGTGTATTTCAACATTATCGCCACCAACGTTTTTAACCATATCGTATAGAATAGAATTTGTCGTTACGACTTTTATTTTGTCATGAGATTGAGATGAAGAATCACTTTTACCGTTGCTACACGCACTTAAGAATAAAAGGAAGATAAGTGCAACTGTTAATAACTTTTTCATTAAACCACTCCTTTTTTTGTGAACACTTGCATTTTATTACAAGCAAAAATAATGATATAGATAACAAACGCGCATAAAACAATCGTTGCACCGCTTGGAATATTATAAATATAACTAAAGTACATGCCGACCATCGCACTTATAATGCTTATTAAACTGGAAATGATCATCATTGTATGTAGTTTTTTAGCAATTAAAAATGCAGCTGAAGCAGGGGTGATAAGTAATGCTACAACTAATATAATACCTACAGTTTGTATACTTGCTACAGTAACAAGTGAAAGCAATAACATAACGAAGTAGTGTAGAAAAGTAGTGTTCAAACCACTCATTCTACTAAAAATAGGGTCAAATGTAGAAATCATTAATGGTCTATAAAAAATAATAATTAAAATCATAACAATGACACCCACGACTACAGTCGACCAAAAAGTAGACTGTGTTACTGCCAATAAATTACCAAAAAGAATGTGATATAAATCAGTAGTACTATTTATTAAACTAATTAAAATGACCCCAGTTGCTAAAAAGGCTGTAAAACTAATGCCAATAGCTGCGTCGGGTTTGGTTTTACTGCTTTTAGTAATAAAGCCTATAAAAATGCTGGCGATCATACCTGTAACTAATGCACCAATAAACATAGGAACACCGAATAAAAAGGACAGGGCAACGCCGGGTAATACCGCATGGCTCATTGCATCCCCCATAAGAGATAAGCCTCTAAGCACGATGAGGCAACCAACTGTTCCACAAACGATTCCTACAATAATTGAAATAATTAATGCATTACTTAAAAACTTGTATTCAAATAGATGTTGGAAAAATTCCATATAATGCTACTTCCTTTCTATTTAAGCCGATTCTGAACTTTGTTGTTGGTTTGTAGGATTTAAGAATGTTCTGTTTAGATATTCTGGTTGCATAGCAACGTGACTTTCTCCAAAGAAACGAATCGTTTTATTTAAAAGAATGACACGGTCAAAATATTCTTCTGCTTTTGATAAATCATGATGAACAATCAATAGTAACTTGCCCGCTTTTTTAAGTGCGCGTAATTGAGACATAATGATTTGTTCGCTATGGAAATCAATGCCAACAAATGGTTCATCTAAAAGGTAAAGCGTACTTTCTGTCATGAGCGCTCTAGCTACTAAAACCCTTTGTAACTGACCTCCGCTTAAAGCAGATATTTGTCTGTTTCTTAAATCTTCTAATTCTAATGTTTGTAAGAGCTGATTAAGTCTAGACCTCGTCTTAGGAGTAATAAATTTAAACCATCCAATATCTTTATAAGCCCCTGAAAGTACAACGTCCTCAACTTTAATTGGAAAATCTAAATCAATATGTGCTTTTTGGGGTATATATGTTATTGTTTTTAGCGTTTGCTGCATAGCAATATTATGTAAATTAGCACTTCCAGTTGATTTAAATTCTCCGATGAGAGATTTAAGTAGTGAGGATTTTCCTGCACCATTGGGTCCCATAATTCCAATAATTTCACCTTTGACAGGAATTTCAAGATTGATATCATCTAAAACATGTTTGTTCCCTAAAGTGAGATTTAAGTTATTAATTTTTAACATTTTAGACCTCCTTAATTTAAATTTTAGGCTAACCTAATTTAATTCATAATATAACATGAACTTTTAGCGTGTCAAGTAGATTCGTGGTACAATAAAGTGAATGACTTGAGAGGTGAGACCATGCTAACTGAAGAAAAAGAAGATTATTTGAAAGCAATTTTAACGCATAATGGCGATCATTCTTTCGTTTCAAATAAGACATTGTCCCAGTATTTAAATATTAAACCGCCATCTGTAAGTGAAATGGTAAATCGTTTAGAAAAATCTGGATTTGTAAAAACGAAACCGTATAAAGGTGTGCAACTTTCAGAAGAAGGATTGACATACACTTTAGACATTATTAAAAGACATCGTTTATTAGAGTTATTTTTAATAAAAATATTAGAATATAATTGGGAAGAGGTACATCAAGAAGCAGAGGTACTAGAGCATAAAGTTTCTCATTTATTCGTAGAACGCTTAGATAAATTATTAGATTATCCAATTACTTGCCCTCATGGTGGTATTATACCAAGAGACAACCAATATAAAGAGATATATACAACCAATTTATTGTCATTTGAAGCTGGAGATGAAGTGACAATTAAGCGGGTTCGAGACAGAACAGAATTGTTAGTTTATTTAACAAGTAAAGATATATTAATTGATGAACAAATAAAGATAGTGAATAAAGATGATACAAATAAAGTCATTATGGTCCAGAAAGAAGATAAAATAACAGTGCTTAGTTATGATAATGCAATGCATATTTATGCTGAAAAATAGTAGAGTTCAATTATAGAGAATTGATTTACATTTTCTTATGAATATTGTATATAATTGTGTTTAGAAAGAGAATGATCCTTGTTTAAGCATAAGTAGGAGTTACAATTTAGTTAAATAAGGTTTATATATTAATAGCTGTTAAAGCTGATTTAACTTGATGATAGAAACAAACGTATAGAAGTAATTTCATCGTGTCAAAGTCGTCTGTTTTTGCCCACTTTTTTATAAAGGTACGATATTTTAATGCACTGATGCTATTGGGGTGTAAGGACAAGAGACCATAAAATGGCACAGCAGCTATAAGTAAGTATGAACATTCAAAATTGCAAGGTTTTAAATACTAAAAGGCACCTCCATTTCAAAAATGAAGGCGCCTTTTATTTTGAGTATGAATACTTATGGTTAAAAATCATTTTTAAGATAAATCAACAATTAACAAAACGGAAAAATAACTAGATCCTACAATAAGTATTTAAAATCTAGTTACCAGTGATTTCACGTTATAATCATTTTTTGAAATGTAATGCTTGTTCTGTCACTTATTCCTTTACATTCAAAAATAATTTTATGGAAGGAAGTATGTTTTGAATAGTTGATAAACTGTAAATAAGTTAATCGCTATCCAAATGACACTATAAACAAAAGTTGGTATATGTGTTAATTCTTTTAAAGTGCTACCATCCCAACTCACCCTGTTTTCCGAAAATGTTAATTTAAATATAGTCCAAGATGATTGAAGAACTTCGCCGAGTAAAACACCTAATATAAAGTGTTGGGTAACAGTGACAATGTAAAGTATCATTCGTTGATTGTCACTTTGAAATAAGCAATATAAAAGTGCAACTAATAGTATCACAATGATGATAGGAAGTAATTTTCTGGAAGTTAAATATAAGAAATAGGTAAACATTAATAGGTACGCAGTGATAAATAGACTTGGATATTGATATTTAATAGATAAAAAACCTAAAAATAGCATAAGTGCAGGCATAACGTAACCACCGAAAGTAGTGATGGATTGACCTAAACTTGTTTTTGATTGTGTAATTGCAAAGCCTTGTTGCGATGTAGCAAGTCGTTCTGATGGTGTCGCTACAATGACTAGGTCTCTAGGTTTGCCACCGCTTAATTTATTGAATAGTATATGGCCAAACTCGTGGGTTAATACTGGAATATAGTTAAAATATATATCTAAAATTGGGTTGATAGATTTATTTCGATAAGTATGTATCACGATATAAAGGATGGCGATAAAAATAATCCAATAAAGATGTAATTGTATGGATGAGCTAAAAAATGCGTTAACTTTAGTCATAGAAAACCTCGTTTTAATATTTCAATTGTTTATGTTTTAGAAAATCATCAAATGCGATTGCTTACTTAATAGTATAGAGTAATATCATTCATAAAGCATTTAGACTTTTGATGTATATTGAGATAGTTTAGCTATCGTTTTATTAATATTGTAATATATGTGAGTGAAAGTGTATGTTAAAATTACAATAAAAATGAATGTATATTGAGAGATGGAGTTAGGAGATTACTAATCATGACGAAAATTGACAAATTAGAAAAAGTAAATGTACTATCTGTTTTATTTGATAATGTGACACTAATAGAAATGCGAAATCATATCAAACAATTTTTTGAATCAGAAACTCAAAACAATTTATTCATTGTTACAGCTAATCCTGAAATTGTAGATTATACTACTAACAATGAAATCTACCGTAATTTAATCAATGGCGCCAACTATGTGGTGCCAGATGGTACAGGTATTGTTATGGCTTCAAAATTACTTAAAACACCTTTAAAGGAACGCGTGCCAGGCATAGAAGTAATGGAAGAATGTTTGAAAATCGCAAATGCTAATTATCAAAACGTATTTTTATTAGGGGCCAAAGATGAAATCGTAACGCAGGCAGTACAAAAACTAAGCGAAAAATATCCTAATATTTATTTTGGTTCACATCATGGTTACTTTGATATAGAAGATGAAATGGTGTTAAAACAAGTCACTTCGTTTAAACCTGATTATGTATTTGCCGGGATGGGTTATCCCAAGCAAGAGCAATGGATTGTTCGTCATGAAAATCAATTTAATCAAACCTTACTTATGGGTGTAGGTGGTTCTATTGAAGTGTTCAGTGGTACGAAAAAAAGAGCTCCGAATGTATTTCAAAAATTAAATATAGAATGGGTATATCGCTTTATTATAGATTGGAAACGTCTTGGAAGAATGAAAGCAATACCTAGATTTGTGTTTAAAGTAATTAAACAAAAAATAACTAAGTAATGAGGCTGGTATAAACTAAATATACCAGCCTCATTATTTATGATTGGCAGTAGTTTCTTTATGGATTTTCAGTCATCTACGACATAGTGACATGTGGCATTTAATTAGAACTATAAATTTCTATATAGGTTTATTGTTGAAAATATAAATATTTATTTAGTAATAAGTAGATGTAAAGAGATACTTTTTCTAAAGCTTAATATAAAAAGCATTTTAACCGATGATCTACGGTCTATATCATATTTGTAGCCCAAGCATGGTTTATGCCTAGGCTTTTAATTTAAGTACGAACATTAAGTTTTCTAGTAAGACTGCTATAATAAAAATGATTTTAAACCAATCTATAATCATATACTGAAGTGTGATTCATTGTAGCGAAAATAAATTCATTTAATTCTATTTCAGAGTTAATGGATTTTATTTTACTTCGAATCTTGAGTTATCTAATTCGTTTCTGAATGCTTTTTGTTCATCTTTGGAATACTTTTTAAACTCATTTAAGAATTTTTCATACTCAGGTAAAACTTCTTCTAATTCGCCAAATTTTTTCAGTTTACCTGCTTCAATCCATGCAATTTTAGTGCAAAATTCTCGAACTTGTCTCATATTATGACTAACAAAGAATATTGTTTTGCCTTGTTCTTTATATTCATAAATCTTATCTAAACATTTTTGAGCGAAAGTTTGATCACCAACAGATAATGCTTCATCGATAACGAGAATATCTGGGTTTGTTGTAATGTTAATGGAAAAACCTAATTTGGCACGCATACCACTTGAATATTTTTTAACAGGTTGATAAATGAATTCCCCAAGTTCACTGAATTCGATAATATCAGGTGTTAATTCTTTAATTTGTTTTCTAGTGAATCCCATGCATAACATTTTAAATTCAATGTTTTCAATACCAGATAATTGTCCGTTTAAACCGGCATTAATTGCAATCACGCTCACTTCACCGTGTCGATCGATATTTCCAGAAGTAGCGGAAAGTGATCCACCAATAATGTTGCTTAGTGTAGACTTTCCTGACCCGTTAATACCTACAAGGCCGATGACATCACCTTCATATGCAGTTAGTGATAAATCATTTAGGGCATAAAATGTTTTGTTTTTATGAAAAGGGACTAAGGCATCTTTTAAACGCTCTTTATTATTGCGATAGATGCGGTATTCTTTAGTTACATGTTCAATGCTAACCGATACATTCATAATTTTACCTTCCTTATTTGCAGATAATGTATAGTATATTATATATTATATTAGTTGTTAAATTTATTAACCTATTGTAAAGTAAGTGAGTACAAAATTTAAAAACGATGTTCTTATACAATTGTTAAATTTTACTGAATTTGAGTTATAAAATCAACTATAGTGAAGTTGACAAATTGTAATAACTTTTTGTTATAAATGAGTTTAATATTCATGTGTTTTTGCTATTATTCTATGCATTTAGTTTACTAAAGTAAATGGCAGTTGTTAAGATAATTTATAAAGCGTATATTAGATTTGAATATAGTCTTGTTATAACATAATTATGATTAGTAAATCGATTGAAAGTGGGTTTATTTAAATGAGTGCAGTGTGGGTAGTTTTAAAAGAGCATTTCAAAAATTTCTATCTAATTCAAAGATTAGCACAGTTCCAAGTCAAAATTACAAATACAAATAATTACCTAGGCATGGCTTGGGAATTAATTAATCCAGCAATGCAAATCATGGTTTATTGGTTTGTGTTTGGTCTAGGAATCAGAAATAATGGGCCAATTGATGGTATACCATTTATTTATTGGTTACTTGTAGGTATTAGTATGTGGTTCTTTGTGAACCAAGGTATATTAGAAGGCACAAAATCAATAGCGAGTAAATATAACCATGTGGCCAAGATGAATTTCCCGTTATCTATTATACCTTCTTATATTGTTATGAGTAGGTTCTATGGACATATTGCATTATTAGTAGTTGTTGTTTTGTTGTGTATGCTAGGTGGTTTTTACCCGTCTATTTACACAATTCAATTATTCTTATATGTGCCATTTGCACTCATATTTACTACAACAGTAGCGTTATTTACGTCAACATTAGGAGTGCTCGTCAAAGATACACAACCGGCAATTCAAGCATTGATGAGAATGGTGTTCTTTGCTTCATCTATTTTAATTGTACCTCCAGAAGGTATCGTTAAAGACGTTATGCAACTTAACCCGATTTATTATCTTGCGGAAGCATATCGTGCCGCAGTTCTACATAATGAATGGTACTTTATTACACACTGGGAATTAACATTCTACAACTTTTTCATTATTGTGTTCTTATTTATCATAGGATCAATCATGCATATGCGTTATAGAGACCATTTTGCAGACTTTATGTAATACCAATTTGATAATTGATTCTTAATATATAAAATAAAATCCTTTAATGGCTTAAACGTCGTTAAAGGATTTTTCTATAATTTTAAATATAAGATGGCTATAATAGAAGAAAACAAACTATAAATCGGCGGTGGATTTTTTGAGACAGTTAATAAAAAAGCTCTATATGACAATTATTAGCTTTTTGAATTTAATTTATAAAAAGAAAAAAATAAAAAACAACCACATTGTAATCATGATGACATTTGTTGAGGATGTACTTCCGATTATTGAAACATTAAATCGTAAGTCATACCATGTTACAGTTATTTCCAAGGAAATAAATAGAAAATATGTTAAAAACTTTGAAAATGTACTATTTATTCCTGCAGGTAATAAACAAGTGTTTCAACACATTAAGATAATAAGTACAGCAAAAATCATAGTCATTGATACATATTATTTAATGCTTGGAGGGCTCAAAAAGAAACCGCAACAGACAATTATTCAGACATGGCATGCTGTAGGAGCGTTGAAAAAATTTGGACTTACAGACCATCAAGTTGATTTAAATAATAAGAAAATGGTTAAGCAATATCAAAGTGTTTATCAAGCTACTGACAAATATTTAGTCGGTGGCGAGCCAATGGTTAAATGCTTTAAGGACTCATTTGGTGCACAAGACCATCAATTTTTAAGAACAGGTTTACCACGTTTAGTGCCGTACACAAGGTTAGATATAACCCAAAGACAACAAGAATTAAAATTGCAATACGGCATCAAAGATAAAGTAGCGCTTTATGTACCTACGTACCGTGAACATAATCAATCCAATCGTAGTATTGATAAAGCACAATTTGAAGCGGCATTACCGTCATATACATTGTTTAGTAAATTGCATCCGTCCCTATCTCAAGACAAACAATCTAAGATTAACTTACAGACATTGATGATTATGGCAGATATCGTTATTACAGATTATAGTTCATTAGCAATAGAAGCAAGTTTGCTAAATAAACCAACTTTCTTCTATGTGTATGATGAAGCTGACTATGAAAAAGAACGAGGGCTAAACGCTTTTTATTATAATATTCCAGAATATTATAAAGCGTATAGTGAAAAGGAATTAATATGTAAATTAAAAGAACAACGAGATGGTTTAAAACCATTATTTGAACCTTGGCATGAGTATAATGTGCAAGATAGTTTAACCCAAGTTATAAATCATATAGAGAAAATGGTGAAAGAATGAAATTATCAATTATCATACCAGTTTATAATGCAGCTAACACAATACAAAGAGCAATCAGTTCTATCGATACTAAACAAGATTATGAAATTATTTGTATCAATGATGGTTCTACTGATGAAAGTCAGCAAATTTTGGAACAGTTGCAAAAATCATCTGAAAATATTTATATCATAAACCAAAATAATCAAGGTGCAGCGATGAGTAGAAATAACGCTTTAACTCATGTTTCAGGTGATGCTTTTATATTTCTAGATGCAGATGACGAATTTTTACCAAACAGTATAGATGCAATGGCAGATTACTATCAACAAGATGAACATGTAGATATCGTCCTAGGGCAAATAGGTAGATTAAATAAGGGCGAGTGGAAAGGCGTTTACACGCACAAACCGATACAGAAATTTGATAAAGTAAACTTAGCGCAATGCCCTGAAATGATACAGTCTATTGGACCTGGTGGGAAATTGTTTAGTGCCAAATTTAAAGATTTACAATTTGATGCAGATGTTGTTTTTTGCGAAGAACATACCTTTATGATTAAGGCGTACAAAAAAGCGCGCGATATTCAACTATTACCCTTTATTGTATATGGTTATCATGAAGAAAAAGGTTCAGTGACAGATCAAAGAGCAGGTCGATTTGTAAGTTATATGAGCGACGCTATTAAAGTTAGAAATAGAGTTATGAACACACTATTGTTGAGGGAAGAACGTATTTATTATAGTTACCGTATGGACGAACTCATTGTGAGTTATTTATTACAAGCGTATTTAGAACATAACAAAAAATTAACACATCAACTTTTAGATATTGTAACGTCTTATATGAAAAGCATGCAGAATACAGATTATTCTGGGGAAGCAATGTTTAGAATCATCAAAGTTGTTGAACAAGCGAACAAGTACTGGGATAAAACGTTATACAAAAAATGGCAAGAGACATTACTAAGTGTCGGCATTGGTCGACCTAATTATTATCGTTTTAAATTTGAAACAATTCCGAAACGTTTTAAATTTAGAGGGAAATTAAAATTAAAGCAAATACTTAAAAAGTAAAACTTAGTATCATTCGTAAACTTTTGATCATTATGCTATACTTTTAAAAAATGTTAATTTTAATTAAATTTTGTTAAGGAGTATGAGCGCATGAAACGTGTTATTACTTATGGAACGTATGATTTATTACATTATGGTCATATTGAATTATTGAGAAGAGCTAGAGAAATGGGCGATTATTTAGTAGTAGCTTTATCTACAGATGAATTTAATCGTGTTAAAAACAAAAAATCTTACTATAACTATGAACAACGAAAAATGATGTTAGAATCTATCCGTTATGTTGATTTAGTAATCCCTGAAAGTGGATGGGGTCAAAAAGAAATTGATGTTGATCGCTATGAAATTGATACTTTCGTAATGGGACATGATTGGGAAGGTGAATTTGATTTCTTGAAAGATAAATGTGAAGTCATTTACCTTAACCGTACTGAAGGCATTTCTACGACTCAAATTAAAAAAGAACTATATGGCGACGCTGAAAAATAAACTGACAAGCAATTATTTTTAGGTTGTTTAGTTAACCGTAAATCATACGTTAGGCACATATATGTATTAGGGCTGGGGCATAAAGCAATGTCTCAGCCCTGACTATGATATTGGTCGCAGATGGTTAGGTTAAATTTTTGATTAACTTAATTTTAGGTGTCTAGCGATTTTTACAGAATTGGAAGAAAGCAATCTTTTTGAAAAAGAGATTTCGTCTCTAAATTAATTTTAAGTAACTATGTAAAAAGGATCGTTCACAAAATGTGAACGATCCTTTTTATTGGAAAAACATTTTTTAATAAGCAGTTATTTATAGCTTATTTACGGTTTTTTCTTTTTTTGAAAGCTTCGATAATAAGATAAATAATAATAGCAATAGCAGCAATAATTAAAACAGTACCCAGTAAAGTTAAGACAGGATGTTCATCCCAAGTTGTTTTAACGATTGTAGTAGTTTGATGCATAATTGGCTTACTTACCTTAACTGTTGGTGGTCCGTATTTATCAGAAATAAATTTACGGTCATATTCAATATGCAGTTTGCCGTCGTTTATAACATATTTATAATCATCTTTATCGAAATCACTTGGAAGTACATCATATAAATCTTTCTCTACATAATATGTTTTGCCATTAATTTTATGTGTACCTTTTGAAATAATTTTTTGGTATTTATATTGATCGAAAGACATATTCATTAAGGCATTACCAATCATATTGCGTTGTTTTTCACCACCTAAATTGTTGTAATCACCTGCACCCATAATCGTCTGGTTAATTCTCAACTTATCTCTTTTGGTAGTGATGGTATGATTATAATCCGCAATATCGCTTGACCCAGTTTTTAAACCATCCGTACCCTCTAAACTCATATCTGCACCTTCTAATGAATGGTTAAATGTATAGTATGTAACACCGTGTTGTGTTGGTGCTAGTTGTTTAGTAAAGTGTAGGATATTCGGTGTGTCTTGAACTGTACGTTGTGCTAAAATAGCAAAGTCTCTAGCAGTTGAAGTATTATTATCTTCATTTTTGTATTTTTTTGGTGCAAAATCTTTTAATTGGTTATTTTCAGCGCCTGTTGGATTTACAAAATGTGTATCTTTCATACCGATAGATTTTGCTTTTTTATTCATTAAATCAGTAAAATCTGAAAGGTTGTCAGAAACTTCTTGTCCAAGTATAAGCGCTGCAGCGTTACTTGAATTTGAAACTGTAATCTGAAGCAACTCTTTTATAGTATAAGTTTCTCCAGGATAGAGCTTAGTGTTACTTAATTCAGGCAAGGTAGACATTCGATAATGTTTATCAGTGATTTTCACCTTGTCATCTAAAGCTAAATCACCTTTTTTTACTGCTTCGAGTGTTAAATACATTGTCATTAGTTTGGTCATTGAAGCAGGGTACCATTTTTGATCAATATTATATTGATAAAGAATTTGACCAGTTTGAGCAATGTTTACTGCACTTTCAGGCTGATAATCATCGGTAACATTATAACCATATTGGTTTGCCGCTTGCGTGGGTGTTATTGTTTCTGCTTCGGCAAAAGGTGTTATAATTGAACCGACGAAGAGCGCAGTTACAATTACCATAATTAACTTTCTCATAATTACATTCCCTCTTAATATATTCTGTTTGACTACAACAGAAGTATTTTAGCATATTGTATGAAGATTATAAAATGTTACACCAATGAAAATTTGAAATAATTAAATTATCGAAAACTGTTGTGCAAAACACGAAATAATTGAGTTAAAATTGAATTAGCTTATTACTTTAAAGTTAAACTGTTCACATTTAACATAAGTTATGAAACAATTAAAAAATTTTTAGAAGAGGTAAATACACATGAAACAAGAGAATCCGTTATTCTACTTATTTAAAAAATTATCGTGGCCTGTTGGTCTGATTATCATTGCTGTTTTAATTTCTTCATTAGGCAGTATTACTGGACTAGTAGTTCCTTTTTTTACAGGTAAACTTGTAGATAAATTTTCTTTTGAAAATATTAATTGGATGTTTATCGCTGCTTTTATATCCATATTTATTATAAACGCTTTACTCAGTGGTATAGGTTTGTATTTATTGAGTAAAATTGGGGAGAAAATCATTTATGCTATTCGTTCCGTTTTATGGAAACATATTATCCATTTAAAAATGCCATTTTTTGATAAAAATGAAAGTGGTCAATTAATGAGCCGTTTAACGGATGACACAAAAGTGATTAATGAATTTATTTCGCAAAAACTGCCCAATTTACTGCCTTCTGTATTAACTATTGTAGGATCTTTAATAATGTTATTTGTGATGGATTGGCAAATGACTTTATTAACATTTATTACAATACCTATATTTGTATTAATAATGATTCCATTGGGTAAAATTATGCAAAATATATCAAAAAAAACGCAAGCAGAAATAGCTAATTTTAGCGGATTATTAGGCCGTGTATTAACAGAAATGCGATTAGTTAAAGTATCACGAACAGAAAAGATTGAATTAGATAATGCGCATAAAAATTTAAAAGAGATATACTTTTTAGGTTTGAAACAAGCGAAGATTACAGCAGTTATACAACCGATATCAGGTGTTATTATGTTATTAACGATTGCAGTTATTTTAGGATTTGGTGCGATACGTATTTCAACTGGCGCAATCACAGCAGGGACACTCATTGCAATGATTTTTTATGTTATTCAATTAACACAGCCTCTTATAAATTTATCTACATTAGTCACAGACTATAAAAAAGCTGTTGGTGCAAGTAGCCGTATATACGAAATTATGGAAGAACCTACTGAAGTATTTGTTACAGGACAACTACAGCCAATTATTGATGGGAGCTTAACCTTTGAAAACGTGGATTTTCAATATGGTAGTAAACCAATACTTTCCAATATATCATTTGATATACCATCTAGCAGTGTAACTGCATTCGTAGGGCCTTCGGGCTCAGGTAAGAGTACCATATTCAATATCATTGAACGTATGTATGATATTGAGCATGGTGATATTAAATATGGCAATCAATCCATCTATGATATAGCATTAGGAGCATGGCGAGAGAAAATTGGGTATGTGATGCAGTCTAATTCTATGATGAATGGTACGATTAGAGATAACATTTTATATGGTATTAACCGGGAAGTCTCTGATGAAGAATTGATTTATTACGCACAATTGGCAAATTGTCACGAGTTTATTGTAGCGTTTGAAGAAGGCTATGACACTATTGTTGGTGAAAGAGGGTTAAAATTATCAGGAGGCCAGCGTCAACGTATAGATATTGCGCGAAGTTTTGTTAAAAATCCAGATATTTTATTATTAGATGAGGCTACTGCCAATTTAGATAGTGAAAGTGAAAGAAAAATCCAAGATGCTTTAGAAGAATTAATGGAAAATCGAACAACAATTGTGATTGCCCATAGGTTATCCACAATTAAGAAAGCTGAACAGATTATTTTTATTGATAATGGTAATGTAACAGGTATAGGAACGCACCAAGCGCTAATGGCTAGTCACGAAAAATATCAGCAATTTGTCCACACACAAAACTTAACAAGATAGTTTGAACAATTAATGAAAACAACATGAAAACACGTATAATATTGCGTGAATCAATTATGTTTCTTAAATATATGCGAACTATAAAATTGTTATTTTATATAATGTACATACATGATATAATTATTGTGAATTATTAAGTGACAATCATTGAGGGAATGATGGTTTTATCATCAAGCATAGTATTAAATAAATAGGAAATAAAATTAAAAGATGAGTGCATTGAACGATAGCTGGACTAATACATGTAGCTTAAAACAAGCAGTAGACAATGTGCTCATCTTAATAATTCTTATACATAATCGAGTGTTGCTTTTATATATTCAGCTAATTATTTATTTAATTAAGAAATGGTGGGTGTATGATGTTTTTATTGATTAACATTATTGGGTTAATTGTATTCTTAGGTATCGCTGTACTTTTTTCTAGAAAAAAATCAGACATACAGTGGAAATCTATTGGTATATTAGTCGTTATTAACTTGTTCTTAGCATGGTTCTTTATGTATTTTCCTTGGGGGAAAGCAGGCGTCCAATACTTAGCGAACGGAATTGCTTGGGTGATTGACTCTGCACATGCAGGTACAGGGTTTGCTTTTGCAAGTTGGGTAAATACTGAAACGATGGATATGGCTGTAAGTGCGCTATTCCCAATTTTATTGGTAGTACCGCTTTTCGATATTTTAATGTATTTTAATATTTTACCTAAAGTTATTGGTGGTATCGGTTGGTTTTTAGCTAAAGTCACACGCCAACCAAAATTCGAATCTTTCTTCGGTATTGAAATGATGTTTTTAGGTAATACAGAAGCTTTAGCCGTATCTAACGAACAGTTGAAAAGAATGAAAGAAACACGTGTGTTAACAGTTGCTATGATGGCTATGAGTTCAATCTCTGGTGCAATCGTTGGTGCATATGTTTCTATGATACCGGGCGATTTAGTTTTGACTGCTATTCCATTAAATATCATTAACGCAATTATCGTATCTTCTATCTTAAATCCTGTTTCAGTAGAAGAGAAAGAAGATGTTATTTACAGTATCCGCAATGAAGAAATTGAAAAACAACCATTTTTCTCATTTTTAGGAGATTCAGTATTAAATGCTGGTAAATTAATTTTGATTATTATCGCTTTCGTTATTAGCTTTGTTGCATTATCTGATTTAATTGATCGCTTTATCAATTTAATTACAGGTATTATTGGCGGTTGGGCTGGTCTCAAAGGCAGCTTTGGTCTTGACCAAATTTTAGGCACTTTCATGTATCCATTTGCTTTATTACTTGGCTTACCATTTGACGAAGCTTGGATTGTTGCGCAACAAATGGCTAAGAAAATCGTAACAAATGAGTTTGTGGTAATGGGACAAATTAAAGATGTAGTAGATGCTTATTCTCCACATAGACGTGCAGTGATTACTACGTTTTTAGTATCTTTTGCTAACTTCTCAACGATAGGAATGATTATTGGTACGTTGAAAGGTATCGTAGATAAAAAAACTTCAGATTTCGTGTCACAATATGTACCTATGATGTTACTTGCAGGTATTTTAGTGTCACTCATGACTGCTGGCTTTGTTGGATTATTTGCTTGGTAATACACCATGCGTGAAGTGGTTGTATAAACTGAGTGAATTATTTATCAAACAATAGAAAAATATGATGAAGTGTTATAGAAAATATATTTTTAGCATGGCGTATGAAGATAGCGCGAAATAGAAAACCAATGCATTCACTTGGTTTTCATCTCGCGCTTTTTTGTGCATTAAATGGATATAAAAAGGTCTGAAACATAAATAATCATGTTTCTCTCATTATTATATAAAGCGCATTTAATTGGAAAAAAAGAAGAAGGCCGCGCTTGTATTATTTTATCTAATCATTAAAGTTCAGAGAGAAGAAAGTAAATTTAGAAGGAAGCAGCTTCTACCCGTTTCTGTTTTAAACGATTATTAAATCAAAAAATAAAGCCAAGTAATTGAAGTGACGATACACATTCAATATTACTTGGCTTTCACGGGAAATGAATTAATTGTATATTAATAGTAAGGACTAGGTACTACCAATATACTCGAGCAAAAATTGTTTTGTATGTTACTATAAACAACACAAAGGAGATGGCTTCTTATTGCTAATCAATAAGAAGATAGGTTTTATTATAGCAAAGGAAAGTGTATAAGTAAACCGAAAATTCAGAATTTTTAAACTTCTAAAAGAAGATAATGCAATAAATATGATAATATCAAGGTTTTTCACATGTATTTATAAGCTGTATTTTATGAATGATATTGTGGTATCTTCCATAGTTTGCTAATATTCAAGTGATTGGAGTTATATAAGGGGGTCATGTGAGTGAATAAAACAGTACGAGATTTAATTTTGGTAGTAATCGGGTCATTTATATTTTCAGCAGGCGTTAACACTTTTATCATATCTGCTGATTTAGGTGAGGGAGGCGTGACCGGTATAGCTATCGTACTTTATTATGCCTTTCACGTATCCCCTGGTATAACTAACTTTGTATTTAATGCGGTGCTTATTGCCATAGGCTATAAATTCTTGAGTAAAAGAAGTATGTATTTAACAATAGTGGCAACCATTTTGATATCATTATTTTTAGAATTAACTGTAAGCTGGGAAATAGAAACTGGTAATATACTCGTTAATGCTGTTTTTGGGGGCATGTGTGTAGGTTTGGGTATTGGTGTGATTGTGCTTGCAGGAGGAACGACAGCTGGTACAACTATTTTAGCTAGAATCGCTAATAAATACTTAGACGTCAGTACGCCCTATGCCTTATTGTTCTTCGATTTAATTGTTGTGGCAATTTCATTAACAGTGATACCAATTCCTAGTGCATTAGTTACAGTGATATCACTGTATATCGGTACAAAAGTTATGGATTATGTTATTGAAGGCTTAAATACGAAAAAAGCAATGACGATTATTTCTAGCAAACCAGATGAAATTGCTAAGGTGATTGATGAACAAGTTGGACGCGGACTTACTATTTTAAATGGTAGAGGATATTTCTCTAAACAAGAAAAAGATATATTATATGTTGTCATTACAAAAACGCAAGTGACCAAAGCCAAACGTTTAATCAAAAAAATAGACAGTGAGGCATTTCTCGTTATTCATGATGTACGTGATGTCTATGGTAATGGTTTTTTAATTGATGAACATTAATTGAAAAATTGTAAATTAAAACCTTGTTACAGGATTTAAATCGTGTATCAAGGTTTTAATTTTTTATAAAGTTTAAATTATCAAATGTAGGAGCAGTTTTTATCAGCATGAATTGTCTTATTTCACCAATTACTGTTGATAACATATTCAAGAATAAGACGCGATTGTTATAGGCACTTCAAATCGTTTTTTTTTAACTTACATAGCAAACATAAATGTATAAATTCTTAAGATAATCAGTGATAATCTATCATATTTATTAGTCATCATACCTAAAAAATGATATAATATCATCTGTGATAATGATTATCATTTGGAAGAACAATACGATAAACAAATATAAACGATATAGATTATTTTATGCTTATTATGTATTAGGAAGAAGGGAAACTATGACTCGCTTAGAAGGAGAACAAGTTACGATAGGCTACGGGGATAATGTGATTGTGGACCAGTTAGATGTACACATTCCTACAGGTAAAATAACATCTATTATTGGACCTAATGGTTGCGGAAAATCAACCTTATTAAAAGCGCTTTCACGATTATTGCCAATTAAAGGTGGCGAAATTAAACTAGACGGCGAAGATTTGCATGCGCAATCAACCAAGGAAGTAGCTAAAAAAATTGCTATTTTACCTCAATCACCAGAAGTAGCAGATGGATTAACAGTTGGGGAACTTGTATCTTATGGACGTTTTCCACATCAAAAAGGGTTTGGCAGACTATCTGCAGAAGATAAAAAAGAGATTGATTGGGCTATGACAGTGACGGGAACTTATGAATTCCGTCTGCGTCCTATCAATGATTTAAGTGGCGGTCAACGTCAAAGAGTATGGATTGCAATGGCATTAGCGCAACGTACAGATATTATCTTTTTAGATGAACCTACAACCTATTTAGATATTTCACATCAATTAGAAATATTAGAATTAATTACCCAACTTAATGAAGAGCAAGGTTGTACTATCATTATGGTATTACATGATATTAATCAAGCAGTGCGTTTCTCAGACCATTTAATTACGATGAAGCAAGGAGATATCGTTGCAGATGGTGACACTGAAGAAGTATTAACAAAAGAAATTTTAGAAAAAGTATTCAATATAGACGTAGAAATTAGTACTGATCCCAGAACTGGGAAACCTATGCTAGTTACCTATGATTTATGTAGAAAAAGCTATTCAGAAGTTTAGGTGTAATGATGACCACACAGAAAAAAGGGAAGCTAAATTTTACAACAACATTTATCATTAGCGTAGTATTACTCATTGTTGCTTTGATTGTATCAATTGTAATTGGGGATGCTAAAATCCATATCTCAACTATATTTGACGCTGTTTTCAATTATGACAGTAAAAATCAACAACATAATATAATAAGTGAAATACGCATACCAAGAGATATAGGAGCTATGTTAGTCGGGGTTGCTTTGGCGACTTCAGGAGCAGTTATTCAAGGTGTGACTAAAAATGGCTTAGCAGATCCAAGTTTGATTGGGTTAAATTCAGGAGCCTCTTTCATGTTAGCACTCACTTTTGCATTTTATCCAACAGCCCCATTTATAGTATTAATGATAGCGGGGTTTATCGGCGCCATTATGGGTGGTTTTATAGTCCTCATGATAGGTAGATCAAGAAGTGATGGTTTTAACCCTATGAGAATTATCCTTGCCGGTGCTGCAGTAAGTGCTTTATTGACAGCTTTAAGTCAAGGTGTTGCACTATTGTTTAGATTAAATCAAAGTTTGACGTTCTGGAGCGCAGGCGGCGTATCTGGCACAACATGGGGTCAATTAATATGGGCAGCTCCATTTATAATAGTTGCACTTGTCATCATTGTTGCGATGAGTAAGCAACTAACTATTTTAAATTTAGGCGAAACTCTAGCCATAGGTTTGGGTCAAAACGTAGCATTAACACGCGCAATTGCTTTGATTATTTCAATGGTTATGGCTGGTATTGCAGTAGCCATGGTTGGTCAAATTGCATTTGTAGGACTTATGGTACCTCACATAGTGCGTTATTTAGTCGGTACAGATTATGCACGTGTACTTCCATTAACAGCTATTATAGGTGGTTTGTTATTGTTGGTTGCAGATACGGTAGCTCGTATGTTAGGTGAAGCTCCAGTTGGGGCAATCATTTCATTTATTGGCGTACCTTACTTTTTATATTTAGTTAAAAGAGGAGGGCGCTTTTCATGATAGATCCAAAGTTAAGACATAAGCAGTTATTAACAATGGCGATACTTATCATATTGGTACTATTGGCGTGTGCTTGGAGTATGACATCGGGTGAATACAAGATGTCAGTAGGTACGTTCTTTAAGACATTAATAGGACAAGGTGAATACACTGATACACTTATCTTAATGGAATTTAGGCTTCCAAGAATGATTATTACTATTTTAGCTGGCGCTGCTTTAGCAATGAGTGGAGCTATTATACAAAGTGTAACTAAAAACCCGTTAGCTGAGCCTGGTATTTTAGGTATAAATGCTGGCAGCGGGTTCGCTATCGCATTATTTATCGTGGTAGGACAAGTAAGCGCAGATAACTTTGTTTATGTACTACCGTTTATCAGTATGTTAGGCGGTATAATTACTGCATTAATTATATTTTCATTTAGTTACAATAGGGGTGAAGGTATCACGCCGGCAAGTATGGTATTAGTAGGTGTGGGTATGGCTACAGCGTTAAGCGGTGGTTCGCTCACGCTCATGTCTACATTTGATGAAGACCAATCGGAATTTATTGCTTCATGGCTTGCGGGTAACATTTGGGGTGACGAATGGGCTTTTGTAATTGCATTCTTGCCTTGGGTCATTGTACTTATCCCATTTTTATTATTAAAATCGAATGTTTTAAATCTGTTAAATACGCATCAATATATTGCTCAAGGCGTTGGTGTGAAAATTGGAAAAGAACGCATAGTGCTATTATTAATCGCAGTCGTACTCTCTTCAGCAGCGGTGTCAGTTGCTGGTGCTATTGGTTTTATTGGATTATTGGGCCCACATATTGCTAAATCTATAGTTGGCCCAAGACATCAATTATTCTTACCAATATCTATATTTATCGGTGCGTTTTTACTTGTGTTAGCAGATACGGTAGGGCAAATCATATTACAACCTTCTGGTATCCCAGCAGGTATTGTAGTATCAATTATCGGTGCCCCTTATTTCTTATACTTAATGTATAAAACAAAATCAGTTTAAGAGGGATATTTTGGGGAATTATATGAAAGTATCACATTAAACCTAATAAATTAAAAAACCATAATTATTCAACAAGAGTGGGTATCTATAATCAATCCAGTACACATTGATTAGTAACCCACTCTTTTTAAAAGTACACGAGGAGTTGTTAGCGTTTACATTTATAGATAATGTATACTATATATGAATAGCTAAAAATAGGAGGTCGTCGTTATGAAAAAATTAATCAAAGATAAAACACAATTTTTATCAGATATGTTAGATGGTCTTACGATTTCAAATAAACAGATTGAAGTTATTTCCGATACAATTGTGGTACGAAAAAATAAAAAAGAAAAAGGTGTAGCGATTGTTTCTGGCGGGGGCAGTGGTCACGAACCAGCTCACGCTGGTTACGTTGCAGAAGGTATGTTAGATGCTGCAGTGTGTGGTGAGGTCTTTACATCTCCAACGCCGGACAAGATTTTAAGTGCGATCAAAGCCGTAGATAATGGCGATGGCGTGTTACTTGTTGTCAAAAATTATGCCGGAGATGTTATGAATTTTGAAATGGCACAAGAAATGGCGGAGATGGAAGATATACAAGTTGAAACAGTGGTAGTCAAAGATGATGTAGCTGTAAGTGATGAAACCCAACGTAGAGGCGTAGCTGGTACTGTATTTGTGCATAAAGTTGCTGGTTATCTAGCAGATAAAGGAGAGTCACTCGCTACAATTAAAGAAAAACTAGAACAATTATTACCAACTATAAAATCTATAGGTATGGCACTAACGCCCCCGTTAGTGCCTACAACCGGACAATATGGCTTTGATATTGATGATGAATCAATGGAGATTGGAATTGGTATACATGGTGAAAAGGGATTAGCACGTAAGAAAATTGAAAGTGTTGATTTGATTGTAGAACGACTAATAGCTGAGTTATTAAAAGAAGTAAAAGCTAAACAACTGATTGTCATGGTCAATGGCATGGGGGCAACGCCATTGTCTGAACTAAATATTGTAACAAAATATGTGTCACAACAATTAGATGATAAACAAAAAGACGTTAAACTGTGGTTAGTCGGAGATTATATGACTTCATTAGATATGGAAGGTGTTTCATTAACATTTGTGCCATACTCTGAAGCCGTATATGAAGCTCTGACTACATCTACAAGTAGTCCGTATTTTAATATTTAATACGGTGATAGATATAAGAGGGAGTGAAGATATATGAATGTAGCAGAGTTAAAAGAGAGACTACTTAATTTAGTTGATGTTTTTGAGGAAAAAGAGCCGTTATTAACAGAGTTAGATAGAGCGATTGGCGATGGCGACCATGGCGTGAATATGTTAAGAGGATTTAAATCCTTGCCTGAACAACTAGATGATAACTCAATGGCAGCATTATTCAAGTCTACTGGAATGGCATTAATGTCAAATATTGGCGGGGCCTCTGGTCCATTGTATGGCTTTAGTTTTGTAAAAATGTCACAAGTCGTCAAAGATGAATTAGATAATGATAACTTGAAAGAAGTGCTCAAAACATTTTCAGAAGCAGTTGCTCAACGTGGCAAAGTTGAATTGAATGAAAAAACAATGTATGACGTGATTGAACGTGCAAGCGAAGCGGTGAGTAATGGAGACACACTAGCGTTTGAGGACCTGCAATCTTATGCAGATTTGACCGAAAATATAGAAGCTACAAAAGGCCGAGCAGCTTATTTCAAAGAAGCATCAAAAGGTCATGTTGACCCTGGCGCCCAAAGTAGTGTGTATATCTTAAACGCATTGATTGGAGTTGATTAACCATGACACAAATTATCATTGTAAGCCATAGCAAGGAGATCGCTGAAGGAACAAAAGCGCTTATTAATCAAATGGTAGGAGAAGATGTTGGAGTTGTAGCTCAAGGTGGCGCAAATGGTAATATTGGCACTTCTTATGATGATATTCAAGAAATGATCAACCAATTGGATAATGATGCTTTATGTTTTTATGATATAGGTTCTGCTGAGATGAACCTTGATTTAGCCATTGAGATGTATGAAGGAAATTACCGTGTAGAAAAAATGAATGCACCGATAGTGGAGGGTGCTTTTAATGCAGCTGTAAAAATCTCTGTAGGGAACTCAATTGATGAAGTAGTAGATGAATTGAACAACCAATTCAATTAGTGCAAATTCAAGGATACATGTATAAAATTTCAGCAATGGTGTGAATTGAACAGTTATAATTAAAAGGCCTTCAATTAACTTGATAAAAATATTCTTTTTAAATGAATATATAATTGAGATGTGGTAAAATAATGTATAACTGTTATAGAAATCTGGATATCTAGGAGGACATTGCCATGAAAGCATTGATACAGAAGCATGTCTTAAACGGCGAATTTGAGTCAGTAAAACGTCTTATGTCCCAGACAGATTTTATGGAATTTGAAGAAGCTTATATCTCAAGTGCTCATGAAGTGGAAAGTATCATGTTCTATACATGTATTTTAGATATGATGAAAAATGAAGAAACTGCAGAAATGCACGACTTAGCTTTTCTATTACTTGTCTATCCATTAAGTGAACTACAAGGAGCTTTAGATTCTGCTTATTACCATGCGGAATCATCCATAAAACTTACTGACGGCAAAGAAGTAAAAAGCTTATTGCAAATGTTATTATTACACGCAGTTCCCGAACCAGTCATTTCTGATAAAAAAGCATTAGAGATTTCTCGCCAAATACTGAAAATAGATCCTTCAAATAGTGTTGCACGTAATGTATTAAAAGAAACTGCTAAACGTTTAGATAATGTAGTAGTCGATTTCAATGAACTTAATCATTTTAAAAATGCACATTAATAAGCAATAGTTAAATGTTGGATATGATTGAATTCTGATGTGGTAACAATTGAATATGAAAATGGTTTCAGCCGAAAACAATTCGATTCTATATTGATTGTTTTCGGTTTTTTTATGTTCAAAAATAGGACTATTGTTTAATCATGATTAGGATGAAATAGACGTTTATTTAAAAAAATAAAAATTTTTTCAAAAAAATTTACTTGTATTTTTGGTGTGTCTTTATAAAGAGAAAATGTATAAAGTTGCAAAATGTTAATTGATATTATTTATTATAATAGTATATGTGATATGCAATTATTTATTTTTAAAAGTAAAAGTGAATGATTAAAAAGGAATAAATAGTCTGTATATAATCTTTATTTTTTAATGGATTGTGTAAACTTTAATTTTGTCATGTTGCAAATTATAGTCAGTACGTTATAATTACAAAATGTGTTAACTATGAGGAGGTTATTTATCACATGGGGTTGAATAAAGAAGCTATAAAAATTGGTTTCGCTTATGTCGGTATCGTTGTAGGTGCTGGCTTTTCAACAGGACAGGAAGTTATGCAATTCTTCTCACCATATGGCTTGTGGTCATATATTGGTGTTATACTTTCTGGTCTCATTTTAGGATTTATAGGTAGACAAGTTGCAAAGATTGGTACGGCGTTTGACGCACAAAACCATGAATCAACTTTAGATTATTTATTCGGAAGTGCATTCAGTAAAATTGTGGACTATTTACTTATCTTTTTCTTATTCGGTATTTCAGTTACAATGATTGCTGGAGCAGGATCAACATTTCAAGAAAGTTTCGGTGTACCGACGTGGTTAGGTGCATTGATAATGGTTATTGCAATATATATCACACTATTGATGGATTTTAATAAAATTGTTAGAGCATTAGGCATTGTTACGCCGTTTCTAATTGTGTTAGTAGTTATTATTGCTGGGTATTATTTATTTAACGGTAGTATCTCATTTGGTGAGGTCAATGAGACTGTACCAGAAGCTACTTTATGGAAAGGAATTATATATGGTATAAACTATGGTGGACTGGCTTTTGCCGTAGGGTTTAGTACAATAGTAGCAATCGGTGGCGACGCTTCAAGACGTAGAGTTTCAGGCGCAGGCGCTTTATTTGGTGGTATTGTTTATACGGTATTATTAGCTTTAATTAACTTTGCGTTACAGTCTGAATTTCCTAAAATTAAAGATGCAGACATACCAATGTTGACGCTAGCGAATGATATAAGTCCATGGATAGCGCTTGTCTTATCAATCATTATGTTAGCTGTAATGTATAATACAATCCTTGGTTTAATGTATTCGTTCGCAGCGCGGTTCACAGAACCATATAGTAAAAAGTATCATATTTTTATTGTAGCTATGGTAATTATAGCTTATGGTTTAAGCTTTGTTGGTTTCGCAGGCTTAATAAACTATTTATATCCAATTATGGGTTATGTTGGTCTTATCGTTGTTATTGGCGTACTTATTAAGTACTACAGTAGAAAACGACAAAACAAAAAATTCATTGCATAAAATGTTAAAGAAACAATATAAATAAAAATATAATGTAGCTCAGCTTGCTAATAACTGCAAGCTGAGTTTTCTAGTGTGTCAATTCTTAATAATACTATTGTGAAATTATTTATTATGGTACAATGCTTCCGAAAGGAAAGGTAATCTATGAAAAATAAACGTAAGTGGACCCTTATCACGACGGTCATTATTATTATTGTTGCAGTAATTATGGCATTACTTTTAAAATTCCAATATGACAGACAAAATACAAGAGAAATAGATGAAAAAGTACAAATCAATAATAAAAATGTGAACGCATTTACAAATATCACTTATGGCACCGGCTTGCCGAATAGCCGACTGGATATATTAACCCCAAATGAATTAGACCAAGATAATAAACTCCCGGTGATTTTTTGGATGCATGGGGGCGGTTTCATCGCTGGAGACAAACAGTACAAAAATCCTTTGTTAGCTAAAATTGCTGAGCAAGGGTATATTGTCGTGAATATCAATTATGCACTTGCGCCGGATTTTAAATATCCTATGCAACTACAACAAATTGATCAAGCAGTAAGTTTTATTAAAAGAAATAAACATGAATTACCGATTGATTTTGATCAAGTTATTTTTGGTGGAGATTCTGCTGGTGCACAATTGTCGAGTCAATATGCCGCGATCCAAACAAATGAATCATTAAGAGAAGATATGGAATTTAAACAACAATTTGAGCCTGACCAACTTAAAGCAGCAATCTTTTTTGGTGGATTCTTTGATATGAAAACAGTTAGGGCAACAGAGTTTCCGAGAATTCAATTGTTTATGGAAAGTTATACTGGTAAACGAAATTGGGAACAACAATTTAAATATATTAGTGAAATGTCTACCATAAACCAAGTTACTGAAGATTATCCGCCCACATTTTTATCTGTTGGTGATGCCGATCCGTTTTATAGTCAAAATATTAATTTTTATAAAAAATTAAAAGCAACAGACGTACCGGTCGACAAATTGTTTTATGATGGTACACATAAATTAAGACATCAATATCAATTTCATATGGAATTGCCAGAGTCACAACAAAATATGAAAGACGTGTTAGCATTTCTAAGTAGAAACACAACATCATCAGGTGTCGAAACTGAATTTAACGCAGAACAGACTAACCCTAATGGCGTTGAACTAAATCCATACTAAAGTAATGTAGTATAACATCATGCCTATATACATTTACCAAAAAAGCACCCCATTTTAATGGAGGTGCTTTTTTTGATATGAAAAGTTTAATTTTGGTTGTGCATTTTTCGGCCGAATCGTGGATATTCAAAACGACTCGCGAACAATTATTTTCAGAAGATAAGTAACAATCAGCTATAAAAAGCATATCATTATTTAGTCAGTACCCTAAGCATTATTATTACTTCAATAATGATAAGCGCATCAATGCTAAGAAATAATTGTTAACACCCAGTTACTTTCACACTATAACACTAGCTTATCAAAATAGATTAATGCACACTTTTTAATATTTATATGCTTATTTAAAGTGATTATGAAGTATTATAAATAGAACTTTGTATAATATACTTATACCTTTAAAACATCATAACTAAAAAATCATTATTTTATATTAAACTGTAGATAACTAAAAAAATATAAATATATTAAAATTATGATTGTATTGTGTCTTATAAAAAAATAGAGTATACTCATAGTGAAAGGAGGGGAGCGTTATGAAATCATTAATGGATCTTTTTTCTTTGAATGAGGTAAATATATGGATTTTTAAATTTGGTAGAAGAGGTAAAAGATGGTATTTCTAAGCGAAATAAGTGGTAGTTAAAGACTAAGATATTAATAAAATTTTAAATTAATATCTTAGTCTTTTCTATTCTGAGGCTAGGAGCTAATAATGAAAAAATTTGAAAGTGTTTTATCATCAAGCGCGTTAATTATGATTGTAGGTGTTTTTTTTAATGTATGTATAATGTTTATTACGTTTTTCAACGACAGTGTATTTTCACGTATATACTTAATGTCTTTTGTGGTGTGTTTTTTATTATCTTTTATACTTTTACCGCTTTTATTAATTAACCGTTTTTTAGGCAAACCTATAAAACACCTTTTGAACCATGTATTTGACTGGAAAAGAACAGTAATATTATTTCCGATAGTCTTCTTATTATCATTATATTTAGCTGGCAAAGCAGCAACAATAGAATATTTTATAGTCGCTTTCGGTGAAGAATTTTTATTCCGACATTTAATATTAATGATACTGATGTCTGCTTTTAATAAAAAATGGAGTTTTATTATAGGTTCTTTAATGTTTGCTTTAATTTTACATTTAAATGGGAATTTTTTAATAAATTTGCTGACGAAGTTTCCAATAAGTCTTTTATTGTATTATCTATATCATAAATATAAATTACAGGATGCTATTTTTCTTCATTGGTTATATAACGTGTTTGTATATAGATTTTCTTAAAAGTGGAGGTTTTAAAATTGAATGCAAAATATAAAAGTATTTTAATTTCATTCGTTTTAAATATTGTATGTTCTATAATGATGTCAATTATAAATATTAATTTAGGTTTGATAGTAATGCTATTAGGTATTATCATAATTCCAATTATGATAAATATGATTTCTATATGTTTTAGTAAAACTAAATATACTATATCACTCATATTTATTATGAGTATTTTTAACCTAATCTATTACGTGATATCTGCTAAATCAATTATGCATAACCCTGTTTTTTATGATATAGCTTCAAAATATGCTTATGAAAAAGACGGATTTTATACTAGTATGAATACGAATCTGTTATCACTCTCCCAATTAACATTTCTTTTTTTACTGTACTTTGTTCTAAGTTATTTACTGGCTAAACTATTTACGAAAAGAGGGAGCAAAGATGTTAAAAATAGATCATATTTATAAAAAGTTTAAAAATGATAATGTCATGATTTTGGATAATATAAATTTAACTGTTAATGAAGGAGAAATAGTGGGTCTACTAGGTAAAAATGGTGCTGGCAAAACAACTTTAATGAAAATAATCGCTAAAACTAAAAAACCAACTTCAGGTCATATTTATATTGATAAAATAGATATTTTTAAACACGACAATATATTAAAAAATGTTGGAATTATGATTGATACTGTTTATTATGAGCATTTAACAGCTGAAAGGAACTTATTATACTTTTTAAAGGTAAATAATCAAACGCAATACATAGATAATATTCATAATATATTAAAATTAGTGGGCCTATTAGATACTAAAAATAAAAAAGTTAAAGATTTTTCTTTTGGTATGAAACAAAGACTCTCGTTAGCAATGTGTTTATTAACTGAGCCTAAATTAGCAATTATGGATGAACCTTTCGTAGGATTAGATCCTAATGGCGTGAAAATATTGATAAGCTCACTTAAAAATTGGGTTAAAAACAAGCGTATTTCTCTTTTAATATCAAGTCACCAATTAAATGAACTAGAAGAAGTATGTGATAGGTTTGTCATGTTAAAAGAAGGCAAGCTGCATAGTATAGAATTAGATAAACATGTTTCGTTTAAAATAGTACTTAATAAAAATGTTACACAAGCAGACACGCTTTCATATATAGAATTTTTCCCAATAATTAATAAAATAGAAGATAATATTATTTATATTAATAAAGAGGGAGATGACTATAATGGTTTAATGCAAAAGATACTCGAAAAATATAATTTAGTAAGCATAGAAAATACTGAAGAAGATTTATATCACATTTTCAATCATTTTGAAAATAAAGGAGATGATTAAATGTTATTTAGAAATATTTTCTTGAATATATCATCCCGTACATCTGCTAAAATTTTTTTCGCTATCGCTTTATATCCGTTACTCTATTTAATCACTTTATTTCTACCAACTAATTTTATGCAAGTTGGTGGCGTCAACAATGGATTGTCTGGTTTAGATTTTTATTGTGGCATATTATTGGCGCAATCTCAATTCGCCATACCCTTAATCATGATGTCTTATTTTGTTAGTTTACTATTTTACGAAGAATACAGTAGCGGTAAATTAATTTTTTACAAAGATATTAAACGTACAAAACTGCTTAACACTAAACTATTTACTTTGATTACTATATACACTATTTATTTCTTTATACTGTTTATAGTCTCGGAAGTACTCTATTTTACTTTTATTAAAAATTTCAACTACGCTTCTGGGATGTTTTTGCCTACTGAAACAGAGGATATGTATTCTGATATTTTAAGTATTTTTGGCATTTTTGGTATTTCATTTATCGCTATATGTTTTGCAGTATTATTATCTATGAAGTTTTCAACTGGTTTTACTATATTAGGTGTTATTTTATTATTTATGTTTATATCAATTGCGCCATTAATTCATGGCCTCCATTATCTTTTCCCTAATGGTTTCACAGATGCTAACAGCCTCAAAGTATTTTTATCACAATTTATTATTATATTAATTATGTCTATCGCTTATTGTTTAATTCTTTATGCTGCTAGTTTAATTTTATTTAAAAGAATTGAATATTGATTGTGGTCATTTTTGTTTAAAATAACTAACCAAGGCAAGATTTCTGGTTTTCACAGATATCTTGCTTTTAATTTACTTGTTTTTTGTATTTTTAACTATATGAGATTAGAAATTTTGGTAACTAAAGCGTTACACTGATTGTAATAGTATTTTATTTAAAATTATTTAATATTGTATGCTTTGCCTCATATTCTATAACTTCATGTTTTAAAGTTGTACACTTGAATTAACTTTAATTGAAATCTAAAGTGCACTTTACTACACATAAATAAACACTCCTGAAGTTGAATTTTAGCGTTCAAGTTTAGGAGTGTAGCATAATCATAAGCATATACTTCATTTGGAATACAGGGTAAGGTTTAGTTGATTCATGATATATTATTTGATTTTAGCCATATTAGTCAGACAGCACTTGGAAATGTTAGAGTTGTATTTCACACTTTTCAAAGCATCGAATTTCAACTTACAAAGTTTAGTAATTAAATAAAAGCAGTGTTTTATATCTTAATTCAAAACATGTCATTGTCATTTGGATATTTATAAAAAAAAGATTAAACTATAAATAAGAAAGTTATTTATGTTTTTTTACATTTAAATCGTTAAATTAGTAATTTAGCCATGATATATTTATTATAGTAACGATGATCAATAAATAGTTTATCTTTAAGTTCTCCTTCGATTTGATAATTAGCACTTTTAAATAAATCAACAGCGGTCGTATTTTCAGGAACTACTTCGACTTCGATGCGATGAATATCATGATTTAAACACCACGCTTCGATAGAATTGATTAATGATTGTCCTAATCCTTTTTCGCGATAGTGTCTTATAACACCCATAGAAAAATGTGCTTCATGACGTGTGCGTTCGAAATTTTCTGTAGCGACGATTGCAAAGCCAACGAGTTCGCCATTATTTTCTGCGATATAAATGGCATTAGAAGGGGAAGTAATGTAATGTTCTAAAGTTGCAACCGCGTCTGTATTAGACGGCGCATATTCGCCCGGATTGTATATCAAATAATCAGATTCATCATAGATCGTGCTTAATAGTTTAACGAAAGGTTCTATATCATTGATACCAATTTCTCGAATTTGATGAACCATATATGTCCACTCCTTATTCCTAATTTTTAAACTCAGTTATAGTATAACTTAACATCATTAACTTGAATTTACTAGGGAATATTTAAAATAAGAAAATATACGTTAAAGGATGGAGTATTATGAAACCTAATATACTACTTGCAGGTGTTACAGGCTATATAGGGAAAAATTTAATTCCCTCTATTAAAGACGATGCGGTATTATATACTTTGTCGAAGTACCCTAAGGAAAAAGATTTTAAAGAAATTATTTGGCTAGAAAAAGATATTTATAACTATAATGATGTGTTATCAGCTATGAATGGTATGAATATAGCGATATTTTATTTAGATCCAACGAAACATTCGGCTAAATTGACGCAGGCAGCTGCTAGAGACATGAATTTAATAGCGGCAGATAATTTTGGTAGAGCTGCAGCTAAACAAGGTGTAGGCAAAATAATTTATATTAGTGGTAGCCGTTTTGATACCGAAACAATACAGCGTTTATCAGCTTATGGTACTGAAGTAACACAGACGAAAGCGGAAGTAGCGCGCCCACACGTAGCTGTAGAACTCCAATCATCGAAATATGATGATGTGAGAAGTGCATTGAGTATACAATTACCGATGAATTGGACTTTAAATCAAATGGTAGAATATTATTTTAAATGGTTAGATGAAACGAAAGGTACTTTTTTACATACAGTTCAAAAAGAAGATTATTTTATTATTTATATAAAAAATAAGCATGACCCTTTATTGGTACTTCAGAGGATTGAAACTGATACAGACATGATTACTTTATTGCTCGTAGGTGGTAAAATTGTAAAATCTAATTTCAAAAAGCAAGGAAAGTTAGAATTCCGTAAATTAAAAGGCACACAACAAGTCTTAGTGCATTTATATGATTATATTCCTAAGTTAACTTGGCCAGTTTATTATCTATTTCAATCCCCATTTCAAGGTTTAATGATGAGAGGATTTGAAATCGATTGCCGAATTAAACATTATCAAGTACGTATCAATTCGGGTGAAAAAATAAAATATACAAAATAATTGAGGTGAGTATATGGAGATTTTGTTAGTGGAAGATGATATGACATTATTTAAAGAACTGAGTGAAGAACTAGAACAATGGGATTTTAATGTTAATGGTGTTGAGGACTTTAATCTAGTGATGGATAAATTTAATGAAGTAGATCCAGCAATTGTGATCATGGATATAAAACTACCTAAATATGATGGTTTCTATTGGACACGTAAAATCCGAGAAATATCAAATACACCAATTCTCTTTTTATCTTCTAGAGATAACCCAATGGACCAAGTTATGAGTATGGAATTAGGGGCAGATGATTATGTTCAAAAGCCATTTAATACAAATGTATTAATTGCAAAATTACAAGCTATCTATAGACGTGTTTATCAATTTAGCTTAGATGAAAAAAGAGTAATAACTTGGCAAGAAGCGACACTTGATCTTACAAAAGATAGCATTAGCAGAGAAGATAAGGTGATTTATTTATCTAAAACAGAAATGATTATTTTAGAAATGCTAGTGAAAAAACAAGATACAATTGTCACTAGAGATACTTTGATTACTGCGTTATGGGATGATGAAGCATTTGTGAGTGATAATACGCTGACGGTCAATGTAAATCGTTTAAGAAAAAAATTATCTGATATTGATATGAAGGATGCAATTGAAACTAAAATAGGAAAAGGGTATATGGCCCATGGATAGTATTAAATGGGTATGGATGTTTATACGTTCACGTAAGCATTGGATATTATGGCTACTGTTTTTACAATTTATTTTTTTGGGTATTGCGTACTTAGATTACGATTTAAGTGTAGATAGCATTTTATATATTATCATTTTAAATATAGGGTTAAGTTTTATATTTTTACTGTATACCTATATAAAAGAAGTTAAATTTTTAAAACATTTAGATGAAAATATTGAACCTGAAGCTTTAAAGCATAAATCACTTGCAGATACGCCGTTTCAACAACAAATGGTTGAATATTTGTATAATCAAATTACAACTCAAAAAATGTTAGTAACAAAGCAAAAAAAGCAAATTAAGTCTACTGAAGCTTCACTAACTGATTTTGTGCATGATATTAAAACACCTGTTACTGCTTTAAAGTTATTAATTGAAAAAGAAAATGACGGTACAAGAAAAAGAGCTTTATTATTCGAATGGACACGTATCAACGATATGTTAGATAGACATTTATTTTTAACTAGATTAGAATCACAAAATAAAGATATGTATTATGAACATGTTGATTTAAAACGTTTAGTTATTGATGAAATTCAGATTTCTAGATATATCAGCCAAGCAAAAGGTATAGACTTTGAACTCAATTTCGAAACATCCTACAAGGTGTATACAGATACTAAATGGTGTCGAATGATGATAAGGCAAATTATATCTAATGCAGTCAAATATAGTGAACATAGTACAATCCATATTAATGGAACGTTAATTAAAAATCATGTAGCGTTAAATATAAAAGATGAGGGGAGAGGCATTAGCCAAAAAGATTTGCCAAGAATATTTGATAAAGGTTTTACTTCCACCTCGAATCGTAATGAAACAACGTCTTCTGGTATAGGTTTGTATCTTGTCCAAAATGTAAAAGAAAAATTAGGTATCACAGTCCATATTAATTCAGAAATGCAAAAAGGAACATCAGTCCAATTTATTTTCCCTAACCAAAATGAATTAGTATCCAGATTATCTGAGCATTAATTATTTCAATTTTTAAAATAACCACTTCCAAATATCTAAACTGTGTATTTTTACCCTTAAGTTATAACTAACTTAGAAAACAAATAGAGAGTCTAGGCTATTAGATGTTAAGCTTTTCTATGTAATTGGTAATGATTGCCTGAATTAGAAAGTGTATTTAAAATAAGTTTGAATTAAAATGTAATATTCATAGTGAGTGAGGTAACAAAATCTTTTAAGAAAGTATGATTTTGTTGCTTCTTTTATTTTTTTATTTTGATATTTATAATTGAATAGAAATTGAGAGGTTCGTACCATTTAAAGTTTTAAAAAATGAATCAAAATAGTTGTTGATTATAGATGGAAATTATGCAATTATTGCTATTGTGAGTTTTGATTAACGATGTGTAATATGCAATTGAAACTTTTTATGGAAAAGCAAAATGTAATAGTAGAAATAAGCACATTTTTATTAATTTAACTAAAATGTAATGTTAAGAATTTGTAAATTTAATTGTGAGTTTGTTAAATTTGTGCTATTTTCAAATAAGAGCAAATCAACATTTGTAAGATTTTTTAAACCTAGAAAGCAAAAGTTCATTTACATAATTTTAATAATTGTCAAAATAATGAGCGCATTGTAAATCTTGCCAATCTTAATTTGTCTCTAAAGGAATCTAATTTTTTTAAATTTATTGAAGGTGATTGTAATGGTCACTGTAAATGGAGGATTTTTTGAATGTTTAACAAGAAAAAAGATAAGTTCATGGTGAAACTTGAGGAAATGGTATTCAACTTAGACCGTGCAGCAATTGAATTTGGCAAAATGGATTTTAATACACATTTAGATCTTAAAGCATACTCAGACAATATTAAAACATACGAATCACATGGTGATGAATTAATGCATCAAGTGATTTCAGATTTGAACCAAACATTCATTACACCTATTGAACGTGAGGATATCCTCTCTTTATGTAACGCCATTGACGATGTTTTAGATGCAATAGAAGAAACTTCCGCAATGTTTGAAATGTACTCTATTGAATATACGGATGAATATATGGCTGAATTTGTTGATAATATCCAAAAAGCTATTGCTGAAATGAAATTGGCAGTAGGTTTATTGGTTGATAAGAAACTCTCTCACATGCGTATTCATTCTATTAATATTAAAGAATTTGAAACTAATTGTGACGGTATATTACGTCAGTCTATTAAACATATTTTTAATAGTGAGACAGATCCGATCACACTGATTAAAATCAAAGAAATTTACGAAAGTTTAGAAGAAGTTGCCGATAAATGTCAGGCTGTAGCGAATAACTTTGAAACAATAATAATGAAAAATAGCTAAGGAGTCCTAACTTATGGAATATATTTTGATTATCACAGTAGCTATCGTTATTTTTTCTTTGATATTTGACTTTATCAATGGTTTCCATGATACAGCCAATGCCGTCGCTACTGCTGTTTCAACACGTGCCTTAACTCCTAGAACTGCAATTATTTTAGCGTCTGTTATGAACTTTATTGGTGCGTTAACATTTACTGGAGTTGCAAGTACGATAACAAAAGACATTGTAGACCCATTTAAATTAGAAAATGGGCTTATCGTTGTTTTAGCTGCAATTTTGGCAGCAATTATATGGAATTTAGTGACTTGGTTCTTTGGTATACCTAGCTCATCTTCCCATGCTTTAATCGGATCAATCGCCGGTGCAGCAATTGCTTCACAAGGCTCGTTTGCTGTACTGCACTATCAAGGTTTTACAAAAATTATTGTTGTATTACTTTTATCGCCGATTATTGCTTTTTGTGTTGGTTTTATTATGTATTCAATTGTAAAAGTGGTATTCAAAAATGCTAATCTTACCAAAACGAATCGTAACTTTAGATTTTTCCAAATTTTCACTGCATCGCTACAATCATTTTCACACGGTACAAACGATGCACAAAAATCAATGGGGATTATTACTTTGGCCCTAATAGTAGCAAATATCCAAACAGGGACAAGTACCGAACCACAATTATGGGTAAAAATAGCCTGTGCCACTGCAATGGGCTTAGGTACAGCTGTTGGTGGTTGGAAAATCATCAAAACTGTTGGGGGAAATATCATGAAAATACGTCCAGCGAATGGCGCAGCAGCAGATTTATCGTCTGCATTAACAATATTTGTTGCTTCATCATTACACTTCCCGTTATCAACTACGCATGTTGTATCTTCATCTATTCTAGGTGTCGGTTCATCTAATCGTATCAAAGGTGTTAAGTGGAATACAGCACAACGCATGATTGTAACTTGGGTAATTACATTACCAATTTCTGCGTTAGTAGCGGCAATTATTTACTATGCTATTGATATTTTCTTATAAAACATTTAAAAGATTATGTTTATATTATTAATCTTAAATTTGAATCGAGGTCGGGACATCAATAACGTCTCGGCCTCGATTAGTATATAAGCAGGATTGTCTCGTTTTTAATAAGGGGATTATATACAAAATTTAACGTTTGTCTCCTTTTTAAACGTTTTTACGAGCGTAGACAATAAAACCCTTTGTAAAAAATGAAAAGAAAATGGTTTGTTTTCATTTTTTACAGTCAAGATGAAAAATAAAAACCACTAAATACTTTATATAAGATTTAGTGGTTTACTTTCATTATTCATTTTCTAAATTTTAACTATATTTTAGTGAATATAGTTATAGCTTGAAGCTTGTGAAGCAGGGATTGTACGGTAATCCACTGTACCTGGCGGCGTATTATAATTCATTTCTGAAATTAAGATGCTGCCATCAGGATTTACTTGCTCTACATACGCGACATGACCAATTGGGCCTTCGTAATTTTGCATAATAGAACCGGCAGTTGGTGTATTATTTACTGTATAGCCATCTGCCGCTGCATTGCTTGCCCAATGATCAGCGTTCCACCAATATGTGCTAATTGGTTTGCCAGTTTCTGCTCTACGATTAAATACGTGCCAAGTACATTGTCCCCAATCATATAAGTTAGCGTCACTAGCTGATGAACTACCAGTATTTGGTGTTTGTGTTGCTCCGTTACCAGAACCACCAGAACCACCAGTACCTGTTCCATTTGGGATTGTAAGCGACTGTCCAGGATGGATTAAATAACCATTTAAATTATTAGCTGACATTAATTCATCTACTGACACGCCGTAATTGCTAGCAATTACATTAAGTGATTCACCAGATTGAACTGTATGTGTTGAACCGCCTGATGTTTGTGAAGAATTGTTTGAACTTGAATCTTGATCACTTCCACCAATTTCGATAACCTGTCCCGGAAATACCATATTGTTATCGAGATTATTGTTTTGTTTAATCTCATCTACGGAAACACCATATTGTTCTGAGATTGACCAAAGTGAATCACCTGATTGTACTGTATGTTGCGTTGACGCTTCAGCTTCATGGTTAGCAATCACTGCTGCTGCACCCGAAGCAGCGGTTACTGCAAATGCAAACTTTTTCAAAAGAACTCCTCCTCACACCTATATACATAACTTTGTTTAAATTAAATATATGAGTTTAATCTTTTCTTTAACTGGATTCACGTTACATATTAACAAAAAATAAGAGGCTTGTGTTTATTGTTATAGAGATGTAATATTATTAACATTTAAAAAAATAGATTATAAAAACCACTAAATACCTTTGTTAGGGAATTGAGGAGACTTTAATTATAAAAAAATGATTTCGAATTTTATTACTTTGTAACATTTGAAAAGACAGTCATTTCAATTAAATTATAAAATGTCCAAAAAAATATATCAGAAATGTTTGATTTTTGGTGGATTAGTGAAAATGATAATAACACATTTAAATAAGAAGTGAAATTTATTAAAGCTGATATGCGTTAATTATGCTGTCTGAATGAGTAAAATAATCAACGTGTAAAACATAAAAGCATCTAAGGAGTGAATGCATTGGCTGACTCAGCACAACACGTAAACCACAAGCAACATAAACCAAAACAAGATAAATCTAAAGCACGTGCTTATGGCAAAGTATGGCTGTTCTTTGTTTATTATTGGATTATATTTGGTATCGGTTGTTATTTTGGACAATTTTTACCTATGGAATGGAGAAAACCACTCTCTATTGTACTGCTAGTATTAGTATTGTTTACAGTTTTAACTAATCGTGCGCGTAAATATGGGCTAGTCATTTCTCACATATATGCTATTGTTGTTGGTTTGCTGTCGTATGCGACATTTACAGCTTATCTGCAAAATTTAGGGACAGAAGTATTCTATAAAAATGTGTTGTTAGCTATAGGAGCATTTATTGCGTTTGGCATTATAGGTTACTTTTTTGTGGGTAATGCATCGAGTATGGGTAAATACTTATTTGTAACATTAGTCGCATTAATTGTTGCGGGCATTATTGGTATGTTTGTAAATAATCCAATTTTTCATACGATCATTACCATAGTTGGTTTGTTACTATTTCTATTATATACATTATATGATTTCAACCGTATGAAACGAGGGCAATATTCGCCGCGTGAAATGGGCTTTAATTTATTCATTAATTTATTACACATTATAAAATACGTACTAAGATTAGCAAATAAATTTAGAAAATAGTAATATTGCATGAAATGATATAAGCTAAGCCTCATATATAAGTGTTACTAATTTAGAAATAAGACATGCAAGCGCTAAACCTTTAAAGAAGCGGCGCTTAAAAAGTGTTTTTAAGGTTTATAAGAAATGGTTTAGATTGAATAACTAAAATAGGTTTAGACAAAGATAAGGTAGGCTGCTGATTTCTTATGTTCTAAGAGAAGTTAGCAGTCTAATTTTGATTGTGTTGGATTTTTAAAATCATTTTTAGGCTCTTTGTCAAAGAGGACTGATACAATTTTTGAGATTAGGCAACCGTAGGTTGCTTAATCTCTTTTTTGATTGTAGAAGCATAAAGTCGTGAAGTTAGTAAGGCACGATTACGCAAATTATTA
>NZ_BMCF01000004.1 GCF_014635045.1 Staphylococcus nepalensis | reverse complement strand
TAATAATTTGCGTAATCGTGCCTTACTAACTTCACGACTTTATGCTTCTACAATCAAAAAAGAGATTAAGCAACCTACGGTTGCCTAATCTCAAAAATTGTATCAGTCCTCTTTGACAAAGAGCCTTTTAATGGCATTCGCCACTTTTTGCATAACCTGTAGCGAAAAGGACCCTAATATAGAAGGGCACATTCACAAAGTAGATAGCTATGAATAATTACTATACTTATATGAACAAACTGTGTTACGTAAAGTTAATTTAAAAGATATTATGGAGATAAAATAGAGAGTAATATGAATAAATCTCAAATTACTATTTTTAATTTACTTATTAAATTTAATAAGTTAAACTTAGGGTACACGCCTTAGGGCGTTAAGGAAATAATGAGTTTCTTCTCTTACATGCCCTTTGGCGTGGAGGAGAACGCAACTCCTTATAATCCTGAGGTCCTCTTAATTGGGGGCCTTTTTTAATTTTTAAGTATCATTTTTACGTTCAATAAAAATTTGTATAAAAAGTTATTGTTTTTTAAGTTTAATTGTAAAGTAAGTAGAACATTATTATTGAATCATTAATTGATAATATCCTAAACGACACCTCTAAATCCCTGCTATTACTTTAGGTTCCGCTATCTTTTGTAATAGTATAGATATTTCTAAAAAAGTATATTTTTTATTTCTGTTTATAGGTTTTTTCACCTTTAAGTTTGAGAAAAAATGGCAGGGGATACTACAATTACATCTTCAAATATTATTTACACTTAATCAGATTACCATATCTTCTGTTTATTATTTTTTAAGTATCCCGCTTTTATTAATAATTAGGGGATGTTTTAGTGTGCAAAAAATTATTACATATAAAACTAGATTAATTTAAAAGATACTGTGGAGATAAAATAAATCTACCGATTAATGTTCGTAAAAATAATGGACACAATACGGCTACAAAAACACATTCACAAAGACTATAAAGCTATTTGCTAAATCCTTCTCAGGAGAGTGTATGGCTCTCCCCCCCATTATATATCGTTAAATAAAACGTTGATATAACAGGACTTTATTATGTCTCGATAAATATTCAAAGTGAAAATGTTACTAAATTAAAAAATAATGGAATATTATATGATGAACTATCAGATGTAATGGGGAAAGTTAAGAAGAGATTAAAAAGAAAACATACGAATTTTCAAAAAGTTAGGTGCTTTGATAAGATTAGAAAAGATAGAATTAACTAACATTACATTAGAGAGTAAAATCAAAAATAAAACTAAAATTATTAGAATAAACTACTAAATTAAGAGGGGTCAGAGCCTATTGTTAATAAGTGAAAAATTATAATTTAAGATGTAAAATAGGATAGTTTCTACCTTGACCGTCTTTTTGAGATTCTTTATATTTTTTAAATCCATTTTTGGCATAAAATTTTACAGCGTTATGATTGTCTTTGTTGACGTCAACGTAATGTACTTTGTTTTCTTGAATGAGATATTGAAGTATTTCTGTTCCATACCCATTTCTAAAATATTTAGGATCTATAAAAAGCATTTCTAAGTTTTTTTCGTTTGTGCCTGAAAAACCAATTGCTTCTTTATCATTGAACCATAAATAAGCTTTTACATATTTGAAATAAGTTGGAATTTCATTTTTTAATTCCAAAATATCTTTTTCTTTTAAAAAGTCATGTGTTGCAATTACAGATTTTTCCCATATTTCTAATGCTTTTGGATAATCTTTTTCCTGAAGTTTTATTTTGGATAAATGCATATTTCTGGCTCCTTGTTTTTACTTTTTATTTTGATATTCATTATAATAAAATTAACTTAATAAGCAAACCCATAAATCAAGGTAAGAAAGCGTTAAATCGCACGCGCTTTCGAAATACGTTTTAATAAAAATAAATGGGGGCCTTTTTTCGGGGTATCTTTTTTGTTATAAATCCCTATTTTATAAAGCGTTGATATTTTTTTGGAAGTAAATTTAATGTATTATGGGGTTTGTCGTTTTTTACCGTTAAGTTTAAAGGAGGTTCATAAATTTGGAACAAAAAAATCCAAATTTAAATAATAGAAAACTATCTGCAGTTTTTATTTTTAGTATAATTATAACTGCAGTTTTTGTGATACTAGGCGCAATATTTCCTAACCAATTTAATAAAGTTGGATCAAGTATTACATCTTGGATAACTGAATATTTTGGTTGGTATTACATGATTATAGTAGCAGTAATGATATTTTTCTGTATATTTTTAATTTTTAGCCCGATTGGAAAATTAAAATTAGGAAAACCAGGAGATAAACCAGCTTTTAATACTATCTCGTGGTTTGCAATGTTATTTAGTGCAGGTATGGGTATTGGGCTTGTTTTTTATGGTGCAGCAGAACCGATCAGTCATTTTGCTAACCCAGCTACAGGCGACCCTAAAACAACACATGCTTATACTGAAGCTTTAAGAGGTTCATTTATGCAGTGGGGTTTCCATGCATGGGGCGTGTACGGTATAGTAGCACTCGCTTTAGCTTATTCTCAATATAGAAAAAATGAACCTGGTCTCATTTCGAGAACTTTACGACCTATTTTTGGTAATAAAGTAGAGGGACCAATAGGAACAGTTGTTGATGTGATTGCAGTATTTGCAACTATAGGCGGTGTAGCTGTTTCATTAGGTTTAGGTGCTTTACAAATATCAGGGGGACTTAGTTATTTATTTGATATTCCCAACAATATTACTACGCAAGGTATTGTAATTGTCATAGTGACATTCTTATTTCTTAGCAGCGCATGGTCAGGCTTGAATAAGGGGATGCAATATATTAGTAACATAAATATTGGACTTGCAGGAATAATACTTATCATTGTATTGATTATTGGACCTACCGTTTTGATTTTAAATATGTTAACTACTTCAACTGGAGAATATTTAAACACGTTCTTATATAATATGTTTGATACAGCGCCATTAAATGGTCAAAAACATCAGTGGATGTCACAATGGACATTTTTCCAATTAGCATGGTGGATTAGTTGGAGTCCCTTTGTAGGTATATTTATAGCGCGTGTATCTAAAGGACGTTCAATAAGAGAATTTGTTTCAGGTGTCTTATTAGCGCCAGTGTTAGTGAGTATAGTTTGGTTTTCTGCTTTTGGTGTACTTGGTATTGAAACAGCTAAAAGTCATCCGAAAATATTTGATATGCCTTCTGAAACAGCGCTGTTTGGTGTTTTTGATGCAGTACCATTAGGATTTGTACTATCAATTATTACATTAATATTGATTGTTACGTTTTTCGTCACATCAGCTGATTCAGCGACATTTGTTTTAGGTATGCAAACTACGTTTGGATCATTAAATCCATCAGTGACAATAAAAATTATTTGGGGCTTAGCCCAAGCCTTAATTGCGTTTGTATTACTCTTTTCAGGTGGAAACAATGGATTGAGCGCATTACAAAATATGGCGATTATGACTGCATTGCCTTTCTCAGTTATAATTATACTGATGATGATATCCTTCTATAAAGATGCTAACAAGGAACGGAAGTTTTTAGGGTTGACTTTACAACCTAACAAAAAACGTATGGAAAGTTATTTGAAAAGGAACCAAGAAGGCTACGAAGAAGAAATTATTGAAAGAAGAAAAGCAACTAGGAATTCAGAATGATAACTATCTTTCTATAATAAATAGGCGTATTATTTACATCCCTAAGGATAATTGAACAAATTAATAAATTGTTATGCTAATATAATTTGGTATTATTGGTTTGTTTTCTTGATATGAGCATTTCTTTATAATATGAAATAAAGGCAGTCGTTAATTCGGCTGCTTATTTTATTTTGTATGTAAAAAATCTTATTTATCACTCAAATGTGTCGTATATTTGTATATTTGAGGATGAACTATGGTTTATAGCCCCAGTAAGCCGTGCATAGAATTTAAAAATATGTGTTCTTTTTACTTTGTTTAAAATTATGTTTTTGTATTTTACAAATTTTAACCAAGAAGGGTACACGTCCCGAAAATTGATTTAATATACTTCTTGTTATTTTGAGGCTTTTTATAAATAATTCCATAGAATTTTTAGAATACAGATTTCTATATTTATGCGCTGTTAATTATACCAATGGCTTTTTTGTTTCTTTCTTCTAAGCTAAGTTTAATAAAATTACTGGGCGCCAGTTGTTACAGATATATTTTTGTGACTGATACTTGTATACCATATATTAAAATATTTTGGTTAATCAATAAATCAAGGATACTAACTAAAAAGTCTGCTGTTTTGACATACTATTGCTGCTGATTTAGCAGTGTTTTATTATAAAATGAAGTGAGTAAATTAAAATAAATACACAGGAAATATAATATAAGAGTCATAGCATAGATGATTAATTATTTATAGTTCATAATTTAAATTGCATAGTATTCAAGCTATAAATATGTTATGTAGATTTAAAATATATGTTTTACTCTAGTGATAAGTGGTATATATTAAATAACTATAAGGTCACTTGATTCGATGATTAATTTGCGCAAGCGCTACTTCAGTTTGAAGTGGCGCTTTTTTATGAAATTTTAATTTGAATTTTGGGCGTTTAATTTTTTATTAAACAATTTATCTTTGAAACTTCTCGTATAAAAGCCTATTTTAACTTTGCCGCTGAGCAACCCACCCATCTTCGTCTCCAGCAACCAAATCATTTTTGTATAAGTATTAACTATTATTTTAGTGTGCGAAAACGCTTACAAATATAATTTGGCGGGGATCCAATACGTGGATACATATAACGTCATTTGATTATGTAGTTTGTGTACCTGTATTTTAACACTATAAGTTTGAGCCAAAATAGCAATCACAAATTTATCTTTATTAATTAATGTGTCATAGCTATCTTGTAAATTGTTTTTTATAAATAGCAGCTCGTGCATTTGGATTATTATTTATATTTCTGATTAATTTATAAGCATTATAGTATTATTAGTTTATTTGTGAATCAAGTGCTAGTTTATATATTTTTAATAATTGGTTTTCAAAAGGGATAAAATCATTTTCTATATCATTCGTACGCGTATTTAATATCTTCAATTGAGATTGAACACAATCATTTTTTACATAAAATAAAGTTAAAAGTAGTGAAAATGATTAATAATAAGGATAATGATTTTGCAAAACTGAATTGTGCAAAATTCAGTTAGGCAGTCAAAACTGTCTCGAAAAATATAATTAAATACAGTTATTACTTCTTTTCAATGAAGTATGAATAAAAACCCAATGAGATTATTAATTGTTCTATAGTATAGATAACAAACGATACTTAATTCAAAAAATAACAATATCGTTTAAAACATAATAATCAGTCATAAGCATGTATCTTAAGTGAGGAGTGTTTATAATGGAAGGTTTATTTAGCGCAATTAAAGAAACAGTACAAGCAGGTATTGCGGGAGATGGTGCAAAATTAGGTACAAGTATTGTAAGCATCGTAGAAAATGGCGTAGGTTTAGTAAGTAAATTATTTGGATTCTAGTTTTAACATAAAAAAATTATAAATATAAAGGGGAGCTCAATCATGGCTAAATTAGCAGAAGCAATCGCAAATACAGTACAAGCAGCAAAATCAGGTAATGGTTCAGAATTAGGATCAAGCATTGTTGACATTGTATCGAGCGGAGTAGGCTTAGTAGGTAAATTATTCGGATTTTAAATTTAATCACTCATATGGACTGGCCAGGGTAATAACCTTGGCCTTTTTTGTTTGTGCTTGTCTAATTATGGTAAGATGTAATCGAATTCTATTATTATATTGAAGATTTGGTAATAAGTAATTAAACAAAGAATTTGAAATACGGGAAGCAGGGATAAAATGAAAAACAATTGTTTACTTATTGATTTTGATGATACTATTGTCGATTTTCATGATGCAGAAGCTTATGCATTTCACGCGTTAACAAAAAAATATAACTTACATACGGATTCTAATGATTTGAAAAAATTCATGTCTGTTAATCAAGCTCATTGGGAAGCTTTTCAACAAAATCAATTAACTAAGGAAGAAGTGTTAAGCAAACGCTTTGAAGCGTATTTTGGTTTACATCACATTAACGTTAATGGCCAAGAAGCGGATGTGATTTTTAGAGATGAACTCGCAAGTGCACCAATAAAGTATTTTATGAATACTGTAGAAACGCTTAAAGCCCTTAAAGACACACATGATATGTATATCGTTACAAACGGCGTTTTAGAAACACAAGAAAGGAGAATAGGAAGAACTGAACTAGGTAACTGGTTCAAAGGTGTATTTGTTTCAGAACAAACAGGTTATCAAAAACCAATGCCAGAATTCTTTGATTTCGTGTTTAATGAGATTGGTGAAGAAAAAAGAGAGTGTGCAATGATTGTGGGTGACTCGATCACATCAGATATATTAGGTGGCATCAACGCTAATATTAAAACGTGTTGGTTTAATCCAAGAAATAAGTTGAATGAAACTGATATCAATCCTGATTTCACAATTGATTCGCTCGATCAATTATTGAAACTGACAAAATAAAAAAGCTGAGATATCAATGATACCCTAAGCTTCAAAAATAAATAGACTATGGATAACTAAACCTGGAGATGTGCTTTAACGTTTACTTCCTTTTTTAGTCACCATAGTCTGAGTGTGACGATAAATCATTTTATAAAATTGCGATTTTTGTCATATTTTTTATTTAGGTTTACTTAACCTCCCAAAGATTGAAATAATCCATTTAAGCGGTTAATAACTTTTAACGTGTTACTTTAAATTTATATATGTTGTTATATTTTATTTATGTTATACAGCATGGCTATGGTGTCCAAATCAGTACATCATGGCCGTCTTTATTTTGTAATTCAATATCTTTGAATCCTTGTTTAATAAAGAAGTCTTTTGATTGGTTACGTGCAATTACTTTAATAGGCTGGCCTTGTTCCTTAGCAAAATCTAAAAGTGCCTTACCATAACCGCGTCCTTGGAAATCGCGTAATACTTCTAATTTCCATAGTACGTTATAGTCATCAAAATCAGAGAAATATACTTCTTCGACTTCCCCTTTACGGTATAAAGCCATACGTGCGCCTAACCTGTCGCCAACGTATATACCATAAAATGGTGAGTCTGAACTAGCATCAATCATTTCTCCACGCAGCTCATCTACTAAATATAAATCTTCATTTCCGAAGTTTCTGAAATCTTCGAATAATTCATCTGTTTTATAATTAATATCAAGACGTTTTACATTACTCACTGTAGCTTCCCCCTTTGCGTTATTACTTATTATTATACCTTATTTTAATAGATATTTCACAAAAATGAATGCTTAAAACATTTTGTTTATTATTAAAATCAAATTGTTATCGTCTGTTACGCAAAGTAAAATTATTTTTGTTACATGAACAATAACTTCGAACAATATCTACTATTAATAGCAAAATAACTTGAATTTTATTAATATTATAAGCCGTAAAATTGTCAACGTTGAATATAAACTTTATACTAAATAGGAATAGAGTAACATAAGGAGAATTACGAATGGATTGTATAACAACGAAACTTAATGAAAAAGATCAATTTATATCAAAAATAAAAAATAGTGATTCCACTTTAGCTAAATATTACCACTTTGATGCAATGGATAAAAAGCATTATGAAGAAAGATTATTTTCAGAAAGTAATGGTAGAGAAACAGCGCTTGCTGATATTATTGAACGCTATATGAGTGATTTATCATTAGATAATCAACAAGTTGAAAATTTAAAAGCGCTTAGTGACGGTGCGAAAGTTGTGATTGGTGGACAACAAGCTGGTTTGTTTGGAGGTCCTTTATACACATTTCATAAAATATTCTCAATCATTACATTAAGTGAAAAATTATCAAATGATTATGATACACACGTCGTGCCCGTGTTTTGGATTGCTGGTGAAGATCACGATTTTGAAGAAATCAATCATACTTATGTATTTAATGAACAAAAGGCGAAGTTACAAAAAATTAAGTATAGTACTATGACGCCACCAGAATCTAGTGTCTCAAAGTACACGCCAGACAAAGCAGAATTACATAAAGCGTTGAATCAGTTTTTTAAAGAATTAAAAGAAACATCATCTTCTAAGCAATTATTAAACATGTGTAGAAATATCATCGATAACTATGATGGTTGGACGGATATGTTTAAAGCGTTATTGCATGAAGTTTTTAAGGCTTATGGTGTGTTGTTGATTGACGCTGATTATAAAGCGTTGCGTCAGTTAGAACAGCCACTTTTCAAAAAAATGATAGAAAATCACCAAGATGTGGACGACGCATTCAGACAAACACAAGCTCAAACGATTGATAGCGGTTTGGAGCAAATGATCCAAACTGATACAAATGTACATTTGTTTATCCACGAAGATAACATGAGACAGTTGCTGACTGTTAAAGATGGTCAATTCTATTTAAATAAATCGGAGAAGGTGTTATCGAAACAAGCAGTGCTCGATATAGTTGAAAAAGAACCTGAAAGATTTTCAAATAATGTGGTTACTAGGCCAATCATGGAAGAATGGCTATTTAACACAGTAGCGTTTGTCGGCGGACCAAGTGAAATTAAGTATTGGACTGAATTGAGTGAAGCCTTTCGAATATTAGAAGTTTCTATGCCTATCGTATTACCACGTTTAAGAATCACTTATTTAAACACTAGAATTGAAAAGTTGTTAGATCAATACCATTTGGATAAAAATAATATTATTGAAAAGGGCGTTACTGAAGATAAAGATAAATTTATAAGGGCGCAAGCTTCTCAATCATTTATTGACCAAATTAAATCGTTGAGTGAACAGCAAAAGTCTATATATCAGTCTCTTCAAACAGAAGTAAAAGGAAATCACGATAACGAAGTGCTATTGAGTAAAAATAATGAGATTCATCAAAACCAATTTGATTATTTACTGAAGAGATACCTATTAAATATTGAGAGAGAAAATGATATTAGCATGAAACACTTTGAAGAACTCAGTGAGACTCTCCATCCTATGGGTGGGCTCCAAGAAAGAATTTGGAATCCACTTCAAATTATGAACGATTTTGGGATAGATGTGTTCAGTCCCTCCACCTATCCACCACTTTCTTACACATTTGATCATATATTAATTAAGCCTTAGAGCGACAAGGGGAACACCCGATTCATCAACTAGATGAATCGGGTGTTTTTTTCTATAATTCAAGAAATTTTGGTGAAAATTGTATAATTAGTGGAGGATAGTGGTGAGATGTGGTAAATTATATATATGAGAAGGTGAGGTGATTATAAATGTTCATGGGTGAATACGAGCATCAATTGGATACAAAGGGACGTATGATAGTTCCTTCCAAGTTTCGTTATGACTTGAATGAACGATTTATAATCACCCGAGGCCTTGATAAATGTTTATTTGGTTACACTTTGGAAGAATGGCAAGTAATTGAAGAGAAGATGAAGACTTTACCGATGACTAAGAAAGACGCGCGTAAGTTTATGCGTATGTTCTTTTCAGGTGCTGTTGAAGTAGAACTGGATAAACAAGGGCGTATTAATATTCCACAAAATCTGCGGAAATATGCCAACTTAAATAAGGAATGTACAGTAATAGGTGTCTCAAATCGTATTGAAATTTGGGATAGAGAAACTTGGAACGATTTTTATGATGAATCAGAAGACAGTTTTGAAGATATTGCTGAAGACTTAATTGATTTTGAATTTTAAATGGAGGCGTTAAATTGTTTCATCATGTCAGCGTAATGCTAAAAGAAACTATCGATGAGTTAAATATTGAAGAAGATGGCATATATGTCGACTGTACTTTAGGTGGAGCAGGACATGCACTCTATTTATTAAATCAACTCGGTGACGAAGGTAGACTGATCGCAATTGACCAAGATACAACAGCGATTGAAAATGCGAAAGAAGTATTGAAAGACCACATACATAAAGTTACTTTCGTCCATAACAACTTTAGAAAATTAACTGAAATTTTAGATGATTTAAATATTGAAAAAGTAGATGGCATTTATTATGACTTAGGTGTGTCTAGCCCCCAATTGGATGTACCTGAAAGAGGATTTAGTTATCATAATGATGCCAAATTGGATATGCGTATGGACCAATCTCAACCATTATCAGCTTATGAAGTGATAAATGAGTGGCCGTTCGAAAAATTAGTTAGAATTTTTCATCGTTACGGAGAAGAAAAATTTTCGAAACAAATTGCAAGACGCATTGAACAAAACAGAGCGCAAAAGCCTATCAAAACAACATTAGAACTTGTAGATATTATCAAAGAAGGTATTCCAGCTAAAGCAAGAAGAAAAGGTGGGCACCCTGCGAAAAGGGTTTTTCAAGCAATTAGAATCGCAGTTAACGATGAGTTATCTGCTTTTGAAGATTCTTTAGAACAAGCAATTGATTTAGTTAACGTAGATGGAAGAATCTCTGTTATTACCTTCCATTCATTAGAAGATCGACTTTGTAAGCAAATGTTTCAAGAATATGAAAAAGGCCCAGAAGTCCCAAGAGGGCTGCCTATCATACCGGAGGCTTATACACCTAAATTGAAACGTGTTAATCGAAAACCGATTATAGCTACAGATGAAGATTTAGAAGAAAATAACCGAGCACGTAGTGCGAAGTTACGCGTAGCAGAAATATTAAAATGAGGAGTGAATATTGAGTGGCAGTAGAGAAGATATACCAACCATATAATGGAGCGGAGCAGCATATTCCAGAATCACAACCATCGACCCGCCCAGAGAGACATCCCAAGACAGTCAAGCGTAAAGTAATTGTTAAGCTAACTAAGTTTGAAAAGATGTTATACATAGGACTTATAACAGTAATTGCTTTAATAAGTATTTATATGCTATCTTTAAAAATGGATGCGTATGAAACTCGAGAAAAAATTGCAGATTTAGATACAAAAATTGAAAAACAATCAAGTGAAAACAGTGCAATAGAATCTGAAATTAAAAAGAACTCCTCATATGAACGCATTTACGAAAAGGCAAAAAATGATGGAATGAGCCTTAAGAACGATAATGTAAAGGTAGTGCGTAATAATGGCGAAGCGAAGAATTAAATTAAAAAAGCCAAAATTTTCAATCAAAAAAAGTAAAATAGGGGCAGTCCTACTCATCCTTGGATTTGGACTGCTCTTTTTTACGTTGGTTTTAAGATATTCATATATTATGTTGACAGGACACTCTTCTGGTGAAGATTTAATTATGAAAGCAAATGAAAAGTACTTAGTAAATAGTCAACAACAACCAGAAAGAGGAAAGATTTATGATAGGAACGGCAAAGTTTTAGCTGAAGATGTTGAAAGGTATAAAGTGGTCGCTGTAGTAGATAAAAAAGCAAGTGAAGGTAGCGACAAACCTAAACACGTAAAGGATAAAAAAGAAACCGCTAAAAAACTTGCTACTGTTATAGATATGTCGGCCAAAGATATTGAAGAAAAATTAAATAACAAAAAAGCATTTCAGGTTGAATTTGGTCAAAAAGGTACAGATTTAACGTACCAAGAAAAAGAAAAAATTGAGAAAATGAATCTTCCTGGTGTGATGTTATATCCAGAGACTGAAAGATTTTATCCTAATGGAAACTTTGCATCACATTTACTAGGTATCGCTCAAAAAGACCCTGACAGTGGAGAATTAAAAGGTGCGTTAGGTGTTGAGAAAATCTTTGATAGTTATCTTTCGGGTCAAAAAGGTGCCTTATCTTATATTCATGATATTTGGGGTTATATTGCCCCGAATACTAAAAAAGAAAAAATGCCTAAACGTGGAGATGATGTTCATTTAACACTTGATTCCAATATACAAGTGTTCGTAGAAGAAGCACTTGATGACATGGTTGAGCACTATAAACCGAAAGATTTATTTGCTGTCGTGATGGATGCTAAGACTGGTGAAATACTTGCGTTCAGTCAAAGACCAACATTTAACCCAGAAACAGGTAAAGACTTTGGTAAAAAATGGGCTAACGATTTATATCAAAATACGTATGAACCTGGTTCAACATTTAAATCTTATGGTTTAGCAGCAGCAATCCAAGAAGGTAAATTTAAACCAGATAAAAAATATACAGCCGAACCTCGAGAAGTTATGGGGTCTAAAATATCTGACTGGAACAAAGTAGGTTGGGGTGAAATTTCAATGTCACTTGGTTTCACATATTCATCCAACACACTTATGATGCACTTACAAGATTTAGTTGGTTCAGATAAGATGAAAGAATGGTATGAAAAATTCGGCTTTGGTAAATCTACAAATAGTATGTTTGATGGTGAAGCAACTGGTGATATTGCTTGGGATAATGAAGCACAGCAAAAAACCTCTGCATTTGGTCAGTCTACAACAGTAACACCAGTACAAATGTTACGTGCACAGTCAGCTTTTCATAATGATGGAAATATGCTTCAACCGTGGTTCGTTGACAGCGTAAGTAATCCTGTTACTAAAGATACTTTTTATAAAGGTAAGAAGGAATACGCAGGAAAACCTATTACAAAAGATACAGCTAAGAAAGTGCGAACTGAATTAGATAAAGTAGTTAATAGTGAAGATAGCCACGCTAAAAACTATCAAATAGATGGTTATGATGTTGCTGGTAAAACAGGTACAGCACAAGTGGCGGATTCTGATAATGGTGGTTATGTTGAAGGTGAAAATCCATACTTTGTAAGTTTTATTGGTGATGCGCCTAAAGATGACCCTGAAGTCATTGTTTATGCGGGCATGAGTTTAGCTCAAAAAAATGATCAAGAAGCATATGAAATGGGTGTAAGTAAGGCTTTCAACCCAATTATGGAAAATACTTTAAAATATTTAAATGTAGGGGAAAAGGATTCAAAAGATGGCTCTGATGTTAAATATAGTAAAGTACCAGATGTACAAGGTCAGGAAACCCAAAAAGCACAAGACAAGATGAATAGTAAGTCACTTGAACCAATTGTGATTGGAAGTGGTGATAAGGTTGTAAAACAATCTGTAACATCAGATAAAGAAGTACTGCCAAACAGCAAAGTCTTACTATTAACTGATGGAGATATCACTATGCCAGACATGACTGGTTGGACGAAAGAAGAAGTACTTGCATTTGAGACATTAACTAATACAAAAATCACAACTAAAGGTAGTGGTTTTGTTTCAGAACAATCAGAAGCAAAAGGTCAAAAAGTTAGCAAAAACGATAAGATTGAAGTAACCTTCACTGCCGAAAAAGTCAATGGTGAGTCTTCAAGCTCGTCATCCAACAATGACTCTGAAGATGATGATAAAGACGATTCGAACAAAGATGATAAGAATGAATCAAAAGATAAATCAGAAGACAAATCCAGTGATGATTCAAAAACTTCTGATTCAAGTAGTGACAGTCAAAATGAATAAATACTTTCTTGATGTCTGACTTCAATTAAAAAACATGTTAAAATATTTAATTTGAAATTAGCACGAGGTAGTATGATAGGTTATCGGTAATAACAGTGGTATTGTGCGTCTGTTTAACCGATAATACTGCTATCTCGTTACATAATATATAAGCTGCACTAAGCATTAACGAAATTAATCCAATTTAATATTTAAAGGAGCATAATATGGTTTATTTACTAGCAATCATTGCATTACTAATAACATTTATATTAGTCCCTGTTTTGATACCAACACTTAAAAGAATGAAATTTGGACAAAGTATTAGAGAAGAAGGTCCTCAAAGTCATATGAAAAAAACGGGTACACCAACTATGGGAGGATTGACTTTTTTATTAAGTATTATCATCACTTCTATATTAGCTATTATCTTTATGGATAATGCAAATCCAATAATATTATTGTTATTTGTAACTATTGGTTTTGGTTTAATCGGTTTTATTGATGACTATATCATCGTTGTTAAGAAGAACAACCAAGGTTTAACTAGTAAACAAAAGTTCCTTGCACAAATTGCTATTGCAGTTGTTTTCTTTATATTAAGCCAAGTGTTTAATTTAACGGATTTTTCAACTGGAATTCATATTCCATTTACTGATGTAGAAATTCCGCTTTCTATTGCATATGTCATTTTCATAGTATTTTGGCAAGTAGGTTTTTCAAATGCGGTTAATTTAACAGATGGATTAGATGGGCTATCAACGGGTCTTTCTATCATTGGATTTATTATGTATGCGTTAATGGCTTATATTCAAGGTGCTACTTCTATTGGTTTATTCTGTGTCATTATGATTTTTGCATTGCTAGGTTTCTTACCGTTTAACCTGAACCCTGCAAAAGTATTCATGGGGGACACAGGTAGTCTAGCGCTTGGTGGGATATTCGCTACAATTTCAATTATGTTAAATCAAGAATTATCTCTTATATTTATTGGTTTTGTATTTGTAGCTGAAACACTATCAGTGATGATTCAAGTTACATCATATAAACTTACAGGCAAACGAATTTTCAAAATGTCACCGTTACATCATCATTTTGAACTCGTAGGTTGGAACGAAAGAAAAGTGGTTACTGTATTTTGGACAGTTGGTATTATTTCAGGTCTTATTGGTTTATGGATTGGAGTGAATTAAATTGCTGAAATATAGAGGTTTAGAAGATGAAAATGTATTAGTAATCGGGTTAGCGAAAAGTGGTTATGAAGCTGCTAAGTTATTACAGGGACTGGGGGCCAACGTCGTCGTTAACGATGGTAAAGACTTAAGTCAAGATGCACATGCAATTGATTTGGAAAATATGGGTGTCAAAGTAGTTGGTGGTCAACACCCATTATCTTTACTTGATAACGAGCCGTTAATTTTCAAAAACCCCGGCATACCTTACACTGTGCCTCTGATCCAAGAGGCGCAACACAGAGGGTTGAAAATACTTACTGAGGTAGAATTGAGTTACTTAGTTTCTGAAGCGCCAATCATAGGAGTCACAGGTACAAACGGAAAAACAACGGTGACGTCACTAATTGGAGATATGTTTAAAAAAAGTAGGATAACTGGTAAATTATCAGGAAACATTGGTTATGTCGCTTCAAAAGTTGCGCAAGAAGTAAAAGCAAATGATTATCTAATAACAGAATTATCTTCGTTTCAGTTATTAGGTATTGACCAATATAAGCCACATATTTCTATTATAACGAATATTTATTCTGCCCATTTAGACTATCATGAAACCTTAGAAAATTATCAAAATGCGAAAAAACAAATATACAAAAATCAAACAGAAAATGATTATTTAATATGTAATTATCATCAACGACACCTTATTGAATCCGAATCATTAAGAGCCAAAGCATATTATTTTTCAACCCACCAAGAGGTTGATGGCATTTATGTGAAAGAAGGTTATATTACCTTTAAAGGTTTTCGCCTCATTCATAAAGATGATTTAGTATTACCTGGAGAACATAATTTAGAGAATATTTTAGCTGCTGTATTAGCCGCTTTATTAGCCGGTGTTTCTGTAAGAGCAATCATTGAAAGCTTGACAACATTCTCAGGAATTGAACATAGGCTGCAATATGTAGGGTCAAATAAAACAAATAAATATTATAACGATTCCAAGGCTACTAATACATTAGCCACACAGTTTGCGTTAAATTCATTCGAACAACCTATTATTTGGTTGTGTGGCGGTTTGGATAGAGGCAATGGATTTGATGAATTAATTCCATACATGAACAACGTCAGAGTGTTGGTTACCTTTGGGGAAACACAAGATAAATTTGTGAAATTAGGTGAAAACCAAGGGAAATATGTAATAAAAGCAACAGATGTAGAAGATGCAGTCGATAAAGTACAATCGGTTATTGAACCTAATGACGTTGTATTATTATCGCCAGCTTGTGCAAGTTGGGATCAATATAATACGTTTGAAGAGCGCGGAAATCGATTTATTAAACGTTTTCAAGCGCACTTACCTTCACTTTAAAGGGCGTGAAAATATATGTCAGATAAAGTAAGTGAATTTGACTCTGAATATTTAAAAGAGAAGCGAGCAAAACGTCGCAAAAAACAAAAACAAATTCAATATTCAGTGTTTGGTTTATTGTTGTTTGTGATACTGCTCATTCTTATTTATATGTTCACTCCATTAAGTAAAATTAATTCAGTGAAAATTGAAGGAAATGATAATGTATCTCAAACTTCAATTGAAAAAGCAATTAACGTTAAAGACGATTCTAGAATGTATACTTATAGTACTTCAAAAGCGATAAAAAACTTAAAGAAAAATGAATTGATTAAGGACGCAGAAGTTACTAAGCAACTACCAAATAAATTGAATGTCAAAGTGACTGAGAATCAAATTGTTGCCTTGACCAAAAAGAAAGATAAATACGTGCCCATACTTGAAGATGGTACAGAATTAGAAAATTACGAAGATGGCAATGTGACAGATGATGGACCGGTTTTAGAAGGGTTTAAAAAAGAGAAAAAAGATAAAATTATTCAAGAACTCGCAAAAATGTCTGCAAATGTAAGAGGTATGATTGCAGAAGTAAAATATGACCCACAAGAAAATTTGCAAAACCAAATTAAGTTATTTACAACAGATGAAATTCAGATAGTAGGGAATCTAAACACAATCGCAAATAAAATGAAGTATTACCCACAAATGTCACAATCACTAGAACGCGATGAATCAGGCAAATTAAAAAAATCAGGTTATATCGATTTGTCAGTAGGAGCATCTTTCATACCGTATAGTGGAGGAAGTACGACTAAATCAACAAGTGATCAAAATGTAGATAAAGGAAATTCAGAAGAAGATAAGGCAAAAGATGAGTTACAAAGTGCATTAAATAAGATTAATAAAGAATCAGACAAAAATAATTAAAAAATTTAGACAAATACATGTGTTTATAGTTCACAAGCATCAAAACGTATTGTAAACTGTTAATAGTGTGAACATGAATAAGTTATTGTCAGGAGGTGCCTATCTATGGAAGAGCATTATTATGTAAGTATAGATATCGGTTCGTCAAGCGTTAAAGCGATAGTAGGCGAGAAATTTCACAATGGAATAAATGTGATAGGTACAGGACAGACCTACACAAGTGGGATTAAAAACGGTCTCATTGATGACTTTGATATTGCAAAACAAGCGGTCAAAGACACAATTAAAAAAGCCTCTATTGCTTCAGGTGTCGATGTGAAAGAAGTATTTTTAAAACTTCCTATCATAGGAACTGAAGTATTTGATGAATCAAATGAAATAGAATTTTATGAAGATACAGAACTTGACGGTACACATATTGAAAGTGTGCTTGAAGGTATTCGTGAAAAAAATGACGTGCCTGAAACAGAAATTATAAACGCTTTCCCAATTAAATTTATAGTAGATGGAGATAATGAAGTATCAGATCCTAAAGAACTGATTGCAAGACATAGTTTGAAAGTCGAAGCTGGTGTCATTGCGATTCAAAAATCAATCTTAATAAATATGATTAAATGTGTAGAATCTTGTGGTGTAGATGTATTAGATGTTTATTCTGATGCATATAACTATGGCTCAGTTCTTTCAGCAACTGAAAAAGAACTTGGCGCATGTGTGATTGATATTGGCGAAGATGTAACACAATTGGCATTTTATGAGCGAGGAGAGCTTGTTGATGCTGATGCTATAGAAATGGCTGGAAGAGATATAACAGAAGATATAGCGAAAGGCTTAAATACATCATATGAAACAGCTGAAAAAATCAAACATCAATACGGGCATGCTTTCTTTGAATCAGCATCTGACCATGATGTATTCACAGTTGATCAAGTGAATAGTGAAGAAGAAGCACAATTCACTCAAAAAGATTTGGCAGATATAATCGAAGCACGTGTTGAAGAAATATTCTTTAATGTCTTTGATGTGTTACAAGAATTAGGGTTAACGAAAGTGAATGGCGGTTTTGTTGTAACTGGTGGTTCAGCTAATTTATTAGGTGTTAAGGAATTGTTACAAGATATGGTGAGTGAAAAAGTGAGAATTCATACTCCATCTCAAATGGGTATCAGAAAACCTGAGTTCTCTTCAGCGATTTCAACGATTTCTAGTAGCATTACTTTCGACGAATTACTAGATTATGTTACAATTAATAATCATGACAGTGAAGAATTCGAAGAAGAAGTCATCGAATCAAATGATCGAGAAAATAGTACGAAGTCAAGCGGATTTGATTGGTTCAAAAAGAAATCAAACAAACAAGAAGAGCCACATACATCAACTTCTGATTTAGAAGAACCAGAAGCGTCTGAGGCATACGAAGAAGAAGTCAATGTTGAACAAGACGAAGATCGTAAACCTCAAGACAAAGAAGAAGGTAAGTTCAAAAAACTTATGAAATCTCTATTCGATTGATTGGCCACTAAAACTAGGAGGAAATTTAAATGTTAGAATTTGAACAAGGATTTAATCATTTAGCGACGTTAAAAGTCATCGGTGTAGGGGGCGGCGGAAATAACGCTGTTAACCGAATGATTGACCATGGTATGAATAATGTTGAATTTATTTCAATCAATACGGATGGACAAGCTTTAAACTTATCTAAAGCTGAGTCTAAAATCCAAATTGGTGAAAAGTTAACACGTGGTTTAGGTGCTGGTGCAAACCCTGATATTGGTAAAAAAGCTGCAGAAGAATCCCGCGAACAAATCGAAGATGCCATTCAAGGTGCTGACATGGTATTCGTAACAGCTGGAATGGGTGGCGGTACTGGTACAGGTGCAGCGCCGGTTGTAGCAAAAATTGCAAAAGAAATGGGAGCGTTAACAGTTGGTGTTGTGACGCGTCCGTTCGGTTTCGAAGGTCGCAAACGTCAAACGCAAGCTGCTGCTGGCGTAGAATCAATGAAAGCTGCAGTAGATACATTAATCGTCATCCCTAATGACCGTTTATTAGATATTGTTGATAAATCTACACCAATGATGGAAGCATTTAAAGAAGCAGATAATGTTTTACGTCAAGGTGTGCAAGGTATTTCAGACCTTATCGCAGTTTCAGGTGAAGTTAACCTTGACTTTGCAGACGTTAAAACAATTATGTCTAACCAAGGTTCTGCTCTAATGGGTATCGGTGTTTCTTCAGGAGAAAACCGTGCTGTAGAAGCTGCTAAAAAAGCCATTTCTTCACCATTACTAGAAACTTCTATCGTTGGTGCGCAAGGCGTGTTAATGAATATTACTGGTGGAGAATCACTATCATTATTCGAGGCACAAGAAGCAGCAGATATTGTTCAAGATGCGGCTGATGAAGATGTTAACATGATCTTCGGTACTGTAATCAACCCAGAATTACAAGATGAAATTGTAGTAACTGTAATTGCTACAGGCTTTGAAGATAAACCTTCATCTCAAGGTCGCAAAGCTTCAAATACTGGATTTGGTAGCAGCGCAACATCTGGAAATACTTCTGGAAAAGAAGACACATATGCGTCAAGTTCATCAAGCGCTTCTCAACCAGCAGATAATGCAAATGAAAGCAGAACACATACTACAAATGAAGATGATATTCCTAGCTTTATCAGAAACAGAGAAGAGAGACGTTCTAGAAGAACTAGACGTTAATAATAGATTGACTTCTTCTTCTTGTTAGTTTTTCATAATTATTAATATTTATTTAGACAACATAAAATATAAAGATGTCATCAGGTCCAAAGATCTGATGACTTTTTTGAATTAAAAGATTGTCATATTATTTAAGCGATATATATCATTGGGGGAAGTGCTATTTTAAACTTTTAAAGTCGCCCAAATGAAGTAAGTGTTGGAACAGCTGGAGGTTTATAACATGCAAGATAAATTTATCAAAGATCGTCATATACTCAAATATGACGAGGAACAATTAAATCATGTGAAATTGGGTATAACAACAAGAGAAGACGGATTAAGCGATTATCCAAGAAATGCATTCAATATGGCAAGATATATTGACGATAATCAAGATAACATTACAAAACATCAAGAATTATTAGCTTCTATAATTCAATTTCCAAGAGAGCAATGGGTTTTTCCGATTCAAACACATGAAAATCGAGTGGTTGAAGTTAATCAAGAAGACAGAGGCGCCAACATCGACTGTCTTACTCATGAGTTACATGGCGTAGATGGTTTTTATACCTTTGAAAAAGACGTTTTACTTACAATGTGCTATGCAGATTGTGTACCTATTTATTTTTACAGTGAAAAACATCAATATATAGGTTTAGCACATGCAGGTTGGAAAGGCACAGTTGGACAAATTGTTAATCAAATGGTGAAACATATACCGTTTGATTTAAATGATCTGAAAGTTGTTGTTGGGCCAGCGACCTCTAATTCTTATGAAATTAATGATGATATCAAGCATCAGTTTGAGGATTTACCGATTGATATCCATCAGTATATAGAGACAAGAGGTAAAAATCGTCATGGCATTGATTTGAAAAAAGCAAATGCTATGTTATTAGAGCATGACGGTGTTCCAAAAGATAATATTTATATTACAAATTATGCGACATCAGAAGATTTATCTTTATTCTTTTCATATAGAGTTGAAAAAGGCGATACAGGTCGTATGTTAGCTTATATTGGTCAATAACAAAGAGGTGTGTAGAAATTGGACGTACAACAAAGTTTAAAACAGATTAATGAGCAGTTAGAAATGCATTGTAAAAAAGGTAATATTTCAACATTGCCAGACGTGATAGCAGTGACAAAGTATGTTACAATAGAGCGAGCTAAGGATGCTTATAATGCAGGAATTAGACAGTTTGGTGAAAACCGTTTAGAAGGTTTTCAACAAAAAAAATCAGCTTTACCAGACGATGTTACCATGCATTTCATCGGTTCATTACAAACAAGAAAAGTAAAAGATGTCATCAACGAGATAGATTATTTCCATGCATTAGATCGTCTGAAATTAGCTAAAGAAATTAATAAAAGAGCAGAACATAAAGTGAAATGCTTTGTGCAAGTGAACGTTTCCGGAGAAACGTCTAAACAAGGTATTGCTTTAGATGAAGTTGAGACATTTATCAAGCGTTTAGAGCAATTTGAAAATATAGAAGTAATTGGTCTTATGACAATGGCACCATTTACGGATGATGCGCCGTATATTAAAAAATTATTTAAATTATTAAGAGCAAAAAGAGATGAAATTAAAGCGCTCAATTTAAATCATGCGCCGTGTACTGAGCTCTCGATGGGGATGAGTAACGACTTCCATTTAGCAGCTGAAGAAGGTGCGTCATTTGTGAGAATTGGGACTAAACTTGTAGGAAAAGAGGAGTGAGCCCCGTGGCTTTAAAAGATTTATTTAGTGGTTTTTTCGTAGTTGAAGAAGAAGATGACGATTTAAAAGCGCCACCAGAAGAAGAACAGAATCATCAACAAAATAAACAACAAGCACAGTCTCAGACAAATTATAATAACCAACAAACTGATAATACAGAAAGACAACGATTACAGTCCGTGCCCAAAAAACAACCAACAAGATTACAACAATCAACGGGTGAAAGGAAGTATCAGATGAATAACAGTGCACCTAAAAATAATACTAGGAACGTGGTGAACATGAATAATCAAGATCAAAACAATTATGACTTTGCCCAAGAAAGTTCTAAAATGTGTTTATTTGAACCACGTGTCTTTTCAGATACACAAGATATTGCAGATGAATTAAAAAATCGCAGAGCAACTTTAGTAAACTTGCAACGTATTGATAAAGTGTCTGCAAAAAGAATTATTGATTTTCTAAGTGGTACTGTTTATGCAATTGGTGGAGATATTCAACGTGTTGGCTCTGATATATTCTTATGTACGCCAGATAATGTTGAAGTTGCAGGAAGTATCACAGACCAGATTGAAAATATGGAATACCAAGGCGAATAGAGGTAAATAATAATGGATTTAAGTTTATTAGCAAATATATTTCAATTTATTTTATTCTTGGTTCAAATCTATTATTATGGAATGATTGTATATTTCTTTATGTCATGGCTACCGGGTGCACGTGAAAATAAATTCGGTCAATTTTTAACAAAAATATATGAACCGTTTTTAGAACCTTTCCGTAAGATTATCCCGCCAATTGGCATGATTGATATTTCATCCATTGTGGCGATTGTTGTTTTAGTTTTATTTAGAATGGGATTGGCAAATATTTTTAACTTTATAATCAATTCTTTAGCGTAATCTCTTCTATAAATGACTATTGAAACATAAGCGTTTTATGAAAACTAATGTATAAAATGAATGCCAAGCACCTAACGTTAAAAACGCGAGGTGCTTTATATTATATTTGGGGTGAAGTATCATCGATATTTATCAACATTTTAGAAAAGAAGAACATGAATTAATGGATCAACTTATAGATAAGTCTAAGCAAGCAAATGAACAATATGCTCCTGTTTTAACATCTTTTTTAGATCCACGCGGACAATATATTCTCAATGTGATTGTCGGCAGTTTTCAAGATTTAGAAGTTACTTTTTACGGCGGGCCTTTTGCAGAGAGGCAAAGAGCTATTATCGCACCAGAATATTTCCGACCAGAAGCTGAAGATTTTGAGATTAGTTTATTTGAAATCGATTATCCTCAAAAATTTGTTACGCTACAGCATCAACATATATTAGGTACTATTATGTCGTTAGGTATTGAAAGAGACCAACTAGGTGATATTTTGATAGATAATCGTATACAATTTACTTTGACAAAACAGTTGGAATCTTATATTATGTTAGAATTAAATAAAATCAAAGGCGCTACAGTCAAACTAAATGCTATACCTGTAAAAAATATGATACAATCAAAAGAGCATTGGCGCTCATTTGATACGACTGTGAGCGGTTTGCGATTAGATGTTGTATTAAAAGAAATTATTCGTAAATCTCGTTCTATTGGTAAACAGTTAATAGAGAAAAAGCGTGTCAAAGTCAATCATACCATTATTGATTCAGTTGATTTTCAATTAGATCAAGGCGATTTATTATCTGTTCAAGGGTATGGGCGAGCAATGATTACCGATATTGGTGGAAAAACAAAAAAAGATAAAATTCGTATTTCCTACAAAACTTTATTTAAATAAGTTATACTTATAGAACGTAAAATGAAATTATCTAATGAATAACAAATGAAAAAACATGAAACCGAATGTATAAAAATTGAAATTTTGTTTATTATATTTAATGAAATACTAAAATAGTGTATTATAGAAGGAGGACACGGGCGCATGGCTTTTACACCAAGTGAAATAAAAAACAAAACATTTACACGTGTGAAAACGGGTTTGGAACCAACTGAAGTTGAAAGTTATTTAGAACAACTTAGCAATGAAATTGAACGTTTAAAAGAAGATAAAGCACAATTAGAAAAAGTAATCGAAGATAAAGAAACGAATATTCAATCTTATAAAGATGTACATCAATCTGTGAGTGATGCTTTAATTCAAGCAAAACAAGCTGGAGAAGAAACAAAAGAAGCAGCAAACAAAGAAGCTGACGCAACAATTGCTAAAGCTAAGAGTGAAGCTGATCGCATTGTCAATGATGCAGTTGAAAAGGCACGTCGTCTTTCTTTCCAAACAGAGGATATGAAACGTCAATCAAAAATATTCAGATCCCGTTTTCGCATGTTAGTAGAAGCGCAATTAGATTTACTCAAAAATGACGATTGGGATTATTTATTAAATTATGATCTTGATTCTGAACAAGTAACTCAAGAAAATATTAACCATTTAAACGAAAATGAATTAACTGATGAAGAAAAAGCTATGAAAGCAAGAGCAGAAGCCGATAGTACAGCAGAGGCAGATGCGCAAGCAACAGCTGATGAAACATCAAATGATAAAGAGAATAAATAATGAACAGCAGACGCGTAAGAAACAGTCAATATATCAAAGCGAGTTAGGGATAGTGTGAGCCTAATATATGTTTGTTTTTTATATCACTGGTGTTTTAACCAAATATAAGCAATGAGAGAACTCTAAGTTGAGTTAATCAGGGTGGTAACGCGGTGAATATCGTCCCTGTTAATTGAACTTAGAGTTCTTTTTATTGTTAAAAATAAATTTAGCCAGAATATTGTCATAAGGAGTGTAGGAAATGGATTATAAAGATACGTTATTAATGCCAAAAACGGAGTTCCCAATGCGTGGAGGTTTACCAAATAAAGAACCAAAAATCCAAGAAGAATGGGATGCTCAAAATATTTATCAAAAAGCACTAGAACAAAATAAAGGTAACGCACATTATATTTTACATGATGGTCCACCATACGCGAATGGAAGTTTACACATGGGGCATGCGCTAAATAAAATACTAAAAGATTTTATTACGCGTTATAAAACAATGCAAGGATTCTATACACCTTACGTTCCAGGTTGGGATACACATGGTCTACCAATTGAGCAAGCACTTACTAAAAAGGGTGTTAAACGTAAAGAGTTGTCAATTGCTGAATTCAGAAGAAAATGTGAAGCGTTCGCATTAGAACAAATTGAAAATCAGAAAAAAGATTTTAAACGACTTGGCGTTAAAGGTGATTTTGTGAATCCATATATCACATTAAAACCTGAATATGAGGCTGCTCAAATCCGTTTATTTGGTGAAATGGCGGACAAAGGTCTTATTTATAAAGGTAAAAAGCCAGTTTATTGGTCACCATCCAGTGAATCTTCACTAGCAGAAGCAGAAATTGAATATCAAGATAAGCGTTCACCCTCTATCTACGTGGCATTTGATGTTAAAGATGGCAAAGGTATTGTAGATGAAGATGCAAAATTTGTAATCTGGACTACAACACCATGGACATTACCATCCAATGTAGCAATCACAGTGCATCCAGATTTAGCTTATGGTCAATATAACGTAAATGGTGAAAAATACATTATCGGCAGAGATTTAGTAGCTAGTGTTGCTGAAGCGTTAGAGTGGGATGAAGATGCCATTGTATTAGAAAGAGAATTCACAGGGAAAGAACTAGAATACGTTGAAACGCAACATCCATTTGTTGATCGAGTTTCACTAGTGATAAACGGACAACACGTTACAACAGATGCTGGTACAGGATGTGTTCATACAGCGCCTGGCCACGGGGAAGATGACTTTGTTGTTGGACAAAAATATAATCTACCAGTTATTAGTCCTGTGGATGACAAAGGCGAATTTACTGAAGAAGCCGGACAATTTGAAGGTATGTTCTATGATAAAGCGAATAAAGAAATTACGGATCTCTTAAAAGAGAACGGTTCATTATTAAAATTAGAATTTATGACACATAGTTATCCTCATGATTGGCGTACTAAAAAACCTGTAATCTTCCGTGCAACGCCACAATGGTTTGCGTCTATTGATAAAGTACGTCAAGATATCTTAGATGCAATCGAAAATACGCACTTTAAAGTTGATTGGGGCAGAACGCGTATTTACAACATGGTAAGAGATCGTGGTGAATGGGTCATTTCACGTCAACGTGTTTGGGGCGTGCCATTACCGGTATTTTACGCAGAAAATGGCGACATCATTATGACTAAAGAAACAGTTAATCATGTTGCAGATTTATTCCAAGAACATGGTTCAAACGTCTGGTTTGAACGCGATGCAAAAGATTTATTACCTGAAGGATTTACACATCCAAGTAGTCCTAATGGTGAATTTACGAAAGAGACAGATATCATGGATGTTTGGTTTGACTCAGGTTCGTCACATCGCGGTGTATTAGAAGAACGTCCTGAACTATCTTATCCTGCAGATTTATATCTCGAAGGTAGTGACCAATATCGCGGTTGGTTTAACTCTTCAATTACAACTTCTGTTGCAACAAGAGGCATTTCACCATACAAAATGTTACTTTCTCACGGATTTGTTATGGATGGGGAAGGTAAAAAAATGAGTAAGTCATTAGGTAATGTTATTGTGCCTGACCAAATTGTGAAACAAAAAGGTGCAGATATCGCACGTCTTTGGGTAAGTAGTGTTGATTATTTATCAGATGTTCGTATTTCGGATGAAATCTTAAAACAAACGTCTGACGTATATCGTAAAGTTAGAAATACATTACGATTTATGTTAGGTAACTTAAATGATTATAATCCAGTAACGGATGCAATAGCTGAAGCAGATTTATTAGAAGTAGATAAATATTTATTAAATAGATTACGCGAATTTACTGCTCATACATTAGACAACTATGATAACTATGATTATTTAGATATTTATCAAGAATTACAAAACTTTATCAATGTTGAACTAAGTAATTTCTATTTAGATTATGGTAAAGATATTTTATATATCGAAGCGCAAAATGCACATAAACGTCGTAGTATGCAAACGGTGTTATACCAAATCGTAGTAGATATGACGAAATTATTAGCGCCTATTTTAGCGCATACATCTGAAGAAGTATGGTCTCATATTCCACACGTTGAGGAAGAAAGTGTTCATTTAAGCCGTATGCCAGAACGCGTAGAAGTAGACACCGAATTTATGGAAAAATGGAATACATTTATGAAATTACGTGATGATGTGAATCGTGCTTTAGAAGTTGCGCGTAATGAGAAAGTCATTGGAAAATCATTAGAAGCAAAAGTCATTATCGGCAATAACGATCAATTTGATGCTACATCATTCTTACAACAATTTTCTGACTTACAGCAATTGTTTATTACTTCTCAAGCAGAAGTAGTAGATAAAGTTGAAAATGGCGAATCATATCCATATGGAGATATCCGTATTGAACATGCACATGGTGAAAAATGTGAACGTTGTTGGAATTATAGTGAAGCATTAGGCGCTGTAGGCGAGTTAGATAATCTATGTCCACGTTGCCAAGCAGTAGTTAAAACACTTGTTTAAGTGTTATTCAAATAACATTTATTTTATAATATGTGAAATGAGGAATAGGATAGAAAACGCAGTGTTTAAAAAGGTTTCGATATGTTCCTAGCATAGATGCCTTGAAAGAAATATAGCTTGATATAAGCTTATTTTCATACCAAACAACTATTGCTAATAACAAAGATGAGTCTGAGACATTTCTTATGTTTCAGACTCTCTTTTTCGCTTATATAAGCATTTAACTAAAAATTTATCTAAACTGAAAAATTTTATTTTAAGTGAGCAAATTAAAATTTTTAATCTAGTGATTCGTATATAATAGAAACAATAAGCAATTAGAAAGGTGTTAAATATGTTCCATAACGAAAGTGCACATTTTGTAAATGGCATCTTATTAAATGTAAGAGATAAAGAAGAAATGAAGAAATTTTATGGTGATATCATTGGACTGAATGTAGTCAATGAGTCATATTCTACCATGCAATATGAAATTGGTAATCTCAATCATTTTGTAACATTAAACCAGATTGATATGGGCAGAGAACCATTAATTTCAGAAGCTGGTTTATTTCATTTAGCCATTAAATTACCATCTAAAACAGATTTAGCTGACTTACTTGTACAATTGAGTGAATATAAAATACCAATCAATGGTGGAGAACACGACATTTCAACTTCATTATATTTGGAAGATACTGAAGGGAATGGCTTGGAGTTTTATGTAGATAATCCGATTGAAGATTGGTCTATTGAAAATGAAAAGGCAATTTTAGAAACCAAGCCATTAAATGTACCTAAATTATTAACACATGTATCAGATGATAAATGGCAAGGTATTCCTGATAAAAGCATCATAGGTTATATTAATTTAAAAACGGTTCGACTCAACAGAGTCAAACAATATTATAAAAACTATTTTGGTTTAGAACCATCATCTGAAGAAACGAATAGTGCTGTTTATTTAGCTTCAAATGGATATCATCAGCATCTTGTAGTTAATAATTGGTTATCAAGCATAAAAAGAATAGAAAATAACAGAACATATGGCTTAGCTTGCGTAGATTTTCATTTTCCAGAAACGACACATACATTATTAACTGGACCTGATGGTATTCAATTTAGATTTAATTATTATTCTGTGCTTTAAAATGAAAAATAGCACAAGAACGATTTTAAAAAGTTAGAACATTATTGAAACTGTAACTTTTTTTATAGGTTTGATTAGGATATAATGAGAGTTGTTATCAAAAGCGATCGCACGTAGAATAAATAGGAGGTACAGACATGAAACGTCAGTACTATATTGGTATTTCTTTATTTATAACAATCGTTATATTAATATTAGACCAAATCACAAAATACATCATTACTAAAACAATGCAAATTGGTGATTCATTTGAACTTATTCCTAATTTTTTGAACATCACCTCACATAGAAATAGTGGCGCAGCGTGGGGCATTTTAAGTGGTAAAATGGCATTTTTCTATATTATAACTGTAGTCATACTCATCGTGCTTATTGTTTTTTATATAAAAGAAGCGAAACATAATTTATTAATGCAAGTTGCTATAAGCTTATTGTTTGCTGGCGCTCTAGGCAACTTTATTGATCGTGTATTAAATGGTGAAGTTGTAGACTTCGTAGATACTTATATATTTAGTTATAATTTTCCAATATTTAACGTAGCTGATTCCAGTTTAACTATAGGCGTATTATTGATTATAATCGCTTTATTGAAAGATATGAAAACAGAAGAATAGGAGAGGTAATGTATGGAGATGCATGAGTTTAAAATAGAAAACGCTGTTAACGCAGGACAACGTATTGATAAAGTGTTGCCCGAATTTAACAATGAATGGTCACGGACCCAAATGCAAGATTGGATTAAAGAGGGGCTTGTTAAAGTTAATGATAAAGTAATTAAATCTAATTATAAAACAAAATTAAATGACCGCATTGTAGTCACTGAAAAAGAAGTAGTCGAAGCAGATATTAAACCAGAAAATTTAAATCTTGACATATATTATGAAGACAATGATGTAGCGGTTGTTTATAAACCTAAAGGTATGGTTGTTCACCCTTCAGCAGGGCATTATACGAATACATTAGTCAACGGTTTAATGTATCAAATGCAAAATTTATCAGGTATTAATGGGGAGATACGCCCAGGTATCGTGCATCGTATTGATAAAGATACATCTGGCTTATTAATGGTAGCTAAAAATGATGTGGCACATCGCGGATTAGTAGAGCAATTGGTAGATAAATCAGTGACGCGTAAATACATTGCATTAGTTCACGGTAATATTCCACACGATTATGGTACTGTGGACGCACCGATTGGTAGAAATAAAAACGATCGTCAATCTATGGCAGTCGTGGACGATGGCAAAGACGCAATTACGCATTTTAATGTTCTCGAACATTTTAACAATTACACTTTAATCGAATGTCAATTAGAAACTGGTCGTACACACCAAATTCGTGTGCATATGAAATATATTGGCTACCCTTTAGTCGGCGATCCAAAATACGGTCAGAAGAAAACACTAGACATTGGTGGTCAAGCATTGCATGCTGCAGTAATTGGTTTTGAGCATCCTGTGACACAGGCATATATAGAAAAAAGTGCGCCATTACCAGATGATTTTGAACAGTTATTAAATGATATACGAAAATCAGATAATTAAATTAAAAATAAGATTTCTGTCCTCTCGGATTTGAAAAATGATGAATCGACCCCTTACTAAACGAATAGTGAGGGGTTTTTACTATAGTTATGCTATTTGGTTAACGGCAAAGCAGTCCATATATGGCCCGCTTAAAGTTTTTTTAATATAATTAAATATTTAAATTAACAAAAAGAAGGTGCATCTTCGAATAGTGCTTGCAACGATAGGTGATTCGTGATAATATAGTGACAGTTTAATAAAGAACGAACGTCTTTAAATGAAAGTCCAGAGAGGCTTCGAAGGCATGTAATGAAAATAGAATATACAAACAAAAATTTTAGTAAGTTAATTGCTAAAAATTCTCGTAGTCTACGAAATAACACGATAAAAGCATAACAGTAGATTGACACCATGTTATGCAGGAGAAATCATCTAAACGCACAGATATGTCTCTTGATACTTTGTTTGTAATATTTTATTAGTTAACCTCATGTCTTCTAAAGATATGAGGTTTTTTATATTATTAAGATTAAGGTAGGTGCCTAAAAATGTCAGAACGCGTTATCATGGATGAATCAGCCATTCAAAGAACAATTACACGTATCGCTCATGAAATTTTAGAATATAATAAAGGTACTGATCATTTGATTTTACTAGGTATTAAAACAAGAGGTGCGTTTCTAGCACATCGTATACAGCAAAAAATTGAACAAATTGAGGAGATAACCGTGCCAACTGGTACGATTGACGTCACTCAATTTAGAGATGATCTTGAGCAAACGACAGAACAGGCAAACGAAAAAACATACGAAATCGGCGTCAGCCTTACAAATCAAGTCGTGATCATTGTTGATGATGTTTTATACACAGGACGTACAGTAAGAGCCTCATTAGATGCAATATTGCAGTACGCGAGACCTAAAAAGATTGGGCTTGCCACGCTTATTGATCGAGGGCATAGAGAATTGCCTATACGCGCAGATTTTGTTGGGAAAAATATCCCTACTGCTAGAGAAGAAGCTGTTTCGGTTTTTCTTAGTGAAATTGATAGCCGAAATGCAGTAGTAATTGAATAATTTAAAACCTTTTAATTCAGTACGAGAGACTGAAAAAGGGAGGGAATCGTGTGGTAATCTATGATAGTGAAATAAAATAATTAACCACATGAGATATTATAGCGATAAAGCACACGCTATAACATTCTCTTCATACCATTTGATTGGATGTTTAAGTATACGCATATGACAAACTACTTAAGTAGTTTGAAGTGTGAGGTACTTTAGTTCAAGGCAGAGGGTAGATACTTTTTAGTCTCTTTACATGAATATAATGTAAAGAGATTTTTTTATGAGAGGAAGCGTAAAAACATGGAGAACGAAACAATGTTCGAACGAACAGCCAAACCAGTACTAGATGTACGAGAACGACCTAAATTAGGACAATGGGCATTTTTAAGTACACAGCACTTATTTGCAATGTTCGGTTCAACAGTATTAGTACCGTTTTTAACAGGATTACCTATATCTTCTGCATTATTAGCATCTGGTATAGGAACCTTACTATATATTTTGATTACAAAAGCGAAAATACCAGCCTATTTAGGATCAAGCTTTGCGTTTATCACACCGATTATTACTGGTTTGAATTCGCATAGCCTTGGAGACATGTTAATGGCATTATTTATGAGCGGCGTTATGTATGTGCTTATAGGGTTAGCAATTAGATTAAGTGGGACGGGGTGGCTTATGCACTTGTTGCCACCAGTTGTAGTAGGACCAGTAATTATGGTCATTGGCTTGAGTCTTGCACCAACCGCAGTTAATATGGCTATGTTTGAAAACTCTGGAGAGATGAAAGGTTATAACTTAAGTTATTTAGTGGTAGCGATAATTACTTTGTTTGTTACTATTATTGTCCAAGGTTACTTTAAAGGTTTCTTGTCTTTGATACCGGTATTGATAGGAATCATAACGGGATATGTGGTATCGATATTTATGGGACTTGTTAATTTTAAGCCCGTAGCTGAAGCGAAATGGTTACAATTTCCAGAAGTATATTTGCCATTTAAAGATTATACACCGTCGATACATCTTGGATTGATACTTGTCTTAATACCGATTGTTTTTGTAACTGTAAGTGAACATATTGGACATCAAATGGTTATTAATAAAATAGTAGGACGAAATTTCTTTAAAGATCCTGGATTAGATAAATCGATTATTGGTGACGGTGTGTCAACGATGTTTGCAAGTATCATAGGTGGCCCCCCGAGTACTACTTACGGTGAAAATATTGGTGTTTTAGCAATCACAAAGATTTACAGTATATACGTAATTGGAGGGGCTGCAGTGATAGCAATTATCCTCGGTTTTGTTGGAAAATTTACAGCGCTCGTTTCGTCTATACCAACACCTGTTATGGGAGGCGTATCAATATTACTTTTCGGTATCATTGCAGCAAGTGGTTTGAGGATGTTAGTAGAAAGTGAAGTAGATTTTGCAAGTAACCGAAACCTTGTTATTGCATCAGTCATATTGGTTATCGGGATAGGTAATTTGGTCTTTAACTTAAATGGCGTAGGTATCAACTTAGAAATCGAAGGTATGGCCTTAGCAGCATTAGCAGGTATCATATTAAATTTAATTTTACCCAAAGCATCTGCAACGATTAAATAAACAAGTATTTCATTATTAGGAGGCTGGAAAAATGGATAATTTACTATCAATGGAACATCTAACTACAAATGAGATTTATGAACTAATAGAAATCGCGAGCGGTATTAAAAGTGGTAACTTTAAGCCACATAGATATGAAGATAAGTTCGTAGCAAATTTATTTTTCGAAAATTCAACACGAACAAAAAGTAGTTTCTTAGTAGCAGAACAAAAATTAGGATTGAAGTTAATTGATTTTGAAACGAGCACTTCTTCTGTTCAAAAAGGTGAAAGTTTATATGATACATGTAAAACGCTAGAACAGGTCGGTGCAGATGTTCTTGTAATTAGACATTCAAATACCACATACTATAATGAATTAAATTCACTGAACTTGCCGATTATCAATGCAGGTGATGGGAGTGGCCAACACCCAACACAAAGTTTATTAGATCTCATGACAATTTACGAAGAATATAAAACTTTTAAAGGTTTAAATGTATTGATATGCGGAGACATTAAAAATTCTCGTGTAGCAAGAAGTAATTATCAAAGCTTGACTGCGCTTGGTGCAAATGTAATGTTCTCAAGCCCTGAAACATGGAGAGACGAAACTTTAGAAGCACCATATGTAGATATTGATCAAAAAATTGAAGATATAGACATTGTCATGTTGTTAAGAGTGCAACATGAAAGACATGATGATGGTGAGGTAGCTGATTTTGAAAACCAAAACTACCATCAAAATTACGGATTGACTAAGCAACGCTATAATCGCTTAAAATCCTCAGCCATCGTCATGCACCCTGCACCTGTCAATCGCGGTGTAGAAATTGACGATTGCTTGGTTGAAGCAGATAAGTCACGTATATTTAAACAAATGGAAAACGGTATGTACACGCGTATGGCTGTTATTGAATACATTTTACAAGCGAAAGGGGCAAAATTAAATGAAATTGCTAACTAATACAAAAATACTACAAGAGGGTGAACTTAAATCAGCCTCTATATTAATTGAAGGTAAATACATCAAGAAAATTGCACCACAAATTGAGGTAGACAATAATATCGAAATCATTGATGTACATGGACAATTTGTATCCCCTGGCCTGGTTGATGTACACGTTCATTTAAGAGAGCCAGGCGGAGAACATAAAGAAACCATTGTTACCGGTACTAAAGCAGCAGCAAGAGGGGGTTTTACTACTATATGCCCAATGCCTAACACACGTCCTGTACCTGATTCTGTAGAGAATTTAGAACATTTAAATCAATTAATTGAAAAAAATGCACAGGTAAGAGTCTTGCCTTACAGTGCTATTACTGTAAGACAAGCTGGCGAATCACATGTTGATTTTAAAGCGTTAGCAGATCAAAATACGTTCGCATTTACAGATGATGGCGTAGGTGTACAACAAGCTAATATGATGTATGAAGCAATGCAACAAGCAGCTAAAGTGAATAAGGCGGTTGTTGCACATTGTGAAGATAACAGCTTGATATATGGCGGCGCTATGCATGAAGGAGAGCGAAGTAAAGCATTGGGTATACCTGGTATTCCTAATATATGTGAAGCAGTACAAATTGCGAGAGATGTATTATTAGCAGAAGCAGCTGGCGCGCATTACCATGTGTGTCATGTATCAACTAAAGAAAGTGTCAGAACGATTAGGGATGCTAAAAAAGCAGGTATTCATGTTACTGCTGAAGTTACACCACACCATTTATTACTAACAGAAGATGATGTGCCAGGAGACGATGCAATTTATAAAATGAATCCACCATTAAGAAGCCAAGAAGACAAAGCAGCGTTAATTGAAGGATTATTAGATGGAACAATAGATTGTATTGCGACAGACCACGCACCACATGCAGAAGCAGAAAAAGCACAACCAATGACTAAAGCACCATTTGGTATCGTAGGTAGCGAAACTGCATTTCCATTATTATATACACATTTTGTGAAAAATGGTAATTGGTCATTACAACAACTTGTTGACTATTTAACAATTAAACCATCCAAGACGTTTGGTTTACCATATGGCACTTTAGAAGAAGGTGGTTTAGCTGACCTCACTGTCATTAATTTAGATGAAGAAAGAGAAATTAAAGCAGAAGACTTCGCTTCTAAAGGCAAAAACACACCTTTTATAGGTGAGAAAGTATATGGAACTCCTATATTAACAATAGTAGAAGGGGAAGTTAAATTTAAGGAGGAAAAGTAATGTTGCAAAAACGCTATTTAGTTCTAGAAGACGGTTCATATTATGAAGGTTACGCATTAGGGTCAAATAAATTAACAAAAGGTGAGATTGTGTTTAATACAGCTATGACAGGCTATCAAGAAACAATTTCAGATCCTTCCTATACTGGACAAATTATTACATTCACGTACCCTTTAATAGGAAATTATGGTATTAATAGAGATGATTTTGAATCATTAATACCAACATTAAACGGTGTAGTCGTTAAAGAAGCATGTGATTATCCAAGTCATTTTCGTAAGCAAAAAACATTAAACGATGTATTAATAGAATATGAAATACCCGGAATTTCAGGTGTAGATACGCGTAGTATTACCCGTAAAATTAGAAACTATGGCGTTTTAAAAGCAACGTTTACTGATAATAAGGAAGATATACAAAGGCTGACAGAGGATTTGAAAGTGATAGAATTACCAAGAGACGAAGTGAAAGCAGTCTCTACTAAAACGCCATATGTATCAACTGGTTATGATTTGAGCGTTGTGCTTGTAGATTTTGGAAAGAAACAAAACATTGTTAGAGAGCTTAATTCACGAGGTTGCAATGTGATAGTTGTACCTTATAATACAACAGCCGAAGAAATCATTAGAATGTCGCCGGATGGCATTATGTTATCTAACGGACCAGGGAACCCTGGAGAAATAGAGGTGGCAATTGAAATGCTGAAAGGCATTTTAGGAAAAATGCCTTTCTTCGGCATCTGCTTAGGTCACCAAATATTTGCACTTTCTCAGGGAGCGAGCGCTTTTAAAATGAAATTTGGACATAGAGGGGCCAATCACCCAGTCAAAGATTTAAAGAGTGGCAAAGTGGCATTAACGAGCCAAAATCATGGCTATGCAATCGATAAAGATTCATTGGTAAACACAGAGTTAGAGATAACACATATTGCAATTAATGATGGCACTATTGAAGGTTTGAAACATAAATCGTTGCCGGCATTTTCAGTACAATACCATCCCGAAGCCGCGCCAGGACCGACCGATTCCAATTATTTGTTTGATGAGTTTATTGAAATGATGCATTACTTTAAAACAAAGGAGTTTTTGACAAATGCCTAAACGTAACGATATAAAGACAATTTTAGTTATTGGATCAGGGCCTATTATCATCGGTCAAGCAGCAGAATTTGACTACGCAGGTACGCAAGCTTGTTTAGCATTACGCGAGGAAGGTTATCGTGTTATCTTAGTGAACTCAAATCCAGCTACAATTATGACAGACAATGAAATTGCGGACAAAGTTTATATTGAGCCATTAACGCATGATTTTATCACACGTATTATTCGTAAAGAACAGCCAGACGCGTTACTACCTACACTAGGGGGACAAACTGGGCTCAATATGGCTATAGAATTACATGAGAGTGGTGTTTTAGAAGACAACCATGTTCAATTATTAGGTACTAAATTAGAGTCCATTCAACAAGCAGAAGATAGAGAATTATTTAGAAACTTGATGAATGATTTGGATGTGCCTGTACCAGAAAGTGATATTGTCAATACATTAGCGCAAGCATTCCAATTTAAAGAAGCAGTAGGTTACCCGTTAATTGTTAGACCTGCGTTTACTATGGGGGGCACAGGCGGAGGTATTTGTTATAACGATGAAGAATTTAAAGAAGTCGTTTCAAATGGCTTACATTATAGCCCTGCGACACAATGTTTAATTGAAAAATCAATTGCTGGTTTCAAAGAAATTGAATATGAAGTGATGCGTGACAAAAATGGTAATGCAATGGTTGTATGTAATATGGAAAATATCGATCCGGTGGGTATACATACTGGTGATTCAATCGTGGTCGCACCAAGCCAAACGCTGTCAGATGTTGAATACCAAATGTTGCGAGATGTCTCATTAAAAGTAATACGTGCTTTAGGCATTGAAGGTGGTTGTAATGTACAACTGGCATTAGATCCACACTCGATGAAGTATTACATCATAGAAGTGAACCCGCGTGTTTCCCGTTCATCAGCTTTAGCTTCTAAAGCGACAGGTTATCCCATTGCTAAGCTAGCTGCAAAAATTGCTGTTGGTTTATCATTAGATGAAATGTTAAACCCTATTACCAAAACATCATATGCAGCATTTGAACCTGCGTTAGATTATGTTGTTACTAAAATTCCACGTTTTCCATTTGATAAATTTGAAAAGGGCGAGCGTGTTTTAGGGACGCAAATGAAAGCAACTGGTGAAGTGATGGCCATTGGTAGAACGTATGAAGAATCATTATTAAAAGCGATTCGTTCGCTAGAATACGGTGTCCATCACTTAGGTTTGCCCAATGGCGCATCTTATGATTTAGAATATATCAAATCACGTATTAAAGACCAAGATGATGAACGGCTATTCTTTATAGGCGAAGCGATACGTCGTGGCACAACATTAGAAGAGATACATGAATTGACTAAGATTGATTATTTCTTTTTAAATAAATTTTTACACATTATCCAAATCGAACATGGTTTAAAAGCGCATAAAGGCGATGTTGACTACTTAGCATGTGCTAAGCGTTATGGATTTAGTGATCGCGTCATCGCACACCGTTTTGATATGACAGAACCAGAAGTTTATGAATTAAGAAAACAATATAGCATAACCCCTGTCTATAAAATGGTAGATACGTGCGCAGCAGAATTTGAGTCAGCGACACCTTATTATTATGGTACGTATGAAACAGAAAATGAATCTATAATAACTGACAAAGAGAAAATATTAGTTTTAGGTTCAGGACCAATCAGAATTGGCCAAGGTGTTGAATTTGATTATGCAACGGTACATGCTGTATGGGCGATTCAACAAGCTGGTTATGAAGCAATTATCGTCAATAATAACCCTGAAACTGTATCTACAGATTTTTCCATTTCAGATAAATTGTACTTCGAACCTTTAACAGAAGAAGACGTAATGAATATTATTGATTTAGAACAACCTAAAGGGGTAGTCGTTCAATTTGGCGGTCAAACAGCAATCAATTTAGCAGATAAACTTGCAAAACATCAAGTTAACATCCTTGGGACATCATTAGAAGATTTAAACAGAGCTGAAGACCGTAAAGAATTTGAAGCATTGTTGCATACAATTGGTGTACCACAACCGAATGGTAAGACAACAACATCGCCTGGAGAAGCACTGGAAAATGCGAGACACATTGGTTATCCAGTGGTGGTTAGACCATCTTATGTATTAGGTGGGCGCGCGATGGAAATCGTGAATAGTGATACAGAATTAGAAAACTATATGAATCAAGCAGTTAAAGCTAGTCCAGATCATCCCGTATTAGTAGATCGGTACCTCACAGGAAAAGAAATTGAAGTAGATGCTATATCAGATGGCGAGACAGTGATTATCCCTGGCATAATGGAACATATAGAGCGAGCTGGTGTACATTCAGGTGATTCGATAGCAGTTTACCCACCTCAATCGTTGACACAAGCAGAAATCACAACATTGGAAGACTTTACGATTCGATTAGCTAAAGGATTAAATATTGTTGGGTTAATTAACATTCAATTTGTTATTGCACATGATGGTGTATATGTCTTAGAAGTTAATCCACGTGCGAGTCGTACAGTACCATTTTTAAGTAAAATTACAAATATACAAATGGCGCAGTTGGCTATGAAAGCCATTATAGGTACAAACTTAGCTTCGCTTGGTTATAAAGAAGGTATCCAACCCTATGCTGAAGGTGTCTTTGTTAAAGTGCCGGTATTTAGCTTTAATAAATTGAAAAATGTTGATATCACATTAGGGCCTGAAATGAAGTCAACTGGAGAAGTAATGGGCAAAGACCAAACTATGGAAAAAGCGTTATATAAAGGGCTAACAGCAAGCGGTATGGAAGTTAAAGATTGTGGTACTGTATTGATGACTGTCAGTGATAAAGATAAAAACGAAATTATAAATGTTGCTGCTCGTTTGAAAGAAGTTGGTTACAACGTATTAGCCACAGAAGGTACAGCTAAAACATTACAAGATTATCATATTAACGCTGAAACTGTTGGTAAAATCGGTGGAGAGAATGATTTGTTAACTCAAATTCAAAATAACAATGTACAAATTGTGATTAATACCATGACAAAAGGTAAAGCGGTTGAGCGCGATGGTTTCCAAATCAGACGTGCTTCAGTAGAAAATGGTGTGCCTTGTTTAACATCACTAGACACAGCAGAAGCTTTGACCAGTGTAATAGAAAGTATGACTTTTACAATGAAAAATATGTAAATAAATCATTTATAAGCTAAGGACTCGAGCTTTGATATTATTAATATCTTAAACTCGGCTTTGGCACATGATATAAAAAAAGGAAGTGCGAGGCGTTAGATATGCAAAATAATTTACCTATCATTGCTTTAGATTTTGATTCTATAGAAACGGTTGAACAGTTTTTAGATCAATTTGATGAACCTTTATTCGTTAAAGTAGGCATGGAACTATTTTATCAAACTGGACCTTCCTTAATAGCATCAATTAAGGAACGGGGGCATCGCATTTTTCTAGATTTAAAATTACATGATATTCCCAATACAGTAAGTAAAGCAATGGAAGGTTTAAGTAAATTAGATGTTGATTTGGTCAATGTGCATGCAGCAGGTGGTTCAGAAATGATGAAACGTGCTTTAGAAGGCATTAGAAAATATAATCAACATACGAAAATTGTGGCTGTCACACAATTAACATCCACTACCGAAGCCATGTTGAACAATGAACAAAATATTCAAAGTACAATAGATGAAGCGGTACTTAATTATGCCAATTTGGCTAAGTCAGCGGGTCTAGATGGCGTTGTATGCTCGCCACTTGAAGCTGAATTGTTAACGCGTGAATTAGGAGATGATTTCTTAAAAGTCACACCAGGCATTAGGCCAGAAAATGCTACATCAGATGACCAACACAGAATCACTACACCAGAAAAAGCGAGTGCCTTAGGTTCTACCCATATTGTTGTCGGACGTCCAATTACTAAGAGTCAAACGCCGGTGACGAGTTACCAAAATATTAAAGAAAGTTGGTTTAAATCACATGACTAAAACAATTGCAAAATCATTATTAGACATAGAGGCAGTATCATTGTCTCCTAACAATCCATTTACGTGGAGTTCAGGTATTAAATCTCCTATTTATTGTGATAATCGAGTGACGTTAGGTTATCCAACTGTACGCCGACATATTAGAGATGGTTTGCGTGATTTAATTGAGTCTCATTTTGAAAATGTAGATATTGTATCTGGTACAGCAACAGCTGGTATACCGCATGCAGCTTATGTATCTGAAGTAATGGACTTACCAATGAACTATGTTAGATCAAAAAGTAAAAGTCACGGAAAACAAAATCAAATCGAAGGCGCAATAAGTCACGGTAAAAATGTGGTAGTTGTAGAAGATCTAATTTCAACCGGTGGATCTTCAATCACTGCAGTGGATGCTTTAAAAGCTGCAGGCGCAAATGTATTGGGCGTCGTGGCGATTTTTACATATGGTTTAAAAAAAGCTGAAACCTTATTTGAACAAGTCAATATACCATTTTATACTTTAAGCGATTATAATGAACTTATTGAAGTAGCTAGGGAAAATGGAGAAATTTCTGAAAATGATATTAGTACATTAGTTGATTGGAGAGATAACTTGTCATAATATATTAAATGGAGGGGATGTTATGACAGAAGACCCAAATGTAGCATATAATCATTTTGCGCATTTAAATAAGTTTCTTAAAAAATCAGAAGATTATAGACATCAATCAACTTCAGAAGATGAAAATAAAGGGTTATTAAATACTACTGAATCAGATATTTATAAAAAATCAAAATCAAACATTAAGCAAAAAGGTCATATCAAATAGTATGATTACCTTGTGATTGCGTGTAATTAAACTTGAAATGACGATATATGTTTTTATCCTATGGAAGGCTGGGCAGTAATGGCCCATGCTCAAAATAGAACTGAGGCCGGGGCATAATTATGCCTCGGCCTCAAACATCATATAGGTGTCTGTAATGAAAAGTTTTATAACAAGCATTTAAAATCACTATACCTTCTAGAAATTAATTCTCGACGAGGGGTTATGATAGCGTATCGTGCAATTGAGTGGAAAATGCAACTTGTGGGTGACATAATCTAACTCATTTTTAAATGAAATGGTTCAGTAGTGTCAAAATTAAGCAAGCGCAATAAAGAAATCAAAATTTAATTAAAACGTCTCTATTATTTTTTTAATCATATATAAACCTTGTTAACTTTTTTGGTTGATGCGTTTGAAAAGTTTTCAAAAAATAAAAAATGCAATATGCTATAGTTAATACATCAACGAATCATAATTTTTATAATAATAAAACCGATAATCAAAACTAAAGCTGCAATAAGAAGCGGAATAATATAAAAAGACATGAAATACCTCCAATGTTATTTATATTTATTTTAACTATAATTGTTTAAAAGTAAAATAATTTGTTGTTATAAGCATGATATGCAATTGCTGTGCAATGTGTCTTATTGAAAGTAAATCTAAAATACAATATCACTTGGTTGATTGAAATAAACACGAATAATAAAAAATAAATGAGTTTGTGAAGTGGGTATAGGAAAATGATATTTAATTTTGATATTTCTAACCTGCTTCCTTTATTTTATATTTTTTATGTAAGGGGAAATGATATGAGATTAGCAAAACAATTATTTAAAGATCATACTAAAAATGTGATTATCTGTTTGATTGGTGCTTTCATTAGTGCGATTGCAGTTAATTCGTTTATATTAGAATCTAATTTAGGTGACGGTGGCACGGTGGGTATAGCGTTAGCGCTTAAATATGCTTTTGGCTTTTCACCAGCAATTTCTTCTTTGATTATTAACACATTAGTTATTATTATCGGATGGCGGTTTTTAAGTACTAGAACAGCTGTTTATACCTTTATTGCGAATACGGCTATCTCTATCTTTTTAGATTTAACGGAAAATTTTAAGACAGGTATTGATAATTTTGTCATAAATGCTTCGTTTGGCGGGGTATTAGTAGGTGTAGGCATCGGTTTAGTCATTGCGGCTGGTGGTGTCATAGGTGGTACATCTGTAATTGCTAAAATGTTGAATAAATATTTTGATATCAAAACATCACAAGGTATTTTTGTCTTAGATGGATTAGTCGTTTTATCATTTTTATTTGTATTACCATTAGAGAATGTATTATTTACCATTATTATGATTTTTATAACAGAACGTGCAACTTCCTTTATCATTGAAGGATTTAACCCTAAAAAGGCAGTTACTGTCATTTCAAGTAAAAATGAAATAATCAGTGATAAAATCAATCGTTTTACTGGTAGAGGGTCAACATTGTTAAGAGGTAAAGGCGGTTACGGTAAAAATGAAACGAGTATGCTCTACGTCGTTGTGCCACAATCTCAAGTGACTAGAGTTAAAAAACTAATCAATGAAGAAGATGAAAATGCATTTTTAGTTATTCATGATGTGAGAGATGTTTTAGGTAATGGATTTATGAATTTATCTTAATTAAAAGTAAACCTATAGTTATTTAAATTTGATATGTTATTGAATTTTAAAATTGCATTAGTTCGATTTTTGAGTGAATTTGTTTTATTCTATAATTAAGATGTTTTAAGGAGGCAAGTACATGGTAGTTCCAAAAATAACGACGTTTCTAATGTTTAATGGTCAAGCAGAAGAAGCAATTAATTTATATATAGAAGCGTTTGAAGATGCCGAAATATTAGCAATGGTAAAATATGATGAAAATGATGAGGAACCGACTGGGGCAGTGCAACACGCTATTTTTCGATTAAAAGATCAAGTCTTTATGGCAATTGATAACATGAATGGTGTTGATATTGATATGAATCCAGCAATGTCATTATACGTTACAGTAGATAGCCCATTAGAAATGGAACGGTTATTTAGTAAGTTAAAAAGTGGTGGCGCAATTCTAATGCCCAGAACCGAGATGCCGCCATTTAGAGAATTTACATGGATTATAGATAAATACGGTGTGAATTTTCAACTTGCATTACCCGATAAAAAGTAACGTAAAGTAAACAGAGGTTGAGGTGTGAATTCCACGATAGCGCCCCTAAAAAATTTCAAAATTAAGCAATTTTTTAGGGGCTCATATTATATTGATATTTTGTATTGCTTTATCCCGTTGCCGCTATTCTGTCCAGATCCTGTAGATTCAAGGTACATGCTATCCCTGCAGATGTGTTGCAACCAAAATACTTGGTTTGACTAATGTACTGAATGTAAAAAAATAATGTGTTAAGGTCTTGGAAAAGTTTAAAAAAGTAAAGAAAACGTCAATTTCTATTGAAATGATAGAAATTGACGTTTGTTTTTATCCAGAGATAGGTTTGTCTCGGTTTCTTTTTGTCGTTGTTAATTTTAAGCATTAGAACTAATTACTCACTATAGAAAGATATGAATATAAATAACAGTTAAACCTTAAATATAACAGAGGCGGGTGAAGGAGCGGTTTCAAAAAATCCCAATGTTTGTTTGTGTAGTCAACTTTTTATCAACTAGGTTAAATAACGCTTTATAAAAAATAGAATTTCGCCATACGTTCATTATCATGATTTAATTTTCATTTTTTGAATATGGTCGTAATCGGGAGTCGCGTAAAGCGTTTTTTGGTTGTCGTAAGTAACAAATCCTGGCTTAGCCCCAGAAGGTTTATGAACGTGCCTGATTTGAGTATAGTCTACTGGTATTTGGCCTGAATCACCTGCTTTTGAAAAGTAACCGGATAACATTGCCGCTTCTTTAATCGAGTTTTCACTCGGGTTATCGTTCAAGATAACTACATGAGATCCAGGGATATCTTTAGTGTGAAACCAGAGATGGTTTTTACTTGCTTTTTTATTAGTTAAATAATCATTTTGCTTATTGTTTTTACCGACAAGAATAGTATCTCCATCTGTAGATATATATGTTTGTAGCTGGATTGTCGGTTTCTTTTTCTTCTTATTTTGTTTACGTTGTTTCATATAACCTTGTTCAGCAAGTTCTTCTCTTATATCCTCAATATCATCAACTGAAATATGAGTAAGTTGTTGTTCTATATTTTCAAAATAAGTGATATTCTCTTTGGTTAAATCAATTTGACGTGCCAATTCGTGTTCTCTTGTTTTTAGTTTATTGTATTTTTTATAATAATTTTGAGCGTTTGTCGCTGGGGATTTTGTTGTATCTAATGGAATTGTAACTTCTTCACCATTATAATAATTGATTGTTGTTAAAAATTTATCACCTTGTTTGATTCTATAAATATTAGCAGTGATTAATTCCCCAAAAAGTTGTTGCATTTCTTTATCTTTGGTGCCTTCTTGCTCATCGATTAATTTGCTTAATTTGTTTTGGTACTTATGCAATTGTTGTTGTACAAATTTAACCAAGTCGTTGGCACGTTGTTTGACACGTTCTCTTTCGCCTCTAGCATCATAATATCTGTCTAATAAATCATGTAAAGATTCATATATTACAACATCGTCATAAAACTGTTCTAAGTTCATAAAATAGAAATCTTCTTTTCCTGTCTCATGATTTTTATGAAAAACAGGTGTAGGTGTTTCTTTCGTTTCACCCATCACACTATCAAATGCTTCTGGTAAGGTTTTTGTTGTCATAAATTGTCTGCGATTAACCATTTCATTCGTTATTAAAGGACTGAAACCTTCAAAATGATTGAGTAATTGTTTTGCTATTTTGCCGCTGTTAAAATCTATATATTTTAAAACTTCAGCACCCGTTGTATCATAAGGGTTCATTTTATTCTGAGTCGGCGGAGCATCATATTGGAAACCAGGCATTACTGTACGGTATTGGTTTGTATTAGGTGTTAAGTGTTTAAACCCTTCAATAATCTTCCGCTGTTCGTCTACTAAAATTAAATTACTATGTTTACCCATAATTTCTAAAATAATGGTACGGTGAATCGTATCACCAATTTCATCTTTACTCTGAACATCTAGTTCTACGCGTCTATCATTACCAATTTGTCTAATTGCTTTAATAAAACCACCTTCTAAATGTTTACGAAAAACACGTGCAAACATTGGTGGTTCAAAAGGATTATCATATTTTTTATTTGTGAGATGCATTCTAGCAAAACTAGGATGGATAGAGAGTAGAAGTTGATGATTTTGACGATTTTGACGCACTACAATAATAATCGTATCGTTTTCTGGTTGATTGATTTTGTGGATTCTTCCGTCAACGAGAAATTGTAGAGATTCTATCATTTTTCGTGTAAATAAACCATCGTATGCCATTACTATCAGCCACCTTATTTTTAATCATTCAACATATTGTAACATGATGAAATGATTTGGTCATGAACAAAGATTGTATGAACGTATGCTATACAATTAAACGTTCCTTATGGTATCATAGTCTAATAATAGAAGAATAGCTTAGAGAGGTAGTAAGTCATGGATAATGAGAAAGGTTTGTTGATTGTACTTTCTGGACCTTCTGGAGTAGGTAAAGGGACAGTTAGAAAGAAAATATTTGATGACCCAACCACATCATATAAATATTCTATCTCGATGACGACACGTGGTATACGTGAAGGCGAAGTCGATGGTATAGATTACTTTTTCAAAACAAAAGCAGAGTTTGAAGAATTAATTAAACAAGACCAATTTATAGAATATGCAGAATATGTGGGTAATTACTATGGGACGCCGGTGCAATACGTAAAGGATACTATGGATCAAGGGCATGACGTGTTTTTAGAAATTGAAGTAGAGGGTGCCAAACAAGTGCGCAAAAAATTCCCTGACGCATTATTTATTTTTCTAGCTCCGCCAAGTTTAGACCATTTACGTGAACGCTTAGTAGGGCGTGGCACAGAGTCAGATGAAAAAATTCAAAGCCGTGTACTCGAAGCACGTAAAGAAGTTGAAATGATGAACTTATATGATTATGTTGTGGTTAATGACGAAGTAGAATTAGCTAAACAACGTATTCAATCCATTGTCGAAGCTGAGCATTTGAAAAGAGAACGTATTGAAGCAAAATATAGAAAAATGATATTGGAGGCAAAAAAATAATGTTATATCCACCATTAAATGATTTAACATCTAAAATTACATCAAAATATTTAATTGCAACTACAGCTGCAAAACGTGCGCGTGAATTAGACGAACATCCAAGTAGTGCATTACTAAATAGATATAGTTCTAAAAAAGCAGTAGGCAAAGCCTTAGAAGAAATTGCTGGCGGCGAAGTTTATCCTGAAAAAACAAAATAAAATATTCTAAGCAAATGATCAATAAAAAATTGAAATTTTGAAAAGTACACCGAGTAAACTATGTGTATCTTAAAGTCTCACTAAAAATCTGGCTTTAAGGTTCAGCACATCATTGAGGTGTGCTTTTTTAATTTGTATATTAATTTGTGTATAATAAACAGTAATCATATTTTTACTCAATACGAGTACCTCATTCTTTAAATAGAATGATTTATATATTTTTTAGAGAAACTATAAATCATATTGATAAAAGCTTAGTTATCCTAGCTATAATAAATTAATACCAAATATTTATTTAGATAGGTTGATGATTGAATATATTTAATTGTTCGAAATCATTTTAAGATAGTGATGGGAAGACATAAATTATTTGGAGGAGAACTACGATGAAAAATATATTACTTGCTGTAACTGGTGGTATCGCTGCATATAAAGCAATAGATTTAACAAGTAAATTAACACAAGCTGATTATGAGGTCAGAGTTATGTTAACAGATCACGCACAAGAATTTGTAACGCCTTTAGCTTTTCAAGCTATAGGAAGAAATCCTGTTTATACAAATACTTTTATAGAACAAAACCCTGAGGAAATTCAACATGTGGCTCTAGGAGATTGGGCAGACGCTATTGTCGTGGCACCTGCAACTGCCAATACAATAGCAAAATTAGCAAACGGCATCGCAGATGATATGGTGACATCTACCATACTAGCTACAGAGACGCCTAAATTTATTGCACCAGCAATGAATGTTCATATGTATGAAAATAAAAGAACACAACATAATTTAGCTACTTTAAGTGCTGATGGTTATTATTTCTTAGAACCTGGCGAAGGCTTCTTAGCTTGTGGTTATGTAGCTAAAGGGAGAATGGAAGAACCATTGCAGATCTTAGAAAGATTAAACCAATATTTTAATAATGATCTACCGAATAAAAAAAATAGTAAATTTAAGGGCGTCCATGCGATAGTAACAGCTGGTCCGACTATTGAAGAATTAGACCCAGTTCGCTATTTATCCAATCGTTCTTCAGGTAAAATGGGCTATGCTTTAGCAGAATCATTATCAAAAAGAGGCGCTAAAGTTACACTTATATCCGGTCCAACACATCTAGACGCTCCTAAAAATGTAGAGCTTATACCAATAGAAAGTGCTCAACAAATGTTTGAAGCGGTTAAATTACGATTTGATAGTACGGATATTGTATTTAAATCTGCAGCAGTATCTGATTATGCGCCAGCTGAAATGTTAGATCATAAACTAAAAAAACAAGCAGGGGACTTAACGGTAACATTTAAAAGAACGCCCGATATTTTAAAATATCTTGGAGAAAATAAGCATAAACAATTTTTAGTTGGTTTTGCAGCAGAAACTCAAAATATTGAAACATATGCTCAAAAAAAATTAAAAAGTAAAAATGTCGATGTCATCATAGCCAATAATGTCGGAGATCGAACGATTGGGTTTAGTTCAGATGATAACGCTTATACAATGTATTATAAAAACGGCAAGGCGGTAGAATTAGGGAAACATAAGAAAGTCATATTAGCGGAGCATATATTGGACAGTTTAGAAACAAGGTGGCAATAAAATGATAGCAAAAGTAATTGTGGATATACCTTCTAAAAGTGTTGATTTTACGTTTGATTATATCATTCCACAAACATTCCAATCGATGATAGATATTGGTATGCGCGTGATTGTCCCTTTTGGACCAAGAACAATTCAAGGCTATGTAATGAATATAACAGATCAACCAGATGCGAGTATGGACATATCAAAATTAAAAGAAGTTAAAGAAATTCAAGATATCAAACCAGAATTGACGAAAGAATTAATTGAACTGACAGACTGGTATCATACGTATTTTGTTACAAAACGAATTTCAATGTTAGAGGTTATGCTTCCAAGCGCTATCAAAGCTAAATATACCAAGGTATTTGCTATTAAAGACGCTACAGATATACCCAATACATTGTTGCAACGATTCAATGCTGAAGGTCATTATGCATATAAAGAAGCTCAAAAAAATGAAGATCTAACAACTATTGCGCCATTTTTAAAGCAAGGAGCAATTACTGAAAAAACACTATTATCTCAATCTTTAAATAAAAAGAAACAACGTGCTGTGCGTATTGTTGAAGGTTTCGATTACGATATGGTATTAGGTTCTTTAGAAAAGTCTAAAAAACAATATGAGCTATATGCCTATTTAATGGATGAAAATCACCATGTCGTGTTATTAAAACAATTAGAAGAAATGGGCTTTTCAAAGTCGAGTATAGATACGTTATCACGGAAAGGCTTTATTGAAAAATATGACACTACTATAGAACGCGATCCCTTTGCGACACGTGTGTTTGAGCAAGATGAGAAACAATCACTGACTAATGAACAACAACAAGCGTATGAAACAATCATAGATACAATTAACAAAAAAGAACAACGGACATTTTTATTACATGGCGTGACTGGTTCTGGAAAGACAGAAGTCTATTTACAAACAATCGAAACCGTACTAAAGCAAGGTAGGCAAGCAATGATGTTAGTACCTGAAATTGCACTCACACCACAAATGGTATTAAGATTTAAACGTAGATTCGGTGATGAAGTAGCTGTTTTACATTCAGGTTTATCCAAGGGTGAACGTTATGATGAATGGCAAAAAATTAGAGATGGTAAAGCAAGCGTGAGCGTTGGCGCGCGTTCAAGTGTATTTGCACCATTTAAAGATTTAGGCATGATTATCATTGACGAAGAGCACGAATCTTCATATAAACAAGAGGATTATCCAAGGTATCATGCTAGAGACATCGCGCAATGGCGAAGTCAATATCATCAGTGTCCATTAATTTTAGGTAGTGCGACGCCTAGTTTAGAATCATTTGCTCGTGCAGATAAAGGTGTTTATGAACTTTTATCGTTACCAAATAGAGTGAATCAACAAGCCTTACCAGAAGTTAAAATTGTAGATATGAGAGCAGAGCTCACTTCAGGCAATCGTTCTATGTTCTCAGAAGGGTTGCGTAGTGCGATTCAAGATAGATTAGATAAAAAAGAACAAGTTGTTTTATTTTTAAATAGACGTGGCTATGCTTCATTTATGCTGTGTCGTGATTGTGGTCATGTCCCTCAATGTCCTAATTGTGATATTTCGTTAACTTACCATAAATCGACTGACCAATTAAAATGTCATTATTGTGGTCATCAAGAAGTTCCACCTAATAAATGTCCAAACTGTGAAAGTGAACATATTAGACAAGTCGGTACTGGGACGCAAAGAGTGGAAGAGTTGTTACAAGAAAATTTTGAAACAGCCAAGATTATTCGTATGGATGTGGATACGACTTCTAGAAAAGGGGCGCATGAACGATTGTTAGATGACTTTGGTTCAGGTAAAGGCGATATTTTATTAGGCACACAAATGATTGCTAAAGGATTGGATTTTCCTAATATTACATTAGTCGGAGTGTTAAACGCAGATACTATGTTAAACTTGCCAGATTTCAGAGCAAGTGAACGTACGTATCAATTATTAACACAAGTTTCAGGGCGTGCGGGTCGTCATGAAAAAGAAGGTGAAGTCATCATTCAAACTTACAACCCAGAGCATTATGCAATCAAAGATGTTCAAGATAACGACTACACATCATTTTTTGAAAAAGAGATGAATTACAGAAAATTAGGTAAGTATCCGCCATACTTCTTTTTAATTAATTTTACGATTGCCCACAAAGATATGAAGAAAGTTATGGAAGCATCTAAGCACATCCATAAAATTCTGTTACAACATTTAACAGATAAAGCGTTAGTATTAGGTCCATCTCCGGCGGCACTATCGCGGATTAACAATGAATATCGTTTCCAAATACTAATTAAATATAAAAGCGAACCTGCTTTACATGAAGCATTAACATATTTAGATGACTATTATCATGATCAATATTTAAAAGATAAATTATCACTTAAGATAGATATCAACCCTCAAATGATGATGTAGAATGTTATTGTAAGTGGCTTAATTGCAGTGTTTATAAGAGTTTGCTAGGTTGTTAAAAATTAACTAAGGGCAGAAAAAGGGCAGATAGTTTAACTTGGGATATTTTCTAATTTCTCTGTTAACTGTTTGTCCATTTTTTCTGTTACATGAGTGTATATTTGAATAGTAGTTTTTTCGTCTGTATGACCAACTCTTTTCATAATTGCTTTTAACGAAACATTCATTTCAACTAATAAACTAATATGTGTGTGTCTAAAAGTATGTGATGTGACTTTTTTGCCTATTTTTAATGATTCTGCAGCATCTGCTAACTGTTTATTAATTTTATGGGTATACATGGGGTTGCCAGTTCTTGTTGTAAATAGGAATCCTCGATTTATATAACTATCATTCCATTGCGATAGTTTTTTGTTTTCTAATATAACTTTCTTTAAAATATTTATAGAACGTTGATTTATTGCAATTTGTCTTTTAGAACCTTTTGTTTTCGTGGTATCTTTATAACCATACCCATTTTCATATTTAAGCCAATGTATCGTCCCATTAATATGAACCATTCTATTTTTTAAATCTACATCGTTTTCTTGTAATGCTTGAAGTTCTCCAATTCTCATGCCTGTTAATGCTTGCAATTCTATTATGCTAGCAACAAAAAAATTCAATCTTTTATCTGAGTGTTTTTTGTTTAATATGAAATCGCGTATTTGTATGACTTGTTCCATTTCTAAATAGTTATACATTTTTTGTTCTTCTTTTTCTATATCTTCAAGCGTTTTGGCTTTTTTAGGTATATCAATATCGTCTAAAATATGTTTGTTTGTATAACTGTAATATTTTGTTGCGTAATTTAAAGCTCTTTTTAGATCATTTAATTGACGTCTTATCTGATTTTCTGAAAAGTTTTCAAAAAGTTCATTTATAAGATTTTGAGCAAATTTTGAATCCAGTTTTATTAAAAGTACAGTCTTATCAAGATGTTTTTTAATATTTCTAATTCTCACTTCTAAATTATTTAAAGTAGTGAGTTTTAGACCTGATGTTTTTTTATGGTATGTAAACCATTCATCTAATAAATCATGAATGGTTAACCTATCTAATTTATTATTGTAATTATCAGCTAGCTTGGAGTCTATTTTAGCGTCTAATTGGAACATAGCTTCTTTCTGTGAAGCTTTAGTATCTTTGTTCATTACAACACTAACTCTACGCCATTTATCTGTATATGGGTCTTTATACTTCTCATAGTAACGATATTTAGTTTTGCCTGTTTTATCTTTGAATTTTTCGTTCCACATTGGGTATTCCTCCTAAAAAAGATAAAAATATATACCCATAGAAAAAAACTATGGAAAAGTGATTAATCTATAGGTATATGTTATAATTAAATAAAAAGTGGGTGAGAAGTTGGAACTAATTCTATTACTTTGTAGTTCAGGTGTTGCAGGACTGTTCACATATATTTATTTAGATTACTTATCTATCTTTGATACAGAAAAACCGGAGATTAAAAAGATGTTCTCAACAATGTTTTCTTTAATAAGCATAGGTATTTTTATATTAGTTAATCATCTAATAGACATAATTATTAAAAGTGATTTACTAAGCATATCCATAGCCTTATTGATATCTTCAATGTTAATAATATTCGTTCTTAATAAATATGTTTATGTGTTTTTATTAAACATATTTAGAACACAAATGAATAAAACTAGAATTGACTCTCAAAAGAATGAACTTATACATGAACATGCAATTGATTCTATTCTTTCTAATAGTCAAATGAGTTATTATATTGAATGTTATCATGACAAATATATTGAGGAACCCTCTATGTACGGCTTAATATTTAAACATGAAATTGATAATAATTTAGATGTGAGTTTTATAATTTCTACAACAGGAAAATTCACAAATCAAAAATTGTCAGAAGCTGATTCATATTATGTGTATCATAAGACTAATATGACAAGTTATTATAAAATATATGGATTTAAAGACTAATTTATTTTCTGTCTTTTCTGAAATCTTTTCCAAACTTTTCTTCCAATTTTGATTCACTTAATGTCTCGTGGTTGTGAGTATGATTTCTATAACTTTTCCTTGCTGGTTCATTACTTCTTTTCTCACCATCAGGTCTTCCACTACGGTGATTTGGGTCTTTAGGATTATATTGATTTCTATTCTCATCACACATTCATATCACCCCCTTTCAACGTCTAACTTAGTTAGGCGTATTTTTGTAAAAATATATTAGAGAATACAAAATTAGTCAGTAATATTCTTTAATTATTCAAAAATTGTAAAATAAAAATACCGAATACTATTAGAAGGAGTATATTACTAATAATCCATATCATGTAAGCACGTTTATATATTGGCTTTGTAGCTTTAAAATACTTAAAAAGGTTAATTACAAACCCTATAAATGCTATTAGAAAAATAATGGTAAATATAATAATGTAAACAGCCATTTTTAACATCCTTTAAAAAGAGAATTTCATAAAAGTTTAGTTAATTAACTAAGTTTATCCTACAAATAATGTGGTATAAATAATTTGCGGATAAATTTTAATAATTTCCTAATGTGACATCTCTTCGGAGGTGTCTTTTTTATTATTCAAAACACATAACTGATATGTTAATATTGTTAGTAGCATTATTTTTATATAATGCTCCCTTAAAAAGATATGCACCCCACGGGGTGCTTTTTTATTATATATTTAAGTCTTTAATCCACATATATTTGAAAATAAAATAGTATATTGAAAAGGATAATAGACTTAATATAATAAGTTTTTTCATTATATATTCTCCTTACTTGTATATAGGGCAGAAGTGACTGCTCTTAAGTTATTTGTAATGTGACAATACTGATTATTATCACTAAGTCACGTGTTTATCTAAATAGATTTAAAAACTTGAAATAATTATATTTATTATTTTACTTTTATCGTTTTTTTCGTACACTACATTATATGTTTTATCAGTACTTGGCGAATAATACTCAAATTCAGAGTCGCTTATTGTATCTTTGATAGATGCGTCATCTTCCATATAATCTAATGTATGTTTCTTAATTAAAGATTGATCTATATTTTCATCTAAAGGTAAATCTTCAAATGATTTTTCTATTTGTAGAATTTCTTTATTATCTCCTACTATATAATTTAAGTCATCTTCCTGGTTATAATACATACCAGCAACTTCTTTTGCTTTAGTATCTGTTAACTTACCATATACAGTATTATTTTTAGGTTTTATATTTTCTTGAATATCACTATTTGTTTCCTCATTATTTTTGTTATGTGATTGCTGGTCCTTCCCACTGTTTTCTTCTCCTTGTTTTGTTACTTCTCTTTTAGTTTCCGATTCTTTTTTAATTTTTGTTTCTTTTTTTGTATCTTTTGATTCCGATTTATCTTTTTCACCTGGAACAGAACTAAAACCTAGTATCAATACAAATATGATAATTGCTGTTTTAACTTTGTTTCCTTTAATCCAATTTATTATTGTATTCCAAACTTCAACGAATTTTCCGTTATGATTATTATTGTTTGGTTCCTTCATTGTATACTCTCCTTAAATTACGTTTTGGTCCTATCAGTAATTTTAGATTCCATTACTTTACGGTGTTGTTCAAGTAATTTATGTCTTTCTTTTTTATGTTTTCTTAAATACTCATATATTTCTTCGATTTCAGCTTCTGTCATTTCAGCTTCCGGTTTTGTTGTATTTATATGAACGTACCCGAACTCTTCATTATTTATAATCATTTAAATAACCTCCATTAAAACTTTTTAACACTTGCAACTACCTTACCGATAAATTTAATTTCACTTTCATCTGAATATACTTGAGGTAGGTGTTCTGGGTTAGTTGATTCAGGAAGTAGCATAAGTTGGTCGCCATTATACCTAATACGTTTTAATGTGCCATTATAGCCATTGACCATAACTACACCTATTTGCCCATTCTCAATAACAGAATCTTTTTCTATAACTACTACTTCTCCATCTTGAAATATCTTATTCATACTATCGCCAGAAACTTTTAAACCGAACAGTTCTTTTTCTTCGTTTAAATCTTTCGTTGCAATGTATGTATAATCTATTAAATTTTCTTCAGAATAAATAGGTAGTCCAGCAGATATTTTAGAAACAACTGGTATCTGTTTCACTGGCAGAGTTTCTAGTTGTTTATTCATCTTATTTCTAGTTCCATCGTCAATTCTTTCTTTTTCAACATTATATCCGAGTAACCAAGCTTCACTAACATTCAAGATTTTAGCTAATATATATAATTTGTTTTGCCCTGGGTTAACTTTCCCATTTACATATTGACTTATATCTGTTTTTGATATTTGAACACCTAATTCTTCTTTATACATTTTAGATTTTTCTATAACGTCTACTTGTTTCATTTTATTTTCTTTTAACGCTTGTTTTAAGCGATTGCTAAAATTAGAAGTCATTGTTATCAATCTCCTTCATTAGTATAGTTATAGTATAAGTTCAATTGAACAAAAGTTCAAGGGAAAAATTCAATATTTTTGAAGTTTTATGTTGAAAGTCTTTATTTAGTGTGTTAAGTTATTTGTAGTTCAAAATTATTGAACTTAGAAAAGAGGTGAAACCATGTGTTTTGACTACTCATTATTAAATGGGAAGATTGTTGAAAAGTATGGCAATAGATACGCTTTTGCGTATGACTTAGGTATATCTGAAAGAAGTCTATCATTAAAATTAAATAACAAAGTGGGATGGAAACAATTGGAAATGGAAAAAACATGCAAACTGTTATCTATACCAATAAAAGATTTACCAGTATATTTTTTTAATCGTAAAGTTCAATATAATTGAACTAATTAAAGGAGGAAATTAAATGCAGGATTTACAAAACAAACCTAACATATCACAGATGTTCAATATTCAAGAAAAAGAAAATGGTGAAATTGCAATTAGTGGCCGTGAATTACATGAAGCACTAGAAATTAAAACAAGATATAACGATTGGTTTGAAAGGATGCAAGGTTATGGATATCAAGAAAATGTTGATTTTGTAGCTATTACTCAAAAAAGAGTAACAGCTCAAGGTAACGTTACTACTTATATAGATCATGCGTTAACAATAGACACTGCTAAAGAAATTGCAATGATTCAACGTAACGAAATTGGAAGAGCAGTTAGACAACACTTCATAAGAATTGAAGATGCTTGGAACAGTCCAGAAATGATAGTTGAGCGAGCATTACAAATTCAAACTAATAAAGTGGAAAAGTTAGAAGCGCAAGTAGAAGAAAATAAACCTAAAGTATTGTTCGCAGATTCTGTAGTTGGTAGTCAAAGTTCAATTTTAGTAGGAGAGTTAGCAAAACTACTTAAACAAAATGGAATAGACATAGGTCAAAACAGATTGTTCGAGTGGATGAGAGAGAATGGCTATCTCATCAAACAAAAAGGGGAGAACTACAATTTACCTACACAACGCAGCGCAGATTTAGAAATCATGGATATTAAGAAACGCACGATTAACAATCCAGACGGTTCGAGCCAAATTACAAGAATAACAAAAATTACTGGCAAAGGTCAGCAATACTTTATCAATAAATTTTTATCAGAGTAGGAGGAAAGGGAATGAACGAATCAATTACAAAAGCACTCTTAATAGCAACTACGGCAATAGTTACTAAAAAGGTGCTTAATAAAACAAGAAACAAAGTAGTACATCGTTTAATTATCAATGAGAAAGACCTTGAAATAAAACAATTAAAAATTAGCAAAGCGATTCGTGAATTAGAAAAAGCTGAATCGACAATAAGTGGATTAATTGAAGAAGGCCTTCCATTTGATACTACTTCAGATCTTGAACATTAAATTACTTTTTCAAGGACTCGACCCAAACTAATTTATCTAAGTTAACTGTAACTTTTTCAGGTTTCTCAACATATAGACTACCTGAAACGGAAGGTGTATCGGATAAAGCTTCTACTATTATTTGATCACCATTAATCAAATGAAGTTTTAAAAACATATCGTCATTATTTTCTAAAAATTGACAAATATAATCGACGTCCATAATTATCACCTCTATTTAGGATTATAGCAGAAAGGAGGAAATGGAATGAACTTAAAACAAGTATTTAAAATAACACTCCTAATCGTCATCTTGGCGGAAGAGATTAAGAGTGTTATCGAATATAAAAGAGCTATAGGTAAACCATTCAATTTATACAACAATTAACGAAAGCTTGTCCAAATGTTGTGATATGGATTGTACCTTTACTAAATTCAATGCTAGATGGTTTACATAAATTATAAATTTGATCAATAGAGAGATTGTTATCTTTGGCTAAAACAGAAAAACCAAAAGTTCCAATTTGTTTAAACAACTGTGAATACCTTTCTTGCTCTTTGTTATAGAACCTCTCAATAAAAGCATTTATCATAACTGGTTCATTGAAAGCTTCATATAGTTTTTCGTTAGTAAAACTATTGATTCCTATATTTATATTTATTAAACCAACTCGTTTTAGATTAACTAATGACATTTCAGTATCTCGATAACTTAGTGGAGAGTCTTTAATAACTACATCGGACAAAGTTATGCTATCACCTTTAGAATTTCTAACTGCTTTGTAAGTAACAGCTGGAATAACTACTTTTTTACTGAGATGTTCAAATAGTATTGCATCATCACCAGACATTTGTTTAATGATCTCTACAAAAGAATGGTGGATATCTTCATTTTTACGATTATCCATTGAAGAAGAAATTAAGTTAGAAAATAAATTTCTTATTACTTTCTCATCTATGTAGAATTTTGATGCTTCAATAGCTGGCCCGAGTAAAGAAATATTTGGTTCTTTTAAATTTTCATCAGGAATATCTTTAAGATTGGATTCTATATTTTTTTTGAATTCATTTAAATCAATTTCTCTTTTATGCTGAATTTTGTTTATCCAAGTGTGATAAGAACCAAAGATTAAATCCCAAGTTAAATTTAAAGTTTTTATAGGGCCTTCAGACGCACCTTCAATAACTTTATCTAAACCTTTGCCAAAAATTGGATCCATAATTATTCACCACCCACTATCGCAGTAGCGATAAATCAATTATACCAGAAAGGAGTTGGTACTATGCCTAAAATTATAACGCCACCAACGTCAGAAAATACTTTAACAGGTAATGAAGTATTCGTTAAACCTTTATATGCAAGAGCTACAAATATTCATAAACTTTTTGATTTTAGCCAAGCCACAACTTATAACATCTTAAATGACTATAAAAAGGACGATAAAGGGATTAAAGATTTATACATTAGTTATTCAGCAACTATGTGCTTAATAGACATTGAAAAGTTTATTGAATTTTTGAAAACAAGACATAAAAAACATTTGTAAGGAGGGATAGCATGAGGATGTTTTTAACAATACTAACAATGCCAGTCATCACATTAATTGTAGCTCTGACAGTACAAGAATTTTTCTTAGGCATTACATTTTCAGTATTACTAAGTTTCCTATCATATTTGTGCTGGGACTGGTTCCTTAACACAATAAAAAAGACTGAAAGCTACTAGCGATAGCAATCAGTCGAAATAAAGTATTCGAAAATATATTCAAAATTAATCATACACAAAATAGAGGTGTTTCGTCAAATGGCGAAGGATATTATAACTTACGTAATTAAAGCAAGGACAGACTTTGACGACTTATATATAAGTAATAAACCAATTGATAAAAAATCAACTATTAAATATTCAAACTATATTGGCGATGCACGTGAGTTTGATGGCACAGAAAAATCTTCAATAGACATGACAAGGCACAAAGCGATAAAGAAAGTATATCCAGCATCATATTTTGTAGATACGGAGGAAGACAATGACTGAACAAACATTATTCAATCAACTTAATTCAAAGAATGTGAACGACCATGTAGAGAAGAAAAATGGCTTAACGTACTTAGCTTGGTCATATGCACATCAAGAATTAAAACGAATTGATCCAACATACACAACAAAATATCACGAATTCCCACATCCAGATGTAAACAGAGATGATTATTTTGTACCGTTTCTTGCTACACCAGAAGGTTACTTTATACAAACGTCAGTAACTGTAAAAGGACAAACTGAAACTGAATGGCTGCCAGTATTAGACTTTAGAAACAAAGCGTTATCCAAAGGTAGCGCAACACCATTTGATATTAACAAAGCAATGAAAAGATGCTTCGTTAAAGCAGCAGCACTACACGGATTAGGTTTATATATCTATAACGGTGAAGAAGTGCCGAGTGCAAGTGACAATGACATAACAGAGTTAGAAGAAAAGATAAATCAATTTGTCAGTATCTCACAAGAAAAGGGACGAGATGCCACATTAGATAAAACAATGCGTTGGTTAGGTATTTCTAATATCAACAAAGTATCGCAAAAAGAAATTGCAAATGCACATGCAAAATTAGATGCAGGACTAAAACAATTAGACAAGGATGATGAAAATGATAAATAGAGTAGTGTTAGTTGGTCGTTTAACTAAAGATCCAGAGTTCAGAACAACACCATCTGGAGTGAATGTGGCGAATTTTACCTTAGCTGTTAACAGAACGTTTACAAATGCTCAAGGAGAACGTGAAGCAGACTTTATCAATGTAGTTGTGTTTAAAAAACAAGCAGAAAATGTAAACAATTACTTATTCAAAGGCAGCTTAGCAGGCGTTGATGGCCGTATACAGTCACGTAGTTATGAAAATAATGAAGGGAAACGAGTATTCGTTACAGAAGTAATAGCGGACAGTGTTCAATTTTTAGAACCTAAAGGGAACAACAATCAACAAAATGCTTCAAAAGGGCAACAGTCAAGTACTAATAAGCAACAGCCAAGCAATGACAACCCATTTGCAAACGGTGTAGATATCGATAATGATTCTTTACCTTTCTGATTGGACTGATTTAAGTGGCAATTATAAAAAACTACATCCAGCAAGATGACGGCACAATAACTGCTGTCATCGAGGGTGTAACTTTAGAAAACAAAGACTTCTTACTGTTAGATAACGGACTAGAAGTAGAGTGCGATGTAATCGTGAATGATCCGTACAAGATAACGGATAAGCAACGTAGAAAAGTATTCGCAATGGTAAGAGATATATTCAATCACTACGGTCAACCAATGGATTATCTACGTTACATGTTTCAAAAACAATTAGAGTTTCTACATGGTTATGAACCTATCTCATTAAGCAACTGTAGCAGAAGACAAGCCAGTGAATTAATAGAGTTAATCTTAGACTTTGTATTCACTCATGACATACCTATGAATAAGGCTACTAGCGACCTTATGAGCAACGATAACTATTTTATATATAAATCTACTATAAGCAGAATATGTGTTGTGTGTGGCGCTAAAAATGCAGATTTAGCACACTATCAAACAGTAGGTAGAGGACGTAACAGAAACAAGATAAATCACTACGGAAACAAAGTATTAGCATTATGTAGATTCCACCATAATCAACAGCACAATATAGGAATGGATAGTTTTAATAAACTACATCATTTAGAAAATGCTTGGGTGAATGTGGATGAAAAGTTAAACAGCATGTTAAGAGGTGAGAAACAATGAGCGATAGTATCAAGAGTTCCATTACTGGTTATGGCTTAGTATTCAAACGAGTAATGAAAGATACAAGTATAAGTATAGAAGCTAAAGCGTTGTATAGTTACTTGTCTGCATATGCTGGAGCAAATGAAACAGCCTTTCCTGGAGTAAGTTTAATATGTCACGAGCTTAATATAAGTGGTAAAAGGTTTCAGAAGTACAGAAAACAACTTGAAGATAATGGTTACTTATCAATAAAAAGAGAACGAACAAACAATGGCTTTAGTAAAAACATTTATACAATAGAACACAACCCCGTATCAGGTCATTTCGTACCGGTACAAAACTTACCGGGAAGAAATCTACCGGGACAAAACGTAGGTACTACAATTAACAGTTCTACAATTAACAGTATTACAAATAACAGTCAGACAATTAATACTAGCGCAACTGACGTTACGCGTGAACGTTTTGAGAATTGGTGGAAACTTTATGATAAAAAGCTAGATAAGAAAAAAGCATTTAGCTTATTTAAATCAGCACTCAAGAAGCATAGTTATGAAACTATCATGGACGGCACTAGAGAGTACCTAAAGACTATAACTAATAAACAGTATCAAAAGTACCCTAAAACATTTTTAAGTCAAGAAAGCTATATGAATGACTTTACAGAAGAAACACAACCGACAGGACAAGACCAACTAGAACGTATGAAGTACGACCTTAGTTATTGGGATTAGGAGTGATTAAATGAAAAAAATGTTAAGCCCTAAAATAACGGAAACGCTTAAGCAATATGAAGCTAATGAGATAGAAAGAGGCCTGTATTGTGAGAAGTGCGGTAACAAGTATGACTTGCACAAGTTTGGTAGTGGTTACGAATACCGAGACGGTTGTGAATGTAGCATGATTGCAGCAGGAATAGAAGCAGAGAAAAAGCGTAAGCAGAAAGCAATCAATAATATATTTAATCAATCTAATGTTAATTACTCATTACAGGATGCCACAGTAAATAACTATCAACCACAGAACCAATCACAAACAGATGCTAAACAAACAGCTATAGAGTACGTCAAAACGTTTTCTATAGATAAACCTAAGTCATTAATCATGCAAGGCTCATACGGTACTGGTAAATCGCATCTAGCCTATTCTATAGCGAAAGCGATTAAAGCTCAAGGTTATTCCGTAGCATTTATGCACATACCAATGTTAATGGATCGTATCAAAGCTACTTACAATAAAAATGCAGATGAAACGACAGACGAACTCGTTAAGTTACTAAGTAGTATAGATTTACTTGTACTAGATGATATAGGTGTAGAGAACACTGAACATACATTAAACAAACTATTCAGCATTGTAGATAACAGAGCAGGTAAGAATAACATATTCACTACTAACTTTAGTGATAAGGAATTAAATCAAAATATGAATTGGCAACGTATTAATTCAAGAATGAAACATAATTCACGCCAAGTGAGAGTTCTTGGTGATGACTACAGGGAGAGAGACGCATGGTAAAAACAATTCAATATGTAAAAGACTTTTTAGATGCTCCAAACTTAAGCGATATGTACGCACAGAAGTTCATAGATGGGGCACACGGAGACGAAATAACGTTAGATGAATTATTGTTCGCAGAGAAAGTAAAACGCACTACAATAAACGCTATTCGCGAGGTGAGTTAAATGGGATTGAGTACAGAATACAGATTGAAACAGAACAATAGCAATATAACTATCGACGTTATCCCATTAGATAATAATAGAAACCGTGTATTTGGATTGCATAAGCATTTCGACATAGATGAATACATTGTAAGTGACGAGAGATTAGAAGCAATCAAGCGCACATTCCGATTAGAACGTGCAGATCAAACAAGCATATTTGATTACATGTAGGAGTGACTAAATGAAACGTATAGAGCTTATAGTAGATGCTCCTATGGCATCACCTAGACCGAGATTTAGAAATGCAGGAAGATTTGTACAAACATACATGCCTGCTAAATATACAAACCATAAGAAAATGTTAAGACAACAGATGCCATACATGATGATAGATAAGCCAATTAGATTAACAATTGAGTTTCACTTTCCACTGCTCAAGTCGTGGAGTAAGAAGAAACATGTGGCAATGGTAGGACAGTATAAGAGAACGAAACCAGACATTGATAACTTAATTAAAACTGTATTGGATGCTGCAAACGGTCATGTGTGGCAAGACGACAATCAAATAGTAGAGATAAGAAGTTTTAAAAAGTATGCAGAAACTCCGAAAGTGATTATGGAATTAGAGTATTGGAGTGATCTAAATGAGTGAAGAAACAATCACACTTCAAATTAGAGTAGAGGTTGAACAAGAAGTCGTTGTACCAGTAGCAGGCAACTATGACTTAGAAGATATAAAAGATGTAGAAGCAGATAAAGCGTATGAGAAGTATGCAAACAATCCAGAGCTATTAGGCTTTGAAGATATTAAGTTTAGAGACGTGTCAGACGTACAAGTAAAGGAGTATTGAGAATGAAACAAATAACAGTAGCAGGATATACATTTTTTGTTCACCCAGAGCATGAAGCTAAAGCAGAAGCATTAGGTTTAGGGATTAAATATATTCGTACAAGATTGAAAAATGGTTGGACAGTTCAAGAGGCTTATTCTGTACCGAGAGGCGTTAGATTAGAAGATTATCGAGAAGCACAGAATATTAATTACTTACAAAGTAAGGCAAGAAAGACCAGAGAAAGATTGAGAGACGAAAAGCAAAGAGAAGAACGACCTTGGTTGTACGACGGAACACCGCAACCACCGTATCCACGTTGTAAATATGTGGATGATTTAATGAAATATGATGCGTTTCCTAAGGCGGTACGTTAGATGAAGATAAGAGACTTGAATATAAATGATTACGTTATTGTGTATGACTTAGGCAAGAGTGAGTATAGCGAAGGAATGACGGTTGTTGGACGTGTGGATGAAATTATATTTAACGAAGATGATAAGAATGAAGCAGGTATTGATTCACTTGGTAACTTTTACCATTTTGATGATAGTAACTACTTTGATTTGTGGAGTAACTATATAGAGAGTAAGACGGAGCGTGTGAGCACGCCTAACCCAGGTAAGATATATAGTTACAGTAATTCAACAGTTGGTCCTAATGAAGAAATTATATCTCATAAACAATCCAACGACGTACAACAACGTAAGCGTAACGAACAAAATGTTAAACCAGATTACTATCAATTTGAGGATTTTGAAATGTATGAAATCGTTGAAGCTATTTGCAAACACTATAATCCAGTAGTTGCTGCATGGATAGGACAAGCCATTCAATATATCGGTAGAGCGCCTAGAAAAAATGGCAAGGAAGATATTGCTAAAGCTAGAGATATGATAGAGCGTGCATTCGAAGTATGGGATGTGAAGTAGATGAACTCAGGACAATTATTAACTATGCATTCAGATGTCGTGATAAAGAAACTGCTACAACTTGCTGATAAAAGCTATAAGTCATTTCTTAGAGCCAGTAACACAAGTTATAACGCAGAAATTGGTACAAGTAGATACTGGAAAGCAATAGGCAGTATGGAACAGTCACAATTTGAGTTTAACGATTACATGAAACAACTTAAATTTATGGATGAGTTAACACAATGGAGTAATAAGTTGCATCAAGACAGATATAAGTTTGTTGAGAAGTATGACATTGTGATGGAGAAGTATAAATTATCATGATACTTTCTGACACAATTAAAACTAAATACAAACTTGATACTAAAGGCAGAAATACTGTCGAAATGGCAAAGCTACTAAAAGATTGTGGAGTTAAAGGATTCTTAATAGCAGTAAATCCACACAGCATTGTCATGGCAGTGTTGCCAGAAGATAAGGAACATAACAGGAAAGCGATGGAGGGGTTGAGGAATGAATGAAGAGAGAATGCAGGCGATGGAAATGGCATTAGTTTTACTTGTAGGAGAAAGACAAGGTATTGAATTGAAACCACATCAAGAAGATATGTTGGAAGAATTTTTAAGTGATAATTTTTACAAAACTGAGGATGATGAAAATGAAAATAAAAACTAAGAAACAACTAAACTTACCACAGTTGATTGAGTGGGGATTTGATAATCCAGAGTTAGTAAAAGGGAGAGCTTATAACATTGATGATGAAAATGTTAGATTTGCCCCTTATGTGTCATTCCTTGCAGACGGAACGGGTGTAAGAGTCCCATGTACTATAACACAGGACAATACTTTCACAGTCGAAGAAGAAATCGAAATTGATGAAGATACAGTGATACCTAGACTGATAACTAGAAATACACATGGTGGTTATAACGAATGGACAAATGAAAGCGTGAATGGTTTCAATTTGACGCATGTAGAAGCTATTTATATTCCAAACGACGACTTAACATTAACACTTATTTGGACTAAAGATAAAGGGTTGGTGGAGTAGATGATAGACATAGTATCAAGTGGGACTGTGATTATCATATTCATTATATTTTTTATGGTTATGACTAAAGGTGAGTAGAGGAGTGATGGCGAGTGGAAACGTTAAACATGATTGCAATTACAGAAAATGAACAACGACAAGTTGGAATACCAATTGAATTAATAGGTGAATTGAATGAACAAATGAAAAACTTTCCGGAAGGTATGCCAATGGACGTAGGAAACGGCGAAACAATCGTAGTATTGGCTTTAATGTTACCAACTAAGAAAATGAAAGGCAGTATTATTATGTTTGGAAGTGATGATATATGAGCGATGAATTAAAAGATGATTTAAGAGAATTAATGGAAAAGTACGGACCAGAAAAAGTGGACTCAATAACCGATAAAGATAGCGCAATAAAACATTTTAGAACGTCACGACGAGTTAATGAGTTGTGATGGAGAAGTTAGATATTGGAAAGACAAATACACCACCCTAACCAACCACATAAGAGATATGAAGTTTGCATCACCTTATTCATATAACTATATACACTTGGTTAACTTTATTAAGGAACTAGAAGGGGAGTAGTTATATTTCACTATAGAGAATTCAATTTTTCAAAAGCCATAGATAAGAAAGGTGCTAAATACATTAAGAATATTAAAATTGTGATTATTGCTATAACGAAGTTACTAGGTTCTTTATTCAATGCTGAGTCACCTCTTACTTATAAAAATCAATGAAAAAATTTTAACAAACAGTGTTTAAGAAATCAAAATAACAAAACGGAGGACACAAAATGACTAACACATTAGATCAATTAGTAAAACAAGTAGAACAATGGAGTAAAGATAAAGATTTGCACAAAGCAGACCCAACACGTCAAGCGCTTAAAGTATGGGAAGAAAGTGGCGAAGTTGGCGCAGCATTATCTCGTAACAAACTAGATGGTTTAAAAGACGGTATAGGCGATACAGTCGTTACTTTAATTATATTGGCACAACAACATGGTTGGTCGTTACAGGAGTGTTTACAGTACGCATATGATGAAATCAAAGACAGACGAGGAGAAACAAGGAATGGCACGTTCATCAAAGAATCAGACTTGCGAGGATAAAGACATACTTGAACGTGTACGAATAATCTTAGGCAAGGAGTGAGTGTTGTGAATATAGCAGTATTGTTATTTTCTACCATGTGCTTTCTATTATCTTATGAGTTTTTAAGAAATGGTCACAATAAGAAATATTGGTTATTTATTGCAGTTGGTTTTATAACACTTAGTATCGCTATAAGTAATACCTTGCATCTATTATGGGAGGTAATCAAATGACAAAATACCTATTACGCAAAATACACCACACAACAGATGAAGTGTTCCTGGATGCAACTAAGGCTAAGGACAATGAAACATTTGTTGTGGTGGATGCAGAGAGTGCAGAAGAAGCTAAGGAGAGAGTCAGTAAGGAGGACGACGAATGAAACACATACTCAAACCATTATTAATTATAAGCTTATACGAATTAAGTAAAGCAATCACATACGAGATCATTGTTAGGAAACAAGCAAACGATATGGCGGATGTGCCGAGAGATTATGAGGTGAGTAAGTAATGTTCTGGATAATAGCAATTACATTAGCAATCATGTTAATTGTATCTATCATAGCTAACTGCATACAAAGTGATGTGATATCTAAACTTAGATATGAGAAGGCACACTTGAAGAATTATATTCAGGCATATATTAATAAGAAGTAGGTGTATGTAACGATTAATGTACTAATAAATTCACAGCCAATTGTTCCTGCTTATATATCACTTCTATATTATCAATACGATAAAGGGTGTTATATGACTATGAAGGAATTAATAGCAATGGCTGAAATAGAAGATGTAATAAATAGATTAGTTAAACAGTAACTGGAGGTAAGTCATGTATACTGCAGAACAAATAGAGGAAATGATATATGAATATCATTGGAGAAAGAATGTACTACTTGAAGAAGGTTATGAGTTAGATAGTAACTCTACTGCTCAGTATGGTGTTGAGTCTACTATGCCTAAAGCTCAAGGTGGAACGAGCGATAAAGTATTAGATATCGTGACACGTAATGATGTAATCTATAGAATATTGTATAAGCATCTTGAAGTAGTAAGCTTTATTGATAAATACGAACATCATATAGACAATGATAAGAATCTAAATATACTTTATGAAATTAAGAAAGGAAAGAGACCTACAGAAATTAAGAAGATAATGAATATAGGTAGAACAAACTTTGAAAGTCGTATGACAGATATCGTGAATGTGTATCTTAATGAGCAAGATAAACACAATAAACACAATCAACAGGATAAGCGCAATCAACAGGATAAGCGCAATCAACAGGATAAGCACAATCAACAGGATAAGCACAATCAACACTAATTAGTAATCATCATTAGTATTTTATATAATATATTTATAGCGATAATGCTAGAATACAAATGGTACTAACAATTATAAATAAACAATACTATATTATATCGAAACACATCACATTGAGTGGTGTGTCTTTCTTTATGCGTATAGAACAAGGAAGTGAAGGCATGAAGATTGTAGTAGTGTATGGAGCACCAATGAGTGGCAAGACTACATATGTTCGTAATGCTATGACTGAGTATGATTTAGTGTTTGACTATGACGCACTCACACATGCAATGACTAGCACAAAGTATCAACAACACAATGATAATGCACATACATTAGTTATGAGTATGAGAGATAAGATGATTGATCATGCTAAGCAATCAGATAACGGTGTGTTATATATCGTTACTACATTCCTTTCATATAAGTTAATGAGTGAGATAGAGACACACTTTAATACTCAGTACAAACGAATGGATACATCTTTAGATGAATGTAAGAAAAGAATACATGATAGCGATAGACCTAATAAAGAACATGTGATGCAAGTGATACACGAATGGTATGGCAAGTATATATACAATAAGAAATTAACTGATAGTGATGAACTAAGTCGTAAGTCTAAAGCATTATACAATTCTAAAGACTGGGAGAACATCAAGGCGATGGCTTTTGAAAGAGATAATCACTTATGCCAAATTTGTTTAAGGAAGAATAGAAATACTAAAGCCAATTTAGTACACCATATTATTTACGTGAAAAGTGATTATGAAAAAGCATTAGACTTAGATAATTTGATGTGTGTTTGTTCTGCATGTCATAACAAAATCCATTCCAAAGATGAAAAAGAAGTTTTTGCGGGGGAAGAAAAACAAAAAAATGTAAGAGTAATTAAAGTTTAGAATTAAAAATTTAAAATAATTTTCTAAAAAATAATCCCCCCCTGCTTCTTAAATTTTAAAAATAAAACAAAGAGACCGGTGCAAGTTAGGGCGTTCGCAACGCAAATGATTTTTCATGAAAGGGGGGTACACTTTGCAATTAACAAAAAAACAGCTTGTAAGCTATATAGACGGATATAAAGCATCTGATGACATTTTAATAAATTTATACTTAGAAACGTATGAATTCTATTGTCGTTTGAGAGATGAGTTAAAAGAATCGAATCTTATGTATGAACACACAAATAAAGCTGGAGCAACTAACTTGGTTAAGAACCCATTAAGTATAGAATTAACTAAAACAGTTCAAACGCTTAATAACCTTTTAAAGTCATTAGGGCTTACAGCAGCTCAAAGAGAAAAAATTGTAGAAGAAGAGGAGGGATTCGGTGAGTATTAAAGTGTTAAATAAGCCGTCACCTAAGCTTCTTACTACATGGTATGCGCAACAAGTAGTTAAAAATAATATAACTACCAATAATTATGTAAAAAAAGAATGCCAAAGACATTTAGATTACCTGAAAAGCAATAATCATAGATGGGAATTCGATGAAGAAAAAGGCCATAAACCAATAAGATTCATTGAAAAGTTTTGTAAACCCTCAAAAGGATCGTATGGGCAATTAATTTTGCAACCCTGGCAACATTTTATCATTGGTTCTTTATTCGGTTGGGTTGACAAAGAAACACGCTTACGTCGTTTTAAGGAAGGTGTTGTATTTGTTGGTCGTAAAAACGGTAAAACGACACTTATATCTGGGTTAACTAATTTTGGTGTATCAGAAGACGGTGAGCCTGGAGCAGATGTTGTTTTATTAGCAAATGGTATGAAACAAGCAAGATTATTATTTGATGAGTCAACTAAGATGGTAAAAGCTTCTCCTAAATTAAATAAGCAATTTAGAGCAAGAAGAGATGCTATTTATTACGATAAAACAAATTCTAAAATTGAACCGCAAGCAGCTGACAGTGAAAAATTAGATGGTTTGAATACTCATATAGGGGTTTTTGATGAAATTCATGAATATAAAGACTATAAATTAATATCTGTTATTAAGAACTCTAGGCAATCTAGAAAGCAACCACTATTAGTTTATATCACAACTGCTGGTTATCAATTAGATGGACCATTAGTCGATATGGTAGAAGCTGGTAAAGATATATTAGATGGTATTGTTGAAGATGAAAGAACTTTCTATTATTTAGCCTCATTGGACCAAGATGATGATTTAGATAATCCTGAAAATTGGGTGAAAGCAAATCCAAATTTAGGGGTGTCTATTGATTTAGAGGATATGAAAGAAGATTGGGAAAAAGCTAAGAGAGTTCCTGCTGAGCGTGGAGATTTTATTACTAAACGTTTCAATATATTTGTTAATAATGATGAAATGAGTTTTCTTGATTATGAAACACTTAAAAAGAATAACAAGGTTATTAATTTAGAAGAATTAGAAGGTCAACCATGTACTATAGGTTATGATTTGTCTGAAACACAAGATTTCACTTCAGCTTGTGCAACGTTTGCACTTGATGATGGAAATATAGCTGTCATTTCTCATTCTTGGGTGCCAGAAGAACGTGTTAAATATGCAAACGAAAAGATACCTTTTAGAGATTGGGAAGAAGAAGGATATTTAACGATAACGCCGGGACAATATGTAGACTATCAAAAAGTGTACGATTGGATAATTGAAATGAATAAACATTACCCGGTTGAAAAAATAACTTACGACAGAGCTAATGCTTTTAAATTAAATCAAGAATTGAAAAATTATGGGTTTGAAACAGAGGAAACAAGACAAGGTGCAATTACTTTGAGCCCTGCATTAAAAGATTTAAATGAATTATTTTTAGATGGCAAAGTTATTTTTAATAATAATCCGATGATGCGTTGGTATATCAATAATGTTCAGTTAACTAAAGACCGTAATGATAATTGGTTACCAACAAAACAAAATCGCTATCGTAAAATTGATGGTTTTGCAGCGTTATTAAATACGTACACAGACATCATGAATAAAGTTGTAACAGACGCTGGCAATGGCAATATTGAATTTATTAGTATGAAAGAACTTCTGAGCTAGGAGGTGAAGACAATCGCTAAACAAAATATAATTAGTAAAGTTAAACAAAAATTGATAGATAATTGGGTAGATCAAAGTAAGGAAAAACTTTATGATTTTTCACCCTGGCGTAATAAAAACTTTTGGGGTGTTATCAGCAACACTTTAGAAACTAACGAAACAATATTTGCAGCTATCACTAAATTATCGAATTCAATGGCGAGTATACCTATAAAGCTCTATAAAAATTATGAAGTAGTTACCAATGACATTTCATTACTTATTACAGATAGTCCTAATGGCTCAATTAGTAGTTTTGACTTTATTAATCAAATTGAAACGTGTCGTAATGAAAAAGGAAATGCATATGTATTAATTGAACGTGATATATATCATCAACCTAACAAGCTTTATTTAATCAATCCGGATGTCGTTGAAATATTAATTGAGAGTACATCGAAAGACATTTATTACAGTATTCACGCAGCAACAGATAATAAATTAATTGTCCACAATACAGACATGATGCATTTCAAACACATTGTTGGTTCGAATATGGTACAAGGAATTAGCCCAGTAGATGTCTTAAAGAATACTACTGATTTTGACAATGCTATTCGAAATTTTAATTTAAAAGAGATGGAGAAACCAGAATCCTTTGTGCTTAAATATGGTACGAATGTATCAGATGACAAGAGAAAATCAGTCGTTCAAAACTTCAAAGATTTTTATGAAGAAAATGGTGGCGTTTTATTTCAAGAACCAGGCGTTGAAATTGACCCACTAGATAAAAAATATGTATCTGAGGACATTGTAGCTACAGAAAATTTAACACGCGAACGTATTGCAAATGTGTTTCAAATACCATCGGTTTTTTTGAATGCAAATAATGCAATGACATTTAACTCAAATGAAGAGCTTGACCGTTACTATTTACAACACACATTACTGCCAATTATTAAGCAGTATGAAGAAGAATTTAACCGAAAATTATTAACTAAATATAGACGGACTATGGGGTATTACTTCAAATTTAATGTTAAATCGTTCTTACGTGCAGATAGTAAAACACAAGCAGAAGTTTACTTTAAAGCTGTGCGTAGTGGCTATTATACTGTTAATGACATTCGATTATGGGAAGATTTACCCCCTGTTGAAGGTGGCGATACTCCGTTAATTAGTGGAGATTTATATCCGATTGATACACCGCCAGAACAAAGACACACATTGAAAGGAGGTGACAGTAATGAACAAGAAAAAAACTTACTTTCAGATGAAGAAAAAGGCGGAGAATAAAGGTGAAATATACATTTATGGGGATATTGTATCTAATAAATGGGATGACACAGATGTAACAGCCGTTGATTTCAAAAAAGAGTTAGATCAATTAGATAATGTTTCAGAAATAGATGTTCATATTAACTCAGCTGGTGGAAACGTGTTTGAAGGACATGCGATTTACAACATGTTAAAAATGCATAAAGCAAAAGTGAATATATATGTAGATGCCTTAGCAGCATCAATTGCAAGTGTTATCGCAATGAGCGGTGACACTATTTTTATGCACAAAAACAGTTTGATGATGATTCATAATTCATGGGTTATGACAATTGGTAATTCGAAAGATTTAAGAGAGACAGCTGAATTATTGGATAAAACAGATCAATCTAGTAACAGCGCCTATTTAGATAAAGCAACCAATTTATCAGAAAATGAGTTAAAACAAATGCTTGAAGCCGAAACATGGTTAACGGCAGATGAAGCATTAGAAAAGGGTTTAGCGGATGAAATATTAGGCGCTAGCGAAATAGCTGCTAGTATTTCGAATGATATATATCAAACATTTAAACACGTTCCTGAAAATATAGAAAAAGACGTGGACAAAATAACTAATGTTGAAAGTATTAAAGAAACGGTTGAAACGCCTAAAAACACTATGTCACCAGAGGAAAAAGAAGCAAGGGAACAAATCATTAAAGAATGTAAAAGTTTAAAAACAATATACAATTTCTAGGAGGAATAACATATGACTACATTATATGAACTTAAACAATCATTAGGTATGATTGGTGAACAACTAAAAGATAAAAATAACGAATTAAGTCAAAAGGCAAGTAATCCGAATGTTGATATGGAAAGTGTTAATCAATTAAAAGAAGAAAAAGCAGGATTACAACAACGTTACGATATCGTAGAATCTCAAGTAAAAGAGATTGAACAAAAAGAACAAAGTAAATTCAAAGATAAAACAAACGCATATCAGTCATTAAATGAAGAAAATCAAATTATTAAAGCGAAAGCTGAATTTTACCGTCATGCCTTAAATCCAAAAGAATACAGTAAACCTTCTGAACAAGCACAACGTTTATTGCATGCGTTACCAACTGATAATGATACAGGTGGAGACAAATTCTTACCTACTACATTATCAAAAGAGTTAGTTTCAGAACCTTTCGCTCGAAATCAGTTGCGAGAAAAAGCACGTCTAACAAATATTAAGGGATTAGAAATTCCTCGTATCTCATACACACTGGATGACGATGATTTTATTACAGATACAGAAACAGCTAAAGAAATGGAACTAAAAGGTGACACAGTTAAATTCGAAACATACAAATTTAAAGTATTTGCTGCAGTTTCTGATACTGTAATTCATGGTTCAGATGTTGAATTAGTTAGTTGGGTAGAGAATGCTTTACGTTCAGGATTAGCCGATAAAGAACGTAGAGACGCTTTTGCTGCTAGTCCTAAACCTGGAATTGAACATATGTCATTTTATAATGGAAGTGTAAAAGAAGTGGCTGGTTCAAATATGTATAAAGCTATCATTAATGCCTTAGCTGATTTACATGAAGATTATCGTGATAATTCAGTGATTTATATGAGATATGCAGATTATATTAAAATTATTGATATTTTATCTAACGGTACTACTAATTTCTTTGACGCTCCTGCTGAAAAAATATTTGGTAAACCAATTGTATTTACTGATGCAGCAGTTAAACCAGTAATAGGAGATTTCAATTACTTTGGTATTAACTACAATGGTACAACGTTTGATACAGATAAAGATGTAAAAAAAGGCGAATATCTATTCGTTTTAACTGCTTGGTATGATCAACAACGTACTTTAGATAGTGCTTTCCGTATTGCTAATATAGAAGAAGAAACACCCTAAGCCACCCCAAAAGGTTAAAGTAGAAACAAATGCTAAATCTGCTTCTATTTACACTGAATAGGGGTGTTTAAATGAATAAAGAAGAAATAAATTCAGTGAAAAAATGGTTGAATATAGACTTTGACATTGAAGATGACTTTATTGAAAACTTAGTGGACGCTGCGAAAACAGAATTATATTTAAGTGGCGTCCCTTTTTATGATAAAGATAGCGATGAATACCCTCTATATCGACAAGCTATTAATTATATTGTTAGTAGAGATTATGAAACTAGAGGTTACGTTGAATATGAAAGAGAAGGCAAAGGGTTTAATGATAATGCATTACAATCTTTTATTCTAAAATTGAAAGATTGGTGATTAAATTGAATTTTAAAAATTTTAAAACTTATTTATGTTTTTGTGGGCAAGTTAAAACTGGACCATACCCAAGCGATTTAGAAAACCAAGAGTTATATTGTTGTAAAGTAGAAAAATATAATAATTCGATTAAAGATAGAAAGATTTTATCAACAAATGACAAAGAACAAGGTTTTACTTTTATTATGAGAGATGCAAAGCGTCAGTTTATCCCTAAGTATAATCACACAATAAAAGTAAAAGATTATCGCTTTGAGAATCAGTTGTTTAATATTTATGATATTAGATTTGATAAACCCATGGCAGGTTACATTACGGTGGTGGTTGGCGAAAATGAGTAGACCTAAAGTGAATGGTATATACGATGTTAAATTAGAAGGTATACCAGAGGTAATGAAAAAACTAGAAATGAAATACGGCAAAAAAGCTATGGAAGAAAAATCAGATAGGGCTTTAATTGCTGCAGCTGACTTTGTAAAAGATGAATTAAAATATCAATTTGAAGAATTTAGAGACACTGGTGAGTCTATCAATGAAATGCAAAGAGGCGTACCTGAAACAATATCAGGGAAAAGGCGTGTAATGATTTATTGGGAAGGTCCTAAAAATCGTAAAAATATTATTCATCTTAACGAACATGGTTATACACGAGATGGTAAAAAATATACTCCAAAAGGTTATGCTGTGATTGCCAAAACATTAGAAGCTGGTGAGTTGAAATATCGTTCTATTATTAGAAGAGAGATGACAAAATAATGGATATTTTAAAATACGTGTCGAAAATTATAAGTAATGATCCTATTATCAATTCACTAATTAATAATAGGATTTATAACTATGAACTAACAGAAGTCGATGATACGAGTGGGCCATTTATTGTTTTAACACCAGTATATGATAAGCCAAGTTCATATGTTTCAGACAAATATTTGTCAGAGACCTATTTAATTCAAATAGATGTAGAAACGTATAATCATCAAGAAACAATTGATATTACTAAACGCATTCGTTATCTTATGTGGCAAAAAAATATGAAACAAGTTTCAACAGAGTTAGATAAATATTTCGAACAAACTAGAAGGTATGTTATGTCGCGTAGATATAAAGGTATACCTAAAAATCAATATTACAAAGGCGAACGTGTCGAATAGATACGTTCTTTTAATTTTAAGGAGGAAAAAATATGGGACAAGTAGCAGGATTTAAAAAAATTCATGTAGGTGTATTTGAACAAGGTGAAGACAAAATCAAAAAGAAAATGGTATGGGAAGATGAAAATGGTGGTACAGTTAATCTTAATATTTCTGGCTTAGCACCTGAAATGGTTGATATGTGGGCCTCAAACAAACGTGTATGGATGAAAAAACAAGGTACTAATGAAGTTCAATCAGAATTAGATTTATTTAATGTTCCTGATGATGATTTAGATACTGTGCTAGGTAGAGATAAAGATGATAATGGTAGTTCGTGGATTGGCGATGATACTAGAGCGCCATATGTTGCTATGATTGGAGAATCAGAAGATGTATTAACAGGAGATCCAGTATATTGTGCGTTAGTTAAAGGAACATTAAGTTTGGATGCTATTGAATGGAAAACAAAAGAACAAGAAGAAGAAGCACCAGAACCACAAAAGCTAAACGGTGATTGGATGTCACGTAAGATTGAAGAACGTTCAAGAATTGTTGGGTATCACGTGGGTGAGAAAGGATCAGATGAATTCTTTGACTTAGTTTTCCCAGGATATTCAGAAAACAAACCAGAAGAAGAAACACCCTAATACGCCCCAAACGGTGGAGGTAACAGCTAACAGCAAGTCAGCTACTATCTCTGCTCAATAGGGGTTTTTATATTTTAAATAAGAAGGTGAAAGTATGGCAGATACATTAAATCTGTACAAAGGTGAAGAACTCATAAAGAGTGAAGAATATGTTGAAGGTAAAGCATCGGTAACTGTAGATGGTTTGGAAGCTAACACAGATTATCCAAAAGGTACTTACCAAGTATCACGTAAAAATGAAAATGGAGAATCGGAAAAAGTAGATGTTCCGGCATTTAAGACAAAACCAATTGCAGTAACAGGTGTGAAGTTAAACAAAGAAAGTACAAGTTTAGAAGTAGGCGCGACAGAAACGTTGAATGCGACAGTTTCACCATCTACTGCTACTAACAAAAAAGTAACTTTCATATCATCAGATGATGCAGTAGCTACTGTGGACAGCAATGGCAAAATTACAGCTGTTAAAGCAGGCGCTACAGATATAACAGTTACCACGGAGGATGGTAGTAAAACTGCTAAATGTTCAGTAACTGTCACAGAACCAGTAACAGAACCTGAACCAGAAGAGTAACAACTATTGAGGGCTATAGGCCCTCTTTTTATTTGCAAATAAAAATTAAAGGAGAAATTAAACATGATTAAATTTGAAATTAAAAATCAAAAAACTGGTAAGAAAGAAAGCTATTCAAAAGAGCTAATCACTATGGGAGAAGCAGAAAATTTTTACGCGTGGATGGAAAAAAGAGAATCAGAAGCAAAGAAAGATGAACCAAATGTGAAAAAAATGCGTCAAATGGAACGTGAATTTTTTGTGAGTTTATTCTCTGAACAAGGTTTAACCGAAGAAGACATTTTAAACAATATGGGGACAAAACAATACTCAAAAGCATTAGAGGAAGTGTTTCAAGAAATCAGCGGAGAAGATGGAGAAAGTGAAGAAAATGAAGAACAGCAAGAGGGAAAGACAGAAAAACCGTCTCAATAAAAGAGCTTTTATCAAACATTAAGAGAATACAGAGGTTTTGCATGGAAACGTACGGTTGGACTTTAACAGAAGTTAAGGAACAACCGTATTTTCAATTGTTAGACATTTTAAATGGTGATGACAAAAAAGAAAAACAAAAAGAAGAGCAAGAAGTAATTACTGGTAGAAACTTGGCCAAACTATTTGGCTAGAAAGGAGGATTTAAAATGGACAATATAGATGGCTTAACGATTAAGAACACGATGGATAACTCTGGTGTTGAAGAAGGCATGAGAGGGTTTAGAAGACAAATGGGCGTAATGAATTCCGAAATAAAAGCGAATATGTCTGCATTTGGAAAAACAGAACAGTCTGCTCAAAAATATCAAACTCGTTTAGATGGCTTAAACAATAAAATGAAACTTCAAAGACGTTTGTACGATCAAGCTAAAACTGATTTAAAAAATGTTAAAGATTCTTATGAAAAAGCTACAGGAAGTATTAAACAGCAAGGACAAAAAGTGAAAGAATTAGCTAACGCTCATAAAAAATATGATGATGCTTTGCGTAAATCTAATCAAGAACTTAAAAAATCAGATAATGAACTTCAAAAAGCTAAAACTAAACAATCTCAATTAAATGCTGAAAAAACTAAAGCTAAACTAAAATTAGATGAATTAAGAAATGCAGAACAAAAACTGAGAAGTTCAGGAAAAGCTTCCACTGAACAAATTAAACAAGCTTCCAATGCCACTAAACAACAAAGAGAAGTGCATCGTAAATTAATTGCCAGCCATAAAGAAGAAACAGCTAATGTAAAAAAACTTCGACAATCTTATGCTCTCATTGAAGAAGAAAATAAAAAAGTAAAAGCTTCATATAATCAATCTAATAATGCCGTTAAAAAAGCAGAACAAGAACATAGAAAACTTTCTAAAACTATTAAAGATTATCCGAAGAATGTTGCAAATGCAGAAAAAGCTGTTAATAAAGAAAAGACAGCGATGAATAATCTTGAAAGAAGTATAGATCAAACAAAACAAGAGTTTAAAAAATTCAATAAAGAACAAATGATTGCGAATAGTACGTTTACCAAAAATGCAGATCACTTAGAAAAAATGTCAGATAAATTCGGAAGAATGTCTCAAGGTATGCGTAATGTAGGTCGTAATATGTCTATGTATGTAACTACACCTATTGTAGGCGCTATGGGGTATGCAAGTAAACTTGGCGTCGAATTCGACGATGGTATGCGAAAAGTTCAAGCTATTTCAGGAGCTACTGGTAAAGACTTAGATGCTTTAAAAGCAAAGGCCCGTGAAATGGGAGCTACTACTAAATTTAGTGCCTCTGATAGCGCTGAAGCTATGAATTACATGGCAATGGCGGGTTGGAAGTCGCAAGATATGATTAAAGGTTTACCGGGCATTATGAATTTAGCTGCTGCATCTGGTGAAGAATTAGGTGCAGTTTCAGATATTGTTACAGATGGTTTGACAGCTTTTGGACTTGAAGCAAAAGATAGTGGGCATTTTGCAGATGTGTTAGCTTCTGCTAGTGCAAATGCAAACACAAATGTTCAAATGATGGGTGAAGGATTTAAATATGCTGCCCCAGTAGCTGGCGCTTTAGGATACAGTATTGAAGATACTTCTGTAGCAATTGGTTTAATGAGTAATGCTGGTGTGAAAGGTCAAAAAGCTGGTACAGCACTCCGTACAATGTTTACTAATCTAGCTAAACCTACTAAAGCTATGAAAGAAAAAATGGAAGAACTTGGTATTTCTATAACTGATAGTAGCGGAGAAATGCTGCCTATGCGCGACGTAATGGGACAACTAAGAGAAAAACTAGGTGGACTATCTAAAGACCAACAAGCTGCTGCTGCAAGTACTATATTTGGTAAAGAGGCTATGAGTGGAGCTTTGGCTATTGTTAATGCTTCTGAAAAGGACTATAAGAAGTTAAGTAAGGCAATTGATGGTAGTGAAGGTTCAGCGAAAGAAATGTCTAAAACGATGGAAAAAGGTTTAGGCGGTAGTTTAAGAGAACTTCGTTCGGCGGCAGAAGAACTTGGTTTATCAATATTTGAAACCATCCAACCTGCCTTATCTGGAATGGTAAGTGGTTTGAAATCTGGCGTGGATTTTTTAAACAAATTACCTAAAGGAGCAAAAGTTGCAATAGCAGGACTTATGGGATTAACTGCAGCAATCGGTCCAGTTACTTTAGGAGTCGGTCTATTATTAAGAGCAGTTCAAGGTGCTACATCTGGTTATGCTCATTTAAATAGAAGAATGGCAGAAAATTCAGCAGAAGCTGCAATAAATGCTGCTGCAAATAAAGGTGCTGCAACTTCTATAATTACATCAGGTAGAAGTGCAAAAGGTTCAGCTGGTATGTTTAGCTTCTTTGGAAAATCTGCAGGTAAAGCTAATGGTAAACTTGGTCTGTTAGGACAAGCGTCACAATTTTTAGGTGGAAGTATCAAAGTTTTAGGAAAAGGTGTCTTAAAATTTGCCACAGGACCTATAGGGATAGCACTTACTGCAATAACGTTATTAGGTTCAGTATTTAAAAAAGCGTATGACAAAATAGGATGGTTTAGAGACGGAGTAAATGGCATAGGAGATACTATTAAAACATTTGCTGATGGTACCATTGATCAACTTAAAAAGTTAGGTGGTTGGTTTTCCCAAACGGGCAAAACTGTTAAAGATGATTTCTTTACAAATTTTAAAAAAGGTTATGAAGATTTAGACGACGATGATTTGCTTAAAAGAGCTGGTAATAGTTTTGAAAGTTTTATGAAAAAAGTAGGAACAGCTTCTGATAAAGCCACTGATACAACAAAAGTATTAGGCAAAGGCGTCTCTAAAGAAACTGAAAAAGCACTTGGTAAATATGTGAAGTATTCAGAAGATACAACGCGTGTGTTATCAGATATTAAACTAAACCACGGCAAAATTACAGACGATATGCGTGAAAAACTTGAAATATCAGTTCAAAAAGCTGGAGAAGAAGCTTTAAAACAAGTTCAAAAACGCAATAAAAAAGTATCTGATGAATTGAATAATATGCTTGAAAACAGTGAAGCCTTTACAGCTCAAGAAAAACAAGACATGATTGACAAGAACCAAGAGGCTTCTGATGAAAAAGTCAAACGACTTGAAGAGCTAAACCAAGAAATCGAAGAATTAGAACTAAAACAATTTAACGACGGGAAACTTACAGCTCAAGAAGAGAAAGACCTAAAAGCTAAATTGGATGAACGTAATCGTATCACAACCGAAAGTATTGCGAAAGGACAAAAAGAGCAACAAGCTATTTTATCAAGAATGAACGCTAACACAGGTGCTATTGATACACAACAAGCAAGTGAGGCTATTAAAGATGCAGTCAAAGCAGAGAAAAAAGCTAAAAAAGAAGCTAAAAAACAACGTGAAGATGATGTTGTTCAAGCTGATGATTTACTTGCTTATGGCGAGATTGATCAAAAAGAACACGATAAGCGAGTTAGAGAAATCGAAGATGCTTATGATGATGCGATAGATACTGCTGAGGGAAAAACTGGTGATATACGTAAATCAGTTAGAAAAAATAATAAAGATATAGCAGACGAAGTAAATTTATCTAGTGGCCATGTTTATTCTAATTCAGAAAAATGGTATAAAAAAACTAAAAGCTTTATAAAAGATGATTGGAATAGTTTTTGGCAAGATGTAGGTTCACAAGCTTCTGGAATTGGCACTTGGATAGGCAATCAAACCGATGAACTTATTGGAGCTTTCAAAAAAGGCTGGGGCAAAGTTGAAGATTTCTTTACAGAAACGGATTGGAAAGAGCTTGTTAATGGCTGGTTTGAGAACATCGGTGAATGGATTGCTACCCCATTTAAAGCGATAGGTGAAGATATTGGCGATGCCGTTTCTTCTTGGAAAGAAAATATTTCTGAAGCTGGCGAAGATATTAAGAGTGGTTTTGATACTATCACTGGTTGGTTCTCTGAACAAGGTCAAGAATTCTGGGATGCCCTTCAAGAAGGTTGGAACATTGCTATAGGAGCTGGCGGAGATCTTTGGAACTCTTTAACTGGCTGGTTAGGTGAAACTTACGAAAATGTTTCTGGTTGGTTTGTTGAAAAAGGAAGCAATCTCTGGTCCAGTTTGAAAAATGGTTGGAATACAGCGATTGAAACGGGTGGTGATTTGTGGCAATCTTTAACAGGTTGGTTATCTGAGAAGTGGGAAAGCACGAAAGAATGGTTCTCAGAAAAAGGCGGCCACATCTGGTCTGGCATTAAAACTGGCTGGGACAACGCTTTAGAGACAGGTGGCAATCTCTGGTCCTCTTTAACTGGTTGGCTTGGTGAAAAATGGGAAGACACGAAAGAATGGTTTTCTCAAAAAGGCCATAATATCTGGTCCAATATTAAAACAGGTTGGAATGACGCGCTTGAAATTGGAGGCAATCTTTGGTCTTCATTGACAAGTTGGCTCGGTGAAAAGTGGGAGGAAACCAAAGAATGGTTCTCCCAAAAAGGCCAAAATATATGGTCGAACATCAAGTTAGGTTGGAACTCTGCCCTTGAAACAGGAGGCAATTTGTGGTCATCGATTACAAATAAACTAGGTGAAACTTGGGAGAATACCAAGGGTTGGTTTAGTGAAAAAGGCCGAAATATCCAACAATCATTCAAAAATGGTTGGTATTCAGCATGGGATACAGCCGGCGATATTTGGGGCAAAGTGACTAAAGGCGTGTCTGATACCTGGGAGAATGTGAAAGGTTCAACCCGTGATAAACTCGAAGAAGCTAAAGGTATTGCGACAGCTAAAACAAAAGGTATTTGGAAAAATACATCTAAATGGTTTGGTGATACTTACAATTCAGCAAAAGATAAAGTTACAGGAGTTTATAATAAAACACGCGATAATTTTACAGAAGCTGCAGGTAAAGTCTGGGATAAATCTAAATCAGTTTACAATGGCACCAAAAAATGGTTCGGGGAAACATATGAGAAAGCCAAAACCAAAGTCACAGGTATTTATAACCAAGCGAAAGGTAAATTCAGTGGTGCAGCAAGCACAGCCTGGGATAAATCCAAGTCCTTGTGGAAAGGCACAAGTAAATATTTCGGTCAAGCTTATGGTTCTGTTAAAACTAACTTGAGTAACATGTGGGGTAAAGCCAAAACAAGTTTTGGTAATATTGCTGGTGAAGGTTGGAAGAAAGCAGAATCTGTTTATAAAGGATTCAAAAAATGGCTGGGCGATACACTACAATGGATTAAAGACATTGGTGCCGATATGGGTAAAGCCGCAAGCAATTTAGGTAAAACTGTTGCCAACAAAGCTGTAGATGGTTTGAATGGTATGATTGGCGGCGTTAATAAGATATCAAAAGCCATTACGGGTAAAAACGAACTTATAAAAAAAATACCCCATTTAGCTACAGGTACTTATGATGGATCATCGTTAGCAACTGATTCAAACGGTGGGTTAAGACAACCTACGGTTGCAATGGTTAACGATAAAGGACCAGGTAATGGACCGGGCGGACGGACACAAGAGTTAATTCAACGTAAAGATGGTTCAATTGATGCGCCAAAAGGTAAAAATACGATTGTTGGTTTAAATAAAGGCGATGGCGTTATTAACGCTAAACACACACATAAGCTTCAAGAGCAAGGTATTATACCAAAACGTTTATCAACAGGTACAGGTGTTCAAATACCTCGCTTTTCTAAAGGGAGTAAACGTTGGTACGATAGTTTGCTTGATGGTACAGCTAAAGCAGGTAAAAATATGGGTAACAAAATATCTGATGGCTACCATAGCGTGAAAAAAGCAGGTAGCGACGCCAAAGATACTGTTAAAGACTTAGGAAGTAAAGGCTTAGAAAAAGTTAAAGACGGCGCATCATGGATGGGCGATAAAATAGGAGATGTTTGGGACTATGTTAAACATCCTGGTAAATTAGTCAACAAAGTCATGGATAGTATGGGCATTAACTTTGGCGGTGGTGATAATGCTACCGTTAATTTAGTTAAAGCAGCTTATAAAAACTTAAAATCTTCATTAGTAGAAAAAGTTAAAGATTGGTTCACAGAAGCTGAAGGTGGGGACGGTGATGCTGGTTGGTTACCATGGGATAACATCCTTCAAACATTCGGTAACTATACAGGTGGCTTAATGTTTAATGGTGGTAAGCACTATGGTATAGACTTTGGTATGCCAACAGGCACAAAAATAAGAGCACTAACAGCAGGTAAGATATCACAAGCAGGACCAGTTGCCGGTGGCGGTGGTAACCAAATTACACTTGATGAGCCTGGTGGTAAGTGGTTCCAATGGTACATGCATATGAGTAAAGTCATTGCAAAAAAAGGTCAAAGAGTAAATGCAGGAGATGTGATCGGTTTATCTGGTAACACAGGTAACTCTACTACACCTCACCTACACATTCAGCGTATGAAAGGTTATCCTTCTAATGAGACGGCAATTAATCCTATGAATTGGTTGAAGAGTTTAAGATCTACAAACAAATCAGCTAAACAATGGTCCGGCGATATTAAAAAAGCAGCTAAACAAATGAATGTTAAGTTAAGAGGTAACGACTTAAATAATATTATTTCGTTAATCAATGCAGAATCTAGTGGTAACGCAGGCGCAGTTCAAAGTACTGCTTTAAAAGATGGTAACTACGGTGCCAATAGAGCTCAAGGACTACTTCAATATGTGCCTAGCACATTTAACAATTATAAAGTTAAAGGTCATGGCAATATTAAAAATGGTTACGATCAATTACTCGCTTTCTTTAACAACAAGAATTGGCGAACACAATTCAACCCGAATGGTGGTTGGTCACCAACAGGTCCAAGAAAATATGAAAACGGTGGCTTTGTTAATAAACATCAAGTAGCTGAAATTGGTGAGAAAAATAGACCGGAAGCTATTATTCCTCTTCATCATACGAAGAGAACAAGAGCTGTTGGTTTAATAGAACAAGCTATGAAGTACATTGGTATGGATAATGGTTCAGCCAATGTAACAGTTAATAATGACAATTCAACAATTGAGAAAATGTTAAGTCAGCTTGTAAGAGTGAATGATCAAAACAATAAACTTACACAGACAATTATTAAACTGTTAAGTAATCAAAAACAAGGTTCACCTAAAGATGCAGCGAATATCATTTCTCAAATTTTAGGAGAGGACCTAAGAATGGCTAGTTATACTCAAGGGGGTTACTAATGATAGATGGTAGATGGTTAAAAATAATTAATGAAGATGGAAGTAAAGATATTAATGAATATATAAATGATTTTATTTTTCTTGAATCTAAAACCTCTTATCCTGTAGTGGTTGAAGATAATGTAACTATAAAAGGAGTGGATGGAGAGCTGCCAGGTGCAGTATCATTCGCTCCTTTTAATTTAATAGTTAAATTTGGTTTAGATGGCTTAGATGAGGTAGATATTAACTTAATGGAGCTCAAATTACGAAGTATATTTTTCAAAAGGAAACCTTATTATATAGTAACTTCTGATAATCCAGGTATAAAGTTTAAAGTGAACAATCCAGATGTAAATCCTGATTATGCAGATTTTTCAATGGCTCGTTTTGAGATGACCTTTAGTGTTAAAGATGGTTATGCTGAATCATTAAAAGACACAAACCAATTTAGTTTATCAAGCGGTGATTGGCAATTTGAAGCAGTTGCTCGAGCTGATAATTCTATTAAGTATACACACACTAGTGATTATTTTGATATATACAATGGCTCATCAGATACGATAGACCCTTTATTAAGACATAAATTACAAATTCAAATTAAAGCCGATGCACCAAATGGTATTACTATTCGGAATCTAACAACAGAAGATAAATTTGTTTATAAGAAGCCACTAACGCCAAGTAAAACATTAACAATACAAGGTGTTCATCCTATATTAGATGGTAACAGAGTTGGCATTGATACAAATTGGCAATGGATTACACTAGCACCAGGATATAACACCATAAAAATTGAAGACGATAGTATTATTTCGGTTGAAACTAAATGGAGTTTCAACTTTATTTATAGGTAGGTGATTATGTGGACTCATTAATATTGACGAATAGAAAGCAACAATTTGGAGAAATACTTACAGATTTAGATTATGAATCTTTTAAATATGAGTATGAAAGAAATAACGATAGATCAATTAGTTTCACTATTTTTAAATCTACCGAAAATGCAGATATCTTCGACACGATTACAAATGAAATGTTGTTGTTATGGAAGGACCAATACTATGTTATTAAAAGTACAAAGCCTATTTATGATGGAGTTGTATTAAAGAACGAAGTAGAAGCCAAACATATATTTATGGACTTTCAACATCACTATATAGATAAAGATTTAGAAAACGAAGAATTGAATACTGATGAAGATGAAAAAAATAAACCTAATTATACAGTTGAAGAATATATTAAATATATTTTCAAAGGAAATAAAATAGGCTTTAAGTACAAACTCGTTGGTACGTTTAACAAACGTATGCCTTTAGATGAATTAGGCGGAAAGAATGGTTTAGAGGCACTTGTGGAAGGTGCTGAATTATTCGGTTACATTTACTTTGCAGACAACAAAACAATTTATATTTATGACGAAGAAACGTTTTATGAACGTTCAGATGAGCCTATTATATATAAGTATAATAATGACGATGCTCAAGTAACGATTAACACAGTCGATTTAAAGACGATTATTCGAGGTTTTGGTAAAAAGAAAACTAAAACAGAGACAAACAATTATAGTCCCATCAAACCTAAAGATTTAACATATTCTGGTAGTTTTATTAAAGAAGGTACTTGGAGAACTGAAAAGATAGGTGCAAGTTATACTAAAGAATTTGAGTGCAAATGGGGAAATGAACGTCTTGAATGGACTTTAAAGAAAATGTCTAAAGGCGGCGTGTTAGAAGTATTCATCGATAACCAAAGCAAAGGCGAATTTGAATGTTATAGCAAGAACGCGGAAACAGAGAAAATAATTATAGCAAGTGGTTTAAGTAAAGGTAAGCATACATTTAAAGCAGTATTTAAAAAAGCTAAAAGTGGCGTTGACTATAAAAAGTCAGCGCCTTGTATGTATGTTGGGACAAGTAAATCCACTGTATTGAATTTAACAGCAGTGTTAAAAGGTGAGGATGTGTACCACACTAAAGCGACTTATAAATCACCTAATTATGAATCCTTTGGGCATTTAGAAGCAGCTACAGTTTATGATGACGAAGCATTAAATTACGATGATTTAATGAATACGTTGGTAAATGAATTACAAGATGAACCAGTCGTGGAAATCGCTACTAATTATTTAGGCAGCGTTGAAGACAAACACTATATCCAGAGTGGCGATATCAAAGAAAATAGTTTAGTTCGTTTTATTCACAAACCGATGGGTTACAACATGGAGTTAAAAGTGGTCAAAATAACTGAATCACATCCGATTGTCTCTAAACCAGTTGAAGTTGAATTTAGCAATGCCAGCAAAGATATATTAAAAATTCAATTACAAGAAAGTATGAAAATCAAAAATATGAATAATTTTGTTATAAGTGAACGAGCAAGAAGAACAAATCAAATTGTGTCTACAAGTAATTATTCAGATTCTGTAGGGAGTGTTCTCATTGGCGAATGAAGCAGAAGTTAGATATTTAGAAGATAAAGAAGGAAATACTTTTATACCTGTAGCCCACGCTGATTATGTTATAGGTTTACCGGAAAATTTGAACGATAGAATAACACAATTAGAAAATGATAACTATTATTTATTGAATAGAGTGTATGAATTAGATCAAAAAATAGAAAACTTAGAAAAGGGGGATGGCAATGTATTATCTTAATTTTCCAATTGACTTAGGTCAAGAATACAGACGTATGATGGTTAGTAATTTTAAATATATTATAGAAAATATAAACTATATCAAAGATGACTTTCACTATCATCGTACAGATGAGAATAACGCTCATACTTCTTCACAAATCAAACATGGTGCTAGAACATCAAAAGAAACATTCGAGGACTTACAGACACAAATTGATCGTTTGGTCTTAGCGCCCAGAAACAACAGTGCAAATGAAATTGTACAAGCGAGAGTGGATATTTTTGGTAATCATTTCCCTACGTTAAAAGAGCACCTAATCAAATGGGAAGAAAGAACAAAAATTGATAAAGAAGAAACAATAGAAGAAGTAGAAAAAGCTAAAAAAACGATACTTGATGCTGAATATAGATTTGAACCGAACAAACAAGAGTTTTTATATGTCACTGATTTAAGCCCTTTAACAAACGCGGTTATGCAACATTTTTGGTTTGATAAACGAACAGGTATTATTTATATGACTCAAGCACAAGGTGCAGATTATATGTTAACTCGGTTAAAACCTAACGGAGAATACATTGATAGTAGTTTGATTTTAAATGGAGGACATGGAACGCATAACGGTTATCGATATATAAATGATGAATTATGGATATATTCTCACATTGTTGATAGTGAAGGTAAACATAAAGTTGTACGATTTAAATATACACCTAATGTAGAAATGGCTTATGGCACATATGGTATGGAAGAAGTATTCACGGGCCACCCAGAGTTACCCTATATCACACCAGTTATAAACGAAGTGGAAAACAAAATTTTATACAGAGTTGAATATCCTAGTAGCGAGTGGGAAACTAGGCAATCTCGAAATTATGTAGAGATTAGAGATTTAGATGATATCGATAAGAGAATTAACAAGGTGTTATACAAAATAGATTTACCATTAAATTTAACTAACCCAACCCAACCTATGCAAGGTGTTGGATTTGATGAAGATACATTATACTGGACAACTGGTACATCGAGTATTAAAACTGATAATTATTTAACAACTTATAATTTAGAAACAGGTAAACAAAAATATCAAGTTAAAATAAATTACGGTGGTGATGGTGGTATTGTACCAGGTAATTTTTCAGAACCAGAAGGTTTACAAATATATTATGATGACGAAAATAGAAAAGCACTGTTAATAGGTTTTTCAGTAGGTGGTTCAGGCAATAGAACTCATAAAATTTATGGTGTTGCTCAGCGTGGTGTACTAGATCAATTACATTCACGTGGCATTCCTACCCCGTTAACTGATACGGGAGGGCGTGTAAAACCATTACCTGTAGATCCAGAAAATATGAGGCTATTATCTACTATCACTACACCAGGATACTATTATTTATATACGAATCATATAAAAAATATAGATGACTTCCCTTTAGATAAAAAACAAAGAGACGCTGGTTGGTTTTTCCAAGTAGAACCTTCTCAATCTAATGGAGACGTATTGCAAAGGTTAATAAGAAACAGTTATGGAAGAAATATGCTAACTTTCGAACGTTTTGTTTCTCGTAAAGGAGATAGAAACGGCATAGGACCGTGGAATTACACCCAGAAAACTGCAGGGTTTTGGGAAAGAGTACCTACACATATTAACCGGATAGCTGATTTAAATATTGTAGGGCTAACCTATTACATGACGACTGAAGATTCCAAACGTATGATAGACTTTCCAAATAGTAAAAAAGGAGTTGCGGGTTGGATAATACATGTTGAACAAGGAGAAAATAACGGATATATGCATAGGGTTGTTAGAAATGTATCTGATTATAATTTAGAAATATTGTACAGAAATTATAAAAACAGCGATGATAAAACAGATTGGTTTATCATTAATAGTGAGGTGGTTAAATAATGGTAAGTAATTTAGATAAAAGTTCAATTATCAATATGGAAAACACTGCAAGATATCAACCTCGTTCAAAATTAAATGTTACCTTTTCAACCGCTGATAGAGATTCGGCGGTTTTTGTATTTAATGTAACAAAAGGTAATAAGCCTTTATTATTGAGTACGGAAAACGTTACTGGACATATTGCACTAAAACACAATGATGGGTCATTTGTAAAAGATACCTTGCATTTTACTGAGCCAAATATCAATGGGCGTTTTGAATATTACATTCCTAATGAGATGTTAAAACGTGAAGGTACAGTTACAATGCAAGTCTTTATATCTGAAAAAGGTAATTCTAATGTGACTGTAGCTGAACGAATTGTAACATTCGATATTGAAAAATCTATTGTTAGCCAAATCAGTGCAGAAACTAAACTTCAATATATCGTTGAATATGATGAGTTACAGGCTATTATTGCAAATCGTATCACTGATATTGAAGATAAGATGGCAAATGCAAAGGATTATGTTTCACAACTAGAACAAGCTAGAGAAAAAGGTTTAACTGATATTGAGGTTGCTAAAGCCGATAGTGTTAAAGTTTTAAATGATTTAGCAGACAAACGACTAGAAGAAATAAACAACAAGGCAAGTGAGTATTCTGGTAAGTTTGATGACGATAAACAATATATGGATGATAAACATCAAGCGTTTAAAGAGAGTGTTCTGAATAGTGAAGTTGTTACTCAAGGGGAGTCTAAGGAGTGGCAAAAGCATAAATTAACTGAAGGAGATGGACAGCGCATAAGAGTTTCAGATACAGACCCAGTAGAATTGAATAGTGGTTTTTATCAAATGTGGAGAATGAAAAATGCACCAGAAGGTAGTGACGATAACACTCAATATTGGAATGTTGATGTAACCATAGGTCATGATGAAACTAAGCAAATTATAGCAACTATAAGCGCTAGTGGTAAAACATACAAAAAGAACATTCATAAAGGTAATGACAGTGGCTGGAAAGAATTAGTTTCACTACCCCTAGACGAAGAAGTAGAAACTAAAAATAGCGCAGAATCACGCGCTAACGAAACATTAGCAGATGCTAATCGGTATACTGATGAACAACTTTCTAAACAACATACTGTTTTATTTGAAGGTTCTGCTAACGGTGTAAATACAGAGTTTAACTTAACGGATAGTATTTATAATTACAGTTTAGTTATGATATCAGGAAAATTCCCTGGAGGAACATTTAATGAACCAGTATTGGTTTCAAATGTGATAGATAACATAACAATACAACGTTTTAATTTAACTGATGCCGAAGGACAACTTGTCGAGTTTTATGAATCGTCTGTTAATGTGAAAAACGGGATTAAACCATTTGTAAGACATGACGTTGCGTTTGACTATAAAAACTTAAAACCTTCTGGTAAAGATAAAAATGCGTTTACAATTACTAAAGTTGAGGGGTGGAAATGATGCAAATATTGATAAATACCAATGATGAAATTATTAATTATGCTATTGTAGGAGGTTTTGAAGATGGTATTGAAATAGACAATATACCGAGTGACTTTATTAGAAATTTTAAACCCAGATACTATTTGTTTAACGAAGGACAAATTGAAGTTAACAACGAATACAAAGAAGAAACAGAAACATTTCCGCCTATTGAGCCACCTAACTTAAATTTATCTGGCACAGATGAAGAACTAAGAAAAATGTTCGCAAATATGCAAATACAAATCGTTCAAGGAAACGTAATGGTTTCTGAACTCACACAACAAAATGCTAGATTAGCACAAGAAATTGTTGAAACAAAACAAGAGTTAGAAAAGTTAAAGGGGGATAATTAAAATGAAACTACTATTTCCGACATTTGAAGATATCAAGACCATGTACGGTTGGGGGAGTTACACTAACGAGCAAATAAAATGGTTTGTTGAAAAGGGTGCAATCGATAAAGAAGAATACGCATTAATTACTGGAGAGAAATACCCGGAACAATCACAGGCTTAGGCTTGTGGTTTTTATTTAGATGGAAGTAGGTGAAACGGTGAGTGATGAAGGGACTAAAGATATCGAGCGACGGGTCGGTATTTTAGAGGACAAAGACAGATATAACGATAGTAGATTTAGAAGTATTGAAAATACAATGAAGGAAGATAGAAAAGAAATCAATGAATCTATAGAAAAACTTCATAACTCATTAAAAGAAATAGAAAAGGGGCAACATACCCAAGAATTAACTAATATGAAAATGAACTATACTTTGGACTCTATCAATAGAGAAAGAGAATCAGAGAAACAGAACAAAGAAGAAAGCAAAAAGCAGTTTAATCAACTTAAATGGTTAATACTTGGAACCATATTTTCTATTATAGGCACATTTGTATGGACTTCTATAAAAATGTGGCTAGGTATGTAGTTATAGAAAGGGGTGAGATCTATGCTAAATTTTTTAAGTAATTCAATAGTATTCGGCGCTAGTTTTTGGGAATGTTTCTGGTTCGGCAATTGTAAATAACTAGTATGAGAAGTCGGCACATTCGTGTCGGCTTTTTATTATGCACAACCACAGGTAAATACATTTCTCGATGCAACACAGGGCGTTTCTCAGCGCCCTGTTTTTATTATAAATGGAGGTTTTTATAAATGGAACAGATTATAGCATTTGCAGGGATTATCTCTGTAATAACTATTGCACTAACAGAAGTAATAAAACGAACAAAAGCAATTCCGAAAAATATTATACCAATTATTTCAATATTTATTGGCGTGGTAGTAGGTGGGTTAACTGCTTTTATACCAGAAATTGTTTCCGAACTATCTATTGCTGGTCGATTACTAGCTGGTCTCATTAGTGGGTTAATGGCAACTGGTATTTGGGAAACGTTCAAGGATAAAAAAGGATTTAGTAAAGATAATAAGAGTAAAGATGAATTAGGTGGCAATAGTGGTTTACCTAAAAGTTAACAATTAGAGCTGGCGTATATCGTCAGCTTTTTTAATTATATAAAGGAGTGATTTAAATTGAGTAAAACGCAAAAACAGATTAACGACAGATTAAAAGCTTATAAAAAAGGGACAGTAGATAGTCCTTATAGAATTACAAAATTAACTTATCGAGAACCAGGCTATTTGCCAATGCAACCGGGTGCTATTGATGCAGATAAAAGATTTAACGCCCAATGTATGGATCTAATTATTGATTATGTCTTGTGGTTTACTGATAACAAAGTAAAAATGTGGGGTGATGCTAAAGACGCAGTGGATAATAAACTAGGACCTTACTTTACATGGCATGATAATACACCCAATTACGTACCACCCGTTGGCGCAATTGGCGTAGCTAACTTTGGAACACCAGGATATGAAAAATATGGTCACATTTGGATTGTTTACGCTAAAGCGAATGTTAATACTGTACAAGTTCTAGAACAAAATTGGAATAATGAAGCTAATTTACCACCTAAACTACGCACAGATAATTACTATGGTTGTACTGGTTTCTGGGTGCCTAAGGTAGCTGATAGTAAGAAAACAACTAAGAAAAAGAAAAAACAAGCAAAAAAACAAATGAAGAAATTAAAATATAACCGAGATGAAGTTAAAGGATATAAATTACCTAAACGTGGCTATAAACCTAAAGGCGTAGTCATTCATAATGATGCAGGAAGTTCTTCGGCTATGCAATACCACAATAGTTTAGTAAACGCACCTTATTCAAGATTAGCAATCGGTATAGCACATAGTTATATTAGTGGTGATACTGTTTGGCAAGCATTACCTGAAAGTCGTATCGCATGGGCTACAGCAGACGAAGAAGGTAATAGAGACTATTACAGTTTCGAAGTATGCCAATCGTTTTCAGCGAGTGATAAAACATTTTTAGATAATGAGCAAGCCGTATTCCAAGAAGCAGCGCGTATGTTAAAAAAATGGAAATTACCGGTCAATAGAGACACTGTTAGATTACACAACGAGTTTTCACCTACGCAATGTCCACATAGATCAATGGCACTACACGCCGGTTACACATCAACACAAAGAGCGCCGCAAGATATTGTTAATAAAACAAAAGATTATTTCATTAGCCAAATCAAACAATATTATAACGGGAAAATTCCTAAGGGCTCCACAGTTATAAACAAGCCGACTAGTAACAACAAACTTGCAACTAATACAGGTTGGCAACAAAATGAACATAATACTTGGTATATGTCTGAACAAGCTACGTTCAAAGTAGGTAATGAACCTATAGCAGTACACATGATAGGTCCATTTGTTAACTTAGCAATTAGTGGGTGGTTACAACCTGGTGAATCTATTAAATATGATGAAGTGATGTTACAAGATGGGCATGTATGGGTAGGCTACGATAGTTTTAATGGTAGAAGATATTTACCAATACGTACATGGAATGGAGTAGCTCCTCCTAATCAAGGTTTAGGGAATTTATGGGGAACTATTAGCTAAACTAATTCTCATATGTTACATTATAAATAGAGGCAATGATTATTTATTGACTCACCAATTCTATTTTTTTTACGCATGAGGCATCCTTTAGGGGTGCCTTCTTATTTTAACTTGATTAAGTTTATAAAAAATGGTAAGTTAATTGCAGAGAGCTTAGACTCCTTTCTATGTAACTTAAAATAATTAATCGTCGAATGAATAGGTGGACTTTCAAGTCCGCCTATTTTTAATTTTGTAAATTAGTTAAAATAGACAAAATATGTTATATTATGAATGTGCTTTGGTCACAAGCACGCCTTGAAAGTACATTTAAACGCATTATTAAGCGCCCTAAATAGGGTGCTTTTTATTTTATTTGACCAAGTCATTAGAAAGTGATAGTTTATAGGTAGACATATATTCACGTTCCTTTATTTTTATTAAAACATGCGAGTATGAAGAGACAGGCCCCTGTGCTTGTCTTTTTTATTAACTTGCATAATTAAAAATTTATGCTAATATAATAAATACGTTGATATAATACCAACTGTATTTATCGTCTCATTTTAAAAATGAGTTTTCACAACGCCCCTTTACGGGGTGTCTTTTTTATATTATTATATAAATGCGCTTTCAATGATTGTATTTCTAGTTCACACTGAGTAGGCACATTGTCCCGTGTCTGCTCTTTTTTTATTTGATTAAACGGAAAAATATGTTAAATTATAAATAGGCTTTAAAGCCACGCAATCCACTGTGATTGGCCTTAAAATATATTCAGCGTCTCTTTGCGAGGCGCTTTTTTATTGTATATTATAGGCACGATCATTATTAACCATACAATAGATTAGACGGACTTTCGGGTCTGTCTTTTTTTATGTTACGGTTATAGTTAGATACTGCTATTTATTGTCGCTACAAGGGGGGGACTTTTGTGCCTGCCCTGCTTTTTTTATGTGAAATAAAAGCGTTGTAAAACAGAAAGTTTTATAATATTATAAAGTTATGAAGTACTCCGACACTTCATCCTTTTTGATGTCACTCTTCGGAGTGGTTATTTTTATGTTTAAATGTGGTATAATATATATATAAAATACGAGAGATACCGTGGGTAACATGGTCCCGACTGGTGACTTCTTCCAGTCCAGTATCTGATTTGTCAGAGGGGGCATACTGACGTTAATAAAACCGAGTGAGGACTTCTAACTCGATACCGTACGATTGAGTATAATATATACGATACGGACAATAAGGCATAGTGCCATGGGATATTGTTATCCTTTTTAAACAAGCTGGTTGAAACATTTACCAGCAAATTCACGGTAATCATTCCGTCACGGAGCAACTTTTTTGAGAATGCTCCCACGCAAACCACCCACACATGTCACTGGGTGGTTATTTTTTTGAAATTTCATTGACTAATAAGCGTAAAAAGTTTACGATTAATATGTTTTAATCTTCAGAAAGATGGGGATGCAGTTTGAATATCGAAATATTAGGGTATCATGGTACTACTCAAAATTCTGCTTTAAATATAATCGAAAATAATAATTTTAAAAAATCAACCAAGAAAAATGAATGGCTCGGACATGGCGTTTATTTTTATGAGTTATATGAAAAGGCTGAGTGGTGGGGGAGCCGTAATGAAAAACCAGCAATTATAAAATCGAATATATTAGTTCCTGAAAAATATTATATTAACTTAGATAAACCTAGTGAAGAAGATAAATTGGCAGAATTCATTAAATTCGTTGAAAGAAGTGGAAAGAAGTTTATAGTTTCAGGTGATAAAATAGAAAAAAGATGTAAATTAATGAATCTATATATGAAGTACGGTGACTTCAAAGTGATATCTGCTACATTTCCTTCAACTAATAAGAACTATAAAAACCATTTAGATAGTATAGGATATGTCAGAACAGAGAAACAGATTTGTGTACACGATACGGAGTGTATAGTGTATAATGAATTAGAAGTCATGAGTTAGGAGGTAGTAATTATGTATGATATAAAAGAAATTGTTAAATTAGCTAAAGAAGTTGGTTTTGATGTGGAAGAGTCACCTAGTAATAACGAGAGTGGTTTTTACTCCGAAAATGAAAATGGTGAAATAGAAAAATGGGACGTTCTTTCTGCTTTTAATTTAAATAATAGAAAAAAACAAAATGAAGAATATCAGAATAATTATTTTAATAAGTGCTCCTATACTAAAACTGCAAATAATTTTTCTTACACCAGTCCTATTTATAAAAGAGAAGATTTTCCTTCGAAGGAAAGTAAAATTGATTCATTAATAACGGAGGCGGCATAATGGCGGCGATAAACTTTATAAATTATGTAGTAGATACTATGTATTATAAAACTAACCCGGAGTTTGATATTGAAAACAATAAAGATATAACTATTGACGAAGATGTTGATGCTCATATAAATATTATTGATGATGAAGAAACAGCAATTATTACATTAAGAGCCAAACTTGATGAAAATGAAAATGTACCATTTTCTTTTGAAGTGAGTATAGTGGGTTATTTTGAGTTTGATGAAAAAGAATCAGATGGAATCGATTTTAGAGATTTATTAAAAACTAATGCAGTGGCAATCTTATTTCCATATTTAAGGTCGATAGTTAGTGAATTAACTGGAAAATCAAACAGGTTCCCAAATTATAATATGCCAGTTAGAAATATAGCTCGAGAAATGTCAGAAAAAAATAATATTAAAATCACGGATTAACACTCACTCAACTAGTGGGTGTTTTTGTTTTATGTTAAAGTATCGGTACATGCATATATAAAACTCCAAAATATTTATTTCGTCAACCATTCAAGCATGTCACTGGGTGGTTATTTTTTTATTTACATATACGAACAAGTGTTCTATAGTATTGATTGAGGTGATACTATGAGAATTATTAATCCGGATATGCCAGAACCCTATAAATATGAATCAGATTATCGTAATATACCTAGAGAATATCTTAACCCGCGCATACCAGAAGGACGTAAAATGGTTAAGTGGCAAGCCTTTAAAACAATGCCCGAGCAGTATGAAAGATTAGAGCAATACATACAAGACCAAAACAAAATAGATAAACCTATATTAAGCGATGACCAGTTAAGCGAGTTGAATGATACTTTAGTATTTAAAATGTTCCATGACCCAGTGATCACTGTTAGTTATTATGAAGATGGATATATTAAAAATATAGAAGGGTACATTCACAAGGTAGATAACTATGAACGATCACTTTATTTATATGAAGAAACTATATTACGAAAAGTTAATTTAAAAGATATTGTAGAGATAAAATAATGTGCGATATAATAAAATAAGGATGTGATTAAAATAAAACTATTTTTTAAAATGTTGATTGCTGGTTTTATAGGAGTACTTATAGTGATTCTAATTTTAAACTTCATTGGTATAGGTGTTTTAAAAAAATATGAGAGATTAGAAGTTATTATAGGTATCATGGGTTTAGTCACTACTTTTTTGGGTGCATACATTGGTGCTAGGATTGCAGGTAGTGAATCACGAAAACTTTTTAAACAACAAATTAAAATGAATGATTTACAACAAAACATGGATACAAATATCAAAATTTTAGAAGAGATAGGTAAAATTCCAAAGCATATAAATAAAATAAGTGATTTATTGTATGGCTCTAAAGCTCTCTACCCTAAAAACATTGAAAAAATAAAAGATGAATATAAAAAAATAAGTGATGTTTCAAAAAAAGTTAAAGATGAAAATTTATCTAAATCTTCAATTGTAATCTATCGAGACGTAATGCACCTCACTCTTAACATACATAGTTTAGAAGACTTCTTTTTTAGACCAATTTCATTTAGCGACACAAAAAAATTAATACAGAATACAATAGATGACAATTTGTCACCAACATCACATTATTCATGGAGTACACAAATTTTTGACAGAGAAAATAAAGTTAAATATCCTGTAGAAGATTATAAGGGTGAACCATTTATAAAAAGCGTATCAGTAGAAGAGATAATAAAAGAAAATCCGCAATTCTTTAAAGACAAATTAGGGGAATTAAAAAAAAGAATAAAATTTTTAGATAAACAATTTAATAAAATGACATATAAAAACCTCGATGATCTTATTAATGATTATTCAAAATTGTATAAAGATTAGAATAAACCCACCAATTAAGGTGGGAATTTTTCTATTCACTTCGACATTCTTTTTTCTTTTTAGATTCAATATATAAATTGTCTGTTTTGATAATAACCTTATCGGTCTCCATTATCTGATTTTCAATTGTAACTAAAAGTTTTTTGTTTTCATTCAAATAGGTATTATAGTATTTATTGAAATAAGAAAGTTTAAAAGATACTTTGTATTCTGTTTTATTTTCTTTTGATAGTAGATGTTTTGTTAATACATCTCGAATCGGAAAATAAAATGAATATGAATGGGAAGGTTTTAAAGTGCCTATCCTCTGGTCAGAACGTACTTTCTTTTCTTCAGGTATTTCTATGTCAGCAGATATTAAAGTGTTGTCCCCTACATTACTTAATAATAAAGTGATGTAACTATTATCGGGGACATCGCTCAAACTTTTAACATCACATACAATAAATTTCGAATCTATAAAAACTTTAAATTTCTTTTTGTCTCTAAGATCCCTCCCCATTATTTTTAAATTACCATACGTTAAAACAACTGTAATAATAGCTAGTATAATATTAATTATAGAAAACCACATACTCATACTAAGATTCCTCATTTCGTCTAGTTTATTTATAGTATAATCTAAAGGGCAAAAAAAGGGCAGATTATTTATAAAGCATTAAAAACTAGTGGAACTTATAATCACTAAGGTACTCTAAAAGTACTGATATAACAGTCTTTTTATAAAATGATAGAAACCTGTAAAAATAACATAATAATTCTCAAATGATGATGTAATTTAGCGGTGTAAGCAGTTCAATCACAGTATTTTCAAGGGTTTCTAAGGTTGTTAAATTTTAATTAAGGGTAAACAAAAGGATAGACTGTTTTACTAACTATGCTTTTACTTCTTAGTTAGCAGTTTGTCCATTTGATAATAACATGATAACTAACCCTTTTTTAAAGAAGTAAAAGATAATGTTAAGGATATAAATATGTATATAAAAACTGAAACGAAGTATAGACGAACTCAATATAATATGCGTACATTTATTTTATGAATTTTGTCAATTGTGTGAAATTGGATTGTTTTATGTTTAGATTATATATTTATGTGGTAGATTTTAATTAATCTTGTTTACAAAATTATTTTTTAGGAGGTAATGAAACATGGCAGATGAAAGTAAATTTGAACAAGTTAAAGGCAACCTTAAAGAAACAGCAGGTAATGTAGTTGGTAATGAAAAATTAGAACAAGAAGGTAAAGAAGATAAAACTTCTGGTAAAGTGAAAGAAGCGGCAGAAAACGCCAAAGATAAATTTAACGATTTAGTCGATAAAGTTAAAAAATAATTTGTGAAAATTTTAATATGTATATGTCATAAACAGAGTAAATATTTTAGCGTTTGCTCTGTTTTTTAAATTTTAAAAATAGAACAAGCGTTCCGTAATGGGAATCGAGGTGATATAATGAAAGTAAATTTGGATTGGAATAAAGAATTTCAAGAATTTCAAGAAATTTTAAATTCTGGTGTCAACCCAGAATGGTTATACAACGCAAAAGCGAATTTGATATTAATGCCTGCCTTCACTGGTAAAGGTAAGCAATATTTTTATACGAAAGATATTCAAAAAGCAAGTAATACAATACCCTTCTATTGAACGTTTAAGATAAAATTTTAATTTAGATATGTCTAAATGCTTTACCCTATCTATGATTTAGGTTCATTGAGATAAAAATAAAAGGTTTGCCCTATGCTTAAAACGCCTGCTTGTGAAATATTAAATGGCTTTATAAATATATATTTATAAAGCATATGGCTATTTTAAATTAAGTTTGTTTTAATACAAAATTTTAATTTGGTTGATTACTCCATTCTTTTATTTATTAAACTTGAAATCTAATGGTTGAATATAGCTTTTATATGTAGTAAATTTATTTGCTCATATTTTTTTATAAAGGAGTAATAGATATGGAGATGAGTATTGCAAATCAAAAAGACATAGAAACAATTATTAAATTAAGAAAAGAACAATTACTAGATCAAGGTATGCCAGCAACTGAAAATATTGATGATAATATGAGAGCATATTTTGAAAATGTTTTTGAGCAAAATAATATTTATCAAGTTTTTTTAATAGAGAATGAACAAATTGTATCAACAGGAGCAGTTGTATTTCAACAAATCCCACCAGCTTATGATAATTATACTGGTGTTGAGGGATACATTACTAATGTATACACGATTAAATCATATAGAGGATTAGGTTTAGGGAAACATGTACTAGATCAATTGCTTACGAAATGTAAAGAAGAAAATATAAGTGTAGTAAATTTAAAAGCTTCTAGCCAAGCAGCGCCATTATATTCAAAAATCGGTTTTATTAAAAACGCATCTTCAATGACAATTGAATTAGAAAATAGTGAAGTAAATCAATTTTAAAATCCATTTTTGATTATGATTACAAAAATGACTTATTACAACTTATAACAAAAAGTATTTACACCGTTTTTATAAAAATATAAAATATTTCAATTATGGAATTAATTTGTGTTTGCTTTTAATAGATAATACAGTTATATTGAATACTAAGGAGCTCAATATAAAATGGCAGCATAGATAATCGTATATGTAATGTGGTTCCATATGATTATAAAAGCATAATGAATCATCATTTTACAGTGTGAATACAAACGGGTTGGAGGTCTTGATATGAGTTTAATAAGTAATAGAGAAGCAATTGGTTTAAGCGTAGATGAATTAGTGAATCGCTTAACATCTATTTATAACACTGGTTTAAGCACTGAATTAATCGCACGTGTAGAAAGCAAGCAAGCCAAGTTATCAGAACATGATGTTAAAATTTTAACAGAATTTTTTAATACAACATCAGAAGACTTACTTGGTTAAGCATCAAATTCAAGTCCCCCCTCTAATTTTTAAAGGTATGTAAAATAGTCTGAGGTATATCAACCGTTTTCCAGACTTATATATAACATTGAGCGTTGACGAATGACATAGTGTGTATTTATAACAAAACCATTTATTTCTAGCCAACGATACGTAGACGAGATGGCGAAATCTTTTAACAAAAACTGATTTCTGTCTCGTCTTTTTCATTTTTTAATTGGAGCAACTTACGTTATTATAATATATTTTAAAGTAGATTGAGGTTAAGAAATACAAAGTGAAAAGCAAGCGTTGTTATGTATTTTCATTTTTATCCCGCCCCCCTTATTTTTAGTTAAACTATAAGATAATGACATAAATCGTATTTGAAAACGCTTTCTATTTATAAATTATAATGATAACATATTATTAATTTATAAAAAGGAGTGGTTTTATGAATAATACAAATCATCAAAAGTTTGTTAATAATATTATTTTAGAAAAAGAATCAACGTTAACAAAAACTAGTGAATACATATGGTCACATCCAGAAACTCGGTTTGAGGAGTATTTATCTTCAGGGAAATTGTTAGAGGTTCTTGAAGCAGAAGGGTTTGCAATTGAACAAAATTTAGGTGGCATTCAAACTGCTTTTAAAGGAGAATATGGTAATGGAAAACCAGTTATTGGTTTTTTAGGTGAGTTTGACGCTTTATCGGGTTTAAGTCAAAAACCGCTTATTGATGAAGAACAATCTATTGATGAAGAACAATCTATTGATGGACAAATCAACGGTCATGGCTGTGGTCATAATTTACTCGGTGTAGGTTCATTAGGGGCCGCTATTGCAACCAAAGCGTACCTAAAGTCGCATAACTTGCCAGGTACTGTCATTTATTATGGTTGTCCGGGTGAAGAAGGCGGCTCTGGTAAAACATTTATGTCTAGAGAAGGTGTATTTGATTCATTAGATTATGCTTTTTGCTGGCACCCTTCACCAGCCAATGCCATCATGAGCAACAAATCACTAGCTAATTTTCAAATTTATTTTCGATTTAAAGGTATCAGTTCACATGCAGCAAATTCACCAGAATTGGGAAGAAGCGCGTTAGATGCTGTTGAATTAATGAATGTTGGTGTGAATTATTTAAGAGAGCATATGCCTGATACTAATCGTATACACTATGCTGTGACAAATACAGGTGGCATTTCGCCTAATGTAGTTCAAGCTAACGCTGAAGTTTTATATTTGATTCGTGCTGAAAATTTAAAAGGGGCCAATGAATTGTTAGAAAGAGTGAAAAATATTGCTCAAGGTGCAGCCTTAATGACAGGTACTGAGTGTGAAATAGAAATTGATAAAGCATGTTCTGATTATTCTCCTAATAGAAAAATGGAAGAAATTATGTACCACTATTTAAAAGAAGAAGAATCAGAAATTGTATATTCTGAAAATGAATTAAATTTTGCTGAAAACATTTGGCAATCTTTAACACAAGCAGAAAAAGATAATGCGCAAAATATGTTGCAAAGTTTCGGGGTTATAAGCGACAGTAATAAATTAGACCACCAAAGACTAAGTCGTATCGTTAACGATTACGTTATTTCTGATAAACCGATGATGGGCTCTACTGATGTAGCGGACGTGAGTTGGGTCGCACCAACAGCTCAATGTACATGTACTACTGAAGCAATGGGAACACCCTTACATACTTGGCAAATGGTTTCGCAAGGGACATCTACCTATGCATTTAAAGGGATGTTTCGGGCTGCAAGGATTATGGCTAATACGGCTTTGCATATTTTAAAAGATGAAAATCTTTTAAAATCTATTCAAAAAGAACATAAGGAAAAATTAGAAAAACATCCTTATAAAAACCCTATACCAGATCACGTCCAACCGTCGACGTTATAGTTTAATCATTGAAATATAGTGATGTATTTCAGAATATTCTGACAAACAAAGGGGAAATTTGAATGGCAGAGAAAGTGAAAAAGCAAAGTAAATTTTTAAATAAAGTAGAATATTTAGGAAATAAATTACCGCATCCATTTTTTCTATTCATATATTTAGCAGTCATAGTAGTTATACTATCCTTTATTTTTAATATGTTCGGTGCAACTGTGAAACCACCAGGTAGTGAAAAAACGTTAGAAGTTAAAAATTTATTTTCAGGCGATGGTTTACAATACATGTTGAAAAATACAATAACAAACTTCACTGGATTTGCACCTTTAGGAATTGTTATCGCTATGATGTTAGGCGTAGGCTTAGCAGAAAAGGTAGGACTATTAGAATACGTAATTAGGAAAACAATTACAAAAGCTCCTTCTTCATTAGTGACATATGTTGTCGTATTTGTTGGAATTATGGGAAATATTGCATCAGATGCAGCAATGATCTTAGTCCCTCCATTAGCTGCAATTGTATTTTATAAACTTGGTAGACATCCAATTGCAGGGCTTGCAGCTGGATTTGGCGCAGCAGGAGCGGGTTTTACTGCAAATTTATTAGTGGTAGGAACAGATGCGCTATTATCAGGTATTAGTACAGAAGCGGCATCGATTATTGACGCAAGTATGAGTGTTTCACCAGTATCAAATTGGTATTTTAACATTGTATCTACGTTTGCGCTCACGGTTGTCGGTGGGTTGGTAACGACTAAAATCATTGAACCACGGTTAGGTAAATATAATAAAAAAGTCGAAGATTTGGAAGTAGATGAATCATCTCCAACTGCTAAAAAAGCGTTGATTAGTGCATTGATTGCTGCTTCAATTTATATATTAGCAATCATTATTACATTATTTATACCCAACAGCCCGCTTCGGGGCGACGATGGTTCAATCATAAATTCGCCATTTATAGATGGTATCGTCCCCATTATTTTAGTCCTGTTTTTAATATTAGGTATTACCTTTGGTATTGTTGATAGAAAAATTAATACTACACATGATATTGGTAAATATATGACAGATGCTGTTCGAGACTTATCGGGTTATATTGTTTTAGCATTTGCTGCAGCTCAATTTATTAGCTTTTTCTAATGGTCTAATATGGCTACTTGGATTGCTGTTAATGGTGCAGAGTTTCTAAAAAGTATTAATTTAACGGGATTTCCATTAATTATTATGTATATTATATTTACTGCTTTTCTTGGTTTTTTAATCACTTCTGGCTCAGCAAAGTGGGCATTAGAAGCGCCAGTTTTTGTTCCGATGTTTATGCAGCTTGGTATACATCCCGGTTTCACGCAAGTAGCGTATAGAGTGGCTGATTCTTCTATTGCGACTGTCACACCGCTAAATCCTTATTTTGTTGTCATATTATCGTTTTTAAATAAATATGATAAAAAAGCAGGTGTTGGTACATTAATATCATTAATGATACCTTACACTGTATCATTTTTAACCACATGGATTGTTTTAGTCGCGTTTTTCTATATAACTGGTTTACCAGTAGGGCCCGGCGTTACAAGAGAATTGAAATAAAGGAGTGATTGAATGTTATTAGACGATCATCAAAGATTATATTTAAGTCAATTAAGAAGGAAATTACACGCTTTGCCTGAACCAGGTTTTTTGGAAATCAATACAGCAAATGAATTATATCATATATTAAAATCATTAAATTTTGATTTGGAGATAGGTGAAGCAGTGATGGATACTCAATATATGATGGGAAGACCAAATGACACCGTATTGAATGAACACATTGCGTTTTTAGAACAAAATCATTTTACAATTGAAAAATTTAAAGATGGTTTAACTGGTATTGTTGCGACAAAAGAATTTGAAGAACCAGGACCAACGCTGGCATTCCGGTTTGATATCGATGCTCTCCCCATTAAAGAAAGTGATTCTAATCATCATCAGCCATATAAAGCAAATTTTATTTCAAAGCATGAAGGGTTTATGCATGCTTGTGGCCATGATGCTCATATGACCATGGGTATTGGTTTAGCGCAATTAATAAATTTGAATCATTTAAACAAGGGCCGTATTAAACTTATATTTCAACCTGCTGAAGAAGGTGTGCGTGGGGCCCTTTCTATGGTAAAAAAAGGCGTTGTAGATGATGTTGATCACTTTTTTGCGACGCACATTGGTCTAAATGGAAAATCCAATGAGATCATTACATCAATAGAAGGATTTATGGCTTCGACGAAATATGATTTATTTATATATGGTGAATCAAGTCATGCAGGTGCTAACCCACAAGATGGTAGCAATTCGATATTGGCAGCAGCAACACTTATTCAACAATTATATGCGATTCAAAGACATGAAAAAGGTGACTCTCGAATTAATGTGGGTAAAATTAATGGGGGTTCGAGTAGAAATATTATTGCGGATGAAGTGAAACTTGAAATTGAAGTAAGAGGTATGAATAACGAAGTTAACCAATTTATGAACGACCGTGTGACCGATATCATTAAAGGTATTGAAAATATGTTTAACGTTAACATCGTTCAAAATAAAGTGGGGGAAGCGCCAAGTATTCTACCTTCAAAAAAATTAAAAGAAACGGTATATCAATTAATTTCAAATGTAATGAGTGAGTTGAATATTACTAAAGATGAAACCACCCCTTCCGGCAGCGAAGATGCAACTTATTTTATTGAAAGAGTGCAAGAGCTAGGAAACGAAGGACTTTATTTAAATGTAGGTTCAGATCATCAATTCAACCACCACCACCCTCAATTTGATATTGTCGAACAAGATATTTTTAATGGTATTGATGTTTTATATACAATAGCAAAGCATTTTAATGGGTGAAAAATCGTAAATATATCAAGAAATTAGGGTATTGTTTTGGATTTAAAAGAGAATGAAATGTTTAATGCATAGTGAAATAGCTAATGCTGTTAATAAGTAAGATGTAACTTATTAACGTATCATGATAAATAGTTGAATCAGAAAGGAGTTGAGGCCAAAATATAATGTCTCAGCTTCAATGTGTAATGCATCAGTCTGTATACCACTTATTTATAAAAGGAACAAAGCGATTAAGTCAGCTTCAATCTAAAGAATTAGAACAACAATTTCCTGGTTTATTGAAATCGATTTTGTCTAATATAGAATAATGAACGTAATAAAACCTTTTTAATATGAGTTTATAGCGGTAGTCAGATGTATTATAAGCGGCGCCCTTTATGACTTTGAAGTTATTATAACTTTTTATGTTTATTATCTTAAAATATTTCATTTTAGTAATCGCGATTGCCTTTCATATTTTATAATCCTACTGCTCCTCATAAATGTTATACTTTTAATAATTTAAATATGCTTAGTGGGGTGTACAAAAATGAGAGTTAATAAATTTAATCAACCTATTGGAGAAGATTTAAAAGAGTTTGAATTACCAAAAGCACCAACAATTGATGTATTAGAAGGGAAATATTGTAGATTAGAAAAGTTATCTTCACACCATATTAAACGGTTATATCATCACTTTAAGGCAAACGAAGATGCACCTAATTGGACCTATTTACCTGATGAACAACCCCAAAACTATGAGGCTTTTGAATCTTATATTCATGCTAAAATACAAACGAAAGATCCGTATTTTCTTGCTATCATTAATCGTAGTGACCAAGATGTAGTTGGTATGTTATCTCTACTTAGAATTAACGAGAAAAATGCTTCTATTGAAGTTGGCCATATACATTATGCTAATAAAATGAAGCAAACGTGCGTTGCGACAGAAGTACATTATTTGTTAGCAAATTATATTTTTGGCACTTTAGGTTATAGAAGATACGAATGGAAATGTGATGCGCTGAATGAAGCTTCTATTAAAGCGGCAAAACGGCTTGGCTTTAAATATGAAGGGATATTTAGAAACCATACTATTTATAAAAAGCGAAGTAGGGATACGTGTTGGCTTTCCATGTTAGCGAGTGAATGGTCCGAGTATAGAATGAAATTTGAAAATTGGTTGGATCCATTTAACTATGACGAGTTTGGCATACAAATTAATAAATTATCACTATGATCCATTTAATTAACCGAGGGCTTGTTTTGTGTAAAACGCCTACGGTTATTTTTATAGTGTTAAAAAGAGAATGAAACGTAAATAACGTCTCAGCTCTGAATTCGAAAACGATTAATCGTTTTATAAGAAAGAGGCAGATTTTGCGAAAGCCACATGATTTCAATGCTATCGTTTATGAAAAATGCCATTGGTAGTGTAAGTTGAGGCATATTATAATCTTTATACATAAGGCACCTCGTTGATTTAGTTTAGTAGTGTTTATTAAATTATACGAAAGGGCCTTATTTTTTTGTGCTAAAACACATATTTTGTAACGATTTTCAACGTGCTCACGCTTGGGGAATAGTATGAGTGAGAGACTACAGGCACGAACCACGCCCAGGTATGCATGCACGGTTAAAATCGTGAGATTTTTATATAAAAAGGACTCCTCCATTTTAATACAGATGAGTCCTTTATTTTGAGGATGGATATTTAAGTCCCAGGGTTTTATACATGAGTTTACTCATGTAATTCACTTAGCCTTATTAGTTCTTGTGCAAGTCCCATATCATTTATATTATTTTTTCTAGTCATCCTTGAGGGCCAGCGCAACGAACTCATTTTATAAAAATATGTTTTTAACGCAACTGTTATTTTAACGAAGCTTGATGCAAATTCAACTAAAATAAGTTATAATGATGTGATGAATTTTTATGAGGAGTTAATTAAATGACAATAAAGCAACTTGTTTCGGGAAAAAACCCAATATTACAAAAAAAGATACCCGATGTGTCATTGTTTGATGAAAGTTTAGCACAATTATTACTTGATTTAGAAGATACTCTGTATGAAGTAGAAGCATCTGCAATATGTGCACCTCAAATAGGTATTTCTCAAAAAGTAGCTATTATAGATATGGAAGCAGACGGTTTATTACAACTTATCAATCCTAGAATAATAAGTGAATCGGATAAAACAGTAACTGACTTAGAAGGCTCTGTTTCTTTACCCGGCGTGTTTGGTGAAGTAAAAAGAAGTGAAATGATTGTAATAAAAAGTAATGACAAAAATGGAAATGAAGTAGAAATGACTGCATATGATGATATTGCGCGCATGATATTGCACATGATTGACCATTTTGAAGGTAAGCTATTTACAGCACGTGCCAATAAAATTTTGAATGAGGTAGAAATGGAGGCGTATTTCGATTATGAGTAAAATTATTTTTATGGGAACACCAGAATTTTCAACAAAAGTATTAGAAATGCTAATCGCTGAACATAATGTGATAGCAGTGGTTACACAACCAGATCGACCAGTTGGTAGAAAACGCAAATTGACACCGCCGCCCGTAAAGCAAGTGGCAGTTGAACATGCAATCCCGGTTTATCAACCAGAAAAATTATCACAATCTCAAGAATTGGAAGAATTAATTGCATTAAATGCTGATTTAATCGTGACTGCAGCGTTTGGTCAATTACTGCCAGAGTCATTATTACAATCACCAAAATTAGGTGCAATCAACGTTCATGCATCACTATTACCAAAATATAGAGGCGGTGCGCCAATACACCAAGCTATCATTGATGGTGAAAAACAAACTGGTATTTCTATTATGTATATGGTTAAAAAATTAGATGCTGGGAACATCATTTCCCAACAAGCAATTGATATTGAAGTGCAAGATGACGTTGGCTCTATGCATGATAAACTTAGTTTTTTAGGTGCGGATTTATTAAAAGAAACACTACCTTCCATCATTAATGGCACAAATGATAGTATTGCCCAAAATGATGATGAAGCGACATTTGCTTCCAATATACGTCGTGAAGATGAAAAAATTGATTGGTCAATGTCTGCAGAAGCAATTTACAATCAAATTAGAGGCTTATCGCCATGGCCAGTTGCACATACAATCATGGATGGTGAAAATTTAAAAATATATGCTTCTCGCATTGAAAAAGATAAAAATGGTGAACCTGGCACAATTATAGAAACGACTAAGAAGGCTATCATCGTTGCTACTGGTTCAAATGATGCAATCGCATTAACGGATATTCAAGTTGCAGGTAAAAAAAGAATGCTTACAGCTAATTATTTAAGTGGTGTGCAAGGCACGCTCGTTGGGAAGGTATTGTCATGACAATTGAAACAAATGTTAGATTATTAGCTTTTGAAACACTACAAGATATTATCGATGATAAAGCGTATAGTAATATTATTATCAATGAAGTATTATCAAATAATGAATTAAACAGAGCAGATAAAAATTTATTTACCGAGCTTGTATATGGTACTTTAAAAAGAAAATATACACTTGATTATCTGTTGAAACCATTTCTACGGACAAAACTTAAAGGATGGGTTAGACAGCTATTGTGGATGAGTATTTATCAATATGTTTATTTAGATAAAGTACCTCAGCATGCGATTATCAATGAAGCTGTTAACATTGCAAAGTTTAAAGGTGGTCCACATAACGGGAATGTAGTGAATGGCATTTTAAGGAATTTAATGCGCAGTGAGTTACCTGATTTTAGTGAAATTAAAGATGAAAAGAAACGCATTGCGGTTCAATATAGTTTGCCTAAATGGCTCGTTGACCATTGGACGACACACTTCGGTATTGATAAAACAGAAGCAATTGCTCAATCGTTTTTAACTAAAGTTACTACTACAGTTAGAGTGAACTTAACTAGAATTACAGTTGAAGAAGCAATACAGCGTTTAGAAAATGATGGTTATACGGTGACGCAAGACGAAGATATTACGGTTTGTTTACATATTAGTGGGAAACCGATTATTGAGTCTCGAATGTTTAAAGATGGCTTAGTATCTATTCAAGATAAAAGTTCTATGTTTGTAGCAGAAATCATGAATCTTCAAGAAGGAGATTTAGTATTAGATGCTTGTAGTGCACCAGGTGGAAAAGCTTGCCATATAGCAGAAACACTTCATGGGAGTGGACACGTAGACGCTACTGATATTCATGAGCACAAAATAGATTTAATTGATTTTAATATTCGAAAATTACGATTATCTAACATTTCTGCTTTTGATCACGATGCAACCCAAAAATATGATAAAGTGTATGATAAGATTTTAGTGGATGCACCATGTAGTGGCTTAGGTGTATTGAGACACAAGCCAGAAATAAAATATGAACAGAGTCAGCAAAGTATTCAATCATTAGTAAATATGCAATTAGAGATATTGAATAATGTTAAAGAAAGTTTACGCCCAGGGGGCACATTAGTTTATTCTACGTGTACCATTGAACAGTTAGAAAATGAAAATGTTATTTATACATTTTTAAAAGAAAATAAAGATTTTGAATTTGACCTATTTGAACATCCAATCAGTGGAGAAAAGGTAAAAACTTTACAAGTACTGCCGCAGCACTTTAACTCTGATGGCTTTTTTATTACTAGGATAAAAAGAAAGGAACAATAGACGATGATTACTACAGAAAAGAAGAAGAAAAATAAATTCCTTCCTGATTTCGAAAAGCAATCAATTTATTCACTTAGATATGATGAAATGGAAAATTGGTTAAAAGTGCACGGCCAACAAAAATTTAGAGCTAAGCAAATTTTTGAATGGTTATATGAAAAACGAGTGAATAGCATTGATGAAATGACAAACTTATCTAAAGCGTTAAGAGTATTATTGGCAGATAACTTTGCAATGACAGCTATGACAACAGTAGTTAAGCAAGAGAGTCGAGACGGAACAATCAAATTTTTATTTGAATTACAAGACGGTTATACTATTGAAACCGTACTAATGAGACATGAGTACGGTAACTCTGTATGTGTCACGACTCAGGTTGGCTGTCGTATTGGTTGTACATTTTGTGCTTCTACATTAGGTGGTTTAAAGCGTAATTTAGAAGCTGGAGAAATCGTATCTCAAGTACTCACCGTTCAGAAAGCATTAGACGAAACTGGGGAACGTGTATCACAAATCGTTATTATGGGGATTGGAGAGCCATTTGAAAATTATGATGAAATGATGGATTTCTTGAAAATCGTAAATAATGATAACGGTTTAAATATTGGTGCACGCCATATCACAGTGTCAACTTCTGGTATCATACCAAGAATTTATGATTTTGCTGATGAGGATATCCAGATTAATTTTGCAGTCAGCTTACATGGTGCAAACGATGAAATTCGTTCTAGATTAATGCCTATAAATAGAGCTTATAATGTTGAAAAATTAATGGAAGCTATTACTTATTATCAGGAAAAAACGAATAGACGTATTACATTTGAATATGGATTATTTGGAGGCGTCAATGATCAAGTTGAGCATGCAAGAGAGTTAGCACACTTGATTCAAAAACTAAACTGTCATGTCAATTTAATCCCTGTAAACCATGTACCAGAAAGAAATTACGTTAAGACACCAAAAGAAGATATTTTTAAATTTGAAAAAGAATTAAATCGATTAGGCATCAACGCCACAATAAGAAGAGAACAAGGTGCTGACATTGATGCAGCATGCGGTCAATTAAGAGCTAAGGAACGAAAAGTAGAAACGAGGTAATAGTATGCTAAAAGCACAATTTTTTACTAACACAGGTCAATATCGTGATAAGAACGAAGATGCAGGTGGTGTGTTCTATAACCAAACAGAACAACAATTACTTGTACTGTGTGATGGTATGGGTGGACATTTAGCAGGAGAAGTAGCTAGTCAATTTGTGACGAACGAATTGCAACGTCGTTTTGAAGAGGAAAATTTAATTGAACCTAAACAAGCTGAAGACTGGCTAAGAACTACATTAAAAGCTATTAACCGCGAACTGTACGAAATGTCAACGGAAAATGTTGAATATCAAGGTATGGGGACGACTTGTGTGTGTGCACTTGTATTTGATGAATATGTTGTTGTAGCTAATATAGGCGATTCAAGAGGCTATTTAGTAAATAGCAGAGAGATTGAACAAGTTACAAATGATCATTCTTTCGTCAATCATTTAGTTATGTTAGGTCAAATTAGTGCTGAAGAAGCATTTAACCATCCTCAAAGAAATATTATTACAAAAGTGATGGGAACGGATAAAGTTGTTACACCAGATATTTTTGTTAAAAAAACGAATTTTTATGATTTTCTACTTCTGAATTCAGATGGACTGACAGATTTTGTAAGAAACCACATGATACAAGAAGCATTAATGCAAGAAACAGATTTAGAAACACATGGTCAAAATCTTATTGAATTGGCATTGTCTCAAGATACAAATGATAATGTGAGCATTGTTTTAGCAGAAATCGAAGGAGATAAGGTATGATTGGAAAACTAATAAGTGAACGTTATAAAGTGATTAAAAAACTTGGCGGCGGTGGCATGAGTATAGTGTATTTAGCTGATGACACCATTTTGAATCGAAAGGTAGCAATTAAAGCGATTAGAATACCTTCTGGTGAGAAAGAAGAAACGATTAAACGTTTTGAGCGTGAAGTTCATAATTTAACACAACTTTCACATAAAAATATAGTGAACGTTTTTGATGTTACTGAAAATGATGAATATTTCTTCTTAGTCATGGAATGTATAGAAGGCCCCACTTTGTCTGAATATATTCAACAACATCGTCCTTTAGATATCCAAACTGTTATCAATTTTACGGAACAAATTATAGAGGGAATAAAACATGCGCATGATACAAAGATTGTACATCGTGATATAAAACCTCAAAACATATTGATAAATAGTGATCAAACGTTAAAAATATTAGACTTCGGTATTGCAAAAGCTTTGAGTGAAACAACAATGACGCAAACTAACCATGTTTTAGGTACTGTTCAATATCTTTCTCCAGAACAAGCTCGTGGTGACTCTACAGATAATGGCACTGATATCTATTCCATAGGTGTTGTCTTATATGAAATGCTTGTAGGTCATCCCCCATTCTCTGGTGAGACGGCTGTAAGTATTGCCATAAAGCATATTCAAGATCCTATGCCTAACGTTACAGATAAACGACCAGAAGTACCACAATCGTTAAGTAATGTCGTACTTAAAGCTACAGAAAAAAATAAAGCAGAACGTTATCAATCTGTTAAAGAAATGCTAGAAGATTTATCAACGGTGTTATCACAAGAACGCATGAATGAAGCAAGATACTATTCTGTGGATGCGGATACTAAAACTGTGCCTATTAATAAAGCAGAAATTGCCAACCAATCACGCGAAGAAGATAAATCGAAAAATATGCACCAAACAATGCAAATTCCAATTGTTAACCAACAATATTTTCAAACGAATGAAGAGCAATTATATGCAGTACCTCCTAAAAAGAGGTCTAAAAAGAAAAAGTTTTTCTATGGTTTGATCATTGTGTTACTTTTATTTGGGCTTTTTGGATTTATGGCTATGGGCATGTTTGGTAATAAATATTTAGAAACACCCAATTTGATAGGCAAAACTGAAAAAGAAGCAGAAGGCATTCTAAAAGAAAATAAATTAGATTTAGGTAAAACGTCACGTGAATATAGTGATAAATATCCTGAAAATAAAATTATTAAAACAACGCCAGGTAAAGGTGAACGTTTAGAACAAAACAGCAAAGTTGATATTGTTTTATCTAAAGGCCCTAAAACAGCAGAAATGCCTAATTTATATGGATTACCTAAATCAGAAGCGTTAGATAAATTAAAAGATTTAGGAATCGATGACGCACAAGTCGATCAATCTTATACCAAACAAAATGTGTCAAAAGGTTTAATTGAAACACAAAATATCTCGCCAGGCGAAAGAGTGAAAATCAGTAATAGCAATATTAAATTGACAGAATCACTAGGTATAAAACAGATATATGTAGATGACTATGAGGACAAATCATTTAAAACTGCTAAATCTGAATTAGAATCAAAAGGGTTTAAAGTAGTGACTGTAGAAAAACGTTCAGACAAATCGGTCGATAAGGATAGCGTAATTAGCCAATCACCGAAAGATAAAGAAGTTGACGAAGGATCTACTATAGAATTTGTAGTTTCTACAGGCAAACCTGAATCCAAAGAGAAAAAAGAGGACAAAGATTCAGAGAAAAAAGAGGATGATGACTCATCAGATTCTGATAAGGATGAGAAAAAAGAAACCAAGGAATATACAGAAACATACCAAGTGTCATATACTGGTGATGATGATGAGAGTCAAGAAGTAAAGGTATATGTACGTGATAAAGATGATGAAGGAACGTCAGCTGCGCAAAGTTTCAAAATAAAAGATGACAAGACAGTCACTATTCCTATGACAATCGAAGAAGGTGAAACGGCGGGTTATACGATCCGTGTGGATGGTAAAGTCGTTGCAGATAAAGATATCCCTTACGATTTTTAGTGAATTGAAACATGTGAGCAAAAAGATTTAGCATATTAACCAACAAAAACAGAGCACTATTTCTACTGATACTGTGTAGAAATAGTGCTTTGTTATTTATTTGAAATTTTAATTTTTAACTGAATTAGTCTTAAATCGTATTTAAATTAAAAGGCCTTTGATATAATATAAAAAGTAAAGCTTAAAAAAGAAGGGGTGCCTAAGTGAAAACAGGACGCATCATAAAATCGTTAAGTGGCGTTTACCGCGTAGACGTCAGTGGAGAAATGTACGATACCAAACCACGTGGTTTATTTAGAAAAAATAAAATCTCTCCTATTGTTGGTGATGTAGTAGATTTCGATGTTGAAAATATAACAGAAGGTTATATCCAACATATTCATGAACGAAAGAATGAATTGAAAAGACCACCAGTCAGTAATGTAGACCATCTCATATTAGTGGTGAGTGCGGTAGAGCCCGATTTTTCGACTCAGTTATTAGATAGGTTTTTAGTTATTGCTCATTCTTATCATATGAGACCACGTATTTTAGTAACGAAGCGAGATATCACATCAGCTAAAATGGAAGATAATATTTTAGAATTATTAAAAGTATATGAAGATATGGGATACAAAACACAATTTATTAGCATTGATGAGGATATTAATCAAGTTTTTACACAATGGGGCGACGGTCTTGCTGTATTAAGCGGTCAATCAGGCGTTGGGAAATCAACATTATTAAACAAATACTTCCCAAATTTGAATATCGAAACACAACATATATCTAAAGCTTTAAATAGAGGTAAACACACGACAAGACATGTAGAATTATTTGAACGAAACAATGGCTATATAGCCGATACGCCAGGATTTAGTGCATTAGATTTTAATCATATTCAAAAAGAAGAAGTAAAACATTATTTTATGGAAATCAATACATATGGTGAACAATGTAAATTTAGAGATTGTAATCATATCAATGAACCCAAATGTAATGTGAAGCATGAATTAGAAAATGGTAATATAGCGCAGTTTAGATATGAACATTATTTACAAATTTTCAATGAAATTTCAAATAGAAAGGAAAGATATTAAGTGGCAAAATTATATCCTTCATTATTATCAGCAAATTTTTTACAGCTACAAGAAGAATTAAAAGCTTTAGAAAAAGCGGGCGTGGATGGTGTGCACTTTGACGTGATGGATGGACAATTTGTTCCAAATATTTCAATTGGTTTACCTATATTAGAAGCTGTAAGAAAAGGTACGCGTTTGCCAATAGATGTACATTTAATGATAGAAGAACCAGAAAAATATGTAGAACTTTTTGCAGAGCAGGGCGCAGATATGATTTCTGTACATGTTGAAGCGACACCGCATATTCATAGAGTAATTCAACAAATAAAAAATGCAAATGTGCAAGCGGGTGTAGTGATTAATCCAGGTACGCCCGTAGAGTCCATTGCGCCTGTGTTGAAAATGGTAGATTATGTACTCGTAATGACAGTTAACCCTGGTTTTGGAGGACAATCGTTTATTCAAGAAAGCTTAGACAAACTTGATCAACTTTCGAACATCAAAAAAGAACTTGATTTAACATTTGAGGTCGAAGTAGACGGTGGTATTAATGATGAAACCGTTAAATCTGTAATAGAACATGGCGCAACAATGCTGGTTGCAGGTTCCTATTTCTTCAAACAAGATGATTATCAATCAGCGACTCAGATATTGAAAGGTTGAAATCGATGAAAGTCAATTTATTATGTGGTAAACGAAATTTGCCCAAAAATATTTTACAAAAAAAAGAAGACGAAGCTTGGATAGGTATTGACCGAGGTGCATTAAATTTAATCGAATCAGGTATTATACCAACATTTGCAGTTGGCGATTTTGATTCAATCACGAAAGAGGAAAAAGCTTATTTATCAGATAAGCTCACGATTAATCCTTACGCTTCTGAAAAAGACGATACTGATTTAGCGCTAGGTATCGGCCAAGCAATTGATTGTGGTTATAATGAGATTGATATATATGGTGCAACAGGCGGCCGTTTAGATCATTTTATGGGCGCTTTACAAATACTAGAAAAACCAGCCTATACACAACAACAAATTACCATTAAAATAATCGATCACCAAAATGAAATTTCATATTTATCTACAGGTGAGCATCATATTGAACGAGATATTAATTACCCGTATATATCATTTATACCTATAATGTATCCTACAATGATTTCATTAACCAACTTTAAATATGAATTGAAGCATGCGTCCCTACAATTAGGATCAACCTTAACCATATCTAATGAGTTGATTAAGGCACAAGGGATTGTATCAATTACTAAGGGTAGTGTGCTAATGATAAAAAGTAAAGATTAATATGAAAAAAGTCATTTTAAAGAAATAAAAAAAGACCAATCCTCCACATAAGGATTGGTCTTTTTCGTGCATTATATTTATTAAACTCTAGTTACTTTACCAGATTTTAAAGCACGTGCAGAAACCCAAACTTTTTTAGGTTTTCCGTCTACAAGAATTCTAACTTTTTGAAGGTTAGCATTCCATCTTCTTTTCGAAGAATTTAAAGCGTGTGAACGATTGTTTCCAGTTGAAGCTTTACGACCTGTTACGAAACATTGTTTGCCCATGAAAGTACCTCCTTTAATAAATATAAATACACGTATCTACTACATACCTGAATAATGTACCACATATAAAAGGATATGGCAATAAAATGAAAAAAATTTCTTTACAATGCTTATGCTTTTGTTACACTCATTTTATGGTATAATTCTAAACTGTGGATAAATATTGTGTTTTTTAAATTTAAAAACGATAAGTATCAAAGCTAAAATAAGAACCATAAACTAGGAGGCCCAATAAAATGACATTAGAAATCACAAATGATTATGGTAGTATTGATATTTCGAACGAAGTAATAGCTTCAGTGGTTGGTAGTAAAGCAGTAGAATGTTATGGCATTGTTGGTATGGCTTCTAGACAACAAGTGAGAGATGGCATTGCTGAAATATTAGGCTATGAAAATTATGCAAAAGGCATTGTTGTCAGAGAAGAAAATGGCGTGTTAGATGTTGATATGTATATTATTGTCAGTTATGGTACTAAAATATCAGAAGTAGCAAGCAATGTTCAGTCAACAGTGAAATATACATTAGAACAAACATTAAAAGTAAAAATAAATTCAATTAATATATTTATACAAGGTGTGCGAGTGGATAATGGCACGAAAAACTAGGAGGACATAACGTAATGGTTAGCAAAATAAATGGTAAATTATTTGCCGAAATGATAATCCAAGGGGCACAAAATTTATCTAATCATGCAGATTTAGTAGATTCATTAAATGTATATCCAGTACCAGATGGAGATACAGGGACAAATATGAATTTAACAATGACATCTGGTAGAGAAGCAGTAGAAGAGAATTTGTCACAACATATAGGTGAACTAGGCAAAACATTCTCCAAAGGTCTGTTAATGGGAGCGAGAGGCAATTCTGGTGTTATTTTATCGCAGTTATTTAGAGGATTCAGTAAAAATTTAGAAGAGTATAATGAAATTAATACACAACAACTAGCAGACAGTTTTAAGGCTGGCGTTGAAACAGCATATAAAGCAATTATGAAACCAGTAGAAGGTACAATCTTAACAGTGGCTAGAGATGCAGCAGATGCAGGTCTAGAAAAAGCCCTAGAAACAGAAGATTGTATTGAATTAGTGACTTATATTATAGAGCAAGCTAAAATTTCTCTAGAAAATACGCCTAATTTATTACCAGTATTAAAAGAAGTTGGTGTAGTAGATAGTGGTGGTAAAGGGTTAGTAGTAGTATATGAAGGCTTTCTTAAAGCTTTAAAAGGAGAAACAATAAGTGCAGAAACACAAAAATTAGATACAGATACTTTAGTGAACGAAGCGCATGATTTCCATGGCGTTATCAATACGGAAGATATTATTTATGGATATTGTACAGAAATGATGGTCCGTTTTGGTAAAAATAAAAAATTCTTTGATGAAAATACTTTTAGAGAAGATATGAGTCAATACGGTGATTCATTATTAGTGATTAATGATGATGAAATTGTAAAAGTTCACGTACATACTGAAAAACCTGGAGATGTGTTTAATTACGGACAACAATATGGTGAATTAATTAAATTAAAAGTTGAAAATATGCGCGAACAACACCGAGAAGTTGTTAAAAAAGAACAAAAAGGACAAAATGTTGATTCAAATCAAGATATGACAACAGTAGATACTGCAGTTATCGCTATTTCTATGGGTGAAGGTATATCAGAGTTGTTTAAATCGATGGGCGCTACGCATATCATCAGTGGCGGACAGACAATGAATCCATCTACAGAAGACATTGTCAAAGTAATTGAGCAATCTCAGTGTAAACGTGCAATTATCTTGCCAAATAATAAAAATATTATGATGGCAAGTGAACAAGCTGCGACGATAGTTGAAGCAGAAGCAGTTGTGATTCCAACCAAATCGATACCTCAAGGTATTGCTGCACTATTTAACTTTGATGTAGCAGACACGTTGACAAACAATAAAAAGCGAATGATTGAATCATTAGAAATAGTCACGTCAGGCTCTGTTACATATGCTGTAAGAGACACAAAAGTGGACGGCGTTGAGATTAAAAAAGATGCATTTATGGGCTTGGTCGAAGATAAAATTATTACAAGTAATGAGGATCAGATTGAAACAGTTAAAAACTTATTAGCAGAAATGATAACGGATGAAAGTGAAATTATCACTATGATTGTTGGAGAAGATGCGCATGCTGATATCACTTCAAGCGTTGAATCGTGGATTGAAGCGACATATCCTGATATAGAAATAGACCAACATCAAGGTAATCAACCCGTTTACCAATATCTGTTTTCAGTTGAATAGCTTTAAGTGAGTCGATAAAAATAACATTTTAATCCATATACGTAATTAGATAATCATATCTAGTTGCGTATATTTTTCTTTTTGCAATACATTGTTGTCATATTTAACCTATCTTGTTGAAAAAAGTGTATAATAAATCGGTGCATTTCATTTGAAAAATTCGCTAGTAAAGATAAATGATTTTGAAACTTTACTTATATATAATTTTTGTTCAAAATGGTGTGCCATTTTGGGTAATATTAAATTAAAAGCAGCACAACCAGAATTAGTTTATTATGTTAAGTTAACTTGTTATAATAATATAGATGCCATAAAATGTAAGCGCAACACTTTAGAACAATTAAAAATAAGGGCGGGGTATAATTTATGAAATATAAAACAGTTTTCGATATCATTGGACCGACAATGGTTGGTCCATCATCGTCACATACAGCGGGTGCAGTTAGGATTGGATTAGTGGCTAGAGACTTATTCAATGAAACACCAAAACAAGTTGATATATACCTTTATGGTTCATTTATGGAAACATATAAAGGCCACGGTACCGATGTTGCTCTTGTTGGTGGTCTATTAGGTTATGATACAGATGACGATCGAATCCAAAAAAGCATAGAAACTGCTGAGGACATTGGAATGAAAGTTAATTTTATTGAAATGACAGAAGAACGTTCTCATCCCAATACTGCTATGATTAATATGCGAGATGGAGATAAAGAAATTTCTGTAGAAGGCGTATCTATCGGTGGTGGCAAAATAGAAGTTGTCGCGATTAATGGATTTAGTATTGCAATTAGTGGCAATTACCCAGCACTTTTAGTATTCCATAAAGATACATTTGGCACGATTGGTCGCGTAGCTAATATATTAGGTGATTCGAGTATCAATGTGGGGAGTATGCAAGTTTCAAGAAAAGAAAAAGGTGACCAAGCCTTGATGACTTGTGAATTAGACGATGCTATAAATGATGAAATAATAGAAAAAATTAAAAACGTCGATGGTGTAGTGACAGTCTCACTCATGGGCGACGCTTAATGGAGGGATATCAATGTTTAAAAGCGTGAAAGAGCTTATTGAAAAATGTGAGGCAGAAAATAAAAAAATCTATGAAGTGATGCTAGAGCAAGAAATGGAAGTTACAGGATTATCAGAAGATGAAATATATGCACATATGGATAAAAACTTACAAACGATGGAAAATGCTTTAGATGAAGGATTAGAAGGTGTAACATCCACGACTGGTTTAACTGGTGGGGATGCGGTATTAATTAAAGCATACTTAAAAACAGGAAAATCTTTAGCAGGGCCTACATTATTAGATGCTGTTAGTAAGGCAGTGGCAACAAATGAAGTCAATGCTGCAATGGGTAAAATTTGTGCTACACCAACGGCTGGTTCTGCAGGTGTGGTTCCAGGTGTTTTATTTGGATTAAAACCCCGTCTTGAGCCTACACGTAAAGATATGTTGAACTTCTTACTTAGCTCTGGCGCCTTTGGATTTGTAGTTGCAAATAATGCTTCTATTTCAGGCGCAGCTGGAGGTTGTCAGGCGGAAGTGGGTTCGGCAGCTGCCATGGCAGCAGGTGCAACTGTTGAACTAGCAGGTGGCACACCTCAACAATCTTCTGAAGCTTTTGCAATTTGTTTGAAAAATATGCTAGGTTTAGTATGTGATCCAGTAGCAGGTTTAGTAGAAGTACCATGTGTTAAAAGAAATGCTGCTGGCGCGTCTAATGCTATTGTATCAGCAGATATGGCGTTAGCAGGTGTAACTTCTAGAATACCTACGGATGAAGTTATTGAAGCAATGTATAAGATTGGTCAAACAATGCCTTCTGCATTACGTGAAACTGGGCGTGGCGGATTAGCAGGCACACCAACAGGGCAGCGTTTAAAACAAGAAATATTTGGTGATTAAAATGTCAAAAGTCAATTTAATAGAAAGTCCATTTCCTTTAGCTGAAATAAAAGGTTTAGGTCCAAAACGCTTATCGGTATTAAATGAATTAAATATTTATACAGTAGAGGATTTAATCTTATATTTACCAACGCGTTATGAAGATAATACTGTAGTTGACTTAAATGAGGCAGAAGATCAAGCGATGGTGACAGTTGTTGGGGAAGTTTATTCCACACCTACTGTCGCTTTTTTTGGTAGAAACAAATCTAAGTTAACTGTCCATTTAATGGTTAATAATATTGCTGTAAAATGCGTATTCTTCAATCAACCTTATTTAAAAAAGAAAATTGAGCTACATCAAACGATTACAATTAAAGGGAAATGGAATAGAAACAAACAAGAAATTAATGGGAACAGAATGTTCTTTAACCAACAAGTCATAGAGGGTGCGCAATTTGAACCTGTTTATCGCATTAAAGAAGGTATTAAACAAAAACCGCTTCGCGATATGATTCGTCAAGTGTTAGATCATGTGACTATCCATGAGTGGCTGTCTAAAACATTAAGACAGAAATATAAACTTGAAACGCTTGAAGATACAATTAAAACATTGCATATGGCACCTGACAAGAAATCATTATTAAGGGCAAGAAGAACATATGCGTTTATAGAATTATTTATGTTCGAATTAAGAATGCAATGGTTAAATCGACTCGAGAAAACATCGGATGAAGCAATTGAAATTGATTATGATATTCATTTAGTTAAAAATTTTATAGAAGATTTACCTTTTGAATTGACTGATGCCCAGAAACAAAGTGTAAATGAAATCTTTAGAGATTTAAAAGCTCCGCTTCGTATGCATCGGCTTTTACAAGGGGATGTAGGTTCAGGCAAAACAGTAGTGGCTGCTATTTGTATGTATGCATTAAAAACAGCTGGTTATCAATCTGCATTGATGGTACCTACTGAAATCCTTGCAGAGCAACATGCTGAAAGTTTAGCTGAAATATTTGGTGATCGAATGAACATTGCCTTATTAACAGGTTCAGTTAAAGGTAAAAAAAGGAAATTATTATTGGAACAACTCGAAAACAATGAAATAGATTGTATCATTGGGACACATGCGTTAATACAAGACGATGTTGTATTTAACAACGTTGGGCTTGTAATTACAGATGAACAACATCGATTTGGCGTTAACCAACGTCAACTATTGAGAGAAAAAGGCGCTATGACTAACGTATTATTTATGACTGCAACGCCTATTCCTAGAACTTTAGCAATTTCTGTATTTGGAGAAATGGATGTTTCATCAATTAAGCAATTACCGAAAGGAAGAAAACCTATTATTACGTCTTGGTCTAAGCATGAGGCGTATGAAAGTGTCTTGCACCAAATGACCGTTGAATTGCACAAAGGTAGACAAGCTTATGTGATATGCCCCTTAATAGAGAGTTCCGAACATTTGGAAGACGTACAAAATGTCGTGGCATTATTTGAATCTATGCAAGCTTATTATGGTTCAAATAAAGTAGGCTTACTTCATGGTAAATTAACTTCTGAAGAAAAAGATCATGTGATGCAACAGTTTAGTAATCATGAGATTGATATTTTAGTTTCTACTACAGTCGTTGAAGTTGGCGTTAATGTACCAAATGCAACATTTATGATGATCTACGATGCAGATCGTTTTGGGTTATCAACGTTGCATCAGTTAAGAGGTCGTGTTGGACGAAGTGAACAACAAAGTTATTGTGTATTAATTGCTTCACCAAAGACTGAAACAGGTATTGAACGCATGAATATAATGACACAAACTACAGATGGTTTTGAGTTAAGTGAGCGTGACTTAGAAATGAGAGGTCCTGGTGATTTCTTTGGTGTTAAACAAAGCGGGTTGCCAGATTTCTTGGTAGCGAATGTAGTAGAAGATTATAAAATGCTAGAAGTAGCTAGAGATGAAGCAGCAGAACTTATTCAGTCAGGTATATTTTTTGAACCTGAATATGAACGACTTAGAACATTTGTCGAGAATAATTTGCTATATACGAGTTTTGATTAAGCGTTCAATGCGCATGTAGTAAGTTCATATATTTCAAACAGCAGTGTAGAAACGCTTTAAAAGTGCTACACTGCTGTTTATTATTTAATGAAAATATATTCATTTATTTAACGCCGACATCATTCCAAGCTTGTTCAATTGCTTTTGATTCGTTACCATTCTTGCCATATAGTTCATTGGCAGCTTGTTTTAATGCTATTTTTGCATCTGTAAATTCAGCATTTGATGATAGATATTGCGTTAATGCTAAGTAGTAAATTTGTTCTGCTTTATCTTTGCCAATAGATTGGATTGTAAGATACGCAGCTTTATTTGGAATGCCACTATTAATATGTACGCCCCCGTTATCATCAGTTCCAGTATAAAATTGATTCATGTGTGCTGGTTGATCATATTTTTCTGGATTTTGTAAGCTTCTTAAAGCATCTCCATCTTGATTCGGTGTATAAACATCTTCGCCCATTAGCCAGTTATCTGGATCGATGAAATAGCCAAATACGTCTGAAAATGATTCATTTAAAGCGCCTGATTGATTTGTGTACTCTAAATTAGCAGTTTCTTCTGTTACGGCATGTGTTAATTCGTGCCCTACGATATCTTTAGCCCCTGATAGTGGATTAAATGTTTTACCATCACCATCGCCATAAATCATATATTGTCCAGTCCATGCAGCGTTATTATAATTTTTATCATAATGTACGACAGAGTTAATATTTGCGCCTTTATTGTCATAGCTTTCTCTATCGTATTTGTCTAAATAATAATCATAAACTTCGTTTGCATAAAAATGTGCGTCGACGCCTGCGCGTTGAATATCTTTGTCAAAATTATTTGAATCATGGGTGATTGGTGAAAACTGATCTGTAGTTTCATTCGCTGTTTTGGTTTCGATATGAGTATCTTTGCTTGTGTCGTTTAATGAATATTGTCCGTTGTCATTGCTTAAGTAAAGTGGAGATTTTTTATCACCATTAACGCCTGTGCCAGAACCTTCTGCTGTTGCATGTTTTATTAGGTTTTGTTTTTTTATAATCTCTCCGGTGCTCGCATCGACTTGTATCTTCCAACGTGCGGCTTTAGGAGATAAATAATTTAATTCGATATTATGTATTAATTTGCCTTTTTCACTATTAATATCTAGTTGATTTTGAGTTACAATTTTATAACCTTTTAGATTTTTAACTTCATTTTTTTGTTTACCAATTGCTTGAAAAGCTAAATTTTCAGCTTTGGATGGTGATATGTTAGCTTTGTTTTTAATGTCAATGTGCTGTCTATGGATATGCCCATTTATAAGTGAGACGTTGCCTTGTTGATTCACATGTACTTTAATGGTGCTATCGTTCGCTAATATATTATTGATTTTTGGTTTTAACTCATAATGTGAAGCGCCAGTGGTGTCAACGTTTTTATTGATTACTTTGTATTGTTTAAACGCATTTTTACTGATTGATTCATTTTTAGTTTTCTGGTTTCGATTAATGATAGATGAGGCGTTATTTTGTAAGTAATTTTCTACATCAGTATGGTTAGAAATATGTGTTGAGTCTGATGATTCCAATTGTTCTGGCACCACACTATTTGTTTCTTTTGCAAAACTAAAGGCCGAAGTAGATGTGAATAATGTAGCAGAGAGTAGCGTGCTTGTTATTGCTTTTTTCATTGTTCTTAACCCCTTTGTTATAAAATGAATAATCAATTATTTCTAATGAAATTATTTAATATATAAAATACATCTTTTTTAATTAAACATTATATTTTTATTTAATTTAACATAAAAACTTTGTGGTTTGTATGTTATTTTTGAAATTATTAAAATAAAGCTTGAAATGAAAGAACTGAGAATTGAGTAAATAGAATGATAAAAAGTAGTACGTTTTTAGTTGAGCAATTGAAATAGAAAGTGTTATGATATGTTAGGAATGTTTAAGACTTGGTACTAAAAATAGGGAGATAGAATACTATGAAGTTAAAAAAACAGGAACGTCGTGAGGCAATTAAAAAAGAAATAGAAAAAAACCCCTTTATTACGGATCTTGATTTGAGTATTCTTTTTTCGGTCAGTATTCAAACAATTAGATTGGATCGTACATACTTAAATATTCCCGAGTTAAGAAAAAGAATTAAATCTGTTGCTAGAAAAAATCACGAAAGTATTCGATCTATTGATGGAAGTGAAATCATAGGTGATGTGATCAACGTAGAACCAGATCATCAAGCGATCTCTCTTATTAATATTGATGAAGATTCAGTATTTACTAGAAATGAGATTGCTAGAGGGCATGTATTATTTGCTCAAGCTAATTCACTATGTGTGGCACTTATACATAAACCAGTTGTGTTAACTAAAGAAAGTAACGTTACATTTTTAAAACAAGTTAAGTTAAATGATACAGTACGTGCAGAAGCAAAGGCTGTTGAAATAACAAATAAATATTTCATGATAAAAGTATGTTCGTACGTCAAAGATACTTTGGTATTTAAGGGTACTTTTAAAATGTATTATACAAGTGAGGATGAACAAAATGGTTAAAATAGCTATCGACATGATGGGTGGCGATGATGCGCCTGGCATCGTTCTTGAAGCTGTTGAAAAAGCGGTCAAAGATTTTAAAGATTTAGAAATAATATTATTCGGTGACCAAAATAAATGTGACATTAACCACGGACGCGTGGAAGTGCGTCACTGTACAGAAGCGATAACAATGGAAGACGAACCTGTTAGAGCAATCAAAAGAAAAAAAGATAGTTCAATTGTGCGTATGGCAGAAGCGGTGAAATCTGGTGAAGCGGACGGTTGTGTTTCAGCAGGAAACACGGGCGCTTTAATGTCTGCTGGATTATTTATCGTAGGTAGAATAAAAGGTGTTGAAAGACCAGCATTAGTATTAACTTTACCAACTGTTTCAGGTAAAGGTTTCGTATTTATGGATGTAGGCGCAAATGCTGATGCAAAAGCAGAGCATTTATTACAATATGCACAATTAGGTAATATTTATGCACAAAAAATCCGAAATATTGAACAACCTTCTGTTGCATTACTTAATATTGGTACAGAAGCAGCAAAAGGAAATACATTAACTAAAAAAGCATATCACTTAATGGAAGAACAACAAGGTTTTCATTTTTCTGGAAATGTTGAAGCTAAAGCATTAATGGATGATGCTGCAGACGTAGTTGTAACAGATGGTTATACTGGAAATATGATTCTAAAAAATCTAGAAGGTGTAGCAAAATCTATAGGAAAAATGCTTAAATCTACGCTTTTGAGTAGTTTTAAAAACAAATTAGCAGCGCTTGTGTTGCGTAAAGATTTGAATGATTTAACTTCGAAAATGGATTATGCCGAGTATGGCGGTTCAGTATTGTTAGGGTTAAATGGTATTGTCGTGAAAGCGCATGGTAGTTCAAATGCAAAAGCATTTTATTCAGCGATTCGTCAAGCTAAAGTTGCTGGAGAATTAAGCATTGTAAATACAATGAGAGAAACGGTGGGGACAGAAAATGGGTAAAACAGCAATTATTTTCCCAGGACAAGGATCACAAAAAGTTGGTATGGCTAACGACTTATTTAACAATGATGAAAAAGCTACGTCTATTCTTAATGAAGCTCAAGCGCAAATGGACTTTGATATTCTAGAAACTATGTTTGAAGATGTTGAAGACAAATTAGGCCAAACTGAAAATACACAACCTGCTTTATTAACTCACAGTATAGCATTATTAAACGCGTTAGAGCACGTTGATGTAGATTATACGATGGGACATAGCTTAGGAGAATATGCAAGCTTAGTAGCAAGTGGTGTATTGAATTTTGAAGATGCGGTGAAAATTGTTCGCAAACGTGGGCAACTCATGGCAGCTGCTTTTCCAGATGGTGTAGGTAGTATGGCAGCTGTGTTGGGTCTCGACTACAATGAGGTGGATGAAATTTGTAAAGAACTTTCGACAGATGATGAAATCATTGAACCAGCGAATATAAATGCGCCTGGACAAATTGTTGTTTCAGGCCATAAAACATTGATCGATAAACTTGCTGCTGAAGGGAAGTCCATGGGTGCTAAACGCGTGATGACTTTAGCAGTATCTGGTCCTTTCCATTCATCAATGATGCAAGTGATTGAAGCAGACTTTGCCAACTATATTGAACAATTTGAATGGCGTGATGCATCATTTCCAGTCGTTCAAAATGTAAACGCTAAAGGTGAAACGAATGCTAAAACAATTAAAGATAATATGATTAAACAATTGTATTCTCCAGTTCAATTTATAGATTCAACAAAATGGTTAATCGACCAAGGCGTTGATCATTTTATCGAAATTGGGCCTGGTAAAGTACTTTCAGGTTTAATTAAAAAGCTAAGTAAAGATGTAAAACTTACTTCAATTCAAACATTAGAAGATGTAAAAGGGTGGAATGAAAATGACTAAAAATGCATTAGTAACTGGAGCATCTAGAGGTATCGGCCGTAGTATAGCAGTTGAATTAGCTGAGGAAGGCTACAATGTTGTTGTTAATTACGCTGGGAATAAAGCAAAAGCAGATGCTGTGGTAGAAGAAATCAAAGCAAAAGGTGTAGAAAGTTTTGCGATTCAAGCTAACGTTGCAAATGGTGATGAAGTAAAAGCAATGATTAAAGAAGTTGTTAGTCAGTTTGGTACAGTGGATGTACTTGTTAATAATGCTGGTATAACAAGAGATAATTTATTAATGCGCATGAAAGAAAGTGAATGGGATGACGTTATTGATACTAATTTAAAAGGCGTATTTAATTGTATCCAAAAAGTAACGCCACAAATGTTAAGACAAAAAAGCGGATCAATTATCAATTTATCCAGCGTAGTTGGGGCAGTAGGAAATCCTGGACAAGCTAATTATGTAGCGACAAAAGCAGGTGTGATTGGCTTAACAAAATCAGCAGCCAAAGAACTTGCTTCAAGAAATATTACAGTGAATGCTGTCGCGCCAGGATTTATCGTATCTGATATGACTGATGCGTTAAGTGAAGATCTTAAAGATCAAATGCTTGAACAAATTCCATTATCAAGATTCGGAGAGGATAAAGATATCGCTAATACTGTGTCATTTTTAGCATCAGATAAAGCGAAATATATCACTGGTCAAACGATACACGTTAACGGTGGCATGTTTATGGAATAATATGCCAGACGACGTGAAAATCATTTTTGTATCACTTGAAGTGACTTGAAAATGTATGGCATGCTCTAAGGTATATGATGCATTCAATACTCGTTTTTAATTGAAAAGCATCTAAAAAATTGTGGTTCAATAAATTATATTTATAACAACCCCATTTCATTAAATACTACTTGTATTTCGATTGATAACATGGGAAAATATAAAAGTCTATTATAGACTTTTTAAAGGAGGTGAATCGACGTGGAAAACTTCGACAAAGTAAAAGATATCATCGTTGACCGCTTAGGTGTTGACGCTGAAAAAGTAACTCAAGATGCTTCATTTAAAGATGATTTGGGCGCTGACTCACTTGATATTGCTGAATTAGTTATGGAATTAGAAGATGAATTTGGTACTGAAATTCCAGATGAAGAAGCAGAAAAAATCAACACTGTTGGTGATGCAGTTAACTTTATCAATAGTATGGAAAAATAATGAGCAAATATCTGAGTCGTGGATTTTACGGCTCAGATTTTTTATTTTAAAAAGAATTTAGTAAAAATTTGTTGTTTTTGAAACGTTGCCACCTATTTCTGTATGATTTAGAGGTTAGCATAGGAAGTTTAGGCAAAATTGCTTACTAGAAAATATAACACCTGTTGGGCTTTTTATTTATGGATAAAATAGCGCATCATTAACAGTTTTTCCTTTAGTTTTATAATAAATTCACGTAAAATGTAAATGCATAAGTACAATCAAAATTAAGATTGACTGAGGAGGAAATGTATTGGCGAATCATAAAAAAATGGAAATGGTTAAAGCATTCCAAGAAAAATTTTCTAAAAAAATGCAAGAATTAGATTTACCCTTTGATAAGGTGGATTTATACCAACAAGCCTTTTCACATTCGAGCTTCATTAATGATTTTAATATGAATCGATTAGAACATAATGAACGTTTAGAGTTTTTAGGAGACGCGGTATTAGAATTGACGGTTTCACGCTATTTGTTTGATAAATATCCAGAGTTGCCTGAAGGTAATTTAACGAAAATGCGTGCGACAATTGTTTGTGAGCCCTCACTTGTAATATTCGCAAATAAAATTGAATTGCATGACCTAATCTTATTGGGTAAAGGGGAAGAAAAAACAGGAGGCAGAACAAGACCCTCTCTTGTATCAGATGCCTTTGAAGCATTTGTAGGTGCACTATATTTAGACCAAGGATTAACGTCGGTGTGGAAATTTGCAGAGAATGTTATATTCCCATTTGTAGAAGAAGATGAGTTAGATGGCGTCGTTGATTTTAAAACGCAGTTCCAAGAGTTTGTGCATCGACAAAATAAAGGTGATGTAACTTATCGTTTAGTAAATGAGGAAGGACCAGCACATCACCGTTTATTTACTTCTGAAGTTATTTTAGAAAACAAGCCTGTAGCATTAGGCAAAGGCAAAACGAAAAAAGAATCAGAACAACAAGCTGCAGAAAGTGCTTATAAACTTCTGAAAAATAAAGAATTATAATAACAAATAGTAAAGCATTGTGTGAACTATACAACATTAATGCAAACTTTCATAATATATGATAAATAAAATTTAATTAAACATTAGTAAAAATAAACGAATGTATAAGTATTTCTAAAAGACGAATCATAATGAACTTGTTATAAATACTGGAATATAATATTAAATTATAACTGTACAATAGATGTTGAGATTTAAGCGTATTTGTACCAAATTTATTGACACGTTAATTATGCGAGGATGAGTAGATGGGGTTAAGACAGAAATTTAAACTTTTTAAAAAATTCGTTGTCTTCCTGAGGCATTGATGACTAGGAAAAACGCTTAAGCTAAGAGTATTACATAGTTCTAAGTATACACATAAACGATGTTAACTTTAAGATGGATAGCTATAGAAGGCATTCTTTTACAATAGTACTTTAAAGTTTGATATAAAGTGCTTCAAACTAGTCACAATTACTAATTTTATATTTGCATATATAAGCCCCAGTTTCTATCCCGCACCTAAGAAACACTTTAAAGGAGAATAGCATGGTATATTTGAAATCAATTGATGCCTTTGGCTTTAAATCATTTGCTGAACATACCAACGTACAGTTTGATGAAGGCGTCACAGCAATAGTAGGACCTAATGGTAGTGGTAAGAGTAATATTACGGATGCAATCAAGTGGGTGTTAGGCGAACAATCTGCTAAATCACTACGTGGTGCTAAAATGGAAGATATTATTTTTTCCGGTGCTGAACATAGAAAAGCTCAAAATTTTGCTGAAGTAAGATTAAAATTAGACAATAGTTCAGGTAAGTTAAATGTTGATACACAAGAACTGGCTGTGACACGTCGTTTATACCGCAGTGGAGAAAGTGAATATTATTTAAATAACGATCGTGCAAGGCTCAAAGACATTATCGAACTATTTTTAGATTCAGGATTAGGTAAAGAAGCATTTAGTATTATATCTCAAGGTCGGGTTGATGAAATACTCAATGCTAAGCCAATTGATAGAAGACAAATACTAGAAGAATCTGCGGGTGTTTTAAAATATAAAAAAAGAAAAGCTAATTCTGTTCAAAAATTAGATCAAACAGAAGATAACCTTACACGTGTAGAAGATATTTTGTATGATTTAGAAGGTCGCGTCGAACCTTTACGAGAGGAAGCGGCAATTGCAAAAGAATACAAACATTTATCTAATGAAATGGAAAAAAGTGATGTATTAGTAACGGTTTATGATATTGAACAATATAGCCAAAATATTCATGAGCTCGATGAAAATTTAAATCATTTGAAAAGTCAACAAGCTGCAAAAGATGCAGAAAAAGTACAACACACACAAGCACTAAATAAATATAAATCTGAACGACAGCAATTAGATGAAAAAATAGAATCATTGAATTACCAACTCGTTAAGGCAACAGAAGAAGTCGAAAAATTTGCTGGTCAATTAAATGTGTTGGAAGAACGTAAAAAAAATCAATCACAAACCAACGCGCGTTTTGAAGAAGAACAAGAAAGCCTCGAGATTCAAATTACGAATATCCAACAAGAGCAAGTAGATGCGAAAGAACAACTTACGCAGTTAAAAGAGAAACAAAAAGCGTTGAATGAAGAAATACAACAATATGAATCACAACTCTATGTATCTGATGAACAACATGACGAAAAATTAGAAGCAATTAAAGATGAGTATTACCAACTTATATCAGAACAATCAGATGTTAATAATGACATTCGCTTTTTAGAACATACAATTCAAGAAAATGAAAATAAGCAATCTCGACTTGATTCTCGACTATTAGATGCATATAAAGAATTAAAAAACATTCAAAATCAAATTAGCGAAACAGAGAAACAAAGTATGATCGCGCATAAAGATTTTAAAAAAGCGGAAAATCATTTGGCCGAATATGAAAAGAAATTAACACGACTAAAGAATCAACAAAACGAGCATGAAGAAAAGCTACACCAAGCTTATAGGTTTAATGAGAAATTAAAATCACGTATTGATAGTTTAGCAACACAACAAGAAGAATATAGTTATTTCTTTAATGGCGTAAAACATATATTGAAGGCTAAAAACAATAAATTATCTGGTATACGAGGCGCAGTTGCAGAAATAATCAATGTGCCATCCAATTTAACTAAAGCAATCGAAACGGCACTTGGTGCTTCTTTACAACATATTATTGTAGATTCTGAAAAGGATGGCCGACAAGCAATACAATATTTAAAACAGAACGGACTCGGTAGAGCGACATTTTTACCATTAAATGTTATTCAACCACGTCACGTAGCACATGATATTTTAAATATAACGGAAAACGCTACTGGGTTTATCAATATTGCATCAAACGCGATACAAGTTGAAGCGGATTATAAACATATTATCCAAAACCTGCTTGGTAATACAATAATTGTAGATAATTTAAAAAATGCCAATGAATTAGCGAGACAAATTCGTTATCGCACACGCATTGTAACGCTCGAAGGAGATATCGTAAATCCCGGAGGTTCAATGACTGGTGGTGGCGAACGTAAAACAAAGAGCATACTATCTCAAAAAGATGAACTTTCGACTATGCGTGCCCAATTAGAGGATTACCAGCAACAAACTGTTACATTTGAAAAGCAATTTCAAGCTATTAAAGAAGAATCTGAGGCGTTAAGTAATACTTATTTTGATACAAGTCAACATTATAATGCCATAAAACAGCGTGCTCATGAGTATGATTTAGAACTGGATAGATTACGTAAACAAGAAGCACATTTAAAAAATGAACACGAAGAATTTGAATTTGAAAAAAATGATGGCTACCAAAGCGAAACGAGTAAGCAAACATTAAATGAAAAAAAAGAACAGTTAGCAATCATTAAAAAACAATTGCAAAAATTAGAAGGCGACATCCATCTTTATACAAAACTGTCTAAAGAAGGTAAAGAAAGCACAACGCAAATACAACAAAAATTACATCAAAAACAATCTGATTTAGCAGTGATTAAAGAGAGATTAAGCGCTCAAAAACAATCTGAAAAGAGATTAAATAATCAACTGACACAACTCACAGATCAAAAGCAAAAACTAAAAGAACAGATTGAATTATTTAATTCGGATGAAATGACCGGGGAAAAAGCTTTTAAAACAATTCAAAACAACATTGAACAAAGTAAAAGTGATAAGAACCAATTAACGGAAGATTTAGAAACTGTTAAATCACAAAGACAATCGTTGAATGATACAATCGAAGTGACAGAACAGAAATTACAAGAAGCAAACCAAGATATTTTATCAATCGAAAATCGTTACCAAGACATTAAAGCTGAGCAATCTCGTTTAGATGTATTAATTAACCATGCGATTGATCATCTCAGTGAGCAATACCATCTGACATATGAACGTGCAAGCACATTATACACTTTAGAAGAAGACATTGAATCGTTGCGTAAAAAAGTTAAATTAACTAAAATGTCAATCGAAGAATTAGGTCCTGTAAATTTAAATGCAATTGAGCAGTTTGAAGAAATTAATGAACGTTACACATTCTTAAATGATCAACGTGCAGATTTAAGAGCTGCTAAAGCAACTTTAGAACAGCTAATAGAAGAAATGGATAAAGAGGTAAAAGATAGATTTAAAACTACCTTTCATGCAGTACAAAGCCATTTTTCAGAAGTATTTAAATCATTATTCGGTGGTGGACAGGCGGAATTACGTCTGACAGATGATGATTATTTATCAGCAGGTGTAGATATTATCGTACAACCTCCTGGTAAAAAATTACAAAACTTATCGCTATTAAGTGGCGGTGAGCGTGCTTTAAGTGCGATTGCTTTGCTATTTGCAATTTTAAAGGTAAGGTCTGCGCCATTTGTTATTTTAGATGAGGTTGAAGCTGCGTTAGATGAGGCCAATGTGATACGTTATGCACAATATTTAAAAGAATTGTCGAGTCAAACTCAGTTTATTGTTATAACGCACCGTAAAGGCACGATGGAGTTCTCTGATTGCTTATATGGTGTAACGATGCAGGAATCAGGCGTATCAAAATTAGTAAGTGTCAATTTAAACACTATTGATGAGGTCATGAAGGAGGAACAAGTATGAGCTTTTTCAAACGATTAAAGGATAAATTTACATCTTCTACAGAAAAACATAATCAGGACGAGCTAAACGAAGCGCAACAATCCGAATTAGATGCAGAACAATCTCAAGTATCAGAGGAACCACAAGAAAAAAATAAAAAACCCAAGAAATTAAAAGAAGCAGATTTTGATGACGACGGCTTAATCTCAATTGAAGATTTTGAAGAAATTGAAGCACAACAATTAGGAGCAAAATTTAGAGCTGGTTTAGAAAAATCACGTGAGAATTTCCAAGAACAATTAAATAGTTTAATTGCACGATACCGTAAAGTAGATGAAGATTTCTTTGAAGCGTTAGAAGAAATGTTAATTACTGCAGATGTTGGGTTTAATACAGTAATGGAACTTGTTGAAGAGTTACGTACAGAGGCGCAACGTCGTAATATTTCTGAAACAGAAGATTTACGAGAAGTTATTGTGGAAAAAATCGTTGAAATATACCACCAAGATGATGAACATTCAGAGATTATGAACATTGAAAACGAAGAATTAAATGTTATTTTAATGGTAGGCGTTAATGGTGTTGGGAAAACAACAACGATAGGTAAATTAGCGCATCGTTACCAAGCTGAAGGTAAAAAAGTAATGCTTGCAGCTGGTGATACATTCAGAGCTGGAGCAATCGAACAACTCAAAATTTGGGGAGATCGTGTTGGCGTCGAGGTAATGAGCCAAAAAGAAGGTTCCGACCCAGCAGCTGTTATGTATGATGCAATTAATGCAGCTAAAAGTAAAGGTGTGGATATTCTCATTTGTGATACTGCAGGTCGTTTACAAAATAAATCTAATTTAATGAATGAATTAGAAAAAGTCAAACGTGTCATAGGTCGAGCAGTACCTGAGGCACCACATGAAGTTTTACTTTGCTTAGACGCAACCACTGGACAAAATGCATTATCTCAAGCTAAATCATTCAAAGAAGTTACCAATGTAACTGGTATTGTGTTGACTAAATTAGACGGTACTGCAAAAGGTGGTATTGTATTAGCGATACGTAATGAACTTAAAATACCAGTTAAGTATGTAGGTTTAGGTGAAAAATTAGATGATTTACAACCATTTAACCCCGAAAGTTATGTATATGGATTATTTGCAGATATGATCGAACAAAATGTTGATAGTTCAGATAAATCTGAAGATCATTCAGATAATAGTAATGAACAGAATGAAGGGCATACAGATGAGCCAAAATGATTTAATTAAAACAATACGTATGAATTATTTGTTTGATTTTTATCAAGCACTATTAACGGATAAGCAACGTAATTACCTAGAACTATTTTATTTACAAGATTATTCTTTAAGCGAGATTGCTGATACATTTGATGTGAGCCGTCAAGCAGTGTATGATAACATAAGAAGAACTGGTGATTTAGTAGAAGATTATGAAGCTAAATTAGGCCTTTATCAAAACTTTGAAAAACGTCAAAATATATATGAACAAATGAAACAATACGTTAATGATCCAGAAAAAATAAAACAGTATCTTCAATCACTTGAAGATTTAGAATAATAGAACACATAAAGGAGGGTATTGATATGGCATTTGAAGGACTGTCCGATCGTCTTCAAGGGACGATGCAAAAAATCCGAGGCAAAGGAAAAGTGACAGAAGCAGATATTAAATTGATGATGCGAGAAGTCAGACTGGCATTACTTGAAGCCGATGTTAACTTTAAAGTTGTAAAAGATTTTGTCAAAACCGTATCAGAACGAGCTTTAGGTTCAGATGTAATGAAATCATTAACACCTGGGCAACAAGTTATTAAGATTGTACAAGAAGAATTAACACAACTGATGGGTGGCGAAAATGCTACAATTCAGATGGCTAATAAACCACCAACAGTAGTGATGATGGTTGGTTTACAAGGTGCAGGTAAAACAACGACCGCTGGTAAATTAGCATTATTAATGCGTAAAAAATATAACAAAAAACCTTTATTAGTAGCAGCAGATATTTACCGTCCAGCTGCGATTGATCAGTTACAGACTGTAGGTAAACAAATTGATATTCCTGTCTATAGCGAAGGAGATCAAGTAAAACCGCAACAAATAGTAGAAAATGCAATTAAACATGCTAAAGAAGCACATTTAGACTTTGTGATTATTGATACTGCAGGTCGTTTACATGTGGATGAAGCATTGATGGAAGAATTAAGTGATGTTAAAGAGATTACACAACCAGATGAGATTATGCTTGTTGTGGATGCTATGACTGGTCAAGATGCAGTTAATGTCGCCCAATCTTTTGATGAACAGTTAGAGGTTTCAGGTGTTACGTTGACTAAATTAGATGGCGATACACGTGGTGGTGCTGCATTATCAATTAGAGCGGTAACACAAAAACCAATTAAATTTGTTGGTATGAGTGAAAAATTAGATGGCTTAGAACCCTTCCATCCAGAACGTATGGCATCACGTATATTAGGTATGGGTGATGTGTTAAGCTTAATTGAAAAAGCACAGCAAGATGTGGATGAAGACAAAGCCAAAGATTTAGAAAAGAAAATGCGTACGTCGTCATTTACATTAGAAGATTTCTTAGGACAATTAGATCAAGTGAAAAATCTTGGCCCGTTAGATGATGTTATGAAAATGATTCCTGGTATGAACAAGATGAAAGGTGTTAACAATTTAAATATGGATGAAAAACAAATTGACCATATCAAAGCGATTATTCAATCTATGACACCGAATGAGCGTAACAATCCAGAAACATTGAATGTATCCCGTAAAAAACGTATTGCTAAAGGTTCTGGTCGAACTGTCCAAGAAGTCAATAGACTAATGAAACAATTTAATGAGATGAAGAAAATGATGAAACAATTTTCTGGTGGCGGTAAAGGCAAAAAAGGTAAACGTAAACAAATGGAAAATATGCTTAACGGTATGAACTTGCCATTTTAATGTTTGCTTAAAAGACCAACCAAATGGATTAAACGAATACGTATGGAATATCAATACCTACGCTTAAAAGAAAAATTTGAGGCCGGGACATAAAGTTCTTGGACAAGAGAGAAGGCAATTTCTATTGAAATAATATAGAAATTGCCTTTTTCATTATTGTTTTGATTATAGTTAGCTCGTTGAGCTACTACTTTTCTTATATTAAGTGCCATTAATACAAAGCCCAGTTCTCTTTTGACTTTATTTATGCCTCTAACCGACATTCGAGTGAAACCCAAAATAGCCTTCATAAATCCAAAAACAGGTTCTACATCCATTTTTCTTTGATTGTAGATTTCTTTTGTTTCTGGTTCCGAAAGCTTTTGATTGATCTGGGCTTTGAAATATTCCCAGTTATAATTTCTCATTATTTTTTATTCGATTGTGAATTTGATTTCATACAATCGTTCTTCAGTGGACATTCTGAACAATCATCGCATTCATATAATTTAAAATCTTTCCTAAACCCATATTTATCATGGCGATAGGCATATCTTTTAAAACCAAGTCTTTTATGATTCGGGCAAATAAATTCATCATTGATTTCATCATATTCCCAATTGTGAGTATTAAAAATGTCACTTTTATATTTGTTAGTTTTATCTTTAATAAACATGCCATAAGTTATGAGCGGTGTTCGATTAAATTCATCTATAATTGCCATATAATTAGGTTCACTACCATAACCAGCATCAGCTACAATATATTCAGGTAAATGACCGTAGGTCTCTTTAATTAAAGTTAAAAGAGGAATCATTGTTCTTGTGTCTGTCGGATTTTGATACACATCATATGATAAAACAAATTGAGAATTTGTCGCTATTTGTAAATGATATCCTGGCTTAAGTTGTCCATTTTTCATATGGTCTTCTTTCATTCTCATGAAAGTCGCATCATGGTCTGTCTTAGAATAACTATTTCTATCTTGGAGTATGGCTTTTTGTGTTTTATATTTATACTTTCGTTCTGACTAAGCAGCGAATTTCTTTTTATATCTTTTGATTTCAGTTCGCTTTTGACGTGTTTGCTTTCTTAACCGAGTAGATTTTTCATGTTCAATGTAATGATTTAAATCTTCGATTTCTTTATCCAAATGAGTACCAATTAAATCTATTTCTTCTTGTGTTAATTTACAATTTAACTTCTTTCTGAAATCGTAGCCTGTTTCGCATTCCATGCTACAGCGTAAACAGCATCTGCATATTTAGTAGCTAAAGCAATGCCAGAATCTGAAGCGCCAGCTTGCATTGCGACAGGTTTACCTTGTGGGCTACTCGGCGTAGTTAAAGGGCCTTGTACATTGAAATAGTGTCCTTCATAATTTATAGCGTTAATACCATCACTATTTACTAAAATATTTTTTCCTTGTTACCCAAAAAATCTGAAACATGGCAAGATTCTAATAATTGGTTTGTTACGAATGCAAATTCATCTGCTTTTTTATAACGCTCATGATGGTCAGGTAGTCTGGACATACCGTGATTAGCCGCTTCTAAATCTGACATAGATGTGACTAAACTCCAACCTGCGCGTTCATGACTCATATAATCAAGGCTTAATAATTGTCTTGCGACGGTAAACGGATTAGAAAAAGTACTCGAAATAGTAGCAACTAATCCGATATTTTAAGTAACTTGTGGTATTGCTGCTAAATTCATTAAAGGATCAAACCAAAATGCTGGCATATCACTATCAGATTGAGCTGGGAAAGATTGGTTATCTGCAAAAAACACATCATCAAATACTCCTTGTTCTGCTATTTGGCCTAATGATTGATAATATGTTATATCACTAATGCGTCCAATGCTAGACTTAGGCATACGCCAAGCAGCTTGATGATGACCACAGCCATAAATTCAAACACCAATATTGAGATGTCGTGTATGTGTCATTGATTACTTCGACCTCCATTCCTCAATTATTTTTAATTCATTGTTAAGCCACCGTCAATGGTAAAGTTTTGACCAGTTATACCTTTGGCCTGGTCTGTAACTAAATAAGCAACCATATTTGCAACGTCTTGTGGAGATGTAACTTTACGTAATGGGGTAGTCTGTGCAATTAAATCAAATACTGCATCTGATGTTACTGCACTGGCGTCTGTAGATTTTAATAAGCCGCCAGAAACTACATTAGCATTGATGCCATATTGACCTAATTCGGCAGCGATATTTCTTGTGAAACCGATTAAGCCTGCCTTGGCTGTCGTGTATTCATGATAGGGGACGACCGGGTTTTGATATAAATTTGTTCCAATTGATAGGATGGTTCCTGATTTGTTTTGGATAAATTGTTGAATAACACTTTGCGTGACATTAAAAGCGCCTTTTAATGTACCATCAATTTGTTGTTGGTAATCCGTCCAAGATAAATCTTTAAACGATTTTTGAGAGGTAGGGTCAAACTTAAACCCTACTAGTGCATTGTTCACAACCGCATCTATTTTTCCAAAGTGAGTGGATGCTGTCGCAATTAACTGATCAACTTGTGCTCTGTCAGTGATATCTGCTTGTATTGCAAGCGCAAGGTCATTTCCGATTTCATTTACCAATTGCTTTGCCAAAGTTTCGTTCTGAACATAATTGATAATCACATTGTGGCCTTGAGCAGCTAAAGTTTTTGCAATCGTTGCGCCCAACCCCCTACTGCTACCAGTTACTAGAATTGTTTTACGCATTATTTCACTCCTAAAATAATATATTAAATAAAAAATACACAATCTTCACTAGGGAAGTTGTGTATTAAAAAGATATAGATGAAAGATTATAGATATTAAAATATCATCGTTATTTTCTAACACTTTCCTTCGCTAGTCTTGGCTAGATCAGGTTCAAAGGGTTTGAGTAAATCTCATCTCAGTTTAAAAAACACCCCTAGTGCGTGCATGATTTCATTTGTTTTCAATGTATATCTTTTCAAGCCTGATGTCAATATTGTTTCAACCCGGTAAAGTTTAAGTGTAGGGATACTATGATTAGAAAAATATATATTGGTAAAGAAGAAACGCTTTACAAAGTAGTTAATTACTGTTATTATTATTTCTTGTAGAAAATAAAAACTATGAAAATTAAAGGAGAGAATATAAATGGCAGTTAAATTACGTTTAACACGTTTAGGTTCAAAAAGAAATCCATTCTATCGTATCGTAGCAGCAGATGCTCGTGCGCCACGTGATGGTCGTAACATCGAACAAATTGGAACATATAACCCAAATAATGTGAATGCTCCAGAAGTTAAAATTGATGAAGCATTAGCATTAAAATGGTTAAAAAACGGTGCTAAACCAACAGACACTGTACACAACATTTTATCAAGAGAAGGTATCTTGAAAAAATTTGACGATCAAAAATAGTCGTTATTATTCACAAATATAAAATTTGTAAAGGCTGGGGCATGAAAAAGTGTCTCAGCCTTAAATATTATATTGGCAGTATTTGATAAAGCACTACTTATCCATGTGCTTTAGTTCATGTAATCTGTCTAACCCAAGTGATGCCTTCTAGTTAATTTCCAGGATAGTATCATGAAATTTTAGAAAAAATCGGATTGCTATTCTGTTTCATTTTCACACTGAAATAGTCTAAAAAGCATATTGACGATGTAGAAACGATATTTTAATATCATAGCAATTATAATGATTTATAATAATACAAATATTTCATGTTATAATAATTTAAGTTATAGTAAAGATGAAATCAATTATCAAAATAATTGATACACGGATATTATCGGAGGAACATATATGAAAGTTGAAATTGGTAAAATTATTAACACACATGGTATAAAAGGCGAAGTAAAAGTGAAATCCCATTCAGATTTTACTGATATACGCTTTCAACCTGGTGAATCTGTCATGATAGAACGTCAAAATGGAACGGCATTAGAATTAAAAATCGCGTCTTATCGTATGCATAAAGGATTACATATGCTTACTTTTGAAGATATCAACAACATTAATGATATTGAATATTTAAAAGGTGAAACACTTTTACAAGAACGTGACCATGAAGAAATCGAATTAGGCGAACATGAGTATTATTATTCAGATATCATCGGGTGTACTGTGTTCGATGATAAAGAAACGCCAATTGGTAGAGTAATAGAAATCTTTGAGACAGGTGCTAACGACGTGTGGGTCGTCAAAGGCGATAAAGAATACCTTATTCCTTATATAGAAGATGTTGTTAAACGTATAGATGTGGAAGGTAGACGCATCGACATTACGCCTATGGAAGGGTTGTTAGAATAATGAAAATTGATTATTTAACATTGTTTCCGCAAATGTTTGAAGGCGTATTAAATCACTCAATTTTAAAAAGAGCGCAAGATAAAGAGATGTTACAAGTTAATACTGTAGATTTTAGAAATTTTGCTGAAAATAAACATAATCAAGTAGACGACTATCCGTTTGGCGGTGGTCAAGGCATGGTACTGAAACCTGAACCTATCTTTAATGCCATGAATAGTATTGAAAAAACAGAAAGCACACGTGTGATATTAATGTGTCCGCAAGGGCGGCCATTTAACCAAGCAATTGCGCAAGAACTGAGTCAAGCAGAGCATTTAGTTTTTATTTGTGGACATTATGAGGGGTATGATGAGCGTATACGTGAGCATCTTGTGACAGATGAAATTTCTATGGGAGATTATGTATTAACAGGTGGGGAACTACCAGCAATGGTAATGACTGACGCTATAGTCAGATTAATACCAGGTGTTTTAGGAAATCAACAGTCCCATGAAGACGATTCGTTTCAAGATGGCCTATTAGAATTTCCACAATATACAAGACCGCGTTTATACAAAAACATGGATGTTCCGGAAGTATTATTATCAGGCAATCACGCCAATATTGATCAATGGCGTCATGAACAAAAAATTATACGTACTTGGGAAAAGCGTCCAGATTTATTAGCAGATTACCCACTTACAGACAAAGATAAAGATATTATAGAAAGATATAAAAAGCAATTGAAAAATGAATGACAGTGTGCTAACATAATTTAAGTGTGCGACACACGAAAATCACTATGATCCGCTGCTATATATTTGTCTAGGCAAGAACATAGGTTGAAGGAGAGAAAAAATAATGAGCAATCACAAATTAATTGAAGCAGTAACACAATCACAATTACGCACAGACTTACCTTCATTCCGTCCAGGTGACACTTTAAGAGTTCACGTACGTATTATTGAAGGTACACGCGAACGTATCCAAGTATTTGAAGGTGTAGTTATCAAACGTCGTGGTGGAGGCATTTCAGAAACTTTCACAGTACGTAAGATTTCTTCAGGTGTTGGTGTGGAACGTACATTCCCATTACACACTCCAAAAATTGAAAAAATCGAAGTTAAACGTCGCGGTAAAGTACGTCGTGCTAAATTATACTACTTACGTGAATTACGTGGTAAAGCTGCTAGAATTAAAGAAATTCGTTAATCAGTATAAAAGTTATAAAAAAGAAGCGATTCCTAAAAGGAATCGCTTCTTTTTTATATTAATTATTTTGTTTTTGAGGGTTAAGCCATTTTGTAAATATGAAACTTAAGATGATGCCAATAATACTTATAATAATCAATTTCCATATATGAGGGGGCGTATATTTAAGATTGATCGTCTCATGTCCCTGTTCTACTGGAATCACAGTCATAATTCCATTTCCTTGCTTAACAGGTAAATCTTTTCCATTATCTGTATATGCCTTCATGCCATCTCTATAAGCCATTGGTAATACGAGATAACCTTCGTCATTTTTATTTTTTTCAACCTTATAACCGCTTGCGTTTTGTGAAACTTTCACAGAATTTAATTGTTTACGTGCTTGGTTTAAAGTATTGTAATTTTCACCGTAAATGCCTTTAATATTAAATCGATAAGTACCTTTAGATAATTTGATATTTAAATCCTCAGTTGATTTAACACGCATTGTAATGGGAGTAACGAAACGTCGGTATTTATATGTTAATTTGTTTCGCTGTTGATTGTACTCATTCACGCCCACATCATGTGCTTTATCTGGTGTTAGCAATTCAACATCCATTTCTACATATAAATCCTTATATTGATTTGCTATAGAGGAGGGTAGTTGATAATTGATGCCACCTTGGTCTTTGGTTACATTTAGTTTGTTGTTTTGGATATACTGCGCGTTAATCAATTTAGATGAAGCTTGGTTTAATAAATTTTTGTTTGGCGTAAAATTTTGGTTAATAGTGGCTTTGTTATTGTTTTCAAATACCACACCTTGTAACATAGCTTGTTCTCTATCTAAAGGAGAGTCGAGATCGTTTTTGTTAAACACTTTTTTAGTTATATGTGCACTAGGGTAGTCGATTTTATTAACTGAATGAAGAAATGATGCTTCATCAGAATGCTTGATAATATCTTGTTGAGAGAAACCATAAGGCATATTCATGTCTTTTGGACGACGAATACGGTCATTTACGTCCCAAAGTGCCATTAAGTTCGCTCTATTGGAAAGTAAGCGATATGTACTATTTTTATCTGTATGCATATTGATTTGTAACGTTTTATCATAATAATTTAAAATATCTCCATCAAAAATACTAGAGTACAATGCGATACCGTTGAAATGATAAAGCATGGGTGAATTCAACCCATATTGTGACATATAATCAATTCTACTGAGAGGATTATCATGACCTTTTTTGATAGATTCTATTTTTTTTGCTAACGCTGGGCTTTTATATTTTGAGTCATGCATTGAAGAAATAGTTGATTCGTACTTTTGAATATTATTAACATAATTATTTGCTAAAATAAAACTTTGTTGAATAATGAATAACGATATAATGGCAACATACGGCCATTTTGATTTGAATAAAGATTTTTTATAAAGCAAAACGCTAATAAGTATCATTAGGATAAAACATATCAGCATCCATGACATTTCTTGTTCTTTAACGATGAATTGCATCACCAACATGATAACCAACACAGGACTACAGGCTAAAATATATGATTTTAATGTTAATTCTGAAAGATGTTGAATAAATAATGCAATTAGGCCTGCTGTGGTAAGTGCAAAAATATAAACCCAACGACGTTCTGGCGTTGAAAAGCCGTTGAACATACTATCGAAAAGCGGGGTTAATGATCCCAGAAGCATGATCCAAGTTGCAATCGCAAATAATCTATAATAGTAATGTTTGTATAGTTTAAAAGATAATAATGCAACCACTGCTATAATTGAAACAGTAATATAAAATCCATTTGTAAAAAAATGTTTTTGCCGTGCAAAGTCTGTGATAAGGCCATAATCAAAATGAGGATTACTCACCCTATCATTATTTAAAAAAGAAGAAACGCCTGTATAAAAGCCCCAGATGCCAATTAAAGTGCTCAATAAAACGGCTGTTGGAATCATCCATAGTTGTTGCTTTCTAGAAACGATGTCCTTAGCATGCGGGAATATACACCTATATAAAAAGTAAGCAAAGATAACGATAGCTTCATAATAACTGAAGTAAAAATTTGAAAAAAGTGTTAAGGCAATCGCAAAAATAAACAAGCCTATTTTCTTTTCTTTATAGAACCTTTCAATCGCTAATATGGATAGTGGAAGAAATATAAATAAATCACCATAATACGACCAAGTAAAATTAAAATAAACCAGGGTTGTTGATGCGGCGTATAACATTGCACCTAAAAAAGATGTGTAATATTTAAGTCTTATATAATTAAATAAATAAAAGGCTAGGATAAAAGTAACGACGCCTTTACAGAAAGCGACAATTAATTGGTTACTTGCCCAATATGTAATATTACTAGGGCTACTGTTAAATACGGACTCGGTAAGCCAGACAAATAAAAAGTTTATCATCACAAATGGTGAGGTCGCATAATAATAAGATAAATCTTTGATGTAGTCTCCACCTAAACCAAAAGAATGATCATAAAAACTTTTGAATTGAATGACATGTTCGTACAGATACATTTGAAAAGGCATCATTTGTCTAAAGCCATCGCCATTACCGCTAAAGACAATACCCTGAGTCAAATAGCGGTAAATATGCGGCGTGAAAGTTAATAATGCTACTGCTATTCCCATTAAAAAAATACATAAAAATCTTGTTAATTTGTGAGACCAAAGTCTATGAAACATGGTCATACCTCATCTCAGACAAACTCCTTTATTTAAATTTAAATTTTTTGATTAAACACCAAAAAACACTTATTACGATACATATAGCTGAAATTGTAATCATTGTAAACCAATATTTAGGGCGGTATTTAATAACTATGTTGCTATCATTTTCTGAAACAGGGATACCTGTCATCATATAATTGACTTTTATAGGTTTTACCTTTTTATGATCTACATAAGCTATCATACTGTCACGAAAAGGTATATTAACCGTCGCGATGCCTTTTTGATGCGGCGCTAATGTCATCTTAACGCCATTTTTAATATCTTTATAGTGGTTGTTTTGTTGTAACTTAAACGCACGTTTAAGCTTATTATAGTTTTCACCATGAAGGCTTAGAATTTTAAAATGATAGTTTCCATTTGGGCTAAGCGTAATATTAATATTACCATTTTCATCTGGTTGCGTCCTATATAATTGAGTTTCGACCCCAGTTTTATACGTTGAATTATTATATAAACGCTGATTGGCATAATTATTAATATTAATCGTGTAATTACTATCGGGTTGACCGCGTCTGATTTTCAAAGTTAAATAAAAGTCTGTATAGCGTTCTCTTAAATCACTAGGTACGTGTATTTGTATGCTGCCATTTGATTGAGGCAGATAAATCTGGTTATTATCCCTAAAATCTATATTTTTGGATGATATATCAGTACTATTTTTAAGATTATTGGCATTATCAGTGTATGATTTCCCTTTATCATTGATAATGACACCATCTAACATTGCATGTTCTCTATCAATAGGCGTCTTTAATTTTTGAGCATCATATAAATGGTTGGTTACTTTGACTGAAGGTAAATTTAAAGTATTTTCATAAATTTGGTATTGTCCTTTACTTTCAACTTTTTTAAAATACGCAGGCACGTTATCTTGATAATCTTTTAACATTAAATATTTAATTGAAAATAAACTATTAATATTTTGTCTACCATTAGTAGATTGATATCTGCTTACAGATTCAGATTGTAAATTGATTTTTAACGCGTCATAATAATAATCTAAAATGTTATGGTCAAAAATACTTGAGTATATACTTGTACCTTTAAAAAATTGGTACATTGGTGTATTATCTTGTTCATTAACACGCCAATCGATACGTTCGTCTTCTGATTTAGAATAGTTCATTTGAGATACTAATTGATGTTGTAATGGCGTATTAAAAAGACTTGCATTAACATAATCATTATTTGCACGTTCAACGTGATCTTCAAAATAAATTTGATTTCGTATAAAAACATCCGCTACTAATGTTGCAAGAATCATTATGGCAATATAGTAAAAATAAGATAATTTATTACGATAAATGGACGCTTTGACGCATAATACTAATAAACCAACTAAACTGACAATCGGTGTAAACCATAGCCAGGATACATATGTATCATAGACCCATGCACTGACAAAAACAAAACCTAAACTTACTATTGAAGAAAATATGTAGTTTTTGATAGTTAATGTACTAAAATATTTTGCGTATAACCCCATGAGCATTGCAGCATTAAAAGCAATTAAATAATGCCATCTTTTTTGAGGCGCAGAAAACCCGTTAAATAACTGGTCGACAAATGGTAAAAAATGAGCACCTATGGACATAATCATAAAAATAGCAAAAAGTTTAAAATAAAAATGTTTATAAAGCTTAAATGATAACAAAGCTTGTATCACTATATATAAAATGACAATTAAATAATTATCGTAAAACAAGTTGGTATTTTGATTAAATGGTTCAAAGGCGTCTACGTTTCCATCAAAAGGTATACGTCTATTATTTAAATAAGCTTGTATTCCATGATAAAAAAAGAAAAGGCTACATCCAAGAGACAATAGCGCAGCCGTAGATAATGTATATATGGCTTTGAACCTAGGGATTACGTCGTGTCTATGTTTAAAAATCAATCTAGCTATAAAGTAAATTAAACCTACTACTAATTGATAATAAGCAAAATAAAAATTATTAATTAATGATAAGGTTACTATCAAAATAAATATACCCTTTTTTCCTTTTTGTAAATATAATTCAATAGACCATAATAATAGAGGCAATAATATAAAAATATCACTAAAAAAGGGCCAATATACAGTAAACCTAAAATAAATAGGTGATATGACAAAAATGTATGAAGTCAGTAAGGAAATAATTGTATTATTAGTTATTCTTCGTACAAAACCAAATGTTGCTAACATAGCTAAACTAGATTTAATGATTGAGATAACAATTGCGTTTGTCATCCAAAACATCACATCTTGTGTATTTAAATGAAAGCATAAATCCACCGCAAAGATAAATAAAACGTTTAATATAAACAAGATATTTGTTGAAAAATAATAACTTAAGTCAGTGAAAAAATCTCCACCTAAACCGAAATCAGTTGCGTAAAACCATTGTCCTTGACTCCATTTATCATATAAATACATTTGAATAGGTACCATTTGCTCCATACCATCATTAGGACCAGTAAATAAAATACCATCACTAATAAATCTGTAAATAACATATCCATGACCAATGATTGCTAATATAAAGCTTAGTATTATGTAAATAAGTATCCTTTTCATGAATAATCTCCTGTAATTTAAGTCAATTTAATTCTATTGTAACCATTTTTTTGAATGATTGATAAAAATTACTATTATTTTATCTATATTAAATAATAGTGATTTTAAAAATACATTTAAATCATTACAACGCGTTGAAGGTGTAAATTCAGTTCTAATGATACAATGATTTAATTAATTAGAGCTTACAACAAAAAAATACTGTAAAATAGTGATTATCATCGTAAAGTAAAGCAAAATTTTTATTTATCTTTAATCGAGCAACATGTTATCATTTTAAGGTCAAATAATAGAGGAATAAATTTTAAAATATTGAAAATACAGTATAAGAAAGGTGAAGCAAATGGTAATCCAATGGTATCCAGGCCACATGGCAAAAGCAAAACGCGAAGTTGCTGAACAATTAAAAAAAGTAGATGTTGTATTTGAACTTGTAGATGCTCGTATTCCTTATAGTTCACGTAATCCAATGATTGATGAAGTCATACAGCAAAAACCAAGAGTTGTGATCTTAAATAAAAAAGATATGGCAAATTTAAAAGAATTAGAAAAATGGGAATCATATTTCAAGTGTAAAGGATATTACCCAGTTGCAATCGACGCTAAGCATGGTAAAGGTTTGAAATTAGTAGAGCAAGCTGCTATTAAAGCAACACAAGAAAAATTTGAACGTGAAAAGAAAAAGGGTTTAAAACCACGTGCAATTAGAGCTATGATTGTCGGCATCCCAAATGTAGGCAAATCTACATTAATTAATAAATTAGCGCATAAATCTATTGCTAAAACAGGTAATACACCTGGAGTAACAAAGCAACAACAATGGATCAAAATCGGTAATTCACTTCAGTTGTTAGATACGCCGGGGATTTTATGGCCTAAATTTGAAGACCAATTAGTAGGAAAAAAATTAAGTATTACGGGTGCAATTAAAGATAGTATTGTTCATTTAGATGAAGTTGCCATCTATGGTTTAGAATTCTTAAAGGAACACGACTATGAAGGGCTTAAAAACCACTATAAAGTTGATGTTGCTATAGAAGCGGAAAACATTGAATGGTTCGATGCTATCGGACGTCGTAGGGGATTATTACGTAGTGGGAACGAAGTGGATTACGAAGCGGTAATTGATTTAATTATTCATGAAGTTAGAAACGCTAAAATTGGCACTTACACATTTGATGTAATTAAAGAAATGGATGTGTAACCTTAGAATATGAAACAGACAATAAAAGAAATTAAAGCACATTTAACTCAACTTCAGTCTATTAAAGCAATTCAACAACAAGCATATTTTATGGACAAACGTATAGGAGTTCAAAAAGCGATAGCGACTCGACTTAAACAATTAGACAAAGCCCAACAATTGGTAAAGCAATATGAAGCAATGTCTTATTATGAAACACAAATATTAGAAAAAGATAACAATGCTTTTGTTTGCGGTATTGATGAAGTTGGTAGAGGACCACTTGCTGGGCCAGTTGTAGCATGTGCCGTTATTTTAAATAGCGGTCATCAATTTACCGGTCTTAATGATTCAAAACAACTTTCATCAAAAAAACGTAAAATGTTGGAAAGTCAATTACTAGAAGATTTGTACGCGTATGCTTTTGGTTATGCATCTGTTGAAGAAATTGATCAAATTAATATTTATGAAGCTACAAAATTAGCAATGAATCGGGCGATTGACGGGCTACCAGTAAAACCGACGCATCTTCTTATTGATGCAATGACATTAGAGACTGATATACCGCAGACATCATTAATTAAAGGAGATGCTAAAAGTGTATCGATAGCTGCAGCAAGTGTTTTAGCTAAAGAGAATAGAGATCGTTACATGATTAAACTTGCTCAAAAAAGCCCCGGATATGGTTTTGAAAAAAACGTTGGATATGGAACACAACAACATTTAGATGGAATTAAGCAGTATGGGATTTTAAATGAACACCGAAAAACTTTTGAACCAATTAAATCACTTTATAAATAATCATAAAATTAAAAGAATTGAAATAAGTAGTTTAAATGAGTTTACAATAGCGCTTTCATTTCCTATAATTAAAGGTGAACTTAACCTAAGAAACAGGAGGATGGAGAATGAATATCCACGAGTATCAAGGTAAAGCAATATTTCGTTCAATGGGCGTTGCTGTCCCAGAAGGACGCGTAGCATTCACTGCAGATGAAGCAGTGGAAAAAGCAAAAGAATTAGATTCAAATGTATATGTTGTAAAAGCACAAATACACGCTGGGGGTAGAGGTAATGCAGGCGGTGTTAAAATTGCAAAATCACTTTCTGAAGTGGAAACATATGCAAAGGAATTGTTAGGTAAAACCTTAGTGACACATCAAACGGGTCCAGAAGGTAAAGAAATTAAACGCCTTTACATAGAAGAAGGCTGCGATATTCAAAAAGAATATTATGTTGGATTTGTAATTGACCGTGCAACTGACAGAGTAACATTGATGGCTTCAGAAGAAGGCGGCACTGAAATTGAAAAAGTTGCTGCTGAGACACCTGAAAAAATCTTTAAAGAAACGATTGATCCAGTTGTTGGTTTAGCGCCTTATCAAGCAAGAAGAATTGCTTTCAACATTAATATTCCTAAAGAATCCATCAATAAAGCAGCTAAATTTTTAGTATCACTTTATAATGTATTTATAGAAAAAGATTGTTCTATTGTAGAAATTAACCCACTAGTGACAACTGGTGATGGTCAAGTACTTGCGTTAGACGCAAAACTTAATTTTGATGATAATGCATTATTCAAACATAAAGATATCCAAGAATTACGCGATTTAGAAGAAGAAGATCCAAAAGAAATTGAAGCTTCTAAGTATGATTTATCATACATCGCTTTAGATGGTGACATTGGTTGTATGGTAAATGGTGCTGGTTTAGCAATGGCAACGATGGATACAATCAACCACTTTGGTGGAAACCCAGCGAACTTCCTTGACGTAGGGGGCGGCGCAACTAAAGAAAAAGTTACTGAAGCATTTAAAATCATCTTAGGAGATAAAAATGTAAAAGGTATCTTTGTAAATATCTTCGGTGGCATAATGAAATGTGACATTATCGCAGAAGGCATTGTTGCTGCAGTTAAAGAAGTAGAACTTACACTACCACTTGTTGTACGTTTAGAAGGTACAAATGTTGAAAGAGGTAAAGAAATCCTTAAAGAATCTGGATTAGCAATTGAACCAGCTGCAACAATGGCAGAAGGCGCACAAAAAATCGTAAAACTTGTAAAAGAAGCGTAAGGAAAGGATGGGAACGCTAAGATGAGCGTAATGATAGACAAAAATACAAAAGTAATTGTACAAGGTATCACAGGATCTACTGCACTTTTCCATACAAAACAAATGCTTGAATATGGTACACAAATTGTTGCAGGGGTAACTCCAGGTAAAGGCGGACAGGTAGTAGAAGGCGTGCCTGTTTTTAATACAGTTGAAGAAGCTAAACAAGAAACTGGTGCAACGGTTTCGGTAATCTATGTACCTGCGCCATTTGCAGCAGATGCTATTTTAGAATGTATAGAAGCTGAATTAGACTTAGCGATTTGTATTACTGAACATATTCCAGTAATTGATATGGTTAAGGTAAAACGTTATTCAGAAGGTAAGAAAACACGTGTTATTGGGCCGAACTGTCCAGGTGTTATTACTGCTGATGAATGTAAAATTGGTATCATGCCAGGTTATATTCATAAAAAAGGTCATGTGGGCGTAGTTTCACGCTCAGGTACATTGACTTATGAAGCAGTACACCAATTGACAGAAGAAGGCATTGGTCAAACAACAGCAGTGGGTATTGGCGGAGACCCGGTCAATGGTACGAATTTTATTGATGTATTAAAGCAATTTAATGAAGACGATGAAACAAAAGCAGTTGTAATGATTGGTGAAATTGGTGGCACAGCAGAAGAAGAAGCTGCTGAATGGATTAAAGATAATATGGACAAACCAGTTGTAGGTTTCGTAGGTGGTCAAACTGCACCTCCAGGAAAACGTATGGGCCACGCAGGTGCTATTGTCTCAGGCGGTAAAGGAACTGCAGAAGAGAAAATCAAAACGCTTAATAGTTGTGGCGTGAAAACTGCAGATACACCATCTGAAATTGGCACAACATTAATCGAAGCTGCTAAAGAAGTAGGCATATATGAACAGTTACTTACTGTCAAACAGTAATAATGAATGCACCAAATTAAAACCAGCACAAATTCCAACATATGTTGGAGTTTGTGCTATTTCAAGTGGGGTTGTTCACCCTATTTTTACGTGTGAAAAATACATAGGCCTATCCAAAAATAATTCAGCATGCGTTGTAGCTGAAATTAATTTTGGATAGGTCTATTTTATTGATTGATTTGGGCATTTGGGTTATGGTTTTGATTAATTATAAAATTACTTCTTAAAAATAGATTACATTTCTTGTTTAAATGAATCTAATTTGTAACCCGTTTTTATGCCGTTTTACTTTATAATAAGGTTATAAAGGAGAGCGATAAATGGACATTAATCATCTATACTTAAAGTTACGCTTTGCAGGAATGACAACGAGACAAATACATCAATTATTTAATTATGAATGTGATTTTGGCTCTTATAATAAGAGAGAACAGCAGTATAAGTTGAAATTGTATTTAACTAAAATTAAATCAACGAAAAAAATGAATATATATGATAATTTTATTAAGCATGATATCGAATCTATTTTATTACAATTAGATAGGTGGGAAGTAAAATTCATCGGAATCAAAAACACTGCGTATCCAAATTTACTCCGTGAAATATTTGAGCCTCCACTTATACTTTTTTATAAAGGAAACCTATCATTGGCACAAAATGCACAAAGTCTTGCGGTTGTTGGTTCTAGGCAAGCTACAAGTTATACAAACGAGGCCTTAAGGATTCTTTTTCCTTCATTTAAAAAGAGAAATTTAACAATTGTTTCTGGCTTGGCAGAAGGCGCAGATAAATTAGCACATCAACACGCTTTAGCGCACCATATGCCTGCAATAGCAGTTTTAGGATTTGGACACTTAAACCATTATCCTAAGACAACATACGTTATCAGAAAGCAACTGGAGCAAAAAGGATTAGTCGTTAGCGAATACTTACCATATCAAAAACCACTCAAACATCACTTTCCAGAAAGAAATAGAATTATTAGTGGTCTATCAAAAGGTGTTTTAATTACAGAATCGACAATCAATAGTGGAACATCTATAACAACAAATTGTGCATTAGATCAAAATAGAGAAGTGTATGTTTTACCAGGGTCAATATTTAATAAAATGACAATGGGTAATTTAATTAGTGCGCAAGAAGGCGCCAAAATCGTAATATCTGCAAAAGATATCATAGAAGATTATCATTAATTCTCTGTGGTTATTTGCATGCGTTAAAGCTCAAATTTACAGCCAGTGATAACATGTGAATAAACGATGACTTTTCTTAATTTTAAACCTAATTATTCCTGTGATTAAATAAATTTAAAATTAAAAACATTGACAAAAACAAAATAGACCGTTTATCATTTATCTTTGTAATTAGAAATGCAAGGGGGTAACTACTTTGGCAGAAAATTTAGTCATAGTTGAATCGCCTGCAAAAGCTAAAACCATTGAAAAATATTTAGGTAAAAAATATAAAGTTATCGCATCTATGGGGCATGTAAGAGATTTGCCGAGAAGCCAAATGGGCGTAGATGTAGAAAATGACTATGAACCCAAATATATTACTATACGCGGCAAAGGTCCTGTTGTTAAAGAATTAAAAAAACATGCTAAGAAAGCTAAAAAAATATTCTTAGCAAGTGACCCTGACCGTGAAGGTGAGGCAATTGCTTGGCATTTGGCAAACATATTAGACTTAGAAGATTCAACTGAAAATAGAGTAGTATTTAATGAAATAACAAAGGATGCTGTGAAAGAAAGTTTTAAACATCCAAGAGGCATTGAGATGGAACTTGTTGATGCTCAACAAGCAAGAAGAATATTAGACCGTTTAGTTGGATATAATATTTCTCCTGTTTTATGGAAAAAAGTAAAAAAAGGTCTTTCTGCTGGTCGCGTACAATCAGTCGCTTTGAGATTAGTGATAGATAGAGAAAATGAAATTAGAAATTTCAAACCAGAAGAATATTGGAAAATTGAGGGCGAATTTAGATACAAAAAATCAAAATTCAATGCTAAATTCCTTCATTACAAAAATAAACCATACAAATTAACAAACAAAAACGATGTTGAAACAATAACGTCCCAGTTAGATGGAGATCAATTTGAAGTAACGAAAGTAACTAAAAAAGAAAAGACGCGTTATCCTGCTAATCCTTTTACGACCTCGACGCTGCAACAAGAAGCGGCGAGAAAATTAAACTTTAAAGCGCGTAAAACAATGATGCTTGCACAACAACTGTATGAAGGTATTGACTTGAAGAAACAAGGTACGGTTGGTTTAATCACATATATGCGTACGGATTCTACAAGAATTTCTGATCAAGCTAAGAATGAAGCAAAGGATTATATTAAAGAAACTTATGGTGATAATTATACTTCGAATCGCAAGGCCAAAGGTCAAGGAGATCAAGATGCTCACGAAGCTATTAGACCATCAAGTACTTTACGTACACCTAATGAAATGAAAAGTTACTTGACTAGAGATCAACATAGACTATATAAACTTATTTGGGAGCGATTCGTTGCAAGTCAAATGGCTCCAGCTATTTTAGACACAGTAGCATTAGATTTAACACAGAACGATTTAAAATTCCGTGCAAATGGCCAAACAATTAAATTCAAAGGATTTATGACTTTATACGTTGAGACAAAAGATGACAGTGATGAAGGTAAAGAAAATAAATTACCTCATATCGATGAAGGTGAAATGGTAACTGCAACTCAAATTGAACCTTCACAACATTTTACTCAACCCCCGCCACGTTATACGGAAGCAAGACTCGTAAAAACGTTAGAAGAAATGAAAATCGGTCGCCCATCTACTTATGCACCAACTATTGATACAATTCAAAAAAGAAATTATGTTAAGAATGAAAGCAAACGCTTTGTACCAACTGAGTTAGGTGAAATTGTACATGAGCAAGTTAAAGAATATTTCCCTGAAATTATCGATGTAGACTTTACAGTTAATATGGAAACGCTATTAGATAAAGTGGCCGAAGGAGAAATTGCTTGGAAGAAAGTTATTTCTGATTTTTATAGCAGCTTTAAGCAAGATGTAGAGCGTGCAGAAGAAGAAATGGAAAAAATTGAAATTAAAGATGAACCTGCCGGTGAAGATTGTGAAGTTTGTGGTGCACCTATGGTTATAAAAATGGGTCGATATGGAAAATTTATGGCATGTTCCAATTTCCCTGATTGTAGAAATACAAAAGCTATCGTTAAAACAATCGGAGTAACATGCCCAAAATGTAAAGAAGGCGACGTTGTTGAACGAAAATCTAAAAAGAATCGTATTTTTTACGGATGCTCTAAATATCCAGAATGTGACTTTGTAACTTGGGATAAACCAATCGGCCGTGACTGTCCAAAATGTAAGCATTACTTAGTTGAAAAAAAACAAGGGCGTAAAAGTCAGGTTATTTGCTCAAATTGTGATTACAAAGAAGAAGAGCAAAAATAACAATTATATATAAATTGATTATTAGAAAAGTGTAACAATTTCATTTTTTAATAGTTATTAGCAACTTACGATTCATATTTTATAACGTAGATGTATGTTATTAATATTATAATAAAAAATCGTAGTTGCTATTTTTGTGTATAGGGGGAAAATAAATGTCTCAAATTGTCAATGTTATAGGGGCTGGTCTAGCTGGTTCAGAAGCGGCATACCAATTAGCTCAAAGAGGTATAAAGGTGAATTTAATTGAAATGAGACCGGTGAAGCAAACGCCAGCACATCATACAGATAAATTTGCCGAACTAGTCTGCTCTAATTCATTACGTGGTAACGCATTGACTAATGCTGTTGGTGTATTGAAAGAAGAAATGAGGCGCATGGGTTCACTCATCATTACTGCAGCTGATAAAGCACGTGTTCCAGCCGGTGGCGCGTTAGCTGTTGATCGACACGATTTTGCTGGTTACATTACTGACACATTAAAAAAGCATCCTAACATAACTGTAATCAATGAAGAAATAAACAGTATACCAGAGGGTTATACTATTATTGCAACTGGACCATTAACAACTAACCAACTAGCGACTGAAATTGTAGAAGTTACTGGTAAAGACCAATTATACTTTTATGACGCAGCAGCGCCTATAGTTGAAAAAGATAGTATTGATATGGATAAAGTTTATTTAAAATCTCGTTATGATAAAGGTGAAGCTGCTTATTTGAATTGTCCAATGACTGAAGATGAATTTAATCGATTCTACGATGCATTGCTAGAAGCTGAAGTAGCGCCAGTAAATGAGTTCGAAAAAGAAAAATATTTTGAAGGGTGTGTGCCTTTTGAAGTTATGGCAGCACGTGGGCGCAAAACATTGTTATTCGGACCTATGAAACCAGTAGGGTTGGAAAATCCTAGAACTGGAGAACTTCCGTATGCAATTGTGCAGTTACGACAAGATGATGCAGCAGGAACATTGTATAACTTAGTAGGTTTCCAAACGCATTTGAAGTGGGGTGCTCAAAAAGAAGTGCTCAAACTAATCCCAGGCTTAGAAAATGTTGAAATTGTTAGATATGGTGTCATGCATAGAAATACTTTTATCAATTCTCCAGACGTTTTAACTGAAACTTATGAATTAAAAGGAAGAGAAAAACTTCATTTCGCTGGTCAAATGATTGGCGTAGAAGGCTACGTAGAAAGTGCTGCAAGTGGTTTAATCGCTGGTATCAATGTCGCTCATAAAATCGAAAATAAAGGGAAAGTTATTTTTCCTAGAGAAACGATGCTAGGCAGCATGGCTTATTATATTTCACATGCGAAAAACGAAAAAAACTTCCAGCCAATGAATGCTAATTTTGGTTTATTACCATCTTTAGACGAAAAAATTAAAGATAAAAAAGCCCGTTATGAACAACTTGCTCACAGAGCATTAACATATTTAGATAATTATAAACAAACATTGTAGAATTTATAACTAATCTATGTTGTTTCAGAAAATTAAGAAAGTTTTTCTCAATTTAATAGTTATGTTTCGCAGTTCCCTCTATCGATATGCTACAATTTATGTTGATGGAGGGGTTTTTATTGGAAGAAATCCAGCAAGCATATCTATACATGCTTAAAGTAGAACGTCAATTTTCAGAGCATACTTTGAAATCATACTATGATGATTTAGAGCAATTTAATGACTTTTTAAACCAAGAATATTTAAGCTTAAAAACATTTGAATATAAAGATGCCAGAAACTACTTGAGTTATTTATATTCAAAAAACTTGAAAAGAACATCAGTTTCTCGTAAAATTTCTACGCTGAGAAGTTTTTACGAATACTGGATGGTTCAAGACGAAAACGTCATAAATCCATTTATACAATTAGTACATCCTAAGAAAGAACAATATTTACCACATTTTTTCTATGAAGAAGAAATGGAAGCATTATTTCATACAGTAGAAAAAGACCTAAAAAAAGGTTTGAGAGATCGTGTGATTTTGGAACTTTTATATGCAACTGGCATTAGAGTTTCAGAGTTAGTTAATATAAAAGAACAAGATTTGGATATGAACTTGCCAGGTGTTAAGGTTTTAGGTAAAGGTGGCAAAGAACGTTTTATCCCATTTGGAGAGTTCTGTAAGCAAAGTATTGAACATTATTTAGAATCATTTAGCCCGAAAAAAGGGAATGAGCACGATTATTTGCTAGTCAATATGAACGGTGCGCCAATTACTGAGCGTGGCGTTCGTTATGTGTTGAACGATGTAGTGAAACGGACAGCAGGCGTGACTGATATACATCCACATAAATTAAGACACACATTTGCAACACATATGCTCAATCAAGGCGCGGATTTACGTACCGTGCAATCATTATTAGGCCATGTTAATTTATCGACTACAGGTCGTTATACACATGTTACTAATGAACAGTTGAAAAAAGTATATTTAAATGCACATCCTCGTGCAAAAAAGGAGAATTAGTATATGAGTACATCTATTCATGCTACGACCATCTTTGCAGTCCAACATAACGGTCATTCAGCAATGGCTGGTGATGGTCAAGTTACACTTGGAGAACAAGTAATTATGAAACAAACTGCTAGAAAAGTGCGACGTTTATATAATGATAAAGTATTAGCCGGCTTTGCAGGTAGTGTTGCAGACGCGTTTACATTATTTGAAAAATTCGAAACAAAATTACAACAATTTAGCGGCAATTTAGAAAGAGCTGCAGTTGAATTAGCACAAGAATGGAGAGGCGACAAGCAATTAAGACAACTAGAAGCGATGCTTATTGTTATGGATAAAGAATCCATACTTGTTGTTAGTGGAACTGGAGAAGTTATTGCGCCAGATGATGATTTAATTGCAATTGGTTCAGGCGGTAACTACGCATTGAGTGCTGGTAGAGCATTAAAACGTCACGCGACTGATTTAAGTGCACGCGAAATGGCTTATGAAAGTTTAAAAGTTGCGTCAGACATATGTGTATTTACTAATGACCAAATTGTCGTGGAAGAACTTTAAATAAAATATTTTTGAAGTAAAAAGTGATAAAGCAGAAAAGAGCGTAAACAACAATATTATTGTATAATAAATAACGGAATTTAAAATGAGAAATTCATAGTTACGGAGGTATTTTTTTCTTATGGAGTCGAATGGTATTAAATTAACGCCAAAAGATATCGTTTCAAAACTTAACGAATACATTGTCGGTCAAGATGATGCAAAACGCAAAGTGGCAGTAGCATTAAGAAATCGATATAGACGAAGCTTATTGTCAGACGAAGCAAAACAAGAAATTGCACCTAAAAATATATTGATGATTGGTCCAACGGGTGTAGGTAAAACAGAGATTGCGAGACGAATGGCTAAAGTTGTTGGCGCACCTTTTATTAAAGTTGAAGCCACGAAGTTTACAGAAGTAGGATACGTCGGCCGTGATGTGGAAAGCATGGTTCGAGATTTAGTTGACATCGCTATCAGATTAGTTAAAGATCAGAAAAAAGCTTTAGTTAAAGACGAGGCAAGAACCAAAGCAAATGAAAAATTAGTAAAACTTTTAGTTCCCAGTATGAAGAAAAAGGCTAATAATAGCAATGGTAGTAATCCATTAGAATCTCTTTTTGGCGGAGCAATACCCAATTTCGGTCAAAATAATGAAGAAGAAGAAGAAACTCCAACTGAAGAAATCAAGACAAAACGTTCTGAGATTAAACAACAATTATTAAATGGCGAGCTTGAAGAAGAGAAAGTTAGATTAAAAGTTGAACAAGACCCTGGCGCTTTAGGTATGCTAGGAACAAATCAAAATCAACAAATGCAAGATATGATGAACCAATTAATGCCTAAGAAAAAAGTTGAAAGAGAAGTTCCAGTTAAAACAGCACGTAATATATTGACAGATGAATATGCGGATGAACTTATCGACCAAGAAACTGCTAACCAAGAAGCAATCGAATTAGCTGAACAAATGGGAATTATCTTTATTGACGAAATAGATAAAGTCGCAACTAATAATCAAAGTTCAGGCCAAGATGTTTCGCGTCAAGGTGTACAGAGAGACATTTTACCTATACTTGAAGGTAGCATGGTCCAAACTAAATATGGTACTGTTAATACTGAACATATGCTATTCATTGGTGCAGGGGCTTTCCATGTCTCAAAACCAAGTGATTTAATTCCAGAATTACAGGGCCGTTTCCCAATTCGTGTTGAATTAGAAAGTCTTTCTGTAGAAGACTTTGTAAGAATCCTTACAGAGCCTAAACTATCACTGGTTAAACAGTATGAAGCATTGCTCCAAACTGAACAGGTTACGGTTAATTTCACAGAAGATGCAATTAAACGTTTAGCAGAAATTGCATTCCAAGTTAACCAAGATACTGATAATATTGGTGCACGTAGGTTGCATACAATACTTGAAAAAATGTTAGAAGATTTATCATTTGAAGCACCAAGTATGCCACATGCAGTAGTTGATATCACGCCTCAATACGTTGATGATAAGTTGAAATCAATTTCAACGAACAAAGATTTAAGTGCGTTTATTTTATAATATAAATAAAAAGGAGTAGGAATATGAGCTTATTATCGAAAACTAGAGAATTAAATACACTTTTGCAAAAACATAAAGGTATTGCTGTAGATTTTAAAGACGTAGCACAAACGATAAGTAGCGTAACGGTAACGAATGTTTTTATCGTATCAAGAAAAGGGAAAATTTTAGGATCAAGTTTAAATGAACTTCTAAAAAATGAACGTATTATTCAAATGTTAGAAAACCGACATATACCTGTTGAATATACAGATAAATTGATGGATGTAAAAGAAACGCAATCTAACATTGGCATAGAAAGTGATTTATCAGTATTCCCACCTGAAAATAAAGACGTGTTTAAAGATAGTAAATCAACAATCTTTCCAATATTAGGTGGTGGAGAAAGATTGGGGACATTAGTGCTTGGGCGTGTACAAGATGATTTTTCTGAAAATGACTTAGTGTTAGGTGAATACGCTGCTACAGTTATCGGTATGGAAATATTACGTGAAAAACACAATGAAGTTGAGCAAGAAGCGCGAGATAAAGCAGCAATAAATATGGCGATTAATTCACTATCCTATTCAGAAAGCGAAGCAATTGAACACATTTTTGAAGAATTAGGCGGTAAAGAAGGTTTATTGATTGCTTCAAAAGTAGCAGACAGAGTAGGGATTACACGTTCTGTTATTGTAAATGCTTTGCGTAAATTAGAAAGTGCAGGCGTTATTGAATCCCGTTCATTAGGCATGAAAGGAACATTCATTAAAGTTAAAAAAGAAAAATTCTTAGATGAATTAGAAAGAATTAAATAATTCATCACAAAGCGAGCGCTCGGGATAAAGCTTATGTTGAATTTGCTCCTTGAAAGGCGATATGAACCAAGTTTATGTATAAGAGACATTTTTGGGTCAGTTTTTCGAGAAAGGACGTCTTTAAAAATTACCCCCAAAGAGTTGAGTAAGCATCATATCAGGCCTATTTGACATTCATTCATAACATAATAAGTGGCTGAGACATAAACTAACCGCTCAGCCACTTATTAATGAGAAATTGTAAACTGAACTATTGCTTTATACGTATAGGTATGATATATTTATTCACGGCTATAAAGCCAATACGCACACGAAAAGCAGAAGTATAAAGGGTGCGATATTAAATTATCGTGTTTATATGAGCTTTTTGTGGAGGTAAAAAACCAGTAGGAGGATTTTAATTATGGCAGTAATTTCAATGAAACAATTACTAGAAGCAGGCGTTCACTTCGGTCACCAAACACGCCGTTGGAACCCAAAAATGAAAAGATACATTTTCACTGAAAGAAATGGTATCTATATTATCGACTTACAAAAAACAGTGAAAAAAGTTGAAGAAGCGTACAACTTCATGAAACAAATTTCAGAAGATGGCGGAAAAGTTTTATTCGTTGGTACGAAAAAACAAGCACAAGAATCAGTTAAAGCTGAAGCAGAACGTGCAGGTCAATTCTACGTTAACCAAAGATGGTTAGGTGGAATTTTAACTAACTATAAAACAATTTCAAAACGTATTAATCGTATTTCTGAAATTGAAAAAATGGAAGAAGATGGCTTATTCGAAGTATTACCTAAAAAAGAAGTTGTAGAACTTAGAAAAGAATATGACCGTTTAATTAAATTCTTAGGCGGAATTCGTGATATGAAATCTATGCCTCAAGCATTATTTGTAGTTGACCCTCGTAAAGAGCGCAACGCAATTGCTGAAGCACGTAAATTACACATCCCAATCGTTGGTATTGTGGATACTAACTGTGATCCAGATGAAATCGATTATGTTATCCCTGCAAACGATGATGCTATCCGTGCCGTTAAATTATTAACTGGTAAAATGGCAGATGCAATCTTAGAAGGTCAACAAGGTGTATCAAATGAAGAAGTAGCTGCAGAACAAAATATTGATTTGAATGAATCAAAAGAAGAAGCTACTGAAGCAGAAACAACTGAAGAAAACACTTCTGTTGAATCAAACTAAGAATAATGTAAAATGGGTGATAAGATATTTAAGCTTATCACCTTTTTTTAAAATAAATATAATAAAATTTATTAAATAATGGAGGAATACGAAATGGCAATTTCAGCTAAACTTGTAAAAGAATTACGTGAAAAAACTGGCGCTGGCATGATGGACTGTAAAAAAGCGTTAACAGAAACTGACGGTGACATCGATAAAGCAATTGATTTCCTACGGGAAAAAGGTATTGCAAAAGCAGCTAAAAAAGCTGACCGTATTGCGGCAGAAGGTTTAGTACACGTTGAAGAAAGAGGTAATGAAGCAGCAATTGTAGAAATTAATTCTGAAACTGACTTCGTAGCACGTAACGAAGGTTTCCAAGAGTTAGTCAAAGAAATTGCTATCCAAATTTTAGATACTAAAGTTGAAACTGTAGATGCTTTATTGGAAACAGAATTAGCTGACGGTAAAAGTGTTGACCAACGTATGAAAGAAGCAATCTCTACAATCGGTGAAAAATTAAGTATCCGTCGTTTTGCTGTGAGAACAAAATCTGACAATGATGCATTTGGTTCTTATTTACACATGGGTGGCCGTATCGGTGTGTTAACAGTTGTTGAAGGTACAACGGATGGCGATGCTGCTAAAGATGTTGCAATGCATATTGCTGCAATCAATCCTAAATACGTTTCATCAGAACAAGTTAACGAAGATGAAATCGCTCATGAAAAAGAAGTTTTAAAACAACAAGCATTAAACGAAGGTAAACCAGAAAAAATTGTTGAAAAAATGGTTGAAGGCCGTTTACGTAAATATTTACAAGAAATTTGTGCAGTTGACCAAAACTTTGTTAAAGATCCTGACCAAACAGTTGAAGCTTTCTTGAAATCAAAAGGTGGAAAACTAGTTGACTTCGTACGTTATGAAGTAGGCGAAGGTATGGAAAAACGTGAAGAAAACTTTGCTGACGAAGTAAAAGGACAAATGAAATAATTTTTCATAGTTTGAACAAGAAAGAAGACACCTTTTGTGCGCCGTATGAAAGATTTACTTTTATATTGGAAGGCCTACTGTGTCTTCTTTACTTGTATCAAATACATATTTTTACAATAGAGAGGATAAGACAATGGCTCAAACTTCTAAATATAAACGTGTCGTTTTAAAATTAAGTGGTGAAGCGCTCGCAGGCGATGATGGATTTGGAATTAACCCGATTATTATTAAAAGTGTTGCTCAACAAGTAGCTGAAGTTGCAAAAATGGATTGTGAGATTGCAGTTATTGTTGGTGGAGGTAATATTTGGAGAGGTAAAACGGGTAGTGACCTCGGTATGGACCGTGGTACTGCAGATTATATGGGCATGTTGGCTACTGTTATGAATGCTTTAGCGCTACAAGATAGCCTAGAGCAATTAGATTGTGATACACGTGTTTTAACATCCATCGAAATGAAACAAGTTGCAGAACCATACATTCGTCGACGCGCAATCAGACACCTAGAGAAAAAACGGGTTGTCATTTTTGCAGCTGGAATAGGAAATCCATATTTCTCTACTGACACTACTGCTGCTTTACGTGCTGCTGAAGTGGAAGCAGATGTTATCTTAATGGGTAAAAATAATGTTGATGGCGTTTATTCTGCAGACCCTAAAGTAGACGAAAACGCAGTAAAATATGAACACTTAACGCATATTCAAATGCTTCAAGAAGGTTTACAAGTCATGGACTCGACAGCATCTTCGTTCTGTATGGATAACAATATTCCATTAAATGTATTTTCTATAACAGAAGAAGGTAATATTAAACGTGCTGTTATGGGTGAAAAAATAGGAACATTAATTACAAAATAATTTAGAGGTGTATGAAAATGAGTGACATAATTAATGACACGAAAACAAAAATGAAAAAATCGATTGACAGTTTATCTAGAGAACTAGCAAATATCAGTGCGGGTAGAGCAAATTCAAACTTGCTAAATGGCGTTACAGTAGATTATTATGGTGCACCTACGCCAGTTCAACAACTTGCTAGTATTAGTGTGCCAGAAGCACGTCTTTTAGTCATTTCTCCATATGACAAATCATCTGTTGGTAATATTGAAAAAGCAATTAATGCAGCAAACTTAGGCGTCAACCCATCCAACGATGGCGAAATTATTCGTATAAGTATACCTGCCTTAACAGAAGAACGCCGTAAAGAACTTGTAAAAGAAGTTAAAAAAATTGGTGAAGATTCTAAAGTTGCAGTTAGGAATGTGCGCCGTGATTCAAATGATGAGCTTAAAAAGCAAGAAAAAAACGGTGACATCACTGAAGATGACTTAAGAACTCAAACTAATGAAGTTCAAAAAATAACTGACGATTCTATAAAAGACATTGATAAATTATTAGAAGAAAAAGAACAAGATATTATGTCAGTATAAACATGGTAATGATGATATGACTTCAAATCAACAGTAGGCATAAACTTTTTAATACTTGAGATTTGAAAAGAAGCATATTATAAATTTATCTGAACTGTATCAAATCAGACTTTGGTACAGTTTTTTTATTTGTTTATTCATTGCGCTTATCTAGTATGATAAAATGGTAGATAATTGCATTTAAAACCTATTAATAATAAGCAGAGATGATAACGCTCGGAGGAAATACCATGTTTAAAAAGTTAAACAAGAAGAAAAAAAACCAGCCTATAGAATCTAATAGTGAAATAGATTTACATAATGTACCTAACCATGTTGCTATCATTATGGACGGTAATGGTCGATGGGCTAAACAAAGGAAATTGCCTAGAATCAAAGGCCATTACCAAGGTATGCAAACAATTAAAAAAATAACTAAAGAAGCTAGTGATTTAGGTATTAAGTACTTAACACTTTACGCGTTTTCAACAGAAAATTGGACGAGACCTAAGAATGAAGTCAATTATATCATGAACTTACCGGTTAACTTTTTAAAAACGTTTTTACCAGAATTAATCGAAAACAATGTCAAAGTTGAAACAATTGGTTTTTTAAAAGAATTGCCAAAAGCAACGCTTGAGGCCATAGATAAAGCGAAAGAAAAGACTAAAACCAATACTGGTTTAAAATTAATTTTTGCAATTAATTACGGTGGACGTGCTGAAATTGTTCACAGTGTAAAATCAATTTATGAGAAATTATCTTCAGAGGGGTCATCCAGTGATCAAATAACCGAACAGATGATTAACGAGTATTTGATGACACATAGTTATCCTGATCCAGACCTTTTAATAAGAACTTCAGGAGAACAACGAATTAGTAACTTTCTTATCTGGCAAGTATCTTACAGTGAATTTATTTTCAATGAAAAATTTTGGCCAGATTTTGATAAAGAAGAATTAATAAACTGTATTAAAATTTATCAATCTCGGCAAAGACGCTTTGGCGGATTATAAATGGTTAGGAGAATAGTATGAAAGTTAGAACTTTAACAGCAATCATAGCACTTATTGTTTTTCTTCCTGTATTGTTAAAGGGTGGCCTTATTTTAATGTTGTTTTCATATTTGTTAGCGTTTATTGGCCTTAAAGAATTGCTGAATATGAATATGATTAAGTTTTTGTCCATTCCAGGAATTATAAGTGCATTAGGTATTTTAATTATTATGTTGCCACACGAAGCTGGAGCATGGGTAAATGATTTTCAATTAAAATCTTTAATAGCAATGAGTTTTATTTTATTAAGTTATACAGTGCTTTCTAAGAATAGATTTAGCTTTATGGATGCCGCATTTTGTCTTATGTCTATCGCTTATGTAGGTATAGGCTTTATGTATCTTTATGAAACGAGATCTGAAGGATTACATTACATACTATTAGCTTTCTTAATCGTTTGGTCTACAGATACTGGTGCTTATATTTTCGGTAGATTAATGGGCAAACATAAATTATGGCCTGTAATCAGTCCTAATAAAACCATTGAAGGTTTTATAGGAGGCATTATTTGTAGTTTAATTGTTCCACTTATTATGATGATTTTTGTGGATTTTGGTATTACGGTTTGGTTATTATTATTATGTACTGTTGTATTGAGCATGTTTGGCCAGTTAGGCGATTTAGTAGAATCAGGTTTTAAACGCCATTTTGGCGTGAAAGATTCTGGCCGAATTTTACCCGGTCATGGTGGTATATTAGATCGTTTCGATAGTTTTATGTTTGTGTTACCACTTTTAAACATTTTCTTAATTTAAGTGATTTTACAAGAAAAGATGTGCTTTTAAAATTGTATAATCGTAAAATCAAGGAGTTAATAAATTAAATACTGATTATATTATCAGTGATTTGATTTTTTAACTCCTTTTCACAAACAAAGATAATATAAAGTATTTATGTCACAAAAGCAGTATTATTTTCTTAATACTGTTTCAAGTTATGTGTATCAGTTAGTACTGTTATGTTATAATTTTATAATCAAAAGTAATATATCGCTCTATAGATTATAATAAATTACAAATAATGGAACAATTTTTCGGAAAATATGAGGTGTATCAATTTGAGTTTTCTAGTGACAATCATTTCTTTTATAATCGTCTTCGGTATTCTTGTAACAGTTCATGAATACGGTCATATGTTTTTTGCTAAAAGAGCTGGCATCATGTGCCCAGAATTTGCAATTGGGATGGGGCCTAAAATTTTTAGTTTCAGGAAAAATGAAACGCTATATACCATCCGTTTGCTGCCTGTTGGGGGTTACGTACGAATGGCAGGAGATGGATTGGAAGAACCCCCCGTTCAACCGGGCATGCATGTTAAAATAAAGCTAAATGATAAAGATGAGATTACACATATCATTCTAGACGACCAACATAAATTTCAACAAATCGAAGCAATTGAAGTAAAACAATGTGATTTTAAAGAAGATTTATTTATTGAAGGTGTAACGGCATATGATCAAGAAAGACATCGTTACCATATAGCGAATAAAGCTTATTTTGTAGAAAATGGTAGCTTAATTCAAATTGCGCCAAGAAATCGTCAATTTACACACAAAAAACCTTATCAAAAATTCTTGACGTTATTTGCGGGTCCGTTGTTTAATTTCTTGCTTACATTAGTATTATTTATTGGCTTGGCTTATTACCAAGGAACGCCAACGAATATAGTTGACGAAGTAGCCAAAGATGCGCCAGCAGCTCAAGCAGGTTTGCAATCGGGAGACAAGATTGTAAAAATCGATCATCATTCTATCGATAGTAAATCTGATATTGATAATGCAGTATCACAGATAAAAAACAACAATACGCAAATAAAAGTAGAACGTGATGGTAAAACAGAAACATTACAAGTGAAACCTAAAAAGGTAGAACAAAAACTTACCAAAACACATTCAGAAACCAAATATTTATTAGGTTATACTGCAACAACTGAACACACGTTATTTAAACCGATTGTGTCGGGCGTAGAGCGTTCGTTAGAAGCAGGAAAATTGATATTTACTGCGATTTTAAGTATGATTGCGAGTATTTTTACGGGTCAATTCTCTTTCGACATGCTCAATGGACCAGTTGGAATTTATCACACTGTCGACTCTGTAGTTAAGACTGGTATTATTAATTTAATTTCTTGGACTGCATTACTAAGTGTGAATTTAGGTTTAATGAACTTATTACCAATTCCAGCACTGGATGGCGGTCGTATCTTATTTGTTATTTATGAAGCTATTTTCAGAAAACCACTTAACAAAAAAGCTGAAACTACGATTATTGCTATAGGTGCAGTATTTGTATTAATTGTTATGGTATTAGTTACATGGAATGATATTCAACGTTATTTCTTATAAAAGGAGAGCATTTAAATGAAACAATCTAAAGTATTTATACCAACGATGAAAGAAGTACCAGCTGCTGCTGAAGCTTTAAGTCATCGACTTCTGTTAAAAGCAGGTTTGATTAAACAAAGCACAAGTGGAATTTATAGTTATTTACCACTTGCTACAAAGGTTTTAAATCATATTGAAACGATTGTAAGAGAAGAAATGGAACGCATCGATGCTGTTGAAATTTTAATGCCAGCATTACAAAAAGCAGAGCTATGGGAAGAATCAGGTCGTTGGGATGCATATGGCCCAGAATTAATGCGTTTGCAAGATCGTCATGGCCGTGAATTCGCGCTTGGACCAACACATGAAGAGCTTGTGACTTCTGTTGTAAGAGATGAACTTAAATCATATAAACAATTACCACTTACATTATTCCAAATACAATCTAAATATAGAGATGAAAAACGTCCACGTTTTGGTTTACTTCGTGGTCGTGAATTTATCATGAAAGACGCTTATTCATTTCATGCAGATGAGACATCGTTAGATGAAACATATCAAGATATGTACAATGCTTACGCGCGTATATTTAAACGTGTTGGTATCAACGCTCGTCCGGTGGTTGCTGATTCTGGAGCAATTGGTGGCAGCCATACGCATGAGTTTATGGCATTAAGTGAAATTGGTGAAGATACAATCGTATACAGCGAAAATAGTGACTATGCTGCTAATATTGAAAAAGCAGAAGTCATTTATCATCCAAATGAGAAACATGTTGAAATTGCTGAATTAACAAAAATAGAAACGCCTCAAGTTCATACTGCGCAAGAATTAGCCACATTTTTAAACAAACCATTGGATGAGATTATCAAGTCTATGGTATTTAATGTTGATGGTGAATTTATTATGATACTCGTTCGTGGTCATCATGAAATTAATGACGTTAAATTAAAAGCATATTTTGAAACAGATCATATTCAATTAGCTACTGAAGATGAAATAAAAAATCTATTAGGTGCTTCACCAGGTTCACTTGGACCAGTTTTTGACAAGGATATCAAAATCTATGCAGATCATTTTATAAAAGATTTAAATAACATGGTTGTAGGTGCAAATGAGGATGGTTACCATTTATTAAACGCTAATGTTGGTCGCGATTTTGAAATAGATGCTTATGGTGATTTTAGGTTTATTTTAGAAGGTGAACAGCTAGCAGACGGATCTGGTGTTGCTAACTTTGCAGAAGGCATAGAAGTTGGGCAAGTATTTAAACTTGGCACTAAATATTCCGAAGCAATGAACGCTACATTTTTAGATAACCAAGGCAAGGCCAAACCATTATTAATGGGGTGTTATGGCGTAGGTATTTCTAGAACGCTAAGTGCTATTGTAGAGCAAAATAACGATGACAATGGAATAATCTGGCCAAAATCTGTGACACCTTTTGATTTACATTTGATTACAATCAACCCTAAAAAAGAGGAGCAACGTGAATTAGGCGATCAATTGTACGCACAATTAAAAGAGAATTATGATGTGCTTTATGATGACCGAAAAGAACGTGCAGGTGTTAAGTTTAATGATGCAGATTTAATTGGTTTACCAATTCGAGTAGTTGTCGGTAAAAACGCAGCTGAAGGTGTCGTTGAAGTTAAGCGTCGGGATTCAGGTGAAAGTGAAGATGTCCAAATAGATAATTTAAGTCATTATGTCAATGAATTATATAAGAATTTATAATACAAAGATATATGATGTTTATTGGAAAAGTTACTACACTAAATAGACATATAAATAAACAACTAACAATGATTCATCCAGTATATCTGGCGTGGCGTTCATGTATTAAAAATATATGAAAATATGACGTGATTACTGACTGATTTAAAGTTAATTTTGGCCAAAAAATTTGTGAACACGGCTAACGAATCAGGGGGGCGGGAATACGAAATCAATTTAGAAATTTTGATTTCAATCTCGCTCCCATTTGTTATTATTTATTATAATGGTATATAGTTTAAGTTTAAGTATTAGAAATCCAATCTTTTCCGTTATATTATAGAGAATGTAAAAAATACATACGCCGATATTTGCTGATATTTAAAGTGAATATTAAAAACAGGAAACGTAGTGTAATTATTAGTAAGGTGGTTATCGTCTTGTCAATGACAAATCAGGAAAAATTTAAAATCCTAGCTGACCAAATAAAAATTGCAGACCATTTGGACCCAGAAATTTTAGAACAAAGTGAATTAACACGTGTAGATGTTAAAACGACCGACCGAACTTGGGTATTTCAGATAACATTTCCATACTTTTTATCTATAGAAGATTATCTATTATTCAAACATGCAATCACTGAAGAATTTAAAACAATAGCTAAAGTAGATTGCAATTTCACGATAACGAATAAGGCGAATCAAGATGAATATGCAATGAAATACTTTAGCCACTGTATTGATCAAACTAAATTATCACCAAAAGTAAAAGGGCAACTTAAACAAAAACGTTTGATTATGTCAGGAGATGTCATCAAAGTTATGTGTCAAAATGATATAGAACGTGATCACTTTGACAAAGCTTGTAATGGCAGTTTGATTAAAGCCTTTCAACAATGTGGATTTGCTATTAGTAGAATATTATTTGAAACAGATAATGCATCTAACGGTGACGATTTAGCATCACTCGAAGCTCATATTCAACAAGAAGATGAGCAAAGTGCACGTGAAGCTACAGAGAAATTAGAAAAAATGAAAGCTGAAAAAGCAAAACAACAAGATAATAACGAAAGCACTGTCGCTAAATGTCAAATTGGAAAACCAATTCAAATAGAAAATGTAAAACCTATTGAATCCATCATAGAAGAAGAATTTAAAGTTGCAGTAGAAGGTGTTATCTTTGATATCAACTTAAAAGAACTAAAAAGTGGACGCCATATTGTAGAGTTGAAAGTTACAGACTATACAGATTCTTTAGTGCTAAAAATGTTTACTAGAAAAAACAAAGACGATTTAGCGCATTTTAAAGCTTTAAGTGTAGGTAAATGGGTTCGCGCTCAAGGTCGAATAGAAGAAGATTCTTTTGTGCGTGACTTAGTAATGATGATGTCTGATATTGAAGAAATCAAGAAAGCAGTTAAACAAGATAAAGCTGAAGAAAAACGCGTTGAATTCCATTTACATTCTTCGATGAGCCAGATGGACGGCATACCTAATATAAGTGCATATGTAGATCAAGCTGCAAAATGGGGTCATAAAGCTATAGCAGTTACTGATCATAATGTTGTACAAGCATTTCCAGATGCGCATGCTGCTGCAGAAAAAAATGGTATTAAAATGATTTATGGCATGGAAGGTATGTTGGTAGATGATGGTGTACCTATCGCTTATAAGCCACAGGATATAGACTTAAAAACTGCAACATATGTTGTGTTTGACGTTGAGACAACAGGTTTATCTAACCAATACGATAAAATTATTGAACTTGCAGCCGTTAAAGTGAAAGAGGGAGAAATCATTGATAAATTTGAACGTTTCAGTAATCCACATGAACGATTATCTGAAACAATTAAAAATTTAACGCATATTTCTGATGATATGTTAGTAGATGCTCCTGAAATTGAAACAGTACTCACAGAATTTAAAGAATGGGTTGGAGATGCCATCTTTGTAGCCCATAATGCTTCATTCGATATGGGCTTTATCGACACAGGTTATGAAAAAGCTGATCTAGGCGCCTCAACTAACGGTGTGATTGATACGTTGGAATTATCAAGAACGATCAATACAGAGTATGGTAAACATGGCCTAAACTTCTTAGCTAAAAAATATGGTGTAGAATTAACACAACACCATAGAGCGATTTATGATACAGAAGCTACAGCTTACATTTTTATTAAAATGCTAAAACAATTAGAAGAAGCAGAAGTTTCTAATCATCAAGATATCAACACCTCTTTATCTAATGAAGATGCATATAAACGAGCTCGCCCTAACCATGTAACACTTATCGTTCAAAACCAACAGGGACTCAAGAATTTATTTAAAATAGTGAGTGCATCGCTCGTTAAATATTATTATAGAACGCCAAGAATTCCACGTTCACTTTTAGATGAGTATCGTGAAGGTATTCTTGTTGGCTCAGCATGTGATGAAGGAGAAGTTTTCACCGCAGTTATGCAAAAAGATCAGTCACAAGTTGAGAGAATAGCTAAATATTATGATTTTATTGAAGTTCAGCCACCAGCATTGTACCAAGACTTAATAGATAGAGAACTGGTTAGAGATAATAAAACATTGCATGAAATATATGACCGTTTAATCCAAGCTGGTGACGCAAATAATATTCCGGTGATTGCTACGGGTAATGCACATTATTTAAATGAGCATGATGCTATTGCACGTAAAATTTTAATCGCATCCCAGCCTGGTAACCCTTTAAATCGTAGTACATTACCTGAGGCGCATTTTAGAACCACAGATGAAATGTTAGATGAATTACATTTCTTAGGTGAAGAAAAAGCATATGAATTAGTCATTAAAAATACAAATGAATTAGCTGACCGCATCGAACGTGTTGTGCCAATCAAAGATGAATTGTATACACCACGTATGGAAGGTGCCAACGATGAAATTCGAGAGATGAGTTATTCAAACGCCAGAGCTTTATACGGTGAAGACTTGCCTCAAATTGTCATCGACCGATTAGAAAAAGAATTAGAAAGTATTATCGGGAATGGCTTCTCTGTGATTTATTTAATATCACAAAGACTTGTGAAAAAATCATTAGACGATGGTTATTTAGTAGGTTCCCGTGGTTCAGTCGGTTCAAGCTTTGTAGCGACGATGACTGAAATTACTGAAGTTAACCCACTACCGCCTCACTATATTTGCCCACAGTGTAAACAAAGTGAATTTTTCAATGACGGTTCGGTCGGTTCTGGTTTTGATTTACCAGATAAAAAGTGTGGAACATGTGGTTGTGATTTAATTAAAGAAGGACAAGACATCCCATTCGAAACATTCTTAGGCTTCAAAGGTGATAAAGTACCTGATATTGACTTAAACTTTAGTGGTGAATATCAACCTGAAGCGCATAACTATACAAAAGTATTGTTTGGTGAAGATAAAGTTTTCCGTGCTGGTACGATAGGCACAGTGGCAGAAAAAACAGCATTTGGTTTTGTAAAAGGCTTTTTAAACGACCAAGGTATTCATAAAAGAGGAGCCGAAGTAGATAGATTAGTTAAAGGGTGTACTGGTGTCAAACGTACGACTGGACAGCATCCAGGGGGCATTATCGTTGTTCCAGACTATATGGATATTTACGACTTTACACCCGTTCAATTTCCAGCAGATGATCAATCATCTGCGTGGATGACAACACATTTTGACTTCCACTCAATACATGATAATGTCCTAAAACTTGATATTTTAGGTCACGATGACCCAACGATGATTCGTATGTTACAAGATTTATCTGGTATCGATCCTAAAACAATCCCTGTTGATGATAAAGAAACAATGGGTATCTTTAGTTCTCCAGAACCATTAGGCGTGACCTCAGAACAAATTTTATGTAAAACAGGCACTTTTGGCGTGCCTGAGTTTGGTACAGGGTTTGTGCGACAAATGTTGGAAGATACGAAACCGACGACTTTTTCAGAATTAGTTAGGATTTCTGGTTTGTCACATGGTACAGATGTGTGGCTAGGTAATGCGCAAGATTTAATTCGTTCAGGTACTTGTGACTTATCGAGTGTAATTTGTTGTCGTGACGATATTATGGTTTATTTAATGTATAATGGCTTGGAGCCTTCATTAGCATTTAAGACTATGGAGTTTGTTCGTAAAGGTAGAGGCCTTACCGATGATATGGTAGAAGCAATGGTAGACAATGAAGTGCCAGATTGGTATTTAGATTCATGTAGAAAAATTAAATACATGTTCCCTAAAGCCCATGCTGCAGCTTACGTACTAATGGCAGTACGTATCGCTTATTTCAAAGTGCACTATCCACTTTATTATTATGCTAGCTATTTTACAGTTCGTGCATCTGATTTTGATTTATTATCAATGATTAAAGATAAAGACGGCATCAGAAACACTGTAAATGATATGTATTCACGTTATATGGATTTAGCTAAAAAAGAAAAAGATACTTTAACTGTACTAGAAATCATGAATGAAATGGCTCAACGTGGTTACCGTATGCAGCCAATCAGCTTAGAAAAAAGTAAAGCGTTTGATTTTATAATTGAAGATGATAGTTTGATCCCACCATTTATATCTGTGCCTGGATTAGGTGAAAACGTTGCGAAAAGAATTGTTGAAGCACGTGAAGAAGGTCCATTTTTATCTAAGGAAGATTTGAATAAAAAAGCTGGTTTATCACAAAAAGTTATTGAATATTTAGATGAACTAGGTTCATTACCAAACTTACCAGATAAAGCACAATTATCTATATTTGATATGTAAAAGTGCAAGTAATAAATGGTATTTAAGTATTAAATGCAAGTTTAAAGGAAAGCCGTGTGATGTTTAGCTATCATCCCATATGTGAAAAGATATAGTTGTTTGTATAGAAAATAAACATATGGTATAATAATGTTGCTTAAAAAATTAGACTCAGGCAGGAAGAGTGGGCGTTATACCCGCTCTTTTCTATTTGCCAAAAAAGGAGGTCAGTATGAGTAAAGTAACTGAGCAAGTTGAATCAATCATTCAACCCGTCCTTGACGACTTAAATTTTGAATTAGTAGAAGTCGAATACACAAAAGAAGGTAAGGATCGCTTCTTGAGAGTATCTATTGATAAAGAAGGTGGCGTCGATTTAAATGATTGCGCCTTAGCATCTGAAAAAATCAGTGAAATGATGGATGCAGAAGATCCTATTCAGGAAATGTATTACTTAGATGTGGCTTCTCCAGGTGCCGAAAGACCTATAAAAAAAGAAAAAGATTTCCAAAATGCCGTTTCAAAACCCGTTTTTGTTTCTTTATATGCGCCAATTGAAGGTGGGAAAGAGTGGTTAGGTATTTTAAAAGAGGTAACAAGTGAAACGATTACTATGGAAGTTAAAGAAAAGTCAAAAACAAAGCAAGTTGAAATTCCAAGAAATAAAATCGCTAAAGCACGTCATGCTGTAATGCTTTAATGTGATGAGGAGGATGATAAGCCGTGTCAAGTAATGAATTATTATTAGCTACAGAATATTTAGAAAAAGAAAAAAAGATTCCAAGAGAAGTTTTAATTGATGCAATTGAAGCAGCACTAATTACTGCTTATAAAAAAAATTACGATAGTGCAAGAAGCGTTCGTGTAGAATTAAACATGGATGAAGGTACTTTCCATGTTATCGCGCGTAAACAAGTTGTAGAAGAAGTGATGGATAATAGAGAAGAAATTGACTTAAGCACAGCTTTAGTTAAAAATCCAGCTTATGAAGTGGGCGATGTTTATGAAGAAGATGTAACGCCTAATGATTTTGGTCGCGTAGGTGCACAAGCTGCTAAACAAGCTGTAATGCAACGTTTACGTGACGCTGAGCGCGAAATATTATACGATGAATTTATCGATAAAGAAGACGATATTGTTAATGGGTTAATAGATAGAGTTGACCATCGTTATGTTTATGTAAATTTAGGACGTACAGAGGCAGTATTGTCTGAAGCTGAAAGAAGCCCTAATGATAGTTACATCCCTAACGAAAGAATCAGAGTATATGTAAATAAAGTAGAACAAACAACAAAAGGGCCGCAAATTTATGTTTCACGCAGTCATCCAGGATTATTAAAACGCTTATTTGAACAAGAAGTCCCGGAAATTTTTGATGGCACAGTAATTGTTAAATCTGTTGCCCGTGAGGCTGGCGATCGTTCTAAAATCAGCGTACATTCTGACAACCCAGATATAGATGCTGTGGGTGCGTGTGTAGGTGCTAAAGGTTCTCGTGTTGAAGCGGTTGTAGAAGAACTCGGTGGCGAAAAAATTGATATCGTTCAATGGAACGAAGATCCAAAAGTATTCGTGAAAAATGCGTTAAGTCCATCTCAAGTTTTACAAGTTATTGTTGATGAAGCAAATCAATCAACTGTTGTAGTTGTGCCAGATTATCAGTTATCATTAGCGATTGGCAAACGTGGCCAAAATGCGCGCTTAGCTGCTAAATTAACTGGTTGGAAAATTGATATTAAATCAGAAACAGACGCTAGAGCTGCAGGTGTTTATCCATCAGAGGAATCAGAAGAAATAGCGGAAAACGAAAACACTGATGAAACTGAAGATAATGATTTAAAAACATACAATGCTGATCCAGAAGCATTCGATACAACAGCTGAATCAGAAACAGAAGTAAAAGATGATGCTGATGTAATTTCTGAAGAAGACACTGAAAAATAATTTGGAGTGAGCTTTATGAAAAAGAAAAAGATTCCAATGCGTAAATGTATACTTTCAAATGAAATGCATCCTAAAAAAGATATGATACGAGTTGTTATTAATAAAGAAGGCAAAATTTTTGCTGATGCTACTGGAAAACAACAAGGGCGTGGTGCTTATGTATCAAAAGATGTTAAATTAGTAGAAGAAGCACAAAAACAAGGTGTTTTAGAAAAATACTTTAAAGTTGATGCTGAAACATTAGACCCAGTGTATAAAGAAATTATACGTCTTATTTATCGTGAAGAGATACCTAAATGACCTTAGAGAAAATCGTAAATTTTTTAGGTTTAGCAATGCGTGCTGGAAAAGTTAAAACAGGTGAGTCAGTCATTTTAAATGACTTAAAGAAAAACAGACTAAAGCTCGTAATTATTGCAACTGATGCTTCTGAAAACACAATAAAAATGTTTCAGAACAAATGTGAAAGTTACCATATATCATTTCGTATATTTGGAACAAGAGCTGAATTAGGACAAGCTTTAGGTAAAGCAGAACGAGTAAACATTGGAATCACTGATCAAGGCTTTGCTAAAAAGCTAGTGTCAATGATTGATGAATATCGTAAGGAGTGACTATATGAGTAAAAAAAGAATTTACGAATACGCCAAAGATTTAAAATTAAAAAGTAGAGATATTATAGATGAATTAAAGAAAATGGACGTTGAGGTAACGAGCCACATGCAAACGTTAGAAGACGACCAAATTAAGGCATTAGATAAAGTATATAAACCTGAACAAGCTAAACAATCAGAGAAATCACAACAACAAGGTCAAAGCCAACAAAAAACGACAAATAATAAACCTAATAAAAAAGACAACACTAGTAATAACCAAAAGCAAAATAATAAAAACAATAAAAAGAATAATAAAAACAACAAAAATAATAAAAAGAATAAGCAAACTAAACAAGAAGAACCAAAAGAAATACCTTCACAAATTACTTATCAAGAAGGTATAACTGTTGGAGAACTTGCAGAAAAAATAAATGTAGATTCATCAGAAATTATTAAAAAATTATTCTTATTAGGCATAATGGCAAATATTAACCAATCATTAGATGATGAAACTTTGGAATTAATCGCTGGTGATTATGGCGTAGAGATTGAAAAAGAAGTTGTAATCGATGAAGAAGATTTATCGATTTACTTTGATGACGAAACAGAAGACGAAGATGCAGTAGAAAGACCTGCAGTTGTTACAATTATGGGTCACGTTGACCACGGTAAAACAACATTATTAGATTCTATTCGTCATACAAAGGTAACAGCAGCAGAAGCTGGTGGTATCACTCAACACATTGGTGCATATCAAATCGAAAATGATGGCAAGAAAATCACATTCCTGGATACACCAGGACACGCAGCTTTTACAACGATGCGTGCGCGTGGTGCACAAGTAACAGACATCACAATTTTAGTAGTAGCGGCGGATGACGGCGTTATGCCACAAACAATCGAAGCCATTAACCATGCTAAAGAAGCTAATGTGCCAACTATAGTAGCGGTTAATAAGGTTGATAAACCAACTGCTAACCCAGACCGTGTTATGCAAGAATTAACAGAGTATGGTTTAATACCTGAAGATTGGGGCGGCGATACAATTTTCGTTCCACTATCTGCATTAAGTGGTGAAGGTATTGAAGATTTACTAGAAATGATTGTATTGACTTCTGAAATGCAAGAATTAAAAGCTAACCCAAGTAAGAAAGCAGTAGGAACAGTGATTGAAGCTGAATTAGATAAATCACGTGGACCTTCTGCATCACTTTTAGTTCAAAATGGTACATTACATGTCGGTGATGCATTAGTTGTTGGTAACACTCACGGTAGAATCCGTGCAATGGTTAACGATTTAGGGCAACGTATTAAATCAGCAAACCCTTCTACACCGGTTGAAATAACAGGCATTCATGATGTGCCTCAAGCAGGCGATCGTTTTGTTGTATTTAAAGACGAAAAACAAGCAAGACGTATCGGTGAAGCACGTCATGAAGCTAATGTATTACAACAACGTCAAGAAAGTAAGAGCGTGTCATTAGATAACCTATTCGAGCAAATGAAACAGGGTGAAATGAAAGATTTAAACGTAATTATTAAAGGTGATGTTCAAGGTTCAGTAGAAGCACTTGCAGCGTCCTTAATGAAAATTGAAGTAGAGGGCGTAAACGTTCGTATTATACACACAGCAGTTGGTGCGATTAACGAATCAGATGTGACATTAGCAAATGCTTCAAACGGTATTATCATCGGCTTTAATGTGAGACCTGACTCTGGAGCAAAACGTGCAGCAGAAGCTGAAGGCGTAGATATGAGATTACATCGTGTAATTTACAGTGTAATTGAAGAAATTGAAGCTGCAATGAAAGGCTTGTTAGACCCAGAATACGAAGAGCAAATCATTGGACAAGCGGAAGTACGTCAAACATTTAAAGTATCAAAAGTTGGTACCATTGCTGGTAGTTATGTTACAGATGGTAAAATTACTAGGAACGCTGGCGTACGTGTTATTCGTGATGGCATTGTGCAATTTGAAGGCGAACTTGACACATTAAAACGTTACAAAGATGATGCTAAAGAAGTAGCACAAGGCTATGAATGTGGTATTACAATTGAGAAATATAATGACTTAAAAGAAGGCGACATTATTGAAGCCTTTGAAATGGTTGAAATTAAAAGATAATTATTAAACAAAAACACGCTATATCAATTAAGACAAATTTCATTATAAAATGATTAATTACCGTGAGCTAAAAATTTATATTAGCTTACGGTCTTTTTATGTTGAATATGTTATCTTGTGGGTAAGAGGTATAATATGCTAATAATACAGTTTTTGAAAATGAGATTAACTCAATATTTTCTCAAATCACTAATTTAATGTTCAAAAATTAAAATTTAAATCCCGTCTTTTTATGATTGTAAATGAGTGTAAAAAATATAGTGAGATTGCTTAATACCTTTAACATAGACACTAGTTGTCTATATACTTAATTAAAATTAAGATAAATAGGAGGTTATAAGTTATGAGTGAATATTTAAAAGAAATCAATGAATTTTGGCAGGAATACATGGCTCAATATAACTCTATTTATGATTTAGATACCTTAAATAAAATGGTAAAAAATAATGACACAACTGCTTTCTTGCACCCACAAGATTTAGCATATTTAAAAAAACATTTTGGGGATAATTTCAGTGAGATACCAAGATTTAAAAAAATGGTTGATTACGCAAATGGAAAAGTTAAAATTAATAAAAACAGACAACGCGTGGTTCAAGAAAATGCAGAAATAAGTCCTGCAATAGCTAGACCTTACTTTGGTAATCCTGAATCAGCAGATATTGTTATATTGAAAAAACAAGCAGAAAACGATTTTAAAATTAATGATCCGAACTTACCAGTAGAAGTAGTATTACGTTATCGCAACAGAGTGTTAAGTGATATTCAAGGTAAATTAAAAATGAATGGTCAAAAAATATTTCTCCCCTACTTGGATAGGCATTGTTGGTTTGAAAAATATTTATATAGCAATGGATCAATCCTAAAGCAATTTAGGATTAATCCTAACAGAGTAATGGTAATGAATTTCTTCCCATATCAAACAGGGCATACAGCAGGATTACCTAAAGATTTTTTAACATTCAACCATTATTTACCCTCACAAGAAATGAATTTTGAACTTATGTTAAAAATTATTAATGATGAAAAACCAAGAATTTATATTGTTAGTGAAGAAGAATTGTTTATATCCATATTTAAAAATTTCGCAGATAGCGAATTGTATCAATACCTTGTAGAAAATTTATTCGTACTTTCTTCTAAACAGAATAGGCATATTACTGTCTGCAATGTGTTAAGTTATAAAGAACATATTACTCGGCTAAGAAAAAAAGAAACATTGAGTAAAACGGATTACTATAATTGGAATAAGCAACAAAAAATAGAACGTGATCAAGGGAATTCTGATTTTATACAAAAGCTAAAAGCGATTCAGCGTCCAGCTGAACTGCTTCATTGATTAAATATTAGTTTGTACAACTTGAAAAAGGTGATTTTCGTTTTTTAAAAATGAAAATCATCCTTTTGCTATTTTAGATATCATAGTTTTTAAATAACGATTTTAATTTAATTTTAAAGTCTTCAACATATTGCGAAGGTTTTAATAAGGTAATTAATTGAGGAAATTCAAGTGCAAGGGTAAAGCATTCTTTTTTTGAAATAATAAGTTCAGCGTTAACATAATTGTCGTCTATATTTGCCGTCATAATTATAAATTGTGATTTTATTTCAGACCAAATTGAATTGTGAATGTTTATAGTGACAGTGGGGGTTTTCATAAAAACGCTATTATCAAAAGATTCATCATGCTGGTAAACGTGATTGATGGAAGTTAAATCATGGATGTGGATGTTGCCATTGTATAAATAAGTAACCCAAAAACGTTTATTGAAGTATCGTGTATAGATTGGGATAACTTTAAATGTCTGGTGATTTATATCGTTGATTGAAATCATTTGATTATTTTCAATAGCGAGTTGAATTTTCAAAATTAAGGTTGATTCAGTTAATTCACGATTAATATGAAATTGATTTAATAAAGTGTTAGACAGTAGCTTTTCTGCTAAATTAGAATGTGCATTTAATCCTAATATCAAATTATATGTATCTTCATGAATATTAGGGGTGAAACTTTTCATTCTAAACAGTAAGTTGAGGATTCTGTGATTTTTAAACTTAAAACGGTCAATTCTAAGACGGTGCCGACCTATATTGTTTTCGTAAACGATTCTGCCATTTAATCCTTCCCATTCTTGATCTTCGTATAAAAAATTATTTATATCACTGAAATCTCTTTGTATTGACCTAATGTTAACGTTAAGGCTTTGTGCTAGTTCTTCTTTACTCAATTTCTTTCCATTTAACAAACGAGTATAAATATAAAGCAATCTCTCTGGTTTATCCAAATATACACGCTCCTAACTAATTTAATAGACAGTCAAATATCTAATTAGCTTAAATTATAACATGTTTCATTTCTATAACGTGTAAAATTTTAAGTGAATAAAAAATAATTATAATTATTTTAGAAATTTTAAAATTTAAATAACGTGCTTGATTAGCGATTTAGAAATATGTATTGTCTTGAAAATGTAATAATGTTTCATTAAAATACAGTTTGGCAATATAAATTGTGCCTAACTGTTGTTATAAAATATAATAACCGATAGGTAATAAAGAAGTATGTTAAAATTACTGACACCATTAACAGTATATAGTTTAAATAAAGCATAAATTGATATCATATTCTTAAATTACAGGGAGAGGCATAAACGCTTTGTCATTTTATAAAACTAGCCTAAGTTAATGTGTCATACAATGGATTCAGATCGCAATATTCTGTTTTTAGAATACTTTAATGATTATGATTAACAAAATAGTAAAAATATGTTTTTGTTTTAGCCACTTATACAAATGTATTAAATAAAATATTTGGATAGAACAGGGAATTATGGCATTATGTCATTTTTCATGAATAAAAAATTGAATGAAATTTGTTTGACGGTATGAAATAAACTGTCATATAATCTGTTAGTAAGGGAAGTATACATGTAGTATGATATATGTGAGGTGAAATTTATGAATATGAGAGCTGAACGCGTTGGCGAACAAATGAAACAAGAAGTTATGGATATCGTTAACAATAAAGTGAAAGACCCAAGAATTGGTTTTCTAACCATTACTGATGTGCAATTAACAAATGATTTATCTATTGCAACAATTTATTTAACTGTACTTGGAAATGACAAACAAATTGAAGATACGTTTAAAGGTTTAGAAAAAGCAAAAGGTTTTATAAAATCTGAAATTGGTTCAAGAATGAGATTAAGAATTGTTCCAGAAATCAAATTTGAGTATGATGAATCAATCGATTACGGAAATAAAATTGAAAGAATGATACAAGATTTACACAAAAATGATTAATATAAGCAAGCTGAAACAGGAAACCTTTAAGGTTGTTGTTTCAGCTTTTTTATGGCCATTTATTTGTTAATACGTGTTAATATAAATAAGGAATGATATAAAAGAACGTTTAAAGGTGGCGTAAGCATGTATAATGGTATATTGCCAGTTTACAAAGATCGTGGTTTAACAAGTCACGATGTTGTATTTAAATTGAGAAAAATTTTGAAGACAAAAAAAGTAGGACATACTGGTACGTTAGATCCAGAAGTATCAGGCGTGTTGCCAATTTGTATAGGGTCAGCTACTAAGGTGAGTGACTACATTATGGAAATGGGCAAAAACTATGCTGCAACTGTCTATTTAGGGTACAGCACCACTACAGAAGACCAAACTGGTGACATTTTAGAAAAAGAGATAATCAAGGAAAATGCGGTGTCATCTGAACAAGTGGATTATACTTTAGATCAATTTAAAGGAATTATTACTCAAATTCCGCCCATGTATTCTTCAGTAAAAGTAAAGGGAAAAAAACTTTATGAATATGCAAGAAATAATGAAACAGTAGAAAGACCATCTAGAGAAGTTAAAATTTATAATATTCAACGGGTATCTGACTTACGTTTTACAAACCATGGTTGTCAATTTGATATCCACGTGGAATGTGGAAAGGGAACTTATATTAGAACGTTGGCAACAGATATAGGGAAAGCACTCGGCTTACCGGCGCACATGTCTCAATTAACTAGAACACAAAGTGGTGGTTTTGATATTAAGGAAAGTTTGGCGGTCGACGACATCAAGTCACTACATGAGCATGAAACATTACAAGCATGCCTTTTTCCTATAGAATATGGATTGAAAGGTCTGAAAAGAATTGACATTTCAAATGAAAAACAAAAATTTCAGATTCTAAACGGTCAAAAATTTAATGTAAATGAATTTGAGCAACCAATTGATACGGTGGTTGTGATGTTTGACATGAAAGATAATAAGGCGTTAGCCATTTATACACCACATCCAGATAAACCATATGAAATTAAACCCAAGAAGGTATTTAACTAAAGGAGAAATACGCATGAAAGTAATTGAAGTAACTCATCCAATTCAAGAAGATCAATATATTTCAGAAGATGTTGCAATGGCTTTTGGCTTCTTTGATGGCATGCACAAAGGTCATGCAGAGGTATTTGATACTTTAGAAAAAAAAGCACAAGAATCGGATTTAAAAAAAGCAGTAATGACTTTTGATCCCCATCCGTCAGTGGTGTTAAATCCTAAACTTAAACGAACGGATTATTTAACACCTATTCAAGATAAAATAGAAATTTTAGAATCTTATGGTATTGATTATTGTATCGTCATTAATTTTTCTTCTAAATTTGCAAATGTCAGCGCAGAAGAGTTTATTCAAGATTATATTATTAATAATCATGTTAAAGAAGTGATAGCAGGATTTGATTTCACCTTTGGTAAATTTGGTAAAGGTAACATGCTCATATTAAGTGAAATGTCCGAATTTAATACAACTATCGTGAGTAAACAAGAAATTAAATCAGAAAAAATATCTACTACTGAAATTAGAAAAGCGCTGAAAAGCGGAGAATTACAAAAAGCAAATGATGAGTTAGGTTATCGCTATCTTATCAAAGGAACAGTTGTACAAGGTGAGAAACGCGGACGTACAATTGGTTTCCCAACTGCAAATGTACAGCCCAGTGGAGATTACGTGTTACCTAAAAACGGCGTCTATGCCGTAAGTATGAAAATAGGCGCTGAAGAAATAATTTATCGTGGCGTCGCAAATGTTGGTGTGAAACCAACATTCCATGACCCTTCTAAGGCTCAAGTGGTCATAGAAGTTAACTTGTTTGATTTTCATGAAAATATTTATGGTGAGCGCGTCATTGTTTATTGGCATCATTATTTAAGACCAGAAGTTAAATTTGATGGTATTGACCCTTTAGTAGAACAAATGAATAAAGATAAAGAAAAGGCGAAATACTTACTTTCTGTTGATTTTGGCGACGAAATATCATATAATATTTAAGTCTAATGTGTTTCACACATTGAAGGCACCTTTACCTTGGCAGTTCGAGACTCCGACGGTCTGCTCAGATAAAGGCGCATAAAAATAAAAAGGAGGAAATTGACTATGGCAATTTCACAAGAACGTAAAAATGAATTAATTAAAGCATATCGTACACACGAAGCGGACACTGGTTCTCCAGAAGTACAAATCGCTGTGTTAACTGCAGAAATTACTGCATTAAACACTCACTTACGTGAACATACGAAAGACCACCATTCACGTCGTGGACTATTAAAAATGGTAGGTCGTCGTAGACACTTATTAAACTACTTACGTAGCAAAGATATTCAACGTTACCGTGAATTAATTAAATCATTAGGTATTCGTCGTTAATCTTTAGACGTATATGAATGGGGAAAGAACCTTTGGGGTCTTTCCCTTTTTTATAATTTGATATTTGAAACTATATAATAAGTTATATACTAATATAAATAATGATTGATAAATGATATGATAGGACTAATAGATAAATGAGAGGAGATTCATAATGTCTCAAGAGAAAAAAGTTTTTAAAACTGAATGGGCAAATAGATCTTTAACGATTGAAACGGGACAGCTTGCAAAACAAGCAAACGGTGCGGTACTTGTTAGATATGGTGAAACAGTCGTGTTATCAACTGCTGTCGCCTCAAAAGAACCTCGTGATGGTGACTTTTTCCCATTAATGGTTAACTATGAAGAAAAAATGTATGCTGCAGGTAAAATACCAGGTGGCTTTAAAAAACGTGAAGGACGTCCAAGTGACGAAGCTACATTAACAGCACGTTTGATTGATAGACCAATCAGACCGCTTTTCCCAAAAGGTTATAGATATGACGTCCAAATTATGAATACAGTATTAAGCGCTGATCCAGATTGTTCTCCTGAGATGGCAGCGATGATAGGTTCATCAATGGCATTGAGTGTTTCTGATATTCCTTTCCAAGGGCCCATTGCAGGTGTGAATGTAGGTTACGTTGATGGCGAATACGTGATTAACCCTACAGTTGCACAAAAAGAAGTGTCTCGTCTTGACTTAGAGGTTGCAGGTCATAAAGATGCTGTAAATATGGTAGAAGCTGGTGCGAGTGAAATCACAGAAGATGAAATGCTTGAAGCTATCTTTTTTGGACATCAAGAAATTCAGCGTTTAGTTAGCTTCCAAGAAGAAATTATTGATCATATTCAACCAGAGAAAAAAGCGTTTGTTCCAGTTGAAAAAGACGAAACACTTGTTGAAAAAGTTAAGAATTTAACAACATCATATGGATTAAAAGATGCAGTGTTAACTTTTGATAAACAACAACGTGATATCAATTTAGATGCACTTAAGGAAAAAGTTGCAGCAGTATTCGTTGATGAAAATGATGACGAAAATGAAGATTTAATCAAAGAAGTTTATAGTATTTTAGATGACTTAGTTAAAGAAGAAGTTAGACGTCTAATAGCAGAAGAGAAAATTAGACCTGATGGTCGTAAAACGGACGAAATTCGGCCTTTAGAATCAGAAGTTGGTATTTTGCCAAGAACACATGGTTCTGGGTTGTTTACAAGAGGACAAACTCAAGCCCTTTCAGTATTAACTTTAGGTTCAATGAGTGAATACCAAATCCTAGATGGACTTGGTGAAGAAGAGCAAAAACGCTTTATGCATCACTACAATTTCCCTAATTACTCAGTTGGCGAGACAGGTCCAGTTCGTTCACCAGGTCGTCGTGAAATTGGACATGGTGCACTAGGAGAACGTGCGTTAAGCCATATTATTCCAGATGTTAAAGATTTTCCATATACAGTAAGAATTGTAAGTGAAGTATTAGAATCAAATGGTTCATCTTCTCAAGCTTCTATCTGTGGTTCAACATTAGCGTTAATGGATGCAGGTGTGCCAATTAAAGCACCAGTTGCTGGTATCGCTATGGGATTAGTTACACGAGACGATAGTTATACTATATTGACTGATATCCAAGGTATGGAAGATGCGCTTGGCGATATGGACTTTAAAGTAGCAGGTACATCTGAAGGTATTACTGCTATTCAAATGGATATTAAAATTGACGGGTTAACTAAAGAAATTATCAAAGAAGCGCTAGAGCAAGCTAGAGCAGGTCGCCTAGATATATTAGATCACATGCTTCAAACGATTGATACACCACGTAGCGAATTAAGTGCTTTCGCACCAAAAGTTGTAACAATGACAATCAAACCGGAAAAAATTAGAGATGTTATTGGACCTGGCGGTAAAAAAATCAATGAAATTATTGACGAAACTGGTGTTAAATTAGATATTGAACAAGACGGTACAATATTTATTGGTGCAGTTGATAAAGAAGCAATTGAAAAAGCGCGCAGTATCATTGAAGAAATTACGCGTGAAGCAGAAGTGGGAGAAGTATACGACGGCAAAGTAAAACGTATTGAAAAGTATGGTGCTTTCGTTGAACTATTCCCAGGTAAAGATGCGCTTGTACACATTTCTCAAATTGCGAATGAACGTATCAATAAAGTAGAAGATGTGTTGAAAGTAGGAGACACATTTAAAATTAAAGTTACAGAAATTGATAAACAAGGTAGAGTAAATGCCTCACATAAAGCATTGTTATCTAAATAGCATGTATGCGTAGAGACTAGTAAAATGATGAGAACTTCTTACAATAGAATTTTCGAGATTCTATTGTAAAAATGTTCCAATCAGAAAAACTGGTTTCTTTTTTTATTTCCCACTATTTATGAGTTACAGTTGTGTTTTTTATCAATGCAATTCCGTTTTAAATACTAAATCATTTACATAAAAACTGAATCCAATCTATCTAGCGTTATTGTGAGTTACTTTCCCAATCATAAAAGCGAATAACCTGTATCATTTATGATAAAATAGGGTAGCTACTTTAATAGTGTACATAAGGCCTATTTTAACTTATAATAAACTATGAGTTTACATATGGACGGGTAATTTAAATAGGAGGTAACATTTTGAGTTTAATTAAGAAAAAAAATAAAAATATTCGCATTATCCCGCTCGGAGGAGTTGGAGAGATTGCGAAAAATATGTATATCGTTGAAGTAGACGACGAAATGTTTATGTTAGATGCAGGATTGATGTTCCCAGAAGATGAAATGCTGGGCGTCGATATTGTCATTCCTGATATTCAATACGTAATAGAAAACAAGGATAGATTAAAAGGCATTTTTCTTACGCACGGGCACGAGCATGCTATAGGGGCTGTAACTTATGTGCTTGAACAAGTTGACGCACCAGTTTATGGTTCTAAGTTAACAATCGCATTAATTAAAGAAAATATGAAAGCCCGTAACATTAATAAAAAAGTGAGATATTATACAGTTAATAATGAATCTATCATGCGTTTTAAAGGCGTGAATGTCACGTTCTTTAATACAACACACAGCATCCCAGATAGCCTAGGCATTTGTATACACACATCATACGGTGCAATTGTATACACAGGGGAATTTAAATTTGACCAAAGTTTACAAGGACATTATGCACCTGATTTGAAAAAAATGACGGAGATAGGTGAAGATGGCGTATTTGCTTTGATTAGTGACTCAACAGAAGCTGAGAAACCAGGCTATAATACACCAGAAAACGTGATTGAATCACATATGTATGATGCATTTACAAAAGTCAGAGGTAGATTAATTGTTTCATGTTATGCTTCTAACTTTATTCGTATTCAACAAGTTTTAAACATTGCACAAAGACTTAATAGAAAAGTATCATTCTTAGGACGTTCATTAGAAAGTTCATTTAATATTGCTAGAAAATTAGGTTATTTCGATATATCTAAAGATTTACTTATACCAATTAATGAAGTTGATAATTATCCTAAAAATGAAGTTATTATTATCGCTACCGGTATGCAAGGAGAACCAGTTGAAGCTTTAAGTCAAATGGCGCAAAAGAAACACAAAATCATGAATATAGAAGAGGGAGATTCCGTCTTCTTAGCAATTACTGCATCTGCTAACATGGAAGTTATTGTAGGTAATACATTAAATGAACTTGTCAGAGCAGGCGCAGAAATCATTCCAAATAGCAAGAAAATCCATACCTCTAGTCACGGGTGTATGGAAGAATTAAAAATGATGATAAATATCATGAAGCCAGAGTACTTCATCCCAGTAAATGGAGAATTTAAAATGCAAATTGCGCATGCTAAGTTGGCTAATGAAGCAGGTGTGCAACCTGAAAAAATATTCCTAGTTGAAAAAGGCGATGTCGTTAATTATGATGGGGAAGAAATGATTTTAAATGAAAAAGTAAACTCTGGGAATGTGCTTATTGATGGTATTGGCGTAGGTGATGTAGGTAATATTGTATTACGCGATCGTCATTTACTTGCAGAAGATGGCATCTTTATTGCAGTTGTAACTTTAGATCCAAAAAATCGTCGAATAGCTGCTGGGCCTGAAATTCAGTCGCGAGGCTTTGTCTACGTTAGAGAAAGTGAAGCTTTATTAAGTGAAGCAGAAGAGAAAGTGCGTGAAATTGTTGAATTGGGCCTACAAGAAAAACGAATTGAATGGTCAGAAATCAAACAAAGTATGCGTGACCAAATCAGCAAGTTGCTTTTTGAAAATACAAAACGCCGTCCAATGATTATCCCAGTAATATCTGAAATTTAATAATTTCTATTCTAAAACAAAGAGGTTTAGACAAACGCTTAAGGAAAAATATTTAAAAGTAGATTATATGTATGTTATATCTAGATATAATGTACATACAACCTTTAAATAGACTTAGAGCGAATAATGTCTTACCTCTTTTATGTTATTATAAGTATGTAATGAAATGAGAGAACAGTAATCATATGTTTCTAAAAATGACTGCGTGATTTCGTTCCAATAAAAATAGCTAAAGCGAAAATGTAGGGGCGTTAAATACTTTAAAATACCAGGATACATGTATTTTAGTTTATTAATCTGTCTATGGAGTTTAATAGTTTTTATGCAAAAGTTCCCGATTTTGTGTGCGCTTTCCTTGGATATTACTACCAGAGGGACAAATCAATTTTATTGAAAATGAGTTTGCTGTCTGGTTTCTATGATTACAATACATAAAATGATTTAATTATAAACAAATATAAATTAGATTTGAAAAGAAGGTGTGAATGTTGGCACAAACCAAAAAGAGATCAACAGCAAAGAAAAAAACATCGAATACTAGAAAAAAATCAACAAACAATAAAAAGAAACAGGGCGAAAGTCCTTTAAGATATATTATAGCAATTGTAGTTTTTATCGCTATCATTCTTGGTATTTTCCAATTAGGTATTATAGGTACAATGATAGATAGTTTCTTTAATTATTTGTTTGGTACAAGTAGATATCTGACATATATATTAATATTAATTGCTACAGTATTTATCACTTACTACAAGGCGTTGCCCAAAACGCGTCGGACAACAGGTGCATTTGTTTTGCAAATAGCCTTATTACTTGTTACGCAAGTAGTGTATTATTTTAGCCATAAAGCGCAATCACTTAGAGAGCCAGTTTTGTCTTATGTTTATAATGCTTATAAACAAACTATATTTCCTAATTTTGGCGGGGGCTTACTAGGACATTATTTATTAACGTTGCTTGTACCATTGATTTCTATTGTTGGAGTTATGATAGTTACTTTATTATTAATGGTTTCTAGTTTTATTTTATTAACAAAAAATAGACATAGGGACGTATCTAAAGTGGCATTTGAAAAAATGAAAGTTAAAAGTCAAGATGCTTCTGAACAGCTTAAAGAGCGCCGTAAAGAAAATAAAATTAAAAAAGATGCTAAAGCACGTATTAAAGCTGAGAAAAAAGCAGAAAAACAAGCTGAGCAAGAAAAACAGATGCAAGCACAAAATACTGTGAAAGATGTGAGTGATTTACCTGAAATCAGTAATGCTACGTCTGAACAACAAGTCATTCCGATATATGGGCATAGTGATAATGAAAATGAGTCTACACAACAAGACCAAGCACAAAAAAATAAGAGCATAAAGCGTGTGTATGACCAAGATAATCACGTGGCTCAAAAGCCTATTGATCATCAAAGTCAAAACGTAACCAAGCCATCATCAATTGAATCAGATCAAGAAGAATCACAGCTTGACGAAGACGCTTCAAACTCTATATCTGAAGCAGGGGAAGTTGAAAATGAAGCCTATAAGATTCCACCATTAACTTTGTTAAAACAACCAGCTAAACAAAAAACAACATCTAAAGCAGAAGTACAAAAGAAAGGTCAACTGCTAGAGAATACTTTGAAAAACTTTGGTGTAGATGCTAAAGTCACACAAATCAAAATAGGTCCTGCAGTTACGCAATACGAAATACAACCTGCACAGGGGGTTAAAGTGAGTAAAATTGTCAATTTGCACAGCGATATTGCTTTAGCTTTAGCTGCCAAAGATATACGTATAGAAGCTCCAATTCCAGGTCGTTCTGCGGTAGGGATTGAAGTTCCAAATGATAAGATATCGCTTGTCTCACTTAAAGAAGTTTTAGATGAAAAATTCCCTGCTTCTAATAAATTAGAGGTGGGGTTAGGTAGAGATATTTCAGGAGATCCTATTACAGTTGAGCTAAATAAAATGCCCCATTTACTTGTAGCAGGTTCTACAGGAAGCGGGAAATCCGTTTGTATTAATGGTATCATCACAAGCATTCTGTTGAATGCTAAACCACACGAGGTTAAACTGATGTTAATTGATCCAAAAATGGTGGAATTAAACATATATAATGGCATTCCTCACTTACTCATACCGGTTGTGACTAACCCTCATAAAGCTTCACAAGCTTTAGAAAAAATAGTAGCAGAAATGGAAAGACGGTATGATTTATTTCAGCATTCTTCTACAAGAAATATTGAAGGTTATAACGAAGCGATTAGAAAACAAAATGAAGAATTAGACGAAAAACAATCTGAACTACCTTATATTGTAGTCATAGTAGATGAATTAGCTGATTTGATGATGGTTGCAGGTAAAGAAGTGGAAAATGCAATACAACGTATTACTCAAATGGCACGTGCTGCAGGAATACATTTGATTATTGCAACACAACGCCCGTCGGTAGATGTGATTACCGGTCTGATCAAAAATAACATACCATCGAGAATCGCATTTGCTGTAAGTTCTCAAACGGATTCCAGAACAATTATTGATAGTGGCGGTGCAGATAAATTACTTGGTAAAGGTGATATGTTATATGTGGCTAATGGCGGTTCGACAAGAACACGTGTCCAAGGCGCATTTTTAAGTGACCAAGAAGTTCAAGATATCGTGAATTATGTCGTAGAGCAGCAAAAAGCAAATTATGTGAAAGAAATGGAGCCAGATGCGCCAGTTGAAAAGTCTGAAATGAAGAGTGAAGATGCACTGTACGATGAAGCATATTTATTTGTAATCGAACAACAAAAAGCAAGTACATCGTTACTACAAAGACAATTTAGAATAGGTTACAATCGTGCTTCAAGATTGATGGATGATTTAGAACATAATCAAATTATTGGACCACAAAAAGGGAGTAAACCTAGACAAATACTTGTGGATTTAGATAGTGATGAGGTGTAAATATGGAATTAACTTCTGTTTATAAAGTAAAAGAATGGATGATTCAAGAAATAAATTCTGGCGCATTAAAACCAGGTGATCATTTGCCAAGCAACCTATATATAGCAAGAAAGTTAAATGTGAAAACAGACGATGTATATGACGCAGTCGACGAACTTATTACCGAACAAGTATTATCAAATAATTTAGAAGAAGGGGCTAGTGTTAAACCGCTACACCCATTCTTCTACCCATTAGATGAGTTAGTAAGTATTAGCAAGATGATTGAAAATCAAGGATATCGTGCTAGTACAGAATATCTTAATTTAGACGAAAAGCCAGCTACATCTTTAGATGCAAAAAGGTTAAATGTACCTGACAAAGCACAAGTCACAATCATTGAACGCGTTAGAATGGCTGACCGAATGCCAGTTGTTTATTGTTTAGATAAACTGCCTACGACAGATTTAACATGTGCGCAATATCAAAATAGTGATGAATCTTTATTAAATGCAATTGAATTTTACGCTTCTAAAAAAGTAGCATATGCGGAAACAGAAATTGAAGCTATTAGTTATGAACCACATATTTCAGATGTTTTAGACGCCTCACCACATGAGGGACTTATGCTCTTGAAATTAATTCACTACGATATGGATGATCAACCAATACTTTATTCTTTTAATTATTTCAAAAGTAGTTTAGTAAAGTTTAAAACGGTTAGAAATAGTATATAATAATAAAATTATGAAAGCGGGGTATGAGAATTTGAACATAATTCAAAAGCAAAACGATTTGCATATTAAAGTACTACCAACTACTAAATTCAAAACAACGACGATTACATTGAAATTTATGGCGCCATTAGATAGCAAAACAATGACAGCACGCTCTATACTAAGTAAGTTATTAGTGCGTGCTACCCAACAATGGCCAACAGATAAGGCTTTTAATCGTCACCTCTCAGAATTATATGGCGCATATGTTAATAGCTTTGTCTCAAAATTCAAAGATAAACATGTAATCACTATTACATTAGAGTTAGTCAACGAGCGTTATCTTTCAGATCAAACGCCATTATTTGAAAAGGGATTAAATTTGTTAAAAGAAATTGTTTGGAATCCGTTAATTTCTAACCAAAGTTTTGATAATAATTTTGTTGCTCAAGAAAAAGCGTTGCTAACTAAAAAATTAGAAGCAATGGTAGATAATAAGTCTCAAATATCTTTTTTAAATCTTTTAAAGCTTATGTTTAACGAGCAACCTTATCGCCATCTTGCATCAGGGCAAGTAGAATACATAGCAGATATAACACCTGAAACTTTATACGATACATACCAATCTATGTTACTTAATGATTATTGTGCTGTTTATGTTGTTGGTAACGTAGAAGAACAAAAAGTAAAATCACAAATTAAATCTTATTTCGATATCAAACCTTTCCAATTCAAATTATCACATGCGACGCCTGTGCCACAAAGGGATAAAGTGCCGCAAGAAATTGTTGAGACAGATGAAGTAGACCAAGCTAAATTAAATATGGGGTTTAAACTACCAGTACAATTTGGCGACAGACAGTATTTTGCTAGTGTTGTGTTTAATACAATGTTTGGCGGAGACCCATCTTCCGTATTATTTAATGAAGTACGTGAAAAGCAAAGTTTAGCTTATTCTATACATTCACAAATTGACGCAAAAAACGGGTTTATGTTTGTACTTAGTGGCGTTTCTATTGATAAATACGAGGTGGCTAAAGACACAATTATTGCTGAATTTGAAAAATTTCAACGAGGGCAATTTAACGAAGAGAAACTTGAACTTGCTAAAAAGGTCATTGTGTCACAACGTCAAGAATCGTACGACAGACCTAAACGTATGATTGAAATATTGAATAATAATATTTTACTAGAAAATGATTTGTCAGAATCAGATTATATTAAACATATTCAAAATGTTACTAAAGCAGAAATTATAGATTTAACAAAACATATAGAGTTAAATACAATCTATGTGTTAACGAAAGGAGGTAATGATTAATGCAAAGTACATATTATGAACAAATCGATGAAACAGTCTACGAAGCTGAGTTAAATAATGGCTTGAAAATGTTTATTATACCTAAAAAAGATTTCCAGAAAACATTTGTTACTTATACCACCCAATTTGGGTCGTTAGATCGCAAATTTAAGCCACATGAAAGCGATGATTATGTTACAGTCCCAGATGGTGTGGCGCACTTCTTAGAACATAAATTATTTGAAAATGAAGAAGAAGACTTGTTTACAGCTTTTGCCGAAGACAATGCCCAAGTGAATGCTTTTACTAGTTTTGACCGCACAAGTTACTTATTTAGCGCGACAGATCATATTGAAAGTAATATTAAACGTTTACTAACAATGGTTGAAACCCCATACTTTACAAAAGACACAGTAGACAAAGAAAAAGGTATTATTGCTGAAGAAATTAAAATGTATCAAGAACAACCTGGTTATAAACTAATGTTTAATACTTTAAAAGCAATGTATGATTCACATCCGATTAGAACTGATATTGCTGGCAGTGTAGAAAGCATTTACGAGATAACTAAAGAAGATTTGTATTTATGTTATGAAACATTTTATCATCCTTCTAATATGGTTTTATTTGTGGTAGGTGATGTTGATGTGGAACATATTTATAATGTTGTTGTAGATCACGAAGCGCAGAGAGATAAAATAAATCAGCCTCAAATAGTAAGGGATCCTTTAATAGAACAAGATAATGTGAATGAAACAGCAGTATCTGAAACGATGAAATTGCAATCACCTAGAATCATGCTTGGTTTTAAAAACAAGCCGTTATTGGATGTGCCTGACGAACTGTTTGTTAAAAAAGATTTAGAAATGAGCTTATTCTTTGAAATGCTCTTTGGTGAAGAAACTGATTTTTATCAATCTTTACTTAATGACGAATTGATTGACGAAACATTCGGTTATCAATTCTTACTAGAACCCACATACAGTTTTTCGTTAATCACCAGCGCAACCCAATATCCTGATAAATTAAAAGCATTATTATTGCATGAATTAGAAGAGAAACAAGGCAAATTAACAGATGAAGAAGCATTTAATTTATTGAAAAAGCAGTTTATTGGTGAGTTTATATCCGGTTTGAATTCTCCTGAATATATTGCTAATCAATATACTAAACTTTATTTTGAAGGCGTTAGTTTATTTGACTTATTAGATATCGTCGAAAGTATTACATTAGAAAGCGTAAATGAAACTTCTAAATTATGCTTAAATTTATCTCAAGTTGTAGATAGTCGTTTGGAGATGAAATAAATAATGAAAGCATTAGTCATAGGTGGGTCCGGATCGATAGGGTCTGCGATTGTTAATCGTTTATTAGAGGATGGTTATGAGGTTATTGTGCATTATAACGCTGCAAATATTGAACAACTGAAATTCCAATTTGAATATAGCCCAGTACAATTTGTACAATGTGATTTACGTCAAGTAGTTAACTTTGACAGCTATTTCAATTTTATTAAAAACTTAGATTGTCTTATATATGCAAGTGGGACTGCGCTTTACGGCCAATTACAAGAGATGACAGATACAATGATTGACGAACATTATCAAATACACGTTCGACAATTTATTAGGATTTGTAGATACTTTATAGATCAATTAAGACAAAGTCACAATGGTAGAATTATAGTTATTTCCTCCATATGGGGAGAGACAGGCGCAAGCATGGAAACAATATATTCAGCGATGAAAGCGGCTCAAATCGGTTTTGTAAAAGCGTTAAGCCAAGAGTTATCGATGACTTCAATAACTGTGAATGCGGTTGCGCCTGGTTTTGTAAGTGGTAATATGCTTAAAGTTTGGGGAGAAGACGAACTTGAAACGTTAACTCAAGATTTACCTCAACAAAGATTTATCCAACCTGAAGAGGTAGCACATACATGTAGTTACCTTTGTAATCCATTAGCTAAAAGCGTTACTGGCACTGTACAAAAAGTGAATGGTGCTTGGTATTTATAAATTTAAATGTAATAGAAAAAATAAACCACCTATGAAACATTCAATGATATAATATTAATATCATACATTAAATGTAATAAACTTGATTGATATTAATTTAAACCAATCGCTGTTATTTATAAACTAAGGGGTGCGTATTCCATGACAGTTGCTACAAAAAAAGAATGGTATCTAGAATATGAAATAACAATGAACAGAGCTGGTTTATTAGGTGATGTTTCTAGTTTGCTAGGTATGATGGGTATCAGTATTGTTACGATTAATGGCATAGATGAAGGCCGTAGAGGTTTATTAATTAAATCTGATAATCTGGAAAAGGTTAGCAGGTTTGAAAATATTGTTACTGAAATTGATGATATCTCTATTACTAAATTACGTAAGCCTGAATTGAGAGACCGTTTAGCAGTACGACATGGTAGATACATAGAACAAGATGCTGATGATAAAAAAACGTTTCGTTTTGAAAGAGAAGATTTAGGTTTATTAGTAGATTTTATGGCAGAACTATTTAAGGAAAAGGGGCATAAATTAATAGGTATAAGAGGTATGCCTAGAGTTGGTAAAACAGAATCCATTGTTGCAGGTAGTGTTTGTGCGCACAAACGTTGGCTGTTTATTAGTTCCACTTTAATTAAACAAACAGTCCGTAGCTCGTTGATAAAAGGGGAATATGACTCTGATCATGTATATATCATTGATGGTGCAGTCACAGGAAGAGAATCTAACCAAAAACATCAAGAGTTAGTTAAAGAAGTGATGAGTTTACCGGCAATTAAAGTAGTAGAACACCCGGATTTATTTGTAGAAACTAGTGATTATGAAATGAGCGATTTTGATTATATTATTGAATTAAGAGAAAACAAAAATCAAGAAATCCATTATGAAGAAATGAAAAAACAAACTGTAAAAAGTAAAAACAACCTTGATTTCGGAGATGATGTTTTTGGCGGTGGTTTTGGATTTTTTGAATAGTGATGGATAATACTGAGGAGGACTAACATCGTGAGTTTAGTTGGTCAAACTTTAAAAGGGCGTCGTGAAAGACTAGGTATGACGTTAACTGAATTAGAAAATCGAACAGAAATAAAGCGCCAAACATTAACATTAATTGAAAATAATGATTTTGATTCACTTAAAAATGCAGATTATGCTGAAGGATTCATACGAAAATATGCAAAAGCTGTGAATATTGATTCGGAACAGCTTATTCATGCACACAGAGATGAAATTCCCAATCATGACAATAATTTAAAACAAACGATGGAAGCTTTTTCTTCTGGTAATCAGCCGACGTATCGTAGTAAAAATAAAGAACCCTTACAATTAGCAGTTATTATAAGTCTTGTTATTATTATTACTGCGATACTATGGATATTAGCAGTATTATTTTTGTAAAAACAGCAGCGCAGTATTAAGTTATATATAGAAATGAGGACACTACATATGAATATACCGAATTGGATAACTGTTTTTAGAGTTATATTAATTCCAGTATTTCTATTATTTGCGTTATTAGATTTTGGTTTTGGTAACGTGAGATTTGTTGGCGGATATGAAATAAGAATTGAATTGTTAATTAGTGGTATTATCTTTATCATTGCGTCATTAAGTGACTTTGCAGACGGTTATTTAGCAAGAAAGTGGCAGCTTGTTACAAATATGGGAAAATTTTTAGACCCCTTAGCAGATAAGTTATTAGTCTCAAGCGCACTTATTGCGCTTGTAGAAATAGGCTTAACAAATTCATGGGTAGCTATTATCATTATTGCCCGCGAATTTGCAGTAACAGGTTTACGATTGTTACAAATTGAACAAGGATTTGTAAGTGCAGCTGGGCAATTAGGTAAAATAAAAACAGCTGTTACAATGGTAGCGCTTGTTTGGATTTTGCTAGGTGATCCACTAGCCACTTGGATTGGCTTCCCTATAGGACAAGTGCTGTTATACATTGGTGTGCTCTTCACTATCCTTTCTGGGATTGAATATTTTTATAAAGGTAGAGATGTATTTAAAGCCAAATAAAGTAATTTAAATTGTAAAATGAATTTTAACTGGAAAGTGTCTTTATCAACACATTTCCAGTTTTTTGATGCTGAAAATGCTTGTTATTCTAAAAATATAAACAAAAGCGAAAGCATTGATGTATATAAAAACGAAATCTTAGGTTTTGAACTAATTTAGATTTATAATTAATATAAAGGGTTAAAAAGCGTATTGAAGAAAAGGTTACTTGCTATCGAGGAGGCAAAATTGTGAACATATCAATTATAGCAGTTGGGTCTGAATTATTACTCGGTCAAATTGCAAATACAAATGGCCAGTATTTATCAAAACAATTAAACGATATCGGTCATAATGTCATCGAACACACCGTGGTTGGGGATAATCCAGAAAGATTAAAAAAGGCTGTGCAAGCAGCTTTAAATCAATATGATGCTGTTATTCTTACGGGAGGGTTAGGCCCAACAAAAGATGATTTAACAAAACATACTGTGGCTGAAATATTAGATAGAAAGTTAATTACTGATGCAAAATCACTTGAATATATAGAACAATATTTCCAAGAACAAAATATTGAAATGACGCCTAACAATAAACAACAAGCATTAGTGATAGATGGAGCTCAAGTGCTAGATAATAAAGTGGGTATGGCGCCAGGGATGCTTATTGAACAAAATGATAAACGCATCGCTTTATTACCTGGCCCACCTAAAGAAATGCAACCGATGGCTAAAAATGAATTACTACCTCACTTCTTAAACGGAGAAAGTACTATTTTCTCAGAGTTATTACGTTTTGCAGGTATAGGTGAATCTAAAGTTGAAACCATATTAATCGATTTAATTGATAAACAAACTAATCCGACAATTGCGCCATTAGCAGGAACACATGAGGTGAATATTCGATTAACAGCGAACGGTGATACAAAACAAGCATGTGAGAAACGCATCGCTCCAGTCAAACAAGAAATATTGTCACGTATCGGTAAATATTATTATGGCTCAGATGATATTACATTAGAAGCATCATTTATGGATAATATGACGCAATCGTTTGCCATATACGATGGAGTGACAGATGGGATATTGTATTCTAGAATGAAGGATTATGATGAATCTAACAAACTAGTAGGTATGTTGCCGCATCACGAACAGTTTGTTAATACTACTGAAGATATTGGGCATCAACTTTCAATTACAGCGGGGATAGTCAAATCATTGTATGACGTTGAAACAGGCATTTCAGTTATCCAAAAAAATGGCACAGTATATTTAGGTATTTTAGAAAAAGAGCATATTGCGATTGAGTCGTTTAAAATGCCTCAAAAAAGGAATTTAATTAAAAATAGGACTCAAAATCATGTGTTAATAAGATTATTGAATTATTTTAAACAATAAAATGTGAAAATGAAAACTTTGAATTTTAGTACGTATGTTCTCTATTTAAGAGAATGCGTACTATAATAAGCGAACAAATATTCGCAAAATACTTGCAGAAAGATTAAAATCAATGTATAGTATGGTTAAGATATTTTACAGAGATAAATCTCATTTAGGAGGTCCAGCGTTTTGGATAATGATCGTCAAAAAGCTTTAGATACAGTAATTAAAAATATGGAAAAATCATTTGGTAAAGGTGCAGTAATGAAACTTGGTGATAACGAAGCACGTAAAGTTTCAAGTGTATCAAGTGGTTCAGTAACTCTAGATAATGCGCTCGGCGTGGGTGGCTACCCTAAAGGTAGAATAATTGAAATTTACGGTCCAGAAAGTTCTGGTAAAACTACTGTAGCTTTACACGCAATCGCCGAAGTACAAAAAAATGGTGGTATTGCAGCATTTATTGATGCGGAACACGCGTTAGACCCAGTTTATGCAGAAGCATTAGGTGTCGACATAAAAAACTTATATTTATCTCAACCAGATCACGGTGAACAAGGTTTAGAAATTGCAGAAGCATTTGTTAGAAGTGGTGCAGTAGATATTGTGGTTGTTGACTCCGTAGCAGCTTTAACACCAAAAGCCGAAATTGAAGGTGAAATGGGAGATACTCATGTTGGTTTGCAAGCACGTTTAATGTCACAAGCGCTTCGTAAATTATCCGGTGCCATCTCTAAATCAAATACAACAGCCGTATTTATCAATCAAATCCGTGAAAAAGTCGGTGTTATGTTTGGTAATCCAGAAACGACGCCAGGCGGACGTGCATTGAAATTCTATAGTTCAGTGCGTTTAGAAGTACGTCGTGCTGAACAACTAAAACAAGGGCAAGAAATTGTTGGTAATAGAACAAAAATTAAAGTAGTTAAAAATAAAGTCGCACCCCCATTTAGAGTGGCAGAAGTAGACATGATGTACGGTAAAGGTATCTCTAAAGAAGGAGAGCTAATCGATCTTGGCGTTGAAAATGAAATTGTGAATAAATCTGGCGCTTGGTACTCATATAATGGTGAACGTATGGGACAAGGTAAAGAAAATGTTAAACTTTATTTAAAAGAAAATCCTAAAATCAAAGAGGAAATTGATCAAAAATTACGCGAAACATTAGGTATTTTTGATGGAGATGTAGAAGAAAAAGAGCAAGAAGAAACACAAGGTACTCTGCTTGATGAAAAAGAAGAGTAAATTATATTTAAAATTTTAAATATAATAAATTTTCTTGATAAAATAAGCGTGTATATTTAAATATACGCTTATTTTTTATGATTATATATAGCTTTGAAAAAAATTAAATAAAAAAATTTACGATATAAAAACGAGATGAAATAAGTAACAGCAATAACTAAAACAAGTTTAGTGTTTAGGGACTTATTCAAATATTGAATTAATGTAGTTGCACACCTTGACACTTCTTAGTTTAAGACCGTACAATTACATTGTATGATTCTTATATAACTTCATATAATCATATTGAATTAAATTTGATATACAGAGCAAAATCCTAGAAAAAAAGGGGGTGTTTGTGTGAATTTATTAAACCTCCTACTCATTTTGCTAGGTATTATTCTCGGAGTTGTTGTAGGGTACGTTGTTGCCCGAAAAGTATTGCATCAAAAGCAATTACAAGCAAGACAAACTGCAGAAGATATTATCGAACAAGGTAATAAAGAAGCAGAGAATGTTAAGAAGGAAAAGCTCCTTGAAGCTAAAGAAGAGAATCAAATCTTAAAAGAACAAAGTGAAAATGAGCTTCGTGAAAGACGTGGTGATCTTCAAAAGCAAGAAGCACGACTTCTTCAAAAAGAAGAAAACTTAGAGCGAAAATCTGATCTACTAGATAAAAAAGATGAGATTTTAGAGCAAAAAGAGTCTAAACTTGAAGAACGACAACAACAAGTAGATGCAAAAGAGAGTAGTGTTCAGTCATTAATAAATAAGCATGAACAAGAATTAGAACGCATCTCTGGTCTCTCTCAAGAAGAAGCTGCTAATGAGCAACTTCAAAGAGTTGAGGAAGAATTGTCACATGATATTGCAATACTTGTTAAGGAAAAAGAGAAAGAAGCAAAAGAAACAGTCGATAAAAATGCAAAAGAACTATTAGCAACTACTGTTCAAAGATTAGCTGCAGAACATACTTCAGAATCTACAGTATCTGTTGTTAATTTACCAAATGACGAAATGAAAGGTCGAATCATTGGTAGAGAAGGAAGAAACATTAGAACGCTAGAAACGTTAACTGGTATTGATTTAATCATAGACGATACACCAGAAGCAGTCATTCTCTCAGGTTTTGACCCAATTAGACGCGAAATTGCAAGAACTGCATTAGTAAATCTTGTTTCAGATGGACGTATCCATCCTGGAAGAATTGAAGATATGGTTGAAAAAGCTCGAAAAGAAGTAGACGACATTATTAGAGATGCTGGTGAACAAGCCACATTTGAAATTAACGTACACAACATGCATCCAGATTTAGTTAAAATCTTAGGTCGCTTACAATATCGTACAAGCTATGGACAAAATGTACTGAAACATTCTATAGAAGTTGCTCACTTAAGTGGTATGTTAGCAGCTGAATTAGGAGAAGATGTTACATTAGCTAAACGTGCTGGTTTACTTCATGACGTTGGTAAAGCTATCGATCATGAAGTTGAAGGAAGCCATGTTGAAATTGGTGTAGAATTAGCTAAAAAATATGCTGAAAATGATACAGTCATTAATGCTATACATTCTCACCATGGAGATGTAGAACCAACTTCTATTATTTCTATCTTGGTCGCTGCGGCAGATGCATTGTCGGCTGCAAGACCAGGTGCTCGTAAAGAAACATTAGAGAATTATATTAGAAGATTAGAAAGACTAGAAACACTTTCTGAAAGCTATGAAGGTGTTGAAAAAGCGTTCGCAATCCAAGCAGGTAGAGAAATTCGAGTTATTGTATCGCCTGATACTATCGACGACTTAAAGTCACATCGCTTAGCAAGAGATATTAAGAGCCAAATTGAAGATGAACTTCAATATCCTGGACATATAAAAGTGACAGTTGTTCGTGAGACTAGAGCAATTGAATACGCAAAATAATGGATGATTAACTTAACCAAGTTAGTCATTGACTGTCAGCAGAGTTATATCGCTTTGTTGGCAGTTTTTTAATTTAATTGTTATCCGTAACACAATAACATTAAAAAAATAAAGATATCATAAAAAAATTTAGGGGATCAATTCCCGTATTCAAAATAAAATACGCCTTCATTTTGAATGAAGGTGTATTTCTGTATTTAAAATCCTACGATTTTGAACATATATTCTCATTTGGGGCACTTTTCAACCCTTTAGTCTTTCGCCCATGCTAATTTTCCTGAAGTGCTACTTCTTAATTTATTAAGTGAGTAGCATAACAGCATTTGTGTGTGAACTTGGCCCATTTATTTTATTATCATCTTTACTGAGGCGAGACAACTAAAAATATAGTGTCCCCCACGGCACTTCCTCTTTAATCTAAAAATCAGTAAAAATTCAATTTTCAAAATGAATTTCTACTGATTTTTAGCATATTTATGACCTAAGTGTTTTCATTTAAAATAATATAATTATTTTAGTTCTAGATCTGCGTTATTTACTTCTTTAATTACTTCAGCGGTGTCGTAACAATTAGTGGAAATATTTGCGTAGCGTTCGGCGAGTCTATACGCATTGATATATAATTCTAAACTTTCTTTTGCGATATCTTCTGGTTTTTCGCTATTGGCAGGGTTAGCTGAAACAACTAAATCAGCAAAATGCTGTGGATCAATATTGATTGACATATCTTACTTACAACTCCTAATTTTTTTGAAATGATACTTAACTACTATCATTATTACCACTAACGAACCTTTTAAAACAAATGAATTTTTATAAATATTTTTGAAAGCACCTTTTCATCACTCATAAATTCAATTAAACTAGCATTAAGAGAGGATGACACGTAAATGAGAATATTATTTATTGGTGATATTGTTGGTAAAATAGGTAGAGAGGCTATTACTAATTATTTACCCAAACTAAAGCAAACATACCGTCCTACCGTTACAATTGTAAACGCAGAAAATGCTGCACATGGCAAAGGTTTGACTGAAAAATTATATAAGTCATTATTAAGAGAAGGCGTTGATTTTATAACTATGGGTAACCACACTTATGGACAACGTCAAATTTATGATTTTATAGAAAATGCTAATCGTATGGTGCGTCCTGCCAATTTTCCGGACGAAGCGCCAGGTGTTGGCATGCGTTTTATTCAAATTAATGAAATTAAATTAGCGATTATAAATTTACAGGGTCGGGCATTTATGCAAGATATTGATGACCCTTTTAAAAAGGCGGATGCATTGATAGCTGAAGCGCAAAAAGAAACTGATTATATATTTGTTGATTTTCATGCAGAAACAACTTCAGAGAAAAATGCAATGGGGTGGTATCTAGATCATAGAGTCAGTGCGGTCGTTGGTACGCATACACATATCCAAACGTCAGATGAAAGAATTTTACCTGGGGGAACAGGGTATATCACAGATGTTGGCATGACAGGTTATTATGATGGCATTCTCGGTATTAATCGTGATGAAGTCATCACGCGCTTTATTACCAGTTTACCTCAACGGCATGTAGTGCCTGATGAAGGACGTAGTGTCTTGTCTGGTGTGATTATAGATTTGAATAAAGAAGGCAAAACAACGCACATAGAACGTATCCTTATTAATGACGATCACCCATTTTAAAATAATCGTCCATTAGTATGAATTTTTAAATAAACCGCGCTTTTCGTAGTAAAAGGGTGGTTTTTTTTGGTATGATGAAATATGAATTATTATAACCACTAGGAGGCTAGATGATATGAAAGCTCAAGTATCATGGAAAGTGGGCGGTCAACAAGGTGAAGGCATCGAATCCACTGGAGAAATCTTCGCCACTGCTATGAACCGTAAAGGATATTATTTATACGGATACCGTCATTTTTCAAGTAGAATCAAAGGCGGACATACTAATAATAAAATTAGAGTATCTACATCACCTGTACACGCGATTAGTGATGATTTAGATATATTAATAGCATTTGACCAAGAAACGATTGAATTAAATCATCATGAAATGCGCGAAGATAGTGTTATTATTGCTGATAGTAAGGCTAAACCAGAAAAGCCAGAAAACTGTCGTGCGCAACTCGTTGATTTACCTTTTACGGCAACTGCAAAAGAATTAGGTACTACTTTGATGAAAAATATGGTTGCTGTAGGCGCGACTTGTGCATTAATGAATTTAGATATTCGCGCGTTTGAAACACTAGTCACAAATATGTTTAATAAAAAAGGCGACAAAGTCGTTGAGATGAATATAGAAGCGTTGAATGAAGGTCACCGCTTAATGACAGAACAATTAAATGAAGTTAAAGGCGATTTCGTATTAGAAGAAACAAATCATTCACCACATCTTTACATGATTGGTAATGATGCAATTGGATTAGGGGCATTATCAGCAGGTTCAAGATTTATGGCTGCTTATCCAATTACACCTGCCTCTGAAATTATGGAATATATGATTGCAAACTTACCTAAAGTAGGCGGCACAGTCGTACAAACTGAAGATGAAATTGCTGCTGCAAATATGGCCATTGGCTCTAACTATGCTGGCGTGCGTGCTTTTACTGCAAGTGCTGGTCCGGGGCTTTCTCTAATGATGGAAGCGATTGGACTGTCTGGTATGACAGAAACGCCATTTGTAATTATCAATACACAAAGAGGTGGCCCATCTACAGGATTACCAACTAAACAAGAACAATCAGATCTTATGCAAATGATTTATGGCACACACGGTGATATACCTAAAATTGTTGTAGCACCTACAGATGCTGAAGATGCATTTTATCTAACAATAGAAGCTTTCAACCTTGCTGAAATATATCAATGTCCAGTTATTGTATTAAGCGATTTACAATTGTCATTAGGTAAACAAACAGTAGATGCTTTAGATTATAACCAAATTGAAATAAATCGTGGCGAAACCATTCAGTCCGATATAGAACGCGACGAAGATGACAAAACATACTTTAAGCGTTATGCATTAACTGAGAGCGGGATATCGCCAAGACCACTACCTGGTGTCAAAGGTGGTATTCATCATGTTACGGGCGTCGAACATAACGAAGAAGGCAAGACAAGCGAAGCAGCAGAGAATAGACAACAACAAATGGAAAAACGGATGCGCAAAACAGAACATTTGTTAATAAACGATCCAGTAGAAAGCGACGCGCCGCATGAATCAGCAGATATTCTTTATCTAGGCTTTATTTCAACTAAAGGTGCGATACAAGAAGGTAAGGAAAGATTAGAACAACAAGGTTTAAATGTAAACCATTTACAAATTAGACAATTACATCCTTTCCCAAGCAAAACAATACAAGCAGCAGTTGATAAAGCTTCCAAAGTGATAGTGGTTGAGCATAATTATCAAGGACAACTTTCTAATATATTAAAAATGAATGTGAATGTTGGGAACAAATTAGTTAATCAAACTAAATATGACGGTACGCCGTTCTTACCAAAAGAAATTGAAACTAAAGGATTAGAAATTGCTAAAAATTTGAAGGAGTTGGTATAAGTGGCAACATTTAAAGATTTTAGAAATAACGTGAAGCCCAATTGGTGCCCTGGTTGTGGGGATTTCTCTGTTCAAGCAGCCATTCAAAAGGCAGCTGCCAATGTGGGTTTAGAGCCTGAAGAAGTTGCTATTATAACAGGCATCGGTTGTTCAGGTCGCTTGTCTGGCTATGTTAATTCTTACGGCGTACATGGCATTCACGGTCGCTCATTACCATTAGCTCAAGGTGTGAAAATGGCCAATAAAGATCTAACTGTTATCGCGTCTGGTGGCGATGGGGATGGCTATGCCATAGGTATGGGTCATACGATTCACGCCTTACGTAGAAATATGAATATGACGTATATTGTCATGGATAATCAAATTTATGGTTTAACTAAAGGCCAAACATCTCCTTCATCCGCACAAGGATTTGTCACTAAATCAACACCAAAAGGTAATATTGAGAAAAACGTTGCGCCATTAGAACTTGCTTTGTCTTCAGGTGCAACGTTTGTAGCACAAGGATTTTCTAGTGATATTAAAGGATTGACTAAAATGTTAGAAGATGCGATTAACCATGACGGCTTTTCGTTTGTTAACGTCTTTTCACCATGCGTAACATATAATAAAGTAAATACTTATGATTGGTTTAAAGAAAATCTTACTAGTATTGAAGATTTAGAAGATTACGATATGACAGATAAAAATAAAGTCACTCAAAAAGTGCTTGAATATGATTCATTACTTAAAGGGATTGTATACCAAGATACAGAAACACCTTCATATGAATCACAAATAGAAGCGATAGAAGGTACAGCATTAGCTAAAAAAGACATACATCTTGATGAGAACCAGTTTAAGGAATTAACAAAACAATTTGTTTAAATCGGAGAAAATAAGCGCCATGATTAGAGTTGAAACAGATAAATAAATAATAATATGTATATGTAAGCTGATTACTTACGTTAATGGATTAAGAAGTTTTCCAATATCGTATAGGATCAGCTTTTTTAATGAAATTAATTTATATAATAGTAAAGTTTATAGTATCATATGAGTTAAGTAGCGTTAGATATTTTGGAGGGAACGACATGATAGACCAATTTAATTCAATGAGTGAATTATTGTCTCATACAATTGAAGGTATAGATTGGGAAATTAGTACAAGACAAATGAAACATCCAGTCATAATAACTGCAGTCCATGGCGGCGCTATTGAACGTGGTACTACTGAAATTGCTCAATCTATTAGCGAAAAAGGGAACTATAGTTTTTACACATTTAAAGGCGTACGAAAAAATAAAAATAATAAACTTCATGTCACGTCTAGGCATTTTGATGAACCTAAACTGTTGGAAATGATTAAAAATCATCGATACACTATCTCTGTGCATGGTTGTATGGGTGACACACCAGAAGTATATATTGGAGGGAAAGATAAAAGTTTAATAAAACACATTAAAAAGCGACTATCTGAAATCGACATTATTGTTAAAGATGCGCCAGCTCATATTTCTGGTATGCATGATGATAATTTTGTTAATTGTAACCAAAACAAAGCTGGCGTACAATTAGAACTTACAGCTAAGCTTAGAAAAAGTTTCTTTAAAAATAAGAAGTACAACCTTTATGATAGGGAAAATCGAGACAACTGGTCTTCAACCATGAGTGAATTTACTGAAGCAATTATTTTAGCCATGAATTTTTATCAACAAGGATTCAACTAAATTTTAACAGCTAATTTTAATGCACATCGTAAATAATTATTGCAAAAGACATCTTCATAAGATATTATAGACTTATAATATCTATAATAGGAAGTTGATCACTCATGAAATGTTCAAAAGCAACAGATTATGCATTACATGCATTATTATTTATGATAAAAAGTAATGGAGATTCAAAAAGAATTCCTGTCCAAGATTTAGCTTCAGCATTAAAAGTGTCTACTACTTATTTATCTAAAATATTAACACGTCTAGTAAAAGCGAATATTATTTCAGCCAATAGTGGTGCTAAGGGTGGCTACCAACTGAAAGAGGGTTGGCAAAACGTTTCAATTTATGAAATTATCGTAACAATAGATGGTAAACAAAGTTTGTTAGAAGATAGTTTTAGTCATGGCGATGGTTGCCCAATTAAAACAATAATGGACGAAGCCGAAAGTACTTTAATAAATAATTTAGAACGAAAAACTTTAAAGAACTTAGTGTAATACTAAGTTCTTATATTATTAGATATTTTGTAGATATTAAGAATCTATAAAAGGCTTAAAGGAGGAAATGAAATGGATTATGAAGTAATCGTTATTGGTGGAGGACCAGCTGGTTTAAGCGCAGCATTAAACTTTGGTAGAGGTATGAAACGTACATTAGTGATAGATGAAGACAAACCACGGAATAGAGTGACTAATGAGTCGCACAGTTACTTAACACAGGATGGCATTTCACCAATTGAGTTTAAGCAAAAGGCTAAGCGAGATGTTGCCAAATATGAAGATGTGTCATTTTTAGAAGATAGTGTATTAGATATTCAGCAATGTGCAACAGGCTTTGAAATTGTTACGCAACGCCGTTCCTTTAAAGCAAAACAAGTATTAATTGCTACGGGATTAAGGGAAAAAGGACCTAATATCTCAGGTTTTAATGAGTTTTATGGGCAATCTATATTTTATTGTCCTTGGTGCGATGGTTATGAAATGCGCAATAGAACATTGGCCATTATTTATGCGGATGAAATGATGATTCATATGGTTAAACTGTTAAGCAATTTTTCAAAAAAACTGATCGTTTTTACAAATGGTGAAAATAACATTGCTTTAGAAGACAAAGTCATCCTTGATAAAAAAGGCATCGATTTATATACGGAACCTATTACTCAATTTATTGGAGATAATGGCGACTTAGACGCTATTAAGTTAGCTAATGAGAAAACCGTCAAAGTTGAGGGCGCATTTACTAAGATGGATTGGGATACACATTTCAGTTTTTTAGAAAACTTAAGTATAAAGCGTGATGAAAATGACAAAATTGAAATTTCACCTTTTGGAGAAACATCTGTTGAAGGTATATATATAGCTGGAGAAACAAAAGATAACTTTGCAGGCCAATTAATAGATGCTGCATCAAATGGCGGTATGGTTGCTAAAATGATGATGATGACACAAATAAATGAAGATTTTTAATGAATGTAGAGATAAATATAAAACAGTTTGGTAGTTAATATGTATACCTTTATCCTCATATTTGATAAACTGAAATATAAACAAATGATTAAAAGGGGCTGAAGCGGTATGCATGATACTTTAATGAGTGTTCAAATTATTCCTAAAACTGCTAATGGTGCAGACGTTGTGCCTTACGTAGATGAAGCAATCAAAGTCATTGATGATTCTGGTCTATCCTATAGAGTTGGACCATTGGAAACAACAGTACAAGGCGAGATGAATGAATGTTTAATCTTAATTCAAAAATTAAACGAACGTATGGTTGAATTAGAAGTGCCAAGTACAATAAGTCAAGTTAAGTTTTACCATGTCCCTGAAGGTATTACAATTGAGACACTCACTGGGAAATATGACGAAATTTAAGAATATACAATACAAATTCAACCGATTCGACACACAAAAGCTGTTGAATCGGTTTTTATTTATTTATAAGACTTTTTGCACTTTAGAGTTAAATTTAATATAATGAAGTAATGATTATAGATAAAGTTATGGAACTTTGAACAACTCGGCTGCAATATACGGAAATAAGGCATATGTTTAGACGTTTGTTCATAGTTTTTATGATATAGAAAGGGTTTTGTTAGCGTGAATGAAGAACAAAGAAAGCGTACTTCTATAGATGTTTTAGCCGAACGCGATAAGAAGACAAAAGATTATAGTAAGTATTTTGAACATGTTTACCAACCACCAAGTTTAAAAGAAGCACGTAAACGTGGTAAAGAAGAAGTACACTATAATCGTGATTTCCAAATAGATGAAAAATACCGTAATATGGGGAAAGGTAAAACCTTTTTAATCAAAACATATGGTTGCCAAATGAATGCGCATGATACAGAAGTTATGGCAGGTATTTTGGGGGCTTTAGGTTATCAACCAACAGAGGAGATAAATGAAGCGGACGTTATTTTAATCAATACGTGTGCTATCCGAGAAAATGCAGAAAACAAAGTTTTTAGTGAAATAGGAAATTTAAAACATTTAAAAAAAGAGAAACCTGAGACAGTTATCGGTGTTTGTGGTTGTATGTCACAAGAAGAATCTGTAGTTAATAAAATATTAAAATCATATCAAAATGTAGATATGATTTTTGGTACACATAATATACACCGATTACCTGAAATTCTTGAAGAAGCTTATTTATCAAAAGCAATGGTTGTCGAAGTTTGGTCTAAAGAAGGCGATGTCATAGAAAATTTACCAAAAGTTAGAAAAGGTAATATTAAAGCTTGGGTAAATATCATGTATGGTTGTGACAAATTCTGTACATATTGTATCGTTCCATTTACTAGAGGGAAAGAACGTAGTAGAAGACCTGGAGATATTATTGACGAAGTCAGAGATTTGGCCCGCCAAGGATATCAAGAAATTACATTATTAGGTCAAAACGTAAACTCATACGGTAAAGATATCGATGATTTAACATATGGACTGGGTGATCTATTGGAAGATATTTCAAAAATTGATATACCAAGAGTTCGATTTACAACAAGTCACCCGTGGGACTTTACTGACCGCATGATCGAAGTTATCGCTAATGGTGGAAATATCGTGCCACATGTTCATTTACCAGTACAATCAGGAAATAATGCTGTACTTAAAATAATGGGTCGTAAATATACTAGAGAAAGCTATTTAGATTTAGTAGATAGAATAAAAACTAGAATACCTAACGTTGCGTTAACTACAGATATTATTGTCGGCTATCCAAATGAGACAGATGAGCAATTTGCAGAAACATTAACGCTATATGACGAAGTTGAGTTTGAACATGCATATACTTATATTTATTCACAAAGAGATGGTACACCAGCAGCTAAAATGAAAGATAACGTTCCTTTAGATGTGAAAAAAGAACGCTTACAACAATTAAATCAAAAAGTAGCTCAATATTCAGAACAAGCTATGAACCAATATGAAGGGCAAACTGTACAAGTGCTTTGTGAAGGTGCTAGTAAAAAAGATGACACTGTACTAGCAGGCTATACAAATAAAAATAAACTTGTTAATTTTAAAGCACCCAAAGATATGATTGGAAAAATTGTGGATGTCAAAATTGATGAAGCTAAACAATTTTCATTAAATGGCACATTTTTAAGTGTTAGTGACAAAGCAGTGGTGACACAATAATGTATGAAAAAGATGAAATATTAGCTGAAGCGGAGTTACTAAGCCAACGCATTAAGTCATTAGATACAGTAAAAGATTATCAAGCTATAGAACAACAAATCCATCACAATAAAAATATTGAAACGCGTATGAAAGATTTAAAAAGAACCCAAAAACAATCTGTTAACCTACAGAACTATGGCAAACATGAAGCATTACGCCAATCTGAAGGTAAGATTGAAGACATTGAGCAAGACATCAATGTTATACCTATCGTAGAAGAATTTAGAGAATCACAATCTGAAGCAAATGAATTATTACAAATGATGATCAGCACGATGTCAAACCGTTTAAATCAGAATCAACAAGGCGAAGATTAATACGTAATCTGCTTGTAGAAAGGAAATGAACGCTATGAAGACTAGAAAATTAACATTAACTGCCATATTTATAGCTATTAATATAGTTCTAAGTAGTATTATAGTCATTCCATTAGGGCCCATAAAAGCAGCACCTATACAACATTTAATCAATGTTTTATGTGCAGTATTTGTTGGACCTTGGTTTGGTTTGGCACAGGCGTTTATATCGTCAATACTCCGAATGCTTTTCGGAACAGGTAGTTTCTTTGCATTTCCTGGTAGTATTGTTGGCGTATTATTAGCAAGTGGATTTTATTATTATCGAAAACATCTCTTTATGGCAGCGATTGGCGAGGTAATAGGGACAGGTATTATTGGCAGTATCATGTGTATACCGTTAGCGTGGATACTTGGCTTTACGAATTTTGCTGTTAAGCCACTCATGGTAGCATTTATCGCATCAAGTGTCATTGGTGCCATCATCAGTTATATCATATTGATGACTATGAAAAGAAAAGGTATTTTAAAACGTTTCTTATAAATATGACGAGATTAAGTTTCATTACTTTGGACATATAAAAGTATTAATTATAATGCAATGTTGTAATTAAATACTTTTATATGACTATGAGGCTTAATCTCGTTTGTTTGTTATATCAAATTGATAATAGCTTAGAAACTTATATAACTTGTAAGCATAGGCGTAAAAGCTAAAGTTATGTTAAAATTTAAGAGTTAAATGAGCTGTAAAATGTTAATCATAATTGTGTTCCTACAAAAACGTAGCGTGTAAAAGATATAGAAATAAGTCATATAAAGTAATAAGCTTTTAAAATAACATAACGACGAATCATACATAAGAAATTGATAGTTTGAAATAAGTATAAATCAAAGTAAGAAACTAATAGAAGGATTGTGAAATATTAAATGACGAATCAAACTCCAATGATGCAACAATACTTAAAAATAAAGTCACAATATCAAGATTGTTTATTATTTTTTAGGTTAGGCGATTTTTATGAAATGTTTTATGAAGATGCCAAAGAAGCTTCAAGAGTACTTGAAATAACTTTAACAAAACGTGATGCTAAAAAAGAAAACCCGATTCCTATGTGTGGGGTGCCGTATCATTCTGCAGATGGTTATATTGAAACATTAATCAATAATGGATATAAAGTTGCTATTTGTGAACAAATGGAAGACCCTAGACAAACTAAAGGTATGGTAAAGCGTGAAGTCGTAAGAATTGTTACACCAGGGACAGTCATGGATCAAGGCGGCGTTGACGAAAAACAGAACAATTATATTTTGAGCTTTGTCCAAATTAATGGAGTTTATGCGCTAAGTTATTGTGACGTATCCACTGGTGAATTAAAAGTTACATCATTTGATGATAATGCTACATTAATCAATGAAATTACAACAATTAATCCAAATGAAATAGTTGTAAACGCACCGATTAGTGAGGTATTAAAAAGACAAATTAGCTTAACAACAGAAACAATTACGGTTTTATCTGAAATATCTGATGCACAATATAACATTAATACAAATAATGACCTACCACTATTTAACGCTACGCAACTATTACTTGATTATGTTTTCCATACGCAAAAACGAGATTTATCCCATATTGAAAGCGTAGTTCAATATGAAGCTGTCGATTTTATGAAAATGGATTTTTATGCAAAGCGTAATTTAGAATTAACAGAAAGTATACGGCTTAAAAGTAAAAAAGGTACACTGTTATGGTTGATGGATGAAACTAAAACGCCAATGGGCGCTAGAAGATTAAAACAATGGATTGATAGACCATTAATTCACAAAAACCAAATTGAATCACGACTAGATACAGTGACACAGTTTATTGATTATTTTATAGAGAGAGATACCTTAAGAGAACATTTAAATCAAGTTTATGATATTGAACGTTTGGTTGGTCGTGTAAGTTATGGCAATGTAAATGCGAGAGATTTAATTCAACTTAAACATTCCATTTCTGAAATACCCAATATTAAACAGTTATTAGACAGCTTAGATACTAAAACGACAGCACAATTTAATGCATTAGAGCCTTTAGATGAATTACTAGCACTATTAGAAAACAGTCTCAAAGAAGAACCACCAATTTCTGTGAAAGAAGGTGGATTATTCAAGCAAGGATTTAACGAGACACTTGATGAATACTTGGAAGCATCTAAAAATGGTAAGTCTTGGTTAGCTGAACTACAGACTAAGGAGCGTCAACGAACAGGAATTAAATCGCTGAAAATTAGTTTTAATAAAGTCTTTGGATATTTTATTGAAATCACAAGAGCCAATTTACATGGCTTTGACCCTGCGGCATATGGTTATCATCGTAAACAGACATTATCAAATGCGGAGCGCTTTATTACTGATGAATTAAAAGAAAAAGAAGACATGATATTAGGCGCTGAAGATAAAGCAATAGAATTAGAATATCAACTGTTTGTCCAATTACGTGAACAAATCAAGACCTACACCGAACGTTTACAAAAACAAGCGAAAGTTATTTCTGAACTTGACTGTTTACAAAGTTTTGCTGAAATAGCACAAAAATACAATTATGCTAGACCTTCATTTAGTGAAAATAAAACGTTAGAATTGACAAATTCTAGACATCCAGTTGTAGAACGTGTAATGAACCACAATGATTATGTACCAAATGATTGTAAATTAGATCAAGACACCTTTATTTACTTAATTACTGGCCCTAACATGTCTGGTAAATCTACTTACATGAGACAAGTAGCTATCATAAGCATCATGGCACAGATGGGTGCTTATGTACCATGTGAATCAGCTACGCTACCAGTATTTGACCAAATATTTACGAGAATTGGTGCAGCCGATGACCTTGTTTCCGGTAAAAGTACATTTATGGTAGAGATGCTTGAAGCACAAAAAGCACTTGCAAATGCCACAGAAAATAGCTTGATTATCTTTGATGAAATCGGAAGAGGTACATCTACTTATGACGGTTTAGCGTTAGCACAAGCAATGATTGAGTATGTTGCACATACTTCACATGCTAAGACTTTGTTTTCAACGCATTATCATGAATTAACAGCGTTAGATCAGTCATTATCAAGTTTAAAAAATGTACACGTGGCTGCAAATGAATATAAAGGTGAACTTATCTTCTTGCATAAAGTTAAAGATGGCGCTGTAGATGATAGTTATGGTATACAAGTAGCTAAATTAGCTGATTTACCTGACGAAGTGATTTCACGTGCGCAGGTTATTTTAGATGCTTTTGAAGAGCATAATACGCAAAAACAAGCGACGAATGAAGAAGTAAATCTCATTAAAAATGGGATAGATGCACAACCTCTAGAAGATGATTTAGTAGAAGAAAGTGCAATGACTTATAAAGAAAAAGTACAGGATGACACTCAATCTCAATTTGAACAAGCTGCATTTGATTTGTTTGAAACCCCTGTAAAACAAAGTGAAGTAGAAAGTGAAATTAAACAATTAAATTTATCAACTATGACGCCAATAGAAGCCCTAGTAAAACTAAGTGAATTGCAAAATCAGTTAAAGTAGAGGTGAAGTCATCCAATGGGTAAAATAAAAGAGTTACAGACATCATTAGCAAATAAAATCGCAGCTGGAGAAGTGGTTGAACGACCTGGTTCTGTCGTGAAAGAATTATTAGAAAACGCCATAGATGCACAAGCGACTGAAATTAATATAGAAGTAGAACAATCTGGTGTAGCTTCTATTCGTGTGGTTGATAATGGAACTGGTATAGAAATCGACGATTTAGATTTAGTATTTCATCGACATGCAACAAGCAAATTAGATGTAGACGACGATTTGTTTCATATTCGTACGTTAGGCTTTCGTGGTGAGGCATTGGCCAGTATTTCGTCAGTTTCTAAAGTGACTTTAAAAACTTGTACAGATAACCAAGAAGGACAAGAAGTTTATGTAGAAAATGGCGAGGTTTTAAACCAAAAGCCAGCAAAAGCCAAGCGCGGCACAGATATTTTAGTGGAATCTTTATTTTATAACACGCCAGCACGCTTAAAATATATTAAAAGTCTATATACCGAACTCGGTAAAATAACAGATATTGTTAATCGAATGGCGATGAGTCATCCAGATATTCGTATTTCGTTGGTTTCAGATGGCAAGACTATTATAAAAACAAATGGATCTGGTAGAACCAATGAAGTTATGGCGGAAATTTATGGTATGAAAGTTGCGAAAGACTTAGTCCATGTTACTGGAGATACAAGTGATTATCATTTAGATGCTTATTTCGCTAAACCAGAGCATTCTAGAAGTAATAAACACTATATTTCTATTTTTATTAATGGGAGATATATTAAAAACTTTTTATTAAATAAAGCGATTTTAGAGGGATATCATACTTTGTTGATGATTGGTAGGTACCCAATATGTTATATCAACATTGAAATGGACCCTATACTTGTAGATGTAAACGTTCATCCGACCAAGCTAGAAGTTAGATTATCAAAAGAGGATCAACTTTATGAACTCATTGTTGAAAAAATTCATGAAGCTTTTAAAAATAGAATTTTAATCCCTCAAAATGATATGGATAAAATGACGAAGAAGCATAAAGTGTTAGATAAGTTTGAACAACAGAAAATGGAATTTGAAAAACGTCAACAACACAATACCCCGAACCCTAACACACTAGAGCACCATAACGTATCATCTGAAAACAATAACGTTTTAAACGATGAACATCAATTGAACTATTCCAATTTAACGGATACCTTTCCTGATAGTATTCAAGAATCCGCAAATGGTTATGATGAATACAAAAAAGCACAAAACGAAATACTTGATGATATGGAGACAAAAGGCGTAAGTAATAATGAAGAAACAACGACGCATGGAAATCATTTTTCAGAAAGCAATATCAATAAGGATATCAAAGAGCCTGTGGGGGGTACGTCGTCTCGTAGAGTACCTTATATGGAAATTGTTGGCCAAGTACATGGGACTTATATTATAGCGCAAAATGAAAATGGCATGTTTATGATTGATCAACACGCCGCTCAAGAACGCATAAAGTATGAATATTTCAGAGAGAAAATTGGTGATGTTGCAAATGAAAGCCAAAACCTATTGATTCCATTGACCTTCCATTTTTCAAAAGATGAGCTGATGATTATCAACCAATATAAAGGAGAATTGGATAAAGTAGGCGTACATTTAGAACCATTTGGTGGGCATGACTACATTGTTGATAGCTATCCAGTTTGGTTTCCAAAACAAGAAGCGGAAGAAATTATAAAAGATATGATCGAATACGTACTAGAGCATAAAAAAGTAGATGTTAAGAAAATTCGTGAAGAAGCTGCAATTATGATGAGTTGCAAAAAATCTATTAAAGCAAATCATTATTTAAAAAATAATGAAATGGCTGATTTAGTTAATCAATTAAGAGAAACAGAAGACCCGTTTACTTGTCCGCATGGAAGACCCATTATCATTAATTTTTCAAATTATGAATTAGAGCGCTTGTTTAAACGCATTATTTAAGGAGGGCGTCGTATTGAAACCACATATTTTACCAGCAGTAAGGTCAATGAAAGATCTAGAAAAATTGACGAAGACTGATTATAAAGAATGTGTGATGTTGGATGCACATATTGGGCATGTCAAAAGCATTATGGATTTATTAAATAAACATCATATAGAAACTTATATGCATATCGATTTAATAAAAGGCATGAGCCATGATGAGTATGCTTGTGAATATATTATCCAAAATTACCACCCGAAAGGGATTGTTTCAACGAAAACTAAAGTGATTAATAAAGCGAAATCATTAAATACTATAACTGTTTTTAGAGTATTTGTATTAGATAGCCATGCGCTGTCTAGAAGTATAGAATTAATTAAACGTGTGGAGCCTGATTTTGTTGAAGTGTTACCAGGTGTCGCTACAAAAGCGATTAGGATTATTAACGAAGAAACGAATACTTCAGTGATCGCTGGTGGATTGATTAATAGTAAAGAAGAAGTCGATATTGCAATTGAGAATGGCGCTAAACATATCACCACGAGCGACCGCTTATTATGGTAAATAAAGATATGAATGTGCTTAAATAAAAACAAAGTGTATAGATTATAAAATTCATTAATCGTGCTGCTTCCTCTCCATGAGATATTGAAACGTATCAAAATGATGGCGAGGGAGTTTTTTATAAGAATCTATTTTCGGTCTAAATAATGATAACTACCTATTAAGGAGATGATCATCATAATAAAACCTAGTAAATTAAAGAAAGGCGATACTGTAGCGATTGTTTCTTTATCTTCTGGTTTAGCTGGCGAAGCTGAAATTTTATGGAGGACTAATCAAGGGGTCCAACGCTTAGAAAATGAATTTGGATTAAATGTAAAAGTGATGCCGCATGCGCTTAAGGGCTTAGCATATGTCCGTGAGCATCCAGAATGTCGCGCTGAAGATCTAAATGAAGCGCTCAAAGACCAAGAGGTCAAAGCCATTATTTCTTGTATTGGTGGAGAGGATGCTAGACGAATTTCACCTTACGTCGATTTAAAAACTATTGCTGCAAATCCTAAAATATTTAGTGGCTATTCAGATACTACAACGATACATTTAATGTTTTATAAAATGAACGTAGTCAGTTTCTATGGCCAGGCATTATTAACTGATTTTGCAGAAAATGTCGAAATGGATTCTTATACGGTAGAGAATATTAGAAAATGTTGGTTTACTTCAAATGAAATAGGTGAAATAAAAACAGCAAACTATATTAGGCCTTACGGGTTAGAATGGGATATTAAAAACAAAGCTATTTCAAGACCCATTTTAAAGCAAAAAGGCCTTGAAGTATTAAATGGTAATCAAAAGGTTAGTGGCAAACTTGTGGGAGGTAATTTAGAAACGTTTGTGGATTTAATGAGCACCTCGTTTTTTCCTGATTTAGAAAATTTTAATAACGCCATATTATTTTTAGAAACATCAGAAGATACACCGACACCAAAAGTGTTCTCAGCATATTTAGAGCAATTGTTGAAGAAAGGAATTTTAGAACGCATAAATGGTATGCTCTTTGGGAAACCTTTTAACAATATATACTATGAAAGTTACAAAAAAGAAATTTTAGAAATTATCTCAAAATGTAATAATCCTAAAATGACAGTTTTTTATAATTTATCATTTGGCCACAATGAGCCTAAACATATGATACCTTATGGCTTAACGGCAGAAATAAACGCTTTAACAGGCCAATTTAGTATCAATGATAGCGGCGTACAATCAAATTAAATTGTGACAAGTTTTTCACGAAAAGATTTGACAACGCTTACAACATCGGTGTAAGATGAACTCAAGTTAATATTTAGAACAGAGATGGGAGATTTCTACAGTCATTAAGCCGGTGGTTCGAAACTGGGTATAATTGTAGGGATCTCCCTGTCTTATTTTAGGAGGAGTCTTTATGAGTGTATATTTTGCTGAATTTTTGGGAACAGCAATACTTGTGTTATTAGGCGGCGGCGTTGTTGCCAATGTCAATTTGAAAAGAAGTAATGGTAATGGTGCAGATTGGATTGTTATCGCTACAGGATGGGGTCTAGGCGTAACGATGGGCGTTTATGCAGTAGGAGAAATTTCTGGCGCCCATTTGAATCCCGCTGTCACCTTGGCTTTTGCGATGGACGGAGCAATTAGTTGGGGAATGGTACCTGGTTATATTATTTGTCAAATACTTGGCGGCGTTGTTGGTGGCGTTTTAGTTTGGTTAATGTATTTAGCGCAATGGAAAGCAACAGAAGACCAAGATACTAAGTTGGCTGTGTTTTCTACAGCGCCTGCAATTAAAAACTATTTCGCCAATTTTATGAGTGAAATTATTGGTACTGGCGTTTTAACTATGGGTCTATTATTCATTGGTATGAATAAAATAGCTGATGGATTAAATCCATTAATCGTTGGTAGCTTAATCGTCGCAATTGGGTTAAGTTTGGGTGGACCAACTGGTTATGCGATCAATCCTGCCCGTGATTTGGGGCCTCGTATTGCTCATGCGATTTTACCGATTTCAGGTAAGGGTGGTTCTAATTGGTCATATGCAATCGTGCCAGTATTAGGACCAATAACTGGTGGTATGATTGGTGCTGTAATTTATAGATTATTCTATAAAGGTGCATTTGATACGTTATCAGTAATTGCAATTGTATTATTGATTATTACACTTGTGTTAGGTGTCACTTTAAATAAAGCAAAAAATGCAAAAGGCATTGAATCTATATATTAATTATATTTAATCTATATAGAATATACGTTAAACTGTTAACAGATAATATTTTAGTTGGTTTACCATTAGATGTTTGTTGTGTGAATCAGTTAAAAATGGGTACAGTGAAAGTATGCATGTAAATTTGGATTACATAAGTAATTCGTTTTACTAACATTAGAAGAGGGAGATAATAATTATGGAAAAATATATTTTGTCAATCGATCAAGGCACTACGAGTTCAAGAGCCATTCTTTTTGACCAAGAAGGTAAAATAAAAGGAGTCGCACAACGCGAATTTAAACAATATTTTCCTAAATCAGGATGGGTAGAACATGATGCAAACGAAATATGGACATCAGTTTTAGCAGTTATGGCTGAAGTTTTAAATGAAGAAAACGTGGGCGCAGAGCAGATTGCAGGCATCGGTATTACAAACCAACGTGAAACTACAGTCGTGTGGGACAAAAAAACATCTAGACCCATTTACCATGCAATTGTGTGGCAATCACGCCAAACACAAAGCATCTGTCAAGATTTAAAAGAACAAGGTTTAGAAGACAAATTCCGTGAAAAAACAGGCCTTTTATTAGATCCTTATTTTGCAGGAACAAAAGTTAAATGGATACTAGATAACGTGGATGGAGCAAGAGAAAAAGCTGATAATGGAGATTTATTATTCGGTACCATCGATTCATGGTTAGTTTGGAAATTATCAGGTGGTAATGCACATATTACTGATTACACGAATGCAAGCCGTACATTAATTTATAACATCCATGATTTAGAATGGGATCAAGAATTACTAGACATTTTAGAAATTCCAAACTCTATGTTACCTGAAGTTAAAGAATCTAGCGAAGTTTATGCAAATACAATTGACTATCATTTCTTTGGCCAAGAAGTCCCAATTGCTGGTATCGCAGGCGACCAACAAGCAGCATTATTTGGTCAAGCGTGTTTTGAACGAGGCGATGTTAAAAACACATATGGCACAGGTGGCTTCATGTTGATGAATACAGGCGAAGAAGCCGTAGCATCTAAAAGTGGACTATTAACAACCATTGCATATGGCCTAGATGGTAAGGTTAACTATGCACTGGAAGGTTCTATTTTTGTTTCAGGTTCAGCCATCCAATGGTTAAGAGATGGCTTGCGAATGATTAACTCTGCACCACAATCAGAGAACTACGCAGAACGTGTAGAATCAACTGAAGGTGTTTATGTTGTGCCTGCTTTCGTTGGATTAGGAACGCCATACTGGGATGCTGACGCGCGAGGTGCTATCTTTGGTTTAACTCGTGGTACAGAAAAAGAACATTTTATCCGTGCTACATTAGAATCATTATGCTATCAAACACGTGATGTACTTGAAGCAATGGAAAAAGATTCTGATATTACTGTCAACAATCTGCGCGTTGACGGAGGTGCTGTAAAAAACAACTTTATCATGCAATTCCAATCAGACCTGTTAAATGTGAGCGTTGAACGACCTGAAATCAACGAAACCACAGCTCTAGGTGCAGCTTATTTAGCAGGTTTAGCTGTCGACTTCTGGAATAGCAAAGATGAAATTGCTAATCGTTGGAAACTTGAGAAAGAGTTTAATCCAGATATGGAAGAAGAAGAAAGAAATAAATTATATAAAGGCTGGAAAAAAGCTGTAGAAGCAACACAAGTCTTTAAATTAGATGAAGCATAAAAGAATTAGACTTTATTTAGTTTTTTATGCTATAATAAGGGTAAGTTAATAATACCGAGATGAGAAATGAGAGACTCTGTTCGTACAATAATATATGTATGGGATAGGTCTCTCTTTTTTTATTATTACTAGGAGGCGCTAGATTTATGAGTTTATCAACTTTGAAAAGAGAACAGATTAAGAAAGAGTTAAAAAATGATACATTTGACGTTGTGATTATTGGTGGCGGAATTACAGGTGCAGGCATCGCTTTAGATGCAACACAAAGAGGTATGAAGGTTGCATTAGTTGAAATGCAAGATTTTGCACAAGGCACTAGTTCACGTTCAACAAAATTAGTTCATGGTGGTTTACGTTATTTAAAACAACTACAAGTTGGTGTGGTAGCTGAAACTGGTCGAGAACGTGCGATTGTATACGAAAATGGTCCTCATGTAACAACACCAGAACGCATGCTATTACCAATGCATAAGGGCGGTTCAATGGGCAAATTCACTACTTCTATTGGCCTAGCTTTATATGATAGATTAGCAGGTGTAAAAAAATCAGAACGTAAAACAATGTTAAATGCTAAAGAAACATTAGCAAAAGAACCGCTTGTTAAAAAATCAGGCTTAAAAGGTGGCGGCTCATACGTGGAATACCGTACTGATGACGCTCGTTTAACAATTGAAGTAATGAAGCGTGCAGCTGAAAAAGGTGCAACCGTAATTAACCATACTAAATCAATACACTTCACGTATGATTCAAACGAACAGGTAAATGGTATTCACGCCGAAGATCAAATTAGCGGAGAAACTTACCCAATTAAAGCTAAAAAAGTAATCAACGCAAGTGGGCCATGGGTAGATGAAGTACGTAGTGGCGATTATGCGCGTAATAATAAACAATTACGTTTAACAAAAGGTGTGCATATTGTTATTGATCAATCTAAATTCCCATTAGGTCAAGCAGTGTATTTTGACACTGAAAAAGATGGACGTATGATTTTTGCTATTCCTCGTGAAGGCAAAGCTTATGTAGGCACAACAGATACTTTCTATGATAATGATAAAACATCGCCATTAGCTACACAAGAAGATAGAGATTATTTAATTGAGGCAATTAATTATATGTTCCCAGATGTAAATGTAGCTGATGAAGATATTGAATCTTCATGGGCTGGCGTAAGACCATTGATTTTAGAACAAGGAAAAGACCCTTCAGAAATTTCTCGTAAAGACGAAGTTTGGGAAGGTAAATCAGGGCTATTAACTATCGCCGGTGGTAAATTAACAGGCTATCGTCATATGGCGTTAGAAATTGTAGATTTATTATCTAAACGCTTAAAAACAGAATATGGTATGAAATTTGATAAATGTGCTACCAAACATTTACCTATTTCAGGTGGAGATGTTGGTGGCAGTGCTAACTTTAGCGACTTCATAGATAAAAAAGTAGAAGATGCAAAAGCTTATCAAATTGATGACGCAACTGCACGTCATTTTGCTACTAAATATGGTTCAAATGCAGAAGAATTATTCAAAATTGCACAAACAGCACAATATCAAGATTCTGGTTTGCCATTAGATATTTATACTGAATTGATTTATTCTATTCAAAATGAAATGGTTCACCGTCCAACAGATTTCTTTATTCGCCGTACAGGCAAACTATATTTCAAAATTGACGATGTATTAAATTATAAAGATCAAGTTATTAATGTAATGGCTGAGTTACTTGGCTACACAGACGTTCAAAAAGAACTATTTACAAAAGAACTTCAAACTGCCATTGACGAAGCACAAACAGGCAACAATCAACCCGCAGTAAAAGAATAAGAAAAATAATATTTAAATGACTGATATGAGAGCTAGTTAGGGAGTATAAATGCCTACACTCAAAATAAAACTATCTGGGACATAAATCCCAAAATTTAGCCCCAAAAGGATTTCTAGTTAACGAAATCTTTTTGGGGTTTATTTTATAATGATACTTTGTATTATTGCTGCGAGTGTGTCTTGAACATTAAGTTTCAAGACCATGTTATTCTTTCAGATATGCCGCAGTTAAAAAAGTGTTTATTTCATCACCGTTTTATGCTACAAAAAGCATGGTGCTTTTTATGAGTTAAGTTAGAACATAGATAAAGGCCTTGGGTTTTAAATATGAGATTGATAGTGCATGATTACCATAAAATGTAAAGTGTTATTTCTGAACTAATTGAGTTAGCGGCCTTTTCGCAATGAGCTTTAGTCGATGTAACCATTTTAACTTTAATACGATTTATGGTTGAACTATAATAATTTGTATTTTTTAGTTATTTTTGTCTGCGTCGGACTGCGAAATCGTTTGAAAAAATACGGTTTCTGTTCTAGTCCGATATTAAAATTAGAAAATTTAGGGTTACACATTTTCAAATACATACTAGCATTGTATTTGAAAACAATACATTTTGAAGTTATATTGTATAATATATGATGAGTGAATCGAAGTGTGATTTGGAGGCTATAACATGAGTGTAAATGAATTTAAAATCACAGTTGCAGATGGGACAACATTGGAAGTTAAATTGAATAAAGCTAAAAAAGAAAGGGTAGGCATCGTCCACCTACTTCATGGTATGGCAGAACATATGGACAGGTATGATTCACTTATTGAGTCACTGAATCAGCAAGGTTATGATGTGTTACGCCATAATCATAGAGGTCATGGTAAGGATATTGAAGTGTTTGAACGTGGTCATATAGATAATATGGAGCATATAGCTGACGATACTTATGAAATTGCTCAAACATTGTATTCAAATGATACAAATACGCCTTATATTATTTTAGGTCATTCTATGGGGTCTATTGTTAGTAGAATATTTACACAGAAATATCCAGATGTTGCACAAGGTATGATTTTATCTGGGACAATGCAATACCCAAAATTTTTAGGAAAGTTAATACAAATATGTTTGAAAATAGTCACTTTAATAACAGGGAAACGACGTCGTTTAAAATGGTTAAATCAAATCATGTACAAATCCTTTAATAAAAATATTAAAAACAACAAATCTAATAGTGATTGGTTATCCAGCGATGTTGAAGAAGTTAAAAAATTTGAAAAAGACCCTTATACTGGATTTTTAGTCTCAAACCAATTAATTTATGAAACTGTCAAACATATGTTGCTGACAAGCCGTTTAAAAAATATAAAAAAAATGCAATCAGAAATGCCTATTTTACTTATCTCAGGAAAAGAAGATGCCATAGGTAATTATGGAAAAGGGATTAGACATTTAGGTAGACTATATAAGAAGGGTAATATTCAACATATTACAGTTCACTTATATAAAAATAAAAGGCATGAAGTACTTTTTGAAAGAGATAGCATAACGACTTGGCATCATATGTATGATTGGATAGAGAAACAAATTTTAAAAAAGAATAGAGAGAGTTGATACAAGTGCATAGCGACAAGCCTTTTATAGTTGCGTTGGTGGGTCCTACGGCTGTAGGTAAAACAGAATTAAGTATTGAACTAGCCAAAAAATTCAACGGTGAGATTATTAGCGGAGATTCCATGCAGGTCTATAAACATATGGATATCGGAACAGCAAAAATAACAGAAGGTGAGATGGAGGGCATACCGCATCATATGATAGATATGCTCGAACCTAATGAAACATTTTCTGCATATGACTTCAAAAAAAGCGCACAGCGATTAATAAAAGAAATTATCAATAGAGGGCGTATACCTATTATTGTAGGTGGTACTGGCTTATATATTCAATCATTAATTTATGATTACGCCTTTGAAGATGAGGCTATTTCAGAAGAAAGACAAAAATACGTAGACGCAACTTTAAGTGAATTAGATTCACTTTCTAATGTACATTTGCATGGTTATTTAGCTTCGTTTGATAAAGCCTCAGCTGACAATATCCACCCAAACAATCGAAAAAGAGTACGTAGAGCGATAGAATATTACTTAAAAACAAAAAAACTTTTAAGTTCTCGTAAGAAAAGTCAACAATATACGGTGAATTATGATACATTATTAATAGGGATAGAAATGTCACGCGAAACTTTATATCAAAGAATTAATAAACGTGTAGATATAATGTTGGAACGCGGATTACTTAATGAAGTGAAACAACTCGTTGAAGATGGTTTTGAAACTTGTCAAAGTATGCAAGCTATCGGATATAAAGAGATGTTACCTGTAATTAAAAATGAGTCTAATCTAGATGAAGCAACAAATAAATTGAAAAAGCATTCTAGAAATTATGCAAAACGACAAATGACTTGGTTCAAAAACAAGCTCGACGTAGTATGGTTAGATAGAGAGAAAATGTCACTTTCATTGATGTTAGATGAAGTTTCAGTCCAAATAAATAAAAGGAGTACATAACATGAATACAACAGAAAACATCCAAGATAAATTCCTAGGACAATTTAAAAATGATCAAACTAAAGTCATTGTTTTTTTAGTTAATGGTTTTCAAATGAAGGGAATTATTGAAGATTATGATGATAGCTTAGTTTGTTTATTAACACAAGGTAAGCAACATCTAATTTATAAACATGCAATCAGTACATTTACAATTGATGATACAGTTGACGAAGCATAATTTTTCTAACAATATATTTTGCATACTTTAAATAATAAGAAGCTACGCTTGATTTTTAATAATCAAGCGTAGCTTTTTTAATTAATTCATAATTGGTTAAGTTTAAAGCAGTGATTCAATTTCAGATTCAATTTGACTTGGTTTTTTTTGAGGAGAGAAACGTTTAACTACGTTACCATTTCTATCAATTAAAAATTTAGTGAAGTTCCATTTGATTTTTTCATTGAAGAAACCATTTTGTTGTTCTGTTAAGAATTGGTATAAAGGATGTTGATTTTCCCCTTTAACGTCAATTTTTTCGTGCATTGGAAATGACACACCATAATTGATTTTGCAACTTTGTGTAGCTTCTTCCCCTGTCCCTGGTTCTTGACCACCAAACTGGTTGCATGGGAAACCTAAAACAACGAAACCTTGGTCTTTATAATTTTCGTATAACGCTTGCAAGCCTTCAAACTGTGGTGTGAAACCACATTCACTTGCAGTGTTAACAATTAACAGTACTTTATCTTTATATGCTTCTAATTTATAAGTCTCTCCATTTGGTTTCTGAACTTCTATATCGTATATAGTCATATTGCGTCACCTCTTATTATTAATCTAACATAATTTAAGTTTATAGTCTTTATATTAACACTATGATAGAATAGCTAAGAAAACTTTGAAAGAGGTGCATGTTATGAGCCAACAACACACACATACGACTAAAAAAGAATTAGAATCAGCCATTTTAGTCGGAGTTCATGCTCAATCCGATGAAGTATTTGATTTTGAATCCACAATGGAAGAACTAGCTTCATTGTCAGAAACGTGCCAACTTAATGTACAAGCGCAGTTTACGCAAAATAGAAATCATTTTGATAATAAATACTACGTAGGTAAAGGAAAATTAGAAGATATAAAAGCATATGTTGAAATGAATGACATAGACGTTGTAGTAGCCAATGATGAATTGACGACGGCACAGTCAAAAACATTGAATGGTAACCTGAATGTCAAAATTATAGACAGAACACAGTTGATATTAGAAATCTTTGCATTGAGAGCGCGAAGTAAGGAAGGTAAATTACAGGTAGAGCTTGCGCAATTAGATTATTTATTACCACGCCTCCAAGGCCATGGTCGTAGCTTGTCGCGTTTAGGTGGCGGTATCGGTACAAGAGGTCCAGGTGAAACCAAATTAGAAATGGACCGTCGTCACATTAGAACGCGGATGAATGAAATCAAACATCAATTAGAAACAGTTGTTGAGCATCGTGAACGATATCGTAATAAGCGTGAACAGAATAATGTGTTCCAAGTAGCCCTTGTTGGTTATACCAACGCCGGTAAATCATCATGGTTTAATGTATTAGCTGATGAAGTGACTTATGAAAAAAATTTATTATTTGCTACATTGGATCCTAAAACGAGACAGATTCAAATTAACGAGGGATTTAATTTAATTATTTCTGATACTGTTGGCTTTATACAGAAACTGCCCACAACTTTAATCGCTGCTTTTAAATCTACCTTAGAAGAAGCGAAAGGCGCAGATTTGTTATTGCATGTGGTTGATAGTAGCCATCCAGAATACCGTGTTCAATATGATACTGTCAATCGAATTGTTGATGACTTAGACATGGGGCATATCCCACAAGCAATTATATTTAATAAAAAAGATTTACATGAGGGGCCACTGCCCACAACGAACTTACCATCCGTTTTTGTTTCTAGTAAAAATGATGAAGATAAAGACAAAGTGAAACAAATGCTGATTGAGCAAGTGAAAGCAGCGCTCACTTATTATGAAGAAAGTGTGCCAAGCAACAATGCTGATAGGTTATACTTCTTAAAACAGCATACACTCGTCTCAGAATTGAATTTTAATGAAGATGATGCAACATATGAAGTGAAAGGTTTTAAAAAAGAATAGAAAGAAGAATGGGTAATGGAGAAGATAGAGCAATTAATAGCAGACACTGAAACGATGTTAGACCCCTATTTTAAGAAAATAGAAGCAACAGCTTATAGAAATCAAGAAAAAGTGTTAGATGCTTTTCATGCTGTTAAAGCAACAGAAAGTGATTTACTCGGCACCACAGGTTATGGTTACGATGATATTGGTAGAGATCATTTAGAAGCAATTTATGCACATACATTTAAAGCAGAAGACGCAATCGTGCGCCCACAGATTATATCTGGCACACATGCTATAACTATTGCGTTACAAAGCCTCTTAAAACATGGGGAAGAATTATTATATATTACTGGTAATCCATATGATACATTATTAGAAGTGATAGGCATCAATGGCAATGGTATAGAAAGTTTAAAAGAACATGGTATTGCATACAGTAAAGTGGATTTAAAACAAGATGACATTGATATTGACGCTGTTTTAAATAATATTAAACCTCAAACTAAAGTCATTGCGATTCAACGTTCTAAAGGTTATGATCAACGACCATCTATTGATTTAGCAAAAATTGAAAGAGCTATTAATCAAATCAAAGCGAAACATCCGGAAGTGATTGTCTTTGTTGATAATTGTTATGGAGAATTTGTTGAGAAACGTGAACCTATTGAATGTGGTGCTGATTTAATGGCAGGTTCATTAATTAAAAACCCGGGCGGCGGACTGGCTAAAATCGGCGGATATATTGTTGGAAAAGCTGCATTAGTTGAAAGATGTGGATATCGTTTAACAGCACCTGGTATTGGAAAAGAAGCCGGTGCTTCATTATATTCCTTGCAAGAAATGTACCAAGGGTTTTTCTTAGCACCTCATGTTGTAAGCCAGAGCTTAAAAGGCGCGTTATTTACAAGCTTATTATTAGAAAAAATGAATATGCGCACAACACCAAGATACAATGAACTGAGAACAGATTTAATTCAAACAGTTGCATTTGATACAAAAGAACAAATGATTCAATTTTGTCAAAGTATTCAAGAAGCATCTCCTATCAATGCACATTTCAGTCCTGAACCTTCATATATGCCAGGGTATGAAGACGATGTGATTATGGCGGCCGGTACTTTTATTCAAGGATCTTCAATTGAATTATCAGCGGATGGTCCCATTAGACCACCATATGAAGCTTATGTGCAAGGCGGTTTGACATATGAACATGTTAAACTAGCTGTGGCAAGAGCTGCACAAAAATTACAACAACAAATTTAAGATAAATTAAATCCACAATGATTCGCGTGTTCACTTATGTAATTTATATTTTGAGTGAAACGGGATTATCATGTGGATTTTTTATTTAATTTTAAGATTTTTTGGAATATTCAATGTTATAAAATAAAGAACATTGCTTAAAACTGTTCGTATCAAGGATTAACTGCTGATGTTAGAAAACCTAACATATTTTTGAAATCATTTATTAATTATGCTAAATTATATACAAGTTCAAAAATAGAGGTGATTGGATTGGAGTCAAAAGATACGATAAGACGCAACATGCCAGTCTTCTCTATGAGTGTTGTTACAAAATTAAGCGAATTAAGCGCTAGACAAGTTCGTTATTATGAAACACATGAACTGATTAAGCCAGAAAGATCAGAAGGAAATAAACGACTTTTTTCGTTAAATGATTTGGATCGCCTTTTAGAGATAAAAAGACTGAATGAAAAAGGTTTTAACTTAAAAGGAATCAAACAAATTTTAAACAACGAACAAGATCACCTATCTGACAATGAACAAGAAACAAGAAAACAAATGATAGTTGATGCTACACAGAAACCACAACGAGAAGCGATTCCGATAAATCGTGGAGATTTATCTCGATTTATCAAATAAAATTAATGGGGGACATTATAATGGCAAAACGTTCATTTACAAAGGAAGACATTCACAAGTTCGCTAAGGAAGAAAATGTCAGGTACTTACGTTTACAATTTACTGACATTTTAGGTGTAATTAAAAACGTAGAAGTGCCAGTTAGCCAATTAGAAAAAGTTTTAGATAATCAAATGATGTTTGATGGATCTTCAATCGAAGGCTTTGTGCGTATTGAAGAATCAGACATGTATTTATATCCAGATTTAGACACTTGGGTTATTTTCCCGTGGACAGCTGGTCAAGGCAAAGTGGCTCGTCTAATCTGTGATGTATATAAAACAGACGGTACACCATTTGAAGGTGACCCACGCGCAAACTTAAAACGTGTATTAAAAAATATGCAAGACTTAGGTTTTTCTGAGTTAAATTTAGGACCTGAGCCAGAATTCTTCTTATTCAAATTAGATGAGAAAGGTGAACCAACATTAGAATTAAATGATAATGGCGGTTATTTCGACCTTGCACCTACAGATTTAGGTGAAAACTGTCGTCGTGACATTGTTTTAGAGTTAGAAGATATGGGCTTCGATATTGAAGCAAGTCACCATGAAGTGGCACCAGGTCAACATGAAATTGATTTTAAATACGCAGATGCAATCACTGCATGTGATAACATTCAAACGTTCAAATTAGTTGTCAAAACAATCGCACGTCAACATAATCTACATGCAACTTTCATGCCAAAACCGTTATTCGGTGTAAATGGAAGCGGAATGCACTTTAATATGTCACTATTTAAAGGTAAAGAAAATGCCTTTTATGATCCTGAAGGTGATATGCAAATGACTAAAGATGCTTACCACTTTATTGCCGGAATTCTTAAAAATGCACGCGGTTTAACAGGTGTATGTAATCCTTTAGTTAATTCTTATAAACGTTTAGTTCCAGGTTATGAAGCGCCTTGCTATATTGCTTGGAGTGGTAAAAACCGTTCTCCATTAATACGTGTACCAACTTCACGTGGTTTATCAACACGTGTGGAAGTCCGTTCTGTTGACCCTGCAGCTAATCCATACTTAGCATTAGCAGCTATCTTGCAAGCAGGCTTAGATGGTATTGAAAATAAATTAGAAGTACCTGAACCCGTAAATCAAAATATTTATGAAATGAATCGTGAAGAACGTGAAGCAGTGGGTATTCAAGATTTACCTTCAACTTTATATACAGCTATCAAAGCGATGAGAGAAAATGATTCTATTAAAGAAGCTTTAGGTAACCATATTTATAATCAATTTATCAATTCTAAATCAATTGAGTGGGATTATTACAGGACCCAAGTTTCTGAATGGGAAAGAGAACAATATTTAAAACAATACTAGGTGCTAAGCAAAAGGGGCAAAACACTAGTAATATCAGCAATCCGAATCTTCTTCTATACGAATAAATTCGGATTGCTTTTTTTGCGCCTTTTTTTATCAATATTAGTATTTGGGGGCAATTTGTATGTGCAAATTTTACAATACTTCTTTGTCTTGAATAATTTTTTCTAATTTTCTGCACCTACCTTTGTTTGTATAAGTGGTTTAGATTGTATTTATGTGTCATGTTAAAAATATGTATTTTTAACATATTTATTAGATTCTAAATCATGCGTGATATGTAATATAATTTTGAAAAATAAGATTAAATTCATTGATAAAGTGTATAATGTATATATGTTTGGAATTATTTTTTAATCATGAGATTTTGTGTTTTTTAAATAATAGAAATATACAATTACAAAAAGGGGATGTATTTAAATGCAAGAAATAAAATTAAGCACTATCAAAGCACATTCTTTAAAAGAATTAGAAAGTAGCATCAACGCATATTTAAAAGATGAAGAAGTTTCAGAATATAAATTATTAAATAGTACAATACGTGAAATCGAAGAGCGCACATTTTCATCGGATGAAGAAGAATTTCATGCGATATTAACTTTTATTAAAGAAATTTAATCAAAAACCATTTTTAAACTGTTGTGTTTGCGGTTTATAAAGCGACTCGGATTGAATAAAGCGCGTGTTAACGCGTTGACTTATTATAACAACCATAATCCATAGCTATATTTGAGACTAAGAAGTTATTTATATCTTAGTCTCTTGTTTTATGTACAACATTTATATTTTTTAGCATAATGCTAAATGATTTTAAAAACACAAGTTTTAATTTGATCGGAGTTATAAGGAGTTAGATAATGATGAAATATTTTAAATTACAGATGCTAAGAGATCAATTAGATCATATACCAGATTACGGATTACCCAATGGTTATAAAATTCGCCATTTTCAAAAAGGTGAACAATTAAAATGGGCTAATGTAGAAACAAGCGTTAACGAATTTAATACTATAAACCAAGCGTTATGCCATTTTAATGATGAATTTGGTCCCTACTTAGACCAAATGGAACAACGATGTTTATTTATAGAAAATGCTAAAGGAGAAGTCATTGGCACTGCAACCGCTTGGTACGGACGATTAACAGATGAACGCCATACAATGGGTCGTATTCACTGGGTAGCAATCATACCTGAATACCAAGGCAAGCATTTATCTAAACCACTATTATCTGCCACAATGAAACTTATAGCCAAATATCATAACCAAGTTTATTTAACTTCTCAAACGACGAGTTACCAAGCGATTAATATGTATCTTGATTTTGGTTTTAGACCGATTCATTTAGATGAGCATTTTTATGAAGCTTGGTCATTATTAGAAGAAAAATTAAATAGGACTATTTTATAATCCATCAATGAAGGTTTTAAAAAGATATAGTTTCACCAAATACAGTTTTGTCTAAAGAAAAATACAATATTTAATTTTGATAAGTTTAATAGATAAGTTTTTTAAAATTATTTTTTATAAATAGAATAATAATAGGGAAATAGTATGGTTTTTGAAAGAAGTATTATATATTTAAATAAAATAACTATGCTGAATATAACACTAAAAGGTGTTACATCAAACACGGAGGTGTCATAGATAAACAATAGTAACAAAATGTCACAAATAGAAAAAGTAGTTATGCTCAAAGCAAGTAAAGATAAAGTTTGGCACGCCATTTCAACATCAGAAGGTATAACTTCTTGGTGGATGCCAAATGATTTTGAAGCTAAGTTAGGCAAAGAATTTACGCTTTACGCTGGAGAATATGGGGCATCCCCATGTAAAGTAACAGAACTAAACCCTAAAGATAGCTTAAGTTTTGATTGGGGAAAAGATTGGACCGTAACATTCCAACTTAAACAAATAGATGATAGTACAACAGAATTTATACTGATACATTCTGGTTGGGATGAAGAAAAAGAAACAGAGTTTGGCCAACCACACTCTGTTGTACAAGGATTTATGGATGACGGCTGGGAAGAAATAGTGAAGATGAACCTTCCTAAGTATCTAAATGCTAATGAATAATACAAAAACTATAATGTGTTTCAAGCAATGGTGGAGCCCCAACGTCGTAAAATAATAAAATTACATGCAGATAACGAAATATCCATTAAATCAATCACTGAAGATTTTAATATATCTATTTTACTTTTGGATGCGTAGAGCTAAATTTATGAAAATGTAAAAAGCGTACGTTTGGTTACTGTTCACTGTATGGTTTAACTTTTTTTGAGCAATACGTAGGCTGAAGGTAGGGCGTTTGCTTATTATTTAATTTAGAAAATAAACTTTTTCTAAAACCAAAATTTTAGTTTTATGTGTTTAATATACTTTTTTGAGGTTATTGAATTTATAAGCAGAATATGTAAGTTGTATTCTTATAAATGTTAGGCATCGTACCATGTTCTGGTGTGTTTAAATAAATGGTATACGCAGATAGAAACACTATACTATAGGAGGGATTTGATGGATTTTATTATTACAATCGTAATAGGTGTAATCGTTGGGGTGACATTTTCAATTTGGTTAACTAATAATAAAATGACTAACCTTATTATTAGCACGATTTCAGCAGTAATTGGCGCATTCATTGGAGTAACCATGTTAAATTCTACAGGTGAGGCTATATCAAACTCGACAGCCATGTTCTTTATTATCCCAACGCTTGTTGGTTCTGTTTGCCTGACTTTACTTGTTTTATTTATTATTGAAACGAGTAAAGATATTGTGAGAAATTAATTATGTTACATTGTTGTGTCAATGTAACAAATAAACATTCATATTAAGTAGTATTGTAAATGACTTTTCAAATAACTATGGTCATACTATATAAAGTTTAATTTAAATCAGACAGTTTTTTCTAATTGGGATTACACTTGCAGTTCATATGCCAGGCACAACCCTCATATTCAGTTGCTGAGTAATTTAAGCTTAAAAAATGATAGCAATTATACTATAGGTATACAAAATTTAATGTAAAGGCAACGTCTTTTGGACGGCACTCATATAGGACGACATGCAGTAGCATGTTGTCCTTTTTACGATAACTTTATAAACGCTCAATTAATGATGAGAATGGTGTAATAGCTGTTAGGACATACTTAATTATATTAAAATTAAAGATTTTAAATTCTGTTTAATATATTGAAATTTATCGGAAGCGGACATGTTTCTAAAGGATTAACATAATCGTTTTTGATCACTGCAAACATCAGTTGGTATATCAAAAAGAGGGTTAAAAAGCGACAGTTATTCTAATTCATATCATGATCACAGCAGCACGTAATTGGGTTGTCACATCATATGTATATTACCTTTGCAAACCTGAAGATGAGATGAGCAAATAGGCGGCTAAACTACAAATGAAAGCCCTCACTAATTAACGATAGCGAGGGGCGGTGCGTGGCGTACAGATATGTTTGTTAATTGCATTATATAGTGAGTAACAATGTAAAATATTTGTTTGTGAAGTGTCATTAGCGTTGATTTATAAAGTGAACTATTAAGAAACCACAGCACTTGTTACATAACCATCACTGACATGGAAAACAATATTACCGTCGCCAACTTGGTATCCATAAAGTCCGTCACTACTAGTTTCTTTATCTCCATTTATTGGCTGTTGGTACTTATAATTTTCACCATACTGCACACGTATATCTTTTAAACTTACTGATTTATTTTGTATACTAAATGTTACACTATTTGCGGTTTTACCATTTGTTTGCTGAAAAGTTTGATCGTAAATCACCTTACTGCTAGATCCAGAATGGTACTTGCTGTTGACTTTAATTTCATTAAATGTCATATTTCCAGCTTTTAACCCATTAAAAAAAGATTGATCTAATACAAAATCACCACCCTCTGAAGTATATCCACTATAAGTATACCAAGGTTGCGTCGTTATTGCTTGCGCTTCGTTATGTGATTCTTCTTCATTAGAAATATTTATACCTAATGCAGTTCCAAGCGTAACCGTACCTGCTACAAAAATCTTTGAAATTTTATTCATACTATATCACTCCAAATAGAAATTTTGAATCACATTACGATTCAGTTACACTATAACAAAATATTACAAGTAATGTGTATATTTACTTTTTTGATAAAAGTTTAATGGAAGCAATTAAAATACTACTATATTAAAGTAGGCTATTTAATGAAAGGAAAATTGGAAGTAGAAAAAATGCTGAAGTATAATAAACAATCATAGACAAAGTATGTTTACAAAACTATAATAATATTATGTTAACTAGATGCCAAAAAAACTGCCGACTCAATTGTGCGGCAGGAAATACTATTTTTTCTTAATTTTAGTTACAATAACTTGAATGACAAAGACAATAAATCCAATGAAAATGCCTAGAAATATAGCTACAGCGGCTGACACAAGGGGAGGAAATTGATATTGGTATTGTAATATCAATCCAACGATGATTGCTATAACAATTGCAATAACTGTAATCATGTTTTCTTTAAATATGCTCAAGTGTTTCACTCCTATCGTTGTTTATTATAGCACGAGAAAACAGATAAGATAAAATAAATTACCATCATATTATTTAACAATCATGTAGACATTATAAAGTAGTAAATATTTATTGCGTAAATAATACATTTGTTTTTGTATAGCTATCTTGACGTATAGTTTTATATTCTATATGATAATTTGGAATATGCTTAAGGAGTAGGTGCAACAATGAAATCGACAAAGAAAATCACTATATTAGTTGTGAGTATCGTTATTTTAGGTGTTCTCGTATTTCAATTTATCAATGGCACCGGCCCGTTTTCATTCAATGATTCAAATGATGCTTCTGGTCCAGAACAAACTGAAACAGTACATGTAGAGCGTGTGGTAGATGGTGACACGCTTGTAGCAAGAAGTAATGATAACGAACAAATGAGAGTGAGGTTAATAGGCATAGATACGCCAGAAACGGTTAAACCTAACACGTCTGTGCAGCCATATGGAGAGGCAGCTTCTGGTTACTCTAAAGCACATTTAACTGATAAAGATATACATTTAGAATATGATAAAGAAAAAGAAGACCATTATGGGCGAACACTTGCTTACGTTTGGTTAGATAAAGAAACACTATTTAACGAAGAACTAGTAAGAAAAGGATTGGCTAGAGAAAAATATTATGCTCCAAATGGCAAATATAGAGACTTATTTGAAAAGGCGGAACAAGAAGCAAAAAATAATAAAGAAAATATTTGGAGTTAATTTAATTTTTACTATTTTAAAATATAAAAAAGGCTAGTGGCTCAACTTTTAAAATTGAGTACTAGCCTTTTTCAATTAATAATTTAGAGTGTTTTATTAATATTTAATTAATGAAAATGTGAAAGTAATGCATTATATTGTTCTTCAGACAATGATTCAGGTGCATGAGTCACAGTTTCACCAATGACTTCTTTTAGTGAGGATTTAGAAGACACTGTTTCTACAAAATCTTGTCTTTCTGTAGGGCCATCAATTAAATTTACACTTCCATCTGTGAAGTAAACTAAACCGATGTTATGGATTCTATGATTTAATTTTTCTGCAATTCTATCTTCTAATGCTTTTGTATTTTTTGAAGATTGTTCATATGGGTCGTAATTATAAAAATCATACGTAACAGAATTGTTTCTGATTCTTTCAATAAATGTGTACGTTGTAGGGCGCGTTGATTGGAATTGACTATGAAATTGATCAGCTATATAACGGCCTACAGTTTGGTTTACAGTATCTTCCTGATTATTTTCTAACGCAGTAGATGGATCCACAGTGAAATGGTAAAATGTCTTTTGTTTCCAGTTTTTCACATTAATATTAAATAAACCTTTTTCTGTAATGACAATATAATCAAATGCTCTAGCATATTCAAATAATGGATGTTTAACAGCTAAGTTACCAGTGGTAATAATATCAAAGAATGAAATGGCCCCTTCTTTTTGATATTGTGATAATATCTCTTGTAATTCTTGTTTTGCTTTTCTTAAACCATGATGATGCGTGTCATTACTAGCATTTTTTTCAAGCATTTGGTTTTTCAAGTACGTGTTTTCACGAGTGATGAGACTTATTTTATTTACTAATTGGTCTTTAGCATAAGTTTCAGTTTCAAGTTTATGATTCATCACTCTTCGTTCTATAATAATAACTAAAATTAGTATTACAATAATAATTGCTAAAATAATCGGAAAAAACATTGATATCATCCTAATCTTAATAATTTTTTAACAAAGTATATTTTACTCTTTTATTTCTATTAGCACAAATACTATTAACTAATTAATAGTGGGTGATAAGCATACAGTTTTAATCTTAAATTATAAGGTGTAATGGCCTATAATTCAAGGTGAAGTAGCGTGCATTTAAAAAATGAAATAAGCCACAAATATAAAGAAGTAACTAGCGCTTATTTAGGTAATACGTATATTATGTACTACATTTATTTTCGAAAAATCTATTTGGAGGACAAAGATTTGACTACTATGAAAAAATATATTAACTATACTATCGAAAATATAAATAATAATGAAGTGATTGCATTTGATAATCATCCAGTATCTTATAAAATCATTGATGAACTATATGAAGCGCATACCAAAATTTCAATCATTAGTTTTTCGACAGATATTATAAAATACGTGGCAAAATATACAAATTTTAATATTATTATGCCTAACGGAAAAGTAAACAACGCTTTACATATTATTACTGGTCCTGATGTTAACCAAACATTTGAGAAGTATCATATTCGTTATTATTTCGCTACTGCCCCATATATGGTAGATAATGCATTATATCAAACTTTGCCAGAAATTGCTGAAATTCAACTAGCGATATCTAATAGTACTCAAGAATTATTACTTGTTAATAGACCAGATACTTTAAAGCAACAAGATAGACAAGACTATAGCTATATTGGTAAATTTTAAATAAATTTGTGTTTGGTTTCACAATTTTAAATATTTTACGTTGAAAAATAAACTTACTAATACTATAATAATTGTTAATGGAAACGCTTACTTTTGATTGGAGGTACAGATTTGGCAGTTAGTAATAGTAGTAAAATTAAAGACGTTGTAAATAATTTAACTGAAAATGTACCTGATTTGTTTAAATATAATGGTGAAATTGCGAAACAACTTTTTCTTCATGATGAATTTAACTTAAACGATAAGGTTGATATCAGTGTGGAAAGGAAATTTCTTGGTGAAGTTCTAAAGTTCATACCTAAAGATAGTATAATAAAGTTACATGACGGTAAAAATGAGACACCTGACTTTTCAAACGTTCATTTTTCAGATGTGACCCATGCTAATATATATGCAGATGATGAATTAGTAATGACAGTTATTGTTTATGACGTCGAAAACGATGAATGGATGTTTAGATGGAATCACAACATTCGTTTACCTGAAAAACATATTTATTTCCATTCTATTAAGTGGGATGTCGATTACATTAAACCAGAAATTGTTTTAATGTACGAGTTATTAGATCCGATTGATTATCATCAATTGCCTAATTACAGAAATGTCATAGATTCATTAAGTTATTATCAATTTGTTATTTTACGTTTAGTGGTTGGAGACGAACGTATCAATCAAGCACTTATTTCTGAGAACAGAGCCATTTAAAAATCCTTCAAATCATTCAATAGTATTCATCAGCTTTCAAATGAAACTATACGATTTGAAGGATTTTGCTTTTTATTTTTTACATGCTGTTATTTAAACGTTTAAACATTTTTTAGTATAACAATATTCATAAGTCGCATTTACTGCTCTTTCAGCATCAGTTACATCAATACCAAACATCATAGAAATTTCTGACGCACCTTGGTTCATCATTTTTAGATTGATATTAGCTTCTGCAAGTGCATGCGTAATCGTGTTAGCTGTGCCAACAATTCTATGCATACCTTCCCCAACTACCATTAATACTGCTAAGTCATGTTCAATGCTTAATTCGTCAACATCACAATGCTTACGTATATCATTAAGTACTTTTTCTTCTTTGTTCTGTATTTCTTTTGAACGCATAATGATACTGATGTTATCAATACCTGATGGCATATGGTCAAATGAAATATCGTAATCTTCTAACACTGCCAATATTTTACGTGTGAAACCAATTTGTCTATTCATTAGATATTTTTTAATATTTAACACTGTAAAATCTTTATCGCAACTAATACCACTTACGACACTCGTTGAATCGATTTCTCTATCATGTCTAATATACGTTCCAGTATCGTTCGGTTTATTTGTATTTTTAATTACCACTGGGATTCTATCTTTATGCAATGGTTGTAACGCTTCATCATGAAACACACCGAATCCTGCATAGGATAACTCTCGCATTTCGCGATAAGTAATTTCATTAATAACTTCAGGATTTTTTACAATAGAAGGGTTAGCTTTAAAAATACCAGAAACATCAGTGAAGTTTTCATATAAATCTGCTCTGACACCTCTAGCTACAATTGCCCCAGTAATATCTGAACCTCCGCGTGGGAATGTAACTACGTAATTTTGTCTTGAAATACCGAAAAATCCTGGGATGATTAATTTTTCTTTATACGATCTTAGGTTATAAAGTGTTTCATATGATTGGTCTAAAATTTGAGCATTTTGTGGTAAATCCGTAACAGTAATACCAGCTTCTCCAGGAGAAACATAACGTGTTGGTATGCCTTGACTATTATTGTATTCTGCAATCAGTTGAGCATTAAAGTTTTCGCCACATGAAAGCAATGCGTCTAATAACCTTGAAGGTTTGTTTTTTAATGTATTGATATAGTTTTCTAATGTTTCGTCTATTGTTTTTAATAAAGTATGGCTCATATTAAGTTCGTCAATAATATCAGCGTAGCGTTGAACGATTTCTTCTTTTTTAGAAACGTGATCCAATTGTTCTATTACTTTTTCATATAGACGAATCAATAAATCGGTTGTTTTTACATCCTCTTTATACCTTTTTCCTGGTGCTGATACAACTACAATTTTTCTTGCTTCATCTGAATTAACGATGTCTAATACTTTTTTAATTTGTTCTGCATTGGAAACAGAACTTCCTCCAAATTTTGATACTTTCATAATGTCATACAACCTTTCTAAAAAATCAGAAAATTTAGTTTAGTTTTTATCACAGGAGTGATAATATAAATATACGCTTTTAATATTCATAGGCTTTACAAAAAGAATGAATGAATTTATACTATACCATATTCAAGTATTTTTCAACTGTACAATTGTATTTTTTAGAAGAACAAACGGAGGAATGAAGACATGAAAGAATTAAACGTAGCACTACTTGGTTTAGGAACTGTAGGTTCTGGTGTAGTAAAAATAATAGAAGAAAATAGAGAACAAATTAAAGACACTATGAATAAGGACATTAATATTAGACATATTTTAGTCCGTGATAAGACTAGACAAAGACCTATTAATGTTTCGAAATATCATTTAACTGAAAATATTGATGACATATTAAATGACACTTCAATTGATATTGTTGTCGAAGTACTTGGGGGAGTTGAACCCACAGTAGAATGGTTGAAACGTGCGTTAAGCCAAAAGAAACATGTTATTACAGCTAACAAAGATTTATTAGCTGTAAATTTAAATGAATTAGAGAGTTTAGCGCAAGAAAACGACGTTGCCTTAAAATATGAAGCAAGTGTTGCGGGCGGCATTCCAATTGTAAATGCTATAAACAATGGCTTAAATGCCAATAATATTAGTAAGTTTATGGGTATTTTAAATGGAACATCTAACTTTATATTAAGTAAGATGACACACGAAAAAACGTCATTCGAAGATGCTTTAGCAGAGGCACAACGCTTAGGATTTGCTGAAGCAGATCCGACTGATGATGTTGAAGGTATTGATGCAGCTAGAAAAGTTGTCATCACTTCATATCTATCATTCAATCAAGTAATTAATTTAGATGAGGTAGATAGACATGGTATTAGTGACGTGACATTGTCAGATATTAAAGTTGCAGACCAACTTGGCTATAAAATCAAATTAATAGGTAAAGGGACGTATGAAAATGCTCAAGTAAACGCATCCGTGGCGCCAACGTTCATCAATAAGGACCATCAGCTTGCAGCAGTTGAAGATGAGTTCAATGCGATTTATGTGATTGGCGATGCAGTCGGGGAAACGATGTTCTATGGTAAAGGCGCAGGTAGTTTAGCTACTGGTAGTGCGGTAGTAAGTGATTTATTAAATGTCACGTTTAATTTTGATACTAACTTGCATACGTTGCCACCTCATTTTGAATTAAAAACAGAAAAGACAAAAGAAATGATGAACGATGAAGAAGAGACTATTACAATTAAAGGTAAAGAAAGTTATTATGTTGTAGTACAAACAGATGGTGAAGATATAAATCAAGTAGAAACATTATTAAAAGGAGAATTACCTGTACACAAATCATTAACTGTGGCTGAACGTGATGCTCGTACTGCCGGTATAGTTGTTATTGGTGTTGATGAGTCACCAGTATCTGCTATTAAAGAATCAGGTTATGTTGTTCAGAAAATCTACCCAGTTGAAGGAGTTTAAAATTTATGAAAAATTGGCAAGGACTTGTAGAAGAATTTAAAGCGTATTTACCAGTTACATCTGATACCCCTAAAGTGAGCTTGAATGAAGGCCAAACCCCTTTAATTTATTGTAAAAATATGTCAGAAATGCTGGGTATTGAATTACATGTGAAATACGAAGGAGCTAATCCAACAGGATCCTTTAAAGATAGAGGTATGGTTATGGCTATGGCCAAAGCGAAAGAGGAAGGCAAAAAAATTGTTATTTGTGCTTCTACTGGTAACACTTCTGCTTCCGCAGCTGCATATGCTGCAAGAGCAGGTTTGAAAGCAATCGTAGTCATTCCAGAAGGCAAAATTGCTTTAGGTAAATTGTCTCAAGCAGTGATGTACGGTGCTGAAATTGTTTCTATAGAAGGGAATTTTGATGAAGCACTCGAAATTGTACAAGAAGTTGCAAAAAATGGTGAGATTGCACTCGTTAATTCTGTTAATCCATACCGTATTGAAGGACAAAAAACAAGTGCATTTGAAGTAATCCAACAATTAGATGGTCAAGCACCTGATATTTTATCCATCCCAGTTGGCAATGCGGGTAACATTTCTGCCTATTGGAAAGGCTTTAAAGAGTATCATGATGCACATGGCACACAATTACCTAATTTATATGGTTTTCAAGCTGAAGGCGCATCGCCTATTGTACAAAATAAAGTAGTTAAAGAGCCAGATACAGTTGCTACTGCAATTAGAATTGGTAACCCAGCAAGTTGGGATAAAGCAACGAGTGCGTTGGAAGAATCTGAAGGCTTAATAGATAGTGTCACAGACGAAGAAATTTTAGAAGCGTATCAATTAATGGCTAGAAAAGAAGGCGTGTTCAGTGAACCTGCTAGTAATGCTTCAATTGCAGGTTTAATTAAGCTACATCGTGCAGGTAATTTACCTAAAGGTAAACGTGTCGTATCAGTGCTTACAGGTAATGGATTAAAAGATCCAGATACAGCTATTTCATTATTGGACGATCCAATTAAACCTTTACCAAATGATAGAGAAAGCATTCTAGAATATATTAAAGGAGCACTATAGCATGTGTGAAAGCTTAAGTTTAAAAATCCCGGCATCTACTGCAAATTTAGGTGTCGGTTTTGATTCTATAGGTATGGCATTAAATAAATTTTTATATCTAAATGTACAAATCAATAATAGTGATAGGTGGTCATTTAAACATATTGGGCCCAATGTTGAAGGTTTACCAATTGATGAAACACACTATATTTACCAAATTGCACAGCAAGTTGCTAATAGATATGAAGTTACTTTACCTCCCTTAGATATAGAAATGAGGAGTGAAATCCCATTAGCAAGAGGACTAGGCTCGTCTGCTTCTGCATTGGTTGGTGCACTTTACATAGCAAATTACTTTGGAGATATAGAGCTTTCTAAATATGAATTATTGCAGTTAGCTACCGAGTTTGAAGGACATCCTGACAATGTGGCACCGACGATTTATGGAGGGCTCGTATTAGGGTATTATGATCCACAAACGAAAGTGACGGACGTATCGTATATTGATCCACCTAGAGCAGACATGATCATCACAATACCATCTAATGAATTAAGTACTACACTTTCGAGAAATGCATTGCCAGAGACTTTTTCGCATAAGGATGCCGTTAGAAATAGTGCAATTAGTAATACCATGATTAGTGCATTGATTCAACATAACTATGAATTAGCAGGTAAAATGATGGAACAAGATGGTTTTCATGAACCTTATCGTCAACATTTAATTCCTGAATTTCAAACAATTAAACGGATTGCGAAACGGTATCATTCATATGCTACTGTTATCAGTGGCGCAGGACCAACTGTTTTAACAATGATAGCGCCTGAACGAAGCGGAGAATTAGTAAGAGAACTTAAACGTGAATTTATCCATTGTCGTTCAGAACTTGTTACTATTAATGTGACGGGTGTAGAATCTGAAGTATTGTACCAACGTCATTAATTTGTTGTATTATAGTTGAGTAGACGTTGAAAGGAGATTAGGAAGATGGGATATAAGTTAATAGTTATGGATATGGATGATACATTAATGACTTCAGACAATGAAGTGAGTACTGATACGGCCAATTATTTAATTGATATACAACATCAAGGTTATACAGTTGTGCTAGCATCAGGCAGACCAACTGAAGGTATGTTACCAACTGCAAAACGATTAAAACTAGATCAATTTAACAGTTATGTTATAAGTTATAATGGCGGTAAGACAGTAAACGTAGCAAATGAAACAGTTGAAGTTAGTCGTACAGTATCAAAATCAGACTTTGATGAAATTGTAGATTTCTGTAGAGATAACCAATTATTCGTGTTGACTTACCAAGATGGCTATATCGTATATGAAGGTGAACATGAATATATGAATATTGAATCAGAGCTGACAGGTTTACCAATGAAAGCAGTAGATGATTTAAAATCATATATTCAAGAGGATGTACCTAAAGTTATGGGTATTGATTATATTCCTAAAATTACGAGTATTAGAAATGATTTAGCTGGTCATTTTAACGAAACGATTGATGTCACAACAAGTAAACCTTATTTCTTAGAATTTATGGCACAAGGCGTTTCTAAAGGTAATGCAATAACTGATCTTAGTAATAAATTAGGTTTGAATTTATCTCAAGTTATTGGCTTTGGTGATAGTTCAAATGATATATCAATGTTAAAAGTTGTTGGTAAAGCAATCGCTATGGGGAACGCTAATGATGACGTGAAAGCTGTTGCTGATGAAGTGACTTTAACAAATGACTATAACGGTATTCCTTACAGTTTAAAAAAATTATTAAATTAAAATAAATGAAGCATAGCAAGATAGCCAAAGTTTGATATGTGAAGGAATAAGATGCAAATTCCAAAATTTTGCCCCAAAAAGATTTCATTAGTTAGAAATCTTTTGGGGGCTTATTTGTATAAAAGCATAAGCTATGCGTGTGGGTTCGGTATGGTTATACCATTGTATTAAAAATTGCATCTCTTCACGTTAAAATAATATTTAGGCAGCCAACCAAAATTAACACCACGAGGAGATGCAACTTATGTCATCAGACACAAATAGGTTAGCACATACAAAATGGGATTGTAAGTACCCTATAGTCTTCGTACCTAAATATATAAGGACAATTATTTATGGGAAAATCAAGAAAGATATTGGAATAATATTGAGGTAGTTGTGTGAAAGAAAAGGTGTAGAAATTATTGAAGCTGAAGCATGTAAAGACCATATTCATATGTTAGTTAGTATTCCTCCAATATTAAGTGTTTCAAAATTTGTAGGATATTTAAAAGGAAAGAATAGTTTAATGATTTTTGACAGATATGCTCATTTAAAATATAGATAAGGTAATAGAAAAATTGGGTGTAAAGGGTTTTATACGGATACAGTTGGAAGAAACAAAAAATTATATTCGTAATCAATTACAAGAGAATGCCATTGCAGAGCAATTAACACTTGTTGGATATAAAAATCCTTTCACTGGCGAAGAAATTAGGAAGAAAAAATAAACACTCCTTTTAAAGGGTTACTGAGAAAGTAGTCCATTTGGCTGATCTCTTTATATAAGGGGCGACATGAAATGTGGTGTTACTCCTAGAAAGGAGTAGTATTGACTGATTATGAAATGCTAATGCTTGTCATGGCAATTATTAGCTTAGTATTAGTTAGTAAGGCCAACCATAAAAATAACCATCACTAACTTTGGCAAGAAGAAGATGGTTATTTTAATAAAATATCATTTTTAAAGTCACCGTTTTTTAACGGAATTACTGGGGCAGTAAACTTGTGTGTTGTCTCTTTTCTATATATAAATTGCCACAACGTAAAAATATTATCAAATATTTAAGTGGCCATATTCATATCATCTATTTATTATGAGTAGCTAAAATTTATAAATTCTGTCTAGTTTTTTGGCATAAAGCTTTATAAAGTTAAAGGAAACGTCATTTCTATATTATTTCAATAGAATTTGGCGTTTATTCTTTAATTAGAGATATTTATCTCTTGGGCTCTCATTAGTTTAACGCTCCCATTTAGATCTTAAAATACAAGAACAAAAATTATTTTGTGGGTATTCTGGTTCAAAATATTTTATAACATCTGATTTAATATTTCCAAAAGTAGTTTCTGGTTTATGTTTAAACCCGTTATAAAAAGATTCTATTACATCATGTTTAAAATTACCTCTTGGAAATTTATTAACGATTGCTTTTCTAATCTCATCAGAATATTGGTTCCAATTGTCTCCCATAACATCCATTCCCACGCCATGATATAGTAATGCAACATTATTCTCTTTATGTTCTGCGACACCTAAAGTTGTATGTAAAGCGATAGAATCCCAAGCTAATTGTAAATCTCCCTTCTTATAGTTATATGTGGTTAAAAACTGTCTAACAGCGTTAGCCCCATCCACTTCAAACCTTAAATCATCGCTACTATATTTTTCTGTTAATCCTAAATCATGGAACAATGCTGTAATGTATAACAGTTCTTTATCATAAGTTAAATTATCTTGTGTTCCCTTAACTTCTCCAAATAAATAAACTCTATTAGAATGGTTCCATATTAATTCATTACCATATTCTCTAACAATGTTTTGAGCATCTTCTATTATTTTACTATCTGGAACTCTAACTTCGTTAATATTTTTAAGCAAAATAATTCCTCCTTTACTTTTCTAATAGCCTTCCCTACTTTATTTAAATTAACCACATTTTAAAATAATATATAGTGAAATATGGTTATAGATACTTTTTCTCATTTCTCTTCATTTTTCTATCTTTTTTAAGTGTAATTGTGTTAGAATATCACTATGTTAATTTTATTGTAATTGCAATAAAAAGAAAGGGATATTAATGAAAGATATATTAAGAGATATAGGAATTATTGCAAGAGCTTTGGATTCAATAAGTAATATTGAGTTTAAAGACATCAATTTATCAAAAGGACAATTTGTTTATTTAGTTAGAATTTATGAGAACCCAGGTATTATTCAAGAACAATTAGTAGAAATGTTAAAAATTGATAGAGCAACAGCCTCTAGAGCTATTAAGAATATGGAAAATAATGGACTAATCACGAAAAAAAGTCAAAAAGAAAATAAAAAAAACAAATTATTATATGCTACTGAAAAAGGAGAAGAACTTTATTCTTTTATAATTAGAGAGAATGAGCATTCTAATTCTGTGGCTTTAGAAGGGTTAACAGAAACAGAAATTACAACTTTAGTAAAATTGCTAGACAAAGTTAAAAATAATATATCAGAGGATTGGCTTTATGTTAAAAAAGGCAATAAAAGAAACTATTAGAAAATAGGAGGGTAGCGATGATTAGAACATGTAACGAGAGTGATACAGAAGCATTGAAACAAATTGGGAAAAAAACTTTTGGCGAAACCTTTAGGTCTCAAAACAAAAAAGAAAATATTGAAGAATACTTAAAAACAGCTTTTACTTCGGAAAGAATGACTGAAGAGTTAAAAAATCCCAATTCATATTTTTATTTCATTTATTTTGAAAATGAATTAGCCGGTTATTTGAAGCTAAATCTAAGTAATGCACAAACTGAAGAAATTGAAGGTAACAATATAGAAATTGAACGAATTTATATATTGAGGGAATTTCAAAAACATGGATTAGGGAAGGAATTATATAAACAAGCAATAAAACTAGCGAAAGATTTAGAGTGTGAGAATATATGGTTAGGGGTTTGGGAAAAAAATGAAAATGCGATTCAATTTTATAAAAAATTAGGTTTCTATAAAATTGATGAACATGTATTTTTTATGGGAGATGAGAAACAAATTGATTTCATTATGTTAAAAGAATTATAAAAGGGGAGATAATCTATGTACATACCAAATTATTATCAAATTAATGATTATCAGGAAATTAAAAGCTTTATTGAGAAAAATAATTTTGCCGTTATAGTATCGACTGATAATGGATGTCCCATAGCTACACATATTCCTGTTATGATTACAGAGAAGGACAATGATTTATATATTTCTGGTCATTTTGCAAGAGGGAACCAGCAATGGGGAACTATAGACGACAACGATAACATATTAGTGATATTTCAAGGAGCACATAGTTACATATCGTCAACATGGTATCATCAAGAAGATGTTCCGCCTTGGAATTATCAAAGTGTTCATATCTATGGAAAGGGTAAGACTTTAAATGAAGATGAATTAGAAGCAGATCTAGAACAATTATTGGATAAATATGAAAAATATCGTGAAAATGTGCTACGTGGGATAACATGTCAGATAAAACGAAAAAACAGATTAAAGGTATTGTAGGTTTTAAAATTAAAGCAACTAAAATTTTAGCTGCCTACAAGCTAAGCCAAAAACGTAGTGAGAGTGAAAAAAATAATATTATTAATGAGTTGAGTAACTCTAACGAATTGTCAGATAAAAAATTAGCAGAAGAAATGAAAAGAGTCATTCGAAATGATTAAAGAAAAAAACAGCTATATATCTTGATGGTAAAAGAATATAGCTTTTATTAATTTGAAAATACTACAATTTAACCAATAAGTGACCGTAATAACTATTTACTAACTATAGTATATGTCATTTTACTTAATATATAAGGAAGGTTTTACCTAATAAATGAAAAACAACATACATTATTAAGCGTATGTTGTTTTTCTACTATATTATTCAATTTGATTGGTAATGTCATTTACATCAATGCACTAGTCCATTTTTAACCTAAAATATCTATATAGTTATTTTAGGTTTTTGGCATGTAAAAAGTAATATAAAATAAATGTTAATAGAATAATAACCGCAAGGATTTTATACATTCCCGCATAACCTAAAATGGGAATCCCAAATCCTAATATATAAGGTCCTAATCCATTTCCTAAATCCATAAAAATCATAAATGTTGAAGTAGCTAGTCCTACATTTTCTGGTTTAGCTTCACTGACAGCGATCGTTTGAGTGATTGAAGAAATGTTACCAAAACCAAGCCCAATAAATAGACCTGACAATAACATCATCCAGTCATCACTGCTGATACTTAGTAAAAGTAAGCCAACAAAAAAGAATATAAGGGCTGGATACATAATTTTATTTGCTCCATAAATATCAGCAATTTTTCCTGTGAAAGGTCTAGACACTAATACTGAAACTGTATATATTATAAAAAAGAAACTTGCTGCTTGTACTAAATCAATTTGGATTGCGTACAAATTAATGTACGATACTATACCTGAAAAAGAAAATGCACTCAAAAATATAATAAATCCAATTGGTATTGTTGATTTATTCATTAAGTTTTTTATAGATATTTCTTTCTTATTTTCGTTATAAGGCACTTTGATTAAAAATGACATAAGTAAACTTAATATCGCAAAGATTAAACTGGCATAAAAAATATTCATTAAACTAGAATTCTGTGTTAAAGATATTCCAATAAATGGACCGAATCCTGTAGCCAGTGCAGTACTTAACGCAAAATAGCTAATCCCTTCGCCTTTACGCGATTGAGGGATTACTAAGGCAACAATAGTACCTACTATCGTTGTAGTGATACCCGTAGAAAGCCCATGTAATAATCGAACAAACACTAAAAAATATTCGTCTAAGTTCACAAAATATAAAACAATTGATACGAAATAAACCACCATATTTAAAATAAATATTTTCTTCGTTATTTTGATAAATCCAGTGAGTACTCTACCAATTAGCGCACCTACTATGAAAACACTTGCTATAAAGCCCATCATTATACTAGATGAATTATATTCAGTTTGCGCATAATTAGTGATGGTAGAGTTTAGTAAAAAATATACGAGTATCAATAAAAAGTTTATGATAGAATATATCACAAAATCTTTCGACCATATTTTGTTATTCATAATGGCTCCTTTCTACATATGATAACTGTCACCGTCATCTGGGATTAGTACTTGATCTTCTAATCCTTTTTCATTTACAAATTGTTTTAATCTGTTTCTAGATAAATTCCAATGAGTTACTGCTTCCATATGCACTACAATAATTTTTGAATTAGGTGCTTCTTTTGCTACTTTATATACATCATATTCGTTCATAATTAATGAGCTGCCTTCATAAAATTGGTTGTCGCCACCATTTACAATGATAACTTCAGGCTCATAGTGTTTTATTACGTTTTTAATCTTGCTATACCATACGGTATCTCCTGCTATATATAATCTTTGTTCTGTAGGATGATCAAAAATAACGCCACAAACAGAACCAATGATTTCTAAAATTTCACCTCTACCATGCTCACCAGGCGTTTTTATTAGTTTAACACCCTCAAACGTTGTATACTCGGTTAATATTTCTACATCTTTAAAGCCAACACCTTTAATTTCTTCTGCGTCGTTTTCGTCTTGTACAAATACCTTGATATCTTTTGGTAAATGTTTTTGTGCCGTTTCATCAAAATGGTCAATATGCAAATGTGTTAAAATAATCGCGTCAATATCTTTAATGATGTCTTCTAGAGATATAGGTAAGTCGACAAGTGGATTCTCTAACTCTTCTCCAGGAGCATCAGGAAAACTTGCAAAAGACCCTTTTTCGCCTAACATCGGGTCAACTAAAAACTTTTTATCTGCATACTCAATGATGCTTGTAGCATTTCTTATATGTGTTATGTTCATAAATAATTCCTCCAAATTTTTGTATATATTTATCTTAATTGGATGGTCTATGTGTTTAAATATAAATTTCAAAGAGTTTTTAACTAAATACTTGAAAATTGAAAGTGAGTGATAAAAATGGACGAATTAGACAAAAAAATAATTAGCGAATTAAAAAATAACAGTAAAATTTCAATGAAGCATTTAGGAGCAAAAGTAAATCTAACTGGTCAAGCAGCAACAAATAGAGTGAAAAAATTAGAGGATGACAACGTTATTACTGGATACACGATT
>NZ_BMCF01000003.1 GCF_014635045.1 Staphylococcus nepalensis | reverse complement strand
ATTCGGAATTAACGTTGACATATTGCAATTCAGTTTTCAATGTTCATTGTTTCGTTTGTTTCAATCACAAGAATTAATTCTACAGATTTTAACTTAGAAAGTCAATCACTTTTTAAAATTAATTTTCAACTTGTCTTTAAGTTGTTGTTTTGTGTTTGTCGTTTTGTTTCGTCCGACAAGTAAATACTATACACGCTTAATGCACTTTAAACAACAGTAAAATTTACACTTTCCCTCCCAGTCACAAGGAAGTTCACAAAAATAAACATACTTTCAATAGCAAATGATATATATCGTTCGTTATAATATAATTTTTGTCGTTTCATTTATTAAAACAATCAGTTTTAAATTCTATAAACCAAACTTTACTCTTTTTTACGTTTTTTTAATTTTCTTTTAAAAAAAATAAAACCACTTTAAAAAAGCGGTTTTACTTTACTCTAAATATACAGTTAATTTTTGTTACATCTCTGTTCTGCCCATAATCGCTTTAGATAATGTTACTTCATCAGCGTACTCTAAATCCCCACCGACAGAAAGTCCTTGGGCTAACCTAGTTACAGTAATACCTATCGGTTTAACTAATCTCGATATATACATCGCAGTTGATTCACCTTCTAAGTTAGGATTCATCGCTAAAATTAATTCTTTTACTTCATCATTTTTCAAGCGATTGATCAAACTTGGAATATTGATATCTTCTGGTCCTATACCATCCATTGGAGATATCGAACCATGTAAGACATGATATAGACCTTTATATTCACGCATTTTTTCCATAGCGATAACATCTTTATCATCTTCTACTACACAAATAATGGAACGATCGCGCTGTTTATCTTGACAGATATAACATGGATCTTGTTCTGTTATGTGGCCACATTCATTACAATAGGTAAGTTCTCGTTTTACATCCACTAAGGCTTTAGCAAATTGTACGACATCGTCTTCTTTCATATCTAATACATGAAACGCCAGACGTTGAGCTGTCTTGGGCCCAATGCCTGGCAGTTTCATGAAACTGTCGATAAGTTTGGATATTGGTTCTGGATAATGCATACTATCACATACCAGGAATATTTAAGCCTTGTGTATGCTTACCTAAACGTTCTTGTGTAAGTTCATCAGCTTTGTTCATCGCTTCATTTGTAGCAGCGATCACTAAATCTTGTAACATTTCGATATCGTCTGGATCAACTGCTTCTTCTTTAATTTCTACATCAAGCACTTCTTTGTGGCCAGATACCGTTACAGTCACCATACCGCCACCTGCTGTACCTTGTACTTTCTCTTCTTTTAACTTTTCTTGCTCTTCACCCATTTTCTTTTGCATTTTTTGCATTTGTTTCATCATTTGTTGCATATTTCCGCCACCGCGCATATGTTTATCCTCCTTAAAACTTCAATCTCTCTGATTGTAATTAATCTTTTGTTTCATTATACATGCCTTTTAATTCATTGTCATGTCTTACTCTTCATCTATGACGTTCACTGTGTTTTCACCGAATAGGTCTTTAGCTTTTTGGACTACGTCGGCTTCCTCATCTGACTGGGTTGTGGTTGAAGCATTATGTTCTTCGCTCGTACCCTGTTTACGATTCTGAAGGTATTCCGTTCTCACTCTCATCCATTGGTCAGCAGGCACACCGACGACTTTCACTGTTTTCTCAATGATATTACAAACAACATTTTCTATATTCTCACGCTTTTCATCATCTTTATTTACAATTTCACAATGTATTTCTTCCTCGAATTTAATCAACACATGTGTTTCACTTGCTGCTACTGGTTCTGAACTTTGAAGTAAGCTAACTAATGACTTCATATCATTACTTTTAGCATGATCTATAACTTCTTGCCAATGATCTTTTAGTTGTTTGATATCTTCTTTATTGGCTTTATCTAGCACTTTCGCAATTTGTTGCATTGAAAAAGCATTCTTCGATTGAGTCCCTTTGCTAGCTGTTCTTTTAGATTGCGATTTAACATTATTAACTGATACACCTTGGTTTTTTAATGTTTTCAGCTCATTTTCTAGTTGTTCCATACGTTGTAATAATACTTCGTTATTAGGTTCACTAGCCACACTTGTAGTAGCAATAGTTTGAACATTTTCCGATTTATCTTTAATCATCTCAGCTAATTTCACTAATAGGACTTCAAAATGCACACTTTGATTCACACTAAATCTAATTGAAACAAGTGTATCATTAATAACATCAATCATTTTGTAAAGTGTGTCTAAATCAAAATGCATCAACGCATCGTGTTCAGTTTCTATGTTAGATGTCTTATTCATAATTGTATCTCTCACAAAATAAATCATGTCATTAATAAGACGGTTTACTTCTTTACCTTGTGAGATAAATTGATGATAGGTTGAGAAGGCGCTTTTTACATCTCCTTCAACTACCTCTTTAAGTAAGTCATTTAGTGCGCTCGCATCCACACTTCCTGTTACATTCAAAGCATCTTGCAATGTAAGGTGTTCATCACCAAAAGCAATAGCTTGGTCCATGATACTTAGCGCATCCCGCATACCGCCTTCAGAAGCTTTAGCAATAAAATCTAATGCTGATACATCATATTCTATTGTTTGGGAATCTGCTACAAATTTTAATCGTTCTACAATTTCATCATGGCTAATTGCTTTAAAATCAAATCTTTGCGCTCTTGATATGATTGTCGGAGGTATTTTATGTGGTTCAGTCGTCGCAAGTATAAATATTGCATGAGCTGGTGGTTCTTCCAATGTTTTAAGTAAAGCGTTGAAGGCCCCTGTGGTTAACATATGAACTTCATCAATAATATATACTTTAAATTTCGATTCGCTAGGTGCATATTTTACCTTGTCTCTAATATTTCTTATTTCATCAACACCATTGTTACTAGCGGCATCTATTTCAATCACGTCTGAATTCGTTCCACGTGTAATCCCCGTACAAATAGCACATTCATTACAAGGTTCGCCATCCGTATGTTCAAGGCAATTAATCGCTTTAGCGAACACTTTTGCAATACTTGTTTTACCTGTACCTCTTGGCCCACTAAAAATGTACGCATGTGATTGTTTACCTTTTGAAATTGCATTACGCAATGTCTTAGTTACATGTTCCTGACCTACTACATCTTCAAAGCTTTGCGGCCGAAACATTCTATATAAAGCTTGATAATTCACTTTCGCACCTCCAATAGCATTCAATAACTATTATATCATTGTGTTTTACACTTTGAATATTAATTAAATGATTCTGGGTAAACTACATCGCCATTAGGCCGTTCTACAAGTTGATCCCATAGGAATTTAACCATAAAATGCTCTGAAGGCACGCCAAACGGGCTAGCAATATCGTATTTATTTGCTTCTTCATAACCTAGTTTCCCATAATAATTAGGATCCCCCAGTACAATAATAGTAGTATATTCTTGTGCCTTAGCACGTTCTTCTACAGCTTGCACAAGCGCTTTACCGATTCCCTTGTTTTGGTATTCTGGCAATACAGTTAAAGGCGCTAAAGCTAAAGCTGTATAACGCGTTTCATCATTTATGATTTTTATTTCTGAGAGCATTGCATGGCCAATTACATCACCGTCGTCTGTTTTCGCGACAACTTCCAATTCATAATTATATTCAGCTGACTCCCTGATTTTCAGAACTAAATCTTGCTCATCGTGGTTGGAGGCTGCGACATTTCTAAAAGCAGTTTTTATTTCGTCTAAACTTGTATCATAATCATTTTCAGTTAAAGTACTTAAATAAATTTGCATGAGCACTCCCCCGTAAATTACTGAATTTAATCTTCGACAGCACACTTTCAAATTAGGTTTCAACTAATTCCAATTATACACATCAAAGGATTATTATTATTTTAATATAAAAAAAGAGTGACTGCTATCAAAAGATAAGTCACTCCTTATTTATTAGTTAATTGAATTAATTTAAAATTTAAAACCGGCACCTTCGCTTCGACTACGTATCATAAACGTTACCAAAGTCGACAGCTAAATCTCGGCAACCCTACGGCACATACGATAATCCACTTAATGCTGCTTCCGTCAGGACCTGACATGATTCATGGGTTCATATTGCATAGGACCGAAATCTTCAAACACTACGTGCTTTGGGCAGACTTCACAAAAACGTAGCCTTAGCGAAGGAATTCAGTCTCGCGTAAAGCGGATTTCGAGTACAGGGAACCGCTACCTCCCCACCTAGCACGGCAAGATATATCATACTATAATGTGTCGGCTGATTGCAAGTCATACCATCCATTAATTTTAACTTATTTTATTAATGTATATCATAGCCTTACCATTGATCATAAAATTTTATGACGTCTAGAAAAATCATTGAACTTAAATTCAGTTGCTAAATGTTTAGAAATATTATATTGGAATTTCGATGTATCCTTTAAATGCACAATACCTCTCACTGTGGCGGTATACGGGGGTGTTACATCTCCAAATACTTCGTATTCTAAATTTCCAAATGATTCAAAAGTAATCGATTTATTTGAGTAGCTAATTTCTAATTTCAGTATTTGCTCTATATAGTGATATAGCGAATCTTTAGCGATATCTAAAGTGATATCAGGCACAATGTCTTTCACTAAATAATCTTCATCGATAATTTTCACACGGTTATCAAGTTTTCTTGTCCGGATAATATGCCATAATTTTGTACTCGAGCGAAGATTCAATGCTTTTTTTACCTCTGGAAAATCACTAGCAGATACACTTTCCAGTAACCGAACGTCTGTCTCGTGGCTTAGCCCTAACCCACGTTGCACTTCTCTAAAACTTGTTAGATTAGCAAACGGAAACTCTGTGACACCTTGATAAATAACAACAGAACCTTTGCCTCTTATTTTCTGAATCATACCGTCTCTAACGAGTAAATTCAATGCTTTGCGAACTGTTTCACGAGAGGCACTATAATCTATTACCAATTCATTTTCAGAGGGCAATTGAGCACCATATGGCAATTTTGATTCTATGATGTCAGCGCGTAAATTTTCATATATTGAAATAAATTTTTTCTTTGTCATGTGATATCACTCACTGCCTTTTAATCTAAATTATTGTGCGACCACTATCGCACCAAAGCCTTCTATCAATCCATTGACAATAGAACCGTTTTGTAAAACGATTTCTCCTTCAACATCTAAACCCTCAGGTATCACAACTTTGTTTTTTGAAAAATTAGCGATGATTAACCAAGTTTCATTTTTATAATGGCGTTTATAAACAAACAATTTATCATGTGTCATATAAAGCGGTTCAATATCGCCATAAGTGATAATATCGTGTTCATGTCGTAATTGAATTAATTTTCTGTAAGTTTGTAAAATAGATTGGTCATCTTCGATAGCCGCTTCAACATTAATATTTTCATAATTGTCTGGGATATCTATCCATGGTGTGCCAGAAGTAAAGCCAGCATTTTCACCACTTGTCCATTGTACAGGTGTTCTTGAATTATCACGGGACTTTTGTCCTAAAATCGTTAATATTTCATCTTCTGCGTAGCCTTCATTTTTCAATCTTTTATAAGCATTGAGCGTTTCTATATCTCGATACTGATCTATACTATCGAAATGAGGGTCTGTCATACCAATCTCTTCACCCTGATAAATATATGGCGTGCCTTGTAACATGTGCAACGTTATAGCAAGCATTTTCGCACTACTTTTGCGTAACGCTTCCGTCGAATCATCTCCAAACCTTGTTACAACACGAGGTTGGTCATGGTTACACCAAAAAATCGCATTCCATCCGCCACCATTATAGATTCCTGTCTGCCACTCCATCAATATATTTTTTAATTGATGGAAATCTAACTTCGCGTTGGTCCATTTTTCTCCATCTATATAATCCACTTTTAAATGATGAAAGTTAAACACACTACTTAATTCTTGTCGTTCAGGATTTGAATATTTAATACAATTATCAATTGTGGTTGAAGACATTTCTCCAACTGTCATCATATCTTTATCACCAAATGTTTGTCGATTCATTTCATGCAAGTATTCATGTACACGTGGTCCATCCGTGTAAAATTCTTTACCGATTTTTGATGAGTTTTTAAACTCACCCTTAGAAATAACATTGATAACATCGAATCTAAAACCATCCACGCCAAAATCAATCCAATAATTAATCACTTTATAAAGCGCTCGGCGTACTTCTGGGTTATCCCAATTCAAATCTGCCTGTGTTACATCATATAAATGCAAGTAATATTCATCTGTCTTCTCATCATATTCCCAAGCATTACCACCAAATTTAGATTCCCAATTGGTAGGCGGTTGATTATCTGCTGACCTTCTAAAGAAGTAATAATCTCTATAAGGATTTTCTTTGCCGGAATAAGCTTGTTTAAACCATTCATGTTCTGTAGAAGTATGATTAATAACAATATCCATCATTACTTTCAAATCACGTTTATGTGATTCAGCTATCAAAGTTTCTAAATCATCAATCGTACCGAACTGTTCGTTTATTTTATAATAATTGCTAATATCGTAACCATTATCATTCATAGGTGATTCATAAACGGGCGTTAACCAAATATAATCTACACCTAGATATTGTAGATAATCTAATTTTTCAATTATACCACGTAGATCGCCTTCACCATTACCAGTAGTGTCATTGAATGACTTGGGATAAATTTGATAAACTACCGACTTTCTCCAATCATTTACAACCACATAATTACCACCTTTTCTTAATATATTTTTAAAATCAATAGACGAGACAGCAATCTGTGTTTCTTTAAAGATTTTATTGCCTCGCCTTGATAAAAAGACAAGCACTAACGTAAATTATTAAGTTTGTGCAAGAATTACCCGCCTTCTTAAGAACGGCATAAGCCAACACTTACAAATAAGTAAAGTTAATTTAATAAATCAAGAAGCCGCTCTATAAAACGATGTTATAAACTCATTTTCATTTCAGCCTCTACTACAAAGATCATTGATGATTATCGATGCATAGCGTCTTAGTTACCCTTAACGATATAGTTTCTTTATTCTTCCACCATTTCTTTCGCTTCTTCTTTACTAAATTTAGAGAACACGACTGTTAGAATTGCTGGCACAACCATAGCAATAATCGTACAAATACCATACACAAGCCAATAATTGCTTTGAATTGAAATAATGGCTGGCACACCACCTACACCTACTTTACCCAAAACACCGCTTGCACCTATGATGGCGCCTATCACGCTGGAAGTTAAAATTGCTGCTACAAACGGATATTTCAACGGTAAGTTGACACCGAATAATGCTGGCTCAGTAACACCTAAGAAACCTGAAACGCCAGAAGTCATTGCAAGACCTTGTTCTTTGGCCATTTTTCGTTTTTTGTAAACATACCAAGCACCAAACGCTGCTGACCCCTGACAAATGTTAGAGATTGCTAAGATTGGCCATAAATATGTGCCTTCAAGGCTGCTTCCCATCAATTGGAAGTCAACTGCCAAGAACATATGGTGCAATCCAGTAATCACTAACGGTGCATAGAACAAGCCATATATTACACCGCCTAACCAACCTACATGTTCAAAGACAAATGTTACTCCGTTCGTGATACCTGTTCCTAACCATAATGCAATTGGCCCAATAACGATAAATGCTAAGAAGCCAGTAATTAATAAGGCCACAGGCCCAACAACTAACATTTTAATTGAATCATGCACATATTTATTTAAGAATTTCTCAATTTGCGCTAATACATAAGACGCTAATAAAATTGGTAATACTTGGCCTTGGTAATTCAATTGTTTAATTTCTAAACCAAAAATATGCCAAGCCGGAATATCACCCTTACCAATATCATATTGTGAAGCCAACTGTGGGTTCATTAAAATTAACCCTAATACTAAACCAAGTATTTGGCTACCACCAAATACGCGCATACTACTCCAACCAATTAATGCCGGCAAGAAGATAAAAGCAGTATTCGCAATAACATTAATAATATCCGCAATATCACCTAATTGTGGATATTGTGCAACGAGTGGTTGTTTCCCAAATAAATCTTCCATCGTTAACACATTATAAATCCCTAGTAACAAACCAGCTGTTACAATAGCTGGCAAGATTGGAATAAAGATATCTCCCAATAACTTAATCAATCTTTGAATTGGATTCCCCTTTTTGGCAGCTGCAGCTTTCGCGTCATCTTTCGAGGACGCTTCAGCCCCAGTTTCTTCAATAAACTGCTTGTAAACTTCATCTACTGTGCCTGGTCCAATAACAATTTGATATTGATTGTCTGCTTTAAATTGACCCTTAACCAAATCGTTATTATTCAAACGATCTTTGTCAACTTTATCATCATCTTTTAAAACAAGTCGTAAACGCGTTACACAGTGTGTTGCTGTGTCCAAGTTTTCTTTGCCCCCAATAGCTTCGACGATATCTTGAACATCTTTCTTTTTAACAGCCATGATGATTCACTCCCTTAATTTTTCTATGTTATCCAGATTATAACTTGTCTATACAAGTTTTGCAAAGGCTTTCATAAAGAGAGATAAAAAAAGACCGAAGCGAGACCAAATATAGCATTTGATTTACATTCACGACCTTGTATAAATCAACCACCTTTTATTTATTTGTGCTTAACAATATAATCTGCCAAACAATACATTATCTACTATAATTCAACATTTATAGATACGCACCGAACCACATTAAATTAGTTACAAGTTAAACTATTGGAGTTATAGTTATGTTAAAATACCCATTTCAAAACAAAAAAGACAAACAATTCATATACATATGAATGTTTGTCTACTCTATTAATTAGTCTTGGTTTTTAATGATAATGGCGGAGGAAGAGGGATTCGAACCCCCGCGGGCCGTTAAGCCCCTGTCGGTTTTCAAGACCGATCCCTTCAGCCGAACTTGGGTATTCCTCCAAATAAACACATTAATTATAATATTATAGTGTATTGCAAAAGTCAATTATAATTAAAATGTTACACCAACGTTTTTTCCGTTAGGTATCCATCCACCGCATTAGCAACTGCTCTACCCTCTTGGATTGCCCAAACAACAAGACTTTGGCCTCGTCTTGCATCACCTGCCGCAAAAATATTTGATTGATTCGTTTTGAAATTTTTGTTATCTGCGATAATTTTATTTCTTTCAGTTTGGATATTGAAAGCGTGTGGCACTGTAGTTTCCGTGCCAATAAACCCTATGGACAACAATACCAAATCTGCTGGCCAGTGACGTTCTGTACCATCGACAACCACCATGCCTTCATCTGTTTCTTCAAGGATCTGTGTGTAAACGCCGGTCACATTTCCAATTCGATCAACATCATAACGCATTGTTTGTACGCCATATGCACGTGGCTCAAATCCGAAACGCGCCTCGTACTCTTTATGTGCATAATCCATTTTAAATACAGGCATTGCTAATGGCCAGTAACTGTTTTCATCAAATTCTATTGCCTCAGGTTGCTTTGTATACTTATTAAATTGAACAATAGATTTACAATTTTCTCTCAATGCCGTAGCAACACAATCTGCCCCAGTGTCTCCAGCCCCGATGACTATTACATTTTTACCTTCTGCAGAAATAGATGGTTCCTTAATTTCATCGTTTAAGTATTGAGCTTGTTCTGTTAAATAATCCATTGCAAAGTGAATACCGAACCCCATACGTCCTTCTAGAGGTAAATCTCTCGCATTTTGCGAACCGGTACATAAAATAATAGCACCATATTCCTCATTAAGTGTTTCTTTACTAATGTCTACGCCAATTTCTGTATCTGTTTCAAATTGGATACCTGATTCTTCCATCACTTTTATTCTACGACGCACTACATCTTTGTCTAATTTCATATTAGGTATACCATACATAAGTAAGCCACCAGCTTCATGTGCGCGCTCATACACTGTTACGTTATACCCTAATTTATTTAATTCATCAGCAGCAGTTAAACCAGCTGGCCCACTACCCACTATAGCAACTGATTCATCTTTACGATGTTCTGGCGTTGTCGGTTTTACCCAACCATTTTCAAAGGCTTCGTCTATAATAGTTCTTTCAATTCCTTTAATAGCAACTGATTCACGATTGATTTTCATGACACAAGATTGCTCACAAGGTGCTGGACAGACCCGCCCTGTAAATTCCGGAAAATTGTTCGTTTCATTTAACCGCTCGTAGGCCGTTTTGAAATCTTGTCTATAGACAAGGTCATTCCATTCTGGAATGTAATTGCCAATAGGACACCCAATTGTTTCTCTGCCGAAAGGCTCCCCTGTCTGGCAAAATGGTGTCCCGCAATCCATACAACGGGCGCCTTGTTGTGCCGCTTCGTCTTTCGTAAATCTTTGTTGAAACGCACCGTGATGCTTCAAACGATCGACCAAAGATAACTCCTGCAGTTGTTGTTTGTCATAATTCATAAATCCTTTGAATTCACCCATGATAAATCCCCCTTCTAGTATTAATATACAGCAGTCAATTGTTGCTCTGATTCTATATATGTGCGCTTATCATTAAAAGCATTTAATAAAGCTTGATCAAGTTCATCTGAGTTTTGCTTTTGCAAGTCGATTTTTTGCATCATTAGTTTATATTCTTTAGGGATAACTTTAACGACTTTATCTGCGACATGCTCAAAGTCAGCTAGGATTTTTTTCGCTTTTGTGCTATTTGTGTATTGCACATGTCCTTCTAACATAGACTTCAAAACTTCGTATTCTTCTGCTACAGTAATGAAATCAAGATCCAAGCTATCAAGTTGATTTTCTGATTTAAATTTTTCTAAGTCAGATGGAAAAATATAACTCACGCCACCACTCATACCTTGTCCAAAGTTTTTTCCTACATCCCCAAGAACGATGACACGGCCACCAGTCATGTATTCAAGACCATGGTCACCTATGCCTTCAACAACTGCCTGTACACCACTATTTCTAATACAGAAACGCTCGCCTGCTTTACCATTTATAAACGTTTTGCCGTGTGAAGCACCGTAAAAGCAAACATTACCCACGATAATTTCGTCTTCACGTTGCTGGTTTGGTGCTTTAACAATCACTTTACCACCAGATAAACCTTTACCTACGTAATCATTAGCATCTCCTGTGTGATGAATGGTTAAACCATGCGGCGTATATGCACCCAAACTTTGCCCTGCATGCCCCACTGTCTTAGCGTAAATTGAATCTTCAGGCAATCCTTCTTTGCCATGGGCTCTTGTAATGGCGCTACCGGTAATAACACCTACATCACGTTGCTCATTTTTCAATAAGTATTGACCAATAAATGATTGACCATTTTCAATCGCTGTTCGCGCGTCTGGGTACAACGCTGTTAAATCAAATCCTTCATCGAGATGGTGATTTTGTTCGAATTTTTTAAATCTTTCACCTTTATGTTGATATAGCAATGCTTCAACGTTCATCGATGCAGCTTTAGGGCGGCTGCTAGCCAGATTATTTTTACGTGCTAATAAATCCGTTCTACCTACAAGTTCATCTACGGATTTCAAGCCAAGTCCAGCTAAAATCTCTCGTAATTCTTCAGCAACAAAGTGCATAAAATTGACCACGTGATCTGCTCTGCCATTAAATAAAGCTCTTAAATCTTGGTTCTGAGTAGCAATGCCTACAGGGCAAGTATCTTTATGACATACGCGCATCATAATACATCCAAGCACCACTAATGGCGCCGTAGCAAAACCAAATTCTTCTGCGCCTAATGCACATGCGTAAGCAACGTCTTTACCTGTGAGTAACTTCCCGTCTGTTTCTACCGTCACCCTCGATCTAAGACCGTTCATCATTAAGGTTTGATGCGTTTCTGCCAGACCAATTTCCCATGGTACGCCTGCATGTTGAATACTCGTTTTTGGTGAAGCGCCTGTGCCGCCATCATAGCCACTAATAACAATCTTATCCGCGTATGCTTTAGCAACACCTGCTGCAATTGTGCCTACGCCAGTTTTTGAAACAAGTTTCACTGTGATATTGGCATCTTTATTTGCATTTTTTAAATCATGAATTAATTGTGCTAAATCTTCAATTGAATAAATATCATGATGCGGCGGTGGTGATATTAAGCCAATACCTGGCGTTGACCCCCTTACTTCAGCAATCCATGGGTATACTTTAGCACCTGGTAATTGTCCGCCTTCCCCTGGTTTAGCGCCTTGCGCAACTTTAATCTGAATTTCTTTAGCGTGTTGTAAGTAATCGCTCGTCACACCAAAACGACCGGATGCAACTTGTTTGATTGCGCTAGAACGATTACGTCCTTCTTCATCTATAATATAGCGTTCCGGGTTTTCTCCACCTTCACCGCTATTACTTTTACCACCCATTTGATTCATCGCTTCAGCTAATGTTTGGTGTGCCTCTTCCGAAATCGAACCATAACTCATTGCTCCTGTATTAAAACGTTGAACAATAGCGCTTGCAGGCTCGACTTCACTTATATCGATAGCTTCTTGCTTTTTAAATTCCATCAAGTGACGAACGTGATCGGTACGTTTGTGATTAACTTCACGTGAAAATGATTTGAATTTTTCATAATCATTTAAACGACATGCATGTTGCAACAAATGTATAGATGTCGGATTAAAAGTATGATGTTGACCTTGTTTACGCCACTGGAATGTACTTCCTGATTCTATATATTGGCTTGTAGGTGTTTGCCTTGACTTATTTTCCTCATCTATCATATCTATAGATATACCTGAAAGTTTACTTTGTGTGCCCGTGAAATATTTTTCAACAACTTCAGAAGATAAACCTACTGCTTCAAAAATTTGCGCCCCTTGATAACTTTGAACAGTCGAAATACCCATCTTGGCCATAACTTTGATGACACCTTCTGATAATGTATCCGTATAAGTTTGAACATTTTCAGAAATATCCCCTTTTAAACGTTTGTTTTGGACCAACTGCTCAATTGTACGTTGCGCTAAATACGGTACAATTGCGTTTGCACCATATCCTAACAAACAAGCAACATGATGCACTTCTCTCGTTTCACCTGATAATGCTACTATACTCGTACGCATGCGTAATCCTTCTCTAATTAGTAACTGATGAATGTGACTTACCGCTAACAGTATCGGCATCGCATAACCTTCATCTGTATTAACTAAATAACTGTCATCTAACACAATAATTTCTTTACCTTCTTTAACAGCTTGAATTGCTTTATCTCCCAACACATCCAATGCTGTTTCTAAATCATTTTGGTAAACCGTAGATAAATGCGTCACATTAAACCTACTTTGTTCAATGACTTCAAGTTGTGCTTCAGTTAAAACTGGACGCGCTAATTGGATACGATTTAACGCGTTTTCATTAGGCTTCAGCAAATTACCTTCACACCCTAAATAAGATAATTCACTCGTAACTATTTTCTCTCGATACGCATCGATAGGAGGGTTTGTAACTTGTGCAAATAATTGTTTGAAATAATTGAATAATGTTTCGTCTTTTTCGTTTAGAGCAGCGATTGGCACGTCGTACCCCATTGCGCCTATCGGATCTTTCTTATTTTCAACAATTTCTGTCAGATATTTATCCATTTCTTCTTTTGTATAAGCAAACTGTTTTTGTAAACGTGCTAAACTTTCATCGCTCCATTCAGAGTTTTGATATGATACTTTAGATAAACCTAAATCTACTTTAAATTGATGTAGCCAACTGTCATATGGATGTTCATCTGCAATGCGTGCTTTTAATTCATTATTTTCAACCACTTTATTTTGTTTAAAATCAACCAGCAACAACTTTCCCGGGTTCAATTGACCTTTAAATGCAACATTGTCTTCTGGTACATCTACCACACCAACCTCAGATGAGAAGATGATATAATTGTCCTTGGTAATTGTATAACGACCTGGTCTTAAACCATTTCTATCTGTTAATGCTCCTATTTTATCTCCGTTACAAAAAGAAATCATTGTAGGACCGTCCCATGGTTCCATCAAATAACTGTAAAATTCATAAAATGAACGCACGTTAGTATCATTGGTTTTATTGTATAACCAAGGTTCCGGGATCATCAGCATTGCCGCTCTCTCAGGTTCCATAGCTAACGATAAAAATTCTAATGCATTATCTACAATGGCGGAGTCACTACCATCTTCATCAAGTACTTCTTTCACTTTATCTTTATCATTACCAAAGATTGTTTCAATTAAATCGTTTTGTCTTGCTCTCATCCAATTCACATTACCTTTAATGGTATTAATTTCACCGTTATGCATGAGTAATCTGTTAGGATGCGCACGTTTCCAACTCGGAAAAGTATTCGTACTAAAACGCGAATGCACAAGTCCTAACTTTGAAACATACGCATCATGGTTTAAATCTTGATATAATGTTTTAATTTGGTCTGAGCGCAACCATCCTTTATATACAATTGTTCTATGCGATAAACTTGTAAAATATAAATTCAAGCGTTGTTGATCAGCATAATTTTCAATTTGTTTGCGCGCTAAAAATAATGTTCTGTCTATATGTGCAGCATCGTTTAGCGCAATGAATACTTGTTGTATATGCGGCATTGTTTCAACAACGTGTGAGGCAATTGCATTCGTATCTACAGGAACATTTCTATAGCCAAGGACACTTAAACCTTCCGCTTCAAAGTGCGCATTAAATTGTGCTTCATGTTGAGAACCAGCTATCTTCTCATTAGTAAAAAACATGCCCACCGCATATTGACCTTCATCTGGTAAATCGAAATCCACTTTCATTGCAAAGTACTCGTATGGCACTTCTGTCATAATGCCGGCCCCGTCACCAGTAATCCCATCTGAACCAATACCTCCGCGATGATCTAATCTACGTAACATTTCCAATGATTTTTCAACGATATCGTGATTTCTCTGATTATCCATATTGGCATAAAACCCTATACCACATGCATCATGTTCTTCGCGGCTATCATATAGCCCTAATTGCTTACCATATTCGAGCATGGCCCTCACCCCTTTTACGAAAATTCTGAATATTTAATAAGTAAGGTACACTATAAAGTAATCCATTTATCTATTCAATATATAAAATAGATGATATTATTCTAATAATTAGAATGTAATTGAAATGATGGAGTTGGTTATATGGAAATCAAACAATTAAAGTATTTTATAGAAGTCGCGAAAAGAGAACATTTATCTGATGCGGCGCTTGAATTAAATATCGCTCAATCTGCGATTAGCAGACAAATCACACTTTTAGAAAAAGAGCTACAAGTCACATTATTTAATAGAGAAGGGCGCAATATCCATATCACTGAAGAAGGTAAACAATTATTTTCGGAAGCAACAAAAATTATAGATCAACTTGATAACACAGTTCGTTTGTTCCATAACCAATCTGAAACGGACCATTATATTATACGCATTGGTTACGTTGAAAGTTATATTACACAGGTAATCACTTTATTAATGCAATCCTTTGAAAATGAAAGTGAAGCTATAATCCAACCTATTTTAATGGAAGAAGAAGCTATCTTACCTGCCCTACTCACGGACAAAATCGATATTGCTTTTACTGACATGTCTGAGGAACTCAAACAGCACCGTGCCTTAAAAGTTAGTCCCTTATTCGAAGAAAATTTTCATATCTATGTACCTAAAAATGACCCAATTACATTAGCTACTAATCCACCTTTAGTGCAGCTTTCTAATAAATCAATTTATGAATTATATCCATTGCCGCCAAGAATCAAGCAAATCTTAACAAAGACAATCAAATCACCTATACGTACAATCACACACCCTCAAATAGCTCAATATATCTTAACTAAAGAACGTGGATTTATAGTAACGTCGTCTTATCATCTACTAACGAAAAATCCGCAAAAATGGTTGGAAGTGTCATTAGAGCATACAGAATTAAAAAGAACGATTTGCCAAGTATTTCGATTAGATAATCAGAAACATGATTTTCCACTATTATTAGGTATGATTGATAAATTATTAAGCAGAAGCGCAACTTATCATTAATCATATCCATAAAATTTTTGAATTCAAATCTCAAGGAGCGTATAATCGCATTGTCTAAATAGAGAGGACTGAGATACAACAATGTCTGTCAAAACGTTATTAAAACGCCCTTTTGATTGGGTTATATTGTTATTTTTCATCTTGTTTGTAGGCTTATTTATTTTCACCTTTTTCAACGAGACATTTTACGATACACCTGTTGGGCAAATTACAAAAATAGAAAACGAATCTACTACAAATATTACAGATGATAATCATAATAAAGATACAAAATACAACCAAACACTGACGCTTAAAATTTTAAATGGAAAATTCAAAGGTCAAACGACAACAATTTCACATCATTACATAGCCTCACAGGCTGACAGCGAGGCGTTCTCTAAACATAACAAAGTCTTATTGCACATCGATAAACATTTAGACGATGCATACATCACAGAAAAAAAGCGGGATAGTCTAGTTGTGATGATGACCGGTATATTTTTATTAACTGTATTACTTGTTGGTAGAAAGATTGGATTACAATCAATCCTTTCTTTAGTATTCAATACTATTGTAGTGCTATTAGCTATCTATTTGCATAATAAATTTCCTAGTTTAAATTTATTTATGCTGATGAGTATTGGCGTTGTTTTAACTACCATATTTACCTTGTTGTTAGTAACTGGATGGCGATGGCGCACGCTAGTCACAGTAGTCAGCACATTATTAGGCACGTTTGTTTGTGTAGGCGTTACACAGCTCGCCATTAACTTAACTGACGGCGCAGGTTTAAAATTTGAAACGATGAGTTTCTTAACTTTACCACCTAAAGAAGTTTTTCTTGCATCAGTGATGATCGGAACGCTCGGGGCCGTAATGGACGTAGCTATTACAATTGCTAGCGGGATGACGGAAATTTTGCGTAGAACACCCGATATAAGCATGACGCGTTGGGCGTTAGCTGGTCGCAATATTGGCCAAGATATTATGGGCACAATGACCAACATCTTATTATTTTCATATTTATCAGGTAGTTTACCGATGTTTCTTATATATTTAAAAAATGAAAATACAGTCACTTACACTATATCTATGAATTGGTCATTAGAAATTTCCCGGGCAATTACAGGCGGTATCGGTATTGTATTAACTATTCCGATTACTATTTTATTAATGCAATTATGGTTTAAAATGCGAGGTGCTAATCCATGAGCGTTATAACGATCTTAGGGCTGTTACTTTTCATATTAATGGTAATTTTTGGAGGTAAAAAAGGTGTAATATCCTATTTAACATTATTTTTAAACTTTGTTATATTATTAATCACTGTGGTTCTCATTATGCTTGGGGCACCTATTTACCTAGTAACACTGATATTTTGTATTGTGATTGCAGCATGTAACTTATTTGTTTTAAACAGCTACAATATTAAGACCAGAGCAGCATTTTATGCAACAATCCTTACCACTTTATGTTTGATTATCGGTATTTATTTGTCTGTATCCATCGGGCATTTGCAAGGGTTCACAACTGAAGAACAAGATGAGACATATGTCTTTTCCATGAATATTGGGATTGATATGGTAAAATTTATGGTCTTTACCATAGTGCTTGCAGTGATTGCAGCAGTCATCGATTTGGCTATCACTATCAGTTCGCCCATGTATGAATTAAGCGAAACTAATCCCAATTTAACAAAAAAAGAGCTCTTTCAATCTGGCATGCGTGTAGGGAGAGAAATTTTAGCTACTTCAGCAAATACGATTTACCTTGCCTATTTCGGCGGCCAACTCACGTTATTCTTTTGGTTCTTCAAACTTAACTATTCATTTGGCCATATTATTAATTCCAAAATCTTTGCACAAGAATTTATCTCTATCCTTTTAGGCGGGATTGCTGTTGCAATCAGTATACCGATTACTGCTTGGTTAACCGCACTGTTAATTAAACACCAAAAGCCTTTCCGAATAGATGATTCGCGGTAATTTATCGTTAGATACCATTTAAATCAGCGCTCTATATTTGATTTGTATATAGTATCTACTACATGTCATTATAGTGCATATCTCAAACAAAAAATTTCAAAATAGCCAAAGAGGGGGTTATTATGACATCAAATAAAAAGCGTAGAAAAAAATCATCAAAAGAAGCAAAAACAGAATTGGGTGTTACTTTTATACCTGAAATATTTGGTGCATTTATTCGGTTTATTAAAACCCTTTTCACTTAAAACAATGAAATATCTTAAGTATTATACTTTATATATACAGAATAAAGCTGCTGATTCCTAAACCCTATAGGAAATCAGCAGCTTTATTTTAGATTTTCTTATCATAATTGCGCTTTATTCGTTTAATAATCTATTATGATCATTTTATTAAGCAAATTTACTTTATTTATGCATTTTTAATGTCACAATCTTTATTTATGCGTACGTCCTTTTCTATAAAGGTTGCATCTTGATAAAATTAGATATTTAAAGCGTTTTTAATTTTTGATTTAATAATTCAATTTTATTATCTCGTAGCTCTGTATAATATCTTATATCTGCTTCTCTAGTTTCTACAGGAAATATATAATAAACATCTTGGTAAAAATCAATATTTGATTTAGTACGTCTACCTTCTAAAGATATTCTCGAACTACTAGGTTGCGCTAACGTCAATTCATATTTAGGTAACACACTATGATACACATTTACTATTTCCCCATTTTTGATTAAATCTGATGTGTTTATAAATTTGATTTCTATATGGTTTTCATTCGCTAAACTTCTAGTTAGAAGTGCTAACATAATATCACAAAACATAATAGTCATAACCCCTTTATTTTCAAATGAAGAGATGACTTCTAGTTTCTCAATACAAATCTTTTCAGTCTCTCCAAAATGAGCAAATCTAGATTTAAATGCGTCTTTATCGCCTTTTTCGTATCGAGTAATGACACTTGTGGAAATATAGTCTAATGACGTATCTTTCAAATAATAATACGCCCTCCCATAGTCTATCAATCCATGATATGTAAAAGGTTTCGTTTCTTCATAAATACTTTCACAAATAATATTAAATGGACTGATATTGTTTATCTGTATATTCATAAATTAACCTCCCATTAAATTGTTGCTCCTCATAATAGACGGACACCACGATGACGTTATTGGTATACATAGAAAAACACCCCACATCAAATGTGAAGTGCCGAAGTTGATAGCTATTTTTCAACTTTAAGATATGATTTTAATAAAAATGGATTGATTCTACGATTTCTAGTCATGCTAACTATTGACGAATTAAGCTCGCACAAAGCATAACCCACGCACACATTGCAGCTGATACTATTACTAAAATACCTTCAACTATGGTACCCTTTTTACCTTGTACATAACTTACACGTATGGTTTCGGAAAGCAATCAACACGCTGTGCTGTTTTTTTGAATAAACCAAAATGAGGATAACAACTAAATTTTTTTAAATTCAGATAAATATAGCACGATTGGATTTAAGCTATGCATTAGCTAATTAATCCATCTAATACTTTAAAACATTTTAATGCTACGGCTTATACATTCATAAAAATCATTTCCTTAATATGACAATGTCATTTTTAATCTATTTAACAATCAATATCTAACCATATCAGAGTTACATATTTAAATAAACATAATTGTTTTATTAAAAATGAATTAAATTAAGTATAATTTTCACTTATCGTTTTAAATTATCAATTAGAATTATTTGTTCATTATTTATACACACATTTTAACGTTTTTACTGCTATAATAAATTAGAATAATTATCAAAAAGTAATTATTACAATAGTATTCACATCTATTGAGAGGAGATATAGATATAAAATGAAACAAAAATTAACAGGGCTGTTTGGAGCGCCCGTAACAGATAGAGAAAACAGTATGACAGCAGGCCCAAGAGGTCCTTTATTAATGCAAGATATTTATTTTCTTGAACAAATGGCTCATTTCGATAGAGAGGTCATACCTGAACGCCGCATGCATGCGAAAGGGTCAGGCGCATTCGGAACATTTACAGTAACAAATGATATTACAAAGTATACTTGCGCAAGTATCTTTGCTGAAGTTGGTAAACAAACTGAAATGTTCGCCAGATTTTCAACTGTAGCTGGAGAACGTGGTGCAGGTGATGCAGAACGTGATATCAGAGGATTTGCTTTAAAATTCTATACAGACGAAGGCAATTGGGATTTAGTTGGTAATAATACACCAGTATTTTTCTTCCGAGATCCTAAATTATTCCCTAGCTTAAATCACGTTGTAAAACGTAATCCAAAAACAAATATGAAAGATCCACAAGCACAATGGGATTTCTGGACTTTATTACCAGAAGCATTGCACCAAATTACAATCTTAATGACAGATCGTGGTATCCCTAAAGGCTTTAGAAATATGCATGGTTTTGGTTCTCATACATATTCTATGTACAACGATAAAGGCGAACGTTTTTGGGTTAAGTTCCATCATAGAACACAACAAGGTATAGAGAACTATTCTGCAGAAGAAGCCGAACAAGTGATGGCTAAAGATAGAGATTCTTCTCAAAGAGATTTATTTAATAATATTGAACAAGCCAATTTCCCTAAATGGAAAATGTACATCCAAGTGATGACAGAAGAACAAGCCCGTAACCATAAAGACAATCCTTTTGATTTAACTAAAGTTTGGTATAAAGATGAATATCCATTAATTGAAGTTGGTGAATTCGAATTAAATCGAAATCCTGAAAACTATTTCCAAGATGTTGAACAAGCTGCATTCGCACCAACAAATATCGTCCCAGGTTTAGATTTCTCACCAGACAAAATGTTACAAGGCCGACTATTTTCATATGGAGATACTCAGAGATACCGTTTAGGTGTTAACCATTGGCAAATTCCAGTTAATCAACCTAAAGGCGTCGGTATAGAAAACATATGTCCATTTAGTAGAGATGGTCAAATGCGTATCTTAGATAATAATCAGGGCGCTAGTACACATTATTATCCAAATAGTAATGGTGCATTTGAAGATCAACCACAATACAAAAAACCAGCTTTAGATATCCAAGGACAAGCATATGAATATGACTTCCGTGAAGATGATGATAATTATTTTGAACAACCTGGTAAATTATTCCGTCTATTGTCATCTGAAGAACAACAAACATTATTTAAAAATACTGCAAATGAAATGAGACCCGTTACCGACGCATTGAAACACCGTCATATTAGACATTGCTATAAAGCCGATCCAGCATATGGTCAAGGTGTAGCCGAAGCTATGGGCATTGATATTAATGAAGTGGACTTAGATGTCGCGGACTAATATAAAAGGAAAAGGTGATTATATGATATTAGATAACGTAAACCCAGAAGATTTATTTCCAACTGAGAAAAAAGGACCTGCCATTTTAGGGAAAATGGAATACCCTATCAACGGTATTGTAAAAACATATGATGCTGCTTATATTGCAACAAATGAACGTCTTATCTTAAATGTAGATATGGATGGCCAATTTTATTATAGAAATATCCGTTATGATGAAATAGAAAATGTTCAATTAGATGATGATACGCTAACAATGCGTTTTAGTATTGGTACTTTTCCTATTAAAAATTTAAATAAGCTTGATGCAGAAAAATTTATAAACTATATTAATGCATCGTCATAACGGATATACCTTTTGTATGCGCAAACGGACACTACGCAGTTAAGTAAACAATATATAAAATGGTTAGTGCGGCTTGTTTCCGTCTGTATTAATATCATCATATAGATTTTATAATATACTGGCGATGCCCAGATGACGAATATGACCGAAAAATTATAATTTAGAAATACACACCCGGTCAAACATATTTATCCAAAACCAAAAGATTTTCAAAATAAAAATAGCCCTTCATTCAAAAATGAAAGGCTATTTTATTTTAACATTTGTATTTTTCTTGAATATGAATGGCATATAAATTCTATTATTGCCATAATGTAAAAATACGTGCTCACGTATCATAATTTATTTTAAGTTGCTTTTATATTCATTCACTTTATCAGTCATATCTGCTTGGTCTGGTTCAAAATACCAAACGCCATCCGATTCTATTAAATTTTCACCATCAATAGACATTTTATCCATCGATTGCACCGCCTCTTTATAACCTGAATATAACGATTTCAGGTCTGCCACATTAAGGTTTGTTTTCACATTTTTTTCACTCACCTTAAGTATTTTATTTAGTTTAAATATGCTTGAAGATTCACGAGCAGATTGAGCTAATGCGTCAATTACTTGTCGTTGTCTTGCTGTGCGGCCTTCATCGCCACCAGCACCTTCTTCTTTACGACTTCTTACATAATTTAACGCTGAATCACCACTTAAATTCTCTTTTTTGCCTTCTTTAAAACTCGAGCCATTATAATTAAAAGTGGCATTACTCGTGACATTCACTCCATCAAAGATATCAATCATTTTTTTAAATCCATCCATATCGACAGTGACATAACTATCTATTGGTACATCAAGATTTTGTCTAATTGTGTCCATGGCTACTTTAGGACCTCCATAAGCGTATGCATGTGCAATTTTCTCATTACCTTCCACGCCTGGGATATCACTACTCATGTCTCTAGGTATAGAAATCAATTTTGTTTCTTTCTTTTCAGGATTGATAGATGCGATGAGTAGTGTATCTGTACGCTGACCCATATTGTCTGCTTCACGCTCTACATCTGAATCAACGCCGAATATCGCGATAGAAATTGGCTTCTTTGCTTTTATTTTCTCTTGGGTTGCTTTCGATTCTTTTCCAGTATTCTGTGGGTCATGTATAGATTGGTTTAAATGGATCAATTTATAAGTAAAATATCCTAAAACGATTAATACAAGGACCAATATGATAATTAATACCTTACCTTTTCTTGTTAGTTTCATATTGTCCCCCCCTTTCCTCTGCTAGTTTCAAACTCATTATCATTATTGTGATTATAATTAAACTGCCTAATGTGTCTGAAAAATAATGTGCATTAACATAAATTCTCGACCCCATCATCGTTACGATTAATACAATGCCAATACTTTTAAACCAGTTATTTTTCGTAATAAAAATAATTAAGCTGACTAATAAGCTCACGCTTAGTACATGCATACTCGGAAAACTATAACCATCAAATTGCAAAGAGGGTCTTGACCGTCCAACTGTATACTTCAATATTGTTCCAATAAAAAAAACGGAAAAGCTCCAAAAACCATATAGCATAAATTGCTTTTTATTTATAAAAAAGCGGAAAGCCAGAATAATTAACACAAATAATAAACAATTGAACGGAGAAAAAATATGAGCTATAACGTTCAGTGTTTGTGCAATTGAATCATTCGATAAATATTGTTTTAAAAAGTGATGCACGTAAACATCTATATTGAACATAAATCCGTTTGCTATTGATAATATAAGCAGAATAAGCCCCGAATATAATAATATTGAGACATATATTTTATTCATTTGTAACGCTCCTCTTTTTTAATTTCTCTAATAACGGCTAACATGCTACCTAAAGCGATACTAACGCTCAACATAGACGACCCTCCATAGCTTAATAATGGTAAGGTGATACCCGTTAGCGGTATTAATCCTGAAACGCCACCCATATTAATAAATATTTGCATAAATAGATAACTAACCACGCCGATACATATCAGTTTATAAAAGTGATTATTCGTTCTATTAGCGTATATAAAACCTTTAAATATAATGTAACCATACATACATAATATGAGTAGTACGCCAACAAGACCTAATTCTTCAGAAATAACTGTGAAAATAAAATCTGTATGCGGCTCTGGTAAGTAACCTAATTTTAGAATTCCATTACCTAATCCACGTCCAAAAATACCGCCATTGCTAATAGATACAAGTGCATTGGTCAGTTGATACCCATCACCATTTTCATATTTGAATGGGTCTAAAACTACTTTGATGCGTTTCATTCTATATAAATTTTTAGAATCAAAAACCAATGTATAAAATATGTATATGAGTGTTGGTATAGATGTAACAGCTAATATTTGAATTTTGATTTTATTTTTTATATCAGAATACATTAATATCGAAGCGATAATTGCAACACTTAGTAACGTGCCGCCTAAATCACCTTGCATGAGTACAAGTACTAAACCGACACCTAGAATACCTAGTGGGGGAACTAAGTTTTTAATTTTATAATCTCGTTTGTTTGTTAACCGTTTATCCAAAATAAATGCAAGATAAAAAATAGCTACTAATTTCAAAAATTCTGAAGACTGAACACTAAATAATCCTAAGTTAATCCAATTCCTTGAGCCATTCACATCTTTACCAATTAAAAGCGTTAGGAAAAGTAATACGATTGTACTTAGAACTAAAAACTTTTGGGTGTTTGCTTTTTTTAATGCGTTAATATTAAAATACAGACTGATAAACAGCATTAAAATAAATCCCACAATAGCAAAAATATATTGTCTTTTCATAAAAAAGTTAGCCTCTATCGATGCTCCACCAGTCAAAGACCCCTTTGAAGCCGAAACCATACTTGCACTATAAACCATGATGACACCAATAATACTTAAAATTATAAAACAACATAAAATGCCTAAGTCCAAATATTTAAAACGCGCTTTAAATCTCTTTATTATTTTTAACATTAACTTAACCCTTTCTTAAAATTACATTTACAATTCTGACATGTTTTAGCCTATATGACAATATTTTTTAGGTTTACCTAAATCTAAAAAGTTAATGTTTTAAATTCAAATTACATATATAACCATTGCTGATTGTCTGTTAAAAAATATACATAGACTTATTACCTTATGTTTTTACTAATATTTAAAAAATACATTATTGTGAGACATCGAACCAAGCATCCTAAAATTAATGAAATCCTTTGAATATTAAGTAAATAAAATTTTTTGAATATACAATAAATGTTAAAATGTTTTAAATTTAACCAGTTATGAGCGCTTCGTCGTTTCACAAAAAGTTATATTGTGAGTGGATTTAACATTGAAGGTTGTTATATAGAAAAGTTAATTCACTCAGCTACTTAATTAAATATAGAAAAACGGATGATTTTACGTAAACAAAGTAAAAATCATCCGTTTTATAGAGTGACTGAGCCATAATTATAACTTAGTCACAAGTATGGTATATATAGGGTATAGTTAATACAAAAAGGTTATCAATTGTTATGCTAGCGACACTTACCCGCGAACTTTAACGCTCATATTCTTTCTCCCTGGTCATTAAACTTCTGAGGGAGGATGAAATTCATTTTAGAAAAATATGAATGCTGTCATGCTTTCTCATTGACTTAATTTGACAGTTTTTTCTTCAGAATATTGACGGGTCGCCCTTCTAACAAATCATCACCGATATATTGGTATCGGCATTGCATGTAAAGTGTTCGTGCTTTAGTATTATCGGTATTCACCGTTAAGTATATCTCGTTGATGTCTGGGTAATTTTGCATAACATATTGTGGTAATGCTTGTATAACTTGTTTTCCATACCCCATGCCACGGTATTTATAATCTATACTAAACGATCTAAAAAAAATCGCCTTAGGATTTTCCGTATATGGCGCTACGCCCTTGCCTCCATGCAAGGTAAAGAAACCAATACATTGCTTTTCAACGTTATATACTAATGTTGGATGACGTTCTTTATCGTGCATAGCTAGTTCAATATTTTCCAAAGGCGTTTTTGTGAATTTTCGGTCGTCTTTCGTTATATTCAAGTTTGCTACATCATCATGTAACGACGAATCATAGGGCGTCAAGATAACCTCAGAGCTTAAGTCTTTTTGTTTTGAAAATGCAATCCATGTTATTACAGCAGGCGCAATCTGCTCAGACTCGTTTTTATCAAACCATTTTAATGCAGTTATTTCTTGCGCTGGTTTAATCGATGACCATTCAATATCTAGCGTAGTAGAAAAACAATTCAGCTCTGTTTTAGTATCTTTTTGAGGGTAAGCATCTCCTATAACTGTACCTAAATAGCGAAATGTGTACGCCGGGATATCTAATTGTAACTCCTCGTTTATTTCCCTTTTCAAAGCTTGTACCATTGATTCACCTGGATCTATTTTGCCACCTGGAAAATAGTACTTCTTCCGATGTCTTGCTTGTACTAATAACAACTTATCGTTTGACTCAACTACTAAACATACACATTTTATCATCGTTAACATCTCCCTAGACAAGCATCTCACTAAAATGCAAACTATTTTTTTCTTTCAGCGCTTATGTTACCATAACCCGTTATTCAAGCAAACGTCTGTGTGTCGCTCATTAATGTTTTTCACTACAGACTTCTCTACGATTAATGTTATAATAAATCAATCTATTTTATAAACGGAGGACTTCACAAATGGCTAAAAAATCAAAACTTAACCGCATATCTAATACAATCAATTTTGCAGGTATTGCTGTAGAAGGCTTTAACTGGTATGCATATCAATCCAAAAATAAAAAATTACTTTATGTTAGCATGGCTATTACAAGTGTTGGTGCGCTACTAGATTTTTATACTGCCTTAAAATCACCTAAGAAGTTCGCTAAAATCTTTTCAACATTTACACTTGCAAGCACGTTGTTATCAACTGCAAAACGTATTAAGTCATTACGTCATGAACCATAAATTATAAAACGCCAATAAATAAGACGATGGATACTATAGCGCACTTGTTACATTTATAAAGCAAACAATTTTAATATGATGTATCTATCTGTAATAAAAAGCAAAAACCTTCACTATTTTCATTTTATTTAATGAAAACAGTGAAGGTTTTATTATTTATTACATTTGTTCAATGTATCTCAATTCATTAATGAATATATTTATATGAACTTACTTGAGACGCAGGTATTGTTCTATATGTAACAACACCTGGCGCAGCGCTATAATTCATTTCAGAAACAGTAATACTGCCATTTGAGTTTACAGATTCTACAAATGCTACATGACCATAATACCCCATATCACTCTGTAAGATTGACCCCACAGTCGCCCGGTGATCTACAGTATAACCATCTCCTGGTGCAGCATTATCCCAGTTATTAGCATTCCACCAATATGTACTAATACCTTTACCAATTTGAGCACGTTTATTAAATACGTGCCACGTGCATTGTCCCCAATCGTACAAGTTAGAATGATTAAATACTGGTGTTTGATACCCAGTTGAACCCGTAGATGTACCTGAACTAGCTGTACCAGATATTTTCAATTTCTGACCTGGATAAATGTTAAAATTTGTAAGACCATTCAAGCTCATAATTTTTTGATATGTTGTTCCATATCTTGCTGCAATGACTGATAATGAGTCACCTGATTTCACCGTATAAATTATCGTACGTCCGTTCGTGCTACCTGAAGTATTTGAACCGCTTGTGTCAGCCGAACCAGATACTTTTAATTTTTGGCCAGGATAGATAGTGTGATTTGACAATCCATTTAAACGCATAATATCCTGATACGTTGTTCCGTACTTAGCAGCAATAGATGATAATGAATCTCCTGACTTCACGGTATATGTTGAACTGCTTGAACCACTAGTTGAAGTATTAGAGCTTGTTGACCCTGAAACTTTCAATGTTTGATTTGGAAAAATCACATTAGACGTCAAATGATTTAAAGACTTCAACTTTGCTACTGAAATATTATATTTATTTGCTATTGACCAAAGTGAATCTCCACTTTTAACTTTATACGTTGTAGCAGCATCTGCACTGGTAGCGTTAAAAGCCGCTAACGCACCTGTCCCAATTGCAGTCGCTATTATTTTTTTTCGCACTTATGTATACCTCCCAATATAAATCCGATACATTTTATGTCTATGACTCTTACTATTATACAATTCAATTTAATCATTTTGTATATAATTTGTATGACATTATTATTACAAAACAAAACTTTTGTTATTTTGTTGAAATATATAGGAGGCGATACATAAATTTCATTCTAACGTCTGTATATTAATATCAGTTATATTAAAAAATCGCTGCAAAAATTGCTTATAATTCTGCCGTGTGACACGTAACTTTTCTTTTTGTCCATATTTTGTAATCGTAAGATGGTCATTGGACATTGTCACTCTACCATATGGTTTAGCTTTGCTAATAATAAGTTTTTGTAAAAATATTGATTCCTCATTATATTGATTGAACGCAATGCCTTTTGCAAAATCATCCAATACTTTGGGATTATCTTTAAATTGATACTGTATTTGCCAATCCTTTTGGACTGCTTTTTTCATTTCAAATGTTTGAAAATCCTTTTTACTTACTTTAAATTTACCATTCACATCATCCACTATTGTATCTGGGGATGAAACAGGGATTGCTGCTTTTGGTACATCAGCATAGCCAACATCCACTAAATATTTTTTCTGATTTAAAATCACAATCAATGCCATATGTGAACCTTCCATAGCCCAACTCGAGCCGTTTTTAATTGTCGCAGACACTATATATACTTCAAAACCTTTAGCTTTTAAATATTGATAAAATAACCTGTTTTGTTCGTAACAAAAACCACCTCTGTGTTCATCAACAATTTTTTCTATCATGGATTTATTATCTAACGCGATAGGCTGTCTATTTTGAACATTTATATTCTCAAAAGGTACATTGAGCACATAACTACCAATATAATGATTTAAAGTTTCCAAATTAATATCACTGTACGATTGATGATCGATGCTCAGGTAATTTTCTAATACTTTAAAATCCGTCATACGAACCCTCCAAAATCCTATTATGCTTACTTCCATTCAAAATAAGGTTGCACATCAAACCACTCGATAAATTTCAAACTATATTGTTAAAAATATGATCAAAAAACATACGAGCCCTATTTTTTACAATCTATAAGTGTGTATGACTGTTTCATTCATACACGCTTAAATCAATGTACACTTTTCATTAATATATTTGCTATCAACTCATATAATAAACGGTCACGCACACGATAAACAACTTTTTAATATTGACATCAACTACATAAATAGATATTGTATATGTCTATACAGTTATACAAAAATTCAGTAAAATTAATAAAAGTACCATGTTATATATTTGGTTCAATAATATGTTTTTTACATATATCATCAAACATGATATTTTATAGCTTAATTTTTCAGATTATTCACAATATATAGATATTTGATTTTTGGAGGAGATTATTTGAGTAAAGAAAAATCGCATAATGAACAACCAAAAGATTTGCGAATCCGAAGCAAAGTAATTAGCGAAGGAATAAGTCGTACGCCAAATCGCGCATATTTAAGAGCACTTGGTTTTGAAGATGAAGACTTTGAAAAACCAATGATTGGCGTCGCTAGTACTTGGAGCGAAGTTACACCTTGTAATATGCATATTGATGGTCTTGCACGTGCATCTAAACGTGGTATAAGTGAAGCAGGTGCTTCGCCATTAATTTTTAACACCATTACAGTTTCAGATGGGATTTCTATGGGTACTGATGGCATGCGCTTTTCACTCCCCAGTCGTGAAATCATCGCAGATTCAATTGAATCTGTAGTCAGTGCTGAAAATTTAGATGGCGTAGTAGCAATTGGTGGCTGTGATAAAAATATGCCAGGTTGTATGATTGGTATCGCCCGCCTTAATCTGCCAGCTGTTTTTGTATATGGTGGTACCATATTACCCGGAAAATTAGATGGGAAAGATTTGGATGCTGTATCCGCATTTGAGGGCGTGGGTCAATACAACAATGGAGAAATAGATAAAGAAGCATTACATAAAGTAGAATGTGCAGCATGTCCTGGAGCTGGATCGTGCGGAGGCATGTTTACAGCCAATACGATGTCTTCTGCTATAGAAGCGATGGGCATGAGTTTACCTGGAAGCGCGTCACATCCAGCTGTATCTACAAATAAATCTAAAGATAGCCGTGCAGCAGGGAAAGCTGTTTATCATTTATTAGAACAAGGCATTTATCCTAAAGATATCATGACTAAAGAAGCATTTGAAAATGCTATCACTGTAGTCATGGCGCTTGGTGGCTCTACAAATGCCATTTTACATTTATTAGCTATCGCCCATACAATCGACGTAGATTTGACACTTGATGATTTTGAAAAAATCCGTAAACGCGTACCGCACATCGCTGATTTAAGACCGAGCGGTAAGTACGTTATGGCACACCTTGATGAAGTCGGTGGTGTGCCAGGCGTTATGAAGTTACTACACGAAAATGGTTTAATCCATGGTGATTGTTTAACTGTAACAGGTAAAACAGTGGCTGAAAATTTAGAACAGCAACCAAGTCTTTCTGACAATAAAGAAATCATTGATTTTGATCAACCGAAACATCCTACTGGACCACTTGTAATTTTGAAAGGAAATTTAGCACCTGAAGGCGCAGTAGCTAAGATTTCAGGTTTAAGTGTCACATATATTAAAGGGCCTGCTAAAGTGTTTGATTCTGAAACACAAGCAACTAAAGCAATATTGAGAGATGATATCAAACCTGGGGATGTGGTAGTCATTCGCTATGCTGGACCAAAAGGCGCGCCAGGCATGCCGGAAATGTTATCAGCTTCTTCCATTTTAGTAGGTAAAGGATTAGGAGAATCTGTAGCATTATTAACTGATGGGCGTTTTTCAGGGGGTTCACATGGCCTTGTAGTAGGCCATGCGGCACCAGAGTCTCAAGTTGGTGGACCTATGGCACTACTTGAAGAAAATGACATCATAACAATTGACGCTGAAAATTTAGAAATTAGTTTTGACGTGCCTGATGAAGAGCTAGAACGTCGTAGCAAGGCATGGCAAGCGCCTGCATTAAAAGAAACACGCGGTACATTAGCAAAATATGCTAAACTCGTATCATCTGCTTCTAAAGGGGCGATTACAGATTAATTGATCAATATTTTAAGCATTATCATCAAATTTATATATGATGGTAATGCTTTTTGTATTTCTTTAATAACTATAATATTTTTTATATACTCATTTGCCTTTATCTGTATAAAAGCGAATTTTAAATTTTGAAACATTTTATTTCAAAGTAACTTATATAATTTCTCTTTCTTAAGTTCTTCATTTTCATTTTAAAAACATTATTGAATCTTACTTTAAAACCAATATAACTTGTTAAATAATATGGTACTCAAATATAAAGCTATCTAGAACACTTTTGAATTCTCTATTGTTTTATTTTTTTATTAATTGTCATTTCAGAATAATTTTTTGCTATTCAGGGATTTTCAAACAAAATTTTGCACAATTCTTTTATAGTGAAGTTAACAAATAAAAGCGAGGTGAGATACATGAGCTTTATCATTGATATCATCAAAAAAATCGTTGGTTTATTCACAGGCAAATAATTTCTAATCTCTCTAAAGGGTCTGATACGCCATGTATCAGATTCTTTTTTGATTCCATTGATAAATAGATTTATAGCATTTTTCTAGTAATTACCTTTAAAAACACTACTTATAAAACGCATATAATCCACTTGCTCCTAGTAGTAATGTTGCGTGAATTTAGTTTTTTGTTCTGCTTTTCTAAATCTTAATATTCTAACAAGACAAGCCATGTTACTCAAAAATTTGATATCTATCTTGTATCTAGCTTCATAAAATTAGAAAGTATGTTTTGAGTTGTTCAATCTTACCATTCTATTTTTAAAACACCCATTTTAATCGCGTCAAAGTATCAACCATTGACTGTTTTAGCTTCACGAATACATACTTCTTCTTGCATGCCTACTTTTTCAGCTAGCTTTATCTTCCGTCTATTACAAGACCAAATTGAAATACCCAGCCTATGTATAAAATTTTGTTTGAATAAATAATCTATCCATATTTTAAAAGCTTCTGTGCCAATGCCAGATTCCCAATCATTATTATCAGAAATTACAACGCCTACTTCTAACCAATTCGTGTTTTCATCAATTCAATAAACATTTACTGTGCCTATAAAATGCCCATCAACTGCGATTGCCAACATGCTTTCAATATTATTTGAAATATAGCAATGGTTTTTTTACGTATTCTCGAAATTCATTTTCAGTCATGTATTTTGCTTTAATATAGGAGGATTCTATTTTTTAGCTTTCTGTTTAAGTTCTTTATATTTCCAAAAATATAATTCTTTCATTAGAAATGCGTCTATAGTTATCACTTCACCACGTGAAAATGCTATGCTCATCATACCCTTTCTCTAAAAACAAGGATAAGAAACCGAAAACATTCCGTTTGATTTCCTATCCTCCTGCTTATATTTCGTGGTCAAGATGCTTCTTAATATTAAATGAAATTGACTAAGTGTATGGATCATAAAGTGCACCACGTATCTTATTAGTCAACGCAATTATTTTTTATTCAGCGCTATATATCATATTTTATTATTTATGAAAATAAAGTCTTAATAATATTGAATAATGAACCTATTAGATCTAAGAAATCTCCACTCATCATTTTCTCCTCACTTTCTTTAAATATACTTATTTCATTATGTTAAGCTTCTAACGCTTCATTCTTCACTAAATCTGATGCAATTTGCTCATAAAGTTGACTTAATTCTGCTTGTGAACGCTTCGTATCATTGTTATCTTGGCCAACGAAATCTGCATGATCCCAGCCATGCATAATCGGTGTCACTTGCCAAACACCTTTTTTGATATTATCCGAAGCTTCAACAAAATTCTGATTAAATGGATGGAGAGCAGAAATCGTCGAAACCAGCCCATCATTCACACGCCAATCTTTTTCTGCTGCTTTTCCAATCACATTACCTGTAAGTACCATACCTAAAAACATATTAATATCTGATTTTTGTCTACCAAATAGTCCATCTCTGGTAGATTCACCTGTATATGTTTTATAAACAATATTAGGATTTAATGATGTCTTTTTATTTAATTCAGTGGCGCCTGCTCTTGTTAAATCATAAAAACCATTGTCATTTGTGGTCCATAATTTGCTATCTTTTAAGCGATTAACATATTGACTATACGTCTCATCGTCTTTTTGTTGTAACCCCCATTGTGCTAAACCAAAATCAACGTTTGAATATTTATTACCCTTTAATTTTGTATAATCGAATGCTACTTGTCTAATTAATGCTTCGTTTCCTAATTCATCTGCAGCATGTGTGCCATTATGTGGTGTAGCTAATGTCGTAATAGAACTAATCATATTATCATGATTACCTTGGAATAAAGGAGATATCTCTCCACTATGTTGTTTTTGATATTCAATTTCTTCTGAGTTGCCATTGCGCAAATATTCTTCCATTTGCCTAATCGTTTGGCCGCCCATGCTATGACCTACTAAATGTACTTTTTGACCTGGTTGCCAATCTTTATATACACCTTCATATGTTTTTCCGTAGCGATCATGACCATATTTTTCAGCATGTGCAGCACCATAATCTACCGTGCCGCCTTTAATGTAATAATACAGCTCTACTGCTCTGTCATGGTTACTGCTAAGAGCCCCGATACTTGCTTCATACGTGTTATAACCTTTTTGCTCTAAATCTTGTTGGATATTTAATTTATCGCCGCCCCAATAATGAGGTAAAACTGAAGGCTTAATATCGTCTGTAAATCCATTAAAACCATGTACTAAAATAATAGGATCTTCGTTGTTATATTGACTTTGTTTTGCTTTCTTTGTAGGTTGTTCTTCTGCTTTTTCATAGGTTTGTTGCTCGGTTTGATTATTTGTAGTTGCCATTGCATTTTTCTTAAGTAAAGTTAAATTTTTGTCCTGTTCATCTTTTTGTTTATCGCTTTGTCTTTCTTTACTGCCTATTTGATTGTTTTTTAAATCTTCAAATTGAACTGGTTGATTTACATGCGATTGCATGGTACTTCCGTCAACTGCCGACACTTTGTTTCTCTCATTTTCATTATTTTCCAGGTCTACTTCGTTCGATGGCTCTGTTTTAATTTTATCGCTTTCGTTATATTCCGGGTCTACTTCGTCCGAGGCTTCTGTTTTGTTTTTGTCATTTTTATTATTTTCCGGGCTTACTTCGTTCGAGGCTTCTGTTTTAGTTTTATCGCTTTCGTTATATTCCGGGTCTACTTCGTCCGAGGCTTCTGTTTTGTTTTTGTCATTTTTATTATTTTCCGGGCCTACTTCGTTCGATGGTTCTGTTTTAGTTTTATCGCTTTCGTTATATTCCGGGTCTACTTCGTCCGAGGCTTTTGTTTTGTTTTTGTCATTCTCGTTATATTCCGGGTCTACTTCGTTCGAGGCTTCTGTTTTAGTTTTATCGCTTTCGTTATATTCCGGGTCTACTTCGTTCGAGGCTTTTGTTTTGTTTTTGTCATTTTTATTATTTTCCGGGCCTACTTCGTTCGATGGCTCTGTTTTAGTTTTATCGCTTTCATTATATTCCAGGTCTACTTCGTCCGAGGCTTCTGTTTTAGTTTTATCGCTTTCGTTATATTCCGGGTCTACTTCGTCCGAGGCTTCTGTTTTAGTTTTATCGCTTTCGTTATATTCCGGGTCTACTTCGTTCGAGGCTTCTGTTTTGTTTCTCTCATTTTCATTATTTTCCTGGCCTACTTCGTTCGAGGCTTCTGCTTTGTTTCTGTCATTCTCGTTATATTCTGGGGCTTCTTTGTTTAATGTCCCTTCACCCACGTCTTCCAGTTCAACATTCGTTTTATCGTTATGTAAGCTGTGTTCACTTGAAGTTTGTTCATCATTCTTCAAACCATTTTTTTCATTAACCAATATATGACTTTGTGCATCCCCTGTCGCCCCACTACTTTTAATTCCCTCAATATTATCCTTGTCATTTTGACGCTCAATTTCACTCATTTGGCTATTTGTCTCTGCAGCTTGTACACTATTATCTATACCTATCAATAACAATGAACCTATTAAAATAGATGATGCGCCAAAAGTGAATTTACGAATACTGTACTTATTTTTGCTTGGCTCCATACATAGCACCTCTTGATTAATAAATTTTGACGATTAAAATAAGCTTCTTTTTCCCTAAATGAACAAATTCAATATAAAGCGTGGAATTAACTCAAAAAACTTACCAATAATTGCTTTCATAACGTTTAACCTCCTCAATAGAAAACGCTTTCAAAAATATAAAAAAATAATTATCTATTAAAAATAGGTGGTTTAAACTATACTCAATTTTTAATAAATAATTTGGTTAAATTATACTAAAACCACAAAATATAGTCAACAATATAAATGTTAAACATATATTTTGCGTTGATTTGACATTTTATCAAATAAAACGCCCCCTTCTACTAAGCAGATCACATTCCATGAATACTTAATAAACGGGGACGTTCGCACGGGTTTATTTCTATATAAATTGCACAACAAATATTAATATAATTACAATTGGTAAAATAAATTTAATTAAATAATACCATGGTATAAATAATTTAAATCTATCATTTCCAAAGTGTGCTTTTAACTCTTTTTTATTTAATAATTGACCTACCACAAGCGTAGTGCCTAACGCACCTAAAGGCATTAAAATATTAGAAACAAGAAAGTCCATATTATCAAAAATAGTTCCTGCAGCAAACTTGATATGATTCAAACTTCCAAATGATAATGTCGCTGGAATACTGATGATAAAAACAAGCAAACTCATATAAAATGCCACAGGTTTACGTTTTGAATTATCATTTTTCGTAAAGTTTGAGACATTGAGTTCAAGTAATGAAATCGAAGACGTCAATGCTGCAAATAAGAATAATATTAAAAAGATTAAATAAAATCCTTGACCATATGCCATTTGATCAAACACTTTTGGCAATACTTTAAATAATAAACCCGGGCCTTCAGTTGGACTATAACCAAAAGCTGAAATCGCAGGGAATATAGCTAAACCAGCTAGTATCGAAACAAGAATATTCATCGCTACTATCGAGATAGCCGATGTTTTAATTGTCATTTCCTTGGACGCATAGCTAGCATAGGTGATCATCCCTGTTGTTCCTAAGGAAAGTGTAAAGAAAGATTGACCAAGTGCAAATAAGATGCCCTCAATGGATATGTCTTCTACACGTGGTTGTAATATATATTTCAATCCTTCAAATGAACCCTCAAGAGATAAAGACTTAGTTACTATGATAACTAAAAAGATAAATAATAATGGCATCATAAATTTGGATGCCTTCTCTAATCCTTTTTCTACACCCATCATGACGATAATCATCGTTAATAAAATAAATATGCCTTGACCAACGATTGTTAACCATGGGTTACTAATAATCGATTCAAATTGAATTTGTCCTAATTGGCCTGCGTTCAATGACAATATTTGAAGCGCCACATTGAAAATATAAATGATAATCCAACCGCCGATAACACTATAAAATCCAAATAATATAAATACAGCCAAATTACCGTTCCAACCAATAATATTCAACCATTTTTTATTTGTTAATTTTTCATAAATTTTAGTTGTATAGGTTTTGCCCATTTTACCTACTGTAAACTCCATCATTAATAATGGAAGACCCACAAACAATGTAAATATTAAAAACATTAATAAAAATGCGCCGCCCCCATATATGCCTGCCATATATGGGAATTTCCACATTGCACCTAATCCTATAGCAGAGCCCGCACTCGCTAATATGAAGCCCATCGAAGACTTCCATTGTGATTCATTATGCATAAGTCCATACATCCTTTATTTTTTCATTAAACTTTATCACGTTAAAGCGTTTATGTAACATAGGAACTACTATAACATTTTTTTGAATTGAGCTCAATAGGTAATTATGCTATGTCCTCTTTATCATATGATATGACAAGGTTTAAGTATTTAATATAAATACTTATACACAGCTATGCTGACCAATTTCAAGTGTTTAATTTTCTGAAATTTCATTGAATTCGTATAACTTTTATGTTATATTAATGTATGTTTTGCAACAATTAATTATATAAATAATAGAGGTATTAAAAATGAATAGACTCATACTGATTTCTGGTCTTATGTTATTCTCATTTTTCTTTGGCGCCGGAAATCTCATATTTCCACCTATGTTAGGATATACAGCTCAAGAAAATATGTGGGTTGCAATGATAGGATTTTCAATTACTGGTATTCTATTACCATATTTAACTGTTATTGTCGTTGCTTATATGAATGGCGGTGTTGAAAGTATTGGTAATAAAGTACATCCTTTATTTGGCACTATTTTTGCTATTTGTATTTATGCATCTATTGGCGCTTTATACGGTATTCCACGTGCCGCAAATGTCGCTTATGAAATCGGGACAAGAAACGTTTTGCCGGTACATAACCAATTTACTTTAATTATATTTTCAGCAGTCTTTTTCTTAATTGTTTATTTAATCGCGCTATACCCAAACCGTATTATAGACAATTTAGGTAAGTACCTGACACCTATTTTAATTTGTATTATTGCGATTTTATGTATTTTAGTCATCATTAATCCTGAGGGCTCAATTGGTGAATCTGGCGGTGATTTCGCTCAAACGCCTCTTATTTCTGGTGTTTTAGAAGGTTATTTCACAATGGATCTCGTTGCGGCATTAGCCTTTTCTGTCGTGATTGTTCAAAGCTTTAAATTGAACGGCGTCAATAACCAAAAATTACTTGTTAAAAATGTAGTTAAAGCTGGTTTTATTTCTGCGATTTTGTTATTAATCATTTATTTCGCATTAGCTTATGTAGGTGCAACAACAGATCAAGCTGGCTTTAAAGATGGCACGGATATTTTAACTTTTAACTCTTTACGTGTGTTTGGCACTTTCGGTAACTTAATTTTCGGCGTGATTGTAATCTTAGCTTGTTTAACAACGTGTATCGGGCTTGTAAATGCTTGTTCTGCTTTCGCTATGAAAAAATTACCAAAAATTTCTTATAAAGTATTTGTACTCATTTTTTCATTATTAGGCTTTCTTGTATCAACATTAGGTTTAGAGCTTATTTTAGAAATTGCGGTGCCTTTACTAACATTTATCTATCCAACGTCTATCGTGTTAGTGCTCATTTCACTGTTAAGTATCTTTATACCATTTGAAATGAAATATAGCTTTATCATACCAACTATTGCAACATTGATCATTTCTTTATTGCAAATACTAAATGATTTTAATTTATTTAAATTGCTTAACGTGCTATACATGCACTTACCATTAGCTGATATTCAATTAGCTTGGTTAGTACCATTTATTATATTACTCATTATTGGTTTGATCATCGATTATGTTACAAATAAATCAAATACAGCAATTACTTAAACAATGGTACAAATAAACGACCTATCATAATAGGATTTAAAAAACACTTTCGTAGCATTTACATTAACAATGCGCCTATACGAAAGTGTTTTTTTTATTTAAATTGTTGAAGAAAGAAGATAAGTTTATATTTTCCAAAAAGATACCGCGATCCTACATTAGTAGGGTGAATTGAAAACTTAATATAAATAAATTTATACTGACTATCTGTTATTTCATTTTGTCTATTTATTCTCTGAATCGATATATTTATGCAACATTGGTATAGTATGATTAAGCCATGTGCTAAAAATCAATAATTAAGAATGGAGCGTTTTTTATGACTGAATTTAATGATTTCTTACAATCACTGGAAAATGACAAACAAAAAGCAACTATGGAAGACATATTCAACTGGGTTTCCGAAACGTTTCCTAAACTTGAAACCACTGTAAAATGGCACCAGCCTATGTTTACACACCACGGTACGTTTATCATCGCTTTCAGTAAATCAAAACAACATTTTTCAGTAGCACCAGAAGCTAAAGCAATAGCTAAGTTCACAAAACAAATTGATGCGTCTGCTTATTCGCAAACCAATAATTTATTCCGTATTAAATGGTCTCAAGATGTTGATTATTCATTATTAAAGTCTATCATTCAATTCAATATTGAAGACAAAGCAGATTGTACTACTTTTTGGAGATCGTGATATTCTGTTAAAACGGTTAACAACTTGAGCTATATTCAAATCGTTAATCTATTTTATCTATAATGAAATTAAAAACTTAAATAACAGTGTGTTGCTCAGACACTTATTTTGCTTTAAAGATTTTCTACTCGATCAACCGAAAATGGCTAGAAAAAAGAATACAAAATATTTTCATCCTAGCCATCTATGATCAGTATCCCTATTCAAGCAGAAACGGGTTTATGACACAATTTCTTTATAAGGATATTCATAAGATTGCATGAGCTAACCTCATGCATAAGTGCTACTAGTCTTCATAAATGAGGAAGTAGTACTTTAGAAGTAGCGCTTAAAAGTGAGACTGTCATTTTCATTCTACTCATCTACCGCCGATATCCTATATCATATGGGTGTGTGGATTCGTACTGGCTTTTTACAATGCCTTAGCAATTTCTTTAAGTATAGTCTTCAAAAAAGGCGATAATATCTTGTTCTACTTCAAGATGGCCTTCGCCGTATGTCATTAAATGTTTACATGTAGCATAACCTTGAATTTCTTTATCTTTATGTGCGATTTGCCTATAAATATAATTCGCGCTTGTTTCGTAAGCATCTTCATCTTGTTCCCCATATTTTATAGCAATAGGTGCTGATATATCATTTAAATTTGCCATGGCTTGATCTACTAATGCTTTAAATTTGTCTAATCCCTGTGCGTAATCATCTATTTTTTCAATTTGTTGTTGGATTGCTTCATGAGATAAACCAACCAAATTGCCCATGCGCGTACCATAATATTCAAGTCTACCAATGAGGCCAGCGTCGTCTTTACTAAATGGCGTAGACATCACTACAATTGAGTCAATCTTTTTTTCTTCCGCCAATTTTAGAGATAGTATGCCACCTAAAGATATACCGCAGACGCTGATATTTGAATAACCTTTTTCTTGTAAAAAATGATAACCATCTAGCGCATCTTGCCACCAATCAGTCGCATCATATGCCATTAATGATTCAAGCATCAGTCCATGTCCCTTATAAGAAGGCACATAACATGTAAAGCCGGCTTTATTTAATTTTGTAGCCAACAACTTTACGTCTCTTACAGTACCCGTAAAGGAATGTAATAATAATACTGCATGCTCAGAAGATGTATCCTCCAAATAAATTGAATTAGGTTCTTTAACGTTTATCATCAATTGTCACTCCAACTTTTAAAATTATTATAATTGTAATAGAAATAGTTTCACTATACAAAGCAATAGATTTACTAGATTAAATAAAATGATTTCGTAATTATCCATCTTATCAAACGGTTCGGTTTTTATGTATTTTCAAACAAAAATACAAGCCACTCTCTAAAAGAAAGTAGCTTGCATCTATGAGGAAGTCTGGAAACATGCCCGAGAACATGCTCACAGAAACCCATAGTTTGTTTTGCATGCCAAGGACATGCTTTTATAGTGTACAATTTTATTTATTGTTTTTCAATCATTCATAAAGTTTTTAAAATTACAAAAATAGTTCAATACTCAATATCATCATAAAGCCCGTTTTAAATAAAAGCAGATAATCCAAATATTATTTTTGTAATATTCTGACAAATTATTGTTAAATAATTATCAATTTTGACGAATATATTATACTTCTAATACAGTATAATATATAATGACGTAATTTATAGAAAATGAGGTAATAAATATGGATGATTTGAAAATCAACAAACGATTAATTATGACACCAGGTCCAGTAAGCGTAGACCCCCGTGTTTCACAAGTAATGTCAAATTCTATTTTAGGTCAATTTGACTATGAGTTTGTAGACATTATGAATCAAACGATGGAACTAATCCGTAAATCATTTTTAACTAAAAACCAATGGTCATTTCCAATTGATGGTACAAGTCGAGCTGGTTTAGAAGCTGTGATTTCAAGTATCGTTAAACCTGGTGATGAAGTCTTAGTACCTGTAATTGGACGCTTCGGTTATTTATTTACTGAACTCGTTACACGCGCAGGCGGCAAAGTACATAATATACACAAACCAATGGGTGAAGTCTTTGATCAATCGGAAATCATTGAAGCCTTAGACCAATATAAGCCCAAAGTGCTTGCTATCGTACATGGTGAAACATCTACCGGTAGATTACAGCCTATTGACCAAATTGGTCGTGCATGTAAAGAAAGAGGCATATATTCCGTTGTAGATGCTGTCGCAACCTATCAAGGCATGGTTATTCCTGTAGACGACTGGGAATTAGATGCTGTTATTGGCGGCGCACAAAAATGTTTATCTATCCCTTCAGGTATCACCCCGATTACCTTTAATGATAGATTCAGCGATGCTATTAATGAACGCAAACGTGTAGAACTTGGCATACGTTCTACTGAAACAACAGAGCAAGACCACTTTATCCGAAGCAATTACTTAGATTTAACACAATTACAAGATTATTGGAGCCCGAAACGTCTAAACCACCATACTGAGTCCACAACTTCTATATACGCACTGTATACTGGTTTGAAATTAGCATTGTCAGAAGGTATTGAAGCACGCGCACAACGCCACGCATTCCATCAAGAAGGATTAAAAGCAGCGCTAAAAGCTTTAGGTTTAGAAATTTATGGCGATGAATCTAATGAAATGAAAATGGTTATATGTGTAAATATTCCAGAAGGTGTAGAGGATGCTCCATTCAGAAATGGATTATTAAAAAATTACGGCATAGAAATTGCAGGATCATTTGGCGATTTACAAGGTAAGATTTGGAGAATTGGTATCATGGGATATGCCGTACAAAAACAAAATATTTTAACATTTCTATCTGCTTTTGCAGCTTACCTGCTTTCACAAGAGAATATCAAACATTTAAATATAGCAGATGCTATTAAAACTTTAGTTAATTATTATGACAGCAATGAAGTTTAAACACAGATTTAACTTATAAGTTTCAGCATAAATAAAAGATACAACCTCATGCTCGTATGAATGGGGTTGTACCTTTATCTTATATCGTTATATTTCAATTTCGTTCTTAATTTGATTATTCATCTTCTACAACTCTATTTTTAGCTGCTGGGTAACCAAAGATAAAGAATAGTACTGCCATTAACAGCAGCGCAATAATGCCTGACACCCAACTTCCTGTAAAATCATGTAAATATCCGATTAAGAATGGCCCTACTGCAGCAATTAAATAACCCACTGATTGACCAAATCCTGATAAAGAGATACTTCCATCACTTGTTCGCGCACGTATAGAAAAGAACGTCATACATAAACTGAAGCATGCGCCCATAGCTAAACCTGCAATAATAATACCAATAATAAGTAATACTAATGATTGCGTAAAGAACAAGCCAAAACCAACCAAGAATAAAATAGTAATAATCACAACTAAAATACGTTGGTCTTTCAATTTAGATGCTATGATTGGAAACGTGAATGTCATAGGTACTTGTGAGAATTGGTTGAGCATTAATAAATACCCAGCTGTCGATGGATCGAGTCCTCTATCGACAAGTATAGATGGCACCCATGCAACAACAGTATAAAATACCATAGATTGGAACCCCATCGTTAAAGCAACCATCCAAGCTAATTTAGATTTAGCGATATTTATCTTTTTGTGCTGTTTCCATTGTGTTTCGTCAATGGTTTGTTTTTCTAATTTAGCACCACTTCGTGCTTTTGGTATCCATAAGATAATTGCAATAATCGCAAGAATAATCCAAAACGATAATGATAATCTAAAGCCAAGTGGTGACTGAGATAGTGGGAAACTTAATCCACCGCCTAACCCAGCCGTAAAATTCATTGTCCCACTGTAAATACCTGTAGCGACTCCAATTTGCATTGGGAAGTACCATTTTACATAACTTGGTAATACCACATTACCAAATGCAATAGCAATACCTAAAACCAATGTACCAATAATGAATAACGTGAAATCACCCGCTACACGTAAATATAATCCAATGATTAATAATATCGTAGAATAAAGGATTGTACGAGACATGGTTAAGCGTGCTGTTACTCGCGATACTAATGGAGAAACAACAGCAAAAATAATTAGCGGTATAGTAGTTAAGATGCCAGCAACACTGTTATTAATTTCCATTACATGCTTAATCTCATCAACTACAGGCCCTACTGATGTGAGTGGCGCACGTAATGTAGAAGCGATAAATACGATTGCTAAAATTACGCCCCAATTTTCTTTAATTCTATGTATACGATAGGGTTCAGTCATCTTATACCACCTTTCTTCAAAATCTTTTAATATAATAATACAACGAACCGATCAAATGAAGATCATTTGAACGATTCGCATGTATCAGTTTTATAATTAGCTAATCAATTATTGATTTGCATTTAATAAAATACGTGTACCTGCTTTACCTTCCAACGCTTCAATTGCATCATCTAATGAACAAATAATCGCTTCTTTGCCCATTTCAGCAAATTGAATTGCAGCTTCAATCTTAGGTAGCATACTTCCTGCAGGGAATTGCCCTTCAGCGACATAAGCTTTCGCTTCATCTACTGAAATTGTTTCTAATTTTTCTTCATTTGGTTTACCAAAGTTCACACAAACATTTGATACATCAGTTAACATCATGAATGTATCTGCATCAACTTGTTGCGCAAGTTTCAAACCAGAACGGTCTTTATCGATAACCGCTTCAACGCCTTGAATGCTTCCTTCTTCATCATGGTAAACTGGTATACCACCGCCACCAGATGAAATAACGATAGCTTGGTCAATGAGTGCTTTAATTTGGTTTACACCGTGGATTACAAGTGGTTCTGGCGATGGAACAACACGACGGTATCCTCTACCAGCATCTTCTACCATTACAAAACCATGCACTTCTTCTAAACGTTTTGCTTCAACTTCGTCAAAGAATACGCCGATAGGTTTAGTTGGATTTTCAAATGCTTTATCGTCTTTATCTACTTCTACCATTGTCAATAATGTTACAACATCACTTTGAATGTCTAATGCATGTAAATGGTTTTTTAATGCTTCTTCCATCATATAACCAATAAAACCTTGTGATTCAGCATTACAAGCGTTGATTGGAAGCGGGTCGACAATGTCTTTTGCCGCTTCATTTTGAGCGATAATATTGCCAACTTGTGGCCCATTACCATGTGTAATGACAACATTATGTCCAATTTTTTTCAATTCTGCCATTTTACGTGTAGCAGCATACACATTGTTATATTGATTTTCGTATGACGCTTCTTGTTTAGGTTGTAAAATTGCGTTACCACCTAGAGCAAGTACAACACGCTTACTCATACGTTTCACTCCTTCAAGTTAATGCTACGAACATGCCATAAACTGTGTCTCTTCCTGATGACGAGCCTACTTTTAGCAGTCGATCAATGTTTTCCAGTGACGGTTCATGTTGTAACTTTGATATTTTTGAACTGAATAATCCTTTTTGTGCACATTTTAAAAAAGTTTCTCCTACTAGCGTCGTTAATGATTCGTTAAGTAGTTGTTTTAATTTTTCTAAATTTGGTTTTCTAATATACGGATTGGTAAAATGAATAAACAACATACCAGTTAGGATGTCATCACCAGAAGGCGTTAATCCCTCTCCTCTACCAATTAGATAGCGGTAATATTGTTCTATAGTTTCAACATCTTCATATTCTAATGCGTACATGATTCGGCTCATTGTTTGGCGGTCAAAGTCACCATCATCATACATCGTAAAATCATATGTCGATAAATTTGCTTTAAGGTTATCAGTGTTTACACTGTCAACGAGGTCTTTAAATGGCAATGATGCAACATGCCAAACGAGTTGGCATGTTTTACTTATATGAATCGTGTTAGGACCTATTGTGAGTTGTTGGTTTAATTTAATTTCATTAAGCAAACTATGTTTCGTTTGTTGGTCCACTAATATACCGAATGGAAACATACCGTTTTCATCAGTACCTATAAATATAAGCTCTTGCGCATCATTTACAATATTGAAGCCTTTTTTAAAAATACTGTGCACATAAAATGTCTTTCGATTTTCTAATATTTCCTTGGCAATATCGCCTATAGCAGTTGCGCGAAAAATCACGCTTTAAAGCCTAATTTCTCTGCGTATGCAGTAATTGCTTTTTCAAAACATTCAATTGGTGGGTGAACTGTACCTGCACCAATTTGTCCATATCCAGCAATTTTATGAGCGATACCTGTATTAATAACCGGTGTGATACCTGTTTCCACAACTTTACGGGCATCAATGCCTAAACATGCCCCTCTAAAATTCCATGTAGGGATTGCAAAGTTAGGGTTTTCACCGATGCAAATTTCAGTCATTTCGTTACTGATGTCTAAAGCGTCGTCAAAGCCACCAGTACCAACAAAGCGAGTTACTGCTGGCGCAGCGATCATTGCCATACCACCAACACCGATTGTTTCAGTAATTGCAGAGTCACCAATATCAGTGTTTGCATCTTCGGCAGAATAACCTGTAAAGAATAATCCGTGAGGCGTGTTTACTGGCGCAGTGAACCATTCGTCACCCATACCAGCGATACGAATACCAAAGTTTTCCCCGTTACGACACATAGCAGTAACAACCGTACCATGTTCGATTGTACGCGCTGCATCCATCATCGCTTTACCTGTAGCCATTGCTACGTTTAAGAAGAATTGGTCTGTATCTGCTAAGAATTGGAGTACTTCTGTACGTTTTTCTGCTGCTACATCTTCTAATGACGAGATAATTGGCGTCACTTCTTTTAAGAATGCTAATGAAGCTGCAATATTACGTTGGTGGAATTCATCACCCATTGCAATAGCTTTAGCAATTAATACGTTTACGTTTAAACCGTCATCCATTTTGTGTAATGCTTTACTTAAAACTGGGCCTAAAACATCTTTCATCCAGTGAAGACGATTGATTACAGTTTCATTGTAAGCACCAAAACGTAATACCGCTCCAATACCTTCGTTCATTTGGCAATACGCTTCATTACCTGTTTCTCTATTTTCAACAACAAGTACAGGCATATTAGCAGAAGTAATACCACCCATTGGGCCAACTGTATTTACATGGTGGCATGGGATAAAAGTAATCTGTCCTTCTTCTAATAACTTACGTGCACCTTGTTCATTGTCAGCCCATCCTTCGAAAAGGATGGCACCTACACAAGAACCTTGCATTGGGTCCGTCATATTTTCATATTTAATTGGTGGACCAGCATGTAATAATACATTTTCTTTGAGTTCAGGAATTTTAGATTTAGCAGGCACTACATCTACTAAAAATGGCGCTGCTGCAATCATCTTGTCAATGACTGCTTGGTTAGCTTCATCTATTGTTTTGTAACCCATTTTATACCGTCTCTCCTTCATAATTGTTTAAGAATTGAAGTACTTTCATTAATTTTTCATCCCCACCAGCAATTGGGCGCCAATTAAATTGAACGACTGGTGCATCGCTTGCTTGGATTGCTTCAGTAAAGCTCTTCAGTCCAATATTAATAACGCTTGGTTTCATGTTGATTAAATTCATTATTTTTTCATCCACAGTTAAATCAACTGGTTCTGATTCAAATGATTTTGTTTCTAACATTGGTTGTTCAACACTGCTGCCTACTAAATTAAGTGCAGTACGAACCATTTGGTCGTTTGTTTCACAAACAATTGCGCCAGCTTCTTTTAACGTGTTAACTTGACTATCATAACCTTGATGATCATGTTGTGTACCTACAACTGTAGTAAGTATCGCCAATGAACGGCCCTCAGCGTTTACTTTATCTAAAATCGCTTTGATTGTAGGCGCAAGTTCGTTTGCCATATCATCATGACTACCGTAACCAATCACGTTATCTAACATAATGACAGCAGTGGATGGGTCATCTGATGAAGTTTCTAACATTTCAATACGTTTTGAAGGATCGATCATTGGGTGTGGTCTACCTTGCGTATAAATATCATCACCTAAGTCAATGATTTCATGATTTCCACCTTTATAAGAGAATCCTTCTGGTGTTTCTGCGCCTGAATTATCTCCTAATGTATCTTTGACTAACATAGCAGCTTCTGATGCTAACGTGCCACCTGAGTAGTAACCTTTAATACCATCTTGGTTATCAGCAAACGTAATATCAAGGTCTGCTTTAAATGATGGATTAAATTGAGGCGTTTCATCATTAGATAATTGAACAGATACACGTGCTGCTTCTTCTAGTGTATAAGCGTGATAAATATTTTCTTCAGTAAATGCTGGTTTAGCACCTAAGAATAATGTAACCACTGGTTTTTCAATGTTACGTAACATATTTAATACTTTTTCTTCAACTTCTTTAGCTGGCGGCTTAGAAATAACAGTAATGACTTTAACTTTAGGGTCAGCATTTAACGCTTTAATACTATCTAGCATTGTAATAGCGCCGACTTCTGTTGATAAGTCACGGCCACCTGTACCAATTGCATTTGTAACACCTTTACCTTCACGGTCAATGATGGTTGTTACTTCTTGAATACCTGTACCAGAAGCACCGATAACGCCGATATCTCCTTCATTAACGATGTTAGTGAATGCAAGTGGTAAACTGTGGATAATACCTGTACCACAGTCAGGTCCCATAACTAATAACCCTTTATCATGCGCCATTTGTTTTAAGCGTACTTCGTCTTCTTTAGCGACATTATCACTAAACATAAATACGTTTAAATTGTTTTTTAAAGCAGTTTCAGCTTCCATTGCAGCGTATTGTCCTGGGATTGAAATTAATGCTAAGTTTGGATTATTTGCTAATTCTAAAGCGCGGTTCCAGTTTGAAGCTTCATCTTGTTTTTGAGATTTATCTTCGTCGTCGCCTTTGCCTTTTAGCTCAGCATCTACTTGTTCATTTACTTCGTCTACTTTTGATTCATCATCTGTATCTACAATGACAACGATATCATTTGGTTTAGCATTATCTAATGCTTCAGTATCAAATCCTGAAGATCTAAAAATGTCTTTATTCGCAGGCGTTCCCATCATAATTGATACTTGGTTCACGCCATCAATAGCAGATAATTTATTCGATAATAACATTAGTACAATCGAATCTTGGTACGTGTTTTCTTTAATTATTGTATATAACATACTATTCCTCCGTTATTATTCTGCAAATCTGTTTTTTCCGTGGTAACGATCAAAGTGCACATCTTCTGACACTAAGTAATCGTAAATTTCATCCACAATTTCAATGCCTGTTTCATCATATTTCTCACTACGTAAGCGACCACGCTCACCAGGATAGAATATTTCTCCATAACCTTCTGCTGCTGGTTGTGCTTTAAGCTCATCTAACATTGTTGAAATACGTGATTTAAATTGATCTAAATCTGTAAAGAATGCAGGATTGATTACGATGTGTAACTGTCCTAAGTCACGGCCTTTAGTTAGATCTTTATACATTGATGAAACGTGCACACCGTGTGGTACGCCAAGTAAACTACCTGATAAGATATCCACCATCATCATTAAACCATAACCTTTTGGTCCAGCGACCGGTACAAGCGCATGAACGTCTCTTGCGTTTGTTGTTGGCTCACCATTAGCATCAACTGCCCATGTATCTGGGATAGATTGGTGTTTGGCTCTAGCATCAAGCACTTTGCCCCACGCTTGAACTGTTGTAGCCATATCAAAAGTAATGATACGATCATCGTTAGATGGTGCACTAAATGCAATTGGGTTCGTACCAAAATAAGGTTCTGTGCCACCAAACGGTACAACCATTGGATCCGATTGACACATACTTAAACCAACCATATTTGCATTAGATGCCATTTCAACGAAATAACCTAACGCACCACTATGTGAAATATGTTTAACACCTACAACTGCTACACCGTTTTCTTTAGCCATTTCTATCGCTTTCTCCATGGCCTCTTTTGCTGCTTGGTGTCCAGGACCGTTATCTCCTTCAAATACACCAGTAGAAGGACCAGTTTGTTCAAATTGGTAGTTCGGGTTAGCAGTAATACCACCTTTTGCGATACGTTCTGCATAATATTCCACCCTAACAGCACCATGAGAGTGAATACCTCTGTGATCTGCAAAAGTTAAAACATCTGCAACATCTTTTGCAGCATCTTCATTTAAGCCCGCTTTAACCAATTTATTTTTCATTAAATCGAATAAATCATTTTTAGAAACGCGCATATTTCAACCTCCTTATTACAAAAATTGTGTATTTTTTTAATAAACAAAGTGTTTTCAAGCAGTAAAAAAAGAAGTTACTAAAGACGCACCATGCTAAATGTCGTAAGTTACCATTTATTACATTAAATTATCTCGTTCACTTCTTTTATTCCTATCTAATATATCTCATCAGATATTAAATAATCATAAATGTCTTGGGCAACTGGAATGCCACTCTCTGCATAACGTTTTTTAACTTCTTCTTGAATCTCACCTGGATAATATACTTGATTAAAACCTTTAGCAGGTTCAATGTCATGCAATTCATCTACCATGTCAGAAACTTGTGTTAAAAACTGTGTTTCGTCACCAAAATATGCTGGGTTAATCACGATATGAAATTGTCCTAATCTACGATATTGGCTTAAATCTTCATACATTGAAGTGACATGCTTACCAAATGGCAATCCTAGTAAAGTGCCTGCTAGGATATCTACCATCATCATCAAACCATAACCTTTTGGTCCAGCTACAGGTAACAACGCAGCTACTTCGAATGGATCTGTTGTAGGCTCGCCTTGTTTGTCTACTGCCCAGGTATTCGGTATTGATTTATGTTTAGATCGTGCATCTAATATTTTACCCCATGCTTGCACTGTTGTTGCCATATCAAACAATATGGGTTCGCCATTTTTTCTTGGTGAGGCGAAAGCAATTGGATTCGTACCGAAATATGGTTCTGTACCACCAAAGGGCACAACCATTGGATCAGACTGACATACAGTTAATGCAACCATACCTTGTTTTGCAGCTTGTTCTGCAAAATAGCCGATTGCGCCACTGTGCCCCATTTCTTGGATACCTACCATACCTATCCCGCTGGATTTTGCTAATCCAATGGCTTCTTCCATAGCTTCATAAGCAACATAGTGACCTACAGCATTATCGCCGAAATATGTGCCTGCTGATGGACCAGTTTTAGTGAATTTTAAATCTGGGTCCAAGTTATAACCTTTTTTCGCAATACGTTCTGCATAATATTGCATTCGGACGGAACCATGTGAATGAATGCCTCTTTCATCCGCAAAAATCATCAAGTCCGCTGTTTTTTCAGCTTGCGCGTCAGGCAAACCTGCACGTGTTAGTTTCTCTTTGAATAATTGGCGCAGTTTACCACGTTCGACGTATACTAATGCTTCCTCTTCCATGACTAACAACCTTCCTTAAATTTCTATATCTCTATTTGCATCTTTGGAATAGATGTAAGCGAATGGTTCGTCTAAACCAATAGCATAAGTTGCTTGTGGTGCATAAGCGCCCATAAAGATGTAATCACCTTTATCAACTGGTTGCCATTCGTTATCTAAGTTGTACATGCCACGTCCACTTAATACGTAAGCACCATGTTCTTGAACGTGTGTTTCGATGTAGCCGTGTGAAGCACCTGGTTTAAATGATAAGATATGAATATTCATGTCATATGCTAATTCTTTTGGTAGTAAATCAAGAATCTTCACTTCTTCCATACCTTCATATGGTTCTTGAACCATATCATTGACGTTACCTGTTACAACTTCTGGTGTATAACCTTCTAATGGTTGATAACGTTTTTTGTATAAGAATACACGGCTGTCGTTGTTTTGGTTGCTGTTTTCAAATGTCATAACTTGATGAGATGGTACGTATAAATAACCACCTGCACTTAGTTCATATTTTTTATCGTCTGCATATGCATTGATATTTCCATATTCAACATAAATAAATGTTTGAACGCCGTCACCACCAAATCCTTGTCTGTTACCACCTTGATTTTTTAATGTTACTAGGTAATCTACGAAGCGCGCACCCAATCTTGGTGAACCTAAAATAGTTACGTCGCAATCTTCAAAACCAGGTACTACGTTATTTACTAAACCGTCTGGTGTAATAACTGCATAATTGTCCTTTTTAATTACTGAACGTGTTTCTAATAAACCTTCTCTATAACCTTGATTATGATTGATATAACCCATAAATAAAATGCTCCTTTTCTTTATCTGTATTAAAAATTTTTGTGCTTTTATCTATAAAAAGTTTGTTGAACCATGTTTATTTATATAGCTCAATGATGTTGTTCTAGTTGCTTATTCCCAAATATTATGCTTGATAAGCAAGTTGATATAATACTTGTTTTAACACTTCAATACCTTTAACTAAATCTTCAACATTCGTTTCTTCTTCAACGTTGTGACTCACACCATTAATTGATGGTACGAACAACATTGAAGTTGGTATATATTTAGCGAAAATTTGAGAATCGTGCCCAGCACCAGAAGACATTAATTTCCACTCTGATTCACCAACTACTGTTTCAGCAGCTTTTTGTATTTCATTAACTAATCTTTCATCCATAAGCGTTGGTGCTTCATCCATCCATAAGTCGATGTCATATTGAACGCCTTCTTCTTCAGATACATGTTTGATACATGTATCAATTTCTTCAGCAAACTGATTGAGTTCATCTTGGTTAATGTGACGACAATCGATTGAAAAAGTGACCTCTCCTGGCACTACGTTAACCGTATTAGGTACTGGATCTACGCGACCAAATGTAATAACTAATGGGTCACCTATTTCTCTTGCACGATCTGTTAATTGGTTAGCAATTTTACTAAATGCCACCACTGCATCTTGTCTCAAGCCCATCGGTGTAGTACCAGCATGGTTTGCTTCACCTTTTAAGTTAACTGTATAACGTTTTTGACCAACGATACCATTAACGACACCAATTGATTTTTTTTCATTTTCTAAGACTTTACCTTGTTCGATGTGGACTTCGATAAATGATTTAATATAGTTATAATCATTATCTTCTGTACGATAATCAAAACCAGATTCACGCATCGCATCTTTGAAAGCGACACCTTCGCCATCAGCAATTGCGTCTACGTCAGCTTTATCAGCTAAGTTGAAGAAGTTTTTACTTCCCCAGAAAGCGTATGGGAAACGGCTGCCTTCCTCTTCAGCTAACGCTAGTATTTCTAATGAACGTAATGGTTGTCCATATTCTGCTTTCAATGACTGCATAGCAACAACTGCTGCTAGCACACCGAATTGACCATCTAAATGGCCACCTTCAACTACTGTGTCAATATGTGAACCAGACATAATTGTTTCTTCAGGATATTTGCTACCTTCAATACGTCCTTTTAAGTTACCGACACTATCGAACTGTGTTTCAAATCCATCTTTTTCTAATGTTTCTTTTAATGCGTGAACCGCATTTGACCATTCTTTAGAATAAAGTAAGCGTGTAATCCCGCCACCAGTCAAACCGCCAAACGCAGTAAATTTTTTGTCTAGAGCCTCAAAAGAAGATCGGATGTCCATGTAATTCAACTCCTTTTTCATTTCATATACAATTATAAGCGTTTACATTACACTTATCATTCACAATTCTAACAATAATATGCTTTACTTTTATTCGATTTATACAAATACGCCTTATTTTTTATTTGAGATACTATATTTAGCAAAATATATCTAACAGGAGGTTAACCCATTTGACTCAAGTAGAAGCAACTTGTCAATCAAGCGATGGCTTTCAATTACCATATACCATAATAAAAACGAAAAGTAAAAACCCCAAAGGTGTGATTATATATTTCCATGGCGGCGGGCTCATATTTGGTCAACCAAACGACTTACCACAAGATTATATTGAAATTTTGACTGAATCCTATCATGTCGCGTTAGTATCTTATCGACTTGCTCCAGAAAGTAATATCAATACGATTATTGAAGATGCACTCAGCAATTATGATCATTTCAAATCGCTTTATCCTTCGTTACCTTTATTTACCTTTGGTCGCTCTGCTGGCGCTTATTTAGCAATGATGGTCGCACGTCATCGTAAAATAGATGGGATTATTGATTTTTATGGTTACGCTCGTATACATGTACCCTCATTTTTAAGACCAAATAAACAATACCAAGATTTATCTACTCAAATCACGCCTGCAGTATTGAATCAACTTATACAAGCACACCCACTAACGTCAGGCCTATTACAAACAAGGTATCCTATTTATTTATATGTTCGTGGTCAAGCGAAATGGCTTGCTTATCTGGGAATTGAGTCCTCTACACATAGTGCTTACAATATCCCGCCACAAGTATTGAAAAATTTCCCTCCTACCTTTATTGTACACTGTACAGGAGACCCTGATGTGCCTTATAGTGAAAGTGAACATGTGCATAAATTAGTTGCAAATAGTCATTTTGAAACTTTAAACCAAGATAATCATGATTTTGATCGTGAAGTTAGTTCAATGAGTAAAACATTATACAAACAAGCTGTACAATTTTTAAATCAAATTTAATAGATTAGCGAAGGGGACAAACGATGAACTTACAAAATGTAATAGAGAACTTCCAAACATTTAATAATTTTGCGCGAAATCCAAACAACGGCGGTATTAACCGAATTGCTTTCAGTCATCCTGAACGTGTTGCTGCGTTAAGATTTTCAATGCTGTGTCAAAAAGCGGGTCTCGATGTTTATTTTGATTTCTTTGGAAATGTTATTGCACGCCGAGAAGGTAAAAACCCTTCTCTAAAGCCAGTTGTTTTAGGATCACATATTGATACCGTAAAAGATGGTGGACAATACGACGGGCTACTCGGTGTGTTAGGTGCTCTTGAAGTGGTCGAACATTTAAATGAACATCATATCGAAACAGACCATCCTATTATTATTATCGCTTTTGCTTGTGAGGAATCTACACGTTTCAACGAAGCGACATTAGGTAGCAAATATCTTACTGGTAAGATGACCAAAGAAGATATGAAATCGATTAAAGATAATGATGGTCATGTACTCTATGACATTGTGGCCCCTTTAGCACAAGATATGCACGGCAAAGCGGCTCTATTTGAAAGAAATAAAATTAAAGCATTTTTAGAGTTGCATATTGAACAAGGTCCTATTCTTGAAAATAATCAAAAAGATATTGGGATTGTAACGGATATTGCTGCACCACATCGCTTCAAATTAAAAATTCAAGGCGTTACAAGTCACTCAGGTTCAACGCCTATGCCAATGCGGACCGATGCTCTAACTACCGCCTCCGAAATCATTTTAAAAATCGAAGCTTTAGGTCGGGCATATCATGATAAAGGAATCGTGACAACGGTAGGATATGCAAGCGTTTATCCAAATACAATGAATGCTATCCCTGGTGAGGTTACACTGCTTATCGACATACGTGGTAAAGACGAAGGTGTTCGCGAAACCGTCGTCAAAGAAATGCAACAGCATATCGATACGATTACAAATCACCGACAAACAAGCTATGACTTAGAAGATTTAGGACAAGACCAACCACGTCGTTTTAATCAAACCATTGCAAAGATTTCTGAACAAAGTTGTAACACATTGGGATATCATTATCGTTATATGTACAGTGGTGCTGGCCATGATGCAATGAATTTCGCACCAATTTGTCCAACAAGTATGATATTTATTCCTTGTAAAAATGGCATCAGTCATTCTCCAAAAGAATCTGTAACAGATAAAGAAATTGAAAAAGGTATTAATGTCCTGATTGAAACGACAATTGAATTAGCTAAAATCGATACCACATTAGAAGCATAAAGACGTTTAATTTTACAATTGAAGTCAATAGCAAACGATACGAGTGACCTCTAACACCGATCATCTGAGGTAGCTCGTATTTTAAATTATTTGAATATAGATATATTATGATTGAAAAAAGTGCCAAGCTGTATAGGGCACACATCACTCTAAAATACATAATAAAGGTTGAATTATAATGACAAAAATATGTTTTATCAGACACGGCGAAACAGATTGGAATATTGCTGGCAAATTACAAGGTCGTACTGACATCCCACTAAATGAATCGGGTATATTACAAGCACAAGCATGTGGCGAGTGCTTAACCCCAAATGAATGGGATCTTATTATTACAAGTCCCTTACTAAGAGCCAAAGAAACCGGTCAAATTATCCAGCAAAAATTAGATATTCCACTTTATGAAATGGCTTCTTTTATAGAAGTTGCCTTTGGTGACGCAGAAGGTCTTACGCAACACGAACGCGCCTTACAATTTCCTGATCGCAATTATCCAAACAAAGAAACTGAGTCAATGATTACGGACCGTTTTTTAAACGGTATGCGTACTGTGCATGAAGACCACGCTAATCAAAATATTTTAATCATTTCTCACGGCGCTTTTATCAAAGCAATTTTTCATTACTTTTCAAATGGAAAAATAAGCCCAGGGATAACTAAACTCATAAACGGTAGTTTCAGTACGTTAGAAATAAATAATAATCAAACCAATATTCTAGATTATAATATCGTTGACCATTTACCGACGCAACACCCAAATAGCTAACACAGGCGTTTATCCATAAAATTACCATACCTTACATACATGTTTAACCTACCTTAAAAGTGAAGCACGACGTTTCACTTGGTAGTAACGCTGTATGCGAGATTTGGTACTTTTTAGATTAAATCTTAAAATTTACTTATAATTTTTAAAGAAATCTGTAGTTAATGACTTTACTTTTGGCGATAACATAAGTACGGCTATGACGTTTGGGATCAGTACAACAGCAAGCGCCAAGTCAAGCAAGTCCCACAATTGTTGTGCTGCGCCTAATGCTCCTACAATCATAGAGAGCACGTATATCCCCTTCATAATCCACCCAGCTGTGAGCCCAAATAAGAATTCCGCCATTCTTGATCCATAAAAAATGACAACAATAACAGTTGAGAATACGAAGAACATCATTGAAATAGACACCATCATGCTACCAAATTCACCAAATGAATTTTCAAACGCTCTTGCGGTTAGTGCTGCAGACTGCGCTTTGGCATCGTTCGCTTTCCAAACCCCTGAAACCAAAACCACAAATGCAGTTGTACTACAAATGAGTAAAGTGTCCACGACTATTTCACTAATCCCCCAAAATGCTTGTCGAACCGGATGGTCTGTTTTAGCGGCCGCATGGGCAATCGATGATGTGCCAAGCCCTGCTTCATTAGAATAAATACCTCGGGCGAATCCCCAGCGAATTGTAGTCGCTAACGCCGCACCAAATGTTCCTCCTACAGCAGCCGTTGGGTTAAATGCCTGTTCTACGACTAATAAAATAACATTAGGCACGTGACCAATGTTCATCAAAATGATTAAAAATCCAAAAAAACAATAAAGCCCGACCATAATTGGCACAATTTTTTCAGCGAAAGAAGCGATACGTTTCACACCGCCAAATACTACTAAGGCTGCAAGTATTGCTAATACAACGCCTGAAACACCCATATGTATATTGAAAGTGTCATGCATTGTACTCGCTGCAGAATGGCCTTGAACCATGATACTTGGAACAATTTCAATCATTAATGCAAATGCAAATACTAGAGAAAATATCGCACCTAGCTTCTTATTTTTAAATCCCTTTTTCATATAATAGGTTGGCCCACCTACAAACTCACCCTTTTTATTTTTTTCACGATAATGTACCCCTAAGACATTCTCGCTAAATTTTAAAGCCATACCTAAAAAAGCAATAACCATCATCCAAAAAACTGCGCCAGGGCCTCCCATCATAATTGCAGTAGGCACCCCTACAATATTGGCTGCACCTACAGTAGAAGATAAGGCCGAAGTTAATGCTTGGCGAGGCGTGATGGTCCCCTCCCCTTTAGGTTTTTGATTAACGCTACCAAATGTTTGCTTTAACATATAAAAAAAATGTCGAAATTGAAGAAATTTTAAATTAATGGTTAAAAACGCACTCGCAAATAAAAGCAATAAAACGAGTGGATACCCCCAAAGCCAATCCGAAAATGACACTAATTTTTCCAATGATTACAGCCCCTTTAATTCTAATTATCTTATGCTTTTAGTTATTTTATATACTTGTGTTGTTTCGATAAATTTAAGTACACACTACTTATTATCAAGTGTTCAAATGTTCTATTATAAAACTATAATATGTCATGTTATTCCCTAGAGCTAAGTAATCAAACTAACTTCACACTTTATGAAAATAGAAAAATCCCTTTCAAAGCGAAAAACTTTGAAAGGGATTCAAATTTATTATTTTAAAATTTATGGTAAGTCAAATGATACTTAGATAAAACGTCCAATACGTTTATCTGAAATACCCGCTTCTTTGCTATAAATTGCTTGACCTCTTAAAATAGTTTGTGTAACTTGAGCACCAATTTCACGGCCGATATACGGGCTCATTTTGTTACGGTAAGCTAAGTCTTCAGTTTGTAACGTATATGATGCATTAGGTTTAATGAATACGAAGTCAGCATCTTTACCTACTGCAATGCTTCCTTTTGTATCTAAACCAAAACGTTTTGCAGGTGCTGTTGCGATAATATCAGCAAATTTTTGTAATGACATTTGACGTTTTTGGACACCTTCGTCAAATAAGATGTCTACGTTATTTTGTAATCCAGCAATACCGCCCCATGCTTCAAATGCATTGTCAGTATCTTTTAAATCTGGTGTACATGGTGAATGGTCAGAAGTTACAAAGCTAATATCACCATTTAATACACGGTTCCACATACCTTCTAAACGTGATTGTTCACGGATTGGTGGAGAACATTTAACAACTGGACCAATTTCATCTAATTCTTCTTTGTAGAAATATAAATAATGTGTACATGTCTCACAAGTGATGTCTACACCTTCTTGTTGTGCTTTAATAATTTCGTCTACGCCTTCTTCACAAGCAACATGTACGATATGCACACGACAACCTGTTTCTTTAGCGAATAAGATAATTTTACGAATAGGTTCAACTTCTGTAAATACTGGGCGACTATCTACATAAGCACTTAATGTAGTTTCACCATTTGCTTTGGCAATTTCACCTAAGCGATCAGTGATTGTAGCATTTTCAGAATGGATTGATAAGATTTTTCCAGTCTTAGCAATTTGTTTCATACCTTCGTATAATGAATAATCGTCAACATTTTCAAAGTCGCCTTCAATAGAACGATCGCCACAAGTAGCTAAGAATGCTTTATAAGCAACTACACCAGCTTCATCTAGTTCTTGAATACCGCCGTTTAAGTTATACGGCACGAGACCACCATAGCTTGCAACATCAACTGATAATTCATCTTTACCTGCATCAAATTTAGCTTGGATAGATGCTTTGTCTGTTGTAGCTGGAACTTGGTTTAATGGCATTTCAACAAATGAAGTTACGCCACCTTTAGCAGCTGCGTTTGTTCCTGTCACATAACCTTCCCATCCATCACGGTATCCACCGCCTGGTTCAGTAATATGCACATGTGCGTCTACCATGCCAGGTGAAACGATTTGATTTTGTGCGTCGATGACTTGTTCAGCTTCTCCTAATTCTTGTCCAATAGCAGCAATTTTACCGTCTTTAACGCCGACTTCAACTTGTTGCTCCCCATCTTCTAAAATGACCAAACCATTTTTAATAATTAAATCATATTTCATTATAATCTACTCCTCCTTTTTTTCTCTTATCTGCGTGGAATACATAATGTAAAATTAAGTAAACACCACCGGCTATGATAAAGCCTATAAACCATGAAAAGTCTGATATCACAGTAAATGCTGGTAAGAAGCCTAGTAATGAAACAACTACACCAACAACCGTTCCGATGTACGCAGAAACATTAATACGTGGTATGTCGTGGTTTTTATCTTTCAAATCAAAATACAACTTATCTATATCAATGTGACATTTAGACACAATATAGAAATGCACAATCATAACACCTGCTACTGGACCTAGTATAGCACCAATCGCATTTAGGAATAAGAAAATACTGTCTTCTTCTTCCATCATCTTCCATGGCATAATTACAACACTCAAGACTGAGGCGATAACTACACCACGGCGATAGTTGATCCATTTTGGTAAAAGTGCGCTGAGTTGATATGCTGCCGGGATGATATTACTTGTCGCATTAGTTGAAATAGTAGTCATCAATAATACGCCAGTTGATATCAGAATGGCCCAGAAGTTATCCCATTCATTAATAATCGTTAATATATTCCATTCTTGATGACCTAGATAAATTGAGCCACCAATAATGATGAACACACTCGCAATTGCAAATAAAATATGTGCAACTACGATACCTGAGATTTGCCCAACAACTTGTGTCTTAGTAGATTTTGCGTTTTGGGTAAAGTCAGACACGCTTGAACCAGGGCCTGCCCATACACCTAATAATGAGTTGAAAATTAAAATAAATGATAAAATTGCTGGGTAAATAATACCACTTGATTTTGTAGAAATTTCATAATCTAAAATATTGCCAACGCCACCTGCAGCCATAACACCCCAGATAGCCATACCACCAAATACAATGTAAATGAGTGGATTTAAAATAGCAGTGAATTTATTTAAAATATCCCCACCGCCAAAGCCAATTGCGAAACTAATAGCCCAAAATATTAGAAATGCGATAAGTCCTGGAACAGAGATACCAAGGATTGATATACCTTGTCCAATATCAGCAAAGCCTGGGAATATTTTATTTAATAGAATTAATAGTGCTTGTGATCCAGCAAACGTTTGCAAACCAAACCAAGCGATACCCGCTACAACACCACGTAAGATACCAGGTAACTTAGCGCCTACATCACCGTATGTATGACGTAATTGCATAGCAAAAGGGATGCCGTATTTTGAACCCGCATAGCCGTTCCCAACCAGTAATAAAGCAATAACAAATGAACTCAATATTAATGCAAATATGACTTGTAATGGTGACAATCCTAGTAATAAGAATCCCCCAACAGCAGTGTAGTTAGGTATATTATGAACAGCCCCCATCCATAGTGTAAAAAAGTTAAATGCGGAGTTATTTCTTTGTGCTGATGTCTTTGGCATTATGTCTTCATTATAACCGCGTTCTTTGAAAACCGATTCTGTTAATGCCGCATCATTCGCCTGTCTTCCCATTCTCTTTATATCTCCTTTGCTTTAATAAGCTAATAACTAGATGTATAATCTTCAGTTATAAGTGTAGTATGAATGTAAGCGTTTTTCTTTGTTAGTAATGACATTTCTATTTGATAAAATTATAGGAATCGAACAAAATATGTGTATAATTAATTTTATAAATTATATTTTTTGAACATTTTGAACAATCATTATCACAAATCGACAAAATTCTTTGCTATAGATAGATTGAATCATTATATATATTTATACACATTAGCATGCGTTATGTTAGTGTTAATTCGAAACGGAGGACATTATGATGACTACCCTAAATGAAATTTTATCCGTTCCCCAATTTAAAGGTTTAAAATTAATCAATAACAACGGAGATTTATCAGCAGAAGTAACCAATTTAGACATCACTGAAAATAATGATATCAAACATTTCACATCGAGTAATTCTTTTATTCTAACGACAGGCGTATTATTTCAAGATAATCAGGATAACTTAAAAAAATTAATTAAAGACTTAAATGATATCCACACAGCTGGATTAGGTATTAAAGTTTCAAGATTTTTACATGAAATCAATCAAGATGTCATAGATTTCGCTGATTCAATCGAGTTTCCATTAATTGAAATTCCTGAAAGTTGGAATCTAGGTGAAATCACGCATGAAATTTCTTCATTTATATCAGATTCTGAAACAGGTAAACTGAATTATGCTTTACAGGTACAACAAGAATTAAATCAATTATTAATCAAGGGCTTTAGTATCGATACAATGATCGATCGCATGAGTAAATTACTTGGCGTACCGATTATTTTATTTGATCCTTTCAAAGCGCCTGAAGCGTATAGCCGTCATTATAGACAAGGCAATGCTTTAATGACTGAACATATCAAATATTTCATGAACCACTACCAAGATGCACTCACATATGACAAGAACAATTTAGTCTTCGAAAATAGAGATCATGTCATTTTTAAAGTATTAGGTTACACTTATTTCCCATATTATTTAATGGTTTCTCAAGTTAATAAATTATCTTATCCATTTAGTTTATTAACCATCGAACAAGTTGTCAGTGTGTTGAGTTTTGCTTTGTACAAAAATACAAAGATTCAAGAAGCGGAAGAAAATGATATCAATCGATTTTTCGAATCATTAGTCAATAATCAAAATGATCAAACGCTTTCTATTAAAAAGCATTCTGAATTATTAAGACAGTACTATATTTATCCTTCTGATTATTATCAAATTATCATTTGTGGTATAGATGAAAAAAATAATTTAGAAAATAGCTACTATTTGAATGAACGTCATCACCTCACCTTCCTTTGGTTAAAGCATAAATTAACGGATATCGATTCTTATATTAGTGTTTATAAATTACCTAGTAATGATCGGTTTGCGGTATTATTACAAAATCGCCATGAATATTACTATGAATACCTTAAAAAAATCCAAAAAAGTTACAGTGAATATTTTGACGATAGCATTTCATTTGGTATCGGAAATGAAGTGACAGAATTTTCACAGTTGCCTTCTTCATTTTTCGAAGCTAACGAAGCCTTTGAAAATGAATTACCTAGCGGCACAAAAGCATTTATCTCACAATATCATTCCAAAGATATTCAAGAGCTACTACAATTGATTCCACAAGAAAAGTTATTACCATTCGTTAAACATACGCTTGGACCGTTGAGTTATCCAAAAACAAAGAAAGATGTGGAATTAAAACAAACGCTAAAAGTTTATATGGATAATCAGTGTGATATTACGAAAACAGCAGATAAAATATTTATTCACAGAAATACTGTAAAATATAGAATTAATAAATGTAGTAATATGATTGGTACTAATATTGAAGATCCTGTCCATTCATTAAATATACGTATCGCGTTATATGTATCAGAAATGATTCACTTTGATTAACGTTTCAACATAATGAAGACGAACTAGAAACTGACACGGTTTCAATATATTGTAACGCAAGCAGAGCATAACAGAAGCCACACAGGTTCAAAAAGCGTATGTTGTATCAATTAGGTAAAGTTACGCTTAGATAAAATGACACAGCCGCTTTAGCGCTTATAAAGCGATCAGAGACCCAAACGGGTCTCTTTTTTTATATAAAAAACGTCCAAGTTAAATAATTGGAAAACTAAACTCACACATAAGTGCAATTCTCTCAATAAATTAAAAAGCGGCTTTTTAACCTATTTGAAAACAAGATATGGAGTGATGGCTTGGCACGATCCCCTAAACAAACACGCCGTAAAAGCTTCATTTGTAACTTATCTACTTCATTATTTATATATTGACGCATCTTGTTTAAGTAAATTTTTCTATCTCTTCCAACGTAACTATTTTATTATTCATAATATAAAAAAGACAACAGATTCCGACCTATTTTATTTGCATATTATTTTCGTAAAAATAATTTTTAAAAAACATTAGTTTTTTAAACCGAATGGTTTGCTTTGCTAACTTAAAGTGATTAAAATTTATCGATGGGATGTTATAAAAAGGAGATGTATTTATAATGTCGGAGAATGTTATATCTAACAAAAAGAGAAATACCATTATATTAGTTATGCTCAGCAGTGCCTTTGTAGCAATGTTAAACCAAACATTACTTAACACGGCATTGCCAGCCATTATCACGGGATTAAAGATAACTGATACCACTGCTCAATGGTTAATAACAGGATTTATGTTAGTTAATGGTATTATGATTCCATTAACAGCCTTTCTAATGGATCGTTTCCACACGAGACCACTCTATATCTTTTCTATGAGTGCATTCCTAGTCGGTTCTATCATAGCAGCACTGTCGCCTACATTTGCATTACTTATGTTTGCACGTGTAATCCAAGCTATTGGTGCAGGTATACTATTACCACTCATGCAGTTCACTGTATTCACGCTATTTCCAGCTGAAAAACGTGGATTTGCAATGGGACTAACTGGTATCGTCGCTCAATCAGCACCCGCAATCGGTCCGACTTTAACTGGTTTCCTAATCGATACATTTAGTTGGAGAGCACCATTTATAGTAGTAGCGCTCATTGCTATCATTGCATTCATTGTAGGTGCAATTTTTGTGGAAAGTAACAACGAAACAAAACATACACAGTTGGATAAAACTTCTGTTGTGTATTCAACACTCGGTTTCGGTTTAATGCTTTACGGCTTTAGTAGTGCAGGAAATTTAGGATTTTCATCACCAATCGTGATTATCTCACTTATCGTAGGTATCCTAATTGTTGCAGTTTTCGTCACAAGACAAATTAGAATTGATAATCCACTATTAAATATGCGCGTATTTGCAAACCGTACATTTTCACTATCATCATTTGCTTCAATGGTGTTATTTATTGGTATTGTTGGTCCAGCGTTATTAATTCCAATCTATGTACAATCTGGACTCGGACTCTCTGCAATACTCTCAGGACTCGTTATTTTACCTGGCGCAGTAGTCAACGCCTTTATGTCGGTTTACACAGGTAAAATATATGATAAATATGGACTAAAAGTATTAGCCATCCCTGGTTTTATACTGTTAATTATTATGACGATACTCCATTGTTTCTTAACTTCAGAAACACCTTATTGGTACATTATTGTCATTTATGCGGTGCGTATGTTTGCTGTAGCACTCATTATTATGCCACTTAATACAATCGGCATTAATGCACTAGAAAGTAAGAATATTTCGCACGGCACTGCTATTATGAACTCTTTAAGAATTATTGCAGGCGCGATAGGTACTGCCATTATGATTACCATTATGGCGATTGTCCGTACTAATTATTCACCTAGCCCAGGTCAGACAAAAACCGATATTGCTCAACAAGCGACTGTACTAGGTGTTGATGCAGCATTTGCATTCACTACGATATTATTAATCATCGGCTTTATTTTAACGTTACTTATAAAAACGAAAAATAAAGCAGAAAATACACGTGAAATATAATATTAAAGGATTTATAACAAAATAATAAAAACGAAGGACGCAATCCATAGAAAAAGAAAATTTCAAAAATTGTATTCTTGTAAAAATAGAACCGACGAAAAGGACTAAGCATTGATTTAACAGTGTTTAGTCCTTTTTCAATTTGCTTGATTACATTTATAATTCAAAACTTTCTAAAAATCTTTCTAAGCGTGACTTAAACCCAAAATATAGAGCGACAACTACATATTCAAACTACTTGATATATTAATTTCTCTTTCCAATATTTATAAAAATAGTTATTCGTATAGTGAATAACTAGAAATAAACAATAAGTATTTGTTATAACTAAAAATCAATTTTACACTATAATTAATTATTAAATTAGGAGCGTATCGATTTGAAAAATAACAAATTCATTATATTCATCCTAACAATAGGTGTTTTCGGTATATTAAATACTGAGATGGGTTTTATCGGTTTAATACCCCAAATTGCTAGTCAGTTTGATGTTACTACCTCTACTGCAGGTTGGTTAGTTTCAATATTTGCAATAGGTATTGCCATATCCGGCCCGATCATGCCATTGTTATTATCTAAAGTAGAACGCAAGAAAGTCATGATTATTGTATTAGTTATATTCGTTATCAGTAACTTAGTTTCTGTGTTTACAACGAGCTTTGCTGTTTTATTAATCGTAAGAATTATACCAGCGATTTTCCATCCCGTTTATATCTCACTCGCTTTTTCAGTAGCTTCTGATTCTGTTAAACCGGAAAACGCACCAAAAGCAGTAGCCCGTGTATTCATCGGCGTTTCAGCAGGTATGGTTGTAGGGGTGCCGATTGTTAACTTTTTAGCAACACAATTCAACCTACAAATTGCGCTATTATTCTTTGCTATTGTTAATATTGCTGTACTTGTTTTAACACTTATTTATGTTCCAAAAATGCCTGCTAAAGCATCAATCACTTATGGTACGCAATTACGTGTTTTAAAACGTCCATTAACATGGATTTCAATACTAGTATCCACGCTTTTTAACGCTGCTGTATTTGGCGTTTATAGTTACTTTACAGACTTTTTAAATATCGTAACGCAAGCACCAGGTGATTTTGTTTCAATTATATTATTCCTTTATGGTGCATCCAATATAATCGGTAATATCATTGCTGGTAAATTACTTTCAAGTATACCTAAAAAAGCAATACTAGCATTACCTTTTGCACTTATCGTCATTTATCTTATTATGTTTGGTTTAGGTTCGTTCTTAATACCAATGATGATTATTTCGATTGCTTGGGGAACACTGGCCGGTATCTCTGCTAACGTTACCCAATACGTGGTTACTTCGTCCGCACCTGATGCGCCTGATTTGTCTAACGGTATCTATTTATCTGCTGTCAACTTTGGTACTACTGTAGGTACTTTTATAGGTGGTTTATTTATTACAGGATTAGGATCAAATTATGTATTAATAATTGGTATTTTAGCCAGTATAATCAATGTTATATTCATTATTATTAGAAACAAAAAAATAGATGCGAACCAGAAATCACAACTCACAAGCTGATTTCATATCTTCGCACCCATAAAGGTGACTTATTACGAAGTGTTCCGTAATATAGTCATCTTTTTCTTTATAGTTCAAATCATGATAATGTGCCTAAAAGTTAATTTAAGACAAATAAAAAAAGACGAGCGATGCCCGTCTTTTTTATGCGTTATTATAATTTGATAACGTTAGCTGCTTGAGGTCCGCGGTCGCCTTCAACGATTTCGAATTCAACAGCTTGTCCTTCTTCTAATGATTTGTAGCCGTCTTGGTTGATTGCTGAGAAGTGTACGAATACGTCGTTTCCACCTTCAACTTCGATAAAACCAAAACCTTTTTCTGAGTTAAACCATTTAACTGTACCGTTATTCATAATAAAAATCCTCCATGTGCTTTTGCACGAATATTTGTAATCTGTCTAAAAAATCAAAAGGAGTAAATTCAAAAGAATAAAACTACAAATCAATTTCACGAACTAAATTACTTAATTCCTATTATAACGAATACTCTAGCTTTTGTATACCCTTATTTGTAAATAGGTAAGTTTTGCACTTGTTTTTTTATTAAAACAATAAGTTGATAATGATATATTCACTTTCATAACCAAAAGAGGAATGACAAAATTGTTATATGAAATGCTTATTTTGTTACTTCAAATTATAGAAAAATAAGAAAATAAATTTTACATTATAATTAACCACTTTTTAGGAGGTAATAGATATGAATAAACCTTTAAAAACACTGATGAGTATTATTATTATAATTGTAATTATCTTTGTTGGACTTTTTGTTTGGAAAGTTTACGCAGAGAAAAATTCAGATAATGCCAGTGTAGTAGATTTCGCAAAATTAAATCCACTGATTCAAAACGAGGATTATTATGTAAAAACGCAAAAACCATCTAAAGTTACGCATAGAAAAATGGACGATGGAGAAAGAATAACCACATATAATTATAAACAGAATGGATATAATACAAAAGGCAATAAACAATCAATGGATTTCAATTCTTTTGATGACAGACCATTAAAAACCAATCATTACTTGAAGTTAGAAGCTAAACTTGGCCACGTACAAAGTTATGAAGAAATCCCTAAACACGACGTGCCTAAAAAGGCACTTAATAAACTCCAGCAGTGATGTCACAAACCTTGCTGTATTCTAAATTTAAAAACAACTTATTGTTTTCTTTCCACTCAATCAGATTAACATCAATATTTTATGCATAAAATAACCCCCACGCTAATATTAATAGTGTGGGGTTATTTTTATGTTTCCATCTTTTATGTGTTCATTCTCTTAACAATTTCATGTTTAATAATCATCAATGCTTGGCTATACTTTGAACTTGTATTTTCCTGTGTGTTAATAATCAACACGTCTACTAATTCATCATTGCCCATTTGCGTTAATTCTTCACGAAATTGATCGATATTCTCCACCAATTTTTTGTGACCTGCTTGATGCTTATCGATAACATAATACTGATCAGCGCCAAGTCCGCCTTCTTCTATCATTTTAGAAATTTCGTCTGAGCGAATTTCATCTGTTCTGTCTATTTTAATCTCTTTATTATAAGCATTAACCATTGTTATACCCCCCCGTCAATTGTTACATCACTTTTAATCTTTATTGGTCATTCTATACATTTATATTTTAGATGGCTCCAGTAAAATACAAACCTATCTCACCAAATATAAAAGTTACATATTACAATTTTACCCCAAATTTAAGATTTAAACGTTATGCTCACTAATTTAATTTTTTAATTTAAATATCAGTAATCAAAAAGAGCGGGATAGAAACACAAAGTTCAGATTTGATTGCTTACACCGCTCTTAAGTCATGAAGGCTAGAGGTCTAAAACGCTATTTAGACATCCAATTTATTCATCTTGTTTATCGAATTTTACGTTAGGGTGTTTGTCATGGCTCAAGTTGTTTTCGATAAAGTCATCGTCTAAAGGTAGATGTTCTTTCAGTAAATCTTTAGGCGTATTAGCCATCCATTGATTTAATGATACATCGGCAAAGTGATCGTCTTTAAACATTTCTAAGAAACGCAACGTTGTATCTCCCGTATTTTGGACATAATGGCCCATCGCAAATGGCACATAGCCTACATCTCCTGATTGATAATTAAACGTTCGCGCGTGGCTTTCAGCAGCAAAGACAGTCATTTTTGCTTCACCTTGGATATAGTACTGCCATTCTGAAGCATTAGGATGCCAGTGCATTTCTCTAATGCCACCTGGTTCTACTTCAACTAAAGCGCCAGCTACAGTTTTTGATGCTTTAAAATTATTTGAATCTGCAATCCAAACTTCTCCACCAGAAGTTTTAACAGATTCTACATCTTTTAGTTTAAAGGTAAATGGATTAGGAGATTTTTCAACTTTATTCAAAATCGTTTCTTCCTCTGCCTTACTTGGCAATTCACCTTGATAGATGTATGCTTCACCTTGTGGAAAATCTTCGAATGTTTCCGATGACACACCAAAATTGCTCGCTAAAACATCATTGGGTGTAGACGAGAACCAATCTGTAATTGAAAATGTACTATTTTCAGAAAAACTTCCGTTATCAAATACTAGAATAAATTCAGCGCCATTTTCCATGCCTTTTAAAGCATGTGGGATGCCTGCTGGGAAATACCAAAGTTCATTTTCATGCACGATATCAATCCAAACTTTACCATCTTGGTCCACTGAAGTTACACGCACATCGCCATTGATTACAAACGCCCATTCCGCTTCTTTGTGCCAATGCATTTCACGCACGCCACCAGGTGTCAAACGCATGTTAACACCAGCAACTTGTTTAGAAATAGGCAATTCACGTTCAGTCACTTCACGAGACCAACCGCCGTGCTCTATACGTACATGTGTATCAGAATATGAAAATTTCATATTATCTAGTGTGCCGCCGTCTGTTGCTGGAGGTACGATCATATCTGGATTTTGAAGATCTCTTTCGATATTTCTTGGTCCTTCGTCTGTTGCACCTTTGTCTCCTCTTATTGGATGTGGTGTTGAGTTATGATTTATATTTTTATTCATACTAAAATCCCCCTTAATATCCTAATGCTAAACCATGTGAACGTGGGTCTGCCCCAGATTCAAAACGGTCTTTAAATATTTGAATACCTTGTGCATGGCCAACTAAATCACTATAACTATCAATCAAGGTGACATGAGCGTGGCCTAATTTTTCTAGTTTTTGAATAAGGCTTTTATCAAATCTGCCCTCAAGTCTTAATCCATTATGTTTTTCTCCCCAAGTCCTACCTAATAACCATCGTGGTTGATCAATCGCTTCTTGAATATTTCTACTTTCAACGATTACTCTACGAATTAAAGTCGCTTGGGTTTGAGGCTGCCCATCACCACCCATAGCCCCTACAATCAATTCAGGTCCGTCATCGCCCTCAACCATAGAACAGGTTAATGTATGACCAGGCCGTTTATTGGCTTCTAATTGGTTGGGTGAATTTTTATCAAGTGAGAAAAAGGCGCCTCTATTTTGAAGCAAGAAACCTGTGCCTTCTGGAACAATACCAGAACCCCATTCCCAATATATACTTTGGATGACGCCAACTACATTGCCTTCGCTATCCGCAGCGCAACTAAATGTGGTGTCCCCTTCACTATTAATTTCTTCTTCTGGTGGTTTTTGCTTAGATTCTTGTTGTAATCTTTCTGCGCGTTCTGAGATATATTGTGCATCTAGGAGTTTATCAGTGGGCACATCCTTGAAGTCTGGATCCGTGAGGTAAGCATTACGGTCTTCAAAAGCAAGTACGGTTGCTCGAGTAAACCAATTGATAAAATCTTCGCTACTTTTATCTAATTCTTCGTTGGCAATGTTATCAAGCATGCCTAAAATTTGAAGTGTAGCCATGCCATCTGAGTTCGGTGGTAACGAGCTTACAGTTTTACCATTGTAGTTAATAAATAGCGGGTCTTCCCATTGTGATTGATGTTTGCGTAAATCATTTCGCGTAATATAACCTTTCTCTTTCTCCATATAATTCACGATTTTATCTGCAATATCTCCTTGATAAAATGCTTTACTACCTTTTTCAGCTATTTCTTCAAGTGTATTTGCTAAATCACGATTATAAAAAATATCTCCTTCCAAATAAGGAGATACCTGGTCTTTTAAAAATATTTTAGAAGTTTCGTCGTATCTTCTTAAAATATTTAATTTTTCGTCTGAAAATTGTGCGAATGACTCACTCACAGGAAATCCGTCTCTAGCATATTCTATTGCTGGTGCTAAACATTCAGCAAATGATAATTTACCGAATCGTTTATGCGCTTCATACCAACCATCAACTGCGCCAGGTACTGTAATTGCTGCGTTGACCCCTCTATTATCAATAAAATCTTGCTGTTGATAATGCTCAATATCTACATCATTGACTGAATGTCCACTAGCATTTAAAACGTATTGTTGCTGAGTCTTAGCATCGTAAATGAGCCAAAAAGCATCTCCCCCAGCTCCAGTCATATGCGGGAACACGACACCTAATGTGGCATTCACCGCCACCATAGCATCAATTGCGTTTCCACCTTGTTGCATAATTTTGTTTCCTGCTACCGTTGCTAAATTATTAGGCGATGCAACAGCTGCGTTTTTGGAAACAAATGGTTGCCCAATACGTGGATCAATCATATTATCCATATTCCTCATCCCCTTATAAAGAACCTATTTTATATCTATCCGTTTTAAAAATTTTCAAAACATTTTATTCTTTTATATTATCCCATTGAATTATATTTTCTAGTAATAAAGATAAAATAATACCGACTAATAAGCCGTTACTTAATATCGGACGAATAATACTTGGAATAGATGAAAACGTCTCTGGAGGTAATATCATAACTACAGTCCCAACGAACACTGGAATCGCTGCACGGTAAATATTAAGTGAGTTAAATTTTAATTTTTTAAAGAAATCAAATGAAGAATTAAGTAATTGTAAATATGCAACAAATAATACTGCACTACCTATACTCAACGGGATTGTTGAGAAAAATTCGCCTATAGGAGGGATCAAACCAATTAATAAAAAGATGATACTTCCAATAATAAATGGCAACTTAGTAATAATTTGTGTTTGTTTTAAAAACCCGATTGAGGATACAAATGGTGCATAAGGCACAACACCTAAGAACCCGGCGATACCAGTAAAAAAACCACTAATTGTAATAGAATGGCGATATTGTTTACGTGTCGTTTCTTTCTCGTACATATCATCAGTACCTTTCAAAGCACCAAATGTATTTGCTAAGTTCAACAAACCTGTTATCACCGCAGTCGTAATAATGCCCAAATTAAACGTAGGATGACCTAAAGGGAACCATGTAAAGCTAAATGATGCACTACCCATGTTTTTATTTGTACCAAAAATAAGTACAAAGGCAATCCAGCCTATTATAATACCTATTAAAAGGCCATAACTACGAATGTTTGCTGAAGCTTTAATATTAAAAATAATTACGATAATCGCGATAATAAATGAAAGTAACGCAATAGGTAAATCAATTTTAGAAGTTTGGTTCCCAAACGGGAGTCCAAGCATACCTTTCAAAAAGATATTAATTAATGTAAATCCAAAAAGTAACATAAACGTTCCCATGACCCCAGAATTAAACCATTTTGCAATCATCGGGCCAAGGCCAGTTAATCCAATGAGCATGGTAATAATTGAAGAAATAAAAATGCCCACAGCTAAACTACCGCCCAATTCTTGTAATGATATACCTTGAGCAGCAGATGTGGTTACTAGCGTTAAAATAATCCCCCACCATAGACCGGATTGGCCTTCCATAATTGCTCTGCGATGTCCAAAAAATGCTTGAAACAAACAAGCAATCCCAGTAATCACAAATGAATATTGTAATGTAGCGACTACTTTATCTTGGCTTAAATGGAATGCTTCTCCAATCGTTAGAGGTATGATTACAATGTTTGCAAAGATGAAGAAAAACCATTGCAATCCCCCTAGCCAATTTGTTTTATCTTTCAGATTTTTATCCATCCCAATCTCCCCCTTTGATTTAGATATTGACGTATTACAATTTTTCAAAACATGACTAGTTTGCTTTAATAAACAAATGTAATAAAAATGATAGTAATCAAACTAACGTCTTATTTCGAAAATTAAATGTCAATCTCACGCATCTAAAATGATAAATCAGGTTAAAAGAAAGCATGATATCGCACCTTTAATATTTATTTACTTTCCACAAAAATATAAGTCTGAGACATCCATGGTATGCTCCCTTTAAAGTAGTCACTGAAAAGTGAAACCTATAAAGGTAAAAAGAATTTTATCTTTAAAAATTATGAACACGCAGTAATTGAATTAACTAATCATATCTATTTTTATAATACTAATCGAATAACATTAAAAATGGCCGAATCCATAGCTTAGCTATGAATGCGACCGTTAAGTTATTTTAATTATTTAGTTGTCCGAGCTTGACTGTGTACAGTTTATCATTTGTCCTAGCCCCAAGTTTGCCATTGTTAGAATGTTAATAACTACAATCTCTTTTTGACATCAATTCCTATCAGTATGTTTCCAATTAAACCTACAACGCCTACTATGCTTGAGGTTAATAAATCTTGGTTACCCGTGTAAAAGGTTACTAAAAACATAATTCATCCCGTCATGATACTGATTCATATAGATGATAATTTCATGTTAGACCTCCACATTGCGTTATATTAATAAAGTATCATTCCTATAACAAAATGAACGCGAAATCTGTAGGCTAATGATCAAGTTTTCTAAAAATCGAATAGATACCAATGATAACTAACCCTAGCGAGATCAGTAAAATATGTATGACATAACTTATTATGGAAAATCCTTGAATACCAAATACGCTAAAAATAATTTTTTGTAATAAGACTAAAGTTAATAAATATATGATTACTTTATTTCCCGTAAAATAATATCCCATCTCGTCACCCCTCATTTATTTTTAGCTTAATATATTTCCAATGATAAATAATATAATTGAAATAATTAATGAGAGCAACCACAGTGGTGAACTTACTAAGTCTTTATACGCTTGGTCTGGTGCGTTACGCATTTTCAATCTAATGTACTGAACTAACAAATACAAAGCTTCCACAAAATTCACAATTAAAACGATAATCCATAGTACTAAACCCATGATGTACCCCCCTGCGTGTCATTTAATTCAACCCACATGTTACCATAATATTTTTTAAAAACAAATATGTTATAAATATTAATTTAAATATTTATTATCATTGAACACTATCTATGTTATTTTAAAATGAATGCTAAATGTTTTAAACTTTATAAATATTTCACCTTAATTTAATGGTATTGGAGGATTAATATGGACCCATTGCTACTCGTACTTTTCGGTATTGTTTTCGTTTATGTATCAGCTTCAAATTCAACTATACTATTACAAAATAAGCTGATTAAAAAGTCGAGAACTGAAGACGCAGCACCTATGAATGGTAAACAATTTCGCTTTATGTGGTGTTTATATGCCATCATGGCTATAGGGTTTTATATATTATTAGTGAAGATGTCTATTTTCTAATTTGTAAGTAAAATTGAGTGTATAGTTATTTGCACGTTAATGAGTAAAGATATTTAGTGGCAGATTTACTTTTATTTATATTTATACTAAGTTAATGTTTGATGCTTTACCTTTTAAATAAAGCAGGATTTTTCTATCTGAGCAAACTATTTTCTCAATACAATATATCCGGAAAAATACTTTTTCTAGCGCTTTATATTTTTGAAAATACTTCATTCGTATTTAGCTATCCCCTAAATTTTAAATATTTATGACCTGCTCAAGTTGGTTTTTATGGAAGTGGTTCATTCTATTTCTATCACTAAAATCAGTTAGTTTTACAGAAAGAAAAATGGAGTACATACCCATTTATCAAAAACGGAATATTTTTCTCATTTAAAGATAGTATAATAATGAAATCGCTTATCTCTCAGGCGTCAAATTGACGTAGAGATGAGGTGCTATGCTGATGAGCATCTTTGTTCATATCATTATCACAACAATTAGCGGTTGTATCGTTTCATATTTTACACATTGGCTGTGCAATCACAACAAGAAGGAAAAACAGGTGGCTTTATCAGTCAACACCTAAAAACCCCTCACTATCGCACCGCGTAATGGGGCTGGTGAACGCAAAATGGTATAGCATTCCATCATCATATCTCTTTTTTACAACTATACCATCTCGTTTTTTAACGTTTACTTCTCTATGTTAACGATACAAATCACTTTAAGATATTATTCACAATAAATAATGACTGTATTTCCTCTTGTCAGGCACCTATTAAAATAGCGATTTAATAACAAAAATTAAAAACCCCTAGTCCAATGATTTGGTCAAAAATTCGAAAGCTATTCATGATACCTTCAAAAATAATAGTACTATGCTAAATCTTTACATTTTGTTATGGTTTAAGGTAATTAGTTTTAGGTTTAAACTGTGCACAATAATTTGGTAAAACAGAGTATAATATAATAAAAATAACAAGCAATAGCAAAGGAGTTCACATATGAAATTTATAAACTTTACTGCGATGACAGAAAAAGGCTTAAATAAAAAAGTAAATGAATTTTTAGAAGAAAACCCTTATATCGAAATTCTCAAATTTGATTATCAAATAGGTTACAGTGGTTATGGCGTAGGTATACTTTATAATAAAGTTAAAACGCAATCTTGAAATTAAAAGATTGATTAGTCATGGCGATTCATTCAAACATTTATTTAGAAGGGAAACAATGAATAAAGCGATATACTTACACCACACAGTCAACATTGTACTTATGATGACGCTAATCGCTTTGAATTTTTTAGATATTGGCGGTCTAACTACTTCGATCATATAAACCGTTGTATTTTTCAGTAATGCTATGCTTTTATTCAGAACTAATAGTAAAAAAGTAAGAGAAGATGGTCTGTCGATAGAAGATACACATAAATAATCCTACTTGGTAAGCAAGCCTTAATAAACTATGCCTTTGTTATAGTTTTGGTACCGCGTTTAGCTATAAAATCAAATTTAATTAGCGAAAAGGTGACAGCCTATGAATTATAAAAAACACCTTCCTGGAAAATGGAAAATTGTTGCTACTTCATTTAGCATGTGGAAATCGGATAAAAATAAAAATCCTACCATTACTTATTCATTACATAAGGATGTTCCACTCATTTTTAATGATTTAGTAGAATATAAGAAAAATCATAAATTGAAAAGTGTTACTGGCTATGACAAACTTCGTAATGAGTCATTTATTTGGAGAGGCAAAGGATGGTTAAAACCATTTACTAGTAAGTGGAAGGTGTTATATTTAGATTCAGACCTATTAATTATGAAATTTAGCGCCACTCTTATCACACCCTCTGGCATGGATATTTTAGTTAGAAATACAAAGGATATCTCCTATTACAAAGAACGAATAAATGGCCATCCAAAATTATTTAACTTAAACACTGTAGAAACACAAAATCTACATTGGCTTTACTAAACCTACCTTTAATTTCGTTCATGCTCCTGATCTATAATATGAGCGTTACAAAAAGAATTTAAATCGTTCTGAACTAGCAAACCTATTCTGTTACTGAAAAATGGTAGCATTCTATCAATCAAATGGCATATCTTGTAGTAATTTGTGCTATATGCTGAAGCGAAATATTTCAAGAATAAATTACATAAAACGACATAATAATCACTTTCATAAAGGAGTCTTAAATTAGAAACGATCATAGCTATATTAATAAAAGCAATTGATTTCATATTGAGCGTCATCCCAGAAAGTTTATTATATATTGGCAAGCTATTTAAACGTAAGGAAAAAGGTAAGTATAAAGCACAATAAATCAAATAACAAACCACTTTGAATTTCTGCGTACACACGCCTTATTTCAAAGTAGTTTATTAAAAAGCGACAAGGAGCATTGGTATGAAAGACGATAAATTGAGAACAAGCAACTCAAATATTAAAGCAATTTTCCTCACTATCTTACCTATGCATATATTTTTTATCGCACTATCAATTTATAATATATTAACCAAAGATAGTATACTTGCATTATCTTTATCTATATTCAGTTTAATGATTTTTACATCTATGTTAACACTATTTTTAAATACATATATGATTTCTAAAACCAAAAACAATTCAAGGTGAGACCGTGTCATTAAATGAAAACTAAATTGATGATACATAAAGGATATTTACTATGCGTTTACCAGTCGCTATTGTTTTAGGGGTTATTTTTATAATGGGTTATGTTTATTTTTGGACATTCGTATTTCTTTGGGAAAATAAAAAATAAGTAAAGCCCAACGGCCTTAGACCTATGACTAAGAAAACATTTTATATCGCTTTCATTGGTAATGGGTTTATCGCTTCTGCTTTCATTGGTATTGCAATATACTCAAGTTATTTTAAATAGCCAATTAACGTGTCTATAATCGAACACATTGTACGAAATGGCCATAAAAATATAAAGAGGTTCTAAAATTGGATATACTTATTGGTTTAGTGATTAAAATAATAGATATAGTTGTAGCTATAGCAAGTTTTTTTGAATGGAAAATATCAAGGTTATTAAGTAACCTTTTAAAACGTAAAAGTAAAATTGAAAATAAGAAGAACAAATAGTAGTCATAACTACGCACTTCAGTACACATACACGCTACTTTAAATTTTACTATACATCGTAGACTTAATTTTAAGAGCATATTGCATAAAGAAAAAGAAAGGAAAAGTTTAAATGAATAAAGCAATGATTGTGCATCACACACTCAACATTCTCCTAATGATTATCTTAATAATAGTAAATTTCTTTAATACTTTGAATTTACCAGTATCAATAACGCTAGCCACTTTAATTCTAGTAAATGCTATTTTATTAATTAGAGCAAACAGTAAACAAGTTAAGAATAATGGCATTACTATAGATGACTATAAAAAGAAATAATATAACTTTTTGGGGAGCAGATTATGAAATTCGGCAATTCATTATAAATATGATTATAATGATCTACTTATGGCTATCCCATTATTAGTAGTGTCTATTTTTGTGCCGGTTATATTTGTGATACTTCTTATACGTATTATTTGCGGATTCGAAAAGAATAAATAAGAGCATTTTACGAAATCTGGTAATCAAAAAATTGTACCATCCTCTTTGATAAAGAACCACACAAAAACAACCCCTTAAGCCTATGCCTAAGGGGTTTCATCATTTTATACTATTATTCCCACTCGATTGTGCTTGGTGGTTTAGAAGTAATATCATAGACAACGCGGTTAACGTGGTCTACTTCATTTACGATGCGGCTTGAAATTTTCTGTAAGACTTCCCAGTCAATGCGGGCAAAGTCACTTGTCATACCATCAATAGATGTCACTGCGCGGATACCTACAGTGTGATCATACGTACGGTAATCTCCCATAACACCTACTGATTGAATACCCGGTAAGACAGTAAAATATTGCCAAACCTCACGTTCAAGACCTTCTTCACGGATGACTTGTCTTAAAATCGCATCTGATTCGCGTACGATTTCAAGTTTATCTTCTGTAATTTCACCCAGTACACGAATCCCTAAACCTGGTCCTGGGAATGGTTGTCTCCATACTAAGTGTTCTGGAATGCCTAATTCAATACCTAATTCACGTACTTCATCTTTAAATAATGTATTAATTGGTTCAATTAATTGGAATTCCATATCTTCTGGCAATCCACCTACATTGTGATGAGATTTAATCGTTTGTGCTGTCTTCGTGCCTGACTCGATAACATCTGTGTACAACGTGCCTTGTGCTAAGAAGTCTACACCTTCTAGTTTAGATGCTTCATCATCGAAGACATAAACGAATTCGTTACCGATGATTTTACGTTTTTGTTCTGGGTCTGATACGCCTTGTAATTTACTCATAAAACGTTCTTGAGCATTAACACGAATAATATTCATGTTAAAACCTTCACCGAATTGTTCCATGACCATGTCGCCTTCGCCCTTACGCAATAAACCATGGTCTACAAATATACATGTCAATTGGTCTCCGATTGCTTTGTGTAATAGCACTGCAACAACGGATGAATCCACGCCACCACTCATTGCGCAAAGTACTCTACGGTCACCAACGAGCCCACGAATTTTCTCTACCTCAATATCGATAAAGTTTTCCATTGACCATTCACCTGTACAGTCACACACACGGCGTACGAAGTTACGCAGTAAATCGTTGCCAAATTCTGTGTGGCGTACTTCTGGGTGGAATTGTACGCCATAGATACGACGCGATTTGTCTTCAATTGCTGCATAGTTTGTACTTGGACTGTCTGCAATCACTTCAAAGCCTTCTGGAATTTCGATGACTTTGTCTGAATGACTCATCCACACATTTTGTTCTTCAGGTAATCCAAAGAATAACTCATCTGTCTTAGCGTTAATCACAGCTTTACCATATTCGCGTTCATTAGCGCGTTCAACTTTTCCACCTAATAACTTAGTAGTTAGTTGCATACCATAACAAATGCCTAAAATAGGCACGCCTAAATTGTAAATCTCTGGATCAATTGTGAATGAATCTTCCTCATATACTGAATTAGGTCCTCCTGAAAGGATAATACCTTTCGGGTTCAAACGTTTAATTTCTTCAATACTAATTTCATGGTCATGTAACTCACTATACACGCCCATTTCACGTATACGACGTGTGATTAATTGGTTATATTGGCTACCAAAGTCTAAAACAAGTATGAGCTCTTGCTCTTTCGCCATTTCCATAGATTTAAATCTCCTTTAACTTAGAATGAATAATTGGGTGATTCTTTTGTAATTTGCACATCATGTGGGTGGCTTTCTGCTAAACCAGCTGGTCCCATACGTGTGAATTGAGCTTCTTCTCTTAACGCTTCTAAGTTACTTGAACCAGTGTAACCCATACCTGATCTTACGCCGCCCATAAGTTGATAAATTGTGTCTTGTAATGGGCCTTTGTAAGCAATACGTCCTTCAATACCTTCTGGAACGAATTTTTTCGGTGTTTTATCTTCTTGGAAATAACGATCGTTTGAACCACTTTCCATTGCACCTAATGAGCCCATACCTCTGTACACTTTATATTGTCTACCTTGGAATACTTCTGTATCGCCTGGGCTTTCTTCAGTACCTGCAAGCAAGCTACCTAACATAACTGCATGTCCGCCAGCAGCTAGCGCTTTAATGATGTCACCTGAGAATTTAATACCACCATCAGCGATAATCGCTTTACCTTGTTTACGCGCTTCTGAAGCACAGTCGTACACTGCTGTAATTTGTGGTACACCAACGCCTGCAACAACACGTGTTGTACAAATTGAACCAGGACCGATACCAACTTTAACAACATCAGCACCCGCTTCATATAAAGCTTTCGTACCTGCAGCAGTAGCTACGTTTCCGGCAATTAATGTAACTTGTGGGAATTTTTCTTTAATATGTTTAACTTGTTCTAATACGCCTTTAGAGTGTCCGTGAGCTGTATCAATAACTAATGCGTCTACGCCAGCTTCAACTAATTTTTCAGCACGGATATCGGTATCTTTTGCGATGCCGATTGCTGCGCCTACTAATAGTCTGCCAAGTTTATCTTTAGCAGAATTTGGGAATTCAAGTACTTTTTCAATATCTTTAATTGTGATTAAACCTTCTAATTTCCCGTCTTTAACTAAAGGTAACTTCTCAATTTTATGTTGTTGTAATAATTCTTCTGCTTCATCTAGTGTAGTACCAACTGGGGCTGTGATTAAATTTTCTTTCGTCATAACATCTGAAATTTTTATAGAAAAATCTTCAATAAAACGTAAGTCACGATTAGTCAAAATACCAACTAATGTTTTATCTTCTTCATTATTTACAATTGGCACACCTGAAATGCGGTATTTGCCCATTAATGCCTCTGCTTCAAACACACTTTCTTCTGGCGTTAAGAAGAACGGATTTGAAATGACACCATTTTCGGAACGTTTCACTTTTTGGACTTCATCTGCTTGATCTTCGATATTCATGTTTTTATGAATAACACCTAGGCCACCTTGTCTCGCCATTGAGATAGCCATTTTAGATTCCGTTACAGTATCCATACCTGCTGAAATAACAGGAATATTCAGTTTAATACCTTCTGATAATTGAACACTTAAATCTACTTCTTTCGGTAATACATCTGATTCTGCTGGCAACAATAACACATCGTCAAAAGTTAAAGATTCTTTTTCAAATTTATTTTCCCACATATGAATACAGCCTCCTAATATTTGTTTTATAGCTCCATTATTCCATAGTTTCTACATTTTGTTGATTCTTAATGCCGTTAAAAAAGAAATTCAAAACAATTGCTGAAATAGCACCAAGTACAATACCATTTTGAGTCAACCATGCGAATTGGTCGCCTAAAGCTTGAAATGCTTGTGGTACTGCACTTATACCCGTTCCTAGTCCAACTGATACCGCAATAACCAACAAATTATTTTGATTCTTGAAATTAATATTACCTAATATACTAACACCATATGCCATTACCATGCCAAACATAGCTATCATCGCGCCGCCTAATACAGGCAGCGGGATCATATTAGCTAAAGCACCTAATTTAGGAATACAGCCACAAATGATGAGTAGGATGACCATACCATAAATGACTTTATTCTTTTTAGCGCCTGATAATGATACTAGTCCCACGTTTTGAGAATATGCTGTATACGGAAATGCATTAAAAATAGAGCCTAAAATAATCGCGATACCTTCAGCAGTATAGCCTTTACGAAAATCTTTTCTCTCTAAGCGCTTCCCTGTAATTTCACTTAATGCGTGGTAAACACCTGTTGATTCTATCAAGCTGACTAATGCAACGATAAAGAACACTAAAGTTGCACCAAAATCAAAACTGAATGTTGAAAATCTAAACGGTTGTGGCAATGCAAACCAATGGGCTTCTCCAACTTGTTTAACGTCTACAATGCCAAACGTTGAAGCTAAGACGGTGCCAACAACCAAACCAATCAATATGGCAATCGATTTTAAGAAACCGACTGTAAAGCGTTGTACAATTAATATGACAATTAATGTGATAACACCGAGCATGATATGCTTAGCGTCACCAAAGTTTTTAGCGTCTTCTCCACCCGCCAAATAATTCATTGCTACTGGCATTAAATTAATACCTATGATAGTAACCACACTACCTGTTACAACAGGCGGGAAGAATTTAACTAAATAAGAAAAGAATGGTGCGATTATAACGACTAATATACCTGATAAAAAGAGGGAACCATATAAGTCGCCTATGCCTTTCGTTTGGCCAATTAAAATCATCGGCGCAACTGCAGTGAATGTGCAGCCTAAGACAATGGGTAAACCAGTACCTGTCCCTTTCCACACTTGCAAGAATGTAGCCACACCGCACATAAAAATATCTACAGTAACTAAAAATGCAATTTGTTCTGGCGTGAAGTCTAAGCTCGTCCCGACAATTATCGGTACAAGAATTGCACCAGCGTACATCGCTAAGAGATGTTGTAAACTTAAAATAAAGGTTTTCATGATTGTTCCTCAACAAATGTCACTTTATTACCACTAAGAGAAGCAACTTTACATAGGGATGAAACTTTCAACCCAGCTTTTTCCAAACGCGCTCTCCCTGGTTGAAAACTTTTTTCCACTACAATGCCAACACCTATAGTTTCAGCATTTGCTTGTTTAACAATCTCATTTAAGCCTAACGATGCATCGCCATTAGCTAAGAAATCGTCTATGATTAATACTCGATCATTTTTATCTAAAAATTCATCTGAAACCATAACAGTACTTGTCGTATTTTTGGTGAATGAATGGATATCAGCGTAGTAAGCCTCTTTGGTTAATGTACTTGGTTTTGCTTTTTTAGCAAATAAACACGGTACATCAAAATGCATCGCTGCCATAATCGCTGGTGCAATACCAGATGCTTCAATGGTTAATACTTTAGTAACCCCTTCATCTTTAAATTGATTATAAAACGTTAGCCCTACGTCGTGCATCAGCTTTGCATCAATTTGATGATTTAGAAATCCATCTACCTTCAAAATCTTCTCATCAATAACAACGCCGTCTGCCTCAACTTTCCGTTTTAACAAATCCACTCAAAAAACCTCCTCATTTTGTATACAAAAAAAATCCTAAACTAACCTAGTTTCAGGATCTATGAGTGAACGTGCAATACTATAAAGAAGTGATGTTCAACTTACAACTTGCGCTGCATTAATCAATGCTTCTACATTCATTTCCCTATTTATGTAAAAATGAAAAACAACAATGGTTTATAAGTGTGCTAATTAAAAGGTACATTTCCCAAATCATACTTTAAAACGATTGAAGTTGAATGTCTCGTATTGTATTGGTTACTCATAGTCATGTCGTTAATGGCAACATGGTAGAAACTTCTAGAGCCGTATCCTCTAGATTATATGAGTTAGATAAATTATTAACTGATGATAGCAAATTTTCGCGTTGTTTTCAATACAATTATTATAAGTAAGCGTTTTAAAAAGATAGATTTATTATTAAATATGTACTTTAGTAAACGTTTTCTTTACTGTAAAATCAAGATTGTCAGATGCGTAACTTCATTATATAATAAAATTGTATTCGTTTTATCTAACCATTAATAGGGAACACATTATAGAAGTAATAGAAAAACGGACGGAGGGACAAACAATGGCTGATTTTACAATCATACAAAGTAGAGAAGAAATACTGCCTACAATTGAAAAGAAACTTTCTGAAGGATATGCTGAATCCGAAATTTCAGTTATAAGTAAGACTAAATTGCATTTCGAAGAATTACACGATTCTGAAGTGAACTTAACAGCTACAAGCGGTTCATTTAGTGACAAAATGGCTAAAATTTTAACTGGCGAAGATGGCGAAGAAGTGGTTTTATCTTATTATGATATTAGTGATTATGATAAAGAGCGTTATAAGAAAGAAATTTTAGATAATAATTATCTTATTATCGCTGCTAAGGATCGTTCTTCTCATGAAGAAGTTCAAGAAGCCAACGCTGCTTATGCTACTGATCTTTTTGAAGGCACGCATTATTCAGAAGAGACCGAAGGACCAAAATCTTAACCTTCTTAATCATTCATACTCGTTGAGTGGCTTAAGTAATGGTAGACCTATGTTTATATCAATATACTAAACTTATATGATAAGTGGCTCATTTTTAAAATATACATATATGATATTTTAAAATTTTAGCCACCTTTGTTAGGGGCGAGCATATGAAATCAATTTAATTATTTTGATTTCTGTCTCGCCCCTCTTTGACTTCTTCAACGCATAAAATTATTTTTAAAATCTTTAAGCAACTTATGTCCACTGTTTTACTATGTTATAATGAACGCATTATTATTGGGGGGACGTCTTTCTATGGAATTTAAAACGATTCAATCAATCGATGATCCGTTATTCAAAGCCGCATTGGCGTTATATGATAAACAATTCGGCATTGATTTATCTGAAGATGAACAAATATTTAAGCAATCTTTAAAAAATGAACATACCAAAGATGATTATATCTTTTTAGTTGGGATACAATCAAATGGAGTTGTCAGCTTGGCTACAGCACATTATGAAGCTACTACAAATTCTTCTTTTTTAATTTATCTCGTCGCAAACGATCAACCAGACCATGATGAAGTAATTACCAAAACTTTAGGGCGTATAGAAAAGGAAATTAGTTATTTATCGAATCAATTACATGCGCATGATGTCAATTTTATTATGCTAGAAGTGCCTAAAGAACCTGACCAAGTTTCAGAAGAAGAAAAAGCAATTTTGAACCATAGACGTGATTTCTTATTTAATCATGGTTTCGAAAAACAGTATGACCTTGACTATTTAGCGCCCAATTCAGACGGTTTCTCGGAAGGGTTACCTAAAGATTTATATATCAAATCAAATATCGAGCTCACTAAAGATATTTACGGACCAAGCATCAAATCTAACTATATCTTAAAATATGTCTTTGCTAATAGAATTTCTAGAAGTATTATTTATCCGTTATTAGAAGAGATGGACTTACGTAAATCATAGAAGACACCACTTGAAATCACTATAAAAACAGTTTAGACTAGCATAGAGGTAAGGCTGACGTTTCACTAACCGAAGACAAACGTCGGTATACATAAAAATTATGATGAAAGGACTTATTTCTATGTTAACTAAAGAATTTGCACAACGCGTTGAGCTAAGCGAAAAACAAGTCCGTAAAATCGTTCAGCATTTAGAAGAACGCGGTTACCAACTTAGCAAGACTGAATACCGTGGTCGTGAAGCCACAGATTTCCAAGAGGAAGATATCGAATTATTCCAAGATATCGCTGAAAAAGTCAAACAAACGAATAGTTATGACTTGGCTTTCGAAGAACTTGAAAAAGAAAAAGACTTCTTACAAGTATTAGTCAAGGATGATGATAACAATCTTCCTTCTGACCAAAATGTTTCTTTACTCATTGAAGACTTACGCAGTGAAATCCAAAAAATGCGTGACGAGCGCCAAATGCTTGGTCAAATGATTAACCAAGTTCATCATCAACAACAAGAATTGCACAAAATGCAAAACCAAATTACATCTCAATTAGAAGAGAATACAGAATCTCTAAAAGCGATTCAATCATCAACAGATGAGATTAAATCTACTCAGAGTGTTATCCAAGATTCACAAAAAGAGCAAACTGAACTTGTGAAATCCAATGTTGAAACAGAACAAGTACACACTAACCAAACAACTTCGGATGATCAAACAACTTCGTTCACAGAAAATACAACTGAGCAAGTATCAGCAAAATCAGACGATAAAGAAACGGATAAGTCCGTTGATGACGCTGCAAACGATAGTGCCAAAAATGCGTCAATCCAAACTGAAAGCGAAGAAATCACTCAAATTAGCGAACAACCTTCTGAACAATCAACAAATTCAGAAAATGACCAAGCAACACCTGAAAGTGGTGCAACTAAGCGTGAAGCATCCACTGATGAATCAGAGCAAAGCGCCGATGCGGAGTCTAATAAAGAAAACGATGCAAGTGTACAACCTACAGACATCGATAATAAAGAAGAAACCGTATCAACTACTAACGAATCAAATACGCCAGGACAAGAAACAGATGCATCTCAAGAGACACCTTCTTATTCTTCACCAATAGCTAAAGAAGAACCTAAAGAAGAACGCAAAGGATTTTTTGCACGTTTATTCAATTTATAATAGTGAAAATAGCACGCCATCCTAAAATTAGGATGGCTTTTTTATGTTTAACCCCCCTACTCCAATCCCTTTATGCCTTGTTCCAACCGCATGTATATCCTATATACAACTACCACAAATTGGGTGTTATATAAATTTCTTAAAATTTTTTGAGTAATTGACTTGAATATTATTTGTTTTGCTACTATCCTTAGTATGCGTATCGGATTTCAAAAAATTAATTTAAATTTAGAAAGTGTAGGTCCTGTTTTTATGTTATTAACAATTCTTAATATCGTTATTTTTGTGGCCTTCCTCATCGGTTTATATGTAATGGCAAGAAGACACGTTTCATTTCCTAAACGTGTCTTCACAGCGTTAGGCATTGGGATTGTCTTTGGGATCGCTATCCATTTAATTTACGGTGTGGATTCAAAGGTTACTAAACAAACAACAGATTGGTTTAGTATCGTTGGAGATGGCTACATCTCATTCTTACAAATGATTGTTATACCTTTAATTTTCATTTCAATCGTTTCAGCTTTTACAAAAATCCAAATTGGAGAAAAATTTGCTAAAATCGGCATTTACATCTTCATTTTCTTAATCGGTACTGTTGCAATTGCAGCAGTCATTGGTATTATTTCAGCCTTAGTATTTGGTTTAGACGCTTCAACAATCGATTTAGGTAGCGCTGAAAGTTCAAGAGGTAGTGAACTTGCAAGCCAAGCTAAAGATATGACAGCGAGTACGTTACCTCAACAAATTTTAGAGTTATTACCAACTAACCCATTCTTAGATTTCACTGGCCAACGTACGACTTCTACAATTGCTGTAGTTATCTTTGCTGCGTTTGTCGGCTTTGCATTTTTACGCGTTATGCGTAAACAACCTGAAAGCGGACATTTACTTAAACGCGGTATCGATGCTATTTATAGTATTGTTATGTCTATCGTAACTTTTGTATTACGCTTAACACCTTATGGTATTTTAGCTATCATGGCGAATACCATCGCAACAAGTGATTTTGGCGCAATATGGACATTAGGTAAATTTGTGATTGCATCTTATGCAGCATTGATTGTCATGTATATCATTCATTTGATTATCGTGACAGGTATCGGCTTGAACCCCGTTACATTTGTTAAGAAAACATCTGAAGTACTCTTATTTGCGTTTACATCTCGCTCAAGTGCAGGGGCGTTACCTCTAAACGTTCAAACACAAAAAAACCGTTTAGGTGTACCAGATGGTATTGCTAACTTCTCAGCTTCATTCGGTCTTTCAATTGGTCAAAATGGCTGTGCTGGTATCTATCCAGCGATGCTTGCTGTCATGGTAGCACCAGCAGCTGGCGTCGAAGTTAACTTGCAATTTATTTTATCTGTAATTGGCATTGTTATTATCAGTTCATTCGGTGTAGCTGGTGTCGGAGGCGGAGCAACATTTGCTTCTATCATTGTGTTGTCTACATTAAACTTACCAGTTGCATTAGCAGGAGTGTTAATCTCTGTAGAACCATTGATTGACATGGGTCGTACCGCATTAAATGTTAACGACTCTATGCTTGCAGGTGCTGGCACTGCTAAACTAACAAACAACTTAGATTCTGACACTTATCATTCCAAAGATTATGGTGAAATTACAAGTTCCTAATCTATCATTACCTTTTACCCCGAATATAGATTAGAACTAAGACATCCATTACGATGCTCCTTCTAAAGTAGACACTTAACAGTGAAAACTTTTTAGAAGGAGTTATTTTTATGTCTAAAATCAATTTTATCTAGGGTGATTTCAATTCATTTATGTAAGCAGACGTTTTTAATAAACAATTGAATAAGTTGTTATTTTTTAGCTCTTAGATGTTCATAATGCTTTCTTAAATATATAAACTATATATTATTTTAACAATCAAAAAAGCACGTTTCTTGGATATGTCTTAGCCATATCCAAGAAACGTGCTTTTAGTCATTAATATTCAGGTTTAAATGGACCCCAAGTAATTTTCTGTTTACCATCTAATGGAATTGAATCTATTGTGTTAGATACATCATCAAACCACTTTAAAAAAGCTGGGTTTTTATCTAAATAGGCTTCTGCACTATCTTCACTAATATCATGTAAATACCAAGCCTTACTCTCGAACTCATATTGAATTTGTGAATAGGCAAGCCGTGTGATATCAACACTGTCATACAGGCAGTTCACATGCTTAACGAGATTAGGTGCTTGTGAAATTAGGCTATTAGATATAATGTTTTTATGCGTTTGGTTATCTAAATCATTCCACATTCTTAACTGGCCGTCCATTTGAAAGAATATATCTATCGTGGAGTCATCCTCATTGAACGAAACAAGGATAAATACGCGCTCTGCTGTATGATCAACTGAATTTATCGCTCCGACGATTAATTTTTGAGCCATCTTTACCCAATAGGCTTGAGCTTCTTGAGGGGTTAGTTTACTGCTAGAAGAGTAAATATAGTTTTTATTTACATTGGAATCTCCATGCGTCTTCTTTCCAAATAACTTGTCAAACATGCTCAACATAACCAACCCCTTTCTAAGAGATGAACTTTCCCCATCCTAAATGGTGTTCAACAGAAGTTGTCAGTTTACTATTTTTGAATAAAACCTGATTTATTCAATTGCTCTAACATATCTAATCTCTGTTTAGCACTCATAAAATTAGAGATTTGTTCTGACCATGTTTCACTACGTTCTCCATTTGTGCGAGATGCATAATACTTACTAACTGTTTGATCATAAGCACTTAATGCTCTCCGTTGCACTTCTTTATCGCTGTTATACTTGTTTTGATGGAAGACATGCTCGATTGGTAAACGTGGTTTAGGGCTACCATTTTCGTTATCTGCTGGTATACCCAATGCCATTCCAAACAACGGGAAAGTATGCTCTGGCAATTCTAAAATTTCACGTACACGTTCAACATCGTTTCTAAGCGATCCTAAATAGACCATGCCGTAGCCCATATCCTCAGCCGTAGTAGCAATATTTTGAGCAACTAATGCCGCATCAATTGTACCTACTAATAGTCCTTCTGCTGATTCAAAAGACGTCGACATATCATTTTTAGAATTTTCATTCACAATTGCATGTCTATAATAATCCATTACAAAGACGAGCAAATAGCCATTTTCAACTACATAGGGTTGACCAGAGACTTCTTTCAAATCTTCTTTAACCTCAGGGTCATCAATACCGATAATTGAATACGCTTGTAAATAACTGGATGTCGAAGCACTTTGCCCTGCTTCAATTAATTGTTTAACGCTCTCTTCTGAGACAGGATCTTTCTTGAAACTTCTAACCGAATGATGTTTTTTCAATAAGTTGTATACATAATCAGACATGTCATATCCGCTCCTCTTTATGTAAATGTTTATAGTATTTAAATGATAACAAAGCTTGTATTTAATTGCTCATTATCTGTTTACCCATTTTTTATTATTTCAAAATAATTGAATACTGATATAAATTAAATTAGTGCTATATTTGTAAATGAATTTTTGAAACGCATGACATAATAGTTAAAAATTAATTTCGACCTGCTTTCCTTTGCGTGACAATGCTTTTTATACATGTTCAAATCATATTGATGAAAACTTCATTATATAATCAATCATTTACAACTAAAATGTTTTCTAAACCCATTAACGTGGAAGTCATAATGTAAGGGGGGAATTATTTTGAGTAACAAAAAACAAGATCAATTAAAAAATGTAGAAAAAGACAATGACGAAAAAGCAATGACGACGAATAATGGTGTCAAAATAAGCGAAGATGAAAATACCTTAACAGTAGGAGAACGTGGCCCCAGCTTATTAGAAGATTTCCATTTCAGAGAAAAAATCATGCATTTCGACCATGAACGTATCCCAGAACGCGTCGTTCATGCACGCGGTTTTGGAGCTCACGGTGAATTCCAAGTATATAAAGATTTATCAGAATACACTTCTGCAGACTTTTTAACACACCCCGAAAAAACAACGCCAGTGTTTGTTAGATTTTCAACCGTTCAAGGCTCTAAAGGTTCTCCAGATACAGTCAGAGACGTACGTGGTTTTGCCACAAAATTCTACACAGATGAAGGCATTTTTGATTTAGTAGGAAATGACATCCCAGTATTCTTTATCCAAGACGCAATCAAATTCCCAGATTTAATTCATGCAGTTAAGCCAGAACCACACAATGAAATGCCTCAAGGTGGTACAGCGCACGATACATTTTATGACTTCTTTGCCCAAAATCCTGAATCAACACATACAACTGTGTGGGCAATGAGTGATCGTGGTATACCTAAGAGCTTCAGACAGATTGAAGGTTTTGGTATTCACACTTTCCGTCTAGTGAACAGTGAAGGCGGCTCGTATTTCGTTAAATTCCATTGGAAGCCGCTTCAAGGTTTAGAAGGTTTAGTATGGGACGAAGCTCAAATGTTACATGGTAAGGACGTAGACTTCCATCGTAAAGATTTGTATGAATCCATTGAAAAAGGCGATTACCCTGAATGGGAATTAGGTCTCCAAATTATACGTCCTGAACAAGAATTCGATTTTGATTTTGATATTTTAGATCCAACTAAAATTTGGCCTGAAGATCAGGTCCCAGTTCAAAGAGTTGGTAAAATGACATTAAATCGAAATGTTACTAACGTTTTTGACGAAACTGAACAAGCGGCTTTCCATCCTGGTCATATTGTACCAGGTATCGATTTCTCTAATGACCCATTATTACAGGGACGTTTATTCTCGTATACAGATACGCAAATCACTAGATTAGGTGGTCCAAACTTCAACCAAATACCAATCAACCGTCCTGTTAACGAGGTACACAATAACCAAAGAGATGCCATGCATCAAATGAACGTGAACAAAGGACAAGTAGCTTACCATAAAAACGCACTTAACAACAATGATCCTCATACAACACCTAAAGAAGAAGGCGGCTATGAACACTACCAAGAAAAAGTCGAAGGCCGTAAAATCCAAAAACGTAGCGAAAGTTTCAAAGATTATTATAGCCAAGCTAAACTTTATTTAAATAGTTTAACGCAACCTGAATTTGACCATACTGTAGATGGTTTCTCATTTGAAATAGGCATGTGTGATTCTATTATGGTTAAGCAAAATGCAGTTAACCAATTAAATAAGGTAGACCGCACTTTAGCTGAGCGTGTAGCTAAAAATGTAGGTGTCGAAGTACCTGAAGTAAATGAAGAAGTAAATTCAGACGAAAAAGATAGCAAATTATCAATGGAAGCACTAGATATTCCATTAGCTGGTCACTCTGTAGCAGTAGCAGTAAATGGCGATATCAGTGCGGATACATTGAAATCTTACGCTAAAACATTTACAGAAAACAAATTGAATTATGCGTTCGTTGGACAGCACCCTAAAGATATTTCAGAAGAGTTCGGTATCACGGAAACATTTGATACTGCTCATCCAACACTATTTGATAGTTTAATCGTTTTATCAGATGGCAGCGACATTCTTCCACCTGTTGAAGAATTCGCAGAACTCACGTATAAGCACAATAAACCATTAGTGGTGAACCAAGCAGCTTCTCAAGGCTTAGCAGGTGCTAAGTTAAATTTAGAAGCTCCTGGTGTCTTTGTTTCAGATGACCCTCAAACAATTGTGCAAGCATTTGAACGCAAAAGATATTGGGACAGATAATCTTTTTAATCACTAGCAAACTATATACAGGTTAGTCACCTTCCTAATGGAGGCGAGTTAAGAAATTAAATTGTTACTTTTAATTTTTTCTCGCCTCCGTTTCTTTTATCCATTAAAATATTGTGTAAGTAGATATTAGATTAATTATAGCTTGCGGCGACATAGATGGATGATGCTTTACCCGCATACGTTTCAAAAATCCTAAAGGCGCAATAGCGCAACCTCAAGTTGCCTTGTAGAAAATAATTAGGCGCGTGACCTTATACTCACATTACTTTATTTTTGAATACAAGGCGTGGTTAATATGGAAATTGGTTCAAGCATCAAAGAACAACGCGAACTCAAAAATGGGTCGCAAGACGAACTAGCTGAAATACTAAACATTTCACATCAAAGTATTTTTAAATGAGAGTTAAATAAAGTCTACCCTAGTATTGATATGTTCATTAAAATGAGTGATTTATTCGATGTTTCTCTAGATGAACTAATTAAAGGTGATAAAAACTTTAAGGAAACTACTATCGAAACCTACCAACAACCTGTTTCAAACCAAAATCACCATCCTATGGATGGTTGGGAATTTCTGTCTAATTACTGGTGGCTCTTCTTTCCTGTCGTTGTTACAATTTGGTGGATGCTACAAACATTTCATTAATTTGTCTAATCTCATACAGTTCGTTTCCAACACATTAGATAAAACATCATGCGCTTTTGGTTAAACGGAGATTTATAAATCATACATGCAGCAAACACCTCCGCTATAGATTAAACTACCTCAATATAAGAGAGAAGTAACAAAGCGCATTTTTGTTATTTCTCTCTTATTTTCTTTTAGAAATGAACACACACAGCGGTATAAGATTGTTATACTATGTTACAAATATACTAAATGAGGTGTCAGTTATGGTTGATAACGTAAAATTGTTTATATATGCTGATAAAGAAGTTGAACTCAAACATCACCTAGCTACGATAGTGACAGAAAACGAACTTCAATATTCTATTATCAACTTAAATCATAATTACGCGCATTTTAAGACTTACACGCTTGACGAGCCACTCCCAGAACGTATGAAAGTCAAAGAAATCATTAAATTTTGGTGCAAATGGTATAGCTCCAGTCTCGCTAGCGAAACCATCATACACAAATGCAATCTCGCAATATTTAGTCAAAAACGAATTAAAAAACTTTCTAATTCTGAACTTAAGCTATTACATATCGCTAAGCTTGTGATAGTGCCAGAATCAAAATTTATTATAAAAGAACCCCTACAAAACGTCACAATTGAAACAAAATATACGATTATTAATTTACTTAATGAGTTAAGTACATCTAATACCATTATTTCATTAACAAATCACACTGAAGAAGCGCTTCTAATTAGTGAATATTGCTATCGTTTTAACAAAAATTCATTCAAACCCATAGCGCTTTCCAACGACAATTCTGAAAAGTATGCATCATCTATTGCCGAAAATCAAACACACTTAAGTCGTCAGCCGATCAGAAGACTAACAGTGAAGACAAATGAAAAAACAATGTTCCTTGACCCTATAGATATTGATTATTTAGAAGGCCAAGATGGCAAAGTAGTCATTCATGTGGGCGATGAACAATATATTCATGACACGACATTACAAAATATAGAAACGCTTATCACTCCTTATGGTTTCTATCGATGCCACCGTTCGTATATTATTAATTTACAAAAAATTAGTGAAATTATTTCATGGTCTAAAAATAGTTACTCTATTCGACTTAATACTTCCAAAGATACACTAATACCTTTATCAAGACAAAAAGCTAAAGATATTGAACAATTTTTCAATATTTATGAGTAACATTTCACTGTGATATAGATACAATTCACCTTCTTTTGACTGTACAGCGCTCCTGTAAACGATAAACTGTTGTTGATTTCAAAAGGAGGTTTTTTCATGGATAATGTAATTGAAATGGAAAATGTAACGAAGTCTTTTAAAAATAAAGATGCTGTTCAAAACATGAGTTTCACCGTAAAAAAAGGAGAAATTTTCGGTTTTCTTGGCCCAAGCGGCTCTGGAAAAACGACGACAATTAAAATGCTAACTGGTTCCTACTGTCAGTCTAAGGGTAGTCTAACGGTGTTAGGTTATCGTAATGAAAACATTGGTTCTAATGGATTTATAGATCAAATAGGTATACTATCTGACCACAGTACTGCTTACGAAAGACAAAGCATTGCAGATAATTTGAAATTATTTGCGAAATTAAATGATGTGCCGTTACAAAAAATAGATGACACTTTAAATTTTATTGGTTTAACTCAAGATAAAAAAACATTGGTTAAACATTTATCAGCCGGTATGAAGCAGCGCGTTTTATTAGCAAAAGCATTGATACACGAACCAGAATTACTGTTTTTGGATGAACCTACTGCTTCATTAGATCCCTTAACGATTCAACACATACACAAAGGGCTTAAAGCGCTCAACGAACGAGGTACAACGATATTTTTAACGACGCATAATATGCAAGAAGCTAACGACCTATGCCATCGCGTCGCATTTATTGAATCTGGCATACTAAAAGAAATCGATACACCTGATAACTTTAGATTTAATCATTCGAACCATACGATTAAAGTGATGCACAAAAACAATCGGTCCAAGACTTTACCCATGACTAGTGAATCAGCCCAATATATTTCAGATATGTTAGAAGCTAATGATTTAAAATATATTTCCTCTGATTTACCTACATTAGGTGATGTATTCTTAAAAATCACAGGAAAGGAGCTCGTTTAATATGAATACCACACGTTTATCTGCCCTATTAGAAAAAGATCTAAAAGAAGCCATACGTAACCCATCTATTATATTTATGCCAATCATTATATTGTTTGTTAGCTTTTTCTACAGTTTTATAATGTCTGAAATAGGCAACGCTACTTCAGCCACAATCCTAATGCAATTTATTGTGGTTAATATGGCGTTTGTGATGGTGGCAACTGCGACAATCATCACGATGTTTGCTGAAGAAAATGAAAAAGGCACTTTAAAAGGATTAATTGAAACGCCCGCATCAAAAGTTGAGATATTATTATCAAAAGCCATTATAATGACAATACTTACTATCATTACAACTATCTTAAGTCTCCTAATTCTTGGTAGTTCTATTCATTTTGGTTTTCAAACTTATATCGGACTTGTGATCATGTTGTTTTTCTATCTTATATTAGGCTTAACATTAGGCCTTTTATCTAACAGTACCGGAGCAGCTACAACGTATACAATGCTACCCTTCTTTATATTTGGTATGATACCTTTATTTGAAATGATGAAGGATGTCTTAGATTTAGGTTTCTTTGAAAAAGTATTAAACTGGTTACCTTTCGGACTCGTTTTAGAGTTAGAAACAAATCACGCAACGTTAAATTTAATTTATTTAATGATTTGGTTAATTGTAAGTATCATTACTTTAACATTCGTTTATGATTACAAGTTCCGAAAGCGTTAAGAATGTTCACAAATTCGTTATAATTTACTTCAAACGCATTATATCAATATTCTATAGCCTTTCTTCTCAATTTCATATGTTTAGTTGAGAATTGAAAGGTTATTTATATTTTATGAAAGACTATATAAACAATGTATATGCTTTCATTTTTGTATGTGTAAGCATGACTCAAATTGTCTGTCAACGCAAATAGCGCGCACGCTTTAAATCTATTATGATTCAAGCCCTCTATTGTTGACGAAATACGTACTACATGCAATAATAGAAAATGAAAGATTAGAATTATTATAATTAAGAAATAATAATAATCTAATCAATAATATTTTACATTAACAATAAGTTATTAAATAGGAGGATGTTTTACATGTCTTTAATCAACAAAGAAATTTTACCATTCACAGCTAACGCTTATGATCCAAAGAAAGATGAGTTTTTCGAAGTTTCAGATGAAAACTTAAAAGGTGCTTGGAATATCGTTTGCTTCTACCCAGCAGACTTCTCATTCGTATGCCCGACTGAATTAGAAGATTTACAAGGACAATATGACAAGTTACAAGAACTAGGTGTCAATGTATATTCAGTATCAACTGATACTCACTTTGTACACAAAGCTTGGCACGATCATTCTGAAGCGATTAATAAAATTCAATATACAATGATTGGTGACCCTTCACAAACAATCACTCGTAACTTTGAAGTATTAGATGAAGAACTTGGCTTAGCTCAACGTGGTACATTCATCGTAGACCCTGATGGTGTTGTTCAAGCAGCTGAAATTAATGCAGACGGCATTGGCCGTGATGCAAGTACATTAGTACACAAAATTAAAGCAGCACAATATGTACGTCAACACCCAGGTGAAGTATGCCCAGCAAAATGGGAAGAAGGTTCAGAAACATTACAACCTGGTCTTGACTTAGTAGGTAAAATCTAAGGAGGCATTGATTTGAATGCTTAATGATCAGCTAAAATCACAATTGCAACAATTACTTCAATTGATGGAAGGTGACGTTGTACTAAGTGCAAGTCTTGGTTCAGATGATAAATCTAAAGAATTAAAAGAATTGCTAGACGAAGTAGCTGCAGCGTCTTCAAACATAACAATTGAAGCAAAAGACCTAAAACGTACGCCAAGCTTTACTGTTAATAGACCTGATGAAGACACAGGTGTAACATTTGCTGGTTTACCTATGGGTCATGAGTTTAATTCTCTTGTATTAGCTTTATTACAAGTAAGTGGTCGTGCGCCTAAAGAAGAACAATCTGTCATAGATCAAATTAAAGCTTTAGACCGCCCGCTTAATTTTGAAACGTATATCAGTTTAACATGTCAAAAATGCCCTGATGTTGTTCAGACTTTAAATTTAATGAGCTTATTAAATCCTAATATCACTCACACTATGGTTGATGGGGCAATCTTTAGAGATGAATCTGAAGATATCATGGCAGTGCCCGCTATCTATTTAAATGGTGAAGAATTTGGTAATGGCCGTATGACTGTTCAAGATATATTAACTGAATTAGGCAGTAAAGTAGACCCATCAGAGTTTAATGATAAAGCGCCTTATGACGTGTTAATCGTTGGTGGTGGCCCTGCAAGTGGGAGTGCTGCGATTTACACAGCTCGTAAAGGATTACGCACTGGTATTGTTGCCGATCGCATCGGCGGGCAAGTGAATGATACTGCAACAATTGAAAACTTTGTCACTGTTAAAGAAACAGACGGGCCTAAGTTTTCATCTGCACTTGAAGATCATGTAAAACAGTATAATGTTGATATGATGACAGGTGTCAGAGCGAGCGACATTGAAAAAACAGATAACGGTATAGTTGTTACTTTAGATAATGACGCTAAATTACAAAGTAAAACTGTTATCATTGCTACAGGTGCACGTTGGCGGAAACTAGAAGTACCTGGTGAAGAAGCGCTTATCAATAAAGGCGTTGCATTCTGTCCGCACTGTGACGGTCCTTTATTCGAAAATAAAAACGTCGCTGTCGTAGGAGGCGGAAACTCTGGTGTTGAAGCTGCAATAGACTTAGCAGGTATTGTAGAGCACGTAACACTATTTGAACGTAACGCTAGCCTTAAAGCAGATGACGTACTACAAGAACGTTTGAGCTCTTTACCAAACGTTACAATTATTAAAAATGCTCAAACTACTGAAGTGCTTGGTGAAAATTCAGTTACTGGTCTTAAATACCAAGACAAAGAAACGGGCGAAGACCATACTGTTGAATTGGAAGGTATATTCGTTCAAATCGGGTTACTACCAAATACAGAATGGCTTGATAATTATGTCGAATTAAATCAAGCGAATGAAATTATAATTGATCGTACCAACGCCACAAGTATTCCTGGCATATTCGCAGCAGGCGACGTAACAGACGATCGTAACAAACAAATTATAATTTCAATGGGCGCTGGCGCAAATGCCGCACTCAATGCATTTGATTATATTATTCGTCACTAAATTACATGCCCTATTAAAATCAATAGATAACTTTCTAGGAGGACCAAATCGGTTCTCCTTTTTTATGTTTTCAGTTAATAAATCGTACCGTTTTGATGTTTTAACATCCATAACAAATCGTTTAAGTCAGATTGCACTTTTATATTTCGTTCAAAAGATTGTGCGTTTATGTATCATTCGTCTATATAAATCAGTAGCTTGAGATGATACCCTTAAGTTATAATTTCAAGAACAAATAGATTATGATATAAACAGGACTATGATTAAAGGAGTAGTACGTTCTATGAAAAAAAGTATATTTTTATCGTTAGTACTCATGCTAACTGCTATACTCGCCGCATGTTCTAACGAAGATTCGAATGATGACCAACAACACAGTGACAGACACGCACCTACCGATGTCAAAAAATTAACAGAAAATGACATTTTTAGTTCGAATAAAACAGATGAAGCCATTAGTGAAGAGGAAATGAATAAAGCAATTAAAAAGTATTTAGATGTTAACTCAGATATTATAGACAACAAATATTTAATACAGTATAAACTAGATAAACAAACGGGTACTGATACTAAAATTACAGATGCTCAAGCAAAAAGATTATCAGATTTGTCTCACAACGCTATCAAAAATGATGTACGCTTCGAGAAATTCGTCAAAGAAAATCATTTACCAAAAGGTTATAAAACCCATGTTGACCGTATTATCACTTACTTCACAGCTTTAAATAGCACAATTAAAGATGCTGATAAACAAATTGAAGAAGTGAATTATCAACCCCAGAACAAATTGAACGTTGTAGATGTATCGACAGAATACGCTGGAGATGTAAATGGTAAACAACAAGAAAAAATTAAAAAATTCCTTAAAGAAAAAGGCATAAAAAGTGACGCAGTAGATAAATAACCACATTATTTATTTTTATGAAAATAATAATCATAATTGTGAACATTATTTTAAATAAATGTCATATTTACTTTACTTAATAAGAGATTAAATCAATAGCATTACAAAACGATGACATCTTTAATTTCCAGTCTCATAAAGCTTTTTAAACGCTTACACATTATTTTTCGAAAAACATTGACTTATATTTGTAAAAAACCTTACATGATTGTAAGGTTTTTTAATATGATATGTCTTTTTTTCTCAGAGTTGTGTTTGTTATCCTTTAGTATAAGATCAAATACAGTAAACGTAGGAGCACAGTCGAGAAACCATTTTAAGGAGGTAGCACCCATGGTGATAACTATTTTACTAGGTGCAATGGCTGCTGTCTTCATAGCTTTTAATCTCTTTGAGAAGAAAGAAACATATGGCGTTATCTCATATAAATCAATTGCTCTAAGTATAACTTACGTCATACTAGCAGTTATTGTCGGTAGTTTTTTAGACAATATACACACAATTTTTCAAGGATTTCATGATAGCTTAACAGCAGCAAAAAGATATTAGCTGACAGGGCAGAGTCCACATTTCTCTAAAATGATTGCTCAGTTGCGCCCTGCCAAGGATGGCTAGTTAATGTAAATATAAAGCTTGAAGCGTGTTTTCATTCCCAGTCATCTTTTGATAGCATACTGAGACCCACAGAAGTCTGTATCAGAAACTACAGCACCAAATCATACGCATTGGCAAGTATGTACGTTCAAAATTAAAATACTTAAATATAACAGTGCACCTTATTTAACGAAGGTGCATTTTAATTTTATTTTGGCCGTGAGTATTTATCTTTAGATTCTTATGCTATTTTTCAACTTCATACGGCACACAATTTTCTATTTTTTTGTCTATTACAGTATCTTTATTTTCATACCCTAAATATACTAAGCAACATCTGATTACGACTTGATGCGCAATAATTACAATAGATTCTAAAGATGGGTCTACTTCATGTTTAAAGAAAGCTTCTACACGTTTCAATACATCTTCATAACTTTCACCTTCTGGCGCTTTTTGAGTAAAGCTGTGTCTAAATGCATGATATGCGCCATTACCAAAATATGCTGCATATTGAGGATCTTGTTCAACTTCACTCACTTTTTTACCTTCAAAAATACCTAAAGAACGTTCTCTTAATAAAGGGGTCACAGTTGCAGGGATAAATTTATCAAAAATTGCATTATATGTTTGCCTAGTTCTCGTTAAATCTGATAAATAGATATGGTCAATCTTCATTTTATTAAAATGATATTGTAATCGTTGTGCGCCGCGCGCTCCTTTTTCCGTTAAAGGCACGTCTAATTGGCCACAAAAATAATGATTCCCTTCTTTTTTATCATAATTAGATTTAGATTCACCATGTCGAATTAAGTATATTTTCATATTGATTTATCCTCCTTTTTATCTCATCTAACACTTTTGTTAGATGGAGCATATAGACTATAATTCATTTTTTATTGTTGTTATGATTAACATGAGGTGATAAAAATGAATGAACAATCATTACATTCGGATACACAAGGCGGTCGCGTTCTATCTTCTATCAGTTATTTTAGTATATTTTTTGCACCTATTATTTTACCAATCATTATTTGGATTTTTGCTGATAAGCCAGCGTCTGCGCATGCAGCTAAATCATTATTTTATCATATTATCACATATATCGGTCCAGTCTTCATTGCAATTACGTTAGGTTTAGGAAGCACACTCATCAATCAGCAACAAAACACGATTACTGTTATCGCTATTATTTTCTCTATCATTTTAATCATATTGACCATTTGGTATACAATTAAAAACGTTTATCGCGGTGTTAAAGTACTAATTTCTGAAAATGCTTATTTTAACCCGTAAAATAATATTTAAAAAGGAGGATGGTTCTTAATAAACGTGAAACCATCCTCCCTTTTTATATTCGCTTTTATTAACTACTTTTACTAAATAGTAAGTTAAGTGACAGACCTATTAAAACTGTTCCTACTGCGTAATCAAAAATGGCTTTGACTTTTCTATTAGCAAAAAGTAGCTTGATATATTGAAAAATATAAACACAAAAAATAAACCATAATAAAATAACTGTAGTTACAATCGCTGACAGTATGGCTATTTGTGTTGTAACGCCTTCACCCGTACTTAAAAATTGCGGTAAAATACTTATGTAATAGAGTAGTGCTTTCGGATTTAATATGGTACTCAAAAAGCCTTGTCTATAAGAGCTTAAATAACTAAACTGTTGCGCTTCGATTTGCGTTACAGAAAAATTCATACCTTGACGTGCACTTATAATACTTTTTATCCCTAGATATATAAGATAACCAGCGCCAAGTATTTTAATTACTAAGAATACATAATACATATTTGCTAATATAAAAATAATACCAAAAACCGCTAATAAAGAATAAACAACGTGACCGGTTGTGATACCTAACGCTGCCATTGCGCCATTACCTTTACCTGACGTAATCGAATTTTTCATTACTACAAAAAAATCTGGACCAGGGACGATAATAATCATTAAAGTGATTGTAATAAATGCGGCTAATCCTTCCATTCTATGCACCTCCACTTTGTTTATGTTATCAAGATGCACTGACCATCGCAACACGCTAGTCCATTATTTTTTAATAATTCAAAGAAAGTATATTACAAGCTAGGCCTTAAACAGTTTACTATAAAAATACACCGTCTGAATTGATTCAAATTAAACGATTATGCTATATTACCTGTGTAGTCGAGAATCGGCTACTTGTCTTTTATATTCATAAACATATTACACTTAATAGAGAGCAGGACAGAAACGATTTTACTCAAAAGTTTTCACCCTGCTCTCTTCTATTTTATTAGCAATAACTCAATGAATCGAGAATAAGCTAATCTTTATTTTTCGATCTTTTTATATTTTGTCTAGAAAAAACTATCGCATATTGCGTAAGCTGTAAGTTCTATTCTAAACCTCCAAAGCAAATCAAACACATTAAAGACTAACATTAGCCAATAAGAGGATTACACATCTTCTTAATATTGATTGATACAATAAACATTAACTTATTAATTTCAAACCAATCGTACTGCCTAATATGACAATAATACAGATAATTCTTTTTATATCAGTTGACTCTTTATAAAATAGCATACCTAAAACAGCCCCTCCGACTGCACCAATACCAGTCCATACAGCATAAGCCGTACTCATAGGCAATTGGTTCATTGCTATGGATAACGCTAAGAAACTCACTGCAAAGAAAGCTATCATCCATCCAAGCGAACGCCATTTACGACTATGCACATAAGCATTCAAAAACGTGATACCTAACATTTCAAAAACACCTGCAAAAATTAATAAAATCCAAGCCATTACGAACGCCCCCCATCACTTGTTGTCACTAATTTCAAGCTAATTACACCTAATAATAATGTTATTATTAAAATAGTTTTCCCTAAATTAAATGGTTGTCCAAAAAATAGAAAATCAAATAATGTCACACCGGTCGTACCAAGTCCAACAAACACTGCATAAGATGTTCCTACTGGCAATACTTTAGATGCTTCAATAAGCAAGTAAAAGCTTAAAAATATAGCAATGATAGTTAAAATCCATTCAAATACTGATGAAGCATGCGTTAAACCAATCACCCATCCTACTTCAAAGACAGCTGCAATAATAATTTTTAACCAATTCATAATAAGATACCTCCTAAAAAAGTTAAAAAAGCCCGGGAGATAGTTGTTCATACTATCTCCCAGGCTTTTATCCTTCCGTGTCACATCATATATGTGGCTTTCTCTCGGACCGAACCAACAAAAATGTTGTGGAACCCTAGAAAGCGTTTATTCAATTATTTAAATCATATCAAATTACACTTTTATATTCAAGCTTAAGAAATGAATTTTATCATAAATTATAATAATTATCATAAGGAAAACGCTTAACATAAGATTAACGCTTAATTTTGCACTTTTTTTATAATTTTTCGAGTCAAAACTCTCTACATTTTATGAATTTTAATGTATACTAAGTATTAAATTATAATAATTATAATTTAATAGCGTGATTGATGAAACTCATTCTCAATTAAGCACTTTGATTAATTAAACTATAAATTTTTATAAAAGCGAGGGATTATGATGAAATTATTAAATTACAAAATGCAAAATGATGAACTTATTGCTACTGTATTATCCGACAAGAAACAAATATTCAAATATACTTTTGATATCAATACACCTGAATACGAGATTTTAGATGTACTTGAGGAAATCAATCACTATGTAGATAACGGTCAACATCCACTAGGCTGTTCATTATTAAAAAACTATTCACACGAGGATGTGAGCCACAATATTTTATAATCTAAATCCTCGACCAAAAAGGTGAGTATAACTGATGCATACGAATCAGTATACTCATCTTTTAATTTTTGATTAGCGCCAATAACATATCTGTTTTTAATTTTCGATATCATGTTTAAAATTAAATACACGCAGGAGAACGTCCCTGGATATATTAATATTCTATTTCATAATTTGGATAGGCTTTATTTGCAATAGCCCCATAAATCACCGCATTAAAAACACGACATTTATTGGCTTTTTTGTTTTATATCTAACTATACCCTTTCTTTACATAATCATTTATAATATATATAAACCGTATTTTAAATTTAATATGCATAATATCATTATAAATAACAAGACGAATGCGTTAATCCTAGAAAGTAAAAGGGTAAATATATAATAAGAGCACGTGTCATAATCAAATTACATAAGGAGGGACGCAAAATGTGGATTATCTCAATATTACTCATTATTGTTGGTATTGTGTTGCTCATCCTAAATAATCGTATACCAAAAAAAGAAAACGTGGGCAAAAAACAAAGTTTAGTTAGCTTCGGCGTTGTTTGTTTAGTTATTGGTATTTTTGGATTGATTGGTCAGATTATTAAGTCAATAATATAATACGTTTCATATAAGAAGGCTGAGACAAATTTAGTACAATGTCTCAGCCTTAAATATCATATTGGCAGTAGATAACTGGAATGAAAATACACTGATATTAAATTTTTAAAGTACCACTTCTTAATTTATTAAGTTGAAGGCACTTATGGCAAGCATTTTAGCTCTTGCATGCTTTTTTTCTAGTCACCTTTACCGAGATAGGACAGAAACCATTTTAGAAACATACGTTTTCTGTCGTATTCTATTATGCATGAACTTGCTTTATACGATGCTCTAAACCTTAGTAGTCCTTATATACAAATCTTAGCAAATGTATACTTATTACTGTTTGCTACCTACATATTAAATAAATCATTAAAAGATTCTGCCATTGTAGGATGGGTATAAATATTCTCTTTCAATACTTCAAAAGGTAAGCGTTGATCGATTGCTAATTTTATTAAATTAATGATTTCTTCTGATTGTAAACCATATAATGTCGCACCTAGTATTTCATTTGTTTCTTTGTTAACTACTGATTTAAACAAACCTCTTGTGTCATTGTTTACTTTGTGACGTGGGATTGTATTAACTGGAACTGCATTTTCTAAAATTTGATAACCTTGCGTTTTGGCTTCTCCTGCTGTCAAACCAACGCGTGATAATGGAGGATCAATAAATACTGTATAAGGTACAACGCCACGATTTTCAGTTGTACGTTCGCCGTTCCCAAATAACTGGTCTTTGACGATTCTAAAGTCATCTAATGAAATATAAGTGAATTGCATACCGCCTTTCACATCACCTAATGCGTATATATGTGGTACATCAGTTTGTAAATGTTTGTCTACTTTTATTTCACCACGTTCGCCAATTTTGATGTCCGTATTTTCTAGTCCAAAATCTACATTAGGTTTACGGCCAGTTGCTAATAATACGGCATCTGCTTCATAGTTACCTTTCGTAGTGTGCACAATCGTGCCAGAAGTTGTATCTTCAAAACGTTCTGTATCTGCGTTCAATACGAGGTTTACGCCTTTATTTTCTAAATCCTTCTTAACTTCAGAAACAATCTCTTTATCTTCTTTAGGCATAATATCATCATGTTTTTCTAAAATTGTGACTTGTGTACGAAAATTCGCAAACATAGAAGCAAATTCTAATGCAATATATCCTCCACCAACGATAACTAACTGTTTAGGTTGAGTTGTCAACGCCATAATACCTGTAGAATCGTATAAATGTTGTGACGTCTCTACACCATCAATGGATGGAATAACGGGATTCGCACCTGTGTTTATAACAATGTCAGTTGCTGTGATTGTTTCTTGTATTTGATCATCTTCATCTAATAAATCAATTTCTTTATTAGACGTAAATACTGCCTTATAATCTAGGACGCTTATATTGTTATCATCTGCTAAATTATGATAATTTTTGCTATTTAAAGCATTAACTACATCGCTTTTTCTAGAAAAAGCTTCATCAAATGAACCATGCTCTAATCCTTCGTGTACAAGCGTTTTAGAAGGAATACATCCTATATTAATGCATGTACCACCATACATTTTCTTAGATTTTTCAACTACAGCGACACTTTTCCCTTGTCCAGCTGCAAATTTGGCTAATGTTTTGCCGCCTTTACCGAATCCTATAATAAGTAAATCAAATTGTTTCATTAGTATCCTCCTTAAGCGTTTCATTTAAAACATCACGTATTGTAATACCTTTATAATAATCGATTAATATCTGCTGTTCCTTTTTGTGGAACTTAGACATTGTATTACCAATCTCTCTAGATATTTCACAATTACTACTTTCATCTCCAGTATATATACGTCCTTCCGATTTATCTTCATTAAAAAGTATAAATAATTCAGCTAAATTCACCTGAGCCGTTGTAATGTTGGCTCGATACCCACCAAACTTACCTCTTGATGTTTCTAGATGTTGGTATTGATTTAATTTACGCGTCACCCTACGTAATTGCACTGGGTTTACACAAATACGTTCAGCTAATTCAGTGCTATTAAAACGTTCATCAAAATGCTTTACCAAAAATGATAATAAGTGTACTGCTATATTAAATTCTAAATTCATAGGTCTCACCTTTTGGTTTTAATTGAAACTTTTGTAGTTACATTTAAACATACAATTTTATTTCACACAAATCATTTGTTTAATCCTTTGCTATATTATAACGAAAAGCGTTCAAAATGATTTAACATCTCTCCTCTTCATGGAACTTATAATCATGCACCTCTTATTTTATTATCGTATACCATATATATCTTTAAACAGCTGACATATAAATCCACCTTCTTTTTGTCCTAGTAAGCGTTTCACATCATTTTCATTAAACCCACTTTCGCTTGTAGTCACTATCGTGTAATGACTATTACATTTAAAATGAATTGTGACTGAATGCGATGCTCCTCATTTAAAGTTAATTTCTTCATTTTCAACAATATTTTTTATAAATATATTAATTTCAGCATTATACGCCTCATATCGTAAGTTGTTGTTTTTCCTTAACATCAACGCTCAGAGCCAGAGGAAAACCAGAATCCTCCAACACAATCTGGATTTACAAAAGCTTCAAACACTTTATCACTAGGCACATTGTTTTACATTTTCGTTACTATATCCAACAAATTCACAACCTTTCTCCTAAAATAAATCTTTTACCTACCAACCATATGTTCATTTTCAACTGTTTCATTATTGGCTATGTATTATGTCATACTCTAAAATGTAACTAGGTATTACGGAATCAGTAATACAATTGCAAATTACTTATAACTTATATATTATTAATAATTTTGTTATAATTTAACAATCACTAAATATATAGATTTAGGAGCTAATTATGAAAAACATCTTAAAAACTTATTTATATTATTTAATTATGCTCGTTATTGTCGGCATAGTATTACTCGGTTTATATTTCACATACGTATGGAATCAGGACCAACCTCAGAACCATGATCAATCCCAGCATCAAGATCAATCCCAGAACCAAGACCAATCTCAAAATCAGGATAAATACCAAAATTTCTCTCAATTAAAATCAGACACTGAGAAAAATAGCGATTGGCAAAGAAACATTAAGAAAACTAATAATAAAGATATATTAATCACTGCTATCCATGGTGGTGGCATTGAACCTGGTACTTCTGAATTAGCTAAGATTATCTCTAAAAAAGGAGATTTCAACTTATACAGCTTTGAAGGATTATTAAAATCAAATAATAAACAATTACATATTACTTCTACTCGTTTTGATGATTCTAAATTAAAAGAAATGAGTAATAAATCTAAAGAATCTATTTCTATACATGGCTTTCAAAGCGATGAGAATGCAGTTTATATTGGTGGACGGGATAAAAAAATGGCCGATTCAATTAAGAAAGAATTAGAAAAAGAAGGATTTAATGTAGAGGAAAGTCCCAACCGTATTGACGGGAGTTCAAATAATAACTTTATTAATAAAAACGACAGTGGTTCTGGTGTACAACTTGAGATATCTACTTCTATCAGAAAATCGTTTTTCAAAAAAGATAACTTAGACAGAAAAACGAGAGAGAACACTTCTAAATATCGTCAATCTATTTATGATTTTGCAGAAGCTGTCACTAAAGGCATTCACTCTCAAACATAAAAAATTTAATTTATTAAATAACTCATTTTAAAATAAATTCAACGAAGGTATCTTTATTTTATTTTCGTTAACTGAGGTTATTTTGTATTATACAGGCTAAGACTTTTTAATAGTTGCCTTATAAAAACGTCACGATTAGTATATTTTAATTCTAATTTACTACAGCCAAGCATATTGAAAGCCTGGGGCACATATTGCTCCCCCAGGCTCTTCTTATTCTACAAACTATTTAACGAAATACCCACTATAACGCATCTTTCAAATGGTGTACCATTTATCTAAAGCATTTAACGATTACTACACTACCAATATCATTTTATGCTTTTTAAAATAATAGACATCACTGCACACACCACCGTAATTAATAAGAAGATATTCATTATAATCATATCTGTACCATACACGTCGAAGCCTAATTTAAAATTCCCAGAATGATTACCCACGTAACTATTTATAAATACAATAATCAACACGCCAATTGCAGACAGAATTCCAATAAAATCAAATAATAATTTAACACGTGGATGTTTAATTCCTTTTGTTAACATAGCATTTCACCTCAAGTTTTATAATTATCTTTTGATTTATATTTTATAACTAAATAAAGTGCTCTATATGTGTGATTGAATCATAAACTCATACACTTGTTCATTTTTGGCTATCATTAAATGAAGTTCATTTATTTTTTTATTGATGTTTGTCCTTTTTGATACGATACCTACGGTTCATTATTCCAATCAACACACCAAATATCATATATATAATATAAATCCAAAATCCCTTGCCTTCAAACGATTTTAAATTTGTATATTCAAAAATAAGGTAAATAGACCCTATCAATAAAAACGCATATAATAACGTAAAATAATGATTAAAATATTTCATAAACATGCCCCTACGATATCAATATTAATTATTTTGATATCTTTCTAAATCATACTCTCTGAACTTAGACACCTACGTTTTAATATTTGAAATAATGTATATATTAGTCTCTCAATTTCTATGCGTAGAGTTAATTTAACACGACATGATACATTCCACAACTTTAATAAAAAGAGAAAAACAGTACTAACACAAGATTAGAACAGACTGAATATAGAAGGTAAAACGCTTATATAAGGACTATTTCTATTTCAAATACACATATTCTAAATTATATTGAAGGCCGAGACATTATAAATGTTCGGCCTTATTGACAGTAGCAATTTTTATTTGATTTTTAAAATTTGTCCTATTTTCAAACTATTCGACGTTAATTTATTATCCTTTTTAATTTTTTCTACACTCGTCCCTTGCTTTTTAGCAATGCTGTAGAGCGTATCTCCCTTTTTAACAGTGTGTGTTTTAACTAAGTATAAAGTTTGCCCTTTACTAATATGATTTGATTTTAAGTTATTCCATTTTTTTATATTATCTACACTCACTTTACTTCTTTTCGAAATATTATAAAGTGTATCTCCCTCGACTACCTTGTGTGTATCGCCAGTAATCGAATCACTCGGTGTTTCGGGATTTTTCAACTTCAATACTTGCCCCACAGTTAAATTGTTACTACTTAAGTTATTCCATTTTTTTATATTATCAATTGAAACACCACTTCGTCTTGAAATACTGTAAAGCGTATCTCCTTTTGTCACTTTGTATGTGCTGCCAGTAATAGCATCATCACTATCGTCACCTGAAAGAGATTTATAATGTTTTTGCACTAAACTGTAAAATTGGTTCATGTCATATCCCCATTGACTAAAATAACCAATAGGATCCGTATGGTTTGTGCCACCCCAATACTGACTTACAGCATTATGACTAATAATTGTCCCTGTACCTTGGTTGTTATCTGCAAGAGAAGGTTGTAAACCATTAGCTTTCAACATTTTTGCTGTTAAATAGGCCTGGTTATTTACAGATTTAGCGAATTCATCAAATGTATTAGACCTTGTTAATTCGATTTGATAAAAATAAGGGTTCGCGTTTGCGCCAGCCCCCCAAGCTAAATATTGGCTTGGGGCAGTTTGAATAATTTTATCACTACTCGCGTATGCGTGAACAAATGCACTATTGTAATTGTTGTACATATAATTCACTTCACCATCAATCGTGCTATTTGGATTAGCCGTTTCATGAATAACTACACCAATGTATTTGCCAGACTTATAACTATACTGTGGCAAATTATTTATTCTAGTATCTTGAACAATCTTCGCTGGCTTAATATTATTATTTGCTATATATGTATTCACATCTTGATAAGCACGATTTGCAGCAAAACTTCTCATCTCTGTACTATTATGTTCTGCAACTTTATTATGTAATTTTAAATCTTCTGGTGTCAGTGCATTTTTCAATTGTTGTGGGCTCATTTTTTGAGCTTCTTCATAATCAATCGCTTTGCTGGTGTCCTCTCTATTTTGCTTATTGCTTTTATCTGTGTTTTGTTCATTATTATCTTGGGCAGCCATCGCCGTTTGCGAAAGTAGCAAGCTAGAAACCAATAATAGTGAAACACCAAACCTAAATTTCATAACAACATCTCCCTAGTTAAAATTTGAATCATATTACATGTCGATTTCAAAAAATTCATTTTCAAAACCTCTTTAATTTATTCTATATTAATTTTGAAACATTTACAAAATGTTATTTTATTTGGCTCATTATAATAACAAAAATTATATTTTAATTATTTACAAAAAAGCCGCTACTCATTTCGAGTAACGACTTTGATTATATATCTGTAAAAACACTTGATAAAATCGCGACTAAAGCCACTATGAGCACTAATACTAATATTGAGTCAATTTTCCTTTGGTTCCGCTTATTCATAGGTTTTTTAAACTCTTTTATTGCTACAATACCAGCGCTTACCACAATGATTAAACAGATTACATGAAATAACAAAATCAGTACAGACATCACGAACACCCCAAATCATTAAAAATGCGCTTATTCAGTAATATTCACCTTAATATATCCTTACGAATAAGTTACACTGCTTATTTATTCATACCCATTTTATAAACTAAAATAACCAGGTTCTTACATTTCAAATTGACTATAGATAATGTTAAAAAGATTTGACATATTACGCAATATTTTTTTATGTTAATGATACGTTAAACCTATTTTAATTTCGAGGTGTCATATATGAAATATTTAATTATTTTTATTGTAGTTCTATTGTTTTCAGCTAGTTGGAACGTCTTGTCTCATAAATTTTTACCTTCAGAGCTAACTGACCACCCAAACGATCAATTTGACGAGAGCCAAAGAAAAATGTTTTTAGCGGTTTTAGCAAGAACCTGCGTATGGAGTGTATATAGTTTGTTATTTATTCTTATCATGCGCTTATTAAATGTGTGGGATTTTAATCATAGTCTATTTGGAAACTATCCAGAAATAACTATGATATTCATTATGTTCTCATTAGCTATTATGAACTATTTCTATATTAGACGTAAATATATGTCAAAAGGCCATTAAATCAAAAATAAAATTAACGTTTATCGTCAAAGCAATGCATTTCTCAATTCACATGAAACCAAGTCGTGAATGTATCTAGACAAATTATTAATGCTATTGAAAACAATCAATACAACTCTTCGTGATCTTTGGCATTCAAACTTGCTAAAATACATGGGGCCACAGTTGATGATTTAATTCGTTAATTACTTATTAATCATAAAGATAAGCCTATTCCGCTTCAATTCGCATATACATTTCCATTTATGTATAAAAAAAATGACGCAACCATACTATTGAATTTTATCATTCATTATGTTCATATTTCTCTACTTATATGCTTTATGATTTACTTTAGTATTAATTGGTAAAATGCTAAATCTAACCACTGTTCAAATTTATAACCAACACATTTTATATTCCCACATGCTTCAAAACCATATTTCTGATGAAGTTTTATACTTCCAACATTAGAAGCATCAATACCTGCTACGATTGTTTTAAAATTATTTTTTGTGATTTCATCAATTAATTTAGTTAATAATTGGGAAGCAATACCCTCATGACGTGTTTCGGGAGCAACGTAAATAGAATGCTCCACTGTATATTGATATGCTACCCAATTCCTAAATGGTCCGTATGTTGCAAATCCAACCACTTTACCGTTTTTAATGTAAACAAAAACAGGTTCCGCTTTTTCTAATTTCGAATAAAACCACGCTTCTCTTTCTGCTAATGTAACTGGTTCATATGTATAAACTGCAGTAGTGTTTAAAATCGCATCATTATAAATAGCTAAAATAGCTTGTAAGTCTGTTTGTTGTGCATGTCGTATCATAAAATATCACCTCTCACTTATTGTATATTGAATGTAAACCAGCAGCAAATTAATGTTAGAAAATATAACAAAAAACACTCATCATAACTGTCATCAGTTAGCAAATGAGTGTTGTCCATTAAATGATTTACATAAAAAAACGCATATACTTATCAGTTATTATTTATTAATAAATTGTAATTCATAAAGTGCTTTTTCTTCATACGTATTAAATCTATCTAGCTTACCATTTAACATAATCATTTTTTCTTTTCTACTTACATTATGGTAATAAGTAATTTTTATATTTAAATGAGACTCATAACCATTATTTTGAATCGTAGACTGTAATTCATCGAAAACATCTTTATTGATTGGTAACAAATAGCTTTCTTTACTAGGTAAAATACTCACATATTTTTTCTGAATTACACTATCTTCATCTAACAAAATTTCAATCTTAATGTCTTTAGCTGCGCCGCCTCCTAAATTATACATCTTTAAATAGTCTTGATGATTAAGAGAATCAGCGCTTGTATTAATCATTTGTAATTGGTTATCTTTATCTAGAGAAAGTAGAATCTGATTAAACCCTAAAGCAGGAATAAATGTGATTTTCATTTGATATAATTGAATCGAAACTGAAACAAAATAAAACAATGCCATTATAAATGTTCCTATAGAACCAATGGCGGAAATGATATTAATCATAATAAGCCACCTTTAAATTTAAAATTAGAGATGGTCGTTGATTACCGCAACGCTTTTTACAATTGTTCATCATTTTCTACCCGTTATATTAAGAAATTGTTGTATCATTCATTGGCTTTCCATTATATTGTGTCTTTATTTATTCTTTTTAAGTGCCCCAACAATAAGTGAAACTACAAAAATAAGTACGATAGCGCCGATAAGCGCTGGGAAGATTGGGACGCCGCCCCATACTGGTCCCCAAGTACCTAATAATCTGCTTCCTATAGCTGAACCGATAAGTCCAGCAATAATGTTTCCAATGATGCCTCCTGGGATATCTTTACCTACAATAGCACCTGCAATCCAGCCGATCAAACCACCGACAATAATCATTATTATAAAACTCATATGAATAATCTCCTTCTTAACTATAAATTTTAAGATACACGAATATTGCGATAATCAACATGAAAATACAATACCATATATACTTTTAATTCGTAAATAGCTATAAAATGCTAAATAAAAAAGACCCCTAATTAAAGGGGCCTTTATAACGGGAGTTATGAATCTTCTGCATACCCAAGGGCACACAGAAAACCCATCTCCTCATTTTCGCACACCCGAGGGCATGCAAAGTACATTATAAAACGCATTAGTAAGAATGTAAATCTTAAATTGATATTTTTTCTACTAAACTATAACACAATATTTAAGTTACTTCGTCCGCATTATAAAATAATGACAATACAAAAACCTCGTAAGCTTTCTGCCTACGAGGTTTACAGATACAATATTTATTATTGTTCTTCTTTAACATATGGTAATAATGCCATATGACGTGCACGTTTAATAGCTAAAGTTAACATACGTTGGTATTTAGCTGAAGTACCTGTTACACGACGTGGTAAAATTTTACCGCGTTCTGAGATAAAACGTTTTAATAATTCTGTATCTTTATAGTCGATATGTGTAATGCCATTTGCTGTGAAATAACAAACCTTTTTACGACGACGTCCGCCTCTTCTTGGTCCACCTGCCATGGTAACTGCCTCCTTTTAAAAAATTTTATATTTTATATGTTCACTATAATTAGAATGGTAAATCATCATCACTAATATCAATAGGTCCGTTTGCGTTCGCAAATGGGTTGTTTGATTGATTATGATTTGATGAATTATTGTTATTATTTTGATAAGAAGACGTGTTTTGTCCAGATTGTTGTCCACCAAAGTTTTGGAAATTATTATTTCCTTCTTGAGCATGACGCTGATTTTGGTTTTTAGGTTCAAGGAATTGAACACTATCACAGACAACTTCAGTCACAAATATACGACGACCTTCTTGGTTTTCATAGCTACGTGATTGAATGCGACCGTCAACGCCAGCTAAACTACCTTTGAATAAGTAGTTGCTTACATTTTCTGCTTGTTTTCTAAAAACAACGCAGTTAATGAAATCAGCTTCGCGTTCCCCTTGCGCATTTGTAAACGTACGATTTACCGCTAGAGTAAAAGTCGCAACACTCACGCCTGAGGGTGTTGTTCTATATTCTGGATCTTTCGTTAAACGACCGACTAAAACAACTCTATTTATCATTTAAACGACCCCCATTTATTATTTTCTTGTCTTATCTTCGTCTTCACGAATTACGATATAACGGATGATATCATCTGTAATTTTAGCTAAACGTTGGAATTCGTCAGTAGCTTCGTTATCTTCAGTTTGGATACGTACGATATTGTAGTAACCTTCACTGAAATCATTAATTTCATAAGCTAAACGACGTTTGCCCCAATCTTTAGTTTCTAAAACCTCTGATCCGTGAGAAGCTAAGATACCGTTGAAACGATCAACAACAGCTTTTTTAGCATCTTCTTCAATGTTTGGACGAACGATGTACATAACTTCATATGTTCTCATTTATAATTGCACCTCCTTGTGGTCTATACGGCTCACCATCTAATGTGGTAAGCAAGGAATAATTTTCATTACTCACAATCAAGAATTATAGCACACGCCTTTACATTTTACAATGATTAACAGACGTTCAAACGTATATTTTTTATTGAATGTTTCATATGAAACATCTAGAAATACGAGTACATTTAATGAAATTCCAAAATCACAATAAACGCATACTTTAAATCATGAACCCCATTTATATTTTATAAAAATTTCTTATTTATATAATTAAAAATCACTTGAGACAAACTTGATAAATAATTTTAATTCTACTAGCATGTCAAATATGTTCTTGTTTTATATGTTCTTGTAGCAAAAAACGCTTACATTATTTACATCATTCTATATTTAAAAAGGAGATTTATATGAGTTCAATAATCAGAAAAGGGTTTTTATCAATTAGTATTCTATTTGCAACTACAATGACTTTGAATGCTGCACATGCAGCTGAAGATACAGCTAACCAAAAAGGCACAATGGGCTACGGATACCAAAAATACCTTGACGAACATCCAGAAAAAGCTCAAAAAGAAAAACCTGAAAGTAGTTTTCGTTCTGAAGCTGGCACAACAGCTGCTGGAGAACGCGTCTTAGATATATCAGAATGGCAAGGTGACCTAACAGCTCAACAAGTAAAAGACTTAAAATCAAATTACGACTTTATTATTATTCGCGCCCAATACGGATCCGAAAAAGTTGACGCTACATTAGAACACAATTCAAATTTGTTAGATAAATATAACTTAGATTTCGGTGTTTATTCCTACAGCATGTATGAAAATCCAGAGGACGCACGATATGAAGCACAAACATTATATAACCGAGCACCTAAGGCTAGCTTTTATATTAATGACTTTGAAGAAAACACCGTAACATCTGGCACGACAGAAGAAAGTACTTCCGCATGGTATGATGAAATGCGCAGCCTTGCTGGTGATAAAAAAATCTTATTCTATTCTTATGAAAACTTTATGAAAGAACATGCTTCGGAATCTGTTGGTCAATATGATGGCTATTGGATAGCTAATTATAATCCAGGACAACCAACTCAAGAACATGTGTTATGGCAATATACAGATAGCTACGCATCACCTGAATTAAATCAAAATGTAGATGCAAATTATACTGGCCCTGGTGTAGATACATCATGGTTCACATCATAAGTGTTTTAAAATAACTGCACAATGTGTTATAAAAACATCCACAACATATAAGAAGCAAGGCAGTAATCCAATGTTTCTAAAATTGATTGCTGCCCTATTTTTATTTTGGGTACACATATATAAGCTCAAGTCTTTCTTTTTAATTTATATATCACTCAAACAAAAATCTAACCAATCAATATAAGCTTGTTCACGAAGTATTGCCTTTTTCACTATACGAATATGTTGAGCATCTTTAGTAGAATCAAGACTTTTAAAAATCGACTCTAAGTAACTCAGTTTTTCTAACTTATATGTTTGCTTACTTACTAAAAGATTTTTCTTCTCTTCAGCCTTTAAATAATCATAGAAGTAAACTTTAATTGCAAAAGGGTCTTTATTATTTTCTTCCTCATCTGCTGTTTCAATCCAATGGTATAAGGTTTTCTGACCTAACGGCGTAATACGATATATTTTTTTTGTTACCTTACTCGTTTCATCTACATCTGAAATAAAAATATGTTCAGATTCCAAAAGTTTTTTTAGTTCATTATATATTTGGCTATGTTTGGCAGACCAAATCTCCCCTATAACCTCACTGAATGATTTATAAATTTCGTACCCTGTTAAAGCTTGATGGTTTAATAAACCTAAAATTGTGTATTGAAGCACATTTTTCAATTTAATCACTCCCATTGATTTGACATGATTAGTATACAGATTTAACATGTAAAAGTAAACATGTAAGTAATTACATATAGGAGGTCGATCAGCATGTCTACATTAAAAGAATTTATTGGAATGCATATGATTTATACGTATGACAATGGATGGGAATACGAAATGTATGTTAAAAATGACCATACCATTGATTACCGTATTCATTCAGGCATGGTTGGAGGCAGATGGGTAAAAGACCAAGAAGCTGATATCGTTGAAATCATTGAAGGCGTTTATAAAATATCTTGGACAGAGCCAACTGGTACCGATGTTTCATTAAACTTTGTCCCTAATCAAAATCTAATGCATGGTGTTATTTTCTTCCCAAAATGGGTGCATGAGCGCCCAGATATCACCGTTTGTTATCAAAATGATTTCATTGGTTTAATGGAAACATCTAGAGAAAAATATGAAACGTACCCTAAATATGTTGTACCAGAATTTGCAAAAATTACTTACATTGGTGCACCTGGCGTGGATAATGAACAAGTTATTGCACAAGCACCATATGAAGGTATGCCGGAAGATATCAGACAGCACAAATTAAATTTCTAAAAATAAGTTAGAAGTACAAATTTTAATATTTAAGACAGCCGTATGATTAAATATTAAAATTATAAAAACCCCTATATATTACAAAATACGTAATATATAGGGGTTTTAAATTTAAACATTAAATCTAAAGTGAACAACGTCGCCATCTTTCATGATATATTCTTTACCTTCTAATCTTTGTTTACCAGCTTCTTTGGCACCATTTTCACCGTTAAATTCAACGTAATCATCATAACTTGTCACTTCTGCACGAATAAAACCGCGTTCAAAATCTGTATGGATAATGCCCGCACATTGTGGCGCAGTCATACCCTTAATAAATGTCCAAGCGCGTACTTCTTGTACACCAGCTGTGAAATAAGTCGCTAAACCTAATAAGTCATAAGTTGTTCGAATTAAACGATCTAAACCTGGTTCTTCAATACCTAGATCTTCTAAAAACATTTCTCTGTCATCAGCTTCAAGTGTAGCAATTTCTTCTTCAATCTTAGCGCTAATTACGATTACTTCAGAATCTTCTTTATCTGCATATTCACGAATTGCTTGAACTTTTTCATTATCTTCATCGCCTATTTCATCTTCACCTACGTTAGCGATGTATAGCATTTCTTTAGATGTTAATAATTGTGCTTGATTCACATATTTTTGATCTTCTTCAGTGAACTCTAAACTTCTTACTGGAGCGCCTTCTTCTAATGCTTCTTTAATTCTTGTTAAAATACGAACTTCATTTACAGCATCTTTATCTTTTTGTCTCGCCATTTTCTCTAATTTTGGTAGGCGTTTCTCAACTGATTCTAAATCTGCTAGTACAAGTTCCATATTAATCACTTCGATGTCTTCTATAGGATTCACTTTACCAGACACATGAGTTACGTTATCATCATCGAATGCACGCACAACTTGGCAAATGGCATCAACTTCTCGAATATGAGATAAGAATTTGTTCCCTAACCCTTCACCTTTAGAAGCGCCTTTCACAATACCTGCAATATCAGTAAATTCAAATGTTGTAGGTATTGTTTTTTTCGGTTGTACCATATCCGTCAATACATCTAATCTGCTGTCTGGAACCTCTACAATGCCTACATTGGGATCAATTGTTGCGAATGGATAGTTCGCTGCAAGTGCACCAGCTTTAGTAATTGCATTGAAAAGTGTTGACTTACCTACGTTGGGTAAACCAACGATACCTGCTGTTAAAGCCATTTAGTCATTCTCCTTGTTTTCAGTATCTTGATTAGATACTAGTATTTTTTTTAATTTTTTATTAAAAGTTTGTCTTGGAATCATAATACTTCTTTGACAATTTTCACATTTTATTCGGATATCTGCACCCATGCGAATAATTTTAAAACGATTTGTGCCACAGGCATGTTGTTTTTTCATTTCTACAATATCATTTAAACCGTAATTGGATGTCATTCTGTAACACCTCCGATCGTCTTACGCATTATTTTGTTGATTGGCTTCGTATTTTACCATCATTGGTTGTGGCATTTTAATTTCTTTAAGTTTGAATAGTTTCAATATTTCTTTTCTTAAAATGCGTGCGCCTGTAAAGCCTTCTCCAGGTATCGTCTCTGCAGAAATACGCAATACGATTTCATTATTTGTGATGGAATTTACACCCACAACCTCTGGCGTAGATATAAATAAATAATATTTCGAACGAATCGCTTCAAAGAAAGCATTTAATTCTTCTTCTACTTTATCAATATCTTCCTCTATAGAAACTGGGATTTCTACGATCGCTTCACCATTTATCACAGAGTAGTTCGTAATTTCACCGACACTACCATTTGGTAATGTCGTCAGTTCGCCAGAAATAGTATTAATGCGCATAGATCTTAACCCTATTGATTTAACAGTACCTTCTGCTACTGGAGCACCACCGTTACTAATTTTAACATAGTCTTCCACGTCAAATTGATTTTCAAAAATAATAAAGAAACCTGTAATGATATCTTTAACTACAGTTTGTGCACCAAAACCGACTGCTAAACCTACAACACCAGCACTTGCTATGATGCCTCCCACACTGATACCAAATTTACTTAAAATCGTAGTCAACACTATAAACCATACCACATACGAGACTACATTTTGTACTAATGATATTAAAGTTTTTGACCGCTTTTTATTACCATTTTTGCCTTTATTTTGAATTTTAAAGAACTGTGCGATACCTTTGTTCACAAAATGTAAAATAATCCATGCAGCCACTACATAAACAATAATCATTATTAGATTAGAGAGTAATGATTGATACGTTTCTGGTTTCAATAATGGTTCTATTATCGAATATAGAATATTTTTCACTTGATCCAACTATACTTCCTCCTTAACACATTGTCACTTTAGTTTATTATAACCTTTTTAAAGCTGAAACAAATCCAACTTTCGCTCTAAATTACGACCTTATCAATGATCTATGCCACTACGTTAACCTCATCTAGTTTATTAAAAATATAAGGATTAGCAAAGTGTTTAAGCATAATTATCACTATATTTTTTAATGTTTTTAGTTAAAAATAGACAAAAGAAAAAGAACCATAATTTAAAATTATGATTCTTTAACACCCAATAAGTAATATTACTACAAAAACACTTTGAAATAAAGCATTTTTTTGATTTTCTTTACCCCCCTCAACTACTCAATATCAATTTTATATACTTCTTTATCTATCAAGCACATTTTACACTAGTTAAAATAATAATTACATACATTCTAATTTCAATTAATTTATTATATTAACGCTCAGGAATATTTTTTGGCCATCTAGGGAATTTTCAACATAAACCAATATAATTATTATAATATTCAGATAAAGGGGGTGTTCACTATGTTAGCAACATTAGCAGAACAAGTTCTCAAATTAATTTTTGATCAAATTGAATAATCGCGTTTTACTTTTAAATATGAAGGAGTGATTAAAATGATTGAAAACATACTTGAACTCATTTTCAAAGATATTTTAAAATAGTAGATGTTTCTTTTAAATGAAATACTTACAATGGATAAGTATTCAGATTAAGGTTACATACATTTGAAAGGAGGGATATTATGGTAGGAGGATTATTACAAACAGTATTAGACTTAGTTTCAAGCATTTTACCTTTATAATTTTAAAGCATGGATAAAAATTATGATTCTTTAACACCCAATTATTTATATGAGGATAGCCATCTTTTAACAAACGATACTTCTGATTTCAATAGGTTATGAGTGCCTACTGACCCTTACATCAGTAGGTACTCTATTTTTGAGACTAACAATAAAAATGAGCCTAGGCAGCTTTTATGCCTTAGGCTCATTTTTATTGTTAGCAGTAATGAACTTGAATGAAACTATACTTGTACCAACAACCATCTGTTACTACATCCTATTATACAAAATTTCAAAACACTAAATTTGATAACGGATTTATTCAGCAATTTTTTTCTCAAGATTGTTGAAAAGTTTAAATATCATGACACGTTCACCTGTTTTAGAACTTAAATCAGTGTGAAAACCTTTAACTTCTTCACCAGTAATCGAGTAAATAATATCATCGAGTGCTTCAATACCAGATTCTACTAATTTTGATCTTGTACGTTTAATTGTTAATAATCCTTCATGCGTTTCGCAAACTTTATATTCAGCTTGTGTCAAAACGCCTTGTAAACTCACAATAATCATATCACGTAAAATATCTGTTTTTACAGAAAGCGAACCACGACCAAGGAAATCTTTTTCCCATTGTGTAATTGCTTTACTGATTTCAGACTCATAGGCACCTTTGGTTGTTTTCATGTCGTATGCATCTCCCATAGAATCAGAATGTCTTATCACATTATTTTAATAATGCTAACATTATCATTTTTGCATGTATTTCTCCATACTTATGCGCAATTACCAAGAAATTAATCTATCTAGTTGCCTTAACCATTCACTTATCTGCCACCATATCATTTTAAAATCATCTTGATAAATTAATTTAATGGCCAATCATGCCATTGACCAAATGCATCTATACTTGCTAATTTAACCCATCTGTTTAATACTTTTTGATAAAAATCATGATTATCGTTTAATATCTGTCTAATAAAATCATCCGGTGCTTGAACGACAATAAGGAGTCTGATAGGTGAATGATACATTTCATTATCTGCTGACATCACAGATTGCCAAGGTAGACCTGTCAATAAATCACTCGCATTGCCTTGCATCACGCCTATACCAGCTGTGATTGTTTGTGTCGTCTTACTGCCACTACCGTAGTAGTGAGGCGCTACTGTTGAAGCGTAGTATTGTAAATTAATCCATTGTGCTACAGTAGCTGGTCCACTAATTATATTAGCTAATATACTACCGTCACTATCTTGCTTCCAATCATAATTGTGTAAAAAAGATCGCCCTTTTAAATCACTATGTTTAGTTAAGTCACGTTGACCAATGATAAATGAAGCGTTTCTTGCTAACCCCCACTCAGGTCTAATTTCGCTCCAATCATTTGTTAAGCGATGTACTTCTTTTAAAGGGTCTTTTTTAAACAAATGATTGTCTGGCAAAGCTTTCAAACGCTGCTCGTTTGCTCTATAGCTAATATCAGGCATAACTGCTTGTATTTGATTAAAAGCATTTTGCGCAGTTTCAGATAAATTAGGCGTATATATCCAATCTAACTCATCGATAGAAGTTTGATGTTCTGCTGCTACAAAAACAGTATCTTCTGGGATAACGATGCCTTCAGTTAATAAGGACGCCCTTACTTCTGGTAAATTACATAATTGCGCCAATACTTTTGCATTAAATCCACTTGCTGCACCGCCACACGCCCCACAGTCTAACGAGGAAGCATAGGGATTGTTCGCACTTTGACTTCCATGGCCACATAACACCACTAACGGCGCAAAATGAGAAGTCAGTCCCATTAAACGCAACGCCTGATGCACATACGCTACTTTCTCTTTTTCTGTAAAACCAACTGGCATACCTTCTTCAGTATGGTTACAATGTTGCAACGATAAAGTTGTATCATTTGGTTTTTGTAGCCAACCCGCGTAAAATTTTCTAATTAATTTACCAACAGGTCTGGGTGTAAAACTACGTGAAAACATTTGAAGGGTTAACCAAGGTCCACTTAATTCTGGTAATAGCAAACTAGGCAAAGCGTTTTGCTTCATTTTCTTAAATGTATACGTTATTGATTTAAGTATATGCTGATGTTGGCGAAAAGTAGTAGGTTCTTTTTCGTGTGTGTACTCTTTAATTTTATGTTGAGGCTGGTTCATCACAGGTAAAGAAGGATGACTATGTTCACTTCCTAACGCTTCCTTTACAATAGGCAAACCAAAGAAGCCTGCAATACCAATTGTCTCAAATGGCCCCGCCGCTTCTATTTGCCGACGGAAAGGTTCTGAACGCACATCGATACAAAATGCCATTTGCACTTGTATTGTGTGCTGTTTGTGCTCAACGTTTTGCTCCGATTCAACAGCGGTTTTTAACTGTTTTTCATAAGTTGCTTCCCAAGCTTCTAGTAACAATTTTTTACAAATTTGCGTTTCAAAATGGATCGCAAAATCAATATACACCTTTTGTTGAGATACGGATAACTGGTCCCATTGTTCAGTTGTAAACAGATCGGTATGAATCCAATTTTCCCTAAATTCATCAACTGAATATTCAAATTCATAATTTGGCTCTGTTGCAGGCAAATAAGGTTGAACGATAGCCCATTCTAAGCCAACACGAATCGCTAAATAGGCTAATAGCAATTGATATTCAGTGTGATGATATTCATCTTGCCATAGCATCATGCCAGCCCACCCAGGCAACGCTAATAAATGATTTTCTAAATAGGATTGTATCTGGCCCTCCGACACTCCTAATGCTTCTAAACATACTTCAAGTAAATCTTCAGCATTATCTGGTAAAGTCTTCAGACGTGTACGCTGTTTTTTAGATAACGCAGGATCATGTTGAACAAGGCGTCTCCATGCAACAAACAACCCTTGGTCACGGTTGGGCATTGTCCAACCCGATTGGGCATCGTCAAGGTACAATTTACACCATTTAATTACATGATAATCTACTATATCTATTAATTTTTTATCGTTTTTATCAGTGATATACGTACTCACTAATGATGTTGTATTCATGTCATCTGTTTTATTTAATGCGTTCGTACGATGGTTTGCTATGTCTTGACTTTCTGAAACACGATTCAATACTGTTAAGTGAGCTAAATCTAGAGATTTTCTAGCATAAGTTTCAACGTGATTTTTATCTATGGAAGGGTTTATTTGTTTTAACCACTGTTGTAACTTAAGTTCAATCTCACGGTCACCTATTTCATTACGCTCATATGCCTGTTTAAATGTATTAAATGTTGGATAGATATCTACGTCACGTACTTTTTTCAACCATTGTGCAATATTTTCAAATGTATATTGCTCTAAATTGGCCCATGGGTTTCTTGCAGCAAATACTGAAATAGGCGATAAAGGCACAATGACCCTGCTTGCTTCAGAGATGATATGATTGATATCATCCGTATATTGGTTTTGGTTTGTTATGACTTTATTCATTCCCATTTTAGCGGCCTCCTTTTGATAAATAAGACTTAAGATAATTAGGATGACGTTCAACTGTTTCAGCTTTTGCGTCACCTAAACGCACAATCCACATATATAAAATTGAAAATGCTACAGTAGAACGATTGTGTGCCACCCATGTACTAATTAAACTGCCTAACAATAAAATAAGCGCTACAAGAACCACGATAATTGTAGGAGGTTGCGCACTATGCAATGTCATTGTATATAATGCATCAGCAAAATAATGATGGACTAAGAAGTATACACCACCGACAACAATTAATACTGTCAAACCGACAACACGCCCTAAACGACCTTCTCCAAACGCAACTAACTGCGTCCACGATACAGATAACGACCAGGCTAAGATAAGACCACTCACAAGGCGATAACCTTCTTCTGGCGCGCTTAACCAAAAGCCTAATCCAATAACGATTGCTAAAATACGCCCACTTACAATCCATACATAGGACATTCTTTCATTTGCACGACTTGGCACACTAAAATGGCGTACCGCTGATCCAGAACGAAGGAATAATGTAGCTTTGAATAAACCATGTAAAATTAAATGAATAATAGCTGGAACATATGCCCCCAGAGCACATTGGATAAGCATAAAACCCATTTGGCCAATCGTTGATCCTACTAGTAAACGCTTATAATCCACATGTATTAAGCTTATACCTGCACCTAACAATACCGAAACACTTGCAAAAAACAATAAAATAATAGCTGCTATATCGCCGCTAAAGATTGGTGAAAATTTTGTTAACATGATACCCCCAGCGTTAACGATACCAGCATGCATAATAGCAGAAACTGGCGTCGGTGCGGCTACTGACTCGATTAGCCAACGTTGGAAAGGCCATTGCGCCGCTGGAATCATAACTGCTAAAACAATGAGTAAATTAACGCCGAATTGACCCCAGCTGCTTATAATAGATAAATGTGTCTCATCTAGCGCAGTAGAATAATGCCATTCCCCTGTCAATATACCAATCCATAATACTGCTAAAAGTAACGCTATCCAGCTTAATAAAAATAATTTTGCTGTCACCTTAGCTGCAATACGTGTCACTTGCCATGCATTTGTCAATCTAATTAATAGCGTAAGCCCTAATAATGTGATTCCCCAACAAACTACCATGATTCTCATGTCTGCAGTCAACCAAGCTAATGCCGCAAAAGTAGTCGTAAAAGTAAATAAAGTGAAATATTTTTTATAACTTTTATCTCCTGCCAAATAGCGAATACAATAGCGTTGAATAACCAAACCGATGACTAAAACAAAGCCTGCCATTAACCATGACAATACATCCGAACACCATACACCTACTTCTACATTTTTCTGTGAAAAAATAAGACCTAAACATGCAACTAAAGCTGGTAATGCTACAAAATAAATATGTATACGTGCATATTTAGGTGTGATTTTTTTGATTAAGAAAAAGAGACTACTCAAAATAGAAACAATTAATGTTATAAATAGCAATGCTAACAATGCATTCGTATTAATTATGATCATCACGCTACCTCCTTTGATACAACTTCTAAATTTACATCAGCGCAAAATGTCCATTTGCATAATCGTTGGGATTTACATTTTCCATAGAAAAAGCCGACAATTAATAACAAATCGATATTGATTCATTATTATTGTCGGCTTCATTACAACTCACATCATTTTGTGTTTTGCGCTGCTACCTATTAAATATTTATTTATGTTGAAGTTCATTTTTTAATGTCGTACTGTGAGACGTACAATTCTTAATTTCCACTGATATTCATACACTTTTTCAATTTACCAATACAGTTCAATTAGCAACTTGCTAAAGCATGATTTACGTAGAAAACAGAGAATAATATGCCTAACATTTTAGTTTTCAATATTAATAAGATATAACGATTATTCGTGTTTGTCAAGAAAGACTACATGTTACTATGTTGTTTTACAATGCTTTATGTTTAAACACATGTTTAGAAGTAATAAACGAAAGCAACATAACGATTAAACCGAACACTGCAAATGTGCCACCATACCAAAGATTTTTACTGACTTCACTTATCATATCCCCTGAGCCAGAGAATAAGGCTAATAAGCCAAAATAGTAAACGAAAAATACAATCACTACTATAATAGAAACAATCATAAAGATTACATTAGATTTCTCAGCACCTATTTTAAAAGTAAACGGGAAAATAAGTGAATATAATGCAATAAATCCAATGCCCAGCATTGCAGAATTAATGCCTGTAACGATACTATCTGCCACAATAGCATTGATTACAAGGGACACGATCATACCCATGAGTGCCAATATACTGTAAAAAGCAAAGTGACTTGCCACATAAGTATTTCGACTATAAGGTAACGTTGACACAAAATACATCCATTTTGAATCCTTTTCATCCTTTAAATTATCTGTTGCTGGAGAAACTAAAAAGATCATAGGCATAAAACTAGCGATTAATGGATTGGAAAATGAGAAAAATAAACAAATTGGAATACTTAATAACAAATATGTATAAATGGATTTTTTATTCGTAAAATAATAACTCATTAAGTAACCTTTCATACTAACTCTCCTCTCATTAATATTTTCGTCGCGTCATCAATTTGTTCTATAGATTGTGCTATATCTATTTCATCTTTGTTATTGATCAGTGCTTTACCTGAGCCTTTATGTATACGATAAGCTATAACAGCACTTTGATTTACATCAAATTGCCCCTCTTCAAAAGTAACAACGCCATAATCGTTTAATAACGTTTCTTTTTGTTCTTGCAATAAAATGCGACCATTTTTCATAAATATTAATTTATCAGCAAGTGTTTCTATATCTTCTGAAATATGTGAAGAAATAAGAATCCCATTACCTTTATCTACGAAGTCTTCAAGTATTTCTAATACTTCTTCGCGCCCTGAAACATCCATCCCTGCCGTTGCTTCATCTAAAATTAAAAGTTTACTATCATGTGACAATGCAATCGATAGCGATATTTTCATGCTCATTCCACGTGAGAATGTCTTAACTTGACGTTCTTTAGGTAATCCAAAATTTTCAAGCATATCAAAAAAGTGCTTTTCATCCCAAGTACGGTAAATGTTGGCAAATACTTTGCTAATTTCTTTAGCATTCAGTTTATTTGGAAGACGAAGGTCATCAAACACGACACCCATATGTTCTTTATATGTATATTCACGGTTCGTTATAGATTCATCAAAAAATTGAATTTCACCTGAATCTGCAAACCGGTTTCCAACTAATGTATTGATTAGCGTTGATTTACCAGAACCATTTTTTCCAATAAGCCCAACCACTGTGTGAGGTTCAATCGTTAAATTAATTTGATTAAGATTAAAATCAGAATCAGCATAACTTTTACTTAAATTTTGTACATTTAGCAAATATGTCATTGTTATCCCCTTATCTTTTTTATCATTTAAAACAATATAAATGGTTTAACATTAAACAACTTATAAATTAAACATAATATAATCCATTAAAACAAACAATACATTTTTATAAAAAATCGATTAAAAATTGATTTAAGTATTAATAAAGTATAACTTGCATATGTATTCAAACGTAAATTTAGTGAAACAAAGAAAAAGACGGGATAGTCGTCTTATATTACTAATAAGATTGCATTACCCCGTCGATACTTCAATAACTAAGAAGCAAACACAAACGCTATGGCACTTGCAGAACTACTACGACTAGCCGATTAAATGAACTAAAACTTATCGATCTATAGCACTTTAGTCATTCTACAAATGTTTGATATAAGACTACCTTTCAACCTGGCGCCTACTATCAGCGTCATCTTCGAAACTGAGACATTGATATAGGTATGGTTCAGTTTCGAGTTATTCCTGTAACTATTTAATAATATCAATCAATTCTTTCTTAGACGCTGAACGTGCCGGAATCCAACCAAACACAATGCCTATCAACGTTGAAACACCTACTGCAATAAGAACCGAGCTTAGGCTGACCGCACTCTTAATATATTCTGGTGTTACAGCATCTACAAGACTTGCGACAAGTATTCCTATGATTAGACCAATAATACCGCCAATGACACATAACACAACGCTTTCCACCAAGAATTGAATTTCAATATCTCGTCCTTTTGCACCAAAAGCACGTCGAATGGCAATTTCTTCCGTACGTTCAGTTACAGAGATATACATTACATTCATTACACCTATGCCAGCGATAAATAATGAAATACCCGCAACAGCAGCCACAAAGTAAGTAATACCATCAAATACTTTGTTGATATTTTTCATAAACGCTTCCATATCTGTATAAGTATAACTACCTTCACCTGCGCCTGAACCTTTTTTATTCAAAGCTTTAGCCACTTTATCTGCAACTTCTTTTTTATCGGCGTCATCTGTCAATGATAATTGAAGTGATGGGTAATCTTGTGTTAAATAGCCCATATATCTGTCAAATGTGTTGGCAGGCATATTTACAGCTGATGGGTTCATCGCATCATTTACAATACCTACTACTTTAAAACCTTGATCGTCAATATATAATGTCTTACCAATTGGCTCATTATTGAACACATCTTTAGCAATTTTATCATCCACAGTGACGACTTTTTTATTTAATTCATTATCATCTTCATTAAAACCGTCACCTTTTTCAGGACGCGTCATTTCTTTTTTCTTTAAAATACTAATATCGCCTTTTTTCTGCGCGTTAGTCATCTTAGCTGAATAACCTTGGTCTTCGGTCTCTTTAATTTTTGCATCGGTAACACCGTTAACTTGTTTAGCAATATCTATATCTTGCTGACTAAATGGATTTTCCTTTGCGCCTTCGCCATCACTTTTCATATAATTCACTGTTGCTGAATCTTTACCTGCGCCAGTATCTTCAAATTGTTCTGAGGCCGTTTGTTTAAATCCGTTACCTAGCGACATAATTGTGATAACTGCAGCAATACCGATAATAATGCCAATCATCGTGAAGATATTACGCCGTTTATTTTTTAAAATGGATTTGAATGAAATAGCGATGATATTTGATAAGTTCTTCATTCAACCACCTCTTCTCTTTGGACACGACCATCGAGGATATGAATGATACGATCTGCCTTGTCTGCCACTTTACGGTCATGCGTCACGAGAATCATCGTCGTATTATGCTCTTTATTTAATGCCATAAACAATTCAATGATGTCTTTTGAGGTTTTTGAATCCAGTGCGCCAGTTGGTTCGTCAGCAATAATAAATTTAGGGTTATTAATAATCGCACGTGCAATCGCCACACGTTGTTGTTGTCCTCCAGACAATTGATTAGGCGCTAAATTTTCTTTATTGTATAGCCCAACATCATGTAATGTATTGGATACTTTAGTTTTACGCGCTTGTGCTCCAAGTCCTGCATAAACTAGAGGAATACTAACGTTTTCTAAAACAGTATTATTTTGAATTAATTTAAAGTTTTGGAACACAAACCCAACCGTCTTGTTTCTGATTTCTGCTAATTCATTGTCTGAACTTTCTTTATAATTTTCACCTTTAAATAAATAATCGCCTTCATAAGCTCGATCAATAAAACCTAATATATTGATTAATGTACTTTTACCTGATCCTGAAGGCCCCATAATGGCTATAAATTGACCTTCTTGAATGCTAATATTAATGTCTTTCAAAATATGGTTTGTCTCATCGCCATTTTGAAAATGTCTATTGACATCTACAAGTTCTATCATGATGACACCTCAACTTTGTCTCCATCATTCATAGATTTTTTAGGGTTTTTAATCAGTTTATCGCCGGTTTTCAGACCTTCTTTCACGAAAATTTCCCCATTAACTTTATCAATTTTAATGTCTCGTTTTTCTACTTTATTACCCTTACCTACTACAAATACATTATTATCTTTCGTTAATACTGATTTTGGTAATTTAATCGCATCTAATGGTACTTCGACATCTGTTGAATAGCCAGCACGTACGGGAATATCGATATTATCAATAACGATGGTATATTTTGATGTGTCTGAGTCTTCGCCACTACTTGGGTCCGAAACTGGGTTTGAAGCTTGCGTACCGCCGCCTTCTTCACTACTTGAATCAGTAGCTACTGCGCCGCTACCACCTTTATTCAAGCGTTCTTCATAACTTTTAGGTAATTCTGAAATTTTCTGTATTTCACCTTTGCCTTTTTTACCAGTACTTGTTACTTTGACGTCTACTTGATCGCCTTCTTTAATTTTCCCAAGGTCAAACTCAGTCACTGTTGCTTTAATTTGTGGTTCATCTCCAACAAGTTGCAAAATAGGTTCGCCATCTGAGACGTGATCCGTATTTTTAATATCTACTTTGCCATCAAATGCAGCATAGATACTATCATTAACTTGACGATCATATTGATTTAGTTGTTGCTGCGCTTCCGCTCTCTCATTTTCATTTTTAGCGCTATCCACTTTATCAATTAATTGTTGGCGCTTATTATTATTAATTTCATAATTGATAAGCGGATCGCCTTCTTTAACTGATTGACCGTCATCAACTTGTGTACTTACATATGTACCTAATTGACTGTTGTTATTGTATGTTTTTACTGATTTAGGTGACGCCTTACCTTCTAAATTGAGTGGGCTCTCTTTTTCTACCTTATATGTATCATAGCCATTATTATCTTTCGAACTGTTGTTTGCTTGTCTTAAAATAAGTGCAATTGCAATTAATAAAATAATTACAATAACGGCGATGGCCCACGTCCACTTTTTCTTCAATTAGTAAACACTCCTTTAAAATATATTCATTTTAGATACTATCACAAACACACAATAAAAAATATAATGCATAACATGATTTTCTACACAATATTTATTTAAAAATATAAACCTAACAATATTGTAATGTTAAAATGTGAATCTAAGTTAATTTATTATTTTTAATTTTATTTAATTTTTTTCTTAAAACTGTTTGAAAATATTGTAGGTAATGTTATGATTTGGAAACAATACATATAGGGGGCAAGGGACAGATGGAGAATTCTAATTTACCATTTTTACAACACTTTTCAAATTTACGCGAAAACCCTAAATGGGGGCTTAAACTGATCCTTTCTATTATCGTGGCAGCACTTTCTGCAGCTATCGGTGCCATGTCAATTGATTATAATGAAATATATCAAGAAGCAGGTGCGAATGGAGAAGCCATGGACATGGATATGGGCATGATCGGATTAATCGTGGGCATTGTTGGCGGCGCTTTTAGTAGCATTATAGGTATCGGCGTTACATTTGTAATCTTTTTAATTATTTCCAAAATAATGAAATCAGATGCAGGTGCAAAATCAATCTTTTCTGCAACGTTAAGTTTCTCTTTAATCACTGGCATCGTTGGGTTAATTGTTGTATTGATTCAATGGGTTGCAGGTTTATCACTGTTAGATTACAACATTGCAAGCCTAAACATTTTTGATAAAGGAAACCAAATGCTAGGTGCGTTAAATTTACAAACACTTATTGATGCATATGTCTTTGGTATTATGCTATTTGCAACAAATCGCCTATCTAAAAAGGCAGCTATGATATGGGCAATTGCTTACATTGTCGTATCAGTTGGCTTTGCTTTAATAGGTGCAAGTTTCCAATAATGAATATTTCTATCAAAAAAGCCTGAAACATTGTTGTTTCAGGCTTTTTTGATTAATAAGTTTACTTATGTAAAAATAACGATTAAACATATTTTACATAAGCATATTCACTAATGATTCAACTCGTTTAAAACTTATTCTAATAATAAAATTTTGTGAATGGCTTAAGGAGGAACGCTTTATGGCCAAAAATTCAAAAATAGACAAGTTCCTTTTGAGAAGCTTAGTTATTGTAATCATCTTGTGTTTTGGAACATTATTTTTACATATGTTTAATATCGTTAATGACACTGTATACTTAATTGCTTCAATTATTATGTCACTATTGATTGTCATGAGTGGTGTGATACATCTATGGGAGAAACAATTGATTCGCGGTATCATATTCACATTAATTGGTATCATTTTGTTAATAAGTAATATAGGTTTTATTTAAGTGCACCAGGTAAATAGACACTTATCTAATCGTTTTATATGCTTATTTACGATATATTAACAAAGTTATAGTTTTTATATACGTCATAACGAAATATATAAATCCAACCATCTGATGACATGAACCATTAACAAAAAATCCCGACGCACTGTTAAACAGTATGCCGGGATTTTTCTATTGCTATTCTACTTAAATGTTTCCTTCATAAACTAGAATTAAATTATAAATACTTCGCTTTTTCCGCTTCTCTTAGCTCAATACGTCTTATTTTGCCAGAGTTGGTCTTAGGCAAGTCTTCAACAAACTCAATTGCTCTTGGGTATTTATAAGGTGCAACGTCTTGTTTAACAAAATTTTGTAATTCTTTGATTACACTTTCGTCCCCAGTAATGTGATCTTGCAAGATCACAAACGCTTTGACGATATTTCCTCTGATTTCATGTGGACTAGCTACTACTGCACATTCTTTAACGTATGGATGTTTTGTAAGTGAATCTTCAACTTCAAACGGCCCAATTGTATAACCAGAACTGATAATAATGTCATCTTTTCTACCTTCGAACCAGAAGTAACCATCTTCATCTAATTTCGCTAAATCACCAGTAATAAAGTATTCACCAATTTGTGGCTCAGCAGTACGTGCTTCGTCTTTATAATAACCTTTAAACAAAGCAGGTAAATCTAACGGCACTGCGATATTCCCTACTTCATTTGGTTGTGCAGGGTTACCATCATCATCTATAACTGTAACGTAACTACCAGGAATGCCTTTACCCATTGATCCAGGGCGTCCTTCAGTGTCTTTTAAGAATCCGATCAACAATGTGCTTTCTGTCTGACCATAACCATCTCTAACTGTTAAATTAAAGTTTTGTTTGAATTTATCAACAACTTCTTTATTTAATGGTTCACCTGCAGATACGGCACTATGCAAATGTGCTAGTTTATAATTTGTTAGATTGGGTGACTTAGCCATTAAACGATATTCTGTTGGTGTACAACATAATACATTGATGTCGTACATTTCTAGTAATTCAAGATATGTCTCTGCATTAAATTTACCGTTATAGACAAATGCTGTCGCACCTGATCCTAAAATTGATAAAAATGGGCTCCATACCCATTTTTGCCAACCTGGCGCTGCAGTTGCCCAGACCGTATCATCTTCTACAATACTTAGCCAATGTTTAGGCGCCATTTGTAAATGCGCGTATCCCCAACCATGAGAGTGCACAACTGCTTTTGGATTTCCTGTAGTACCTGAAGTATATGATAATAAAGCAATATCTTCTTTTGAAGTTACTTCAATTGTAAGCTCATCTGAAGCTTCAGCTTGTTCATCTTCAACGTTTATCCAATTTTCTACTTTGTCACCAACAATAAATTTAAGTAATGACTCATATTCTTTAACATCCTTAAATTCTTCAACGCTGTCACTGGTAGCTAAAATTGCTTTTACTTCACCATGCGTAATCCGATATTGCAAATCTTTAGTGCGCAACATTTCAGAACTAGGGACGATAATAATACCTAATTTTAATGCTGCTAGATAAACTTCATATGTCTTAATTGCACGTGGCAGCATAACTAATAATTTGTCACCTTTTTTTAAACCATATTTTAAAAACATATGTCCAATTTTATTAGCATTATTAATAAGTTGGGTATATGTCGTATCTTCTTCTTTACCACTTTGATCCCTGAAAATAATTGCTTTTTTCGATGGATTGGTTGCATATTTCTCAATTTCACTAACTATATTGTATTTTTCTGGAGCAATTAGATCTGCTTTATTCATTTGTTACTCTCCTTAAATCGATCATTAATTTTGTAATATGCGATGTAATATGAAATTACATTGATTCTGATTATTCTGAAAATAAAAACGCATGAGTATGCCTTTCTAACAGAACAAAAAGTTATTACATATCTACTTAGCTTATATACCTAAATCATTTTAACATTATAACAAATGATAATCTAATTTACTTCATCTAAGCATTTGTCGTATTGGTTTCATACTTGTATTTTGTGGTAAGACATTTATAGCAAAAACTTTATTAGGTGGTGCGGCATTATGAAGATTAAAGATTGGGAAAATGAAAAAGATACACTACACTTATTATCACAGATTTTGGGGAAATATAAATTAGAAGCAAATTACCAAGAACCTCAATGGTCTCACGTCACTCTTAATATAAATGTTCAAGGCTTTTGTACAGGTATGTTAAATTATAAGACACATACCTTCTCACTAGAAGTTAATTTATTACAACATCAAATTGAAATAGTAGTTGACCAACACATAAATGATATCGATTTAGAAAATGGAAAAACAATACAATTTTATTACAACCAAATTGAAACGATTTTAAACCAATTAGGTATTAACTTAAAAATCAATACGCTGCCCCAAGAAGTAACTCATCCAATTCCGTTTGAAAAAGACGACACACATCATCACTATGAACCTAAAATAGCTGAAAAAGCTTTAGATTTAATGAAATTTGCCTATCATGCTGAAGCGAATTTTATTAACAGCTTAAGAGTAAGAAAATCAAAACCGGGGTTATTCTGGGGAACTTTTGATATTTCATGCATTATTGTAAAAGATAAAGCTGCACCATTTGGAGATGATTCTAAAGTCATTGAACGCGCAGCCTTCGATGAAGAAATGATTGAATTTGGTTTCTGGTTTGGTGATGAACAGTTTGAAGGTCCAACATGTTTTGTCTTACCTTACCCTTTTGCAGACCAATCGTTTAACGCAGATCATCATTTCCCAGAAAATAGTTATTTCGATAAACAATTAATGGAGTTTATTTTTGAGCACGCCCATCACCATCATGTTGATACTATTACTCAATTTTTCAAAGCATCTTATTTAAAATTTGCAGATTTTTTAAATTGGACAAATATCGATTATGTATTTACGCCTTTAAAAATGAAACCCAATTACTTAGATGATAAATCGTGACGCCTGAGTAACTTTAACTATGAGATGCATCTTAGGAACATAAACTTAAAGTAATATGCTCTTTTAAAATATTACACTGGATAGCAGCAAACTTTCTCAAAAATAAATCTATAACAGTATTTTAAAAAACTTATTCTTTTAAAGTGGTAGCCAGTTATACATGCGTCTTAATCCATGCAGTCATTTATGAAGGTAATCAGCATGGTACTTGTATTTTTTCTAGTTATTCTTGCTGGAGCGGGCTCCCGAAACTATTTTGGAAAATATGGTTTCTCTCCCGCTTCCTTCTTTATATATAATCTTTTTACATACACCAACTGATGTTAAATAACCAATTCGAATTGTATTGCAATATAAGCAAATGTACTTACATGCATATTTAAACACAATGATAAATAAATTTTTAAAAAGTAAGTTCAACCTTTAGCTTTAACATACGACAAGTGATATAATGTTTTGATGTGTAATTTGTTAAGAAAGAAGTGAGTATATTGACAGAAACCGGAACATTCCATATTGAAAAAAGAATCCCTCTGTTTATAGTTCTATTGTCAGGGGCTTTTATAACTATTTTAAACCAAACTTTACTTGGTACAGCGTTGCCACCCATTATGAAAGACCTTCAAGTATCAGAAAGTACAGTTCAATGGTTACAATCTATATTTATGTTAGTAAACGGGATTATGATTCCTGTCACTGCATTTTTAATTGAGCGCTTTACATCGAGGCAACTATTCTTAACTGCAATGAGTATCTTTGCAGCAGGTACGCTACTCTGTGCTATTGGAATTGATTTTTCAATGCTATTAATTGGACGTGTCCTTCAAGCTGCGGGCGCAGGTATTATGATGCCGCTTATGCAAACTATTCTATTTTTAACTTTCCCTAAAGAAAAACGCGGTACAGCAATGGGTCTATTCGGACTTGTTATCGCATTTGCTCCAGCAATTGGACCTACCTTATCTGGTATATTAGTTGAACACCTATCTTGGAGAAGTGTCTTCTATGTAGTATTCCCTATCGCGATTGTTATTATTATCGCTTCCATTTTCTTATTAAAAAATGTTACAGAAACAACGCATCCAAAATTAGATATTGCTTCAGTTATCTTATCTACGCTAGGTTTTGGCGGATTACTATATAGTTTCAGTTCTGTTGGTGAAGCAGGTTGGGGAAGTATTCAATTTATTGTACCTATCATTGTTGGTGTCGTTTCACTCGTTATATTTATTCGCCGCCAATTAAATTTAAAAGAACCAATGCTCGAGTTTAGAGTGTTTAGTTACGGTATTTACACATTAGGTACTGTACTAAGTATGTTTGTATTCGGCGTATTAATCGCAACGAACATCATCTTACCACTATACATGCAGAATATGTTAGAATTCTCTGCATTAGAATCTGGTTTAGTATTACTTCCAGGGGCAATCATTATGGGTATGATGAACCCTATTACTGGTTATCTATTCGATAAATTTGGTGGCAAGTGGCTCGCTCGTATTGGCTTATTTGTATTAGTTATTTCAACATTACCATTTACAGTGTTAACAGAACATACAAGCTTTACGTATCTTGCTACTTCAAACGCATTCAGAATGGTTTCAATCGCTATGGTTATGATGCCTATGACTACATTAGCAATCAACCAATTACCAAACGATTTGATCGCACATGGTACAGCGATGAACAACACATTTAGACAAATGGCTGGTGCAATTGGTACAGCAGTTTTCATTACTATGATGTCTGTTTCAGCAATACCTTCAGAAGGTATGGTTGGTATGATTCATGGTGTAAATGTCACATTCATTACTGCTACAATTATTTCAGTTATTGCACTGCTATTATCATTTAAACTTTCTGATGACAGTAAGCCAAAACGTCGTACATTATAATTCATAATCGTTATCAAAACCTCGTAAACATTTTAGTTTACGAGGTTTTTCTGCAACATAATGCACCAAGGGTTTATTCATAGTAATAATAAGGTTATCATCCACCCTTATCCCAAAGTGTTTTGCTTTAATTAGGAACGGGTAACTATATACTAGCTCTTGACATAATTTTTCGTTTTACACTTGCTACTGTTAGTCGTCTATTTTGCACTAACAGTAGTTTTTATTTTATCTTGCTATGTTACGCTTTCTAGTGGATGGGTTATACAATCATTTAGAGGTGATACTAGATGGATGAAAACACAAAAAAAGAATTAGAGTTTACATTTCTAGGCTTTGATATAAAAATTGACGCTTTCTATAAACTTCTTTATCAAATCAACGATATCCTGTTAGCCTTATGCTTTATCATTGGTAGTTTTTTATTTTTTAGTGAATCCACTACTTTCTATGGCACTGTACTATTTGTCATTGGTAGCTTTGAATTATTAATTAGACCTATCATAACTATTATTAGAGATATCCATATATATAAAGTTAAGAAAGATAAAAATTTATAAGTTTGAGTTGTTTTCTGCTAAATAGATAATGCTGTATACACTCTTTACTAAATTTACTCTAATAGGGAGGCATTGATTAGAAACTCATTGCTAGATAAATTTATGAAAAATTTAATTACGCAATTTTCAACAATGGTTTCAAGACGAAAAATGAAACCACGGGCAGATGCGCATCAAATATTAAAACAACTAAAAATAAACTGAAAACAGTTATATTTTTAGTGAGCAGGATTATTGCTACTCCCAAGGTATATTATTACACTGTAAGAATAATAAGAAAACGAAAAAAGTTAATACCAGACACATTCGATAAAAATTGAAAATCAGCAAAACAAATAAAAAGCACACAAGTGGAATATCTAAAATGATAGAATCAGGTGATATAATGAAAAAAGTTTTGGTTAAATATGACGAATTAGTCCCTAAAGCAGCAGAACTGACAATTAAAGAAACTGAAAATCGTTTTAATGATTTAGTCCCTGAGCAAGTTTCAGATGCCGAGGAATTTATGGGAAAAACGACTGACGCCTTTCTAGATCATTACGAAGCAGTATTTCGCAAAAATTTACACGATCTTGTACTAGTGTCTCTCAACGAGCAACTTAATGAATCATAACTTTTAAAATGATACACTTTGGCGAAAATGCTTGAAACCAAAAATAGCATTTATCAATCACATGCATTGTGTGACATTAAGCGTTTAGAATATAAATATATTTACCTAAAGTACAAACGTCAATTTCTATATTATTTCAATAGACATTGACGTTTGCTTTGCTTTCATAAATCTAAGTGTCTTTTAGTTCGGCTAAATAAATGCATTCTTTATTACTGACTAATACTATAATTCAGCTAACAAACCATTTTTACTTTTATATAATAAAAACAGCCTATGTTTCATGTAATAACTACGTGGAATATTAATACTATGAGTACCTAAAGGAGGTAATACGATGACTTTCGAATTTAAACATGATGTAGGAACTACTGAATTACCAGAAAATATTAATTCAGCAGTAGCTTTAGAATTTTCATTCGTTGATGCATTAGTAGCTTTAGATATAGACATTAAAGGTATTGCTGATGATAATGATAGTACGAATTTAATATCACCAATAAAAGAAGAAGTCGGTGGCTATGTCTCAGTAGGTACACGTGTTGATCCAGATTTTGAATCAATTCGTTCTGCTGCCCCACAACTTATTATCGGAGATGCTGATCGCCATGACGATATATATAATGAATTAAGCGAGATAGCTCCTACGATTTTATTTAGAAGCTTTGACGCTGGTTACCAAGAATCATTAGAAGTATTCCAACGTATTGGTACAGCAGTTAGTAAATCTAAAGAGGCCAAAGAACGCTTAGATAGTCACAAAGATTTAATAAATAACTATAACAATCAAATTGATATAGATAAAAATAAAGAAACCCTAGCAGTTGTAATTTCTGAACAAGGTGTGACTGCACATTCAGATAAAACATATGTGGGTGAATTTTTAAATAAATTAGGTTTCAAAAACGCACTTAACGAAAAAATTGCTGATAAATTACCAGCATATAGAGAATCAGATTATTTAGAAATGTCATATGAACAACTTGCTAATGTTAATCCAGAAAGATTAATTGTTATGGTTGAAAATGATGATGATGAAGACTTAAACAAATTACAAAATAGTAATCAATGGGACGATCTTGACGCTGTAAAAAATAACAGAGTGCATTTTGTAAATAGAGATGAATGGGCTAAATTACGTGGTTTAGTAGCTTCTGAAGATATGATTGAAACTTTAGCTAACCTCAAAGAATAATCAGCATTTATACCGGCGTTAAAATATCAAAAACTTTATCCTTTTACCTTCCAACTGCTGTGATGTTAAATATATTTAACGAAAATAAGTATTCGCTTATTCACACCCCTCACTACTGCGAGTAGCGAGGGGATTTTTATTGGTTTGGCCTAATGTCGCCTAATTTTTATTTCATTTACTATGCCAATAAGTAGACGCATCATAACACAATCAATGATGATTGACGCTTTAATGCGAACGAAAATGAGCATCCTTTTATACCTCTTTCTTTAAATCAACTTGACACTCGAGAGATAGATGACTTCATTATTATAACGTCTGTAAACACCTGAGCGTGCCCACTCCCAGCAATCAACGATTGTGTTAACTAAAAATAAACAATTCCATGGTTTATTTTGCTGTTTAATTACTTGATGGTTACATATAATGATTATTGGCATTACAGCTCTAACCATAGTTCAAAAGGATAAATCACTATGTGGCTGTTTATGTTTATAATTTTTATGTATGGTATTTTATTTCTAAATGACTAAAACACTTCTTTTAAAAAGAGGTGTTTTTTTATAAATTATAATCATCATTTCACTCAATATAGTTCTTTATATTTAAACGGTTTATATAATCTTCTTGGATACCGACTAATTACTAGTTTTATTAATATAAGAAAAGCGAAATCTTTATACCCGTGTAGGGTATATGTTATACTCTCATTATCTTATAAATATCTTTAAAAATTAAAATTCAGGAGGTTTATTGTGTCGAATAACTGAAACCCCCATAGTCAACATGAATGTGGGCAACGTTATCGTAATAAATACGATGAGGAAAATAACTCAAAATTTACGTGTGCTACAGGATATAACGTGGTTATCGCTCCTCTTATGTCCGATATATCAGCTTGTATTAGTTTGATATTACCACAGCCTGCAGGCGCAATTATTAATATCTTTAAGCACGATACTCATAGTAATTAACGCTTTTACATTAAAATAAACGAAGGAGTTTTTAAATATGATGAAAGAATTGAGCTTTATTATATTAGCATCAGGTTTAGTATTATCAGCTTGTTCCAATGATAATGAAAAAGAAAAACAAGAGTCTAAAGACCAACAACAAGAAGAACATATGGCACATAAAAGCGAAAGTAAAGCTCCAAATGGTATAAAGACTACAGATGATGGTAAGTTTAAAAAAGGTGATGAAGTTACTATTACAGCAGGACACATGCCTGGTATGAAAAATGCCGAAGCTACCGTAAAAGGCGCTTACAAGACATATGCTTATGTCGTAAGCTACACACCTACAAATGGGGATGAAAAGGTTAATAATCATAAATGGGTTGTTAATGAAGAAGTTGCCAACGCCCCTGAAAGCGGACTCAAAAAAGGCGATACAGTTAAGTTAGAAGCTGATCACATGCCTGGTATGAAAGGTGCAAAGGCTAAAATAGATGATGTAAAAAACACCACCGTTTATATGGTAGACTATGAATCCACGGAAAATGACGAAGTGGTTAAAAATCATAAATGGATGACAAGCGACGAACTCAAATCACGTTAAGCATGTTACTAACATTTATAAATTAACTATTTAAGATTATACTTTTAAAAATGGATTGTTAAACCAACAATATAACATTTGCTTTTGTCACTTTACTTAGTATGTGTGGGTAATTTTAGCTAACAAATGAGAAATTCTTGCAACATATGCTCCAAAATTCAGCTCCGAAAAGATTTCTTAAATTAGAAATCTTCACGGGGCTTATTTTATATTCCTTTCCTCTCTTACCACAGGTATTTAGCTTTATCCTTGTATTTTCTCTTATGTTCGACAGAGTACCTTGTAATGTATCAAAATTATATTTAGCGATTTTATCCTTATTTTGAGCTTCTATTTGTTTTATATTATTAATAAATCGTTCAATATTATCCAAAGTTTCTATAAATATATCTGTTCTATTGTAAATATATCTATTTAAATAAATAATTTTAGCATTATTTCCGAGAAGTTCTTTTTCTATATCGCTTATATAACTATTAAATATAGTGAAAATATCTACGTTTTTTATTTCTTTACACTGCATTTCTAACTCGCTTCTTTTTTTTCGCTCTTCATTTAATATAGCTTCAATATACTGTTGGTATATCCCTTGTTTTTTCATATATATTTTTTGTTGCTTCATCAATTTTTCAGATAATTCATTTTTATATTCTATTAGTTCAGGGTTTTGTGGAAAGTGAAAGTTTATTAGCTTTAATAAATCTTCTCCTTCTATACTATCACTTATTTGTAGTTCATAATTTTCAAGTAAATAATCTTCTAATTCATCTATTTCTTTTTCATTTAAAGTTACTATGCCATTTAGGCATAATTCTTTAAGTTTCATATAAATGTTGAGACGATAACCAAATGAATATCTACCACCTTTTATTATATCAATTGCTTCACTTTCTTTACCTTTAACTTTATCCTCACTATACAACATAAAATTTCTTAATATATACAGTACGTCTTCCTCTGCATTTTTTTCACTAAAATTATCGTTTAGCTTTTTTTGATATTCTTCTATATCTAAAACACCTTCAAAAATATAATTGTTTAATTCCCTTGAAAAAAATGCATATTTTTTTGCAATTTCATTTTCTTGAAAATATTTTTGGTAAATTTCTTCTTCAGGTGATGGTTTTTTATCTTTCTTAGAGTTTATAAAAGTAAACCCATTAGGAACTTTCATATCTTTGAATTTTTCTTGATTGTCAATTACATTATTTCTATTTATATTATGCAATATAAATAGAGAAGTAAATAAAGACATACGTGTATTCACGTGTTCTTTATTACAATTTTCTAATTGATCATATATATTTTTAAAATCTGTTATTACCAAATTTAACGTCCTAAGATTTAATACATTTGCTTTAGACGTGGACAAGGGTGAAACCTGAATTAATTCTATTAAATCTTGAATTTCATTTTCATTAAAATAACTTTTTCTCAAATCATTATTTAATATTTTCTTTCCTACTTCTAAATTACTTGGAAACTTTAAATTTCTACTGATTACCTTCTCCCAATAATTTTTCATCTCATTTTTATTTTCACTCGTTATTGCTTCTTTATTACCAATTATAATAACTTTACAGTTAAAGCTGTCTAATAAAACATTACGTATAAACCCTAAAAATTCTTTTAAACTGATTCCATCATTTAATCTTTCTATATCGTCTATTATAAAGACGACTCGTCCTCCATTATTATTGAGCTTATCCTTAATTTTATCACGTGCTTTTGATTCTAAATAATCATCTATTGAAGAGTTATATTTTCAGTATTCAAAAACTTTACTTCAAACATTTTAAAAATATTACTAATTCCTTGTTTTAAGTTTTCGCTAATTACATCATCATCTACATAGCTCAAAATTTTTGTAACAATTATTTCTTTTATTTCTTTCAAACTATGCTTGCCATATACGCTAATATATTCTTTCTTATAACATTTCTTATCGTGGATTTCTTGAATTTCATCATTATCTTCTCCTACTTTATTTAAGAAATAATCATGCTCAAAGAAATGTGTTTTACCTGTTCCCCATCCTCCATCAACAAACACTGCAAAATTTTCATCTTTCTCTATATAATTTGTTATAGCTTCTTTAAATTTTTCCATTCGTTCACTTCCGTTTATATAATTTTATAAAAAATTACCAACTTTTATAAAAAGCAGTTAAGGTTTAAATGTGCTAAGGATATAAAAATTCCAATTATTTTGTATATTATGTTCTCAACTCAATAATAACCACTTCTATTAACTCAACCTAGTAAATTTTATATAAATTATTCTTTATGTTACACTCATACTCATTAATTAAAAATATGGTTCGTCATATGCAAGCCTTACTGTCGTCTAAAGCAAAGTAGGGTTTAATTTTTTATATCCTTTCTCTATTTGGGATATAATATTTTGAGTAATAGCAATCACATTTTGGATCGCATCGTTTTATGTTTCTGAACTATGATATTTTACCACTATATTTGGGATAATTATTATAGTAAATATATCTATGTACCCTTGGTTTAATGATCTACCTATAGGCAATAATAATGATTTCAGAGCTTTTATTTGGTTAATAATGAATATTTCGGTCAATGTTTTCAAATAAAATTTAGCCTTTTTATGATCAAGTTTGTTAAAAAGGAGTGATCAATCATCTTATATTACTACAAATTATTTTGGATGAATGGGTTAAATCTAAAAGGGGGTCAAGACGTAAAGAATTTTGGTACCCCGAACTAATGACATTTATTATTTCTTTAGTGGCTTCTGTTTTAAACTATATAATACCTATACCTTCCATTTTAGCTATAATTATTTATTGGATTTTTACAATAGCTACATATATCGCAAATTTTTCTGTATCAGTTCGACGGTTTCATGATTTAGGTATGTCTATGCTTTTCCCTATAATATTTTTTATTTTTGGTATAATACTAGGTGTCACTAATAACTATATAGCTGAAATAAATACAGGCTCGTTCTTGTATACTTTATTTGTCATTATCGGGGTTATATACATAGTAATGTGTATTATATCTTTAGCTATTTGTTGTACTAATGGTTCCAAAAAAGAAAATAAATATGGTAAGAACCCTAAAGAAATATAACCTATCAAACCCAATATAGCTAAAAGTATAAGTATTGCGTTATCATACAATCTAAACACTTCTTAGGTTTATGTTATAGGTAATACTTATTTTTTTAATTATTATACTTTTTGCTTAATTTACAAAATCTCAATAAAAATTACCCCCGCCCCCACATCTTTCAATTCTTGCGGGGTGAGGGGGTATTAGGATTTGTTTATGTTTGTATCTGTATTTTCTCTTATGATTTTCATAACGCCTTAGTGGCTATAAACAAAAGTATCTCTCTTGATTCTTTTTAAAAATCTTCAACTAACGTTTCTTCAATTTGCCTTTAACTTTATCTACTATGTTTTTTTAACTACTTTTTCTCGCTTTGCTCTTGTATATCTTTAAGTGTTATCTTCACTTTTGCTTCTGGCAAAAGCTTTATATCTTTTGTCTCTTCTTTAAATTTTCCAAATTATCTTTTATATACAAATTCTGTAAATCCCGAAGGTCTGCTGTCTTACTAATATATGTTTTAATAGTTGCTGATTTAAATTCACGAAATTTATGAGATACGTCTTTAATTCTTTTATAATAATCTAACTCACTCATTTTATATTTTTATGAGACTCTTCTATACGAAAAATAATTTCCTTTTACATTATCTATATTCTCTAAATTCCTTCCAGAACTTCACTTTCTATTACTATTATTAATTAAATTGACTATACATTAGTAACCTGTATAGTCAAAACATATTTACGGGGATATGCAACGCCCGATAATCAATCCTTTTCATTCATTAGTGTTATATACTTTTTAATCCATTGCTTAATGTCTGCTTCCTGTAAGTCGTCTGTAGCAATTTTAACCATATAGTCGGCCACTTCTTCATTACTAGCATTAAACTGATATCCATTCATCTTAAGGAAAACAACCAATGTCATTAAAGCTGTTCTTTTATTACCATTGTAAAACACATGTTTTTGTACTAAATTTCTAACTAAGTTAGCTGCTTTCAGTTCTAAAGTGGGGTACTGTTCTTCACCAAATACACATTGCTTAGGTGCGTTAACTAGCATATTTAAAGCATTTGGTTCTTTTACGCCTATTTGCTCATTAGGGCTATATTTATTAATAACATATACATTTAGTGTGATAATGTCTTTTTCTGTTAAATACTGCATATGCTGTCCTCCAGTAGTCTTTATCATTCATCTACATCTACGTATTAACCTGCTGCTATCTATTCACTAAATCTTTTAAAGCACTATCATACTGATTACTTACTTGATCGGCCATGCTTAAAATATCCATTTCGTTACTATCCGTTTTAACTGCTTCTAATACCACTTGACCATTCTCAACGTTAAATGCGATTTTTTGTCCCTCATTAATATCTAAAGCTTGTATTACTTCCTCTGGTATTGTTAGAACCTTGCTATTGCCAATTTTTCTAAGTTTTCTTGTGTTAGTTACTGCCATATTGGTTATCCCCTTCCGAAATCGTATTTCCTAATATATCTTTGTATATCTTTCACTATATATCATGCGCTATCTTTTGTAAATAAAATCATTTAGCTTTAATTCATTAATCACTTTAGCTTCAAAAGCTTCTTTATAAATAAAATTCCTATATACATTACCTGTCGGACGTTCTATATACATGTTATATAAATACATCTCTTTATCTAAACTAACAAACTCTTTTTAACAATTATCAGTATCTTTCTCAATTTCTCCAAGTATTAATACGTTATTTCAGCTTTCATAAATAAAATTATTTATGAAACTACAAGCCTAGTAACAAATCAGCAATAGTCGCTACAATTAAATGCATAAGCTACCTCCTATTTATAAAATTCAACATACTTACTTAAAATAAAAACAATTTATTTCTAATATGTCGGACCACTATAATTATATTTCTCTTTTACAAAAAAAATATATTATTCTTATAAAAATACTATTTCTTTTAATCACTATTTTTGTTAACCTTTAATCGGCGTAAAAAATTTAGGAGGTTACATTTTGGAACTTTTATCTATGGAAAATATTAGTAAAAAAATCAAACGAAAACGCATTTTGAAAGACATCACATTTTCACTTGAAAAGGGACATATTATAGGTTTGGTTGGCGGAAATGGTGCTGGTAAAACCACATTAATGAAAGTTATTTTAGGGCTTTCTAACTATCAATCTGGTACTTTGAAAAATCATATCAGTACTAATCAGAACGATATAGGAGCGTTGATTGAAGCTCCTGGATTATACCCATTTTTAACAGGTTATGAAAACATGAAATTAATCGATGAAGACCCCGATAATAAAAATATAAATCTTATTATCGAAAAACTAAAAATGGAAGACTTTATACATAACAAAGCAAAAACCTATTCTTTAGGTATGAAACAAAAATTAGGTATTGCGCTTGCTTTCTTAAACCATCCACAACTCGTTGTATTAGACGAGCCTATGAATGGATTAGATCCTCGGGCTGTAAAAGATGTGAGAGAAGCAATTATTAACTTAAGGGAACAAGGTGTTACTTTCCTTATATCTAGTCACATATTAAGTGAACTTGTTAAAGTGACTGACTCACTCTTGATTATCGATAAAGGGGAAATTGTTAGAGAAACTACAATGGATGAATTGAATCAAACAGATGAAAATGATTTAGAAAATGTACTTCTTAATATTATTGACCGTAAGGAGAAAGCCTAACCATGACAACACTCGTAAAACAAGAACTATTTAAAATGTTCAAGAAAAAATCATCTATCATTATTCCAATCCTTATTTTTATTTTAATGATTGGGTTAGCAGTACTAAGTAAAAATTACCCTGATATTATAGGGTCAAAATCACTATTCAAACAAGGTTATAGTTCATTTTCTTGGATTTTCTTTCTCATGATTATACAAGCAAGTACGATAATTACAATGGAATTTCATTATGGTACAATTAAAAATTTATTATATCGAAATTATTCTAGAACAAGCATTATCATAAGTAAGTTTATATCATTATTTATTTATTCACTTATTATATTTGTGATTAGTATTATCATTTCTTTAGTTATCAATTTAACTATGTTCTCTGACATTAATATTTTAAAACAAACGGGTGATAACCTATCCCTTTTACAAGAAATGTTATTAACTGCATTAGGTAATTATGTTGGCATGTGGTTATTACTAAGCTTAACGCTACTTATCTCTTGTATATTCAAAAGTCCTGGCGTTTCTATTGCGATTGGCATTATCTTTTATTTCGCTATTTCTATTGTTTCTGGCATATTATTTGCATTAATTAATCAATGGGAATGGTTAAAATGGTTGCCTATTAATATGTTGAACTTAAGTTCTCAAATTATAGATAATGAAATGATGAAATCATTTACTAAACTGGAATTGCATGAATTATTTATTGGCAATATTGTTTATATTGTAGTTTTCTTATCTCTAGTTATCCTCGTTTTCAAAAAGAAAAACGTCTAATTTTGGCACCGAAATTATAGTATAACTAAACACGCTCTTAGCACTATTAAGAGCGTGTTTTTTAATAAAAAGGTTAATAAAACATAAATTAAGATTAATTTTAAAGATAACTTATTTTAGTATAAGGATTATTATTTTGTTTTCTTAGCTTACTGATACAGAGATACTTTAGATAATATATGGTTTATTGTCTTTTTGATGATTGCATTATTGTTTTTAACCTTGCAACTGATTATTTTGCATCTAAACAGAAATGAGGAATTAAATAATGGCTAATAAAGAAGAAAAAGTAACGCATCCTAAGGCAAAATCACTTGGTATCATAGGCAACATTCTGGGATGTTTGACTATTGTAATATACTCACTGAAATCAACTTTTAGTATTCCTAATTTAGAAAATACAGCTCTTATTACAGCTTTTTTGACATTTATATCGTATTTTATTGGAAACATTATATTAAAATCCGCCATAGGAATGATTGCTAGTTTTATACTGACTTTTTATTTAATTATCATACTTTTAACTTAATTTACAAAATCACAAAGGAGCGTTATATATGTTTGAAGCTAAAAAGAATACGATAAAATCCATGCTAATACTCGTATGGTGTTTTATTTACACTGCTACTGATATGTATAACAAAATGAACTTATTTATCCTTATCATAATTGCTATTGTATGCGGTTTAGCCATCCATTACATAGTTGATTTTATCTTTAATCAAATAGATCAATTTTAAAAATAAGAGATGAATATTGAAAAAATTAATAAGTTATCCTGAATTCAAATTTTTAAAAATGGAGGTGAATAAAATGAAAATTTCTTGGACTTTTTGGTGGATCATAAGTGCTATTGAAGTTTTAAGTTTTATAGGATTCTCAATTTTACTCTGGATGAGAGATATAGATGCTAGCGGAACAATACAAACGACGCAATTAAAGTGGGCTAATATAACTGTTTTAGGTTTTGCTTTTTTATTTCCATTTGCAATACAAGTAGCATGGTTAATCACTAATTTAGTCTTATCAAAAAACAAATTAAATCAGTCTTAGATTAAGAAAAAACGGTCATATCAACAACCAATCGAATTTAATACCTTTGAATTATTTCTGTATATAGTATCAAGACACGAAAAAACTCATTTCAAAAACCAACAAAAAGAGGTGGATTATGTTCAATATCCAAGATCCCAATTACGCTAAAAGATCTATAAAAATATTCATCTTCACAGCTATTATTTTCTTAATCACTTTTGTTCTAGCAGTTATTTTCAGCCCGTCAATCGAAAATTTCAAAAATATGACAGATGGCCAACATGGGAACATCGCCAGGGCAAATGGCTTAACCAAGGTTTGGGAATATATTATAAATAATGGCTTTAAAGTTCCCTTTCAAATGTTTATATTTTCTTTAATTCCAATTCCATTTTTATACTTTTTAAATTTAGTTTCTACAACAATAACCACTGGAATAGTATTTGGTTTTGTAGTTCATTTTGATTTTGATAAAGGTATCATAATGGTATTATCTTCAATTCCGCATACAATCATAGAAATACTTGCAATGTGTCTTGTTATCAGTGGTTTATATAAAGTAAGCCAATCAATTATTAGAAAAATAAGTAATATTTTTAGAAAAACTAAAAAGCAAAATTTATCATTTAAATTGGCGTTAAGTAATGTTTTTAAAATTTACTTTCTAATTGCTTTACCTTTATACATACTCGCAGGATTTATAGAAACATACTTAACAGATTTTATATATAATTTATTTATTTAAATACAACGTTGCTTTATTAACGTTGAACTTCTAAATCCTTAACACCCCCCAAACTTGTCGAATGGTTGGCTTAACAGCTCACACTATGCCGGCATCCGTCTGCAAGTTTAATTAAGCGTGCTTCTAAACACATAATAAATTTTCTCAGCATAAATACATTCTTTAAACAAAATTTATGCTCTATATTTAAGAAGATAAGCCATAAATTAAAAGTGTAATTGGTGAAATCAAGAGTAAACCACTAGATAAAACATCTAACCGTTTATCTTTATTATTACTAAGTGTATTTTTTAAAAGAGAAATAAAAGACACTAATATTAACAAAGTACAAATTATATATATAACTATAATAAAAGTTCTTTTTTAATAAACTTTATCATAACGATTATGGTTTTACAGGTCTATTTGTCGTCGTTATAAACGAATTAAGTCTCGTAAGGTCACACTTATGCGTTCTAAAAAGAATGTGGGCAAAATCGTAAACGACCTTTGTTGATTTTCATTTTAGTTTTAATTAAACAGTTTTGTAGTGCAGATACAACAATTAATACTACATCAAAATTCAATTAAGATTTAGAAATTTCGGATAAATAGTTGCACAATTTGTCTGTTTTAATATCTCTATATCTTCCGATAAATTGTAATATAGTAACCTAATCCAAAGAATATTTAAAAAAATTATTTATTATCTATACCAATATACACAGGGTGACTCCCTCTACTTTGATTAAATAACACTAACTTCTTCCAATATCACTTTTTTTGTTTATTTATCATTACTTGGATATATAAAGCAACCCATAACTCCTTAGGATGAGGTGTAGAAGATTCCATTATTAAACGATGTTGCTCACCCCTACGTTGAGTGAATAGATTTTTTCCTAAGTCTAAAAACGAGCGACGTGCTGAAAATATTTTTGTTCCTTCTTTGTTTGAAATAGTTGTCTCAGTTGATAAGTATGGATTATTGAATAAATATGTAGTCTTATTATCAAAAAACGCATAGGACGTTTGTTGCTTAATGCCGCCTTTTAAGATTTTTATCATCTCTAAGCGACCAATTGCTTGGTTATTAATCAATACACTATAATGTGGCCTTAAAGACCACAGTTTAATCCTTTTCAAAATAATATTATAGTTCGGTGATGTAACTTTTAAACCGGAAGCAGATACAATATCAAAAATACTAAGCCATTTTTGAATTTTATTATTAAAATATAGCGTCCAAGCCATTTCTGTTAAACCATGTATTTTAATGTGCATATCATCAAATATATATAATGGTGCTTGATAAAAAAATTCATTTTCTTCTAATCAAGGGCTTTTTTCTCTTATTGCAATTTCTTTTTTATACCGTCTTTTATAAAATTTTCTCAATGTAATTGAACCAATCAACGCTAAAATACTTGCAAACCAAAATGCGGTTAAAATTCCTGGTGAAATAGGATTACTTAAAATTCCTACCAAACTACCAATCATTATAACCGTTACTAAAATAGTTTCAATAAATAATAATAAAATAGCCAATTAAACCTATCCTTTTCAAATAATTCATTTTTCCTAATTCATTTTTCCTGGGCATAATATAACATCTACACCAAGTTTCTGCTGTATAAACATAACAAAACGGACGGTTTTTATATAAATAAAGTAAAAACCCTCCGTTTTATAAAATGTTTGAACCGCTTGAGCAATTATGTGCCTTACACGCTTCTTTTTAATATAACTATTGGTAATAATCGTCAACTACGTTGAGTAGTTGATTTTTACATAAAGCCTTTTAACATGCCATACCAATACATTCTCGGTAACAAATCTTTTTTAAATATATACATGCTTCTTCGTTCTTTGGCTTGGTTAAAAGGTAACGTTTCTTGTGGCTTTTTATTATAATCAAATTCAGCTAAGATTAATTTATTATAGCCTGTGACAATTGGGCATGAGGTATAACCGTTGTAATGATGTGTTAACATTTCGTTATTCATTACTTGTAACAAATTAAGTGTCACGACAGGCGCCTGTTTTCTGATAGCTGCACCCGTTTTCGAAGTTGGTGCGTTAGATGCGTCGCCTAGACCAAATACATTTGAATATTGTCTGTGTTGTAAAGTGCTAGGATCTACATCTACCCAACCATCATTATCTGCAAGCGCACTTTTTTTAATCACATCTAAAGGGCCCATAGGTGGCGTAACATGTAACATCTCGTAGTCTAATGTTTTTACATCACCATTCTTAATATGCTCAAATTTGGCCATTTTTTTCTCTCCGTCAATTTCAATCAGATTGTAATTGTAATTAACAATAATATCTCTTTCTTCAGCTATTTTTTCTAATTCTTTACTATACTTTTCTACATCAAACAACGCAGTTTTAGGTGTTTCATATATTACGTTAGCTTTTGAACGGATATTATGTTTTCTAAAATAATCTTCAGCTAAATACATAATTTTCATCGGTGCGCCTCCACACTTAATAGGTGTATTGGGGTGCGTGAAAATAGCATTACCGCCTTTGAAATTAGAAATTTGTCGCCAAGTTTCGGTTACATATTCCGGCGAATAATTAGAACAAACGCCATTTTTACCTATGTTCTCTTGTAACCCTTTAATAGACGACCAATTAATTTGTAGCCCTGGAGCAACAATTAAATAATCGTAATTAATGGTTGTATTATCTCCTAGCGTAATATTGTTATTTTCAGGTTTAAAACTTAAAACAGCTTGATTAATCCACTGTGTCCCTTTAGGTATAACATGCTTCATGCTTTTACGAGAGTTTTTTAGTTTAGAAACGCCCCCGCCTACTAAAGTCCATAAAGGTTGATAATAATGATTTTTAGCTGGATCAATAATAGCTATATTGCCCTTTAAATGTTGGTTTTGTTTCAATAATCTAGAAGCAACTGTGATACCTGCTGTGCCTCCGCCTACAATAGCAACTTGATAGTGTTTGATCATTTACCCACATCCTTAAATTATTTTAATGAGGATGGTAAATCTTGATAGCCTTCTCTAACGTTTACAATATTAGTAAAACCTCTATATTCTAGTATACCCGTTGCAATCGAACTTCTAACCCCTGATTGACAATGAACGTATATTTTATCGTTTTTATCAAAAGGAATTTCTGCGCTTAATAATTTACCATGAGGGATATTCACCGCTTGTTCTAAATGTCCTTGGTTCCATTCTTCATCGTTACGCACATCTAGCACATGAGTTTCTTTCCCAGTCATATCCGCGCTGTGAATAGAAGATGTCATGATTGTTGTTTGTGGCAAACGATAACCTGCTACATTTTCAAAACCAATTAATTGTAAAGTATGCACTGCTTCTTCAACTGTAGCTTTATCGCCAATTAAGTCTATATCTTTATCATAGTCTAAATACCAACCGATTTGATTAATAAAGTTGTGATTATAAGGAATATTGATAGTTCCTTGCGCATGACCGCCGTGGAAAGCTTCTTTACTACGAAGATCAAAAGCGATTCTTTCATTGTTTGAGCTAGGGTAAACATTATAAGGTTGGTACATGCTCATACCAACTTGGTTAATTTGTTTCATTTGGGCAAAATGATGCGGTGGGGCTGGTTGGTTTGATGTCAATGTTTCAACAAACGTTGCTTCATCAGTTACATTAAAGGCCCAGTTGTTTATTTTTTCGTAACCTAACGTAGACATCGGTACTGCCCCTAATGCTTTACCACATGGGCTACCTGCACCATGACCTGGCCAAATTTGAATATAATCTGGTAAATCTTTAACACTATTTATAGATTGATACATTTGTTTTGCACCGATTTCTGTTGAGCCTTTCATTTGAACAGCTTTTTCTAATAAATCAGGTCTACCTATATCACCAACGAAGATAAAGTCACCACTAAATAGTCCCATCGGTATATTAGAGCCTCCCCCCTCGTCAGTAAGTAAGAAACTAATACTCTCAGGGGTATGACCTGGCGTATGCAAGACTTCTAATTTAATATTTCCTACATAAATAGTGTCTTGATGTCTAACAAAATGAGTTTGTTTTGGCATATTTTTATAACTCAAATCATCGTCACCTTCACCAGAAACGTATATACTTACGTCCAATTTGTCCGCAACATCTCTAATACCTGAAGCAAAGTCAGCATGAATATGCGTTTCAGCAGCTTTCGTAATTGTAAAACCTTCGTCATCTGCAACTGTCATATATTTTGTTAAGTCCCGTATTGGATCAATAATCATCGCTTCCCCTGTACGTTGACATCCAATTAAATAAGATGCTTGAGATAAATGGTTATCATAGAATTGTTTGAAAAACATAGAAAAACTCCTTTTTTAAATAAATTTAATTTGTTAAATAAATAAATTATGGCTCGCTTGTTCTGTTTCGCCTATATAAGTGCCTACACCGCCAAATTCAACTTCATCTCTTAATTCTTCTTTTGTAATTCCCATAACATCCATGCTCATCGTACATGCGATTAATTTAATATCTTGTTCTATCGCTTGATTGATAAGTGATGGTAAAGAATCTACATTTTTCTTTTTCATTACGTAACGCATCATGATATTACCTAAACCGAACATATTCATTTTTGATAATGGCATGCGCACTGGCGTCTTCGGCAACATCAAATCGAACATTTTTGCAATGCCTTTCTTCTTAACATGCGTTGCTTGTGCTTTTTTTAATGCATTAAGCCCCCAGAAAGTAAAGAAGATCGTTACATCTCTGCCTGTAGCTTTAGCACCATTCGCAATAATCATTGCTGCCACCGCTTTATCTAATTCACCACTAAAGAGCACAATTGTAGTACCTTTAGCAGTATGATTTACTTCCAGTTCTTTTGGTTTTTCTTTTTGGATAATAGCATTGATTCCATCATGATTTTCCTCCAACTTAACAAGTGAGTGTCCTGTCTGTTTCGACCAGCTTTTAATATCACTAAGAAAACCAGGATCAGTAACGGTTACTTCAATTTGGTCGCCTATTTCAATATTTTTTATTTCTTTACTAAGATTAACTATAGGGCCCGGGCATTGAAGACCATTAAAATTAAATTGTTTGCGGCTCGGTTTGATTGCTTTATTACCATCTTCTACCACATCGTCATGATTAATATTTTGTTTTTCATAAGCTGTATAACCACCGTCTAAATTCACAACGTCATAACCTTGTTTAGCTAAATATTCGCTTGCTTTAGCGCTTCTATTACCACTTTTGCAGTAGACATAATAAGTTTTATCCTTGTTCTTATCGAATGTGTCAATATTTTCTACAGAATGTAATATTGCGCCAGTAATATGCCCTAACTCATATTCTTCTGGTGTTCTAACATCAATCAATTGTCCTTTTTTCCCCAATTGCTCTAACTCTACTTTACTTAATTCGTTAATATGTTCTTCTTGATATTGTTTCATATTTTCCTCCTCTAGATACCTATAGGGGTATAGTAACAGGTAAAAACAACCTAAGTCAAATACCCCGGTAGGTATTTGACAATTTACTATAAATTTATTACTATAAATATATTCAATTTAAAATCGGAGGAAACCAATATGGATTATAATAAACAAATGGTAAATCGCATCAATAGAATACAAGGCCAATTAAACGGCGTTATTAAAATGATGGAAGAAGAAAAGGATTGTAAAGATGTCATTACGCAACTCAGTGCATCAAAGAGTTCAATCCAACGTTTGATGGGTGTTATTATAAGTGAAAATTTAATAGAATGTGTAAAAGCAGCCGATGATAAGGGAGAAAGTTCTCAAGAAATGATTAATGAAGCTGTGAATTTATTGGTAAAAAGTAAATAATGGACATGCTCAATATAATAACTATGTTGTTGATTGGCATATTTGGAGGTTTTATATCTGGCTTGGTAGGCATAGGAGGAGCCATTATTATTTATCCAGCTATTTTGTTGTTACCGTCCTTATTAGGGGCTCCTGTCTATAGCGCATATATTGCTTCGGGTCTCACTTCTAGCCAAGTGTTTTTTAGTACACTCAGCGGCTCATTTAAGGCGAGAAAGAAAGCTGAATTCTCACCTAAACTTGTAATGAATATGGGCGGAGGTATGGTTATTGGAAGCATATTCGGAGCAATGCTAGCTAATTTATTTAACGCTACTTTTATAAACACTATATATATAATCATCGCCATTGTTGCATTATTATTAATGTTTGTTAAAGTTAAATCTGTTTCCCAAGAGGTAAGGTTCAAACCTGTTTTACTTATCTTAGTAGGATTTGGAATTGGCGTAGTATCAGGCATTGTAGGTGCAGGCGGCGCATTTATTATTATTCCCGTATTGTTAGTTTTATTCAAATTGCCAATGAATACAGTAGTGACTAACAGTATCGTCATTGCTTTCATATCATCAATAGGGGCTTTTATCATTAAATTCATACAAGGTTATATCCCTCTAGAAAGTGCAATATTCTTAATAATTGGAAGCATGCTCTTTGCACCTATAGGACTAAAAGTAGGTGCCAAGGTACCTGATACTGTTCAAAAAACCATTGTCAGTATCTTAATCGCAATCGCAATTATACAACTTGTATTTTAATAAATTAAAAAGGAGGCTTTAAATTGAATCACTGGGATGAAAAATTTGATTCAGAAGAATATATTTATGGCAAAGAAGCGAATTCATTTGTCAAAGATATTTTTAAAAAGCAAACAAACAATAATGAGAAAATTTTATTACTTGCAGAAGGTGAAGGCCGTAACGCGATATATCTAGCAAAACTTGGGTATGATATAACAACTTATGATATGTCACAAGTTGGAATTAATAAGCAATACCAATTAGCAAGTGAAGCACGTGTTGATATCGATGCAAACTATGGAGACATCACAAAGCCTAATTTAGCGCCTCAGTCATCATTTGACTATAGTATTAATATCTTTGGTCATGTGCCTAATGAAGGCAAACAAGAGATGTTCAATAACCTCGTTCAATCATTAGTCGTAGGGGGTTATAGTTACTTTGAGTTTTATTCAAAAGAACAATTAGCATATGGCACTGGCGGTCCTAAAGACGAATCCATGTTATATACTATTAATGAAATCGAATCTTATTTAAAGCATTTGCCTGTTAAGATTCATCAATTAGAACAGCATGAGATCTATCGTAATGAAGGTATTAAACATACTGGCACAGGTTCTATCATTCAAGGTCATGTAGAGAAAATATAATATCTAATCCTAAACAATCAATATCAAGTCTTAGCAATAGTTAAAAATAAGGCTTCATAAATCATATCTGTTTTTAAATCAAATCCCCAGTGTTAATAGTTAACATTGGGGATTTTCGATTTATTGATTTGAATTAACGTTTCTGGTTCCCACTTTTTAAAGTGTCTTGAATAAACACTCACTTAAAATATAATTAAGGTTAAGTATAACCCGATTAAAGTAAGAAATAGCACTGGTATGGTAATTACAATCCCCGTTTTGAAATAAGTGCCCCAACCTATTTTAACACCTTTTTGTGTCAAAACGTGTAGCCAAAGTAAAGTTGCTAAAGAACCAATTGGTGTAATTTTCGGGCCTAAATCCGAACCGATTACATTCGCATAAATCATACCTTCTTTAATTATGCCAGTTATACCAGATTGGTCAATCGCAATGGCGTCTATTAAAACGGTTGGTAAATTATTCATAACTGATGATAAAAAAGCTGAAATAAATCCCATACCTAAAATGCTGTTCAATAACCCATACTCTGAAATATGTGATAATATATCGGCTAAAACAGTAGTTATACCTACGTTTTTCAAACCAAATACAACTAAATACATACCTAATGAAAAAATAACGATATTCCAGGGCGCCTCTTTAATGACACGTTTTGTATGTACAGCGCTAGATTTACGTGCGAATAATACAAATAGTAATGCAATCGCGCCAGCAATCATTGATACCGGGATATGAATCAATTCACTTACTAAATAACCAATGAGCAATATGATTAACACAACCCATGATATGTTAAATAACCTTTTATCTTTGATGGCTTCTTGAGGCGCTAAAAGTCTTTTAGTTTCAAATGATTTAGGGATGGCTTTTTTAAAATATAACCATAGCACTAAAATACTTGCACAAAGTGCAAAAATATTTGGAATCAACATTCGACCAAAATACGCTATAAAACCAATGTTGAAATAATCTGCAGAAACAATATTAACCAAATTGCTGACAATAAATGGTAAAGATGTCGTATCTGCAATAAATCCACTCGCAATAATAAATGGGAATATGACTTTTTTATTAAATCCAAGGTTGCGGACCATTGCTAAAACAATAGGCGTTAATATTAAAGCTGCTCCATCATTTGCAAAAAATGCAGCCACAATTGAACCTAATAACATAATAAAGATAAACATTTTTAATCCATTACCTTTTGAAGCTCGGACCATATGCCTTGCAGACCATTCAAAGAAGCCTATTTCATCTAAAATCAACGAAATCAAAATCACTGCAACGAATGTCAATGTCGCATTCCATACAATCGATGTTACTTCAAGTACATCTGAAAAGCTTACCACACCAGTAATAATAGCAATGATGGCACCGATCAGCGCTGTTATACCAATATCTAAGCCTTTAGGCTGCCAAATCACAAATATCAAAGTAACCACAAAAATACAAATTGCTAAAATATCCATCATAAGCATTCACCTGATTGTATATTTTTACAAACACATGAAGCATCGGCTAAATGAATCGTATTTAAATTGTCTATAACTGCTTTTAATATATCATGGTTGAGGTTATACATACGTTTATTACCTTCTTTTCGTGATGAAACCAAATCATGGTTGATTAATAATTTCATATGGTGACTTAAAGTTGGCTGCGAAAATTTAAAATATTCCAGTAAATCACACGCACACAATTCACCGCATGAAAGTAAATCAATAATCTCTAACCTACTTGAATCTCCCAAAATTTTTAAAATAGACGATAACGCTTTATACGACAAAATAATCCCTCCTGAACACTATATAGATTATCATCTATATAGATAGATGTATATATCATTTTGTTCAAAGGCGTTTATTGAAAAAGTACGTGGATATCTCGTTTCAATTCATTTGCGTTTAAATACAAGCCAAACTTTTAATTACGTTTGTTAGAAAAGTAAAACCATTTAGTATTTCTGTTACTTTCAACTAGACTTATACTAGTTCCATTTTATAGCTTAAATCTAACTCATTTAACTTCCACTATGTGTATATTCACACTTCCTATCGTAAGGTTTACAAGAAGTTACATAAAATCTCACATAATCCAAAATGAATGCATCCGTTTATCTTATTAATAGAATCACCCTTTTAATATGCGTCATCAACTCATTATTGTAGGAATTATAAAACAGTTATATTGAAAGCAAGTGAAAACGTATATTTTACATACAAACAACAAGCTAATAAAAGACCTATATTATAATGGTATTATCAAAAACAATCCAAAATCATGGTGCCGATGACTGTGCGCTTCTACCCTGAATTAAAGTAGAATATAAGTTATTTTCACATGAAAAGGGCAATTGAGGTAATAGAATCATTACAATACTATTGAGAGGCGTTTCATAAAAAATGTATAAACAAAGAAAGTCGGTATATTGGCATAATATAATACTACTACGTCAATGTACCGACACTATAAAACGCTATTTCTCTTGATTATAAAACACGAAAGAGACGAAACAAAAATTTAATTTGTTTCGCTTTACTCAAAAACACACTTAACATATTTTTTTGAAAATCAATCATATAAGGTTACTTTTACAAGCTGATATTTAAAAAGCAATAGACTAATCTTAGTAAAACCCTGTTTCTTAATCAGTTCCGTCATATAAACATCTAATTTTGAGAACGTGTTAACTATAAGTCTTTTTTACCAAAACCAATAAACCCTATAATACTTAGCACAACAAAGATAATAAACATAACAATGGATGGTTGTATATGAAAATCTTCAATTGGCAATTGCGGTATATGTTTAAAAGGGGTGATATCTTTCATCCACGCTTTAATATTTAACAACACACCCAAGTAGTTAACTAAAAAGGTATAAGCTAAAAAAGCATAAACCGCTAAGATTAAGCGCATGCCCCATCCAACGATAAGAGTGCCTATGCCGATAAATACAAGTATAGCGGGTACATGGACAATTGCCGAAGTAATGATTGTATCGAATTGGAAAGGCTCCTTCATAGCATAATATTGCCCAACATACAAACCTAATCCGGATAAGAACAACATTACAACAGCATTTACTAATGCAAGCAACCAAAAACTTAACAAATATTTACCGCGTGATAAAGGTTTGGATAATACAAAAACTGTATAACCTTTATCTTGTTCTTTTTTAACTTTAAATAAAGTCATCAATGCGGGGATAGTACTGACCATTGCCATGATTAACATTAATTGTGGTAAAAAATGTTCCGCATAATTCCCCGATGCATTAGGTATCATAGATTTTAATAAAGGGTTATTTTCAAAAAAGTCATTTATATCGCCAAAGATAGACCCGTATGATAAACCTAATACAAACAAGCCAATACTAAAATAAATAAATGCTGATTTTTGAAGTCTTATTTGTAAACCTAATGGAGATTTCATATACCATTTTGCATGACGTCTATGTACACTTTTAGGTAACAAAGTTTCATTCATATCTCGCATTGCGTTTAATTTAAAACTAAGACATACTACGATAATTGATAATATGAGCATCCACCAAAAAGGCCACCAGTTATTCTCTGAAAAAGCGTAGCTTCTTGATAACCAGCCCATAGGCGAAATCAACGAAAGTTTCTCATTACTTACATCACCAAAAGCACGTAGTAAGTACATAACTAATAAAAATGAAATGCCAGCACCGACTACTTCAGTGCTCGTGGCTACTATTTGGGCTATTAAAATAGTAAACGTTGCAATCATAATACCAAACATACCCAGCGTCACGCTAAAAATCACGGCGCCAGAAAAATCTATGCTTTCAATACCAAGCGACACTAAACCTAATGTAGTTAATAAAGCAAAGCAAATGTTGAGCAACATACACATCGCTAAATGGCTTATACAGTAGCTTGTCTGCCGATAGGTAAAGCATTCAAAATCTCTGTCCTGCCATCTTCTTCATCGCCCCGCGTGTCTTTAGCTAAAATAGTTATATTCATAATAGCTAACATGATTCCAGTAAATAAAATCATCTCATGGGTAAATAAGACCCCTACATTGGCCTGTCTAAAATCTCCTGGGCCGAGCATAGCTTCCATCGCTGGATTTTCAGACATTTCAATAATAGGCGTCATTTTAGCTGGATCTGGATACATCGATTCAAAAGCTGGTGGAATCATTAATGTCAAACCTACTAAAATAACAAGCCACAATAGCATTTTCAAACGGTTTCTTTTTAAATAGAACAAGAAAATTTTAGTTGTTTGATAAAAGTTTGATTTCATATTTACTCACCAACTTTATCATTGTCTTCATAATGTCTTTTAAAGATATCTTCTAAAGTTGGAGGTTGGGATGCTAAGCGTTTGATTTCATAATTTCCTAAATAGTTAATTACCCCGGAAATTTTTTCAGAATCTACTTTAAAATAATAAGTTTCGTCTTCTTGTGTTAAGTTATGGACCCCGGGTACTTGCGATAAGTGACTTAAAGCTTGTGTACTCTCTACAATAAAATGCATTCTTGTAAGATGGCGCATTTCATCTAATGTACCAGTTTCCACAATTTGCCCTTTCCGTATAATGCTTACACGATCGCACAACTTTTCTACTTCACTTAAAATATGACTTGATAAGAGCACACTTTTATTTTGGCTTTTTATCTCTTCAATACATTTTTGAAAAACATCTTCCATTAACGGATCTAACCCTGAAGTAGGCTCATCTAATATATACAAATCTGCATCGATACTAAAAGCTGCAATTAGCGCTACTTTTTGACGATTACCAGTTGAATATGATTTACATTTTTTGCTGACATCAAGCTCAAACTGCTTAATCAATGTTTCCTTCCGTTCATGGTTGGCACGCCCGTGCAAGTTTAAGAAAAAGTCAATAATCTCCCCGCCTGTTAAGTTGGGCCATAAGTTAACATCGCCAGGAACAAAGGCGATATGTTTATGCACTTCAACCGCGTGTTTATGCACATCTTTGCCATACATTTCAATCGTGCCTTGTGTTGGCTTTAACATACCTAAAATTGCTTTAATCGTCGTTGATTTACCAGCACCATTCGGACCTATAAATCCATAAACTTCTCCCTCGTTTACCTCCATATTCACGCCATTTAAAGCGTGAAAGTGGTTGAAACGTTTAGTAAGATTGCTAACCTTGAGTAATGCCATCTCATCACCTACAAACTTTACAATAATCCCTTCACTCTGGAATCAGTTACGATTAGATAAACTTTGTCTTCGTCCATATCCTTTTTAAATGTGGCTACAGTATTATCATCTACCCCAATTGCCTTAAGTTTTTCTTTCAAAGCAACTCTATCAGGGTTGTTTTCCTTTTCAATATCGATACCTGTAATTCCTGTATCTTCAGCAATTTTGTCAGTACGACTTTTATCTAATGATAATACGTACATATCTTGACTACCTACACCTTTATCTTGTAGTGCTACAACATCAACTTCTAAGTCACCGTCAATTCTATATCCTTTTACCACTGGCGTCATACAAAGGCCTCCTTTATAACTATACACGCATCATAATATTAATTACTTTTTAGATTGAATCATTAAATGATCAAAGCGTTCTTTTGTCATATAAAAATGTGTGTTTTCTAAAATATTATCAAACATGTCTTCTTTATTATCATCTTCTGTCAACTTAAATTTAGACTCGACGTTTTCTTGGTCCGCTTCATCAACGAAAATCACTTGCTCTTTTTTCACATCTAAAGTTTTACGATTATAAATGAGTTCTAAATGATCACGTTTTTGATGAATCGCTTCAATTTTTTCTATTTTATATGCGTTATGGATAAAATCCATAACTCTTTTTTCTCTGTATCTTTTACTTTTTTGAATTTGAAAATCTTTCGCAAATTTTTGTTTTACAAGTAAATAAATAATAACGATTATAGCTATAACTAAAAGAAAAATGAGTGTACCCATATGAAGACCCCCTTAATGATTTATATCATTTGGTTATAACATGATACTAATATATTTAATTTTCCCATTCATAATAGGGTTAAACATTTCAAAATGCTTTTCCTACGACCGTCATGGCTAATTCAACTTATAAAAACTTTAAAATATAAAAAGTCAAATCATCAAATAATAGATAAATTAATTTTCCGTATTCAATGTTTATTAAAAACCTGATTATAAAAAATAAATACTTTTTTGTTTTACGCTTATATTATTCCCCAAAATAAATAAAGTAATTCATAAATCAATAATATATAAACGTAAAGTTTAAAAAATATAAAAAAGGTAATTTTAAGAGTAAATGTAATTGAAAGGGTGATGGATGATGCTTTTACAACAAGAACTTAACCAATTGAAACAATTCAACGGTAAACAAAATGACCAAAAAGTATTCTCATTGTATTTAGATACACGTCCCGAGCAAGGAGAAAAGTGGAAAATAGAACTTAAAAATGCCTTGCAAGATTTAGCTAAGCGAACAAAAAACAGTAATAATCATGAGGAAAAGAACCAATCCAAAGATATTATTAAAAAAGTGGAAAAAAGATTGCAGGATTTAGAACCTGACTTTAAAAACGGTGTGCTATTGTTTATCACTTCAGACGAGTCATTATGGTTTGAACAATTAGTTAACGTGCCCATTGAAACTGAATTTAATTGGGGTGATACGCCTAAATTGGATCAATTGAAATCATTAACAGAACGTTATCCATATACTGGCATCGTGGTATTACAACAAGACAAAGCGCGTGTGATAGAAACTGAAATCGGTATAGCTATCGGAGAATATGACTATACTTTAGATTTAGATACGAATGATTGGCGCCAACATCAAGGCCCACAAGGTGATGATTACACCCAAGGGGGTGCCAAAAGAGATGAGTTCAAAGCGCGTGTTAAGGCAAATCAAGAACGTTGGCTAAAAAGTTTAACCTCTATCGTCGAAAAAACTTCCAAAAAGAACGGTTGGCAACAATTATATTTAGCTGGAGAAAAAGAAGAAGTTGAAAAATTGCGTTCTATGTTTAATGTAGAAATTGATAAAGTGACACCGAGTAATATCTTAAAATCAAACACTACTGAAATTATTAAAAAAGTGATGGAAACGTAATTTCATCTCAAATTAAATCACATATAAAACCACCCCCTTCACTATTTTCAGTGACGGGGGTGAATTCATATTAAACGACTTCATGTTTACTGTTGATAGTAACGACAATGTAAGTCTTTTACTTTTGATGATAAGGCTTCAAAAGGACCTTCAACGTTCGCTTCTTTAATGACACTTTCGATAGGCAAATTTTTAAAAGGTGCGGGCGAAACGTTCATCTCTTCCAACCAACTAGCCAATTGATTCGAAGAACTTACATACACAATTTTATCTAATCCAACGAGCGCATGTGCAGTAGCGCACATTGGACAATGTTCTCCCGAAGTAAAAACAATACTTGTTTTCCTTTCTTCAGGGGTAAGATGCGTCGCAGCCCATTTAGCAATAGCAATTTCTGGATGTTCAGTTGCATCTCCACTACTGATGCGATTGAAATCTTCGAATAAAATATTACCTTTAATATCTACGAGAAGTGAGCCAAAAGGTTCATTCCCTTTATTTAAAGCTGCTTCAGCAAGTTCAATAGCTCTATGTAAATAACGTTCATTATCCAAATAGATTCCCTCCTTTATCATCTACTTTATTAAATAACTAAACTATATATTTACCATAGCAAATTATTCCACTTTATCCAGTTTTTCGTCTGTTTGGTTTCCATATTGAAGTGACTGAATCATAATAAAGATGACTAAAAGACTACTCATCGTATCAGTAAAATAATGTGCGCCTACATAAATACGAGACGCTATAATTGATATAACTAAAACAATTGCAATTAAATATAGCATCTTATTCCGTTTGATTAATAAGACTAAGCTCACTAAGAGACATACACTTAACACGTGCATACTCGGAAAACTATATCCATCAAATGCAGCTGAGGGTCTTGACCGTTGAATTGCATATTTCATAAATGTGCCTATTAAAAATACTGAAAAACACCAGAAACCATACCACCAAAATTTGGTTTTATTATAGAAAAATAAGACGCCTAATATACATAAAATTACAATCAAACAAATAACTGGTTCAAAAATGACCGAAACAAAATAAAGATAATCGATTAAAATAGATGAATTTAAATATGTATGTAGCATATCGTAAACCGTTTGATCTATTGGGTTTGCAACACCTATTGTAATACTAATTAAAATGATAATAAGTAAAATAGCTGAAAGGGCTGCTTTTAAAAATTGAGTCATCTTACAACATCCTTTCTCTCATTGTTAATTCTTCTAGCTACTGCTAAAAGTGCTCCAAAAGCAATACTAATACTCAACATGGAAGATCCCCCGTAACTTAATAAAGGTAAGGTTACGCCCGTTAATGGAATAATTCCAGAAACACCAGCTAAATTAATAAACACTTGCATAAATATGTAACTTACAACGCCAACACAAATCAATTTATAAAATTGATTACTCGTTTTATTCGCATAAATGAGTCCTTTTACTAAGATATAACCATAAATTATTAATGTAAATAACACACCTAGCAGTCCTAATTCTTCTGAGATAACAGTAAATATAAAATCGGTATGTGGTTCAGGTAAATAACCTAACTTAGCGATGCCATTACCTAATCCTCTACCAGTTAATCCTCCATTGCCAATCGATGTTAATGCACTCGTTAATTGATAACCTGCATCGTTTTCATATTTAAATGGATCTAACATGACTTTTATTCTTTTCAGTCTATATAGATTTTTTGCATCAAAAATCAACGTATAAACACCATACGCAAATAGTGGAATTAGCGTGATTACGCTAATTTGAAACTTTATCTTATTTTTTATATCCGAGTATATTAAAATACAACCAATAATTGCTACTGTTAAAAGCGTACCACCCAAATCTCCTTGCATTAAAACAAGTAATAATCCAACACCTAATATAGCAAGTGGAGACAACATATGTTTCAAACTATAATCTTTACGGCTTGTAACGCGTTGGTTAATGATATAAGAAAGATAAAAAATCGAAGCTAATTTCAGAAATTCAGAAGATTGCAAACTAAATATACCTAGATTAATCCAGTTTCTTGAACCGTTTATTTCTTTACCAATTAAAATCGTGATTAATAATAAAACTAACGTTCCTAAAACTATCATTTTTTGTACATTAGATCTTTTGAATACATTTATATTGATGCATGTTGCTATAAATATAACGGCCAAACTGCCTATAACCAAAAAGATAAATTGCCTTTTCATAAAATAATTACTTTCAATAGGAATGCCACCAGTTAAGGCACCTTTAGACGCAGATACCATACTTGCACTATATATCATTATGACACCTAAAATGCCTAATATAATAAAGCTAACTAACATTCCATAATCTAAACCTTTTAAACGCGGTCCTATTATTTTAAATAATTTTCTCATTTCTGCACCTCATTATAACTCTCCACGCTCTAGTAAATCAGATAAACACAGCCTACTCAATCAGACTTTAGGCTTACCTAATTTAATATATATTTAATATTTTATGAGAAATTATTTTATAATTTTAATTATACATCAAATAAATATATATACACTTAAAGCTATACAAAAAATTAAAGATTTCGCGTGGTTGTGATTAGCTTTTTAGTATGCTAAAATAAATCACAGACTTAAAGTATCTATAATAACTATAAAAATAGAATATACATTTATTTTAGAATTAGAAAAGGATGTTTAACTTGAATCAATCTAAGTTCAATCAAATCGCTCAAAATTATGATAATGATGAAAGAATTAAACTAGCTGAAATCATCTCCCTCGAAGTGAATACGTTATTAGAAAATCAACCCTATCAATCCCTATTAGATTATGGCGGTGGCACTGGACTTGTCACATTTAACATTGAACATCATTTCAACCACATTACGATATTGGACGCTTCAACTAAAATGGTTGAAATATGTGATACAAAAATTCAAAAATTAAGCAAGAAACATATTGAAGCTATTAAAGGTGATGCGCTAGCTTCAAACCAAACTATCGTCGATCAATCATATGATGTGATTATACTTTCACTTGTATTACTTCATAGTGGTAATTATAAGGAGCTACTACAAAGATTAACAGCTTATTTAAAAAAAGACGGTCTAATCATTATAGTTGATTTTGATAAAAACAAAAACGTCTACCATCCAAAAGTCTATAATGGATTTGCACAAGATGACATCAGTAGCGAATTATTTAAATTAGGGCTTTCAAATATCAATGTCCAAACTTTTTACCATGGACAAAACATATTTATGAATAAAGACGCCAGTTTATTTATAGCCTCCGGGCAATTTAAATAAACTGTATAAACATACAAAAATAATTGCATAATCGCTTTATATTTATACATTTTTTATACTACTTCTTCTTTAATTTATAACAAACAAAAACTACTGCAAATCGACACTCATAGTGTGATAGCAGTAGTTTTTTGTTTAAGTATTATTCTGAAAAATTAAGTATAAATTGAATTGAAATGTGCTCGTTAACCAAAGAATCCAGCGATGAAGTCTACACCTTTAGCTACTACATCTGCAATACTAGTTCCCATGTTAACCCAATCATGGTCTAAACCAGATTTAACTGCATTTGAAATTGCTTCTACGATACTTGACATAATATAAGCACTCCTTTAAATTGATTTAATTCATTTTGTAACTTAAGCGAAAGTATCTACTAAAGTTTTGATTAATTTAATGATACCACCGATAATATCTGCAATCATCATGTTAATACACCCCTTTACGTTTTGCTTAATTAAATTGTATAACAACTAATGTTTATAAAGTTATATTTTTCTCAATCCATTTATTTAAATGCCTAACTGTATTAAATTCGTTGAAAACCAACACTTAAGCAAAAATAGTGTTAAATTCATTTCCAACACAAAAATGAATTTTTTAATCCTCATCTAAACTCTATCTTCTCATCATTAGTTGAGGCGTATCTCTATAAGACACTTCACCCTGTCTACTTAAAATAAAAAGCACTATTTTGACATCTCTTTTAGTGATATCAGTCATCTCTTTTTATAATTTTACACTTATGTCTCCTCTCCATTACACTTAAGTTAATTACACAAATTAAAATCATTTTAATTAATTCGACAAAGGGGGAATGAAAATGGTAAATCATTATGAAGTTATTGTTGTTGGAGCAGGCTCTATGGGGATGTCAGCGGGATATTATTTAGCAAAAAATGGCGTCAAAACTTTGATGATTGATGCTTTTGACCCACCGCATGAAAATGGTAGCCACAGTGGAGATACACGTTTAATACGTCATGCCTGTGGGGAAGGCTTAGAATACGTACCACTTGCTTTAAGAGCGCAAACACTTTGGGATGAACTTCAAAATGAAACAAACGAACGTATATTTTCTAATACTGGAGTCATCACTTTTGGACAAAGCGATTCTTTATTTGTGCAAACCGCAATAGATGGCGGTCGTAAATATAATCTAAATGTTGAAACATTATCAGCTGATGAAATTAATGAACGTTGGCCCGGTATCACAATAGCTCCTGATCAAATGGGTTGCTATGAACCTGAGGCAGGCGTTTTATTTTCACAAAATTGTATACGTACTTTTAAAAGACTTGCTTTAAACCATGGGGCTGAATTAAAAACCAACTCTCCAGTTATGAATATCGATATGTTTGATGACGTCGTTAACGTTCAGACAAATTCTAATACATTTACTGCAAATAAATTAATTATTACTGGAGGCGCCTGGAATAAGAAAATATTAGATGACTTAGGTTTACAGTTGCAACTTCAACCATCTAGACAGACCATCGCATGGTTTGATTCAGATGATATTTTATATAAATCAGATGGTTTTCCCGGGTTTTTTGCTGACGTTCCTAGCGGCGTTTACTATGGTTTCCCTTCTATCGATGGCACTGGTTTAAAAATTGGCCGATATGATAATGGAGACCCGATTGATCCAATGTATTATAATAAAGCATTTGGCGCTTACGAAAAAGATGAAAACGATATTAGTCATTTTTTAAATCAATATATGCAGCAAGCTTACGGAAATATAAATGTTGGCAAAACTTGTATGTTTACAAATACATTAGATGAGAATTTTGTCATAGATAAACATCCTCGATACGAACATATTGTGATTGCTGGTGGCTTTTCAGGACACGGCTATAAGTTTTCAAGCGCTATAGGAGAGGTGTTATATGAATTAGTTACTAAAGGGAAAAGTACACAAGATATATCACTATTTAAAATTACACGTCCAAGTTTACAACCTGAAAATAAAGCAAAAGTATTTTTTAAAGCAAGGGGGAAATAAAAATGACTCAATCTAATTTAGATTTTTTAAAATCATTGATTAATATTGATAGCACTAATCCACCAGCTAACGAAGATAACGTAGTGCAAGTTTTTAAAAAGCGATGTGAATCCAAAAATATACCATTTGATATAACCAATTTAAGTGACCAAAGAAGTAATATTTCAGTAACTTTAAAAAGTAACCAACGTGACGCTGGTAAGTTGTTATTATCTGGTCATACAGATACCGTAAAAATTGGTGCCCAAGAGTGGAAATATGATCCTTTTAAAGGCGAAATTGAGGATGGAAAACTATACGGAAGAGGAACAAGTGATATGAAAAGTGGCTTAGCCGCTTTATATCTCGCATTAGAATCTGTATATGAAGAAGGCTATGAATTAAATAAAGATATTGAATTTTTAGCTACTGCTGGAGAAGAAGTAGATTCAATAGGTGCCAAGCATTATGTTCAAAGTACAACTATGGATAACATAGATGCCATCATTATCGCAGAACCCACTAGCGAAAAAGTAGCCATTGGGCATAAAGGCGCTTTATGGATAGAAGTCACGTTAACTGGCAAAACTGCACACGGCGCAATGCCCGAACAAGGTATAAATGCCGTAGAAGGTATGAATAAAGTGATTAATTTGGTTAATGACTTAAAAGAAGAATGGGCTGAAGAAACAGCTGCATTAGGCAAAAGTAGTATATCAGCAAATATGATTAATGGTGGCATTCAAACTAACGTTATTCCTGACCAATGTGTATTAAATGTCGATATTCGAACAGTTACACCTAATATTCATGACAATCTTTATAATCAATTTAATCAACGTTTAAACCAACTTTTTTCGGACAACACATCTCCAAAGGTAAGTACGCAGGTGTTACTTGACCGCGCTACGGTTTTAACTAATGAAAACGCTGAAATTATTCAAAATGCCTTAGACATTTCAAATGAAAATAACATTACAGGCATGGCCTATTACACGGATGGTTCTGTTCTCAATCCGGACAGCAATATTCCCACATTAATTTATGGTCCTGGTATTGAAACATTAGCACACCAACCAAATGAATACGTTGAAGCCAAAGCATTCGAACGTTCTATTGATTTTTTCAAAAACTTAATTAAACAATTTGCAAAATAAATAGACTGCCGGTATACTGCCGGCAGTTCTTTTTTCATTCTAAAATAAATCTTTTCATGTATAATGGCCTCAAATGAAAAAGGCGGATGATATTATGGAAATAAAAGATTTAAAGATTTTTCAAAGTGTTAGCCAATATCAAAGTATTAGTCGTGCTGCCAAATCACTTAATTTTGTCCAATCTCATGTTACCTCCCGTATAAAACGATTAGAACAAGAGCTCAATACACAACTTTTTCTACGTCATAAAAAAGGAACAACATTGACTTCAGATGGCGAAAAACTCCAAATATATGTTGAAAAAATTATGGATGTATTGAATGAAATGGAAAGTACTTTCCAAAAGAAAGAAATGTCTAGTGGAAAAATTGAAATTGGTATAGTAGAAACAATTACTAAATTACCGAAAGTACTATCAATGTTCCGTAAAAAATATCCACGAGTTGCTCTATCTTTATACACCGACGTTACTGCGAATATTTCTCAAAAAGTGGTCAATCAACGTTTAGATTGCGCATTTGTCACAGGATTTAAACAACATCATGACATAAATAAAATAGAGTTATTTAAGGAAAAATTAGTACTGATATCTAATGTGGATACCATGGACTTAAAAGATATAGCATCTTCTGTGTTTTTAGTGTTTGAAAAAGGATGTAATTATAGAAGGAATCTCGAATCTTGGTTAAAATCTGAAAATATTAAAAAACCAAATCTTGTAGAATTTGGAACATTAGAAACAATTATTGGAAGCGTTAAATCGGGTATTGGCATCAGTTTAGTACCTGAATCATCAGTTCAACATGACTTAGAGAACGGTGAATTATATAGTTATGCCTTACCAGAAAAATACAGCAATATATCAACAGACTTTATTTGGAATTCAAATTACCATTTAAATGCCCCTACGTCTAACTTTATCCAAACTGTTAAAAACTTCGCTAACCAGGATTAAAGATATGGCACACTTTTACCATTACAATGTGCATATATTTACTAACCAAATCGTTTATCTGTTTAATTTATTTGCCCACCTCTACAAAATGAATACAAGCGCTAAGGCGCTTGCATAAGAATTACTAGGGCTAAGCGGATTACATAAGTATTACTAACCACTAGGTTTTTTACATCGACTCAAGTAATCGGTGCTTTTCCGGTTCAGTTAAAAATGCATATTGAATTGCACGTTGGTTAATATATTTCATCTGTTCTAAATCTATTAATTGATGTTTAAACAGTAATTCATATTCTTCATTTAATGAAGTTTGTGTCACTGTTCGATTATCTGTATTAATAACAAATGGTATATCATTGTTTAATAAATAAGGTATGTTTATTTCTGACAAAGCGTTTATCGCTTTGGTTTGCAAATTACTTTTAGGGCATATTTCTAATAATACATCATTCGCTTTAACTTCTTGCAATGCCGCTTCATCCAAGTTAACAGCAACACCGTGACCAATACGTTTAGCTCCTATTTTAATTGCTTCTAACACATTATGCTTACAGCCACATTCACCAGCATGTAACGTTAAATGCATACCTTTATCTAATCCGTATTGAATGGTGTCTTGAATGGTATGTGGCGGAAACCCTACTTCTGGTCCTGCAAAATCAATACCCCGTATCACCTCGCTGTTGTATACATCTAAATCATCAAACAATTGTTTATTTGTAGATCGTTCATGTTGTCTCATAGCGCAAATTAATAAATTCACTTTAATATCCATTGTTTCTTGTACAATTTCAACCCCCGTTTCAACGGCCTTTACTATTTCTAGGAGCGTCATATCTTGTTCCATATGTAACAAAGGTGCAAAACGAATTTCTATATATTTCACATTATCCTCATAGGCTTGTTGCGCAACGTCTATAACTGCCCTTTTCAAGCTATCTGCTGTTTGCAATACGCTTAATATTTCATCAAAACACTTTAAATATTCATCTAGACTTTCACACTGCTCACTCACAATTAGATTAGCTTCGTTCAAATTAATTTGTTGTTCTTGAGCTAACTGTCGAATTAACTTTTCACTTACAGAACCGTCTAAATGGCAATGGAGTTCAATTTTAGCAATATCTTTTATACTTTTATCCATTATAGTAAACTTCCCTACCTCTAAATTAATATCATTCTGCGATTTAATCTTGTTAATATATATGTTACATAAAAATGATTCATATAATATAACACTTTATTTTTTACATTACTATACATAAAGTAAATCCATTTTTGCAAAAACTATTTAAAGCATACACAACTTCTTCAAAACACAGTATTTTTATAAAAATATTAAAAAAACAAACGGGATAAAAATCAAAAATTAAATTTGATTTTCTAACCCCGTTACGTTTCATTACTAAATTTTAAAATTGATGATAATAACCTAATATTAACAGTGATGCACCTATACCAATAATACATATGATCATTAATATGATAACTATTTTTAGTGCTACAAGAAAATGTTTTCTATTCTGGCCTTTATTTACGAGGTATACACCAGCAGCTACTACTAAAATAAATACAACAAGTAACGTATAAGCAATAATATTTAATAATTCCATCCGATTGCCCCTTTAGCGATAATTCATTTTCGTTAAACTTGTGCTGTATTGATATACTGATGTTTTTGTAAATAGTCCAAAATTTTAGACACTGATGCTTCAACAGTAAGTGTTTCAGTATCTAATATAATTTCTGGTTCGGTAGGCGCTTCGTATGGTGCGTTGACACCAGTAAACTCTGCAATTTCCCCACTTCTTACTTTTTGATATAAACCTTTTGGATCTCTAACTTCACATTCCGTTAAACTGCATGCTGTATAGACTTCTATAAAATCTGCTTCATCTAAGAGATGACGTACAGCATCTCTATCTGCTTTATATGGAGAAATAAAAGCAGTCACTGTCACTAAGCCGGCATCGGCCATTAATTTACTAACTTCTCCTATACGTCTAATGTTTTCTTTACGATCTTCAGGTGAAAATCCTAAATTTTGATTCAATCCATGTCTAACGTTATCCCCATCTAACCGATATGTATGCACTTGTTGAGCAAACAATGCTTTTTCAAGTGCTACTGATATCGTTGATTTCCCTGATCCTGATAATCCTGTAAACCAGATCACAGCGCTTTTATGTTGATTACGTTGTTGCCTTTCACTTTTTGTCACTTCCGAAGCATGCCACGTTATATGTTTAGATTTTCCCATCACTCAATATGCACTCCTTTTCATTCTGCTATTCTTTCAATCCATTAATCAGTACTTCTGCCACTTCTGGTCTTGAGAATTCTTTAGGTAAAGATTCACCTTTTTTCAATTTTTCACGAACCTTTGTGCCGCTTAAATGTAAATGTTCTGAAGCATCGTGAGGGCATGTTTTTGCTGTAGCCATATTCTCACAAGTTTTACAATAAAAAGCATGCTCAAATTTCAATATTCGGATACCTAATTCAGCTTCATATTTTGAAATAAGCGCTTGCGCTTCATAGGTTCCGTAATAGTTACCTACACCTGCGTGATCGCGCCCTACGATAAAATGTGTACAACCATAATTTTTACGTACTGTAGCGTGTAATATAGCCTCTCTTGGACCTGCGTATCTCATCGCTGCTGGATAAATAACTAAGCGTGTTTTATTTTCTGGGTAATATTTTTTCAGTATGACTTGATAACTCTCCATACGAACAGCAGCTGGTATATCATCTGATTTAGTTTCACCTACTAAAGGGTTTAATAGTAAACCATCTACAGCCTCTAATGCTGCCTTTTGAATATACTCATGTGCACGATGCACCGGGTTTCTAGTTTGAAATCCAACTACCGTTTTCCAACCTAAATCTGAAAATAACTGTCTTGTTTCTGACGGGTCTAAATGGTAATCCACAAATTCATCATGTTTAGGTCTATTTAATAAATAAATTGGTCCAGCTAGGTAAACGTCACCTTTTTCATAAGCTTTCTTTACCCCTGGATGATCAACATCTGTAGTGCCGTATACAAGTTGCGCTTCTTTTTGTTTGTCATACGTATATTTTTCCTCCAAATCGAGCACGCCATACAAAACATCATCTTCGCCATATAAAGCAATTCGAGAACCAATATTCAAATTTTGGGATTGTTCTGTTGTTATAGGTAATGTGATTGGGATACTCCAAACTAAACCATTTTCTAAATGTAAATCTTCAACAACTTTTGTATAATCTGCTTCTTTCATAAACCCTGTTAATGGGCTAAACCCGCCTATAGCAATTAATTCTAAATCTGACAAACTCCATGAATTTAAAGTAATGGGTTCTAAGTTTTCGGCTTCTTTGATTAATTGCTCTCTAGCTGTACCACTGACTTCTCTATTTACAAGTAAACCACCGTGAGGTTGGATTGTAGCTTGTTGTTTTTCATTTATTAATGACATTTTGTCACACTCCTTATTGAATTAATCTAGTTTATTTACGTTGGATTCATTTTTAAAATTCAAAAATGGTAATTTATTATTTTGGTATAAAGCAAATAGTATTAACACGAACCAAATAACAATAAGTGCAATTTTAATCGTAATAGCTAAAGTTTGATTCAGCCCGACGACGCTGATAAGTGAATTACTGTTTGTAAAAATAATTAAACCACTTACACAGACGGCTAGAATATTCATGGGTAAAAGCTTCACCAACCATGCAGCAAATGGTGCAGCAACCATGCCACCAATACTTAAAGATACTACAAGCCACCAGTTGATTTGGCTCCAACCGAGAAAAATAATAAAACTTAGAGAAGCAGACACCGTCACGAAAAACTCACTCGCTGATACAGTACCAATTGCATACCTAGGTTCTAACTTCTTTTGAGCAAGCATTAATGGCGTATTGACTGGTCCCCATCCACCACCGCCTATAGAATCTAAAAAACCTGCAACTGCACCTTGCGGAATTAAGATTAAGCGTGATGTTTTTGTCTTTGTTTTTGAGACAGATTTTTCTTTTGTAAATAAAAATTGGTATAAAATATAGAGCCCCATTGTTAACAAAAATATAGCAATGAATGGTTTAATAAAATCGCTGTGTATATGACTTAATATCGCAGCACCAATGAATGCTGTTATAGCACCCGGAATTGCTAGTTTAACCATCGTTGGTTTATGCACATTTTTAAACTTCCAATGTGATGTCCCGGACGCTGCTGTAGTAGCAATTTCAGAAAAATGGATTGTTGCTGATACGATCGCCGGCGCCACGCCAAATGTCAATAATATAGAGGATGATGACGCGCCAAATCCCATACCTAATGAACCGTCAATCAATTGTGCGAGAAAACCCGCTAATGCAAAAATGAATAATTTATACATAGAATGATGCCTCCTCTCAATTCAATTTAATCTAAAGTATCTAACCACTTTCTAACTTCTTGTTGCTTGTTGATATTTAAATATTTTTCATTTAACATTTTTTTCAAAAATGTTTCCTTCTCTGTAGATATAAGTGAGCTATGCTTGATTCGTTGTCTACAGTCATATAAAAAATCAACATAATCACCATACGCACTGTTAAAATATTGTTGCAATGCCTCTAAAATATGAGTTGTAAGCATGGGGCTAGCACCTTGTGTTGAAATGCTGATGGTTAATTTGCCACGTCGTAAAATACTAGGAAACAAAATATCGCCAGCATTTGCTTTACCTACCATATTAATTAGAGCTTTACTTGGTTTTGCATTCAAGATAGCTTGGTTGGTAGCTACATCATTTGTTGCGGCAACAATTAAATCAGCCTTTTCCACATCACTATTTTCAAATATTTTATTATGCCATTGAATCGATTGTTGTTTGGCCAAGTGTTCTAAACCCTCTGTCACTGTAGGACTAACAACAGTGATTCGTTTTGTATATTGTGTTAAAACGCTCACACGACGTGCTGCAATTTTTCCGCCACCTATAACAACGACTTGTTTCTGTGAAAGATCAACCATTAAAGGGATGAAATCCATAATGTCACTCCTTGCTATTAACCGCCATTTTTAAGTCATTAAATATTTTGAAATGCCTCTTCAACACGTTCTTTTAGCGCTGTTTGCAAATGTTCATGATGGCTAAGATGCTCTGTTAAGATAATATCGCTTTTTTTCTGATAATCATTCACAACCTTAGCAATATATTGGTCTAAAATACCTGTGAACCATATATAAGGTAGAATGAATATTTGTGAATACCCTTCGTCCACTGCATGATTTAACGCATCTTCAAATAATGGTTCACAAGCTGCTAAATAACATACGCTTATATTGTTAGATGGCAACATAGCCGATAGTTGTGATTTGATTATAGAGAAATCCTTTTTCGTTTGAGGATTATAGCTTCCTCTTCCAATAATTAATAATTTAGCGTCTGAGTTAGGCGTAATATCTACTTTTTCAAGACGCTGTTTTAGTATTTCTGTTAATCGCGCTTGTACGCCTAAGGGTTGCCCGTAAACTATTTTTACCTCAGGAAACTGTTGCTGACTATACTCGATTTCTTCAGGAATGTCTTTATAATAGTGTCCTGCACTTAAAAGTAATACAGGAATAATCGCAATCTCATTTGCTCCTTGGTTTACTAACTTTTGAAAACCTTGTGATATATCTGGTTCTGCTAATTCTAAAAAACAAATTTCTTGTAAAGGTACATCCACTTGCGCTTGAACAAGTTCAATAAATGATGTTGCTTCTTCAACTGCTTCTGCTACACGACTTCCATGACTAACATATAAGACACCTTGCATCTCAAGCCCTCCATTATTGATATGTGAGTTGCGTCAATAATTCATTTTTATATGTTGCTTCAAACCAACTAATACGGTTTCGCAGTTTCACAACTTCTCCTACGATGATCATAGCTGGGTTTTCGATCTCTTTAGCTTCATCAATGATGGTTTCTAAGGTGCCTACTACTGTTTTTTGTAATTGAGAAGTACCCATATGAACGAGTGCAATGGGCGTCTTTTGGTCACGGCCATTTTGCGTTAATAATTCAACAATTTTAGGTAACTTTTTCACGCCCATATAAATACATAACGTTTCAGGCCCTAACGCAAGGTGTTTCCAATATTCGTCTTTATCAATATCTTTATTAATGACACCCGAAACAAAAGCCACCGAAGAACTATAGTCTCGATGAGTCACTGGAATACCTGCATAGGCCGGCGCTGCAATACCTGCAGTAATACCAGGTACAATTTCAAATGGTATACTATATCTAGCTAGTATTTCTGCTTCTTCTCCACCTCTACCATATATAAAAGGGTCGCCTCCTTTTAAACGTGTAACAGTATGACCTTCTTGAGCCAAATCAACGAGCATCTGATTTGTATCTGCTTGTGAAATAGACTGATGATTCGGATCTTTCCCACAATATATCAACTTAGCAGTCAAAGACGCATAACCTAATAATTCTGGGTTTACTAAACGGTCGTATAGAATAACATCCGCTTTTTCAATCGCCTTTTGTCCTTTAACTGTAATTAAATCAGGATCTCCAGGTCCTGCACCAACTAAAAATACTTTCCCCATACTGTCACCTGCTTTCCAAATTTTAACTATGAAATAATTGGCCGTCTGTCACTTCTTCTATGATGCCTGCCCTTACTACAAAATTACCGAAACGTTCATTCACTGTTCTTTCTTGTGCATATTGCAATAAAATTGGTCTCAAACTTTTTAATATTTCTGCTTCATCAATATTTTCTTTAAATAATTTATTTAAACGATCGCCAGCAAATCCGCCTCCTAGATACATGTTGTACTTACCAGGTGCTTTACCAATAAATGCAATTTCTGCTAACGCGGGGCGTGCACATCCGTTTGGACATCCTGTCATTCTGATAGTGATCTCTTCTTCACTTAAACCAGCTTCATCCAATAAAGCTTCTATTTTAGTAATAAGTGAAGGTAAATAACGTTCAGATTCAGCCATTGCTAAACCACAAGTTGGAAACGCTACACAAGCCATAGAATTCCTGCGTAGCCCAGTATAATGTGCCCCATCGGTTAAATTGTATTGTTCTATCAACGCTTCAATTTCCGCCTTTTTCTCCGCTTCTACGTTTGCAATAACTAAATTTTGATTAGGAGAAAGTCTAAAGTCACCAGTATGTATCTCAGCGATGGCTCTAAGCGCAGTTTTTAATTTATACTCTTCAGTATCTTTAATACGTCCATTTTGAATAAACAAAGTAAAATGGTGTTTACCACTGCCTTCGGTCCACCCATATCGATCACCATTATCTTCAAAATGAAAAGCACGTTTTGATTCTAAATCCCAACCTAAACGACGGTTTAACTCATCAGTGATCCATGAGACACCTTTACGGTCAACTGTGTATTTAAATCGAGCGTTGGTTCTGTCTTCACGATTTCCATAATCACGTTGAATCGTAAGTATTTTTTCACAAACATCTACGACTTCTGCTTTAGGGAAATAACCTATTAAACGGCCCACTTGTGGATACGTTGCGGTATTGCCATGTTTCATACCCATACCGCCACCAACTGTAAGATTGAACCCTACTAAAACACCATCTTCAATAATAGAAATCAAACCGATATCTTGTGAAAACACATCAATGTCGTTAGAAGGAGGTACAGCGATACCAATTTTAAATTTACGTGGTAAATAGGTTTTGCCATATAGTGGTTCTGGCTCTTGGTCACTGGTGTCTAACACTTTCTCTCCATCTAACCAAATTTCATGATATGCTTGTGTTTTAGGAGAAAGATAACTACTGATATCACTTGCAATTTGATTGATTTCAGCATGTACATCGGACTGATAAGGGTTGGGGTTACACATCACGTTTCGATTCACATCTCCACAAGCAGCTAGTGTATCGAGTAAAGATTGATTAATATCAAACATGGTTTGCTTTAGATTACGTTTCAAGACCCCATGAAATTGAAAAGCTTGTCTTGTCGTTAATTTAATCGTTTGATTCGCATATTGATTCGCTATGTCGTCCATTGCAATCCACTGTTCTGGTGTTGAAGCTCCACCTGGCGCCCGAACTCTAATCATGAAACTATATGCGGGTTCCAGTTTTTGCCTACGTCGTTCATCGCGAATATCTCTATCATCTTGCATATAACTGCCGTGAAACTTTATTAATTTAGTGTCTTCTTCTGAAATAGCGCCTGTAATTCTATCTGCTAATCCTTCAACAATTGTTCCACGAAGATAATTACTATCTGCTTTGATACGCTCCATCTCATCCAATTTTTCTGAAAAATTTAAATTTGATTCTGACACGTAATCAACTCCCTTTCTAATAAACATCTCTTTGATATCGTTTGTCTTGTTTCATTTGTGTCAAATACACTTCAGCTTCTTCGTCAGACATATTGCCTTCTTTGACTAAAACATTATGAATGGCTTCATGAACGCCTTTAGCCATATACTGTTCATCGCCACAAACATATAATGCAGCGCCATTTATCAGCCATTCATAGAATGCTTCACTTTGTTCTTCAATTTTATGCTGAACATATACTTTTTCGTTAGTATCTCTTGAAAATGCTAAATCTATTTTGCTCAGCACGCCTGTTTTAAGCCAATCCTGCCATTCTGTTTGATATAAAAAATCTGTTGTAAAATGCTGTTCTCCAAAAAACAACCAAGTCTGACCGTTTAAACCCAGCTCTTCACGTTCTTGTAAATATGATCTGAAAGGCGCCACCCCCGTTCCAGGACCAATCATAATCACAGGCGTAGCTTCATCGAACGGGAATTTGAAATTCGGGTTTTTCTTTAAATATACCGATGCTGATTCTCCTGCTTCCAAGCGTTCAGCTAATTGAATCGAACACACACCTTGACGATCACGTTGATGTGAGTAATACCTGACTGCACCAACTGTTATATGTACTTCATCAGGGTTTGCTTCATAACTACTTGCTATGGAGTATTCTCTTGGAGGTAATTTTCTTAAAAACTGATAAAGCGCTTCAGGTGCAAGTGCCTTAGGTTGAAAGTCTTGAATTAAATCAATTAAGTCTCTGCCATATATATAAGATTTAATCCATTCATAATCTAAAACATGTTCTGATAAATCTGAATTATCAAATAATTCTGCAGCTTTCTGCAACAAAGTTTTAGTTAGTTTCGTAATTTCAAAATGATGTTGCAATGCGTTTTTCAATGTGAGGACATCACCTTTTTCATTGATAGGTATATCTATTTGAGCGTCCCAATTTAAAATTTCTAACAATCTATCTACTAATTTTTCATCGTTTTCTGGAATAACGACTAAGCAATCGCCTGGTTCATACGCTTCACCATAATCTTCAAATTGTAATTCGATATGCCTTACTTCTTTATTAGAACCCCTACCGTTCAAATTAATATTCTCTAATATTTCTGCTTTATATGGTTGAGACTTTGAATAATGTTTGTCGTTCGTCAACTGGACTTCATTTGTTGTCGATGCTGTTTCTTCACTCAAGGACTTGTCGCTCAATTGTTCAATAATATGATCCATCCACGATTCAGCCACATCATCGTAATCTAAATCACAATCTCGTCTCTCTACTAAGCGTGCCCCGCCTAGTGCTTCAAGGCGCGAATCAAATTCTTTACCGGTTTGACAGAAAAATTCATAGGATGCGTCCCCTAAAGACAATACTGAGAAACGGACGTCTGCTAGGTTAGGTGCTTTTCTACCATGTAAAAATTCATGAAAACTTATCGCATTATCTGGTGGGTTACCTTCACCATGTGTGGACGAAATTACAAATAAATCTTCAACTTTTTTTAATTCTTTTGTTTTAAAATCACTCATAGCATTTAGTTGCACATTAAAATTAAGTTCGACAAGGCGGTCCGCTAACTTCTCAGCTAAGCCTTGGGCGTTGCCTGTTTCTGAACCGTAAAGCACAGTGATGTGCCTATCACTATTTGAAGATGTCCCTTTATTTAATACAAATTGCGCAACTTCTGAGGGCGTTTCTTGTTTTGTTGTAACGCTTTGTAAATTTGCAGTTAAATAACCGCTCAACCAAACTTGTTGCTCGATAGTGAGATTTTGAATAATTTGGTTTAGCTGTGCAGCTTGATTTTCATCAAATGGACTATTGATAACAGATAAATTCACAACCATTTCACCTCATTTTAATTTTTTAAATTACTTTCAGATTTTGTTCAAATATCTTTAAAAATTATACTGAACCATGACGTTTCACATATCTAAATGATATTTAAGCCCGCTATGGCATCAATTCTTTTTTACTATATCTATCTGATTGGAATACTAAGGATTAATAATAAAAAAATAGATTTTAACTATAGAGAAGGATGATCTGTAGTATGGAGTCCGCATTCAGTTTTATTTGAATTTGTCCATCTTCCTTCACGTGAATCCCCAGGCCCTTCAACAGCCGCAGTACACGGTATACAACCGATACTTGGATAGTTAAAATCGTGCAATTCGTTATAGTGCAATTCATATTTTTTAATATAGTGCCATACATCCTCCCACGTCCAATGTACCAAAGGGCAAATCTTGACTGATTGGAATCGTTCATCTTTATTAATGAACACCGTATTTTGACGACTTAGTGACTGTGATCTGCGCAATCCAGATATCCAAGCAGTGGCACCTGATAAAACATCTTCCAAAGGCTTAATTTTCCTAATATAGCAACATTGATTCGGTGCATTTTTCCAAAGTGCTGGGTTATACTGTGACGCTTGTTCGTCTAAAGTGAGCTCTGGCTTTTTAAGTTTAATACGTAATTCTGGATAACGTGCTTGAACACGATCAATTAAGTCATACGTTTCTTGAAAATGAAGTCCTGTATCTAAAAATACAATTTGAGCATCCTTTTTAACACTATAAATTAAATCAATCAGTATCATGCCTTCAGCGCCAAAGCTACAAGCATAAATAACTGACTCTCCATAGGTTTGATAAGCCCATGTCACAACTTCACGTGCGCCTTTCGTTTCATCATCAATATTTATTGATTCAGAGGCATCTGCATTAAAATGGTCGTATGTAATTTTTGATTCATGCATAAATTTATTCGCCCTCCTCTTACCATTCATCAATAATTAATAATTAGATTGATTTTAATTTTAGAATTATTCGAAAATAATTATGATTTACACTTTACTCATTGTAAATTTTTATGTCAAGCGTATATTTGTATATCTAAATTTATAATTTTTTTACTAAAAACCGTCTTAAAAACTGTCATAACAAACTTTCGAACAATTTATATTCTAATTTTAATTAAATTTTATAACAACCTTGTTATATTTAGTTTTCCCCGTATCTAAACGCTTTTAGAAATTTGTAAAATTTTTCAAAAATTTTGATTTGGGGAGGCCTAAAAAGTAGGACCATTATTTAAAAAACGTAACGATTTTTAAAATTAAAAGTAAGGTAATATTGAGTATTCTTTTAAGATATTGAGAGAGACAAAAGGGCTTCTTTGACGAATTTTCATGCCTTGGGTATATGCTGTATACTTCACGATATTTTGGAGGAGCAATTGGTGTTTTTACATTTTCGAGAAAAGAAGCGTGCAATTGAAGTACGTAGCTTGTGGCATTTACGTTGAATGAATTTATTAAAATATTGAAAAGAATGCTTAACTAAATCAGGAAAAATTGTTAGTATATCGTGCGATATAAACCAATTATTCAAGATTTATGACAGTTAAGCATACCGGGAGTCTACGTGCGTAAAGTATTATTTATACTTTTTACTTAATATATCTGTACCTATAGCACCAATAATCATTAAGCATAATGGTCCAAATGAATAAATAATGGAACCAGATAAAAAATCAATTTCGTTACCAGGTATTTTTGTGATTATAAAGATTGCTATTTTTGCGACTATCAATATGAGACCAATCACTATTAAAACATCAAAAAAAGTCTTCCATTTGTGGTGTTTTAAATTTTTGCTATCTTGAATTATTTTGTCTTTCAAATAATCGTCTCCCTTTAAAAGTTCGTCTACTGTGATATTAAATATGTCACTTATTTTCAGGAGTGTTTCAATGTTTGGATATCCTTTTTCATTTTCCCATTTCGATATAGATTGCCTACTTATATTTAAACGATCTGCTAAACCTTCTTGAGATAAATTAGCTTCTATTCTTTTCTTTTTTAATATATTATGAAAATCCATTTTGGTTACACCCCCTTATCCAAATATTTTAAATGCATTTTTTCTAACAGGTAAGTATCCTATAGTTGCGGCATGTAACCGAATTGTGGCGTACGTATTTTATATAGAATGAAAAACAGCCTTTCGTCGTTGAATGTAATATTTAACAACGCTTCTTTTGTTTTAATATGCGTTGTTATTAAAAAAGCTATAAAACACGAAACAATTGCAAAAGCGTAAGGTGAATACTTATACAGATTAAAATGATACATTTAAAATAACTACAAAATTTATAAATATATAGTAATCACACATTTGATTTTCAAAGTATTTCACCTAGAAATACGACGATATAATAATTTGGTTTTTATAATAAAACAGTGCTCACTATTATTCCGAATAAATTATTATTGTTTTTATTACAATGCTGTGAGACCGCCATCAATTACAAATTCAGAACCAGTTGAATAACTCGATTCTTCAGAAGAAAGGAAAATAATCATATTAGAAACTTCTTCAGTTTGAGCAGCACGTCTCATAGGAATTGTTGTTTTGAATTGTTCTACTTGTTCTTTAACACCTTCTTGTTCTAACATAGATGTTTGGATAACGCCAGGGTGTACTGAATTTACTCTAATGTTATGAGGGGATAATTCTCTAGAAGCTGCTTTAGTCATACCCCTAACTGCGAACTTGGTATCAGTGTAACCTATAGCGCCTCCTACTAAACCATTCATAGATGAAACATTAATGATGGACCCATTTTTTTGTGCTTTCATAATGCTTGCTACTGTTTTCATACCTAGAAATACGGATACTTGGTTAACATTTACTATTTTCATATAATTTTCTAAACTTAATTCTTCTAGGGGTGTATTATACGTAATACCAGCATTATTAATTAATACATCAATATGCCCCCATTTATTCATTACTATATTTACTACATTTTGCCAGTCACTCTCGTTAACAACATCGTGTTGTATAAAAATAGTATTTTCTCCTAATGCTTTAGAAACTTGTTCTCCCAATTCTTTATTGATATCAGTAATAGCCACCCTTGCACCTTCAGCTAATAATTTTTCAACATGCGTTTTTCCCATACCTTGTGCTGCACCAGTAACTATTATCACTTTATTTTCTAATCTTTTCATTTTTATTATGCTCCTTTGCTATATTTAAATATCAATTCCCCATTTAAATCATCCACTAATGTATAGTAAAACCCTAACTCCTCATATAACTTTCTAGCTACTTGGTTTTCTCGAACAATACTTAAATAAAGTGTATTAACTTTATATTTATCTAATACAAAAAACATTAATAACCTCATTGCTTTTCGACCAATACCCTGACGTTGATATTTTTCATCAATGAGAATTCGATCAATCCATGTTTCTTTTTTTTACCAAAGCAACCATACATCGCAAAACCTACAATTTCATTGTCGTTATAAATTGCTACAGGACACCACTGAGAAAATTTCTCGGCTTCATTTAAACATTCGTGTACAGTTTCAATAAAATGCATTTGTTTAGAATTTACTTTTAATTGCTTTACTTCGTTAACATTAGATGGATTTATATTATTTATATAAACAGTCATAATTACTCCTTTATTATTTTACCTGGAAACCTTTTACTGGTATATTAACATTACAATTTATTTTTAGGAAGGAGATAACATGGAAAACAATAATTTTTTTGAACTCATTCACAACGCCGAATTATTTAATGATGCAACGATGACGCTTTTCATGAAAAAATTTAATTTAAACGTTAATATTTCACAAATTTTAGCTTTATCAAAATTAAAAGAAGAAGGTCCGCAAAAGCCTTCTACACTTGCACTTGCTCTAGGGTACACGTCTGGCGCTATCACAAAACTAACGAACAACCTTGTAAAAGAAGGTTATATTTTACGAGAACATCAAAAAAATGACCGTAGAGTAGTCTTGATTACAATAACTAAAAAGGGTTTAAAAGTTTTAGAAGAAGCCCAAAAGCAAGGCCAAAACATGAGAAATGAAGTTTATTCTGTTTTAAATATTGAAGAAGTTGAACAACTATTAAGCATACAAAAGAAATTATTTGAACGAGTAAAATATTTAAATACAGAAAGCAGATAAATATTTTGAATTTTAGAGGTGGCTTAAATGCATAAAGAAAGGTTACATTTTGCGTGGTTAATATTAATAGGGCTCTGTGTTTCTGTAGGATTAGGTAAAGCAGCGTTAAATAATTCAGCAGGTTTATTTTTATCCCCTGTGTCCCAAGATTTAAATGTAGGCGTAGGGAGTTTAACGATTTATTTAAGTGTTTCTTCGATTGTGACCCTGCTGTTTCTTCCGTTTGGAGGAAAGCTATTATCTAAATATAGTGCACGGTTGGTATTATTTTTTGCCATTATTTTCCAAGCAGGTGCGTTCGCTTTATTTGGTTTAATGAATTCAATTTGGGGATGGTACCTCTTAGCTATACCACTCGCTATCGGCGGGGTTTTCATTACTGTAATAGGTGGTCCTGTTTTAATCGAAAGATGGTTTAGTAAAGGGAAAGGGCTGGCCCTTGGTATTTTATCAGCAATTGGAGGGTTACTGGGTGTATTTGCGCAACCTATTATAGGCGCTTTAATTAGTCAGTTTGATTGGAGAAATGCATACTTTATTACAGGATTAGGTGTGCTTATTATTGTTACACCTATCATTTTATTATTAATTCGTAATTCTCCTAAGGATAAAAATACAAAAGCTTATGGAGATACAAGCACTGATATAGACCCCCATAAACAAATACAAAACATCGAAGGTATTGCGTATACTACGGCCAAAAAAACGCCAGCTTTTTTCTTATTAGCCCTATTTTTCTTCATTATTACCGCTATATCAAGCTTTACAATGCACGTCCCTACTTATCTTGTTAATCATGGACAAAAAGTTAGCATTGCTGGCGCAATGATGTCTGCACTGATGGTGGGTGTTTTTGTCGGTTCACTCGTATTTGGTTATCTCACAGACAAGATTGGCGCAAAAAAAGTGGGTTTATTGGCTATGATACTAGGGCTAATCGCCACTATTTTATTGATTGCTATGCCTGATTTTATTGTGGTAGTAGCTGTTGCTTTATTCTTATTTGGAATGTTTACTTCATCGATTGGAACAATAGCACCAGCTATGGCTTCGTCATTATTTGGAAGTAAAGACTATAGTCAAATTTATTCCACCTCATCAATTGGCTTAGCCCTTGCATCTATTGTCGCTTTACCAGCTTATGGTTTTATATATGATATTTCAGGAAGCTATACCACGGGCCTTATTATCATTATTTTACTATTTGTGGTTAATATCATTGCGATTATTTTGGCTTTTAAAAATAAAGAAAAACTTGTTAAAGAAGGATATTGGAATTCTAAAAAGAAAGGTGATTTAAATGGCTAGACTAGATAATAAAATTGCTATCGTAACAGGTGGCGCAGGAGGCATTGGTTCAGGGATTGTAAGAGCCTACGTTAAAGAAAATGCGAAAGTTGTTATTGCTGACATTGCTGAAGAAAAAGGACAGGCATTGAGCCAAGAATTAAACAACCAAGGTTATGATACTTTCTTTATCAAAACAGATTTAAGTAATAAAGCATCATTACAAGCTTGTGTGGACCGTACTATACAGACTTATGGACAAATTGACATATTAGTTAATAACGCTCATGCATCTCGTATGAATAGTTTTTTAAATATTACGGAAGATGATTTGAATTTGTCATTTAATACGGGGTTTTATGCGACGTTTTATTTATGCCAAATGGTAATTCCTTATTTAAAAGAAACTCAAGGAAACATTATAAACTTTGGTTCTGGCGCAGCTGTTAAGGGAGATAAAAATCAAGGTGCCTATGTTGTTGCGAAAGAAGCTATTCGTGGTATAACTCGGGTGATTGCAAATGAATTCGGAGCGTTTGGTATCAATGCTAATGTGATTTCACCTATTGCTTATTCTGAAGGTGTTGATCAATGGAGAAAAGATAACCCAGAATATTATAATCAAGTTATCCAAGGCATTCCTCTACAAAAATTTGGAGACGTTGAAAAAGACATTGGACCGGTCGCTGTATTTCTAGGAAGTAAAGATGCTCAATATATTACTGGACAAACCGTAATGGTAGACGGTGGTAGTATTAAATTATATTAATCATATAAAGAAAGCGTGATAAATAATGAAAAATAAAGTTGGTATTGTAACCGCAGCAGGTAATGGCATTGGTAGAGCAAGTGCTATCGCCTTTGCAAAAGCAGGCGCGAAAGTTGTCGTATCAGATATTTCTGAAGAGTCAGGATATGAAACTGTAAGACTCATTCAAGACGAAGGTGGAGAAGCACAATTTATTAAGTGTAATGTAGCCGAAGAAAAGGACGTTAAAAATTTAATTGACCAAACTGTTAAACAATTTGGTCGATTGGATTGGGCGCATAATAACGCAGGCATCGGCGCTCCAACGGCTTCATTAACAGAGATTGACACAGACCGTTGGCAGCGTGTAATAGATGTTACTTTAACTGGTACATTTTTATGTTTGAAATATGAGATACCAGCTATGCTTGAATCTGGTGGAGGCGCAATTGTTAATACGGCATCTACAGGTGGTTTAGTTGGAACACCTGGTTTAACGCCTTATATTTCTGCTAAACACGGCGTTAATGGGTTAACTAAAAGTGCGGCATTAGAATTTGGCAAACAAAACATACGCATTAACTCAATTTGTCCTGGTATGACAAAAACAGCAGCTGTAGAAAATTGGAGTCAAGAAGCAGAAGAACAAGCGAAAGCTTTTGAATCTGCTATTCCAATGGGCCGTATGGGCGTACCGAATGAACAAGCAAATGCCGCAGTGTGGTTATGTTCTGAACAATCTTCTTTTATTACAGGGATTAACCTCCCCGTCGATGGCGGAGAAACTGCAGAATAAATCGTTTTATTATAATATGACTATTTAATTAAGGACGTCATGTATGAGACAGACTTATCTACCTATTTTATTGATTTTGTTGTTATTAGCTTCATGTGGCAACCAAGAAAATGAGCAAAAAGAACATAATCAGCATTCAGAAAAGCAAGAAGAAAAAGTCGGTGACTCAGATACTAAAATAGAAAACCTACCTGATAAAACAGAATCATCTAAGATACAAAACAATGTGGTTTATGGAAACTTTACTTTAAACAGTAGGCAGAATCAAGATACCTATGATGACAAAAAAACTCAAACAAAGTATATATTAGAGGAAGATAGAACCATTAAAAAAATTATTAATAAATCAAATAATATTTTATCCCCAAAAGCATTTATGCAAACAGATGCTAAGAAAGTTGAACAATATTCTGATGGTGTTTATAAATACTATTCAAAATCAATTGATAAATATTATAAAGTAATTGAAAAACACAAGTCACATAAAAATATTTTGATCGTGACAATGTATTAATTTTTTAAGGGATAGTATAACTAAATTTGATGAAAATATTACGTGGGGTTTAATTAGAATAAACTCCAAACCTACAATAACAACGAAAACGTCATAACACGTACTAATTATTAATGTGACAAAATCGTAAGACAAATTTGATTTTCATTTTTTATCCCCCCTTGTATAATGTGCTTTATATTATTGGAAAAGAGGGATAAAATGAGCGTACAAAAAGGTACAGCTTCGCTAACAAGAATTAACCTCATTGACGTTATACGTGGTATAGCTATTATAGGTATTCTATTAATTAATATTCACTTTTTTGAACCCTCTAATACAAAAAGTATAGAGATTAACATATTTGATAGTAAAGTTATTAATTATATAGAAATGTTCAGTTTAAATAAATTTCATTTTATATTTGCTTTTTTGTTTGGTGTCAGTACTTCTATTTTTATAAATAATTTACAAACAAAAGGGTTAACCCTTTGGGTACATATACGTCGAATGGTTCTTTTATTTATTGTTGGCGCATTAAGTTCCTTATTATGGGATGGCGATATTCTTAAACTATATGCAGTCATGGGGGTGCTTTTACTACTTTTTCAAAACGTGCCAAATAAAATAAAACTGAGTTGTGGCGTTTTATTGGTTACATTTGGAAATTTTTTACCCATATTAATTAAATTTATAGAAATCAAAGGTATCCACATTCCTAATTTGCTTAATTCATTTGTTTTATTAATGGTCATGCTCTCAACATTAGGACATATGTTATTAGGGCAAGCACTTTACTATATCGGTATTTTTACGAATAAAAGTTTATTGCCTAAATTAAAAAAATATTGGTTACTGTTTTTAACACTTACCCTCCTTATATGGGCACTTGCATTATTCATTCAAAATAACGAATTACTGCATAGCTTTAATCAAAACAGTGGCCCTATTATCGGTTTATTTTATATATTTTCAATTTTATTACTATACCAAATTAAACCAGTACAAAAATGCCTTTCTATATTGATTCCGTATGGGAAAATGGCATTCACGAATTACTTAGGCCAAACAATCATAGGTGTTGTTATTTTAACACCGATTCTTTCAAATTATACCGTCCATACTTATGGCATGCTTTTATTATATGTAGCAGTCACTTTATTTCAGATTACTTTCTCATTGATATGGATGCATTATTTTTTATTTGGTCCATTAGAGTGGTTGTGGCGTTGTGGAACCTATTTAAAAATCCAACCTATAAAGATATCAAAAACATAAATTTCTTTTATAATAAAGTACATTAAAAAGGGCTACTTATTAAGCTAACGGATTCAGTTCGTAGAAGTATAGTAAAAATATTTTCGTCAAATTCTTATTAAAATGAATTTAAGAAAAATATTTTTTATAAAAAACGGCATATCCAGTAAAAATCAATAATACATTAATAGATATTGTCGCAAATTATAATAAAGTTAGCGTCCAACAAAAACTGGGCTACTTATCTCCTATAAAATTCAGGAAATTAGTAGCCTAGTAAATAGTGTTTTATTAACTTGCTATTTTAAAAGTTCAACATCTTCAATAGAATTCTTTTATATAATATCTTTATATTTAACTCGCTTATATTAACGAATTAATGATAAAAGCAAAGCTAAAAGCAATAAACGCTAGCAATGTTTCCATTACTGTCCAAGTTTTGAATGTTTCTTTAACATTCAGACCTAAATACTCTTTAACCATCCAAAATCCAGCATCGTTAACATGAGACAGCATTAATGACCCTGCCCCTGTAGCTATAACTAATAATTCTAAATTTATCCCTGACATATGCTGTATGATTGGGGATACAATACCCGCAGCTGTAGTTAATGCAACTGTTGCAGACCCTGTAGCAACACGTATCAAACCTGCAACTAAAAATGCTAATAATAATGGCGAGAGCGAAAGGTTTTCAGTCATTTGTGCAATCGTGTCACCAACGCCTGTTTCAATAAGTATTTCTTTAAACCCTCCGCCAGCTCCAATAATTAAAATAATAGATCCTAATGGTAAAATACATTCTTCTACTAAATCTTTAATTACATTTTTTGACATACCTTGTTTAAAACCTAACAAATAAAAAGCGACAAAGCATGAAATTAATAAAGCTATAACTGGGCTACCTATAAATAACAAAGTATTTTTCAATAAACTCGGTATATCTCCTAAATATGGAGTAATTATAGATAACAACATTAGCAATACAGGTAACACAATAACTAAAAATGATATCGCTACACTTGGTAATGCATTCGTTTTATTATCTACTTTAATAATGTCTGGCGAATTTTCTGGTATTAAACGTTTACTAATAAACTTACCAAAAATCGGCCCTGCAATAATCGCAGTAGGTAAAGCAATAATGAGTGAATAAAGTAATACCTTTCCTAAATTTGCATCGTAAATACCGATTGCAGTCATTGCCCCAGGATGAGGCGGCACAATACCATGAACAATTGATAAGCCCGCTAATAATGGGATTGCTATAAGTAATATGTTTGCTTTTGTAGTTTTATGAATTGAAATAACAAGTGGTAATAAAATAACAATACCCACTTCAAAAAACACTGGTATACCAATGATAAAACCTGATAACATCATTGCCCATGGTAATTTTTTATAACCTAATGACTTCACTAGATAATCTGAAATTTGCATGCCTGCACCTGAATCAGACATCAATTTACCTAATATGGTTCCTAAAGCTAAAATGCCGACTAAATGTCCTAATACATCTCCCACACCTGTTTCATAAGCTGTTACAATTTTTTCAGGTGATAAGCCTGCCATGATTGCTAAAAATAAACCAGCAACGGTTAAACTGATAAATGCATGCCATTTCCACCAAGCAACCCCTAGTATGACAATAACAATTGAAAGTAGCGTAATGATTAATAAATAAATGTTAGAATCCATCCCTGTTCCCCCATTAATGTTAGCGCTACCAACAAGTTACAAAAGTTTCACATCAATCTTTTAAACTGATTGTATATTTTTTCAACTTACTATTATAGTAACCAATACTACACTCGATAACTTCACCTGATACTGCGTAAGTTTCTCTCTCTCTAATGAGCAAAGGTTCTGACACATTAAGGTTTAATTGTATTGAAGCTTCTTCATCAAACCCAACAGAGAAATTATCTTCAATATTTTGGATTTCCATCTTCTCTTCTTCTAAAATTTTATATATCGATAAATCATTGTTCTGCTTTAATTCATCATAATTAGTTAAATGATTCAATGGATATGGTAAATAATGATTGAATAGTATATATGGCTGATCATTTAATAGATAGACTCTTGTTATCTTGTAGGATTTCACACCAAACATTTGAAATAATTGACTATTTTCTTCGTGTACAACTACCGTAATATCTTTAATAATTTTCTGTATTTTATTGCCTTGTTCTACAAGTTTTTCTGTGAAATTTTTATTGTTTGTGATGTTGTTCCTCTGTTTATGATTAATTACTGTGGTTCCTTTACCGCTTTTCTTTTCCAAGTAGCCTAAGTTTACCAATTCTTTAATTGCAGATCTTACAGTCACTTTACTCACATTAAACTCTTTTTCGAACTCTATTTCTGTCGGTATATAATTTCCAACTGTATATATCCCATGGATAATTCTGTCTTCAATAATTTGTTTTATTTGTAAATATAATGGCCCTTTTTCTGATGATAATTTCGTCATAAATCAATTACCTCTCAATATCATTTTTTTCATTATTTATAACTTTTATTATATCATCAGTATCAAACAATGGTGTATCTCCAGAAATTGTATGCGCTAACACACAAGAAGCAGTTGAAAATGTCACCGTGTCTTGCGGATCCATATTTGAAAGTTCTCCGTGAATGATCCCACAAGTATAGGCATCTCCAGTACCAATTCTGTCTAAGATATCCACATCAAACGCTTTAGAATAATACATAGCCCCCTTATCATATAAATATCCTTTAATGACGTTATGGTTGCTCCCTTGTACAGTTCGAATCGTCCCCCCGATTTTATTAATTCCATATTTTTTGGCCACTAGAGGGAGGAGTGCTTCTAATTGTCCTTCTTTTGTCTCTTTATTCGTTGATAATCCTAAAGTTTGAATAGCATCTTTTTCACTCATTATAACGATGTCTGCTTCTGATAAAATAGTTTCATAATATGGTTTAGCACGTTGGTTACCATTTTCTCCCCATAACGAAGGTCTAAAATTACAATCAAAAACTACTTTAATATTTTGTTCCTTTGCTAATTTCACTAGTTGTAAAACATTATCTCGTGTTAACTGATTCATAGCTAACGTGATGCCACATATATGCAAAACATCAATGTCTTCGAGTGATTGTAACAAGTCAAATTTTGAAATACCGGTAATATTAAAACTACTTTGTTGCCTATTGGTGTACGTCACATTACTTGGACGATTACCAAACCCTTTTTCTAAAAAGTACATACCTAAATTATTATCGTTTTTGATTACTAAATTACTTTGAATCCCTAACCTACGTATTGCACCAATAGCAGATGAACCAATTGAATTATCTGGTACAGCGCTAATTAAACTAGAAGTATATCCAAATTGTGCTAACAACCCAGCAACATTGACTCCCGTACCAGTAAACGAATATTTCAAATCTTCTGCTTGTCTTAACAAGAGATTATCAGGCACTTCCAAACGCATCATTATTTCTCCATATGCTGCAATATGTTTATTCATATTGATCAACTAATTGTTTCATTTTATAAGTTAACCATTCTACATCTTCAATACGAGTTAAACCCGTCTCTTTATCAATAATAGAAGAATAGACATGCGGTATAATTTTTGGCACATGATAATCTAAAGCAATTTTTAGAATTTCTTCGAAATTTTCCTTGGTAATACCGCCTGTAGGCTCTAATCCAAAATTCATATCTCCACATGCCTGAGCTACGGCTTTATATTCTTCGACTGTATCTAAACCGCTCATTGGGAAGAATTTAATAGCATCTCCGCCCATGTCTTTAATTAAATTAATAGCAGCTTTTATTGGTATAACTGCTTTTTCAGAATCTTCGCTACTTATTGGACCTGTGGAAACATTGACATAACCTACTCTACCTGTAGGTGATACTAAAGCGTTAACCCAAGATGTGTCGTGCGTGTTAGCTGTTGTTTGTCCTACACTTGTAAATACTTGATTAATGTGTGAACCTTGGTAATCTTTTGCAATATCTGATACAACTTTTGCTTGTCTATTATCACCAGCACCTAATCCAATCGATATTGCATCATCAACGTGTGAACCAAAATCACTCATACTAGTTACCGCGTCTTTGACAGTGTCATAATCTTTTGATAATACGCCAATAACTACATTTTTATTTGCTGCTTGATATACATCTTTAATATTTCGTTCTCCTTTGGCTAATACATTGAGCGCTACGCTATCTTTATAAAATCTGTCTAATATTTTCATTAAATTTCACCTTCCACTATCTGTATAATCGTTTTATATATTATCTCCATTTCACCGCGTTTTAACGGTCTAGGATCTATATCAAAGAACCCTTGTTTAACACCATAATCTCGTGTGTAAATAGCTATGTCAGCAGATTTTAGTTTCTTAGCAAATGATTCTGCATTCAAATTTAAAATTGATGGATCCACATATACGCGTGTTCTATATATCTCTCTGCCTGCTTCATCTTGAACGACTTCTAGCTTAATGCCTTGATAGTCATTAAGCGCTTCTAATTTTTGTAGTTCCTGTTTTTCATTTTTAGAATTGTCCACTTTCTCAAAATATTCATCTAAAGCTTGTAATAACCCAAAAGTTGATTCTTTACCCACTTTCATACTTCTTCCTATAAAGTGTAATTGCACTTTCGTAGCTTCAATGAGTGAATTTTTACCTGCAACGATACCAGTTGTAGGACCTTGTATTGCTTTTGAGCCACTGAAAATAGCTATGTCTGAGCATTGTGTATATTTTTTCAAATCTTCTTCTGCAGCTGCATCTACAATAAGCGGAATATGATGTCTTTGTGCCACTTCATATACCTCTTCTACAGATGCCATGTTTTTTTGAACTGCATGATGCGATTTTACATAAAGAATAGCTGCTGTATTTTCATTAATTGCTTCTTTTATATGTTTATTTTTCCCTTCATTTGCGTACCCTACTTCAACTACTGAACCCCCGCCTAAATAAATCATTGTCTCTATAGGGGCACCATATTGAACATTATGCCCTTTAAATAAAATCACTTCATTTTTATCAATTTTATCGTTATGCAATCTTTGACTTTTACGTTCGTTGCCCCCTGTGATGACACCAGCAATTGATAATGCTATGCCGCTTGACGCAGAGTTTACAACCACAGCATCTTCTGCATTAATCTTATTCGCAATATATGCGCCAGATTTATCAACCAAATCTGCCATCTCTACGTAATTTTGTCCGCCAAATTTCATCGCGTCCATTACTGAATCTGTTGGTGATGAAACGCCAAGAATGCTCATTCTCCCACTTGCATTAACAACACGTTTCAAACCATATTTATAATTTAATGAATTTTCCATTTGCTACTACGCCTCTTTCTTTAATTATTTGGTTGCTTTTAACCGTTTGTTTAGACGAATCAGTAAACATTTGCTCTTCTTCAACCACGTCAAATATAGTCAGATTCGCTATACTACCCTCTCTAAGTTCTGCCAATTTAGGTTTGTTAATAATTGCCGCAGGTTTTTGCGTTACTGCGTAAATAATTTCTTTTAGTGTATATCCTAGATATAAAAATTTTGATAATACATTAGCTAAACTAAATACTGGTCCTTCTACTCTATTTTTTTTATAAATATCCGTACTTATCGTATCAAAATGTATATTAGCATTTCGTGCTTGCTTTGCTACCTCAAATGAAAAACTGGCATTACCATGACCAACATCTAAATTAACCCCTCGGTTGACCGCTTCTGTTAATACTTTCAACGGTTCGCCATTATTATCAAACAGATTATTATCTTTACCATTTAAGAAATGTGTGATTACATCTCCCTTTCGCAATAAAGGTATTACCTCTTGGATTTTTGGCGGGGCAGAACCAATGTGGGTCATAATAGGTAATTTCAACTGTTCACTGATTTCCACAGCTTTTTCCAAGGGTATCGTGCCGTTACCTTTCACAACGCTACTGCTTATTCGTGATTTCAAACCAATGACCATATCTTTATATTGATGCGCCGCTGTAATACATTGTTGCTGGTCTATCCAAGTTAAATTAGATAGCTCATCAATTCTCTCGAGCCCTATTTTTGATATGTTTAAAAATGAAAATACATTTGTTTCACTATTTAATGCACGATTATATAATTCATCGATTCTATCTGCACCACAGCTTCCAGCGTCGACAATTGTGGTAACGCCTTGTTTCACTCCGATCTCATCAATCTCATCTCCATATGGACTGAAATCCGAAAATGCGTGTACATGTAAATCAATCCAACCCGTCGATAAATAAGAACTTGAACCATCAAAAAGGATAGGCCCCTCTAATGTATGATGCTCTCCAATACTTTTAATTACACCCTCTTCAAGAAAAATATCGATACGCTCTTCATTTATTGTGGAGATATTTTTTATTATTCCTGTACTTTTCACACTATCTCACCTCGCGAAAAGATTATAACATTATAATGTTTGAAAGCGCAATCATTATAATGTTTACAAAATTAGAAACACTTAAAATTTTGATGGATAGATATTTATTTAATGTGAACTCAACAAAGTGCTTTTAAATAATTAATATACATTATGTCTATCTCAATCTACCAAAAAAGTTTTTATATCTGTTACTTATATATAATTTTGGGAATAGTTAGAAACCGTAGTAAAATTAAATTATAGCAATTGATAAGAGTTATCTAAAATGGCAATATATAGTGAAGAACCTGAAGAAATGGTGTGATAATTATGGAAGATAAAGATACAACTTATTTTTTAGTTTTAAGTTTAATAAAAAAACACGATGCCATAACTAGAACTTATTTAGCAGATTTAACCGGCTTAAGTAATACGAGCATTGGAAAAATCACTAATGCTTTGTTAAAAGATGATTGGATAATTGAAAAAAATAATAGTAATAAAAGTATAGGAAGAAAACCTAAGTTATTAAGCGTTAACCCTGACGGATTGTATTCTTTCGGAGTAGAAATTGAAAAAGAGTACACCCAATTAGCCATTATTTCATTTGATGGAAAAATAATTGATTCACAAAAATTAACTAATAAATTCAACCCACAAACTAATCTAAATTGTTATTTAGATTGGTTGTCTCAAGAAATAATTGCATTGATAAATAATGCTAATGAAAAAGTTAAAGAGAAAATTATTGCTGTTGGCGTTAGCGTACCAGGGTCAGTAGACGTTTCAAAAGGTATAGTGATAAATTCATCTCAATTACAATGGCATAATATTGAACTAAAAACTTTATTGGAAAATAAGCTCAATTGGGAAGTATACGTAGAAAATCACGTTAGGTCCATATTAATTGCTGAAAAATTATATGGTAAAGCAAAACATAAAAAAAATACCGTTTGCTTATACATTGGAAGTGGTGTTGGAGCTTCAATTATGGTTAATGGTGAGGTCGCACGTGGGGCAAATAACTCTTTCGGTGAAATAGGGCATATGATAATTGATCCTAACGGCCCGTTATGTGAATGTGGACGTTTAGGTTGCCTTCAAACTTATTTAAGTTTAGAGGCTATAAAAAAGCAATACGGTGATAATATCCATATATTATTGGAAGATTATTACAACGGTAACAAACGCGCTAGTGTATTTATAAATAAAATGTGTCAATATCTCAAGATTGCAATTGCTAATATTCTGTGTATATACAACCCTAATAACATTTTACTATGCGGTCCATTATTTTATGATTATGACATATTTAGTAATTTTTTACATAAATCTATTGAAGATTACGTATGGGAGCCTTTAAGAAACACCTTTAAATTAGAAAATGTAGAAAAAGGAAGAATCTCGGCAGCATTAGGTGCTAGTTCATTAGTTATTGATGAATTTTTCAAAAAATAAGTAGAAATATTTGAAAACGTTTTCTAAAATGATAAAATACCCTTAATTATTAAATTTAGTTTAATAATTAAGGGTATTTTTAGTTTTATCAATACATTTAAATCTAAAAATGCTGAATTTTAACTTTAATTAGTAAACTTTGTTTAAAAAGGAGGCAAAATATGAATATTATAAAAGTAAAAGATTACACTGAATTATCGAAGGTGGCAGCAAATATTTTTCACAACACGATAGATAAAAAAGGCACACATGAAGTAGTTATTAACACTACTACTGGGGCGAGTTATGACGGGATGTTTAAACTATTAGTTGATGATATTAATAACAAAAAATTATTTATAAATAATACTGTTATTACAAATTTAGATGAGTATGTGGCTAATAGAAATGACAAATTCACAGTTTATAGGTATATGTATGAGAATTTTTACAATTTAATAAACCAATCACCTAAATATGTAGGTTTATTAAATGGCAGCACAGAAGATATTGAAGGAGAAATTGAGAGATATAAAAAAGTTTTACAATCCCACCCTAGAGATTTACAAATATTGGGTTTAGGCGTCAATGGGCACTTAGGTGCTAATGAACCAGGCACATCATTTAAAAGCAGTTTGTTTTTAGCTAATAGTGATGAATCCACTATACAGAGTACTATGAATTATCAAGGTTTAAATCGTTCAGAAGCTCCAACTCAAATGTTAACTTTAGGTTTATCTGACATCATGGAGGCAAAAGAGATCTTATTGGTTGCTTCTGGAGAAAGAAAAGCTAAAGCAGTCCAAAAAACAATAGAAGGGACAATATCTGAGTCATGCCCAGCAACTATTTTAAGGAATCATCCTAATGTAACTTTTATTATAGACGAAGAAGCTTCAAAGTATTTGAAAAGTTAATAACAACTTAAAGGGATGAGTGCCATGTTAGATACTAAAAATTCGAATAGTAAAATGTTAAGCCATAAAGAAAAAATAAGTTACGGTTATGGTGATACAGCTTCTAATTTTGTGTGGGGGATGGTTAATAGTTTTGCTCTTTATTTTTATACTGATGTTTTCGGGTTGACTGCAGCTTCTGTTGCTACGATGTTTTTAATTATGAGGATATTTGATGCTTTAAATGACCCAGCAATGGGTATTTTAGTGGATAAAACTAAATCTAAACATGGGAAAACAAGACCTTATTTATTATATTTAGCACTACCTTTTGGAATATTAAGTATTCTTACGTTTATAACTCCTGAAATATCGTATAATTATAAGTTACTTTATGCATATATCACATATGGATTATTAGGCGTTATTTATACTGCTATAAATATTCCTTATGGAGCTTTGATGCCGTTAATGACAAGAGATTCCAATGAAAAGGGAGAATTAAACAGTTACAGAGCAATTGGGCGTTCAGTGGGAACAATAATTGTTGCTTCAGCCACTTTACCTTTAGTGCACTTAGTAGGCCAAGGAAATGAAAAGGTTGGTTTCCCAATTGTTATGACTATATATTCTATAATAGGTATTATACTTTTTGGGTTAACTTTTAAATACTGTCATGAAAGAGTATTCGAAATAAAAGAAGAAAGAGATACTAGTCTCAAAAAGTCATTTATACAAATGTTCAAGAATAAATATTGGCTTTTAGTTTCTGCAAATTCTTTTATGTGGTTCGTGAGAATGGGAATTATGAACGGTATATTAATTTATTATGTCAATTATGTGTTACTTACTCCCAATTTGACGCCAGTATATTTGACTGTACTTAATATAGCTAACTTATTTGGCGGTTTTATAGCGCTATTAGTTTTAAAAAGATATAGCAGTAGAAATTCTAGTATACTCATGCTTACAATAGCTACTATTTTACTATTAAGTCTTTTTGTAATTGAATCTCATTCAATTACTATCTTTCTCATTATATTTTTTATAGCCAATCTATTAATTGGGTATAGCGATCCAGCAACTTTAACTATGTTAGGGGACACGTTAGATTACCAAGAATGGAAATTTGGAAATAGACCTGAAGGTTTGCTTGTTTCCAGTTATAGTTTTTCAACAAAATTTGGTGTTGCTATTGGCTCAAGTTTAATCGGTTATGCTTTAAGTTGGGTTGGCTATACGCCCAATAATGTTACTGAAAATGCCAAAAATTTAATACGTTTTTTAATGTTAGGTTTACCAATAGCTTTGACTATTTTCCAAATCATCATTTTATATTTCTATAAATTAGATAAATATCATGAAACTATAACCAAAATTATCAAACAAAGGGGCCAATAAAATGAAAATATTAACAGGTTGTTTTTACCATGAAACTAATACATTCAACCCTAATAAAACTCAAATTGAAGATTTTGTATTATACGAAGGTAAAGAAATAAATCAGCGGTTAGCTAGCACAAAAATTTTCGAAAAAAACAATGTAAATATAATACCAAGTATCTATGCCACAGCATTGTCTTCTGGAATAGTAACTTATGATACCTTTCGATATTTTGCTGATAAAATCTTATATACTCTTACACAACATCAGGATATAGACGGTCTGTGGTTTCACTTACACGGTTCAATGGTCGTTGAAAATATAGCCTCTGGGGATTTACAATTATTAAAAGAGATACGTGAGATAATTGGCAATGAAATACCTATTTCATTAACTTTAGATATACATGCTAATATACCAAAGGAATTATCAAAATATGCTAATATAATTTATTCTTATAGAACAGTCCCACACATTGACCAAATGGACGTAGAAGAAAAAAGTGCAAAGCTATTAGTAGAAGCTATTAATGATAACGAAGCAGTTAAACCTATTATTATCGAGTTACCAATAATTATACCAGGAGAAAAAGCTTTAGCTAGTGATGAACCTTTAAAAACGATTTTAGAAAAACTATATAGTCTAGAAGATTCTAAAGATATAGCAAGTGCTAATTTTTTTATATGTCATGCTTGGAATGATACTGTCAATACAAGATCTTCAGTAGTCGTCTCTCCTAAAAATAAAAAATCCGAATCTATAGCTTTCCAAAAAGCAAAAGAATTAGAGGATTATATTTTTAATAAAAGAAAAGACTTTGATTTTAACGCGGAAGTATTAAATCCTCAAGAGGCAATTCAAAAAGCAATAAGTTTAGATGAAAAACCTGTTTTTATATCCGATTCAGGTGATAACAGCACTGCTGGTGCTGAAGGTAATCGTATAGATTTATTAAAATATGTAATGAATGAAAATTTAAAAGGCCAAAAAATTTTAGTATCTGCAATTTATGATAAAGAAGCCTTTAATAGTTTAGCAAGTTTAAAACCAGGTGAAGATGTGAATTTATTAATAGGCCCATCTTCACACGAAAAAATTGGATTTAAGGGAAAAATTAAAGCTAAAGGAGATTTAATGGGGTACTTAAATGCTACAAATGATAAAGTAGGAGAAACTATTACGGTATCTGGTAAGAATATAGATTTAATAATAAGTAACAGTGGAGAATCCTTTATAACTTTAAATCACTTTAAAAAAGCAAACATAAATATCAACGAGTATGACGTAATTATTGTAAAACAGGGATATTTATTTAATGAACTTAGTGAGCTAAGCAAGAAATCAATTTTAGCACTAACAACTGGTCAGACATATCAAATGATAGAGAATATAGATTATCAAAACATCTTAAGACCTATATACCCCGTAGATAATATATAACTAACTAAAGACAATATAGTAATAAAAAAGACAAATCTAGAACATAATTCTCTAAGACATATTATAAAGCGGGAGGTTTTTAAAACTCACCCGCTTTTCAATATTTTATCGATATATTTCTAGATACTTGCCACAAACATACAAAACGATAATTTGATTTAAATATTCATTTTTAAAACAACGTTAACCTATGCTAAAACGGCGCAAAATCAATATTTTGCAAATGCTCGGGTGTTTGTAAATTATACTGAGAAGCTTAGTCTTGGAATAAATGTTTCGAAATGAATGTTATCCATTGGCACTTCTAATTTTTGTAATTCCGTAATCATTGCTTTTAGGAACGAGTTACCACCACATACGTAAACTTCCGTTTCGCCATCAAGATATTGTTTTAATTGTTCTGCATCTATAAAGCCGTCTTGGTCGCGGAAGTGTTTATCAAATTGTGCTATTGAAGATTTAGCCGTAATGTCTTCTAATTTTTCTTCAAAAGCTACATTCTGAGCATTAGATGTTGATTGAAGGAATGTTGCAGTTAAATCAGCATCAACCGCTTCTTGATACATTGAAACGAGTGGTGTAACACCAACGCCAGAGCCTAAGAATAATTGTTTATTAGCTTTATTTGCTAAACCAAATCCACCTACAGGCGCAGATAGCAGCAATGTATCCCCTACGTTAACTTCATCATGTAACACTGTGGATACTTCGCCTTCATGCTCTTCTGTAACGTCTCTACGTACACCGAATGTTAAGAAATCTTTATCTCCATCAACAATAGAGTAATGTCTTTTAGCTCTGTACGGTAATTTTTCACTAGATATATCAACTGTAATATATTGACCTGGTATAAACTGACTTAAGTCAATTTCATCTGATGTTACTGTGAAAGATTTAATCATGTCAGTTTCTTCAGTAATATTTGTTACAGTGAATGGTTTAAAACCATCCCAAGCCATTTTACTGTATACATCTTTTTCTAAATTGATAAACGCATCTGCAATTGCTCCGTACGCTTTAATCCAAGTTTGAATAATTGGATCATCTTCATTTAAACCAGTTTCTTGTTGGATGGCCCATATTAAATTTTCTCCTACAATTGGATAGTGTTCTGCTTTTACTTGCAATGCGCAATGTTTGTATACAACTGGCATGATTGCAGGAACGATAGGTGATAAATCTTCAATGTTTTCAGCTGCTGCTAACACTGCCATTGCTAAAGCAGAAGATTGTAGCCCTCTTTTTTGGTTCGTTTGATTGAATACATTTTTTAATTCAGGGTGTTGTTCGAATAATCTTTTATAGAAAGTTGATGTAATCGTCTGCCCTTTATCTTTTAATAATGGTACAGTGTCTCTAATTATTTGTACCTCTTCTTGAGTTAACATAAAACCCCTCCTAATTATTTCGTCATCCCCATTATTGTACTAAGTGAGCTCTCTTACAATGAATTTTATGTTGATTTCACAGAAACTTCACATTCAATATTCATTAATTTGTAACTTTTATTTTTATTATTAAATAACACAATATTTAACTTATTAGCGCTTCTATTTATAAGGTTATATCACTTAAATTATAAATATAATTTTTATTAGGAGTGATTATGATTGATAATTAATTTTTAGAAGACTAAAATACTGATTGAAAATGAATCGTCTTCTAGGAGGAATTAAATATGCAAATCTCAAAAATAATTAACGCTATGATTTTAGATATGGACACAAACACACCTTATTTAGGCACACTCATAATCAATAACGGCATCATCACAGATATTATTACTCAAAACGAAAAGGTTAAAAACCCAGATGCAATTGATTTAAATGGCCAATATATTATACCTGGATTTATCGATACGCATAGTCATCCAACCGCTTATGGAATGACCAAATTAATGGTCAATTGTGCTGATTCTAATATTAAAAATATGGATGATATCATTGCTATTTTTAAAACACAAAAAGAGCATTTAACTCATGATGGTTGGTTGATTGGTTATGGTTACAACGAGAAAGATCTAGATGAACAAAGACATCCAAACCGCTATGATTTAGATCAAATATCTACGGATATCGCAATTGCTGTTATGCATTATTCAGGACATATGGCAACTGCAAATACAAAAGCACTTGAACTCATGGGTATTGGTTTTACAGATGACAATCCTGAAGGCGGTTATTATGAGCGTGATAATGAAGGTAAAGTTAACGGTGTATTAATCGAAATGCCTGCTACAGAAAAATTAATGTCAGTTCTGCCAGAACCCACACCTGAAGATATTGCGCACCGAATGAACTTAGCCGTTGATGATTATGTTAAAAGTGGTATCACGAACACTTCTGATTTATTAATTGGTAACAAAGGCGAAACAGACTATGAGGGCGTATTAACTTTTTTAAAACAACCACAACGCATACGCACACGTTGGATGATAACCCATCAATTACTAGAACATCACCCTAAGTTTCAAGACGTTCACGCTGATACGATTGAACGCGATTTTCAAACCTATAGTAATCATATGAGTCATCTTGGCGGTGTGAAATTTTTCAATGATGGTTCAATACAATTACAAACTGCTTCTATTAGAGGAGCCTACTTAGATGGCACTGAACCACCAAAACCTTTATTGAAACAACACCATATGATTGAAAAGTTCAAACACTTCCAGCAGTTAGGTTATAATATTGTTACACACGCTAATGGTGATGCCGCAGCTTCAGCGGTTATTGAAGCGTATAAAAAAACAGCAGAATTTAAAACTAATCCATTATGTAACAGAATCGAACATTTACAAACTATTTCAAAATCAGACATACAAGAAATGGTAAAACACCATATTGGCGGATCATTCTTTATTAATCATGTTTATTATTTTGGAGACTTACATCGAGATGTATTTTTAGGTAATGATAAGGCAGAAAATTTAAACCCTGTGAAATGGGCAGAAGATAGCGGTATGACTTTTACGCTTCATACAGATGCCCCTGTGACACCAATATCTCCTTTAGAGTCTATTCAAATTGCTGTAGATAGAAAAACTAAAGATGGCGACACTCTAGGAGAACACCAACGTTTAACACGTGATGAAGCTTTTAAAAAAATGACAGCAGACGCTGCTAAATTAAACCATACAGAACAAAGTGAAGGCACGATTAAAGCTGGAAAAGTTGCCGATTTTGTTGTATTAAATCAAAATCCATTAGATACACATACAACATTAAATAATTCGCTTATCGAAATGACAATCTGTAATGGGCAAGTTGTTTACAAGAAATAGGCCTTCCTTCTCATTCAATAATCAAGAGACAAAGCGATCAATATCTCTGCTTTGAGTTTTATATAGGTAGTAGGTGACTGGAATGAAAATACGCTTATAAGCAAAACAAGCTTTTTTCACTCCTAGTCATCTTTGCCTTAGCGATATCATAACGCTTATTGCGGATCATGGTTTCTGTCTTATTCTTCTTTATATTTTTCATTAAGTTGATGGATTAATCTTTTAAATTCTGCTTCAGATTTAAACTCGAATGTTATCTGTCCCTTTTTATGCTTTGTAGATATCATAACATTTGCACCATATTGTTCTTTTAATTGGCGCTCTTGTTGTTGAATAAACTTAGGCTTTGAAGCGGGTTGTGATGAAGTGCTTTGCTTTGTCTTACCATCATTACATGTGTTCACATATTGCTCGAGTGAACGTACGCTCCAAGACTCCCGGGAGGCTTGATGAGCTATTTTTTTTACTTTTTGCTTATCTTTTATCGCTAGTAAGGTGCGACCATGAGCCCCTGAAAGCTTGCCGTCTTTCACCATCCCAGTGACTTCTTTAGGTAATTGGAGTAAACGTAACATATTAGCTATGTATGGTCTAGATTTGCTCAAACGCGTTGCAATGTCTTGCTGTGTAAGTTTTAAATCCTCCATTAACTTTTTGTAACTTTCTGCTTCTTCTATAGCGTTTAAATCTTCACGTTGGAGATTCTCAATCACGGCGAGTTCCATCATATCTTCATCAGTTAATTCTTTAATTATTGCTGGTATATGAGTCAACCCAGCTATCTTTGAAGCTCTATACCGACGTTCCCCTACTACAATGTTGTAACCCGCTATGGTTTTTCTTAACACGATAGGTTGCAAAATACCATGCAGTTGAATTGATTCAGCTAAATCCTTCAAGCGTGCTTGATCGAATGTTTTTCTGGGTTGATAAGGGTTTGCTTTGATTTTTTGAATTTCAATTTCATTGACTTGAGCATTTTGATCTAATTTAAGACGTTCATCTATTGAATCTCTCATCGTGTACACCTACTTTCCTGACAAATATAACCTTTTTATTTAATCCTAGTATATCATCACTGTCACAATGAAAAACATAATTCGGAATTATTGATTAAATCTAAATTTTCAGATAAATTGTTGACAAAAGTCATTTAAGTGTGTAACCTAAAATGTAACAAATTCGAAATAGCAACACACAGTAATAAGGAAAGTAGAATTTACACTGCTGACACAGAGAGTCTTCGCTTGCTGAAAGGAGACACAGAAAGAAAGTTTGAAAATGGCCTTTGAGTGTTGATGCCAATATGAGGTATCAACGGGTTCGCCCGTTACAGCGATACAGTATTAACATTTTGTTAAATGGCGTACTGGATTATGCCACGCGTCGGATATGTTGTTAATACTCATTTTACATTTAGCTAAAGTGAGTTTTTTATTTAAACATATTACGATAGCACAATTCAGTACATGTGTGTAAGACAATTTGGCGTACTGGATAAGATTACTTTAGTGATAAAGTAATAAACAAAGGTGGTACCGCGAGCTAAGCTTTCGTCCTTTACATCCGATTTATTCGGGTTTAAAGGACGAAAGCTTTTTTTATTTTTAAAGGAGGTTATTTGTATTATGAAAAATACTGAACTATCACAAATAGCACTTACACATGATTCAACTGGCGCAATTGCAAACCCAATTTATTTATCAACTGCTTATCAGCATCCGCATTTAGGGGAATCAACAGGCTTTGATTATACAAGAACTAAAAACCCAACACGCTCAGCATTTGAAGAAGCCTTTGCTAAGTTAGAACGTGGCACTGCTTCATTTGCTACTGCAAGTGGTATGGCAGCTATACAATTAATATGTAATTTATTTAAAGCAGGTGACGAAATCTTAGTATCATTTGATTTATACGGAGGCACGTTTAGACTATTTGATTTTTATGAAAAACAATATGGTGTTCACTTCAAATACGTAGATTTTTTAAACTATGAAGCAGTAAAGGAAAGCATTACAGATCATACTAAAGCGTTATTCATTGAAACAATTTCAAACCCACAAATGTTAGAAGTAGACGTTGACCCTTATTATGTATTAAGTAAAGAACATCATTTATTAACGATTATAGACAATACATTTTTAACACCTTATCTATCGACACCGCTTGAAGATGGTGCGGATATCGTACTACATTCGGCTACAAAGTATATAGGTGGGCATAATGATGTACTTGCTGGTGTAGTTACAGTTAAAGACCCTCATTTAGCTGAACAATTAGGTGAATTCCACAATATGATCGGTGCAACTTTATCACCTTTTGACAGTTATTTATTACAGCGTGGGCTAAAGACATTACATTTAAGAATGGATCGTTCAGAATACAATGCCAAATTGCTAGCAGAACGATGTTGTAACTTAAAAGGTATTGATCAAGTCTTATATTGTGGGCGCACAGGCATGTTGAGCTTACGGTTAGATAAAAATTATAAAGCGGATAAATTTTTAGAAAGCTTACAAGTTTGTATTTTTGCAGAAAGTTTAGGCGGCACTGAAACATTCATTACCTTCCCATATACGCAAACACATGTCGATATGCCTGATGAGGAAAAGGACAAACGTGGTATTGACGAACATTTACTTAGACTATCTATCGGTGTTGAAAATTACGAAGATATTGAAAAAGATATTATTCAAGCATTAGAAAAAGCTAAAGAAGGAGTGATTTCATGAGTTTATCAAAAGAAACAGAAGTGATATTCGATGCTAATAGAGGTGTTGATTATGATTCAGCTAATCCTCCTTTATATGCATCTTCAACTTTTCATCAAAAAGTTTTAGGTGGCGACGCTAAATATGATTATGCGCGCAGTGGTAACCCTAATCGTGCGCTATTAGAAGAAAAGTTAGCTGCACTTGAAGGTGGCGATTATGCATTTGCTTATGCATCTGGTATCGCTGCTATTTCAGCTGTATTACTCACATTAAATTCTGGTGATCATGTTATCCTTCCAGACGATGTCTATGGCGGTACTTTCCGGTTAACTGAACAAATATTAACACGTTTCAACATTCAATTTACTACAGTAGATACAACACACTTACAAGAAATCGAACAAGCCATTCAATCAAATACAAAACTCGTATATATTGAAACGCCATCCAATCCATTATTTAAAATCACGGATATTAAAGGTGTCGCACAAATTGCTGAACAGCATAAACTATTGCTTGCTGTAGATAATACATTTATGACACCCCTTGGCCAATCGCCTTTAGCATTAGGCGCAGATATTGTCGTTCATAGTGCTACCAAATTCTTAGGTGGCCATAGCGATATCATTGCAGGTGCTGCTATAACTAGTAATAAAGAAGTAGCTGATGCACTTTATTTATTACAAAATGGCACAGGGACCGCGTTATCTGCACATGATAGCTGGACTTTATCTCAACATTTAAAAACGTTATCTGTGCGTTTTAACCAATCTGTTGAAAATGCTCAAAAACTTTATACATTCTTATCACAACGTGAAGAAATTGCAGAAGTTTATTACCCGGGGAATGATGCATTACACCTATCTCAAGCAAGTCATGGCGGTGCCGTTTTAGGCTTAAGATTGAAAGACGAAACAAAAGCACAAGCATTTGTAGATGCACTCACGTTACCACTCGTTTCTGTCAGCTTAGGTGGAGTTGAAACAATTCTGTCTCACCCGGCTACAATGTCTCATGCTGCTGTACCAAAAGAAGTTCGTGAAGCACGTCATATTACGTTTGGATTATTTAGATTAAGTGTAGGTTTAGAAAATGCAGATGAGTTAATAGCAGACTTGAACTTTGCACTGAAGGAGGCCTTCAATGAGTCAACTAATCAACAAACTGAAACAGAATATTTTAGTCGCTGATGGTGCTATGGGAACAATTCTGTATTCAGATGGTTTAGATACGTGTCCAGAAGCATATAACCTAACCCATCCTGAAAAAATAGAACGCATACACCGGTCCTATATTGAATCTGGAGCAGATATTATCCAAACCAATACGTATGGCGCAAATTTTGAAAAATTAAAATTATTTGGTTTAGAACATAAAGTGAAAGACATACACAAAGCCGCAGTACAGATTGCTAAAAAAGCAGCTAACAATGAAACATTTATATTAGGTACTGTTGGCGGGTTTAGAGGTGTAAAACAAGAACCTTTAAGTTTAGAGGCCATTCAATACCACACTGAAATACAAGTAGATACACTAGTCGAAGAAGGCATCGACGGTTTACTATTCGAAACATATTACGATTTAGAAGAACTCACCAATATCATCAAGGCTACAAAGCAAAAACATAATATACCTATTGTCGCACAGTTAACAGCTTTAAACACAAACTATTTAAGAGATGGCACAGAAATCAATACGGCTTTACAACAAGTTGTAAATAGCGGCGCAGATATCGTAGGGCTGAATTGCCATCACGGCCCACACCACATGCAGCAATCATTTTCACATATTGAATTGCCTGAGCATGCCTATCTGTCTTGCTACCCAAATGCAAGTTTATTAGATATTGAAAATAGTCAATTCAAATATAGTGATAACGCTGAATACTTTGGTAAAGTCGCCAAACAATTGATTAATGAAGGTGTTCGAATTATCGGGGGCTGTTGCGGTACAACACCTGAACATATTCAATTTATCAAGTCTTCAATAGCCAACTTAGAACCAGTCACTCATAAAAACGTCATACCTATTAAAAAATATAACAGTTGCTCACGTACACAGACCAAACAGCAAAACTTAACAACCAAAGTCAAACAACGTCCGACCATTATCGTCGAATTAGACACACCTAAGCACTTAGATACAGAATTATTTTTCAGAAATATCAAAAAACTTGATGATGCACATATTGATGCAGTGACATTAGCAGACAATTCATTAGCCACTGTACGCATTAGTAACGTTGCAGCTGCAAGTATTATCAAGCAACAATATACTATTGAGCCATTAGTTCATATTACGTGTCGTGATCGTAATCTCATTGGTTTACAGTCACATTTATTAGGACTATCACTACTTAATGTCAATGAAATTTTAACGATTACTGGAGACCCATCAAAAATAGGTCACTTACCTGGCGCAACAAACGTTTATGATGTGAACTCCAAAGGTTTAACAGAAATTGCATTGCGCTTTAATAAAGGTATTAACACAGATGGTGATGCGCTGAAGACAAAGACAAACTTCAACATCGCAGGTGCTTTTGATCCAAATGTTCGAAAGTTAGAAGGTTCAGTAAAGCGTGCTGAGAAAAAGATAGAAAGCGGTACGCACTACTTTATTACACAACCGGTCTACAGCACTGAAAAAATCAAAGAAATATATGAAGCAACCAAACATTTAGATGTGCCATTCTTTATTGGTATTATGCCAGTCACTAGTTATAATAACGCATTATTTTTACATAACGAAGTACCTGGCATTAAGCTATCAGAAGCAATTTTAGAACAATTTGAAGCTGTTAAGGATGACAAAGAAAAAACGAAAGCATTAAGCCTAAAGCTTTCGAAAGAACTCATAGACACCGTTCATAAATATTTTAATGGCTTGTATTTAATTACACCGTTCCAGAAAGTAGATTACTCTTTAGAACTTGCGTCATATTCACAATCAATTACTTCAAGTAAACAGGAGGCAATATTATGACAATTCAAACATCAAATTTAGGTTTCCCAAGATTAGGTAGAAAAAGAGAATGGAAAAAAACGATTGAAAGTTACTGGGCTAATAAAATAGATACTGACACACTCAACCAACAATTAACAGACTTGCATAAAGAGAATTTATTATTGCAAAAGAACTATAATTTAACGAGTGTACCTGTCGGAGACTTTGCACTTTATGATCATATTCTTGATACTTCACTACTATTTAATATTATTCCTGAACGTTTCCAAGGTAGAGAAGTAAATAATGATTTATTATTCGATATTGCCAGAGGTAATAAAGAACATGTTGCAAGTGCGTTAATTAAATGGTTCAACACAAACTACCATTATATTGTACCTGAATGGGATAATGCAGAACCAAAACTTAACCACAACGTATTATTAGATCGATTCAACTATGCACAGTCTATCAATGTAAATGCGCACCCAGTTATTGTAGGCCCAATTACATTTGTAAAACTCTCTAAAGGCGGCGCTCAATCATTTGAAGAAAAAGTAAATACATTATTGCCTTTATATAAAGAAGTACTACAATCTTTAGTAGATGCTGGTGCTGAATATATTCAAATTGATGAACCTGTACTTGTTGAAGATGATAGCGCAGCATACGAAGATGTTACGCGTACTGCTTATAACTATTTTGCAGAAGAAGGATTAAGTCATTACCTTGCCATTCAAACTTATTTTGAACGTGTAAACTTAAAATTCCTAAATAGTTTACCTGTAAAAGGGTTAGGTTTAGATTTTGTACACGATAACGGCTATAATTTAGCACAAATCAAAGCTGGTGACTTAGACAAAGACAAAACACTCTATGCTGGTATCATTGATGGTCGTAACGTGTGGGCTGCAGACATTGAAGCTAAAAAATCACTGATTGAAACATTACAAAATCATACAAATGATCTTGTTATTCAACCTTCATCTTCATTATTGCATGTACCAGTCTCATTAGACGATGAAACATTAGATGAGTCAATCGCTGAGGGTTTAAGCTTTGCTACTGAAAAATTAGACGAATTAGATGCTTTAAGACGACTATTTAATGACAATGACAGTCAAAAATTTGATGTGCTTCAAACACGTTATGAACGTTTCCAAAATCAATCTTTCAAAAACCTTGAATATGATTTTGACCGTGCACGCACTACGAGACAATCGCCATTTAAAGTACGTAAAAAAGCGCAAGACGCACGTCTTAACTTGCCTGACTTGCCTACAACGACGATTGGTTCGTTCCCACAATCGCAAGAAGTAAGAAAGTTCCGTGCTGATTGGAAGAATAGCCGTATTACAGATGAAGATTATAAATCTTTCCTAAAAAATGAAATTGCCCGTTGGATTAAAATACAAGAAGATATCGGATTAGATGTCTTAGTACATGGTGAATTTGAGCGAAATGACATGGTAGAATTCTTCGGAGAAAAATTACAAGGTTTCTTAGTAACTAAGTTTGGTTGGGTGCAATCTTACGGATCTCGTGCAGTGAAGCCACCCATCATCTATGGTGATGTAAAGTGGTCAGAACCTTTAACTGTTAAAGAAACACTTTATGCACAAAGTTTAACGAATAAACCAGTAAAAGGTATGCTTACTGGACCAGTAACAATCTTAAATTGGTCATTTGAACGCGTAGATTTACCACGTGAAGAGGTTCAAGATCAAATTGCATTAGCCATTAACGAAGAAGTCTTGGCACTAGAAAAAGCTGGTATTCAAATTATTCAAGTGGATGAACCTGCATTAAGAGAAGGTTTACCGTTACGTTCAGAATATCATGAAGACTACCTTAATAAAGCCGTACGCTCATTCAAACTAGCTACATCTTCTGTTGCCGATGAAACGCAAATTCATACACATATGTGCTATTCTCAATTTGGTCAAATTATCCATGCTATCTATGATTTAGATGCAGATGTCATTTCAATTGAAACATCTCGTAGCCATGGTGATTTAATTAAAGACTTCGAAGATATTACTTACGATTTAGGTATTGGATTAGGGGTATATGATATTCATAGTCCACGTATTCCTACCGAAGCTGAAATTACAGAAGCCATCAACCGTGCTTTACAAGAAATTGACCGTTCTTTATTCTGGGTAAACCCAGACTGCGGTTTAAAAACGCGTAAAGAAGATGAAGTTAAAGAAGCCTTAACTGTACTTGTAAATTCAGTAGATAAATTACGTAAATCAACAAATCCAGCAACAGTTTAATAATTAATGATGAAGGTGATATCAATGCATTATCCGTTATGGGATCAATTAGAACAATTAAAAACGTCATCGTGGATCGACTTGACCCACACGTTTGATGAAACTATTCCGTGTTTCAGTGAATTTGAACGCGCAAAAGTCTCCACACTTTTTAATATTGCCGATGATGGTTTCTATGTACAAAATTGGAATATTGTAACCCAGTATGGTACACATATTGATGCACCGATACATTTTGTCGAAAAAACACGTTATCTGCATGAAATTGACTTAAAAGAACTCGTATTACCACTTGTTGTTCTAGATTTTTCACAAGAAGTAGCAGCAGATGCTGATTTTATTTTAACGCGGGATCTTATTAAACAATGGGAAGCCAAACATGGATCCATAGAACCAGGCACATTTGTCGCTTTCCGAAGTGATTGGTCTAAGCGGTGGCCAGATATTGAACGTTTTGAAAATAAAGATGCAAAGAGCAATCTCCACCTACCCGGTTGGGGGTTAGACGCTTTGCAATATTTACTAGAAGATAGACAAGTGAAATCAATAGGACACGAAACGTTTGATACAGACGCTTCAATTGATGTTGCAAAAAACGGAGACATTATAGGCGAGCGTTACGTATTGGGACAAGACACCTTTCAACTTGAATTACTAACGAATTTAGACCAATTACCTACACGTGGTGCTATTATTTATGCCATTAGCCCAAAACCAAACAAAGCACCCGGGTTCCCAGTACGTGCTTTTGCTATTAAACCATAACCATCGAATGGAACTGTCCATTCTGTCTCTAAAATATAAATCATTATAAAACCTAGCCATTATAAAATATATAAGAAATTGAGCCCTTCTTATATTTCCTTTCTATATAATAGATAAATTCTAAAAACGATAAACTCGATATGCGTTTATTTAAAAATAGTAAAGCGTACATTAAGTAACGCTTTACTATATATGAGTGCCAAAGTTTTCAATCATATCGCCAACCTAACTGGGGCGGGAGTACGATATCAAATGAAATATTTGATTTCTATCCCGCCTCAATTTTTTGAATAAATTCATAGGCCATAAGTTGGATTTTTTTATAGATGATAATCTCTATCATTTAAAAAATATAAAACAATGTTATACTTCATTTAAATTCTATTATACGAATAGCGTGTAATGATTCACGCTTTGCTATAAATTATTAATACAATACGAGGTGACCTTTTTGGAATTAAATAGAACAAATTCCCCTTTTGATGAAAATCAATTGGAACTTATAAAACAACTCATGCCAACACTGTCATCAGATCAACAGTCTTGGTTAAGCGGCTATTTACTTAATACTTCTACAGGTGAAGGTGACCTAAATCAATATACTGATGATCATGCTGAGCCCTCAGAGCATTTAAGTGAAAAGACTGAGCCAACTGAATCAACAGCATCAACTGAAACAGCTACTTCAGAAGCACCACAAACAGATACTACTGCCACTTCTACAGATGAACCATTAGAAGTAAATATTTTATTCGGTACAGAAACAGGAAATGCTGAAGAAATAGCAGATGAATTCGAAACGAAATTAAAAGAACATGACATCACAGTGCATACTTGGGAGATGGACGATTTTCCTCAAGAAGATTTAACCAAAGTGAATCATGTGTTTATTATCACTTCAACACATGGCGTGGGCGAGCCCCCAATCAACGCTTTAGATTTTTATGATTTTCTACACAGTGATGAAGCGCCTGACTTAAGCCATTTAAATTTTTCAGTCCTTGCATTAGGCGATCAAGACTATCCTGATTTCTGCCAAGCCGGGAAAGACTTTGATAAAATTTTAAGTGATTTAGGCGGCAATCGATTAGCTGATCGTGTCGAATGTGACTTTGATTTTGAAGAAACTTCTGAGCAATGGATTATTGATATGCTTGAACTTTTGACTCAAATATCTTCTGGAAATCAAAATGAGGAACCCATCGATGAGGATGTTATTGTAGAAGAACCACAAGCACCCTATTCAAAAACACACCCTTTTTTCGCTGAAGTAGTCGAAAATAGCGTGTTGACTGAACCAACTGCAACACGTGAAGTCAGACATCTCGAGCTATCTTTAGATGGCTATGGTGAATCCTACGAACCAGGAGATAGTTTAGTCATTGTCCCTAAAAACAATCCTGTGCTTGTAGAAGAATTAATCGATACATTAGGCTGGGATAGTACGACTTCTATCACTATAGATAATAGTGACCAAACTGTTTCATTACAAAATGCACTTACAAATGAATTTGAAATATCTAAGTTAACACCTTCCATATTAAATAATGCCGCAGCATTATTTGGAAATCCTATGTTAAACGCAAATGTGCAGAAAAAAGAATGGGTTCAAAACTATATTTATGGTAGAGATTTCATCGACTTAATCAAAGACTTTACCCCTGTATCACTTACACCTGATATGTTAAAGGATTTATTAAGAAAACTACCGCCTAGAGAGTACTCTATTGCGAGTAGTAATCAAGTTAACCCTCACACCGTGCACATTACGGTACGTGTTGTGAAGTACGAGGCACATCATCGTGAACGCCAAGGTGTTTGCTCTGTACAACTTGCCGACCGCACACAAACAGGCGATAAAATCCCTGTTTATCTTAAAAAGAACCCTAATTTCAAGTTCCCATATAACAACCATACGCCAGTCATTATGATTGGTGCTGGGACAGGTATCGCGCCTTACAGAGCATTCCTTCAAGAAAGAGAACATTTACAACTTAGAGGAAATCAATGGTTAATATTTGGAAATCAAAATTATGACGCCGATTTCTTGTATCGTAGTGATTTAGAGTCATGGCTTGAAAAAGGTATTATTAGCAAATTAGACTTAGCTTTTTCACGAGATACAGAAAACAAAATCTATGTCCAACACCGTATTGAAGAGAATGGCGCAGATTTCTATAAATGGTTAAGAAACGGTGCAACCGTTTATCTTTGTGGTGACAAAGATGAAATGGCTAAAGGGGTGCACCAATCACTTGTAAATGTATTAGTGCAACATGGTGACTTTACTCAAGCACAAGCGGAAGATTATTTAACAGAACTCATTAAAAATCAAAGATATCAACGAGATGTGTATTAATTTAGGATATAAATATCTTAAATGAATAATCACTATCTTAATCAACGCTAAATAGTTATGGATAAAATGATGTAGTTTGAATTCATTTTTGTTCGTACTCAATTTTTAAAAGGTGGCTATAATATGACTCAATACGCAATAACTTATGACAATGCATTAGTACTGATAAACAAAGAAAATGAGCATATTCAACTTGAAAGAAAATTAAAAGGTATGAATACGATTTCGGTGGCCCAAGACCCTCATGCTAGAGATACACTTTATTGTGGCACATTTGATCGCGGTTTATGGAAAAGTGTAGACAAAGGTCAGACATGGTTCCCTATCGGCACACGTTTTACTTACAATAGTCCATTCAACAAAGATGACATTCACATGACAGCTGTCACTGCAGTTACAGTTATAGATACAGGCGATAATCGCAGTGCTGTACTCGTAGGTACTGAACCTAGTGCTTTGTTCATATCATATGATCAAGGTGATTCATTCGAATTGCTTACCGATTTTAGTCATATTACTGGTAAAGACCATTGGTTCTTCCCTCCTAGACCACATACGCATCACGTAAAATGGTTTGACACAAATATTAAATCACCAAATATGATTAACCTTACAATTGAGGCAGGTGGCTTTATTCAATCCACTGATGCGGGTCAACATTGGGAGGCGCCAAAGACACAAGATACACCAATTGATATTCATGTCTTAAAAAGTCATCTAGAGTATCCTAATAAAATGTACGGTGTTTTAGGTGACGCTTTCTTAAATGGAGGTCGAGACACCTTTATTGAAAGTGATGACTATGGCAAGACTTGGACGACATTTATTGATGGTATTGAGCACAGATACGGTTATGGCTTAGCGGTTCATTCTCTAAACCCAAATAATATTGTTATCGCTACTTCAGACTCTCCATTTGATGCACATAACTATGGAAATAACACATTTTCCACGATTTACTATATTGATAAAAAGCAAGAAAGTAAGTGGACAGAAGCTACCAAAGGATTACCTTCTCCAGATGGCACATTAGTTTCAGCGGTTACTGAAAGAGATGGCATTTTTTATCTTGCTAATAACAAAGGTGTTTATTATTCAGATGATGGCGGCATCCATTGGGTAGCATTTGATATAGCGTGGCCAGATTCACTTACATCTCAACACGCGCATCAATTCATTACTTTAAATTAGAAAATATTACAACAAGTCCCCTTAAAACTTAGGACGCATCTAAGTTTTAAGGGGACTTGTTTATGGTCAAAAACTACATCAGTCAGAGTAAATGTATGCCACTTAGCTACAAATACATGCCACTTATATAGTTTACATAGTATTCATTGGTAAAATTTGATTTAATTATGGCAACAGGGGGGTGCAACATTTATGGAATTAGATGTGATTTACGATAATTATTTACCAGAAAGCAAAATTATCATGCATTGTCACGAACATGCAGAACAATTACCAGAAATTATCGCTTATATAAAACAACTGTCCCAAAACAAATTATTTCCCGGAAAATACAATGAAGCTGTTTACTATATTAAACAACAAGATATTATTTGTTTTCGTATAGAAAATAAGATTTTAACGATTATAACATCGAATTGTCAATACACCACTACGCAACGTTTATACGAAGTGAAATCACAACTTAATACACAATTTTTACAAATTTCAAAATCTGAAATTATAAATATTAACTATATTGATTATCTAAAACTCAATAAAAATGGCACTATTGAAATTCGATTTACCAATAATACTTTCACGTATTCTTCAAGACGCTATTTATCATTAATCAAGGAGGCTTTAAAACTATGAAACGTTTATTTCATGGCGCTATAATAGGCATTGCTATCGGTGTTATGATTGCTTTAATATGTTCCACTATCTTTGCACGGAATGAATTTCATCCAGTTTCTCCTGTATCGACGATGGGTGAGTATTATTTTCAACATTTAAGTGAATTACAAATTATGTTTATTTCAGTCATTATCTGGTCACTCATCGGTATTACTTTTAGCTTTGGTGATTTGATATTTTCAAACTCTAAGAAGTCTTTATTATTTAAAACATCGCTTCACTTTAGCCTTATGCTTATCATTATGTTACCTTTGGCAATATTAGCAGGATGGTTTCCGCTTAAAATATCAGCCATTCTATTTTTTATCATTATTTATACAGTTGTCTATTTTATGATATGGTTTATTGAAACAAAACGTAATCAACACGATATCAATGAGATTAACGATATAATTTCAAAACGAAAGCATAATAGACATCAATAATAACTAACCATCAAAAGATATTTGTAATGTTACGTCTCTTCTTTAATCAAAACGTTATAATAACCAAAAACCCCTTAAATGTGATGATTTCACATTTAAGGGGTAAATATTGATGTTTCAACGTTATGATCTTATATATTCAAAGATACCTGCAGCGCCCATACCAACGCCAATACACATCGTAACCATACCATATTTTGTGTCTGGACGTTTTTTCATTTCTGAAAGTAATCTACCTACTAGCATCGCACCAGTCGCTCCGAGTGGGTGCCCCAATGCAATTGCCCCGCCGTTGACATTTGTTTTTTCAACATCTAAGCCTGTTTCTCTCATAGAAGCTAACGTTTGGGATGCAAATGCTTCATTTAATTCCACTAAATCCATATCATCAACGTTTAAATTTGCTTGTTTCAACACTTCAGGAATTGCGTATGCTGGACCAATACCCATTACTTTAGGATCTACACCAACGGCTTTAAAGCCGACAAATCTGGCAATAGGTTCTACACCTAGCGCTTTTACTTTTTCACCTGACATAACAACCACAAAGCCTGTGCCGTCAGTTAAGGGTGCCGAGGAGCCTGCTGTCACTGTGCCATCCGCCTTGAAAACAGTAGGCAATTTAGACAATGTCTCTTGATTCGTGTCTGGTCTAATCAATTCATCATTTTTAAATACTTCTTGTGAAACTACTGGTCCGTTTTCATTATAATCAACTTTGTTCACTTCAATTGGAATGATTTCGTCTTCAAATTTACCTTCTTCTTGTGCTTTAGCAGCACGATAATGACTTTGTACTGCATAGGCATCCTGGTCTTCTCTAGAAACATTATAAGTTTCAGCTACCATTTCTGCAGTTAACCCCATTGGATAGGAAACACCAGAATCCTCATCTTGGAGAATTGGGTTGTTCGTCGGTTCATTGCCTCCCATAGGTACTGCACTCATAAGTTCTATACCGCCTGCAACAAGTATGTCTGCTTGATCAGCGATAATTTGGTTCGCTGCGTGTGCAATCGTTTGGAGTCCTGAAGAACAGTAACGATTGACGGTTTGTCCTGGCACCTCATTCGGCATGCCAGCTAACAAGGCAATGGTTCTGGCAATATTTTGACCTTGTAAGCCCTCAGGAAATGAATTTCCAACAATAACATCTTCAACCATGCTAGGTTCAAATGAACCTCCAACTCTTTCTAATACACCTTTTAACACTTTCGCAGCAACCTCATCTGGTCTTTCATGATTCATTGCACCATGCTTTGCTTTACCAGCTGCTGAACGTCCGTAAGCTACTATATATGCATCTCGCATTTAATTTCACCCTTTCTTCTATAATGTCCGATTATTAGTTGCGTAATGGTTTGCCTTTTTCTAACATATGAGAAATTCTGTCGTATGTTTTTTTGTTTTGTAGTAATTCTAAAAATCTTTCTTTTTCGAGTTTTTGTAAATATCTTTGGTTTACATAGGTATTACGTGGAATATCTCCGCCACTCAGTACTTCTGCAACTTTCAATGTTATTTCATAATCATAATTACTGATAAAGTGGCCTACACGTTGTGCATCCAATTGACCTTCTGCTAAGGCTTTAAAGTCTCTGCCTAGAGCAATATATTGGGATTTTGGAAGTGGCACATAATTCGTTTCCGATTCATAACGTGCACGTTTCAACGCCATTTCTATACGTCTCTCCGTGTTTAAAATAACTGTATCCGCCTCTCTTAAATAGCCATATCGCTTAGCCTCATAAGCATTTGTAGATACTTTAGCAAAACCAATCTGCATTAAAATTTTTGTAATAGAAGCTTGTTTATCGTCATTTTTATGATTTGTACGCATGATGCGGTCAGTAAGTTCTGCTAGTCCACCACCTGCTGGTAATAAACCTACACCTGCTTCTACAAGACCAATGTAAGATTCACTTGCTGCCACGACAATTGGTGAATGTAATACAAGTTCACAGCCCCCACCTAGAGCGCGACCATGCACAGCTGTTACAACAGGTTTTAATGAATGTTTTAATCTCGTAAACACATGATGTAATTGCTCTACCGCTTCTCCTACTTCAGAAACAACTTGTCCTTCTTCATGCGCTTTCTTCATTTGATACAAGTTAGCCCCTACACTAAAGTTGTTGCCACCTGCGTAAATGACCATACTCGTAAAGTCTTCGTTTTCAAGTTTATCTATAGCCTCTAATAAGTCTGTTAAAAACTGATTTGAAATAACATTGTTTTTACTTTGTAATTTTAATAACAACTGATCTTTATTTGCTACAGATAAATTAGAATCTGATCTATCCCATATTGCTTTATCAATATAGGCTGTTACTGGTGTAACGCGCTCAATCGATTCGCCTTTAGCATAAAATGACTCATTACGCTGTTCAATCCAATCTGGTAATTGACCCAACTCTTCTTTCATACGTGATTTAACACGTTCATAGCCCATAAGATCCCATAATTGGAATGGCCCTAACTTCCAGTTAAAGCCCCAAACCAATGCGCGGTCAATATCTTTAAAGTCTTCAGCTGCTTTAGGCACATTAATCGCTGAATAGTAGAAGTTATTTCTCAATGTTTCCCATAAAAATACGCCAGCATCATCTTGCGCATTAAAAATAACGTCTAAATTCGATGCGAGATCTTTACTAAATTTACCTAAAATTGCTAGCTGTGGTCGTTGAGGCTCTACGTAATCATTTTGTTCCTCATCAAAAACATAGCGCTGTTTATTTACTTTTTTGTAAAAGCCTTGTTTTGTTTTATTACCTAATGCGCCATTTTCCGCTAACTTTTCAGAAAGTGCTACGTCTTTGAAGAATGGTTGTTCTTCCGGCACTTTTTGTAGTCCTTTAATCACAGTCATAGCGATATCTAAACCTACTAAATCTGACAGGCCATATGTGCCCATTTTAGGTCGACCGATACTACGGCCAGTTAATGCATCAACTTCCGTAATAGAGAAGCCTTGTTGTTCTGCTCGATACATAATATCGTTCATTGTTTGTGTACCTACACGGTTGGCCACAAACCCTGGCACATCGTTTGCTACAATAACGCCTTTACCTAACACATCCTCTGCAAAAGCTTGCACACGTTTTACGACATCTGAATGCGTTTGTTTATTCGGGATGACTTCAACTAATTTCATAATTCTAGGTGGATTAAAGAAATGCATTCCGAAGAATCTTTCTTTGTCTTTGTCATCAAATACTTGAGCGATTGCTTCAATTGGGATACCTGATGTATTGGTTGCAAAAATAGCGTTATCACTAGCTACTTTTTTAACTTGATCCCAAATTTGATGTTTAATTTCCACTTCTTCTTTTACCGCTTCTATATATATATCTGCGTCATCATCTTCTTGTAAATCCTGTTTAAAATTTCCATACGATAAATTGGACGCAAATGATAAATCAAACAGCTGTGGTCGTTTAGGATTAGTTATAAATTCATACGCTTTTTTCGAAATTTTATTAGGATCATTTTCATCAATGACAATATCTAATAATTTAACTTTTAATCCTGCATTCACAAGTAGTGCAGCAATTTGGCTTCCCATTGTTCCTGCACCTAGCACTGTCGCTTTTCTTATCGTCATACTAAACCCTCCAATTATTTTTTATAACATTTTATGCACATATGTTTATATAAATGCTGAATCTCCTGTGATCGCTCTTCCGATAACTAACGCGTTGACTTCATGTGTACCTTCATATGTGTATATTGCTTCAGCATCTGCAAAGAAACGCGCGATATCATACTCTCCAGCTAAAATACCATTACCACCATGAACCCCACGGCCCATGGCTACTGACTCTCTCAGTCGTAATGAATTCATCATTTTAGCTGTTGACGTTGCGACTTCGTCATACTCACCGTTAGCTTGCATACGTGCAAGTTGCGCGCATGTAGCCATTGCTTGTGCCAAATTACCTTGCATCATTGCCAGTTTCTCTTGAATTAACTGGAATTTACTAATTTCTTTGCCGAATTGTTTACGTTTAGTTACATAGTCTGTAGTCGCTTTTAATGCCCCAGCCATGGCTCCTGTAGCCATGTAAGCAACACCCGCACGTGTTGAATATAAGACTTTTGCAATATCTTTAAAGCTATTAATATTTTGTAGACGTTGTGCTTCTTTGACGACTACGTTTTTCAAACGAATTTTTGCGTTAGGCACAATTCTAAGTGCAATTTTATGCTCTAATAGCTCGATTTCTACACCTTCTTGGCTTGGTTCAATAATGAAGCCTTTAGGTTTACCTGTTTCCACATCTACAGCGTATACTGGCATGACATCTGAAACATTTGCTCCGCCAATCCATTTCTTCTCTCCATTGATAACCCATTCATCACCTTGACGTTGGGCAGTCGTTTCTAACCCACCTGCAACGTCTGATCCATGTTCTGGTTCTGTAAGTGCAAAACACGTCCGTAATTCATGTGATTGTAATTTAGGTAGATAGTAAGCTTGTTGTTCTTTACTACCACCAAACCAAAATGAATTATGTCCTAAGCCTTGGTGTACACCTAACAAAGTTGCTAAAGATACATCAAATCTAGCGATTGTATATGACATGAAAAATTGAAACATTTGACTCGGTGTACGCGCGCCTTCACGCCCTTCAAAAAGCAATGGATTGTTAAAATAATCTAGCTTCCCTAATTCTTCAAAGTAATCTTCTGGTTCAGTAGCATTTAACCAATGCTCATTGACAGAATCGCGGTATTTTTCTTCTAACATATCATTCAATTGTTTTAATAATTTAACTTCTCCTTCAGTTAAATCTTTCCCGATACTTAAAATATCTTCCGGGTACAATGCTTTTAATGTTTCTTCTTTTGTTGGCATAATTAAAACCTCCATTTTGTTATCGCTTACATATATATTGAAAATTTTTTCGCTTTACGCTTTTCTCGATATTATATTTTAATTCAATTCATCGCTACCTTGTGCTTCTTTTTTAGCTTTTTCATTCATATATTTTTGGATTTCTAACTTATCTGCTTTTGAAGTTGAATTTAATGGCATATGTGTTAATTTCAAATATAGTCTCGGTATTTTATAACCAGCAATATTTTCTCTCATATGCGCATCTAATTTTGTTTCAAAATCTGGATCATCTTCTGTAAGAACAACTGCAGCAGATACAGATTCACCAAATTTAGGGCTATCATATCCCACTACAACGCCTTGAGCTACGAGTGGATGCTCTGATAACACAGCTTCAACTTCGGATGGCAAGACATTTTCACCACCCGTAATAATCATCTCTTTACGACGGTCAACAATATAGACATCGCCATCTTCATCTACCTTGGCTAAATCCCCTGTTAAGAAATACTCGCCATGAAAAGCTTTTGCAGTCTCTTCTGGTTTGTTCCAATAACCTGGTGTGGTATTATTCCCACGGACGCCAAGTTCTCCAATTTCTCCAACTTGTACTTCTTCAAAGTTATCATCGAATATGCATATATCCATAAACATAACAGGTTGACCAATACTAGCTGGTTTCTGTGCACCGTTCTCTGGCGTATTGACCATAACAAGTGGCGCTTCTGTTAAACCATACCCATTGATAATAGAATAGCCCATACTGTTAAATTTCTTTTGTACCATTGGTAAGGGCGCCGATCCTCCTTGTATTAAGAAATCAATGCTCTCAAAATTTTTCAAGTCGAAATTTTCTGCTACTAACATGGCATAATACATCGTTGGAATTTGAATTAAATAATTAGGTTGATATTGAGCCATTAAATCGTTTAAAGCTTCACCATTAAAGTAACGTTGTAATACAAGCGTGCCACCAGCCATTAATAAAGGAAGCGTCAAATCATTAAATCCTAGTACATGAAACATCGGCGTCGATATAATTGTCGTGTATGTCGCATTAATTTTATAAGTAAGTGCCGTGTTAATAGGATTATTTACAAAAGAGTCATATGAAAACATAACGCCTTTAGGTAATCCTGTTGTACCGCTTGTATACATTAATGAAGCTAAATCACTACCTTCAACACTTACAGTATTAAAAGGACGATGATGCGATGGATCTACAATATTATCATAAGCTTTTGAATCAATATCCATGTGAAGCAGGTCGTCTGCAATACCTTCTAAGCTCGAAACATGCTTCTCAGCATAAAAAATCAGTTTCACGTTCGAATCTGCGATGACACTTTGTATTTCTTGTGTTTTTAAACGCCAATTAATTGGTAAGTAAACGGCGCCTATTTTAAATGAAGCGAACATAACATCCAACAAAGCTACATCATTTGGCGTAAATATGCCTACAACGTCTCCACGTTGAACTCCTTGGTCTTGTAAGTAATTCGCTAAATTTTCTGCACGTATATTCAAATCTTGATAAGACCATTCTGTACCTTTGAATGGGTCAATCACCGCGGCTTTACTATCATCAAATGCTGCTCTTGTTTTTATCCAGTCGTAGTTCATATTTTTCTCCCCCTTAGTTTAAATACGATATTCCGACTTTATCTCATCAGACAATCCTCCCCACTTACATTGATAAATATCATGATTTATCTCTTCTAAGTGTTCTGCAATGATTGGTTTAAAGTCCATACTTGCTAGAATGTCTCTTTCTAAATCTAGTCCAGGTGCTATTTCAATCAGTTTCAATCCTTGTTGTGTAAGTTCAAATACAGCACGTTCTGTAACAAAATAAACATCTTGATCAAGCGCAAAAGCATTTTCAACATTGAAATCAATATTATCAATTTCGTTAATAAATTTTGGTATGTGACCTTCTTGTTCAACACTTACCTTATGAGGCGCATAGTTTAGTTGACCCCCGACAACTAATGAACCTGAAAAAACAATCGTTTTGACAGTCTGGCTAATGTCAATAAACCCACCACAGCCATTCATTTTATTGCCGAATTTTGAAACATTTACATTGCCTTTGGCATCTACTTGGGCAAAGCTTAAAAATGCTATATCTACACCACCGTTATAGATAAAATCCCAAGTCATGTCGTGTCTCATGCGTGCGCTTAAATTATAATTCATACCAAATTGCTTGCCACTACTAATCAAGCCACCGTAAACGCCTGTATCTATATTGGGTTGAACTAAATCGTTAACCCCTTCTTCAGTTAAAAGATTGGATAACTCATTATTAATGCCAAAACCAATACTGATGACATCTCCTTGAAGTAGGAATTGAGAAGCACGTCTCAAAATAACTTTTCGCGTGCCTAATTCTATATATGGTTCTCGCATTTCTGTAATCTGATAATGCCCTGAGAGCGCCGGATCATAATATGTTTGCAACACTTGTCTATGATATTTAGGGTCTCGGTTTACTACGACATAATCAATGAGTTTGCCAGGTATAAAAACATCACTCGGATTAAAACGGCCATTTTGAATCACTTCTTTAACTTGAACAATCACTTTACCGTTATTTTTATGTGTACGCGCCGCCAAACTAAAACCCTCTCCTAAATGCGTCTCATGCGTCATGTAAATATTGCCATCTTCATCAGCATAAGTGCCTCTTAGTAAAGCAATATCGATTTCTGGAAAATGATAGTTCAAATAAGGCTCATCATTAATATTAATTAAAGAAACTAAATCTTCAGTAGTACGTGAATTGACCTTCCCACCAGAATAACGTGGATCCACATTCGTATTTAATCCAATTTTCGTAATGGGTCCTGGTAAAGCTTCTGTACTTCCACGATAGTGTGTAGTAATGACGCCTTGAGGAAGATAATAAGCTTCTATATCATTATTTTGCATTGCTTGAATGGTTACCGGTGAACCAGTAATAATACTAGTGATTAATCGTTTAATCATACCCCTTGAAACGAAAGCATCTAAATCATAACTGTCTCCGCGATAATCACTGATATCATTAGCGAGCATTATCGTTAAATGATTGAGTGATCGATCCTCATCATATTGTTCGACTAACGTTTTAAGTATCTCAGCTGGTAAATTTGCTGTAGATAAGGCTGCCAGAGCTATAACATCACCTTCGTTAATGATGTTTTTCAAATCTGAAAACGGAATAATTTTCATACAGGTTCTCCTATCTATATTTAATCCCTCTTTAATATGTTTTGCTCTATAAATCTCTCCTTTTCTTATAAATGTAAGCCCTTACATGTAATATACCATTATTATTGAAAATTATGCAAAAATTTTTAATTTTACGAAATTAGTAACTAGAAGGAATGATTGTGACTTTAGTCATGACAGTACAAAAAGTTATTTTTAGAAAATAGGTCTATTTAAAGTGGCGATTAGAGGGTAGTTAGAAGTCAAAACCAACATGATCACTATGTGTTGGAATTTAAGTGAATCGTTCCGTAGTATTTAACAGAAATTAAGTATTCATGTATTTGAAAAGTCACTTATACTAAAGAGTCATTTTAAAATGAAAGGTTGTTTAAATGAAAAGCAAATCAGTTTTAATCAAAAATATTGCTATGATTTTATTCTTATTAGCGGGCAGTTTACATGCATTAGCAACATTCTACTGGTCGTTTGGCGGCGAAATAGGTTTGATGACTGTTGGAGGCTGGACTTTCGATATGAAAAAATCATATGGTAATCCGCTTTTACTAATCATGTTTCTTATAGGATTGTTTAAACTTTTATCCACTTGGATTCCGCTTATACTTTATTACAAAAACAATAAAGTTATAAGGTTCACTTCCTATATTGGTGCCATCATACTCATTATACATGGTGGCGTAAATACAGTGGTTGGATGGTTAAAATTGTTAGACATAATGTCAGTTGGATTTAAATTAAGCTTTATAGGACAAGCTTTTATTTGGGATCCTTTATTTCTCATATGGGGATTAGGGCTAATGACCTTTTTAATCATTAAGAATGATAAGCATAAAATGTATTAAATACATTCTCAGTTATAAAAAATGGGTTTAATACCTCCAAAAAAGCAATCATCTTATTCTATTTTAAATGCATAAAAAAACAGGGCGAGACAGAAATCTTTTTTCTTAAAAGACTCCGTTGTCCCTCCCTGATAAAGATAATGAACAAATGTATATTTTTAATAAATACAGATATGTCAGTACGCTCTTTTATATTCAAATCATCTATGAGTATTTTTCAAACTCTGATGATTTAGTTAACCCATGCGTCAACTTTATCACGATTGTTATCAATCCAATCGCTAGCAGCATCTTCTGGGTCTTGGCCATCTTCAATTTCTAACATAATCGATTCCATATCATCCACGCCCCACTTAAATTGTTTCAAAATTTTATAAGCTTCTGGCATATCTTTTTTCAAACCTTTACGCGCCATCGTATTAATATTTTCAGATTGACCCATAGTTCCTTTGGGATCGTCTAAGTATTTTAAATCATAGCGTTGGAATATCCAATATGGATTCCATCCTGTGATAACGATGTCTTCCTTTGACTTAATTGCGCGTTCTAATTGTGCATTCATCGCGCCGGTGGAAGAAACGACTTGTTCCCAATCATTTAAGTTTGAATAAGTGTCCAATGTTTTATCAGTCGCTTTTACAATACCAGCACCTGGTTCAATACCGATGATTTTTTTATCTGCTTGATTTTCCAAATCTTCTATCGAATCTACATCCATATATGAAGGCACAACTAAACCTAATTTTGCTTGTCCTTTGATACTAGAACCTAAATTATCAAGGTCATCTTTAAATGCTTTATATTGCGCTTGGTGTGTAATTGGTATCCAAGCACCTGTCATTGCATCAGCTTCTCCGTTAGCAACAGCTTCCCATACGACTGGGATGTCTAAAGAAGTCATATTCACAGTATAGCCCTCTTCTTCTAAGACTTGCGCTATCACGTTAGTAGAGACAATTTGATCATCTTGCTGTGCATAAGCCAGTGTGATTGTACCTTTATTAGAGTCATCTGAAATAGAAAATGCACCCAGTACAACAAATAATAAAACAACTATTGTAATGATGGCCGCCATGATTGTCTTTCGCTTTTTAGGTGTTTTTTTCTTTTTTGTGCGATTTATAGATTGTGAAAAACGGTCTATAATAATTGCAAGAATAACAATACCGATACCGTAAACAAATCCATTTCCTACTTCAGAACGTTGTACAGCCGCTAAAACACCTTGACCTAATCCAGGTGTACCAATCATTGAAGCAATAACAACCATAGACAGCGTCAACATAACTGTTTGGTTAATACCAGCAAATATATTTTCTTTCGCCATAGGTAAATCAAGTTTAAACAGACGTTGCCAAGCAGTCGTCCCGAAAGAGTTAGACGTTTCTACCAACTCTGTAGAAATAGAACGTATGCCTAAATTTGTCATTCTAACAGTAGGCGGTAAAGAGAAAATAACCGAAGCAAAGACGCCCGGCACCATACCAATGCCAAAGAAAGCAACGGCCGGAATTAAGTAAACAAAACCAGGCATGGTTTGCATAAAATCTAAAATCGGTTTAATCACTTTTTGTATGGTCTCACTTTTAGACATCAATATACCTAATGGTACACCAATAATAATCGCGACAATACTAGAAATAATAACTAATGTGACAGTATTCATTAAATCTTGCCACATATCTTGGTTATAGATAAACAGTAACCCAATCAGAATGAATATGGGTAATCCCCATTTTCTATTAAAAACAAAGTAAGCGATAATGACTAAAATCACCATCATTAATAGCGGTGGAATCGCTAATAAGGCATTTGTTGTAAAGCCCATCACTGATTCTCCAATTACCTGTAATACTGAAAACAATCCTGATAAGTTGCTCGTTAACCAATCGACCAGACTATCAACCCAATTAGAAAGAGGTATCTCATTTTGTAAAAAATCAAGCATCTATATTCGCCCCCTCTTTTTCCTTGGATTTTTCACCGTTGTTGTTTATAGTAGTATCTTTATCGCTCATTGCCCCGATGACACTGCCACGCACAACTACACCGATAACTCGATCCGTTTCATCCACTACAGCGAGTGGCGCAGGAGAATTATAGATTAAATTAAAAATATCAGTTATTAAAGCATATCTATCAATTTTTTGTACATTTTTATCTATCACATCTTTTAATGTTTTCCCTTGTTCACGAGCGTCTAAAGCATTTTCTGCTGTTATACTCCCTTTCAAATAACGCTTTCTATCCACAGCTAACAACATACTCACTTCTTCTTTCCGCATACGTTGTAACGCTACATTTGGACCATCTGTTTCTACATTAATTGTGAGCGGATGCTCCATAATATTTTCTGCTGTTAACACTTTAGAACGATCTACATCTTCTGTAAATTCACGTACAAAATCATTTGCTGGGTTCGTTAAAATTTCTTCGCCTGTACCAATTTGCATTATTTTACCGTCTCGCATTAATGCAATACGATCTCCAATTCTCAATGCTTCATTTAAGTCATGTGTAATAAAAATAATAACCTTTTGAAGCCGCTCTTGTAACTCTAATAAATCATCTTGCATATCACGACGAATTAAAGGATCTAACGCGGAGAAAGCTTCATCCATTAATAATATGTCCGAATCATTCGCTAATGCGCGAGCCAATCCAACACGTTGTTGCATCCCTCCTGAAAGTTGTTCAGGATATTGATTTTTAAAAGAAAGTAACCCAGAATCATCTAAAGCTTTCTCTGCTTTTTTCTGTCGTTCTTCTTTGGCTACACCACGAACTTCCAAACCATATTCTGCATTTTCTAACACAGTACGTTTTGGGAAAAGTCCAAAGTTTTGAAAAACCATGTTCACTTTTGTACGGCGTAATTGCCGTAACGCTTCTTTTGACATCTTTGAGACGTCTGCTTCATTTATGTAAATATTTCCTGAAGTAGGTTCAATTAATCTATTGATTAAACGCACTAGTGTGGATTTTCCACTACCAGACAAACCCATAATCACAAAAATTTCCCCTTCTTCTACATCAAAACTCACATTATGAACACCAACTGTGGCATCAGTTTGTTCTAAAATGTCTTGTTTTGATTTCCCATCTTTGACCATATTAAGCGCTTGTTGGGTTCTTTTACCAAACACTTTGGTTAAATTTCGAACTCGAACTTTGCTCAAAATATAAACACTCCCTTAAAAATTCATATAAGTGTAACTTTAGCATAGTAAGCAAAAAAACAACACCCTCATAATCGTAGCACACCCTTTAAGTTGAATTTTAAGCTCAGCATGTAGGGTGCGCGACAGAAATGAAGATGCGTTTTATTTTAAGTATGTGTGTAGATGTATCAAACTTTTCAAAACATTTTAACCATATTGTTTAACTATTTTTTGTTTTCGCAATTTTACTCAGATTATTATCGTAATACGAAGCACCTAATAAAGTAATAGCATTTAAAATTATGGCCAATATAATTATGAGATTGGAATTAGGACCTACTATTGCTAACCCTATAAAAACAGTCACAATACTGATGATAATAGCTAAAAACGCTGCTCTTTCAGTAATCCATTTAATAAATAACCCTAATATAACTGGCACAAAGATGGCACTTGTCAAAATGGCATAAGCAATATCAATCGCTACTAAAACTTCTTTAATCCATAGAGAAATAACCATAGCTATTATGGCTAAACCAAAAGTCGTTAGCCGCGTTAATAATAAATATTGTTTATCACTCATCGTTTTGAAAAAGAACGGTTTTAATAAATCATTAGCAATAATTGTTGAAGATGCAAGTAATGTCCCTGAAGCAGTCGACATAATTGCTGCGCCTAACGCTGCAAATACAATCCCTAACAAACCAGGCTGCAATGTTTCAAAAGCCATATGAGTAAAAACATTTTGTGTATTTTGAATATTTGGGAATAAAACAAAAGCACACATGCCAATAACTACCATAACAATAGAATATAACGCACTATATAAGCCTACTAATATACCAGAGACTTTAGCGACGCGCTTAGTTTTCCCCGTGAAAAAGCGTTGCCAAATATCTTGCCCTACTACAATGCCTAACGTGTAGGTTATAAAGTATCCTACGATTTCTTTGAATCCAATATTTGTAAAACTTAAATGTGACGAGGGGAGTACATTGACTAGTGTACCAATACCGCCAACACTATGTAAGCTTACTGGTAACATAATTAAAAACATACCAATAGTCATCACAGAAAACTGGATAACATCTGTTATAGACAACGTCCACATGCCACCAAGAATTGTGTATATAAAAACTACGCCTCCGCCAACTAAAATAGCTATTTTAAGATCCCAATGGAAAATAACAGATAATAACGCCCCAATTGCTATAACTTGAGTAACGCTAATCATTAAAGTATACATCGCAGTTATCATTGCACCAATAATTCGTACTCTATTTCCAAAAAGCCTATATAATAATTCACTAATCGTTAATACATTCATATTTAAAATTTTATTTAGAAAAAATAAACCAAAAAAAGTTATACCAATACCCATTGCGAAAACAAACCAAAACCCTGACAAGCCCACTTCATAACCTAATTGAGAAGAACCGATAGTTGAAGATCCGCCTAGAAAAACAGCAGTTAAACATCCAAACAACATAAACACGCCCAAGTTACTATCAGCAAGCATATATTTCTTAGAAGATTTAGCTTTGACTACGCCTAAAATTCCGATTGAAATTAATAAGACAAAATAAACAGCAAATATTATAAAATCGATGCTTGACATATATTTAACCAATCCCTTTTTACGCAAATGTTCACGTTTATATTAGTTACTATTCCTACGTTTTGCTAATGCGATCAGTGTAATCATTTCATACACTACAGAGGAAGCGGCTACTGCAGTTATTTCTCCTGAATCATACGTCGGTAATACTTCCACTAAATCAAAGCCTTTAATATTCAATCCATCAAGTTTTCTCACATATTCTAACGCTTCAAAACTAGTTGGACCTCCTACTTCTGGCGTGCCAGTACCCGGAGCATAGGCAGGGTCTAAAAAATCAATATCAAATGAAACAAATACAGGACTATTTCCAACACGTTGATGGATTTGTTCTATGACTTTTTCAATACCTAGTTTTCGAGCTTCTCTCATTTCAATCACTTTATATCCTAAATCTCTAGCATTTTGCATATCTTCTGGGCCATATAAAGGTCCTCTCATCCCAACTTGTATTGATTTTTTGGTATCCACTAAGCCTTCTTCTGCAGCTCTCCTAAATGGCGTGCCATGAACATATTTTTCTCCAAAATAATCTTCCCAAGTATCGCTGTGCGAATCAAAATGTACTAACGATACTGGACCATATTTTTTTGCAAAAGAACGCAAATGTCCAAGTGAAATCGAATGGTCTCCCCCTAACATTACCGGTATAATGCCTTGATCTAAAATAGGATCTAATTTTTCTGTTATATGATCATAGGTTTTCAATACATTACCCGGTATAACATCAACATCCCCGTAGTCGATACCCGAACAATAATCAAAGATATTTATACCTTGGTCTGGGTTATAAGGTCTTAATAAAACTGAAAAATCTCTTATACTTTGTGGACCATAACGTTGGCCTGTTCTATTTGAAGCGGCCGTATCAAACGGTACACCCATGATTAAAAAATCAACATTTTCTAAAGTGTTTTCAAACGGCAATCTCATAAAAGTCCTAGGACCGACAAATCTTGGTGACATAGATGAATCTTTTGGTTTAAACATTTTAATCTACCCCTTTTTCATTTTGTATCCGTTTTCAAAAAATCATAAGATACCCTTTTCCGAGTGTAAAGAACCAGATTTTGCAATTTAAGGTACCAGTTCGACTTTAATTTGAAAATAAACATGCGTCCGCAATGATTGCTACGAACTTAATTGAATTGAAAGCACGCCTACAAATTAAAAAACAGCTCACAAGGAGCTGTTTCTCATCATATTCAATATATAATTTAAATTTGTTTTATAATAAAAGAGATTGGTTAAGCTTTTATATTTTTTGGGATAATGATTTGAGTCAGAATTACTCCAATAATCATAATTGATAAACCAGTTAAAAATGAGGCAGTAGCGGCTACACTGGCACTATGATTGACTTTTACTGCGGCAAAAACAGTAGTGTTAAGTGCAATACCTAACGCACCGCCCAGCGTGGCACACATTTTATAAATGCCTGAAGCCAATCCAACTTTTTCATCAGGAATTGTTAAAATTGCAACTGTAATACCTGGCGTGGCACACAGACCGTTACCTATGGCACAAATAACAAACCCGAATACTACAAACCCTACATACCACTGTGTTGGTAATAACGTTAAACTGATAAACATAATGCCGATTGCTGGGAACAGTGGGCCTACAAGTAACAATGGCTTCCCACCAAAACGCAAGGAGAGTTTTTCGCCTAAACGAATCATCACGACCGCCATAATCACGTAAGGTACTGTCACAAGACCTGCTTGAAAGGCATTTAATCCTAATTCTATCTGTGCATACATATTAAACACGGTCGTCGTTCCTACACCAGAATTGAGCACGACGTTAATCATTGAAGAGCCCACAAAACCACGATTGCGGAACAATGAAAAATCAATAAATGGATCATATTTTTGTCTCTCAAATAATATAAATATCAGTGTTGAAATAATAAAAATCACAAGACAAGTAATCGAAAACGTACTCAACCATCCTTGTTCAAATCCTTGTGTCGCAAATAACGTAATACTTCCTATAAGTACTGCGAACAGAAACATACCAACATAATCAAATGGTCTGGCATCGATTTTTTTCTTTTCTGCTTCTTCAGTACCCCATAATAACCAAAATGCAATAATTGAAATGATAATAGAGATGATAAAATTAGCTTGCCAATTGACATAAGTTGCTATAAATCCACCTACCATTGATGCTAACCCTATGCCACCAACGCTACCAATCATAAGGTAACTGAAAGCTCTATGCATCTCTTTACCTTTAAATTGTTCATTAATCACGCCTACAGTGGAGGGAAGTAAAATAGCAGCAGAAAGCCCTTGTAACATACGTCCTACTAATAAGAGTGCCGTCACACTAGATACAATAATAAGTAGTGACCCTAAAATACCAAAAATGATGCCTATATAAGTCATTTTGAGTTTTCCTATTTTGTCTGAAACATCGCCTGCACCCACCATAAAAATCCCTGTAGCAAATGACGCTAAACTCACAGACAAATTCACAACGCCTGGTGTTGTCTGATATGTATGTTGAACTTGTGTCGATATATTAATAAACGATTGTGCAAAAAGCCAATACGTTAATACACTTAAAACGATAGCCAAAATCAATTTGTTATTTGACTGTTGCTTTATATTCACGATGCATAAGCCTCCTTATATATACGTTGCATATAAAAATATGCACTAGACAAATATTATCATATAAAGAGCTATTTATTTTATAATTTAAAAAAGTTTTTTTGATTTTAATTGAAAAGTTTAATTCTTTTTATTTAAACCCTAGAAGTAAATTTAACGTTTGAACGACGCCATCTTCATTATTATTAATTGCAATTAAATTAGCTTCTCGTTTTAACTCGGGGTAAGCATTATCCATAGCTACTTTATATTTGGCAGCTTTGAATAAATCTATATCATTAAAGCCATCACCAAATGCGATTGTTTCAGCTGGTGTAATTTGAAGTAGATTTTGAATTCGATTTATTGTGCTCCCTTTATTAACACCTAATTCTGCGATATCAATCCATGATTCATCTGAGGCTACAATATAAACATCTTTTTCAAAATAATTTAGACGGTCAGCAGTGTCCTTACACTTACCTTTTGCATCGTGCACCGTAATTTTTAATAAATCTTCTTCAATATCGTTATAATCTTTAATATAATTCACATGTTGGTATGAACCATGTACCAATCTTCTCTCCGATTCCGAAGTACTATCCAATACATATGCCCCTGTTTGAGAACAGGCTAAAACGGTTTGCGTATTATCAATTTCTTTAATTGCTCTAATGATTTCTTTAGCCTTTTGGTTTTCTATTGAAGCATTATAAATAAAATCTCCATTATATTTAATGCGTGTAGCGCTATCACCAACAATAAATGTATTCGCTGCTAAATCTCCCACAATATTTTCTACACGTTCACATTGTTTTCCAGTACAAAAGACAAAACGAATATGCTGTGCTTCACAATTTTGCTTTAGCAATTGAAAACTTTCACTATTAAATTGGCTATCATCATTTAAAAATGTCCCGTCCATATCTACAACAATAAGTTTAATATCCATCAACAAAATCTCCTTTATTTTATATTAAGCATATTGTATCTTTTTATAAATAAAAATAACAATTTTTATTTATCATACTTATAAACGTGATAAGGAGTGAATTGTTTCTTCTGAAATTGCTTAGGTGTTAAATCATATTTTTCTTTAAAAACTTTAATAAAATAACTTGTGGTTGAAAATCCACATGCCATCGCAATATCTGTAATTGTATATGATTGTTTGCTATACAACATTCTTACACTACGCTCTAAACGCAAATTTGTTAAATATTGCATAGGTGTCTGGTTAACATAATACTTGAAGCATTTAATTGTTTCAGATTGGCTCATATGAATTTGTTCACTTAACGTTTGCAACGAGATTTTTTTATGGTAGTTATTTTGCATATATGCCATCAGTTGTTTAATACGACGATCAAAATAATATGGTTTATGCTCACATATATTATCTACATTAAGTAATAACCATTTTAATGCTTCATAATATTTAACAGTGATATCTAATTCAAAATATGGATACGCGTTTTCATATATTTTTCCTGCTGAATGGATTGTTTTGATCAATTTATTTTGTTGGTCATCTATATGAGATAAATAAATATACGGGACTTGGTTCGCTTTATTCATAATTTGTGCTACATAATTAAATTCCAAATCGTATGTCGTTTCTGGTATTTCAATATTCCAACAATAATATTCCGTTTCAGCGCATTCGCTCCGAATTTCATGAACAATATTTGAATTAATAAATAAGCCGTCTTCTTTATTAATCTTAATTACTTTATCCCCTATTGAAACATCTATTTCACCATTAATAACGTACATAAATTGCAATGCATGGTGCCAATGTATAGGAATATAACCAAATAAAGTCTGTTCCAAATTAGTATGTAGAATAACATGTTTCCACTGTTTATTTGGAAATTGTATTAATTCTTCTCTTGTATCTTCTACAATTATTTCTTGATACATCAATAACCACCTCAATATTTTGATACTTTTAGATAATTTTCATATATTATATCTTTAATTTTCAAGCTATAGTATAAATATATTTATATTTTATAGGTGATTAAATGATAAATAAAGACAACCATCGTATGATTGGAATTATATTAGCAGTTGTCGGGGCTTCTTTTTGGGGATTAGGAGGTACTGTATCAGATTTTCTTTTTCAACAAAGAGACATAGACATAAATTGGTATGTAACTGCCAGGTTACTGATAAGTGGTATTGTATTATTAGCTATTTACAAAATAAGGAATAGAAAGTCTTCAATATTTAGCATATTTAAAAACAGACATCACATATTTCAATTATTAATTTTTTCAATTTTTGGGATGTTACTTGTTCAATACGCGTATATGGCATCTATTAATTATGGCAATGCAGCAATTGCCACGTTATTGCAATATATAGCACCTGTATATATCATTATTTGGTATGTCATCCGGCGTAAAGAACGTTTCCAAGCTTTTGATTTCATCGCTATAATGCTTACGTTATCTGGCACATTTTTGCTACTGACAAATGGATCTTTTAGTGCATTGGTAGTTCCCATGCCAAGCACAGTTTGGGGCATTATCTCTGGTTTAGCCCTCGCTTTTTATACGCTTTATGCAACACGATTATTAACGACATTTCCATCCATTTTAGTAGTCGGATGGGCTATGTTAATTTCTGGAATTATGATGAACTTTAAAGCCCCTGTATGGCAGTTTGAATGGTCAGCATTAACAGTTTCAACGTCATTATATCTGACTTTCGGGATTATTGCCGGGACTGCTATAGCGTTCTTTTTCTTCGTTAATAGTTTAAATTATTTAACTGCTAAAGAAACGACACTTTTCGGGACAATAGAACCTGTTATGGCAATCGTGGCAAGCGCAGTTTGGCTTCATGTTACATTTCAAATTTTCCAACTATTTGGGATTTTATTGATTATCACACTCATCCTAGCTCTATCATTTAAAAAACAAAATGCAACAGAATAAAACATTTTATAACAATATAACTTAAATCTATAACATGAATCCTGAAACATATTTTGGGATTCATGTTTTTTATCTACTTTAGATACCCCTTTCTATATGCTATATTCATTATCATTTTTAAAAATGATAAACTAACTTTTACAATTGGTATATAACGATATATAAATAACTTATTTATATATCAATACTAAAAAATCAATTTTATATTAATTCTATGTTTGCAAATATGTTACAATTCAATTTATATGACCAAACAATAAATATTGAGTTATAACGTATTTGGATTTGGCAATAATCATTTTAGAGATATGATATACAACGCTAAGAAGCGTATCAAGCAAAGTAAAAATATATACATAGAACAAGTAAAATTAAGGTTCAAAACATTAAAAATAGCTTGGATGCGTTGCGTTACTTAAGCCATAAATAGCTTACTTTATGATTTCAAACCATTTCCTCAAATTAAGTAAAAATGCTACTGTAATCACTTTATTTTCAATTAGTCCTATTACCTTCACAAATAAACACTCATTATCCTTTGTTTAAAAGTTATACACTGTTTCGAAAATTTAACCCAATCACTATTAGGAGGAGAGAAAATGAAATATTGTAAAAACTGTGGCGCTCAGGTCAAAGATAATCATAAAATCTGTACCCAATGCGGTCACCCTCTTCAAAGTCAAAACGTTACACCCAAGCACAATAAAAAGAAATATCTGATTATAGGTATTATTGTAGTCATCATTGTTCTTTTATTTATTTTGTATAAAATAATGGCTGCAACTTTATCACCAGAAAATGAAGCTAAAACAATTTCTGAAGATATAAAGAAAGGTGATACTAAAAATTTAGCCAACCACTTAGTATTTAATGATAGAAATTTGAGTAAAGAAGAAGCTAAGGCTTTTTATAAATATATTGTAGATGCTGATAACCCAGATAGAATAGCAAACGATATTGAAAGTAAAACGAAACATATGAAAGAAGACAAAGTTAATGCTACTTCAATAGACGTAAACGATACTGAAGCGATTAATATTCATAAAAATGGGAAAAAATATGGGATGTTTAATAACTATGACTTTGAAGTCTCGAAGCAAAAAGTCTCTATTAACCCAGAATCTGACAGTAAAGTTACATATAAATACAATGATAAAAAACGTAAAATTAAATTATCCGAAGATGATTCAAAAACCTTTTCTACCTTACCTTTGGGAAACTATAAATTAAAAGCACAAAAAACGGTGGATGATAAAAAATTTGATGGTTATCTAGCTATCAACATGTCTGATGACAATGAAGTACAAGAACAATTTAATGAAAAATATCTCGATATTAACATTGATGATAGTGAACTAGATAGTGATACGACAGTAGATTTATACATTAATAATAAAAAAATGGCAGCTCAAGATGATTTTGAAAATGATTTATACGGTCCCTACCAATCCGACGATAAAATAGAGGTATATGCACAAGCACATGTTGATGATAAAACATTCAAATCTAATGTAGTTAAAGTACCTCAATCTGATGAAAGCAACGATCCTGTATCTGTTGATTTATCATTTGATAACGACAAGATTAAATCACATCAAGAAAATGAAGATATAAAAGAAGATGTGCAATCTTTCATGGAAGATTATACTGAAGACTTGAATGAAGCATACGAAGAAGAAGACTATAGTTATATTTCTAGCTATATAAAGAGTGGTACTGATACAGCTGACCATATGAAACAGGTAGTGAAGTCTGGTAACGAAGCTGATTACTCAGATCCAAAAGTCGTTAAATATAGCAAAAAAGGTGACACCATTACAATTGAATTAGAAAAACAAGACAAAGACAATCATACAATTCATTCACAATACGTACTTGATTATGATGATTTATTATCTGATTTTAAAATCAAAAACTACACTGATATTTAAAATAACCGCATTCCTTTAACAAAAGCCTACGATATAGGAAACTGATAAAATTTTATTATGTCAACAGCCTTGAGATAACTATATTTTCAAACTAATTTACGAGTGGTAAGATTAAAATAATTTAAGATATCAATTAATATACTTCCTCTAAATTGCACGCTAAAAAGTGAAAATTTTAGAGGAAGTTACTTTATACTTGAAACTCATTTTTATAATCTAACGACCCGTAGTCCAACCGCCATCAACTTTAATTTCAGCTCCTTGTACATAAGAAGCATCTTCTGAAGCTAAAAATAGTGCTACATTAGCAATTTCTTGTGTTTTCCCTGCACGCCCTTCAGGGATGCTTTTTAATCTCTCATCTTCAATACCTTCTGTCATCGGTGTTTCAACGAATCCCGGAGCAACTAAGTTTGCTTTAATACCTTTATCTCCAAAGTCATAAGCTAGCTGTTTAGTAAAACCGCCCATCGCATGTTTGCTTGTTACATAAGTGTTACCGCCTGCGCCAGCTACAAATGTAGATTGAGAACCGATATTAATGATATTACCTTTTCCTTTTTCTAAGAAAATAGGTAAAATAGCGTTAGTAAATAAATAAGGGCCTTTGACGTTAACAGCTATTAATTGATCAAATGTTTGTTCATCTGTTTCTAATGCGTCTTTATATGCATCATGGATACCCGCACCATTATATAAAATGTCAATCGTGCCATAGTGATCTAGTACTTTATTTACACATTGATCCACTGACGTTTTCTGTGTTACATCAACTTGTATGAATGTGGCTGTACCACCATTATTTTCTATTGATTTCACAATGGCTTCACCTTGATCATTTTTTAAACCACTGACAACAACTTTGGCTCCTTCTTTTGCAAATAATTTAGCAGTCGCTTCCCCGATACCAGACGTACCACCAACTACAACAGCGACTTTTCCTTTCAATTTGTCCATATAAAAACCTCCTTAACGAAGTCAGCCATTGTATTCCCTTTTTCGTAAATTATAATGCTTCCTCTTGGTTAAAATAGAAAATAAATCGCGAAAAAAGCAGAAATAGGCAATCAAGCTAAACATGTTGATTACTTATTTCTGCTTCACCTCATAACATTCATACTTTAAACTTCATTAAAATAAAGTCATCGTATGATTGTTTACATCTATGTGTATGATCTAGTTATATTAAATAACTCATAAATGAAGTTGCTAACGTAAAATAAATTAACATACTCACAATATCATTTATTGTAGTGATAAACGGTCCGCTTGCAACAGCTGGATCTATGCCCATTTTATTCATAAATAATGGAATCACTGAACCAATTGTTGTGCCTACAGTCATCGCAACAGTTAAACTAACTGCAACAATCGTAGCTAACAGTGGTTGACCATATAAAATGACAATAATTAAAAACAGAATTAAACTGCAGACAAATCCTGAAATAAAGCCACTACCTGATTCATATAAAGCATGCTTGAATTTATTTTTATGCTTCATATCTCCTGTGGAAATACTTCTCACTGATACTGCAAGTGATTGTGTTCCTGTATTACCTGACATACCACTAATAATAGGTATAAATGCTGCTAATAGTGCTACTTTTTCAAGTGTATCTTCAAATGAACCTAATATTGTAGCAGTAATCATCCCTAAGAAAGTGAGCAATATTAACCAAGGCAAACGCTTTTTAGCTGTTTTAAAGATAGACTCTTCTTGATACTTGGCATCATCAATACCAGCTAGTTTTGAATAATCTTCGTTCGCTTCTGCTTCAATGACATCTATAATATCATCTACAGTAATAATACCTAACAAATGCTTTTGGTAATCTATGACTGGGATTGCTATTAAATCATAATCTCTAATATCTCGGGCGATATGTTCTTGGTCTGTTGATACATCTGTATGCACCACATTTGTACTCATAATTTCATTAACTGAAGTGGATGGATCAGCATTAATAATATCTCTTAAAGACATGACACCCACTAACTTATGATCATCATCTACTGCATAAATAGCATAAATAGTTTGAGCATGATGTGACTGGACTTTCACATGATTAAGTGCTTCACCTACACTCATTTTCGTAGACACAGAGACATACTCTTTGGTCATAATGCCTCCAGCAGTTTCTTCATAATAATGCATTAATGATTTTAAAACAGCTGATTTATCCTGCGATACTAACGTTAATAACGTAATGCGTTTCTCTTCGGACAGTTGGTTTAATATATCTGCAGCATCGTCATCCGACATATGTTCTAATATTTCACTTGCATAATTCACATGTATCTCGTCAAAAATAGCTTCATATTCATCTTCGTTAACGTCTAAATAACCTAAAAAATTAGCCACTTCACGAGCAGAAAGTAACTCATAAAGTTTTGCTCTGTTTTCTTTGTCTATTGATATAAAAAATTCACTCTGCTCATACGGATGTATATTTAAAAATGCACTTCTAAATTGTGAATATTCATTTTGTTCTAATAAACGAATAAGAAGACTTTCGTTTTCAATCATAATACCGCTCCTTTTAAAATTCATGTGGAACCATCATTACTAAAATCGAATAGAAAAATCAATCGCGTTTTCTTAAAAGTAATAGTTGGTTAGTATCTTTGTTTTTAACGTGCGCTTGGTTTATCAAAACAAAAAGTTAAATTCCTTAAAGTACCGCACTTTTTCGTTACGTAAAAACTTTAACCTCTAGTTAACCAAAATGATATACAAATAGCAATAGCTAAATAATTTTTTCAGTTTAAATTTTATTGTTAATAATATTTTTGTATTGCAGATTAATAGTAAGATTGAATAATTAGGTTTAGTTAAATTTTTTAATTTGATATAGTAGTAGTTTCGGTATAAATATTCAATTAATAAAATCAAAAAATTATAAGAAGGTGTTATGATGGATTTATCAGAAATCAATATGGAACTATTCAAAGCTATCAATCATTTAAGCTATCAACTAGAATTGTTAAATCCTTTAATGATATTTTTAGCTAAATATATGGAGTATATTTTAATTGCTGGCGTGATTATTTATTGGTTTACTCGTACTAAAGAAAATAGAATAATGGTGATAAGCGCAATAATATCATTTATTGTTGCTGAAATATTCGGTAAATTATTAGGAAAAATTCATTCAAATTTTCAACCATTTGTAGAATTGCAAAATACTAATAAACTCATTGATCACGCGATTGATAATTCTTTTCCTAGTGACCATGCCATACAGTTCTTTTCTATTTGTATTGTTTTTTTATTTTTCAAGAAAAACTTAAGATATATTTGGTTAGCCTTAGCGATACTTGTGGCAATTTCGCGTATTTGGGTAGGTGTACATTACCCGTTAGATGTCATAGTAGGCGCGCTATTAGGCACCATTACAGCATTATTATCATGTTGGGTTATCCCTCGTGTTCATTTTATTGATAAACTATTAGCACTATATGTAAGAGGAGAACAATATGTTATAGATAAAGTGACTAATTAAATAGTAGACATCTTTGTTTAACGTTTCCTTGCCTTACAGAAAAGCGCAAAGTAATTATTGATTTATGGACTTTCATTTTTAATTAGCAAAGATTTTTATGGTAAGCAACGCGTTTATTTATAATGAGTAATATTCAAATATTAATTAACTGTGATGCCATTCATTTCAGTTTCCATATAAATAAAAGAAGCATCTGAAACATTTATATATGTCCAGATGCTTCCTTTATTTTAACGAGTCAAACTAAGAAATAAACAATGCTAGCGAAACGGCTAAAAATAATACACTTGATAATATATACAATTTTTTATTTTTAAGCATGTTTAACATTATACAGATAAACCCAGAGATGCATAAAATCACACAGAAGTTATCAACAAACTTTATAATGGCATGCTCTCTGCATTTATTAATCTAAAATTTGAAGTACTGTCATTATGAACGTCAATACGCACGCAATTAAAATCACAGTTTTGGCACTTTCACTATTTTGATTACCCTTTTTATAATCTCGTAGAACAAACAGCCATGAAACGATGACTAAAACGCCTAAGATAATGCTAATAAATTTCATTTTATCCCTCATTCTCAGTGTTTTTAACAGATATTGTAACCTTTAGTGTATTGATATGGTTATGCTTTGTTTTTAGCATTTTTTAACAGATAAAATACATAATATAGTATGCCAATACAGAACCAAATGAATGTGTAAATTTTAGCTTGATTACTTAATCCCCAGAAAACTGCAAACACACAAATAAAAATAATAATTGGCATTACCGGATAAAATGGTAATTTAAATGCCGGTTGAGGAAGATCTTTGCCTTCTCTTTTACGTAATGCAAAAATTCCTACTGTGACAAACATAAATGCTACTAGCGCACCTGCTGAAATTAATTGCGCTAAAAAGCCAAATGGAAATACAGAACCAATAATAATCGCAACGATAGATAATGTAATTAATGCATGATTAGGTAGATTTTTCTTGTCTAATTGACCTAACCAAGAAGGAAGCATACCATCTCTACCAAATGAATAGAGTAAACGCGAACCAGCCATCATCATACCGATTAAAGCCGTAAACATACCAATCACTGAGACTGCCTGCACTATGACTGCAACAGTACTATGTCCGCTCATTCGTAACGCCCACCCCACTGGTTCAGCATTATCTTTGTATTGTGCGTAATCAAACATACCCACTAACACAAGTGACACTACAATAAATAAGGTTACTGCAATTAATAACGAACCTAAAATACCACGCGGCATTGTTTTTTCAGGATTAATCGCTTCACCAGAGTTTGAAGCTATAGAATCAAAACCTATATAAGCAACAAAAATAACAGAACTACCTGCGTATATACCTTGCCAGCCGCCAAAAGCACCAGCTGTAGTTGCTTTATATTCAGGGATAAATGGGACATAATGTCCAATATCTATAACTGATAAACCCACTACAATGAATAAGAAAATGGCTAATACCTTAAGGATAACAAGCGCATTTTGAACACGCGCTGCTTCTGATGTACCTCTATATAATAATATGGCAGTAATAATTACGACAACAGCCGCTAATAGATCCAAAATGCCGCCATTCGTGCCTAGAGAGTTAGACAGTGCATCAGGTAATGAGATATGAAACGGCTCTAATAAACCTCTTAGATTTGCTGAAAATCCTGATGCTACAAATGCAACTGCGATTAAATATTCTGCAATTAATGCCCAACCTACAATCCAGCCAAAAAATTCTCCAAACAAAATACTAGTCCACGTATATGCTGATCCCGCAAAAGGCATTACAGATGCCATTTCAGCATAAACAAATGCTACCAAAGCTGCTACAATGGCTGCTACTAAAAAGGATAAACTAACCGATGGACCAGTGTGGTCTGCTGCTACAACACCGGGTAATGTGAAGATAGCGGTAGATACGATTGTCCCGACGCCTAAAGCTAAAAAGTCCCTAACTCTTAATGTACGCTCTAAGTGAGCATCCTTATTTTGGAATTTTGAAATATCTTCTTTTTGGAAGATTTGTTTAAATATACTCATTACTTTTCTCCTTGCTAATAATATACAAACACGTAATCCAGTATAGTGATTTTTAAATACGATGTATATAATATTTAAAAGGAAAATTTTATTGAACTTCTAATTGTTTAAATGATATAGATATAAAATATCCATATAGTGCTGGTTATATTAACTATATATTGTAAATATCAATGTAATTGATGATAAACATAAAGGAAATGAACAATGAAATGATTATTACAGTATTGATAAGTTTAACTTGTAACACAAAACGTTAGCAATTTTCGACTTTATCGTATCATGTTGAACGGCATACAATACGGATATTTTGGTTTAAACTTAACTCATAAACAAGTTGAACCATCTTGATCACATAAATACTTAATTTTTAACCCGCTGGGATTCAACATTTCAAATACGAATTTGTCACCGCTTTATTAGACTTGGACTATTTTTTCAACATGCTTATACTAAATCTTTTCGGAGGCACAATAGTAAAATGCATGGAATCATTTCAATTTTTTAGAGCTCCGTTAGTCTTACCTCTTATTTAAACACAAAAAGCTATTGTTTAAGCTGTTAAATGACTTAAACAATAGCTTTTTATTAGTAACACTTTCATTTCAATGCGTAGACTTATTATTTTACTTCATTCGATTTAAAACTTCTTGTTGGATGGTTTTTAAAGCTTCACTGTATGCTTTATTTGTACTTTCTTGCGCATTTATAATTAATAAATCTAATAGTTCTGCGTTATTCTTTTTACTTACTTCATGTTCAAATTGATGTAAATGCTCTTCAGACGTTTTCGCATTTTGCTTTTCAATTTGATAATATTGATCAGCTCCCAAACCACCTTCTTCAATCATGACAGAAATACCACTTGAACGTGTTTCGTTTAAACGCTTGACTTTAATACGTTTATTATCCCGAATAACCATTGAAATCCCTCCTACTTAAATGCGCAATTGACTTATTTACAAGTATACTTAAATACATGATAATCCAATACATCTAATTACATTTGTTAACAGACTATCTGAGTACTACAAGGGGAGCAACGTCTCTTATTCATTACCATTAGTGATTATATATAGTGTAATATTACATTAAAAGAATAGCAATCTCTTTGCTCACTTAAAACTTTATATTTAATTAAAATTTTAAAAATAAAACGTCACAATTACACATGCAAAAGGTAATGATATTTAACAAAATATTCACAAAATTATATTTGCATCGACTTCTATTGTATTAAACTTAATTGTATAATCGATAATGATTATTATTCCCTTTCAAGAAAGAGTGAGTATGATGTTAAGTATTAATAGCGGAACATTAAAAAAGAACTACAAAATCAAAAATATTAAAATTAAAAATCAGCATATGCGCCATCGTTTAAATGCGCTTGGTTTAACCAATGGTACCAAATTAAAAATTAAACAAAGATGCTTATTTAAAGGACCTTGTATTTTAGAAGTAAATGGACAGTGTTTAAGTATTCGCGGTTATGATGCATGTCAGATTGAGTTAGAGGCTTTAAATGAGTAACAACTATTGTATTTTAGGAAACCCAAATGTAGGTAAAACATCTTTGTTTAACGCACTTACTGGAACTTATGAATATGTAGGGAACTGGAGCGGAGTTACGGTAGAGAAGAAGCTAGGACGTCTTAAATCCCATATTGGAAACTTAGTCGATTTACCAGGTATTTATGAATTGTCACCGATATCTAAAGATGAAACGGTAGTGACAGATTACTTATTAAACAATGACTTTTCAGGCATGATTAATATCATAGATGCAAGCCAATTAAAACGTAATTTGTTACTTACAGTCCAACTTATGGAATTGGGTGCACCTTTAATTATTGGCTTAAATATGATTGACGTAGCTACTAAACGTGGTATTCATATTGACCAAAAAGCACTCATGAAAAAATTAAAACTGCCTTTATTACCTATTATTGCTAGAAACGGTAAAGGTACGCACCAATTACTAGATGCATTAAAAGGACATACACTATCGAGAAATAAACCATTGAAATTAAATTATGGTGAAAAAGTTGAATCTACAATTTCATCTATTGAAAAACATTTAGCAACTTGTCCAACCATTGAAAAAAGATTATTAAGATTCATATCGATACAATTTTTATTAGACAACCCAAAGATTTACGATTTTCTTGACGACGCTGTATTGGCAAAAATAAAACCATTACGCGGAAAATTGTCAGAAAAATTAAATAATTCAATTAGAGATGTCATCCAAAATACTCGAAATATTTATATAGATAATCTGTTAAAGGATACAGTTGAATATCCTAAAGAGGATAAACAATATTTTACTAACCGCGTTGATCGCATTTTAACAAATAAATATTTAGGCATCCCTATCTTTTTAGGAATTATGTGGCTTATTTTTCATATCACGTTTACTTGGGTCGGGACGCCCGTCTCTGATGCGCTAGATGAGTTTTTAGGTGGCTCATTTACAGATGCTGTATCCAACCTCATGGATAAAATCGGTATCGTTGATTTCTTACAGAATTTAATAACAGACGGTATTATAGCTGGTGTAGGTGCAGTACTTGTATTCGTACCACAGATTATGGTGCTTTTCTTCTTTATTTCACTTCTAGAAGACTCTGGTTATATGGCACGTATCGCAACGCTCATGGACCGTATTATGGAATACTTTGGTCTTAGCGGTAAATCTTTTATCCCTATGGTTATTGGTTTTGGTTGTAATGTGCCTAGCATCATGGCCGCACGTAGTATTGAAAGTGAAAAAGAACGATTAACGACTATTTTAATCGCCCCATTTATGTCTTGTTCAGCCAGGTTACCAGTTTATGCACTATTTGTAGGTATATTTTTCGAAGCACATCAAGCGCTTATTGTACTGAGTCTTTATGTGCTAGGCATTGTTGTCGCATTATTAACAAGTGTATTACTAACTAAAACTGTGCTAAAAAATGATGATTCTATATTTATCATTGAATTGCCTACTTACCGACTGCCATCTATTAAGACACTGTGGAGAAGTACTTGGGAGAAAGCTAAAGGTTTTGTTAAAAAGGCCGGGACTTTTATATTTGCTGGCTCAGTAATGATATGGTTATTAAATTATACAGGCCCGAGTGGTTTTAATGTGGATGTTGATGATAGCTTTTTACACTCAATCGGGAGTCTCTTTGCTGTGTTAGTTGCACCATTAGGGTTCGGTTCATGGCAAGCAGGTGCTACATTAATACCTGGATTCTTAGCCAAAGAAGTCATTGTAAGTTCAATGGCTATCATTTATGCATCTGACGAATCAGGACTGGTTAACGTAATACACAGTCAATTCACACCGCTATCTGCATATTCATTTATGATTTTTATATTATTATATATTCCATGTTTATCTACTGTTGCAACGATTCGTAAAGAAACATACTCATTAAAATGGACAGTACTTGCAGTAGCATATCCATTAATCACGGCCTATTTACTTTCCTTTATCTTTTATCAAGTTGGACTATTATTTAGTTAAGGATGTGATGAAATGTCAGTTATTATCAATGTGGTAATCTTTTTAGCTATCTTTAGTTATGCAGGTTACACACTATGCCACTTTTTCAAAAAATCCAAAGACGGAAAATGGAGTTCATGTGGATCTAAAAACAGATGCAGTACAGAAAAGAAAATATTATAAAATTAAAATATGATGCTTTCCTTTTCTGACATCCAAGAGATATAGTATGAGTGAAAGACTACAAAATAAAATAATGTGCCTACACAAGTATGTAGGTTCAGAATTAAAAGCTTTTAAATATAAAAATGCACCTTCATTCTAAATGAAGATGCATTTTTATTTTGAGTATGGCATTTATGTCCCAGATACTCTTTTTTGTTTAACTATAATAGCAATTATTCATTTTTATTTTCAGCTCTTTGTTCTGCAATTCTCGTATATTCCTCTAATCTATGTTTGTTTGGTGAAAGTGTTAAACCTAGGAATTTACGCTCTTTGTTCGCATCTCTGTAGAAGCTGACCATCATACAGAGAATGATGACTGAGAACGGCAAGGCTGTCATAATCGCCATATTTTGAAGTGCATTTAGTCCATTATCTCCACCCGAGAATAGCAAGATAAATGCAATCAAGGCTTGTGCAATACCCCAAATTACTTTAATAAATGCTGAAGGGTTTAATGAACCAAATGTTGTTTGCATTCCTAAAACGAATGTCGCTGAATCGGCAGACGTGATAAAGAATGTTGCAATTAATAACAATGTTAAAATTGATATGATAAAACCAAGTGGTACTTCATTAAATACACCAAACAGCGCAGTTTCTGGTGGCATATCAAATATTTTTGGTTTGTCTTTAGCAGTTTCAATACCTAAAACACCAAATGCCGCAAACCATACTAAACTTACAAGTACTGGTGCTAACATAACCCCAGAAACGAATTCTCTAATTGAACGCCCTTTAGATACACGTGCAATAAATATACCAACGAATGGACTCCAACTAATCCACCATGCTAATTGGAAGAATGTCCAAGATTTCATCCATTCATTTTTTTGTGGATCTAATGGCGCAGTGTCAAACATATTAAAGAGTAATGAATTTAAATATTCACCAGTAGAACTAGTTAACATATTTAAAATTAAAATTGTTGGTCCTACGATAAAAATAAATAATAAAATAATGCCTGCAAAACCAATATTAGCGTTACTTAAATATTGAATGCCGCGACTTAAGCCTGACCACGCACTAGCTAAGAATAAGATTGTCACGACAATGATGATAATACCTTGCGTTACAATATTATTTGGTATACCAAATAAGTAGTTCAAGCCACCTGCGATTTGCATTGCCCCTAAACCTAGAGATACTGCTACACCACCGATAGTAGCAAAGACAGAAATCACATCAATAATCGTACCAAGTGGGCCATCCACTTTATTTCCGAAAATTGGACGCAATGTTTTTGAAATTAATGCAGGTTCGTTTTTTCTAAATTGGAAGTACGCTAGTGCTAATGCTACAACACCATAAACTGCCCATGCGTGGAATCCCCATTGCATGAACGCACCTCTTAATGCTTCTTTATAAGCAGTTGCTGATTGAGGTTCACCAGTAGGCGGTGACACAAAGTGACTGATCGGTTCAGCTGCTCCCCAGAATACTAAACCTATCCCCATACCAGCACTAAATAACATCGCAAACCATGAAATTGTATTAAATTCTGGTTTATCTTCCGGTTTACCCAATTTCAATTTACCAATTGGGCTAAATATTAAGAAGACACAGAAGAAAATCATTAGCGCTACAATAACCATATAATACCAACCAAAATATTCAGTAATCCAACCAGTAATATTTGTTCCTATTTCATTAAACTGATTTGGAAAAATAGCACCTAATAATACAACGATTGCGATAACAATAATACTATAAGTAAAAACAGAAGACAGTTTCTTCCCACTCGCATTATGTTGTTTATTTTCCAAAATGAGTAACCTCCCTTATAATTGAACATTAGCAGAATAACAGACTTTATGTATTAAAACAACAGCAACTAAGGGAAATTTGTGAACACAAAAGTCTATTAACCCTGTCATGAAAGGGGTTTTGAAAGAAAAATAGTTTCTACCTAATTTGTAAAATTTTATAATTATTAAAAAAACACATTGATATTTTAATTAATTTAAAAAATTAAAAAGACTAGTAACGTAATTTCTATGATTACGCTCTAGTCTCTAAAAATAACCATCATCAAAAGTCATTTTTTGTGCTATTTCATCTACTAATATTCTATATTGTGCAGATTCAATCTATTTCACAATTAACACTGGTATAGGGCTTCTCTTAGCCACTTTATGCGTCACGTCGCCTAGTACATGTTTAATATCTATGCTTACACGATGGTTACTCATTACAACTAAATCAAATTCCCCGACATCTATATCTCCAAATTGAATTCTCTCAAGAATAGTGTCTTTGACAGGGCCAAATTCGATGGCCACTTTATAATTAATACCTAATGCTTTTAGTTTTTCAAGAAATGGAGCAAGTGCTTCTTCTCTTTCTTTTATAATGTCTTCTTTATGTTTATTTTCATATCGTACACTTGCTAATAAATCATTTTCAGTCATCACGTTATGAATGACTACAGTAGATGTTTCCTCAACTAATTTAGCTAAATTCTCTGGAATGTTATCAAAATCGTTCTCAAAAGAGTACGGTAGTAAAATATTTTTATACATAATAAATCACCTTTCTTAAGTTAACGAAATCAAAACAATATGAATCAGTTTTGTCGTTAAAGTATTTTTTGGTGCCACAATACTCATTTACTAATAAATTAAATTACGCTTTAATCACGTAACTATCTACTTAATAAATTAAACTAGCCAATGCGCTATATTTATTATAGAAATTAGTAGTATATCCTTATTATTTAATTACCACCTTTTTATATAAATTATTCATTAAATAACCATTATTATTGAAATATATTGCTTTATCGACTCATTGCTTAATGACCGCACTAATATCTGTTAGTTTGAATAATGTTTCAATAAATAGATTACTATTGTATTTTTTTGAAATTGCTTTTCCAGTAACATTTAAATATATTGTACCTTGTTCAATGCGGTTAATACTAAAAGTAATGTCTGATACATCATGTTGTTTTAGTATATTGTCAATATCTTGTTTAACATGGTTTGAGTAATTTGCTTTGATATAAAAACGAATCGTTTCTTTTTTGATAAACATTTGGTATAAGTGATTTTTTCTTAAAAAGTATTGAATCATTATGATTAATATTGTCGTTATCACACCAATAAAATAAAGTCCTGCACCTAAAGCCATACCTACGCCTGAAGTTATCCATAATCCAGCCGCAGTTGTTAAACCATCGATACTTTGATTTTTAATTAATATCGTACCTGCACCTATAAAACTGATACCACTTACTACTTGTGCTGCAATTCTTGAAGGATCTAAAATAATATCATGTGCATTTAAAATATCATTAAAACCATATTTAGAAATTATTATAAAAAGCGCTGACGCCGCTGCAACTAAGATATGCGTTCTTATGCCAGCTGCTTTTAACCTTTGCGCACGTTCGTACCCGATGATTGAACCACAAATAACAGACAAGAAAATTCTCAAAAATAAATCTAATTGAAATAACATAATATCCCTTCTCTTATAAAACACCCACGCTGACGAGGATTCGCAAAGTGATTCAAACTATCTCTCCAGTAATTATCACTTCTTCCATTTACATACTTATTAACCTTATTTACATCATCTAAATCATTTAAGACAATTAAATTGTTAATCAAACCCTTAAAAAACAAAAAAAGAGACCCGGTTAGGTCTCTGATTATCTATAAAGCATTTCAATTCTCGTATGCTTTTACTTTAGCTAATCTTGCTAAAGTAAGGATATGAAATATATTGAAAAGGACCATTTCTATCCTATGCTACGCTTAACAGTATTAATTTTTTATTTTCAAACGTTTGACACCTTTTAATATTAACGGATAAAACAAAGCAAGTAGGGTCATTAATGTTAATATAATACATATTGGCGAACCAATAAATATATCACCTACATTATTATTACTAACGATTAAACTTTTACGGAAGTTTTGTTCCATATCCGAACCAACAATAGCTGCTAAAATTAACGGCGCCATAGGAAATGCTAACAATTTCATTATCAATCCTAAAATGCCAAAAATAACTAAAATATATAAATCTGTCACGCTATAGCCTAATGTATATGTACCGATAAATGCGAGCACCATAATAAGCGGATATAATACTTTTGGTGGCGTACGTAAAATTTTTAACAATAACCCAATTAACGCGATATTTAAAATAACTAAAAAAATGTTACCAATAAACATACTATTTACTAAAGTCCAAATCGTCTCTGGTTCATTTTCAAACAGTAAGGGACCTGGCTGTAACCCTAACATAACTACTGCACCTAAGATAACCGCTGTTGTACCTGAACCGGGAACACCCATTGTTAATAACGGTATTAAAGCGCCTACAGATGCTGCGTTATTCGACGCTTCAGGTGCGGCTACGCCTTCAATTTGTCCTTTACCAAACTTTTTTCCATTTTTTGATATTTGCTTCTCAGTAGAGTAACTTAACATAGCTGCAATTGAACCACCCGCGCCTGGTAATACACCAATTAAAAAGCCTACTGGGCTTTGTCTAAGCATAGCCCCGCGTGTCATTTTCCAATCTTTTTTAGTTAATTTCATAGAACCTAAATCAGCTTTAGGTGGTTTTAATGTATCTAAGTTTAAATAATTAAACAGCACTTCAGCTACTGCATATACACCAATAATAACTACTAAAAAGTTGATACCTTCACTTAAATGTGGTAAATCGAATGTAAACCTGTATATACTTGTTTGTAAATCTACGCCTACGGTACTAATAATTAAACCAATACTCATAGCAATAAAGCCTTTAACCATTTTCCCTAGAGATAAAGTGACAATAGCGGAAAGCGTAAATAAGAATAATAAGAAATATTCTTGTGGACCAAATTTTAACGCAAATTCAGACAACGGTTTGGCTAAAATAATAAATCCAATAACAGCAATAATGCCACCGAATAAAGAAGCAATGGCTGAGATTGTTAGCGCTTTACCCGCTTCGCCTTTCTTAGTCATTGGATACCCATCAAATGTGGCAGCGATTGCTGATCCATCACCAGGCGTATTTAACAAGATCGAACTTCTTGAACCTCCATACATTGCGCCATAGTATATCGAAACCATTAAAATCAATGCGCTGACTGGTTCCATACCAAAGGTCACAGGTATTAACACTGCTACTGCTGTCGCAGGCCCTAATCCAGGTAACATACCAACTACAGTGCCTAAAAATCCCCCAATCAAAACCCAGAGAAGGTTCATTGGATGTAATGCGGTTGACAATCCATCTATAAAACTATTGATATCTATCCCCATTTATTTACCCCCTTATGGTAGACTTACGTCTAATAATTGTGAAAATGTGTACCATGCAATACCAGAAAAAATCACTGTCACTAAAATATTTTGCAGCCATCTTTGATATCCGTTGATTAAAAACATAATAGCGCCTAAAAAGAGAACCGTTGAAACTAGGAAACCTAAGCGTTCAAATATAAAAGCATATATAACTGCTAAAATAATCGTTAAGATAATACGAATAAACGTCGCTTTTTCGAATAGTTGAGAAAAAGCTTTAAACGTTAAATGCCTTTTTCTATATTCTTGAATAAAATAGATGCAACTCATCACCGTCAGCAATATACCTAAAAGCATTGGAAAATACATTGGACTATTAGGATCACCAATATTTGATTTCTGTAAATTTAATGTCAACGTGATATAAACGATGCCAAATATAATTAATAATACTGGAAATACAAGTCGTGACATCCTTTCTCCCCCCTTATTTTAAACCTGAGTCTTTAACAAGTTGTTTATATTTCTTTTGTTGTGATTTTAAGAATTTTTCACTTTCTTCACTATCTTTATAAAAATTTTCCCAATCATTATTTTTTCTTATTTCTTGCCAACTATCTGACTTAACGACTTTCTTCATCGTTTCATCCCAGTACTTGCGTTCAGCAGGTGTCATATCTTTAGGACCCATCACACCACGCCAATGCGGGAATACAACATCTATGCCTTGATCTTTCCATGTTGGTACATCTTCAATGCCTTTAACTGGTTTATCTGACGTAACAGCTAACATTTTCAATTTACCAGTCTGATGCTGTTCTTTAACTTCTGATACAGCAGTTGAAGCAACGTCAACATGACCACCTAATAATGCAGTCTGTAAATCACCGCCACTTTTATAAACTAAAAAGTCAAGTTTATCAACGTCAACACCATACGCTTTAGCCGCTTGGACAAATGCTAAGTGATCGTTATTACCTAATCCAGGTGCAACACCAATCGTTAATGATTTAGGATCTTTTTTAAGCTTTTCCATCACTTCTTTACCAGAATCTAAGTTAGATTGGTTAGAAGCGGTTAAACTTATCCATTCTGTTGCTAAAATAGCGATTGGTGTAAAATCTTCTGTACCTAAATCACTAAGCCCCAACTCTTTATTTGATAACAATAAACTTGAGTTAATTGAAATCGTATTAGGTGAGCGTGATTTTAAGTACTGCCAGCCGACTTCGCCACCGCCACCTGGTTTGTTAATCACATTAATATTTTGTTCAGTTAAGTCATTATCAATCATAATTTTTTGAACAGCACGTGCAGTTGTATCCCATCCCCCACCTGGAGAAGCTGGTGCAACAATTTCTACTGTTTCGTTAGGAAATTGTTCTTTTTCAGCACTTGATTCTTTCTGCTTTCCACAAGCAGAAAGCGTGATTAACAGTGCGATTATGAATATCCCCCACTTTTTCATAAAAATCCCCCTTTATCTGAAAGCGATTACATATGTTATTTATATTATCAGAAAATTCTAATAAGTTAAATAGAAACTTATATAATTTTTTTATTTTATATACAAAAAAGGGCGAGATAGAAATCAACTAATAAACATTGATTACTATTACGCCCCTTTCGATATTTTTTAAATGTAAAAGTTTTTTATATTATTCATACCATAATGCATTTTAATTTATAATCTAAATATTAAGCAGATATTCAAATTTTTATAAATCGTTCCAACCTTAATGTAATTGTTCTTGCCCACGTTTATTCCAAGTTAGGATAAAGCTGAGCATTGCTAGAATACTAATACCTGTTAACAAGACAAACCCAAAATCCCAACCAAAATGTTGCACGACAAAACCTAAAACTATATTAGCCATCACTGCACCGAATAAATAACCAAACAATCCTGTTAATCCTGCAGCAGTCCCAGCCGCTTTTTTAGGTACATAATCTAATGCTTGTAAACCTATCAACATCACTGGACCATAGATTAAAAAGCCTATTGCAATGAGAGACAAGTTGTCGAGCCAAGCATGACCTGGAGGGTTTAACCAATATATAAGTACGAAGATCGTTACCCCTAACATAAAGAAGAATCCCGCAGGTCCACGACGACCTTTAAATATTTTATCTGAAAGGTAACCGCACAGTAGTGTTCCTGGTATACCCGCCCATTCATATAAGAAATAAGCCCAACCAGATTCATTCAAATTGAATTGTTTCTCTTCGCTTAAATAAGTAGGCGCCCAGTCTAACACGCCATAACGTACAAAATATACAAAGATATTAGCAAAGGCAATGGCCCACACCCATTTATTATTTAATACATATTTAAATAATATCTCTTTTGTTGTTAATTCTGTTTCAAGCGTTTCACGTGAAGATGTTGAATAGTCGTTATTATATTGTTCAATCGGTGGTAAACCTTGTGATTGAGGTGTATCTCGAATTAAACAATACGAAATAATTGCGATAACGATAGCAAGCAATGCTGGATAAATAAACACGCCTTCAAAGCCTTTTAAATAACCAAAATTATACATTGCTGTCATAGAGATACCCCAAGTTGCGATGGGCGCCATAAGACCTCCGCCCACATTGTGTGCCACGTTCCAAATAGATGTTTTGCTACCACGTTCGCTTACACTATACCAATGTACAAGTATACGCCCAGAGGGTGGCCATCCCATACCTTGAAACCATCCATTTAAAAATAGCATGATAAACATGATTGTTATACTAGAAGTGAAAAATGGGACAAACCCTAATAATAAGTTTACTATTGCTGTAAGTATCAAGCCTAACGTTAAAAAGATACGCGCATTACTTCGATCACTTACAGTTCCCATAACAAATTTACTAAAACCATAGGCTATCGAAATCGCTGAAAGTGCGATACCAAGTTCTCCTTTGCTAAACCCGTCCTCAATTAATGAAGGCATCGCTAGTGAAAAGTTTTTTCTCAATAAATAATAACCCGCATAGCCGATAAAAATACCTAAGAAGACTTGTAAACGAAGTTTTTTATAGGTATCATCTACTTGCTCAGATGGCAATGGATCAACATGTTTTGCTGGTTTTAAAAAGTTAAACATACAATCACTCCTATCTCATTTTTAATCATTTCTTCTAATATTTTATTAATAATTTATTAACTTTATATTAATCACTCTTGATAGGTAAAGCAATACTAAGTTTCATATTTTAAAATTCTTCTCCTAGAAAAAATTTATTACTAATTTAATATGTATACTACTGATAGAATAGTTATCTTTTGTAGATGTCATAGCCAAATATTAAATAAAAACACCTTATAATAAACGTACAGTTCATATTATAAGGCGTCTTAATCATAACTTAATAGAGTAAACCAACTATGTATATACTGAGCAGCATAATGATAATAAACGAACCTACATAAAGTACAAAACTATAAATAAATGTTAAAGTATTCCGTAATTTGCTACTATGCACTTCGTTAGGGTCGTTTCCTTTCATAAATGCCACAACTCTATCATATGTTTGAATTTGATATGATTTTTTTAACGAATCAACTTTAAATGCTGCAATCATACTAAGTGCTATAAGTGAAATTTCAACCACTACGCCTAAAAGATTCGAATATAAAATAACTGGGCCTGCTAAAATGGCTACTAACAGCATAGGCCATGTCATTAAATGTGCCCATACGTTAAATTTAGCTTGTTTTAATTTTTGTTCCATAATCTCCACGTCTCCTTTGACTAAGTCATCTAAAGAAACTTGAAACAAAGAACTAAGCATTAATAAGTTATGTACATCAGGATAGCTTTTATCATTTTCCCAATTAGAAATTGTTTGACGTGAAACATATAATTTTTCAGCTAAATCTTCTTGTGATAAATGATCACGTTGTCTGAAATACTTAATTTGATGGCCTAGGTTCATTTGTTTAGCTCCTTCAATATAGAGAGTATAATGGTACTTTATTTTAGACTATCAAAATCTTTCAACATGCGCACTTTTTATAGTGACAAAACCCTTTGATACATTGATATAGCAGCATTTTAAGACTCACCTTAGACATACACAAAAGGAGTAGGATAGCAATTAAAACAATTCATTTAATCGCGTATACCACTCCAAAAATGGATTAGATTGCTCGTATCATGCTATCGCACATTTCAGATATAATTATGATTATAATTTAAAATTCAATATTTTATACTGTTTGTTGTTGGTATTGAATCGGATGGTCTAATTCAAATGTAGCGCCTGCAGTTAATTTTTTATATTGATAAGCAAAATAACCAATCCACAATATTGTTAAACCAAATGCTATGAAATAACTTAAATTAAGATCCAGCCCCAATCCAATTTTCTGACTTAAAATGTACGTGAAAATATTCCAAGTCATAAATACAGCAGGAATAGCTGCGACCCAAAAATTCTTTTTCGCAATGAGTAAATACATCGCGCCTACCCATAAAGCAACTACCGCTGTTGTTTGGTTTGCCCATGAGAAATAGCGCCAAAGTACTGTAAAGTCTACTTGAGTTAAACCAAAGCTCACAATAAATAAAGGTATGGCTACTATTACACGTTTTAACATACTACGTTGGCCATAATTTAAATAATCAGCAATAATCATACGCGCACTACGGAAGGATGTGTCACCGCTTGTGATTGGTAAAATAATAACGCCTAGTACTGCGATCGTACCAAATACAGAACCTAATAGAAGATGTGAGGCTTCGCTGACAACAAGCGCCGCTTCACCACGAGCTAAGACCTCGTTCAAGCCATTATAACCATTAAATAAACTCATACCTGCTGCTGCCCAAATCATCGCTATAATACCTTCAGCAATCATCATACCATAGAAAATAAAACGCCCATTTTTCTCTTTATTTGTCGTTCTTGAGATAATAGGCGTTTGTGTAGCATGGAAACCAGATAAAGCACCACAAGTAATCGTAAAGAAGAGCAATGGAAAGATTGGCGCGCCATCTGGATGCATATTTTTCAGGTTAATTTCAGGTATCGGTGCACCTGTTTGAATAAGACGGAATCCTATACCTACTGCACTAATTAATAACAATGCGCCGAAAATTGGATAAACGCGTCCAATGATTTTATCTATAGGTAAAACCGTAGATAAAATATAATAAACAAAAATAACAAAGATAATAATACCTAATGCAATTCGTCCATCTAATAAATTATGTAATAACAGTGCTGGACTTGTTACAAAAACAGTACCCGTAAGTAGTAATAATAAAATAGAGAAGATATTGACAAAGTGTTTCATGACTTGACCTAAAAACTTCCCGGCCAGTTCAGGTAAGTGTGCCCCTTTGTTTCTAATTGAAATCATTCCAGTCAGATAATCATGTACTGCTCCCGCAAATATACAGCCTACAACAATCCAAATAAATGCCACGGGTCCATATAGCGCCCCCATGATTGGTCCGAATATAGGCCCTACTCCTGCAATATTCAGCAATTGGATCAATGAGTTGGATGATGTTTTCATAGGCAAGTAATCAACATTATCGCGTTGATGATAAGCTGGTGTTGGTCTTTCTTCTTTAGTTCCAAACATTTTATCGATATATTTCCCATAGGTGAAATAACCTATAACTAATAAAATAATAGATACAATAAACGTAATCATATTATAGTCCCCCTTTATATATATGTAAGCGTTTTCTTAATTTAATCACATATTTTGCTTTTCTACAATGCTACTTAAAGAATTTTATAGGCTTTTTGTTTTTATAAAATAGTGTTACATATCTTTTTCTAAATAACTTAAACTCAATAGTATGAAAAATGATAATAAAAAAGTACAACGCCGTTCTGACCTTTAAACGGTGTTGTACTTTGTGAGGCAATAGATATATGCGTAAACGCTAAATACTACCTTTTATATAGTTTGATTTTTATTTCATAATAGTCATCGTGGTCTTTCGCTTGATGCTCGTACTTCACGCCGCTTTTTTCTATTTCTTCTAAGCTTTTGCCTACAGCTTCACGTGCATCAGTAAGATCTTTTTCAAATGCGAATCTTTGTGCTTTCACTTTTTCAGGGCCCACTTTTTGTTTTACTCTAGCTTCAGTTTGTTTCACATTTAATTTCTGACTAATAATCGTTTCAACTAAAGCTTCTTGTTCAGTATCTGACAAACTCAACATTGCACGCGCATGACGCTCCGTAACTTTACCTTCACGTAAACGTTCAATGACCTTAGGCGCTAATTTTAGCAATCGCAATTTGTTTGCTATAAAACTTTGACTTTTACCTACACTTTTAGCTAATTCGCTTTGTGTCGTTTCTCCAAGTTCTAAAAGTTTTTTGTAAGCTTCTGCTTCTTCAACGACAGATAAATTCTCACGTTGGATATTTTCTATTAATGCGACAACTGCTGTTTCTTCGTCACCTAAGTCTCTTATGATAACGTCTGCATGCGTTTTGTTTAACGATTGTAAAGCTCTGAATCTACGCTCTCCTGCAATGATTTCAAACATGCCCTCTTCTATAGGACGTACTACAATCGGTTGTAACAATCCATGCTCATCTATAGATTCTGCGAGTTCTTTAATCTTATTTGGCTCAAATACTTGTCTTGGTTGGTAACGATTGGGCACAATACGTTCAGTATGAATAGATTCAACACCATTATTATGATCCTCTTCAATATAACCAACAATGTCATCTTTATTTTTTAAACCAAATAATTTAGAAAAAGGTTTCTTCATAGTCTATGCGCTCCCTCTAAATTAGTTGTATTGAATTACTTTTCTTTTTCAAGTAACGGAGACTTATTGGGCGTTCCTGGCTTTCTAGGATATTTTTTAGGTGTCTCACTTCGTTTACCTATTTTTATCATTTGCCTCTCACCAGCGTCTTCCGGTAATTCATATGAAATGACATCCTGAACTTTACCTCCGAGGACTCCTATACCAAAACGCGCTTCTTCTAATTCTTCTTCGCCTTTAGCTGATTTTAAAGCAATGAATTGTCCACCCTTTTTAACTAGCGGTAAACATAACTCACTTAATACGGAAAGTCTAGCAACTGCGCGCGCAGTTACGATATCATAAGACGCCCTGTAGTCTCCCTTTCCGTAAATTTCTGCGCGATCATGTACGAAGCTCACATTTTCCAAATCTAATGCATCTGCTAATTGATTTAAAAAATGTATTCGCTTGTTTAATGAATCTACAATTGTAACTTTTAAATGAGGATAAATTATTTTTAATGGAATGCTTGGAAAACCAGCACCAGCACCAATGTCACAAATTGTTAATGCTTGTCTCAAGTCCGTATAAAAACTCAGCGCAATTGAATCGTAAAAATGTTTCAAATACACTTCATGTTCTTCAGTAATACTAGTTAAATTCATCTTTTCGTTCCATTCAACGAGCATTTGGTAATACGTTTGAAATTGTTGTTGTTGTTTCTTTGTAAGTGCTATACCTTGTGTGCTGAGTCGCTCAGTTAACCATTCTACACTCATCTTAACTTTCCACCCTTTGAATTTTACCTTGTTCTAAAAATACTAATAAGATTGAAATATCTGCTGGGTTTACACCAGAAATACGAGACGCTTGAGCAATATTTAACGGTTTAACTTCCGCTAATTTTTCTCGTGCTTCAGTCGCTAAACTTTCAACTTTACTGTAATCTAAGTCTTCTGGTATTTTCTTTTCTTCCATACGTTTTACTTTTTCAACTTGTTGTAATGATTTATTGATATAGCCTTCATATTTCGTTTGAATTTCAACTTGTTCTTCTACATCATCAGGTAATTGATGTGCTTCTTCTAAAATTTCTAGAATTAAGTCATAAGTCATTTCAGGTCGACGTAATAATTCTAAGGCTAATATACCATCTTTCAAACGTGATCCGCCTTGTGCTTCAATAATTTCTTGTACACGTTCGTGAGGTTTAATTCTAATTCCATTCAAGCGTGCTTGTTCGTCTTTAATCATTTGGCGTTTTTTATTAAAACTTGCATAGCGTTCTTCAGAAATCATGCCAAGTTTATGACCTAAATCTGTTAAACGTAAGTCTGCATTGTCATGTCTTAATAATAAGCGATATTCAGCACGGGATGTTAATAGACGATAAGGTTCATTTGTACCTTTAGTAATAAGGTCATCAATTAAAACACCAATATAAGCATCTGAACGGCTTAAAATAACTTCTTCTTCTCCTAATACTCTAGAAGCTGCATTAATTCCAGCCATAATACCTTGGCCTGCCGCTTCTTCATAACCTGAAGTACCATTAATTTGCCCTGCTGTATATAAATTTTTAATTTTTTTAGTTTCTAATGTTGGCCATAACTGGGTTGGCACAAGTGCATCGTATTCGATAGCATAGCCTGCACGCATCATATCTGCTTTTTCTAAGCCAGGAATTGTTTCTAACATTTGGCGTTGGACGTGTTCTGGAAGACTCGTTGATAAACCTTGTACATAAACTTCATTTGTATTTCTACCTTCTGGTTCTAAGAAAAGTTGATGTCTTGGTTTGTCATTGAATCTTACAAATTTATCTTCGATGGAAGGACAATATCTAGGGCCAGTACCTTTGATCATTCCAGAATACATAGCAGATAAATGTAAGTTATCATCTATGACTTGGTGTGTATTACCGTTTGTATATGTTAACCAACATGGTAGCTGATCTAGAATATATTCAGTCGTTTCAAAGCTGAATGCTCTACCTACATCGTCACCTGGTTGTATTTCTGTTTTTGAATAATCGATGGTCTTCGCGTTAACACGTGGTGGCGTACCTGTTTTAAATCTCACTACTTCAAATCCAAGATTTCTTAAATTATCAGCAAGCGAAATAGACGGTAATTGATGGTTTGGACCACTTGAATATTTCATATTACCTAATATAATTTCACCACGTAAAAACGTACCAGTTGTAATAACAACTGCATCTGCCCAATATTCTGTACCAATATTCGTACGTACGCCTTTGATTATTTCGTCTTCTATAATTAAGTCATCCACCATGCCTTGCATGATATCAAGATTTTCTTCATCTTCAATTACTTTTTTCATTTCTTGTTGGTATAACGTTTTATCTGCTTGTGCACGAAGCGCTCTTACTGCTGGTCCTTTACCAGTATTGAGCATACGCATTTGGATATGCGTCTTGTCGATTGTTTTCGCCATTTGACCACCCAAAGCATCTATCTCACGTACTACAATTCCTTTTGCCGGCCCACCTACTGATGGGTTACATGGCATAAATGCAATGTTATCTAAATTAATTGTCAGCATTAATGTTTTAGCGCCACGTCGTGCTGAAGCGAGCCCTGCTTCAATACCAGCATGTCCGGCTCCTATTACTACTACGTCATATTCTTGAGCCATATTTTTTCCTCCCTTTTATTTTCCGAGACAGAATTGACTAAATAATTGGTTAATCAATTCTTCGCTTGCGGATTCTCCAATAATTTCACCTAAAATTTCCCAAGTTCGCGTCAAATCTATTTGAACCATATCCATTGGCACACCTGCTTCAGCAGCATCTATTGCATCTTGAATAGAGTTTCTTGCTTGTTTTAATAATGAGATGTGTCTTGAGTTAGAAACATATGTCATATCTTGATTTTGGACGTCTCCACCAAAGAATAAATCTCTAATCTGAGTCTCTAACTGATCAATGCCTTCTTGTTTTAGCATAGACGTTTGGATAATCGGCATGTCGCCAACCATTGACTCAACTTCTGAAATATCTAATTGCTTATCTAAATCCATCTTATTAATTATAACGATTGCATCTTCATTTTTAATGACTTCATACAATTTACGATCTTCTTCTGTTAAAGACTCGTTATAATTTAAAACGAATAAAATTAAATCTGCTTCACTTAGTGCTTTACGAGAACGTTCTACGCCTATACGTTCAACAATGTCCTCTGTTTCACGTATGCCCGCTGTATCTACTAGTCTTAATGGCACACCGCGAACATTCACGTACTCTTCTAATGTATCCCTTGTAGTACCAGGCACTTCTGTAACAATTGCCTTATTGTCTTGGATAAGGTTATTTAACATTGACGATTTGCCAACATTTGGTTTACCAACTATGACAGTAGCTAAGCCTTCCCTCATAATTTTCCCTTGTGTGCCTGTATCTAATAGTTTATTAATTTCTGTTTTGATTTGGTTTGATTTTTCTAATAAAACTTCAGTTGTGGCATCTTCCACATCATCGTATTCAGGATAATCTATATTAACTTCGACTTGCGCAAGGATCTCGAGAATGGACTGTCGCTGTCGTTTAATCATATCACTTAAACGACCTTCAATTTGATTCATTGCAACTTTAGATGCACGATCGGTTTTAGAACGAATAAAATCCATCACTGCTTCAGCTTGAGATAAATCGATACGTCCATTTAAGAATGCACGTTTTGTATATTCACCAGGATCAGCCATTCGTGCTCCGTGTGTCATTGTTAGCTCTAAAATTCTATTGATTGTTAAAATACCGCCGTGGCAGTTAATTTCAACGATGTCTTCTCTAGTAAAAGTCTTTGGTGCACGTAAAACTGAAACCATAACCTCTTCGACAACTTCATTTGTCTCAGGATCAACGACGTGCCCGTAATTAATTGTATGAGACGGCACACAATCTAATGATTCCTTTCCTTTATATAATTTATCTGCAATACTTACGGCATCAACACCTGATAAACGTACAATACCAATTGCACCTTCGCCCATAGGTGTGGATATACTCGTTATCGTATCTAAATCCATCATCCATCTCGCCTCCTTTTATTCTAAAATTTATCATTATAATATTGTAAATAGTTTTAAGCTAAAAAGCTAATATCTTAACTGAAAAATTCTAAATGTCAGCCTTAGGGTTGTCTGAGGTAAGACTGCGCTACCACTAAAATAACTCCCCTACTCTACTTATATTCGTTTATTAAAAACCTTCGCTATTTTCAACACGTGTTCTAAACTCGCCTGGATTTGTAGTGTGTTCATATCTTTAGCTGGCTGTCTTGCTATCACAATAATTTCCATTGGTATTATATCTTCTTTATGTACCTTGAAATTTTCACGGATAGCACGTTTGATTTTATTTCTTACAACAGCATTACCCAATTTTTTAGAAACACTAATACCTAGTCTAAAATGTTCTAATTCTTTATTGGCTTTTGTGTAAACTACAAATTGTCGATTTGCAACAGATTTCCCTTTTTTATATATAAATTGAAAATCACTATTTTTTTTAATTCGGTATGCCTTCTCCAAGAAACATCACTCACTTATCATTTCATTACATTTACTGTTAAATATTTCAATCTATAGCATGTACTTTAAACTTTTTCAAATAATAACAATAAATCCATACTAATTCACTGAATTTTAAACCAAAAAAAAGACCACTGATGAGTCAGTGATCTTATGCTGATAATACTTTGCGGCCTTTACGACGACGACGCGCTAAAACTTTACGACCGTTTTTTGTGCTCATGCGTTTTCTGAAACCATGAACTTTACTATGTTTACGTTTATTTGGTTGATAAGTACGTTTTACCATGCAAAAACACCTCCATCTGTATTCGGTTATCTAAACATTATAATAGATAAATTAATATAAGCTTTTTGCTTCAAGTCTTGATTTAATATTATTAATTTCTAGTCATAATTCAAGCAACTACTACAATATAACAAAATCTTTTTTATAAAGCAAGTATCAATTTCAAGCACTTTATTACCTCATTTAATGTAATTTTGATACTTCCCTAATCACACTACATTCTAAATTATCTATTATATAGAAGTTTTGCAACCCTTCTCCCTGTTTTTTCACTTAACTACGCATACGCAGTTTCAGTTATACAATTTTCATACATTTTATATAAATTATTTCCCAACCGTACAAAACGGTTATTTTTTGGTATACTATGAATTCTTGTAAGTTATCCACTTATACACATATAAGATGATTGTTTTTGTGGATAATTTATATCCTATTCACAGAGTTATTTACGATTTAGCAACATATTCACACCTATTTGACAGAGGTGATTGTTAAAAAGTATAATTATGTGGATAAGTTATCTAAATATTGATAAATAAAGGGTTATTTTATTAAAAAATATACAAAAACCCTGTGAGTAACTTATGTATATGATAAAGTTATCCACTGATTGTGTGTAAGTTGTGGATAATTATTAACAGCTTGTGATTATACTTATTCACACATGTTATTTTTGTGTATAACTTTTAAAATTTAGAAAGTTGGAGTTTGTTATTATGTCAGAACAAGAAATTTGGGAAAAAGTTTTAACATTGGCTCAAGAGAAAGTCAGCTATCCTAGCTATCAAACTTTCCTAAAAGATACAAAACTTTATTCATTACAAAATGATGAAGCTATCATAGTGATTGATGATCCTTTTGTAGCTAATTGGTTGAAAACACATTACGTTGAAATAGTACAATCTGCATTATATGAAGCTATTGGGCATGAAATCATGCCAGTTTTTTACTCTGAAGATGAATTAGAAAGTTTAAAATCTGAAGAGAAACAAAATAGCAATCAAAAATCTAATGAAAATGAAATAGACTTCGATACAGTCGATGTAGCAAGAATCGGCGATGAACAATTTAATACAAACAATACCTTTGAAACATTTGTCATTGGGCCTGGCAACAGATTCCCCCATGCTGCAAGTTTAGCCGTAGCAGAAGCACCTGCGCAAGCGTATAATCCACTTTTTATATATGGGGGTGTAGGGTTAGGAAAAACGCATCTAATGCATGCTATTGGTCATTATGTTTTAGATAATAACCCGAATGCTAAAGTTATTTATACATCAAGTGAAAAATTTACGAATGAGTTTATTAAATCAATTCGTGATAATAAAACTGAACGTTTTAGAGAAAAATACCGAAACATCGATGTGCTATTAATAGATGATATACAATTTATTCAAAACAAAGAACAAACTCAAGAAGAATTTTTCCATACTTTTAATGACTTACATCAAGCTAATAAGCAAATTGTTATTTCTAGTGATAGACCTCCAAAAGAAATTGCTAAATTAGAAGATCGTTTACGTTCTCGTTTTGAATGGGGGCTAATTGTGGACATAACGCCACCTGATTATGAAACAAGAATGGCAATTTTGCAGAAAAAAATTGGCGAAGAAAATATTAATATTCCTACTGAAGCGCTTACGTATATTGCAAATCAAATACAATCTAACATTCGTGAACTCGAGGGTGCGCTTACACGTGTATTAGCATTTTCAAAATTACAAGGACAACCAATCACAACTGAATTAACTGCTGCTGCTTTAAAAGATATTATTCAAGCACCTAAATCTAAAAAAATCACCATTCAAGATATTCAAAAAGTTGTTGGCGAATATTATAGTGTAAGAATTGAAGACTTTAGCGCGAAAAAACGTACAAAATCAATTGCCTATCCGCGCCAAATTGCTATGTACTTATCACGTGAATTAACTGATTTCTCCTTGCCTAAAATTGGGGAAGAATTTGGTGGCCGTGACCATACGACAGTGATTCATGCTCATGAAAAAATTGTGAAAGATATCAATAATGATCCAACCTTTAAACAAGAAGTTGAAAATTTAGAAAAAGAGATTAGAAACCAATAAAATCGACTGTACTATAACAGATTAAACGAATAAATTGGGAGATATAACAAATTGACGTATTGCTCTGATTTGTGGACAATGTGTAAAAGTAATACACACTGTGCACAAGTTATCCACAGTTATCAGCTGATGGCATACGTGAAATAATTTGAGTTATCCCCTAATCCACAAGCCCTACTACTATTACTACGGGTTTAAAACCTATATAATTATTATATAAACGACTGGAAGGAGTTTAAAAAATGGAATTTACAATTAGAAGAGATTATTTTATAAATCAATTAAATGATACACTAAAAGCAATCTCACCAAGAACAACATTACCTATACTCACTGGTATAAAAATTGAAGTTAAAAGCAATGAAGTGATACTCACTGGTTCAGATTCAGAAATCTCAATTGAAATCACTATTCCTAAACAAGTTGACGGAGAAGATATCATTGAAGTTGCTGAAACTGGTTCAGTTGTACTCCCTGGTCGTTTCTTTGTAGATATTATTAAAAAACTACCAGGAAAAGAAGTTAAATTATCAACGAATGAACAATTCCAAACTTTAATCACTTCTGGACATTCAGAATTTAACTTAAGTGGTTTAGACCCAGATCAATACCCGTTATTACCACAAGTTTCACGCGATGATGCAATTCAATTATCTGTGAAAGTCTTAAAAAACGTGATTGCACAAACTAATTTCGCTGTGTCCACCTCAGAAACACGCCCGGTACTAACGGGGGTTAACTGGCTTATACAGGATGATGAATTAATATGCACTGCTACTGATTCACACCGTTTGGCTGTGCGAAAAGTCGCTTTAGAAGATGCATCTGAAAACAAAAATGTCATCATTCCAGGTAAAGCCTTATCTGAATTAAATAAAATTATGTCAGACAATGAAGAAGAAATAGATATTTTCTTCGCATCAAACCAAGTTTTATTTAAAGTGGGTAATGTAAACTTTATTTCACGTCTATTAGAAGGTCATTATCCAGATACTTCACGTTTATTCCCAGAAAACTATGAAATCAAAATTGGTATAGATAATGGCGAATTTTACCATGCGATTGATCGTGCATCTTTATTAGCACGTGAAGGTGGAAATAACGTTATTAAATTAAGCACAGGTAGTGAATTAGTTGAATTATCTTCAACATCTCCAGAAATAGGTACTGTAAAAGAAGAAGTGAAAGCTAATAATGTTGATGGCGGTAACTTAAAAATTTCATTCAACTCTAAATATATGATGGATGCTTTAAAAGCGATCGATAATGATGAAGTAGAAGTTGAGTTCTTTGGCACGATGAAACCATTTATCTTAAAACCAAAAGACGATGACTCTGTTACGCAATTAATTTTACCGATCAGAACATATTAAAATCTTATAAGAAAGCGTAAGTATTATACTTTTCTAAAAAATTCTTTTTGTACATCAACGAGAATGGCTAAAAAAAGAATTATCAAGAATTAATCCTATAGAGGCAATGTATGATAGGCAAAAAGAGACCCAGATGGGTCTCTTTTTTATATGAAGAAGCTTGAGTTAAGTGAGTTTTATAATTTTTAGAAGTAATTCACCAAAATAAACCGTGTATATTAACAAAGCATATTTTAGTGCATTAAATATATTTAACTATCTACAAGCTATTTAGAGCTTTAATATAAGCATTTAGTAGTCTATTACGAACTTAGATGCCTAAAATTAATAAATGAGCTTAGAAACGCTTTAAAATGCAAAATGATAGATTACTGTAACAGTTTGCTATCGTTACACTTAAAAGTGATGATTTAATATATAGTTAATAAAATTGTTAATAATTAATTTTAAAGTTAGAATATTTTTCTAAAGAAATCGAATAATATGAATAAAAGTTTGTTATAATATATGAGTAATACGTTATTCTAAACACCTTTGTAAATAAATTTCAGAAATAAGTAAAAATAACACACAAGAAAACGCTTTCTAACTGTATTTTACATGAAATTTTTCTAAAAAAAAGGTATAATATATAGATGAGTTTAAAAGGAATGGAGTGATTGATTTGGTTGAAGAAGTAATTGTTGATGGAGACATTACTTTAGGGCAATTTCTAAAGACAGAAGGTATTATTGAGTCTGGCGGACAAGCGAAATGGTTCTTGCAAGATTTTGAAGTAATGATCAATGGTGAGCGTGAAACGCGTCGTGGTAAGAAGTTAAACCATCAAGATAACATCGAAATACCAGAAGTCGGTTCATTTTTGATTATACACCAAGGTGAAGAATGAAATTAAAGACACTCCAGTTAGACAATTACCGTAACTATGAGTCAATCACCTTAAATTGTCATCCTGAAGTCAATATATTGATTGGTGAAAACGCTCAGGGAAAGACAAATTTATTAGAATCTATATATACTTTAGCATTGGCAAAAAGCCATAGAACGTCAAATGACAAGGAATTGATACGTTTTGATAGTGACTATGCTAAAATAGAGGGTGAACTTAGTTATAGGTATGGTGAGATGCCTTTAACAATGTTTATAACTAAAAAGGGTAAACAAGTAAAAATCAATCACTTAGAGCAAAGTAGACTGACACAATATATTGGTCACTTAAATGTTGTCTTGTTTGCACCTGAAGATTTGAACATTGTCAAAGGGGCACCTCAAATAAGACGCAGATTTATAGATATGGAACTTGGGCAAATCTCAGCAGTCTATTTAAATGATTTGTCTCAGTACCAAAGAATTTTAAAACAAAAAAATAATTATTTGAAGCAATTGCAATACGGGCAAAAGACAGATAGCACTATGCTTGATGTCTTAAACCAACAATTTGCAGAATATGCACTCAAAGTTACACTCAGACGTGAACATTTTATTAAGGAACTTGAATCATTAGCAAAGCCTATCCATTCTGGTATTACTGACGAAAACGAAACACTGTCATTGGAGTATTTACCTAGCATCAAGCTAGATGGTGAAGAAAAAAGTGAGACAGAACGCTTAGAGGAAGTCTTAACTTTACTAGATGATAATAAAGATCGTGAAAAAGATAGAGGTATATGTTTATTTGGGCCTCACAGAGATGATTTAGGTTTTAACGTAAATGGTATGGATGCACAAACTTACGGCTCACAAGGGCAACAAAGAACGACTGCTTTATCTATCAAGCTTGCGGAAATTGAGTTGATGAATATTGAAGTAGGCGAGTATCCCATTCTATTGCTAGACGATGTATTAAGTGAATTAGATGATTCACGTCAGTCTCATTTATTGAGCACAATTCAACATAAAGTGCAGACATTTGTGACTACAACATCGGTTGATGGCATTGATCATGAAATTATGAAAAACGCTAAACTTTATCGCATTAATAAAGGCGAAATTATAAAGTAACAGAAAGTGAAGGTGGAAGCATTGTCAGATGTGAACAACACGGAAGATTATGGTGCTGGTCAGATTCAGGTATTAGAAGGTCTTGAAGCGGTTCGTAAAAGACCAGGTATGTATATAGGCTCAACTTCAGAGAGAGGGCTACATCACTTAGTATGGGAAGTAGTCGACAATAGTATTGATGAAGCACTTGCAGGGTATGCTGACCAAATTGACGTCGTTATTGAAAAAGACAATTGGATTAAAGTAACAGACAACGGTCGTGGTATCCCTGTAGGCATACAAGAGAAAATGGGACGTCCTGCTGTTGAAGTTATTTTAACTGTATTACACGCTGGTGGTAAATTCGGTGGTGGCGGTTATAAAGTTTCCGGCGGTCTCCACGGTGTAGGTTCTTCTGTAGTAAACGCGTTGTCTGAAGATTTAGAAGTGTATGTTTACAAAGATGAAAATATATATCATCAAGCATATAAAAAAGGTATACCTCAGTTTGACTTGAAAGTCATCGGAGAAACAGATGAAAACACTGGTACGACAATTCGTTTTAAAGCTGATCCTGAGATATTCACTGAAACAACGACATACAACTATGAAATATTGCAACAGCGTATTAGAGAGCTTGCATTTTTAAACAAAGGTATCTCAATCACATTAAGAGATGAACGTGAAGAGGAAACCCGCGAAGACACATATCACTATGAAGGTGGTATTAGATCTTACGTTGAAATGTTAAATGAAAATAAAGAACCTATCCATGAAGCGCCTATTTATGTACATCAATCAAAAGACGATATTGAAGTTGAAATTGCACTTCAATATAACAAAGGCTACGCTACAAACCTTTTAACATACGCTAATAACATCCACACGTATGAAGGTGGTACGCATGAAGAAGGTTTTAAACGTGCGCTTTCTCGAGTATTAAATAACTATGGGATTAATAGTAAAATTATGAAAGAAGATAAAGAAAGACTTTCAGGTGAAGATACACGTGAAGGTTTAACAGCTGTTGTTTCAATTAAACACAGTGACCCACAATTTGAAGGACAAACTAAAACAAAACTTGGTAACTCTGAAGTACGTCAAGTCGTAGACCGTATATTTTCTGAACTTTTTGAACGCTTCTTATACGAAAACCCGCAAGTGGGTCGCACAATAATAGAAAAAGGCATTATGGCATCCCAAGCGCGCCTTGCAGCTAAAAAAGCGCGTGAAGTGACACGCCGTAAGTCTGCTTTAGAAGTCTCTAGTTTACCTGGTAAACTAGCCGATTGTTCTAGTAAAGACCCTTCTCGCAGTGAAATATTTATTGTCGAGGGTGATTCTGCCGGGGGGTCTACTAAGTCTGGACGTGACTCGGAAACACAGGCAATTTTACCGTTACGTGGTAAGATATTAAACGTTGAAAAAGCACGATTAGATAGAATTTTAAACAATAATGAAATTCGTTCTATGATTACTGCTTTTGGTACTGGTATTGGTGGAGAATTTGATCTCAGTAAAGCACGTTACCATAAAATTATCTTGATGACGGATGCTGACGTAGACGGTGCGCATATTAGAACATTGTTATTAACATTCTTCTATCGCTTTATGAGACCATTAATTGAAGCAGGATACGTTTATATCGCACAACCACCATTATTCAAGTTGACACAAGGAAAACAAAAATACTATGTGTTTAATGAACGTGAGTTAGAAAAACTTAAAGGGCAATTAGACCCAAGTCCAAAATGGTCTATTGCACGTTACAAAGGTCTTGGTGAAATGAACGCCGATCAATTATGGGAGACTACAATGAACCCTGAGAATAGAGCGATGCTGCAAGTATCGTTAGATGATGCTATAGAAGCTGACCAAGTTTTCGAGATGTTAATGGGCGATGTTGTTGAGAATCGTAGACAGTTTATTGAAGACAATGCAGTCTATGCAAACTTAGATTTCTAAGACAATGAACTGAATTTTTGAAGGAGGATATCTTGATGGCTGAATTACCTGAATCAAGAATTAATGAACGAAATATAACAAATGAGATGCGTGAGTCGTTCCTAGATTATGCGATGAGCGTTATCGTCTCACGTGCGCTACCAGATGTTAGAGATGGTTTGAAACCAGTACATCGACGTATACTTTACGGCTTACACGAGCAAGGTATGACACCTGATAAATCATATAAGAAATCTGCACGTATTGTTGGGGACGTCATGGGTAAATATCACCCTCACGGAGACTCATCAATATACGAAGCCATGGTAAGAATGGCACAGGACTTCAGCTATCGATACCCTTTAATTGATGGCCAAGGTAACTTTGGTTCCATGGATGGCGATGGAGCAGCGGCAATGCGTTACACTGAAGCGCGCATGTCTAAAATCACACTTGAAATGCTGAGAGATATAAATAAAGATACGATTGATTTTGTTGATAACTACGATGGTAATGAAAGAGAGCCGTCAGTCTTACCATCCAGGTTCCCTAACATACTAGTAAACGGTGCTTCAGGTATCGCGGTTGGTATGGCTACTAATATCCCACCACATAATTTAACTGAAGTTATAAATGGTGTATTAAGCTTAAGTTATAATCCGGATATTACTATTGCAGAGTTAATGGAAGATATTCAAGGACCGGATTTCCCTACAGCAGGTATCATTCTTGGTAGAAGTGGCGTACGTCGGGCGTTTGAAACTGGACGTGGTTCAGTCCAAATGCGTGCAAGAGCTGAGATTGAAGAACGTGGTGGCGGCCGTCAACGTATCGTTGTGACTGAGGTGCCTTACCAAGTCAATAAAGCACGTATGATTGAAAAAATCGCTGAATTAGCACGTGATAAGAAAATTGAAGGCATTACAGATTTACGTGATGAAACAAGTTTACGTACTGGTGTACGTGTGGTTATTGATATACGTAAAGATGCAAACGCGAGTGTTGTATTAAATAACTTGTATAAACAAACGCCATTACAAACGTCCTTTGGCGTGAATATGATTGCTTTAGTGAATGGTAGGCCAAGATTAATTAACCTTAAAGAAGCATTAGTTGAATATCTTGAACATCAAAAAGTAGTCGTTAGAAGAAGAACAGAATACAACTTGAAAAAAGCACAAGACCGAGCTCATATCTTAGAGGGTTTGAGAATCGCTTTAGATCATATTGATGAAATTATTCGTGTGATTCGTGAATCTGACACTGATAAGGTTGCAATGGCAAACTTACAAGAACAATTCAAATTAACTGAACGACAAGCGCAAGCAATACTAGATATGCGTTTAAGACGTTTAACAGGTTTAGAAAGAGATAAAATTGAATCTGAATATAACGAATTAATTGCTTATATAGACGAGTTAAAAGCAATTCTTGCAGATGAAGAAAAATTATTACAACTTGTACGTGACGAATTAATTGATGTACGTGAACGTTTCGGTGATGAACGTAAGACGGAAATCCAATTGGGTGGTCTAGATAACATTGAAGATGAAGACCTTATACCAGAAGAACAAATTGTTATTACGTTAAGCCACAATAACTATATTAAGCGTCTACCAGTTTCAACATATAGAGCACAACATCGTGGTGGTCGTGGCGTACAAGGTATGCAAACGCTAGAAGAAGACTTTGTAAGTCAGCTTGTAACATTGAGCACCCATGATCATGTCCTATTCTTCACAAATAAAGGTAGAGTTTATAAACTAAAAGGATACGAAGTTCCTGAACTCTCACGTCAGTCTAAAGGTATTCCAGTAGTCAATGCAATAGAACTCGATAATGACGAAACAATTAGCACAATGATTGCTGTTAAAGATTTAGAAAGTGAAGAAGATTATTTAGTGTTTGCAACATTGAATGGTATTGTTAAACGTTCAGCGTTGAGTAACTTCTCACATATTAACAAAAACGGTAAGATTGCTATTGGTTTCAAAGAGGACGATGAATTGATAGCAGTACGATTAACAGACGGGGATGAAGATATTCTCATCGGTACATCGCATGGTTCGCTCATCCGCTTTAATGAAACAGCATTACGTCCATTAGGGCGTACAGCTGCAGGTGTTAAAGGTATTACGCTCAGAGATGGCGATAGTGTCGTAGGACTAGACGTTACTAAAGCAGAAACAGATGACGAAATCCTTGTAGTAACAGAAAATGGTTACGGTAAACGTACGCCAGTAAGTGAATATCGTTTATCAAACCGTGGCGGCAAAGGAATTAAAACTGCAACAATCACAGAACGTAATGGTAAAGTAGTATGTATTACTTCAGTTGAAGGTAAAGAAGACTTGATGATTGTTACAAATGCAGGCGTCATTATCCGTATAGGCGTAGAAGATATTTCACAAAATGGCCGTGCTGCACAAGGTGTGAGATTGATTAAATTAAACGAAGATCAATTTGTTTCTACGGTAGCTAAAGTAGATGAAGAAGAAAAAGAAGCTGAAGAAAACGAGCTACAAGAAACAGATGATGAAGTAATTGAAAGTACTGATAATGCAAGTGAAAATCAACAATCAGAATCAGTAGTAAATGATCATTTATCAGAGGATATTGTCCACACAGAAACAGAAGATGAGGATGAAACAGATGAAGACGGTCGCCAAGAAGTAAGAGAAGACTTTATGGACCGTATCAACGAAGACATTGATAACGAAGATAATGATGAAACGTAAATTTAAATGATGTAATCCAAGAAATGAGCCTGAGGCATATATTGAAATGTCTCAGGCTCATATAATATTGGTAGCATATGACTAGGGTTGAAAATATATATTTTCAACCCTAGTCATTTTAGTAAGGAGCGAGACAATGCATTCTTTTTAGAAAAATAGATTTTTGTCTCACTCTTTTTGTATTATTTAATTTTCTAATGATTTCATTGCATATGGAATTTCACTTATCAGTTGAGATGGCGGTACAACATACATTTTATCAGACAATGTTTCACCAATATAACTATGCGTATAAGTTGCACTTGTGACTGCTTCCTTGAGGTCATTAAATTGTCCCACAAAGCTTGTAATCATACCAGCAAGTGTATCGCCCATGCCACCTGTAGCCATTGCTGGCGTACCAATTGGAAGCTTGCATTCACTATCTTTAAAATAGATTTCAGTGCCGTGCATTTTTAACACAATTGTTGCGCCAATGTTATCAACCGCTTCACGATTACGTTCGTGAGTTTGTTCTTCTATTGGAATACCACTTAAACGTTCCCACTCTTTTTGATGGGGCGTAAAAATAACTTTACAGGTTGGAATATCTGGCTTCAATTTACTAAATATAGTGATTGCATCTCCGTCCACGATAAGTGTTTGATGTGGTTGGATATTTTGTAATAAGAACGTGATGGCATTGTTTCCTTTAAAATCACATCCTAACCCAGGCCCAATCAAGATACAATCTGTGTTCTCAATCATTTTAGTGAGCATTTTTGTATCATTGATGTCAATGACCATTGCTTCAGGGCAACGTGAATGTAACGCTGCATGGTTGGTTGGATGTGTAGCTACTGTGATTAAACCACTACCACTGTACACACAAGCACGTGCAGCAAGCATAATTGCCCCACCTAAGTTTGCGTTGCCTCCGATTAACAGAATTTTGCCATAATCCCCTTTATGTGTCTCGTCTTTACGCTTAGGAATACTTACGGATGAAATTGTTTCCAACATTGAAACCTCCTTTAGAGATATAAATTATGATCAATTTAGCTTATTTTAATGATTTGATTTTTTTATGAGTAAGTTTATTATTTTCGATAAAATAATACGTGGTTTTAAGCATTATCAAAGTGTAGTCTATTCTTATATTTACCCTAGTTACTTATTTTATAAATACAATAGAAAATATTATACCTGGTTTGCATTTTAGTCAATAGTTAGAAGTATTAAGCGTGGATTTGTTTTTAGAAAATATAAAATCACTTACTTTGCCTTATTAAAATACTAATTTAATACCATGTTACGGATATGCGTTAACCTATTGTCCTTAAAATTTTGTAAGCGTATACTCAAATTAATTGAAACACATTAAAAGCAAGGAGATGAAAATATGACATTGCAACTTAATGGAGAAAGTTTAACGATTAATAAAATAAAGGAATTACTATATCAAAGCGATGAAGTTAGTGTGACGGATGATGCATACCAGCGTGTAAAACAAAGCCGAGCAACCGTAGAGAAGATTATAGAGAATAAAGAAACGATTTATGGTATAACGACAGGGTTCGGGTTATTCAGTGACGTACGGGTTGATGAAGGAGAATACAATCAATTACAAGTGAATTTAATTCGTTCGCATGCTTGTGGGATAGGAAAACCTTTTTCACAAGACGTTGCATTAGTGATGATGGTATTACGTCTAAATACATTACTTAAAGGTCATTCTGGTGTGACCGTCGATTTAGTAGATCAACTCATATACTTTATTAACAATAGAATCATTCCTGTTATTCCTCAACAAGGATCACTGGGTGCTTCTGGAGATTTAGCGCCACTTTCACATCTAGCTTTAGCGCTAATCGGAGAAGGCAGCGTATATTATAAAAACGAGGAAGTAGACAGCCGGTATGTCTTAAATCTATTAAATCGTACCCCTTTAAGATTACAGGCTAAAGAAGGCTTAGCTTTAATTAATGGCACGCAAGCCATGACTGCTCAAGGTGTGATTAATTATATAGAAGCGGAAGATATAGGTTATCAAGCAGAATGGATTGCTGCACTCACACATCAAGCATTAAATGGTATAACAGACGCATACCATGAAAACGTACATAAAGTACGTCATTTCAAAGAACAAATCGATGTTGCAGCACGTATGTTAGATTGGCTTGAAGGTTCAAAATTAACTACATCACAAGGAGACATTCGTGTACAAGACGCTTATACATTGCGTTGTATCCCGCAAATACATGGCGCAAGCTTCCAGGTATTTAATTATGTGAAAGAAAAACTTGAATTTGAAATGAATGCAGCTAATGATAACCCATTAATATTTGATGAAGATGATGAAACGTTCGTTATTTCTGGCGGGAACTTTCACGGACAACCAATTGCTTTTGCACTGGATTTCTTAAAACTGGGTGTTAGCGAATTAGCTAATGTTTCAGAAAGAAGACTAGAAAGACTTGTTAATCCGCAATTAAACAATGGCTTGCCAGCATTCTTAAGCCCACAACCAGGACTACAAAGCGGTGCGATGATTATGCAATACGCAGCAGCGAGTTTGGTTTCAGAAAATAAGACACTTGCACATCCAGCGAGTGTAGATTCCATTCCATCATCAGCTAACCAAGAAGATCATGTGTCTATGGGAACAATTGCCTCTCGCCATGGCTATCAAATGATTGAAAATGCACGGCGTGTGCTAGCAATAGAAGCTATTATTGCACTTCAAGCAGTAGAATATAAAGATATTGAAAAATTATCACCTAAAACGTATGACAAATATCAAGCTTTACGCAAAGTAGTACCCTCTATAACACAAGATCGACAATTTCATAAAGATATCGAAGCTGTTGCACAATATTTACTAGATCATGCTTATTCAAATGAAATTTAATTGTTTCAATGTCATCAGTCTTGAAAAATGGTGCGTTATTTGCTATATTTAAAACAACTCAATAAAGTTATTGTTCGTAGGATAAGTAGTGTTGAATCGTCTGATTTCAGAGAGCTTGTGGTTGGTGAGAACAAGCAATCAGTGTCAATATGAATCTACCTACTATAAAGAAGAACAATCGGATTTAACCGTTATTTTTGTGAAAGTGCAGTCTTTTTTGACTGTTAAATAGGGTGGCAACGCGTAAAGACCACGTCCCTTGTATAGGGATGTGGTCTTTTTTGTGTTCAATCTGAAAATATTTACATTTGAAAGGATGGAAAGTGATATGTTAGACATTAAACGATTTCGTAACGAACCAACGTTACTAAAAGACAAAGTTTCAAAACGTGGTATGGACGCAAAAGTAGTGGATGATGTATTAGCACTTGATGATAAGCGTCGTGAACTTATTCGCAGTGCTGAGGAAATGAAAGCGAAACGTAATAAAGTGAGCGGCGAAATCGCTGAGAAAAAACGTAATAAAGAAAATGCAGATGACGTTATTGTAGAAATGCGTAAATTAGGCGATGATATCAAACAATTAGATGCAGATTTAAATAAAGTAGATAAAGAATTAGAAGATTTATTATCACGTATCCCAAATATCATTCATGATGATGTGCCTGAAGGCGATTCTGATGAAGAGAATGTAGAATTAAAACGTTGGGGTACGCCAAGAGCATTTGACTTTGAAGAAAAAGCACATTGGGATTTAGTTGAATCATTACAAATGGCTAATTTCGAACGAGGCGCAAAAGTTTCTGGCGCTAGATTTGTCTTCTTAACTGGGGAAGGTGCTCAATTAGAAAGAGCATTGATGAACTATATGGTAACGAAACATACGACACAGCACGGTTACACTGAAATGATGGTGCCGCAATTAGTGAACGCCGATTCTATGTATGGTACAGGACAATTGCCAAAATTCGAAGAAGATTTATTCAAAATTGAAAAAGAAGGACTTTATACAATTCCAACTGCAGAGGTGCCATTAACGAATTATTATCGTAATGAAATTATTGAGCCAGATGTGTTGCCTGCTAAATTCACTGCCCAATCAGCTTGTTATCGTAGTGAAGCGGGTTCTGCAGGTAGAGATACAAGAGGCTTAATTCGATTACATCAATTCGATAAAGTAGAAATGGTGCGCTTTGAAAAACCAGAAGACTCTTGGAACGCATTAGAAGAAATGACACAACATGCAGAATCAATTTTAGAGGAGTTAGGATTACCTTATCGTAGAGTTATTTTATGTACAGGAGATATCGGTTTTGGTTCAAGTAAAACATATGACTTAGAAGTTTGGTTACCAAGTTATAACGAATACAAAGAAATCAGTTCTTGTTCAAATATTACTGATTTCCAAGCGCGTCGTTCTAACATTCGTTTTAAACGTGATAAAACAGCAAAACCGGAATTAGTGCATACGCTCAATGGCAGTGGCTTAGCAGTAGGTCGTACATTTGCTGCAATTGTAGAAAACTATCAAAATGAAGATGGATCAGTAACAATTCCAGATGCATTAGTACCTTATATGGGCGGTAAAACAGTTATACGCCCAGTTAAATAGAAAGATGAATTAAAGTTTAAATATCATGATAAACTACGTGAATGTTTAAAATGAGCTTAGCATCATCTAGCTTTAAAAAAGCAGGATTGTAATCTTTGCGAGATTACTATTCCTGCTTTTTTAATTTGGAGAAAGGGTAGGGAGGCCTCAATTTAAATGATTAATCATAGATAATAATACAGAAAAACAGCATTTTACTTAACTATAAGAGGGACGTCTAAAATAATGATTTAAAAATTCTGAAATTAAAACTATTATAAAAACAGCATTTTAACACTGTGGTTAGTCTAACGTAAGACAAGCAGATGTCTAAAAGCATTGAATATATTTTACGAGTCGTATTAAAATAGTCATATTATTTTCTTATTACAAAAACTTTAGGAGGTGGCGTTATGGAAACACATTTAACTTTTAGGCAAGGTGTCAAAGAATGTGTGCCTACATTGTTAGGTTACGCAGGTGTTGGACTTTCATTTGGTATTGTAGCAGTAGCTTCGGGTTTTAATTTACTCGAGATTATTTTGTTATGTTTACTCGTTTACGCAGGTGCTGCACAATTTATTATATGTGCGTTAGTCATTGCTGGGACACCCATTTCTGCAATCGCATTAACTACGTTTATTGTTAATTCAAGGATGTTTTTATTAAGTATGACACTTGCACCAAGTTATAAAGATTATGGTTTTTGGAATCGTATCGGGATGTCTACACTCATTACTGATGAAACATTCGGTGTTGCTATCACGCCACATTTAAAAGGAGAAAAAATTAATGATCGCTGGCTACATGGTTTAAATATCACAGCATACCTATTTTGGACATTTGCAAGTATCGTTGGCGCTGTCTTTGGTAAATACATAACTAACCCCGATGCTTTTGGTTTGGACTTTGCGATTACCGCGATGTTTATATTTTTGGCTGTATCGCAGTTTGATACTATTAAACAATCACAAATTAGGACTTATCTAGTATTAATCGTTTGCGTGATTATACTAATGTTTGTTTTAAGCTTTTTCATGCCTTCATATGTAGCCATTATATTAGCATCCATCTTTACTGCTGCTTTAGGGGTGGTGATTGATAAATGACAACGACCCTACACATGTTATTAATCATCGTGTTATGCGGTGTGATTACTTGGTTAACACGCATCATACCCTTTATATTAATAACTAAAATTAGATTATCGGAAACAATCGTAAAATGGTTATCCTTTATTCCAATCACACTGTTTACGGCATTAATTATAGATGGTGTGTTAGAGCAACATGAAGGAACAATGATCTATAGTATTAATATCCCTTTTTTAGTTACTATGGTGCCAACAATTATTATCGCAGTCATTACACGAAGTCTAACGATGACAATTGTTGGCGGCATCTTGCTCATGGCTATTTTAAGATGGGTATTTTAAATATATGATTGAAGTACATCCCAAAATCCGTTAGAATGACAATAATTAGAAAATTATGAAATTTGAAGTACGCGTGCGTCATTGATGAAGTAAATCACTTTTATATACGTCGTTTTTTTTAACAATTAAAACTAAATCTTATTTCGAGAAGCAGAGGGACTTGGCCCGATGAAGCTTCAGCAACCGGCTTTTAAAGCACGGTGCTAATACCAACGACTCGTCGAATAATAAGTATTTTAACTTCTTACTTATTATAAATAGGTGAGAAGTTTTTTTACTAGGTAGGAGGTAAATGATGACAAATTATACAGTTGATACATTGGAATTAGGGCCATTTACAACAGAATCAGGTGAAACGATTTTAAATTTGAAATTACGTTATGAGCATGTTGGGTATCAAGGGCAACCATTAGTGCTGGTATGCCACGCATTAACAGGTAATCATTTGACGTATGGCACGGATGATAATCCAGGGTGGTGGAGAGGCATTATAGATGGTGGTTATATGCCTATTCATGACTATCAATTTTTAACATTCAATGTCATTGGGAGCCCATATGGTTCTAGTTCGGCACATACAGATGCAGACTTTCCTAAACATTTAACTTTACGAGATATTGTACATGCAATTGAATTAGGTATTAAAACGTTAGGGTTTGATCGAATTAATATTTTAATTGGAGGCTCTTTAGGTGGCATGCAAGCATTAGAATTATTATACAACCATAAATTTGAGGTCGATAAGGCAGTTATTTTAGCTGCTACAGACAAAACATCTTCATATAGTCGTGCATTTAATGAAATTGCTAGACAAGCAATTCAATTAGATCACAGCGAGGGTATGAGTATAGCAAGACAACTTGGCTTTTTAACTTATCGTTCGTCTAAGAGTTATGATAGACGCTTTACGCCGGACCAAGTTGTGAATTATCAAAAACACCAAGGTAACAAATTCAAGAAAAACTTTGACCCATTGAGCTATTTAACACTACTGGATGTCTTAGATAGCCATGATATAGATAGAGATCGCAAAGATGTAGATGAAGTATTTGGACGTCTTGATACTAAAGTCATGACGATGGGATTTACAGATGATTTATTATATCCAGATGATTTGGTATATGCGACTGGTGCTCGCTTTAAATACCATAAACACTTCTTTGTACCGGACAATGTAGGACATGATGGCTTTTTACTTAATTTTAATGATTGGGCGCCCAATTTATATCATTTCTTAAAAGTATCCAAATTCAAAAGAAAATAAATATATGGTTACGATGTACGTGGAAAAATAAGACGTCTGGAAGATGGCTTTCTAGTTGATTAAAAGAGTGAAGTGATTGCCTTACCAGGACGTCTTATTTTTATAGCATAACATCAGAAATAAATGAGGCATTTTGGTCAAATTAATGCGTAAAAGTACATTTTGAAGTATTAGTCTATTTTTGAATTTTATAGTTTGAGTGGAACTTCTATTAAAAAGGATTGTCAATAATTGTATAAAAGTTTTAAAGAGGTTAAAATAATAAACATAGACAAAATTAGTATAGGAGTGGCGAACTTGTTTTCTAAAATAGATACTAAAGCCACTATACTTAGTGTGATTACGTTAATTATAGTGGCTTTAGCTTTACATATATTACCACCACTTGGGTTGCTGTTAGGCTTATTTGCAACAATTCCAGGTATTATTTTATGGCATAAATCTGTAGAATCATTTGCTTTTACAGCGGTGGTTACAGTTGTGTTAACAACATTGCTGGGTAATATATTCGTGTTAAGCATTATGATCCTCTTGCTTGTAGTGAGTTTTGTAGTGGGTCAATTATTAAAAGAACGTACATCTAAAGAACGTATACTTTATATAACAACAACGTATATTAGTATTATTGCGTTAATTGCATTTATGATGTTACAAGCATTAAAAAAAATACCAAACGCTACATCATTAATTAAACCATTTAAAGACCAGATGTATAGTGTGATTGCTAACGCTTCTGTAAGCGCAGATTATAAACAAATGTTTGAAGAAACATTCCGCCAATCATCAGTTCAATTACCAAGTTATATTATTATTGGCGTTTTTCTATTAATATTAATCAATTTAATTATTACTTTTCCAATCTTGCGTAAATTCAAAATCGCTACGCCCATATTCAAACCATTATACGCTTGGCAAATGAAGCGTTCTGTATTATGGATATATATTATTGTATTAATATGTGTTATGTTTTCAACCGAGCCAAGCGCATTTCAAACTATCGTATTAAACTTTCAAACTGTGTTATCATTATGTATGTATATTCAGGGGTTAAGTGTGATTCACTTTTTCGGAAAGGCAAAATCAATGCCGCCAGCACTTACTATCATTCTAATGGTGGTGGGGACAATTTTAACACCATTAACACATATTGTAAGTCTCCTGGGTTTTGTAGATTTATGCATCAATTTAAAACGTATCATTAAAAAATGATTTGAGGTGGAAGAATGAACCGTCAATCCACTAAAAAAGCGTTGATTTTACCATTTATAATCATGGTATTGACAGCGATAGCGCTTGTAGTCGTTTGGTTTATTTTTAATCAATTGATTGCAGGTATAGCCACCGTTGTTTTACTTGTGATTATTATAGGGACAGCACTGATGGTAAGACAAGCTTTACAAAAACTGGATAGCTATGTAGATAGTCTAAGCGGAATAATTTCAGCAAGTAGCAACACTGCTATTAAAAAGCTACCGATTGGTATGATTATCTTAGATGAAAATGAAAACATAGAGTGGATGAACCAATTTATGTCAGAGCGTTTGGATCGAAATGTTATTTCTGATCCAGTCAACGAAGTATATCCTAACATCTTAAAGCAATTAGAAAAGACACAAGAAGTTGAAATTCAAGAAAATGAATATCACTACCGTGTAAGATATTCAGAAAAAGAACACGTACTTTATTTCTTCGATATAACAGAAGAAGTACACACACAAGCATTATACGAAGCATCTAAACCAATCATTGCCACACTATTTTTAGATAACTACGATGAAATCACTCAAAATATGAATGACACACAACGATCAGAGATTAACTCAATGGTTACGCGTGTGATAAGTAGATGGGCGACAGAATATAATATCTATTTCAAACGGTATAGTTCTGATCAATTTGTCGCTTATTTAAATCAACATATTTTAGATGAAGTTGAAGCGTCTAACTTTAGTATACTAAGTCAATTACGCGAAAAAAGCGTGGGTTACCGTGCACAATTGACGTTAAGTATTGGCGTAGGTGAAGGTTCTGAGAATTTAATCGACTTAGGAGAATTGTCACAATCTGGACTCGATTTAGCGCTAGGGCGTGGTGGTGACCAAGTTGCGATTAAGAATATGAATGGGAATGTGCGTTTCTATGGCGGTAAGACTGACCCAATGGAAAAACGTACTCGTGTCAGAGCACGTGTTATCTCCCACGCATTAAAAGATATTTTAATGGAAGGCGATAAAGTCATTATTATGGGGCATACACGCCCAGATTTAGATGCTATAGGCGCAGCGATTGGTGTATCACGCTTCGCTATGATGAATAATCTAGATGCTTACATTGTGTTAAATGATTCGGATATTGATCCGACATTACGCCGTGTAATGGATGCTGTAGATGAAAAACCAGAACTCAAAGATCGTTTCATAACATCAGATGAAGCATGGGATATTATGACATCTAAGACAACTTTAGTGGTTGTAGACACACATAAACCAGAAATGGTCATTGATGAAAATATTTTAAATAAAGCAAATCGTAAAGTTGTGATTGATCATCACAGACGTGGCGAAAGCTTTATTTCTAGCCCATTACTCGTCTATATGGAACCATATGCAAGTTCTACCGCAGAGCTAGTGACAGAATTACTAGAATATCAACCGACAGAACAAAGATTAACACGTTTAGAATCGACGATTATGTTTGCAGGTATTATCGTAGATACACGTAATTTCACATTACGTACAGGCTCAAGAACATTTGATGCGGCAAGTTATTTACGGGCACATGGTGCTGATACAATCTTGACGCAGCATTTCTTGAAAGACGACTTAGATACGTATATTAATCGTACAGAATTAATTCAAACAGTGAAGTTACAAGATCACGGTGTAGCCATTGCGCACGGTTCAGATGAAAAAATCTACCATCCTGTCACAGTTGCACAAGCTGCTGATGAACTGTTAAGTTTAGATGGCGTAGAGGCTTCTTATGTAATTGCTAGAAGAGAAGATAACCTAGTCGGTATGTCTGCCCGTTCGCTTGGTGCAGTTAATGTTCAACTGACAATGGAAGCACTCGGTGGCGGTGGTCACCTGACTAACGCAGCGACCCAATTAAAAGATGTAACTGTCGAAGAAGCAATAGAACAATTACAACAAGCAATAACAGAACAAATGAGTAGGAGTGAAAATACATGAAAGTAATATTTACACAAGATGTTAAAGGCAAAGGTAAAAAAGGCGAAGTTAAAGACGTACCTGTAGGCTATGCAAATAATTTCTTATTGAAGAAAAACTATGCAGTTGAAGCGACGCCAGGTAATTTAAAACAATTAGAAAAACAACACGAAGCTGCTGAAGCTGAGCGTCAACAAGAAATTGAAGATGCTAAAAAATTAAAAGAAACATTAAGTAATATTGAAGTTGAAGTATCTGCTAAAACAGGTGAAGGTGGAAAATTATTTGGCTCTGTAAGCACAAAACAAATCGCTCAAGCTTTACAACAACAACACGATATTAAATTAGATAAACGTAAAATGGATTTACCAAATGGTATCCATGCGTTAGGTTACACAAATGTGCCAGTTAAATTAGATAAAGAAGTAGAAGGTACAATTCGTGTACACACAGTTGAACAATAAAAACGGATTGAGATATGAGGTGTAATCATAATGGATGGAATGTATGAACAAAATCAAATGCCCCACAGTAATGAGGCTGAACAATCTGTCTTAGGTGCCATTATCATAGATCCGGAACTGATAAACAGAACTCAGGAAGTTTTACTTCCTGAGTCCTTTTATAGAGGCGCACATCAACACATCTTTAGAGCCATGATGAACCTCAACGAAGATAATAAAGATATTGACGTGGTTACAATTATGGATCAGTTGTCGTACGAAGGGCGACTAAATGAAGCGGGTGGCCCACAATATCTAGCAGAATTATCTAGTAATGTACCAACAACACGAAACGTTCAATACTATACAGATATCGTTTTTAAACACGCAACAAAACGTAAATTAATACAAACTGCTGATAGTATTGCGAACGACGGTTATAATGACGAATTAGAATTAGATACAATACTAAACGATGCCGAACGTCGTATCTTAGAATTATCGTCGACAAGAGAAAGCGACGGCTTTAAAGATATTAGAGACGTACTTGGAGAAGTATATGAAAACGCAGAATTGCTTGACCAAAATAGTGGTCAAACGCCGGGTATTCCAACTGGTTATCGAGATTTGGATCAAATGACAGCTGGTTTTAACCGCAATGATTTAATTATTTTAGCGGCTAGACCCTCTGTTGGTAAGACTGCCTTCGCACTTAATATTGCTCAGAAAGTAGCTACGCATGAAGACCATTTTTCAGTAGGTATTTTCTCACTTGAGATGGGTGCTGACCAATTAGCAACACGTATGATTTGTAGTTCGGGGAACGTCGATTCCAACCGTTTAAGAACAGGTATGATGACCGAAGAAGACTGGAATCGTTTTACGATTGCAGTAGGTAAATTATCTAGAACGAAGATATTTATTGACGATACACCTGGCATTCGAATTACAGATATCCGTTCAAAATGCCGCCGTTTAAAACAAGAACATGGCTTGGATATGGTCGTTATAGACTATCTTCAATTAATATCAGGTAGCGGCTCGAGATTTTCAGATAACCGACAACAAGAAGTATCTGAAATTTCGCGTACGCTCAAAGCGATTGCGAGAGAGATGGAATGTCCTGTCATTGCACTAAGTCAGTTATCACGTGGCGTAGAACAACGTCAAGATAAGCGACCAATGATGAGCGATATTCGTGAATCGGGATCAATTGAGCAAGACGCCGATATCGTTGCCTTCCTATACCGTGATGACTATTATAATCGTGGCGAAGATGAGGAAGACGACGATGGAGATACGAACTATGAACCTCAAACCAATGACGATAACGGCGAGATTGAAATTATTATTGCCAAACAACGTAATGGCCCAACAGGTACTGTGAAACTACACTTTATGAAACAATATAATAAATTTACAGACATCGATTATGCACATGCAGATATGGGTTAAGAAAAAGAAATAAAATTATTTTTTCCGTACAATAAATAACCAGGTTTATTTATTGTACGGTTTTTGTTTGTGTTTGATTCTTTATTATTTTATGAAGTATGTATTAGCATTTGAAAGAAAAGTCTTTGAAAACCTTGATAACAGTCAGTTTATAGTGTGTTGAGTGAAATTTGGATATTTACCAAAAACTAAAAAAACGTAAAAAATCAATGTTCGATTTTTGTTTGCAATATCGGTTTGGTATTGGTAGAATACTTAATGGTTAATTGAGAAAAACTTGGAGGTGCTCATATGTCATCAATCGTAGTCGTTGGGACACAATGGGGAGACGAAGGTAAAGGTAAAATCACAGATTTCTTAGCTGAACAAGCAGATGTTATTGCACGTTTTTCAGGCGGTAACAATGCAGGCCACACAATTAAATTTGGTGGAGAAACATATAAATTGCACTTAGTACCATCTGGTATTTTTTATAAAGAAAAATTAGCAGTGATTGGTAATGGCGTCGTTATCGACCCAGTCGCATTATTGAAAGAGTTAGACGGTTTAAATGAAAGAGGTATTTCTACAGATAATTTACGTATTTCTAATCGCGCTCAAGTTATTTTACCTTATCACATAAAACAAGATGAATATGAAGAAGAACGCCGTGGAGATAATAAAATTGGCACTACGAAAAAAGGTATCGGACCTGCTTATGTAGATAAAGCACAACGTATTGGCATCCGTGTTGCTGATTTATTAGATAAAGAAACTTTTGAAAAATTATTAAAAGAAAATATTGAATACAAATCAGCCTACTTCAAAGGCATGTTTGATAAAGCGTGTCCATCATTTGAAGAAATTTTCGAAACTTATTATGCTGCAGGTCAACGCTTAGCAGAGTTTGTTACAGACACTGCAAAAGTTTTGGATGACGCATTTGTAGCTGAAGAAAAAGTATTATTTGAAGGCGCACAAGGGGTAATGTTAGACATCGATCATGGTACGTATCCATTTGTTACTTCAAGTAATCCTGTTGCAGGTAATGTCACTGTTGGTGGCGGTGTAGGACCAACATTTGTATCGAAAGTTATTGGCGTATGTAAAGCATATACCTCACGTGTTGGTGATGGCCCATTCCCAACAGAATTATTTGATGAAGATGGAGACCATATTCGTGAAGTTGGCCGTGAATACGGTACAACTACAGGACGTCCACGTCGTGTTGGTTGGTTTGACTCAGTCGTGTTACGTCACTCTCGTCGTGCAAGCGGGATTACAGACCTTTCTATTAACTCTATCGACGTGTTAACAGGTCTTAAAGAAGTGAAAATTTGTACAGCATACGAATTAGATGGTAAAGAAATCACAGAATACCCTGCGAACTTGAAAGATTTACAACGTTGCAAACCAATCTTTGAAACACTACCAGGTTGGAGAGAAGATATTACAAGTTGCCGTTCATTAGAAGAATTGCCAATGAACGCACGCAGATATTTAGAACGCATTTCTGAATTATGTGATGTTCAAATTTCTATCTTCTCTGTAGGGCCCGACCGTAACCAAACAAACTTATTGAAATCATTATGGTAAGCTACTTAGTTAGATGCCCGAACCTTTAGAATTAAAAATAAAATTTTAAATATACAAACCCCTTGCACATGCTATTCCAAATTAGCATATCTGCAAGGGGTTTTTTGTTTAAATATTAGATTGTGTTAAGTATTGATCACGAAAGTTTAGAATATGATCAACTGCTAATTGATAACCTGTTTTATCACTAGATTGTACAGATTTAACTTTTTTAATATTTTGTTCATAATATGGTAATGCTGCTAGCATGTCCAGCACAGTTTGTTTTAATTGCTCTGGCGTTATATCTTCTGTATTTAATTGACGACCAATATTTAACTTTTCAATCTGCTGGGCGACAACAGGTTGGTCGGCACTTTGCGGAAAAGCTAACATCGGCACGTCCATCAACATAGATTCGTTTGTACTATTCATGCCTGCATGGGTTAAGAATAAGGCAGTATGTTGTAATAACTCTGTTTGAGGAACGTACTGTGCAACGGTAAAGTTAGATGGTATCATATCAAAATCTTCGAGTTGATTACGATAACCAATTGAAACGACGAATGAAGCATCAATATCTGCTAACGCCTTAAAGCAATGATTGAAAAAAGTAGCATTTTGGTTGAAAACTGTCCCGAGGGAAATATAAATGACTGGACGCGTTGTATCGATTTGGTCCATAAATCCAGAAACATTAGGTTTAAGTACTGAAGGTCCAACAAATTTATAATCATTTGGATCAAAAGTATCATAATTGATTTGGAAACCTTTCATCACATAAGCAATGTTAATATTTCCCGGGTTATTCATGACTTCAAAACGTGAAGGAACAGTGACATTATATGTGCTCTCTACGTGATTTTTTAATACTTCAAATGTTTCGTCAGCTTGTTGGATTTCCTCAGCATTCACGGTAGAAGTTAAATGATTTATAAATGTATCAAATGTTGCTTTTGTATGTGCGAAAGACGAAACAGATGAAACAGATGGTAAATTTAATTTCTGTGCAAGTATATAGCCACAACTAAACATAGAATCATGAATCATATAATCAAAATGTTCATTTTTAGTTTCTCTTAAAATGCGTGGAACAATAATATCTACTGTTCTCAATAAGCCATTAATGACATTAAATAAGTGATGATTTTCATGATGAGTGAATGCACTCATCATAGCTTCTGTAGGTAATGTTCTAATTTCAGCGCCTGTTTCACTTAATTTATCTTTGTACAAATCACTTGCATAATAAACGACTTCTTCGCCACGTTTCACTAATTCTTTAACAACTGCAATGGTTGGATTAACATGCCCAGCAGAACCTGGGTTAACAAATAATATTTTTGCCAATATTGCGCCTCCTTGTATGTTGTGAGGCCGTGACCTCAATAAAGTCTCGGTATCTCGACATCAATATGATATAGGTAGTAGATGATAAAGCGCACTTTTTATACACGAGTTTGGCTCATGAATCACTTACTTACGAAGAGGAGTAGAACTTATGTAAGCACCTTAGCACTTATATCCCCTTTTATGCTTTAGCGATTGCTACTTATACATGGGCTCATGCCTATGTCATCTTTTAGCCATAGCAAAACGTATACATAACCTTGAGCTCGTATAGTCTTCTATAAAGACGAGTAATACTTATATAAGCGATTCATCTTTTGTAACACGTCTTAGTCATCTAGCCTTGGCGGGGCGGCATCATCATTTTAGAAAATGTGACTTTTGCCCTGCTCTGATATAATTTTAGCAAAAGATATTTAAAACAAAAAGATTTTGTATTTATTATTTAGATTTTAAAATATAAATGATTTTTAAATAAAGATGAAATGAGGTTTATAACCGAAATAACATCCGTTTTAAAAAGATAAATAAGGCGGATAAATACTATTTTGTCAGTATTTAATGTTGTTTTCTTACTTTATACATTAATGTTAGAAAATTATACTAAATAAATTTTAAAAATAGCTTGTCATCCTTAATAAGAGTTGATATAATTTATCTTGTGCTTAAGAGAGGCTCCTTGGTCAAGCGGTTAAGACACCGCCCTTTCACGGCGGTAACACGGGTTCGAGTCCCGTAGGAGTCACCATTTTTTTAGGTCTCGTAGTGTAGCGGTTAACACGCCTGCCTGTCACGCAGGAGATCGCGGGTTCGATTCCCGTCGAGACCGTATTGCCCATCCAATAGGATGGGCATTTTTTTATGTGGTTTGAACATAAAACATGTCAAACTTGAACCAGATATGGGAAGTAAACGACTGAGATAAAAATACGCTTATAACAAGCTTTCGAAAAGCGACACTTATTACGGGCTTAAGCTCATGCCATCTTTTATGAATTTTGATAGTGTTTGCCAAGACAGACCAACGCACTCATTTTAGTGAAATATATTTTACTTGGTTACCATCTTGCTATAACGCTTTTTTATACAATTAAAATCAAAAAGGTTAAACTAGAAAATAATAAGTGGGATAAACGTGAGGTGAGACGATGACTGTAGATCCAAAATTAAAGGATTTAGATATGCTAGATACCATCAGTGAACGACACGGTGAATTACGAAATATTATAGAAACTAAAGCAAACGACATCAATGGCATACACAATTCTAGTTCTGAATGGTATATCATGGCTAAACTATATGAAAGCACATTAACATTTGTAGAAGTAACACAAGCTGTGAATTTAACGAGACAAGCTATTCATAAATCAATTAAACAATTAGAAGAAAAAGAATTGGTTAAAGTTAAAAATATGACCCATAATAAAAAAGAAAAATGTGTGTCACTGACATATCAAGGCATCAAATGTATAGAACACTATATGACTTATAAACAATCAATTGAAACACATATTGAAGCGATGATAGGTCCCGAGCAATTCCAGACTTTTAAAATGATTTTACAACAAGATTGGCAACTCAAAGACTTAAAAAAGAATGACCCTAAATAAATGAAACGAATGAAGTATTGAACCATTTCATAAAATGTGGCTTCAATACTTTTATTTTTAAATTTATTATCGTCAACTTAGTTGACAATAATTATAAAATTTTGCTACAGTAAGTAAGTTGATTATTCAAGGACATTGCTTTGAAGCAACTAAAATATCTATACATACCAATGAAAATGGCAATGTATAAATTTCAAAATTCAAATTGTGAATGTTCAATCATACAAATAAATTTGAATGGTAATATAGGAATAAGTTATGAACATAGAGGTTTTTAAAAAGAATGATTACTAGTCATATCGTGTACCAATGCATTACGTATACATATTAAGCATTCTTAAGTCTCTCAATGATACTTATACTTCATTTGACCATTAAAAGGAGTATATTAAATGGCTACACAAGTAAAAGTAAAAAATCCAAAAATGTACGCACTCGTACTTATGATTGGTGGATTTATGGGTCTGTTTAGTGAAACAGCGTTAAATATGGCTTTAACAGATATTATGACAGATTTCCAAGTTTCAGCTGCAGTCGTGCAATGGCTTACGACGGGGTACTTGCTCGTAATGGCTTGCTTAGTCCCCGCATCATCTTATTTAATTAAATGGTTTAATACCAAACAACTGATTATTACTGGTATTCTGTTATCATTATTAGGTGTCATTATTGGTGCACTCGCACCGAGTTTCGGATTCCTTTTATTAGGACGTATCGTACAAGCACTCGGTACAGGGATTTTATTACCAATCATGGTAACAGTATTAATGCTTATATTCCCTATAGAAAAACGGGGCGCCGTAATGGGAATCATGGGACTGGTTATTACTGCTGGACCAGCTCTTGGACCAACGCTTTCAGGTGTTATTATTTCTGCTTCAAGTTGGCATTTTATTTTTTGGATTAGTGCTATTTTATATATTATTGTATTATTATTAGCTATTTCGAAGGTAGAAAATGTAGGCGAAATTACAAAACCTAAAATCGATATCATTTCTATTGCTTTATCTACGGTAGGGTTTGCAGGGTTAATTTTTGCATTAAGTTCTTTAGCAGAAGCCTCTTTTACAAATATCATAGTATGGCTACCACTACTTATAGGCGTCGTTGCATTGGCAATCTTTATTGCACGTCAATTTAAAATCGATTCGCCCATGTTAAATTTAAATGTGTTCAAATATCCCATGTTTGTTTTAGGTACTGTAATGGTTTTTGTAACTATTTTATGCGTACTTTCTATGGGTATCTTACTCCCACTTTATTTAAAGGGCGCTTTGCTATTTAATTCCATTATAGCCGGTTTAATCTTATTGCCAGGTAATGCTATCAATTTAGTATTATCACCTGTGGTAGGGTCTTTATTCGATCGATTCGGCGCAAGATATTTTGGCATTATTGGATTTTTACTGATGTTTATTGCAGCGATGGCCTTTGCATTGATGATTTCAGTTTCTACCCCTGTTTGGGCTATTATTTTAGCGTTTATGGTGCTTTTCTTTGGTATATCTATGGTGATGATGCCAGCACAGACAAATGCTTTAAATCAATTACCTCATCACCTTTACGCAGACGGTTCGGCGACGATTACGACTTTAATTCAAGTGGCAGGTTCAGCTGGTACTGCCATCGCGATTACCATTTATACGACTGCGATGCATGCATTTGGTACAAACCATCCCAATGCTGAACAAGAAGTCATACTGGCGTACGGTATTCAATACGCATGCTTCTTTATTGTTGGATTGACAGTTATCGGATTTATCTTATCGCTGTTCGTTAAAAAAACTAAAAAAATATAACTCTATCAGTGATGCATATACAGGATCGAGGCCGTCATGTTTCAGTCATAACTAAAAGCATTAGAATGACAAAACATACGTCTTCTCTGATATGTATCACTTTATTTTTGCGCTATAGGCAATAAGGTCGAACAATGATATCATTTTATATAGACTGAATATGACTATAATTTATGATAATTACCCATTTAATAGTAAAAAATGTTATAATTTTACAATATACCAATTTTATTTTTTGTATAGAAAAATAGAATTAGCACGCTATAAATGGTAAATTATATTATAGAGAAATGCGTAGAAATTTATGTAAATGTACTACAATTTAGAAATGAGGTTTATAAATATGGCTAGAAAAGTTGTGGTAGTAGATGACGAAAAACCAATTGCTGATATTTTAGAATTCAACTTAAAAAAAGAAGGCTATGAAGTATACTGTGCATACGACGGAAACGACGCAGTAGATTTAATATACGATGAAGAACCAGATATTGTCTTATTAGATATTATGTTACCTGGCCGTGATGGTATGGAAGTATGTCGCGAAGTCCGCAAAAAATACGAAATGCCAATTATCATGTTAACAGCAAAAGATTCTGAAATTGATAAAGTTTTAGGGCTAGAGCTTGGGGCTGATGACTACGTAACGAAACCATTTAGTACGCGTGAATTAATCGCACGTGTAAAAGCAAATTTACGCCGCCATTATTCACAACCAGCACAAGAAGTGAATGATGCGTCTAATGAAATTACAATCAAAGATATTGTTATCTACCCAGATGCGTATTCTATTAAAAAACGCGGTGCAGATATCGAATTAACACACCGTGAATTTGAGTTATTCCATTATTTATCTAAACATATGGGTCAGGTAATGACACGCGAACATTTATTACAAACGGTTTGGGGCTATGACTATTTTGGTGACGTACGTACAGTAGACGTAACAATTCGCCGCTTGCGTGAAAAAATTGAAGATGATCCATCTCATCCAGAATATATAGTGACACGCCGCGGTGTTGGATATTTCCTCCAACAACATGATTAGGGGATAGTGTTAAATGAAATGGCTTAAACATTTTCAATCGTTACACACGAAACTTGTTATTGTCTATGTATTGTTAATCGTAATCGGAATGCAGATAATCGGTTTATACTTTACCAATAGTCTAGAAAAAGAATTAACGCAAACATTTAAAAATAATATTTCGCAGTACGCGAAACAAATAGAAATCAATATTGAAAAAGTCTATGACGAAGATAACTCAGTTAATGCTCAAAAAGAAGTACAAAACTTATTAAATGAGTATGCGAATAGACAAGAAATAGAAGAAATCCGTTTTATTGATAAAGACCAAATTATTATGGCTACCTCGAAGCAGTCTACGCGCAGTCTAATTAATCAAAAAGCTAATGATAGTTCTATACAAAAAGCCTTATCTTTAGGGGAAATTAATAGCCATACGGTATTAAAAGACTATGGTAATGGTAAACAGCGTGTGTGGGTCTACAATTTACCAGTGAAGACATCAAACGATGGCACGATTGGTAATGTTTATATTGAAGCAGATATAAACGATGTTTATAACCAATTAAGTAATATCAATCAGATATTTATTGTTGGGACAGGTATCTCTCTTTTAATCACAGTTATATTAGGTTTCTTTATTGCGCGCACAATTACCAAACCAATTACAGATATGCGTAACCAAACGGTGGAAATGTCTAAAGGTAATTATACGCAACGTGTTAAAATATATGGTAATGACGAAATTGGTGAACTCGCGCTAGCCTTCAATAACCTTTCAAAACGAGTACAAGAAGCACAAGCAAATACTGAGAGTGAAAAACGCCGTTTAGACTCAGTTATTACACATATGAGTGACGGTATTATCGCAACCGATCGCCGTGGTCGTGTACGTATTGTGAACGACATGGCATTGACAATGATGGGCATGAAAAAAGAAGACATTATCGGTCATTATATGTTAAACATGCTTAAATTAGAAGAAGACTTCTCATTAGATGAAATCCAAGAAAACAACGATAGTTTCTTATTGGATATCAATGAAAGTGAAGGTATTATTGCACGTGTTAACTTCAGCACAATCGTACAAGAAACTGGGTTCGTGACAGGTTATATTGCTGTGCTCCATGACGTTACGGAACAACAACAAGTTGAACAAGAACGCCGTGAATTCGTAGCAAATGTGTCACATGAACTACGTACGCCATTAACCTCAATGAATAGTTATATCGAGGCCTTAGAAAGCGGTGCATGGAAAGACGATGAATTAGCGCCACAATTCTTATCCGTCACACGTGAAGAAACAGAACGTATGATTCGACTTGTAAATGATTTACTACAATTATCTAAAATGGACAATGAATCAGACCAAATCACTAAAGAAATTGTCGACTTCAATATGTTTATCAATAAAATTATCAACCGTCATGAAATGTCTGCTAAAGACACGACATTTGTCCGTGAAATTCCAAATCAAACTATCTTTACAGAAATTGATCCAGATAAGATGACACAAGTGTTCGACAATGTGATTACCAACGCAATGAAATATTCACGTGGTGATAAACGCGTCGAGTTTCACGTGAAACAGAACGCGCTTTATAATCGTATGACAATTCGTGTTAAAGATAATGGTATTGGTATCCCTATTAACAAAGTAGATAAAATCTTTGACCGTTTCTACCGTGTGGATAAAGCCCGTACACGTAAAATGGGTGGTACAGGTCTAGGACTAGCGATTTCTAAAGAAATTGTCGAAGCGCACAATGGCCGTATCTGGGCGAATAGTGTAGAAGGACAAGGGACGTCAATCTTTATTACACTTCCATGTGAAGTACTAGAAGATGGTGATTGGGATGCAGAGTAAAGAGTTGATTAAATCTATCATACTGTTTCTTTTAGTATTGATGAGCGCTATTTTAACGTATATGACATGGAACTTTTCACCTGATTTAGCGAACGTGGATAAAGATGATAATAGTAAGAAAGAAGCAAAATCAAATACAATTGGTAAACCTTTAGACCAAGGGATGTCTCAAGTGGTTACGCCATATCAAGTTATTCACTCTAAAGGCGAAAACACAGAAGGTATGGAAGCAACACGTAGCAATGTTGAAGAAACAATTCAGCCGTTAAAAAACCACCGCGTTTTACATGCTGAACAAATGCACAGTAACCATAATTTAATTATTCCAGATTTAAGCGATGAATTTTTAGTATTAGACTTTACGTATGATATGCCGTTAGCCACATACTTAGGACAAGTTTTAAATATTAATGCTAAAGTACCAAACAACTTTAAATTTGATCGTCTTTTAATCGATAATAATCAAGATGGTAAGATTAAACTTTATGCTATTAGTAAAGATAGACATAACGTCGTACGCATGACCACGACGGTTAAAGCAGATAAATTTTCACAAGCGATGAAAAAACAACAACAACAAATGCAACCATACACAGAAATTATTACGAATAAAGATACTATCGATAAGGCAACGCATATTTTTGCGCCTAAATCACCAAAAGGGCAAAAATCTTATCACACGATTTTTAATCGAATTAGTGTAGATACAATGAATTCTATTCTATTTAATGATTCAGTTGTTGTACGTAGTTCAAGAAGTGGTTCAGTGACTTACAATAACAATACAGGCGTTGCAAATTACAACGATGAAACTGAAAAATATCGCTATACGAATCTTTCAGAAGACGAAGCTCGTTCAAATAATATGCAAGACAGTATGCCAAGTACCTATGCATATATCAATAATCACGGTGGTTTTACCGATGATTTCAGATTATTCCACACCGATAATAAACGTGGTGAATTGACATATCAAATGTTCTTAAATGGTCGACCAACATTTAACGATGACGATTTAAACACATTAAAAGTGTCTTGGGGTAATAAAGGTATTTTTGGTTACGCACGTACACTATTAAAAGCCAATGTAACCATTGATAGTGGTGAAAAGGAAGTAGACTTGCCTGGTGCTGAAACGGTCCGTTCTGAACTAGCTAATAATCCTGAAATAGAATTCGAAAAGGTAACCAATATGACTATAGGTTACAGCATGGAGGATAAGAAAGATAACGGCGATATCGAAATTCAACGCAACAGTGAATTCAATCCACAATGGTATGTAGAGTACGATGGCCAATGGCTTGCATACAAAGATGGGGGGCTAGAATAAATGAACTGGAAACACACGAAAACCTTATTTATTTTTGTATTTATTCTAGTGAACATTAGCCTCATCATTATCTATATTGATAAAGTGAATAAATCACACATTAATGACAGCGCCGACGAAAACGCAGTTAACTTTAAACAAGAAAAAATTGAAATTCCTGATAACTTACCAACCGTTAAAAACATTAAAATGCAGTTGCTGACCGCGAGATCTAACGACTTTTCATCCTATGCTAAATCACGTTCACATGTAACAAGTGAAGATTCTGGTCAGAAAATCAAAGGTGATATTAACAATCCTATTGATGTCAGTAACGATCAATATACAGATTTAAAATCTTATGTTAAAGATAGTGTTTATAAAGGCAAAAATTATGAAATGAGTAAGATTGACGATGATCACGTCACATTCGAACAGACATATAACAATTTTCCAATAATGAATAATAGCAAAGCCAAACTTGAATTTAACATTAATGATGATGGCAAAGCTTCCAGCTATAGACAAACAGCCATGAAAACCATAGCGCCTTCAGAAGGTGCCAATAATGATAAGAAACAAGTAAACACAGCGAGAAGTGCAATTGAAGCACTCTATTACAATCGCTACCTCAAACGCAACGATGAAGTGACCAACATCCGACTGGGTTACTACACCGTCGTTAAAGAGCCTAACGTTCAAGTATTAGAAGCCAATTGGGAAGTCAAAGTTAAGCATGCAAATGAGTTCAAGACATACTACGTCGAAGCTATATCAGATAGCCCGAAAATTATTGAAGAATAATAAAAGTGATATTTTTGTAGTTTTTGCAGCGTGATTAAAAACATTGTGCAGTAGTATCAATCAGTTTTATAAAACTTGTATTAACCACTGACGATAAGAGAGCGGATATACGAAATTAAACGCATCATTTTTGATTTCTATACCGCTCTTTTTCTATAAAAATAGAGAAGCGGCATTTTAAAAATGAGCTGTTTTATTAAACAATAAACTCAGTTTAAGCATCAAAGTATGTTAAAATAGATTATTGTTAAATGATAATGTATGAATGTGCAAAAACACGAGACGATATCATGTTATAAAAATGAATTCAAAACACCTATAAATGGTGAAAAAGTGATAAGTACATATTTTAAAATTCATTTTAGCTATTATAAAAACATCAATAATTAGACGGAAGGCATGCTAAGGGCATATAAACCGTAGACTGCCTTTAAGCATATAAGCAAATAGGTTTATTAGATTAGAAAGGGTGAATCGCTTGATACGGATGAGTGTATTAGCGAGTGGTAGTACAGGAAACGCCACTTATGTAGAAAGTGATAAAGGTAGTATCCTTGTCGATGCAGGCTTAACAGGTAAAAAAATGGAAGCACTATTTGGACAAATCGACAAACAAATTAAAAATTTAAATGGCATCTTAGTGACACATGAACATTCAGACCATATCAAAGGCCTCGGTGTCTTAGCACGTAAATACGGCTTGCCCATTTACGCAAACGAAAAAACATGGTCAGCGATTGAAAAGAAAGACAGTAAAATTCCAATGGATCAGAAATTCATTTTTAATCCATACGATACAAAATCTATTGCAGGATTCGATATCGAGTCCTTTAACGTATCTCATGATGCCATAGATCCACAATTCTATATTTTCCATAATAATTATAAAAAATTCACGATACTTACTGATACAGGCTACGTTTCAGACCGCATGAAAGGTATGATTCAAGGTAGCGACGCTTTCGTATTTGAAAGCAATCACGACGTTGATATGCTGCGCATGTGCGGTTATCCATGGAAAACCAAACAACGTATCCTAAGCGATATGGGACACGTATCCAACGAAGATGCAGGACATGCAATGACAGATGTCATAACAGGCAGCACCAAACGCATTTACCTGTCCCATTTATCACAAGATAACAACATGAAAGACCTTGCCCGCATGAGTGTCGGCCAAGTCCTAAACGAACACGATATCGATACAGAAAAAGAAGTCCTCCTCTGCGACACAGACAAAGCACAAGCCACACCAATATATACACTATAGAAGCGCTTGGTCTCATAGGTTGTGGGACCTAGCGCTTCTTAATGCATTAGCCTCAGCTAATGTAAACCGTAGTTTAGTAGGGTTAACCAAAAAGTTTAGCGGTTCTTAATGCGTTTGCCAAGGACTAATGTAAATTCATATAAGATGTAGGACATAGCATTTCTAAATGTAGCCAACAGCAAGTTGTTGTAATCTTAAATTTGGCATAAGTTTAGTGATTTTTTAAGTAACGAATATATATTTAGTATCTATACAAATAAAATATGATAGAAGTCTTAGTCTATATTCCAATGAGAGTATAGGCTATTTTTGTGGTTAAGAAATTAAAACAAAAGATAATTGGAATATAAAATGATTTAAAGTAGGCTAATAACATAGTTATACATATATGCATTTATCTGATAATTTATAAACAGTGGATAACTTCGCTTATAGCATGAATAACTCAGACAAAATGTAAAAAAAACGTAAATTATGTGAATAAGTATGTAAGACCCCCAGTAACTTATCCACTAAATTATGCAAAGTTATCCAGAGGTGTGCACAATTAATATAGAAATACCCACATTATACACAGAGTTATCCACAAATAAACAAGTTATACACGTATAATTGTGAAAATAACGTAAATATTTTTAAATTATCGTATACATTCCTGTTATAATAAGAGGGAATAGTGTGAATAAGTGAATAACTTGTGGATAAGTATAATAACTACTGATTCTTAAAGCTTTTACAGGAGGCAAATAATGAAAATTACTATACTTGCAGTAGGTAAATTAAAAGAAAAATACTGGAAACAAGCAATAGCTGAATACGAAAAAAGACTTAGTGCTTATTCAAAAATAGAAATTATAGAAGTACCAGATGAAAAAGCACCTGAAAATATGAGTGATAAAGAAGTAGAACAAGTCAAAGAGAAAGAAGGCCAACGTTTACTAGCAAAAGTAAAACCACAATCTACAGTGGTAACTTTAGAAATTAAAGGGAACATGCTGGCGTCTGAAGGGTTAGCTAAAGAAATAGAAGGACGAATGACTAGAGGACAAAGCGACTTCACATTTATTATCGGTGGATCCAATGGTTTACACCAGGACGTCTTAAACAGAAGCAATTACGCCCTGTCATTTAGTAAAATGACTTTTCCACACCAAATGATGCGCGTCATCTTAATTGAGCAAGTCTACCGTGCGTTTAAAATTATGCGAGGGGAAGCGTATCATAAGTGATGCGGTTTTTGGATACTTTATTATTATTGGACTTTATTTTCTAAATTTATAACTGCTATCTCTAATAAAATGAGCAACTCATTTATTGTATGGTATAAGTAATCATTGTCTCTTAGTTTTTCATATTTTTTCATATCTTTAATAAATGATTTTACTTTGGTAATAGTTAGTTTATATGTTAATAATTCAGATTGGTTCATAAATGAACACCTCCATAAAAAAAGCAGACCAATAGGTCTGCTTTGAATATTTACTTAATTGTTTTCTTCACATATTTTTAAATATAAATCATTTAGGATTGGTAAAGCCTCATTAATTTCAATATTAGATGAATATATATCTTTTACTATTTGTACTATAGCAGAGTGATTTGGATTACCAACATCATAAAGTGGTAATTTAATATTTAAATTTATAGAAAAGCTTCGCTTACTATAAGTGTTTATCATGTATTCCTCTATTACAGGTGTATTTAGTATACCACAAATATAGAAGCTTTCATCTTCAGTAATATTTCTGCCTCTTTTATCTTGAGATATATACGGAGCATGTTTTGCAGGTATGGCCATCTTAGTTTCTCCCCAAGGGGTAGTTACAGGATTAGCTAATGATGCGCGCCACTTGCTGTTATCTCGAAATACAACTTTAAAAGGTGCATAAGTATAAATACCTATTTTAGATAATGAATAGAAGTCGTCACCTTTAGATATAAATTTGCTACGTTCAGATTGCTTTTCAATAACAGTTTTCTGATTCAACAGATATTTTGCAAGTTTTGGAGATGTATCTAGTAGTTCATTGATTGAAATGGATTGTTTTTTATTCATATTGTAAGGATAAATACAATATTGATTTCGATTTTCCAAAGAAAATCGTTCAATTGTGGGACCAGTTATCAAAGGCATAATATATTTAGTCTCTACGTTTAAATCTCCAATATGATTAACTTTATGCGTCGTATTATCAGAAGTCATATTAGTGAAAACAGCTTGATTAATATTTTCATTAATTTTGTTAAAGTTTAGCATATATACCTCTTTAGGTGTAAACTCTACTCCGCTTCTAGCTTTGTATTCATTGTTACCAATAACTTTAGCTAAATTTTGGATTTGTGTTGAATCGTTAGCAAATGTAAATCCACTTCTTTTATCATCTAATTTAACTAAGTATCCTTTGTTAAAATTGAAATAGTCTTTTACATCAGAAAAATAAGATTTTGAATTTATTTTTTCAATTTTAATTCCTCTTTTTTTAATAATTCTAGTAAAGGGTACACCTTTGGTGTAATCGATATGATTATTTTGAAAGTAGTAAGATAGGAAAGCATCTTTCATAGTTATAAAAGGATGACCAGCTTTTTCCCAGTCTTCAGCATATTGTAAATAAAATCTTTCATTTGTCTCTAAATCGATAATGAAGTTTCTGAATCCTTCATATGAATCTTGTGTCATCATCGTTTTTGGCATTAAAAAGGCTAAGATTCCATCTTTATTAAGTCTATAGCTCGCATTCACATGAGATATAAGAGCACAAATGTTTAAACTAATTGCACCCATGTATGTTTGACCACTAAATAAGTGTCTTTCTAAGGAAATAGATTTAATTTTTTCAGCATAGTTTTGAGGAAGATATTCCCACTTCACCCATGGAGGATTTCCTATTACAATATTTAAATCTTTAATAGATCCTGCTTTTAAAAAGTTAGAAATAATTCTTAACCAAATTCCATCCCAATGTTTACTTGATAATTCAGCAAGCTTTTGACATAATTCTTCGATTTTATTTTTTAAAGGAAGATTAACGGTTGTGTACTTAGAGATTTTACTAATCAAGTAACTTATTACTTCTTCTAATACGCCTACATTTAAAAGTTTTTGTGCTGTAATTAAAGTAGGAGTGAACTCATGGGATTCAACAAAATCTACTGGAAAAACAGCATTTAAATTACCTTCAATAGTTTCAATAGTGTTTACATAACATTCCACATCATCAAATTTCTGGATAGTAGGTATTATAGCTGAATCGCCTAAATAAACTGGAATTTCAAATGTAGTGTATTCGTCTATAAGCGGTGATATTGCTAACATATAACTAACGCGAGAAGTGAGTACATTCAAAGGGTTTATATCTATTCCTTTTACTCTTTCATATATTTCTTTTAGTAAATTTTCTTTCATCCTAGAATCCATTTCACTTAGATTATATTGATCAAAAATTTTATTTATTAGTGTAGTTATAAAAATTCCACTTCCACAAGTTGGATCAATAGCTTTCCATTGTTTTGAATCAATTCTATTGGTGGATTCTTGGACAACATTATCAGCTAACCAAGCTGGAGTGAAATATTCACCTAATGAGTGTCTAATTGATTTGGGCATTATTTCAATATATAATTCTTTAAATATATCAATTGAAGTATGCTCATGTAAGAATGTAAAAGTTGTATATTCTTCAATTTTTGAAATTAGATTATTAAATAATGAATACAATTCATAATCCCAGTGCGTATCTAAATGATACCAGCTAAAGAAATCGCCTTCTAATAAATTATAAATTCCATTGTCAGAAAAACTATATCCATCCTCAATTTTCTCTAGGAATGATCTCAATTCTTCGCTAGATACAACTGTTAAATCATTAAAATAGTTTATATTATTAGAATTAAATAGCTTTTTATTAAGTAATTTACAAGCTATAAGTTTTATGATTATTGCATAAGTTGTTTGTAGAGAGAAGAGGGCTATATATTCACTTCGAGCATCATTGATATTTGCTTCAAATAAATCAGATAGCTCATTTCTTCTTTTCATAATATCTTGGTTCTTACCCATGTCTGTTTCAGAAAGGTGAAATAATACTTGCCATTCTTTAAATAGCATCAAAGTTTTAATATCTAAATCTTGATTATAAAGTGACTGAAATAATTTATTAGCCAATTTCATAGAAATACTATGAGGACGCAATCCAAAGTCACTTGTAATATTTTGAGAGTTTAATTTTTTTGATTTTGAGAATATTAAAGCTTTAATTATTTCATCTATATCATTAGTGGTTATATTTTTAAAAGGTAAAATATTATATTTTTCATTTACATATCCAATTTTACCTATCTTTTTGCCGTCAGTAATAATCATAGTGGTTATATCATGTGTATCTTTTAATTGATTGAAATAATTAATTAATTGTTGTTGAGCTTTTTCTTGTTGTTTAAAGGTTTTTAGAGCATTAGGTTTTTTATATTCTACTAATAGTCCATTATGTTTCATATCAATTCTTCCTGTAAAATCTTGATTGAAGTCTTTACTCGTAAATTCCTTATCAAAGTGGAAATCATTAATATGAAAATTATTTTCAATCAAATTGTATATTTCAGTTTCGAAAATAGATGAAATGGTTGATTCATTCATGCTATCTTGAATTTTATTAAATAAATTATTCTTTAATCTTTCCAAATCTAAAGAATATTCTTTACTTTTAGTGATATTATAATATTTGCTTTCGATAGACATTTTTTTTCCTCCCAACATTCATATTTTATCATGAAATTTTGGGTTACAGTATTAAAATAAAATAATGACGTCAAGTTGGGATAATATCTCTATAGATTTTTATTTAATAAACCAATTATGTCTTGCCTTTGGATTAAGGGGATGCATGATTTCATTGGTTGCTGGGTTCATGAGTTGTTTCACTTTCTTCTTATGTAGTTTCAACATTTCCAATACTTCATTGACGCGTGCTTCAACAACGGGTTTTTTAGCGTAAGCACCCCAAGCTAATATTACTACATCTGATTCTTTCACAGCTTTCATAATTTGAATATCTGTATGCTTATCATAGGCATTTTCTTCTAAATGTTTGAGATTTATAGGGGTTGTAATATTAGAGTATAGATTCACAAAATTGATTGACCCAAATTCATCCATTTCTGACACTTTGTTTATAATGAGTTGGGTTGTTAGGTCAATATTGAGAATGCCATCATAGTGCGGATACATCGTGATGATTGTAAGTGTTTGTTTTTCACTGTCCCATGTCTTTGTTAGTAAGTAGCGGTGAGTTCTCTTTTCGTCAAATATTGCAGTAGTGACAAGTGTATTTGTGATATTTTCCATTGATTTTATCTCCTTAATATTCATTTGGTAATAACATAATGTAATAAGAAAGGTCTACATCATCTTCACGGATAATGTAGACCTTATTGATATTGATAGGTTGATTGATATTTGCCTTTTGAGTTTTCACATACGCTGGTCGTTCTTGTTTGTGTTTGATATATAATTGATTGCGATGTGTATTGAACTGGAATATATGAAAATAATCTACTAAGGTATTATCTTTGGTTTGTTCTTGTTCTCGCTCAGATACGAGTTGCCATAATTGGTGTTGTAAGATATTAGGTAAGTTGTTGGCGATACCCCGGGTGATATATCTATTCATAAGAGACTTCCTTTCGTTCTGACTCTTTCATCCAAATGATGATTTCACTTAGTATTGTAATGACTAATTGTGTAATTTTGATGTATTTATGCATATTATTGTCCTCCTGTTAGTAAGTACCGTTGATCCAAAAGGGGCATGACTGTGTTGTGTAGATATAAGAAATCCATATCGTTATTTTCATCGATATAGCCGATGGCTATAAGCTGTTTCTGATAGTAGAGGATGAAGGGATAGATATTACTTTCGTGAAGTGTGTCAGAGTAGTAAGTATAGGTTTGAAGTATTTTATCACTAAGTGGACCAAGTCTTACATATTGATTGGGTAAGATATCATCAGCGATTTCTTCGATGGATTCACATTCCCATTTTTCATCCCTTGGCAGATTGAATAAGTTGGTTATATAGTGCTTGAGTTGTTTTTCTAATGTCATTGTTATGACCTCCTAATGTATTGGATTGACGTATACATGTGATACATCATTTTGATAATATAAGTTTGAAATGCCATTTGTTTCGGTTTGAAATCCCACTGAAATATAGAAAATATCCCAATCGAAAGTCATGACAATTGTTGGTATGACAAGGAAATCCCGTTATCCCGCTCATTTCTCGGGAAATATAGCTATATATTTATATATCATTTGGATTTGGTGGTGTTATTACGACTTACTTTTTCTTTTTATATTATTTATTTATAAATAATAACGGGATTTTGGGATTACGCTTGCGTAATCCTTCTCCCATATGAAGTTAGCCAATCCCGTTACTATCCCACTCATATTTTATTTTGGGATGTTCTTTCGTTATATCAATATAAGCTTCACATTGAGATATGACTGGTTAGCGTGTTGAATATATTTGTTAGATGAGTGTTATTGAATGACGAAAGGACAGTACATAGATATTAGATTTGAAGAAAGAGCGTTTGAGGCAAAAACAAAGACGAAGTGCTGAGGAGCACTTCGTCTAGATTGGTATTATTGAAAAGTTGTTTAATAATTTCATTATTGAGCTTGAGAGTGACATAGAATTGCTTTTTATGATTCTCATCTTTACGAATATCAATACGGTCAATAACCGTTAGGTACAAAGCTTTGAGCTGTGATTTATCCATGGATTCTATATTTTGAAATATTCGTTGTAATAGCGCAGCGATTTGTTTCGTATCATAAGATGGTTTCTCTTGATTTTGTTGTTGCTTAAGTTGATTGATTTGAGTTGTGATGTCATTGAGTTGTTTTTCATACTGATGAATCGTATTTTTAAGCACAGATGTTAAGTCTGGATTATCTTCAAGCGTTTTTATCAAGTTATCTAATTTGATTTGGACCTCATCATATTGTTGTTGCTTATATGCGATATCATGATTGAGTGCAGACGTATCAATTTGATGTTCTTGATTGACACGCTCAACGACTTGCTTGATAACCTTGTCGCTTTTAACAATTTCGAGTATTTGATCCATAACATATTTTTCAATTACATCGGCTCTGACACTATTCGCAGAACATACTTTTGACCCTTTATTACGAAAGTTACTACACGAATAGTAGCGAATGCGTTTTTTAGTACCATCTTTAAGTGTATTAACTGTTGTGCTCGCAGACATTGAAGCAGAACATTGGGGACACGAAATTAATCCAGTTAAAATATTGGTTCCTTTACCATGAACTTGTGGTTTTTCACTTACTTGTTTTTTACGTGCTTGGACTTTATCCCATAATGATTGGCTAATAATAGGGGTGTGTTTGCCTTCGGCGATTACTGGTTTATCATTCAAGCCTTTACGACGTTTATCATTCCAATCTTTGTATTTCGCGAATTGAATTTTACCAATATAGAATGGGTTTGAGAGAATATAAGTAACAGCTGAAATACTAAAAGGATTACCTTTCTTAGTGACATAACCTTTATGATTGAGTGCGTTGGCAATTTTACGATAACCATGACCTTTGGCGTAAGATTCAAAAATATATTTCACAATATTAGCTTCATGCTGATTAATCATCAAATCTTTTTTATTATCTGGTATGTTATTATATCCTAAAGGAAGATTACCTTGGTAATAGCCTTCTAAGGCTCTTTGATGTTGTCCGGTGTAAATATTCTCTAAAATGGTATTTCTTTCAAATTCGGAAAAACTTGCAAGTATTTGTAACATGAGTTTACCAGAAGAAGTGTTGACTTCCATACGCTCAGACAAACTGAAAAATTCGACATTTTGTTTATGCAAATCTTCGACAATTTTGAGTAAGTCTGATGTATTACGTGCGAGTCGATTTGTTTTATACACCATAACACAATCAATATGACCTTTATTCGCATCATGTAACATACGTTGAAGTGCAGGGCGGTTCATAGACTTTCCTGAAATACCACGATCAGCGTATATATCTTTGACTTCGAAATGATGGAAGTTACAATATTCTTTGATTTGATTGATTTGACCGTCGATACTATAACCCTCTGCACTTTGCATTTCTGTTGATACGCGGACATAGATACCGACACGTTTTTGTTTGAGTTGTTGCATGATTTTTTCATCCTTTCTGATTAAGCAATCGATGATTGTGCTGTTTGATTGACGATGTTTAAGGGCTCATTTTTGAAATAGATACCTGTAAGCGTTTTACTTTTGGTAATATGAATTTCATCGATGTAAGGGTACAACATGTTTAACGTGAAACGTTGTTGAATGACATTTTGTAAAGCCTTTCGAATTTGATGCGTATGGATTGATGATATAGGTTTGGATTGTTGACATAATGATTGCGTTTGTTCTCTGAACGTTTCTGCATCAATCATACCTTTGGCAAGTTTATCTATCAGTTGTTCTTGAGTTAGCATACTTTTAGCTTCTATCACTCTTTGTTTTTTGAGGCGTTGATGAATCGCATTATTAATTTTTGAATAGAGCTGTTGGTTTTGAAAGAAGTTCTGACATGTTGCTAAGACTTGAACTTCTAATTCTTGTGCATTTATCCCTTTGAATGAACAGACAAAGCGAGATTCATTCATATTTTTAGGACAAACATAATATCGCAATGTATGTTCTTTTTTTCTTATCGTCATATTTGTCAGCGTTGAGTCACAACAAGGGCATTTGATCTTTTGTTTGAGTAAATTAGCAGAAGGCGTGCGCTGAACTTGTTTATTTACTCGTATTGCTTGAGCATTTTTATACATTGCTTTACTGATAATAGATGGGAACATATTATCAAAAGTGCCGTATTTGTTATTCACACGTCCACAGTAATTAGGGTTCATAATAATGTTACGTACTTGATATGGTTTTCGGTTGATTAACTTATTATCTTTTTCCAAATATTGTGCAATCTTTTTGTAACCATACCCTTGAAGATAGTATTTGAATACTGCAGTCACCGTTTGTGCTTCTCCTGGGTTGATCACAAATGTGCCTTTATAATAATGATATCCAAAAGGTGCATGTGTGGTAATCAGTTTACCTTGACGTGCTTTTTCTTTTATTCCGTTGCTTACTTGTTCACCAATATTATTTGACTCAAGTTCAGCTAATGAAATGAAGATATTGAGTTTTAGACGATCAAATGATTTGTTTAAGTCAAAATAGCCATCGTTAACACTCAAGATATCTACATTGTACTGCTGGCATAATTTAATTAATTTTAGCGCATTTTTCAAATTACGATGAAGTCGATTCAGGCGATAACAGCATAATACGTCACATTGTCCCTGTTGAATCAGTTCAGTAATTTGTTTGTAACCATTGCGTTTATCAGTGCGTCCTGATTGCTTATCGCTATAAAAGGTAATGTGTTGAATATTATGCTTTTCGGCTAATGCCTTGATGGTTTGTTTCTGGGTTGAGAGTGATTGTTGTTTGAGTGTACTTTGACGTAGATAACCTATTGCTTGTTTCATCCTGTTTCCTCCTTCCAAATTGATAATATATATTTATGAACGAATTTATAGTTAAGCCCAACACCAGTAAGGTGTTGGGCGTTATTATTAGTCATCAGCGTGATTGATTTCTTCAATCACTAAATCAGCGAGTAATGTGATTAATTCGTCCATGTTCATCCTCCCAATTGACTTTGACAGTAGTAAAGGTGTTATACCAACATTGAAAATATTGTAATAAGTTCGATATCTCGTTTTGAGCAAAGTTTTTTTAATTCGGGATAGTCGTGGTGTAAGCCCCAAAATACAATTCTTTCAGTTTTGATATGATTATCTTTAATATCATCTACCAAGGTACTTTCTTCGTCGTAGACTTTAGCAATTTTATAACCATGTTTTTTACAATATGTTCTTAGAGTATCAATAGGTTCGTCCAAGTAGTCTTCTCTTTCATCTGTAATATTATGTGCTAATGCAATTACGTTCATAATTTTTTCCTCCGATTGATTTAATGAGCTACAACGCGTTTATAGCGTTGTAGCGGTATAACATTCAAATTTATAGTTCTAAATCGTCACTTGCTTCTTTTTCTCTGGCTTGATTAACAAAGTCATTAAGCAAATTTGGATTTGTATTATCAACGAATGGTGGTGGTATACTAGGTTCTGTTTTAGAACTCAAACCAAACATTGAAGCATAAGTCATATCTAGCTTAAGATGGTAAAAGACAATAGTCTTTTTATTGCCATTAGAATCTGGAACGCTACGTTTTGTTGTTTTACGGTTCCGATCAGAATGGATATAACCTTTGTCTCGTAAAGCATCAATTACAATATTTACATCTTGGAATTGATTTTCATTCAACATATTTTTAAATACATTTTTCAGCATTTTAACTTGTATGTGGTCTTCTTTGAGTTCAATAAGTCCATAATTCTCAATCATTGTTGATAGCTTGGCATCCTCAGAGAATTTCCCCCGGTTTTGCGCTACAAACTGAACAATGACCTCGATAGATTTCGCTTGTAGTGAGCGTTCTGAAACTGACTCTAAGTGATAACTAACCAAGTATTCTCTTACTGCATCTATATCAATAGGTACTGCAATAACACGTTCGAATATCCGAGCAGTTGTCACAATCACTGCATAGCGTTTGAACATACGAATACCAGTATTACTCGTTTCATTTTTTAGTTGGTTTTTGAACCAATCATGTTCCGCATGAAACCATTTAATTACTTCGTCTTCACGTTTTAAAAGATATTCAGCTACTAATGGCATTATATGGCCATAATTGACCGATGTAGCCCTTTTAATTGCATCTGCATTGTCAGCACTTGTTGTAAAGGCTTCAGATATTTCAATCGTACGGACGTTCAAACCATCATTACGTGCACTATCATTTAAAATACTGTGTTCTGCGGTACTTATCACTGTGGTGCCCCAATTTTTGAGTTCTTTGACATTACCATCAATATTAGAGCGTTGTCGGCCTTGTCCCTCTGCCAAACTGTACAACAACCCAGTAGTGTCTTTGAAGGTTGCAGCTGACAATTCATCTAATACGATAGGCACACCAAAGTTACTACTTAAATATCCTTCAAGCGCGTTTCTAGTACCATTCCATGATCTAAACAGGGTATTACTACCTTTAGTAGGGTTGCCGGCTATTGAAACAGCTAAAGCAGCTGCAGTCGATTTACCTGTGCTTGAATTTCCCATAAATGAGAATATGGTTCCCGCAAACTCGACCTCATGTCTTGTTTTTAGAAACGCAGTAACTAATGAAGAAGCAGCAAATACTACTGCAAGTTCTAGTAGTAAGTTCCCTTTAACTTGTTTTAAGTACATCTCCCACCAGCCTTTGAAAGTACCTTTTGGTTGTAAATCATAGTGTGTTTCACAAATGATTTCATTAGCTTGAGATTGCTCTATTTCTTTTGAAAAGTATGGTTTATCCAATGAAATGACCATACCTTCATCATCAGACTGTAATACACCTACGCCGGTATATAATTTAGATAATGGAAGTGACTGGCGCATCGATTGTAACGCATAGCTTAATGATTTAATGTACCGTTCATTGATGTTGAAGCCGTACTTAATCAATCCAGGTAGCTTGAAAGATGTTAAGATATCTGATGCTTCAATACGTTCAATATTTTTTCCATCTGTAATAATCAACTTCTCAACCCCTGTAGACGGGTCGAGAAATTTATTTTCTATAATGATGGGACTAGACAATTGAATGATTTTTTCTACATCATTGTTACTTTTAGGTGGAATCACTTCATAAAAGCCATTTGAATTTAAAAAATATGGATATTGCTTGAATATGTTGTTACTCATAATTAATCTCTCCTTTGCTATATAAGCATTAAATTTGTGTTGCTAAATACATATTAAAGGAGAATTAAAGGCAAATAAGGAGGTCGTCCATAAACAAAAAAAATGGACGACCTCCTTTGGTAGTGATATTCAAATTTTAAATTGTCTAAGGTTTCACTTAGAGTTTTTGCGATAGACCAACTAGATAAATCATTGACTTGTTTACTGACGATTTCGTCTTTAATTTGAGTAGATTTTATTTCTTCAAATAAGTAGAAAGCGTTCGTTAATTCGGTAAAGTTTATTTTTGAAAGTGGTTCAATGTCTTTATTAAATGAATATTTATCTAATAAAAGATGCATTCGATACAAGTCATTTAAGAAGCTCTCTACTTGATTTGGACTTATACCATCATCAATATAGGATTGGCGATTAGTATAAAATAGGTTAGAAAATTTAGATAATGACAAATAAAATTCTTTGTAAATATGGAAAAACTTATCGTTTGATGTTAATGGCTTGGAGCTATTTATTATATTGTCAATGCGTGATTCAAAATTTTGTAAATCAAAAGTGCTGTTTTTATATTGATTTATAGTATTAATAATTCTTTGATAGTTAGAAAATAAGTCGTTTTCAATACCGAGAAAGTATCCATTAACGTTGAATGGATATTTTACAATTTCTTTTTTTCTTAATTTTTCACGGATTTTTGATTCATCATCATTTTGTATATCATAAGTTACAATTTTATGATTGATTCTTTTATTCAAACTTGGAAGGTAGAGTTTGTTTAATATATCAATAATGAAAAAATCTAATAATTTGTTATCAGTACGTTCACTATAATCATCTATACTTGGTTCGTTTGATATATATCTAGATACTTCATGATTTACATTCGAATACTTGGAATCATCAGGTTCTACTTGGTTGTATACAATAAAATTTTCGGGATTGTTTTCTTTATTATATTGATGAACTTTATATAGTTGTTTGAAATTGAAATCATTATCAAATGTCATATTATCTTCCATTAATGTTTCAAATAGTAACTCGTCAATTCTATGTGCTAATTTTCTATATAATTTTGAACTCTTATCTAAATCTAGAGAATTTGTATAATTAAAAAATGAAGACAATGCATCATTACACTTTGACTGAGCACTAAGCCATTCTAAAGTAAAAGAATAGTTTTCAGATGCATAAATTTGCGCTTTTAATGCATCATTTTTAATATTATCAATTGAATCGCTGATATTAGTAATATAGCTAATAAATTGACTATTATTTTTCTTTAATGCCTCCTCTCTTAAATCTATGTCATCAAATTTTTTAGCAGATGTTGGAACAGGAAAGTCCTCAATAGTGTTTAGCAAAATTTTAAATAACTCTAATTCAAATAAGTTAAAGCTGTAACCGCTATTGCTTGCTGATGGATTTGATTTGTACCTATTTATATCTAACTTATAAACTCGTTCAAGTTTATCCATACTATTCTTAAACATTTTTTCACTCAAGTTACATTCCTTCATTAAATCTTTTCCAGTAAAATATTTGTAATTTTCAAAATTCAAAGTGATTGTCCTTTCAAACTTGCTTTATTGGTTATGTTTACTTTATTTATATTATAAAGTAGAATTAACAGCAATAAAGAGAACGTTTGTTCTTGTTTTGTGTGCTTTATAGGCTTAATATATAATAAAATAATATCTGAATTGAAAATCTCATCATTGGCCGATGCGCAGAGCCCTATAATAAATAAAACAAGAAATTAAGTTGTATTTAACTTAGAAGTGGATGTGAAGACTATTAATCTTTTTTAGGTAAGCTTTAACCTGTAAATATCTTTTTAGAAAAAGGTGAAGATTTATTAGATTATCAACATATTAAAGCACAAATAAACAGTAGGGACTTACAGATAAACAATAAATTTACGAAAGATCCACAAGTTGCTTTTATTCATAATGCACGTAAGTTTCTAGGAGATAAATTTATTAGAACTGCAAAACCACATAAATTACTAAGTAATAATAAATTAATTGCTGTTAAACTTCCTTAATCAAGCAATGCCTATCCTTCATTTCTATTGCTTGTGTAATCTGTTCTAGTCTATCCATCGATCGCCCACTAATTCTATTCTTGCTTATCCACCCGACGCAATTTTTCTGACTCATTCTATCTTTGCCTATCCACCTATCGCCCTTTATCTACGCACTCCACCTTTAAAATCTACAACTTCCTTGTGCTTATTCATTCACTAACCCTCCATACTCTTCTCATCGCTCTTTTAATTCACCCACCCCTTTTCCTTCGTCACTCGGTCATGGCAGTTTGTAATTTTTGTTCAATTAAGTCGATATGTGTACTGATCAAATTCCGTTGTTCATTCAAGAATTCTAGGTGTGCGCGTAACACGCTTGGGACATCTATTTGGTTTTGATAAAGCATGTCTGTGTTTTTTCGGATTTCTTTTAATGGCATATTCAAATTGCTTAAGCACTGGATAAATTTAATCATTTCGATATCGTCGTCTGTGTATAAACGCTTGTTATTGCTATCTCTGTCGATGTGTTTTAAGATATTCTTTTTCTCGTAATAACGCAGTTTGCTTTTAGGTATATTGCAATAATCTGAGACATATTCAATGTAATATTGTTTCATGTAAGCATATCCTTTCTCTTAAACCAAGGTTTAACTGATATTGTATTCTATATAAACATGAATGAGGAGGAAAGACAATGAAAAAGGCTTTAATTGTTGTAACAAACATTGCGAAATACGATAATTTAGAAAGACCTACAGGTGCGTGGTTCTCAGAGGTTACGCACTTTGCGAAAGATTTCTATGACGCAGGTTATGATGTTGATTTTGTAAGTCCGAACGGTGGGTATGTGCCTCTTGATCCTATCAGTCTTAGCCCTGAAATGATGGGAGCCGAGGACTGGGAATACTACACGGATCATGATTATATGAATAAATTGGGACAAACGTTATCTCCAAAAGAGGTTAATCCTAGCGACTATCAAGCCATTTACTTTGCAGGTGGACATGGTGCGATTTGGGATTTTAGAAATAACAAAGAACTTAACGACATTGCGTTAAGTATTTACAATAACCAAGGCGTTCTCTCTTCTGTATGTCATGGTGCGGCTGGTCTACTCGACATTAAAGAAAATGGCGATTACCTCGTTCGTGATAAAGACGTGACTGGTTTTACAAATAGTGAAGAACAAGCAAATGGTACAACTGAATACATGCCATATTTATTAGAAGACGAATTTATTAGTAACGGTGCACATTTTAAAAAAGAGGATGACTGGAGCAATTTCGCAGTCGTAGATGGTCGCATTGTGACTGGTCAAAATCCTCAATCAGGACATGCTGTTGCTGAACATGCTTTAAAAATCTTAGCTAATCAATAATTTCATAAAGGAGCGATACACATGAAATCATTAATTATTGGCGCTAATGGTGGCGTTGGTCAACATCTTGTAAGTAAACTGAAAGCACGAGATGTTGATTTTACTGCCGGTGTTAGAAAAGAAGAACAAGTTGAAGTTTTAAAAGCAGATGGTATTGATGCAACTTACATTGATGTTGCAAAACAATCTATTGATGAATTAATAGAATTATTTAAACCGTATGATCAAATCCTTTTTTCCGTCGGTTCTGGTGGGAGCACAGGTGACGATCAAACAATTATAGTAGATTTAGACGGTGCAGTGAAAGCAATTAAAGCAAGTGAACACGTCGGTCGTCAACACTTTGTTATGGTATCAACGTACGACTCACGTCGAGAAGCTTTTGATGCGTCAGGCGACTTGAAACCATATACCATTGCAAAACATTATGCGGATGACTACTTAAGACATGCAAATTTAAAATATACCATCGTACATCCAGGCACTTTAACAAACGAACTTGAAACGCACCAATTCAATATGAGTGCGCAATTTGAAAATGTACAAAATCCGTCTATTACAAGAGAAGATGTAGCAGAAGTGCTTGTTTCTGTATTAACTGATGAAGCATTACAAGGTCACGAATTCCAAATCATCAATGGTGATTTGTCATTATCAGACGCTACGACTAAATATCTGGAGGAATAATCAATAAATTGTACTTGCAAAACGACCACAAGATATCCTTCAAGACCGATGTATTTAGAGTTGAAACAATAGAAGCACGAGAACCTCAAGTAGAATCCATTTATCAGTAGATCCTTACTTGAGAGGTAGAATGAATGATACAAAAAGTTATATTCAACCTTTCTAAGTGGATGAGCCATTACAATTTGTCGTTTTCGCACTCGCGAAACTATTATAAGACTTATCATAGCAACGTCTGGAACATATATTTTGTTCCAGGCGATTTTTTTATATTTACACTTAAAATCAATGTATATCAAAATGATTTTCAACATGGGGCATGTCAATGCATATGCGCTATTTGTTTAATTATGATTATATCAAACATTTACTTTGTAATTTGACTATAGTGATAAGTCTCTAAACTAAGAAAATCAAAAGTTAAATTGCGTGTATGAATGTAAAAAGGAGTAAAAAAATTATATTTTCATATAAATATTATGTGGCATTGTAACATTAATGTAATAATGTGGCCTGTAAGACAAATATGAGGAGGGTTTTTATAAGGTTCTTCTTATTAGTGAAATTGTTAAAAAAACAAAATGCAATGAACTGACAAATTAAAATCGCTTTAAGTCGTATTCTCAAAGAATCTATAAATCACTCGTATATACTCAGCCCCTTACTATCAGTTAAAATGTCACTTTTCGGTTCTAATATTTATTATTCATAAGATATGCAATATATGATAAAATTCATTCAAATGTATATTTGAATGAGGTGCTCTATGGTTCAGACTATTATAACTGCGGCAATACTTTATATTGCAACTGCGGTAGATTTATTAGTGATTTTATTAATATTTTTTGCTAGAGCAAAGACTAGAAAAGAATATAGGGATATTTATATAGGTCAATATTTAGGATCGATTATTCTCATATTAGTCAGTTTATTTTTAGCTTTTGTGTTAAATTATGTTCCAGAGAAATGGATATTAGGTTTATTAGGTTTGATCCCCATCTACTTAGGTATAAAAGTTGCTATTTATGATGATTGTGAAGGTGAAAAAAGAGCAAAAAAAGAATTAAACGAAAAAGGTTTGTCCAAATTAGTAGGGACTGTTTCTTTAGTGACAATTGCAAGTTGTGGTGCAGATAATATTGGTTTATTTGTCCCTTATTTTGTAGCATTGGATATTATTGAATTACTGACTACCTTAATTGTATTTTTAGTTTTAATTTTCTTTTTAGTATTCACAGCACAAAAACTAGCTAGAATTCCTGGTGTGGGTGAAATTGTTGAGAAATTCAGTCGTTGGATTATGGCTGTTATTTACATAGCATTGGGCTTATTTATTATTATTGAAAATGAAACCATACAAACGATATTAGGATTTATATTATAAATTAAGGTGTGACTTAATATGAGTAACAATAAAATTTGTGACGTCATTTGTGTTCATGAGGAAAAAGTGAATTATGCTTTAAGATTTTTAAAAGAAGAAAAAACTCAACGGCTTATCAATACATTATTAAAGATAAGTGATGAGAATAAGCTGAAAATTATATTAGCTCTAATTAAAGAGAAAGAATTATGTGTTTGTGACTTATCTATAACATTAGGTTTGAGTATAGCTTCAACATCACATCATTTGAGAGCTCTGTATAAAAGAGACGTGCTGGATTTTTACAAGGATGGGAAAATGGCATACTATTATATCAAAGAGATAGAAATGAAATCATTATTAATAAAATGTATGACTTAAATATAAAGAAACGCTCACATTAAACGAGCGTTTCTTTGAATTCTTGTATTCTTTTTCCAATTTCATCTCTAACACGTTGAAATTCTGGCCATTCTTTTCCTGATGGATCATCAAAGCCCCAGTGTTCTTTTTTAACATTAGGTGGTAATATAGGGCAATTATCGTCTGCATCACTACATAATGTTACGACCAAATCTGATTGTTTTAAAATATCATTATCAATCAAGTCTGACGTATGGTTTGATATATCAATATCTACTTCTTTCATAGCTTCTATTGCTTTAGGATTAACACCATGCGTTTCTATACCAGCAGAATAGACATTCCAATCTTCACCCAATATTTCCTTTCCCCAACCTTCAGCCATTTGGCTACGACAAGAGTTACCAGTACATATAAAATAAATTGTTTTCTTATCCATAATTAAAGCCTCTTTTCTTAAAATATGATTAGTGTAAGGTATAAACCTAAGAGTGTTACAAATAGGACTGGAATAGTAATGATAATTCCAGTTTTAAAGTATGTTCCCCACGAAATCTTCACATCTTTTTGTGTTAAGACGTGTAGCCACAATAATGTTGCTAAAGAACCAATTGGCGTAATTTTAGGTCCTAAATCAGAACCTATGACATTCGCATAAATCATACCTTCTTTTAATATACCTGTAGCACTAGATTGACCAATCGCTATTGCGTCTATTAAAACAGTAGGCATATTATTCATAATTGATGATAAAAAAGCTGAAATAAAGCCCATGCCCATAATACTGCTGAATAATCCATGGCTTGAAATATTGGATAATACATCAGCTAAAATTGTTGTGATTCCTACGTTTTTTAAACCAAATACAACTAAGTACATACCAATAGAAAATAGAACGATATTCCATGGCGCACCTTTAATCACTTGTTTTGTATGAACTGCTTTTGATTTATGAGCTAATATTACAAAGATAAAAGCAATAATACCAGCAATAATTGATACAGGAATTTGGATAAACTCGCTAACAAGATATCCAACGAGTAGTACTGCTAATACTATCCATGAAAGCTTAAATAACTTAGAATCTTTAATTACACTTTTAGGATCTGATAGATTTTCTGTATCGAACGTTTTAGGTATGGATTTTCTGAAATATAACCATAAAACGAGAATACTAGCAATCAAAGAGAATATATTAGGAATGATCATTCGGCTAAAATATTCAATAAATCCAATATCGAAGTAATCTGCAGAAACGATATTAACTAAGTTACTTACAATTAAGGGTAGTGATGTAGTATCAGCGATAAAGCCACTGGCAATGATGAATGGGAAAATAACTTTTTTATTAAATCCTAGATTTCTTACCATCGCTAATACAATAGGAGTTAAGATTAAAGCTGCACCATCATTGGCGAAAAATGCTGCTACAATTGCCCCAAGTAATATAATAAAAACAAACATTTTTAAGCCATTACCGTTTGAAGCCTTGACCATATGTATTGCAGACCATTCAAAAAAACCAATTTCATCTAATATTAATGAAATAAGAATAACAGCTACAAAAGTTAAAGTTGCATTCCAAACAATCCCTGTAACTTCAATAACATCCGAGAGACTAACAACGCCTGTAATAATGGCGATGATAGCACCAATCAATGCTGTAATACCAATATCTAAACCTTTTGGTTGCCATATCACAAAGATTAAAGTTAAAAGAAAAATCACAATTGCTAATATTGTCATCAACACTCACCTTGTTTCATACTTTTACATACACATCGTTCATTAGATGTATTAATAAGATTTAAATTGTGATTAACATCATCTATAATTTCATGATTAAGTCGATACATATGTTTATTACCTTCTTTTCGTGAAAGAACTAATTGCTTATCGACTAATGACTTCATATGATGACTTAGCGTCGGCTGTGAAAATTGAAAATGTTCCAGTAAATCACAAGCACATAGTTCACCACATGAAAGTAAATCTATTATTTCTAATCTGCTTGGATCAGATAAAACTTTTAATATTGATGCTAGTTCTTGATAAGACATAGCCATACCTCCCTTACGTTATATAGATTATCATCTATATATATAATTGTCTATGTAATTTGTTCTTGTGGATCTATGGGATTGAGGAATGAGAAAAAACCGCATCATCTACCGGTAAGCAGAAGCGTATCATAAATGATGTGTTTTTCTAGATATTGAATAACGATTAGTTTGCATTTAATATTATATTTATGATCTGCAATAGCTTAATCAATATGTAATAGAACATTTATAAGTTTAATTAATAATGAAAGACTCGAACTAATCGAGTCTTTTTTATTTGAGCCTATTATTATATTAGGAATTGTTGTTATTGTATTTTTAATATTAGTAATTAAAACATAGAATCCAATTATTAAAATCAATAATGGCAAAATAATTATTAAGTAAATAGAAAATAAGCCGAAGATATTAGTAATCATAGCCAATATAGACAGGATTAATAAGATTAAATTTATTAAATACAAACCTAAAATCTTTGATATATTTAAACCTCTGTAACCTGAAGAAATATTTACACCAGTTACGTTTAGTCCTCATCATTATTATTTTTATTATTTCGCTTATTAAAGATAAAATAAATTATTACGATTGCTATAGGAATCAAAGCAGAAAAAATAGCTGAATAACTACCATTTTTAATTAAAAATGGTGAACAAATCGCTATAACTATTAAACATATGATTACGATTATAAAGACATACAACTTACTCTTATCCATTTAGAAAAGCTCCTTCAATTAGTGTTTATATCACTATAACATAAGATAATTTTTTAAATCTAGTTAGCATTTGTGGGATTTCATTTAAAGCAATTTTAATTTTAGCATTTATACTTTTTTCAATTATATACTTAGCTTTCTTACATTCATTTTGGAAAAAACGGTAATCATTTTACAACTTTGGAGGATATTGTTGTTTAAATGATACGCCTGTAATTAAATTATCTTAGCGTTTAAACAAGTATTACATTACACTGTGTTATTTTTACGTTATCCTTGGAAAAGTTATGCTTCAAAATAAGCAATAATAGATAACACTTCCAGTTTTTAATCATATTTCTAAAAAAGAATGTAAAAACTATATTTTACATTGGTTTACACCCTTCTCTCTCAAACTTCTCGAAAATAAATGGTTTGTTGATGTATTCAGTTTGGCCTAATACGTACTTAAATCCTTGGTAACATAAGCTTTTGTAATTTAGCAACCCCTAAAAAACCATTACAATACATTAATTTAATTAGGTAATCATTTACAAATGGTTTTAAAGATTACTTAATCTAAATAATTATAAAATATAAAATTAGTTGACATAAGACAATTAATTTTTAAAAGGTATCAATATTTTAGTGGGAAATGTGGGTGTAGATACCAAGCAAAACAAATTATTAACAGAATCAGAATTTATCAATTTTTGTAAAGAACGCGCGAACAACGTATTGATTGATATTGGACACGCAAATACAAATGGGTGGCATTTAGATTATGTGATACAGCAACTTCAAGACAAAATTAAATTCTATCATTTACACAATAATGACGGTAAGCATGACGATCATAATTTATTACACGATGGCACATTAAATATGGAACACTTCTTTGAGACATACCGTAAGTACACACCCAATGCCCATCTAACATTGGAATACAATTATGATATTGGAGAACAACCACAGCAAATTCAACATGATATAGACTATGTATTAAGAAAAATGAAAACAGAATAACAAGGATAAAGTTGAAAACTGTCCATCATAGGGGGAAGTCGGATTGTAGTAGATTAAGCTACACTCCGACTTGTATTATTATTGTGATACTGTATTATTCATTTTTAAATGGCTGAAGACATCATTTGTTTAAAAATAGCTAATAATAATTACTATTTTAAGATTTTTGTAATGATATAAATACAAATTAATCTTTTTAATATAAACGATACATATCAAGTCAATTTGGTAATTTTAAATAAAAACAATATTTTAAGCCATGCGCTTGAGCTGGACCCAAATAATGGGAATAAAATAAAAACACTTTCGTTGAATTCATTTAAAATGAATCATACAAAGGTGTTTTTCTATAAAAAGAGTGTCTTATTCATTACAAACAAAGGTTAAAAGTTGAGGGAAATGGAACAAATAAAATAAATATGCGTTGTCTATGTCCTACGACAAAATATGTGAATGCATTTCTGTTGTAAAGGGATAAACGATATATCCCCGAACGATAAATTGTCGGAGAATGCGTATGTATATCATATTTTTATATTTCAAATAGAGCACGATAACTTAATGTATAACTGGTATAATAACCGACAGCTATTGTAATAACAGCTTTATTAAATTCTATAATCTGAAATGTTTCATGAGAAACACTTTTTCAGCAATCTATTAACAAGGAGAAACATATCATTAGTGATACAGTTTTTGAGGTTCAAGTTTTATAAAAATTAATTGTCATTTTCAGCCATATATTGATAATTTTAGATTAAGCATATTGAATCCGTAAATCATTAAGTTGTTATTGATGCTTTGATTATTAAGAGGCACAATTATAACGTAAAAAAAGTTATTAATTTAGTTAATAACTTCAATAAAATACTTTAATTGTAAATTTCTGACATAATAACAAAAAAGATTATCTTTTGACTAACGACGCCCAAAAGTTAGTTCTTCCGCTAACTTTCGAGTATCGTACAATGATAATCTCGCTAGTTTAAGTTTGTGCCAGTTAATGAGACATCTACTTATTGTTTTACAAAAAATTACTCTTTATTTAAATGGATGGTAAAAAATCAGGTAGTTGTTGCTCATGCTTATCGAGCATAATATGTTCTGGCTTGATACCCTGTTCTCGTAATACTGCGATGTTCTGCAAAAGAAATTCATTGCTGCCGACAATATAGAAGAGGCCATCTTTATCTGCAACGAGTTTTTTCACTTCTTTATAGTAATCTTTACGATTATCGACAAACTGCGCAGTGAAATTCTTGTCAACCGCAGATTCAAAAATGGTGGGGAATAAGAAATCTTTTGATGAATCGATATTCAATGAATGAATTTGATTGACGTTGTCAGCGCGTTCGAAATAATCAAGTACAAGTGGTCTGAATGTTGCTAGACCGACACCTGAGGACAGAAGATAAACATTTTTGTCTGCTCTTTTAAGTGGTACATTTGAATGAATTTTAAATATCGCAACTTCATCCCCAACTTCAAGATTTAATAAAATCGATTTAAACTCAGAACACTGCTCTTTGATGCGCGTAGTGATACCAATCACGTTTTCTTGCGGTATAGTAGAGATTGACATATGACGAATTAAATTACGATTTGGTTTATCTCCATCATTAAACCCTTTCAGAGCGAAGTGGACATGGGAGCCTTCTTCCCACGTAAAGTTTTCTGGGCAATCCAATAAATATGTTTTAACTTCAGGCGTTTCTTCAATAATTTTATTTATTTTAGTCCAGTATATCTGCATTACATACCCTCCTTATTTAATTACATATGATAATTCATGAAAAACTTTTTTATTTGAATATTAACTTACTAACTAAGATACTTATTAAGTAAGACTTTATCACGAACTAAATAGGGTGTCAATGAGAATTCTTCTCAATAACATAGACATATTTAAACTATAAGTCTTTAGCACATAGCGTATGTAATAGGGTTTAAAAATTATGATTTAATTTACGAAAAACATCCAGAATTTGCTCTATTTCCGTTTCATCTAAATTTTCAAGCATTCCTACAAAAGTGGTAGACCGCTGTTTAATGATTTGTTCTACAATCTCTTCACCTTGACTAGTAAGAGAAAGTAAAACTACTCTTTTATCCTTATTTGACCTGTAATGGTTAATTAAATTATGTTTCAATAAGTTATTTGTTAGAACAGTACCACCGCCAGAGGAAATTCCAAGATAATTTGTAATATCAGAAACTGTACAATTACCCACTTTATTTAAGTAAGTAAGAATAAGAATATGACTAGCACTTAGATTGTATGGTGTTTTTGGAAATAAGTCTTCTTGTTTTTTCATGTAGATAAATATATTTTCAAATAAATCTTGGAACTCTTTCAACTTCCTATTACGCTCTTCAAAATCTTTTTTATATGAATCCATTATTTTCCTCGCAATCTCTTCGTTAAATGCTTTATTTCCCTTATAATCCTTGCCATTTAAGACTTCTATTTAAATGTTTCTATACGTATTTTAACATAATAATTGTTCTGTCCTTATTGGATAACCTTTCTTGCTCTAAATATAAAAATGAGTTTAATTTTTAGTTTATTTCAAGGATATATACATTGAAAGAGAGTTTTTATATATTTTTTAGGGCTGGTATTTCTAGTTGGTTTTATAATATCAGAAATAAATTATATATAAATAAACATATGCCGTTGTGACTAGTTATATTGGAAGGTAATGGTAAAAGTTATCTAAAGATAAAAGCTATTATAGCTGAAGCAAATTATTTGGCTACCATGTGTTAAATACACATAGAATTTAAGGGAAATTATGTAAAACATAAAAGTAACAAGGTTTTACCAACAAAAATTTTACTCAAAAATTGAAATTGTTTACAAAAAAGAGGGTAATATATAGGTTAAGGGGTTGATTATATTGGTAAATATAAAAAAAGATCGTATGAAAATCTATGTTTTAGATAATGGACGAATGCAAATGGATAAAAATCTTATGATAGCTAATTCAAACCAAGCGACACTCCACAATCCAAATAAAGAAAATGAACTACATGAAATTCCGATTTATACAGTTTTTATAGATCATCTTTTATAGATCATCCAGGTGCTAAAATTTTATTTGACACTGCTTGTAATCCTAATTCAATAGGAGAAGAAGGTCGTTGGATTAATGCTACACAGAAAGCCTTCCTTTATTTTTCAGATGAATCATATCATTTACCCAATAGGCTAGAACAATTGGACGTAAATCCTAAAGATGTTGATATAGTAGTCGCTTCACATTTACATCTAGACCACGCAGGTTGTTTAGAATATTTTACAAATGCAACTGTCATTGTCCATGATGATGAATTCAGTGGCGCGATGAAGTGCTACGCACGTAACCAACAAGAAGGCGCATATATTTGGAGTGATATTGATGCTTGGATTAAAAGTGATTTAACTTGGCAAACAATTGCACGCGACCAAGACCATTTGATGCTTGTATCTGGAGTGAAGGTGCTGAATTTTGGTAGTGGGCATGCTTGGGGTATGATTGGCCTTGAAATTGAAAGTGAAGCGTTAGGCACTTTAATCTTAGCTTCTGATGCCATTTATACACAAGAAAGTATGGCGCCTAAATTGCAAACATCTAGAATAATTTATGATTCAATTGGTTGGGCTAATTCAGTTGAATATATTAAGAGACTAGCAAAAGAAAAAAACGCAGAAATCTGGTTTGGTCATGGCGGCCATCAATTTGAGTCTTTTAGAAAGTCTACTGATGGTTATTATGAGTAAAGGGTGTGAAAATAAATGAAAACAAAAGCAGCAGTATTATATGACATGGGCATAGAAGGTCCTTATGAAAAAACGAAACCTTTAAAAATTGAAACTTTAAGTCTTGGCGCTCCTCAGAAAAACGAAGTGTTAATTAAAATCCATGCAGCAGGTTTATGTCATTCTGATTTATCAGTGATTAATGGAAGCCGACCACGACCAATGCCTATGGCGTTAGGACATGAAGCAGCAGGAGAGATTGTAGAACTAGGTGAAAATGTAAGCGATTTTGAGGTGGGTGATCATGTTGTTTGTACATTTATCCCAAGTTGTGGTAAGTGTATACCCTGTCGTGAAGGACGACCAGCATTATGTGAAAACGGAGCAATATCAAACGAAAAAGGTGAAATGTTAGAGGGAGGGTCTCGTTTATCTAAAGATAATGACGCCATTTATCACCATTTAGGCGTTTCTGGTTTCTCAGAATACGCTGTTGTATCAGACAATTCAATTGTAAAAATTGATTCGGACATTCCTTACGAACGCGCAGCAGTATTTGGCTGTGCTGTCATTACAGGTATAGGAGCAGTTATTAACACAGCACAGATTAGACCAGGCAGCAATGTAGCAGTTGTAGGGCTTGGCGGTATTGGTTTAAACGCTATTATAGGAGCAAAATTGGCAGGAGCTAATGAAATTATTGCTTTAGACATAAATGAAGATAAATTTGAAATTGCCAAAACTTTAGGGGCGACGTCAGTATTTAATTCAGGAGATGAAAATGTTATAGAAGAAGTTAAACAATATATTAATGGTGGAGCTGAATATGTATTTGAAACAGCAGGCGCAGTACCAGCAATGCAAGTTGCATATGCAATAACAAAACGTGGTGGCTCGACAATTACAACAGGTTTACCTAATCCAAAAGCAGAGTTATCATTTCCTCAAGTCACCTTAGCAGCTGAAGAACGAACGGTTAAGGGTTCATATGTTGGAAGCTGTGTTCCTGACCGTGATATCCCTAGATTTGTTAGTCTGTATCAACATAATCGACTTAACATTGATCCATTAATCAGTGATGTCATTTCACTTGAACAGATAAACGAAGGTTTTGATCAATTAGCAAATGGTGATGCAGGTAGAATTATTATTAAAATGACAAAATAATTACTATATTAGTTAAAGTAAATAAATTAAGCTTAGCTATGAAAAAATCTATGACGATAGATTTCTTTCATAGCTATTTTTTATAGTTATAGAGAGCAGTAGATCGATTGCGCTTTTAGGTTTTAAATCTGTATTTTAAACGGATTAGCTTTACTCTCGTCTTTTAAAATTCGCTTGAGTATGTTGGGTTCTTGAAAACGTATATAGGAGAGTGGCGTTATGCATTATTGTGACCGCGATTTTGAAAACAGACTTAAAATACAAAATAATCAAATAGAAGCTACGTTCAAAACGAGTTTTTTATGTTCAGGAAAACAAATCAATCTGATGCGCCTAAACTCGCATTACTAGCCATCAATACCAATATTTCCTATTTATAAAATTTTGTATACTAGAAAAATTATAAAAATAACTAAAGTTAGTGCAAATTAATGAATTTTTTCACGCAAAAGAGGCAGTTTTTTGGAAACCATGATATATTCACACCGTTATATTCCACGCATTTATCAATCATTTTTGAAGTTTCCTGTTTTGCTTCATTATTTAATGCTTCAATATCTTTGTCACATCAATACTGTTTACCTGCTTGTTACTCAAACCTATGGATTTCGACATTTCTGTGCCGTTTCCACCTATTATCAACTAGTGTCTTATTTCGAATATTTAATCCATTCATAATTTCTTTTATAGCATCGTTTTCAGCTTTTATTTCTATAGCTTTAATCCTAATTTCTGATAATTAAGTAACTCTTTTTATAGAAAAAGCATCTCCGTATCAATTCATTTTATGACGCATTCAACGAAAGTATTTTTATTTTACTCCCACAAATTGGAATCAGTTCATATAAACTTGTTGTGCCCGTTGATCTGAATTGACCTTCTTATAATCATTAGTTACGTCACTTTCTTTTCCTTAATACTGACACATGCAAATACTTATTTGTATCTCGTTTAGAGAGAATACCTATTAATGTTTGTATTTTGTGTTCTAGGGAAAAATGAAACTATTTAGAGAAAAGAAATATTGCACTGCTCAGTCTTTACTATTATCTAAATGTTAGGAACCTTAAAACTTGTATTATCAAAGTGAACTTAATAGCACATATGCTACATAATTAAAGACAGGATATGTGGTTGAAACCACGAATAATGAAGTCCATGAAGCACAGCTTGTTGCTCTAGATAGGTGTTTTGAGAATCATGCATCATATTGTTACTGCTATCCAAAAGACAGATGTTTCAAAGTCTATTAAAAACTTACTTTTAGTCATACAGTTGCTTGGTACTTTAGATATTAGAATCATTAAAAACTTTGATTAGCAAATTGAATAAAGAAGTTGGAAATGCGGGTGAAGACGAGCATAAAGATAGACGTTGGAGGTGGTTAAACCTACGAGCTACTTCAAAAAATGCTGAGGTAGTTGAAAAATAAATATACTTCTGAGCATTATCAAGGGATTAGGGACAGATGTAAGTGAAGAGTAAGCAGAACAGAAAAACCAAGAAATCAGTAAAAGCAAACCATCTACCTACATGTCATATCTTTATAGGGGGGATTTATTTTATTGGCATCGGTACTGTTTAAAAATGCTCTGATAACACTATATGAACTAAATTCACTCAACCAGATAAATAAGTTCTCGGCTGTTTTCAGGTCTACAGTATGAGAGCAGCCTTTTTTATGTAATTCAGTAAAGAATTGTTTTTGCCAATATATTAAATAAAAAAGGGTTTGAAATTTGCAGAAAGCCAATTACAAACTAATCAGAAAGGGTTAGGACGAACGAAAGTTTGCAGGATGAAGAAAATTGGTTTGGTAGTACTCCATCGTTTTGCTTCATATTTGCTAACAGCGTGATGATATCTCTAACTATAGGGTAAGCATCCCATTTCAGCCAAGATAGAATCATTACTTAAAAATTATATATTACTGAGTTTTGTCGAAACATCTATTGGATGTTTATAAGACATAAGATTTATTTAAAATTAATCATTAAATTAATTCAATAATAAACTTAGTTTAAATATTAATAAAAAGGATGATTAAGATAACGGTTTTAACTTTATTACAATTAATTATAAATATTACGTAAAATTTGTAATTGATGATAAACCCTACATTTGTAGTATTAGGAGGTTGAAAAAGTGTCGAAATTTAAGTCTTTGCTTCTACTTTTTGGCTCACTAATCGTACTTAGTGGCTGTTCTAATGTAGAAGTTTTAAACCCAAAAGGGCCGGTAGCAAGTGACTCGAAGTTTTTGATTATTTACTCAATCATCTTCATGCTTGTTATAATCGCTGCTGTGCTTATCATGTTTGCTTTGTTTCTATATAAATATAGATTACACAAAACAGACGAATCTGGTAAGATGCACCACAACGCTTTAATTGAAACAATTTGGTTTATTATTCCGGTGATCATTGTTATCGCTTTAGCTATTCCTACAGTAAAATCACTTTACATGTATGAAGAAACGCCGGAAAAACAAGATGATCCCTTTGTTGTCTATGCAACAAGCGCTGGTTATAAGTGGTTCTTCAGTTATCCTGAAGAAAAAGTTGAAACTGTTAACCACTTAACCATACCTAAAGATCGACCTGTTGTCTTCAAACTCCAATCAATGG
>NZ_BMCF01000002.1 GCF_014635045.1 Staphylococcus nepalensis | reverse complement strand
TATTAATATTTATACTCATAAAATTTCTCATAATTCATATCTTGATTTTATTCAGGAAGAGAGCATTTTTGTTATGAATAACTATAAAGTAATAGGCGACCCATGTTATCTTTTAGAGTGCCGTTTTCCAAATAATGATTATTTAAATGCATTTCTTGCGCGATTAAATAAGCACGCAAACTATAATGTTTTAATGGCAATATAAAAGGCCAATCTCATTAATTAAACGGGGAACTAAAAGTGGCATGATTGCCATTTAATATTGAATTATATTGCAATAAACATCATTAATTTGGTAGTATTTATATTCATTTCTTTGCTAGTAATAAAAAACGAGGTAGCGAAATCTACATGGAAAATGTGATTCCGTTACCTCGTTTTTGTGTTTTTGCATATTTTGATGTCATACATACGATGATTTGACTATTTAGCGGTATGGGTCCATTCATTTTTGCCGCGATGTCTTTTTACGTGTGCATAAACATTGTCTGCAGCGTAGTCTAAATTAGTGTAAACCGTAATCGAGAATGCAGATTGGTTATCCTCAAATGCTTCTTCTGAAAACAATTCTTTAAGATGGCTAAAAAGACTTTCCATTTGTGAGCGGTCTAAACTTGGGTATTCTCGTAATGTTCTTTTGATTAGTTGGTCATGTCTTTCTTCAAGTGATTGTACAACAATAACAAAACGCTCATCAGTTTCTAAAATATCGTCAAATAGATTTGTTTGTCCAATCATAATTTCCACCTCTAAGTAATTAAATTATTAATCTTATTATACTATACTTTCTATATACTGAAAATAACACCAACTTCTGAAAAAGCAATTTCTTTTGTAACCAAGGTTAATTTATATAAAAGTAGGGAATACAATTACTATGTTATTAGCAAAAAATTCACCCCAAAAATTAGATTTCTAGTCTAACTTTTGGGGTGAATAGTATGATACTTGTATTAGTGGTTAAGTATCTAATTATAATCGTGGTTTTTTAAATCAATTTCTTCGAGTTTAACAATTTTAGTTTTTCTAATGTACTTATGGATAAAGTAAATTAAAGCTAATATAACCATTGGTAATAAGTTTCGGATTAACGCGCCGATATCACCAGCCAAAATTGCACCAAGTGAATTTCCTACAAATAGGAATAACAAAGCAATGATTACTATAATTGGTCCGAAAGGATAGAACGGTGCCTTATAAGGTAATACATCATCAGGATTTTTATTTTGTTTTTTAATTGCAGAACGCAGTCTGATTTGGGCTATTATACTAGATGCCCAAACAACAATGACTAAAGACCCAATGATATTTAGCAATGAAAATACAATGTCTGATTTAAATTGAGCTAAGATAATTACAAACAAGACAATGATAAACGTCACAAATATTGATACTATAGGTAATTTTGTAGTCTTATTAAGTTTACTTAAAAATTTAGGTGCTTGTTTATCTTCTGCCATTGAGAATAACATTCTACTTGTTGTATAAATTCCAGAGTTTGCAGCAGATAATAATGAAGTTAAAATTACTGCGTTAATTACTGATGCTGCAAATGCGATACCTACACGATCAAACACTATTGTAAATGGGCTTTGTGATACAGATTCACTTTCATTCAATAATAATGGATCAGTATAAGGAATTATCGCTGAAATGACCGCAATTGATAAAACATAGAATAATAAAATTCTCCAAAAGACTTGTCTAATTGCTTTGGGCATAGACTGACTTGGGTTTGAAGATTCGCCAGCTGTTACAGCAACGACTTCTGTGCCTCCAACTGAGAATCCAGCTACAAGTAAAACCCCTAAGAAACCAGAGATGCCACCAACAAAAGGTGCTTCTCCTGTTACATAATTACTCAAGCCATATGTCTGACCGCCTAAAATGCCTATAATTGTTAATACGCCAATAACGATGAAAATAATAATGGTTGCAACTTTAATGAGTGATAACCAAAACTCTGTTTCACCAAAGGCCTTTACTGAGAATATATTAAGTAAGAAAAGAATGACAAGGAAGATGATGCTCCAAGTGACAGGACTAAAAAATTGGAAGAAATCCCAATAATAAATTACACTAGAAGAAATAATAACATCGACACTTGTAACTAACAGCCAAATTGCCCAATATAGCCACCCCATAGTGAAACCGAGGGAGCTATCTACAAAACGTGTTGAATAGGAACTGAAAGAACCTGAAACAGGATAAAATGTAGCTAGTTCACCAATCGAAGCCATTAAGAAATATAACATCACACCAATGATTAAATAGGCAAGTATTGCGCCACCAGGTCCTGCTTGCGAAATCACGCTACCAGTAGCAACAAATAGGCCTGTACCAATTGCACCACCAATTGCAATCATCGAAATGTGCCGAGAATTAAGACCACGGTTCATATTGTTTTGTGCCATAATACAGTCTCCTATGTTCTATTAAATTTTAAATATATATTATCCATTCTAATGCTTTTGAGCTGTACAAGCAATGCTTTTTATGACTGTCTTGCTATAAATTTTCAAATATTTTGAAAATTAGTATTTATATGTATATTGTTAGTTGCTTTTAGAAAAATTATAGATTAAAATAAGTACTAGGTAATAATTATTATTAATTAGTAAAGGCGGGGGAATTTTGATGAGTAACAGGAAAAAATTAACGAGCCTCTTTGGCGCACCAGTCTCAGATAGAGAAAATAGTATGACAGCCGGCCCTAGAGGACCATTATTAATGCAAGATTGGTACTTTTTAGAGCAAATGGCTCATTTTGATAGAGAAGTTATACCGGAAAGACGTATGCATGCAAAAGGGTCAGGTGCTTTTGGTACTTTTACGGTTACAAACGATATTACACAATATACTTCAGCTAGCATTTTCTCTGAAGTAGGCAAACAAACTGAAATGTTTGCGCGTTTTTCAACTGTAGCAGGTGAAAGAGGCGCAGCTGATGCAGAACGAGATATTCGTGGGTTCGCGTTGAAGTTCTATACAGATGAAGGTAATTGGGATTTAGTAGGAAATAATACACCAGTATTCTTCTTTAGAGACCCGAAACTATTTGCTAGTTTAAACCACGCTGTTAAACGTGACCCAAGAACAAATATGAGAAGTGCACAAAACAATTGGGATTTCTGGACTTCTTTACCTGAAGCATTACATCAAGTAACAATTTTAATGTCAGACCGTGGTATACCTAAAGGTTTTAGAAATATGCATGGTTTTGGATCTCATACTTATTCTATGTACAATGATAAAGGTGAACGTGTTTGGGTGAAATTCCATCATAGAACGCAACAAGGTATTGAAAACTTACAACCTGACGAAGCGGCAAAAATTGTTGGGGAAGACAGAGAATCATCACAACGTGATTTATTCGAAGCAATTGAAAACAAAGATTATCCAAAATGGAAAATGTATATTCAAGTCATGACAGAAGAACAAGCGCGCAACCATAAAGATAATCCATTTGATTTAACAAAAGTTTGGTATAAAGGAGACTATCCTTTAATAGAAGTTGGAGAATTTGAATTAAATCGCAACCCAGACAACTATTTCCAAGATGTTGAGCAGGCTGCTTTCGCCCCAACTAATATTGTACCTGGGATTGATTTCTCTCCAGACAGAATGTTACAAGGTAGATTATTCTCATATGGCGATGCACAACGCTACAGATTAGGCGTCAATCATTGGCAAATACCAGTTAACCAACCTAAGGGTGTTGGCATTGAAAATATTTGTCCATTTAGCCGTGACGGTCAAATGAGAATTATAGATAATAATCAAGGCGGCGGCACACATTATTATCCAAACAGTGATGGTTCATTCGAAGATCAACCTGAATTTAAAAAACCTGGACTAAAAATTGAAGGTGAAGCATATGAATATGACTTCAGAGAAGATGACGATAATTACTTCGAACAGCCAGGACGTTTGTTCAGAATACAATCTAAAGAACAGCAAGCGCGAATTTTTGAAAATACAGCTAATGAAATGCAAGGTACTACATTAGAAGTTCAACATCGTCATATTCGCCATTGTTATAAAGCGGATAGTGAATATGGTAAAGGTGTGGCGAAAGCATTAGGTATCGACATAAATGATGTAGATTTAGAAATTGCAGATTAATCATTGCACGCTTATGATTAACAATTTACAATAAAAGTTTTAAAGCGCGCGTTTAAGATATAAACAAAACATGCCTATTTAAAATAAAGATGCACCTTCATTTCAAAATGGAAGGTGCATTTTATGTTTGAATTTTTGGGATATTCAATGCATATGTTTATCTAAGGGCATGTTTAATTTACGTTATTAGATAGGTTAATAAATATAAAAAGACAAACCAAATGTCATAAGTCATTTGGTTTGTCTTTAACTGTAAACATCATTTAATTAATCGTAACTGCTTAAATGTAATGCTGAACAGGGCACATTAGATTTAAGCGTGTAAGTCATTTATTTTAATTTGAATTATCTTGTCTTTATACCTAAGAAATTTTGCGAATAGAAATGCATTTTTCCACAATTGTTACATAATAATGTTATTAACGGCGTTGGATCATTACCTAAGGAAGCAGTTAACAATGGTAGGAAATAATGACCATCTAAAATTTCAATATCAGGACGCTCGCAGTTACACACACTTTTATCTTTTGTTTTTTCAGTTATTGAATCAATAATGTGTTTTTTTTGTTCATCCGTAATGTGACGATTTTCCATATAAAAATTCCCTCCAATATATTTTATATACTTATTTCATTATAAGGGTAGTTATGATTTATTAGAAGACCTTAAATGCATTTAATAGTGATATTTAAGTATATTATTGTTAATTAACGCTTTGTTGTGTGATTTAATGTATTGTTTCAACCCAGTTACATAGCGCGGTGTATCATTAATAGAAATTAAAACTGAAGTGCCCATCGGTAGTGTAAGTTGCCCCTTATCATAATTTATATATATAAGTTGTCATGTTAATTTAGTTTAGCGGTGTTTATTAAATTATACGAAAAAGCCTTTTTGTACTAAATTCCATATTTTATAACGATTTTGTAACGTGTTGACGCCAGGGAAGTATATGAGTGAGAGACTATAGGCTTGAACCATACCTCATACCTCAGGCAAGCATGCACGACCAAAACTGTAAGATTTTAAATAAAAAAAGAGCTAACCCATTACGGATTAGCTCTTCTTTTTAAGTGTCGTATTAAAAAGATAATGAAAGCACAGAATTATTTAGTTTCACGATGTAAAGTGTATTTATTTAATCGTGGGCAGAATTTTTTAAGTTCAATACGTTCTGGATTGTTACGCTTGTTTTTAGTACTGATGTAGTTACGATCGCCACATTCTGTACAAGCTAATGTAATATTTACGCGCAAAATTAACACCTCTTTCTTAACAGGAATCATTACGTTTTAAAATGATACCATAATTAATCAATATATTCAATGAAAAATGCTTTACTTAACTTGAAGATATCCTAATATACCTAACTATTATACCCCTTTTAAAAAATAATTTTTAATGACCAAATCGTTTTAGTTTGATTTATGAAAAGCATATGTTAATATTTAAAGCGTAACGATTACGATTTAAAGGAGAGAAAGATATGGCAAAAAAATCAAAAATTGCTAAAGAAGAAAAAAGAGAACGCTTAGTTGCTCAATATTATGAATTAAGAAAAGAGTTAAAAGCAAAAGGCGATTACGAAGCATTAAGAAAATTGCCTAGAGATGCTTCACCTACAAGACTAACACGCAGATGTAAGGTGAGTGGGCGTCCAAGAGGTGTATTAAGAAAGTTTGAAATGTCACGAATTGCATTTAGAGATTATGCACATAAAGGCCAAATTCCTGGTGTTAAAAAATCAAGTTGGTAAAATCAGACTTTAGTTCATTTACATTTAGAGTGAAACCATGTATATTATCTATTGGTAAAGATAAATAAAATGCTATTGTTCGGAAATAATCCTAATATATAGGATTATTTCCTTAGATAATTGTTGAATTCATTTAAAAATCTTACCTTTAAATACTGTTTCACTATTAAATGTTAGGGGTTTATATAATTATGAAAATATTTGATTATGAAGATATCCAGCTTATACCAAATAAATGTATTGTGAATAGTCGCTCAGAATGTGATACTGCAGTGAAATTCGGACCAAAAGAATTTAAATTACCTGTTGTGCCTGCAAATATGCAAACAGTGATGAATGAAACTTTGGCAGAATGGTTTGCTGAAAACGAATATTTCTATATTATGCATAGATTTGACGAAGCAGCACGTATACCTTTTGTGAAAAAAATGCATAGCAAAGGCTTGTTTGCTTCTATTTCAGTTGGCATTAAAGCACGTGAATTTGAATTTGTTGAAAAAATGGCAAACGATGGTGTAATTCCTGAATATATTACAATTGATATTGCACACGGTCATTCAGATGCTGTAATCCATATGATTCAACATATTAAAAAACATATTCCTGATTCCTTTGTTATTGCAGGTAATGTTGGGACGCCTGAAGGAGTTCGAGAATTAGAAAATGCGGGTGCAGATGCAACGAAAGTAGGTATTGGGCCTGGCCGTGTTTGTATTACTAAAATCAAAACAGGATTTGGTACAGGCGGTTGGCAATTAGCTGCTTTAAATCATTGTAGTAAAGCAGCACGTAAACCAATCATAGCTGATGGAGGTATTAGAACGCATGGTGATATTGCTAAATCAATTCGATTTGGTGCATCTATGGTAATGATAGGTTCATTATTTGCTGCTCATGAAGAATCTCCTGGCGAAACGGTTGAATTAGATGGTAAATTATATAAAGAGTATTTCGGTAGTGCATCTGAATTCCAAAAAGGTGAACATAAAAACGTTGAAGGTAAAAAAATGTTTGTTGAACATAAAGGTTCATTAATGGATACATTAGTTGAAATGCAACAAGATTTACAGAGTTCAATCTCATATGCAGGGGGTAACGATTTAAATTCATTAACTAAAGTGGATTATGTCATAGTTAGAAATTCTATTTTCAATGGAGATAGAGACTAATAATATAGTAGGTGTAAAAAATTAAACGATTTTTATTATATGTAATTGTACTTCTGTTAATTGTGTTAATTACTCCAATTAAAGAATTTGCACCGCTAGAATCGTTGCAGCAACAATTTAAATCAAAAGTAGACAGTTGGTCATCTGATAAGCCTTTAACTGAAAATACCTTAAAAGTACCTGATGAACAAGATTTTGCTTTGAATAATATTCAAATGAATATGTCTAAGGAAAAAGTAGAAGAAAAATTAGGTAAAGCAAAGCGTGTTACTTCAAACGAATATGGTACGAATTGGCATACGTATTATTCTGACGATTACAGAAGTTTTGTTATGGTGAGTTATATTAAAGATAAAGTAAATGGTTTGTATAGTAATCAAAATGTTATTTCTTCTAAATCTAAAATAAAATATAATTCTCCGAAAGATACAGTTAGAGATCGATTAGGTGACCCTATATCAACAAAACAAAAAGGTCATATAAATATAGACGTGCAAGATAGTGAATTTGACAATTTTAAAAAAGACAATATTTATACTACAGCATTTTATGACAAACATAACCAAAACCACTTAACAGCATTATTATTAATTAGTGAAGAAATGGAAAATAGACTTCAACAACAATATGGGGCGCCGTCGGATAATTTAGCTAAGAGCTTTGAATTGCAAAATTTTGACTTAGTAAACGCTGAAAGAGTGCAACATGGTTTAAATACTTTAGATTATTCAACAACTATTTCTGATACAGCACGTAAGCACAGTACTGATATGGCAGAAAATAACTATTTTAATCATAATAATTTGAGTGGAGATTCTCCGTTTGATCGTTTAGAAAGTGATGGACACGATTTTAATGCAGCCGGAGAAAACTTAGCTTATGGTCAACAAAGTAGTATTTATGCCCATCAAGGTTTAATGAATTCTTTAGGACATAGAAAGAACATTCTTAAAAAAGAATTTCGAACATTAGGTGTCGGCGTTGATTTTAATGAACAAAGACAACCTTATTGGACTGAAAATTACACTGGATAGTGTTTACGATTTGTTGAATGAGGGTATCTGTAACCTGTGAGGATGAGATATTATGACAACAAATAAAAAAGATCAAACAGAAGATATACTAGAAAAAGTTAAAGACGTTTTAGAAAAGAATGACGAAAAATAAGAGGTTGCGCTCAACGCGCAACCTCTTATTTTTGTTGAGAGTGTCTTTACTTACAAATAAAATAATTAAATTTCTCTGAAAAGCCCAACGACTTTGCCTAAAACAGTGACTTGGTCTAAATAAATAGGAGACATTGTACTATTTTCCGGTTGCAAACGATAACGTGTTTTTTCTTTATAAAAACGTTTGACTGTAGCTTCATTTTCTTCAGTCATTGCAACAATAATATCACCGTTTTCAGCAATTGTTTGGCTTCTGACTATAACTTTATCTCCATCTAATATACCAGCTTCGATCATACTATCACCAACAACATTTAAGATGAAAATGTCACTGTTATGCGTAGAAGTAAAATGTTCTGGTAATGGAAAGTATTCTTCAACATTTTCGACGGCAGTAATAGGAATACCTGCCGTTACTTTTCCAATTACTGGTACATGTATCGTTGATTCCATATTTGCAGATTCGCCTAGTTGTTCAGTTACAATTTCTATTGCACGGGGCTTGGTTGGATCTCTTTTTATATAGCCTTTTTCTTCTAGTCTTGATAAATGTCCATGTACGGTAGAGCTTGAAGCTAAACCCACAGCTTCACCAATTTCTCGAACACTTGGTGGATATCCTTTTGAATGAACGGTCTGTTTGATATATTCAAAAATTTCATTTTGTCGTTTTGTTAATTCTCTCATAATAGGCACTCCCTACGTTAATTTGTTTTTATTATAGCATGCATGATTCTTTTTTACAAACGTTTGTTCGTTTCAAGGTTGACTAGGAACAGATGTTCTGTTAGAGTTTAGACACAAACAAACGTTCTAGGAGTGACTTATAATGTTCAAATTATATATACATCAAATAAAGCCTTACTTCGTAGTCCTATTAGTTACTATGATTTTAAGTTCTATATTTATTTTAAGTGCACATAATAATGCTGAGTCGGAACAAACGTACGAAATGACAGATCATCAAATCCAAAACAACTCAATTCAAAACGAACAATATCAAATGGATTCAGTGGAAAAAAGCGAACAGAGCAATAAGCCATTTTTGGCAAGGGCAAAATAGAAATATCAAACATTAATTTATTTGGGAGTAAATTAATTGTCTGGTACATATGAAAGTGAGCGGAACTATTTCGTTTCGTTCACTTTTTTGTTATATTTTTTATATTATGAATTACGGAGGTTTAGTATGGCTAAAAACGATGCCGTAGATATCAAGCGTATAAATGAATTAGCAAAAAAGAAAAAAGAAGAAGGATTAACTGAATCTGAGGCTAAAGAACAATCTAAATTAAGAAAAGCGTATTTAGACTCTTTCAGAGATAATTTTAAAAAACAAATTGAAAATACTAGAGTAATTGATCCTGAAGGTAACGATGTAACACCTGAAAAAGTTAAAAAAATATTAGATTCAAAAGACAAAAAAGATAACAACTAAATCAATTTTTTGTTAAACAAACGTCAAATAATGTATAATGGTAATGAATCTTGCTATAAGAAAGGAAGTCATTTAGATGAATAAAGAAAAAGATCAATTAGCAATAGATACGATTAGAGCTTTAAGTATCGATGCTGTTGAGCAAGCAAACTCAGGACACCCTGGATTACCAATGGGTGCTGCTCCAATGGCATATACTTTATGGACACGCCATTTAAATTTCAACCCCCAATCAAAAGATTTCTTCGATAGAGATCGTTTTGTATTGTCTGCTGGTCATGGTTCTGCATTACTTTATAGTTTATTACATGTTTCAGGTAGTTTAGAATTAGATGAATTAAAACAATTTAGACAATGGGGCTCAAAAACACCAGGACATCCTGAATTCAGACATACTGATGGTGTGGAAGTAACTACAGGTCCATTAGGTCAAGGTTTTGCTATGTCTGTAGGTATGGCTATGGCTGAAAAACATCTTGCTGGTAAGTTTAACAAAGAAGATGCTAATGTAGTAGACCATTACACTTATGTACTAGCTTCTGATGGAGATTTAATGGAAGGTATTTCACATGAGGCGGCTTCATTAGCTGGTCATACGAAATTAGATAAACTTATTGTATTATATGATTCAAATGATATTTCTTTAGATGGAGATTTAAACAAAGCTTTTTCTGAAGATGTTAAGACTCGCTTTGAATCATATGGTTGGAAACACATTTTAATTGAAGATGGTAACGATATCGAAGCAATTGATAAAGCAATTGAAGAAGCAAAAGCTTCGGATGTACCAACAATGATTGAAGTTAAAACAATTATTGGTTACGGTGCACCAAACAAACAAGATTCTCATGGTGTGCACGGTGCGCCATTAGGTGAAGATGAAAGAAAATTAGCTTTAGAAAATTATGGTTTAGATCCTGAAAAACGATTCAACGTTCCAGATGAAGTTTATGAAATCTTCCAACAATCAATGCTAAAACGTGCAAACGAAAAAGAAGAAAGCTGGAACAAACTTGTTGAAACATACAGTGAAAAATATCCAGAATTAGCAGAAGAATTCAAATTGGCAATCAGTGGTAAATTACCAGCTAATTACGCTGATGCATTACCAGAATTTGAAGCTGGCCACAGTGGTGCGTCACGTGCAGATTCTGGAGAAGTTATTCAAGCGTTAAGTAAAACAGTACCTTCATTCTTTGGTGGTTCAGCTGACTTAGCTGGCTCAAACAAATCAAATGTAAAAGATGCTGTTGATTTTGATAAAGATACACCTGAAGGTAAAAATATCTGGTTTGGTGTTCGTGAATTCGCTATGGCTGCCGCAGTAAATGGTATGGCTGCACACGGTGGTTTACATCCATATGGTGCAACATTCTTCGTATTCAGTGACTATTTAAAACCAGCGCTTCGTTTATCTGCAATCATGGGCTTAAATTCAACATTTATTTTTACGCATGATTCCATTGCAGTGGGTGAAGATGGACCGACACATGAACCAATTGAACAATTAGCTGGTTTACGTGCCATCCCTAATATGAATGTTATCCGTCCAGCAGATGGTAACGAAACTCGTGTAGCTTGGGAAATAGCACTAGAAGCAGGATCAACACCGACATCATTAGTACTTACACGCCAAAACTTAACTACAATGGACTTGCCTAAAGAAACTGTAGAAGAAGGTGTACGTAAAGGTGCTTATGTAGTGTTTGAATCAGATAAAGCGCCAGAATTCTTGTTATTAGCAACAGGTTCAGAAGTTAATTTAGCTATTGAAGCTGCTAAAGACTTAGAAGCACAAGGTAAGGGTGTACGTGTTGTTTCTATGCCAAACTGGAACGCATTTGATCAACAAACAGATGAATATAAAGCATCTGTTTTACCGCCATCTATTACTAAACGTGTTGCTATTGAAATGGCTTCGCCACTTGGTTGGCATAAATATGTTGGTACTGAAGGTAAAGTAATCGGTATCGACGGATTTGGCGCAAGCGCTCCTGGTGATTTAGTAGTCGAAAAATATGGTTTCACTAAAGAAAATGTATTAAACCAAATTCAAACATTTTAAGTAGTTAAAGCTTAAACAAATATAAAAAAGTTTGGTATGAGAGCGATAGCTCTCATACCAATTTTTTATTATAAATAAAATTTGGATTATATTTACAAACTGAATTTATAATTGATATAATACATAAGGTTGGAAGTATAACTTAATTGAGTAGCTCTTGAAAAGGAGCACTTATTTTAGTAAAATTCATTAGGATAGGAAAGTGGGTGAAACAATGGCAACTTGGTTAGCGATTTTATTAATCGTGTTAGCACTAATTCTAGGACTAGTCGGTGGATTTTTCCTTGCAAGAAAATATATGATGGATTATCTGAAAAAGAACCCACCAATTAATGAAGAAATGCTACGAATGATGATGATGCAAATGGGTCAAAAACCATCTCAAAAGAAAATAAATCAAATGATGACGATGATGAATAAAAATCAAGACGACGCATTCAAGAAGAAAAAATAGCGCGTCATAAAAGGGCTGAATACTACTTTAGACAAGTAGTCATCAGCCCTTATTTTTAATTTGGTAGCATAAAGCATTTATTCACATTTGTAGTTTCAAATGCGTTATTTTATATTTCGCTCACTTTTTTGCTGTTCATGTGTAAGTCCACGAAAATAGACTTTTGTTTCACAATTTTTGAACCTTGTTAAATTTTGGCTGATTATAAAAATGCCATATGCTTGTATATAAAAAGGGTCTAATAACCACATGTTAGTATTTTATATTATTTTAAATCTTTGTCTATTTTTTAATATTAGGTCTCTCTTTTTAGACTTTTTTAAATGAATATGAATTACTTTAAATAGTGAAAGTATGATATTTATTTTTTAAATATTCAGTAAATATTTGATTGTAAAATCAAATTTGTTATAATTTGTATATATAAGGGAGGTATAAATAAGTGAAGAGTGCTTATGACATGGAAGATAAAGAAGTTTTAGATCGACTAGCAAATATGCATATTAACTTTTCTACCGATGAAGAATTCAAACGATATCATAATGCAATGCAAATGCATGATATGAACTACCTTAGATACACTTTAGAAAATGCGTTATCAGCATGCGATAGTACACGCGCTATTTAAATAATGAAAGATAAGATAAGTCTTTAACAAGGCTTATTTTATTTTGGATTCATCTTCCAATATACTTCCCGTGATTGAGCATGTTATTTTAAGATAACTAATGTATAAACAGCTCTGTTTATTGTTTTGAGCCAATCCATACATGTTTAAGAATGCAATAAAATATAACATGCGATGTTTTAATTTAAAAATACTGAATATTAAATGATTAAGTGATATACTATTCAAGGTGAGAGTTAAGCTAGTAACTTAAAGAAGGTGTAAGCATGTTATATTTAGTATTTTCTATAGTAGTAGCTTTTTTAATGGGTATTGGCGTTATTTTTGTAAGAATGAAAGCACAAGAATACCCAGTAAATGAAAAGAAAATCATTCTACCTCCTTTCTTCATGGCAACAGGTGCACTTATGTATGTGGTACCTTACTTTAGATTAACAGGTATTGAAATCATAGAATGTATTATATTAGGTGTTCTTTTTTCAACAGTATTGATATGGACATCTAAATTTGAAACACAGGGTAGTGAAATATATATGAAGCGTTCCAAAGCTTTTCCTATCATTTTAATTTCGCTATTACTAATTAGAACTATAATCAAAATATTTGTTAGTAATCAAATTGATCCAGGGGAAATTGCTGGTATGTTCTTCTTACTTGCATTTTGCATGATTGTACCATGGAGATTAGCCATGTTATATAAATATAAAAAAATTAAAAGAACTTTAATACATTGAGTTTGAAATAACTACATCCCAGAAATTGAATATATTTGGTATTAAGAGGCTGCTAAATTTCCTTGTTTCGTAGGGGTTAAGTAGCCTATTTTTTTATCATGAAACTATACTTGTGTGATAATGAGGCATATTGTAATATAAAAGCGAACAAAGGTTCTTACAGGAGTGGTAATATGAAAGTGATACATACAGCAGATTGGCACTTAGGCAAAATTTTGAATGGAAAATCATTGCTTGAAGACCAATCTTATATATTAGAATCATTTATAAAAGCAATGGTAGATGAACAACCTGATGTGATTGTAATTGCAGGTGATTTATATGATACAAGTTACCCTAACAAAGAAGCAATTCAATTATTAGAAAGTACAATAAATACATTAAATTTAGAAATGAATATGCCACTAATTATGATTAATGGCAACCATGACAGTAAAGAAAGACTCAATTATGGTTCAAAATGGTTTGAGAAATCTCAACTTTATATTCGGACTTCGCTTGAAGATATGGCAAGTCCTGTTTCAATAGGGAATATTGATTTTTATACTTTACCATTTTCTACAGTTAATGAAACAAGCTATTTCTTTGGTGATAAAATGATTGAAACGCATCAGCAAGCTTTATCGAAATCCATTGAATATATGACGCAGCATTTGGATCGAGATAAGACGAATATGTTAGTAGGTCACCTTACTGTCCAAGGCGGAATTAGAACTGAATCTGAGAGACCATTAACAATTGGTACAGTTGAATCAGTTGAAGAAAGTTCATTTCAACGTTTCGATCAAGTATTGTTAGGTCATCTACATCATCCTTTTAGTATCAATTCTAATTTTGTACATTACAGTGGCTCATTATTACAATATTCTTTTTCAGAATCTACACAACCAAAAGGTTACAGAGTAATTGAAATAATTGATAATGAAATTAAAAGTAAATTTAGACCTTTAACCCCTTTAAGGCAATTGGAGGTAGTTGAAGGAAATTATGATGATGCAATCCAAGAAAAACTAGAGATAAAAGACAAATATAACTACTTACATTTCAAGCTGAAGCATATGTCACATGTCAGTGATCCAATGATGCATTTAAAACAAATTTATCCTAATACATTAGCGCTTACAAACAAAACTTTTGAGTTTAATACACCCATTCATCACGAAAACATTGAAATTCAAAAATTAGATGATGAAACAATTATTAATAAATTTTATGAAAATATTACGAATGAAACTTTAACTAGTGTTCAAAATAAAAAAATCGGTAAAGTATTAAACGAATTACTTGAAGGAGGCCAAACTCATTGAGACCTTTAACATTAAAGCTAAAAAACTTTGGTCCTTTCTTGGATGAAACTATTGATTTTCAACAAGTTAATGACGACCAGTTGTTTTTAATTAGTGGGAAGACGGGTTCTGGGAAAACAATGATATTTGATGCTATTGTATTTGCATTGTTCGGAGAAGCATCCACTAAAGATAGAAGTGAGAGTGATTTACGAAGTCATTTTGCAGACGGTAAAACACCAATGTCTGTAGAATTTGAATTTAAATTAAGAAACACAATTTTTAAAATTAATCGCCAAGGTTCATTTATAAAAGAAGGAAATAAAAATAAAACGCTCGGTCAACTTGCTATATACCAATTGGAAGATGTATTTGAATTACGAGAAAGCAAAGTAAATGCTGGTAACCAATTTATTAAAGCATTATTGGGAGTCAATACTGAACAGTTTAGACAACTGTTTATCTTGCCTCAAGGTGAGTTTAAACGATTTTTATTATCTAAAAGTATAGAGAAGCAAGAAATATTAAGAACGCTTTTTAATAGTCAAAGATTCGAAGAAATACAAGCAATGCTAAATGATGACGTAAAAAAAGTAAGAATACAAATTGAAAAGCGATATCACGCGCTTGAGACAGATTGGGAAGATTTAGAAACGTTTAATATGGACACTTTAAATGAATATAAAGCAATAAATGCAAGACAGACTAATAAAATTAAATCTGTATTACCAGAATTTAAAATAATAGGTGAGACTATTCAAAATGATTTAATTGCTAAAAGAGATAAATGTAAAGAAACATTTGAAAAGATTGAGCGCCAATTAAATACCAATCTAAAACTTCAAGAAGCGATGACAAACCTTGAACAAAAACAAACAGAGTACAATAAATTGTTATCAGAAGAAAATAATATCCAAAATCAAATGAAACTGTTAAAAGAGATTAATGAAGTAAGACCTTTAGCAAATTTATTTGATACTAAAGAAAAATTACTAAAAAAGCATGACGAAATAAAAGTAAATATTTCAAAAAAAGCGGCTTACATAGCAAATTTAAACGAACAATTAGAAAAAAATAAAAAACAATTCAAAAATCACCAATCTTTAACTCAATCTATAGAAAAATCTAAGATATTTATAGAAAACTGCAAATTATTTTATAACAAGTATGATAAATATAAAACTGCATACTTAAAAATTGGAAGTTTAAAAAATGAATATACAAAACTTGAAGATGATTATAAAAAAGAAAAGAAGCAGCTTAATACTTATATAGCGCAATTAAACGGGAGGGAACCCGATTATAAAAAAATTGAACAACTCAATGAAAAAATACACAAATTGGATAACGATATTAAAACATATAAGCAAAATGAACAACACAAAAATGAATATCTTAAATTACAAGAAAAAAAAGCTGACAAAACAGCTAGAAAAAAACAAATTGATGTTAACTTAAGCACAGTGGAAGAGGGATATCAAAAGATTGATAAAACAAATATTGATTTAAATAATAAACAAGAAATTATCTCGAAAATACAAGCAGCAATTGCTCAAGGAGACACGTGTCCTGTTTGTGGAAATGAAGTTCATACATTAGAAACACATATAGATTTTGATGAACTCACAACAAGACATGAGAAAATAGCCGAACTGGAACAAAAACATACAGATTTAAAAGAACAAAAAATTAAATTGGATAGTGAAATCCATTATATACTTGAGCAGTTAAATAAATTTAATCTGGACGAGTTAGAAAAAACCAATTATAAAGCACTTGAACAATGTATGAGGGAAGTTTCAAAAACTAAAATACAATTAGAAACCGAAAACGAAACAATTACAAAGCTTAAAGACAAAGTAATGACATTAAACCAAAAAATTCATGAATTTGAACTAAATCTCAAAACGAAGCAATTTGAATTAGATGAATTTATAAACGCTATCAATGATTTTGAAAGCGCCACAGCATATACAAACGTTGACACATTTATCAAGGCTTATGAAAAGGAATTAGGGAAAATAAATGATTACCAAAAAACATATGAATGCTTAGAACAACAGATTCAAAAAGACAGTAATAAATTATCGTTAGAGCTAAATGATCAAGATCATCTTAAAACGACATTAGAGAGTTTAAATAGGGACATTGAAGATTCCAATAACAAAATTGATGAAGAAATGAACAGAATTGGCTTTTCATCACTTAAGCAAGTAGAGCATACTATAAATGAAGTGCCAAACAAATCCAAAATCGAATTAGAAATAAATAAATACAATCAAGAAAAACAACATCTTGAAATTGTTATTGCACAGCTAAAATCAGAAATTGACAACAAAGCATTGCAAGATATTTCAGAGTTGAAATCATCACATGAACAAGCAAAGCATAAATTAGACTACGCAAGTTCAATATTGAGTCAACATCATTACAAATTAGAGTTCAATCAAAAGAAAATAGAACAAATCAATAAAATTATTGATAATCTGGACAAAGAACTCCAAGAACAACAAGAGATTTTCCAATTAGCAGAAATTTTATCAGGCAAAAATGAACAAAAATTAACTTTAGAAAACTTTGTTTTAATATATTATTTGGAGCGTATATTAGCGCACGCCAACCAAAGATTATCATTAATGACTGGACAAAGATATCAATTGGTACGAAGAGAACAAACCTCCAAAGGATACAGTGGTTTAGAAATAGATGTTTTTGACTCGCATTCTAATAAAAAAAGACATATCACTTCTTTATCAGGAGGGGAAACGTTCCAAGCTTCTCTTGCATTAGCTTTAGGGCTTAGTGAAGTAGTACAACAAGAATCAGGGGGGATTGCTTTAGATTCTATGTTTATTGATGAAGGATTCGGTACATTAGATCAAGAAACACTTGAAACAGCTTTAGATACGCTGTTAAGTCTGAAATCTTCTGGGAGAATGGTGGGTATTATATCTCATGTGAGTGAATTAAAACAGCGTATTCCGCTTATTTTAGAAGTGAAAACAGAACAGTATCAAAGTACAACCCGCTTTAAAAAGCAATAAAATGTTTAAAAAATAGCTGATAATCTCTGGCTCGTCAGCGCGTTTTATGTCATTAAATTAATTAAAATCCCTTATCCATGATAGTGTTGTTGCTAAAATGGATAAGGGATTTGGAATGTTTTGACTCTAAAATTTAAATAATATCGCTGTGTAAAATTAATTTTTTTCGCGTAATAAATCGCGAATTTCTGTTAGTAACACTGTGTTTTCTTCGATTTCCTCTTCTTCTTGTTTAATTAAAGTGTTCGCAATTTTAACAAAAATAAATAATGCAAAGGCAATAATAATAAAGTCTATAATTGATTGCACGAACATACCATATTTAATCCCCATAAAAGACCAACTCTTGGCGAAGTCAACTGTACCAAATATTAAACCAATTAAAGGCATAATAATGTATGAAACTAAAGCGGTTACAATTTTGTTGAAAGCTGCCCCCATAACTACAGCTACTGCTAAATCTAGAACATTACCTTTTAACGCAAATTCTTTGAATTCTTGTAGCATATTAATTACCTCTCTTAATTTAATATAAAAGTTATTATACAATATTTAATAAATTAAGAAAATACTTTTTGAAAGTGAATTTGATATTAACATAGATGTTTGTTATTCTTATGAATGATTAAACTAAAATATAGAAAAGTAATTAATTTTTCCAATTTTCTTTTTTGATTTAAAAACTTAATATAATATGAAAGGGAGTAATTTATTGTGAATTCTTCTGAAAATCAACCGAATGGTAAGAAGATATCGCCTGTTTTTATCTATAGCGCAATTATTACTGGTATAGTTGTTTTAATTGGTGCAATAGTTCCGGAACAATTTGACACTGTTACAAATACAATAAAACTATGGATCACTGACAAATTAGGTTGGTATTATTTAATTCTTACGACATTTATTGTTTTCTTCTGTGTTTTCCTAATATTTAGTCCTATCGGTAAGTTAAAGCTAGGTAAACCAAATGATAAACCGGAATTTAATACAGTGTCTTGGTTTGCGATGCTGTTTAGTGCCGGTATGGGAATTGGTCTTGTATTCTATGGTGCTGCTGAGCCTATGGCAGATTTTGCTGCGCCTCCAAATGCAGATCCTAAAACTACTGCCGCGTATACTGAAGCGTTACGTTCAACATTTTTCCACTGGGGCTTTCATGCGTGGTCAATCTATGGTGTAGTTGCCCTAGCGCTTGCATATGCACAGTTTAGGAAAGGTGAACCAGGACTGATATCTAGAACATTACGCCCTATTTTAGGTAATAAAGTAGAAGGCCCAATTGGGACAGTAATCGATGTGTTAGCAGTATTTGCTACAGTTGTCGGTGTTGCTGTGTCCTTAGGTATGGGCGCACTACAAATTAACGGTGGCTTAAATTACTTATTCGGTATTCCAAATACTATTTGGGTACAAGCAATTATTATTGTAGTAGTTACAATACTGTTTATTATGAGTGCATGGTCTGGATTAAGTCGAGGTATTCAGTATTTAAGTAACTTAAATATTAGTTTAGGTGCAATATTAATGATTGCAGCTTTAATCATTGGACCAACGATTTTGATTTTAAATATGATGACAAGCTCAACAGGTAGCTTATTAAATTCATTCTTATTTAATACATTTGACACGGCTGCCCAAAACCCTCAAAAACGTGAGTGGATGTCTAGTTGGACGCTTTACTATTGGGGTTGGTGGTTAAGCTGGAGTCCGTTCGTTGGTATATTTATCGCACGTGTTTCTAAAGGACGTTCAGTGCGTGAATTTATCGCAGGTGTACTTTTAGTACCTGCTTTAGTAAGTTTTGTATGGTTTAGTGTATTTGGTGTTCTAGGTATTGAAACAGGTAAAAAGAATCCTGAATTATTCAATATGACAGCTGAAACACAACTATTTGGTGTATTTAATGAGATACCATTTGGCATTGTTTTATCATTAATTGCGCTTGTTTTAATCGCTTCATTTTTTATTACTTCTGCAGACTCTGCAACGTTTGTGTTAGGTATGCAAACCTCGTTTGGTTCATTAGAACCATCAAATGTTGTTAAAGTAACTTGGGGTATTGCGCAATCACTAATTGCATTTGTATTACTATTTGCAGGTGGCGGCAATGGCGCTGACGCATTAAATGCAATTCAAAGTGCGGCCATTATTAGTGCGTTACCATTCTCTTTTGTAGTAATAATGATGATGACTTCATTCTACAAAGATGCCAATAAAGAACGTAAATTCTTAGGTTTAACATTGACGCCTAATAAGCATAGACTTCAAGACTATGTACAATATCAACAAGAGGATTTTGAAGATGAAATGATTAATAGAAGAGCGCCTCTAAGAGATACGGAAAAATCCAAGAAATAAAGTTATATCTAAAGAAAGTGGGACAGAAAACATTTTTTTAAATGTGATTGCTGTCCCACTTTTTGCTTTTATAAATATGTTTATAAACCAAGACAATGTCCTTATTAAAAACAATGATAATCATTCTCATTTAATAATATTAACTTATTACACGAAACACTTACGATAAGTTTTACTTATACATACTGATTGTAAATTCAAATCTAAATTATAGATGTTTATAATAGTAGGTAGTTGTTTTAAGTTACATATAATTATACAATTTAATTAACGGCATATAATTACTAAAAATTTCAAGGGGGATTTATATGGCTTCTAATTTAAAACAGCAAGCGAAAAAGTCGTTCGAGCTAAATGGAAAATCATACACATATTATGATTTAAATACTTTAGAAGAACAAGGGTTAACTAAAGTATCAAAATTGCCATATTCGATTAGAGTATTATTAGAATCTGAATTAAGACAAGAAGATGGATTTGTTATTTCTGAAGAACACATCAAAGCGTTGTCTGAATTCAATAAAGGTACAGAGGGTGAAGTACCTTTTAAGCCATCACGTGTTATTTTACAAGACTTCACTGGTGTTCCTGCAGTAGTTGACCTAGCGTCATTACGTAAAGCTATGAATGATGTTGGGGGAGACTTAAACAAGATTAACCCAGAAGTGCCAGTAGATTTAGTTATTGACCATTCAGTTCAAGTCGATAGCTATGCAAATCCAGATGCACTAGAAAGAAACATGCAATTAGAATTTGAAAGAAACTATGAACGTTATCAATTTTTAAATTGGGCTACAAAAGCATTTGATAATTACAGTGCGGTACCACCAGCAACTGGTATCGTCCACCAAGTTAACTTAGAGTATCTTGCTAATGTGGTCCATGCACGTGAAGTTGACGGTGAAATAGTGGCTTTCCCTGATACATTAGTTGGAACTGACTCTCACACAACTATGATTAACGGCTTAGGCGTATTAGGTTGGGGTGTTGGTGGTATTGAAGCAGAAGCCGGAATGCTTGGTCAACCATCTTATTTCCCAATTCCTGAAGTAATTGGTGTTAGATTATCTAATGCGTTACCACAAGGGGCAACTGCAACTGATTTAGCATTACGTGTTACTCAAGAATTACGTAAAAAAGGTGTTGTCGGCAAGTTTGTAGAATTCTTTGGTCCAGGTGTAGAACATTTACCATTAGCTGATAGAGCAACAATTGCAAACATGGCCCCTGAGTATGGTGCAACTTGCGGTTTCTTCCCAGTAGATGAAGAATCTTTAAAATATTTACGCTTAACTGGTCGTTCAGAAGAACAAATTGAATTAGTTAAAAAATATTTAGAAGAAAATAGCATGTTCTTTACTGCGGATAAAGATGAACCAGAATACTCTGACGTAGTCGAATTAGATTTATCTACAGTTGAAGCTTCACTATCAGGTCCAAAACGTCCACAAGACTTAATCTTCTTAAGTGATATGAAAGAAGAATTTGAAAAATCTGTTACTGCGCCAGCGGGTAACCAAGGGCATGGTTTTGACGAAAGTGAATTTGATAAGACAGCAACCATTGAATTTAAAGATGGATCTACAACGCAAATGACGACTGGTGATTTAGCAATTGCTGCGATTACATCTTGTACGAACACATCAAACCCATATGTTATGTTAGGTGCTGGGTTAGTAGCGAAAAATGCAATTGAAAAAGGCTTGAAAGTACCTGAATACGTTAAGACTTCATTAGCGCCTGGTTCAAAAGTTGTTACAGGGTATTTAAGAGATTCTGGATTACAAGCATATTTAGATGAACTTGGGTTTAACTTAGTAGGTTATGGTTGTACAACGTGTATTGGTAACTCGGGTCCGCTATTAGAAGAAATCGAAAAAGCGATTGCTGAAGAAGACTTACTTGTAACTTCTGTTTTATCAGGTAACCGTAACTTTGAAGGACGTATTCATCCACTAGTTAAGGCGAACTATCTTGCTTCTCCTCAATTAGTAGTTGCTTACGCACTTGCAGGTACGGTTGATATTGATTTGCAAAATGAACCTTTAGGTAAAGGTGAAGACGGAGAAGATATCTACTTAAAAGATATCTGGCCATCAATTAAAGAAGTAGCTGACACTGTAGATAGTGTCGTTACGCCTAAATTATTCAAAGAAGAGTATGAAACTGTTTACAACAATAATGAAATGTGGAACGAAATTGACGTGACAGATCAACCGTTATATGACTTTGATCCAGAATCAACATATATCCAGAACCCGTCATTCTTCCAAAATTTATCAAAAGAACCAGAAGCGATTAAATCATTAAATAATTTACGTGTTATGGGCAAATTTGGCGACTCAGTTACGACTGATCACATTTCTCCAGCAGGTGCTATCGGTAAGGATACGCCAGCAGGTAAATATTTATTAGATCATGGCGTACCGATTCGTCAATTTAACTCATACGGTTCTCGTCGTGGTAACCACGAAGTAATGGTACGTGGTACATTTGCGAATATTCGTATTAAAAACGAATTAGCACCAGGTACTGAAGGTGGTTTTACAACTTACTGGCCAACTGGTGAACAAATGCCTATATATGATGCAGCTATGAAATATAAAGAAGATGGTACTGGATTAGTAGTGCTAGCTGGTAACGATTATGGTATGGGTTCTTCACGTGATTGGGCTGCTAAAGGTACAAATTTATTAGGTGTTAAAACGGTTATCGCTCAAAGCTATGAACGTATTCACCGCTCGAACTTAGTTATGATGGGTGTCTTACCATTACAATTTAAAGATGGTGATTCATCAGAGAGCTTAGGATTAGATGGTACAGAAATTATTTCTGTAGATATCGATGAAAATGTAAAACCGCATGATTTAGTAAAAGTAACTGCTAAAAAAGAAAACGGTGAAGTCATTGATTTTGAAGCAATTGCGCGTTTCGATTCACATGTAGAAATTGATTATTATCGTCACGGCGGTATTTTACAACTGGTATTAAGAAATAAATTAGCAAACGAATAAATGATTTGCTATTGATTCAAATAAATAAGTGAGGCTAGTATATAAAATAGTTTAGCTTCACGGATGACTGAATAGTAAATGGTTGGGATGAGAAACAATTAAATTAATATTTGGTCGTTTATAAGGATGCGTAGCTCTTATGCTAGGACTAAGCGCTTATATTCTTTTCCAATCATTCTTACCGGGTGGGCAATGAAATCATTTTAGAAAATGTGATTTCTGTTCCACCCCTTTTTTATGTTATTATTTATATAGTATGATATGAACAATTGAAAAGAGGACGTTTATAATGATTTATAGTATGACAGAAATTCCTTCACGCTATGCTGAAACTGATCAAATGGGTGTGATATATCACGGTAATTATCCTACTTGGTTTGAAGTAGCACGAACAGATTATATTTCAAAATTAGGTTTTAGTTACAAAGATATGGAAGATTCAGGCATCATTTCACCAGTTACAGATTTAAATATTAAGTACATTAAAACAATTCAGTATCCAGAAACAGTGAAGATTAAAACGTGGGTCGAAAAATATACACGCTTAAGATCTATATATTATTATGAAGTATATAATAATGATGGAGAACTAGCTACTACTGGCTCTACAGTGTTAACTTGTATACGAAAAGATAACTTTAAGCCTATTCGATTAGATAAGTATTTTCCTGAATGGCATGCAGTATATTCAGAAGTAGAAAAGCGAAATAAAGCAGGAGAAGATTTAGAGGTTGTGAATGGTTTATCATAGTTAAAATAAGTATATGAATTGTGCATGAATATACATAAATTTTACGGGAGTGTATTTTGGGGATGTACACTAATACTTATAACACTAAAAAATTTATACAAATCAACAAAAAGGAGGCCGGACATAGATAACGTCTTGACCTCGCATACTATATAGACAGTAGACGACTAGAGCTGAAATATAAAAGCGGAACAGAAATCCCAAATATGATTTCTGTTCCGCTTCTTTTTTAAGTATATAATTCATATATATGATTAATAAACTGTGTTGAGTTTATTTTAGCTATTAAAATTATTTAGCACTGTAAGAAATTTCATCCACGCTATCACTGATGTCTATGAATAAATCATGGTCTTCAAAATACCATAAATCCTTTTCTGCAATTACTACATCTAAACCATCAAAATGATTTTCGTAACCAATTTCTACATCGTCTTTTTGATCAACACTGAATGCAGGGCTAAATCCTTGTTTTAATTGGAATTCTCCACCATAGCGAACGAAAAATTGTAAGACTTTGTTATCTTCAGGTAAATCAAGTTCATCTTTAAACCAAGATACAGCGTTATCTGAAAGTTTTATATCCATAATAAAAGTCCCCTCTCATTTCACAAGTTATAGCTTGTGACAATTGGTTACTAATTTAAAAAATTAGTATTATTTGTATTACCCAATTTTGAGTAATAATAAAAGTAGTATAACATATTTAATCTTAATTTTCTTTAAAACAAATTGATTTATTATTACGCATTTACAGCTATAATGATGATTTAAAAAAGAGCGGAACAAAAATCCAATCTCATCATAAGACTTCCTTGTTCCGCTCAGATATTGGCTTCTCAATTTAAAAAGTGCGATATTAGCATATTTTCAAATGAGTTGTTTCTAATTAATATTATATTTTTAGACTGAGACATTGGTTGATGTCCCAGCCTAAGTAATATTTTGTTACTATTTACTTATTGATTGCTCGTGACACGTGTAATAGTTACATCCATTTAATTTTAGGCTCTTCACCTTTAAAAATTCTAACAATATTTGTGCGATGTCTGAATATTAATAACACACCCACAGCCATACTCACCACAAGGAGAATATAATCTCGAATAAGTAACGCACCAATTACGCAACAGATTGACGCGATAATACTTGATAGTGATACATATTTCGTTAAATATAATATACCAAAGAAAATTGCTGCTAATATGATTAATAAGATAGGGTTGATTCCAAGTATAACGCCGGCACTGGTTGCAACTGCTTTTCCCCCTTTAAACCCAAGATAAATCGGGTAAACATGACCTAGAATCGCAAATGCCCCTACGATGAGTCCATTTGTAAAAAATGTACTAATAGCACCGTCTGCATGAACTGGAAGCCATAGTGGGAAGAATACAACGATAAACCCTTTAAATATATCTAAAAAAGTAACTAGGAACCCTGCTGGTTTACCTAATACTCTAAAGCTATTCGTCGCTCCAGTGTTCCCACTACCGAATTGTCTAATATCCTTTTTGAAAAATAACTTACCTATTACATAGCCACTTGGGAAAGCACCAATGAGATAACTTAGTATTAACATGATAATTATCATCACCATACATAATCCACATCCTTTAATGACATTAGAATTATTTTACCACATAAGACCATAGTTAGACGAATAAAATTTATAAGAGTAGTAAAACACGGTTCGATTATAAATTTGATACTTGCAATTTATCAAGATTTATATAAGAATAACTAATGTATAGTTTTAAAAACGAACGTACGTTTGTAGGAGGGCGAAACGATTGGCAATGAATAAACAAAATAATTATTCGGATGATTCCATTCAGGTTCTTGAAGGGTTAGAAGCCGTAAGAAAGAGACCCGGTATGTATATTGGGTCTACTGATAAACGTGGTTTACATCATTTAGTATATGAAGTTGTCGATAATTCCGTCGATGAAGTATTAAACGGCTTTGGTAGTGAAATTTTAGTTACGATAAACAAAGATGAGAGTATCACTATAGAAGATGATGGACGTGGTATGCCAACAGGTATTCATACGTCAGGGAAACCTACAGTCCAAGTTATATTTACAATACTTCACGCAGGCGGAAAATTTGGACAAGGTGGATATAAAACGTCTGGTGGTCTACATGGTGTGGGTGCATCAGTAGTAAACGCATTAAGTGAATGGCTGGAAGTAGAAATTTATAGAGATGGCGCTATCTATAAGCAGAAATTTAGCCATGGTGGCTTACCAGCTACAGGCCTGGAAAAACTAGGAAAAACTAAAAAAACTGGTACTAAAGTAACTTTTAAACCAGACGCTGAGATTTTCAAGTCAGCCACATCTTTTAACTACGATGTCCTTAGTGAACGTTTACAAGAATCTGCATTTTTACTTAAAAATTTAAGAATAACGCTTAAAGATTTAAGAGCGGGCAAAGAAAGAGAAGATGTATTCCATTATGAAGATGGGATTAAAGAGTTTGTAAGCTATGTCAATGAAGGTAAAGAAGTATTACATGATGTGGCCAATTTTGCGGGAAATGCGAATGACATAGAAGTAGAAGTAGCATTTCAATATAATGACCAATATTCAGAAAGTCTTTTAAGTTTTGTTAACAATGTACGTACTAAAGATGGTGGTACACACGAAGTTGGTTTCAAAACAGCAATGACACGTGTCTTTAATGACTACGCAAGACGTATAAATGAATTAAAAGAAAAAGATAAAAACTTAGATGGAAATGATATTAGAGAAGGTTTGACAGCTATTATTTCAATTCGTATTCCAGAAGAGTTGTTACAATTCGAAGGTCAAACTAAATCTAAATTGGGTACACCAGAAGCAAGAAGTGCTGTAGATTCTGTTGTATCTGAAAAATTGCCATATTACCTTGAAGAAAAGGGGCAATTATCTAAAACCCTCGTTAAAAAAGCATTGAAAGCCCAACAAGCAAGAGAAGCAGCTCGTAAAGCAAGGGAAGATGCACGTTCGGGTAAAAAAAATAAGCGTAAAGATACATTGTTATCAGGAAAGTTAACGCCAGCACAAAGTAAAAATACAGAGAAAAAAGAACTTTATTTGGTAGAGGGGGATTCAGCTGGTGGCTCTGCTAAATTAGGTCGTGACCGTAAATATCAAGCAATTTTACCACTTAGAGGTAAAGTGATTAATACTGAGAAAGCACGTTTAGAAGATATATTTAAAAATGAAGAAATCAATACAATTATTCATACTATTGGCGCTGGTGTCGGTAATGAATTTAAAATAGAAGATAGCAATTATAATAGAGTTATTATTATGACAGATGCCGATACAGATGGCGCTCATATCCAAGTATTACTATTAACTTTTTTCTTTAAATATATGAAACCTTTAGTAGAAGCTGGGAAAGTGTTTATAGCTTTACCACCGTTATATAAACTAGAAAAAGGTAAAGGGGCTTCTAAAAAAATAGAGTATGCTTGGACAGATGAAGAATTAGAAAAACTTCAAAAGAAATTAGGTAAAGGATTTAGTTTACAGCGTTATAAAGGTTTAGGAGAAATGAACGCGGATCAATTATGGGAAACGACAATGAACCCAGAGACAAGAACGCTTATTCGAGTTCAAGTTGATGATGAATTGCGTTCATCTAAACGTGTAACAACATTAATGGGAGATAAAGTAGCTCCTAGACGTGAATGGATTGAAAAACATGTTGAATTTGGACTTCAAGAAGATCAAAGTATTTTAGATAATAATGAAATTCAAATACTAGAACAGGATTATTCCGATGAGGAGGAAATAAATTGAGTGAAATAATTCAAGATTTGTCGCTAGAAGATGTTATTGGCGATCGATTTGGTAGATATAGTAAATATATCATTCAAGAGCGTGCACTGCCAGACGTTCGTGATGGTCTCAAACCTGTTCAAAGACGTATTTTATACGCAATGTATTCCAGCGGTAATACATTTGATAAAAACTTCCGTAAAAGTGCGAAAACGGTTGGTGACGTTATCGGACAATATCACCCTCATGGTGACACGTCAGTTTACGATGCAATGGTCCGTCTGAGTCAAGATTGGAAATTACGCCATGTATTGATAGAAATGCAAGGTAATAATGGTAGTATAGATAACGATCCAGCAGCAGCGATGCGTTATACTGAAGCGAAATTAAGCAGGATTTCTGAAGAATTATTAAGGGATATCAACAAAGACACAGTGCCATTTATGCCGAACTATGATGATACAACTATGGAACCAATGGTTTTACCAGCACGCTTGCCGCATTTGTTAATCAATGGAAGTACAGGTATTTCTTCAGGGTACGCTACTGATATACCGCCACATAACCTAGCTGAAGTGATACAAGCCACTTTAAAATTTATTGACAATCCTAATATCACAGTAAGTCAATTAATGAAATATATTAAAGGCCCTGATTTTCCAACAGGTGGTATTATTCAAGGGATAGATGGTATCAAGAAAGCGTATGAGTCTGGAAAAGGTAAAATTGTAGTTCGTTCAAAAGTAAACGTTGAAGAATTGCGAAACGGTAGAAAAGAATTAATTGTCACAGAGTTACCATACGAAGTTAATAAAAGTGCGCTCGTTAAAAAAATGGATGAGTTACGTGCAGATAAAAAAGTTGATGGTATTGTAGAAGTCCGTGACGAAACTGATCGTACTGGTTTACGTATTGCTATTGAATTAAAGAAAGATGTTAACAGCGAAGCGGTTGCGAATTATTTGTACAAAAATACAGATTTACAAGTTTCATATAACTTTAATATGGTTGCAATTAGTGAAGGTAGACCAGTACTTATGGGTGTACGTCAGTTTATAGATAGTTATCTTAATCATCAAATTGATGTGGTGACGAAGCGTACGCGTTTTGAGTTAGATAATGCAGAAAGTAGAATGCATATTGTAGAAGGTCTAATGAAAGCACTATCTATTTTAGACCAAGTGATTAAACTTATTAGAAATTCTAAAAACAAAAAAGACGCTAAAGACAATTTAGTAGCTGAATTTGATTTCACAGAAGCACAAGCTGAAGCAATTGTAACATTGCAATTATATCGTTTGACGAATACGGATATCGTGCAATTACAAGAAGAACATGATGAATTAAAGGCTAAAATAGCGTATTTAAAAAATATATTAGATAATCACGATGCTTTATTAAATGTTATCAAAGACGAATTAAATGAAATTAAGAATAAATATAAACAAAAACGCTTATCTTCAATTGAAGCAGAAATCAGTGAAATTAAAATTGATAAAGAAGTTATGGTACCAAGTGAGAATGTGATGGTGAGCATTACAAAACATGGTTATATTAAACGAACTTCTTTACGTAGTTTTAACGCAAGCGGTGTAGAAGAACTTGGGGTTAAAGATGGCGATATGATGCTTAAATATCAAGAAGCTAACACGTTAGATACCGCGTTAGTGTTCACTAATAAAGGTAGATACCTTTATATACCAGTGCATAAACTTTCAGAAATTAAGTGGAAAGATTTAGGGCAACACGTTTCACAAATCGTCCCAATAGACGAAGATGAACATGTCATTGATGCTTTCTGCGAAAGTGATTTCAAGCCCGAAGCATTTTATATTTTAGCTACACGCAATGGCATGATTAAGAAAAGTAATGTTTCTATGTTCAAAACATCACGTTATAATAAGCCGTTAGTGTCCATGAAATTAAAAGGTGATGATGAAATCATAGACGTAATGAGAATAGAAGACGCCCAAATACTTACTGCTATAACATATAAAGGTATGTCATTAACTTATAATAGCGATGAGTTATCAGACACTGGTCTTAGAGCAGCTGGGGTGAAATCTATCAACCTTAAAGATGAAGATTATGTCGTGTTAACGCAAGTTATTAATGAACGTAGTTCTATATTAATGGCGACGCAACGTGGATCATTAAAACGTATAGGATTTAAAGTATTACAACAAGCGAAACGTGCACAACGTGGTATTACACTTTTAAAAGAACTTAAAAAATTACCACATCGTATCGTCGCAGCTCATATAATTCATCCTGATGATACGACTTATACCATAACTTCTAAACGACACGAAGAAAGTGGCAATATCAAAGACATTCATTTATCAGAACAATATACAAATGGTAGTTTTATCGTCGATGTAAAAGAATTTGGTGAAGTGGAAAACTTAATCATCAAATAAGGTAATTTTAAAATTTCTGTTAGTAAATACAACAATATAATGATAAAATACCATTAAGTTGCCATAAAAATAAAACAAGAGATTTATAGTAACGTGAAATAGTGTTGCACAAAGCTTTACGATTTGTACTTAACTTATTCATTCATTTTCCTGTGTACATAAATAATTTATCGTTTTCTGTGCACAGAACATATGCTATAAATCTCTTGATTTTATTATAAAAATTTATTTGATAGATGAGAGGGATTAAATTGAGCAATTTTGATAGTTTGATTCCGGATTGGTTCAAAACGTTTGTTCAAGTCGGAAATGATTTAATCTGGTCACAATATTTAATTGGACTTTTAATTACAGCTGGTATATTTTTTACTATTGGTTCTAAATTCGTACAATTAAGATGGATACCAGAAATGTTTCGAGCGATTGGAGAAAAACCTGAAACATTAGATAATGGAAAAAAAGGTATTGCGCCATTTCAAGCGTTTGCAATAAGTGCTGGTTCTCGTGTTGGTACTGGTAATATTGCAGGTGTTGCCACTGCGATTGTGTTAGGTGGACCTGGTGCTGTGTTTTGGATGTGGGTCATTGCATTTATTGGGGCAGCGAGTGCCTTTATCGAAGCAACCTTAGCACAAGTATATAAAGTACCTGATGAAGATGGCGGGTTTCGTGGTGGACCGGCATATTACATAACTAAAGGACTCAACCAAAAATGGTTAGGTATCGTCTTTGCAGTATTAATTACTGTAACGTTTGCATTTGTGTTTAATACAGTGCAATCTAATACCATTGCTGAGTCATTAAAAACGCAATATAATATAAGTCCTATAGTGACGGGTATTATATTAGCTATTGTTACAGCGATTATTATATTTGGCGGTGTTAGAAGTATCGCGACATTATCATCAATCATTGTGCCAGTTATGGCAATTGTTTATATTGGTTTAGTTGCTGTCATTTTAATACTTAACTATGATCAAATTATCCCGATGATTGGAACAATCATTAAAAGTGCATTTGGATTTGAACAAGTAACTGGAGGCGCTGTTGGTGCAGCAATTCTTCAAGGTATTAAACGTGGTTTGTTCTCAAACGAAGCTGGTATGGGTTCGGCACCTAACGCCGCTGCCACAGCTGCTGCGCCTCACCCAGTTAAACAAGGGTTAATTCAATCATTAGGTGTATTCTTTGATACTATGCTAGTGTGTACCGCTACGGCAATTATGATTTTACTATATACAGGATTAGAATTTGGTGAAAATGCAGCACAAGGTGTGGCAGTAACACAATCAGCACTAAATGAACATTTAGGTAATGCAGGGGGTATTTTCTTAACAATTGCAATTACTTTATTTGCTTTTTCTTCTGTTATTGGTAACTATTATTATGGCCAATCTAATATGGAATTCTTATGGAAAAATAAATCGGTGTTATTCATTTTTAGATGTTTAGTGGTAGTACTTGTATTTGTAGGATCAGTGGTTAAAACTGAAACTGTATGGGGTACAGCAGATGTGTTTATGGGTCTAATGGCAATTGTCAACTTAGTTGCTATTATTGGTTTGTCTAATATAGCTTTCGCAGTAATGAACGACTATCAACGTCAACGTAAAGCAGGCAAAAAACCTGTGTTTAAACCTGAAGAGTTGGAAATTAATTTATTCGGCATCGAGAGTTGGGGCATGAAAAAGAAATAATTCATGTATCATATTTGAATGTGCGTAAAACTATTTTCTTAATGCATTTATTGTATGTTTGTGAAATTTTATCCATATATGAGCAGTAATATGAAATCCGTAGTACTTTATGATTTCGTATTACTGCTTTTTTGAATACTTAAATATTTGCTTATTTTTCTCAATCATTTAAAATAAAGCAATGCATTTATAAAATACTTTATAGTTTTTACGCTTATTAAGAATATGATTAGTTGTAAATCAAATGTGACAAAATATATATGTTTGAAAAATGTACATTGTGTTATGATTAAAATTAGTTATTTTAAATATGGAACTACATGTATAGAGGTATAAAGATACATAGTTTCATCATTATGTTCTAAATGATTTGTATATTTTGAAAAAATTTAAGGTATGGTGATTTTATGTCGAATGAAGAGCAATTAAAGCAAGATAATCATTCAAAAAAAAGAAAATTGAATTTAAGTTTTCCTGAATCGCGTTTTATGAAATTTATAGGTGGAAAAGATTTAGCCTTTGCCTTACTTATATTAATATTTATCGGTTGTGCAATTTTTATTTTTGACCAAGTTTCTTATATTTTCAAACCATTTATTATTGTTTTTAATACGATTATCGCACCAATCATAGTATCTATTATTTTATATTACTTATTTAATCCCTTAGTGAATTTAATGGAACGCTATAATATTTCAAGGCTTTGGGGAGTTATTATATTATTTTTAGTTATTGTTGGTGTCATTGCACTAGCTATTAATTTATTAATACCAGTAATCGGAGCACAGTTTAAAAGTTTTGGGAATAATTTTCCGTATTATGTTGATAAAGTAAATAAATTTATTGATAGTGTAACGAAGTATTCTTTAATTTCTAATTTTTATGTTCAAATACAAGATCAGTTAGATTCATTAGCTAAAAAGCTACCTTCGATGGTTTCTGATTACTTTAACGGTTTTGGTTCTAAAGTTAAAAATTTTGCTGAGGCTTTAGTTAATGTTGGCGTTGTTATTGCAACAACACCTTTTGTTTTATTCTTTATGTTAAAAGACGGTCACCGCTTTAAAGAATTTTCAACAAATTTAATGCCGCCTAAGTTTAGAAAAGATTTTCATGACTTATTAGATAAAATGAGTATCCAAGTTGGTTCTTATATCCAAGGTCAAATTATCGTGTCATTTTGTATTGGTATTTTATTATTTATTGGATATAGCATCATCGGTTTAGATTACAGTTTAATTTTAGCTTCAATTGCTGCTGTAACAAGTGTAGTACCGTACATCGGCCCAACGATCGCGATATCTCCAGCTATTATTATTGCTTTAATTACGTCACCATTCATGTTATTAAAATTAGTAATTGTATGGACAGCAGTTCAATTTATTGAAGGTCACTTTATTTCCCCAAATATTATGGGCAAAACATTAAAAATTCATCCACTTACGATTATTTTTATCTTATTAAGTGCAGGTAATTTATTAGGTATAGTTGGTGTTATTTTAGGTATACCTGCGTATGCAATATTAAAAGTACTTGTATCTCATTTATATACAATGTATAAACGTCGCTATAACAAATATTATGGTGATGATGCAGGCGAGTACGAAATCACTTCGGATGAAGAAATACGTTAAGTTAAAATTAAGAAAATATTTGAAAAAGAACTGCATTGGAAATCTCAATTTCCAATGCAGTTTTGTCGTTTTTAAATCACAGTATCAAAGTACTTTTATTAAAGATGTGTTGCTATAAGTATATATGTTAAAACTAACAATATTGTAATATGTATTTGCTATATAAATTATTTATTAAAAATAAGAATCGTGCTATATTTTAAATAATATATGAATATAGAAAAGTGATGTGAACACATGTCAAAGCAATCAAGAAATAAAGTATTGTCTATTTTGAAAGTAATCTTTGCAATTTCATTATTTATTTTTGTTGTATTTACTTTATATAGAGAGTTAGCTCATATCAATTTGAAAGAAACGATATACGCTATTAGAGATCTTAATAGTGTTTGGTTGATCGTGCTATTTTTGAGTGGCGGTACGGCTATACTTATATTATCTATGTATGATGTGATTTTAGCTAGATCATTAAATCTGAAGGTTTCATTACCTAAGGCTATTCGCATTGGCTATATTGTCAATGCTTTAAATGCTGTATTAGGGTTTGGTGGTGTTATCGGGGCTAGTGTAAGATTTATTTTGTATAAAGATACTGCTGAAGATAAAAAAGAGTTATTGCATTCTATTTCTGTTGTTTTAATATCTATGTTGACCGGTTTAAGTATGCTCTCAATATTAGTAGTATTTCATGTGTTTGATGTGAAGCACATATTTAATCCGTTTCCTTGGATTAAATGGGTAATGTATATTGCTGCCTTGTTTTTACCTATATTTATAATTTCTACAATTATAAGACCAGTAAACAAAAAGCATAAATTGATAGGTTTATATTGTACAATTGTCTCTAGCATTGAATGGATTATCGCGGCATTAGTATTATATATGTCATTATATACTGTTGGTGTTCAAGTGAACTTATCTGTGTTTATAGGTATATTTGTCATTAGCGCACTGTCAGGGCTAATCAGTTTTATACCTGGAGGGTTTGGTACGTTTGATTTGGTCGTATTATTAGGATTAAAAAGTTTAAACGTTCCAGAAGAGAAAATTGTCTTAGCGTTATTACTTTATAGATTAGTGTATTATCTGTTTCCAGTATTAATTGCATTAATTTTAGCAACTTTTGAATTCCGAGATACAGCTAAACGTTATTGGGATGATTCTAAATTGATGGTTCCTATTAAAGATATGTCTTCATTATTAGCGTCATATCAAAAAGATATTTTAGCAAGAATACCAGCATTTTCGATTGCGATATTACTTACGTTTACAAGTCTATTGTTTTTCTTCAATAATATTACAATTATTTATGATGGACTATATAGTGATTATCATGCCATTTACTATATCACTGTCTCTATTCACACATGTGCTTGTTTATTATTATTATTAAACGTTATAGGCGTTTACTATTTATCCAAAAGAGCCATTTTGTTTTCTATTATTTCAATCATTATTATATTCTGTGTAACGGTTTATACGTATCCTTCTTTAATATTACTAGGTTGGTTAACAACTATGTTCATTATGTTAGTCGTATTTTATAAAAGGTCACGTGTTATTAAACGCCAATTTAGATATACTAAGTTATTGGTCAGTTTATTAATAGGGGCATTCGTTTTATTTGTGAATCACAATATTATAAGAAGTACATTTTATACTTTGGATATTTATCACTTAGAAATGGACTCATCAATATTAAGGTATTACTTTTGGTTTACGATTATCACAGTAGTCATTATTGTGAGTGTGATTGTATGGTGGTTTGAAGCGAAGTTTAAATCTTCAAGCAATGATGAGGGTTTAGCACAATGTAAAACCATTATTGATAATTATGGCGGTAATTACTTAAGTCACCTCATATATAGCGGCGATAAAAAGTTTTTCTTTAATGATACTAAAGATGCGTTCGTGATGTATCAGCGTAAGCGCAACACATATATTGTTTTAGGAGACCCAATTGGAAATGCTACATCGTTTCATAAGTTGCTTGAAAAATTATATAGTGAAGCGCACTATTTAGGCTATGATATCATTTTCTATCAAGTTACTGATAGATATATGTCTATTTATCATGATTTTGGGAATCAATTTTTCAAATTAGGTGAAGAAGCGCTCATAGACTTATCAGCTTTTACTATTTCAGGCAAAAAAAAGCGTGGCTTACGAGCTACATTAAATAAGTTAGAGGACTCAGGTTGTACATTTGAAATACTAGATCCTCCATTTTCGCAAGCGTTTTTAGATGAATTAAAACAAATAAGTGACGATTGGTTAGTTGGATCAACAGAAATGCAATTTTCTGTTGGTAATTTTGATGAGCATTATCTTTCCCAGGCACCTATAGCAATGATTAAAGATATGGACGGTGCTATACTTGGCTTCTGTACTTTTATGCCTACAAATTATAACGCAACGCTTTCTGTTGATTTAATACGTTGGAAATCAGATGTAACATTGCCTTTGATGGATAGTTTATATATTCATATGTTGTTGTGGTCTAAAAACAATAATTATAAATATTTTAATATGGGTATGGCCACATTATCTAATGTAGGTAAAGTTCCGTTTTCATTCTTTGGTGAAAGACTGGCTGGCAGAATTTTTGAACATTTTAATGGTTTATATAGATTTCAAGGATTAAGACGTTATAAAGAGAAATTTAATCCTAGCTGGCAACCGAGATTTTTAGTCTATCGTAAAAGACATTCACTATGGCTCAGTATGATAAAAGTTATGCGTGTAATTAGAAAAAAAGAATAAAATAAAAACAACCAACGCATCCCGTTAATGATGGTTGGTTGTTTTTAGGAGTTATAGTTTTTAATGGTTTTGGTAGTTAACGCCGGAGAAGTTATTAACTACTTTAATAAACTAACTATATTACTTTCTAAATATCATTTGATCCTAACTATATATGAATTTCTCTTTACCCTCTGTTTAAGGTATATATATATAATAGCATCAACAGAAAACGCTTTCAATAGTGTGATTCGATATTATTTGAATAATAATTGACATTTTATCTACTTTATTTCTTTTTGAATTTAAATAGTATTTTTACATTTAAAAACATACTATTGTAGCCATGATTTATAAAATTATGAAAATACATTTAAGGTTTTAAAGTTATATAGTAATATATAAATATTAATTATTTGCAAAGGGTGCAGTGGGGTGAAAAAATGAAAAAAATTATAATTAGCTTGGTATTAATAGTTCTCTTAGTAGCGTTAGTACTTTCAATTAAATCATTATATGAGACAAAGCAGATAAATTATCAAAGCGTTAATCAGCCATCTCAAAATAATGAAACTAAAAATAAACACAATTCACAATATCCTTCTCCTCAAATTGATGTGCTATCACAAGTATTTAGTGAAAATTTTATGAATCGTGATGTTAGAAATCAATATATGCACATATCTAAAGGCATGAGTAAAAGTAAAGTGGAACGATATTATGGAAATAGTGAAGAACATTTAAAAATTAATAATCTTAAAACACAAAAATATGGGAATATAGCAATTTATTATCAAAACGATAAAGTGCAACGATTTTTTGTTATTCCTAACAATGTTTATATTCAAGCGTTTACTCAAGTGCATGGAAATAGAGACAAAAACTATAATAATGGTACGATGATATATGATGATAATCCGTTTAACCAATTCTCTGTCAAAGTATATTTTGATCCAAACGGACAAATTAAGGCTATAGAAAATGTGAATCAAGTTTCTTTATCCTATTAAATAGCGTATAAATAATGCTATGTTAGACATAACTTTTTATTTTATTTCATAACCAATGACTTAAATCATCTCTTATTAATATAATAATTAATCACTAGAATAAACTATCAAAACAGAAAAATTTGTGATAATATGAAAGCGGTTACACAAATAGAGGTGATTTTTATAACGACAATTAAAGAAGTAGCAAATTTAGCAGGTTGTTCTGTAGCAACGGTGTCTAGAGTCATAAATAATAATGGATATGTAAAAGAACAAACGAAAAAGCGCATTGAATGTGCCATCAGTGAACTTAACTATCAACCTAATGAAGCGGCACGCACGTTGTATAAACGTAAGTCAAAAATGATTGGTCTATTATTGCCAGATATTAGCAATCCTTTTTTTACATTAATAGCGAGAGGCGTTGAAGATATAGCATTATCACAAGGCTTTCAAGTATTAATTGGTAATAGTGATAATAATGCTAATAAAGCTAGAGATTATCTTTCTACTTTTAATTCTTATAATTGTGTTGGAGTGATTACTACAGCATTTGCTGATAAGCAAGTTGAAAAATTATTAAAATCTCAAAATATGCCATGTGTATTTGTAGATCGCGTTAATGATGTCATTAGTGGCGTTTCTGCAAACCATTTCGAAGGAGGAGAATTACAAGCGCAACTTATTTTAGAAGGCAAACCACAAAATATATTGATTATCCATTTGGATTTAAAAATTAATACCTTTAAGTCAAGAATCAACGGTATTGAATCAATATTGAAGCAATATAATGTGAAGTATTTTTATTATGAATCTGAAAAGCTAACAAATGAGCAGGCATTTATTTCGTTAATTAAAAATTTGAAAATTGATAGTATCATATGTAGCAATGATATTTTAGCGATTGAAACGATGGGGATTATTCAACAATTTAAGTTTAAAGTACCTGAAGATATTCAAATTGTAGGTTATGATAATATACCATTTTCGACAATGACATTTCCAAACATTTCAACAATTGATCAATCTGCATATGTCTTAGGCCAAAAAGCTGTATCAAAATTATTGAATTTAAAAACGAATGATTATGATAAGCAACTTGTATTATCACCTAAACGAAGGGGGAGCATAAGGTTTTAACTGCAATTATGTAACCCGTTACATAATATATTATATAACGAATGGGGAGATTAAATGTATAAAACAGGTATTCTAAACAGTGAAATATCTAAAGTATTGAGTGATTTGGGACATACTGACAAAATAATGATTGCTGATTGTGGTCTTCCGGTGCCAGAAGGCGTGAAAAAGATAGATTTAGCATTAACATTTGGAAAAACTTCATTCGAAGAAGTATTCGATTTAATTAAAGAACACATGGAAATCGAACAATTAATCATTGCTAATGAAATGATAAAACAAAACAGCGCATTATATGTAAAGCTATTATCTTGGAACATTGATATCACAACTGAATCGCATGCATCTTTAAAAACGTTAAGTAACGAGGTTAAGGCAGTTATCCGAACGGGCGAAGCTAAACCTTATGCCAATGTAATTTTAACAAGCGGTGTTTTATTTTAAAGGGGGGCAGTTATGATAAACATGAATCAAATATACAAATCATTTGGGCAAAATAATGTATTAAGCGGCGTTGATTTTGAAATAAATGATGCTGAAATTCATGCACTAATGGGTGAAAATGGAGCTGGTAAAAGTACGCTTATGAAAATACTTACCGGCGTGTATAAGGCTGATAGTGGCAGCGTATTAGAAGATGGGAAACCGATTCATTTTAAAAATACGATGGATGCTGAACAAAATGGTATATCCTTTATCCAACAAGAATTAAATATTTGGCCAAATTTGACTGTGCTTGAAAATTTATTTTTAGGAAAAGAGGAAACCAAATTTTTAGGTGTTGTAGATAATAAAAAGATGAAACAACGTGCTTTGTCAGTTTTCAAAAAATTAAATATTGATATTGATTTAAATAGAATGGCAGGTACTTTATCAGTCGGTATGCAACAGATGTTAGAAATTAGTAAGGCGTTGATGGAAAAGCCAAAAATTATCATTATGGATGAGCCTACTGCTGCTTTAACGAATAATGAAATAGCTACTCTGTTTGAACAGATTAATCGTTTGAAAAATGAAGGCGTTTCTTTTATATATATTTCTCATAGAATGGAAGAAATATTTAGTATTTCAGATCGTATTACTGTTATGAGAGATGGCCAATCTATTTTAACAACAAAGACAAAAGACACCACTCATGCTGAAGTCGTAAAATCCATGATAGGAAGAGATCTAGACAATCAGTATCCTGATAGGCATTATCACCAAGAAGATATTGTCCTTTCTGTAGAAGATTTAAGTTCAGTAGAGCATCAATTAAAGCCTATCCATTTTGATTTACACAAAGGAGAGATACTCGGATTTAGTGGTTTGATGGGCGCTGGTCGTTCAGAAATTATGCGTGTCTTATTCGGCTTAGATAAGGGAAATAAGACTGTCAAACTTAATGATAAACAAATTCAAATTCAGAACCCCAATCAATCTATTTCACAAGGACTTGCTTTTATCACTGAGAATAGAAAAGAAGAAGGATTAGTGCTACAAGATTCAATTCTAGAAAACATTACGTTACCTGCTTTAAAAAGTTTTTCAAAAACAGGTTTTTTAACTAAAAGTACGATGGCACAATATTCTGATCAAATGATTGCACGCATGAATATTAAAGGTAAAAAAGAGGACGCTTGCGTTAATTTATCAGGTGGTAATCAACAAAAAGTCGTTTTAGCTAAATGGATTGCAACAGCACCACATGTTTTGATTTTAGATGAGCCAACACGAGGCATTGACGTAGGAGCTAAGCGCGAAATATATCAATTGATGAACGAACTAACAGACCGTGGCATGTCTATAATTATGATTTCATCAGAATTACCAGAAATTATAGGTATGAGCGATAGAGTAGCAGTGATACACGAAGGAAAAATTACAGGTATATTAGAGGGCGCGTCTATCTCTGAAGAACATATTATGACTTTAGCTACAGGAGGGGAAAATAATGAAACAGTCTAAATTATCATTTTCTTATTCGTATTTAGAAAAAATCATACCTTTTATTGGTTTGATTTTATTGGTTATTATTATAAGTACACTAAATAGTGCTTTTTTAGAGCCTTCTAATCTATTTAATTTATTAAGACAAGTTTCAATCAATGGTTTAATTGCGTTTGGGATGACCTTTGTCATTTTAACGGGAGGTATTGATTTATCAGTAGGTTCAACATTAGCATTATCTAGTGCTGTTGTTGCGATTATAATGGTTACTGGCATAGACTCAATTTTAGCACTGTTAATCGGGTGCCTTTTTGGTGCTATATTAGGTGCTATTAATGGATTATTAATAACGATTGGCAAGATGGCGCCGTTCATTGCAACATTAGCGACGATGACTGTCTTTAGAGGTTTAACCCTTGTTATTACAGATGGTAATCCTGTTACGAATTTAAATGGTAGCTATGCTTTTCAATTGTTTGGTAGAGGCTATTTCCTAGGTATACCAGTACCAGCAGTTACCATGTTTATCACCTTTATTATCTTATATATATTGTTACATAAAACAGTATTTGGTAGACAAACGTATGCTATGGGAGGAAATGAAAAAGCTGCATTTATTTCCGGTATCAAAGTCAACAAAATTAAAATAATGATTTATAGCTTAGCAGGGTTAATGTCAGCTATGGCGGGAGCTATTTTAACTTCTCGTTTAAATTCAGCGCAGCCAACCGCAGGGATGTCCTATGAATTGGATGCTATTGCAGCTGTTGTGCTAGGTGGTACTTCTTTAACAGGCGGTAAAGGTCGTATTGTTGGAACGTTAATAGGGGTATTAATCATTGGTGTATTGAATAACGGTTTGAATTTGTTAGGGGTATCTTCTTTTTATCAACAAGTTGTTAAAGGTGTCGTTATTATTATTGCTGTATTAATTGATAGAAAAAATAAGTAATTGGGGGTGCTGATATTGAAAAGACTATTTATAAGCGCGTTAGCTTTAGTATTATTTTTAGCTGGTTGTTCACTAGAATCACCATTGGAAAAAAATGATAACGGTAAATCAGATAAGAAAAAATCGGATGTCATTATTGGGGTGAGTATCTCTACACTAAATAATCCTTTTTTTGTAAAAGTTAAAGACGGTATTGAAAAAGAAGCTAAGAAACAAGGTGTTAAAGTTAAATTTGCTGACGCACAAGATGATGCGGCGAAGCAAGCTAATGATATAGATGATTTGATTCAACAAAAAGTTGATTATTTAATCGTAAATCCAACTGATTCAGACGCAATATCTGGTAGTATTCAAATTGCGAATGATGAAAGCATACCAGTGATCACATTAGATAGAGATGTAGCAAAAGGCGAAGTAGCTTCATTTATTGCTTCAGATAACATCAAGGGGGGTGAAATGGGTGGTGAGTTGATTGTGGATGAGTTAGGCGAAGGCGCAAAAGTAGCTGAACTTGAAGGTGTTCCAGGCGCCAGTGCTACGCGAGAACGTGGTAAAGGTTTCCATAATATTGCTGACAAATCACTCGATGTAGTGTCTAAACAAAGTGCTAAATTCAACAGGACTGAAGGGTTAAACGTAACACAAAATATGATTCAAGCTCATCCTGATATGGAAGCCGTTTTTGCACAAAATGATGAAATGGCTTTAGGTGCAGTAGAAGCCATAGGAAACAAAGATATCAAAGTCATTGGTTTTGATGGTAATGAAGATGCTATTAAATCTGTGGAAAGCGGTAAATTATTTGCTACAGTTGCGCAACAACCTAATTTAATGGGTGAAGAAAGTATCAAGACGATTATGGATTTATATAATGGTAATAAGGTAGAGAAAAAACATAAAATCCCTTTAGAAATGAAACGTCAACAGTAAATTATATCTTAAATATATAAAAGCCGGGCCATTTTGAAATTTAAGATGTACCCGGTTTTTAATATTTGTTTATTTGTATTTTTGGCGTTCTTGTTGCTCTTGCGCATAGCGCTCAGGATTTTTTTTGTAAAAATCTTGATGCTCAGCTTCAGCTTCATAAAATGTAGAAGCAGGTAATATTTTTGTAGCGATTGCTTTATCTTTATCTATTGTTTGTTTTAATTTTTCTACATAATCTTCTGCTACTGCTTTTTGGTCTTCATTTGTGTAAAAGATAGCTGTTTTGTATTGTGAACCTCTATCTTGAAATTGACCGCCTTCATCTGTTGGATCTATTACAGAAAAGAATATCTCTAATAATTTATTATATGAAAACAGAGCAACATCGTATTCTATTTCGACTGTTTCATAATGTCCGGTGTCACCTGTCTTAACTTGTTCATATGAGGGGTTATCTTTATGTCCTCCCATGTAACCAGAAGTTACCTTTTCAATGCCTTCAAACGTGTCGAAAGGTTTGACCATACACCAAAAGCAACCTCCAGCGAAGTATGCTTTATTTATATTCATGCTTAACATCCTTTCCATATTAGACCTTAGTACCAAATATTAAGATATTACTTGATTTTTAGGCAGTTTTTATATAACTTTAATATATGTTAATTATAGTACATAGCAGTGCAATTTTGAAGATATAAGGTTGATTACATATGAATGAGGATAAACAAAGAAGTAAAGAAAGTGAAAACACAGAAAAACAATCTACAATGCGTAGAAGCAAAAAGAAGCGGCTAAAAAAATTTCCATTTATTATTTTAATAATCATTATTATTTTAGCGATTATTGTCGGATATTCTATTCATGGTTATAAATCAGGGATTGAATATGCAGAAGACCACGGTAAGACACTTAAAAAACACAAATTTAACGGTGCCAAAAAAAATGATGGTAAGATTACAATTATGGTTTTAGGTGCTGATAAAGAACAAGGTGGTATTTCTAGAACTGATTCTATCATGATTGCACAGTATGATTATATTCATAAAAAAATGAAGATGATGTCTGTGATGCGTGATATTTATGCGGATATACCAGGTAATGGGCAACATAAAATTAATTCAGCATATTCTATTGGAGGTCCTGAGTTATTACGACAGACATTAAAGAAAAATTTAGGTGTTGACCCAGAATATTATGCCATTCTTGATTTTACTGGATTTGAAAAAATGATTGATGAATTGGAACCTAATGGTGTACCAATTGACGTTGAAAAAGATATGTCCAAAAATATTGGTGTTTCCCTTAAAAAAGGCCACCATAGATTAAATGGTAAAGAATTATTAGGTTATGCTCGGTTTAGACACGATGAAGAAGGTGACTTTGGTCGTGTAAGACGTCAGCAACAAGTCATGCAATCACTTAAACAAGAATTAGCGAGTCTAGATACATTGCCTAAATTACCTCGTGTTGCAGGTATACTAAGAGGTTACTTAAATACTAATATGCCAGATTCTGCGCTGATTCAAACTGGTTTGAATTTTGGTATACGTGGAGATAAAAATGTTGATTCTATTACGTTGCCATTACAAAACACATACCAAGATATTCAAACACCGATGGATGGAAGTGCTTTAGAAATAGATAAAGCGAAAAATAAGGAAGAAGTACAAAAGTTTTTAAATGAATAATAATATATTTAAAATTTAAAAAAGAAGAGACCGAGACATTAATCATGTCTCGGTCTCTTCTAGTATGCGGGAAGTAAGGAATGGGATGAAAATGTGATTTTTGTCCTGTTTTTCTATACTATAAGAAATTATTGATCTGATTTTCTAACACCAGCAACGCCGTAGTGAGAAGCTTTCATTTCTTCAATGACTACATGTATAGCTTCTTTATTGGCGTCTGTTGTTTTTTCTACAGCTTTAGTCACTTCTGATACTAAATTTTTAAGTTGTTCATCTGAACGTCCTTCTAATAGTTTTACATTTACAATCGGCATTTAAGTTCCTCCTAATATGTCTATTTTTTATATTATATCATGAAAATCCTCAAAACTATAAAAATAGTTAAAGGAACAATTGTTCTTAAAAATATTGAAATAGAACACGTGTTCTTATATAATAAAAAGGACTAAGGGGGAGTGTCATATGTATGATTACAATCTGTTAGAGGAAAGGGTCATATTATGTATTGATCAAAAAAGTTTTTTTGCAAGCGTTTCTTGTATCCAAAAAGGGCTAGACCCTATGAAAGAAAAGTTGGCAGTTGTTGCAGATACTAAGAAACAAGGTTCAGTTGTGTTAGCTGCTACAGGGCCATTAAAAGCGTTAGGTATTAAAACAGGTTCAAGGTTATTCGAGATACCGCATAGAAACGATATTTATATTATTAATCCAAGTATGAGAAAATATTTGGAAGTTTCAGTGGCAATATCTAAAATTGCATTACGTTATATCGCTCCAGAAGATTTGCATCAATATAGTGTTGATGAATTCTTTATGGATGTCACAGAAAGTTATCGTAGATTTAGCAGTACAGTTCATTCTTTTTGTCAAAAATTACAATATGAAATTCTAGAAGAAACGGGTATACATTGTTCAATAGGTATTGGGTCGAATATGCTACTGAGCAAAGTAGCAATGGACATAGAAGCCAAATATACAGATCATTTAATTGCTGAGTGGCGATATCAAGATATACCTCATAAACTTTGGCCTATTTCACCTTTAAGTGATTTTTGGGGAATTAGTAAGAAGACTGAAGCAAAAATGAATAAGCGAGGCATCTTTACTATAGGAGATCTAGCACATTATCCATATCAATATTTAAAAAGAGATTTTGGTATTATTGGCGTTGATTTACATTTACATGCAAACGGAATTGACCGAAGTAAAATTAGAGATAAATATAACGTAACGAACCCTTCAATTTGTAAAAGCCAAATATTAATGCGCGATTACCATTATCATGAAGTTAAAGTTGTGATGCAAGAATTAATTGAAGATGTGTCAAGCCGTGTTAGAGCAAGAAATAAACTAGTTAAGACGATTCACTTTTCTTTTGGTTATAGTAACCAAGGCGGCGTGGAGAAACAATATACATTACAAGAACCCACAAATTTAGAGCGTATTATTTTTGAAGCGGTAGAACGCTTAGCAGATAAACTATGTGATCCCACAGTATTGTATAGAACAGTAAGTATTTCACTTACTCAATTTATAGATGAAAAAGATAAACAGTTAAATTTATTTATAGATGAGTATGAAAGTAAAAGAACTGAAAAATTAGCTAAAACAATCGACGCTTTACATCAGAAATTTGGTAAAGGTAGTGTATCTAAGGCAATATCTTATACAGACGCGGGCACCAAACATGGTCGATTAGGTCTTATGGCAGGGCATAAAATGTGAATGATTGAAACTATGCAAAACATATTCTATACGGATGTACCAAAGTGAGCGCAATATAAGAATGTACCATAACCAAGTGACTATTGGTATAACTAAGCATTTCATAGGGAAAAAATATGATGTGATATGGCGCAATATTATGATATAGATAGAAGCGTCCTTGGTATTTTACTATCACGTAATGAATAAAGCTGTATAAGATTAAATAGGCTGAGGTATATAAAAACGATTGGCCAAATGACATGATTTGGTCAATCGTTGAATAACGTTTATGTCTTAAATTAAAATCAGAAAATTTTTGATTAACTATTCAATATAAGTATCAAAATCACTTAGCGCTTCAGCACCTTTTTTACGGTCTTCAGGGTTTTTAAAGCTAACGCGTAAAGCTCCATATATATCTTCGCGCACTTCTAAAATCCTTAAGTTGCTTATAGAAATATTATGTAAACTCAAGATATGTGTAACTTGGCTAATCATACCTGGTTTATCCGGAATATCAACATATAAATCATACTCTATAGATAGCGCTCCTTGTGATTTTAGTGGAAGTTCATCTCTGTATAATTTCGCATCATTATAAAAATGATATAAGTCTTCAGGGTCATTTTCTTCCACAAGGCTTATGACATGTTCCATTTGTGTTTTCCATTCTTTCAGGATATCAACAATAGTATTTTTATTTTCGATGGTGATGTCGCGCCACATAATTGGACTGCCACTAGCAATTCTTGTGATGTCTCTAAACCCTCCAGCAGCCAGAGTTTTCACCAATGAAGAATGATTGACATGGTTTGCGTTTAAATGCACAAGGCTCGAAGCAATAATATGGGGGACATGACTGACGATGCCTGTAACAAAGTCATGTTCTTTTGCATTTGTTGCAATAAATTTTGCTTTTGTTGTATCCAGTAATGATCTAATTTCGTCAAATGCTTGGTTATTGCCTGGTTCATCATGTACTAACACGTAAAAAGCATTTTCAAATAAATGTTTTTTTGCGTTAAGCACGCCTGATTTATGACTTCCAGCCATAGGATGACCGCCAATCAAGTGAATATCATGGTTTAAAAGGTACTGCTCATATTGTAATATAGTTGATTTAGTACTGCCAGTATCAGTAACAATCACATTGCTTTTAGTTTGATAGTTTGGTAGTGCTTGTAAATATTTAATTGTTTGTTGTACGGGTGTGGCATAAATAATAATATCTGCATTTTCCACACAAGTTTTATAATCGGTAGATTGATAATCAATAATCCCAATAGATAACGCTTTTTCTAGTTGGGAGGCATCTGCATCATAAGCAGTGATTTCAATATCATTATGGTAATATCTTAAATTACTCGCAAGACTACCGCCGATTAAACCTAAACCTACGAAAAGTATTTGTTGCATTTTGCTGACCACCTCTATCAAAATTTTCAGAATAGTAACATTGTATAGTAGGAAAAGCTAATTCGCAATACGTGTTTGATTTTAAAACATGAAATAGATAACAAAACTATCTGTTTAATTATCTATGATATTGAAACATATATAATAGTTATTATAATCACATAGTTAATCATCTCGAATGCAGTCAATTTATAACAATAAGCTGTGATATTTATAGTAATGAAATTATGCAACAAAAGCAGGAGTAAACCATTTATATGATTTTGTACTACCATTCTGTATAATGATATAATAACTATATTAAGTGTAAGCCTAGCATACATGAATTTCAGACTATGTCAGCAAAACTACTACTTTCCATGATCAATAAAACTTGTAAAAAGAAAGCTAGCCATATTTTTTAAATAATTTAGATATCAATTTATTTTAAATTGCAAACTTTACAAAAAAGAAAATAATTAAATTTTAGGTCTAAATACAATTGAGACTAAAGAGAAGGCACCAAATATAGAAAAAGCCAAGGTATAAGAAGAAAATTGAATTACATTCCCTGAAACCATGGCACCTATGATTTGGCCAAAAGCTAGTGTGAAAAATGGGACACCTATACCTAAAGAGGGCGCCTTTTCAAAAATTTTAATACCCCATATCATTAAAATGCCTGTTAGAAACACATAAGAACTGCCGAAAAATAGCGCGGATAAGAATATAATAAATAAGTTAGTGTTATCAATATTTAAAGATAAAATAGAGGTTGCCATCATTAATACTACGATAATATATAAAGTTTTAATTGAAAATTTAGAAATTAAACCACCTGAAAATCCTCCGATGATGCCTGATACTCCAACCAATATCCAAAAAGAAGATGTAATGAAATCTGAATTAGAAGGTACGGTTGCAATATAATCTTTAGAGAAAGTCCAATAAATAGCAGACGCACAACCTAAAATCAAAGAAGCGATGTTGATAGACATGCTTTTTTGTAGTAATGGTTTCAAACTGTAAGGCTGTGTTTGAGTTTTGAATTTTTTTATAGAAGAAATATGTTTAGGTATATAAAGATAATTTATTAATAAAACGATAATTGCTATAATTCCAAATATTAAATAAACAACTCTCCAATTATCAGACAATATATAAGCGATAGGTCCAGAGATTACGATACCAAAACCAGTACCGGCGTTTATCCACGTATTAGCTTTGTTTTGCGTGTTTTTATCCAAATTATTTTGAACCACCTCACCGTAAGCAGGTGAACCAAATCCTGTACTCATACCAGCAATAAAAACACCTAAGAACAATAGAACTGCTTCATGAGATACGGATATGATAAAAATACCTAAAATAGAAGTTAAACCAGCTAAACTAACAAACATCTTTGGGTCTTTTTGGTTTGAATAGTAAGTAGAAATCGCAATAGCGAGACAATAAGCAATATAAGTTGCGGAACTTATCATACCCATAGTACCACTACCTAATTTGAGGTCATTTGAAATATTGGGTAATAATAGTCCGAAAGCGAACCTTGCTAAACCGTAAGTAACGGCAATCATTAAAGTCCCAGAAATAATTATTTTATTATTCATTGTTTAGCACTCCTTTTGAAAGACTCATCGTAATAGATTTAACATCTGCAAAATCCATATGTTCTATCATTGATGTACTGCCTTCCAATATGAATAGTAACTTTTTAGCTAAATCTTTTATGTTACGATAATTTTCGTTTTCTAACTTTTCTTCTATTAATTTTGCCACCTTTATTTTATGGTGACTGACTATATCTACAATATCTTGATTGGAATGTCTAAATTCTTCCATAGCTTTTAAAAATAAACACCCGTTTGTATTTTTGCGCTTTAACCATTCTAAATGCTGTTCGATCATATGGTTTAAGCTTTTATCATTGTTATTTTCTAAGAAGTTCATATACACATCTTCTCTATATTTTAAAACCGCGACGATTAAATCATCTTTAGATTTATAATTTCTATATAGAGTCATCGTTGCAACATTTGATGCTTGGATAATCTGATCAATGCCTGTTGCGCTAAAACCTTGCTTATCAAAAAGTTGATTGGCACTGTAGATTAATTGCTCCTGTTTTTTAGTTAATTTTGTCATTATATCCCACCTTTAAAAGAGAACGTTCACTCTCATTTTAAAATAATATGTGCTATTTTCAATACTTTTTATTAAAATAAGTAAAAATTTATGAGAATTTATGTTAATGATTATTCAATAACGGTTTAAATCATCGTAGTATAAGCAACTATGAGTGACATCCAAGTATTGCTTATTTAGAATGATTTTTATAATATAATTTGGATTAAGTTGCCATTTAAAGTTAAACTTACAAATTTAATTACACCAGTTTAGTTACAATGTTAACTCAGCATATTATTTTAAAAATAAGAGCGTTTTTAAATTATAAGTTGACAAATGAAAATGATACTTGTATTATTTAAATTAATTCATTTTACAACAAACACAAGTTGTCATTTGAAAGATAGAGTAGCGTATGTGATTTGTAGCAATTAGAAAGCTAATGGTCGATGAAAATTAGCACAACATATATTGTGAATTGGGCTTTTAAATGTTGATACAGATTAATATATTTAAAGTGAACAATAAATTTGTTAACTAAGGTGGCACCACGGTAACGCGTCCTTACAGCATGCGTTAGTGTGGTGTTTTTTATATTTAAAAAAGAAAACAAAATGAAGTAAGTTATGAAAGGTAGCGTACAGAAAGTTAGTGGCTGATGAAAACTAACACCTACATATACTGAAATTGGGTTTTGTTGGATTACAAGTGAAGATTCAAATGAGTGGGTAGATAGTTTATGACATATGTCTACTAATTTAGGTGGTACCGCGCGTCAGCGTCCTTAATTAATATTTAAGGACGCTGATTTTTTTATGGGGAGGAATATAAAATGAAGGTGCAATATCAAAAAATAAATGCTGAAGTAACTCCAGAAGCACTAGCAAGATTGAAGCAACACAAAATTATTTTAGAAAGCACAGACCAATCTAAACTTAAAGGACGTTATTCAATTGTGATATTTGACGTATATGGATCACTTACATTGGATAATGAAAATATGATGATACATTACAGTGATAAAGAGACGCTAATAGAAACTGAGCAACCCTATGATAAATTAAAAGCATTTATAGACCAATATAAAGCTGTTGTAGAAGATGAAGATTTAGCTTTATTACCATTTGTTTCAGGGTTTGTAGGCTCATGTAGTTTTGACTTAGTTAGACATGAATTTCCAATATTGAAACAGATTGCATTAGATGACCATCCACAGCACGATGCAAAATTTTATATGGTCGAAGACGTCTATGTATTTGACCATTACAAAGAACATCTCTATGTCATAGCAACAGACTTATTTTCTAATGATAGTGAACAACAGTTAGCACAACGTGTAAATCATCGTGTTGAAGCATTAAAGGATATCAATATTTACCCTTCTCCTATAAAGAATGAGATAAATGAAAAACAAATTGAATCGAATATTGCACCAGAAGAATTTATAAAAACAGTGAGCGATATGAAGTCATTAATACAACAAGGTGATATGTTCCAAGTTGTCCCTTCAATTATTTATAAATATAAGCATCAGTTTGGTGTAAATATACAATTGTTATCTTACCAACTTTATCAAAACCTAAAACGCCAGAATCCCAGCCCTTATATGTATTATTTAAATTTAGACGAACCGATTATCGTAGGTAGTTCACCAGAAAGTTTTGTGAAGGTAAAAGGACAAACTGTTGTTACTAATCCCATAGCTGGAACGATAAAAAGAGGTGCTACTGAAGCAGAAGATTATAAAAATGAACAACAATTAATCAACGATGAAAAAGAAATCAGTGAACATAGCATGCTTGTTGATTTAGGCCGAAACGATATTCACAGAGTAAGTGAAATAGCTAGTTCTAAAATTGAAAAGTTAATGGCAATTGAACGTTATGAGCATGTAATGCACATTGTGAGTGAAATAACTGGAAAACTAAAATCTAACTATTCACCAATGACAGTTATTGCAAGTTTATTGCCAACAGGTACAGTATCAGGTGCGCCGAAATTAAGGGCAATTCAACGAATTTATGAAGCACAACCTCAAAAACGCGGTGTGTATAGCGGAGGTATAGGATACATCAATTGCAATCATGATTTAGACTTTGCATTAGCCATACGCACAATGATGATCGATGAAACATATATTAATGTAGAAGCAGGTTGTGGTGTTGTATATGATTCAATACCTGAGAAAGAATTAGAAGAAACGAAACTTAAAGCGAAAAGTTTACTGGAGGTGTCACCATGATCTTAGTCGTTGATAATTATGATTCTTTTACGTATAACTTAGTGAATATTATAGGCAAAACAGAAGATATGGTGATTAAATATCCAGATGACCCTGAAATATTTGGTTTAGAAATTGATGGGTTAATTATATCTCCTGGTCCAGGCCACCCTCTTGATACAAATCTTTTAATGGATATTATTGAGCATTATAAAGAGAAACCAATATTAGGTGTTTGCTTAGGGTCACAGGCATTAACATGTTATTACGGTGGCGATGTAATACAAAATAAAAAAATAAAACATGGTAAAAAAGATACGATGCAAATTGTAAGTGACTCTAAATTATATAGAGATATTACTGAATATTCAGAAATAATGAGGTACCATTCATTAATCAGTAACCCTGAGACGTTACCTAAACCATTAAAAATAACTGCTAAAACAAATGATTGCGTTCAATCATTTGAACACAGAAATGGCTTGCATTATGGAATTCAGTACCACCCTGAATCATTTGCAACGGAATATGGTGAAGAAATTATAAAAAACTTTTTAAATATCATTAAGGAGGTCAATTATAATGAGTCTACAAAGTCATATAAAACAGTATAAACCACTTAATCAAACTCAAATGAATGAATTTATAGAACTATTGATTGCGAACGATTTAGAAGAAGCAGTTAAATTAGAATTATTAGAAGCATTTTCAGAAAGAGAGCTAACTCAAGATGAATTGACTTATATTTCACATAGTCTCATTAGCTCTATGTACCCAGAACAACCCTATTGTCCTGATAGCATGTGTGTTTGTGGAACAGGCGGAGATAAATCAAACAGTTTTAATATTTCAACCACAGTTTCATTTGTGTTAGCAAGTGCAGGTGTACCAGTGATAAAGCATGGTAATAAAAGCGTGACATCTTCATCAGGAAGCACAGATTTATTAAATGAGATGAATATTGCGACACGCAGCGTTAGGGAAACAGAAGGACAATTAAAAGACGTTGGATTAGTATTTTTAAATGCAACCGAAACGTACCCAATAATGAAAAATATACAACCTCTGAGAAAAGCGATTAGCAATCCAACTATTTTTAATATTACTGGTCCATTGATTAATCCATTTAAATTAGATTATCAAGTTATGGGTGTATATGAACCAAGTAATTTAAGTAAGATTGCTCAAACATTAGCAGATTTAGGAAGAAAAAAAGCTATCGTATTACATGGTGCAAATGGTATGGATGAGGCCACGTTATCTGGAGACAATATAATATATGAAGTAACAGAAGATAAAACAATTCAATCTTACACATTGAATGCAACAGATTTAGGTTTAGATTATGCGCCTAATAGCGATTTGTATGGTGGCACACCACAAGACAATTTGGAAATTACGAAACAAATATTAAATGGCAAAGATCGCAGTGCTAAAAGAGATGTCGTTTTATTAAACACAGGTATTGCTTTGTATGTTGCAAATAAAGCGACAACAATTCAAAAAGGTGTTGATAAAGCTCGAGTATTAATTGAAAACGGCGAAGCTTTAAAACAATATAATAAAATGGGAGGCAAAACGTATGACTATATTGGATGAAATTGTAGCATATAAAAAGGATTTATTAAGTGAAGGGTATTATAAAGCAAAATTAGCAGAACTTAATGAGGTAGATGTATCTCATAAACAAACATTTGAAACACAATTAAAACAATCGAATCAATTAGCCATTATTGCAGAAATTAAGTCTAAAAGTCCGACATTAAATGAACTTCCTGGTAGAGACTTAGCACAGCAAGTCAAAGATTATGAAGCTCATGGTGCTAACGCAGTTTCAATTTTAACCGATGAACATTATTTTGGTGGCAGTTATGAACGTCTACAAATGCTGACAAAATTAACGAATTTACCAGTGTTATGTAAAGATTTTGTAGTGGACCCTATCCAAATTGATGTTGCTAAAAAAGCTGGTGCCTCAATCATTTTATTAATTGTAAATGTATTGGATGATGAACAGTTAAGTACGCTATACAACTACGCGACATCACAAAATTTAGAAGTATTAGTAGAAGTCCACGATAAAGAAGAACTAGAACGTGCTTATAAATTAAATCCTAAATTAATAGGCGTTAATAATAGAGATTTAAAAAGATTTGTAACTGATGTTTTGCATACAAATGAAATTTTAGAAAATAAAAAAGATGGATATTATTATATTTCTGAAAGTGGTATACGCAATCAGCAAGATGTTGAGAATATTGTGAATGCTGGTATAGATGGTTTGCTCATCGGTGAATCTTTAATGAAGTGTGGTGACTTAAGCCAATTTTTACCAGGACTTAAATTAGAAAAGGTGAAAGTATGAAATTAAAATTTTGTGGATTTAAAACACTCGAAGATGTAAACAAAGCTAAAGATTTAAATATCGATGCTATAGGGTTTATCCATTTTCCACAAAGTAAACGTTTTGTAGATATTGAAAAAATTCAAACACTTACCAAGATTGTACCAAATGACAAAGAAAAAGTAGTAATTGTAGTAAATCCAAACAACCCAACTTTATCAAAACTTATTGATGGTACAGATATGACAACGATTCAATTACATGGAAATGAATCACTTGAGACAATAGCATTTATTCGTCAAAAAAAGAAAAGTATTAAAATCATCAAAGCGTTGCCAGCAAAAAATTCAGAAATATTGATAAAAGCTATCCAGTTTTATAAAGACTTTGTAGATCAATTTATTATAGACACCCCGTCAACTTCTTACGGCGGTACTGGTAAATCATACAACTGGGACATGCTCAATGCAATTAAAGATGTAGATTTTTTAATAGCGGGTGGTATGAATTATAAAAATATACAAAGTGTGCAAGAGCGCGACTTAAAACATAGCGGTTATGATATCGCAAGTGGTATTGAAACCGACGGCACCAAAGATAGTAAAAAAATGAACGAAATTATAGAACTTGTAAAAGGAGTTAATTAATTATGGTTAAGCATATACAAACTGAAGTGGATGCATTTGGGTTCTTTGGTAATTTTGGCGGTCAATATGTTCCTGAAACATTAATGCCAGCAATTCAAGAACTGAAACAAGCTTATACAGAAGCTAAAAATGATCCTTCATTCCAAAATGAACTTAATGGTTATTTAAAAGATTATGTAGGCAGAGAAACACCACTCACTTACGCAGCTTCCTATACAGAATCACTTGGTGGAGCAAAAATTTATTTAAAAAGAGAAGACTTGAACCATACAGGTGCACATAAAATTAATAACGCACTTGGGCAAGCGCTTTTGGCTAAAAGAATGGGGAAAAATAAATTAGTAGCAGAAACTGGTGCTGGACAACATGGTGTGGCAAGCGCAACAGCTGCAGCATTGTTTGATATGGAACTAGTAGTATTTATGGGTGAAGAAGATATTAAACGCCAATCGTTAAATGTATTTAGAATGGAATTACTTGGTGCAACGGTTGAACCCGTGACTGAAGGTCAGGGAACCTTATCCGATGCTGTAAATAAAGCTTTACAATATTGGGTCAGTCATGTGGATGAAACGCATTATTTATTGGGATCGGCGCTAGGACCAGACCCGTTTCCAACTATAGTTAGAGATTTTCAAAAAATAATAGGTACTGAGATTAAAGAACAAATTAGTGACAAAGAAGGGCGATTACCAGATGCGATTATTGCCTGCGTAGGTGGTGGATCGAATGCGATTGGCACTTTCTATCCATTTATACAAGATGATGTTGCATTGTATGGCGTTGAAGCAGCCGGTGAAGGTATTGATAGCGATAAACATGCACTTGCTATTAATAAAGGAAAAGAAGGTATCTTACATGGCACTAAAATGTATTTAATTCAAGACGATCACGGTCAGATTGAATTAGCACATTCCATATCTGCAGGGCTAGATTATCCAGGCGTCGGGCCAGAACATTCATATTATCATCATATTGGAAGAGTAAAATATGCTACAGCTAGTGATAAACAGGCGATGGATGCATTGGTGAGATTTACGAAAGCAGAAGGTATTATTCCTGCTATTGAAAGTGCACATGCATTAAGTTTTGTTGAAGAAATAGCGCCAACTATGGATAAAGATCAAATAATCGTGGTAACTGTATCTGGACGTGGCGACAAAGATATGGAAACAATAAGAAATTACATGAAACAGGACGGTGACAAAGATGCGTAAATTATTTATTCCATATATTATGGGTAACAAACGTTTTATTGAAAACATGAAAACGTTAAGCGATGCAGGTGCTGATATTATAGAAGTAGGCGTCCCTTTTTCTGACCCTGTAGCTGATGGGCCTGTGATTATGGAAGCTGGCAATAAAGCGATTCAAGATGGTGTAAATATACAATACATCTTGGATGCGTTAACCGCTCATCGTGAAAGATTATCTAGTAAGTATGTGTTAATGACATATATTAATATTATAAATTATTACGGGGAAGATGCGTTTTTTGATGCGTGTGAAAAAGCTGGTGTATATGGTTTAATCATACCTGATTTACCACATGAGCTTGTACAACAATTAAAAGACAGGCATCCCAACCGGAAAGTGAACCTTATCCCTCTAATCGCTATGACTACTTCAGAAGAACGTATCAATCAAATTGTTGCAAACGCCGAAGGGTTTATCTATACAGTTACTATGAACGCGACTACAGGTGAAAATGGTAAGTTTCATCCGGACTTAAAACAAAGAATAAACAATATCAAATTAAAAGCAAACGTACCAGTAGTTGCAGGATTTGGTATTCGTACACCTGACCATGTAGAAGATATTGTTGAAGTAGCAGATGGTGCAGTTATTGGCAGCGAAATTGTTAAACGATTTGATCGCGATCAGAACCAACAAACAGTAAATTATCTAAATTCTATCAGAAAAGCGTTAGATAAATAAAAAACATATTAGATGTGTGAAGTTCGTATGAGACGGGTATTAATTGTAATAGAAATCAATTATAGATGGTTAAATTGAATTCAATTTAATTCAAATAAAGAGTCAAACGAATGAAGAGGTGACTATGTTGAGTAAAAAAGTTTTATTCATTATAACAAGTAGAGCACAGTATGAAGATGGCACACCAACAGGTTTATGGTTAGAAGAGGCCAGTGAACCTTATCATATTCTAACGGAAGATGGTATACAAGTTGATATAGTTTCAATTGAGGGAGGAGAAATTCCTTTAGATCCAAATTCAACTCAAAACGACGAGTTGAATAAATATGCGCAATTTGTAGAAAAAATTAAAAATGTGCCGAGCATAGATGAAGTTAATGTTATAGAATATGATGCAGTCTATCTACCGGGTGGCCACGGTACGGTATTCGATTTTGCGCACAACCAAAGATTAGCTAATATCTTATCTGACTTCAAAAATGAAGGCAAGTTCATTTCCTCTGTGTGCCATGGTCCAAGTGCCTTTGTAGGTGCAAAAGATAAAAATGGCAAGTACCTAGTAGAAGGCGTTACTTTAACGTCATTCACAGATAATGAAGAACGTGCGATGGGTCTAGAGTATAAAGTGCCTTTCCTAACACAAACAGCATTAGAACAACAAGGTGCTCAATTTATAACAAATGAAGACTTTACAGAGCATATTGAAACAGATAATCAATTCATTACTGGTCAAAATCCTCAATCAAGCGTAGCAATAGGTAAAGCACTAAGAGATGCTTTAAATTAATATAGAAGATAAATTATATATAATTTTATGAAGGATCTGGGATATAGTGAAATATCCCAGATCCTTCTTTATTATCGCAAGTAGTGAAGCAAGTTCGAAAAAAGGCTTACAACAGCTTATTATTTTATTGCTCTAATCATTTTTACAAGCACAAAATCTATAATTTTAGGAAAATATATTTATATCTATGTCTTTTATAGAACATGCTTATTATTCAATTTAGATTTGTGTTTAAATGAGTATTCTTTGTTAAAATAAATATAGTGCTATAATATAAAATACATAGATTAAAACCTAATTGTAGCATTTAGCAAATATATCTAGGGTATCGATTTAGTTTTGTAAATGAATATTGTATAATAATCAAGATTGAAGTTTAAACTCGAAAAAAGAACTATAGACAAATAGGAGTATATAAAATGAAATTTACGAATTTAACTGCTAAAGAGTTTGGGGCATTTGTTGATCATATGCCAAACAGTCATTTTACACAAATGGTTGGAAATTATGAGCTGAAAATTGCAGAAGGTACTGAAACACACTTAGTAGGTGTAAAAGATAACAACAACGAAGTGGTTGCAGCTTGTTTATTAACTGCTGTACCAGTAATGAAATTATTCAAATACTTTTACACTAATCGTGGGCCAGTTATTGATTTTGAAAATAAGGAACTAGTCCATTATTTTTTCAATGAACTATCAAAATATGTTAAAAAACACAACGCGTTATATTTAAGAGTAGACCCGTATGTTGCATACCAGTACCGTAATCATGATGGAGAAGTATTAGAAAATGCAGGCCATGATTGGCTCTTTGATAAAATGAAACAACTTGGTTATAAACATCAAGGTTTTTTAACTGGTTTTGATCCAATTATTCAAATTAGATTCCATTCGGTATTAGACTTAAAAGATAAAACTGCAAAAGATGTTCTCAATAATATGGATAGTTTGCGTAAACGTAATACGAAAAAAGTTCAAAAAAACGGCGTAAAAGTAAGATTTTTAAATGAAGATGAATTACCTATTTTCCGTTCATTTATGGAGGATACCTCAGAAACGAAAGATTTTGACGATAGAGAGGATAGCTTCTATTACAATAGGTTGAAATACTACAAAGGTCGCGTCTTAGTTCCATTGGCTTATATGGATTTTGATGAATATATTGAAGAATTAAAATCTGAACGTGAAGTGCTCAGCAAAGATATAAATAAAGCGCTTAAAGATATTGAAAAACGCCCTGAAAATAAAAAAGCATATAATAAAAAAGAAAATTTAGAAAAACAACTCATTGCAAATCAACAAAAAATTGATGAAGCGAAAGCATTACAAGAAACGCATGGTAATGAATTACCAATTTCTGCGGCGTTCTTTATCGTTAACCCGTACGAAGTAGTTTATTATGCTGGAGGCACATCTAATGAGTTTAGGCATTTTGCAGGGAGTTATGCGATACAGTGGAAAATGATAAATTATGCTATTGATCATCATATTGATAGATATAATTTTTATGGGATTAGTGGAGATTTTTCAGAAGATGCTGAAGATGCAGGTGTTGTTAAATTTAAAAAAGGCTTTAACGCCAACGTCGTTGAATATGTTGGAGACTTTATCAAGCCAATAAATAAACCAATGTACAAAATTTATACAACATTAAAAACGCTAAAAGATAAAAAGAAATAAGCAATATAATTTAGAAAGGAACTAGCTATAATGAAATTTACAGAGTTAACTGTCAAAGAATATGACAATTTTGTACAAAACCCAGCATTAGAGAGTCATTATTTTCAAGTAAAGGAAAATATAGCTACTAGAGAAGAAGATGGTTTTCAAGTTGTTTTATTGGGCTTAAAAGATGATGATAATCAAGTGATTGCTGCTAGTCTTTTCTCTAAAATTCCAACGATGGGTAGCTATGTATATTATTCAAATCGAGGTCCAGTAATGGATTATAAAGACTTAGGCTTAGTGGACTTCTATTTACGGGAATTAGATACTTATCTTCAAAAACAAAACTGTTTGTATGTAAAAATGGATCCATATTGGATATATCAAATCTATGATAAAGACGTTAATCCATTACCCAATCATGAAAAAAGTGATGCGCTTGTTAATTTATTTAAGTCTCATGGCTATACACACCATGGATTTACAACTGAATATGATACATCAAGTCAAGTAAGATGGATGGGCGTTTTGAATTTGGATGGCCAAACGCCAGCATCACTAAAAAAACAATTTGATAGTCAAAGAAAGCGTAATATTAATAAGGCAATTAATTTTGGGGTAAAAGTAAGATTTTTAGAAAAAGATGAATTTGATCTCTTTTTATCGCTTTACCGTGAAACAGAAGAGCGGGCTGGGTTTGTATCTAAAACGGATGAATATTTCTATAATTTTATAGACAATTATGGAGACAAAGCATTACTTCCTTTAGCCTATATAGATTTAGACGAATATATCATTAATACACAAGAAAGTATTAATGATAAAGAAGCACGCAGAGATCAAATGATGCAAAAAGAAAATAAATCAGATAAACAACTAAAAAAAATTGCTGAAATAGATAAACAAATTGAGCATGACAAAAAAGAATTGTTACATGCCAGTGAGTTAAGGTTAACAGACGGTTCTATTTTAAATCTTGCGGCAGGCGTGTATTTTGCTAATGCTTATGAAGTGAATTATTTTTCAGGTGGTTCATCTGAAAAATATAACCAATATATGGGCCCTTATATGATGCATTGGCATATGATTAATTATTGTTTTGATCATGGATACGGCCGTTACAACTTCTACGGTTTATCAGGTGATTTTACTGAAAACAGTGAAGATTATGGCGTATATCGATTTAAACGTGGTTTTGGAGTACAAATAGAAGAATTAATTGGTGATTTTTATAAACCGATTAAGAAATCTAAATATTGGTTATTTAATACATTGAATAATATTAGAAAAAAAATCAAAAAATAAAAAAGAAAGCATACTGGTAAACATAAGCCCCAATCCAGTATGCTTTCTTATGTTCAAAAGTCGGTTATATAAAGACACACACTTCATATAACAGTGAACTTTGAGTGGATTATCATGTAATGTAAATTCTAGTTGTCTTCCACATTTTTAGTATAAAGTACAACGCATATCATTTGCAATATCAATTCATTCTATTAACAGAATAGTAAAAAATAATTTTATAATATAAAATTAAAAATATATCAAAGAAGCATATTCCTTATATTTCAGGAATATGCTTCTTTGATTGTTAAATTACTAAAAGAAATATTTCAATATTTAATATATATTGAAACTTATTAATGTAAGGCGTCTATAATATAAGTTATGCCAATAATAAAGAAAACAGCACTCATAAATATAGCAATGATAACAGCTGCTATAAGAGGGTTGAATAGTAAAATAACCCCAAATATGATTTCTATAATATTTAAAATGATAGATAAACTATGGAAACCTCTATTTGATTTTTCTGCTGGTGTCACAGTAAACATATTAAAAAGTGCGTTAATAATAAACCAAATCGCGAATAAATAAACGATAAATGTCGTGCTTGTTACTACATTAAATAATATAAGTACACCGATGATAATATTAATAATGCCCAATACAATAAGTATATTGGAACCATTTTGAGTCGCTTGTTTCATAACACGTCTGATAAATATTTCAATAAAACCATTAATAATAAATAAAATACCAATCAACCAAGTAATAGCAAATAAATTTTCTTCTGGAAAACTAACGATAAATACACCAATAATTAAGAAAAAAACGCCAATTAATAAGCTAGACCATTTGATGCCTGTTTTTGGATACATCTATTTCACCCCATTCTAAGTAATATTTACCCCAAACCATAGCCTTCAACACGTTTATTTTCAATAATATTATTATGTTAATTGTTTATAGAAAGCTAAATTGTAATATTTGATTTAATCTCTATTTAAGTTCAATCTATATATATAGTATGTTATTAGAAAGTATGTATAGGAGTGTTTAATCAATGGCTATGTCAATTAAAAAAGTGATATACAAAAAGTTATTGAAAAATTTATCAACGGAGCCGTTTGATGTGACGTTTTGGGATGGTTCAACAATCCATTATAATGACGGAATTTCGAAATTCCGTTTGACTTTTAATAAACCATTAAATCGAAAATCTTTAAAAGAAAATCCTATGATTGCCTTAGCTGAAGGTTATATGGATAAAGATATTGAAGTAGAAGGTCATTTAGAATATGTAATGGAAACGATATTTTCTAAACAAAGTAGTTTTATAAATCAACCTAAGAAAAAATTAAGCAAATCAACTAAAAAAGGGAATAACAAACAAACATCTAAAGAAAATGCTTCGTTTCATTACGATATAGGCAATGATTTTTATCGTCTTTGGTTAGATCCTACTATGAACTATTCATGTGCATATTTTAAATCAGAACATGATTCATTGTACGAAGCACAAGTCAATAAAATGAACCATATACTAAAAAAATTGAATTTACAGCCAGGGCAACGTTTGTTAGATATTGGTTCAGGATGGGGACATCTCATCATTGAAGCTGCAAAGCAATATAATGTTCGATCATTGGGAATCACACTAAGTGAAGAGCAATATAGAAAAACATTAGAACGTGTTGAAGCTGAAGGATTAGTAGGGCAAGTAGATGTGAAATTGATGGATTATAGAGACCTTATGAATGAAAATATAACCTTTGATCGCATTGTGAGCGTAGGTATGCTGGAACACGTCGGTCATGAGAATATCCCAACATTTATGGATAATACACACAAGTTATTAAAAGAGGGTGGAGTAGCACTGTTGCATTGTATTACCGGCCTGGAGGAAGTAGAAGGTAATGAGTTCCTTACTAAATATATCTTCCCAGGAGGCGCAATTCCATCGATTAGAGAATTAATTGACCATATGTCACAAAATAATTTAAGAATTGTTGATGTGGAAAGCCTAAGAAGACACTATACATTAACGTTACGTCATTGGGTAGAAAACTTTGAATCTAATATAGATAAAGTTCGTGATCAATTTGATGAACGATTTATTCGAATGTGGCGTTTATATTTAAATGCATGTGCTGCAAACTTCACTTATGGTGTGTCGGATTTACATCAATTCTTGATTACAAAAGGTGTGAACAATGATTTACCGATGACAAGAGATTATTTATACCAAGAGGATGAGTAATAAATAGCCATTCATCAAAGAACCGGGATATGTACAATGTCTCGGTTCTTTGGGTTTTTTTGATGGAAACACGTGAAATATGTGAAAAAAGCGCGATTTATTGCTATAAGAAGTAGACTTAATATTTTATTAGTTTACTTTATTTATGTTATGTAAACTTTATAGTTTAATATACTACTTCAAAACCATCAGTTAAAGACTAAAATATTATATATTTTTATAGCAAAACCTGTCATTTGTAAACTTATAGCAGCCATTTTACTACGAATGCACTATTTTTAATGATTTATGACGCTGACGTTCCTATATTTGAGCATCAAATTGTATTACCGTGTGTTGATATTCATGCTATTGTAAATGATTTAACTGCAATAGATAAGATCACAGACATTTTTATAGATAGTTCACTTTATAGACAAAGCGCTGTACTTAATAAACTATCAATTAATTTAAGTAAATAATTATAATTAGTATATAGCAACTTATTGCTTGTTTAGATTATAACGTCAGTTTATCAGTTTAATTAAGATGTATTGGCATACTTATAAGTATATATATTGACTAAGCAATTTAAATACGCTTAAATTGCTTAGTCAATATAAAGTTTATGATATGAAATATTTAAAACTAAATTGATATTCAATAGATAACGATGGCTATATATAAACGTATGTACTTAAAGTTTAAATTACAATTGAATAACGTATACACCTATAGTAACTTGATGAAACGTATCGTAAAAGACATATCATTCAATTACTATATTTATTTTCATATTTTAGTTTACATAATATATATTATAGGAAGTTATATTAAAGTTAGGTTTATAGTTGTATTTACGATTTGAGATGCTTCTCCACTTTGTGATACTTAATTACTTAAAGTTTTATATCACTTTTTGAATACTAGTTTATCTGATTAGATTATTTGATGTCTATCTCTATAAGCTAATCAGATAATATGAGTCATTTTATTATGTTGAATTTTAAGTTAAATTACTATATGACTACGATGATTGCTTTTTTTATTTTAGTTTTAAATATATAATTGAATTCCTCATAAAAAAATCTCCATTAATAAATATCTGATTTACGTGGAGATTTTTTTGTTTACTATTTGAATTGTTATAACATTTCTCTTGAGTTTTAGATAAGGCTCTATAGTGTTTGTTGTTCAAAATATTGTTATGATAGATTTGCTGTAGCGTATTTAAGGTTTTAACACGACTTTAATATTGTTATCCTTTTTCTGATCAAATATTTCATAAGCCTCAGCTGCTTCATCTAAAGGCATCGTATGCGTAATAATATCAGTTGGGTCAAAAGTGCCATCTTGAATCATGTCATATAGTTTTGGCATGAGATGGATGACTGGCGCTTGGCCTGTTTTTACTTGAACGTTACGGTTAAATATTAAATTTAACGGAAAATCGTCTGCTGGGCTGGCATATATACCTGTTAATTGAATTGTGCCAAATTTCCTTACTGCTTCAGCCGCCGTATCAATTGGACTTATCGTTCCACGTTGCGCTGAATTTGAACTTAAATTACGTTCAGATTCTTTTACTTGACCGTCCATGCCTACACAATCAATAACGACATCTGCGCCGCCTTGCGTTGTTTCACGAAGTAATTTTCCGATTTCTTTTTCTTCGTCGAAATTGTAAACTTCAACTTGATTATATTGTTTCGCGTGTTGCAGTCTATGCGTTACATTATCTATACCGATTACGCGTTTAGCCCCCTTCATTTTAGAGAATTTTTGAGCCATTAAACCAATCGGTCCACAACCGAGTATAACTACAGTATCACCTGATTTAACACCAGCATGTTCTACACTCCAATATGCAGTTGGCACTACGTCAGATAAAAAAAGTACTTCTTCATCTTTTTTATCATTATCAGGTACTACGAAAGAAGAAAAGTCTGCATATGGCACTCTAAGATATTCGGCTTGGCCTCCCCAGTGATTGCCGTGCATACTACCAAAACCAAACAAACCGCCATTATCCATTTTCCAGTTTATTGGATCTTGATTTGAATTGTCACATTGAGATTCCATATCATGGTTACAATAATAACAATCTCCACAACCGATATTAAATGGTATGACAACGCGATCGCCCTTTTTAAGTTTTTTAACGTCTTTACCCACTTCTTCAACGATGCCCATAGGTTCATGCCCTATAACAAATCCTGGATCCATCATTAAATCACCTTGGTGATACAAATGCAAATCCGATCCACAAATACCGGATGCTGTAACTTTAATGATTGCATCTGTAGTTGCCTCAATGCTAGGATCTTTGACTTGTCTTACTTCCATCTGTTTTTGTCCTTGAAAAGTAACTGCTTTCATATTGCCACCTCTTTCTAATTTTTACTGTGTCACATAAATTTTTCCCTTATATTGTAATAAATAAACTTTAGGTTACTTTTGTTTATTATAGATTGGTTGGTTACTACGATAATAAGAGTTGTCTTCGTTATAATGTCTTCTTTATTACCGTTCGATTTAGTTTTGAAAATACGTTTTGCTAATTTTAATAAACAATTTTAAATTGAGCACTTAGGCAAGTGTCATCGTTAGCGTGGTAGTTTGTAGAAGGATGTTGCCCAAGAACCTTATTTGTTACGTTTATAAAATGATTTCAAATTTTGCTTTTAGTCATTTAATAGATTACCTTTGTTCGGTATAGGGTTTTCCTTGAAAATTTTAGCTAAATGAATGGTATTATATGCTAACATTTCTACATGTTTTTTTGTGAAGTCATTTTCGTAATCAATATCCATATATGAAGGGCCTGGACCAGCTTCGCCTACCCAATATGCATCGACGTTCGGTGGTATAGTAAACCCGATGTGAGATAGCGAATATAATATGGAAGTTGCTGCATGTTTAGCGCCATCTTCATTACCTGTAACTACGGCGCCGCCTACTTTATTATAGAAAATTGATTGACCTTGCTCATTTGTTAAACTGCTACTGCCATATAACCGTTCAATCGCTAATGTAGCAACACTACTTTTTTCTCCTAACCATAAAGGTGTTCCAATAATCAAAATATCCGCATTTGCAATTTTTTTTAAAATTTCAGGCCATTCATCACCTTCGCCCATATCATCAGATATGCCATATGAAATGTGATAGTCACTTAAACGAATGATTTCGCTGTTTACATTCTCTTTTTGATAAATTTCAATAACTTCTTTTGCTAAAGCTTCAGTATTAGAACCTTCATCTCCATGTTTCAAAGAGCCGTTTAAAATAATTGCATTTAACTTCATCATATAAACTCCTTTCTATATTACGATTTGTTTACCCTAAAATTGTAAATTGACAACATATATTATGCTGTTAATTATTTCGCAGTTTTTATCTAACAATTAAGGGAATATAAAATTTATAGATTGAAGAAGTCGTAAAGTAAAGGAGGGATACATTGGATGCCATCGTTGTAGGTTTAGTCCCTTCACCAGGGATGCCAGAAAAAATCACGTCTAAGATTGTTAATAAATTATCTACAAATATCAAAGAAGAAAACAATTGGAATATAAATTTAAAGTTTGAAATAAAAAAAGACCCAATAACTGATTCTTCTGAGCATATAAATAAAGCAATGCATATCATTAATCGTATTAGAGAAGAGAAAAATTGGGATTATATAATAGGTTTAACAGATTTACCTAGGTTTTCAAAAAAGAAGACGATTATCTCTGACGTGAACATCAGCCAAAATTCTGCGCTTATTTTCCTCCCGAGTCTAGGTGCAATTAATATGACAAGCAAGGCACATAATATCATTAAAGACATACTCAATGATTTGCTTTCAAAAACAGCACAATATAATCCTCAGCACATTAAAAAAATGCATATAACAACAAACCTATTATCAAAGGTTAATAAATTAGATTTTAAAAATAAAAAACATGTTAGCAAACGCTATATTATAAATTCTAGAATGATTGGGAAAATGCAGACTATTAGCGGGATGACATATTTAAACCAACCATGGAAAGCGATAACTTCTTTTACAAAGATATTATCCTTATCGTTTGCAACTGGTACTTATATATCTATTTTTCCCACACCTTGGCAATTAAGTGACAATTTCTCCTTAATTCGTTTTATCATGCTTACACTTATAGCTATTATTGGTATGGTTGTTTGGTTAATGTATACCCATAATTTATGGGAACCTAAAGCTTCAGCTAATAAGCGTAAATACAGATTTATATACAATATCACTACTTTTACAACATTAAGTGTCGTAACCATTACAAATTATTTAATATTATATATAATGTTGACTTTAATGATTGTATTTTTTATACCAGAAACGTTGTTCACTATGTGGGGAAAAGCTAACCCTGAGCATTCAACCCTCAATTATTTAAAGTTAAGTTGGTTTATTACTTCATTGGGCGTGATAGTGGGTGCTTTCGGTTCTACAATGCAGAAAAAAGAAAAAATCAGAAAAATCACTTATTCTTATAGACAATTAAATAGATACTATAGAGCCAAATCTTCAAATAAGAAATAATATAAAGTGAGGTGTTCATAGTGAATAAAAAAATTTTAGGCCTAGTTGTTTCACCTGGAGAGGCCGAAAAAAAGGTGAACACATTAATTGATATGATTCCTTGTGCTTTAAAAGAAGTAAGTCAAAACACAGAAGAATGGCAGGTTCAAACCATCGTTGATTCCTTAACAGGATCTGCTGAATCTATTAATGAGATATTCCAAAAAATAAATGCGCATACTAAAAAAAATGCTTGGGACGTTACCATTGGAATCACAGACTTACCAATATTTCATGAAGGCAAAGTAGTTAACGCTGATATAAATGAAAAAAATGATGTTATTTTAATTTCGCTCCCTTCTTTAGGATGGAAACTTAAAAAGAACGTTATAAAACAGTTAATTATTAAAATGGCCTTAACTATAAGTGAAAGTGATAATGATTCTAATAATAAACGAAGCCCCTCTTTCATAAATATATTTCCCCGAAATTATAAAAGTGTAAGGTTGAAAATTAAAGAAACGGATAGCTTCCATACACGTTTTATATTAGGTTCTAAAATAAAGGGCTATATGCGTATACTTACGGGTATGACATTTATTAATAACCCACTTAATATGCTACAAACACTAAGCGGCGTACTAGCTATCGGTTTTACTACAGGTGCTTTTTGTATGGCATTTACTACAATGTGGCAATTAAGTTATTTATTTAATGGATGGCGACTGTTACTTGCTTCTGTATCTTCCATTCTAGGAATGCTCGCTTGGATCACTGTTTCCCATAATTTATGGGAAGTGCCATCTAAAAAAAACAGAAAGAAATTTAGGAAACTATATAACTTAACCACGTTATCAACTTTAATGAGTTCTATTTTAATATTTTATTTCATTTTGTTCCTTTTATTTTTATTACTTTCTGTAACTTTATTACCACCCAGTTTCTTAGGGCAAACTTTAGGCATTAAAGAAGGTATAGGTTTTACACGTTATCTGGATATGCATGGTTTGCTTCTTCTTTAGCTACAGTTGTCGGCGCTATTGGAATTGGGTTATCTGATGAAAAACTTGTATTAGAAAGCACATATGGTTATCGACAAAAAAATAGGTATAGAGTTTTAAGAAATAGAAAAAAACGTTGATCATTATCTTAAAAAATAATATTTCGAGGGTGTTTTCTTTCAGAATTTTGAAGTCTTGAATTTGGTAAGAGAAACATATTAAAAAGAAACGAAAACACTGAAATTTCGCATAATAATGATTGGAATTTATAGTTGTTTTATATGAACTAAAACTGATACGCAAGTGTAAAACAATAAAAAGATACATGTGCAACTACGCATATGTATCTTTTTATAAAATAATATATATCTTAAGTGTGATTTATAATTTTCAAAATACATTTTTAATTTGTGATAGTCATGCAAAGCTTTAAAAAAAGAACAAATCATTAATATAATAATGATAGAAAAAGTTAAAGCAGTAATGATTAGCAAATTTTGTATAGACTGCATACCACCTGTATAAAACATGATGATAGAAAATAAGGCTAAAATCACCCTCAACGAACCTTCACAAAACTAGGTGGCGAGATAGAACCTTTCGTAGTTAACATTCTTAAAACATAAGTCGCTGAATCAGCTGAAGTAATAAAGAATATAGCTATAACAATCAATGTGAGCATGCTTAAAATAAAGCCTAATGGATAATGTTGTAAGGTAGCAAACGTTGCTGTTTCGGTAGCAAATCTAGTTATGTTTTCCACGTTGTTATTTTGTAAATAAATGGCTGAAGCGCCAAAAACAGTAAAAAAGAGAAAGCATATTATTCGTAAACACATAATACATTTTAATAGTTATACAGAAATTTTAACGAACCTCTTGAAACATTAAAAGTGGCTGTTCTCATATGATATTTATGAAAACAGCCTAACTATTAACCATTATTTATTATTTATGATATTGTTAATTTTATTATCTATTTTAATGTACCAGTTTCTTGGCTTTTAACTTACAATAAATTGTTTTTGTCGTTCATAAGTTTATTATACTCACTAAGATATATTTTTTCCGCTTCTGAAGCTTTATCGTATGCGTTCATCGCACGATGCCATAACGGATAAATCGGTTCTGGTGTCGTTAAATTGCTAATCGCTTCAATTTCACTATTTGCTAGTTGTAGATGATAAGACGCGATGTTATCTTTTAACTGCGCTTCAGTTCTTGCGGCTAGGACTATAGAATCTACATTAGGTCTATCTCTTAACCAAGCAAGCGTTACTTGTGCTACAGACACGTTATAATTCAAAGCAATTTCTTGCATGACATCAATCAATTGATAAAATAATGCTTTATTTTTTATATAAGGTTCTGGCCAACCATCCCCTTGTCTTGTGCCAGCTTCTCCAGATTGAGTTCTATTAATTTTTCCAGTTAATAAGCCTTCACCTAAAGGAGACCAAATACTATTGCCAACGCCTAACTCTTTGCCTGCAGGCAATAATTCATATTCTGCCTCTCTTGCTTCTGGAGTATAGTAAATTTGTTGAGCAATCGGTGGCGCCATATTGTTGGCTGACGCTAGCGTGTGGGTTTTCGCTAATGCCCATCCACTATAATTAGAAACGCCCCAATAACGTATCTTTCCTTTTTTAATTAAGTCATTCATCACTTGGATAGTTTCCTCCACAGGCACTTGTCCATCCCATAAATGTACGTAATATAAGTCTAGATAATCGGTATTCAAACGTTTTAATGTTTTGTCGATGGAATGTTCAATATTAATACGAGTCGCCCCGCCATCATTAGGGTTTTCTGATAATTGTACGCCAGTTTTACTACTGATAATCATTTCTTCGCGTTTATTTCGGATAGTTTTTCCTAAAGTAATTTCTGACTCACCTTTTGAATATAAATTAGCTGTATCGAATTGGTTAATACCTTGTTCTAACGCATAATCTACCATATAATTTGCGGTTTCTTGGGTCATGCCACCAGCATTTTCGAAACCATTTGTACCTGCGAACGGAATTGTGCCTAAAGCATATTTTGAAACAGTTAACCCTGAATGGCCTAATAATGTATAATCCATAATTTAGCCTCCTAGAATAAATTGTATGGGTGTTTGATACTCTAGTTTATAATTAGATTGAAACAAAACTAAGAATGTATAAATTTTTAGTAATATAAGCGTTACAAATACCATATATTTCAAAAGTCTTTATTACAAATAAAGGGGCTGTTCCCACTTCTCAAGTGTGAAAACAGCCACACATTTATATATTTAAGCAACTAGTTGAAAAGTACATGCAAATGTTACATTCTAAATTTCCTCTTGTACTACCAATTTATTGATAATATCCAGCAATTGATTTAACTTCTAAAAATTCTTCAATACCATAATCTCCCCATTCTCTTCCTATACCAGAATGTTTATAGCCACCGAACGGTAAATTATAAGCTTGGCCTGATTCGTTAATTTCTATAATACCTGCTTCAATTGAACGAGCAACCTTATGGAGTGTTTCTTTGTCTTCACCGTATACATATCCTGCTAGTCCGTATTTTGTATCGTTTCCGATTTTAATAGCTTCCTCTAAATTTTCGTAAGTGATCACTGACATTACTGGGCCGAATATTTCTTCTTGGGCAATCGTCATTTGGTTATTCACGTCACTAAAAATCGTTGGTTTTACAAAGTAACCTTGTTCAAGTTGTTCAGGTTTTCCAGCGCCGCCATATATAAGAGAAGCACCTTCATCGATTCCTTTTTCTATATAATTTTGTACACCGTCATATTGTTTTTGGTTGATCAGTGGCCCTAAATCTGTTTCTTCGGATTGTGGGTCACCCACTTTTAGCGTTGACATTTTTTCTTTTGCAGCTGCTAAGAATTGTTCTTTCATAGGTTTCGGTATGATTGTACGACTTCCAGCTGTACATTCTTGCCCTGTATTATTTACTACTTTGCCCACAGCTGCTTCTGCTGCGCTTTTTATATCAGCATCAGCTAAAACAATATAAGGAGATTTTCCGCCCAATTCAAGCGAAACTTTTTTAAAATCTTCGCTTGCTTTTTCCATAATTTTAGCGCCAACGCCTCCTGAACCAGTAAATGACATCATACGTACTTTAGGATGTTCCGTTAAGGGATTGCCTACTCCTTCGCCATCCCCATTTACTAAATTGAAAACGCCTTTAGGGACGCCTACTTTTTCAAATATTTCTGCTAGGATAATCGCTGCGTATGGTGTTTCTTCAGAGGGTTTTAAAACAACTGGACAACCAGCTGCAAAAGCTGCAGCGAGTTTAAGTGAAGTTTGATTTGTTGGGAAATTCCAAGGTGTAATCAATCCAGCTACGCCAATACCTTCTTTTACGATTAAATTATCGCCACGTCGTTCTTCGAATTCAAAGTCATCTAGTGCATCTCTTGCTGCAGCAAAATGATTCAAGCCCATTTGATAATGTACATTTTCTGATACTTTGACAGGTGCGCCTAATTCTTCTGTCATAGCTTCAATCAAGTCTTCCTTACGATTTTCATATTCTACAACAATTTTCGACAATAAATCTTGACGTTCTTGTACTGAAGTATGACGGAAATTAAGATAAACATTATGTGCAGCTTCTACTGCTTTATCTACATCTTGCTTGTTACCTTTAGCAATTTCGCCCATTTTTTCTTCAGTTGCTGGATTGATAACGTTGATGGTTTCACCACTCGTACTTTCAATCCACTCGCCATTTATATATTGCTTAACTTGCATTCTCATCTTTCAACACATCCTCTTAAAAATTTATTATGCACTATCTTGGATGTTGAACTTAAATGCTAAGTGTTTACTGCAATGTTTATATTCTTGTTGGTCTTATTAATGGGGATTCCTTTTTGTTAATAAATTAAACATGGGATATACGATTTAATAACGCTACTATTTTAATAATGTTTACGATTTTTCTATATCAATGTTAGGGTTAGAACCCTTGAGAGGCTTATTAGAAGTAGCTTTAAAGTAAATACCAAAAACAACTAATCCAATTAAATTAATAAATATTAAATAAAATGCTGGAGCTAAAGCGCCATTTTTTAAATTGCCTAGTATTGATAAAATAAATGGCGTAATCCCACCGAATATAGCTGTTCCAAGATTGTATATAATAGACAGGAATTTCATTCGTACATTTGTATGCGTGATTGCAGGCAATGTAGAGGGCATAACACCATTAAAAACAGATAACATGATTGCAAGTAGCATTATACCTAAGAAAATGACAAAGATATGGTGGCCGGTGTCCATAAGAAGAAATGCGGGTATTGAAAAACAAACGAAACTAGACAGCCCAAATGTAAGCACTTTTTTATTATCAAATTTATCGCTCAATACACCAAACATAAAAATAAATGGCAGCATCAATATTAATGCTATTGCATTGAGAATCGTAGAATATTGAGCATCTATGCCGATGTTACTTTTTAAAAAGGAAGGTAAATAGGTTAAGAACATAAAATTATTTACATTTAAAAATATAACCCCTATAGCCATTAAGGCAGCTTCTTTTTTATAATCTTTAAAAGCTTTTAAAATGTTATTTTCTGAGTCCTCTGTTTTATTTTTAAACGATGTTGTTTCATCTAATTTAAATCTTAAGTAAACGACTACAAGGCCAAATGGCGCTGCTAGTAAAAATGGAATTCTCCAACCCCATGTCTCTATTTGATTTGTAGTTAAAAAATATAAAAGTGTAGCTACGGTAATTGCGGCTAAAGCATTTCCTATCATAGTCCCCATTTCAAGTCCACTCGTAAGTCGTCCCCTTTTTTTATCTGGAGAACTTTCAACAATATAGGTCATAGCGCCACTATATTCGCCCCCTGTAGAAAAGGATTGAGCCATCCTTACCACTAATAGGAGTATAGGGGCCCATATCCCTATCTGATCCGAAGTAGGTAGTAAACCTAGGGCTAATGTAGAGGCAGACATAATCGTAATTGTAATGGTTAACACTACTTTTCTGCCTTGTTTATCCCCAATGTATCCAAAGACGAGTGAACCGATTGGGCGCATTAAGAAAGCAATAGCAAATGTTCCAAAAGTAAAAAGTAATTGATTTTGGCTTGCCACATCTCCAAAAAAGTTATGGCTAATATAAGTTGCCAATTGCGCATATAATGCGAAATCAAACCATTCAATTGCGTTCCCCATAGATGTTACAACTACTTTTTTTCTTACTTCTGAAGTTTTGACTGAGTTTTGAGCATTTTCCATGGTTCTCCTCCTTTTGCAAATTAAAGTAGTAGTGTTAATATATCGTTTTCGAACAGTCAATGTATCCGTTTATTAAAAATTAATTAAGTTTTATAAATAATGGATGTTATTAATCGTAAAACCGTCACTAGGTACAGCTGGAATATCATTAAAATTAAAATTAAAATTAAAATCAAAGTTTTGTTCAGGTACGTCATAACTAATATATTTAATTAGATAGTGAATTGTAGCTTTCATCATAGACATTGTGACAAATTCTCCAGCACAACGATGTCCAAAATCATAATTACCTCCACCTTGCGGTATAAAATTAAATGGTGTTTGTTTCCAATTAATGAATCTTTCTGGTAGGAACGTTTCTGGTTGAGACCAGTCTTTTGGATGTCTGTTTGTTCCATATAAATCCAAAAGCGTTAGCGTGTCTTTTTTTAATTTAAAGCCTTCGTATTCAAAATCTTTTTGTACTCTCGCTACTGCGAAAGGGAAAAACGGATAATATCTTCTTGTTTCTTGTAAGAACATTTCTATATATTGATTACCCCCATTTTGTAATTGCTTTGCTGCTTCAGGAAATTGATGCATCCCTATCCCTATATTAGCCACCCAAACAGACACAGCTACCATAGGTCTTAATAAGTTTAAAATTTCAACAGCGACTACTTTTTCAAGTAGTTCGTTATTTATATCCAAGTTGCCAAGTAAATTGATATAAAGCACTGTTTTTACATGGGTTTAAACGAGCTAATCTAGTGTCATGAATTATATCTTTTATCTATGTTTCTGCATTTGTTCGCGCCCTTCTACTTTTCCAATGTTGTAATCCGACAGATGCCGCGTTTTCGAATAATTCAGATAATTGTTCAGCCCTTTTATCGATTTCATTTTCTTTTAAAGGGATTCCTGTCCATTCACAAGCTGTTTGTAAAAAAACTTTTTGAAGCTTCATACATATTAATGTTTTCTGATTCTGAAATATGATTAAAATATTTTTTCCAGTGTTTATGAATTGAGGTGCTTATTTCCTGCATCGCGTTATCGTTCATTAATCGCATAAACATATTTTTTCTTTGGCGATGCGCTGCTCCATCGAGACATTGAACGCCACCTTGCCCAAAAAGTGTTTTCTGGATTCTGATAGGCGCAGCATCATTTCTTTTGAATAAGTGGCTGTCATAAAATAGTTCTGCACCTTTACTTCCACTTAGGCAATATACTGTTTCGCCTAACAATTTTGTTTCAAATATATTCGTATTTAGTCTTTCGCTTCTATTAATTATAAAATAGTAACCTTCATTTAATAAACTTAAAGTGTGATCTAAACCGTGCTCTTTAGGTATCTTTTTCATTCTATATCCCCTTTCCACATCTGTTATTACCTTATATGTAAATTTAAAACAGCGACACACGGCAATATAAATTTTTTATCGTTTTAATTTAGAAAATCTATTTCGTTAATTTTTTTAAATGTTTAATGACATAATGCTTGGGAATAAAAGTAAAAAAGTGAATTTCAGAATTTTTTAAATTCATTACGAAAAAAATAAATGGTTTACTCACTCATCCTTAGTTTAAGTAGAAATTTAGTTTGTTTAAATCTAGGTTTCACATTATTCACTTTTGATTAAAACTTTATAAATACACGAGGTGGTATCAATGGCTTTTGAAACGAACGATTATCAAAAAATGAACAGTATGCCGTATGTTGGTGAACAAGCGCCTCATTTTAACGCGAATTCGACTCAAGGAAATATATCTTTAGACGATTATAAGGGTAAATGGTTTATTCTATTTGCACATCCTTCTGATTTTGACCCGGTTTCTACTTCAGAATTTGTAGCTTTACAAGTTGCTTCTTCAAAATTAAGAGAACTGAACGTTGAAGTTGTGGGTATTAGCGTAGATAATATAACTTCACATGTAGCGTGGTTAAATAGTATAGAAGAAACTTTCGATACACAAATAGAATTTCCTTTAATCGCTGATTTAAATAAACAAATATCAACAGACTACGGCATGTTATCTAAAGAAAGTAACGGTTCAGAAACTTCAAGAGTTATTTTTATTATTGATGAAGATTCTGTGGTACGTTCAGTTATAGATTATCCGGCTACTATAGGCCGTAATATAAATGAAATACTACGTGTAATCAAAGCTTTAAAAACAACAGATAAAACAGAACATGTTACACCTGCAAATTGGGAAACAGGAGATAAAATATTAGCTCCCTCTCCAAGTATTATTAAGGATGCTAAAAACCGAATGGAGAACGCAGATTACGAGTGCAAGAATTGGTATTATTGTGAAAAGGATAGTGACGATCATTCAAAAAGTATTTATAATGCTTTTTTACAAGATAAGTAATTTAAGTGTCTAACGTATAAATTTCAAAATTCAGCCCACAAAAGGTTTCTAATTAAAGAAATTTTGGGGGCACGTTTTATGCCAATATTTTGTAGCAATTTGCTTTCTTGTCATGAACATGGATTGAGGCTGTAATCTTAAGAGAGATGCTATTTTGCAGATGTATGGTAATCAATACTATAATTACATGTTATGCTCATAAATGTTCACTACAAAATAAGACATTGTCTTATTTTAATTGGGTTTATTTGCTTAAGTATTTTCTTTTCCATGATTGCACAGCAATTAAAGATGCTATCAAAGTAGCGATTACCAACACTAATGTAAAAGGCCAAAACCAGATGGATACGATGCCATCTTCTATAGCTAAGCCAATTTTAGAAAATAAAGTAAAAGTAAAAATCATAGTGCTTACTAAACAAATTGAAACCGGTGTTGCATATTTCCACGGCGTAAGATCTACCCTAGACTTATTTATAAAAACAAAGGGTTGTTTTAGTGGTTTGAATCTGCCCATAACTAATAAAAATATAATTTCTGCTAGGAAAAGCGCGCCTTGAATATGAATGAAATTAATGGGAAGCGTCACATTAAGAAAAGTTGGCATCCCCCACATCAAAAAATAATAAATAAATACATGAGAGATTATAACTATTTTAGCCCCAATAGCAGGGACGCGTTTAGAAAATATACCGATTAACACAATTGCAATAATTGGTATATTAAAGAAACCTGTAAATTCTCTAATTACTGTCCATAAACCATCAGGTGCATAAATTAAAAGTGGAGATATAAAGAATGTAATCAATGATAAAGTAATACAGAACCATTGGCTAACCCTTATCATTTGTTGATCATTAGCTTTTTTGTTAAAAATAACTTTGTAAATGTCATAAGTAAACATAGTGGCAGCACTGTTTAATAGTGAATTAAAACTCGAAAATACTGCACCTAGTAATACTGCTAAAAAGAATCCATTTAAAAATTTAGGAAAAACATCATTAATTAATGTTGGATACGCCAAGTCCATGGTTTTTAAATTAGAACCGTATAAATGAAATGCAATAACACCAGGCACCATCATTAAAAATGGAACTAAAATTTTCAAAAAACCAGTAAATAAAGCGCCTTTCTGACCTTCAGCAAGATTTTTAGCCCCTAACGTTCGCTGAATGACATATTGATTTGTACCCCAATAAAATAGGTTTGCAAATATCATACCCGTGAAAATGGTTCCAAAAGGGACGCCGTCTTCTTTCGAGCCAATCGAATTTAATTTTTCTGGGTGGTCTGTAATGACCGTCTTTATACCAACTAAGAAATCCCCGCTTCCTAACGTGATGAATCCTAATATAGGCACGATTAACCCAACGATAAGTAAGCCAATGCCATTAATCGTGTCGGAAATAGCAACTGCACGTAAGCCGCCAAAAATTGCATACATAGATCCTATTATTCCTATTACCCAAACGGATAACCACATAGACTGTTCAAAGGTGATACCTAACATAGAAGGTATATCAAAAAATTGTAATACAGCGATAGCACCCGAATATAAAATAGAAGGTATCGTCACTAGACCATAACCAAGCATAAATAGCATCACAACAAGCAGTCTTGTGCCTTGGTCAAAACGATCGTTTAAAAATTCTGGAAGTGTAGTAAACGCTCCTTTCAAATAGCGTGGTAAAAGTATAAGTGATAAAATAATAACTGAAAAACCTGCTGTCACTTCCCACGCCATATTAGTTAAATTAGCGTTATATGCTTGTCCATTCAGCCCAATTAATTGCTCAGCAGATAAATTTGTAAGTACTAATGAACCAGCTATAAAACTGCCTGTTAACGTTCTACCTGCCAAAAAATAACCAGTAGAATCATTAACTTTATTTTTTGTTTTGTAATAAGCATACCAAGCAACTAATGCCATAAACCCAGCGCAAGAAAAAAGCGTAAATAGCGTTCCACTCATAAAATCCCCCTTTTTAATATATAAATGCCATATCGTTATTTATATATTCACCATTTGCCTTTCTTTATAACATAATTATATTTTAACCAGCCTCTTTTTAAGGGTTTGCTTTATATATTCTATGTTGTTAGTTATTTGGTTTTACATTTTCAAGAAAAAGATAAATGGATTGGAGCATCTCACTTGAATCAAATGCACATATAAGTCCCACTCACTCAATCAATTGAGAAGCGGGACTTTATGTTTTGATTCAAGTTGTCTATAGCCAATATGACATTTAAAGATAAAACTTGGTTTTTGTCGCAAACGCTGCACGCTATTTTATCAGTCTAAAGTCTTGGTTGTACACTTGGTTTGAAATTGTTTATTACTGACAGTTTTCTACATAAATATCTATAGCTTCTTTAATCAATTGGGCAGTGCCTTTGCCGAATTGGTCGATATTTTTAGTGAATCTCGCATCAGCCACGTACATATCCCCTAAACTTTTAAATACTTCCAATGTATAATTATAGTCGATATTTGAATTTAAATAGTTGTACTATTTTTGTACATTTGCTTGTACTTCTTTTGATCCTGGCGATTGTGTTCTAAGTTCTGAAAACTTTTTAAAAATTTGGTTCATTGCTTCCGATTTAGCATTTTTTTCTTTGACTGACCAAGAATTAATACGATTATTAGCTTTATCTACAATTTTCTCGCCCCATTTTTCACGTGCTTCTTTATCATATTTCGTTTTATTAAAGTCAAAGCCTTTAAATTTCTCTTCATTTGTCATTGATAATTCTCCTTTCAGATGTAGTAATGTTTGATCAATCGTTTGTATCATTTGGTCAATACCATTTCTTTTTTCTATTAGCATTTTTTTATGCATTTTTAACGCTGCTTGCTGATCAAATAATGGATTATCGAGCATTGTTTTAATCTTTTTTAAAGGAAAATCAAGTTCTCTGAAAAACAAGATTTGTTGTAGCTTATCTAAATCGCCCTCAGAATATAATCTATAACCTGATTCAGATATGCTTGTAGGATTTAATAAGTTAATACTGTCGTAGTAATGTAATGTACGCACACTAATACCAACTAAATCGGCCAGCCCTTTAACTGTCATTTCCATTTACTTAACCTCCTCATAGCTTAACTATAATGTCTTACGTAACGTTAAGGTCAATACGAAATGCTTTCTTTTTATTCATTAGCATTCTCAATAATAAATAGTAAAACGCGAGATAGAAATCTTAGTTTTAAAAGGCTTCTATCTCGCGAGATTCATAAGCGGTTAACATTTGAACCGAAAAAAAGGATATAATTCCAAACATTAATTCGATCACTTATCGTTAATATATACTTAAAGCTGAGATAACAATTGGTACCCCAGCTTTTTACAAATTATCTACTTTTATATTCTTCTGTATCGTTTTCTGGCGTAATACCACGTTTACGCATTTCTTTTATCGCTTTCTTTTCACGACGTTTGCGCCTAAAGTCACGTGTAAAGTACCATATTAAAAAGCTCATAATTAAACTTAACACTGCCATAAACGCAGCAAAACCTAACAACGGTTCATATGTAATATTTTCAAAATTAGGTATTAAAAATGCAGCAATAGCCAAGACAATAAATGTTAAAATTGCTGCCGAAAACCATTTGTTCAAAACAAGCGTACAGAATAATGTAACCACTACAACAGCTACTAAAGAAATCCACAAAAAATTAGGCAAATCAAAAATCGTCATTTATAGCGCTCCTCATATCATTCGACATATATTGTCATCATAACAATCTAATTATACTAAAAGAAAACCTATTTATATTCAGTCCTGAGTAGTATAACTTTATATTAAAATATTGGCATAGTCACGTCAATTGTCAATGTTTTAAATACAGTTACATTCATTAACATACTTCCGGTTTGTTTATAAACTAACAATTGTATTTTCTAAGGTGCTTTCATGTATAATTAATATTAAATTAAGTGTATATGAAGAGGAGTGATTAAATGGCTGAAATACTACCATTTAGAAATGAAGTCCCTTCTGAAAAGACCTGGGACATTACAGCTTTATTTAATTCAGATGAAGCTTTTTATCAAACTTTAAACGAAACGATTACATTAGCGAAAAACTTTAATGAAACCTATGTATATCGTTTAAATCAACCTGACACAATTGAGGAAGCGTTAGACGTCTATTCAAACATACTTATCCAATTAGATAGAATGGCTAATTACGCTGAATTGAGATTAAGTGTAGATACAACGAACGAACAAGCACAATCGTTAAGTTCTAAATTTTCAAATTCTTACGGCAAAATTGCTAGTGAATTATCTTTTGTAGAGTCAGAAATATTAATACTTTCTGATGATGTTTTAAATGATTATATTGCAACATCAAAATATCCACATTTTTTACAAAAATTAAAAGAGAAAAAAGCTTATCAACTTAGCCCAGAAGTCGAAAAGACATTAGCCAGTTTATCACCTGTATTTGAACGTCCTTTTGAATTATATGGTATCACTAAAATGCTAGATATTGACTTCGAGTCGTTTGAACATAATGGTCATACATATCCATTAGATTACGCCACGTTTGAGAATGAATATGAAGATCATCCCAATGAAGCATTCCGAAGAATTAGCTTTAAAAAATTTAGCGATGCGTTGAATAAGTATCAACATACCACTGCTGCTACTTATAATATGCAAGTTCAACAAGAAAAAATAGAAGCAGATTTACGTGGTTATGATTCTGTCATAGATTATTTATTGCAAGATCAAGAAGTAACTAGAGATATGTTTGATCGTCAAATTGATGTGATTATGAGTGATTTAGCACCTATCATGCAAAAATATGCGAAATTAATTAAACGTGTTCACGGATTAGAGGTCATGCATTTTGAAGATTTAAAAGTATCTATAGACCCTGATTATGAGCCAGATATTTCAATTGAAGATTCTAAAGAATATATTTATGGTGCATTAAATGTGTTAGGTAAAGATTATTTAAAAATGGTTGAAACAGCTTATCAAGATAGATGGATAGATTTTGCGCAAAATAAAGGTAAAGATACTGGCGCTTATTGTGCAAGCCCATATACTACACATTCATATGTATTTATTTCATGGACTGGTAAAATGACCGAAACATTTGTTTTAGCGCATGAATTAGGACACGCTGGGCATTTTACATTAGCGCAAAGCCATCAAAATTATTTAGAGTCAGAACCATCAATGTATTTTGTAGAAGCACCTTCAACTATGAACGAAATGTTGATGGCTAACTATCTATTCAAAAATAGTAATGACGCTAAATTTAAACGATGGGTTATTGGTTCTATTGTCTCTAGAACATATTATCATAATATGGTAACACATTTATTAGAAGCTGCGTATCAACGTGAAGTGTATAAAAAAGTGGACGACGGCGAATCATTAACTGCTCCATTGCTAAACCAAATTATGTTAGACGTTTATTCACAATTTTTTGGAGATAGTGTTAAATTTACTAAAGGTGCAGAATTAACATGGATGAGACAGCCGCATTACTATATGGGATTATATTCATATACTTATTCAGCAGGCTTAACGATTGGTACAGTCATGTCACAACGTATCCAAAAGGAAGGTCAACCTGCCGTTGATGATTGGCTAAATACATTGAAGGCTGGTGGAAGTACATCACCTGTAGAATTAGCTCAAATAGCTGGCATTGACATAACCACTGATCAGCCATTAAAAGCTACAATTGGCTATATAGGTAAGCTAGTTGACGACTTGGAACAACTGACGGATGAGATAGAATTTGAATAGCAACTGTTAATATATGTAAAAGATACAGTATATACAAAAAGCACAATGACGATTTTAAGTGTGGGTTTCCAAACAAAGTATTGGAACTTACTTAATCCGTGCCATTGTGCTTTTTTGTTTAATCGTATGATTCATAGCGTTTGCCTGTTATAAAATAAAAAATACTCTCTGCTATATTACTGATGTGGTCACCGATACGCTCTAAATGTCTGGCAGCTAAATGAGCTTGTCCTGCGACAAAAGGATCGTTGTCTATTAAATACGTGGTATTAACGATGTGTTTGTACAAATCATCAATGTCTTTATCTCTTTCAATGATTTCTTTAATCAACGTAACGTCATCCTTTTTGATTGCATCATCGAGGTCTTTGAGCATAAGTAATGCAAGTTTGCCCATTGTATTTAATCTTGTCAGTACAAACTGATCGATAATCTTAGCACGTAGCCTAATTTCTGCAATGTTAGCTGCATTATCACCAATACGTTCAAAATCAGAAGCGATTTTTAAAGCTGCCATCATCAATCTTAAATCGGTCGCAATAGGTTGTTGTTTCGTAATCAACATGATGACTTTTTCATTTATGTCGGTTTCTAATGCGTTAATATTTTTGTCATTAGCTATAGTTTGTCGTGCATAGTTTCTATCTTCTTCGCTTAACGACTTTAATCCATATTCGATATTATAATATACACGGAGGCCAAGTCGACGTAAATCCTTAATCAATGCCTCTAATTGGCCTTCGTATTTTTGCCTAATCGCCATATATTAATTACCCGAAGCGTCCAGAGATATAATCTTCAGTTTGTTTATCAGAAGGATTAGAGAAGATTTTATCAGTGTCGTCATATTCATTTACATAACCGTTAAGGAAGAATGCTGTTTTGTCAGAAACACGTGCTGCTTGTTGCATATTGTGTGTAACAATAATAATTGAATATTTTTCTTTGAGCTCTTGTACGAGTTCTTCTACTTTTAAAGTTGAAATTGGATCTAACGCAGAAGTTGGCTCATCCATTAATATTACATCAGGTTCGATGGCTAAAGTACGTGCTATACAAACACGTTGTTGTTGCCCTCCTGATAAACTATAAGCGTTCGTATCTAACCGATCTTTTAATTCATCCCATATTGCCGCGCCACGTAAAGATTTTTCTACGATTTCATCAAGTACTTTTTTGTTTTTAATACCGTGTATTTTTGGTCCGTAAGTGATATTATCATAGATTGATTTTGGAAAAGGATTTGGTTGTTGGAATACCATGCCGACATTCGTTCTCAATTTTTCAACTGAATATTTATCGTCAAAGATGTTTTGATCACGGTAGATAATTTTACCTGCTGTTTTAACAGAGGGTACGAGTTCGACCATCCTATTTAATGTTTTAATATAAGTTGATTTACCACAACCTGACGGGCCAATAATAGCAGTTACATTATTTTCTAAGATATCCAGGTTAATATTTTTTAAAGCATGATTATCGCCATACCATAAATCTAAATTTTTAGTAGAATAAATAATTTTTTTCTCCCTATCAGGTGTTTTATTAGCTTTTAGCTCTGTATCTAGTGTTGTAATAGGTGTTGCATTTTGAGCTGCATGTGTTTCTAATTCTGATTTTTCTTTTTTAATTGTTTCTTTAGCCATAATTAAAAACTCCTTTTATTGACTATTTATAAATTAAATATGATTAATCTTTCCCCAAAAATAGTCATTACCTTTAAATTGAATTTTGAAATAACTTTAATATTTTTTGCTGTATTTATTTCTTAAGAAAATTGCAATTGCATTCATTAATAATAGAATAACAAGTAGGACAATAATACCGGCAGATGCCACATTTTGGAATTCATCTTGAGGTAATTTAGCCCAATTATAGATTGCCATTGGTAGCGCTTGGAATTGGTCGAAAACACTGGATGGTAAGCTTAATAATACAGTTGGTATACCAATTAATATTAGTGGTGCTGTTTCACCTAATGCGCGTGATAATGCCAAAATAAAACCTGTTAAAATACCAGGAATTGCTGCTGGTAAAACGACTCTACGAATCGTTTGCCATTTATTTCCACCTAAACCATATGAGGCTTCTCTAACTGGACTCGGTACAGACCTAATTGCTTCTTGGCTCGCAACGATAATAACAGGCAATATAAGCAGTGACATGGTTAAGGCTGCTGCTAATACAGAATTACTTAAAGCAAGTGCCTCAATCCCCATGCCCCTAACGAATATTGTTAGTCCTAATAAACCAAATACGACAGAAGGCACACCAGCTAAATTTGAAATACATACTTTAATGAAACTAGTTAAAGCGTTATCTTTAGCATATTCTTCTAAATAAATTGCTGTGCCAACGCCTAAAATAATTGAAATAGGAATAATTGTAACCATTAACCATATCGTCCCTATTAATGCACCTTTTATGCCAGCCATTGATGGCGTAGAAGATGAAAAGCTAGTGAAAAATGAAGGTGTTAAATGACCAGCACCTTTAATTAAAGTATCTATAATTAACGCAGCTAAAAATAGTAAACCAATCATCGTACATGCGAAAAATGCCCATTTATTTAATTTATTTGTAGTTAATCGACTAGAAAGTTTCTTTTCAATTGTCTGTTGATTAACAAGTGTTTTCGTTTTTGTCTCAGCCATTTTAATACTCCTCTCTAAAGCGTTTCGTGATCCATTGTGAGATTAAGTTCATCACGAGGGTGAATAGGAATAAAGTAAAACCAACAGCGTAGATACTGTAATAAATATCTGAGCCGAATGTAGCATCGCCTGTAGCAACTTGTACGATATATCCAGTCATTGTTTGAATTGAACCGGTTAAATCTAATGAAGAAGTCGGTGTACTACCTGCGGCTAGTGATACAATCATTGTTTCACCTATTGCACGAGAAATGGCTAAGACAATAGATGCCATAATACCTGAAGTTGCTGCTGGTAAGACTACTTTTATTGCAACTTCAAACTTTGTTGCGCCTAAACCAAGTGCGCCTTCTCTCATTTTGTTTGGAACAGATGACATCGCATCCTCACTCATACTAGAAATTAAAGGGATAATCATAACACCGACTACAATCCCAGGGCTGACAGAGTTGAAACTGCCTAATTCAGGGAAGATACTTCTTAGTACAGGTGTAACAAATGTAAGTGCAAAGAAACCAAATACAATTGTTGGAATTCCTGATAAGATTTCTAAAATAGGTTTGATTATTTTTCTAACCCTAGTAGATGCATATTCACTTAGATATAATGCTGCGCCTAAACCGATTGGTACCGCAACAAATGTGGCAATAGCCGTAATTTTAAGTGTGCCTAAGATTAATGCCCATATCCCATATTGTGGCGTTGAAGAGAATGGGTTCCAATCTTTAGTAAATAAAAATTCAGTTATAGGTACGCGTGTAAAAAATGTTATTGTTTCAGTTAATAATGTGACAATAATACCAACTGTCGCTAATATTGAAAAAATAGCGATGATGCCTAAAATGATTGGCACAATTTTATCGCTAATCCCTTTTTTCTTAGCGTTATTTTGAGCAATCATTTCACTAACAGAGATTTTCTGATTAGTCATTTTAATACCCTTCTTTCTTATAGACTCGCAATATTAAAACAAAGGTTAGGATTGTTCTTCATCTTAAACATCAGGGGCATTTCACTAGATGATTAAATATGATGAATTGAACTTGAAGGTGAGTGACAAAATGATGCAGTTGCTATCACTTTGTTCCCCACTTTCTGAATCCCAACCTTAAAAATTGTTAATAAGTTTATTCTTCTTTTTTGTCGCTATCTTTACCAATAATGTCGTTTAACTTGCTTTCTTGATCTTTGTAATCTTTATCAGGTAATGCAACAAATCCTGCACTCTCAGCTGATTTACCTTTATCTTCAATTATAAATTTCATGAAGTCTTGGAATCCTTTATTATCTTTTAATTTTTTCTCGTTTGTGTAGATGTAAAGTGGTCTACTTAATGCATATGAGCCATCTTGTATTGTTTTCTTAGTTGGCTCAGTAAGATTATCGTCTTCATCTTTGATTTTAACTTCTTTTAGTTTGTCTTTATTTTGTGTATAGAAATTATAACCAAAGTAACCGATACCTTCGTTGTTTTTCTCCACAGATTGAACGATCACGTTTGTATCAGCATTTTTCTCAGCTTTAATATCTCCTTTATCCATAATTTCTTCGCTAAAGAAATCATATGTTCCGTGAGACTGGTCAGGAGAAAATGCTTTAATTTCTTTGTCTGGCCACTCTGAGTTTACATCTTCCCAAGTTTTAGCTTCACCAGAGTAAATGTCTTTTAATTGTTCTTTAGTCAGTTCGTCTACAAAGTCATTTTCTTTATTGACTGCGATTGTTACGCCATCTTGCGCAATTTTGAATTCATCATATTTAATACCTTTGTCGTCTAATTTTTTCTTTTCTTCATCTTTTATAGGTCTAGACGCATTTGAGAAATCAGTGTTACCTGCGATGAATTTTTCAAATCCGCCGCCAGTTCCTGAAGTACCGTTTGAAACTGTAACATCTGAATTATCTTTTGCGAACTTTTCATTTAATTTTTCAATGATTGGACCTACTGTTGATGAACCGTCGCCTTTGACTTCTCCGCCTTCTTCGCCTGAACCGCTATTTCCACCGCCACAAGCACCTAATAAAAGTGAAGCACCAACTACTGTAGTACCAAATAATTGCCATTTTTTCATTGAAACATCCTCCTAATAAATAACCCAAAAGTTATATGTATTTATTACACTGCTAATACTACAGGTTGTTTGTTAAATACAAGTGGATTTAGTGTAAAAGTTATGTTAAGAATTTATTGACTTCATTTACAAAATTCACATACCCTTTTATGATCAATAGTGCTTTTCCTATAAACATTAATACAACTGCATTCTTGCATGTGATAAATTAATTAGAATTCGTAATATGAAAAAATCCCATATAACACAAATATTTGTGTTATATGGGAAGATATAAAAAGTGCTCAAATATTATTTTTTAACTATAGAGAAAACTCGTCTTCGACTCTGCTCCATCCTTTTTTAGTTAATGCTATTTTACCAGTTTCAATTGTAATAATTTGATTTTTATATAAATGGCCAATGGCGCGTTTAAATGCAGCTTTACTCATGTTAAATACTTCTTTTATTGCTTCAGGGCTTGATTTATCCCAAAACGGCAGCTCTCCTTCATATTCAACTAATAGGTTAAAGATGTGTTGGCCATCTTCGTCAAGTCTCTCGTGTGCGAGTGGTAAAAATGATCCATTAAGTTCACCTTTTTCATTATGACCAATGATTCGGACTTCTACGTTTTCACCCAAACGCGGTTCTGATTTACGTTCAGATTCGTGTACGAATATTTTGTAGCCATCTTTTGAAAGTAAAAAACTCCCAATTCTTAATACTCTATATGGTCGAGCTTCAATCACTTTATTTTGCATTTCATCGTTGTATACGGGTGTGTACATTGATTCTACAATCGTTTCTGTTGCTAAACGTGCGAACATATTATTTTCACTGTCAATACGCAACGTTACTAACACCTCGTCACCTTGAATGGGCCATACATCTTTTACTTTTGGCAGGTCAATCCAAGGTATTAATACTTCTCTAGGCAAACCGACATCAACATGTGCACCATCGCGATCTGTTTTTAATACTTTTACAAAGTCATATTTACTAGTGGTAATATCAGGCATATTTTGTGTAGCAAATAATGCCCCTGATCTATTTGGATAAATAAAGAAACTATATTCTTCGCCTACGATTAATTCATCTTCTTCATTCACTTCGGATTGATTGAGTTTAACTTCTTCTTTATTCGGTCCTTGTAACTTGTAAGTAGATCCTTCTAATCCAATAACTTCAAGAAACTCTATGGAACCTACAATATTTTTCTCGTCTTGGGCCATACTGTTCTCCTTCGTACTTAAATTTATTCTTATTTATTATAACATGGTATAAAGAAACAAGCATCATCACATTGAGAATGGTCGAAACTCCTGGATAATTGTGTTATAATTTGTCCGTTAGATTATCGAAAAAGGAGCAAATGCATGTTACAAGTTACTGATGTGAGTTTACGATTTGGCGATCGTAAACTATTCGAAGATGTAAATATTAAATTTACAGAAGGCAATTGTTATGGTTTGATTGGAGCGAACGGTTCTGGGAAATCAACGTTTCTAAAAATTTTATCTGGTGAATTGGATGCGCAATCTGGTCATGTTTCTATGGGGAAAAATGAACGTTTAGCAATTTTAAAACAGGATCACTTTGCATACGAAAATGAACGTGTTATTGATGTGGTAATTAAAGGTCATGAACGTTTATACGAAGTTATGAAAGAAAAAGATGAAATTTATATGAAACCAGATTTCAGTGATGAAGACGGAATTAGAGCAGCGGAATTAGAAGGCGAATTTGCTGAAATGGATGGTTGGAACGCTGAAGCAGACGCGGGCTCCCTGCTATCTGGTTTAGGCGTCTCTGCAGATTTACAAGATAAAAAGATGTCTGAATTAGAAAACAATCAAAAAGTAAAAGTCCTTTTGGCCCAAAGTTTATTTGGTAAGCCAGACGTCCTTCTACTTGATGAGCCTACAAACGGTTTAGATATTCCAGCTATTAGTTGGTTAGAAGATTTCTTAATCAACTTTGAAAATACAGTTATCGTAGTATCACACGATAGACACTTCTTAAATAATGTGTGTACGCATATTGCTGACTTAGATTATGGAAAAATAAAAGTTTACGTTGGTAACTATGATTTTTGGTATCAATCAAGTCAATTAGCTATGAGAATGGCTCAAGAACAAAACAAGAAAAAAGAAGAAAAAATTAAAGAATTGCAAGATTTCGTTGCTCGTTTCTCTGCGAACGCATCTAAATCTAAACAAGCAACAAGTCGTAAAAAACAATTAGAAAAAATTGAACTAGATGATATTCAACCTTCCTCACGTCGTTATCCATACGTAAAATTTACGCCGGAACGTGAAATTGGTAATGATTTATTGTTTGTTGAGAATGTGTCGAAAACAATTGACGGTGTAAAAGTGTTAGATAACATTTCATTTACAATGTACCCTAATGATAAAGCCGTATTAATTGGAGATAGTGAATTTGCTAAAACAACGTTGCTTAAAATCTTAGCTGGTGAAATGGAACCAGATGAAGGTACAGTTAAATGGGGAGTGACGACTTCACGTAGTTATTTCCCTAAAGATAATTCTGAATACTTCGAAGGTGTAGACATGAATCTTGTTGACTGGTTACGTCAATATGCGCCTGAAGACGAACAAACTGAAACATTCCTACGTGGCTTTTTAGGACGCATGTTATTTAGCGGTGAAGAAGTTAAGAAAAAAGCGAGTGTTTTATCAGGTGGCGAAAAAGTGCGCTGCATGTTAAGTAAAATGATGTTATCAAGTGCTAACGTGTTATTGCTCGATGAGCCTACTAACCACTTAGACTTAGAAAGTATTACAGCGGTAAATGATGGTTTGAAAAATTTCAAAGGTTCTATGATATTCACATCTTATGACTTTGAGTTTATCAATACAATTGCTAACCGTGTGATTGACTTAAACCCTGCTGGTGGATTGTCTAAAGAAATCTCATATGAAGCTTATCTACAAGAAACAGGCATTTTAAGTAAATAATAAATAGCGTTTATAAAGATTAGAGGCTGAGATATCTATTGATGTTTCAGCCTATTTAATATCATATTGGCAATAGCTATTTGAATTGAACTTGTAAAGCGTCAACGCTTCAGAGAGCTACGACTTTATTCAATTTATGAAGATGAGTAGACATTATAAGCCTTCTTTTGAATTTACTAACACTTATACATAGTCCTTACTTCAAGTAATTGACTTAAACCTAATAGTGCTTATGCAATATCCTTGTTTTTTGTATTTTTACTATCCATCTTAACGAGAGCGCCAATAAACGCTGCTTGGAAAAACGCAAACACCCTTCCCCTTTATGTTTTATGATGCAAGATAAGCTTCTATGCTCAGGCTGATTACTATGAATAAGTTATTTTGAATTATATAATTCAAAATAACTATACAATGATGGAGGTATTTATAAATGGAACAGTTAAATATGCTTGATGGGCAAATTATTCCTCAAATAGGTTTCGGTACATATAAACTGAACGGTATGCAAGGCGCGCATGCGATTGTAAGTGCGTTAGACCAAGGTTACCGTTTATTAGATACAGCATATAATTATGAAAATGAAGGCACTGTTGGTAAGGCTATTGAAATGAGTAATGTACCGCGAGATCAAATCATTATAACTTCCAAATTACCAGGTCGTTATCAAGATTATGATGCTTCGCTTACTGCAATACAGGAGTCAATATACCGTTTGGGCGTCGAGTATTTGGATTTATATTTAATCCATTGGCCAAATCCGAAACAAGGTAAATATATTGAAGCTTGGCAAGCTATGATTGATGCCCAAAAAGCTGGTTTAGTCAAATCAATTGGTGTCTGTAACTTTTTACCTGAACATATTGAAACACTAGAAAAGGAAACTGGCGTTTTACCAGTCATAAATCAAATTGAGTTACATCCTTATTTCAATCAACGAGAAATGGTTAAGTATAATGCATCAAAAGGCATTGTCACTCAAGCGTGGAGTCCGTTGGGCCGTGCGTCGAATGTTATCAATGATGAAAAGATTACCGAAATTGCTGATAAACATAATAAAACCATACCTCAGGTTATATTAAAATGGCATATACAAAACGGCGTGGTCCCTATTCCAAAATCTACCTCGGTAGCCAGACAATTTCAAAATATTGATATTTTTGATTTTTATTTAGATAGCGATGATTTAGAGAAAATAGATACGCTTACGCGAGAAGATGGTAGACGTAAAGACCAAGATCCTGCTGTATATGAGGAATTTTAAGTTTTTGCTTAATCTTTATATTATTAACGTATAAAAACTTCATATTAAAAAATAGATACATTTACACTTATAAAGTAAAACGTGTGTAAAATAGTTTAATTTTTCAGTAAATTATAAAAACTTTGTAAAAGCGGTTTACAGTACATATAACCGTATGTATAATATGAGTCATAAACAAAAATTAAATAAGTTTTGATGAGGCGCATCAATCATTAGTAAATTTTAGAAGAACCTGTCTGCTAGCAGCTAATTTTGAAAGGGTGAGATGCCGAAACAGTTATAATAGCAGCTTATAACAAGTTGGACTTTATGGTTAAGAGCTAAGAGTCTGTCATTATTTTAAAATAATGGAGTGCATCACTTGTATATAAATTATAGAACAGGTTCGCATTCCGGACTTGTTCTTTTTTATATCATTGTGATTCTCCCCTATTAAATGAGGAGGATATAGAATTGGGAAGAAGTGTTTTGAAATTTGGAGGTTCTTCGGTAAGTGATTTTACAAAAATAAAAAATATAGCCGGAATGTTACAAACGAGAGTTGAAAATGGTGAACAACTCATTGTTGTAGTTAGCGCAATGGGTAAAACCACTGATGAACTCATGGCTAATGTTTCAACGCTTACAACTACACCAAAAGATCAAGAACTCGCATTGTTACTAACTACTGGTGAACAGCAAACCGTATCATATTTATCAATGGTATTAAATGATATTGGCGTCAATGCTAAAGCGATGACAGGTTACCAAGCTGGTATTAAAACAGTTGGCCATCATTTAAAAAGTCGTATTGCAGAAATTGATCCCATCACATTTGAACATGCTTTTGAAAGTAATGATGTATTAGTAATCGCAGGGTTCCAAGGTATCAATGATGAGTTTGAAGTAACGACATTAGGTCGCGGGGGATCAGATACCACGGCTGTCGCTTTAGCTGCTAGTAATCAAACAACCTGTGAAATATATACAGACGTAGACGGCGTATACGCTACTGATCCTAGAGTCTACAGAGACGCAAGGCGACTTGAATACGTTTCGTATGAAGAAATGATGGAAATGAGTGCTTTAGGTGCTGGTGTACTTGAAACAAGAAGTGTTGAACTAGCAAACAATTATAATATCCCCCTATATTTAGGAAGAACTTTATCAAATGTGAAAGGAACATGGATTATGTCACAAGCAGAATTATTAGAAAAAAAAGCAGTTACGGGTGTTGCCTTAGATACACATATGATGCACGTTACTATTAGCCATCCCCTGCCAGATAACAGACTATTAACAGATTTATTTAATCATTTAGAGAATGAATCTGTTAATGTTGATATGATTTCTCAAATAATAAATTTGGAAGGATTGCAAATGTCGTTTACGATTAAAGACACAGATGCAATTCAAATCACACGTATTTTAGAATCATTAAAAGAAAAATTTAATGCGTTAGACTTCAAGATTAATGAAGCATACGTTAAACTTTCATTAATTGGTTCTGGTATGCGTGATATGTCTGGTGTTGCTTCAAAAGCGTTTATCACACTGATCGAAAACGGTATTACCTTTTATCAAACGACAACATCAGAAATTAGTATTTCATGTGTTATAGATTCTGAAAATGGTGAACGTGCCGTTCAAGCACTATACGAAACATTTGATATCTGAATTTTCTTAATATAATCAAATTTAATAAAATAATGAAAATGGAGTGTATGAGATATGACAAAATTAGCAATCGCGGGCGCAACTGGTTTAGTAGGAAGAAAAATGTTAGAAACAATCAATCGCAAAGGCATTTCATTTGATGAATTAGTACTATTTTCATCTGCGCGTTCTGCTGGTGAGAAAATTGAATTTCAAGGCAGCACATATACAGTTAGAGAATTAACAGAAGAAGCTGCAACAGAACATTATGATTATGTGTTAATGAGCGCTGGTGGTAGTACAAGTGCGCATTTCTCCCCTATTTTTGAAAAAGCTGGTGCAATTGTTATTGATAACTCTAGTCATTGGAGAATGGTAGAAGATATTGATTTAATTGTACCTGAAGTTAATGAGCCAATCTTAAATAGAAAAATTATAGCAAATCCAAACTGTTCAACGATTCAATCTGTTGTACCTTTGAAATTATTACAAGAAGCATTTGGATTACAACGCGTAGCATATACAACTTATCAAGCAGTTTCAGGTTCAGGAGTTAAAGGAAGACAAGATTTATCTGAAGGTGCAAATGGTAAAGAACCAGAAGCATATCCGCATCCTATTTATAATAATGTGTTACCACATATTGATACTTTTCTTGAAGACGGGTATACAAAAGAAGAACAAAAAATGATTGATGAAACAAGAAAAATTTTAAAAGATGATGATTTAAAAGTAACAGCGACTTGCGTCCGTGTGCCTGTTCAAGATAGTCACAGTGTGCATATGAGCGTTACGCTAGAAAAAGAAGCTTCAGTACAAGCAATTCAACAACTCTTTGAAAATGATCAACGTGTAGTACTTATTGATAATCCAGAACAGAATGAATACCCATTAGCGATTCACTCTACAGGTAAAGATGAGATATTTGTTGGTAGAATTCGTCGCGACGATTCATTAGACAATACTTTCCATGTTTGGTGTACTTCTGACAACTTATTGAAAGGCGCGGCTTTAAATGCAGTACAAGTGCTTGACCAAGTTATGAGCTTGAAAGGAGTAAAATAATATGGGACATATATTTGAAGGTGTAGGTGTCGCTTTAACAACACCATTTACACATAATGAAATAGACTTAAATGCACTGAGAAGACATTTAAAATATTTATTAGAAAACGATGCAAAATGTATTGTGGTTAATGGCACTACAGCTGAGAATCCAACGTTAACAGACGAAGAAAAAGACCAAGTCTTAGAAGTAGTTGTGAATTATGTAAATGGCCAAGTACCAGTTATTGCTGGTACAGGTACAAACAATACTGAAAAGTCTATACAAGCTTCAGTACGTGCTAGAGAAATTGGTGCAGATGGTATTATGCTTATCACGCCATACTATAATAAAACGAATCAACGCGGTTTAATTGAACACTTTACTACTATTGCTAATGCAGTGAAATTACCAGTCATTTTATATAATGTACCATCACGTACAAATATGACGATTAATCCTGAAACGGTTGAAACTTTGAGTGATAATGAATATATTGTAGCCTTAAAAGACGCTACTAATGATTTTGAATATATGGACGAACTAAAAAAACGTTTAGATCTAAATCATTTTGCTTTATATAGTGGAAATGACGATAATGTCGTTGACTATTTTGATAAAGGTGGTCACGGTGTTATTTCAGTAGCTTCAAATGTAATACCAAACGCATTCCAATCATTATATAATGCTAAGCAAAAGGGAGAAGATATTGAAGTACAATTTCACCCTATTCAAACATTATTAGACGCTTTAGCAATTGATGTTAACCCTATTCCAATTAAGGCGCTCACTGCAGTTGAAGGTTTTGGTAATTATGAAGTACGCCTTCCGCTAGTGAAATTACAAGATGCTGAGCGTGAAACATTAGAACAAGCATATGAACAATTTAAAGCAGGTGACCAAGCATGAAAATCATTTTAATAGGTTATGGTGCCATGAATCAACGCGTGGCCAGATTAGCCGAAGAAAAGGGACATGAAGTCGTAGGTGTAATTGTACGTGATTCATCAAAAACGTATCCTTACCCGACTTTTGAACGTATTTCAGACGCTAAGGATGCAGATGTTGCAATTGATTTCTCAAATCCAGAGTTATTGTTACCATTATTAGATGATGAATTTAAACTACCATTGGTAATTGCAACAACCGGGGAAAAAGAGGAAATCGTTGAAAAATTAAAAGAACTTAGCAGTAAAATGCCAGTATTTTTCAGTGCGAATATGAGTTACGGTGTCCATGCGCTAACTAAAATTTTAGAAGCGGCTGTCCCACTACTTCAAGATTTCGACATTGAACTTACAGAAGCACACCACAATAAGAAAGTAGATGCACCTAGTGGCACATTAGTGAAATTATATGATGTGATCGAGTCATTACGCGATAAAACGACGCCTGTGTATGATAGACATAAAACAAATGCAAAACGTACACAAGATGAAATTGGTATACATTCGGTCCGGGGTGGAACTATTGTGGGGCAACATGATGTTTTATTTGCGGGAACGGATGAAACAATTGAAATTACGCATCGTGCTCAATCAAAAGATATATTTGCTAATGGATCAATAGGCGCAGCAGAAAAATTAATTCATAAATCAAATGATTTTTACACATTTGATAATTTATAATCACTAAGGAGAGAATTAAATTATGGTACAACATTTAACGGCAGAAGAGATTATTCAATATATAAGTGATGCAAAGAAATCGACACCTCTTAAAGTTTATGTGAATGGGCAGTTTGACAATGTAACCTTCCCTGAAAGTTTTAAAGTTTTTGGCGGTTCTGATTCAAAGGTTATCTTTTGTGAAGCGGATGATTGGAAACAGTTTTATGAAAATAATCAATCGAGTATTGATGAATTAGAAATTGAAATGGATCGTCGTAACTCAGCTATCCCATTGAAAGACTTAACAAATACGAATGCACGTATAGAACCCGGTGCATTTATCCGTGAACAAGCTATTATTGAAGATGGTGCAGTTATTATGATGGGTGCGACTATCAATATTGGCGCAGTTGTTGGCGAAGGTACTATGGTAGATATGAATGCTACACTTGGTGGTCGTGCTACTACTGGTAAAAATGTTCATGTTGGTGCTGGTGCAGTATTAGCTGGTGTAATTGAACCACCAAGTGCCTCACCAGTTATAATTGAAGATGATGTGCTTATCGGTGCGAATGCAGTTATTTTGGAAGGTGTTCGTGTTGGTAAAGGATCAATCGTTGCAGCCGGTGCAATTGTGACCCAAGAAGTACCAGCTGGTTCGGTAGTTGCAGGCACACCAGCTAAAGTCATTAAACAAACAAGTGAAGTAGAAGATTCAAAACGTGAAATTGTTTCAGCTTTAAGAAAATTAAATGATTAATAATTGATTTAAATGATAAATAGAAGCTGAAATTAAAATATTTATATAGGAGGTTTATGACGAAATAACATCTAATGATTGATAAACGCATTAATTTATATGTATATATCAATTTATGATGTTCGTCTAACCTCCTCTTTTTTATACATAAAAGTTTAGACGTTGATTTAGTTTTATGTTTAAACAAATTAATAAACTAGAAGGATTTGATTTTAATGAATGAGTTAGAATTTGTAACAACACATAGACGTCATTTGCATCAACATCCAGAATTAAGCCTACAAGAATTTGAAACGACAGACTATATCGCAGCATTTTTAGATAATCTTAGCGTTGAGTATAAGCGCCCTCTTGATACGGGATTAATTGCATATCTTCCAGGTAATGGAAAACATACAATTGCTTATCGCGCAGATATAGATGCGTTACCTATTTTTGAAGAAAATGATGTTCCCTATCGAAGTTTAACTGATAATGTGATGCACGCGTGCGGCCATGATGGACATACAACTGTGTTAATGTTATTTGTTAAACGATGTAAAGCTATGGCAGATCAAGGGACATTGCCTCAAAATATCGTTTTTATTTTCCAGCCAGCTGAAGAAACTGGCGGCGGCGCAAACCGTTTAATTCGTGCAGGTGCGTTTGAAAATTACCCTATAGAAGCAGTGTTTGGTATCCATGTTATGCCGTTTGAAGACGAAGGCCATGTTGTAATTCGAGATGAAGAAATTACGGCAAGTGCGACCGAATATCGCTTTTACTTAACTGGCCTGTCTAGCCACGTAGCGGATAAAGAGCAAGGTTATTCAGCTGGAGAAGCCTTACAACATGTATTAAGTCAAGTCGGTCAAATACAGCAATTCCATTTAAATGGATTAAAGAGAAATATTGTGCATATGGGACACTTTGTAGCTGGAGAAGCGATCAATACAGTGCCAAGTAACGGATATTTAGAAGGTACGATAAGAACTTATGATATCAATGATTTAGAATCAGTTAAACAACAAATGAAGACGATTGCTGAAAGTGTCAAATTATTGTTTAATGTAGATTGTGAAGTGAAGTTTGAAGAAGGCTATCCACCTACATATAATGCGCCAAAACTACGCAAGCATGTTGAACATGGCTTAGAAAATGCTGGTTTTACAATTATTGATAAACCGACACCGTATTTATTTGGTGAAGATTTTAGTTTTTATAGTCAACTTGCTCCAAGTTATTTTGTATTTGTTGGTGTGCGAGACGTGTCGAAAGGATATGTAACTGGGTTGCATACCGCTCATTTAAACTTTAATGAATATATGTTGATTAAGATTGCAGATTATTATGAAGCTATTTTAAAATCTTATGGCGAGGTGGAAGCATAATGACAGCAATTTGGTCTGTAGACACTGAAAGATTTTATAATAATGCGCTAAAAGTAATTCAAAATAATCAACTTATGGCAGTTGTAAAAAACAATGCTTATCATTATGGATTGGAATTTGCAGTTAATCAATTTTTAGAAGCAGGCATCAATACGTTTAGTACAACTTCTTTAAGAGAAGCTATACGTATACGACAATTAGCGCCAAACGCAACTATATTTTTAATGAATGCTGTATATGAATTTGATAAAGTACGTGATAACCAAATTCAAATGACATTGCCATCTTTAGCATTTTATTATCAGCATTTAGAAGATTTAAAAGGTATTGAAGTTCATTTAGAATATGAAAATTTATTACATCGCTCTGGTTTGAAAACCATTGATGAAATAAGAGAAGTACTCATTCACCATCGTAATGATAAAAGTAATGAGAAAGTGCACATTACAGGTTTATGGACGCATTTTGGTTATGCAGATGAATTTGACGTGCCTGAATATGATATAGAACGTAAAGCGTGGTTAAAGGTTGTTAAAAACTTGTTAGATGAAGGTTATCAATTTGATATGATACATGCGCAAAATAGTGCAAGTTATTATAGAGAACATGGTGTTTTTGAAAATCATACACACGCTCGTGTGGGTATAGCATTATACGGTTCAAGACCTTATGCTACAATTGATGAAAAATCCATTGAACAAGCTTTGACTGTAAAAGGCAATGTCATTCAAGTACGTGAAGTAAATGAAGGTGATTATTGTGGTTACAGCTTTGCATTTGAAGCTACGCACAATCATACACAATTAGCAGTAGTTGATATTGGCTATGGAGATGGTATCCTTAAATCGAGGGCCAAACATGAGGCGCTTATCAATGGCAAACGTTATCCCATTCGTGCACTGATGATGAGTCATATGTTTGTTGAAGTAGATCATCATGTTCATGCACAGGATGAAGTATTATTATATAATAATGATATTCGCATTGATGAATTTACGTTTAAAGGTGTTGGCGCGAATTCTGAACAGTTAAGCGCAATGAATCATGACTCACTAATAAAGGAGTATAGATAAATTATGGCAGTAGAATATAATAGTTATGGCGAGCTTACAATGGGAGGCACTAGTCTTAAAACAATAGCACAGAGTTTTGGCACCCCCACTATCGTTTATGATGAAAATCAAATTAGGGCACAAATGCAACGATTTCATCAAGCCTTTCAAAAAAGTAATTTAAAATACAGTATTTCATATGCTTCTAAAGCGTTTACTTGTTTACAAATGGTGAAATTAGTCCAAGAAGAAGGCCTTGAACTTGATGTAGTTTCTGAGGGAGAGTTATATACAGCTTTAGAGGCTGGTTTCGATCCCCAGCATATTCATTTTCATGGTAATAATAAGACAAAGCATGAAATTCAATACGCGTTAGAAAGTAAAGTAGGATATATTGTGATTGACGCTTTAGAAGAAATTGAACTGATTGATAAATATGCAAGTGAAACAGTAAATGTAGTATTACGGTTAAACCCAGGTGTTGAAGCACATACACATGAATTTATTCAAACTGGGCAAGAAGATAGTAAATTTGGTTTATCAATCAAACATGGTTTAGCGATTCAAGGCGTTGAAAAAGTAATAAACTCAAAACACTTGAAGTTAAAAGGTGTCCATTTCCATGTAGGTTCACAAATTGAAGGTACAGAAGCTATGATTGAAACTGCTAAAATTGTAATTCAATGGTTGAAAGAAAATGATATAAAAGTTGAACTGATTAACTTAGGTGGAGGGTTTAGCATTAAGTATGTTGAAGGAGATGTAAGTTTCCCTATTGAAACCGGTATAACTGAGATTACTGATGCTATTAAACAATTTTCTACGCAGTTTGACTACCCACTCCCAGAAATTGGAATCGAACCAGGAAGATCTATTGTTGGTGAAGCAGGTATAACGCTATATGAAGTAGGTACAATTAAAAACATCCCCGATGTTAATAAATATGTGTCTGTAGATGGTGGTATGAGCGACCATATTCGTACAGCGTTATACGATGCTCAGTATGAAGCTTTGTTAATTAATAGAAATGACCCGAAAGATGAGACTGTAACCATTGCAGGTAAACTTTGTGAATCTGGAGATATTATTATTAAAGATGCCCAATTACCTAGCACAGTAAAACGTGGGGATTATTTAGCTATCTTATCTACAGGTGCATACCACTACTCAATGGCTTCAAATTATAACCAAATGCAAAAGCCCTCAGTATTCTTCTTGAAAGATAGTAAAGCAAGAGAAGTCATTAAACGTCAATCTTTAAGACAATTAATTATAAATGATACTAAATAAATTAAAAAAGTGGTTCTATCCCCTACTTTAGGTTGATGGAACCACTTTTCATTTAGTTTATACTGATATGAAATAATATGTATTATGTATACAATAAGCCACCGTAATTAAATATAACGGCTATTCATAGAAGAGGACATACATTAAGCCCCCTAGCTCATCGCAAGAAGGCTATAAAAAAAAGAACCTTTAACAAGGTTCTTTGATAAGTCAATATTGCAATCTATATTATAGTTTTACAACGTTTGCAGCTTGAGGACCGCGGTCGCCTTCAACTACTTCAAATTCAACTGATTGACCTTCTTCTAATGATTTGTAACCCTCTTGGTTAATAGCTGAGAAGTGTACGAATACGTCGTTTTCTCCTTCAACTTCGATAAAACCGAATCCTTTTTCAGCGTTAAACCATTTTACTGTACCTTGTTTCATAAATGTGAAACCTCCAAGACTAATATTCATTCAATATGCATTATTCGCATATTACAAAAAATACAATTTCACAGTCTAAATCTGTTTTACAATATTCTTTGCAATATGGAATAAAACAATTGCTTGACTCATATTATAAGCTATTTTAACTAAAAATGCAATGCAATTGTGAAAAAACTATTTCTTAAATAATAGGTAATTTATAATAAACTTCATTATTATTTAAAACAATATAACTATAAAAAATCTGTAAATCTTCATCACAATCTTCACAAAAACCTAATTCACAATTATTATAAAATGCATGAATATTGTATTTGCCAACTAAATAATTATCGTAAAACTGCTTACTATTTCCTATTATTGATTGGTAGTAACTTAACATTTCTTCATAATTATCAAAATGATATTGTTCGACGATATGATCAGTCCAGTCACTAAATAACCACCAGCCTTCATAATCAGCTCGAATCTTTGCAACTGTCCACATGTAAATTACACCCTTTCATCTTTAACTTAAAAAATACCAGTATTGTATACGGTACTTATAGTATCATCATTATTTTAGAATGATTAAATTTATTTTATTAGAACTCACTTGTTCACACGCATTACATATATGTATTGTATATAAAAAATAAGTCTTATTGTCGTTATGCTTATTATATTTGATTAATAGCTATGTATAATATTTTAAATGTATCATGAACAAAATCAAGTTATCTGTTTCATACTTTTGGCCGATAGACAATTACTATCCAAACAAAAATATTAGTTTTGTAAGTTAAAATTTCGTATAATGATAATAAGAGGTGATTATATGCAATGCAAACATATTAAAGTATTTGGTATAGTGCAAGGTGTCGGTTTTCGCTATTATACTGAAAAGATAGCTAGAAAATATAATATTGTAGGTACTGTACAAAACGTATCTGATTATGTAGACATTTACGCCCAAGGCGATAAAAATTCGTTAACATCGTTTACCAATGCTGTAATTGAGGGTGCTTCACCTGCTTCTCATATAGAAGATTATGAGATTGAAGAAATTGAAACTAACCCATCATGGAAAAATTTTAGAACATTATAAACATTATAAAGGAAGATGAAGTTTGAGATACAATATTTCGCGTATTTACGGGGCCATTATTGCTTTTCCAATAGCTGTTATCGCATGGATTGCTAGTGTATTTGCATTAGACGTATATTTTATTTTTGATTTTCTTATTTCTGCGGTAGCGTTTGTAGCGTTCTACTTCCCTACTCAACGTTTAACTTCTAGAAAATATTTAAAAGAAATTGGCTTATCACGTAGAGATTATCATTTTATCAATAGTCAGTTAAATAACGCTCAAGATAAAATAAGAAGAATTTTAAAATCTTTTGTTAATGTAAGATCAATTAAAGATTTTAAGCAAGTCAATGAAATATATCGGATCACACGAGCTATATATTATGCAGTTAAACAACAGCCACGAACGTTTTTCAAAGTAGAGAGTTTCTTTTACTCTCATATCGATAATGCATTGAATTTAATTGAAGCCTATACGAGATTATCAAAGTCACCAAAAAAGTCTGAAGAAGAAAAACAAAAGTTAGCACAAACGCGTATTACTCTAGATGAAGTTAAACGTACTTTAGTAGCAGACTTAAAAAGAATCAACGAAGAAGATTATAGTCAATTAGATATAGAAATGGAATTGAACAAAATTGAACAAAAAAGACATAAATAATATACACGATGAAATGGAGAGGAATTAAATGGTTAGAGAACAAGACTTTTTAAATTCGCATCCATTGGATAAATATATTGATGAACAGACAACAAATGAATCAGAGATTATCAACAGCACAAAACAATACTCTCAAGAAGATCAGCAGAAAATTGACAAATTGAGTGAACAAATAAAACCAATGGATAATGATACTTTATTAAACTATGGTACAGCTGCACAATCCAATATGTCTCAATTTTCACATCGTATTTTAAACGAAGTGAAGACAACGGATGTAGGGCCTGTAGGTGAATCATTAAATGGATTGATGAGTAAGCTTAAATCTGTTAATCCTGATGAATTAAATCCGGAAAATCAGTCTAAGTTAAAACGTATTTTTAGACGCACTAAAGCTTCGGTTAATGAAATATTCTCTAAAATGCAATCAGTAGGTTCACAAATTGATCGTATCTCTATCGAATTAGATAAGCATAAAAATAATTTAAATAAAGACATAGAGATGCTCGATGAATTATATAATTTAAATAAAGATTACTTTGATGAATTAACCCTATATATTGAAGCAGCTAAAAGAAAACAACATTTATTACAACAAGAAGAAGTACCTAAACTAAGGTCACGAGCTGAATCAACTAATAATCAAATGGATGTTCAAGCAGTATCAGATATGGAACAGTTCGTTGATAGATTAGATAAACGTATTTATGATTTACAATTATCAAGACAAATTGCTATTCAAACTGCACCACAAATTCGAATGATACAAAACGTGAACCACGCACTAGCTGAAAAGATTCAAAGTTCAATTTTAACAAGCATCCCATTATGGAAAAATCAGATGTCGATTGCTTTAACACTTATGAGACAACGTAATGCAGTTTCAGCACAAAAAGCAGTTACTGATACAACAAATGATTTATTACTCAAAAATTCAGAGTTATTAAAACAAAACGCTGTTGCTACAGCTACAGAAAATGAGCGCGGTGTCGTAGATATTGAAACATTAAAAACGACACAACAAGATATTATTGACACGATTGAGCAAACATTACAAATTCAAGAACAAGGTCGTAACAAACGCAAACAAGCTGAAACTGAGTTAAATGAGTTAGAAACAGAAATGAAAAACCAATTACTTGATATGAAAAACAACAAATAAATATTACGTAAAAAATGAACGTGATATAAATATGTAGACAACTTACAAATAAAACGAGATTGGGATTATCTTTTTTCTAAGACATACCTCAGAAAAAGTATTTCTATCAAAAACTTGGCATAAGAATATTTTTAAATAACCCCTCTACTGCTTGTATTATAAAGGAGGCCAAGACATTATTTTGTCTCGGCCTCCTATTTGATTTAACTATTCTTTTTCATAAACTATTGTTTGTTGGTTTTTAAGCATTAAAGATACGAGATAGCCAATGATTGTTGTGATAACAGCTATTGGGAACCATTCTAATGAATAATCTTTTAATGGTAAACTATCAATAATACTTATGTTAATCCAACCTTGTGTGTGAATAACGCTTAAGATTGAAACGATTGCCACCACTGCCACAGGGATTTGTTGCGCAATTGGTTTTGTTGGTACAAAACGTGCAATCAATATTAATAACACGGATGTAATTGCAATTGGATATACAATGCTTAACACAGGAACAGACATTGTAATAACTGAATTCAATCCTTGGTTAGCTAAAATAAAACTAATTAACGTAAAGATGATTACATAAAGTTTATATGAAATTTTTGGGAATATTCTATTGAAATACTCTGAAACAGATACAATCAACCCACAGGCAGTTGTTAAACATGCAAGTGCGACGATAATACCTAATAAGTATTTACCAAAAGTTCCAAATCCCGTACTAGCCATTGTCGTTAATAAATAAGTACCAATATTTTGATCATTCGCAGTTAAACTAGCTATTTTCTCTTGCGGCACTGCCATGTGGTTACCTATAAAGCCTAAGGAAATATAAATAAACATAAGTGCAATTGCAGCGATAATACCTGCTAAAAGTGTTTGTTTGAAAATTTGGTTAGCATGCGAGATACCAGTTGATTTGACTGCATTAACTACAATCATAGAAAAGGCAATTGCTGCAATGGCATCCATAGTTAAGTAACCATTTGTAAATCCTTGAGAAAACCCAGAAAAATTAGAAGTGAAAGCTTCAGCAGATTGACTATGTGCATTACTACCGTAATCGACAAATCCTTTAATAATCATTGCTAATATGGTAATTAGTAATAATGGTGTAAGTAATGAACCGATACGGTTAATCATTTTATTTGGATTAATACATAAATATAATACGATTAAAAAGTAAATAACTGTAAATATCAATAGAGCTAATGCACTATTTGTATGAGTAATCGGCGTAATAGTCATTTCAAACGACGTTGATGCGGTACGAGGTATCGCAAAAAGTGGCCCTATCGTCAAATAAATAATGATTAAAAATATTACTGAAAATTTGGGTGAAATTTTATTTAAAGAACCGATATATCCTTGTTTGTCTAAAGCACCAACTACTACTCCTAATAGAGGTAAACCAATTCCCGTTAAAGCAAATGCTAAAATTGCAGGCCAAAAATATTGACCGCTATCTAAACCTAAATTCGGTGGGAATATAAGGTTACCAGCACCAAAGAACATAGCAAACAAAGTAAACCCTATAATCCATGTATTTTTATTCATAAATTGTTCTCCTTCTTGCCTATAAAATAATATTTACTATTCTATCACGATTTATGAGAAGTAGTCTATATAAAATTCAGAATATTTAAATTTATGTTCGATATAATAAAAAAAGTACGTTTTAAAATGATTTTAATAATAATTTTTTAAGCAATGGTGCAAGATGACTCGGTAGGTTTTCTACACCTTCTACGAAAATTGCATAGTTTCCATAAATATTATGAATTGTTTCTTCAATATCTTCAGTAATAGGATCTTGGCTTAAAAATACATTAAACACCTCAATACCCATTTTACGAGCGGTTTCCACAGCTTCATAAGTGTCGAGTATCCCGTCTTGACTATAGTTATAAGCAGATGGTTCACCATCTGAGAATACAATTAAGAAGCGTTGGTTATGAGATCTACGCATTAATCTTTCGCTCCCAATTCTAATAGCCACACCATCTCTATTGTCATCTTGAGGTTCTAACGCCATAATCCGTGGACCATCTTGTGTCATTATAGAATGGTCATATGAAATAATTTCATCAATAATATTAGGTTGTTTTGAATCGTCGGCGTCAAAAGCATCTTCATTAAAAGCTAGAATTTCATGTTTCACATTTAACGATTTCAAAGTTTCGTGAAATAATACAACGCCTTTAATTGTTTCTGACATTTTATCTTGCATACTTGCTGAAGCGTCAATTAATAGTGTGAACGTGGCGTCAAAGGTTTGACTTAAATCTTGTTTTTTATAGAAAAGTTTATATTGATCGTCGATAAACCAATTTAATAAGTTTTTTTGGAGCCGCCCTTTAGTTAAATTGCGACGTTCATCTTGGTATTCTCTATCTATTGTTTTTTTTATGATTTGTGTTAAATCTTTTGTCTCAAATTGGACTTCTTTTTCAACATTATTATACAAATCTTTATATTCTGGTAAAATATCTGGGACATTCCATTTAATTTCTACATTTTCATTAATGCCTTTTAAAACAAAGGCAGAATTATTCCCTACGGAACCACCTTCATCACTTTCGATATGATTAGACGAACCTTTACCTTTTTTAGTTTGCATATCCGTCATATCATCACTCGTATCACCTTCTCGAGCTGTATCATTATCTCCTAGGACGTCACTATTTTCCCCTTCATGTAGTTCCATTTCTAAATAAGCACCACCTTGCGACGAACTATCTTGATAATTTGATTCAATTTCTTCACTTACGACGTCATCCTCGGGGTTTTCATTAGAAGCTTTATCCGTATTACTCGCGTCAGTTCGTTTTAAATCTTCAAAATTAAGATTATGGATAGATTCGTATACCTTTTTAGGTAAATGATAATATTCGTTTAACATGTCTTCTTTTAATATATCATCGATTTGGAACATTATACGTTCAGCTAAATACATATTATCTTCTGATGAATTGTTATAGAAAAAATTGGGTAGATATTGGTACATGTTTGTTAAAATGTCATCTATTTCTGGGCTGATTTGAGGTATGTCGTAAAAATTTTCTGTTAAAAATGATGCTTCCAAATATAAGAATAGTAAATCTGTAAATGTTGCTTTTGTCTTATAGACATTAATTTGAGTGTGCGTGTAGTTTAGTCTGATTTGGTTACGTAATTGTATAGCAGATTGAGTAGATGGACGAAGTTTAACTATTTCATTTAACACACGTTTATCTTCTAATAATTTAAATAGCTGTTGGTAAAATTTAGGATGGTTAAATGTGTGATTATGAATTACTTCGTTGACAATAGATTCATCCATCATTTGGTAACCATAAGCAGCAAGCATTACATCTGTTTTAAGGCCGTTAGTTTCAATGTCTTTACTTCTATGGGACCAAAAAGAACTTGTAATTAACATATTATTGATTGGATCGTAATATGGGAATTTTTGAATTTTAACTTGTGTCTGTTCATTTTTTAACAATAATCGAGCTAAATCTTGAAGCATCATGACTTGTTTAGCATCTAGCTGTTCATCATTAAATAATATAAAACGATCGCTCATAAATATCCCTCACTAAAAATTTAATTCAACTGCGTTTAAAATAGCTTGTTGTTCACGTTCATCTTCTAATTTATCAATAATTGTTCGTTTAATAGCACGTTCAATAGGCATCACAGTTGCTAAATCACTTAAATCAATTAAAGCACGAATACTAGCCGCTTCCTCAGAAATCTGTCCTTGCTTTGTCATCGTGCGTAAATCTGCATTAAATTTAATAATATTTTGTATAGTAGCATCGTCTGATAATTGACTTTGATTTTTGATTACATCACTTAAAATATCACCGTCAATATAATCAACTTGAATGACTACGAAACGGTTTTTGAGTGCTTCATTCATTGGTAACGTCCCAATATATCCTTCATTGATAGCAGCAATTACATTAAATCCTGGTGCTGCATTTACGACTTCTCCAGTGAATGGGTTTGTTAATTTTCTACGGTAGTCTAGCACACCGTTTAAAATGGGTAATGTCTCTGGTTTCGCCATATTTATTTCATCTATATATAGAATATGTCCTTCTTTCATAGCTTTAATGACTGGGCCATCAATAAATACGATTTCCTGTGTGCCGTTTTCATTTGTTTGGATTGTTTTAAATCCTAATAAACTTTCTGCATCTAAATCTACTGAACAATTGACTTGGTGCATAGGACGATTGAGCGTTTCTCCTAAAGTTTCGGCAAGTTTTGTCTTACCTGAACCTGTTGGTCCCTTCAAAAGAATGTTTTTATTCAATCTCATTAATGATTTTGCATCATTAAAAACAGTTTCATCTCTGTTTATATATTGTGAATTTGTCATGGTTTAATACTCCTTTTAAAAATAAATAATTCATCAAAATTTATATCATTAAAAATAGACTGGGGCTTAAATAACGGTTTATATTTTCGCCCTAGTCCTATTCAAATCATCCATATTTAAAGTTTCATTCTATATTTAGTACATGTGAAACACATTAAATTAAACTTCTTTAAAATAAGTTTTAAAATAGCCGCCAACAAGACCAGAATTATCGACAATTTGATAGTATTCTTCAGTTTCGTTTATTACATCATATTGTTTTCCTACTGTTAGCATATCAGCTACAGTGAATTTTTGTGCGTCTGTATGAATAACTTCTATTTTTTTGATTGGTGTATTATCTTTCCAAGTTTCGTGTAACATATATAAAATCCTCTCTTTACTATTATGAAATTTCTAACGTTAAGATGAAGGTGATACCACTTTTTTCAGTAATACGTACCGATCTTTCTCCATCTTGGTCTAACGTTTGGTAAGGAATCCCTATAGATTCAAGTTGTTCTATAGTGTGTTGAAATTGAGACTTAGATTCAGTACCAAATTCAATTTGTTCTAATATACCATGTTCAGGCATTTTTATTTCATCTGGTGAAGCATGGATATGTAACTCGCCACCTAGACCGCCATCTCCTATACGAAATACTTGCATATTGAACTCAGCATTATCACTAGATACGTATTCAGCAAAATGTTCTAAACCAAAGACTTTTGTCAGAATGGATTGTGTCAATGCGAAATCATTAACTTTTATCATAACTGGCCCTAGACCTTGTATTTGATGCAACGGATTTACATTACTTTCAAAAGCAGGCATACCTAATGGCGTTCCTGTATTATGTTCATTGGAATAAATATTAAATGTTTGACTATTTTGGTCTTGGAAATTGAAACACTTGTGACCATTTAAGTCTGTAGTTTCCCCATGAGTAATTTGGTTTTTTTCTAAAATAGATTGATATTCTTCAATTCCTTCATCGCTGGGTACTCTTAAACCAATGTTTTCAATATGATTATTACTGTTAATATAGTTCGGCACTTCTACAAAATGTATACGTGTACCGGAATTTAATTCGGCATCACCAAAACGCAAGGCTTGTCCTTTATTTGCCACGTTTAGTCCAAGTATACCTGAAAATAATGCTTTGGTTTTTACTAAATCATTTGTCCCTGTAGTAACACTTCTAAGACCATTCATTATATTAACCCCTTTATTCATATCTTTTCAATATATTATAACTTATTTTGCGATTTATTTGTATGATGAAGTATTTGATGGCATAACTATTTACAAAATTGTAATTTTTAGACATTGGAGGAATAGAAGAAATGTATTAATATGGATATATATTAGGAATTATTATTTTTATTCGCAAATAATATAATATTATTTTACAAATAAGGAGGTTTTAATATGGTTGGTACATGGATTTTATTTGGTATCACAGTGCTCATTGCAGTGTATTCTGGAATTACTTTCTTTTCAAATATAAATAATAAAGCAAAACAGCAAAAAGCAAGTAAAGAAAGTATTAAGAAAAATAATATTTACGGTGTCGTTTTCCTAGTATTTTTAGTTCTAGCAATCATTGAATTATTTGTATTTATTGCATAGTTAGATTTAATAGAAGTAGCGGTGCATCATTTTAAATTATTATATACGGTATATTTAACAAAAATAGAAGTAATGAACAAATTTATAGTGCTTATTTCTATTTTTGTTTTTATGATGTATTAACTGAATCGCATTAGTCGTTTAAATTTTGTATAAAAAGTGAGATAGAAGTTCTAATGAATTCTATCTCACTTTTTGCTTATCTTTATTTATATAACGTTTATACACTTTCGAATTGTATTGTTTCATTTGTTTGAGAAGATTTTTGTATCGCATCGATGATTGCAATAGACGGTAATGCATCTTTAACGTTTATATAATTTTGCGTATTCTCGAAAATACAATCATAGAATTGATTAATTAAAGTGTCATGACTTGGTCCGTAATAGGATTTTGTACCCGATGCTTTTTTATCTTCAATGATTTGAGTTTTATAACCTGCTTCATTTACACGTGTTAGTATATTATCTTTAATAGTGCATTTTTCATTTTCAAAAATAACTTGGAGTTCAATGCTTGAGTTACCGACATTAGCATTGGTAGCAAAAAACATGCCGTTTGCGTTGTTTTCAAACTTAATATGAGCAGAAGCAGTATCTTCCACTTCTATATTATAATCCAATAATTGTGATGTGCTGCCTTTAATTGATTTAACTTTGCCACAGAGTAATTGCATTAAATCCAACGTGTGTATCGCCTGATTAATCAATACTCCCCCGCCAGCAGTTTTCATACTACCTCGCCATGGTTTGTCAGTATAATAAGACTCAGGACGAAACCATGTAACTAACCCTTTAATGCCGATTATCTCACCATATGTTTTGCTTTGAACAATTCTCTGTAAAGTTTGGAAAGTCTCGTTATATCGATTTTGAAAACATACACATATTTTCGTATCAGGATTTTTTTGTTCTAATTGTATTAATTCTAAACCTTCTTTTGCGTTGAGGGATAATGGCTTTTCTTGCAATACATGTATCCCTTTTTCTACACAAGCTGTTGTCACAGGCAAATGCAAATAATGAGGTAAACAAATATGTACACAATCTAAATTTTCTTGCTCTAACATTTGATATAAATCTGTGTAGAAATGCGCATTTGGAACTTTAACTTGTAAAGTTGTATCTATATCACATGCAGCAGTTAGTTCGACATGAGGATTAGCTTCAATCACATTTAAGTGTACAGTTGAAATATCACCTAAGCCTATTATTCCAATTTTTAACATAATACCAGCTCCATATGTTTATCTTTGTTCTGATTGTTCGTTTTGAATTTGAGCGTGTAACGCATTTTTAAACGCTTCAGGATCTACGGGGACGGCTACTTCTTGACCTGTCCAACTAGATAAATAAATGGCATTTACTAAATTGACGCCGTTGATACCATCGCTACCTGGCGCAATCAATGGTGTATTATCCTTAATGTTTGCAGCGAAATTTTCTAATACATTTATATGTTGTTCACCCCATACACTATCAAATTCAAATATTTCTTGGTCGTAAATATTTTCGAATCCACTGCCTTGGAATATTTTAGATGCTTCTTGCCATGTCATATTTTGATTCATTTCTGTTTCGGATTCTTTTAAACGCGTTAAAGTAATCTTTTTACTATCTTCTACTAAAATTTTTCCTTTATCGCCAGTAATTTCTAAACGGTCTGTACCAATAACATCATGGGTGCATGTAATAAATACGCCGGTTGCCCCATTACCATAGTCTAAAATGGTAGTAACATCATCATCTACACTCAAATCGCGTTGGTAACCATATTTAATATTTGAAAATACAGATTTTGGCATACCACATAACCATTGGAGTAAGTCTATTTGGTGGGGAGCTTGGTTTACTAATACACCGCCACCTTCTTCTGACCATGTAGCTCTCCATGAACTTTGATCATAATAAGCTTGCGGGCGCCACCAAGTCGTTATGATCCAATTAGTACGTCGGATATTACCTATTTCACCAGTATCAATCAGTGTTTTCACTTTTTGATATAGCGGATTTGTTCGTTGATTAAAAAATATACCAAATGTTAAATGCGGTTTTGAGGATGCTAATTCGCTAACCTCTTTTACTTTTTCAGCATATATATCAGCTGGTTTTTCTAAAAGTGCATGGATATCTCTTTCTAAAGCTTCTGTACCTATCTCTGTGTGTAAATAGTGAGGGACAGTAGTAACAACAGCGTCAATGCTTCCACTTTCTAACATATCAATATAATTTTCATAAAAAGGCACATTTGGGTAGTTTTCTTCTACTATATTTTGCTTTTCAGAATCAATATCACAAATCGCCCCTATTTCTAATTGTGGAATTTTACCTTCGTTTATAAATCCTGCGTAAGTACTTCCTTGTGCTCCAAAACCAATGATACCTAAACGAACTTTTTCCATTATACATTCCCCTTTTTATTAATATTTGCTAATATTTGTAATAAAGCTTCGTATTGCATTTTATATCCTTCCGCCCCATCTTTTGCGACAGAATTTTGAATTGTTTCAGTTGAATGTTCTAATTCTAAATCTTTAATTGAATCAAAAACAACGAGATGAGGTTCAAGCGTTAAGAATCCTTTGTAACCAGCTTTAAATATTTGAGTTAAAATACTTTCTATTTGCCCATCTCCTGTGCCACATAATACATTCACATTATCTTTGTATACTGCATCTTTTATATGAATGTATTCAATATAATCTGACAGTAATTCGTAGCATGCTTGTGTATTTTCTCCACATTGTACAAAATTTGCAAAATCAAATATGGCTTTGAAATGAGTCGAGCCAACTTCGTCAAAAATAAGCTTGCATCGACGCGCAATATCACCGAAAATATCTTTTTCATTTTCATGTAACAGGATAACGTTGTATTGTTCTGCAATTTCCGCAAATTGTTTTAACTTTTCGATAACACTATCTTTGTATTTATCGAAATCTTCATTTCTCGGTATATAAAAGCTAAAGATTCTAATATATCGACAATTGAGCAATTGGCTTATTTCACACAATGTTTTCAGTTGTGCTAATTGCTCTTGAAACGCTGTCTCATCATCCACATAAATTTTACCAATAGGAGAACCGATTGATGATACACCTATATCCCATTTACTTAAGCGTGGTAATACGTCGTTTTTTATCATATCTACTGAATATTTACTGATATTTTTATCATCTATACCTCTTAATGATATATAATGCATCCCTAACTTGTTTACCGTTTTTAATTGTGTATTCAAATCTGATGATATCTCATCTGAAAACCCTGAAATTGCTATATTTTCAAGCATGGAATCAACTCCTTGTTTTTGTTTGTTAGCGCTTACATTAATGTTAGTGTTAAGTACGAATTAACTTTAAATTGTGTTGAAAGTTTTAAAACCAAGATTGATAACCTAAGTCATTTAAGTGGTCACGACTTATAGTTAAACAATCGTATGGATCTGCGCCATATAGTTCATCTTGCTCTACAAAGAAATATTCGCTTCCACTTTCACGGCCGACTTCAATAATCTCTTTAAGCGGTAATGTACCTTGTCCTAATTCAGCGAATTGAGTAATCATATGTAGCATATAATATACCTTTTCATTTCCTTCTCCTGGATATTGAGACATATCTATTTCACCAATACGGTAATCTTTAAGATGTATTGCACGAATCCGGTTTGCATAATTAGGTATAACTTCAATAGGGTTTAACCCTGCACGCCAAATCCAATGCACGTCTAATTCAAACCCTAAATAGTGTGTATGGTCTCGCATTAAATCAAGCATAAATTGGCCGTCATATTGAACAAATTCCAAATTATGTGCATGATAATATAGATCAATGCCCTCTTCTTTTAATCTTTTCGCATAAGAATCACATATTTCTGCGAATTCAAGTGTACTTTCTTTTGTCCCCATATAATTGATTGGAAGCATACCAATTCTTAATATAGAACAATCTACAGCTTTACAATCTGCTACAATTTTATCAAAGTCATTTTTCAACGTATCTCCAGGATATTTTTGATCTTCTGAGATATCCTCTACGCCACATGACATTGCGGCTATATTCATGCCAAAATCATTTATAGCTTGTTTCATTTCTTCAATATTCTGAGTATTCATTTCAATTTGAGATATTTCTACAGCATTATAGCCTAAATTGCTAACTTTCTTTAACACATTGTATAATCCTTCTTCTTGTACTTTTTGTTTGAGCATCATCATTTGAACGCCAATTTGATTTGTTGTCATTTTTATCCTTCCTTCTTAAAAATATTAATGTTTAAATGCTATAATATAATTATAATTTGAGTGAAAATTAACAACATTGTAAATAAGGGAAAAAAGTATGTTTTTTGAGTAGGAGGAATTTCAAATGAAAAATAGAGGGGATTTTGAGCATCAATTTGATACGGTATCTTTACCATTTGATGGCGAATATGCTGCATGGCATAAAATTAGTGACGGTCATTTTGGGAATGAATTACATTATCACGATCATTATGAAATATTTTTTTCATTATCTGGAAATATGCGCTATACCATAGAAGGAGAATCATTTAATTTAGATGTTGGGTCGATGCTGATTATTCCACCGTTTGAATTTCATCGTTTAGATGAACAAATGGATGGCCACGCTGAACGTATTGGATTAAGGTTTGATGCAAATATATTAAATGAACTTTCTGTTGAGAACTGTGATTTAAGTATTTGTTTTAATAAACGATCTTCGAAATTCAAAAATTTATTACAATTATCTGAATCGCAGAAAAGAGAATTATATTATTTATTACAGGGCTTAATCAACGAGCAAGATAATGATGCTTTTGGCAAAAATTTAGCAGGTAAATCGTTGCTAACACAGTTTTTAATTATCCTCAATAGAGTTGCTATAGAAAATGAGCATACATCTGATAATGTTGATGACCCTTCTACTCATTTAGTGAGACAAGTGTTAGATTATATGGAATTGCATTATAATAAAGAAATTTCACTGGAACATCTTGAAAATAAATTTTTTGTAAGTCGTCATAAAATCACACAACAGTTTACTAAATTAGTTGGTTATCCACCTTATCGGTATTTATTGAATTTGCGTTTACAGAACGCACAACGAATGTTAAAAGATGGGGGGAATCCACAACAGGTAGCAATATGCTGTGGATTTACAGACTATTCTAACTTTTACAGAAGATTTAAACATTCTTATGGTTGCAGCCCAAGGGACTATCTGCAGCAGTATAGTTATAGTGAAAAAATGAAAAATCAATTAAACATATATAAAACGAGCAAGTAAAGTCATACAATGCTCGTTTTTTTAATTAACTAGGATATTTATTACAACATAAAATAATCAAATAGCATTAACAAGTCAAATAAGTGTTTGTTTTTATTATGAAGTTTTTAAATAAAGTGTCTAATACGGCCTAACTTAAACTATCTAAAATCCAGCAATAGTCAACAATATAAAGAAGTTCAATTGCACTAACGAATGAATATAAAAAGACGAGATAAACATTGAGTTCGCTGTTAAAAAGTAGTGAATAAATAAAGGTGGCATTTTCATTATAAATGTAATTTTAGCAATATGATGTAAGACAGTGTTACATATACTGGATACTCATATTAAAATAAAGATTCAAAATCAACCCCAATATTTTAAAAAAATAATGCTACGATTTTATTTAAAATAGGTATAAAGATTGTTAAGACAGCGTTTATAAGTAATATTATTAGAGTCTCCTATCCCCTACCCTATCAATAGAATCTTTATAACGTCTAAAATTACGTTATAAAGTTCAGACTTTAAAGTTTTTTTTTATACGTTATATTGTAAAAAGAGGTGTATAAATAATGAGAGAAATTAATGATATTATATCTGAAAATTTAAAGTTATACAGAAAACAAAGTGGATATTCACTTGAACATTTGTCAGAAATCACTGGTGTAAGTAAAACGATGTTGGGCCAACTAGAACGTAAAACATCTATTCCTTCTATTACTACGTTGTGGAAAATAGCAAATGGTCTAAAAGTTTCTTTTACAGAATTAACTCAAGAAAATAGCACTATTATTAGAAAAGTAACTCTAGATGATATGCAACCTTTGATGTCTGAAGATCCGAAATGTAAGGTTTACCCTTTCTTTAAATTTAATATTGAAAAGAAATTTGAAAGTTATATGGCTACCATTGAGCCTGAAGGAAGAATGAACGGCTCACCACATGGTTCTGGGGCAATAGAATATATAACGGTATATGAAGGCACATTAACGCTCGTATTGGATGGAGAAACCTTTTTGATACATAAAGATGAGGCAATTCAATTTAATGCGAATATGTTTCACTATTATGCTAATGAAGATGATATAACTATTCGATTACATATAGTTATACACTATTGATAGTATTTTTAGCTTATAAATAACTTAAGGTTGCTATATTCTACCGGGAGATTTCAGGAATAAAAGGTGTGATATAACATTTTTTATGTAGTTTTTGAATATTGTTTTTTACATAAAAAACACAACGACGCAAAACGCCGTTGTGTTAGGTTTAATAAACTATTTTGTGTTGTAAATTAAGATTCTAATAGTAAATCTTCTGGGTTCTCAATCAATTCTTTAATTGTTTTTAAGAAACCTACAGCTTCTTTACCGTCAATAATTCTGTGGTCATAGCTTAATGCAATGTACATCATTGGACGGTTTTCAATCGTGTCTGCATCGATAGCAATTGGACGCGTGATAATAGAATGCATACCAAGTATTGCAGCTTGGCTTCCGTTAATGATCGGTGTGGACATCATTGAGCCAAAGATACCACCGTTTGTGATAGTAAATGAACCATTTACCATATCATCTAAACCTAATTTTTTATCGCGTGCTTTTGTAGCTAAGTTAGCTATTTCATCTTCAATTTCAGCAAAGTTTTTCTTATCACAATCTCTTACAAAAGGAACTAATAAACCATCTTCTGTAGATACAGCAACGCCGATATCATAAAATTGTTTAGTAATCATATCTTCGCCATCAATTTCAGCATTTACTTCAGGGTATTTCTTCAATGCTGCTACCGCTGCTTTTGTAAAGAATGACATAAAACCAAGTTTAGTACCATCATGGTCTTTGATGAATTGTTCTTTTTTACGTTTACGTAAGTTCATAACATTTGTCATATCAATTTCATTAAATGTCGTTAACATAGCAGTATTATTAGATACTTCTAATAATTTTTTAGCAGCTGTTTTTTTACGACGAGACATTTTTTCTCTGATAACTGGTTTAGTTGGATTTTGTTGTGCAGCTGTTTTTTTAGGTTCTTCTTTTGTTGATGATTGAGCAGTTTGTTGTGAATTAGATTGATTATTTTGAGTTTGGTTAACGTGTTCTTTTCTCACAATATCATTTGATTGTGTTGCTACTTCTGATAAATCTATACCTTTTTCACGCGCATATTTTCGTGCGGATGGTGTAGCATTCACACGCGCCCCTTTATCTTGTGCATTATCAGATGCGCTATCATTTTGTGGTTCTGATTTTGTTTGGTTTGCTTCATTTTCATTACTAGAAGCAGATGATTGCTTTTCAGAGTCATCTTGTTTTGACGTCTCTGGAGCATTATTACCGCTTCCTTCACCAACCACTGCAATTGACTGTCCCACTTCTACAGTATCGCCTTCGTTGGCTAGTAATTCTTGAAGTACGCCGGCTTCTTCTGAAACAACCTCTACGTTGACTTTGTCAGTTTCTAATTCTAGTATAGCTTCACCTTTATCTACACTATCACCAACTTGTTTTAACCATTCTGCAATGGTACCTTCTGTAATGGATTCTGCTAATTCTGGAACTTTTACCTCTGGCATGCTTAACTTCCCCCTAGTTAAATTTTGTGCTTTGTTCGATAATCATATTTTGAACGAGTTTGTGTATTTCACCATCGCCTTCAGCTGGTGCTGAACGTTGGATACGACCGTGATAACTTAAATCGTATTTATCAGTAGTCAATTCTTTGAGATATGGATAAACAAATGACCATGCGCCTTGGTTTTTCGGTTCTTCTTGTACCCAAGCGACATTTTCTAAGTTAGGTAATGTACTGAGCAGTGCTTCGATTTCTTCTGCTGGGAATGGGTATAATCTTTCGACAGCAACCAATAAAATGGATTCGTTTGGATTTTTCTCTAAATATTCTTTTAAATCAATGAACATTTTACCTGAAGCAAGAATAACCTTTTTAACAGCTTCTTTATTGTGATCTTCTGGTAAGATTGGTTCAAATTGTCCAGATATAAATTTATTGATTGGATCAGCTACTGTTTTATTGCGCAATAGACTCTTAGGAGACATAACTACTAAAGGTCTCATAGATTGCGTACCTAAACTTGCTGCTTGTGCTCTTAACAAATGGAAATAGTTGCTTGAACTTGATAAGTTTACAACAGTTGAGTTGTTTTCTCCTGCTAATTGTAAGAATCTTTCCAATCGAGCTGATGAATGCTCAGGACCTTGTCCTTCAAACGAATGAGGTAAGAATAGAGTTAAACCTGAACGTTCACCCCATTTAGCTCTAGCGCTAAATAAGAAGTTATCAAATATCATTTGAGCCATATTTGAAAAATCTCCATATTGTGCTTCCCAAATTGTCATACAATCTTTATTTTGAACATTATAACCGTATTCAAAACCAACAACTGCTGCCTCTGATAATGGTGAGTTACGTACTTCAAAAGTCGCTTTTTGGCCAGGTACATGGTGTAATGGGATAAATTCTTCACCAGATTCTGGGTCATGTAATACCGCGTGACGATGGCTAAATGTGCCACGTTCACTGTCTTGACCTGTTAAACGGATTGGTGTACCTTGTTGTGTTATTGTTGCGAACGCTAATTGTTCTGCTTGAGCCCAGTCAACTAATCCATCTTCGTTTTCAAAAGGTTCTCTACGTTTCTCTAGTACTTTATTTAGCTTCTTAAATACATTGAAGTTTGATGGGTATGATAACATGGCATCGTTAATTTCTTTAAGTTGTTCATAACTTATATCGATACCGACGCTTTCAAGAGGTTCTGCAAGACTATCTGGTTTTTGCATATCTGGGTTATCCATTTTATCATTTTTATCAATTTTATCGTGAGCAGCACGTAGTTCTTTTTGAACCTCATCAAATATATTGTTCATTTGATCTTCTGAGATGATGTCATCTTCAACTAATTGATTGCCGTATAAAATATCTACTGGGTCGTGTTTACGAATATTATGGTAAGGTAATGGATTCGTGATTGAAGGTTCATCCATTTCATTGTGGCCATATCTACGATAACCAACCAAATCAATCACAACATCTTTATGGAATTCTTTTCTAAATGCCATCGCTATTTCAATCGCTTCAATAGTAGCTTCAACATTATCTGCATTTACATGCATAATAGGAACATCATAACCTTTAGCCACGTCTGATGAATACGTTGTAGAACGCCCATCTTCAGGCTCTGTCGTAAAGCCAATTCTATTATTAGTAATGATGTGAAGCGTTCCGCCCGTGGAATAGCCATCTAAGTTTTCTAAATTCATCGCTTCAAAATTGATGCCTTGACCAGGATACGCTGCATCACCATGTATTAAAATAGGCATTGATTTATAGAAGTCTGTTTGAATAGCTCCTGGTTTGTTTGTATCATCTTGTGTTGCACGTGTTTTACCTAGAACAACTGGTGCAACGATTTCTAAATGGCTCGGGTTATTTGCAAGAGAGATGCGTTGCTCGCTGCCATATGAATTGGTTGTTTTCACACCGCCTAGATGATATTTTACGTCACCTGACCAACCTGCAGTTAATTCTAAGCTGCCATCTTCTGGTAAAAATTTCATTGGATCAGTATGCATAAATTCTGAAATCATCATTTCATACGGTTTTTCTAATACATGCGTAAGCACATTCAATCTACCGCGGTGAGCCATGCCTATTTGGATATTTTGAATGCCTTCATCACTAGCTAATCTTAACGTTTGTTGTAACATTGGCACTAGTGTATCTACACCTTCTATTGAGAAACGTTTTGCTCCTACAAAATTTTTATGTAGATATTTCTCAAAACCTTCTACATGCGCTAAATTTTTAAATAATTCTATTTTTTGATTGTCATTTAAAGTCGCCTTGTATGGTGTTTCTATTCTACGTTTTAACCATACGCGTTCCCTATTATTATTGATATGTGTATATTCAAATGCAATAGGTCCTTTGTAACGTTTTTCCATACGAACAATTGCTTCATAAGCATTATCGTAAATGTCTTTAAAGTGTTCAGATACAATACCTGCAGAAATAGATTCAAGTGTTTCTTGATCTAAATTAAAGTCTTCGATATTTAATTTTGGAACATTTTCTCTTACAGGTTTGTTAACTGGATAAATATCTGCCAATAAATGCCCGTATTGACGTATGTTATCAATTAAACGCATAACACGTTTGATTGTGCTATCAGCTTTGGTCACGTTATGTTGCCCTTCAGCTGTATTTGTTGCGATGTTTGCTTCACCGTTTTTGATTGTGCTAAATAGGACTTGTAAATCTTCAGGAACTGAAGCTGGATCATTGAGATACATATCATATAAATCTAAAATATACCCAAGATTAGCCCCGAAATTTACAGGTGCCTGGGAAACCTGACTTTCGTTGCTCATATTACACCCTCCACAAAATAGTTAAAACGCTTACAAATCAATAATAGCATTAAATATAACCAAATTAAAGTACCAATAACTGGTTATATAAAAAAAGCAGAACCTCATATAATTTGGCTCTGCTAATTGAATTTTCATTTAATAGCGTAACATAGTTTAGATGCATTAGTAACCGGTAACATATGTCAAAATGTAATTTTGAATGTTGTATATTTGCCTACTTCACTTTCGACATGGATGGTGCCGTTATTTAATTCAATAATTTTTTTAGCTATTGAGAGCCCTAATCCATTACCGCCCAGTTTTCTGGAACGTGATTTATCTACTCTGTAGAATCTATCAAATATAAACTCAATATCTTCTTTGGGTATACCTACGCCATGATCTGTAATTTCTATAGATATTTGTTTGTTTCTTAGTTTAGTTTGAATAAGGATGTTTTTATTTACTTGATCATACTTCATAGCGTTATCAATAAAGATAATTAATACTTGTTCGAATTGATAGCGGTCCATTTTAATATTAAGTGGTTTATTATAAGGGCTAAATTCAAATTTATAATCTTGATGTAGTTGCTTTAAAGATTTAATTCTAGAAGTAATTTCTTGATTGATTTCTACGCTTTCAATTTCATTTTCCCTGTTATTATTGTTGTCTTTAGTCAATAATAATAACTCTTCTACTAATTTAGTAATTCTTTCCATTTCTTCTAATGAGATATCAAGTGATTCTTCAAGAATGGCTGCGTCCTTTTTTCCCCAACGTTGAATTAAATTTAAATGGCCTTGAATGATTTGTAAGGGCGTTCGTAACTCGTGTGAAGCATCTTCAACAAATTGTCTTTGTTGATTAAATGACTCTTCTAATTGGAACATCATTTCATTGAAAGTTACAATTAAATTATCTGTTTCTTCGTAATTTGTTACTAAATCCACTTTTTCTTGGAAACCATCACGACGTATTTGTTGCATCTTGTTAGACATTAATATCAAAGGTTTCGTAATTTGTGCAGAGAAAAAGTAACTAACCATTGCAGTAATAAAAGTGGCAATCACTCCAAATATCAATGCAATAAAATATAGAGAATTAACAAGTGCATTATAGCGATCTAAAGAATGTACAATAATGCTATATCCTTGGAAATGGCTTGTGTCAATTTGGTTTGTAATAATTAGATAATCACTGTTATGACGTTTTTTAATCGTAGCAGTATTAATATCCTTAGGGTTAAACTTAGGAGAATATGTTATTGAATTATCATTTGTTGTTTCAATTTGTTTTTTTCCTTTTTTATTGAAGAGTATAACTTTTTGAAAGTTTCCTAAAGATGCATTCAAATCTAATGGGGTGATCTCTTTTAGTTGTTTTGATTCGAATAATTGTAAAGTATCTGTATAACTCCTTTCTGCTTCGTTTAATTCATTATGGCGTAGCGCATTACTTAAAAAGAAAATAATGATTAAACTGAATATAAAGATTGTTGAAAATGTAATCGTTGTTGTGATTATCATCCATTTTGTTTTTAATTTACGTTGTTTCATTTTCTTACCACGTAACCTACTCCTCGAACGGTTTCTATGTACTTATCTTTACCGTAGGGTTTAAGTTTATTTCTTAAATAACGAATGTAAACATCAACAACGTTGGTTTCAACTTCTGAATCATATCCCCATACATCAGCAATGATTTGTTCTCTTTGCAATACATGATTACGGTTTTCTGCTAGTAATGTTAATAAATCGTATTCTGTTTTTGTTAAGTCTAAAGGTTCTCCGTCTACTGTGACTTTAAATCCGTCTCTATCTATGATTATGCCTTTCATATCAATCACGTTTTTTTGTGGTTGCCTGCGTAGCATAGCTCTTATTCTAGCTAATAACTCTTCAATATCAAATGGTTTTACAATATAGTCATCAGCACCATAATCTAACCCTGCTACTTTATCGTATGTGTCGCTTTTAGCAGTAATAATAATAATGGGGGTTGTTTTATTTTGTCTAATTTGTCTACAAATTTCTAAACCATTGATATTCGGTAACATTAAATCTAGCAAGATTAAATTGTATTCATTATTTAATGCTTTTTCTAAACCTGGTTTTCCATCATATTCAATATCTACGTCATAATTTTCATGTTCTAGTTCTAATTCAATAAAACGTGCAAGATTTTGTTCATCTTCAACTATTAAAATTTTTGTCATTAGTTACACCTCAAAATATATAATATATGAAATGACTGTATAGAGAAAGTATCTAGGTGTGAAAGGCATAAAATGATGATTGGCATTGATACAAAAAAACTAAAAAATTAATGTTAAATTTTTTCATGATTCTAATTGACAATTATTCTCAATGTTGTATAATGTAATTGAAAATGATTATCAATACTATATAGACATTCCCCCCACACATATTTGTTTAATAGGATTGATCATTTTCACAAATATCCCCTTTTATATGCCCGTAAAAGACTAACGTTGCGAGACAACGTATATATAAAGACCGGTTTTACAGTGTAAAATCGGTTTTTGTAATAATTTTTGACACAATAGAAATAAGCTAGACGGTTTCACGTCTAGCTTATTTTTTATTGCGTTTTAATTGATGATAAACGCATGTCGTTTTCTAGTTGGGTGCATATAAATGCTTATATTTTTAAGTTATGTCTTAGGATCAACGTGGATAATACCACACAAAAAGTGCCTCCGATAATACCAGCAATAATATCTGTAGGGTAATGAACGCCTAGATATACTCTTGATGATGATATCAAGAGTATAAATAACGCTGAAAGACCTATCATGACACCCTTTGTTTTTCCTTTCAGGACACGATTAGCGATGTATATTGTGCTACCAAAGAACGCTGCAGAACCCATAGCATGCCCACTTGGAAAACTAAAACCTGAAATATCTATCAGACGTAAGAGTGTAGGGCGTTCTCTATCAAATATATTTTTTAACAAAGGGTTTAATGTGCTTGATAAACTCATAGCAATTGCAAAAAACAATGCTTCAATGTTTAGTTTTTTGAGCATTAAATAAGCAATTAATAGAAGTGATAAACAAACCATCGCCCATACTTCACCTATTTTAGTTACTCCTAGAAAAAAAGTAGTTGTGATAAAACTTTCTGAAGCATATATAAATTCATAGACTTCATTATCTATCCATTTTCCTAATCTAGATTCATGAAAGGATGCAATGATACCAAATATTAAGGTGAAAATGATAAGTAAGCTTATTCTTTTCCAACGACTCATTGCAAAACCTCCCTTTCATCATTTTGTTGCATCTTTAATAATTTTATGAAATAAATCTTGACGTGTAAAACTTTCTTTATATGTTTGCATTTGAGTTATAATTGAATCACGGTTATTTTCAATGTCATTTAACTGATTTATCAGTTGATATTCAGTTAATGTGTCTTCTGGAATGGTTCTACCAAAGCCTTTAGACGCGAAATTTTTCGCGTTATCAATCTGATCTCCACGAGATTGATCAAGGCCTAAAGGAATTAATAGCATAGGGATTCTAAGTGCTAAAAATTCATAAATAGCGTTAGAACCAGCACGACTAATAACAGTATCTGTAATGGCTAGTAAGTCTGTTAAATCATCTTTAACAAATTCAAATTGAACGTAACCTGGTTTATTTACCAAATTTTGGTCTAATAACCCTTTACCAGTTAAATGGATAACCTGGTAATCTTTTTGTAGTGCATCCAAATTATCTCTAATAATCTCATTTAGCTTTTTACTACCGAGACTGCCTCCCATGATTAACAACACTTTTTTATCATCTTTAAATTCTGTAAGTTGGTACCCTCTATTTTTATCGCCAGATTTTAAATCTTCTCGGACTGTTGCACCAACAAAATCTGCTTTGTCTTTTGGAAGGTATTGTAATGTATCTTCAAATGTTGTATAAATCTTTTGAGCAAATTTGAGCGCGATTTTATTGGCTAGTCCAGGTGTTAAATCAGACTCATGGATAATTGTTGGTATTTTTAAGGATTTAGCGGCAATAACTACTGGTACAGATACGAAACCACCTTTTGAAAATAATAAATCAGGTTTTTCTTTTTTTAAAATACGGCGCGCATCGAAAATACCTTTTAATACTTTAAAAATATCTTTTATATTTTCAAAAGAGATATACCGTCTTAATTTACCACTCGAGATTGTATGATATTTTATTTGTGGTAATTGAGACTCAATCATTTCACGCTCCATACCTTTTTTGGACCCGATATAAAAAGCTTCATGACCTTCTTCTAAAGCTGTTGGTATCAAGCTTAGATTTACTGAAACATGTCCAACAGTGCCGCCGCCGGTGAATGCGATTTTTGTCATAATATTACCTCTATTCTTCTAAATTTTTATAATAGGCATAGAATGGTTCTCCTTTATCAAAAGGAGGGTAATCAATATTGACTTCACCTACTTTGGTAAAGTCAAATTTTTTGAATAAACCTTGTGCGCGTTTATTTAATGCAAAAGTATCTGTTAATATTACATGAATATCGTTATTTAGTGCAAGATTAACTGCATAATTAAATAACTTTGTTGCAGCACCTTTTAACTTTGAAGAAGCCGCTAATCTGTGAATAACATACGCGCTATTTCTATCAATTGGCCACGCTAGTTCATCATACCATTCAGGTTGCTGTTGGTCGACAACTATAAATGCAAAAATAGTCGAATTTGCTTCAAGCACAAAGAGTGATTTTTTTTTAATATCTTCTTCGAAATGTGTTTCTAAGGGATATTGTTCATCCCACTGATGATTGCCATCTTGTCTCATGATTGCTTTTGCTTCGTTAACAATGTTTAAAATTGCTGGTAAGTCTGCTTTTGTACCAAGTCTAATCATAAAATTTACACCTCTTTGATGTTATTTTAATTTTTTTAGTAAAGTTTGTAACACGGTATCTTCTTTATTCGCTTTGTCAACTAAAGCTTGAGTGAATTTATTATTTGTCTGTTTATCAAATTTTCCATTCACTGTTAGTCGATTATCTTTTTGGAATGTTTTAATAGCATCTGCTAAATTTTCATCAAAAGTTTGAGATTTATTATTTGTTTGGTAACCTAAAGCTGAAAGCCCTACTTTTATCGTTTTAATATGCTTGTCTTGATCATCCAATTGATATGTCTTAGTATTCGGAATAACATTTAATGATTGATATTCAGGTTCATCAATTTTTACATCAGGTTTGATTCCTTTACCATGAATGTAATGAGATTTAGGTGTCAGCCACTTCATATTAGTAAATTTCAACAGGGAACCATCATTAAATTCATGTGTAGTTTGTACAATCCCTTTGCCAAACGTTTTTGAACCGTATACTTTTGCTTTGTCATAATCTCTCATAGCACCTGTAAACACTTCTGAAGCACTAGCGGAGCCTTTATTTACTAAAATAGAAACATCCATGTCTTTAGCTTCTTTTGAAGCATCATTTGAAGTTTTAATTTGTTCTTTATGGTCGCCTTTTTCAAGTTGTACTGCAGTTTTACCTTTATCTACAAAAATGTTGACCATTTTCACAGCTTCATCAAGTAAACCACCTGGATTATTACGTAAATCTAAAACAATTTTACGTATGCCATCTTTATGTGCTTTGATAATTAAAGATTTTAATTCACCAGATGTACTATTTTGGAATTTATTTATTGTAAATACACCTACATTGCCTTGTTTTTCGTATTCTACGCTTTTAACATGTATTTTATCTCTTTTAATTGAAATTTCATGTGCTTGACCCTCTCTTTCGATTGTAAGGGTTACTTCCGTACCTTGTTTACCACGCACTTTTTTGACGATAGCTTCTAAAGGCTGGCCTTTAATAGATTTGCCATCTACTTTAGTCACGGTATCCTTTGGTTGAATGCCTGCTTTATCAGCAGGAGAATCTTTTATTGGACTTGTAATTTGTATGGTATCGCCTTTTTTTTGCATTTCTGCACCAATCCCTACAAAATCACCTGAAACGTCCTCATTAAATGATTTAGTCTCTTTTTTGGTCATAAACTCTGAGTATGGATCGTCTAAGTCTTTAACCATACCTTTAATTGCTGCTTCAGATAGCTTTTCTGAATCGGTATTCTTATAATATTCATTATTTAAAATTTTATAAACTTCTTCAACTTTTTTCATTTCTGTTCTTTGATTTCCATCAAGACCGCTAGCCCAATGACTAATACCTATAGTTGCAAACACAGTTATGACTACTGTGATAAGTATCGTGCTTATTAATATTAAGATAAAGTGTTTACGTTTGAAATTCATTCTTTTTGGTAAGTATTGTGTGTTTGTCTCTTCGTTACCGGGCGCTTTATTATTTTCATTTTGGATGTCTGAACGTTCCGACATTTAATCACTTCCTAATGCGTATGTATAATTCATATCAAAATTTCATTTAGTTGGAAATAAAAGTAGCTGGGATTGAATCATTAAAGATTAACCCCAGCACTCTCTATGATACTTTATTATTTTAATACACTTTGATATATACTCTCAAATATAAACTAAAATTAAAATTTTAACCATTCAGTATACTCTTCATACAAACTATCAAATACAGACATTGAAACAGTATAGTTTCCTTGCATTTCAATATAATCTGATAATATGTGAAAATCTTTTTCTTGTCTTGGAAAAGACAAATCATCAAATATTTCTTCTGCTAATTCGCCTTTTTCATCTTTTCTACCACGTGCGGTTAATGCAAATTGATAAAATGAATGATCTTTCATTAATTCATTGTCACATCAACTATTTTAGTTTCGCCTTTTGATACTGAATTTAAATCTTCTGCAACGGCAATTGCAGATGTGTTGTCTGAATTTGTAATAATGATAGGAGAAATAACTGATTTAGCATTTTCTTTAATATAATTTAAATCAAAACGTAATAACGGATCTCCGATATTAACAGTGTCACCACTTTCAACTAGTACCTCAAAACCTTCACCGTCAAGCTGTACAGTATCTAAACCTACGTGTACGAGCAATTCAAGCCCGTTATCAGCTTGTAACCCAATAGCATGTTTAGTTGGGAAGATATTATCTACTTTACCATTAATTGGAGATACGACTTCACCTTCTGTAGGATTGACACCAAAGCCTTCTCCCATCATCTTTTGTGCGAAAACAGGGTCTGGAATGTCTTCTATTTTCACATATTCACCAGTAATGGGTGTATAAATAGCAATCTCTTTATTAACTTCTTTACCTTTACCAAATAATTTTTTAAACATGTCTTGTTCGCTCCTTATTTTTCAAAATGTGGTATTAAATCTCCATAACCCAATTCTTCTAACTTTTCGTATGGTATAAATTGTACTGCTGCTGAGTTAATGCAATATCTTAGACCGCCACTTTCTTTTGGTCCATCATTGAAAACGTGTCCCAAATGACTGTTAGCATCTTCAGATCTTACTTCTGTACGCACCATACCAAATGTTTTATCTACAAGCTCTATAATTTCGTCATCAGCTAAAGCTTTAGAGAAACTAGGCCAACCACAATCTGATTCGAATTTTTCTTCTGAGGTAAATAGAGGTTTCCCAGAAATTTTATCAACATATACACCTTTTTCAAAGTGGTTCCAATATTCATTTTGAAAAGGTGGTTCGGTTCCCGCTTCTTGAGTAACTAAATATTCCATTTCTGTTAAATCGCTTTTATTTTTTTTAATCATTTTGTTTCCCCCAGTGTTTTTCTATAAAGCCTTTTCTGCCAGAACCTCGTTGATATTGTTCATAATGTAATGGATTCTTTTTATAATAGTCTTGATGATATGATTCAGCTGGATAGAAATTTTTATATGGTTTTACGGGCGTAATAACAGGATTATTAAATATAGCTTGTTCGTTTAAATCTTGAATTTTTGCTTCTGCAGCTTTTTTTTGGTCTTCGTTATGATAAAAAATGGCTGGTTGATAATGTTCGCCTCTATCAAAGAATTGGCCGCCATTATCCGTTGGGTCAAATGTTTTAAAGTAAACATCTAAAATGTTTTCGAAGGAAGTAATTTCAGGATTATACGTGATTTGTACTGCCTCAACGTGTCCGGTTTGTCCGGTGCTCACACTTTCATAAGTAGGATTTTCGACATGTCCACCACTATAACCTGAAACAACATTTTCTATACCCGGATAAGAAGTGAATGGTTTTACCAAACACCAGAAACATCCTCCAGCTAATGTTGCATATGCCATGATATACCTCCTTTTTACTATCTTGTCATAAAGTTATCATTATTTTAAGGGATACGCCATTAAATTGTTTTAAAGGTTTAAAAAGCATCAAAATAAATAATTTATTTTGATACTATTATATATGAATTTATGATTTTAATACAACTAAGCCTATCGCACCTTGGCCAGTATGTGTGGATATAATAGGAGTCGTGACGTTCGTATCAAATTGAGAAAAATTAAATTCTTCAGAAAAATGCTTTTTAATTTTATCGACAAATTCTATAATATTAGCATGTGCAATACCAATGGATTTAATTTTCTTGTCCCCGATAAAAGCACTAATTTCCTTTTTCAAAAATTGAATGCTGCCATTTTGAGTACGTGAGTTATGAATTAATTCAATATTACCATCAATTAATGTGCCAATTGGTTTAATTTTCATCATATTTCCAATTAATCCTTTAGTTTTACTAATTCTACCGCCTTTAATTAATTGGTTTAATTGTCCGATCACAACGTATAACTTTATATTTTTTTGTAAATCACTAATTTTCGATTCAATTTCTTCTGATGAAAACCCTTGATTATTCCAATCTACAACATGTTGAACTTGGTAACCGAGTCCAAATGAAATAGATTTTGAATCAATCACTGTTACTTTACTATCGGTCATTTGGCTTGCTTGTAATGCTGTTTGATACGTGCCACTTAATCCTGAAGTCATGTGAATACTAATGATTGCAGAACCATCTTTACCTAATTCATCATATAGTTCAATGAATTTACCGATTGCAGGTTGACTTGTTTTAACGTCGGCATCATTTTCTATTTTTTGAATAAATGCTTCAGAGGAAATATCTACTTGATCTACAAAAGTGTCACCGTCAATGGTTAAATTAAGCGGGATGACGTGTATTTCATTATCTTTTAAATAAATATGTGATAAATCTGATGTTGAATCAGTCACAATTTTTGTTTTCATTATCTTATCCTCCTATGCCGTTTCTTTACGAACTAAATGTAAAAATGTATGCGGAATCGTATTTTTTTCATCTAGCTTTCCTGTAATAGAAGATTCAACTTCCCAATCTTCAAAAGTATAAGGTGGAAAGAAAGTGTCCCCGTTATATTTATCTTCTATTACCGTAATATACATATCATCTACTTTATCAATCATTTCTTCGAATAATGTTTGACCCCCAAAAATGAAGACATGTCCAGGCAATTCATAGATTTCGTCAATAGAATGAATAACATCCACACCATCGTGTTTAAATGATTTATTTCTTGTTAGAACTACATTTTTTCTATTAGGGAGAGGTTTTCCTATAGAGTCAAATGTTGCACGCCCCATAACAAGCGTATTGCCAGTTGAAAGTTCTTTAACATGTTTTAAGTCATTTGGTAGATACCATGGCAATTGATTGTTCACGCCGATAACGCGTTGCTGATCATGAGCAACAAGTATTGAAAGTGTCATAATGATCCTCCTAATAGTGAGTATGATCTCGTTTATCTGATATTATACTTACTTAAATATTATAGATTAGCTAAAGCTAAAATTAAACAGTGGCCAAATTTATACAGCGATTGGCGCTTTAATTGCAGGATGAGATTGATAATTAACTATTTCTAAATCTTCATAATTAATTTCAAATATAGAAGCATTTGAATTAATTTTAAGTTGTGGTGGTTCGAAGCTATTTCTAGATAATTGTGTTTCAATCGCATCAATATGATTTGAGTAAATATGCGCGTCACCAAATGTGTGGATAAATTCCCCAACTTCTAAACCACATTCTTTAGCGACTAGATGAGTTAATAAACTATAGCTTGCGATATTAAATGGTACACCTAAAAAGATATCTGCACTTCTTTGGTATAGTTGACAACTTAATTTACCGTCTTGGACATAGAATTGGAACATTGTATGACAAGGTGGTAAAGCCATTGTATCTATTTCTGTAGGATTCCAAGCAGAAATAATATGGCGTCTTGAATTGGGATTTTTTTTAATTTGCTCAATTATTGTTTTTAATTGGTCAAAATGGTTACCATTTTTATCTTCCCAATCTCGCCATTGTTTACCATAAACATTACCTAAATCGCCATATTTTGTTGCAAAATCAGGATTGTTTAAGATTAATGCTTTAAATTTACGCATTTCTTCTTGGTATACTTCTTTAAATGCATCATCTGTTTGAGCTCTGTGACCGAAATTTGCCATATCAGGTCCTGTATATTCGTCCGATTTTATATAATTTTCAAACGCCCATTCATTCCATATATTATTATTATATTGAAGTAAATATTTGATATTTGTATCGCCTTTAATAAACCAAAGTAGTTCAGTAGCAATCAATTTAAAAGATACTTTCTTAGTCGTTAATAAGGGAAATCCTTTTGATAAATCAAATCTCAATTGATGTCCAAATTTGGAAATAGTACCTGTATTTGTGCGGTCATCTTTTTGTTTGCCAATTTCTAATATCTCCGTACAAAGATTGTGGTATGCTTGGTCAAATGTATTTAACATGACTCCCACACTCCTTTCAATAGTAATGTTATTTAGGTTTAATCATATTTTAAAATGCGGATAATTTAAAGAGATAACCTTTGATAGTGTAAAAAATAATATACAAGTTTAAATAAAATGAATGTATGTAAGTGATTAAGCAGAGTCGAGAACGAAATTACCGTTTTAATGGTTTTTGTTATCTCACTAAGCAAAGATGGTTCATAAAAAGCATACAAGATTTAAGGTGCTGATTCTTTTTCATAGAGAACAACATAATTCAAGGCTCTATACATAAGTATCATTAACTTAAGAAGAAGGAATATAAGTGTTAGAACACGCACGTAAGGACTACATATTTTTATAAATAACATAAAAGAAAAAGTAATGCTTTAGCGCAGCGCTTTATATTTTATGCTAGCTTTGCGTTCTCTATATGCTATTTGAGGCTGAGACATTATTTATGCCCCAGCCTCGTTTAAGTAACTACGTATAAAATGATTTGATAGGTTGATGATTAATCGCAATAATCATCAAATGCATCTTTAATATCCATGCAAATATCTTGAATATCTCTTCCTTCTATATGTTCACGCGGGATAAAGTGTTTTAATTCTTCTCCTTTAAACAGCGCATAAGATGGGCTAGATGGTGCTTGTTGTATAAAAGAACGCATTGCTTCAGTTGCTTCTTTATCTTGACCTGCGAAAACAGTTATTTTATGTGTAGGCTTTTTATCGTTTTGCTCTGCAACTGTTACTGCTGCAGGCCTCGCTAAACCAGCAGCACATCCACAAGTCGAATTAATTACAACAAAAGTAGTTTCATCTTCAGATACGTTTTTCATAAAATCATTTACTTCATCTGCAGATTCTAAACTATTAAAATCATGCTCTGTTAATTCGCTACGCATTTGAGTAGCAAGTTCGTTCATATAAGCTTCATATGCATTCATATATAACACTCCTATACTTTGGGTACATTTTAATTTATGCTTTATTTCTATTGGCAATTTGTTTCCAAACAGAGCCTAATGCTTCATCCCCATTTTCAATTCTAGTGATTGCCATTTCTATTTGTAATTTGACTTCATAAGCTGAATCATCTGCATGTTCACGTAAAGCTGGTAACTGTTCAGGTCCAGCTTCATCGAACATAAACATGGCAGCTCTCCATCTGACAATTTTATGTGGATCGCTTAACGCTTTTTCCATTTCAGGTAAGGCTTGTTTAAAACCTAAATCACTTAAGCAGTCTCCAGCTGTTCTTCTTACGCCAGGGCTTTTATCGTGTAACCCTTTATATAAGTAAGGCAACACAACTTCATCTTCAATCATTCCAAGCAATATGACAGCTTCCCGTCTTAAAGGTGTTTTCTGCGCTTCACTGACAACGTCGCCTAACAATGGTAAGTCTTTGATAGTGGGCGTTGGGAATGATTTTAACATTCTTAAGCGTTCTTTCCAATTTTCAGTTGCTTGATAGTCTTCTAACGAGACATGTTTATATTTTGTTTCTGGAATAATTATATCAGTTGCTAAAGCTTCATCCACACGTTGCTTTAATTGCTCTTTAGGATACATAGCAGTAACTTCCTCTAACACATCTTCTAAAACTTCATCCATTTCGCCGTACCGTATGCCTAAATCTTCCCATTTACGTTGAAATACCACGTTGTCATTATCTTTTTGGGCAGCTAACATGCTATCAACATAAATTTCAGGCAATTGTTTGCGTTTTTCTTCTGAACTTGTTGTTAGTTTAATCTGATATGGAATACCTTTGAATTTTAATACTTCTGCCTTTATCTCACCAAAATGTTCATCTGGAAGCTGCTCAGCAGAGGTGGTTTCTTCGTCATTTAAAGTTGCTGTTACTTTAGGTAATACTTCTTCCCAATCGAATTTTGGTTTTTTATCGACTGCTAAAAAATCCATTACATGAAATATAGATTTAACACCATCAATCGCTAATACATCATTGATAAAATCAGGTTGCCCTTCATTAATTGATGTATAAGTATTAGATTGGTTGTCTTCCCTTTTTTTAGTCAATACAATTTTCATCGTATTGGGGCTTGGCGTAGGTTCCACACGTACAATTTCCATTAAGGCGCCCTCCCTATCTTATATTTCTTCTAGTGCTGTTGTGATATTAGGTAGGATTTGATCCCACTCAGCATCTGATTGTTTATCTACAGAAATAAAATTCATCGCTTGAAATATCGACTTAACACCTTCTACTTCTAGTACTGCATTGATAAAATCAGGTTGATCTTCTTTCACCTTAGTATACGTATTTGGTTTATTGTCCCCGCTTTCTAACTTTAAATCGATTTTCATTGTGTTTGGATTTGGTGTAGTTGCTACATTTAAAATTTCCATTATAGATTCTCCTCCTTATTGTAATTCATTACCAATTTGTTTTATTTGTTTTCCAACAGAACATTCATTTATACAGAAATGATGTGCTTGTGTCTTACCTTTTGTATTTTTGATATGACGTTTTAACAAGCACGTTTTACAATATGTGTTCATCAATTGATCAATTGCATCAATCGCCTCTTTTTCAGAATAGGTTAGAATACGCTTCACTCTCCTGTATTGCTAAAAATGAAATATAAGTACCAAATAAATCATAAAATTAAGATTTGAGACTTGCTGACATTATATCATTTGTAACAACGATTGTTTAATCATTAATTTGTAATTCTAACTATTAATAAAACGTTAAATATTCAATTATAAATAGAACTTGATTTTTTTGTTTTTTCTAGTAAAATAATGTAGTTGCTTATTTTGCGGTTTCTAAACACCCGCATCATCAAAATTTAGGAGGAATAAAATTGTTTAATGAAATATTTGGAGTTATTACCTTTTTAGTAACTTTTTTGTTATTGGTGGCTATGTATCGATTATTTGGTAAACATGGCTTAATTGCATGGATTGCAATTGGAACAATTATTGCCAATATTCAAGTTATTAAAACAATCGATATTTTTACTATTTCGGCCACACTAGGAAATGTGATGTTTGCTTCAATTTATTTAGCAACTGATATTTTAAATGATATATATGGTCGTAAAATTGCTAAACGTGCAGTTTGGTTAGGTTTTAGTTCAACCTTAGTAATGATTATAGTAATGCAATTTTCACTTCATTTTGTACCTTCCCCAGTAGATAATACACAAAATGCATTAGAATCCATTTTTAATATTGTTCCAAGAATTGCTTTAGGCTCTGTTATTGCGTATATTATTGGTCAGCATTTGGATGTTTTACTATTTTCACTAATTAAAAAGGTTTTTAGTTCTGACAAAACGTTTATTATAAGAGCCTATGGTAGTACGATTTTAAGTAATATTGTAGATACAGCATTATTTGTTATTATAGCCTTTTTCGGCGCAATGCCAAATGAAGCAGTATTTGAAATCTTTATAACAACTTACTTACTAAAAATCATTTCTACCGTATTCAACGTTCCTTTTGGCTACTGGGCAAAATCTATGTATAGAAAAGGAAAAATACAAAAATTAGATGAGGGTTATTAATCACTCAATATCATTTCTTAAAGATAATCAATAAAACAAACCACAGCCACAAATATTCATACGTCAATATGCAGTATAAAACGCATTTCCATTTTAATGGAAATGCGTTTTATACTTAAAATCTTCAGATTTTGTATTTATATGCTTGTTTATGGTTACCATTCGAGCGAAAATATCTCATTCATACTTTTCATTGGGTATAGGTTTATTACGAAAGCAGTATGATTATATAAATATAGATAAAAAATAAGACACTTCCTTGTAATAAAATCACAATCAAATAAATTGAATAACTAGGTGCCTGATGGATAAAAAGGATATTTAAAAAATTTATACGTAGATACACATTTGCCATCTTCAGATCTTGAAACAAAGACTTATGGTTTGACGGCTCAGTTTTCATATTTAATAGAGTTATAAAATTTCGATAATTTTATCTTTTAAGAAATTAAAAGAGTTATAACCTTCTGTAGCTAAAAAATGGCCATTATGATTGACATAAGTCGTTTTGACATTTAATTGTTCAGATAATCTATCTGTTGCATCGATATTAACCACAGGGTCATTTATTGCGCCGATAGTAACAATATGTTGTGCATGCAAGTTATTTAAATTAATATTGATGCAATCTATATATTGATTTAATTCTATTAAATTCGATAATTTTTCATTAAAACCAGAAACGAGAAAAAGCCCTTTGATTGTTGGGACGTTAAGCATAGAAGTTAAATAATTTAACGTTGAAATAACACCTAAACTATGAGCCACTATAATCGTTTCTGAATTTAAATTATTTTGCATACTGTTTTGAATAGCCTGGTACCACGCCTCAAAAGAAGGACAATCTGAATCTGGAAGATATACGATTTCCACATTGTAACCATAGGGCTTCATTTGATCCGCTAACCATTGAAACCAATGGCTTTCTGTATTAGCTTGATAACCATGTACAATAAACATATTTTTCACTTTAATCACCTTTTTAAGTTATTTAGCTATGTATATATTTGTTAACTCTCATAGCTTACGTTATTTTAATCTATTTTTTCAAGAAAAATACCCGCCCTTTATTAGTCTAAATCGTATTCGTTTGTTAATATAAAATTAACTTTTATATTTGAAGGTGAATTTATGGCAAAAATATATTTTGACGCAGCTACTGCAGGAAATCCTGGACAAAGTGCATGCGCAGTAGTATTGGTTACTGAACACGAAAGAATTCATTTTGATTTTGATTTAGGTATAACAGATAACCATAGTGCGGAATGGGCATCTTTCGTATATGCATTAAAATGCGCAAAAGCACATTATATTACTACAGCGCTTGTCTATACAGATTCAAAATTAATAGAAGATAGTATGAACAAAGGACAAGTAAAAAACAAAAAATTCAAGCACTATTTTGACCAAATTCAAGCATTAGAAACAAATTTTGATTTGTTGTTTGTGAGATGGGTTCCAAGAAACCAAAATAAAGAAGCAAATCATCATGCTAAAAATGCATTATATAAAATCACCCAAACTAATAAGAAGAAGCTGAGACATAAATAAACATGTCTCAGCTTCCATCACATATGGACAGTAAATGGCTTGGATAAAAACGCATAAACTCATTTCTAAATGACTATTTTTTATTTGTGAAAACGAATAATACTTACGCGAGTGCTTTGAATGTTGTACATTTTCTTCATACATTAACGGTAAGTAAATATAATCCTTGGTTCATATCATTTTTTTGCTTTAGCATCGTATATACACGAGATTGACTCAAATCATTATATCGATACTTCTTAACTTGGATCCGTTTTTAAGTCGGACGAATCAAAAATGTAATAATAAAGATTAGATCACTACGCTATACTTCAACCTGTATTAATTAAAATGTGTCGATAAATATTTGCCAGATACGTATAGTTCGTGCTGTTTACAAATATTTAGCACCTCTGCTAAATCAGTACCAAATTTCATATCACTTAATAACTCATTTGTATTTAATGGCACTTCGGTATGGATTTTCGCCAAATTCTTTGATAATTTTAAGTTATATATATTGTCTTCAATTTTTTTACGTTGGCTAGGCGTTAATTCGTGTAGTGCATCTAAAACTGCTTCAACAGAACCATGTTTTTGAATGAGCTTTATAGCAGTTTTTTCTCCAATTCCTTTAACGCCAGGATAGCCATCAGCACTATCCCCCATAAATGCTTTGACATCAATTAGTTGCAATGGGTTTAACCCATATTCACTTTGAAACCGATCCAGCGTGTAGCGATTGTAAATATTAAATCCTTTTTTAGTGAGCCATATTTCTACATTTGGATTAATGCATTGTAGGATATCTTTATCTCCGGTAACTACATAAATCTGGTTTTGATCTGAATATTGATGAGTTAATGTACCTATAACATCATCCGCTTCATAGTTTTGAACCCCGATATTTACAAAACCGAATTGTTTTGAAATTTCTTTAACATAATCAAACTGAGGAATCAGTTCTGTAGGTGGTGCTGGGCGATTTTGTTTATAACCATCATACATAGCATTTCTAAAAGTAGATTTTCCCATATCCCAACATACAGCTACATGTGAAGGTTGAATTTCATTTATTGCTGTGAATACATGGCGAACAAATCCTTGAACACCATTTGTAGGAGTGCCATAAGAATTACGCATAAATTGTTTATGCAAACTTGTGGCATAAAAGTGGCGGAATAATAAAGCCATGCCATCTATTAATAATATTTTTTTAGACATTGTGAGTACCTCTTTCTCAATTTACAATTGTGCTTTTAATTTATGGTTGGTTTCTTGAAGCTGTTGAATTAATGTGTTGTCCATTTCAAATGATAATAGTTGTTTAATTTGTGAATGGATATCTTTTTCGTAGTGGGTGAATTTCTTCTCAATATCTTGGTTTAAGATATCTATAATCTCTATGAGTCCTTTTCTTAAATCAGCAATACATGGTTTGAGTAATTCTATTGTATTTTGAGTAATTGCTCTTTGGATTTCATTCTGTGTTTTAGATTGTATTATATTTTTTTTCGTAAGTGTTTTAGGTAAAGATGAAATCATTTCACTTAATTCAATTTTTAGATAAGGGTTTTCTAAATCGATATTGGATTTATTAAATTCAGGCTCAATAAATACATGTACCTGTGCTAATTTTTGTTTTAAAGGGGCAAGTTCTTCATGTATTTGTTGGATAAAATATTTTTTAACACGTTCAACGAGTAAAGATTGCTCTAGATATAACCTTTGATGAATTTGATCTAAATATGATTTTGTAGATTTACGTTTCTGTTCATTAAAATTATTACTTCGAGTCATTTGACCATTATAAATAGATTTAACTTCGTCCAATAATTGTATTTTTAAGCGTTCATTTAAATGATAAATTTGATCTTCCACTTCATTTGCAGCACGTTGTTCAGCAATTTGTAAGATATTAGAATTCATTATCGTTTGATTTTGATAATTTTCAAGTTTGCTTTTGCGTTGCTTGATTTGAGTTTGATTGTGTTGTGCTTCTTCAATCATTTGGTCAAATGCTTTTGAAATGTGTGTTAGTTGTTTGACCATTTGTTGTTGTAAGATACCTTTTGATGCCACTTCTGTAAAATATGTTACGCTACTTTTTAATTTTTCAATACCTGAATCACCATTTTTCAGGCCTTCTCGGCTAGAAACAGCAAAAATATCAGAATGCATATTCACTTGGTTAAGCGCATCACTTACGTATTCAATAACAGCGTTTAGATCCTCTTCAGTTTCTGCTAAATCAGTGGCATTTACCACCATCTTAAAGGCCTGATTTTCATTTAATTGATTCATTTCTTTCATATGTTCAATGAAACGTTTGTCATTTTCCGTGAAAGAATGATTAAAATAACTCACGTAAAGTATTAAATCAGAAGAAGTCAAAATCTTTTCTGTTTCGTTTGTGTGACGTTGATTATTAGAATGTAAACCGAGTGAATCTACAATGATTTTGTCTTTTAACCATTCTAAAGGTAATTTCAAATGAACGGTATTCACAAATGTTGCGAATTCATCTTCTGCACTCCACTTTTTAATTTCATCTTGATTGATTGCGTGCGTCAGACCTTCTTTTAACATATCTTGATACATTGCATAGTGCTTTTCAATGGCGTTGATAAAGGCTAATTTATTTTTTTCTAATGAAGATGTTAGCTTATTTGTATTTTGTTTAAAAAATGATTCGATTGTGTCGAAACTTCGGTTATCAACTTCAAATAATTGATTTAGTTCTTCTAGGATTTGCGCTTCGGGCTTAAGTGTAATTTGACTTTCATCACCATAGCTTAATTCTGTCATTGCTGCTGTCGTAGGGTTTGGAGAACTTACAAGATACGTCCCTCCCAGAAGTGCATTAATTAAACTGCTTTTTCCAGCGCTAAACGTGCCAAAAACACCAATTTTAACTGTTTGATTATCAAGCCGTTCCAATGTATTATGAATGTCTTCTTTTGTTTGTTCAAACAGTGGTATATCCTTAATTAATTTTAAAGAAGATCTAATGTCTTGTGTTGATGGTTGATCGTTTGAAGCGACATTCGTTTTCACATTGTTACGTTTTTTAGTTTCTGATTGCTGTGGTTTGGGCTGATAGGTGATCTTTTCTCTATCTATCAACTTGTCTAATGAATCATCAATATGGATGTAGTAATGCATATAATTTTGCGTTTCTAAGGAGTCTCTTAAATTACGCATTTCAATAAATTTTACATAATCATTGTAATCATCTTCTTGCTCAATACCGATATCATTGGCTTGAGAATGGTGGATTGCTTCTTTAAATAATGGTTCCGTTTCTTTAGAGATAAACTGTTTAATAGATTTCATTAAGTCGTCTGAAAAAGTTAATACATACTGGTTACTAATTGAAATCTGCATTTGATATAAGTCATCTATAAGTTTAGATGGTATAGTATAATGTTGATTTAAAATCGCGTCGTTCACTTTTGAAGCATTGATAAATCTAGTTAAAAATGACATGTCTTCTCTTAAAGGTTGACGTATTTCTTGATTAACTTTTTCTTGTAATTGTTCAAGAAGCACTTGGCGTCTAATTTGTTGTGTTTCTAAAGTCTTTTTCTTTTTATTAAATATGCCACCTACTTTAAAATCTTTTGTGCGGCTTTCCAAATAAGTCCTTATCTTTTCTCTAGTGTCATGTGTCATTACATACGCATTATCCAAGATAGCTTTGCGTTTTTGTTTCAAGAAGTCGTATAGTTTATCTGGATTATTTAATAATTTGGCTTCTTCGCTAACTTGTTGATGCTGTTGAAAATTTAAATATGCTTGGTCAAAATCTTCTTCAAAAATATCAAGTTCTGTTAATATGTGTTGAATTTCATGTTGAATAAATGATAATTGTTCTTCTGTTATAAAATTAACAATACGATTGACATAATCTGACATTTGCTCTCTATCTTCATCTTTTTTAACGAGATAATCTGACAATGTTTGGATTTGGTTATGTTTATGATCAAATTTAGAAACATAAAAAGTTTGATCTAAATCAATGCCCCATTCGTTTATTGATTTTTCAACTCTTTCTTTAAATAAATCAAAAGGTATTTCGTCTTCGTTATGCTTATCGATTTGGTTAATTATAAAAACGACAGGAACACCTGCGTGGTTTAGTTGTTTCATAAATTGGAAATTCATTGCTGATTGGACATGATTATAGTCTACTGTATAGAACAATACATTGCTTGTATACATAAATTCTTCAGTGCTAGATTGATGCGTTGTGACGTTCGAATCTACACCTGGTGTATCTTGTAGCGTAAACCCTTTGTTAAACTTCTTGGATGGAAATTTAATTTCTACTGATTCCACATCTATATTTTCGCGGTTCATTTGTTTAACTTCATCATAACTATTTAATAATGTATACCTCTGATTAGTTAAGTTTGCGATTATGCCTGGTTCTTCAGCTACTGAAACAATAGCTGTATTACTAGTTGTTGGTACAGGTGAACTAGGTAGTATACTTTCTTCTAATAATAAATTAATTAATGTTGATTTACCTGCTGAAAAATGCCCTACGAAAGTCGCTGTATATTGTTCTAAAAACACTTTTTTAATAACTTGGTTTATAATATGGACAAGTCTATGATTTTTGGATTTTTCAACCTCTTTTTTTAATTTATATAAAATATCGAGTTGCTTCGTTTTAGACATAAGATTGTATCCCCTTTATTACTTTTATGTAATTATTTCTATTGTATAACAAATTAATGTGGGTCTAAAGTAAGTTTATGAAATTAGATTGTATTTAGTATTTCTTTGGCATACTGTGAAAATATATTTTATTACTGAAAAATATGCGCAATATATTATAAACTCCAAATTAAAAAATACCACCTAAAATGGTGGCATTTACATACCGAGAGAAAAATTAGATTGAAATGATGCCTCGTTTATTTATAAACGTTATTCATTTCCATCTCGGCTTATTAAAATTGGTGTTTGGTTTACTAATACCAATGTTGTCTTTTAAATAAAGTTTGGGATTTTTAGCGATATTAACTGCTACAGCAGCCACACTTTTTCTAGAAACTTCTGTCCCTTTAAATTGATCTGTTTTATGTGTGATTTCATAATCAATTTCGTTAGTATCTGTTAACCATGCTGGTCTTAAAATAGTATAATTAATATTTGAATTTTCTATGATATCGGCTGCTTTTCTGTAAACAGGTAAATAATCTCTAATCTGCTCATCGACCCACTGTCCAAATTCACCTGGAACTTCATTATATATACCTAAAGCAGCCACAAATATTAAACGGTCAACTTTATTTTGTTCCATTGCTTTAACAATATTGCTTGCTTCTTTGTCTAATTCTCCAGAAAGACTGGCAAAGACGATATCAACATCTTCCATCGCATGATTAACGTCTTCAAAATTTGTAGCATCGCCTTCACGTACTCTTATACGGTCTGATGCATAGTCAGGTAATCTATTCGCATCCCTTAAGAATAATCTCAATGTATAAGATGTGTTCTCTAAAAATGAATTAATAGCGGCTTTAGAAACAGCTCCATTTGCCCCTAATATTAATACTCTTGTCATAAAATCACTCCATTATTATATATGCTTTAAAAATAGCGAAATAAATTTTATTTTTTAATTATCTTGATAATATAATGTTTATTTTGAATCAACCGTTTTCTCTATCTCTTTTAACAATACTACAAATAAGCTATTTATACTAATAATATATTTGGTGTATTATTTTTTAAAAAAGAGTTAATAGCTTGTGCATTTTAAATGTATATATCGATTTAATATATTATAAAAAATCTCTAAGGGTAATTATACGAGCATTACCTTTAGAGAAATAATGAGTGTTTTTAATTGATTGCTGGGTTTTTATTTTTTTTGATCTTAATATATTGAGAAGTACTATAAATAATGATACCAACCCAAATAAAAATAAATGTAACAAATTGGTCCATACTAAATGGTTCTTTGAATAAGAAAACACCTAATATAAACATGATTGTAGGACCAACATATTGAATGAAACCAGTTAAAGAAAGTGGTATTCTTCGAGCACCTGCTGAAAATAGTATAAGCGGAATTGCAGTTATGGCACCTGAGAAAATCAACCAAAATGAAGAACTATTATACCCAAATGTTAGACTACCTTGTTGCCATATATACCATAAATATATAATCCCAGCTGGAGCAGTAACGATACATTCTATTGTAATACTGCTAATCGCATCTATAGGTACAATTTTTTTAATCAGGCCATATATACCAAATGAAAAAGCAAATAGTAATGAAATGCCAGGAAATACTCCTACCTTAATAGTCATATATAATACACCAATTACTGCAAATCCAATAGCTATCCATTCGAATTTATTAAAACGTTCTTTTAAAAATATCAACGCTAGTAAAATACTTACAAGTGGGTTGATGTAATATCCTAAACTCGATTGTAACACGTGACCATTTGTAACTGCCCATATAAACGTCCCCCAATTAACCGTGATTACATAACCAGCTACAATTATAGCTACAAGTTGTATAGGGTTAGTTATCAGTTGTTGGACATCGCGTTTGAAAGGCGCGGTATTTTTAGTGAATACGACAACCAATAACATAAATATCATTGATAGTATGATCCGAAACGCTAATATTTCAAATGCGCCAATGTCTTCTATTAAATCCCAATATATAGGAAGGATCCCCCATAATATGTAGGCACTAAAAGCAAATAATATACCTTTTTTAAATTCACTATTCAATTGTGGCACCTCTTTCTAAAAATTAAAATGGTTTACTTTCTAGGTTTTTTATCACCCCAATATTGATAATATGTACATTCGATATAACCGTTGAATAATTTTCTTCTTTTAGTTGCTTTTTTATTAACTAAAAATTCGAATTCACTGTTACTTGTTAATATATATGATGATAAATAAGGATGTTGTTGCATTAACTTACCGATGTAGCGATACATTGCTTCAACTTCTTCTCTGTCACCAATACGCTCACCATAAGGTGGATTACCAATTAATGCGATTGGTTCTTCTGATTCTATCGATAATGTATTAACATCTTTAACGCTAAAATTAATAATATCTGCTAAACCGACCTCTTCAGCATTTCTGCGAGCTATTTCTATCATTTCTGGATCAATATCGGACGCATAGATTTCTAATGGTCTATCGTAATTCGCTTGTTGATCTGCTTCATCTCGTAATTGGTCATATAATCCATCAGGCATGATCTCCCAAGTTTCTGAAACAAAGTCACGATTAAAGCCTGGCGCAATGTTTTGAGCAATTAGGCATGCTTCAATTGCGATTGTCCCGGAACCACAAAATGGATCAATTAGGGGTGTATCTCCAGTCCAATTTGCTAGTCTAATCAAACTAGCAGCAAGCGTTTCTTTAATTGGCGCTTCGCCCTGTGCCAACCTATAACCACGTTTATTCAACCCTGAGCCAGAAGTATCGATTGTGAGTAAGGCGCTATCTTTTAATAGTGAGACTTCAATCGGGTATTTAGCACCAGATTCATTTAACCAACCTTTTTCTTGATAAGTTTCTTTTAAACGTTCTACAATCGCTTTTTTGACGATTGCTTGGCAATCTGGAACACTAAACAATGTTGATTTAACACTACGGCCTTGTACTGGAAAATTCCCTTCTTTTTCAATTAATGTTTCCCAAGGTAATGCTTTCGTTTTCTCGAATAATTCATCGAATGTTTTAGCGTTAAATTGACCTACTACAATTTTTATTCTGTCTGCAGTACGCAACCATAAGTTACATTTAACTATTGCAGTTTCATCGCCTTCAAAAAAGATTTTGCCATTTTCCACAGTTGTTTCATAACCAAGCTCTTGAATTTCTTTTGAAACGATGGCTTCTAATCCCATAGGGCATACAGCTAGTAATTGATACATTGTTTTGCTCCTTTTTTATATTGTTTTAATTATATTTTATCAAAAGTTATTTTAAATAGATATGACCATATTCTAGAGGTTATGATGTAACTTAATATCTTAGTCTCAAATATCTTTTTAACAGAAAATGATTGAATTAAAATTATGATTATTTCAAGTCTGTTCAATCACAATTATGACGTATTTGCCCACTTTGTGTAAGAAGTTTTTATTAGAAAGTTATAATTTATCTTAAATTCGTATTTTTAACAATTAAAAAAGCTCTCCTGTATGGGAGAGCTTGGGCCTAGTAATGATGTTTCTATAAGCCATGTTTTGTACCTTTGTACTGCCAACGTGTACTAGTTACACTCGTACGCCGGTGGTAACCATCTGTCTACATACTATAAAAAGTATGCCTTATTTATACGTTGAATTTCGTTAAATAAGTGCTCCTACCTAATTTGGATTGCTCACTCGAGGGGTTTACCGCGTTCCACCTTTTATATTTCTATAAAAGCTACGTCACTGTGGCACTTTCAAACTATTTTAACCGTATCCTAAGACTTAGGTTATTTCATTGCCGTCAACTTAATGCCTTGACTTATTGTTTCATCAAGCACGAACACTACAATCATCTCAGATTGTGTGAGCATGGACTTTCCTCTATATCGCTATAGCGATTACCCAAAACACCATCCTTAGTAGTATATCATTTTTAACATTTCAAAACAAATAAAATAAGATAAGTTTTGATTTTTCAAAACTTATCTTTATGTAGATACTACAAATCTACGTTGGTATATTCGTTTAAATTATAATGGTTGTATTACTTTCCAAACACAGCTTTTTCTAAGTTGGAAATTCTTTTTAAAATATCTACGTTGTTCCCATTATTGCTAGAATTGTTATTGACATTACCATTAGACGAAAAGTTTTTATTTTCTTGTGGTCTAGATGTGGCTACACGTAATCTCAATTCTTCAAGTTCTTTTTTTAGTTTATTATTTTCTTCAGAAAGTTTAACAACTTCATTATCTAAATCTGCCATCTTTTGATAATCAGCTATGATGTCGTCTAAGAAAGCATCTACTTCTTCCCTTCTATACCCACGTGTCATAGTTTTTTCAAAATCTTTTTCATAAATATCTTTAGCTGATAATTTTAATGAAATATCTGACATATTTTCCCACCTCATTCGAAACTTTGTTCTTGAGACCACTGCAAATCGTTAATAAATTCCGTTAATTCATCGAACGAAACAATGTCACAAGTATAATTTGTTTTTTCCATAAAATCAACTAACATTTGCTTAAAGTATTTTGGACTGGCTTCTTGTTCCTCATCGTAAATGAGTAGCGATTGATCTGTATGATCGAGCATAAATTGATCTGTCTGTTTAAATTGATGTGGCCCTACATAAGGCGTGTGAAACACGCTATCTACAAAATCAGACTGTTGTACGATTCGGTTATATTTTGCTTGATTTTGTTCATTCCATTTATCAGTATGGCCATAAAATGGTGTAACGATACCAAGTTTGAGATCAGGATATGTTGCTTTCAAATTAATAACCACTTCAGCCGTCCATAATTCTATACCCATCTGTCCTTGTATTAATACCCATTCAAGTCCTTCTTCAATCAACTGTTTTAATTTATGAGCAATAAATTTTTTTAAATAAGAAACTTCAGGTGCGTCATCTTTAAAAATATTAAGTTCAAACGATTTATAACCTGTGACATAAATTGTTTTTATCATAAGTTGATATCACTTCTTTGTATATAACTTAAATCATATTGTACAGCTTTCACTTTTTCAGTGAATAGCTTTCGGCTTGTTCTTTTGAAATGACATTCTACTGATAAAGCTTCAATGTTTGATATTAATAAATCAAATTTTCTCTTATTCATATAAGGTAATTGAAGCATTTTAGCTTCGTAAGCTTTTAATGAAACTAATAGTTCATCTATGTTTCTAGTGAATGGTACAACGTCTTTATAAAAGTCATAGTCTACGACATCTGCTTTGACAAATTCATATCTGTCTTGCATAACTTGTACATCATTTAATAGTTGGGTGAATAATTGTTGCATGAAGTTTCCTCCTACATACTAAATTTACCACAAATGAATTTAATAGTCATTTTTGAAATGCACACCTTACATTTATGTCATATATAAAGCATATTTAACGTCTAATATTGTTTAATTGAACAAAGCACGTTAAAATATACATGATGTATGTACAGATACATTGCTTTATATATCATAGTTTGGAAAAAAAGACAGTTTTCAGGTATAATGAAAAAAGTTTTTGAAACCAAATTAAAGTGGTGAAAAACGATGAATTATCCTAATGGGAAACCATTTTATGGAAATAAGTCTCAAGTCGGACGAACTCATAAGGAAGAAAAGGGTAAAATAAACTATGGTGGCAGAGGCATGTCACTAGAGAATGATATTGAATTATCAAACACCCACTATTTGAAACTCGGACAAGCTGTTATACATAAAAAGCCAACGCCGGTACAAATAGTAAACGTTCATTATCCTATGAGAAGTAAGGCAGTGATTAATGAGGCTTATTTCAGAACGCCTTCGACTACTGATTATAATGGTATTTATAACGGGCATTACTTAGATTTTGAAGCGAAGGAAACAAAAAATAAAACTTCCTTTCCATTAAATAACATGCATGAACATCAAGTGTTACATATGGATGCTTGTTTTGAACAAGGAGGTACAGTGTTTTTATTAATACGCTTTAAATTAATAGATGAAGTTTATTTATTGCCTTATAGCAAATTTAAATATTATTGGCATCGGTTTAAAAAAGAGATTAAAAAGTCGATTACGGTTGAAGAAATAAGAAAAAATGGTTACTATATTCCTTATCAGTATCAACCAAGATTGAATTACCTCAAAGCAGTTGATAAGTTGATATTAGATGAAAGTGAGGACCGCGTATGACGGAGAAGAAAAGGACTACGAATTCTAATAAGAATAGTAAGTCTGGAGAAAAAAAGAATAGGAATATAAAAAGAACAATTATCAAGATAATTGGATTTCTCATCATAGCATTTATTGTTCTAGCATTAATTGGTATTTTGTTATTTGCTTATTATGCTTGGAAAGCGCCTGCATTTACAGAATCAAAATTACAAGATCCAATTCCTGCTAAAATATACGATAAAGATGGTGATTTGATTAAAACCATTGATAATGGACAACGACGAGAACATGTTGATTTAGACGAAGTGCCTAAAAACATGAAAGCTGCAGTATTAGCAACTGAAGATAATCGTTTCTATGATCATGGTGCACTTGATTACAAACGTTTGTTTGGCGCCGTAGCTAAAAACTTTACAGGTGGATTTGGTTCAGAAGGTGCTTCAACGCTAACGCAACAAGTGGTTAAACGTTCGTTCTTAACGGATCAAAAATCAATTGCGCGTAAAGCTCAAGAAGCTTACTTATCGTATAGGCTCGAACAAGAATATAGTAAAGATGAAATTTTTGAAATGTATTTAAATAAAATTTACTATTCAGACGGTGTTTATGGTGTGAAAGCTGCAGCTAAGTATTACTTTGATAAAGATTTAAAAGATTTAAATTTAGCTGAACAAGCATATCTTGCTGGATTGCCGCAAGTTCCGAACACATATAATATTTATGATCATCCAGAAGCAGCAGAGTCGCGTAAAGACACTGTTTTATATTTAATGGAATATCATAATAGAATTTCTAAGAAAGAAAAAGAAGAAGCGCAAGACACCTCTATAGAAGATAACTTAGTTAACCGAAGTTCTGAAGAACGCAAAGTCAGCGAAGATAATTCAACTGAAGAATATGACTCATATATTAACTTCGTAAAATCAGAATTAATGAATAATAAGGAATTTAAAGGTAAAAACTTAGGCGAAGTTCTAAATAGTGGTGTTAAAATTTACACAAATATGGATAAAGATGTTCAACAAACTTTACAAGATCGTGTAAATAATGGTAGCTACTATAAAAATGAAGACCAACAAGTTGGTGCTTCTATCGTAGATAGTGAATCTGGTGGATTAGTTGCAGTATCTGGTGGTAGAAATTACAAAGATGTTGTTGATAGAAACTTGGCTACTGACGCGCACCCTACTGGTTCATCATTAAAACCGTTCTTAGCTTATGGCCCAGCTATAGAAAATATGAATTGGGCTACAAATCATGCTATCCAGGACGAAGAATCTTATCAAGTAGATGGCGTGACATTTAGAAACTATGATATGGAAGGTCACGGAGAAGTTAAGTTATATGATGCCCTACGTCAAAGTTTCAATATACCAGCGTTAAAAACTTGGCAATCTACCAAAGAAAATGCTGGTAATGATGCACCAAAACAATTTGCTAACAATGTAGGTTTAGATTATGAAGGAGAGATTGGGCCTTCTGAAGTACTAGGTGGTTCATCATCAGAATTCTCCCCTACTCAATTAGCATCAGCATTTGCAGCTATTGCAAATGGCGGCGAATATAATAATGCGCATTCAATTAAAAAAGTAGAAAAAGAAAACGGAGAAGTAATTAATTATGATCACACTAGTAAAAAAGCGATGAAAAACTCTACTTCTTACATGCTAGCAGAGGTACTTAAAGGTACATTCGAAGCATATGGTTCTGCTTATGGTCATAATATTTCTGGTGTGAATGTTGGCGCCAAAACTGGTACAGGTACTTATGGTAACCAAACATATCAAGAGTACGGATTACCTGATGATGCCGCAAAAGACGTTTGGATGAATGGATTTACACCAAAATATAGTATGTCCGTTTGGATGGGATTCAATGAAGTTAAACAAGGTGGCGTCAACTCATTTGTTGGTCACGAAGAACAAGAATATCCACAATTTTTATTTGAAGATGTAATGAGTACAATTTCACCTAGAGATGGTCAAGACTTTACAAAACCTGATTCAGTAAATGGTGATAGTAAAGATAGTTTATCTGTTGCAGGTCATTCTGATGACAATACAACGAGCAAAAAACCACAAGGTCAAGGTGGAAGCAGCAGTAGTAACAGTAATAGTAACAGTAATAGTAACAGTGACTCATCATCCGATTCTAATAGAAATAGTTCGAGTAACGATTAATTAAATGTTTTGAGTGAAATAGTTATTAATATGAACTCATAACAATAAGAAGTGCTTGGGATACCCATCCCAAAATTTAGCCCCAAAAAGAATGCTTTAGTTAGAAAACTTTTTGGGGCTCATTTTATAGGCTCTATACTAAACAGGACTGATACAAAAATCAGTCCTGTTTTTTGGTAAAAAAAGCGTAGAAATCTGGTTCAGTGACAATACAAACTGACGTTTTTTTATGAGTTAGAGACATTTATGCTTCAAAGACCTCTCTTTTATTTTGGTGGTTATATAAAGCATACTTACGCATGAGCCAAGGGCTGCGTAACCATAATAATAGGTTAAGCGTCTACGTCTAAAATTTCTTTTACACACCTTTTATGGAGACAATTACTTTTATAGCAGTACGTTTATATTCTATTTAGTAACCAAAGCCATAACCAATCTTCGTCATCTACTCAGAAAAATGTGATTTTTGTCCCGTTCCCTTCTTTTTTTGACGAATTTGATACGAAGCATTCATTTTAATTAATTCTGATTTGAGTGTTTTCATTTGTCTATAGCCCATAAAATGATACTTCCGAGCAACCATATAATGATAACGCTCTTCAAAATTCATAGGCACAATAGGATAGTCGGATAAATGATTAAAGTCAATTGTATTAATACCATTGATTTGTAAAAAAAAAGTTTCAATCATACCAAAATATTGATCTAATAATGCTTTAGCTTGTGGTGATTTTAATTTTTTCTGTTTAGAAAATGCATCAATTTGTAATTCCATGTCTTTAAAGTCTTCTTTTGAAATCAATCAGTTCACACTTCTTTCAAACTTGCTTTATATCGTTTTTGTCCTTCTCTACATACATCAAATAATGGACATATATCACATTTAGGGCTGCGTGCTAGGCAGTGATAGCGTCCAAAGAAAATGAGCTGATGATGTGTTTTATTCCATCGCTCTCTTGGGACTACTTTACATAATTTATCTTCAACTTGTCTTACGTTGTCTTTCCATCTACATATACCCAATCGTTTAGATACACGTTCTACATGTGTATCCACAGCTAACGAAGGCTCATTAAAAGCTACACTCATAACTACGTTTGCTGTTTTACGCCCCACACCTGCTAGACTTTCAAGTTCAGCATGTGTCTCTGGGATAATGCCGTTAAATTTTTCTAACAATGATTGACATAGCTTTTGAATATTTTTAGCTTTATTTCTATATAAACCAATGGTGCGAAGGTCGTTTTCGAGTTCTGAAATATCAACATTAATATAATCTTCGGGGGTTTTATACTTTTTAAATAAATGTTTAGTCAGTTTATTTACTGAAACATCTGTAGTTTGTGCTGACAACAATACTGCAATGGTTAATTCAAATGGATTCTCATGTACAAGTTCACATTCTGCATCTGGAAACATATTTGAAATAACATCGATCATTTCTAATGCTTTTTTATTACTTATCATCTTGATTCTCCTCATTAAGCCAATCAAATTTAGGTACTTTTTTAATTGTGTGTTTCATTTTAGGTTGGTTAAATTGTCGGCTTATTTTTTTTGAATCTTCAATGGTTTTTACATTGTTCTTTTTCCAATTTAATAATATTCTATCAATATATTTAAAATTAAGTTTATTTTGACTTTGTGCTTCATCCAAAGCTGCTTGAATGATACTTAATTCATGTTTGTCTACATCCAACCATTGGTTTAAAGTCTCAATTTCGTATGGTGATAAAGGCCTACCGAATGCTTGCTCAATTTTTTGAAAAAGCGTGTTAAATTCAAGCTCAGATTGCTTGTGACTTTTATCTACATTAATTTGATCGATTATATCACTTAATTTATTATAAAATTGGTCGAGGTTCATATATTCAGTGAACTTACCTTCTTCATCTTTATTAACATTTAGTTCTAATAAGTCGTGCTGAATCAGACTTTGTATGATAGAAGTAGTTTCTCTTGAATCTAGTGATGTGCCTCTTTGTAAAGATTCAATGGGCGGCTGTTTATTCGTAGTTTCAGATGCGTAGATTAATTTAATTAGAATGACTAGTTCACGCTCATTGATACCTAACTCATTGTAGTGATCTAATAATTCTTTACGAATAACCACAGGCCTTGTTTTAAGTATATCTTTATCCAAATGATTTCCTCCTACTTATATAGTTGTTATAAAAACGTCCAGCCATAAATAGACTGGACGTAGTTAGTTTCATTGATTGTACTATGGATATAAACGGTTTAATAAACGAGGGAATGGCGCGGTTTCACGCACGTGTTCTACCCCTGATAACCATGCGACTGTTCTTTCAAGCCCTAATCCGAAACCACTATGTGGCACACTACCATAACGACGTAAGTCTAGGTAGTAACTATAGCTTTCCGGGTCTAATTCAAATTCATTGATACGTTGTTCTAGCAATGCAAGATCATTGATACGTTCTGAACCACCAATGATTTCACCATAACCCTCTGGCGCGATTAAATCAGCACAAAGGACTGTTTCTTCATTCTCTGGGTTTGGTTGCATATAGAAAGGCTTGATTTTTGTTGGGTAGTTAGTGATAAATACAGGTAAATCATAATGATTTGCAATTGCAGTTTCGTGGGGAGCGCCAAAGTCTTCACCCCATTCGATGTCATCAAAGCCTTGTTCTTTTAAGAATATAACTGCATCATCGTATGTGATACGTGGAAACGGTGTCGCGACTTTTTCAAGTTTAGATGTTTCACGCTCTAATGCATTTAATTCTAATTTGCAATGATTTAAAACTGATTTAACAACATGTGCCACATATTGTTCTTGAATCTCTAAACTTTCATTATGGTTACAAAATGCCATTTCTGGTTCAATCATCCAGAATTCAATTAAGTGACGACGTGTTTTTGATTTTTCCGCACGGAATGTTGGACCAAATGAAAATACTCTGCCATGTGCCATCGCAGCCGCTTCCATATATAGCTGCCCACTTTGTGATAAAAAGGCATCTTGATCAAAGTATTTGGTATGGAACAATTCGCTTGTGCCTTCAGGAGCACTTGCTGTTAATATTGGTGGATCAATCTTTGTAAAACCATTATTATTAAAGAATTCGTATGTTGCACGAATAATTTCATTTCTAATTTTCATAACCGCGTGTTGTTTCTTTGAACGTAACCACAGATGGCGGTGATCCATTAAAAATTCTGTACCATGATTTTTAGGTGTGATTGGATAATCGTGTGCTTCTGAAATGATTTCAATTGATTTAACTTGCATTTCATAGCCTAAATCAGAGCGGTTGTCTTCAGTGATAACACCAGTAATATACAGTGAAGATTCTTGCGTAATATCTTTAGCTAATTGGAAAGTATCTTCATCTACGTCAGCTTTGACCACAACGCCTTGCATAAAACCTGTGCCATCTCTTAATTGCAAGAATGCGATTTTACCGCTTGAACGTTTGTTTGTTAACCAAGCACCAATAGTTACTTCTTGGTTAATATAATGTTTTGCTTCTTTTATCGTTGTCTTCATAACTAAACTCCTAATTTTATTGTAATCTTCTTTTATTAATCCTTATATATTTTAACAAAATCAAGTTGCAAGTTCTAGTTGCGTGTATCAACTTTTAGCGGTGTTTTGTCTCTTTTTGTAACTTTTTAAGTAAACTTGAGAATTGTTTGATATCGCCTTTTCTTTGACGATAATTTTCTAATGATTGTTCAAAGAATTGTTTGTAGTTGCTTCGGATTAAACGATCATCGAAAGAGACTATAATACCCTTATCTTGTTCATTTCTTATTAACCTTCCTAAACCTTGCCTAAATCGAGTAACGGCATCCGGTAAAACAAAGTCTTTAAATGTTGAAGTAAATTCAGATTCCATTAACCAATATTTTGTATTGTTATGATTCATAAAAGGTAATTTTGTAATCATAACACATTTTATTCCGTTGGATTGGAAATCAAAGCCTTCAAAAAATGTGCCAGTACCTAATAGAATTGCTTTATCAAAACTATTAAATTGTTGTACAATTTTATAGTTTTGGTTTTGTTGCTGTGTTAATACGACATAATCTTCAAATTCAGGTAACTCATTTAATAATTCTTGTACCATGTGCATCATTTTGTAGCTTGTAAATAGTATTAAACATTTTGATTCAACGATAGTAGTATATTCAATAACGTAATTAACGATAGAACTCACATAATCGTCTATATTTTTATAGTTATATGACGCTACATCATTTGGTATAAAGACAGTTGTTTGATTCGGAGACACTGAAGAAGTATCAATTTCATAGGTATTGAATGTTATATCTTTATTAAACCATTGTTTGAAATTTTCGAATGAGTGATTAAATGTTAATGTACCAGAGATAAAGGTTAAAGCGTTAAATTTATCTAATACTTGTTTGGTTAATATCTCTTTGACATCGTAATCTTTAACATTCAATTTTATTGTAGATTTTTGATGGATATTTTTAATTGATAAATAACTAATATGACTATTTTTTAAGCTATTTTCAATCGCTCTAAACCTATCAGTGATATATAATAGTTGCTTTCTAACTGTTTTAATTGTTTTGTGGCTCATACCATTGAAAAATTCTAATGTCATATTTAATTTATGAATAATAGAATGTAAATCATTCAAAATTGGAGTTACATCAAAATGATATACGAAATGAATTTTATGTGCGTCATCATCGTGAACTTCCGATTGTTGTATCATATGAAACATAGTGCTAAACAGTTGCTCATTTAAATCATGTATTTCATTAATATTCGTTTTTAAGCCAAAAACATCAATTGGAGGTATATCTAACTTTTCGAGGATACGTTGTTGCTCCAAATGGTCTATAGCTGCTAACAATTTTTCATTTTCAGTTTTACCAATCAGACCTAATTGATATTTAATATCAGCATAACTTAATTCGTTTGTGACTTGATTTAATGCGTAATCTGGTAATCTGTGTGCTTCATCTATAATACAATCATCGAATAATTGGTAAATTGTATTGTCGTGTGATGCGTGGATTAAATGAGCATGGTTGGTAATACCGATTTGAATATTTTGAGCATTGCGTTTAATAAAGTTGAAATAATTGATATCATTACGAACTGGCACATAAGTCTCTAATTTTTGTTCGTAATACATTTTTTGACCGCCTTTTAAGTCTAACTCTTGAATATCACCAGTATTAGTTTCTGTGATCCATATGAGTAATTGCATTTTTAAAATACTGACTTCATAATTATTAGACTCATCTTTTAAAATTTGGCTCATTAATCCCAAAGAAATATAATCTCGTTTACTTTTAATCAACGACGCATTTATTTTAAAATTTAAAGCTGATTTAATTGCTGGAATATCTTTTTCTAATAATTGATTTTGTAACAATTTTGTATTAGTTGAAATCATTACATGTTTGCCTGTTTCAATATTATACATGAGTGATGCAAGTAAATAAGCAAATGATTTACCACTGCCTAACGGTGCTTCTATCATTGCTTTTTCGCTATTCATCAATTGTTCTAATATAATTTCAGATAAATATAATTGTTGTGGCCGATAGGTCAAATTGAGTTTCTCTGTGAGGTCGGAATATAAATCTTTTAGTGTGCCATTAAAGTTTGCTGTTGGCGCTTTAAAATCTTTTTGTTTTTTGTAAATAATTTGTTCGAATTGTGTAAAATCGTCCTCTAATACATTATTTGTATGAGTTCTTGCCATTTCAAAAAGAATATCATGTAAATCATATTTTAAATTTTTACTTAGATAATATAGTTGTTTCAAAGTATCTATGTGCAATGCTTCAAATTTATTAAATGCCAAAATCATAAGCTGTGCAGTTGTAGCCGCATCTTCATCAGCGCGATGCGCATTGTTTAAAGCGATGCCGTGCGATTCAGCTAATTCACTCAACTGATAGCTTTTGTCTGTTGGAAAAGCTACTTTGAACAATTCCAAAGTATCTAACACTTTCTTTGGTCGATATTTAATATTACAATTTTTAAAAGATTTTTTGATAAAATTTAGATCGAAAGTTACATTGTGCGCTACAAAAATACAACCTTCAATTTGTTTATAAATATCTTCGGCAATTTCATGGAAATATGGTGATTGATCTAGCATTTCTTCTTCAATTGAAGTTAATGCCTGTATAAAAGGAGGAATTTCTAAATCTGTCTTAACCATAGAATGGTAGGTGCCAATGATTTTATTCTCACGCACAAAAGTAATTCCTATTTGAATGATCTCATCATAATCCAATTGATTACCTGTTGTTTCTAAATCAACAACAGCATAACAAGGTTGTGTCATATGCATTCCTCCTTTCTTTTATATTAAAGTTCAATATCCGCACTCATTAATTTATGATATTCTTTTTGGTTGTCAATAACGATAAGATAACCTTCGTCGTCAATATCGATTGCTTCTCCTTGAAATTGGTTTCCATTGTCAGTAAATTTTAGGGTTCTATTCCAAATATTCGAAGCTTCAATATACTCTTTTCGAATAGTAGAGAATGGTTGATTTAGAAATTGGTTATAACGTTTTTCGATTTGATGAATCAATACTTCTAATAATTGATAACGATGTATTTTTTGGTTAGCATGTATTCTCATACTTGTAGCTTTCTGTTGTAGCTCGCCTTGAAAATCATCAGGTAAATGATTCATATTGATGCCAATACCACATATAACTGCTTCTATACCATCACTATTAGCCACCATTTCAGTTAAAAAACCACATGCTTTTCTACCATCTATATAGATATCATTCGGCCATTTTATAGTTACTTTATCATTACAAAATCGTTGCATTGTATCTTTAATACCTAATGCCATAAACAAATTAAATTTAGTAATCATTTCAAATGATACTTTGGGACGCAAAACGATAGACATCCATAGCCCATTACCACGGGGTGAATCCCATGGTCTATTGAAACGCCCTTTACCGTTTGTTTGCTCGTCACTTAAAATCATAAAGGTCTCTGAATTCCCTACCAGTTTTTGTTTGGCTAATAATTGTGTGGAATCAATCTGTTCTAACACCTCGACATGGTTGAACATCGCTTGTGCATCAATTAAAGACTCTACAATCCCACTATACCATTTATCTGGGAGTTCAATTAAACAATGACCTTTGTGGTTAATAGATTCTATATAGCACCCTTCGCTTTTAAGTTGATCAATCACCTTTTTAACTGCTGTTCGAGATATAGAGAGATGTTCAGCAATAAATTGACCAGAAATATAATTGGATTGATGTTGATATAACAGTTGCATCACATATTTACTGTATTTAGACATGCGTTTTCACCCACTTAATGAGTTCTGGTTTAATATTTTGGACGTCTCCATCTATAATGGCACACTCAATTTCTCTTAGCGCTGTCTTGAGCCAAGGGCCACTTGGTTTATTTACGAGATTAAGCAAATCTTTACCATTTATGTCGATTTCTTTTCTAGATTGAATAGGGAGCTGATTAGCAATCTCTTTGACAGATTGTGCATTAACGATTAACGGTGAAACATTTGGCAAATTATTTTTGACGATTAACGTTGTAAAGGTTAATACATTTAATATGTCTTTTTGACTATAATCGTAAACAAATAATTTAAAATCCGATTTTGATTTAATGTTCGGTAACTGGGTCAATATGCTTTCTAACTTACCTATATGTTTTTTTTCGTTGTTACTTATTTTTAAGTCATTAAGATGACCTTTTACATTCGGTTGTTGTACTTTTAATAAAGCTATAAACAATGAAAATGGTACCGATTCATCTAAAATCATTTGCGATAAATCATAGTGCTTAAAAAATGGGATGTAGTTAAACGCTTTAAAATATTGTAAATTTTGGAAACTACGATCGATATAGCGACCCGATGTTAATTTTTTAAGTTCAATAACAATACGTTCAATTGATAGATATTTAATATCACTGATATGTGATTTCATACCATGAAAAGTGTTCTCTTCTATTGTAAAACCTAGTTGTGCTTGGAAACGTAAGCCTCTTATGATTCTCAAAGCATCCTCATTAAATCGTTCGTGTGCATTTCCCACAGTTCTTATGATATGGTGATCGATATCTTGTTGACCACCAAAGTAGTCGAGGATATGGTAGTCTGCATCCATTGCTATAGCATTCATCGTAAAATCACGTCTTTTAACATCTTCGTATAACTCGCGAACGAAAAAAACTTCGTTAGGTCTACGGTGATCCTCATAGTCACCCTCTGCTCGGAAAGTTGTAACTTCGTAATGTTCGCCATTATAAACTACATTAATAGTGCCATGCTCTCTACCAATAGGGATTGTCTTTTCAAATATGGCTTCGATTTCTTCAGGCATCGCACTTGTAGTAATATCGATATCATGAATTGGTTTATGCATTAAAAAGTCTCTGACGGACCCACCAACAAAAAATGCTTGATATTCATTTGATTGTAAAGTTTTTAAAATAGGTTTTGCTTGTTCAAATATTGATTTAGTCATTATTATCCTCTAACATTTTTTTATAATAGTATTCATATTGGTCAGCGATTAAATCAGAAGAAAAGCGTTTTGCAACGTCTTCTAACATACGTTGTTGCATTTCGTTATACAATTTATCATTCGTTAGTAATTCCAATGCGTATGTACTTGCCGTGTTACTATCTCCTACATCAACAATAAACCCTGTTTCTTTATGTTTGATGACTTCTTTGATGCCACCTGCTGTTGAACCAATAGGTAAGACACCTGACTTCATTGCTTCAAGTAACGTGAGGCCAAAGCTCTCTTTTTCACTTAATAATAACACTAAATCAGAAATCTGATAAAATTCACTTACCCAGTTTTGTTTACCTAAAAAAAGTACCGAATCTTCTATATTGAGTTCACGTGCTTTTTCTTTCATATCCATTAATTGCGGGCCATCACCTAAAAGAATAAGTTTTGAAGGTAACTGTTGATGTATCTTAGCAAACGTTTCAATAACTGTCTCAATGCGTTTGACAGTTCTAAAATTAGAAACATGGATAATCACTTTATCCTCAGGATTTATACCATAACATGCTTTTAATTCTAAATCTGCTTTGCTTGGTGTATCACCTTTTGTAGGAAACTCTTTTTCCCTAACGAAATTATAAATAGGAATAATTTCTTTATCAGTTTCAATGATATCTGTTGTTTGCTGTGCAAGTGATTTACTTACACTTGTAACAATGTCGCTACCTTCTATTCCAAACTTTATTGCATTTTTTAAAGAATGATCATAACCCAATACGGTAATATCAGTTCCATGTAGTGTTGTCATTATTTTAATGTCTTTACCAGACATGTGTTTAGCTAATATACCACAAACCGCATGTGGTACAGCATAATGCATATGTAATAGATCTAAATCATATTCGTTAATGACTTCAGCAATTTTTGTGCTTAAAGTGATATCATATGGCGCGTACTGAAACACTGCATATTGATTTACTTCAACTTGGTGAAATGTAATATTCGATAAAGGTTTGCGAATTCTAAAAGGTATATTTGATGTTATAAAATGGATATCATGACCTCTTTCCGCTAACTTGATACCCAATTCAGTTGCGATAATACCAGAACCACCCATAGATGGGTAACATGTAATGCCTATTTTCATAGGTGGAACACCCTTTCTTTGATTATATTAATCTATTTTCTTTCGAAACGATTTTTATCACGTGTATTAAATTTTTCCATAGTTTCGTTAAAGCTTTCAGTCATATCTATATCTAAGGAATTAGCAATACACAATAACACGAATAAATTATCACCGAGCTCAGCTTTTACTGAATTAACCTCTTCTGTATCCTTTTTCTTCTTCTCCCCATAATAGTGGTTGATTTCTCTTGATAATTCCCCTACTTCTTCAGATAATCTTGCCAGATTTGCTAGAGGAGAAAAGTAACCTGTCTTAAACTGACTGATATACGTATCAACTTCAGTTTGCATATCTTTCATTGATTTCATATTAAACGCCTCACATTCTAACGTTTTCTTATATAGTATAGACTAATTTTATGCTTCATGCATTATTCCTGCAACCCTTAGATTATATTTAAAAATCAGTTGATAGTTTATTCATTTTGGATAATTTAAAAAGGACTCATTACACGTACACTTCAAATAAGGACGAAACATAGTGCGGTTTGTGGCAAATCTAAGATTTTCACTGTCTTTATAATCAATAATCATATTTGCGGTATAAAAAAATCCTACCATGTAAACATGATAGGAGATATCTTAATAGTTTATTCACTTGATCTAGCAATTAAAATGAAACGTGCAAGTTCTGCTAATGCTACAGCAGTTGATGCTACATATGTCATAGCAGCTGCAGATAGTACTTTCTTAGCATGTCGATATTCATTTTCGTTAACGATGTCTAAACTTTTAATTTGTTTCATCGCTCTACTACTTGCATCAAATTCAACTGGTAATGTGATAATTGAAAACAATACTGCAAATGACATTAAAGCAATACCAATCCAAAGTGCGGTAGAGCCTAATGTGCTCTGTAAACTAGTTAAAATAATACCAGCAAATACTGCCATATAACCTAATGAACTACCAATATTAGCTAGAGGTACCAGCGAAGTTCTAAATCTTAAGAAGAAGTAACCTTGCGCATGTTGAATCGCGTGGCCTACCTCATGCGCTGCGATGGCAGTACCAGCTACTGAAGGTCTGCTAAAGTTTGCTGGTGATAAGACAAGCACTTTTTTACTAGGATCATAATGATCTGTTAAGAAACCTTTTCCTTCTACAACATCTACGTCATAAATACCGTTTGAATGAAGTATCTCAAGAGCCACTTCTCGCCCTGTTTTACCACTAGTAGATCTTACTTGTGAATACTTTTCATAGTTAGATTTAACCTTGTGCTGTGCCCATAGAGGCAAGACCATTAAAATAACAAAGTATATAATCATATAAATAAAAGACAAAAATCCTCACTCCTTTATTAATATTTTACTGTGGACGTTAATAATGGTCAAATATTTTATCCTTTTTAAATCGAGTTAAACTTAAATATAACACTAAAGGCATAATACTTAACCAAAATGCCAAATAAGCTATTGATTCGACATGACTCGCAATAAAATCATAATAAGGATATTGCATAAATACATAATCGATGATGTCATTGTGGAAAACCCATACCATCGCTATAAAAAATGCTACGATAGTCACTTTAAATCTTGGATAAAAAATGAAAGCTTCAATTGCCATAATACCGTGAGATAGTATGAGCATACAACCTGTGATTGTAATCATATCGTATTGAATAAATAAAATGATATTCATAATGACAGCCCATACACCATATTTAATGAGTGAAACAAATGCGAGCGCTTCAATAATAGGCAAATTCTTGCCTATAATCAAACCTGCGATAGCAATACATAGAAAAAGCGATGCAGTTGGGCTATCGGGCACAAAAGGTATGAATTGCCATTGTGTAATACTTATTTGTGAACCATACCAAATATACCCATAAATTGTCCCTAATAAATTACATACTAATAAGAAATACAACATACCTTTGTTATAAATAATAAGTTGCCAGAGCGTATTCATATTCATACTGTCAATCCTTCGGTAATATATTTAAATTTCTTAACTTAAAAGTATTAAGAATTTGAGATAATTGATAAAATAAATCCTTGTCGTGCAATTGTAAACTAAGGTCAATGTTATCTTGTAAATGTTTGATGATAGAAGACTCGCTTTGTTTCGATAATGGAATGCGATATATATCTTGAATATATATCGCATAATATGGCGAATTTAGCAATTGAGTTAATAATAATTCATCTAATTTTGTATCTCGCACTTCTTCTTGATTTAAATATAATTTAATATCAAAAGATATCTTTTGATCCGCGATATAATCAAATATTTTGTCATTGTTAATCATTACTTGATTTTGCATTGTGAATTTTATCGCTGGTTGACTTGTATTATCTGTCGCGATTTCTAGCGTGTTGTGATTAGAAATATATGCATCAACAAAGTGAATGTGTTGCAATAACTCAGGTGAGGATTTTATTAAATTCAATACCCATACACTTATTCTAGATTTAAAACGATATTGGAATAATATATATTCAATAAAACTAGCCTTTACTTGTTGTAGTGTATCAGTCATTATACTCACCTTCCTAACTAATTAGAATGATTGCAATCGCTCAGCTTCATCGTGCCAAGTTTCATTTGACGGGTCCATTTCAAGTAATTGATTTAAAATATTTTGAGCTTGTTTAATATAACCAATCTCTACAAGATAGAAGTAATAGTCGCTTAAGAATGCAGATTGTGTACGCATTGTTGGATAAGCCAATTCAAAAAAGTGTTGAGCTTCTTTATCTCGTTCTTCTTGGCCTAACGCATGTGCTAAATGCCACATGAACACTGGATCTAAGTCTTCTTCGTCAACATGTTGCAATAGTCCAATAAGTGCGTTGTAATCTTCTTCTTGTCTAAAGAAATCACTTAAGATTAAGAGTGGTTCTTGGTATGCGTTATCTACTTCTAAAGCTTGTAATAACAATTCTACACCCTCATTTGCATCACCATGTTCAATAGCAATACTACCTGTTGAGACCATTAATTCTTTATAGAATTGACTTAGTCGTAATCCTTCTTTACCAATTTCAATCGCATCTGCATGGTTATGTTCGTTTTCGTATAATTGTTGTAAATAAAAATAGCCTTGGAGGAAATCTGGGTCTTTTGATAATAATGTTTGAACTAATTTGATGGCTTCTTGAGTTAAATCATTCTTTTCATATGCAATCGCTTTTTTAAAGTATATTTCAGAGTCCATTTCATCTTCATTAATTTCATCAAACATTTTAATCGCATCACCATAATTACCACTTTGCAAACTACAATCAGCCAAACGTGAGAATAGATTAATGTTGTTTATTTGATATTCGCCTGTTTCAAGCACAGTTTCATATTCTGAAGAAGCGCGTAGATATTGACCATCAAAATAAAGTAATTCTGCCAATGCAAAATGTATAATTGGATCATTGGGTTCAATGTCAATGGCTTCTACTAATTTATCAATGGCTACTTCAAGCATATTTAATTGCTGATATAGATCTGCTTCTAACATCAAACGCTCTGTAGATAATTCCACTGTACTAAGGTATTCTAAAGCTTCATCAGTTTGATCTTCAGCAATAAGTCCCTCAATAAAATAGATTAAGAGCTCACTTTCGTCTGGGTATTTGTGGTAAAGCGTGCGGAATACCTCAAGTCCTTGTGGCATTAAACCATAATTGTATAATGTTTCACCAAGAATAAAGAGTGCATCGTCTTTTGGAGAACTTAACGCGTCATTTACACGTGTATCTAAGTTATCTAACTTCTGTAAGTTGATATCATCTATAAGTTTATAGATATCTTCCATACTTTTATCCCTCTTTTTCTAATTGTTTAAATTTAGGTAAGAAACCTGGGAAGGAAACATTGACAGCATCAAATTGATCAATTGTTAATGAATCATCAGTCAATAATGAAGCGACAGCAAGCATCATGCCAATACGATGGTCGGTAAAACTATCTACTGTAGCTGTTTGTTCAAATTCAGATGGATGAATAATTATGCCGTCACTTGTAGGTTGTAACATAAAGCCTAATAAATTCAACATGTTTGCTGTTGTGTCAATTCGATTTGTTTCTTTAACTTTCAATTCTTCTGCTTCTTTTATAATACTTGTACCACTAGCTTGAGTACAAAGTAAAGCGATGACTGGCAATTCATCAATCGATCTTGGTACCAAATCACCTTTGATATGTAATGGTTTCATATCTGGTGTATATTGTACCCTGATAGAAGCGGTTGGTTCTGGATTATCATTTTGATTGAATAGTGTTATATTTCCACCCATTTGTGTCACGATATCAATAATACCTGAACGAGTTGGGTTTATGCCAACATTGTGAATTGTAATATCACTGTCAGGTGTTATCAAGCCCGCGACGATAAAATAAGCTGCTGATGAAATATCACCAGGTACGTGGAAATCTGCTGCTTTAATGTGTTCAATGCTATTTTCAGGCAATGTTATTGTCTGCCCGTCTGTTTTGATTGGAATTTGATAATGTTCGAACATCGTTTCTGTATGATTACGTGTAATGCCTATTTCAGAAACCATTGTTTTCTCATTTGCAAATAAACTCGCAAATAATATGGCACTTTTTACTTGCGCACTGACAACCTCCATTTGGTATGTTATCCCTTTAATACGTGCGGGTTTAATGATTAATGGCGTGAAGTTATCATTTATGCCTGTAATATTAGCATTCATTAAGCCTAAAGGTTTCATAATTCTATCCATAGGTCTTTTCCCAATAGAAGCATCTCCGGAGAGTACCGTTTCGATGCCGAGCCCACATAATAAACCAGCAACTAAACGTGTCGTAGTACCAGAGTTACCGGTATAAAGTACTTGGTGTGGTGTTTGGAAGTATTTGTATCCAGGGGAATTAACTTCAATCTTATCTTCTAAGACCTCTATTTCGACGCCAAGCAAACGAAAAATTTCTACAGTACGAATACAATCTTCGCCTAATAGTGGTTTATATATCGTTGACTTTCCTGATGCTAGTGAGCTCAATATAATTGCTCTATGCGTCATAGATTTATCCCCCGGGACTTCTATATCTCCAACAAGAGGCCCTTTTATATCAACTGTTTTACTATTAACCAAATATGCCACCTACTTTTTAAAATATGTTTGTAAATCTTTAAAACTCTCTAACAAAGTTGATTTACCTACGTGCTTAACCACAGGATGACCAATGCCATCTAATAAGACCATTTGCACACCTAACTGATCATTTTTCTTATCTTTTAACATAAGCTCATAAAGCGGGTCGAATTCAAATGATTCTATAATATTTAAAGGGTAGTCTAAAGATTTTAAATAATTAATATAATGGGCTATATCAAAATTTTGGTTTAAAACTTTATTCGCTACAATAAATTGAAAAATAATGCCTATCATCACAGCATGGCCATGTGGAATTTTAAATGTATACTCTACTGCATGACCAAACGTATGACCTAAATTTAGAAATTTACGTACATGCGATTCTTTTTCATCTTGGACAATAAGATTCAATTTTGTCTCGATACCTTTATAAATATAATATTCAATTTCATTTAAAGAAGCTAATGTTTTTTTATTTGTAAAATGAGTTTCAATCTCATTTACATCATTATCATTGTTCAACAAAGCATGTTTATATACTTCAGCATAACCACTGAGTACTTCTGTATAAGGTAATGTTGAAAGAAAATTCAAATCATAGATAACTGCTTTAGGTCTATAAAAAGCGCCTATTAAATTTTTGCCATGTTTTGAATTAATGCCTACTTTTCCTCCTACACTAGAATCATGCGCCAATATCGTTGTAGGTACTTGGATAAAGTCGACGCCTCTTAACAATGTAGCAGCTAAGAAACCACTAAAATCTCCAGTAGCGCCTCCGCCCACTGCAATAATGCAAGTATTTCGAGTTAACTTGTTACTGAGCAAGGTCTCTATTGACTGTCCATAAAAATCTAGAGACTTAGTAGATTCTCCAGATGGTATAACAAGTTTGTGTGCATCGTATTCAGACGTGATGAAATTTAAAGTTTCATTCCATTCTTTATCAATTGTACCATCGACGATAAGCACAATATCCTTATATTGCTTAATGTATTGATGTAAATGATCTAAAGCATTATGTTTTATAATTATAGGGTAATTATTTGATTCATAAGTGGTTTGTAGTTTCATAGATATCACCTAGTTAATCTTAAAATTTTTAAATTAATCTTAGTATTCAATATTTAATAAACGACGTTCTTCAATTTGTGTTTTTAATTGGTCGATATGATTGCACTGGAATTCTTCTAGCAACGCTTTTGCAAGTTCGAAAGCAACTACATTTTCTACTACAACACTTGCAGCAGGTACAGCACAGCTGTCAGAACGTTCAACAGAGGCTTTGAAAGATTCTTTTGTATTTATATCTACTGAATTAAGCGGTTTATATAATGTTGGGATAGGTTTCATCACACCATTAACGACGATAGGCATACCGTTAGACATGCCACCTTCAAACCCACCTAAATGATTTGACCCTCTATAGTAGCCGTTTGTTGTATCGTAAAGTATTTCATCTTGTACTTCACTTCCAGGTTTTTCTGCTGCTTTAAAGCCTTCACCAAAGCTCACACCCTTAAATGCATTGATGCTCACTACACCTTGAGCTATTCTACCATCTAATTTGCGATCATAATGCACATAGCTACCAACGCCTACAGGTACACCTTCAATAACTGTTTGGACAACTCCACCTATAGTGTCACCTGCTTTTTTCGCATCATCTATTTTATCTCTCATTTGTTGTGCGATTTCATCGTTAATTACACGGACATCATTTTTATCAACATTAGATTTAATTGTTTCAAGGTCATATTCTAAATCATCTTTAATACCGCCAATTTCCATGACTCTACTATAAAAATGAATATCAAGTTGTTTAAGTAAAATCTTAGAAACTGCACCTACAGCTACGCGTGCTGCTGTTTCTCTAGCAGAAGAGCGTTCTAATACATTTCTTAAATCTCTGTGGTTATATTTCATACCGCCAATTAAATCTGCATGACCTGGTCGTGGTTTGGTAATGACGCGTTTCATGTTTTCTTGGTCTTCATCACTTATTGGGTCTGCCCCCATAATTTTTCTCCAATGTTTAAAATCATCATTTGTAACAATAAGCGTAATTGGACTACCAAGTGTAATCCCATTACGTACGCCTGATACAATTTCAACACTATCTTTCTCAATTTGCATACGACGCCCTCTACCGTATCCGCCTTGACGTTTAAACATTTCTTCATTAATATCTGATACATTGATTTCTAAATTTGATGGCACACCTTCAATAATTACCGTTAATTGTGGACCGTGCGATTCTCCTGAAGTTAAATATCTCATTATTTACCCACTCCGTTCTTTAGTACTTTAAATGATTATATGTCCTTTATCTTATCATATTCAATAGTTCAAATTAACAGAAAAATTTCAAAATTGTTAATGTTTATATGATATACCTACGTACAATGATAACATTTGAATATTTTTTCAGTAATAACTTATGATATTAAATGACTTGAGCATGGATTTCAATTGTTATTTTAGAAAGCAATATTGCTATTCCAATAGTATGATACTTAAAATAAAAAAACTGACTGTAATTTAATCTATACAGTCAGCTGTTCTCTTTCCTATTTACTTTTAATGTAATGGAAAGTAAAAGTAGATTTTCAAATGTTTAATATGTTTGCGCTTAAAATTACACTTATGTACTTTATTTATTTTCATATTAACTACATTATTTGAGTTATCTTGTAAACGATTATTCGTACAACCACATTTCGCGTGATTCTGTAAATTCACTTAACTCTTCAGAATTAAACCAAAGATTGATTTCTTTATTTGCTGAGTCTACTGAATCTGAACCATGGATAATGTTTCTTCCGACAGTTAAACCAAGGTCCCCTCTAATAGTACCTGGTGTTGCTTCTGATGGATTTGTTGCGCCAATGATATGACGAGCGACATGGACAGCATCTTCACCTTCTACTACCATCGCAAACACAGGCGCAGAAGTAATAAAGTCGATTAAATTACCGTAGAATGGTTTATCTGTATGTTCAGCGTAATGTGCTTCAGCAAGTGATTTAGGTACTGTCATTAATTTAGCGCCTACTAGTTTAAGCCCTTTACGTTCTATACGAGAAACAATTTCTCCTATCATATTGCGTTGAACCGCATCCGGTTTAATCATTAGAAATGTTCTTTCCATTGTGTGTTTATCCCCCTGTTAATTATGTATAATGTACAAAGATAAAATTAAATACTTTGTACAAAAATATAAAACAAAACATTATTATGTTTTATAGCACATTAATATATTAACAGTTAATTAAAGCGCTTTCAATGGTTTTCACATAATTACCCGTTTCTTTTCCCTACTTTTTTGATTATTTTTTTAAATAATGGTTTCGCATCATCTTTTTCTAACTGATCAATGAGATAAAGTGCTTTTTCTAAATATCGATCACTTATCGCTTGTGATTGCTTAATGACATCTGAGTTTTTGATTGTTTGAATACATTCATCGAATAATGATTGTTCGCTTTCAGGACTAAGTTGTTCAATTTTTAGTTTGAAATCTGGATTATTACGCATTTCTAGTAATACTGGAAGCGTTAAATGACCATTCATTAAATCACTACCTACTGGTTTTCCTAATTTCTTTTCTGTACTAGTAAAATCTAAAATATCATCCACAATTTGAAAACTCATCCCGATGTAATGACCGATCATTTTTAAGTTTCGAATGGTTTTGTGATCAGCGTGAGAAGCGATAGCGCCTACTTCTGTAGATAATTGGATTAGCAATGCCGTTTTGCGATTGATTCTTCTTAAATAATTAGTGATCGTTTGCTTCGCGTTAAATTGATCTTGAAACTGGTATAACTCACCCATACATACTTCAACAATTGCACTAGATATTACTTTATGTACACGGTTATCTTCAATGTTCGAAATATGTTCTAAACCCACAGCTAATAAAAAGTTTCCAGTAAGTATTGCTGTATCCTGGTCCCATTTTTTAGCGATTGTTAGACTACCTCGGCGTTTATCACTTTTATCAATAACATCGTCATGGACTAATGTCGCCATATGTATTAATTCAAGCGCAACAGCTACACGGTACACGTCTTCATTCATTTCCTCACCAAATTGACTGCTCAAAATAACGAAGGCAGGTCTTACACGTTTACCTCCTGATGAAAATAAATGATAAGAAGCTTTCTCTAGGATTTGGTCTTTGCTTATCAATGATTTTTCTAATTGTTTTTCAATTATCTTAATTTCATTATTTATATTTAACTTTGACACAGTAATCACCTTTGGTTGTTTCATTTTTATTTATAGCCTAGGTGCATCGCTGCAACGCCACCAGTGAAGCTACGTACTTTAATGTTACTAAATCCAGCTTGTGAGAATAAGCGTTTTAATTTTTCTTTATCTGGAAAATCAAAAGTAGATTGTTGTAACCATTCGTATTCATCTTTTGATTTTGCAAATATTTTTCCAAATACAGGCATAACAAATTTAAAATATAATTTGTAACACTGTTTGAATATTGGAGCACTCGGTTGACTTGTTTCTAAACAAACAACCATGCCACCAGGTTTTAGAACTCGATTGAGTTCTTTAAGCGTAGCTAAATAATCAGGTACGTTACGTAAACCAAAGCCGATAGTGACATAATCAAATTCATTATCTTCAAAGGGCAAATTCATAGCATCGCCGTGAATAAGCTGAATATTTTGCATATCCTTTGTTTTATTTTTACCTACTTCCAACATGTTTTCACTAAAATCTACACCTAATACTTCACCAGTATGCCCCACTGCTTTACTTAAAGAAATAGTCCAATCTGCCGTTCCACAGCAAACATCTAATGCCTTGCTACCTGGTTTAACATTCATTTCTTTCATAACACGTTTTCTCCATGTTTTATGCTGTTCAAAGCTAATGATATTATTGAGACGATCATATTTTCCAGAAATATTTTGAAACACATTATGGACTTGTTCTTTTTTCGCTTTATTATCTGCCATGTTTGATTACCTCTTTTTTGAATAAATTTCTGATTTAACTTCTTCTAAAATTGTGTTTAATTCATCTTTTGAATAATTTTTTAAATACGAAGGATGATTTTCTAACAAGTTAGTTAATAATTTTTGATCGATATTTGCTATTTTGCTATTGGACACATATCGATTAATTGTAATAAATGGAAATTTGTTTTCTATCTTTAAAATGTAATGCCCTATATCTTTTTCTGGAATTGCGCCATTATGAATGGATGATTTCATTTCGTTGATTTCCACAATCGCTTTACTCATTTCCTTTTGATAAATTGGATCATTTAACTTAGCTAATAATGTATAAAAGTGAGCGCTTAGCAAATCGCCAATCAAAATGGATTTTTTAGAGGATAGGTTTTTAGAAACCTCATCTAAATGACGCATCGCAGTATCTATAGTGAGGCAAGCTAATTTAGCATCTTCAGGTATATCATAGGTATCAAGAATTTGAGCTAACATTTTATTTACATAAATAGTGTCATGATAATGTATACCTTTCAAGCGCTGGGTAATTTGTTTTTCAAAAATGCTTAATGTCGTTTCCATGTTCACACCTCACGTTATTATCAATATACATATTAACATTATATAAGGAAAATTAAAATCGACGGTTTTCAAAGTGATAAATATTTACATTTTATGTATTTTGTGAATTATAAAATTTGTGAAATAAACCATGAGCTTTTTACTGATTATTTTTGAAGAAAACGATATATTAAAAGTTTATGTTTAATCATTTTTAAAAAGCTCTTAATATAACACCATTATACCGAATGATATCATATTAAGAGGCATAGTTAACAATCAATTTTTAGTTATTTATTTAAAAGAGCTTATAAAAAAAGAAAAAGCCCCTTTAAAAGGGCTTCGCTTTTAAGTAAAGAATTATTTAACTGCATCTTTTAAAGCTTTACCAGCTTTGAATGCTGGAACTTTACTTGCAGGAATATCAATTTCTTTACCAGTTTGTGGATTACGACCTTTACGAGCAGCACGTTCGCGTACTTCGAAATTACCGAATCCAATTAATTGTACTTTTTCACCTTTAGAAAGTGATGATTGAATTGATTCGAATACTGCATCTACAGCTAAACCAGCTTCTTTTTTAGTTAAGTCGGCTTGCTCTGCAACAGCATTGATTAAATCTGTCTTGTTCATTATGAATTCACCTCCCCTAGGGTCTATAATGATATCTTAATATCATTATGCTATGACTTTAACACAAGGATTACTGCAACTGCAATGATTTATGTGCAAAAAACGTTGAATTAATAGGATTTTAATATCAAAATGTTATATATTTGCAAAAAAGTGTAATAGTACTTTTTTATTCTGACTTTTTGCCACGTCCCATTAAGTCTTTTACACTTTCATCGACAGGTTGATCTTCAAATAAAACCTTGTATAAAGCAGTAGTAATTGGCATCTCAATATTGTGCGCTTCAGCTAAATTGTAAACAGATTTGGTAGTATATACACCTTCTACAACCATATTCATTTCTTCTAACGCTTTATCTAAAGATTTACCTTCGCCTAACTTATAGCCGAGTGTATAGTTTCTAGAGTGTGTAGAAGTACAAGTAACAATTAAATCTCCAATACCACCGAGCCCTAAAAACGTAAGTGGATCGGCGCCTAATTTTTCACCTAAGCGACTAATTTCAGCTAAACCTCTAGTCATTAATGCAGCTTTTGCGTTATCTCCAAAGCCCATTCCAGAAATCACGCCACTCGCAACGGCTATAATATTTTTTAAAGCGCCACCCAGTTCAACCCCTACTAAGTCATCATTTGTGTATACTCTTAAATAATCGTTCATAAATAAATCTTGTGCAAGCTTGCTCACTTCTGGTGATTTAGAAGAAGCAGCGACTGTAGTAGGCTGTTTGATTACAACTTCTTCGGCATGGCTTGGCCCTGATAATACACCTATGCCACCATTATGCTCCTCAGATATGCTGTCTTCTAACATTTCAGATACACGTTTGTAAGTATCGTTTTCAATTCCTTTTGCTACATGTATAAATATTTTTTGAGTGGTTAAGTGTGAATCAATTTCATTAGCCACTTCTCTCATCGCTTTCGTAGGTAGAGCCATTAGATAAACATCTGCATGTGTTATCGCAGCATTAATATCATGAGTTGCTGTAATCGATGTTTCAAGTTGTGCATTTTTAAGGTATTTTGTGTTTAAATGTTCTTCATTGATTTCTTGAACAGTATTTTTATTTTTTCCCCACATTAATACTTGATGTCCATTTTCCGCTAAGACATTTGCTAACGCCGTACCGAAACTTCCTGTACCAAATACAGTTATATTAGACATGTAACCCCTCCATTTATTAGTTTCTTCTTCTTGATATAATGTGCACAGGTGTGCCTTCGAATCCAAAAGCAGCTCTTATTTGATTTTCAAGGTAACGTTTATAAGAAAAATGCATTAGTTCTATGTCATTTACAAATACGACAAAAGTAGGCGGTTCTATCGCCACTTGAGTAGCATAGAATACATTTAATCTACGACCTTTATCAGTTGGTGTTGGATTCATAGAAATAGCATCTGTAATAACTTCGTTTAATGTTGAACTTTGAACACGTTTTTTATGGTTTTCGCTAGCTTCAGTGATATAAGGGAATAGCGTAGATAAACGTTTCTTTTCTTTAGCTGAAACAAATGCAATTTGAGCATAATCTAAAAATTGAAATTCTTTACGAACTTCATCTTTAAATTTTTTCATTGTATTTGTTTCTTTATCTACTGCATCCCATTTGTTAACAACTATAACGATAGCCTTACCTTCTTCATGAGCATAACCAGCAACACGCTTATCCTGTTCGATGATACCTTGTTCTGCATCAATAACTACTAATACGATATTAGAGCGTTCAATCGCTTTAAGTGCACGTAACACTGAATATTTTTCAGTGTTTTCATATACTTTACCTTTTTTACGCATACCAGCAGTATCAATAAGTACATAGTCTTGGTCATCATAACTATATTCAGTATCGACGGCATCTCGGGTTGTACCTGCCACATTGGACACAATCACTCGATCTTCACCTAGTATAGCATTAACTAAGCTTGATTTACCGACGTTAGGACGACCGATAATAGACAAACGTATGGTATCTTCATCGTATGGGTCTGGTTCTTCTTCTTTGAAGTGTTTAACTACTTCATCCAATAAATCCCCTAATCCTAATCCATGCGAACCAGAGATTGGATATGGGTCTCCAAAACCAAGTGAATAAAAATCATATATGTCATTTCTCATTTCAGGATTATCGACCTTATTGACAGCTAAAACAACTGGTTTTTTTGATTTGTATAGCATTTGTGCTACCATTTCATCACTTTGTGTTAATCCTTCTCGTACATTAACCATAAAAATGATGACATCAGCTTCATCTATGGCAATTTCAGCTTGCGCTCTTATTTGTGTTTGGAATGGTGCATCTCCAATTTCAATACCGCCTGTATCAATGATATTGAAGTCATGCGTTAACCATTCACCTGATGAATAAATTCTGTCGCGAGTCACACCTGGTGTATCTTCAACAATAGAGACACGTTCACCTACGACTCTGTTAAAAATTGTAGATTTACCCACATTAGGTCTTCCTACAATAGCAACTATAGGTTTAGTCATAACTAACTTCCTCTCTTTTTTAATCTCTATAATTCTATCATAAGGGGAAAGTATTTCAAAAGAAATTATTAATGAATTCATTTTGGTATTCAGTGATAGAATAATTACGTAGTTGTTTCTATGTACATTAAAAAAATAAATCTTGCCCTAATTCAAATAGGACAAGATTTAAAATTGGTCTTAAGTGTATCTATTAAAACTTAATATCTTTAAGTTTATCTCCGAAAACGTCTCCTAATGTTGGATTGTCTTCGTCGTCATTACCATGGTCTAAATAAGATTGTGTCGTTTCACTATCGCTTTCAACGACATTTTCATCTGGTAATGTTGCTTTAATAGAAAGTGAAATACGTTCTTTTTCAATATCAATACTTAGTATTTTAACACTTACTACTTCTCCAGGTTCTAATACTTCTCCAGGCGTACCAATATGTGAATGACTAATTTCTGAAATATGAACTAATCCTTGCACGCCAGGTTTAATTTCAACAAAGGCGCCAAAACTTGTAAGTCTAACTACTTTACCTTCAATGTTTTCACCTTCGTTAATTTCGCCTCTTAGTGATTCGAATGGACTTGGTAACGTATCTTTGATGGATAAGGAAATGCGTTCAGAATCTTTGTCTACAGATTTAACTTTAACTTTCACCTTATCACCAATTGAAACGACATCTTCAGGTGATTTAACATGTTCATGTGATAATTCAGAAACATGTACTAGACCGTCTACGCCACCAATATCTATGAATGCGCCAAAATTCGTTAAACGTGCTACGGTACCGTCAATTACATCGCCTTCATCCAATTTGTTTAGTAGCTCTTCTTTTTTCTCTGCATTTTCTAATGCTTCTACAGCTTTACGACTAAGAATGACGCGGTTATTTGCTGGGTCTAATTCTTCAACTTTTAATTTTAGAACTTGTCCATCAAAATGAGAGAAATCCTCGATAAAATCAGTAGAAATTAATGAAGCTGGTACAAATCCTCTTTGACCAACATCTACAACTAATCCACCTTTGACAACTTCAGTGACTTTAGCTTCAATGATTTCATCATTATCTAATTTTTCTTGTAAAAATTCATATGATTTTTCAGTTTCTAATTGACGTTTAGATAGAATATAAGCGCCTGTTTCATTTTCTTCATCATATTCTACTTTGGTAACATAAGCACCGATTTCGTCTCCAACTTTTACAGCATCACTTGGGTTGTCAATATGATGCGTTGAAAGTTGACTTATAGGGATAATACCATTGAATTTGCCGCCATTTACATGTACAACGACTTGTTTTTCTTCAATCTCTTGAATTTCGCCAGTAACTTTATCCCCTTCTTTAATTTCGTTAATCATTGATTCGTTGAATTCTTCAGTCATCTTGTCTGCCTCCTTATTACACTACATATTTATAACATCTTATAATTTGACAGAATTGTCAAGAAATTCCACTTTATAGTAGGCATCCTAATTCCAATCGTTAAAATGATGTAAATTGATATTTTGCTTTATTTAATATTCTAATTTCAATAGCAATTTACATTGATATATATGCAGTACCCGTTAATAAAAAATGTTCTATGATGTTATACCCTGTTTTTGGTATTTTATAACTTTTTTACATTATTTTAATAGAAGAGACCTAAATCTTAATCAAAGGTTAACGTGCAATAAATTGGTTAAAGTTTACTGACTAAATTTAAAATTTCATTTGTAACATCTTCAATACTCATGCCCGTAGTATCAATAGTAATTGCATCCTCTGCTTTTTTTAACGGAGATATTTCTCGGTTCATATCATATTGATCACGGTCAGAAATTTCTTGCTTTAATTGTTCAACATTAGATTGAATACCTCTTAATTCATTATCTTTTTGACGACGAATGGCGCGTTCTTCCACTGAAGCAATCATATATACTTTTAATTCTGCCTCAGGTAACACAACTGTGCCTATATCTCTTCCATCCATTACTATTCCTTTTTTTTCTGCTAATTCTTGTTGTTTTTCTACAGCAAATGTACGTACAGGCTCTTTTGAAGCTACATAAGAAACATGATTTGTTACATCATTTTCTCTTAAATAATCCGTAACATCTTGGTTGTCTAGAATTACCCTTTGTCCTTTTTCTTCATCATATGTCAAAGATAATACTGATGATTGAACAAGACTTGAAAAATCTTCAGTCTTATTTAATTGTAAATATTTATATGTAATGGCGCGGTACATTGCGCCAGTATCTACGTATATCATAGATAATTTAGCTGCAACACGCTTAGCTATTGTACTCTTACCCGCTGCTGCAGGTCCATCTAATGCGATATTAATTGGTTTCATTTTAGTAACCCTTCCTTGTTGTTTTATAAATAATATTTTATCATAAATATGTATTTTATAAATAGGAGGAATGCACACATGAAAAAACTTCTTGTCATACATACTGGCGGTACAATTAGCATGTCTCAAGATGAATCAAATAAAGTCGTAACGAATACTGATAATCCTATTTCCAATCATCAAAATATTATAAAAAAATATGCTGATGTGACTGAAATAACACCTTTTAATGTACCTTCGCCACACATGAATATTAAATATGTAGAGGAATTAAAACAAATTATCATAAAATCTGAAAAAGAGAACTATTATGATGGTTACGTTATCACGCATGGTACGGATACTTTAGAAGAAACGGCTTATTTATTAGATTTAACACTAAATATTTCTAAGCCAATTGCTATAACTGGTGCAATGCGTTCCTCAAACGAAATTGGCGCAGATGGACTTTATAATTTTTTGTCTGCAATTAGAGTAGCTATAAGTGATGAAGCAATGAACATGGGTGTTATGGTTGTCTTTAACGATGAAATCCATACAGCTAGAAATGTTACCAAAACCCATACTTCCAATACAAATACTTTCCAGAGCCCGAATCACGGTCCATTAGGTGTAATCACTAAACAAAGTGTACAATTTCATCACCGCCCATTTGAACATTTAGTATTAACGGAGATAAACCAAAATCTAAATATACCACTTGTTAAATCGTATATGGGTATGAAAAGCGACGTACTAACTTTTCATAGTGATAACCGAGTTGATGGCATCATTATAGAGGCATTGGGTCAAGGCAACTTGCCTCCCACTTGCTTAGAAGGTTTAAATCAATGTTTACGGAATAATATCCCTATTATACTTGTGTCGAGATCGTTTAACGGTATTGTAGGTCCTATATATGCTTATGAAGGGGGCGGAGCAACGTTAGAAGAAAAAGGCGTCATTTTCTCAAATGGCTTAAACGGCCAAAAAGCAAGATTAAAACTTTTAATCGGTTTAAGTAATCATTTAAATGACGAACAATTAAAAAAATATTTTGAAGCGCCATTATAAGATAAATCAAAAAAGAGTAAGACTTGTCACATTACAAACTTTAGAATAAACCGATTTTAAAGTTTATGTAACTTGTCTCACTCTTTTTTAATAAATTAAGACTCCAGTGGTGTTTGTTTTTTAGCTAATATACTTTGAGTGATAATACCACCATGATATTTACCATTTTCAATAAAAATTGTGTTAGCATCATTTCCTGCAGCAATAACACCAGCTATATAACAATTTTCGACATTTGTTTCATAAGTTTCTTTGTTGTGAACGGGTGCTGTTCCATATTCATTGCTATTAATTTTTATACCGATTGATTCTAAGAAATTGTAATCTGGATGATAACCAATCATAGCAAAAACGTAATCATTAGGAATTTCAATTAAATCACCATTTTGTTCATAAATGACACTTTCTTCAGTGATTTTCGTAACGTCAGATTCAAATGCCATATTAATTTTTTCATGTCTTACTAATGATTCGAAATTTGGTAATATCCAAGGTTTGATGGCCTTCGGATAGTCAGAGCCGCGATAGATTACCGTCACATGAGCGCCTGCTTTTTCTAATTCAAGTGCTGCATCTACTGCTGAATTTTTACCACCGATAATGACGATATTTTGATCAAAATAAGGATGTGCTTCTTTAAAATAATGCATCACTTTTGGTAGCTCTGCACCTTCTACTTCAAGCGCATTATGTTGACCGTAATACCCTGTAGCTACCGTCAGAAATCTACATTGATAAACGTCTTTAGTAGTCGTAAGCGTAAATCGATTATTGATTTTTTTAACAGTAAGGACTTCTTCGAAAGCATTGATACGCAATTGATGATGTTTGACCACTTCTCTATAATAGACTAGTGCTTGATTACGATGTGGTTTGCTTTCTTCGACAATAAATGGAATGTCCCCAATACTTAATTTATCACTAGAAGAAAAGAAAGTTTGATGTGTTGGATAATTATAAATAGCATCTACAACATTCCCTTTTTCAATTACTAATGTATCGATTCCCTTTTTCTTTTGTTCAATAGCGGCACTTAAACCACAAGGACCGCCTCCTATGATAATACTTTCTACTGTTTGCATAGTTTTGTCCTCCTTTTACCACCCATTTATTATACCAGGACATTAAAAAAAGCCAAGAGATAGAATTTGAAAATTTAATTACAATAAAAATAAGAGTAGGACAAAAATCAAAATTAGATTTGATTTCCTATTCCTACTCTTATTGCTAAATCATAAGCAAACATTATTCTGGAATAACTAGTTGCTGGCCATTATGAATATCGTTGCCTTGTAAGCCATTTGCTCTTCTAATTTTTTCAACATTTTCAGTTGAGCCACTTCCATAATACTGGATTGCTATTCTGTATAAGTTTTGCCCATTTACAGTATGTGTTTGTTGGCCTGAATTGTTGCTTGATGCTTGATCATTTTGCTGGTTATCTTGCTGATTGTTCTGCGAGTTCGCATTCTGATTTTGGTCATATGAACCATTTGAACCGTCACTTTGATTAGTGGCTTGATCCTCTTGTTGTGATTGGTCACTTTGATTGTTTTGATTATTTTGGTCAGAAGTAGCAGCTTGATCTTGATTGTTAGATGCATTACTTTCTGAACCAGAATTTGCTTGGTTTGAACTATCATTACTATTATCTGATGCTGATTGGTCATCATCTTTATCAGATTTATCGCTACCAGAATCTTTATCAGAATCTTTCTTGCTGTCTTTATCAGAATCATCATTTTTATCTTTATTATCAGCTACTTGTTTATCATCACTATTGCTATCGTCATTATTACCATTTAAGGCCATACCAGCAAAAATTCCAATTGCAGCTAAAATGAGGATTGCAGCAATAATAGGCAATATTTTTTTGAATAAACCGCCTTTTTTCTTGTTATTTTCATCATTATTGTCGTCATCATTTTTATCATCGTTATTGTTATCATTATTGCCATCATTACCACCAGAAGCATTTGAATGAGCGGCACTCGCACCTGCAGCGCCAACACCTGCAGCACCAGCGGCAGCAGCGCCTTTTTTCTTATCACTATGTTGATTATTATCTTCAGAGGTATTGTTTTTATCAGAACTATCATATTGATTATCTTTCTTCGTTGTAGCAGCGGTAACACCTGCGCCTGCAGCAGCGTTATTTGATTGCTCTTTCTTACTTTCTTTTACTTCATTTTCATTGTTTTGTTTTCCATCGTTATTATTTTGATCTTTATGTTTTTTCGCAGCGTATGCGCCAGCACCTGCAGCAGCGGCAGCACCACCAGTGGCAGCAGCGCCTTTTTTCTTGCTACTTTGATCTTTAGTTTGCTTGTCTTGAGCTGCTGTATTTTCTTTTTCACTGCGATTTTGATTAATATTATTATTTTCCGAAGGGTCTTGGTTTTTATTCATTTCATTTGATTTTGATGATGTATCATTATCTTGCTGTTGATCGGCGTCAACTTGACTAGATGTACTGTCTTTTTCATCAATATTAGATTGATTATCTTCATTATCTTCATTTTGATGCGTTGCGGTTTCTCTTCTACGCTGTCTCCTTTGAGCATTTCTTGGAGGGAATTGTTCGTCTTTTTTATCAGAAACTTCCTCTTTTACATTGTCAACGGAATCATTGACAGAGTTCTCTACATCATCCTTGTGTTCTTTTGGATCAATGGATTGACGATTTTTTTCAAAATCATCTTTAAAATTATTATTAGACAAATTCATCATCCTTCCGTATTTTAATTTATTATATACAGTTTTACCCTGAAAAGTAGTAAATATGTATAAATTATATATATAAAACAACTATAAAATGAGTATGTATTTAGTATTATAGCTTGATTGAAAAACGGAAGTAAAGCATTTATCTTTTATTTGAAAAGATTTTGTAATTTTTCATTATAATCCATTTTTCTTTTTACTTTTTTTCTATTTACGATATTTATATCAATTAATTCTGAATCATTATCACAACAGTGGTTTGGTTTTTCTGATAATTCCTCTCCAAAAAATTCAACCATATAAGCTCTTCGACATTGATCTAACTGTTTATAGCCCAGCATACGATGATAACCTTGTTTTTTCCTTTGAAACGCAGTCGCAAAGATATGCCGTAATTGTTTAATAGAGTAATAGCTAAATAAAACCTCTAATATTTCTATCTTTTCTGGAGGCAAAAACATGCCTAACTCAAAAGTGTTTACATCCTCTTCTGTAATAACATCAGCGAACAGCAACGTTTCTAATAGGTAACTATCATCTGGCTGGAAAAGACTTATAGCTTGACTATATGCACCATCCCTGCCAGCACGTCCAATTTCTTGCATATAATTAGATGGACTAGTAGTTAAATGGAAATGTATAATAGTGCGAATATCTTTTTTGTTGATGCCCATCCCAAATGCACTTGTTGCAACAATAATTGGGATTTCGTTGTTTATAAATTGGTGTTGAACTGTGTGCCTTTCTTGATAAGTTAAATCTCCATGGTAAATACCTGTTAAAAACCCATACTGATAAATTGCTTTTGCTAAGTTGAGACACATTTTTTTTGATGAAACGTATATAATAGTCGGTCCTGAATGTTCTAAAAGTGGTAGCAACCATTTTAACTTAGCATGATCGTCTTCGAAGTTTTTATGGGTTAGAGATATGTTTTCTCTATTCATTGTAGTTTTTACAATAATGAAGTTTTTATTTAGCATCTGATTTAAGTCAGATGTTAAATATGGCGGAGCTGTAGCAGTTAATGCAAGTACATTGGCTTCAGGAAAATGGTCGATAATTTTGCCCACAAGCGCATAATGAGGTCTGAAATCGTATCCCCACTCAGAAAGACAATGTGCTTCATCTAAAACAATCAAGCCTAAATCCAAGTTTTGAATGAGTTTGAAATTATGCGGTTGCAACAAAAATTCTGGGCTTAAAAATATAAAACGACTATGTTTTAATAATTGCATATTTTGTTGTTTTTCATTTTCATCTAAACCAGAATGAATACACGAAACATAGTGTTCACCATGAAGTTTTAATTGCATAACTTGGTCGTCCATCAAAGATATTAAGGGTGAAATAATAAGTGTTGGTTTTTGCTTAATATAAGTTGGCAATTGATAACAAAGGCTCTTCCCACTACCTGTAGGTAATATGCCTAAAGTATCTTTGCCATTGAGTACATGTTCGATAATTGCTTGCTGTCCAGGTTTAAACGAGTCAAACCCGAACCACTTCTGTAATTCATGTTGTAACATTTAAATCACCTCTTTCAAATCCAACAATCAATAATTTAATTTCGAAATAACTGAGTTCTGGAAATTTTTCTTTATAATTTCTTAACCGCTCACCACGATTTCCGATATAAAATCTTAAAAATGAAGTGTCATGTTGACTATTTAAATAATCTTTGTATTTAGATAAATAACCTTTTATAAATAACTCTAATATATGGTCTTCAATTGTATTAGGTTTAACGTTTTGCATATTTGCTAATTGATTAAAGCTCAGACCATTTTTAATTCCGCTAAACGTTTGTTCAGTCTTAAATAATAGTGTCGGTAGTATGATTAATTTGTTTAAAATGGGATACTTTGCTTGTTCTTCTAATTCAAACATCATCATGACCAAATCATTTAATTCTAATTCAAACAGTCTTTTTTGAGAGACATTTTCTATTAGACTGATTTGCTGTCGTGTATACATGCTTTCTTCAAAACCTTGCAAGTAATAGTGTATGTAAAGTGTGTTATTTTTTTCTATAATCGATTTGAATAAAACATTTAACTCTTCAATTAATTTATATTGTGTGTCAGCGTTTTTAATTTCCTTATATACTGCTTTTACCCGTTGTTGAATTGTACTGTGATGGGTAACAGGGATAAATTGAAACATCCCATGTTCTGTATTAGAAACTGTTTGGACTAGCAGTTGAATTGCTTTAAATGTATTTAATAAGCTATCGTATGTATGGCGCGGATGAACGCGTATACGTTGTTCCGAATCTTCGTTCATTTTGAAATCATGAACATTTCCCACAAATGATGGATACTTTAGGTTGGGTAAGCTATGATACAATGATAAGAGTTGCTGACTACAGGCGTCAAAAAAGGTTTGATGAGACTTTTTCCCTGTGATAATATTATATATGCTTTTTTCAGTTTTGTAATTGTGTGCTTGTGTAAGTGATAAGTGAATTATATTATACATGTTTACTCCCTCATTTTATAAAACGAAAACATTTGAAAAAATTTAAAACAGTAACTACAATACTAATTGTGTTATTAGTGTAGCATGTTTGTTAAAGGAGGCGAAGAAATTGGCTAAATATACAATTGTTGATATGGATACATGCATTGCATGTGGTGCTTGTGGTGCCGCTGCCCCTGATATATATGATTACGATGACGAAGGTATCGCGTACGTTATACTAGATGACAACCAAGGTACTGCAGAAGTACCAGAAGAATTATATGAAGATATGGAAGACGCATTAGAAGGTTGCCCAACAGATTCCATTAAAATTGAAGAAGAATCATTTGACGGAGACCCTTTAAAATTTGAATAAAGCATCTATTCAAATAAAACATCTTATAAAACTCAGTGTAGTCATTAAACAAATGAAAACGCTGGGTTTTTTAATTTTTAAATAATCAATTTAGTTTTATAATTGTATCCATAAGACCACATCATAAAAAAAGCTGGACTTTGAACTCCTATTTATAAAATGGGTTTCATCCAGCTTTCTTATGGTTATTATATATATTTATTTAGGTAAAATATGCTTTAAACGTTTGAATAAAAGTATAAATATTAACGAAATAATGATTCCTTTAATAATATTAAAAGGAATAACGCCTGAAACAACAACGATTTTAATGTTTTCAACTACATTAGAAAGGTTCATTATCATTCCGTAAAGCGGTAATAAAACAAAATAGTTTAAAATACTTAAGACGATTGTCATGACAATCGTAGCTATACTAAAGCCAACCACTTGTGTTTTAATTGTAGATTTATGTTTGATAACGTAAAAAGCTGTTAAAATAAAGCTTGCTCCAGCTAAAAAGTTGGCAATAGGGCCAACTGGATCGCCTATATTAAACAAAAAATTAAGCAAGTTTTTTATAAACAATACAATAATTCCTGCTATTGGGCCCAAGCTAAAAGTAGCTAACAATGCTGGAATATCGCTGAAATCTAACGTTAAATACGGTGGTAAAAATGGTATCGGAAATTTGATAAACATTAAAATAAATGAAACCGCACTTAACATACTTATTGTAATAAGTCTTTTGGTTTGTTGTTGCATATTAAATTATCTCCTTCCATTCACCTTGCATAGAAAAGGAGGATTTAATTGCATAACAAAAACCCTCCATCTTCTCCCATCCAGACTATACTGTCGGCTCTAGATTCGCACTAGATCAGCCATCTATCTTTAAAAGATAAATAGGTCGCAGGCTTTATTTACTGCCGGTTGGGAATCACACCCTGCCCCGAAGATGAATTTCTTAATTTTTATAAATATATCATAGCCTATTACTCAGATAAAAACAACAGACATGCTCTTATTCATTAAAACAGTAGCATTTATAAAATTAAAAACGAGATTAGAAAACAGAATATGTTAACTGATTTCTAACCTCGACTTTAGATGAAGGTATTCATGTACTTTTAAATACAAATATGGAATGGTTATAAAATGATACAGGTTTAACTTATTGCCCATTCTTTCTAAATTAAACACGTTATTTCTGAATTATTTAATATTAAGAGAGATTGCTACAATTATATGTTAGCAAATTTATTTACTAATATCGTGATCCACTGGTTTTGGTAGTTTAATAATGAAAGTCGTACCTTCACCTAGTTCACTTTTTACTTCTATAGAGCCTCCATGTTCATCAATAATCATACGGCAAATAAATAACCCTAAGCCAGTACCTTGTTTGCCACGTTTACGTGCAGTATCAACTTTATAAAAACGATCAAATACCTGCTGTAAATGCTCAGGTGCTATACCAGAACCAGTATCAGTGATATAAAGTATATTTTCATTATCAGATTCGCCATAACTAATTGAAATTAAATCGCCAGGTTCAGTATATCTAGTAGCATTATCAATAAGGTTAGTTAGCACTTGTTCAATTCTATCTGTATCAAAATACCACAATTGATTCTGAGTATTGGGATTTAAATTCATAGTTAAACCTAAATCATTTGCTTGTTTTTGGTATTTTTGTTGCATTCTGCTTAATAACGGATCGATGGGTTGTACAACCTTTTCTACGGTTAACCCTTCAGCATCCATCCGTGCTACATTGAGTAACTCATTTACTAAACGATTTAAACGTTTCGTTTCGTCCAGTACAATAGACAATGATTCATGTATTTCTTCAGGTTCAGTTACAATACCATCTACGATTGATTCTGTATAACCTTGCAATAAAGAAATGGGTGTGCGGAGTTCGTGTGATACATTAGCAATAAAATCTTTTTTCATCTGGTCAATATTATGCTCATTTGTCATATCACGAATAATTGCAACAATACCGCTTCTACCGTCTGGTTGTATTTGTTCGATATAACTTGAAATAATAACAAAATAACGTGTGCTAATCTCGTATTCTTCGAATTGTGTTTGTTTTGTTTTAAATGTTAATTCGTTTTGACGATCTAGTTTTTCTAAATCATGTTTATCCAATATTTTTAAAATGTTTTGTGCCATTTTATTAGATATAATAATATCTTTTTTATCATTAAATCCTAGTACGCCTTCGACCATCGAGTTAATTAAACTATCTCGTATATTTTTAGAAGATGATAGTGCATCTATATGTTGTTGTATTTCAGAGCTCATCGTATTAAAAGCCCGTGAAAGTTCACCTATTTCATCTCGTGAATTAACAGGAACAACTTGTGCATAGTCCCCTTTAGAAACTTTGAGTGCTTGTGTTCTTAATTTTCTAAGTGGTTTTGTGATACGAGAAGATAAGAAAAATGCAAATACTGTCGTTATAGCTAAAAAGATTATAGCAATAATTAAAATAATGACAGTAATGACATTGTTTGTATCTTCAATCGTTTTTAAATCTTGGTAAATAAATACACCACTGTACTTGCTATTATGCTGACTGGAATCAAGATTTTTAGATGGATAGCCAATTAATACATATGTCTTTTGTTGTTGTTTTATATCAACCGTGACGTGTTCTGATATTTGCTCTCCTTTGTCGAATACTTTTTCGTAATCTTTATTATCTTTAATTTCTCTGAACATCTTTTCTTTAGTTTCATCTTTATTTGCACTATCCATGTGCTTGTTATTCATAATAATCAGACCTACTGGACCTTCGATTAATGATTTACTGTGTCTAATAGCTGTTGCTTTATCATCTGAACTTTCAACCAAATGGCTAATTCTTTTTGCATCTTTGAGTAATGAATCCTCTGTTTCTTGCGTAAAGTAAGATTGTATAAACGTTATAAGGGCTGCGCTTAATAAAATTAAAACTGTCGTTACTATAAAGATTATAGTTAACCACAGTTTTACTACGACATTATTGAGTCGGTTCATTATCAGATTTAACCTCGAATTTATAACCCACACCCCAAACGGTTTGAATCATTTGAGCTGCATTCTCTGAAACTCGATTTAATTTCTCTCTTAAACGTTTTACATGTGTATCAACTGTACGCAAATCACCATAGAACTCATAGTGCCAGACTTCTTTTAAAAGCTGTTCACGATCAAAGACTTTGTTTGGTGTTTTCGCTAAAAAGATTAAAAGTTCATATTCTTTTGGTGTCAGGTTTACTTGATTATTATCAGCCAGTACTCTATGCGCATCATTATCAATCACAAGATGTTCAAACTCGATTAAATCTCGTGCATGGGGTTCGCTTTGTTCTGTATGTGCTACCTGAGTGCGTCTTAATAAAGCTTTGACACGTAATACAACCTCGCGAGGTGAAAAAGGTTTAACGATATAATCATCTGCACCGGATTCAAATCCTTCTACTCGATTTGTTTCTTCACCCTTTGCAGTTAACATAATAATAGGTGTTTCTTTATGTTCTCTTAACCTAGATGCAACAGCAATACCATCCATCTCTGGCAACATTAAATCTAATAAAATACATGAATAATCATGTTCCATTGCCATTTTATACGCTTCATGTCCATCTCTAGCTTCATGTGTTTCAAAAGATTCTCTTTCTAAGTACAATTTTAATAATCGTCTGATTCTATCTTCATCATCAACGATAAGTATTTCGTTTGACATAGGTTTCGTACCCTCCCACACTGCTATCTTTCAATTTCAATCACATTATATCATAGGTTGAAGCATAAAAGTGCTTAAGAATGAAAAGTTTGTGAATTTTTTATCAATATCTGGTTGTTGCCTATAGGTTCACACAATTAATGACCATGTTCAGCCAATTGACGTAATACTTTTACTTCATGCGGTGTAAGCACTCTGCCTTCACCAGCATTCAATCCTTTTAAATCTAAAGGCCCAAATTCTATACGTTGTAATTTTGATATTTGGTAACCAAAATGCTCAAACATACGTCTAACTTGTCTATTACGTCCTTCCGTTATTGTAATCTCTACAAGCGTTGAATTTTTGTCTTTATCTTGATTTTTAATTTTTACGTTGGCAGGTTGCGTCTTACCATCTTCTAATTTAATGCCTTGTTCTAACGCTTTAACTTCTTCACGCATAAGATAACCTTTTAATTTAACGACGTATTTCTTTTTAATTTTGTAACGTGGGTGCGTCATTAAATTTGTGAATTCTCCATCGTTCGTTAGCAATAGTAAACCAGATGTATCATAATCTAAACGACCAACTGGATAAATCCTTGTTTTGATTTGTTTAAAGTAATCAGTAACTACTTTTCTACCTTTATCATCAGACACACTCGTAATCACTTGCGCTGGTTTATAAAAAAGGATATATAATTTATCTTCTTGTTCCAATTTAACGCCTTCTACTTCCACCGTGTCAGTAGGCTTTACCTTTGTACCTAGTTCAGTTTCTGTTTCACCGTTTACTTTGACTTTACCTTCTGTGATTAAGGTTTCAGCTTTACGTCTTGAAGTATAACCACTGTTTGCAATACGTTTTTGTAATCTTTCTATTTCTTTACTCATTATTATCTCCTTTTTGGTTGACTAAGTTACTAAAGAAAGCTTCAATTTCTTCATCTTCTTCATCTGTAGTTGGTAGATCATCTAAATGTTCAATGCCGAATACATTTAGGAATAACTCTGTTGTATATAGCTGTTGGCTTCTAGAATCTTGTTCATCTTTCGCTTCAATTAAACCACGCGCTATCAAAGTTTTAACGGCACCATCTGAATTAATGCCTCTAATCATTTCGATATCACTACGAGATAAGGGTTGATTATATGCAATAATAGATAAAGCTTCCATAGCTGCTTGTGATAATTTCAATTTTGATTTTTGTTCTATTAATTTTTCGATATATTCTGAAGCATCTTTTTTTGTTGTAAGTACATAATTATTGCCAAAATGTTGGATCTCTAGCCCAGAAGCATCATATTCGGTGATTAAAGTATGCAATGTATTTTGATCAATTTCTAATATCTCTAGAATTTGCTTTTCTTCAAGTCCTTCATCCCCAGCTGTATAAAGTAATGCTTCTAGAACTCCTTTATCGTTCAATGCCATAGTTAACTCCTCTTAAAATATTTATATCTTCAAAGCTTTTTTGCTGTTCTATATTTACAATACCTGATTTTGACATTTCTAGTATTGCAAGGAAATGAGTAACCACCATTTCTAATGGTTCAGTAAAATTAAATAAGCTAAAAAAGTTAAATGATTCATGATCTTTCAAACGTTTGGTAACTTGAGAAGTAGCTTGTTGAATTGTAAATGTATCTTTTCGAATATCGACTGTTTTAGGCGTTTGATATTCGACACGATTTTTTACTTTTTGATAGGCGATGATCAATTCAGTTAAGTCAATCGTATGGTTTGAATCCCAAGTTTCATTTGATTCTAAATGCGTTAAATCAGTTGGATGTTTAGCATAATATTGTTCTCTTTCTGCTCTTTTTTCATTTAAAAGAACTGTATACGCTTTATAATTTTGATATTCTATTAATCGTTCAACTAAATTTTCACGTGGATCATCGTCTATATCCTCAACGTCTTCTGATTGAGGTAATAGCATTTTACTTTTAATCATAAGTAATTCTGATGCCATAACTAAATATTCACTTGCCACGTTAATTTCTAATCGGTTCATCGCATGTATATATTGCATATACTGCTCTGTTAATGATTTCATAGGAATATCATATATATCAATTTCAAATTTTTGAATAAGATGCAATAATAAATCTAAAGGTCCATTAAAGGCATCGAGTTTTACTTCATACATTTTTATCTACCTCATATTAGCAAGTTAAGTGCGGAATTCACTAAAATATTATAGCATGTTTAGTATAAACATTTAAATTTGGAGCGATATTCATGTTAAGAAATGCATTACAAGATTTTTATTTTCAATTTCATACGCAACAACATTACTTTCTTTGTCATGACATTTTAGAAGATGCTTGGAAAGCAAACCCGCATTATAGTAAAGAGGACGCAATTGTTAGTTTAATCTTAACTGCGACAGGTTGTTATCATTACAGAAGACAAAATTTTGTAGGCGCTGTTAAATCTTTTAAAAAGGCATTAAGTGTGATTCGAAAATTTGATTCAGCTTTAAACATTGGTCTTGATATACAAGCATATCAACAGCAAATACAAACTTTGATAAAAACAGTTAATAGAGAACAATCTTTTACGCCAATTCAATTACCTATTACAAACGAAATGGAAGAAGACATATTAAAAAGATATCCTAATTATATAGTGACTTTTTATAAAATAGAAGATAGTTATATTATAGATCACCATTTAAAAAGAGATCGTACTGAAGTTGAAGCTGCTAGACAACGTGCATTACAAGCGCGACATAATGCACAATAAAATTATAGTGGCATTTTATTGAAGTTATATTTTCCACATATACTATGTTAAAAAACACAGACTAGTTATTCAACCGAATAAACTGGTCTGTGTTTATGCTCGTGGATGAAATTCGTTATACATTTTACGAATTTGTGATTTAGACACATGTGTATACAATTGCGTAGTTGAAATGTCAGAATGCCCTAACATTTCTTGAACTGCACGTAAATCTGCTCCGTTTTCCAGCAGGTGTGTTGCAAATGAATGTCTTAAAGTATGAGGTGTTAAAGTTTTCAAAATATTTGCTTTAATACCATTTTGTTTAATCATTTTCCATATAGCCTGTCTTGATAAAGGTTTTCCATGCATATTTAAAAATAGTGCATTAGTTACAGTGTTTTTTAAAAGTTGAGGTCGAACTGTTTCAAGATAAGTATTTAAAAATTCAATAACTGTATCGCCTAATGGTACAATACGTTCTTTATTCCCCTTACCAAATACACGTATGAACCCCATAATTAAATTAATATCTTCTAATTCAATTTGGATAAGTTCAGAAACGCGCATACCTGTAGCATAAAGCAATTCTAGCATTGTTCTATCTCTATAACCGTTATTTTTAGATAAATTAGGTGTTTCTAATAATCTAAGTACTTCCTCGACTTCTAATACGTCTGGTAATTTACGATCATATTTAGGTGTTTCAATTAATACAGTTGGATCTTTGGCAGCGTATTTTTCTCTTAAAGCAAATTGATGAAAGCTTCGTATGGTTGAAATAAATCGAGCTAATGATTTCGAAGAGGCACCTTCATCATGAAGGTGTCCCAAGCATTCTTGAATTAATTGTCTATCTACAAAATCTATATGGCTGATTTTGCGTGATTCTATAAATTCAGCATATTTCTTTAAATCGCGGCGATATGCGCCTATTGTATTTACACTTAATCCTTTTTCAAGTTGTATAAATTTTAAATATTCATCTATCATATTATTCACTATACTACCTCTATTTCTGAAATAGTCATTTTCGATTTATTTTCCTTTAGCTTGGCATGAAGCGCATACACCATGAAACGTTAAACGATGGTCTAATATTTTAAAATTAAACTCATTTTCGACTCTTTCCTCCACACGAGGTAACAAATCTTCTTCGATTTCTTCTACTTTCCCACATTCCATACAAACTAGATGATGGTGGAAATGTTTTGCACCTTCTTTTCTTAAGTCAAAACGAGCTACGCCATCGCCAAAATTTATTTTATCAACTACTTTGAGTTCTGCTAATAATTCTAGTGTACGATAAACCGTTGCAAGTCCAATTTCTGGCGCCTTATCCTTGACCTTTAAATAAACATCTTCAGCACTTAAATGATCTTTTTCATTTTCAATTAAAACTCTCAAAGTTGCCTCGCGTTGTGGAGTCAATTTATAAGATGATTGCTGTAATTGCTGCTTCACGCGATTTAAACGTTCTTCCACGGAAGCCTCACTCCCCTACTAATAATTATAATCATTTTAATTTAGTTATGATTTATATATATAAAATACCAATAATTGATAAAAAGCGCAAGTATTCTCGCCTCTTATTTATAATGATTATAATTAAGTAAAATATATTGTAACGCGATAATGGTTTTTGCATCTTCAAATACTTTATTATCTAGCATTGTTTGTATCTCACTCATATGATAGTATTCTAATTCTAAAAATTCATCCTCATCTAAATGCATTTCGCCATTTTTTAAATCTTTAGCTAAATATATAGATATTTTTTCATTTGAGAAACCTGGAGAACCATACATTTCTGAAATAAGTTCTAATTCTTCAGCAATATAACCGGTCTCTTCTTGGAGCTCACGTTTTGCTGCAGCTTCTCTCTCTTCCCCTTTTTCTAATTTACCAGCTGGGATTTCTAAAAGTGGTTTTTCACATGCTTTTCGAAATTGTTTGACTAATATAATCTTATCATCTGGCGTGATAGCACAAACAGCAACAGCGCCATTGTGATATATCAGCTCACGTTTAGAATTTTGACCGTCGGGTAGTTCAACATCGTGGACTTCCAAATCGATGATCGCGCCTTTATAAATGGAAGCTCTATGTATTGTTTTTTCAAATAAGTTCATAAATAATCACAGTCCTTTTAATTGGTTTAAGATATTGTTAAGATAAACACATTAGTAATTAAGGGGTTAGCGATTTAACAAATCAATGCGTTAAATGATTTATTTGTTTTTTAGCTATGTATAGATAGTTAATAATGAAAATGTTCATCTTACTTTATTATGTCTACGCCCTATTATTTAAGTGTATCGAAAGGAGAAACAACATGCAAAAAAATGTTTTAAAAAGTGGCATTGAAATTTCAGAGTTAGGTTTAGGTTGTATGAGTCTCGGCACTGATAAAAAGCAAGCAGAACCTATCATAGAACGTGCAATAGAACATGGTATCACGTATTTTGATACAGCTGATATGTATGATAAAGGTGTAAACGAAGCTATAGTAGGAGAAGCTTTAAAAAAATATCAAAACAGAGACGATATTGTAATTGGAACGAAAGTGGGTAATCGTTTGAAAGATGATGGCTCTACAACATGGGATCCTTCTAAATCTTATATTAAAGAAGCAGTTAAAGGTTCGCTACAACGATTAGGTTTAGACCACTTAGATTTATATCAATTGCATGGCGGAACAATCGGTGATCCTTTGGATGAAACGATTAGCGCCTTTGACGAATTAAAAAAGGAAGGCATCATACGAGCTTACGGTATCTCGTCAATTAGACCTAACGTGATTGATTATTATTTAAAACACAGCGACATCGAAACACTTATGTCTCAATTTAATTTAATTGATAACAGACCAGAGCCATTATTAGATGATGTGCATGCTAAAAAAGTAAAAGTCTTAGCTCGTGGGCCAGTATTTAAAGGCCTATTAACAGCAAAAAGTAATAGTGTGTTAGATTCAAAATTTAGCGAAGGTATTTTTGATTATACGTATCAAGAACTAGGAGAAACAATTGCTTCAATTAAAGAAATAGAAAGTAATTTAACTGCGCTTACCTTTAATTATTTAACCTCACACGATGCTTTAGGTTCTATTATCGTTGGTGCAAGTAGCCCAGAACAGCTAGACGAAAATGTAAACAACTACCTACATTCGAAAGATATAAGCCTAGAAAAATTAAAAGCAGCCCAAGATCGTGTTAAAGATTTAAACTATACACAGCACTTAAATTAATTCTTTTTTCATTTAGTCAAAAACGTTAGGTTCCAAGTTATAAGGAACTTGACGTTTTTTTATTTTGTAAAAATAGCGTTATTAGAAATAAATAGTTTAAGTTCATCTTTTGTCAGCAGCAGTAGACTCAAACTTAAAAACGCCTATCTCCTTTTTAGAATACAATTCAATTGTTAGCTAAAATAGCACAACTTTCATAGATACCATTTTTGACTATCCCATTTACCTGAATTATCCGAAGTAATACGCCTTATGTTATTTGGATATAACTATTTGCTTTAAACTTTTTTAAACTAAAAAGAGTATAAAAGTTATAGAACTCTAGCTTAATAATAAAAAATTATTTGATATATTGGATTTATCATTTAGACATTGTGTAAAAAGGTTAAGCTTTGTTTTTAAACAATGACACAAAGTTTTTTTCAATAAAACGAGGTAGTAATTGATAAAACTTTAGCATGATATGCATCCATTTGGGTTCGTTGAGTTCTATCTTTTTGTTTATGATACTATTAATAATTTGGTCTGCTAATACATCAGGATTAAGCATCATTTTTTTATATTTTTGAGCAAACTTTAAGGTTGGGTCTGCTTTATCATGGAACGGTGTTGCTATTGGGCCAGTGTTGACAGTCATGACATGATAATTTGGTTTTTCTATGCGTAATGCGTTTAACACTTGATTCAAGGCCGCTTTACTTCCGCCATAATGCGCTGCATAGCCTTGTGTTAAAAAAGCAGATTGGCTACCAATACCAACAATAGAAGGATTTTTAGATAGATAAGGTTGTAACACTTTTAATAAAATATTAAAATGGACCACATTTAAATTATAGGTTTCTTGCATTTCAGTTACTGTATGGTTTTCTATTGATTTAAAATAACCTAGTCCGGAACTATAGATGAAACCATCAATTTTTGTATGTTTAAAATGCATATCTAAATCTAAAATTTGTGCTTGAGATTGTAAATCACATTTGATTATAGTTAAGTGATTTGTGTCGTATTGCGCTTTAATGTAATTTAATTTCTCTGGGTTTCTTGCAAGCACTGTTACATACACGCTTTTATGAAGTAGTGACTGTAAAATAGATTGACCTAACCCGCTTGTGCCACCTGTTAAAACATAATGTTTACCAATCATAATGAAATCCCTACCTTTTTGAACTTAGTACTAGTATATGTATTGAATTGCATTTTGTCATGCATTTTTTAAAATTATTAGCCATATTTTAAAACTATGTTAGTATGGAAACATAAAAAACAAAGGGGAAGTGAAGTCTTTACATGAAACTCGTATTTTATGGTGCTGGTAATATGGCACATGCAATATTTACAGGAATTGTTAACTCTAAAGTAATTGATTCCGATAAAATTTATTTAACCAATCGATCTAATGAAGTAGCATTAAAAGCATATGCAGACGAATTAGGCGTTAATTATAGTTATGACGACGCCGCTTTATTAAAAGATGCTGATTATGTGTTTTTAGGCACTAAACCGTATGATTTTGATAGTTTAGCTGAGCGAATTAAACCTCATATCAACGAAAAAAATAAATTTATTTCAATCATGGCTGGGTTACCGATTAGTTATATTAAAGATAAATTAGAAACAAGCAATCCTATCGCACGTACTATGCCAAATACTAACGCTCAAGTAGGACATTCCGTAACCGGTATTAGTTTCTCAAATAATTTCGGAGCTAAATCTAAAGAAGAAGTTGATGATTTAATAAATGCGTTTGGCTCTGCTATTGAAGTTTCAGAAGATAATTTGCATCAAGTTACAGCCATTACAGGTAGTGGGCCAGCCTTTTTATATCATGTATTTGAACAATACGTTACTGCTGGTACGCGTTTGGGCCTAGAAAAATCCCAAGTAGAAGAATCCATTCGTAATTTAATTATAGGTACAAGTAAAATGATTGAACGTTCAGAATTAAGTATGGAACAGTTAAGAAAGAATATTACTTCTAAAGGTGGAACGACTCAATCAGGACTTAATGCGTTAGCAGAGCACGACATTGAAGGTATTTTTGAAGATTGTCTACGTGCTGCAGTTAATAGAAGTATTGAATTATCAAACCAAGATAATGATTAAGCATAATTGTAATTTAAATTGCAATAAAAAACTATTGATTTTTAAAACTAAAGCATATTAACTTTGAGATTCATTTATGTTTGTTACACGGAAACGGGACAGGAAATCTGATTAAAAACCAGACTTTCTGCCCCGCTTTTTTAATGGAAATAGACTTTACATTTGCATTCCAGTTACCTAGTGCTACTATGATATTCGAGATTGAAATATTATTTATTTCTCAATCCTATTTTCAAAACTGCCATGAATCAAAATCACTAACAAAATTAAATGGCGGTGTATCATCTAAAGATTTTAATCTTTTACTAATTTCATTAACTTCTTCTTTGGTATAACGATTACTGATATGCGTAATCAAACTATAGTCTACTTGAGCTTCTCTGATTAATTCAAAAACGTCATCAATATGGCTGTGATGATAACTATTAGCCAATGTTTTGTCACCCTCTATATATGTGCTTTCGTGTACCATTACTGTCGCATCGCGTGCGATAAGCAATTCGTTTTTACATGGCATTGTATCACCAAATATCGCTACAACTGGCCCTTTTGTAGCATCATCTTTAAAGTCGTTGGAATTATATATTGTTCCTTTGTATTCGAATGTTTCATTATTTTTAACATCTTGATATTTAGGTCCAGGTTCTAAACCAATTTTTTTAAGTGCTTCAACATTAATTTTACCAGATTTATAGGGCACTTCTACTCTGTATCCAAATGATGGTATGCCATGGTTTAGCATATACGCTTCAACATTAAAACCGTTGTGTTGGTAAGATAGTTGTTCTTCTATCTCGATATATGTAACAGGATAATTTAACTTAGATTCTGATAAATTAAGTGTAGTTTCTACATACGACTTTATACCTTTAGGCCCAATAATTGTAAGTGGTTTACCTTCTCCGCCCTGGAAAGAGCGACTTGTTAATAAACCAGGCAATCCAAAAATATGGTCTCCGTGCATATGCGTAATAAAAATGTGATCTACTTTCCCTAATTTAATTGAGTGATGCAGTATTTGATGTTGTGTCCCTTCACCGACATCAAAAAGCCAAATACTATTACAATAAGGCTCTAAATTTAAAGCAATTGCCTGCGTATTTCTGTCTTTAGTTGGTAGACCAGCACTTGTCCCAAAAAACGTAATTTCCATGCATATGCCTCCTCTTCTGCTTCATATTTTATCATATAAAAGAACGAAAAATATAATAAAATATGATAACACAAGCAAAATTGTGGGAACATAGCAGTAGATTGGTCTATAATAAATACAGATTTAATAAAGAATTGAGGTTTTGATCTTGAATACTAGAAATAAAGATATCCCATGCTTAATAACTATTTTTGGAGCAACTGGTGATCTTAGTCACAGAAAATTATTTCCATCGCTATTCCATTTATATCAGCAAGAAAATTTGAATGAACATATTGCGATTGTTGGAATTGGTAGAAGAGACTTATCAAATGATGATTTCCGTAGTCAAGTGAAGTCGTCAATTCAAGAACATGTCAAAGACACTAAGCATCTAGATAAGTTTATGGAGCACGTATTTTATCACAAGCATGACGTAAGTGATGAAGCAAGTTATCAATCGTTATTAGAGTTTAGTAATAAATTAGATCATGAGTTCCAATTACAAGGCAATAGATTATTTTATTTAGCTATGGCGCCTAATTTCTTTGGTGTTATATCAGATTATTTAAAATCTTCTGGCTTAACAGATACAAGTGGTTTCAAACGTTTAGTCATTGAAAAACCGTTTGGTTCAGATTTAGAATCTGCTGAAGAATTAAATGAACAATTGCGTCATTCGTTTAAAGAAGAAGAAATTTATCGTATTGATCACTATCTAGGCAAAGACATGGTACAAAATATTGAAGTATTACGTTTTGCTAATGCGATGTTTGAACCGTTATGGAATAACAAATATATTTCAAATATCCAAGTTACTTCATCTGAGGTTTTAGGTGTTGAAGATAGAGGCGGTTACTATGAGTCTAGTGGTGCATTGAAAGATATGGTACAAAACCATATGTTACAAATGGTCGCCCTACTAGCAATGGAAGCACCCATCAGTCTGAAAAGTGAAGATATCAGAGCAGAAAAGGTAAAAGCTTTGAAATCACTACGTAAATTACAACCTGATGAAGTCCGTCAAAACTTTGTTCGTGGACAATACGATGAAGGTATCATTGAAGGTCAAAAGGTTAAGCGTTATAGAGACGAAGATCGCGTAGCTGAAGATTCTACTACACCAACCTTTGTTTCCGGTAAATTAACAATCGATAACTTTAGATGGGCTGGTGTGCCATTCTATATTAGAACTGGTAAACGCATGAAGAGTAAGACCATTCAAGTCGTTGTAGAATTTAAAGAAGTACCAATGAATCTATATTACAAAACAGATAAAAAATTAGATTCCAATTTATTAGTAATTAATATTCAACCTAACGAAGGCGTTTCACTTCATTTAAACGCCAAAAAAAATGTTCAAGGTATCGAAACTGAGCCAGTTCAATTATCATATGCGATGAGCGCACAAGATAAAATGAACACGGTAGATGCTTATGAAAATTTATTATTTGATTGTTTAAATGGTGATGCGACGAACTTTACGCATTGGGAAGAATTAAAATCAACTTGGAAATTTGTTGATGCGATTCAAGAAGAATGGAATCAAAGTGAACCAGAATTCCCTAACTACACTGCTGGGACAAACGGCCCATTAGCTAGTGAATTACTTTTAAGTAGAGATGGTTTCCATTGGTGGGACGATATACACTAATTTATAGTTTTTAAATATTGCAATAATACAAGTTTGAAATATAGCTTGTGTTGTTGCTTTTTTCTTATACCTCGTTTGTGTTATGATTTAGACTATTGATTGAATCATACATAAGTAATTTTTAACTTGTTTACATTTTATCCTATTTAATATTTTTGAGATGTCAGTAGAACAAAAATGATGTAAAATAGTATTAATCATCAATTATTCATAACATTATGTATAGAAACAAAGTTAAATATATACTTGTATTTAACTAAATTAGGAGTGAAAGTTTTGGACGTTATCAAGCAAATTCAACAGGCAATTGTGTATATTGAAGATCATTTGCTAGAGCCTCTATATTTGCAAGCATTGAGTGATTACGTTGGTCTTTCACCGTTCCATATTGACCAATCATTTAAAATGATTGTGGGCCAGTCACCAACAGAATATGCTAGATCAAGAAGATTAACTTTAGCAGCCAAAGATATTTTAAGCGGTTCAACGCGCTTGGTGGATGTCGCAAAAAAGTACAACTACAAAGATACTAATGATTTTGCCAATGATTTTAGTGACTTTCATGGCGTTTCTCCTATTCAAGTCAATACAAAACGAGACGAATTAAAAATGCAACCAAGGCTTTATATTAAACTTACTACTACTGAACGTGCACCCTATACGTATCGTTTGGAAGATACGCCAGGTATTTCATTAGTAGGTTATGCTAAATTTTTAGATTCAGAGGAAATAGATAACCCTTATAAAGTACCTGATTTCTTAGAAGATTTATTGGTTGAAGGTAAAATTAAAGAATTACAACGATATAATGATGTCAGTCCATATGAACTATTTGTGGTTAACTGCCCACTTGATCAAGGCATGGAAATATTTGTAGGTGTTCCTAGTGAACGTTATCCTGCACATTTAGAAGATCGATTTTTACCTGAAAGACAATATGCTAAATTCAACTTACAGGGTGAAATAGACTATGTCATTAATGAAGCTTGGTATTATATTGAAACGAGTCTCCAAATGACTTTACCTTATGAGCATAATAGTCTGTATGTTGAAATATACCCATTTGATATTTCTTTCGACAACCCTTTCACGAAAGTCCAATTATGGATGCCTGTCGATCAAGAACAATATAATAAATTAGATTATTAAGCATTTAAATAAAATAATAAACACTACCACTCTTTAATTTATATATTATAATATTTTTGTATCATACCGGCAGAGGTTTGGCCGACTCCTGAGAGAAGAGCGCTAGCTGAATACTACAGGCTAAATCAGTGTCCATGAAAAGCGTACAAAAAAACTGCCAACAAAATTGGAGACTTTGTCGACAGTTTGAGACAAGAGCCCTAGCTCTTGTCTTTTTTTGTTTACATTGAAATCATTGTGGTTTTTAACATACTGATTGCTTAAGTAGGATATTACGAGTGAGATACTGCAGCTTGAACTATAATACTAAGATAAGTATTCAGATCCAAAATTAGAAATTTTTTCTTCTAATAAAATGAAGATGCGTTTTATTTTTTATGATCTGTCCGTTTTTTAATTTGTTTATTGAGCAAATTCACTAAATTCACTTATATTCTAATAACAAACGATTCGTATGGTTGAATGTTTTCAACATCTGGGAAGCTATGCTTATAATTGTGTAATAATATATTTTCTTGTTTGAAATTGATTGGATAATTAAGTGTTGCTTTTTTATCTGTTAAATTACCAACTACCAAAACCATTTGGTTACCCAATTCTCTTGTATAAGCAAATATTTGACTGTTGTCTGGATCTACTAAATTAAATATACCGTAAGTAAAAATGTCATGAGATTTTTTCAAGTTAATTAATGACTTATAAAAGTTTAAAATTGAATCTGGGTCATCTTGTTGTTGTGCAACATTAATTGTTTTATAGTTTGGATTGACTGGGAACCAAGGTTCTACTTGGGAGAACCCTGCAAAATCAGAATCGTCCCATTGCATCGGTGTACGTGAATTATCCCTATTTTCCACCTTGTGTTTATCTAATAGTTTTGTAACATCTCCACCTTGCTTTTTGACGATTTTATATTCGTTTACTACGGCTACGTCATTAAAGGTCTCAATATCTTTAAATGGGTAATTTGTCATACCGATTTCTTGCCCCTGATAGATAAACGGTGTCCCTTGTTGTAAAAAGTAAACAATAGCATGACTTGTAGCTGACTCAAACCAATAATATGTATCGTCTCCCCAAGTTGATACACGACGAGGTTGGTCATGGTTTTCTATAAATAATGCGTTCCATCCAACATTTTCAAGTTTTTTCTGCCAATGATTCAGCACTTTTTTATAAGCATTTACGTCAAATTTGATATCGCCAGAATTCCATAAACCTAAATGTTCAAATTGAAAGATCATATTAAATTTTCCGATTTGTTCACCAACCCATAGCTCAGCATCATCAGGGCTCACACCATTTGCTTCTCCTACAGTCATAATATCGTATTTACTCAACGACTTAGCTTTCATCTCTTGTAGCCAAGTTTGAATGCCCGGCTGGTTCATATCAACTTCAAATGCTGGTGCATAAGTTTTACCTTCAGGCACATTTAAATCACCTGCTTCAAATGTTTTCTTAATATGAGTAATAGCGTCTATTCTAAAACCATCGATGCCTTTTTCAAACCACCAGTTCATCATATTAAAAATTGCATTTCTTACTTCGTCATTTGCCCAATTTAAGTCTGGTTGTTTTTTACTAAATAAATGAAAATAATATTGACCAGTATGTTCATCAAACTCCCATGTAGAACCATTAAATATACTTTCCCAATTATTTGGTTCAGAGCCATCTGGTTTTGGATCTTTCCATATATACCAGTCTCTTTTAGGATTATCTATACTAGATTTTGATTCTATAAACCATGGATGTTCATCTGACGTATGATTAACTACTAAATCTAAAATTAATTTCATGTCTCTTTGGTGCACTGCTTCTAACAGTTGGTTGAAATCTGACATCGTTCCAAATTCATCCATAATATCTTTATAATCACTAATATCATAACCATTGTCATCATTAGGGGATTTATACATTGGACTAAGCCAAATCACATCAATGCCTAAATCATAAAGATAATCTAATTTTTCTATAACACCTGTTAAATCACCAATACCATCATTATTTGTATCTTTAAAACTTCGTGGATAAACTTGGTAAGCAACAGCTTCTTTCCACCATTGTTTAATCATATAGATGCTCCTTTATATGTATGGATTTAAGTTTATTAATTTTCGTAACTATTTCAATATTTTGTTTCTTTATTTTTGGATTTTTAATCAATGCTACTAATTTTAATCTAGCACGTTCTCTCAAAGATTTTGAAAATATCTCTACCGTTATTTAAGGAGATGTCGCAAATCTTGTTATATAATATTTGCTAATAGTATTAGTATGTATATCATCTGTAATTTTAATGTTTAAATACTAAGTAGAAGATGATTTAACATAGTACCAGATATAATTATACCAGTTGGCAATTTATGTATTGATATTAAGGTATTCAAATAGTTTTTATTCGCCCTATATCTATATCAATCAATTTAATATCGCTGTAACTTCATTAAATTGAAATATGTTTTGCAAACCGCAGATTATATCTTTAACAACTTGATATTTATCTTTTTCAGCTAAAAACAATAAACGCGTATGATTTTGTTGTATAAGGTAGTTAGTTAATGATTCAGAAGTCATCATTATCATCTAAAGATTTACCCATTACTGCATAAGGTGCTTTATGTAATTTTAATAAATTAGTGCTTTTATCAAGTTCTATAGGATATAATAAAATAAATTCGTCCACTGAATGATGAAAAATCATATATTTAACTTCTTCATCTCTGCTACTGAGGGCTAAATTATTATTTAGTTGCATGATTAGCGTAATGAATAAGTAAATAAAAGTCAAAAGATATATGCAATCGTTTGCATAAAAATCAATGTTACTAACCTGTATTGTGTTGGAGGTAAAGTTGTATATTTATTGTTATTGATAACAAGTAATATGTTAAAAAATATATTCTATTTTCATTTTGTTTACAAATCGTATTCTATCATTCATAGGAGTTAAGATTGACATTTACATTGTTAATGAGAATTGAGCCATATTATATTTAAAAACATAAGGTTTTAAATATAAAGAGAGCCAACCCGATATTACGGGTTGGCCCTCTTATTTTGAACATGGGTATTTATATCCCAAGCGCTATGCTTTGCTTAAATCGTCAATTATATACGTAATCTAGTCTTCAATCCATTGTGTATGGAATATGCCAGAACGATCTTTACGTTCATAAGTATGCGCACCAAAATAATCACGTTGTGCTTGGATTAAGTTAGCAGGTAAGTTTTCTGAACGGTAACTATCATAATAGTTAATGCTTGCAGAGAAACCTGGCGTAGGGACGCCATTTTGTACACCTGTTGCTACTACATCACGTAAAGCATCTTGATAATTCGTTACAATATCTTTGAAATAAGGATCTAATAATAAATTTTGTAAATCTTTATCATTATCATATGCTTCTTTTATTTTTTGTAAAAATTGTGCACGGATAATGCAACCTTCGCGCCAAATCATAGCTAATTCACCAAGTTGAAGTTCCCATTCGTTGTCTTCACTTGCTTTTCTCATTTGAGCAAAACCTTGTGCATAAGAACATATTTTACTCATGTAAAGCGCTTTGCGAATTTTTTCTAGAAATGCTTCTTTGTTTCCTTCAAATTTAGCATTTGGGCCATTTAATTGTTTTGAAGCATTTATACGTTCTTCTTTAATTGAAGAGATAAAACGAGCAAATACAGATTCAGTAATAATAGTCAATGGAATACCTAATTCTAATGCGTTGATAGATGTCCATTTACCTGTACCTTTTTGACCAGCAGTATCTAAGATTTGTTCAACTAAAGGTCCATCAGTTTCATCATCTAATTTATTGAAAATGTCACCAGTAATCTCAATTAAGTAACTTGATAATTCACCAGCATTCCAATCTTTAAATGTTTGCGCTATATCTTCGTGAGACATACCTAGTAAATCTTTCATCATTGCATAACTTTCAGCAATTAATTGCATATCAGCGTATTCTATGCCATTATGAACCATTTTAACATAATGACCAGCGCCATTAGGTCCAATATAAGCTACACATGGTGCGCCGTCTTTTGCTTTTGCTGAAATTGCTTCTAAGATATGACTGACTTTATCAAATGCGTCTTTTTGTCCACCAGGCATAAGTGAAGGTCCTGTTAATGCACCAACTTCACCGCCAGATACACCCATACCAATGAAATTAACGCCACTTTCAGCAAGTGCTTTATTACGTCTAATTGTATCTTGATAATTTGTATTACCACCATCGATTAAGATATCATCATCATCTAATAACGGTAACAATGTATCAATCGTTGCATCAGTAGCAGCGCCTGCTTTTACCATTAATAAAATCTTACGGGGTTTTTCTAAAGAATTTACGAATTCTTCCATTGAATATGTTGGATGTATATTTTTTCCTTCAGATTCTTTGACCATTTCGTCTGTTTTTTCAGAAGAACGGTTAAAAACTGAAACGCTATATCCACGTGATTCAATATTCCAAGCAAGGTTTTTACCCATTACGGCTAAACCTACTACACCAATTTGTTGTGTCATTTAACTAACCTCTCTTATTAAAGTTTTCTAGTATATTGTATCACAAAGGTAACTAAGTATTCACTTAATCAGTTTATAGTCTGCAAATTTAATACATGATTAATACTTAAAAGTTGTTCGGCCAGTAAGTTTAAAGATTGAACCGAGATTCTTTCTTCTGTTGTATGAATATTTTCATAGCCCACACCTAAAATAACAGTTGGTATACCAAGTTCGTTTATTATATTACCATCTGACCCTCCGCCTGCGATAACAGTATTGGCTTCTAATCCTAGAGAAGAGGCACTAGCTTTTGCCACAGTAGTTACTTTTGAGTCATCAGACAATTTAAACCCAGGATAACTTTTCGTTATATCTACTTCTGCATGGCCATCGTATTTCTTAGCTATCGTTTCGAATACAGATTTCATGTGATTGACTTGCTTGATGATACTTTCTTCTGAATGGGAACGTGCTTCTGCGTTCAGAGTTACTTTATCAGCTACTATATTGGTTGCTGAACCTCCTTCAAAGCGACCAATATTCGCCGTAGTATAAGTATCAATTTGGCCTAAATTCATTTCGCTAACAGCTTTAGCAGCAATGTTGATAGCACTTATCCCTTTAGTAGGCGTGCTTGCATGCGCGGTTTTACCATATATTGTTGTATTTATTTTCATTTGAGTCGGTGCACCGATAACAGTTGTGCCTACAGGTACGCTTGCATCTATTGCGTAACCGTAATCTGAATCTAGTAATGATTGATCGAGAAATTTAGCACCTTTTAAACCAATTTCTTCGCCTACAGTTAAAATAAATTGTATTTGGCCATGAGGTATATTCTTTTCAGAAAGAACGCGAATAAATTCTAAAATTGCAGCTAATCCTGCTTTATCGTCTGCACCTAATATGGTGGATCCATCCGAATATATGTATCCATCGTCTTTCACTGTTGGATTGACGCTTTGACCAGGCACTACGGTGTCCATATGGCTTGTAAAATATATTTTGTCGAGAGAGGCTAAATTGGGCGTAGCTTTTAATGTACATATTAAATTATTTGCCCCTAAATCAGTCTCACTACTTGCGTTATCTTCAACCATTTCTATATTATACATTTCTAAGATAGCTTTGAGATAGCTTTGAATTGGTTGCTCATTACCGCTTTCTGAGTCGATTTTCACTAATTCTAAAAACGTATCTAAAAGACGTTGTTTATTTATCATTATTAAATCCCCTTTTCTACATCGTGATTACTTATATTAGTTTACATAAATACAAAGTTAAGAAAAACTAATATGTTTATACGTATAACGCGTATTATGATATAATAATGCAGTGAAAGTGATGTATTATTGTAATCAAGAGAATGATTTAATTTGAAAAAGTGAAATGCTTATATAAGATTTGGAGGAATAAACTTTGAATAACAACAAAGTATTAAGAGTTATTATTGTAATAATGTTAGTGGCCGTAGTACTTGCATTAATATTAACAAGTATTGTTCCTTTAACAAGTTAAAATAAAAAATTTGAACTGATTAAAAAACAGATTTTGTTAAAATATCATTTAACGGTTTAGGTGTTATTGATGCCATCGTTAAATGATATTTTTTTAATCTAATTTTAAAAACTAGCTAAAAAACTTGCAACGTCAATATCATACGTTTATCTATAATATTGGTGAGGAGAATACCTAGAATCAAAATGCGTCTATGGATATAAGTTATGAGCGTTGTAATACGATTATAAAGTTGGTTAGCAATTAAGTATAAACTTGAGTTCACATGTCATATACCCCTATTGATTCCTTTATATAAAAAAGAGACCCAGATAGGTCTCTTCAGATTGCTTGTAAAAAAATTTCAACGTTTGCACCTTTTCTAATTATACTTGCCAGAGCTATACAAAATCTTTAAAAAGATAGATTTTTATGCTTTCTCACTATACAAGTTAAGGTGATCAATTTGTATATGTTTCGCTTTTTATTATTTTATGAAAGGTTTGGTAGTTTTTTATTTTTGTGCAGTTTTAAAGAACCAAATTGTGATTTGACTTCTAAATATTTTTCCAATTCATTTAACAATTGCATCATATTCGCTCTCGTTCTAAAAGAAGCATGTGATTTTGGTAAATCTAATTGATTTAGTTCTATTCTTATTTCATATAAAGAATGCAATCTTAACACTGTATAATCATTACTATTTACATTTGTAGCAACTTCAGAAAATAAGCCACATATTTTTGACAAAATTGCATCTTGCGTTTCAATATGATTAATCATTTTAGCCATTCTTTCTAATAATTCTAGTTGTTCTTCTCTCATATCAAAATAGTGGTAATAAGAATTTTCGTTACGAACAAAATGGTTTTTAACATCTCTAAAGGCTATTGATTTTGCTTTTTGAATTGTGAGTTGTAATTGATTAAAAGAAATATTTAAAGTTTGCTTTGGGTCTTTACACGTAGCGCTGAATCTTTCAAATATAACTATAAATTGACTTTCTATTTCGTCTTTATATTGCTTTAATTTAAAATCTAAGCTAGGCATGATTAAGTTCATTATAAAAGCAATACCAAGACCTACAATTAACAGTAAAACTTCATTTATAAATAAGTGTATATCGATGGTATTTGCGTTAAACACGTGAAGTAGGATAACGCAACTTGTTACCACGCCTTCTTGTACTTTGAAAACTACAGTGAGTGGTATAAACAGAAGTACGATGAGTCCGAGTACAATGGCACTTTGACCTAAGTAACTAAAAACGAAAGATCCTATAATTAAGATTAATAAACATGAGACAAACCGAGATACAATTGCTTGTAGAGAGTGTACTTTCGTGTGCTTAATACAAAGCACAACTAAAATGGCACTAGAAGCAAAATTATCTAAACCTATGAATTTAGCGATAATAATCCCCAGTGCCATGCCGATAGCTGTTTTAATTGTTCTAAATCCGATTCGATATGGATTTAACCGCGACATCGATTTATCCTCTATCTTTCATCACAATATGCTTCAAATAAGTTTTGTAATTGAGTGATGACATCCATGACATCATGACCTTCGATTTGGTGACGTTCTATCATCTCAGTAATTTCACCATTTTTTATTAACGCAAATGATGGACTAGATGGCGCATAACCTTTAAAATAATCTCTTGCTTGTTGCGTTGCCTCTTTATCTTGCCCAGCAAAAACTGTAACAAGTCTATCTGGTAATACATCATAATGTAAAGCATGTGTTGCTGCTGGTCTTGCGATGCCACCTGCGCAACCACAAACTGAATTCACCATAACGAGTGAAGTCCCATCTTGATTTAATACTTTATCTACTTCTTCTGCAGTTGTTAATTGCTCATATCCAGCCTCTTCTATTTCATTTCTAGCTTGGCTTACTACGTCATTCATATATAAATCAAAATTTAAATCCATTTTCAAATCACCTTTCATTATCAATTTATTAACTTCATTCTACTAATATCTAAACAATAGTTCAACATGTGCGTTCAATGTGTAAGGCATGACAAACTCCATGGAAACGTTAAAGACATTGAAATAAATACTTAAAATATAAAATAAAAGAAGTAAACTAGAAACCAAAATGAACACTTTTGATTTCAAAGGCTTACTTCTTTTTAATGACATCTTTAACAAATACTTATGACAAAGCAATGTCAGAGCTGCATCATGGTATAAAATTGTTAGCCGGTAACTGGTACCAAAATACATTTATATCAAGCGTTTTGATGTTTAGCTGAGAGGACGAAATGGTATTCCACGCAAACATAATATAAATATGAAATACATCGCTCTAATTTTAAAAACATTGAGCATTTGATAAATAATGCAATAACAATCTTAGTATATACTTGTATTTTCAATAGAGTATTGCTCAATTCTTGTTTTTACAAAGTTCATAAATCTTCCTGCTTGTAAGCCATCTAAAATACGGTGATCAATCGAAATACATAAATTAACCATATGTCTAATTGCTATCATATCCTCAATGACTACGGGTTTTTTAACAATAGACTCAATTTGTAAAATAGCTGCTTCAGGGTGGTTAATGATGCCCATCGATGACACTGAACCAAATGTTCCGGTGTTATTCACTGTGAATGTGCCACCTTGCATATCTTCTGTTCTTAACTTTTTGTTACGTGCTTTTTGAGCTAAATCATTTATTTCTCTCGCTATACCTTTAAGTGATTTTTCATCCGCATTTTGAATAACTGGTACATATAGTTTCTCTTCATCAGCTACGGCAATTGATATATTAACATCTTTATGCATCACTATTTCAGAGTCTTGCCAGCTACTATTTAGAAGCGGATATGCTTTTAGCCCTTCAGCTACAGCTTTAACAAAGAATGCAAAATAAGTTAAGTTGTAACCTTCGTTTTCTTTGAAACTGTTTTTATGGTAATCTCTCGTTTTAACAAGATTCGTAGCGTCAGCTTCGACCATCATCCATGCATGTGGAATTTCATTGACACTGTGCACCATATTTTCTGCTATTTGCTTACGTACACCATTAACTGGTATAGCTGAACCTGGAGAAGGTTCATTATATTGAACTTGCTTACTTACTTTAGGAGAATCTTTAGGTGCAATGATTTCAGAACCTATTCTATGAGTTCCTTCTTTAATGACATTTTCAATATCTTTTTTAGTTACTCTACCTTCAAAGCCAGTACCCGTAACTTGGGGAAGATCTATTTGGTGTTCAGAAGCCAGTTTAAATACTACAGGTGAAAATCTACCGTTATTTTTAGGTTCGCTTTCTGATAAACTTGTATTATTATGCGCTTGACCCTTTGTATTTTTATCATTTTGTGTTGATTTCACTTCAGTTTCAGTTTTTGGGTGGGTCTGATCGCTATCGTTCGATACTGTTTCTTCTGTCTCTAAGTAGCAAATAACTTCTCCAACTTCAACAGTAGTACCTTCTTCAACAATGATTTCGCGAACTGTCCCTGCATAAGAAGAAGGTACTTCAGCTGTTACTTTATCAGTAATCACTTCACAAAGAGGATCATATTCCTCGATTTTATCGCCTACAGAAACCAGCCATTGTTCTATTGTTCCTTCATGTACACTTTCGCCGAGTTTAGGCATTTTAATTTCCATGATTGTGCCTCCTTAAAATTCTGCGAGTTCACGCATTTTCGTTTTTATTTTTTCTGGATTCATCATAAACTCATCTTCAAGCGTCGGCGCAAACGGCATTGATGGCACATCAGGTCCAGCTAATCTCATGATAGGCGCGTCGAGGTCAAATAAACAGTTTTCGGAAATAATAGCAGCAACTTCAGAAATAACGCTACCTTCTAGGTTGTCTTCAGTGACTAATAATATTTTCCCTGTCATTTTTGCTCTTTCAATGATTGTTTTTTTATCTAAAGGATATACCGTACGTAAATCAACTACCTCTACATTAATACCTTCTTCTTCTAACATATCAGCAGCCTGTATACAGTAATTTACACATAGACCATATGTAAATACTGTAATATCCTCACCTTCACGTTTTACATCCGCTTTACCAATCGGCACAGTATAGTATGAATCTGGCACTTCTTCTTTTAATAAGCGGTAAGCTTTTTTATGTTCAAAATATAAAACGGGATCGTTAGACTCAATAGATGAGAGCAGTAACCCTTTTGCATCGTATGGCGAAGAAGGGATAACAATAGATAAACCTGGCGTAGATGAAAAAATAGACTCCACACTTTGTGAATGGTATAACGCTCCATGTATACCCCCGCCAAAAGGAGCACGGATTGTTATAGGACAATGCCAATCATTATTTGAACGGTATCTCATTTTTGCCGCTTCACTCATAATTTGGTTTGTAGCAGGTAAAATGTATTCTGCAAATTGTATTTCAGCAACTGGTCGTTTTCCCATCATTGCTGCACCGATGCCAGTCCCTACAATATTAGATTCGGCTAAGGGCGTGTCTAATACACGTGCGATGCCATATTTTTCCTGTAATCCCAACGTTACACCGAAGACGCCTCCTTTTTTACCAACATCTTCTCCTAATACAAATACGTTGTCATCTTTTTCCATTGCTTGATCTAAGCCTTGTTGGATAGCTTCTAAATAAGATATTTTAGCCATTATTTAAGCTCCCTTCTTCGTAAACATGTGTATAAGTTTCTTCTGGTGATGGATAAGGTGCTTTTTCAGCTTCTTTTGTCGCTTGATTTATAATCTCTTTATGTTCTTTCTCTACTTCCTCTAACCATTGTTCATCGATAATGTCTTCTTCTAATAGAAATGCTTTAAATTTAAGGTTACAATCTAATGATTTTAACGCGTTTCGTTCTTCTTGTGGACGATATGTATCGTCATCATCAGACGAATGTGCTGTCATCCTTGTACACATCGCTTCAATTAAAGTTGAGCCGCCACCGTTTAATGCACGCTCACGCGCTTCTTTCATTATTTTGTAAACAGCAATCGGATCGTTACCATCTACTTGCTCACCATGAATACCATATCCTAACGCACGATCTGATAATTTTTCTGCACCATATTGTAATGAATCAGGTACAGAAATAGCATATTTATTATTTTCTATGACACAAATAAAAGGTAATTTATGTACGCCGGCAAAGTTTAATCCTTCATGGAAATCGCCTTGGTTTGAACTACCTTCACCTACAGTTGTCATTGCGATGTTTTGTTTGTTATCCATTTTGAGTGCTAAAGCTGCACCGACCGCATGTAAAATTTGTGTTGCTACTGGTGAACCTTGAGATAAGATGCCTTTTTCTTTTTTACTAAAATGTGATGGCATTTGCTTTCCGCCAGAACTAATATCATCACGTTTACCAAAAGCGGCTAACATTGAATCTAGCGGAGTCATACCTAAATATGTTACTAGTGCGAGATCTCTATAATAGGGTGATGAAATATCTCCCTCTTGCATTGCAAAAGCCATTCCAATTTGTGTTGCTTCTTGTCCTTGACAACTTATAACAAATGGGATTTTCCCTGCACGGTTTAATAACCACATGCGTTCATCAATTTTTCGGCCTAAATCCATCCACTTATACATAGATTGTAGTTCAGATTTACTAAGACCTGCTGATTTATAATCAAACATTTTGAATCCTCCTTAATTAAACGTGAATTGATCTGTTTTCAACTTTTAATCCTAGTTCCATTAACACTTCTGAAAGTGAAGGATGTGCATGGGTTGTTAAACCTAATTCTAAAGTTGAACCATTCATAAATTGGAACAATGATATTTCATTAATAAGTTCGGTCACATGTGGTCCGATCATATTGAGGCCTAATACCGTATCATTTTCTTGATCAATCACGATTTCGCAAAAGCCATTTAGATTTTTGGTATTTTCAATTACTGCTTTCCCTATTGCTTTAAATGGCACTTTAACTGCTTTTGCTTTTATACCTTCATGAGTCGCTTCATTTTTATTTTTACCAATACTTGCAACTTCAGGCTGGGTGTAAACACATTTAGGCATTTTATTATAATCTATAGGTATTGGCGAAACATCAAACATATGCTCAATAGCTGTCAACCCTTCTTTTGAACCAACATGAGCTAATTGTAATTTACCTATACAATCACCAGCAGCATAAATATGTTTGTCTTTTGTTTGTTGATATTCATTAACAACAATGTGCTGTTTGTCGGTCAACTCAATTTTCGTATTGTTTAACCCGATATCTGTAGTGTTCGGGTTACGACCAATTGCGACTAATACTTTGTCATATACTTGAACATCTTCTCCGAGTATTAATTCAATATTATTTTCGTTTACTGAACACTGTGCTTCTGCTAATTGTGTATTTATGTAAAATGTCACGCCTCTATTTTCTAATTCATTTTGTAGAGACTTAGCCAATAGTTTGCTTTCAGTCGGTAAAATAGTTTCACCGGCTTCAATTACTGAAACCTGAACACCAAAATCTACCATGAGAGACGCAAACTCTAAACCAATAACCCCGCCACCAATGATAGCAAGCGATTGTGGCAATTCGTCTAATTTTAATATATCGTCACTAGATAACACTATGTCTCCATCAAATGGTAAAAATGGTAATGACATAGGTTTAGATCCAGTACAAATAAGTACATTGTTATTTGGTATTAACTCGGATTCTCCATCTTCGTATTCTACTGAAACTGTGCCGCTTTGTGGTGAAAAGATAGAAGGACCTAAAATGCGTCCAACGCCATTAAAAACATCTATTTTATTATGATCCATCAGTTGTTTAACGCCACTAAACATTTGTTGAACCACTTCATTTTTACGTGCTTGGATTTGCGAAAAATTCAATTTGAAATTATCTATATCGACGCCAAATTCGCTTGAATTTGCTACTGTCCTCAACACATCAGCAGATTTCAAAAGCGCTTTTGTTGGTATACATCCTTTATGTAAGCATGTGCCTCCTAACATAGATTTTTCTACTAACGCCACTTTTTTACCTAGCTGAGACGCCCTGATCGCTGATACGTATCCAGCTGTTCCTCCACCTAAAATTACTAAATCATATTTTTCATCTGCCATGTTTTGACTCCTAACTATCATATTAGCCTTTTCTTAAAGCATCCTATTTATACAAGTTTATGTATGCTGTATTGATTAAAATTTAGTTTACCTGAAATGATATGATGATAACTAGAAATATAGTGTTTAAAATATACTAGCCCAACAAAATTTCAAACGGTAATCACATACTGTGTAAACTATATTGTTTCAAAGTTATTTATTTAAACATGCCAATGAAATCACCTTTAAATTTTAAAAGTGATTTGTTTGCAGTATCTTTACTTTAAAATCATTAAAAAACGATACACACTTGAATTTATGATTACTAGAAGAAACCAATACTTTTAATCGATTACCATGTTATAAGATTATCGACAATGATTACAATAAGAATTCAATTAATAGAAAAACTCAGCACCTATTAATTAGAATAATATAAAATTTAAACTCGAAATTGATCTATTAACTAATATCCTTTACTATTTTACATCAAATTTTGCCATTATAAAATTAATAACCTTAATATTAGTGTAATAATTCAAATAAATTTAGTAGTTGAATTTAATTTTGTGCTCTCAAAGCAAGTAATAAAGAATCCAATTTATTTTGTTTGTTCTCAGTTCTTGATGTGAATACGATTGGGAATTTTGCACCAAGTAATAAACTTGCTACACTGGCATTACTAAAATAAACCAATGATTTAGACAACACACTACCAACATCAGTATTTGAGACAATCAACGCATCAACATCTCCAGCAATATTAGATTTAATGTTCTTTTGAATTGCATTCTTTTTGCTAATTGCATTATCAAAAAGAATGGGGCCATCAATATTTAAATAGTCGTTTGCTTCCCTATTAAAAATGTGTTTAATTTTTTCAGCATCCACTGAGGATTGAATCTTTTTATGAGGGGATTCTACTGAAGATAATAAACCAATGTTAAAGTGGGTGTACCCTATTTTTTTGCTAAAATGAACTAAATTATTAATAATTTGTTTTTTCTCTTCTATGGTAGGTGAAATATTGTAAGCTACGTCACTAACCATTAATGTTTTATGATAATTTGGTACATTGAAACATACGAGGTGATTTAAAAAGCCATAATTATCTATAAAGTTTTTATTACTCAATATAAATGATAAGAGTGAAGAAGCTTTCATATTGCCTTTCATTAAAACTGAAATTTTTCCACGAGATAAATCTTCTGAACATTGTTTCAATAATTGATAATCACTTGAAAACGTAAAAGTATGAATTCTATTTAAAATTTGTGACTCTAAGTTAAAAGAACGTATGATTTCAGTAGTATCTTGTGTATCGTAGATGTAGATATCAATATCAGTCATCATTAACGCCTTTACTAAAACAGCAATCATTTTCTCGTCATTTGCATATAAAACAGCTACATTTCCAGTTAATGTGTTTGACGGTTCAATTAAATGTTGGTACTGCATAAAATCGACACCCTTCACTGATTATTTGTCTTACTCAGTCTTTTCCCTAAAATAACAAAATAAAAGCGATATCTTATTTATGATTTATGGTTTTGCTCAATCATTTCTTTAGCATTTTGTCTAGTGAGTTTAGTCACGCTTGCTCCAGAAATCATTCTTGCTACTTCATCGATTCGTTCTTCTCCTGTCAATTCTTGGACTTGTGTTGTCGTCCTATCTGCACTTGTATTTTTACTAATAAACAAATGATGATCGCTCATAGAAGCAACTTGGGGTAGATGAGAAATACATATGACTTGAATATGTTTAGCTAACCCTTTCATTTTTTCAGCCATTTTTTGTGCGGCTTGGCCAGAGACGCCAGAATCAACCTCATCGAATAATATTGCTGTTTGTCCTCTTGTTTTAACAAAAATTGTTTTTAATGCAAGCATAATTCTAGAAAGTTCTCCACCAGAGGCAATTTTATTTAAACTTTTTAATGGTTCACCTTTATTTGGACTGATTAAAAATTCAACAAGCTCTATACCTTCTCGATTTGGCACATCTAATGTTTTGAATGAGATTTCTAAATTAGCATCTTTCATTTGAAGATTCTGGATTTCGTCTACTATATGATTACGCAATGATTGTGCAACCTTTCGTCTTTCTTTTGATAGTTTTTCGCCTAATTCGATAACATTATGGTATAAATCATCGATTTCTTGGCGTAATTGCGCAGTACTTTCTTCGTAATTTTCTATTTTATTAATTTCATCTGCCATTTTGTCTTGATAAATGATGAGCTCATTAATGTCTTTACCATATTTACGTTTTAAACTATTTAATAAATTCATCCTAGATTCTAACTCATTTAAATATTGTTCATCAAATTCTGTGTTGGTTAAATCGTCATATAATTGGTGTTTAGCGTCTTCAAGCGTATAATAAAACTGGTCTACGTCCTCTTTCAAACGATCATATTTATCAGGTAGTATCTCGCTAATAGATTGCAATTGATTACTTAATTCATACAAACGATCTGTAATTGCATGTTCATCAGTTAATGTAACATGTGCATTATTTAATGCTAAACTCAAACTTTCTGAGTTTTGGATACGTTTGATATCAATTTCAAGTTGTGTTACTTCATCTTCAAGTAAATTTGCTTCTTGCAATTCTTCGTATTGAAATTTTAATAAGTCCAAACGTTGTAATAAAGCTTGATCAGCTGATTCTAAATCCTCTAATTCTTTTTTCTTAGCTTTATACTTATCATAAGTTACCACATACTTATCGAGTAAATCTTTATATGTATTTTCTGCATAATTGTCTAATAATTGTAGATGATATTTTTGTTTTAATAATGTTTGCGTTTCATGTTGGCCATGTATATCTAACAATTCTTGCATAATTTTACGTAAGTCTTGTAAAGTAACTGTTTGGTTATTGACTCTACAAATACTTTTACCAGAGCTGAAAATTTCTCTTTTGACTAATAAAAAGTCTTCATCTACATCAATAGATAAATCATGAAGAATCGAGATGGCTTCTTTGCTATCATCGATATCAAAGATTCCTTCAATGATTGCTTTTTTCTCTCCATGTCTAACAAAATTGGATGAAGCACGCATGCCGATTAATTGTCCAATTGCATCTATAATAATGGATTTACCGGCGCCTGTTTCACCACTTAAAACAGTCAGACCTTGCCCAAATTGTATTTCTAATTCATCAATAATTGCGAATTGTTTAATAGATAAGGTTTGTAGCATGTATTAATCACTTCCTTAAACTTATAATAAATTAAAGATACGCGTTTTAATCTTTTCACTGGCAGATTCATCACGACATATGATTAAACAAGTATCGTCACCACAGATTGTACCTAAGACTTCGTCCCAATCTATTTGATCTAAAATAGCTCCGATAGATTGTGCATTACCTGGTAATGTTTTAAGTACAAGTAAATTACTAGTCCCATCAATATTCACAAAAGAATCCATCAAATAACGGCCAAGTTTTTCTAAGGGATGATATTTTCTATCATTTGGCAAGCTATAAACATATTGTCCTGACGGTGTGGGGACTTTGATTAATTGTAATTCCTTGATATCTCTTGAAACCGTCGCTTGTGTTACGTTTAATTCGTATTCATTTAAACGTTTTACTAATTCATCTTGTGTTTCTATTTTTTCATTTGAGATAATTTCTCTTATTTTTATATGTCTTACTGATTTTTTAGCCATGTATAGCACCTCTATAAACGAATATTTATACAATGATTTTAACACATGGAAGATGATACTACTACTAAAGTTAATTTTATAAAATCGCAACGCCATATTGATATACCGAGTGATAAGCAATTATTAATAGTTTATAATTGTGGCAAATTCATCATTTTTGAAAGTACTAAGTATAGTGGTATCTGTCAAATTATGAATATTTATTTATATGTTTATAAATTTCAAAGTATAAACAACCTTTTATACATAGAGGATTGTTGTTAGCATTGGTTGACTTACCCTTTGAAGGTATCGCAAAGTAAAGTTGGCCATTATATTGCTAGCATTACCAACGAGTATAATAGTTTGTGTTCAACAAAAATGAGTGGCCGAGACGTTATTAATGTCTCGGCCACAAAATGTATTATAAGTAATAGATAGTGCTGTAAAAATAAAAATGTGCTTACACATGCGTTTGACCTAATGTAGCCTTTTAATCTTAAACTTTTCTAAAGTTAAATTTCTTAAAACAAAGTTTTAGTTCTTAACTTTTTTCTAGCTAACAAAAGCATGTATAATGGAACAGAAAAATTTTTGAAAATGCGAGTACTGTTCCAATCACAAATTCTAATGAGTTAATTAGGTTCTAATCCCTGGCCCTATCTACGATTTGTTTTTCTTTTGGTTGTTATGTTTTAAACTAAAGTAAAAATGACGCGCTTATGAAATATTTAAGATTCTCTATTATTGAACAATTCTATAACGTATTCAAGGTTACGTGTATCATATTGTTTTGGTAAATGTTCTAAACATTCATACGCAGATTTAGTATGTGATTGTAACTTTTCTTCAGCACCACTTTGACCTAATAATGATACATAGGTACTTTTATCATTTTCGATATCACTGCCTGTGGCTTTTCCTAATTTTGTTTCATCGCCATATACATCTAATAAATCATCTTTGATTTGGAACATTAAACCAAGGTGTTCACTATATGTTTCTAATAAATCGGCAACATTTTGTTCAGGTTCAGATATATCTACTGCTGCCATTACAGCAAATTTTAATAACGCCCCTGTTTTGGCATGGTGAATGTGCTCTAAAGTATTTAGGTCAATAGCAGAGCCTTCGCTTTGCATATCTAGTGTTTGTCCACCAACCATACCTAAATGGCCGCTGGCAAACGATAAACGTTTAATAAGGTTCATTTTCACACTATCTTTGAGATTTGCATCGTTGACAATAACATCAAAAGCTTTAGTAAGTAATGCATCCCCAGCTAGAATGGCTTTCCATTCTCCATAAACTTTATGATTTGTAAGTTTACCTCTACGATAATCATCATTATCCATTGGTGGCAAATCATCATGAATCAATGAATAAGTATGAATCATTTCTAAACTGAGTGCAGATGTATAACCAAGTTTATAATCCGTTGATAGCATATCCAATGTTAATAATAGTAAAACCGGTCTAATGCGTTTACCTCCGGCTTCTAATGAGTATCGCATGCTGTCTTCTAAATCTGTACCCAGTGAGGAATGAGGAATCGTTTGTCCTAATAGTTGATTGATTTCTTTGATTAATTGATTCATTTTATTATTCGTCATTATCTTCTACCTTATCCGTTTCTTGAACGTTATCAGTACTTTCTTCTGACATTAGTTCATTCACTTTTTTTTCAGCATTTTTTAATGTTTCATCACAACTAGCAGATAAGGTCATACCGCGTTGATATAAATTCAAAGACTCTTCTAATGAAACATTTTCACTGTCTAATTTTTGAACTATATTTTCTAATTCTTTCATCATTTCTTCAAAACTTTGCGTGTTATTGGTCATCATTACACCTTACTTTCTTAACTTGTGCATCAACAATGCCGTCTTTCATTGTTAACACAATGTTATCATTTTCAACCAAATCATTAGTGCTCGTTATCACTTTGTCTTCCTTGTTTACAATAGTGTAACCACGTAACATTGTATTTGTTGGACTCAGATTATTTAAGCTTTCTAGTTTGGCAGTTAAATTGTTTTTTTGTTTTGTAATATAATGATTCATTAATTTATTAAGTTCCATTTGTTTTTGAGAAATCGTTGTTTGTTCTCTGTGGATACTTTGCTTAAAGTATTTTAAGTTAAAGTTCTGTTTCATTAACTGTAATTGTTGGTTATGCTGATTGATTTTGAAATTTATATTTAAATTAAGCTGTTTCTCTAAATCATCACGCTTTTGAATTTGTTGATCATATAACAGAGTTGGTGTTTTAAATTTGTAGTAAGAAGCAACATGTTCTAAATGCTTTCTTTGCTGTTGTATATGTTGGTTAATAAACCTTGTAAGCGAAAGCTTGAGTTGTTGGAGATATTGTCTAAGTTCATATTGATCTGGCGTAGCCATAACAGCGGCTTGAGTAGGCGTTGCTGCACGCACATCTGCCACAAAATCACTTAATGTAAAATCTGTTTCATGACCTACTGCTGAGATAATAGGCGTCTCACAAGCATAAATTGCTTTTACCACATCTTCTTCGTTAAAATTCCATAAATCTTCAATAGAACCGCCACCACGTCCGATTATAATTGTATCTACATTTAATTCATCAGCTTGCTTTATTTTTTCAATTATATCGTTTTTAGCCTGTTCCCCTTGTACTAAGGTGTTAATTTGAATTTGTTCTGCTAAAGGGTAGCGACTATTGATTGTAGTATGAATATCACGTATCGCAGCCCCTGTACCGGCAGTTAATACTGCGATTTTTTGGGGGAACTTAGGTATTAACTTTTTATGGTTTGAATCAAAATAGCCATCTTTAGTTAATTTCTTTTTTAATTGTTCTAATTTTTGATATAAATTACCAATTCCATCAATATGCATTTTATTGACATAAATCTGGTAATTACCACGTCTTTCATACACAGAAACGCGTGCCTCTAATAATACTTCGTCCCCTTCTTTTGGTTCGAAATCTATTTTTGAGGCATTACCTTTGAACATCATCGCGCTAATAACGCTATTTTTATCTTTAACATTAAAATAAAGGTGACCACTACTGTGCTTTTTAAAGTTAGAAAGCTCACCTTTAAGTAGTACAGTTTGTAAATGTGGGTCTTGGTCAAATTTATATTTGATATATTTTGTTAAAGCCGAAACACTTAAATAATCTGACATATTATATCACTCTTTTATTCAATATTACTTAATACACCATTAATAAATTTATAATGTTCATCATCACTAAATTGTTTTGCCAATTCAACAGCCTCATTTATGATTACTTTTTGTGGTGTCGAACTATTTAACAATTCAAATGTAGACATTCTTAGTATAATTCGATCAGATTTTAATAATCTGTCAATCGTCCAATCTTTAAGGTGAGGCGCAATTTTATTATCTAATACAGATTCATGATCTTTGACACCTGTTACTAACCAGCTAATAAAATCAAATTCTAAATCGGGATTATCATCTTTGATAAAGCTAATCGCTTCATCTATGGTTAAATCACTATTTTTCATTTCTAGTTGGAATAGAGTTTGAAAGGCTTGTGTTCTTGATTCTTTTCGACTCATTATAAACTCCTTCTCGCATTGTTTACTTTATTACTCATTTTAGAAAAGAAAAGCATAAGTTATTTAAAAGCTTAGTTCTTTTTCAATGACTGCATTAAAGTCAATTTGCATTATATATTTAATTTGTAGATTCAATGTGTGTAATGTGGACATTAATTTGGCTAGGAACAATCGTTGTCATAGTAGTTAAAGAGTTATAAATGGTTGTTTGTATCTTTCTTGCAGTTTCTGAGATATTAACACCATAAGATAGTGAACAATATACGTCTATATGAATCCCATCATCTTTTGTATCTACTTTAATACCACGCGATAATTGTTTTTTAGTAATCTTTTCCACGCTTAAGTTTTTAATTTCTTTAAAATGTCCTTCTAGCCCTTTTATTTCAGAGGTTGCTATACTCGCAATAATAGTCAAAACCTCAGGCGCAATTTCTATTTTTCCTAAATTGGAATGTGATGATTCTGCTACTTTAACCATTTCACATACCTCCTATTTAGTTTGATCATCCATAATATTATAAGTTTCTAAGAAATTAGTATTAAATTCGCCACTTCTGAAAATATCATTATTTAGAAGACGAATATGGAATGGAATTGTAGTATCAATGCCTAATACTAAGTATTCTCCTAATGCTCGTAAGCCAGTCATAATTGCTTCATCTCTTGTTGGTTGGTGCACAATTAATTTGGCTACCATAGAATCATAATATGGTGGTATTGTGTAATTAGTATAACATGCTGACTCAATTCTTACTCCAAAACCACCTGGGGCAAGATATTGTGTGATTTTTCCTGGAGAAGGCATAAAGTTTTTATATGGGTTTTCAGCATTAATTCTAAACTCTATAGCATGTCCTTGAATATGGATGTCTTTTTGAGTAAATGATAACTTCTCACCCATGGCCACTTTTAATTGTAATTTCACCAAATCAATGCCAGTTACCATTTCAGTTACAGGATGCTCAACTTGAATACGTGTATTCATTTCCATAAAGTAAAATTCATTAGAATTTAAGTCATAGATAAATTCAATCGTTCCAGCATTTTCATAGTTTACTGCTTTTGCAGCTCTTACTGCTGCATTACCCATTTCTTGTCTTTTAGCATCAGTTAAAATAGGAGACGGGGACTCTTCCACAAGTTTTTGCATACGTCTTTGTATTGTACAATCACGTTCGCCTAAGTGGATCACATTACCATAACTATCTCCAATTACTTGTATTTCAATATGTCTAAAGTTTTCGATGAATTTTTCTAAGTATAGTCCACCATTACCAAATGCTGTTTCAGCTTCTTGTTGCGTCATTTTGAAACCTGTTTCTAATTCTTTTTCATCACGTGCTACACGTATACCTTTACCACCGCCACCAGCAGTTGCCTTTATAATCACTGGATAACCAATATCTTTGGCAATTTTTTTGGCTTCTTTAATATCTTGGACTAAACCTTCACTACCAGGCACAACAGGAACTTCAGCACGTTTCATTTCTTCTTTTGCAACGTCTTTGATTCCCATTTTTTGAATAGACTCATAACTTGGTCCAATAAACTTAAGTTGACAGGCTTCACAAAGTTCAGCAAAATCCCCGTTCTCTGCTAAAAAGCCATACCCTGGGTGAACGCCATCACAACCTGTAGAAGTTGCAATAGATAAAATATTAGGGATATTTAAATAAGAATCTTTAGATTGAGTAGGGCCGACGCAATATGCTTCATCAGCAATTTGAGTATGTAATGCATCTTTATCTCCCTCAGAATATATAGCCACAGTTTGTAAACCTAAATCATGACAAGCACGAATGATTCTTACAGCAATTTCCCCTCTATTTGCAATTAAAATTTTATTCATTATTTCACCTTGAACAACGGTTGGCCATACTCTACCATTTGACCGTCTTCTACTAGTATTTCTGCAATTTCCCCTGTGACTTCAGCTTGTATTTCGTTAAATAGTTTCATCGCTTCCAATATACAAACAGTCGATTCGTTAGACACTGCATCGCCTACTTGAACATATGGACTTTCTTCTGGTGAAGGTGATTTGTAGAAAGTACCAACCATTGGCGCGTTAATTGTTTCTAAGTTGTCATTTTCTTGTGCGGCGCTTCCTTCTTCAGAACTTTCGCTTGTTGATTGAATTGGTGTAACGGCTTGTTGCGGCGCTACTTGTTGCATTGGTTGTTGTGAAACTTGCGGCGTAATGATTTCAGTTTCTTTTTCTTTTTTTAAATTAACGATGTTCCCTTTATCTTCAATGTTAATTTCAGTTAAGCTAGATTGATCAAGAATTTCAATTAATTCTTTAATTTCTTTAAAATTCATAAATACTGACTCCTTCAAATTGTTTTCATTTACCTAGTTTATTTTACTTTAGTAAAATGTTCAATTCAAGCATATACACACTTTCTATTATAACTCGTTGCGCTATAACCGTATAAAATATTTTTTATCTCAATGCCATCGAAATTTTTGAGTTATTTTACTTTTTAAAACCCCTCTAATTTTATATCGTATGTAATATGGTTATCCTTAAATAATAAAAGCCTTTCCAATAAATAGAGTGGAAAGGCTTTTGAGTACCATAAATTTTTTAGAAACTTATGACGTTAAAAAGATTAAGCTCTTGATACATAACTACCATCACTTGTGTTAATTACTAAAGTGTCACCTTCGTTAACGAATAAAGGTACATTTAACGTATAACCCGTTTCAACAGTAGCAGATTTAGTAGCACCTGTAGCAGTGTCACCTTTAATACCTGGTTCTGTTTCTGTTACAGTAAGTTCTACAGTTTTAGGTAATTCAACACCTAAAGTTTCATTCTCATAGCTTTGAATTTGAACTTCCATATTTGCTTTTAAGAAATTCAATTCATGTTCTAAATAATCAGCAGGTAGTTCAATTTGATCAAATGTTTGATTATCCATGAAAACATGAGTGTCTCCATCAGCGTATAAATATTGCATGCGACGATTTTCAATCATTGCAGTTTCAACTTTTTCTCCGCCTCTGAATGTTTTTTCTTGAATTGCACCTGTTCGTAAATTACGTAGTTTAGAACGTACAAAGGCAGCACCTTTACCTGGTTTTACGTGTTGGAAATCTAACACTTTCCAGATGCCATTATCTACAGAAATTGTTAAACCTGTTTTAAAATCATTAACCGAAATCATTCAGTCTCCTCCTTAATATAAGGTCTTCTATAAAATAATAAGGTCTTTAGACGATTTAGTAAAGCGTTCGCAACCATTTTCAGTGATTAAAATGTCATCTTCTATGCGAACGCCACCAATACCATCTAAATATATACCGGGTTCAATTGTAACACAATTATTTATCTCTAAAGCTGTTTCAGATTTTTTAGATAAATTAGGGCCTTCGTGAACATCTAAACCGATACCATGACCTAAAGAATGCCCGAATGCATTACCATACCCCTTTTCAGTGATATAGTCTCTTACAACTGCGTCTAACGCTTTACCAGTTATCCCTTTTCTAGCAGCTTCTATTCCTTTTAAATTAGCTTCTAATACAATATTATAAATTTCTTTTAATTGTTGCTCTGGTTCACCTATAGCAAAGGTACGGGTAATATCTGATGCATAACCTTTGTAATAAGCACCAAAGTCTAATGTAATCAATTCACCTTCGTTAATTACTTTATCGCTTGCTACGCCATGTGGAAGTGCACCGCGAACCCCTGAAGCAACAATAGTGTCAAAAGATGGCCCCTCTGAACCTAGTTCTAACATTTTACTTTCCAATTTAGCTTTTAACTGTAGTTCTGTCATACCAGCTTTAGCAACTGTTAAGATATATTCATAAGCTTCGTCAACAATTTGAGCAGCTTTTTGAATAAATGCGATTTCATCTTTATCTTTAACTTCTCTTATTTTTTCAATTAAACCTGATATACTGATTAAACTTATATAAGATTTACTCAATTGTAAATAAGTATCATAACTGACTAAATTACCTTCAAAACCAACATTTTGTACATTTAATTTCTCTAGCGTAGTTTTAATAGATTCTACAAGTTGACCTTGTTGTTTAACAATTTTGAAATCAGGTGCTTGTGTAGTAGCTTGTTCTATGTACCTAAAGTCAGTAATTAATAATTTTTCATCCTTTGTGATGATAAGTGCGCCACTCGTTCCTGTAAACCCAGATAAAAATCGTCTGTTGTAGTCTGACAACACAATAACCGCTTCTAAATGTTTTGCCTCTATTGCAGCATTTAATTTTTCAATTCTATTCAATATTAATCCCCCTATTCAATAAATTTGTACATTTCCTTTATATACATTAAAATGATAGCATAATTATTGTATAAATTTATAGTTTTTGAATTAGGAGAGAGTTATGAAGAAAAAATTGGTCGCTATTTTAGTAGCTTCGTGTATACTCGCTGGGTGTGGGAGTCAAAATTTAGGCCCATTAGAAGATAAGACAACAAAACTACGTGATGAAAATCATAAATTAAAGAGTGATATCCAAGATTTAAAAATTGAAATCAAGAAAGAAAAAACAAATATTTCTGCATTGGAAAAAGATAAGGATAATATTAAAAACGCTAAAAATAACAAGAATAAGCTAAATCATATAAAAGCTTCTTCTGAATATTATCAAAATGTTACTAAAGCAATTGATGATTACACTAATATTGAAGATGACGTATCAAAAAACAAAAAAAGCGAAAAAATACAATCAAAATTAACAGATATTACGAATAAACTTGATTCTGCTTACACTACATATAAAAGTAAAATTGATAAAGATAAAATGAGTGATGAAGATAAAAAGAAAAGTAAAAATATAAATAAATTAAATAAAGAACTCAATTCAGCTATGGATGACATTAGAGACGGTTATAATGAAAAAGACAAAAAGAAAATCCAAAAAGGTCAAGCTACTTTGTCAAAGGTGAGCATTAATAATAACTAAGGATACAATCAAATAGGAGTGTTTATTTTGAAACAAGCAATATTTTATATCGTAATCGCTATTGCATTAATCGGCTTATTACTTAACTTAGATGCGTTTTTATTTAGTTTTGTAAAAATGATTATTAGTTTAGCTATTTTTGCAGGAATTATTTATGCGATTTATTATTTCTTCTTTTTAACAGAAGATCAAAGAAAATACAAACGTGCTCAAAGAAAATATAGAAAACGAAACAAGAAAAAGTAGTTGATGTTTTGAAACTTCATAAATGAATAGCATGAGGTGGTATAGAAAACGGACCGAAATTTCATTTAGGATTTCGGTCCGTTTTTATATGGATCATTAGGAAAAAGTTTACAAAGGGATAAAGCACAGACTTATATTTTACTCATTCAACCCAATAAAAAATATAACTTTATGTTTTATTCCAATTATCTACTTGTTATATGTAATGACGAGCCTGAGATATTTATACCCCAGGCCCGTTTGTATTTAATCCTAAATGGTTCATAAATTTATTTCCTATAATTCCATTCTTCAGATTTATATTTTTCTATTAAATTTTTTACTTCTTCATTTTGTTTTGGCGTTAATGTTAAAGGTTTAAAATCTATATTTAATCCTTTTTTAAATCCTTCTTCAAAAGCATGTTCCATTTCCTTTAATGTAATATGTCTATCTGATATGTCATTTATTGCCACAGCTTTATCAACAAAAGCTTGTTTCATTTTCTCTTTTAAGCGATCGTTTTTATATATGAACATATCAAATAAATCGTCCACATCAATGTCTTGTAACAATGAGCCATGTTGAAGTATCACGCCTTTTTGTCTCATTTGTGCACTGCCTGCGATTTTACGTCCCTCTACTACTAACTCATACCAACTTGGCGCATCAAAACAAACTGCACTTCTTGGCTGTTTTAATTTAGCTCTTTCTTCTTTAGAACGCGGTATGGCAAAAGTAGCATTGAAACCTAACGCTTTAAAACCTTCAAGTAAACCTTCTGAAATAACTCTATATGCCTCTGTAACAGTTTTTGGCATTTCTGGATGAGTTTCTGGTACAATAACACTATAAGTTAATTCTTTGTCATGAAGTACACCTCTACCACCTGTTTGTCTTCTAACAAGGCCATAACTTTTTTCTTTTACTTTATGTATATCTATTTCTTTTGTTAGTCTTTGAAAATAACCTACTGAAAGTGTTGCTGGATTCCATGTGTAAAATCTGATTACCGGGTCAATCTCACCTCTTGAAACAAAATTTAATAATGCTTCATCCATTGCCATATTATAAAATGGATCATTACTACCTGTATTGATAAAATGCCATGTTTCAGTCACACTCAAAACTCCATTCATTAAAATTAAATTGTGGTAACAGCCAAATTGTGTTATCGTTTTCAATAATTGTTAAAATTTGTTAGCAATGTGTACAGTTTGTGATAAAAATATTTTGATAAATTGTGCTAACAGTCTTATAATATATAATATCGGTTAATTAGGGAGGATGCAAGATGAGTAATTTTTGGTTTATAGCTTTAGCAATTTTAATAATAATCGTCGCTTATATGTTATTTAACAGATATTTGAACAAAAAAGCGGTCATTGAATTAAACCAAAATGAATTCCATAATGGTTTGCGTAAAGCTCAAGTTATTGATGTGAGAGAAAAAGTAGATTATGATTATGGTCATATCAACGGTGCTCGTAACATTCCAATCACAATGTTCAAACAAAGGTTTCAAGGTTTGAGAACAGACCAACCTATTTATCTTTGTGATGCTAACGGAATTGCTAGCTATCGTGCCGCTAGAATTTTAAAGAAGAATGGGTATAAAGATATATATATGCTCAAAGGCGGATATAAAAAATGGACTGGTAAAATCAAATCAAAAAAATGAGTTATTAATCAATTATTTAAATGAGCATGAGATATAAATGTTTATGTTCAAAGTAAAAAACACCTTCATTTAATAATGAAGGTGTTTTTTTATATTTAAACTCTATTCAGATTTTACCAATATACTTGGATTTCGTCATCTCTCATTCATATATACTCTGTGGAACAACACAATAAAAATTGGCATAATTATATGGTAGTAAATATCTATTAACGTTACGATGTACACAAACTAATAACGCATTCAATGAGTATTTAACATAGAAATTTAACTGGTAATATTTTTAATATTTGATAAACAAAGCCATAAGCGCATCGTCTACATTTAAAGACGTATAGATTAAGCCAAACGTAAATTTGATGTTTGTAAATATATCAAATTAAATAAATGTTTAAAAAAACGGGTGATTTTTTACTTAGATTTATGTAAAAACCATCCGTTTTATAAAATACTTGGGATATTGATATCTTAACGTTTTTTAATTACCTTTGTTTTAGAGGACAAACGACATCATGTTAAAAAATGGGATGTCTAACTTATACCTTAAATATGACGCTTTCAGAACTTTTATTTTTCTGAACGTAAATTTTCAAATTTCAATACTGGATGACGCGCAGCTTGTGTTTCATCTAAACGATCAATAATTGTTGTATGTGGTGCTTCTAATACTTTATCAGGATTTTCTTTTGCTTCTTTAGCAATTTCAATCATAGTATCGCAGAAATAGTCCAACGTTTCTTTAGATTCTGTTTCTGTTGGTTCTACCATCATACCTTCCTCTACGTTAAGTGGGAAGTAAATTGTTGGCGGATGGACACCAAAGTCTAGTAAACGTTTCGCCATATCCAATGTACGAACACCAAATTCTTTTTGCTTAGAACCGCTTAGGACAAATTCGTGTTTACAATATTGTTCATATGGAATTTCGAAATGTTCTTTTAAGCGTGCTTTAATATAATTTGCATTCAATACTGCAGCTTCTGAAACTTCTTCAAGGCCTTTATTACCCATAGTTCTAATATAAGTGTATGCTCTTAAATAAATTCCAAAGTTCCCGTAGAATGGTTTAACACGTCCGATTGAGTTTTCAATATCATTATCGTATTTATAGACGTCGTTTTCTTTAACCACCATTGGTTTTGGTAAAAAATGGGCAAGTTCTTTTTTAACGCCTACTGGGCCTGAACCTGGGCCACCGCCGCCATGAGGTCCTGTAAATGTTTTGTGTAAGTTTAAATGAACAGCGTCAAATCCCATGTCGCCTGGTCTGACTTTATCCATAATTGCATTTAAATTAGCACCGTCATAATACAATAGGCCACCAGCTTCATGCACAATATTTCGAATATCCATAATATTTTGCTCAAAAATACCTAACGTATTAGGGTTAGTGAGCATGATTGCAGCTGTGTTGTCGTTAACAAGGCGTTTTAAGTCCTCAATATCAACTTCTCCGCGTTCGTTAGACTTAACAGTTACAGCTTTAAATCCAGCAAACGCTGCTGAAGCAGGGTTTGTGCCATGAGCTGAGTCAGGAACGATGACTTCATTACGATGTCCTTCGCCATTTTTTTCGTGATATGCTTTGAAAATCATAAGCGCTGTCCATTCTCCGTGGGCGCCAGCTGCTGGTTGTAGTGTAACTTCATCCATACCTGTAATCTCTTTTAATTCTTCTTGCAAGCTATGGATGATTTCTAATGAACCTTGCACTTGAGATTCATCTTGTAATGGATGTGATTCAGCAAATCCAGGGATTCTTGCAATTTTTTCATTTATTTTTGGATTGTATTTCATCGTACAAGAGCCAAGAGGATAAAAACCTGTATCTACGCCAAAGTTTTTATTTGATAATTCTGTATAGTGACGAACTAAATCTAACTCGGCCACTTCTGGGAATTCAGCTTTGTCTTTTCTTATAAATTTATCATCTAATAATTTATCTACAGCTTTATTATCAATTTCTTTTTTAGGTAATGAATACGCATAACGACCTTCTTTAGAACGCTCAAAAATTAATGGACTAGATTTACTTACTACCATTTAATTCACCTGCTTTCTTAACAAATGTATCAATTTCATCTTTAGTTCTTAATTCTGTTACAGCAATCAGCATATGACTGTCAAAGCCTTCTCCAATTTCGCTTAAATCGAAACCTCCGATAATATCTTCTTGGATTAACGCATCATTGATATCTTTGACAGATTTATCAAATTTAACGACAAATTCGTTGAATGATGTACCATTGCTAACTTCAAAGCCTTGTTGCCTAAATTGCTCTTTAGCATAATTTGCATTTTCAAAATTTTGAACTGCAATGTCATAAATACCTTGTTTACCTAAAGCAGACATACATATAGATGAAGCTAAAGCATTTAAAGCTTGGTTTGAACAAATATTAGATGTTGCTTTATCTCTACGGATATGTTGTTCCCGCGCTTGTAAAGTTAAAACAAAACCACGATTTCCATCTTGATCTTCTGTTTGTCCAACTAGACGTCCTGGGGTTTTTCTCATTAATTTTTTAGTAGTAGCAAAGAAACCACAGTGTGGTCCACCGAATTGCGTTGGGATACCAAATGGTTGAGTATCTCCTACTACGATATCCGCTCCAAAACTACCTGGTGGTGTTAATAATCCAAGTGCAATTGGGTTTGCATAAACGATAAATAATGCTTTTTTATCTTCAATTAAAGCTTGGATTTTTTCTAAATCTTCAATTGAGCCATAAAAGTTTGGATATTGTACCGCAACTGCTGCAGTCTCGTCATCAATAGCATTTTCAAGCTTTTCTAAATCAGTGATTGTTCCATCTAAATCCACTTCAACGACTTCAAATTCTTTACGTGTTTTAACATAAGTGTGTAATACTTGTAATGCTTGGTAGTGCATCCCTTTAGAAACAACAATTTTATTTTTACGAGTTTGATTAAATGCTAAAATACATGCTTCTGCAAAACTTGTAATCCCATCATACATAGATGAGTTAGCGATATCCATATCAGTTAATTCGCATATTAACGTTTGGAATTCAAAAATGGCTTGTAATTCACCTTGGGAAATTTCAGGCTGATATGGTGTATAAGCCGTATAAAATTCTGAACGTGAAATCATTGAATCTACTACTGCTGGGGCATAGTGATCATAGACACCAGCGCCTAAAAATGATGTGTGTGTTTCTTTAGTAATATTTTTACTTGCAACTTTACTTAGTCTTTTAGTTAATGTTGTTTCTGATTCTGCATCTGGGATAGCTAATTCTCTATTTAATAGAATGTCTTTTGGAACATCTCCAAATAATTCATTGATTGAACCAGCACCAATAGTTTCTAGCATTTCGTGTTTATCTTGCTCTGTTAACGGAATATAACGATGACTCACAGTAACACCCCTTTAAATTATTTACTAATTTGATTTTTTTTAACAATTTTTGCTTTAGCTTGTCTTTTTCTAATTTGCACTATAATTTCTTTTCCCATTTCAAAAGCATCTCTATCTATTATAGCTAAACCAATGGATTTACCACTTAATGGAGATTGCGTACCTGATGTAATTTCACCAATTTCATTACCATCGACATCATAAACTGTGTAACCTGTTCTTGGAATTCCTTTATCAATCATTTCAATTCCAACTGTTCTTCGTTTCGAACCGTTTTCTTTTTGATCTTTTAAAACGCTTTTTCCGATAAAATCTGCATCAATTAAAGGTTTAGCTGCAAATGCTATTCCACCTTCATAAGGCGTTATTGATTCACTTAAATCTTGTCCGTGTAATGGTAAACCAGCTTCTAATCTTAATGTATCTCTTGCGCCTAGACCACAAGGGGCCACATCATATTTTAAAATGGATACCCAAAGATATGGCGTATCTTCAGATTTACAATAAATTTCAAAACCATCTTCACCAGTATAACCGGATTGTGACAGTATCACTTTTTTTCCAAAGAATTCAACATCTTGTTTAAATTCGAAAGGAGACATTTCAGAGATGTCTATATTGACATGTTCTTGAACAAAGTCACGTGCATTTGGACCTTGAACAGCTAATTGTCCATAATCACTTGATACATTTAAAACTTCTGCATCAAAGTTAGTAGCATTATTTTTCATCCACTCAAAGTCTTTATCAGTGTTACCAGCGTTTACAACTAATAGATATTCTTTTTCTCTGAGTTTATAAGTAATTAAATCGTCAATAATACCACCATGCTCGTTACATAATGCTGTATATTGAGCTTTTGTTGTTTCTAAATTGTCAGTATCATTTGAAAGCAAGTATTGTACAAGTTTATCAGCTTCAGGGCCTTTTATAAGAATTTCACCCATGTGGCTGACATCAAATAATCCCATTTTAGTTCTAACAGCATTATGTTCTTCTTTGATACTTGAAAATTGGACTGGCATTGCCCAGCCACCAAATTCAACAATTTTTGCCCCGAGATCCACAAAATTTTGATAAAGTGGTGTGTGTTTTAATTCATTAGCCATTAATAAACCCCCTATTGTTATATTAAAAAAGACAGAGTAGACTAAGCCTACCCTGTCAATAAATCCAGGAATGCGTCTCAGTATTATCCTTTTGCCTGAGAGTTTCGTTAAACTTGCACCTTCGGCGATGGATACATTAAATCATGTACCATTCTCTCTAATACTGGTCATTCGCTTTACATCGATTTCATTATCTCATTATATAAGTTTGAAAGCGATTTACTACTATTCACTTTGATGAATGCGATTTCATTATATCTTGAAACCCTAGATGAATACAAGCTTTTTAGTTTGGAAAATGATTTATTATTTGCATTTGGTCTATTGCTGTCATTTTTAATTCTATTGTATAAAATGTTTAATTCGCAATCTAGCCATACAACGTAATTTTGATTTTTCAATAAATTATAAGCGTGTTCCCCTTCTATGATACCTCCACCAGTGGAAATGATATCAAATTGGTTAATACATATAGTTAAATATTTATATTCCAAACTGCGAAACGTTTCTTCACCGAATTCCTCAAAAATTTCTGGTATAGATTTAGCTTCTTGTTGTACAATGAATTCATCTAAATCTACATAAGTTAACTGGTCCTTTTCAGCAATATGTTTACCTAAAGTTGTCTTTCCTGTTCCCATAAATCCTACTAAAATAAGTGGGGTATTCATCTTGTTTTTCAAAAATATCTTCCTTTATGCAAAAGTATTTGAATTTGCTTTTCATAATATGATTCAATATTATCAAGTGTTTTCAATTGAATGTTAAAATGAGCTGTATAAATCGCTATCAATGATAAATATAGCATATAAACCACCATCACAAAAGGATATATATAGCCTTTTGTATTAAAAGTAAATTTCTTTTTCAAAGTAAGTTCCCTCATTATATAATTTTACATATAATTTCATTCGTTTATTTTTTAACATTGTAAATTGAGCTTCTATAACATTATTTAATAAAGTGATATTGCCGCTATGGTTTATGGTTTTAATTATTTTACGATTTTTAAATTCGTAATAAATATTTTTTTCCTTGTTTGTAATTTTTAATCTATGTCCCCGATTTTCTATATTAAAAAATTGCGATTTGTTAAGTAACAACTCTTCTGTTAAATCCCTTGCAAAAAATTCTAAATCAATAGAAGAAGCAAAATTTGATTGATGCTTCAATGGAACGATGGATTTGTATAATAGTGGCAGCATTGTAAATACAACTATGGTAATAAATAATGCAAATAATACTTCGATATAAGTAAAACCAGTAACTTTATTTGTAATAGCATTTTTCATTTAAATAGTCCTTCGATTTTATACAAATTTTATAATTGTCTAATTTTATTTCATAGTCGGCTATTTTCACACCTTTGTTTAAATCCTTTTGATCATTATGTTTTAACGTGAGTAGCATCACGCGTTTCATATTAATATAGTCTAATTTATTTTTAAAAGAATAGTTTAGTTGTAAGATCATTGGTAGTAACAAACTGCACATTGCGATCATAATCGTAAAACTTAACATTGAATCTATGAGTATGCTAGCTTTAATTTTTCTTTTTTTCATATCTCATTCTCCCTTTTTCAATATGAAAAACCACTTTATAAATCACTTTATTTACAGATATATAGACAGTGCCAAATTTATTTGTATTTCCCTTACTATCAAAAGTTAAGTAATTGATATTAGTTTGAGGATAGATAAATGAATGATCTGGCAATTTTATATCGTTATTTTCAATCGACGGTTCTTTAACGGTTATTTTATTTGAGTAATGATTGAATATCAGTGTAATAGGCTTTCCATCTTTAATGGCTTTTGATTTTAAATAATTAAGTTTCAATATTAAGGAATTCATAAAAGGATTGGCTGTTTCACGCGTTTCTTTTTTACTGGACAAGTGATTTACTTGAACAATTAATAAAACACTTATGATACCCATAACAAACAATATTTCGGTTAATGTAAATGCCTTGCTAGTTTGCAACTACTTCACCGTTATTAATATGGATAGTAGCACCTGATTTACAATATTTCTGATTTTCTTTGATATAACCATCTGAAATAAGTTCCTCTATAGATTGTGGTTTTTTATTATGTTTTAATGTGTAAGCTTCAACTTGACTTTCTACCATTTTTATTTGTGCTTCACAACCAGTGCTTTGGATATGTGATGATTGTTTAGCGATATTAGGTATAATAAGGATAAGTAATAAACTAATAATTAATAGAACAAGTAGCATTTCAATCAATGTGAATGCTTTTTTATTGTATAGTTTTTTTATTTTATGCATTGAATGCGCTCCTAGTGTAGTTATTTAATCGTTTGCATTAAGTCAAACATAGGTAACATAATGACTAAATATAAGGCAATGATGAATAAACCTAATACTGTAAATAAGATTGGTTGTATAAATTTTATTAAAATTTGCGTATATTGTTCAATTTTCGTAAAAATAATATCGCTATATAATTTTAATTCAATCTCTAATTTACCTTTCTTTTCGCCCTCTGCTATAAAAGTAATGAGTCCTTTTTCAAACCAAGAAATATTATTTAATATTTCGCTTAGTTTATAACCTTGTTGCGTTCCACTTGATAATTCTGATGCAAGATAAACTAGATATGGGTCCTTTTTTTGCTTTGAATAAATATCGACAATAGAATACAAGTTCACGCCGTTTTTATAGAACAATGCAAATTCTGTAGATAATCTATAAGTTTTATAAAATTTGAAAAATTTACGTACAATGGGTATGCGTAAGATGATTTTATATTTCGCTTTAATTGGTAATTTTTTAATATATTTATAAAATAGTAATATGCAAAGTAATATCATTAATAAAGTAACGAGAAGTGTCTTAGGTAAGTGAGTTAATATCGAAGATAAAATAAATTGTATTGTAGAGAGTTCTACATCAAAATTTTTATATAGTAATTGGAATTCTGGTATGATTGTGTGGTTTAAAACAATTAACATAATGATAAAAATAGCCATAAGTAAAAGTGGATATTGGAGCGTTTTAAGAAGTTGTTGTTTAGCTTTATAATTTCTAAGTAAATAATCTTGAGCATGTGGCAATGTTGAAGTAAGTTCGCTAAACATTTCTGCAAAATAGATGATCATGATGATAATTTTAGGATAGTTTAATAATAAAAGTATTTGATAACATTGTGCACCTTGTTCTAATTGCGCTTTTATTTGTGCGGTTAATTTTGGGGATTTAATACTTATATGTTGAAGTAAAAAATTAAATGATTCAGATAATGTGAAACCATGTTCAAGCAAATTTTGTAACCTTTGGAGTAATTCAATTCGCGTTTTTTCGTTAATAATCATAAATTGAGATATGCTAAATATATCTATTAAGTGTTTCTTCACAAATTTCTCCTTCTTTAGCCATTTCGTGTAATTTAAAAGATAAATTTTGAAATGTGTTTGGAAGCGTAAGCTGGTTTTCGAAATAAAATTGTATATCTTCTCGTGTTAGTTGTTCATATATTAATGAACGCTCTTCTTTTGATGTAACGATAAGTCGTTGATTAATAATACTTAAGATCGTTTGACGTAGTTCTTGAACACTTATCCCCATTTCTAATAACCTGCATAATGCGCCTTTACAGTTATTAGAGTGGATAGTTGAAAGCACTAAATGCCCACTTAAACTAGCATGTATGACCTGTTTAGCGATAGTTGCATCTCTAATTTCTCCTATAAGAATAATATCTGGGTCACATCTTAAAATTGCTTTAAAGGAGTTAGCATAATTAATACCTGCCTTTTCATTGATAGAAACTTGTGTAATACCTTCAATTAATCGTTCCACAGGATCTTCAACTGTTATAATATTCACATTTAATTGTTCTTTTGCGTGTAAAATCATTTGATACATTAATGTGCTTTTTCCTGATCCAGTTGGACCACTAAATAGTAGTAAACCTTGTTGTTTATTCATTAATTTGAATAATTGATTGAGACTTTGAATTTTTGCTGTTTTTGAAAATATTGAGGAATAATCCTAACTACACAACTCTCATAACCTAAAGACAATGGCAAAGTAGAAATTCTTAAATAATATAGTTGTTTTAATTTATATGCATATCTACCACTTTGGGCAGCATTGTGTTTAGAAACATCTAATCCTGCTTGATATTTCATATAGGTAAGTAATTTCTTATAAGTGTTGGTTTCTATTGTTTCTACTGTAACTAAAAATGCTTTCTTTCTGAATTTAATTTTTACTTTATTTTGGTTTGGTATAAAATGTACATCTGTAACATTTTCATGAATTGCCTTGTCAAAAATATTTTTAAATAATAACTTCAAAAAAACACCTCCTACACTTATACACGTAAGAGGTGTTTAAATTACTTTGGTTAATTAAAAATTAGCCATTTAAATATGGGTTAACTTGTTCGTCTTTAATTGTTGTATATGGTCCGTGACCAGGGAATAGTGGTAAGTCTTCATCTAATTCAAATATTTTATCTAGTATAGAAGCTACGAGTGTTTCATAGTCTCCTTTATATAAATCAGTTCTACCTATACCTTGCTTAAATAAAGTATCTCCGACAACTGCAAATTCATCAAAGACAAATGACAAACTACCAGGTGAATGTCCAGGTGTATGGAGCACATTAAATTGGAAACCTTCTATCTCTACCGAACCTTCATCAAGTTGGTTTGGAGATACGTTGCTAGTTATAGGCTCAAGACCATATTGCTTGAATTTCTCTGAACCATTTTTATATGTGTCAGTTAAAAAATCAAATTCAAGTCGATGCATATAAACTGGAACTTGATATTTTGCTACGACGTCATCTAAAGCGCCAATATGATCAAAATGAGCATGTGTTAATAAAATTGCTTTTAACGGTTTATTAATTTGATTTAATTTTTTTTTAATCAAATCATAATCACTTGCAGGGTCAACTAAAATAACGCTTTTTTCATTCTCAATGAAATAAGTATTCGTCTTAACTAAACCCAATGCTAAACTCGATATTTGCACTATTCTTGCCCTCCATTATCCAAATGTTTTTCAACAGATGCCAATTTATCATTCATTTTACGAGATTTATCTCTTCGCTCGTCAATTCTAATATTCGTACACACTCTATCGACACCTTTATTAAAAGGTAATTCATGAATGGCTTGAACTACTTCAAATAAATCTTTTAAATCGCCTTCAATCAAAGTATTCATAGGAGTTAACTGATAATCAATTTTACCTTGCGCTTTATATTCTTTTAATTTTGTTTGTATCTCAGCAATATATTTACTTACACTTGGCCCTTCTGTTCCGACAGGTATAACAACTACATCTACGATAGCCATTATTTAACACCTTCCTTTTCGATGATATAAGTATAAATTAAACCAGCAGCACCTGTAATACCAGCGTCATTACCTAGTTTAGCTTGCACAATTTCTGTACCTTGTTGTGCTGGCGTAAATGTTAAATTATGATATTCTGTTTTAATATTTTCAATTAAAATCAATCCTGCTGTAGACATACCACCACCTAAAACAATATATTTAGGGTTGCTTGTCACACTAATGATACTACATAAATAAGCAATATAATTTGCAACACGTTCTGTAATAAAAATACAGAATTGATCTCCTGCTTTAGCTGCATCAAATACAGCTTTGGCAGTAACTTCATTATCTTTAATGAGTTGTAATATTGATGATTTGAATGTTAATTTTGGATAATAAAAATTAACTAAATTGACTACACCAGTGGCAGAAGCAACAGTTTCGATACAACCAGACTTCCCACAGTTACATTTAAAGCGTTGATCATGGTCTACTCTAAAATGCCCTATCTCCGCACCTGAACCGTTGTGACCATGGACAATTTCACCATTAGAAATAATACCACCACCGAGACCAGTACCTAATGTAATTGCAACCACTTCATCCGAACCTTGGCCTGCACCTTTATGTTTTTCGCCTAATGCTGCAACATTCGCATCATTATCAACATAAACAGGACAATCTACAAATTGTTTAAAGATATGTCTCACATTTACCGTATCTTTCCAATATAGGTTAACGGCACCATTAACTTCACCAGTTTCAAAATTAACTGGCCCTGGCACTCCGATACCAACTCCCAATACATCTGAAAAAGTAAATTCAGAATTGTCGATATGTTCAACGAAAGAATCATAAACATTTTTTAACAGTGCATAACCTGTAGTATCTGAAGTATCAGTTTCAATAGACCATTTCTCTATTTGTTCAAGTTGCTGATCGAATATTCCGAGCTTACAAGTTGTTCCACCAATATCTGCTGATAAGATAATTTTTTTCATTTATTTATTCATCCTTCTCTGAGTTTAAGGAAACGTTAGTTCTAATAATAGTAATGGCAACAAACTATTAAAATTCTAGTTAAAATAAGTGTATATTACTACTTTAAAATCCATTTAGTACGTTGAAAATAACTGTTCTTTTCCTTAAATTTTATTTAGTATCTTTGTTAAAAACATATACTTCTATTTTAATATTATTCGTTTCACAATTGCAATAATAATGAACAAAGGCGCGATATAGAAATCTATTTTCCTTTAAAGATTTCATTATCCCGCTCCTTTAAGTTTAAATGATATAGTTATTGTTCACTTCTTCTTTGATTAATAATTAATTTGCATTTGATATACCTATCTTGTGTAATTAAGTTATATTCATACAACGAATGTATTTCTTGTTCCATCATTTCATATACATCTTCTTTATCTTTGAAATAAATAATAAAACCAAATTTTTTCAAAAGTTGTTGAACGTCATAAAATGTTTTTATTTCCTCAATCACTATCATCGCTCAATTCTTTATTTAAATTGATATAATCTCTATTACTTGGATCATTTTTTAATGCAGTTTTAATATATTTTTGAGCTTTATCTTTATTATCGATGGACCTATTTGCAACAGCTAGTTGATAGTTTAATATTGCAGAATCAGGGAAATGTCTTAAACCTCGCTCCCATGTTGCCATGCCTTCAGCTTTTGAGTCAGTTGTCGCACTGATAAATCCTTTTAAATAATATGTCTCATCGTCTGCGTAATTTTTATTTATTGTATGCTGAACCATGTCTTTAGCATCTTTATAGTTACCGCTTTTCATTTCTTTTTCAATGATTGTATTATATATATTATCTTCCTGTATGGTGAAAATGCGTATTTGAAATCCTATGAATAATACAATAAGCAAAATAAGGAATATCCAAAATTTATTCTGGTTTAGTTTAAAATAATAGCCTATTAATGTGATAAGTAATCCACCAATAAATCCACCGATATGTGCTACTATATTTACGTTTTGCATAAGCAATGACACACCGATTAAGATGACAAGTACGATTAACAATTGTCCTATTAATTTTCGATTATATTGTTTCCCAATATACATAAACGCAAAAATAGCACCAATTAAGCCAAAAATAGCCCCACTTGCCCCGACGGATACAGTATCAGTATTAAAAGATAATGAAGCAAAATTACCAAATAAACCAGCGACAAAATAAATGACTAAGAATCGCCAGTGTCCTACTATAGATTCAACTATTTTTCCAAATATGAATAAAGTTAACATATTCATTAGTATATGCTCAAAATTATAGTGTAAGAATATAGAAGAAATTACCCTATACCACTCACCATGAACTACATTAAAATGTACTAGACCACCTACGTCTAAAAGTTTCAAATCAGAAAATCGGTTTAAAAATAAAACCATAGAAAGCCAAATAATGATATTAATTGCAATTAATGTGTATGTAATTGGTGCAAATTTCAGCATATGTTTTTCAATAGGATTATTGTTTAAAGCTCTTTGCTTATAATATGATTTCGTTTGATTAGAACTTTGATTGAAAACACTTTTTATAAAAAAATTTGGCATTATTTTTTCAATTTGATCAACTTGACGGATAATTTTTACTTTGAACTTTATTGATTTCAGTTCATCTAAATTTTCATCAGTAAATGTTTTATCAGTATAAATAAATAAGTTATAACTTTTAGGTTTGAAATCTAAAAATGCTATAATATCTTCTTCATGGTCTTGGATTCTACTTTTATCAAATCTAACTTCTTGTGTGGAGTTGGCTCCAAATTTAAATATAACAACGGATTGTTTTTTCTTATTTGCCAACCAAATTTCTGTATCGTCTTGATTGCGATGCACTATTTGATAATTTAAATATTTAACCCAAGTAAAGATTGACTTCCAATAATGTTTTTCTGTAATCATTTTAGCCTCCATTATTTTGTTGTTGCTATAATTAGTGCTTGTACTGGTTGATCATGTGCTTCAATTTCGAAATCATCAAGCTGGAAGTCGTAAATTAAACTTATCGTTGACTGTTGATGGTGTGTTAAAAATTTATCAAAATAGCCCCCGCCATATCCAATTCTATAACCTGCATCGTTAAAAGCTAAACCAGGGACAATGAGTAAATCTAAGTCATTTGAAATTTCTGTATCGGATATGACGTGGTTAATTCCTTTATCATCAGGTCCAATATTAGATAAATCATCCACGTGTTTAAAGGACATTTCTTTAGCCTTATAGTTTGTTTCAGGGACGTATACTTTTTTGTTATCACTAATCATCTTAGAAATAATTGGGTATGTATCCACTTCATGGGGCATTGAAAGCACTATACCTATACGTTTTGCTGATTCATATTCGCTCGTATGCATCAGTGCTTCTGTTAAGTATTGATCGGCAGATGGTTTCTGGTCTTCTACAGCAAATGCTTTCATTAATTTTATTTTTTCTTGTCTTAATGATTTTTTATCCAATTTTGACACCTTCCCGTTAGATATACTCATTTTATTATAACGTTTTAAAAATATAATGTCATTAAACTGCTATTTCAAGCACTCTTATTATTTTTCGAAAAAATAACCAGACTCTATAGTTAGAATCTGGTTTAAAATATAAATTATTTTGTTTCACGGTGCAATGTATGTTTGTTATCACGAGCACAGTGTTTTTTCATTTCAATACGTTCAGGATTAGTACGTTTATTTTTTGTTGTGATGTAGTTTCTTTCTCCACATTCTGTGCAAGCTAGTGTTACGTTTACGCGCATGCTAATTCCTCCTTACCTTTTCAAAATACGACTTATTTATCATACCATTTAGTTATAAAATTGAAAAGTATTAATTTTCAATAGAGACCATAACAAAAGGATTTTTCATTAAAATATGAAAGTATTTTGTTAATTTTTATCTTTTTCTTTAAAATAATAGTTTATAATATCTCTTCCTAAGTCCCCGCCGTTCAACCAAGGTTCTGGGACTGGGTGATTTGTGTAGACAATAGAAAACGCTAATTTAGGATTTTCTATTGGAGCGTAACCGACATAAGTTGAATTGACCCTTGGTTCTCCATCTTGGAATACTTCTGCTGTACCTGTTTTACCAGCAGATGGGACAGTAGTATCATTAAAGCTTTGGTAACCCGTACCTTCTTTTTCATTAAAAGCCATTTTAAAGCCTTCTTGAACTTGTTTTATTTGATCAGAAGTATTATTAACTTTATTCAATACGTTGCCTTTAACTTTTTCTTTAACAGGTCCTAGTGTATCTTTATTTGTTGCTTTCCTGATTTCTAAACCAATATGCGGTTGAATTCTATAGCCGTTATTAGCAATTGTAGAAACATATTGAGATAATTGAAGTGGTGTATAAGTATCATATTGACCAATAGATAAGTCTAAGAAATTACCGGGGTTATCAGTCAATGGTTCAATTTGACCACTTGTTTCATTTGGTAAATCGATACCTGTTTTAACACCTAATCCAACTTGGTTTAAACCTTTACGTAATTTTTGGCCAGCTTCAGAAATATCTGTTGGCAATGACATATTAGGTGTGTATGGAGAGCCTGCAATCTTCAATGCCGTTTTAATCATATAAACGTTTGATGAATGCATTAATGCTTCTTTATCATCGATTGTGACTTTACCATCTTGGTTAAAGTACGAACGCTTGGAAAGCCCTCCAGAGAAAGTTAAAGGTTCATCAACCATTTCTTCGCCAACTTTAATTGCGTCGTTTTGATAACCTGCTAATAACGTTCCACCCTTAACAGAAGACCCTACTGCATATTGAGAAGTGAAATTACCAATATCATAATCCGTGAGATCACCATTTTTATCAATTTGTTTACCTGCCATCGCTAAAATATCACCGTTATTTGGATTTTGAACGACGACTAACGCATTATCCATATTTTTAGCGCCTTCGCTACGTAATTTACTTATTTGTTTTTCTAAATATTCTTCTGTTTTCTTTTGTAAATCAATATCAATACTTAATACGAGGTCATCGCCTCGTGAACCTGGATGAATGACTTGTGAATCTATTACTTCGCCAGATTTATCCGTAGTATATTTCATTTCTTTCTTTTTCCCTTTAAGGATATCATCATATTGATACTCTAAATAAGATTTACCAACACGATCATTTCTTGAATAACCTTTTGACAAATACTGTTCCGTGAGTTCTTTAGGAATACCTTCTTGTGTAGTAGAAACATCACCAAAAATACCTCTTAATGTATCTTTGTATGGATATTTTCTATCCCAATCCATAGTTGTATTAACGCCCGGTAAATCAGAAAGTTTTTGTGATACTGCTGCATACTCCTCGTCTGTAACATCTTCATTTTTAATCATTTGAGGATCTAATGCTGAACCAGCCATCATCTCACGATATATGGCTAACACTTGTAAATCTTTGTCCGAGAACGAATCAAATTGTTTTTCGCCAATTTTTTTATGTAATGCATCATCATACTCATCTTGAGAAATACTGCCATCATCTAATAGTGATTGTTCGTTTTTCATTAATTGTTCCGCTTTATTTGGATGTTTTAAAATCCAAAAATCTTGTTTATCTCGCTCAGTGATTTTAGCAGTATCCATCTTGATTAATTTGGATAATTTTTCAGCAATATCTAACACTTCAGATTGAGAAGTCTTCCGTCCGCGGGAATATGTAATTGCTTTTTTAGATGCGTTATCTACGAGTACTTTACCATTTCTATCCAAAATTCTTCCGCGTGGGACCGCTTCATTGACGGTTAAGTTTTCACTGTTTTTAATTAATTGCTTGTAATGAGAGCCCTGTGCTATTTGCAAGTAACCTAAACGTAATACAATTATTGCAAAAATAAATACAATGACGCCAAATACAAAACTTATTCTTTTGTTCATGGTATTTCTTATTTTTTCATCATTTGATTTTTCTTTTAATCTTTTTAGCAAAACAACATACCTCTATTCAAAAGTGATCACTTTAAATGATATATGAAATTGGCGGAGATTTCTATTATTTTAATTAAAAAAATGACGGCCTTTAAAAGGCCGTCAAAAATTGAAGCTTAATTATTTAGCAGCGTTATATAATTCGTCTACTTTTTCCCAATTTACAACATTCCAGAAAGCACTAATATATTCTGGGCGTTTGTTTTGGTATTTAAGATAGTAAGCATGTTCCCAAACGTCTAAGCCTAGGATTGGCGTTTTGCCTTCAGTTAATGGATTATCTTGGTTTGGTGTTGTAACGATTTCTAAGTCACCGTTATTAACAACTAGCCAAGCCCAACCTGAACCAAAGCGAGCTGCAGCTTTATCAGCAAATTCTTCTTTAAACGCATCTAAAGAACCCCATTGTTCTTTAATTTTATCAACTACAGTTCCTTTTTCTTCAGAATTTGGAGTTAACAATTCCCAGAATAATGAATGGTTTAAATGTCCGCCACCATTATTTCTAACAGCTGTTTGAATGTCTTCTGGTACACTATCTAAATTAGCAATAATTTCTTCGATTGATTTAGATTCTAAATCAGTTCCTTCAATTGCTGCATTTAATTTAGTTACGTAAGTGTTGTGGTGCTTGTCATGGTGAATTTCCATTGTTTGTTGATCAATATGTGGTTCTAAAGCATCAGAACCATAAGGTAAATTTGGTAATTCAAAAGCCATAAATAATCATCCTCCTAATTAATCTTTAAATAAAGCATAACAACTAAAAATGATGACAACAATTAATATGCTTATATATTAATTCAAAAGTCATAAAATAATATTTGTTATCTTTAGTTACTTTATTAGTATATCTCAAATCACTGCAATTTAAACATCTTTGGCTAAGTATTTTAAAAATTCTAAGTAATTCATACTAATGACCTATGCTTAGAAGGAAGGTTTTTAGTAATAAGCGACATATTGTGCTATTTTACAAGCAAATCATTACAACTTTGTTTACAATTATTGCACGCGTTGGCAAGCTTCACATATGCCATAAACTTCTAATTTATGTCTGTGAATATCAACTTTTGGTAAAAAAGATTTAATTTGTTCAATAGGGCAAAAATCAATTACTTTTGTGTCACCGCATGATTCACAAATAAAATGATGATGATGGTGGTCCGTACACGCGATTCTAAATTTCATTTCCCCATCAAGCTCAGTTCCTTCTACAATACCTAAATCTTTAAACAGGTGTAAGTTACGGTATATAGTATCAAATGAGATACCCGGATAACTTTCATCTAATTTTTGTTGGATATGCTTTGCGTTAATGTATTTATCTTCATTTACAAAAATATTAATCATATCTCTTCTTTTATTCGTATATTTATGACCTTCTGTTTTTAGAATATTAATAGCTTCATCTGTCTTCATTATTAATAGCCCCTTTCACAGTTCTTACTTTAATTTTTTGATATAACATCATGATTGCTAATAAAAGTACAAGTAATACTACAATCACACCGCCAGGAGAAATATTCATATAAAAAGCTAAAACTAACCCAGCAATAACGGAAAATTCACCAATGACAACGCTCAGGGTGATTAATTGTTTAAACCCTTTTGTCATACGCATAGCTATAGCTATAGGAAGTGTAATCAATGCGCTCACTAATAATATACCCACAACTCTCATAGATGCAGATATGACTAATGCTACAATGATAATAAATAAAAATTGTATCCATTTTGGTATGCCAATAACTTTACTATATTCCTCATCAAAAGAAAGAATAAATAATTCTTTATAAAATAAAAGAATGAAAGCTAATACAATAACGACAATCACAATAATTGTTGATAAATCACTAACCGTTACGGCGCTTATTGAACCAAATAATAAACCTACAATTTCTTGGTTGAAACCATCAGCTAATGAAATGAATATTGCACTTAATGCTATACCTGCACTCATGATAATTGGTATCGCGATTTCTTGATAATTACTATACGAAGTTCTAAGGTTTTCGATTAACAGCGCACCTACGATTGCAAAGAGAATACCAAACCACATTGGATTTATGAACGCTAATGCTGGTGCAATCGTAACAACGAACATGCCAAAAGAAATGCCCCCAAGTGTAACGTGACTTAATGCGTCTGCAATTAAAGATAATCTTCGTACCACGATAAAAGCTCCGATTAATGGCGCAATAAATCCAATTAAAATACCACTAATAAAAGAGTAACGCATAAAATCAAAATTTAATAACGCCTCAATCATGATGAACAGCACTCCCTATTATGTTGATGGTCTACGAATTGGATGGGATGTCCATAAATTTTTGAAATTTCTACTTCATCTAATGATTTAAAATCTTCAGTCGTACCGTGGAAATGTAAATGTTTGTTTAAACAAGCTACTTCAGTAGCAGTATCTGCCACAACGCCTATATCGTGGGTAACTAAAATAATAGTCACACCTTCTTTTTTCAATGTTTCTAAAGTTTCATAAAATTCATTAACGTGTTTAGCGTCTATACCATTCGTTGGCTCATCTAATATGAGCACAGAAGGATTGCTAATTAACGCTCTGGCAATCAACACGCGCTGTTGTTGTCCACCAGATAATTCTGCAATATTTTTATGCATTAAATGGCTAATATTTAACCGATCTAATACTGCCTCAACCTGATTTTCATCCTTTTTGTTAAACCATTGAAATAATTTCTTACGCTTTGTAAGCCCACTCATGACGACTTCTTTAACGCTCGCAGGAAACCCTGCTTTAAATGCTTGTGCTTTTTGAGAAACATAACTGATTTTATATAAAGATTGCTTTCCATTATACACCTTACCGTCTACAAAAATTTGACCTTTTTGCAATGGTAATAAACCTAAAATTATTTTTAATAAGGTTGATTTACCTGCGCCGTTCGGTCCAACAATCGCTAAAAATTCACCTTTATTAATTTTTATGTTTATATTTTCCAAAACTTTCTTGTTATCAAAATAATAATCAATATTTTTTAATTCAAATACTGCAGTAGTCATCTTTTCACCTCGTTCTATACTATACAACTTGTGGACAATTATGTAAATAGTAATGTTTACGAATTAAAAAAAGAGCGAACTAGAAATCTAATTTTAAGTGATTTCACGTCTCGCTCTGTTAATGGCAATAATATTTAATAATTGGTTGAAATATTATTGCGTTAAAATTTTATCTTTTAAATTTTCATCGAATTTTTGTTGTTTAAGCATTTCGATTTCAAATTTATAAGGTGGTTTTTTATTCTTTTTATCTTCACCAACATACGGTGTTTCAAGTATTTTTGGTATATCTTTAAATGTGTCATGATGAACAATATAATTTAATGCATCAAAACCAATATAGCCAAAACCGATATTTTCATGTCTATCTTTGTGAGCGCCAATATCATTTTTACTATCGTTTACATGGACAACTTTAATTCTATCGACACCGACAATTTTATCAAATTCATTTAGTACACCATCAAAATCTTCTTTAACATTGTAACCAGCATCATGGGTATGACATGTGTCAAAGCAAACTGATAAACGTTCATTATGATTCACACCATCAATGATTTTAGCAATTTCTTCAAAGTTTCTACCAATTTCAGAACCTTTACCAGCCATCGTTTCAAGTGCAATTCTGACATTGTTATCATTTGTTAACACTTCGTTTAATCCTTCGATTATTTTTTTAATGCCGGCATCAGCGCCTTCTCCTACATGTGACCCTGGATGTAATACAATATCTTTAGCGCCGATAGCTTGTGTTCGTTCAATTTCACTTTGAAGAAATTCAACACCTAAATTAAATACATGTGGCTTCACTGTGTTAGCTATATTAATAATATAAGGTGCATGAACTACGATGTTTGAAAGCCCATATGTTTGCATTAATTCTTGACCTTGTTCAATATTCAATTCTTCTATAGGCTTTCGTCTTGTATTTTGCGGTGCACCCGTATAAATCATAAAAGTAGATTCACCAAATTTATGTGCCTCTTCTGCTGATCCTGCTAACATTTTTTTACCATTCATAGATACGTGAGATCCTAATAACATAGTTACCACCAATCCTTTATTTATTTTTTTCTGGCTTGACGATTTTGCTTTTTGCTAAATTTTTTACGTTCTTGACGTTTTAAATGTTCTAAATCACGTTGGAATTTTTTCTTATAACCAGGTTTAACCTTTTTCTTGTTTCTTTTTACTTTATATTTCAATTCATTAGTTAAATGATCATCTTTGTTTTTACGCGATTGGCGTGTATTGTGTGCTTTAATCGATTTTATTTCATCATTTTTAATATCAACGTTTTCGAAATGATAACCACGTTGCTCTATTAATGCTATGTTTTCTTCTTCTTCAGGACTATATAGTGTAATAGCAACCCCTTTATATTGGCCACGACCTGTACGGCCAACTCGATGTGTAAAGAAATCAATGTCGTTCGGTACATCAAAATTAATGACATGACTCACACCTTCAATATCTATACCACGGGAAGCTAAATCACTTGCAATCACATATTGAAATTCTAAGTTTCGGATACGTTTCATTTGTTGTTTACGTTCTCTAGGTGTTAAGCCACCATGTATCATACCTAATTTCAGTCCAGCAGTGTTTAATTGATCAGCAAGTTCATCAGCGCTATCGCGACTATTGCAAAATATAATACATAAATACGGATTTAAGATATCGATTAATTTAATTGTTTTTTCTATTTTTGCTTCACCTTTCGTAGGGATCAAATAGAATTCGATATTCTTTTTATTTTTTTGTGTGCTTTCAATTTCTACATAGTCAGGGTTTTCTAAATATTTATTTAAAAATGGATGCAGTGACTTAGGGATAGTAGCACTAAATACTGCTAAATGAGACCCGTCATCTAATCTTGTAGCAATGTGATCTACTTCGTCTATTAATCCTAAATCAATCATTAAGTCAGCTTCATCAACTACTAAATAAGATGCCAAATGGACATGCAAATCGCCATGTTTGGCTAAATCATTTATCCGTGTTGGCGTTCCGATAACAAGCTGTGGTTGATTTTTAGCACGTTGACGATCTTTCTCAATATCAGTACCACCTATAAAAAGTTTAACTGATACACCTTTTTTATATTCTGCTAAATGATTTGCAACATCAAAGAGTTGCTGTGCTAATTCTCGAGTTGGCGCTACAATAATAGCCTGAGGTTCTTTAATATCTATATTAATCAAGTGTACCAATGGTAATAAAAAGGCATGTGATTTGCCTGTGCCTGTCTGGGATTGTCCGATTAAATTGACTTGCTTTAATATTTTGGGAATAACGCGGTTTTGAACTTCTGTTGGTTGATTAAAGTTCAAATTTTGTACCGCCTCTATTAAAGTCGGTTCTAAATTAAACTTATCAAATGGGTGATTTGCCATGTTTTGGCCTCCTTAAATCTTCATCTTTTCTATTATAAAGCATTCTTTCTTAATTTTGAACTAAATATTTTAAGCAGACTGAACCGTGAGTAAAAACAAATAAATCTAATAGAGACCGAAACATAAATAATGTTTCGGTCTTGTATTTCATATTGGTAGTAGAAAACTAGAATGGTAAAGCGCTTGTGCCAAACTATTTTCACAAAAATATTAATATAAGGAAAATCAATTCGCCTACAATTTATACAAAAAATAATTTTTATATAAATGTTAAGCTAGAAATAATCAAAAGGGTCAGTGTTTAATTTAGATGGCTTAATTCCAAATGAAACGTGGCTAAATTTAAGCCAATCTTGCAATAATTGGCTTAAACCATCTTTCATTACATATTCACTATAATGATTAATATCTAATAAATTGATGCCGGCGATTTTTGCGTCTAGCGCATCATGGTGTTTAATATCTCCAGTAATAAATATATCTGCGCCTTGTTGTGCTGCATTGTATTCAAATCCAATTCCAGAACCGCCAATAATTGCAACTGTTTTAATTGTATCTTCTAAATTTCCAATAAATCTAACGCTAGGCATGGCTAACTTTGTTTTCACATGATTCACGAAATCACGGACGTTCATTTCTGTGTTAAGTTTACCCATCATTCCCAAACCATAATCTGCTTGCTTTTCTAATTTTATAAAATCAAAGACAGGTGTTTCATAAGGATGGTTTTCAATAATTAATTGCTCAGCAAGTACTCTTTGATGCGCTTCTATCATAAATTCTAATTTAAATTCATTAACTTCTTCAATTTTATCTATTGAACCGATATGTGGCTTAGCATCACCTGTGGGTTTAAATTGCCCGTTGCCTAGGCTTTCGAAGAAACAATATGCATAATTTCCTTCTTGAGCTAAACCAGCATCACTTAAAGTTTCTTTAAATGATTTAAGATTTGATTCAGGGATAAAAACTTGTACTTTATAGTAATTTAAAGTTTCTGGATTTAAAACACGTTGATGATTTAGTTGAAGTTTATCTGCTAACATTGCGTTAACCCCTTTGGAATAAACATCTAAATTGGTATGTAAGGCGATTAAATTAATATCATTTTTTATTAATTTACGTAATATAGCTCCATAACCATCTTGATCAATAATATTTTTTATTCCTTTAAAAATAAGGGGATGATGGCAGATAATCGTATTATAATTATGGTTGATTGCCTCATCTACAACTTCATCGGTACAATCTAACGCTGTTAAGATTCCAGTTATTTCAGAAAATTCATCACCAATTAGTAATCCTACGTTATCCCATGATTCTGCTGTTTTCAAGGGTGCGTTTTGATTTATAACTTGAAGTAACTTTTTAACATTCATTTACAACACCTCATTAATTAAGTTGATTTCATTGTTAATTTCTATTAATCGATTATTATGTTTATGATGATCGAGATGGCTTTTAATTTTATTAAGCGACGCGCATTCATGTTCCCATTTTTTGAAGAATAAGTCGGTCTTATTTTTCAAAAGTATTGGGCCGAATTTTATCTCTGACTCTGAAAGTTTCTGTTTAGTTTCAGAATAATCAGCAACAATAATTTCATAAATATGACCTTTTTCTTCTAAAATGGCTTCTTCCACAATTACATAATTCATGTGTATGAGCAAGCGCCTGATCGCACTTGACTGTATATTACTTTGTAAAATAAGTCTCGGGTGAGAGGTCAATTTTGCTTGTCCATTTTTAATGATTTTTGCTATTAAGGGGCCGCCCATGCCACAAATTGTAACACAATTAATCTGGTCGTTAGGGTTTAGCACTGATAAGCCATCACCAAGTCTAACATCGATGTAGGGACTTAATTTATGCTCTATGACATTTTTTACTGAAGCTTCAAATGGCCCCTTTATTACTTCTCCTGCAATTGCTTTTTTAACCAAATTATTTTCAAGAGCATAAATAGGTAGATAAGCGTGGTCTGAGCCGATATCTGCTAATGTTTCTCCTGTTATATAAGTACTCACTTTTTTTAATCTTTGATTTAATGTAACCATAAAAGCGCTCCTCTATATATATGTAAAAAGCTCTTTTGCACATCAAGGTACAAAAGAGCTGAAAAATTAATCCATAAAGTCTTTTAGACGTTTACTTCTACTTGGGTGTCTTAATTTTCTTAATGCTTTGGCTTCTATCTGACGAATTCGTTCTCTTGTAACACCAAAAACTTTACCTACTTCTTCTAAAGTACGCGTTCTACCATCATCAAGGCCAAAACGTAAACGTAATACATTTTCTTCTCTATCAGTTAATGTATCTAAAACGTCTTCCAATTGTTCTTTTAATAATTCGTAAGCAGCATGATCTGAAGGGCTTTGAGCTTCTTGATCTTCTATAAAATCACCTAAATGACTATCGTCTTCTTCGCCAATTGGGGTTTCTAATGAAACAGGCTCTTGAGCTATTTTTAATATTTCTCTTACTTTTTCAGGTGGTAAATCCATTTCTTCACCAATTTCTTCTGGTGCTGGATCACGTCCTAAATCTTGTAATAATTGTCTTTGGACACGAATTAATTTATTGATCGTTTCTACCATATGCACTGGAATACGAATCGTACGAGCTTGGTCAGCTATAGCACGTGTGATTGCTTGACGTATCCACCAAGTTGCGTAAGTTGAAAATTTAAATCCTTTATTGAAATCGAATTTTTCTACCGCTTTAATTAATCCCATATTACCTTCTTGGATTAAATCTAAGAAAAGCATGCCACGTCCAACATATCTTTTAGCTATACTTACAACTAGACGTAAGTTTGCTTCTGCCAATCTAGACTTAGCAACTTCATCACCTTGTTCAATTCTTTTAGCCAATTCAATTTCTTCTTGTGCGTTTAATAAATCAACGCGTCCAATTTCTTTAAGATACATACGTACAGGGTCATTAATTTTAACACCTGGAGGTGCACTTAAATCATTAGGGTTCAACTTCGAATCTTTATCTGAACTATCTTTCTCATTTACTAAACTGATATCATTATCAGTTAATTGGTCAAATAGTTCATCCATTTGATCAGAATCCATCTCGAAATTTTGTAATTTCTCTGCAATTTCTTCGTGGCTTAGATGCCCTTCTTTTTTACCTTTTTCAATTAATCGTTTTTTTACATCTTCTAAAGTTAGAGATGGGTCAATGGTTTGCTTTTTAAGTGTAACTTTATTTCCAGACATGAAAAGGCCTCCCGAATATAATATCAACTTAGCATCGTGATATTTTGATAGATGAACTTATTATTATCTACCCACTATCTATACAATTTATGCAAGTTGTTAAACCCAATAATATACAGATATATTCATTGTTAAGTTAATTCATTCTATTTTTATTATAGTCTACAATTTTTTCTAGGTAATATTTTTGCAACTCTAAATCACCTAATCTAGAAGCCTCCCGTAGCTTATGATTAAGCGATTCAATCGTTTCTTCGTTTCTATTTGTTATTAGCATGTTTAAATAATCATCGATTTCATGTTCGTAAGGTTCTTCATTTATCATATAATTATCCAATGATATAAATGCTTCTTTAATTTCATTATTATCGATATATTGTAAAACGTCACTAATATTGAACGTATCGTTCCCAGAATAAAACTCATGTAAAACATTAAATATACGCTTAAAATAATGATTTGTAAAGTCTTCTGAGTGAAGTAATTTATGATAATTTAAAAAAGTGTCTTTATCATTCATAAAATGTTTTAATAAAGCGCGCTCTGCTTTTTCTTGTTTATTTAAATTAGTGAATTGCGGGACACTAGGCGTTTGGTAAGACTGTGGTTGGTAATAATCTTGTCGTTGTCCTATTTCAATATTTAAACTATCCATGCTTACTTTAAACAATTCTGATACGTCTTGCAATATCTTTTTGCGTAAAATAGATGACTGCATCAAAGAAATGTCATGCGTAATTTCTTTTAAATATTTCTCGTAAGCTAAATCATTATTTTCTATTTCCTCTTGGTGCATATGCACTTTATATAGTATAAATGCTTTTTTTTCATGTTCGACGTAATAGTTAAAAGCATCGGCACCGTGTTTACCAATGTATTCATCTGGATCCATGTTTTTTGGTAATTGTACAACAAACACATTAAACCCTTGCTGTAACAAAATTTGACCGGATTTCAAAGTAGCTTCACTACCAGCAAAATCACCATCAAACATCAGCGTCACATTAGAGGTTAGTTTTTTCATAAACGCTATATGCTCTTGAGAAATCTGTGTTCCCATACTAGCCACTACTTGTTTTAAACCTGCGTAATCCGCTTTTATAACGTCCATAAACCCTTCTAGTAAAATAATTTCATCATTTTTTCGAATGGCTTTTCTAGCATGATCAACGTTGTATAGTAATCTTCTTTTTTGAAATATAGGTGTTTCTGGGCTATTAAGGTATTTAGGTTCTTGATCTGTATAAGTCCGACCAGAATAACCAACAGTTCGTCCTTGTGCATTTGTTAATGGAAACATAATTCTATCTCTAAACCGATCATAATAACTAAAGTTTTCTTCATTTCTTGAAAGTAAACCAGCTTCATAAGCTAACTGAATATCGTATCCTTTTTTCTGTAAAAAATCATGACAAAAGTGAGCATTGTTTGGGGCATACCCTATTTTTCGTCTATCTATGAGCTCATCAGTGAAACCACGCTCTTTTAAATAGGTTAAAGCCGCTTCACCCTCAACTGTTTTTTTTAATGCATAGTGATAATATTCTTGCATTAATTCATGCATTTCAATCATTTGTAAATCTTCTGAAGCAATTTGGTGATTTGCATTTTGACCAGCAGATTGCTGTGGCGTTTCAATTTCAATATTGACGCGTTCACCTAGTAACTTTACCGCTTCAGTAAAAGAAACATCTTTGATTTCTTGCGTGAATTGGAAAACATTCCCACCTTTTTTACAGCCAAAACAATGGCATATTTGTTTATCTTCAGAAACAGTAAATGAAGGTGTTTTTTCATCATGAAAAGGACACAAACCAATATAATTGCGCCCTCTTTTTTCTAATTTGACATATTCACTTACCAAGTCAAGTATATCCGTTTTATCTTTTATTTCATTAATCGTTGCTTGTTCAATTCGCAAAATTATCACCTATTAGACAGTAGTTATAACATTATATTAGTTTTGGCTAATTTAAGAAACTATTTTGCTCAATGATGCTTATAATATCGTTAGCAGTTTCTTCGATAGCTTTATCAGAAACATCTATGACTGGACAACCAATTTTTTCAACTAATTCATGAAAATAATTTAATTCTTCTTCAATTCTTTGTTCTGTTGCGTATCTCGCACTATCGCCTAGCCCGAGTTGCTTTAACCGTTCTTTACGAATGCGGTTTAACTTGTCTTCACTAATTTTTAAAGCGATACACTTTGAAGCATCAATATTAAATAAATCATCTGGAGGCGTCACTTCAGGGACAATTGGAATATTCATCACTTTATAACTTTTGTGAGCTAGATATTGTGATAATGGCGTTTTTGAAGTTCGAGATATACCTAATAGTACAATATCGGCTTTAGACAAACCTTTAGGATCTTTTCCGTCATCATATTTTACTGCAAATTCAATTGCATCAATTTTTTTAAAATAAGCCTCATCTAATTGATGAACAAGTCCTGGTTCAAAATAGGGTTGTTCATCTATTTTATCTAATAATATATTCATTAAAGGTCCCATAATATCAACCGATTTAATTTGAAATTCTTTAATTTTTGATTCCATATATTTCCTTATTTCTGGTTTAACTAGTGTATAAACCACTATCGCTTCAGTATCTTTAGCGACTGAAATGACTTCATCGACATTTTCTAAAGCTTCTATATATGGATATCTGTTAATTTCACTTTCACATTGATTTGGATTAAATTGTGAAATACAGGCTCTTGCTACTAGTTCAGCAGTTTCACCTACTGAATCAGAAGCAACAATAATTTTAATATTTTCCATTTAATTCATACCACCTATTCATTTAGTAAAGATACAAAAATTTTTGTGATCGTTGTTTTAGAGATACGTCCTTTCACTTCATACTTGCCGTTTTCTTTTTTAATAACAATTGGTAAGGAATCAATTTCTTTTTCAATCATCAAGTTTGCTGCGAATATCACTCGCTCGTCTTCAAGGACAAAACTTAAATTAGGCATGCGTGTCATGATAATATCTACAGGCATGGTATGTATATCTTTACCTATCATCGAAGCACGTAATAAATCTTTACGCGAACATACCCCCATAAAATCTCCGTTATCATTTATGACAAATAATGTACTAACATCTTCTAAGAAGATTGTGCAAATCGCATCGTAAACTGACATCTCGTTTTTTACTACTACAGGGTGTGACGCGTAATCTTTAACAATATATTGTTTTAATTGATCAGCGATTAATTTATTCTTGGGTTTTCCAGAATAGTAGTAGCCTACACGTGGGCGCGCTTCTAAAATGCCAGACATTGTAAGTATAGCCAAATCTGGTCTCAATGTTGCTCTAGTAAGACTTAGTTGTTCCGCTATATGTTCACCAGTAATAGGTCCATTATTTTTGACAATTTCAACGATTTGTTGTTGTCTTTTACTCAGTTCTATAAGACTTCACCCCTTCACTCATTACCTATAATTATACATTGAATCATAAATTGCTACAAATACATATATTTACTTGCTAATAATCAACCAATACATTAAAATTGTATTTAAAGCGAGTTAAGGTTGGTGAGAGCTTAACAAAATTATTGGCTACAATTTTAAATGACTTTCAAAAGCGAGTGCACACACTAATTTGGGTGGAACCGCGGGTTAATAATGATTTATTAAAAAAACACATATTACATATGTGATTAAAAATGATTAACTCGTCCCAAGACATTGATTAAGTTTTTTAAGCTTTTTCTTTGTCTTGGGGCGTTTTTATGTTAAAAGGAGTGTATTTTTTATGGCAAAAGATATGGAAACAATAGTACAGTTAGCAAAACACAGGGGGTTTGTATTCCCAGGTAGTGATATTTATGGTGGTTTATCAAATACATGGGATTACGGCCCATTAGGTGTTGAATTAAAAAATAATATTAAAAAAGCATGGTGGCAAAAATTTATTACGCAATCACCGTACAACGTTGGGATTGACGCCGCAATTCTTATGAATCCTAAAACTTGGGAAGCTTCTGGCCATTTAGGTAACTTTAACGATCCAATGATTGATAACAAAGACAGTAAAATTCGTTACCGTGCCGATAAAATCATTGAAGATTACATGGCTAATGAAAAAGGCGATGAAAATTTTGTAGCTGATGGTTTAAGTTTTGATGAAATGAAACGTATTATCGATGAAGAAGGCATCGTGTGTCCTGTAAGTGGAACTGCTAATTGGACAGATATTCGTCAATTTAATTTAATGTTTAAAACTTTCCAAGGCGTTACAGAAGATTCAACGAATGAAATTTTCTTACGTCCTGAAACTGCACAAGGTATTTTCGTAAATTACAAAAATGTACAACGTACGATGCGTAAAAAATTACCATTTGGTATTGGTCAAGTTGGTAAATCCTTCCGTAACGAAATTACGCCAGGTAACTTTATCTTTAGAACACGCGAATTTGAGCAGATGGAATTAGAATTTTTCTGTAAACCAGGTGAAGAAATCGAATGGCAAAATTACTGGAAAACTTTTGCTAGTCAATGGTTAAAAGATTTAAACTTAAGTGAAGAAGCAACACGTTTACGTGATCATGATGCAGACGAATTATCTCACTATTCAAATGCCACAACTGATATTGAATACCGTTTCCCATTTGGTTGGGGAGAACTCTGGGGTATTGCAAGCCGTACAGATTATGATTTGAAACAACATAGTGAGCATTCTGGTGAAGACTTCCAGTATCATGATCAAGAGACTGGTGAAAAATATTTACCATACTGTATCGAACCTTCGCTTGGCGCTGATCGTGTAACTCTAGCATTCCTTTGTGATGCTTATGCAGAAGAAGGTGTTGAAGGCAGTAAAGATTCAAGAACTGTATTACATTTCCACCCTGCGTTAGCACCTTATAAAGCGGCAGTATTACCTTTAAGCAAAAAACTATCAGGTGATGCAATTAAAATATTTGAACAATTAAGTGCAAACTTCTCAATTGATTTTGATGAGTCACAATCCATTGGTAAACGTTATCGTCGTCAAGACGAGATTGGTACACCGTATTGTATTACTTTTGACTTTGATTCATTAGAAGACCAACAAGTAACTGTACGTGATAGAGATACAATGGAACAAGTACGTATGCCAATTGCTGAATTAGAAAGTTTCTTAGCTGAAAAAGTTAAATTTTAATGCTTTACAATATAAACGCTAATTCACTCATTTTAGTTTAATTAGCAAAAAAGCCGAGACATACATAATGTCTCGGCTTTAAATATGGCATAGGACTGGATGAATCAAACTTACGTAGTCATTAATAGTATTTGCGTTGTCAGTACAGGATAGAAATCATTTAAAAAATGCTTTTTCTATCCTGTTTTTGTATTTAATTTGGGTTATCTAATCTTCGCAATTGGTTAATAAGCTTTTGACTTTTAAAATACATACCAGCATACTCACTATATAACATAATCATCAATTGTGACATCTCATCTACAATATCGTGATGAATTGTCAATGCATTCATTTTACTTATAGGTAATTTTTGTAAAATATCTAATAAGTAAAGTGTTTTATTAGAAAGTATTAAAGCGTTCGTGTCTTGATATTTTGCATGATTTGATATCGCGCCATCAAATTTAAAGCTATAGCCAATCAACTTAGATTGATCACGATCTCCAGTAATGACACATTGATTAAAAACTGCATTAAATCCAAATGTTGTCATACACTTGATAAGTACGACAACTGACATCAATTGCGCAGACACACCATCTTTAATTTTATCTAGTACAAAATGTAGTAGTTTATAGCTAAATTGAGATATTTCATCATTTTCAATTGAACGATCTATGGTTTCAGCACATAGACTAGCATAGCTACTTTCATAAATATCTAAGCGTAGATGATAATTTTGTTCAATAACATCCACAGAACTTAAAGTCCCCATACCTTTCCATTTAGAATAAATAAACAAGCCAAATACAAATAATTGTGTATTAGCTTGTAAACCACTCTTGCTTTTTTTTGCGCGACGTACCATTAGTGGGACTTTTGCACCGTATTCATTTAAAATTGTGATAATTTTATCGGATTCGCCATAATCAACTGTTTTTATAATGATACCTTTTTGTTTGATTAACACATTAGCTCACCGACTCCCGAATTAATCTTGATCTTCTAAATAACCCATTTGACGAATAAAATTAACTTTATTACGCCAATCTCTTTGAACTTTTACCCACAGTTCTAAATAAACTTTTGAACCTAGCAATCTTTCAATATCTTGACGTGCGCGTTTACCTACTTCTTTAAGTTTTTTGCCACCTTTACCTATGACAATACCTTTTTGTGAGTCACGTTCAACAAAAATAGTAGCTTCAATTCTTACTCGATCTTCATCTTCTTTAATCATGCGGTCAACATTTACTCCGATAGCATGCGGAATTTCTTCACTTGTAAGATGTAATATTTTCTCACGTATTAACTCACTTACTACAAATTGTTCAGGATGATCAGATATCTGATCATCTGGATAGTATTTAGGCCCAGCAGGTAAATAAGATTTAATTACGTCAATAAAATGTTCTACATTGAGACCTTCTAATGCTGAAATAGGCACGACTTCAGTGAAATCCATATGTTTTTTATACTTCTCAATTTTAGGCATGAGTTCATCTGGGTGTACTAAATCAATTTTATTTAATACTAAAAACACAGGGGTTTTAACTGTCTTCAACATTTCCATAATATATTCATCGCCACGGCCAATATCTTCATTGACGTTGACCATAAACATAATGGCATCAATTTCTGATAGTGTATTGGTAGCAACACGCATCATATAATCGCCTAATTTATGTTTCGGTTTGTGTATGCCAGGTGTGTCTAAGAAAATAATTTGCGCATCTTCTTGAGTCATAACACCTTGTATTTTATTTCTTGTCGTTTGTGCTTTATCAGACATGATTGCAATTTTATGTCCGATAACACGATTGACGAATGTAGACTTTCCTACATTGGGTCTACCTATTATTGTTACAAATCCTGATTTATGTTCTGTCATTAATTTAAATCCTTTCCAGAAAATCCTAATGGTAGTAAATCACTTACTGTTGATTGAATCATATCCTCTTTATGATTCGTCATATAAACTGGCATATCGTCATCACAAAGTTCCTTTAATACTTGCCTGCAGGCACCACAAGGGGAAGAAGGTTCATCAGCATCCACTGTTACCGTGATAGATTCAAAATCACCAGGACGATATCCATCTGCAATTGCCGCAACAAGACTTGATCTTTCTGCACAAATACCTAAAGGATAGGCAGCGTTCTCTACATTCCCACCGCGGTATGTTTTACCGTCTTTTGTAATCAAATATGCGCCAACTTTAAATTGACTGTATGGGGCATATGCATTCTTTTGTGCTTTTCTTACTTCAGTATAATAATGAGGTTGGTAAGCCATAGTTCATCTCTCCTATTCAAAGATTAATTTTTTTAATAGTTATTAAAACCATTTAAATTTAATGCTATCTTAGTATATACAAATTGCAAAAAATGCACTACTTATTTTATTAAATATGGTAAAAAAACAATAACCCCAATTGCTAACGCTACAATCGAAGCAAGTACTACACTAGAAGCTGCTGTATCTTTAGCTTTTTTGGCTAATTCATGATAATCCTTTGTAATTAAATCTACTACAAATTCGACTGCAGTATTCATTGCTTCAAATGCTAACACTAAACCAATAGCAATAATAATCAAAAGCCATTCAATAGCGGTTATACCTAATATAAGTCCTAATATAATTGCAATAATCGCAAATATAGAATGGATTAAAAATTTACTATCTTTACTAAAGAGTACAAATAATCCTTGAAAAGCATAATTGAATCGTTTCATAACTGCCTCTATTCTCTTGGTAAACCATATGCATTTAAGATTTCATCTTGACGACCGAACATTTGCTTCTCATCAGTTTCAGTCATATGATCGTAACCTAATAAATGAAGAAATCCGTGAAGTGCAAGGAAACCAAGTTCTCTATCAAAAGAATGCCCGAATGTCTCTGCTTGTTCTCGTGCGACATCTGTACATATGATAATGTCACCCAACACACGTGGAATATCTAAGCCGATGATTTCAGGTTCTTCTTCTTCTAATGCGAATGAAATCACATCTGTTACTTTATCTTTATCACGATACATTTTATTCATTTGTTGAATTTCTTCTTTATCTACAAAAGTTACAGATAACTCTGCTTCACTATCTATGCCTTCTTGTTCTTTTGCAAATGTGAGTAGTTTATCAATTTGCTCGAACCAACTATTATCAACTAATCCTGTATGGTCATTAAAATCTATTGTAAACATTTACTCTTCTCCCTCATAACGATCGATTATTTTACTTACAAGTGGATGACGGACAACATCGCTTTGATCTAAATGATGAATACTTAAACCTTTAACGTTTTGAAGTTTAGCAATCGCTTCTTTAAGACCACTTTTAACGCCTTTGGGTAAATCAATTTGTGTTTTATCACCTGTAACTACCATTTTCGAACCGAAACCTAATCTCGTTAAGAACATTTTCATTTGGGCATGCGTTGTATTTTGTGCTTCATCTAAAATGACAAACGCATCATCCAGTGTTCTTCCTCTCATATAAGCTAGTGGCGCTATTTCGATAATACCGCGTTCGATAAATCTAGCAGTTTGCTCTCGACCTAAGACGGTATTTAAACCATCATAAAGTGGGCGTAAATAAGGATCAACCTTTTCTTTTAAATCTCCGGGTAAGAAGCCTAATGATTCACCCGCTTCAACTGCTGGTCTCGTTAAAACGATACGTTTAACATTGCCTTTTCGTAATTGTTTAGCTGCATAAACCACCGCTAAAAAAGTTTTACCTGTACCGGCAGGCCCAACACCAAACACTAAATCGTTATGATACATGGCATTGACGTATAATCTTTGTCCCATTGTTTTAGCACGGATTATTTTGCCGAATGCATCTTTAGTAATTTCATCTTCATATAAATCTAATAAGTATTGAACCGTGCCGTTTTTAGCCATTTTAACAGCAGCTTCTACATCTTTAAGTGATATAGTAACACCTTGTTGTATCACTTTTAATAAATTGATAAGCACTGATTCTGCTTGTTCTACATGCTCAACTTTTTCACCTCTTACAGCTATTTCTTGTCCTCGAGCATGTACTATGACATCAAATCCTTCTTCTATTGATTTAAGATTTTCATCGTTATTACCGATGAGTGCTTGTGCTTCATTGATGTCATCTATTTGAATAATTCCAGGCATATAGTTACTCCTTTACAAATATATTCGTTTCTTTTATTTTATCCTATTAGATTTTAAGTTACAAAAATTAATTATTATGCTAGAAATGAGTTATACAATATTTGATAAGTAACCATGTAAATAAACCATTTCGCATCTTCACTGCTATTATAGCATGAAATATTCATATATTATTTTAAAGTGAATTAAAAATTAATCGTAATTGTTAAATTTTGGTTGTAATCATACAAATAAATCTATTTTTCAAATAAACATTCATTTTAACACACCTAGAGAAATGGACTAGATTTGACATTAAATGAATATAAATGTATTCCTTATTTAGATAACAACTACACATTTTAAGGGTTCCTAAAATATGGACCCAAGTATAAAGATACCAACTCATTTTCAAATCAAAATTCAAAGCAAAAGTAAAAACATCTTATAAAGTCAAAATTTCTAACTTTATAAGATGTTTATTCGAAAAACTATAGTTTTTTAGGTCTTTCCAATACTTCAGACCAAATGATACCATTAACCACTTCATCTTCTGCAAACCTATACTGGGCATTCGTGCCAGAACTTTGAACTGAATGGGCATTCATTAATTGTTTTAAGCGGTAACGTTTTGTTCTTTCTGATAAATATTTATCAGAAATAATAGCACGTGCTTGTTTCTCAGTTCGTTGTATCTTATTTTCAGTTTCACGATCGATTTCATTACGCACATTTTGTATTCTACCCATTAACTCATCTTCAAGCTCTTTTTGAATTTTGTCATCTTGTTGTTTTTGCTCACGTTTTAATTTATCTGCTTCAGTTTCTCTATGGTTCTGTGTCGATGGACTATCTTGTTGGGTGGTTTGATTTTCCATCTTCTCAGCACGGGTTTCAACAGGTTTGTCTTGTTGTGGCGAACGTTTTTCTTCTGAAAATGGCCCTTCATTTAATTGTTTTTCAAGATCTGAAAAAGTTTTACCGATTTCTTCAAGAAAACCGCGTTTCTTAGGTTGAGCTTCAGATTGATTAGGTTGCTTATTGATTGGTGGCTTTTGGTTTTTGCGCTTTTTATGACTATCATCATTAATAGCACCAATTATTGTAAAAATGACAGATACTACAAAGATAATAATACCTATATTCATTTAATCACCCCTATTTATTGTTCCGGTGATTCATCATCTTCTTGTTTAGTTCGTTGGTTAATTGAGTTTCTCATACCAGTGTCTGCTTCTACATTTTTAAGGTTATAATAATCTTTGACACCAAGATTTCCTGAACGTAATGCTTCTGCCATAGCTAATGGTACTTCAGCTTCAGCTTCAACAACTTTAGAACGCATTTCTTGAACTTTCGCTTTCATTTCTTGTTCTTGAGCAACAGCCATTGCTCTACGTTCTTCTGCTTTAGCTTGTGCGATATTTTTATCAGCAAGCGCTTGTTCAGTTTGTAAATCTGCACCAATGTTCTTGCTAATATCTACGTCTGCAATGTCAATTGATAAAATTTCAAATGCTGTACCAGAATCTAGTCCTTTACTTAAAACTGTTTTAGAGATGTTGTCTGGATTTTCAAGTACTTGTGTATGATGTTCGCTTGAACCGATTGTCGATACAATACCTTCACCCACACGTGCGATGATTGTTTCTTCACCAGCACCACCAACTAATCTAGCAATATTAGCACGCACAGTAATTCTTGCTTTTGCTTTAACTTCAATACCATTCATCGCAACACCAGCTATAAATGGTGTTTCAATCACTTTTGGATTTACGGACATTTGAACTGCTTCTAAAACATCACGGCCCGCTAAGTCAATAGCTGCGCCACGTTCGAATGGTAAATTGATATCCGCCCTTTGAGCTGCGATATTCGCATCAACTACACGATCAACATTACCACCAGCTAAATAGTGTGATTCAAGTTGATTTGTTGTTAAGTTCAACCCTGCTTTATGCGCTTTGATTAACGGGGCGATAACTTTACGAGGAGAAACTCTACGTAGTCTCATACCCACCAATGTACCAATTCCCACTTTAACACCTGCAGCGATTGCTGAAATCCACAATCCTACTGGTACAAATGAAAATAATAATAATAATGCAATTACGACGATAACTGCTATAATTAATACTCCGATCATACTAATTCTCCTTTATGATTCGATTTCTCTAACAACCACGCGTGTACCTTCTACTTCAAGAATAGTCACTTTTTTATTTCGCAATATAAAAGAACCATCTGAAACTGCATCAATACGCTCATTGTTGTAAGTAATTATTCCTGCTGGTCTTAAATCCGTTGATGTTGTTGCAATTTCTCCAACTAAATGAGAGCGATCTTCGTGTGATGTATAACCTGCTTCTGCATTTGTAGAATCCTTCAATACAACTTTATCTAAAAACGGAATTTTGCGTTTGAAAAACTTCACAAGTATCACCCATTCTATGATTGATAATATTAAAGCTACGACAACGCTAGCAATCATATAAACTAAATTGTCGCCTAAAGTAATAATACTAAAAACAATTAGTGCCATTCCTATAATTCCAATAATTGCACCAACTACAAATAATTCTATGATTACAAATATAACACCAATACCAAATAGTACAACGGAATAGAAATTGACATCCCCTTTTATAAAGAATCCTAAAAAGAAAATGAATAACGCTAATGTGGATATAATACCAACAATATTTATCCTATTTGAGTATAATTGGTACAAGAATCCTAAAAAGATAATACAAGTTAATATCAAAGCACCTATTGGGCTAACAATAAAATCAGAAATACTGTCTACCCAAGTTCCATTTTCAACAAGTTTGGATGAAACGTTTGTATGTATGCTACTCATCGAAGGAATCAATTTATCACCTCGCTCTCCATTTAATTATACATGAAATGAATATATGATTATAGCGTTTACACAATAAAATTCAAATTATTATAAATAAATTGTTTGGAGTTTAATTTCTATTGTAATTTAGAATAAATTGCTTTTAAATAGCTTCAATATAAAAAAATAATAGCCTTAGCTGAAAACTACAACTAAGGCTATTATGGTTTATAATTAATGTTGGTGTTGAGGGAGTCAACGAAACAATTAATTATTTGAATTTACGTTTACGTGCAGCTTCTGATTTCTTTTTACGTTTAACGCTAGGTTTTTCGTAAAATTCACGTTTACGTACTTCTTGAATTGTACCGCTTTTAGAAACCGTACGTTTGAAACGACGTAACGCATCTTCAAGTGATTCGTTCTTTTTGACTACTGTTTTAGACATGTGTATTTCCCTCCCTCCAAATATCAACGAAACTTTATAATCATTACACGGTAATTACCATGTATTTATTAGTATAATATATCTGATTAATGTGGTCAATTACTAAAATTCCAATTTCTTGATTCATTTTACACTACTACTGCAAATCCATGCTTTTGCAGTAGTTATACTTCAAAATACTATTAAACTTACATGTTAGATGTAAGACACATGAATACGCCACAAGGGTAGAAATGAGAGTGAAACAGAATCGTGTCCCATCAGAAATATGACATAGGCAATGATTAATTGACATGGAAATATGCGCTAATATCAAACTTATAAAGTCCTACTCATAAAGAGTAATAGCGTTTACACACTAGACAAAACACAAGCCACACACTTGGCTTAAGTCCATTCTCATCCAGGAATAATTCAGAAATATTTAATATCTCTCTGTCACTCATCCATTATGATGTTGTTACCACATGTTCAGTAGTATTAGTTGCATGGCTCACTACTCTAAGTACCTCACCTTTATTAATTGGATAATCAGGTTGAATAATCTTAACTTTTACTAGTTCGCCAATCAATGATTCGTCGCCTTCAAATTCGACTTTCATATAATTATCTGCAAAGCCTACCAACGTCCCAGGTGTGCTACCAGCTTCTTCTGGTATCACTTCGAGCACTTCATGGTTAAATTTAGAAGCATAAGCCTTAGCAAGCTGATCACTTAAATTAATTAGACGATGAACACGCTCGTTTTTAATATTTTCATCTACTTGGTTATCCATTCTTGCAGCTGGCGTGCCGATTCTTGAAGAATAAGGGAAGACGTGTAATTCTGAAAATTGATGATCTACGATAAAATCATAAGTTTCTTGGAATTCTTCTTCAGTTTCACCTGGGAAACCAACAATAACATCACTTGTAACGGCTAATCCAGGTAACGCTTCATGTAAACGCGTTAAACGTTCTGAAAAATGCGCCATCGTATACTTTCTTCTCATTCTTTTTAAAACAGAATCTGAACCAGATTGTAATGGTATATGAAGATGACGAACAACCTTTTCTGATCGTTCAATCACACTGATAACTTCATCTGTTAGCTGACTAGCTTCAATTGATGAAATTCTAATTCTTTCTAAGCCGTTTACTGTTTCTAAGTCTCGTAATAATTGGGCTAAATTATAATCTTTCAAATCTTGACCGTATCCACCAGTATGAATACCAGTTAAAACAATTTCTTTGTAACCCGAATCAACAAGCTTTATTGCTTGTTCAATTACTTTTTCCGGATCTCTTGAACGCATTAACCCACGAGCCCATGGAATAATACAAAATGTACAGAAGTTATTGCAGCCTTCCTGTATTTTTAATGATGCTCGTGTTCTATCCGTAAAATAAGGTACTTCTAGCTCTTCATATGTACGATTTTTCATGATGTTTCCTACACCGTTAATCGGTTGTCTTTCTTTTTTAAATGCTTCAATATACCCAATCAGTTTTGTTCGGTCTTGTGTTCCAACTACCACATCTACACCAGGAATTTCCATTATTTCTGCAGAAGATGTTTGTGCGTAACAACCAGTGACGCAAACTACTGCTTCCGGGTTTTGTCTAATAGCCCGTCTAATCACTTGTCTACTTTTTTTATCACCCGTATTTGTTACAGTACACGTATTAATAACAAACACATCAGCGTTTGTTTCAAAATCAACACGTTCGTAATCTGCTTCTTTAAATAATTGCCAAATTGCTTCGGTCTCATAGTGATTCACTTTACAACCTAATGTATGAAATGCAACTGTTGACATAAATATCACCCCAATAAATCTTTTTGAAAGCTTACCGCACTTAAAGTATATAAAGGTGCTGTTTCAGCTCTTAATATTCTAGGACCAAGACCAATCTGATATGCTGAATTTTCAAATAACTTAATTTCTTCTTCAGCAAAACCGCCTTCTGGTCCGAAAATGATTAATACGCGATCACCAGGTTTAAATCTCTGAACAACTGCTTTAAAATTACTTAATTCCCCACACTTAGCAGATTCTTCATAGGCAATCAATACATAATCATATTCATCAATAATACCATAGATTTCTTTTAAATTCGACTTGTACTCTATTTCTGGGATGATTAATCGATAACTTTGTTCAGCAGCCTCTTTTATAATTTTTTGCCAACGTTCTAATTTCTTTGTTATTTTACTATCGTTTAGTTTTACAACTGACCTTTGCATACCTACAGCAATAAATTGACTTGCTCCTAATTCTGTAGATTTTTGGATCATCCATTCATATTTATCAGCCTTAATTAACCCACTACAGAGTGTTATATGTTGTGGCAGTTCTGTATTTATATCAACTGCTTCAATTAAATTTATTCCAATACGATTTGGCTCTATCACTTCAATTTGACATTTATAAACTTTTTGATCTGCAAAAGTAATTATAATCTTATCGTTTTTTTGATATCGCATTACATTAGTGATGTGGTGAATATCATTTGAATCTGTAATAAAAAAACGCTGATGTATATCAGCGTTTTGGTCAATAAAATATCTCTGCATTGCTTATTCGCTCACTTTCTGTCCAACGATACATACCCAACCGTTGTCATGATTAATAGAATTGATTTTAAAACCTATGCGCTTCATTTGATTTAAAATTGCTTCATGTTTCTCAACAATAATACCTGAGGTTATAAAATAACCCTCTTTATTTAACGTATTATAAGCATCTTCTATCATTTCTTCAATAATATGAGCTAGAATATTAGCAATAACGACATCAAATTTTTCTGTTTCTTCTGTGAGTAAATTTCCCGGCACAGCCTCAATCGCTGCTTCGCAATGATTTTTTTCAAAATTTTCTTTTGCTACTTTAATTGCCATTTCATCAACATCTAAAGCTTTGATACGTTTTACGCCTAATAAATGAGATGCAATGCTTAATATACCTGAACCTGTTCCAACATCAATCACTGAATCCTCTGATTTAACAAATTTCTCAATCGCTTTTAGACACATACTTGTAGTAGGATGATCACCTGTACCAAAAGCCATTCCAGGGTCTAATTCAATACACATTTCGTTTGCGTCTTCTTTTTGGTATGTTTCCCAACTTGGGACAATTGTAAATTTTTCAGAAGCTCGAAATGGGTGAAAATAATTTTTCCATTCATTTTCCCAATCATGTTCTTGAATCGTTTGTTGTTCATATTCAAACAATTTAGCATCTAATACTTCAATACTTTTTATTTTACGAATTAATTTATGTTCAAAATCTTGAGTATATTTAATTTCATTAAAATATGCTTTAACTCTAACACCATTAGCTGGATAATCTTCAGGATTTAATTCATAAATCTCACCAAATTTGTCTGTCAGTCCATTTTGAAGATCTTGAGAATCTTCAATTACAACGCCATTTGATCCGAATTCTTCCAAAATATTGGAAATGATTGGTACTGCTTGATGATTTGCAGTGATTGAAATTTCGGTCCAGTTCATATTTTATTCTCCTTTAAAGAATCTTTTTGCTTTATCTTTAAAATTTGAAGGTTGTTCACTTAATGATTCACCATCAATTTCAGCAAATTCTCGTAATAATTCTTTTTGGCGTTCATTAATTTTAGTTGGTGTAACTACTTTCACATTAACGAACAAGTCACCATAACCATAACCATGAACATTTTTGATACCTTTTTCTTTAAGCCGGAATTGTTTTCCAGACTGCGTACCAGCAGGTATTGCTAACATAACATGTCCTTTTAATGTAGGCACCTTCACTTCATCACCAAGCGTTGCTTGCGCGATACTAATACTTTGTAAGAAATAGATATCATCGCCATCTCTTTCAAAAGTTTCTGAAGGTTTAACTCTAAATACAATGTATAAATCACCTTGCGGTCCACCGTTTTCTCCTGGTGCACCTTCGCCAGCTAATCTAATTTGTTGCTCATTGTCTACACCTTCAGGTACAGTCACGTTAATTTTAACTGTTTTATTTTCAGTTCCTTTACCATGGCAAGTTGGACAAGGTTCTTCAAATTCTTGACCTGAACCGCTACATACTGGACAAACTTTTTCAGTTCTCACTCGACCTAAAATAGTATTTTGTTCAACTGCTACATGGCCCGAACCATTACAATAGTGACATGTTTTCTTTTTAGTTCCTGGTTTAGCACCTTCGCCATCACAAGTGTGACAAGTTACGTCTTTACGTATGGAAATCTCTTTATCTGTACCAAACACAGCTTCTTCAAACGTTACCGTCATTGTGTACTGTAGGTCATCACCTTTTCTAGGAGCATTCGGGTCACGTTGACGTCCTCCTCCAAAGAATGAGCTGAATATATCTTCGAAGCCGCCGCCGAAACCACCAAAATCTTGACCGCCAAATCCTTGGCCACCAAAACCACCTTGTGGTCCGTCATGACCAAATTGGTCGTAATTGGCACGTTTGTTTTCATCACTTAAAACTTCATAAGCTTCTGATATTTCCTTGAATTTTGCATCTGCGCCTTCTTCTTTATTAATATCTGGATGATATTTTTTTGATAATTTACGGTAAGCCTTTTTTATTTCATCTTTAGAAGCGTCTTTACTAACACCTAAGACTTCATAATAATCTCTTTTGGCCACTTTTATCTCTCCTTTTACATTTTATTAAATCACTTATTAAAAAGGAAAAAGTCAAAGCCAATGTTCAATTGACTTTGACTTAATTTGGCTAAGCAATTGTGTCATATTTTACTATCAATAACAATTAATTAGATAATGACTAAACTTATTTTTTGTCGTCTTGGTTATCATCATCGTTTACTTCTGTGAAATCAGCGTCTTCAACATTGCTATCATTTGAATCACTTGCTTGTTCTCCTTGTGCTTGTTGTTGCGCTTGAGCAGCTTGTTCGTAAACTTTAGCAGATAAATCTTGAACTACTTTTTCTAACTCTTCTTTTTTAGCTTTAATGTCGTCCATATCTTCGCCTTCAAGAGCAGATTTTAGAGCTTCTTTTTTCTCTTCTGCATTATTTTTATCTTCTTCGCTGATATTTTCACCTAAGTCAGTGATTGTTTTTTCAACTTGGAATACTAAGCTGTCTGCTTCGTTTCTTAAATCACTTTCTTCACGACGTTTTTTGTCTGCTTCTTCATTTTCTTCAGCATCTTTAACCATACGATCAATTTCTTCATCTGAAAGTGAAGAGCTTGATTGAATTGTAATGTTTTGTTCTTTATTTGTACCTAAATCTTTTGCAGTAACATTTACAATACCGTTTTTATCAATATCGAAAGTTACTTCAATTTGAGGTACGCCACGTGGAGCTGGTGGAATATCAGTTAATTGGAATCTGCCAAGAGTTTTGTTGTCAGAAGCCATTGGACGTTCACCTTGTAACACATGGATATCAACTGCTGGTTGATTGTCTGCTGCTGTTGAATAAACTTGTGATTTAGATGTTGGGATTGTTGTATTTCTTTCGATAAGCGTATTCATACGTCCACCCATAATTTCAATACCTAATGATAATGGTGTCACATCTAATAGCACTACGTCTTTAACATCGCCTGTGATAACGCCACCTTGAATTGCAGCACCCATTGCTACTACTTCGTCTGGGTTAACACCTTTATGAGGATCTTTGCCTACTTCTTTTTTTACAGCTTCTTGAACTGCTGGAATTCTTGTTGAACCACCAACTAAAATAACTTCGTCAATATCAGAACTTGATAAACCAGCATCTTTCATAGCTTGACGAGTTGGATCCATTGTTCTTCTAATTAATGAATCAGATAATTCTTCAAATTTAGAACGTGTTAAGCTTAATTCTAAGTGTAACGGGCCACTTTCGCCAGCAGAAATAAATGGTAGGGAAATTTGTGTTTGAGATACACCTGACAAGTCTTTTTTAGCTTTTTCTGCAGCGTCTTTTAGACGTTGTAATGCCATTTTATCTTGAGATAAATCCACACCATTTTCTTTTTTGAATTCTGCAACTAAATAGTCGATAATAACTTGGTCAAAGTCATCCCCACCTAGTTTATTATCGCCTGCTGTAGAAAGTACTTCAAACACACCGTCGCCTAATTCAAGGATAGATACGTCAAAAGTACCCCCACCAAGGTCAAAGACTAAAACTTTTTGATCTTGTTCAGTTTTGTCTAAACCATAAGCTAAAGCTGCTGCTGTTGGTTCGTTAATGATACGTTCAACTTCTAAACCAGCAATTTTACCAGCATCTTTTGTTGCTTGACGTTCACTGTCATTAAAGTATGCAGGCACAGTAATAACTGCTTTTTCAACTTTTTCACCCAAATAATCTTCAGCTGTACCTTTTAAGTTTTGTAAAACCATAGCTGAAATTTCTTGAGGTGTATATGATTTACCTTCCACGTCAACTTTATAATCTGTACCCATATGACGTTTAATAGATTGGATTGTATTAGGGTTTGTGATTGCTTGACGTTTAGCAACTTCACCTACTTGTGTTTCATCATTTTTAAATGCAACAACAGATGGTGTTGTTCTTGCGCCTTCAGGGTTTTGAACTACTTTAGGTTCGTCACCTTCTAAGATTGCTACACATGAATTTGTTGTACCTAAGTCAATACCTATTACTTTACTCATAAATAATTTCCTCCTGTTTGTTTAAAAATTTGGTGTTTTCATCAATAAAAATTATTGATTTACTTTAACCATTGAAGGTCTTAATACTCGATCCTTCAACTTGTAACCAGTTTGTAATTCTTGCGTGATTTCTCCTGATTCAAAATCTGGGTTATCATCTTGAACTACAGCTTGGTGTACATTCGGATCAAATTGTTGACCTTCAGCTTCAATTTTTTCTAAACCGTTGTTTTTTAGGGCGCTCAATAAGCTTTCATAAACCATATCTACACCTTTTTGTAGTGATTTAAATTGCTCATCTTCGCCTTCAATTTGTAAAGCACGTTCAATATTATCTATAGTAGGTAAAATATCATTTAAAACATCTTGTGCTTTATATTCTTTCATCGTTTGATTTTCTTTTTGGATTCTACGCTTGTAATTTTCAAATTCAGCATACAATCTCAAATATTTTTCTTCTTGTTCTTGAACATTGTTTTTTAACTGTTGAATTTCTTCATCTTTAGGATCGATTTCTGTTTCAGTTTCTTCAGAATTCTCCTCCTGCAGATTTTCTTGTGGTTCATCTGTCATTTCCTCAGTATCTTCAACTGAAGTAATTTGGTCTTCGCTAGATTCTTGTTGCATATCTTCAGTTTTTTCGTTTTCTTCGAATACTGATTCATTTTTTTCTGCCATTGTCTGCCCTCCAATACAATTCTTAATTACCAAATCGTATTTAGTAATCGTATTACATTCTGATAATTCATTGCTGTTGGTCCGATAACAGCGATTTGACCTTTAAGTCTATCGTCAATGTGATATTGCGTTGTGACGATAGAAATGTCACTTAAACTTGATTCAATTTCGTGTCCAATCTTAACATTTATTGATGAATTTGACATTTCATCAAGCAACTGAGTAATCTTATTTGATTCGATATACTGCAATATAGGTTGAATAGATGCCACGTTTGATTCATTTAACGCATCAATTAGTTTAACCTTTCCACCCATATAAATGCCATTACTTTGATTATCAAAATGAACTTCTATAGTATCTAGCATATCTTTTATAAAATCTTTTTCAAAGTCTGATTTTACAAAAGCATTAAGTTCATTTTCAAAGCGCTGGTTGTTTAATTCATTATAGGTCGCAGTCACAAAGTTAGCTATATTCGTCAATTCATCACTCGATAAGGGCACCTTAGATACCAAATGCAAATTTTCCACATGACCTGAAGTAAAAACAACAACCATAATGACCAAATAAGCATTTGCTCGAATCAAGTGAATGTTATTAATAATATCTTTTTTGTGATTTGGACGCATTACCAACGTTGTATATTGAGAAGCGATTGAAAGTTCATTTGCAAATTCGCTCAAAGCTGAGGAAATATCATAATGGTTTTCCACCAACAATTCTCTTAAACGTTGCATTTTTTTGTGTCGATGATGAGATGTTTGCTGCAATAATTGATTCACATAGTATCTGATGCCTGACTCTGATGGAGAACGTCCTGATGAAGTATGTGTTTTCTCTATTAAACGAAGTTCTTCTAGTTGTTTCATCTCATTTCTAATAGTAGCAGGACTAACATTTAATTTATGTCGTTCAATCAGTGTTTTTGAACCAATTGGTTGACCTAAATCAACATAATCTTCAACAATTGCATTTAAAATGCTCAATTGCCTATCACTAATCATGTTATTCACCTCATTAGCACTCTTCTGTTTCAAGTGCTAATTATAATTTATCAAATTGGTCAAAGTAAGTCAACGTTAAAGGCTCAGTTTTTCAAAAAAATTAAACATTTAATAAAAATGATTCAAACACTAGATTCCCTATTACCTTTCCTCTTTCTGTCAATGAGATATACCCACCATTATCGAGAATAAGTTCACGTTGAAGTAAATCTTGTATTGCTTCACTATATACATCGTCCACCGTTTTATTAAATTTTTGATAAAAACGTTCTCGGCTAACACCTTGGTTCATTCTTAATCCTAGAAACATTTCTTCTTCCATTTGTTCATTTTCTGTAGGGTAAGTTGAATCTAAGATAGGTCTTTCATTATTTTGTATTTTTTTAATATAATGGTTTACTGGGTTTACATTATTATAACGTTCTCCATTAACATAACCGCTCGCTCCTGCGCCAAATCCGTAATATCCTTCGTTTTTCCAATAAACTTTATTATGTTCAGATTCGTGTCCTGCTTTACCAAAGTTTGAAATTTCATATTGATGCAATTCAGATTGGTTCATTCTATTTAATAAATACTCATACATTTCTTCCCCAATATCTTCATTTGGAATTTTTAACTGTCCCTTGCGATACATATTATAAAACTGTGTTTTAGGCTCTAAAATCAACCCGTAACTAGAAATATGATCAATGTCCATAGATAGCGCTTTTTCTAAACTATCTTTAAAGTCTTCTAAAGTTTGTTTTGGTAAGTGATACATTAAATCTAAACTTATTGAAGGAATACCAACTTTTCTAGCATTAGTTACCGCATTATAGATATCTTCAGTTTGATGTGATCTACCTAAAATTTCTAGTAATTCAGGTTTAAATGTTTGAACACCCATAGAAAGTCTATTAACACCATAATCTTTCAGAAGTTGAACTTTATCTAGCGTCAATTCGTCTGGATTAGCTTCAAAACTAAATTCACCTTTAATCTCAAATATATCAGTGATAGCGACTAATAGTTTTTCTAACTGCTCATGTGACAATGCAGTAGGCGTTCCCCCGCCAACAAAAACTGTATCTAATGTTCTAACTTCACTTTGGTTCATTTCCGTAATCAAACAATCTAAGTATTGGTCGACTGGCTGGTTTTGTATAAAGTATTTATTGAAATCGCAATAAGTACAAATTCTCACACAGAAAGGGATATGAATATATGCGCTTTTCACTTCCATTTTGCGATCACCTTCTTTCATAAATAAAATTTAATGAATATAACAAAAAACTGGGGCATAAATCGAATGGATTTAAGGCCCCAATGTTAAATTTATATTAATCTTCGTCCATTTTAAGCACTGCTAAGAAAGCATCTTGAGGAATTTCTACGTTCCCTACCGCTTTCATTTTTGCTTTACCGGCTTTTTGTTTTTCTAATAATTTTCTTTTACGGCTGATGTCGCCACCATAGCATTTCGACAATACATTTTTACCCATCGACTTAATGTTTGTACGCGCTATGATTTTTTGACCAACTGCTGCTTGAACAGGTACTTCAAATTGCTGTCTTGGTATTAGGGTTTTTAATTTTTCGACTAACGCCTTACCTCTTTCGTAAGCAAATTCTTTATGAACTATGAAGCTAAGTGCATCAACCTTCTCGCCATTTAACAATATGTCCATTTTGACTAAATCACTTTCTTTATTATCTATAAATTCATAATCAAATGAAGCATATCCTTTTGTATTTGATTTAAGTTGGTCAAAGAAATCAAATACGACTTCTGATAAGGGGATTTCATATATAATATTAACTCGAATATCATCTAAATATTCCATGTTAATGAATTGACCACGTTTACGTTGACATAGTTCCATAACAGCACCTACGTAATCATTTGGTACCATCATAGTCGCTCTTACAAACGGTTCATATATTGTATCAATTTGATCTCTTTCAGGCATATGCGCAGGATTATCAACAGAAATTTCATCGCCATTTTTCATGATACATTCATAAATCACTGATGGCGCTGTAGCAATAAGTTCTATCCCAAACTCACGTTCAATACGTTCTTGGATAATCTCCATATGTAACATACCTAAGAAGCCTGTTCTGTAACCAAATCCTAGCGCTTGAGATGATTCAGGCTCAAATTCCAATGAAGCATCATTTAATTGTAATTTTTCTAACGCTTCACGCAAGTCATTATAATCTTTATTATCTATTGGGAATAAACCACAAAAAACCATTGGGTTCATCTTTTTATAACCTTTTAAGGGTTCTGCGGCCGGACGTTGCACATGTGTAATCGTGTCCCCAACTCGAGAATCATCCACATTTTTAATATTGGCGATAACATACCCGACATCACCAACTGTTAAAGCATCTACAGGTAATTGTTTCGGTGTGTTGAAACCTACTTCAGTTACTTCAAAAGATTTTCCTGTAGCCATCATTTTTATTTGATCTCCGTTTTTCAATGTGCCTTCAACAATTCTGATGGAAGATATAACACCTCTGTACGGATCATATTCAGAATCAAAAATTAGCGCTCTCAACGGTGCTTCCGGATCGCCTTCTGGTGGAGGAACTACTTCTACTATTTTTTCTAATATATCTTCAATACCAATATTCGATTTTGCACTTGCTAAGACAACATCGTCTTGATCGAGACCTATAACATCCTCTACCTCTTGTTTCACACGTTCAGGTTCTGCTGCTGGTAAATCGATTTTATTTACAACTGGTAATAATTCCAAATCATTATCTAATGCTAAATAAACATTAGCTAATGTTTGAGCTTCTATACCTTGAGCAGCATCTACAATTAAAATTGCACCTTCACAGGCTGCTAACGATCTAGAAACTTCATAGGTAAAATCTACGTGTCCAGGTGTATCAATTAAATGAAATGTATATGTTTCCCCGTCTTTTGCATCATATTTTAAACGCACAGCATTTAACTTAATTGTTATACCTCGTTCTCTTTCTAAATCCATGGAATCTAATAACTGTGATTGCATTTCACGTGATTCGACGGATTTAGTGTTTTCTAAAATTCTATCAGCTAACGTGGATTTACCATGGTCAATATGTGCGATAATAGAAAAATTTCTTATATTTTCACGCTTACTTAAACGATTTTCTTTATCCATGTATTATCATTCTCACTTTCATAATTCTAGCCCGTAAATATGTATGACATTCTTTGATATAATAACGTTTTTGTTTACTAATTGCAAACTTGTGACAACCAAGTGTAATATTTAAATTAAAGTGTTTAAATTCAACTTCCAAACAAATTTAAAAGTTGAATTTGTTCTATTATAAATATTATTGTAACATTTATCGCGTGTTTACGCGCCTTATTATAAATAAATGATTGCAGAAAGTTGCTTGTTTTGATAAAATATTTCTTGTTGTAATCAAATTATTTTTGATAGCGAAGATCACACTTTTAGGAGGTGACAGACATGCCAAACATTAAATCTGCAATCAAACGTGTTAATTCAACTCGTGTAACTGAGGAACGTAATATTTCACAAAAAAATGCAATGCGTACAGCTGTTAAGAGAGCTCATTCAGCAATCGAAGCAAATGCTGATGACAAATCTCAATTAGTAAGCTTTGCATTGAAAAAAGTAGATAAAGCTTCTCAACGCAACTTAATACATTCTAACAAAGCTGCTAGAATTAAATCTTCTTTAATGACAGCTGCTAAATAATTAAAAGTTCAAGCATTAGCTTGAACTTTTTTATGAATAAAAGGCCGTAAAGATGATCCTAATCATCTTTTATGGTCTTTTATTTTAGTGGTTAATGCTTAAAATGATTCAAAAACAGCAATTATCGGTGTTAGAGCGATAAAATAAATAACTCAAGGATTAATTGTTTATCCATATAGGAAGACTTTAATTTATAATCAGTCTCTGCACAATTATCAATGATGTTCAACAAACTTTCTAATTGGTAATGCCTTGCTTGATTTAAAGCTAATTTGACTCTATAAGGATGAACATTTATCGTTTTAGCTATTTGTTGGCCGCTGTACCCCTTTTGTCCTAATATTTTGCTTTGATAAAACAGACGGTAATTACTCGTCACTAATGCTAACAATTTGATAGGTTCCTCTTTCATCGCTGTTAAGTCTTTAACTAATTGAATCGCTTCGGTCTTTTTATTTTTTTGAATATATTCGGTTAATAAAAAAACATTTTGTTCTAAACTTCTATTAACGATTTGATGCACATCTTGTTTGTTAATTGTAGTTCTCTCACCTAAAAATAGTATTAATTTTTCAATTTCCTGTTTAATAACATTAAAATTTACACCGGTCAATTCTAGAATTAACTCAAGTGCGTCTTGTTTAATATCTTTATAATTTTCATGTAGTTGACTTTTTATCCAATTTTTCAATTCTTCTTCAGACATTTGCTCTATCTTTATAATTTGAGCATGTTTTTTCAAAGATTTAACTACTTTTTTTCTTTCATCTAATTTAGCATGATTCACTTCAAATATAATTAAGGTCTCACCATCATATTTTTCTATAAATTTCATAAGTTGGTCGATATTATGATTAAGTTCTTTAGGTGCTTTCTCGCCAGTAAATACATACGCATTTTGTACCAGAACCACTTTTTTATCAGAAAAGAAAGGCATAGTAAGCGATTCTTCAATTATTGGAGCTAAATCACTTTCATATAAATTATATTTTATGAAATTAAAGTCGTCTTTTGGCGCATCTAAATATTTATCAATCATTTCGGAAGCTTTTTTTTCAATAAGTTCAGGCACTTCTCCGTATATTGTTATTATATTATTACTCATTCTTAGCACCCTTTCATTACTATTGCACATTTCATAATTATAACATGTCTAATATTTTCTAACTAATTTAATCTGTATGAGTTTGTAATAAAATATTATCTCTAAACAAAATACTGACTTCACCATCTGTATGAGTTTGTAATATTTTAGCTCCTAAAGATTGTAACTTGTTAATAACCAGTTTATTAGGTAAGCCATACCTATTGTTGTTTCCCACTGATATCAGAGCTATTTTCGGTTTAGTAGCTTGAAGAAGTGCCTCGCTCGTACTCGTTTTACTACCATGATGACCTACCTTTAAAACATCCACATTATATAAATTATATTTTTGCATTAATATAGATTCATTGTTCATAGTTGCGTCGCCCATTAATAATATTTTGTATTTTCTGTATTGTATCAGTATAATAATCGATTGCTCATTTAAATTATCTGAATTGAGAATCGTAGCATCTAAAAGATTAATATGAGCTTTGTCCATTAAAAATCGCGGTTTATTTTTAAAATCTAAAAGTTTTACATTATACTTTTGTGAAGTTTCTCTCAAATGATTTAATTCCTCTGGTTTAAAGCTTTTTTGATTAATAATGATATTTTCAATAGGTTGTTTTTGAATTAAATATTCTAACTCACCCATATGGTCTATGTGAGGGTGTGTAATTACCACGTAATCAATCTTTTTGATATTATGGCGTTTTAAAGTTGGGAGTATATGATATTTAGAAATATTATGATTGGGCGTTGTTTGTTTTGAATTGAATTGCCCTCCAGTATCAATTAATAATACCTCGTGTTTTTGTGTTTCAAATAAAAAAGCATCACCCTGTCCTACATTTAGCATAGTTAATTGATAGTCCTTAGATTGAGGTATTACAGTAGAAAAAATGTATAAAATAACCAGGGCAAAGATAAACATTTTAAAATGTTTATTTACTAATAGCAATAAATTAACAAATAAAATAATACATATGCCAGTTATTTGTAGATCGTTCAATACAGGGATATACCATTTAAAACTATTGATTTTTTCGAAATTTTCTACAAACTTATCATGTATAAATACGACATTATTATATAGTATGGATAACATGGTTATTTTAAAAGGAAAATGGATAAAACAAGTAAGAATAATGACTAGTGGAAATAATATAAATGAATAAAAAGGCACAAAAAATAAATTTGATATTAAGCCAATCCATTGAATTTGGTGAAAATGAATCGCACTTATAATAAATGAACCTAATTGAGCAATCAAGGTGATATAAATAAGTGATTTAAATGGTGACACGTTTGTTAGTAAAGGACTAGAAAAAAGTATAAAAAAAGTAATTAAAAAAGAAAATTGAAATCCAATATGGTAGATTAGCGAAGGGTTTATTAAAGTTAAAACGATAAATAGACCACCTAGCACATCCACAGCATTTTTCATAATATATTTCGGAAATATTAATATAATCAAGCTCATTGAGACAGCTCTAATAGCACTTGGTGACATATTTGTATAAAAACAGTAAACAGGTAATAAAAACAATAATATCATTTTGATGAATAATAACGGGCATTTGAATAAATTACACATATAAAATACAATTCCTATAATGATAGCAATATGTGTACCACTGATAGCTAATAAATGATATATACCGATATCTTTAATTTTTTCTATTTCATCTTTTTCCATTTGTGCCGTATTACCTGTTATAAATGCTATTGCTTTCTCAGGTGAATTGATATCCCATTGCCGTAACTTTTTATAGATAAATGCTTTATGCCTATGTAATAAATCGATTAATGTGCTAGAGTAGCTTTTACAACTTGAAAACTCTATATTTTGAATAAAAAAGGTAAGATTACTTTTGAAATTAGGGTTAACAGCTTTAAATTGGCCATTCACATTACAACTTTTTTGCCATAAAAAATTTGATATAGCCTTTGTTTCAACATTTTTTGGATGATAAGTATATTTATAAAACGTTTTATTTATCATTATTTCTCCTTTAATACGATGATGTTCCAAAAAAGGGTGACTCATAAATTTCGCTTCTACTTGAAAATTTTTATTTATCATTGAATAACGATTTTTAATCGTCGAATCCAAATCTTTTTGAAACACCATAAAGCTAATTAAAGGGATTATAATAATAATAAAATAATGAAAATAACTAAAACGTTTACGCATCATTATAACGATTAATCCTATTAATATAATGAGTGATAAAGTTTTAGTATACAAAACCAAGATACCAGCTAAAAAAGCTAATGCATAGTAAATCAAATTTACTTATTGATTAAGTATTGCGCTACGTGTTTCGGGTTAAAAGGGATTTTTTTATATACAATACCTGACTGATCTAACAATTCTAAAGCATAGTGGTGGTTATGATAATCTTCTGCATAATAAATATTTTTAATACCCGCTTGAATGATCGATTTTGTACAGTTTAAACAAGGAAAATGAGTTACATAAATCGTAGCACCCTCGGTTGACACACCTTGTTTCGCGCATTGTAGCAATGCATTCATCTCTGCATGTATCGTGCGAATACAATGTCCATCTTCTAACAGACATCCTTCATCGATACAATGCACTTCTCCTGATACCGAACCATTATAGCCTCCGGCAATTATTCTGTTATCTTTGACGATAGTGGCGCCTACTGACAATCTTTCACAAGTAGAACGTAACGCTAGTAAATGACTTTGAGCCATAAAATATTCTTCCCATTTGATTCGTTCCATGATGTTAAACCTCCAATAGTATGTCATTTTTATTGTGAATAATTCTAGATTAATTGGCTTTTCTTAGTAATGCAACAATATTTTAGATTGATAAATAAGAACTTAATTTTTCAACTGTCTTAGCACCAATTCCATTAATTTCTTTCAATTGGTCTAAAGATTTGAAATCGCCGTTTTGCTCCCTATATTCAATAATAGATTTAGCTTTCGTTTGCCCTATTCCAGGAATAGAAATAAGTTGACTTTCTGTTGCAGTATTGATGTTGATTGCTGCATCATTGCTATTTTTACTTGCTTCTACTAAATGCGTTGCATAATTCACGTTATGACTGTTTTTTTTGTCATTCTGTGTATTTAAATCCTCCCCTTTTTCAGGAATGTATACCATTTTTTGATCTACTAATTTTTCTGATAAATTAATATTTGATAGATCTGCATTAACTGAGACAACTGCTTTATCCAATAACTGTTTCATACGATCATCGCTTGCCATTTTGTAAATATTAGGATGTTTCACTGCACCTTTAATATCTACGTAAATGGTGGCATGCTTTGTATTATTTTGTCTTTGGTTTGTCTTATTATTTAATGAAGTTCCATTATCCTCCTTTAATAAAGATGGCATATGTGTGTTTGTTCCAATTAATTTGTTTTCATCAGTTTGTTTAAACTCATTTTCGTTACTATGCGCGTTAAATATAAGAAACAATATTGAAACAATTAGCAAAACTGAAATCGCACTCATTATGATTAAAGCTCGATATTTGTGGCAAATGTCTTTGATTAATTCCCATTGATGTAACAAAAAATCACTCCTTTATACTATACACGCATAAGGGAGTGATTTTACTCTTTATTTTTTTACGATGAAAAACAAACGTTCCCCATCTTTATCATGATTATCTATTTCAAAATCAACAAAAGTTGTTATATTTTTAAAACCACAAGCTTCAAGCATGCTTGTGTAAATTTCTTCTGTATACGTTCTTTGATAATGTGATTCATCAAATCTGATATATTGATTTTCACCCTTTTTTATAAAAAAAGTCATGTCATGCCATACGCTTAAAGGGGCTTCGCCTCGAACAGCTTCCCAACCTAAAAATACATTTTCAGTTTCATCAATATAACTTTCATTATTGAATAGCGTTGTCATTTTGTGTTCTGTGTGAACATCAAACATAAACACGCCACTATCCGTTTCTAAATGATTATACACTTGATGGAACGTCGCCGTTACATCTTCTTTTTCGGGTAAATAATTTAAAGAATCGCAAAAAATGGTAATCACATCGAATTGTCGATTAAGTTCGAATTCAGTCATATCTCCTTCTATCCAGTTCACTTTATTGGATTTTTGCATTGCTATAGAAAGCATATCAACGCTTAAATCCATCCCAGTTATATGATCAAATCCGTCTAATTTTGAAGTGAAACTGCCTGTCCCACAACCAATATCTAAGATAGATGTTTTGTTATTGGCAAAATAATCTACAAGATTAAGCCAAGATTCGTAAGGCTGGTCTAAAGTCAATTGATCGTAGTAAAAGCTCATTTCTTCATATTGAACCATTATTAATAAACTGCCTGTCCATAAGATGCTAAAGGCGCATCTCGATATAATTTTTCAAGATTGTAATAATCACGTTCATCTTTATGGAAGACGTGAACAACAACATTAGCTAAGTCAATTAAAATCCATCTTGCCTCGTTAAAACCTTCCATTCGTTTAACTTCAATTTCAGCTTCATTTGCAGCGTCTTTAACTGCACGTGCAATGGATTGAACTTGTCTTTCATTGTTACCATGACAAACTATAAAATAATCTGTCATATCACTGATACCTTGCATATTTAAAGAAATAATATCTTCTGCCTTTTTATCTTCAGTTGCTTTGACAGCTATGTTTAATAATTGATCTGAATTCATTTAATCATCCTTTACTCTTTCGTCACTATAATTGTAATAATTCAAGCAAGCAATCGTGGCATTATAAACGGTAATATCTTTTGTGATTAAATATAAAACAGTTCGCTTAGAAATTTCATAAATTGTATTATCTAAGCTACCTTGATTGTATGCTAAATCTCTAATTTCTTCAACGCCTGGGGTCTGACGACCAGGTTCTATATAATCTGCAATAAAAACTAATTTTTCAGTTTTGGACATTTGAGCACGTCCAGTTGTATGATTTTTGATAGCCAATAAGACTTCTTCATCAGTCACGCCAAATTGATTTTCCATTATAACTGCACAAACAGGACCATGTAAAATTTCCGAACCATAACTGAGTAAATCACTATCTAAATCATATTGTCTAACCATTTGATACATTGAGCCTAAATCATCATACTTACTGTAATCATGTAAAATGCCAGCAAGTTCTGCTTTATCTTTATCACCATCATATATTTCAGCTAATTTCACAGCTGTTTCTGCTACTCTAAGTGAGTGATTAAATCTTTTCTCAGGTAATTTTGCTTTCACTAAGGAGACGGCTTCATCCGTTTTCATATAATCCTTCCTCTCTGATATATTTTTCTACACTTTGAGAAACAAGCATTTGAATATTATTATTTTGTTTCACTCTATTCCTTATAAGCGTGGAACTAATATCTACACGTGGTATATTGATTGCTAACATGTTCGATGTTACTTCTTGATTTGATTTTTCTCTGTTAACAATTACAAACGTGACGATTGATTTCAATGCTTCAATTTTATACCACTTTTCTAATTGATTATACTGATCAGTGCCTATGACAAAATACAATTTAGCATTCGGATGCTTATCTAGGATATGTTTTATCGTATGATACGTATAACTTTGACCTTTGCGTTCTATTTCATCTAAACAAATTGATCCAAACCCCAATTCATTAATCGCACATTGAATCATATCTATCCTATATCTCGCGTCTAAATAATCTGTATGCGCTTTTAGTGGCGACATATAACTTGGTATAAAATAAAATATATCTGGTTGAATAACATGATTCACTTCACTAGCAACAACCATGTGAGCTGTATGAATCGGGTTAAACTGCCCACCATATAAAACAATAGATTGAGCCATTAAGGTAATTGAATCTGTTTGTTATCTTGTGATTCTTTATACAACACAATCATAGACCCGATTACTTGAACAATTTCACTATGCGTTGCATCGCTTAATGACTGTGCTAAGTCATTTTTGTCTTCAAAATTATTTTGCAAAACATGTATCTTTATTAATTCTCTATTTTCTAAAATATCTTTTAATTGATCTATCATGTTATCTCCAAGACCAGCTTTTCCGATTTGGAAAGTTGGATCTATATTATGTGCTTTGCTTCTTAAAAACCTTTTTTGTTTACCTGTTAACATAAAATACTCCTTTATAAATATTCTAAAACTGTTTGTTTCATAATTTGTATATTTGGTTCAGTGGCCGTCCATATTTTAAAGCTTTCGGCTCCTTGATAAATAAACATGTCTAAGCCATTATAGACCGGATTACCTTGCGCTTCAGCTTGTTGTAAAATGGGTGTCTTAAATGGGACATACACAATGTCACTTATTAATGTATCAGGTTCTAAATTTTTTAAACTAATTGGAATTTCTTGATTTGTATTCATACCAGCAGGCGTCGTATTAATAATAATATCAAATTCTGATAATGCCACTTCAGCTTCTGATAAATGAACTTTATTAACATTTAAATTCCACTGTTCAAATCTATTCATCGATCTATTCGCTATAGTAAGTTTAGGCTTTACATACTTAGTTAATTCATTAGCAATACCTTTACTTGCTCCGCCTGCTCCCAAGATTAGTATATATGCATTGTTTAAATCTGGATAAACTTGCTGTAACCCTTTGACATAGCCAATGCCATCTGTATTATAGCCAATCCATTTACCATTTCTAATTTTAACTGTATTAACGGCGCCAACAGTTTCAGACTGTTCGTCAATTTCATCTAGGAAAGGTATAATACGCTCTTTATGAGGAATGGTAACATTAAAACCAGATAAATCTTTTTCTGAAGTAATTTCCTTTATAAGATGGAAATCTTTTTCAGAGATATTAATAGCTTCGTACGTTGCATGGTAATCTAATGCTTTAAAATTAGCGTTATGCATTGCAGGCGATAACGAATGATCAATAGGGTTGCCAATTACTGCAAATTTCATATTTAACACACCTTACATAATTGAATTTCTTAAAATAACATCAACATTTTTAGGCACTCGAACAATCACTTTTGCACCTGCATCTATTGTGATGAAACCTAAACCAGAAATCATGACATCTCTTTTTTCTTTACCTGTTTCTAATCTTACGGCTTTAACATCTTTTAAGTCAAAGTTCTCAGGATTATGAGGTGGCGCTAAGAGCGAGCCTAATTGATTGCGCCATAGTTCATTAGCGTTTTCTGTTTTAGTTCTGTGAATGTTTAATTCATTTGAAAAATAACAAATTAATGGACGTTTCCCTCCACTTATATAATCAATACGTGCAAGACCACCAAAAAATAAAGTTTGCCCTTCGTTAAGTTGGTAAATTCGTTGCTTAATCTCTTTTTTAGGTATGACAACTTTAAGTTCATCTTCTGAAACTAAATGCGTCATTTGGTGATCTTGGATTACACCTGGTGTATCATACATGAAAGTTGTTTCATCTAATGGTATGTCAATCATATCTAACGTTGTACCAGGAAACCTTGATGTCGTAACAACATCCTTTTCTCCTACACTACGTTCTATTAATTTATTAATTAAAGTCGATTTCCCTACATTTGTCGTGCCTACAATATATACATCTTCATGGTTTCGAATGCGATCAATAGACTCTAATAAATTTTCAATGCCTTCATTTTTTTCTGCAGATATGAGCACTACGTCTTCGGCTTCAAGTCCATATTTTTTCGCCGTTCTTTTTAACCATTCTTTTACACGACGTTTATTGATTTGTTTTGGTAATAAATCTATTTTGTTAGCTACTAAAATAATTTTTTTATTTCCAACGATTCGTTTTATAGCATTAATAAAAGAGCCCTCAAAGTCAAAAACATCTACGACATTTACGATTATGCCTTTTTTCTCACTTAATCCATTCAGTAGATTTAAAAAATCTTCACTATCTAATCCGACATCTTGAACTTCGTTATAATTTTTCAACCTAAAACACCGTTTACATATTACATCTTCACGAAACAAATTGTGTTCCGGCACATAACCTGGCGCGTCTGAATCTTCAGATTGTAATGGCGCACCGCAACCAATACATTTTAATAATTCCGTCTCACTCAATCAGTTTTCCTCCCACTTGATATAGCCTTTTTTTCTAAAGTGCTGTAATAAACGTCGCTCTATTAGTCGATTAAATTTAGTTATAAAACCATCTGTTTGCTTAACAGGCACCACCATAATTGTAAACAGACCACGTCGATTGCCACCAAACACATCCGTTAACATTTGGTCTCCTATGACTACAACTTCAGATGGTTTTAAATCCATAGAGGTCATCGCACGATTAAATGCACGGCCTCTTGGTTTTTTTGCTTTAAATATATAATCGACTTTTAAAGATTTTGAAAAACTGCCAACTCTTTTTTCACTGTTATTAGAAACAATTGTAATGGTAATACCTCTTTGTTTCGCTTCTTCAAACCAGTTTTTAACTGCTTCTGTCGGGTCAGCAACGTCCCACCCAACAAGTGTATTATCTAAATCAGTTACTATACCTTTTACACCAGATTCTGCAAGTTTATCTATGTCTATTTGAAAAATAGATTGCACGTATTCATTTGGCATAAAATATTTCTTTATCATACCCATTATCTATTCACCTTTTTATATCATTTTAATTAACGCTTCTACGGTTTTACTAGATGATTTCGCAGCTTTGTCTAAAAATTCATCAAATGTAATACCAGCATCTCCATCTGCTAAATCTGATATGGCACGTGTGATAATAAATGGTAAATTGAATTGATAGCATGTTTGTGCGATTGCCGTTGCTTCCATCTCGGCAGCCATTGCTTGAGGGAAGTTTGTCTTAATTTCCATTCGTTGACGACTCGTTCCAATAAAGCTATCACCACTTACGATAAGACCTGTTTTAGCTATCAATTGTTGATCAGTTATCACTTGTGTTGCTTTATGAACTAATGATTTATCCGCTATAAATTGTGCTGGCATTTGAGGAATTTGCCCTAACTGATATCCAAATGCTCTAGCATCAGCGTCATGATAAGCAACCATATCACTTACAATGACATCACCTACATTTAATGACTTATCTAAAGCACCTGCTGACCCCGTATTTATAATCAATCGCGGTCTGAATTTTTCAATTAATAATGTTGTTGAAATGGCTACATTAACTTTACCGATTCCACTTTGAGTTAAAACAACTTCTTTATCATTTAAATAGCCTTTATAAAAATAAACATGTGCAATATTAATTTCTTCTAAATTTACGAGTTTATCTTTAAGGATTGCTACTTCCTCTTCCATAGCACCTATAATACCTATCATTATAATTCACCTCATTTTAAAATCCTAACCTTAGTTATTCTACCACATTTAAAGCGATACCTCGACGATTGAATAATAATTATACTAAAATATTAAACCAATTTTCAGATTTATACAGAGGCATTTTAATATTTTAACTCCTCATTACGCTTCGTATGTTTAATGCTTTTTCCTCGACACTTATTTAAGTGAAGCTAGTAAAGTAAATTTTTGTATTAAACAAATAAACATTCTCAAGTCCATTAATGTTTAGATTAAGAACTAGAGAATGTTTATACAGTAACTATTATAATTTTTAACTGCCCATTAATTGTGTTAAACCTTGTAACGAATAAACGCCTGTAACAACAGTGACTATAACAGCTAAAATACCAAACCAGAGCATCCAGGCGGGGTGATGGTAATCTCCAACGATTGATTTTCGTTTACTAGCAATTAGTATGGTAGTTAATATTATTGGTAATATTAAACCATTTAAAGCACCAGCAACAATCAATAGTGTAACTGGTTTACCTAAGAATAAGAACACCAATGTGGATACAACGATAAATGTAATTACTATTATATTTGTTTTATTGTAAATAGATTTATGCATCGTCTTTAAAAATGTTGCGCTTGTATAAGCGGATCCAATCACAGAAGACATCGCTGCTGCAAATAATACAATGCCGAATATGTTTTTACCTATCGGCCCGAGCACATGTTCAAATACAGATGCTGGTGGGTTTGTAGAATTTAAAGTTACCCCTGTTACAACTACTCCAAGTACAGCTAGAAATAATAATGCTCTTAGCACGCCAGTTGTTAATATCCCCGAAATAGCTGCTTTGTTTACAAACGGTAAGTAATGTTTACCTTTTATGCCTGAATCTAAAATTCTATGTGCACCAGCAAATGTAATATAACCACCTACAGTTCCACCAACCAATGTAATAATTGGTAAAACAAGCGCTAATGGTTGCTCTGGCATCACCAGATGTTTAGCCGCTTCAGCATAAGGTGGATTTGCTTTAAACATAACAAATGCAACTACTACAATCATAAGTATACCTAAAAACATAGTGACAACATCCATGATTTTTTGACCACTTTTACTTACAAAAATAAGTATGGCTAATACAGCTGTGATAGCTGCTCCTATTTTAACGTCTAAACCAAAAATGGCATTTAACCCTAATCCTGCACCAGCAATATTACCAATATTAAATGCAAGTCCACCAATGGCAATCAGCAATGAAATAAATGTGCCAAGCCCGTTAAATATTTCATTCGCTACTTCTTGACCACGTTTACCTGTAACTACCAATACTCTCCAAATATTAATTTGCGCCCCTATATCAATTAATATTGATAGTAAAATTGCAAAAGCAAAACTTGAAGTAAACTGAGCAGTAAATACTGCTGTTTGCGTTAAAAACGCAGGTCCTATTGCTGATGTTGCCATTAAAAATACAGAACCTAATAACAATCTTTTATGATTTTTTGTAAACTCAAAATCCTTTGGTTCTGTTTTTAATTTATCTCCCATGTATTAGCCTCCCAGCTTTGTTATAGAAACGCCTTCTTTCGATAGTCTCTCTCTTATTTTTGTAACAAATTCTAATGCATGTTCACCATCTCCATGAACACAAATCGTATCTGCTTGAATATCTATTTCTTTGTTATTTTTAGTCATGACGCTTTGTGATTTCACCATTTTAATAACTTGTTCAATCGCTTCTTCTGTATCCGTAATGAGGGCATCATTTTCCTTTCTGCTCACTAATTGACCATCATCTTCATAACGTCTGTCAGCAAATACTTCTGAAGCGGTCGTTAATCCTATGGCCTGGGCTTCTGAAATAAGTAACGTATTGGATAATCCTACATAAATTAACGATTGATCAAAATCGTATACCGCTTGCGCAATAGCATGAGCAATTGATTTATTACGTGCCCCCATTTGGTAAAGTGCTCCATGTGGTTTTACGTGATTTATCTTAATCTCATGAATGTTACAAAAACCACTTAAAGCACCAAGCTGATAAATTACAATATCATAAATCTCATCAGGCGATAAATCCATGTTTCTGCGTCCAAATCCTTGTAAATCTGGCAGACCTGGATGTGCTCCTATACCAATCTCATTTGATTTAGCTAATTTTACAGTTTGATGCATGACATGTTGATCACCTGCATGAAACCCACAAGCAATATTAGCTGAGGTAATTAGCGGAATGATTTGCTCATCCCCGCCAAAAGAATAATTTCCAAAAGCTTCACCTAAATCACAGTTTAAATCGACTTTCATTATGATTCCTCCTTGATAATCTTATGTCTATCTAAGAATTTAATATCGACTTCATTAGCATCACCATCTGCGTATAGTGGATACGATAAAACAGCATATAAAAAGTCAGCTGTGGTTGTAAATCCATCTATAACCATTTCATCTAATGTAACTTTCAATTTTTTAATAGCTAATGCTCGATTTGATGCTTTCACAATCACTTTTGCCACTAGTGAATCGTAGTTTGGAGAAACAGTATAACCTTGATAAAGCAAACTATCAATACGAACATTAAATCCCTGTGGCAAATGTAGTGCTTTTACTTTTCCTGGAGAAGGTTGAAATTGTTTCTGAGGGTTTTCAGCATTGATTCTCGCTTCAATCACGTGACCATCAAATAAAATATCTTCTTGCGTAAATGGCAATGCACCATGCTTCATTAAATAAAGTTGTGCTTGTAATAAATCACGATTTGATCTCATTTCCGTAACAGTATGTTCTACTTGGATGCGTGCGTTCATTTCAATGAAATAATAAGCGTCATCTGTCACTAAATATTCGATTGTACCCGCACTTCTATAATTGGATGCTCTAGCTACTTTTACAGCATCATTACACATAGAAGCCCTCATTGATTCAGATAATGCAGCACAAGGTGATTCCTCAATTAATTTTTGATTTTTGCGTTGTACTGAACAATCACGCTCTCCTAAATGTATGTAATTATCGTAGCCATCTCCAAGTACTTGAACTTCTACGTGTTTAGCTACAGGTATAAATGTTTCTACATACACACGATCATCATCAAAATATTTTTTACCTTCATTCTTTGCTTCTTTAAAAGCTTTTTCCAAATTTTCTTCAGTTTTAACAATTCTTATACCTTTTCCTCCACCACCGCTAGCAGCTTTTAACACAAGTGGATAACCAATATCATTTGCGATTTCTTTAACTGCTTCCACCGATTCTACAGCAGCTGTTGAACCTGGTATGATTGGCACGCCAGCCCGGTCTACTGTTTGCCGAGCTGTAATTTTATCTCCCATTAATTCCATGGTCGTATCAGTTGGCCCTATAAAATGAATATTGTTTTGTTCTACGTTTTTAGCAAAGGATGCACTTTCTGATAAAAACCCGTACCCTGGATGAATCGCATTCGCGCCAGTTATTTTGGCTGCGCTAATAATCCTCTCTTGATTTAAGTAACTATCTAATGGATTTGCATCACCAATGCAAACCGCTTGATCAGCTAAACTTACATGAAGACTTGATTCATCACCTAAATCGTAAATTGCAACCGTTTCAATATCCATTTCTCTGCAGGCCCGAATGATTCTTACCGCAATTTCTCCTCTATTTGCAATTAAACAACGGTACAATACAAATACCCCCTATTCAATCTTATTTTACTGTTATAATTGTTTGGTCGTATTCCACGCTTGAACCGTGGCTAATAAGTATGGATTCTACTACACCACTCACATCACTTTTGACCTCGTTCATCACTTTCATTGCTTCTATATAGCCAATGACGTCGCCTTCTTTAATTTCGTCGCCTTCTTTAATTAACGGCTCTGATAATTCTTTTTCATCCTGTAAATAAAATGTACCAACCATAGGTGATTTAACAACTTGATTTGATTTTACTTCATTTGAAACACTTTGTTGATCAGAATTTGAAGTATGATTTGCGACTGCATTTTGTTGCGTTTGCCCGCCATTAAAAGTATTATCTGTGAAATCTATAGTAATTTCGTTTTCATAATCTTTATAATTAAATTTCTTTACTCCATTATCTTTTACTAATTGAATTAATTGCTCTAGTTTATCAAAGTTCATCATAATTCCCCTTTCAATAATTTATTAATACGTGCTGATGTGTTTCTCATTTGAGCAACATCGAATATGGGTTGATTAAGTAAATTTTCTATTTTGTCGTTAAAATCTTTTTCTTGTTGTTCTAATTTGGTTACTGCTGTTTCGACTGTAGTCCATTCAAAACGAATTATCTCATTAGGTTGCATTTGAGCTAATCTATGCAAATCTGATGCACAAACTGTTGCGATTTTTGTATAACCACCAACTGTTTGTTTATCATTTAATAAAATAATTGGATTGCCATCGTTTGGGACTTGGATACTTCCTAATGCAACTGGTTCCGATATAATATCAGCCGATCCTATAGGTGGTATGTTTTCTCCTTGTAAACGATATCCCATGCGATCTGATTTTTCTGATATTTCGAAATTTTTAGATACTAATTTTTGTTGCGCCTCTTTACTAAAATGATCAATTTGTGGCCCCTCGATAATTTGAATAGGTTTATTATTATTTTTTGCTAAATTAAAAGGTAAACTAATACCTAGTCTTTCCTTATATGATGTATTATAAAGACATCCAATTAAATCACCAGATTTTAAAGCACGTCCTTTAAAGCCACCAATTTGACTACGCGTATGTGTTGAAAAACTATCTGCAACTTTAGATATATCTAATGGTTTACCAAATAATAAATACCCTCGTGCACCTTCGTTTACTTGTCCAACTTTTAAAACATCGCCTTTTTTCACCGCTATAACTGTCGATCCATCAATGAATGTATCATTTAATGTCGCCTTAAATTTAGCGCCTGTAAGTACAAATGTATTGTCTTCCAAAAATTCAACTGTTGGGCCAATAATAGTACATTCAATGGCTGGTCCCCTATTCCCAATTAATATTTGACCCATTCTATAAGCATAGTTATCTAACACGCCTGCAGAAGAAAAACCTTGATCTTGATAACCAATTCTCCCTAAATCTTGAATGGTACTAAATAAACCTGGAGTTAAAATTTTAATGCTCATATTGAACTTTCACCCACTTTTCAATATCAAATTCACCTTGTTGTTCAGCAATAATCTGTTCAAATGTTGTTTCATCTATAGAATAAAACTTTATATAATCTCCAGATTTATATAAACACATAGGCGTTCTAAAAATATCAAATACAGTAATAGGTGTGCGGCCTATAATTTGCCATCCTCCTGGCGATTGTTTAGGGTATAATCCAGTTTGATTATTTGCAATACCAACAGAACCAGCAGGAATATGCGTTCTAGGTTCTTGTCGTCTAGGTGTGTGTAGTTGGGAATTTAGCCCACCCAAAAAAGGGAAACCTGGCATAAACCCTAACATATAAATTAAATAAGCATCTTTTGTATGTAAATGGATGACTTCTTCTACAGATAATTGATTATGTGTTGCTACCTCTTGAATATCTGGCCCATATTCACCATCGTATAAAACTGGCAAACTGATTGTTTTTATGTTTTTTGGTTGGTCATCCAAATCAATTTGATTTAATTGTTCTAAATTCAACTGATTAACTATATCTATTAATTTTTGCTTTGTAATATCAATATGTAACATTATAGAACAATAAGAAGGGATAATTTCAATAATTGCTTTATGCTGTTGTTCTTTTATATATTTTTCAACTTTTTGAACTTTTTTAAATGTTGCAGGATCAATCTGTTGTTCAAAATAAATCATAATTGTTTCTTCATTAATCAATTTATATTCCACTATTGCGCCCCCTTTTATATTACGCACAATTAAACCTTAAAACAAAGATTATTAAACACGCAATATTAGTATTATATCATTTATACTTAATTTATGTTTAATAAAAAATAGTTATAATTGTTGATAATAAACTACAATCATAAATGACTTATTAATTCACATGTCATCTTACAAAGTAGTCTTAATTTTCCGATATTTTTTTGAATGATATTAATTTATCAAATAGTCGCCAATAAGTATATATTTTTATATTGAAAGTGTAAAATCCCCCTAACTCAATAAGTTAAGGGGATTAGTTACAATTATTTAATGTTTACAATTTTTACGTTAATTTCAGCACCATTTGGTAGTGGCACACGTACTTCTTCATTTAATTTTTTACCAATTAAACTTTGTGCCATAGGTGATTCATTTGAAATCTTACCATTAAATGCATCAGATTCTGCTGACCCAACGATTTGATATTCTTCCTCGTCGTCACCAGGTAATTCAACAAATGTTACGGTTTTACCAATTTGTACTTGATTATTGTCTCCTGTGTCTTCGATGATTAGCGCATTACGTAACATGTGTTCAATTCTCTGTATATCTTGTTCAATAAATCCTTGTTCATCTTTAGCAGCATCATACTCGGAGTTCTCAGATAAATCACCAAATGAGCGTGCTACTTTTATTTTTTCAACGACTTCTGGTCTTTTTACAGTTTTTAATTCTTCTAATTCGTTTTCTAATTTTTCAAAACCCTCTTGAGTCATTGGGTATTGTTTTTGGTTTTCCATATTTGTCATCTTCCTTTACTAAAATACTATTGTGTACTAACTAATGTTTGGATTTTTGTTGTCATTATATCGATAGCCACTTTATTACTTCCACCTTCTGGGATAATAATATCCGCATATCTTTTAGTAGGTTCGATAAATTGGTTGTGCATTGGTCGAACTACATTTAGATATTGATTGATTACCGAATCCATTGTACGTCCTCTTTCTTCAGTATCACGAAGCAAGCGTCGCAAGATTCGTAAATCTGCGTCCGTATCAACATAAATCTTAACATCCATTAAATCTCTTAACATTTTATTTTCAAGCGCAAATATACCTTCTACGATAATAACATCTTTTGGTTTAAATGCAATCGTTTCATCGCTTCGAGTATGATTTGTATAATCATAAGTGGGCACTTCAATCTGCTTACCGTTTCTCAAATCGTTTAAATTTTCAATTAATAAATCATTATCAAAAGCAAATGGATGGTCATAATTCGTTTCTAAACGTTCTTCAAAACTTAAATGGGATTGGTCCTTATAATAATAGTCTTGCGCTAATAATGCAACACTATGACCTTCTAAATTTTTCATTATTTCGTTAGTTACTGAGGTTTTACCTGAACCTGAACCACCAGCAATTCCAATTATTGTCGTACCTTTCATTATCCAATTTCCTTTCTCATCATGTTGTTGGTATAAATTGGATGGTCAACTTTAATTTGCACGATTTGTAATGGGTGCCGTGCAGCATCAAGTTCATTACCTTCTTCATCATAAATAGTCTCAACAACTTGTCTAAATGTATTAATTTCAGGACCAAAAAACTCTATTTCTTGCCCAGGTTCAAATTTATTTCGTTGCTGTATAGTAGCTATTTTCGAAATCTTGTCATAATCCAAAACTAATCCACAGAAATCGTATGCAGCGTTTTTTTTATTTTGTTGACCATACATTTGCTCTTCATAACCTGGCGTCCCCTCTATAAATGCAGGCGCGGTGTCTCTATTAGCGCATTTGTCTAACTCAATTAACCATTCAGGCTGAATTTTAAAGTTATCTGGATCTTCAGCGTATGCATCTATCACTTTTCTATATACTGAGACTACTGTAGCGATATAATGTATTGACTTCATTCGTCCTTCAATTTTAAGCGAATCTACACCAATATCCATCATTTTAGGGATGGACTCAATCAATTTCAAATCTTTTGGACTCATTGCAAATGGTGTGGCTTCATTCTCATCGTAATACAAATCTAACTCGCCATCTTCATCTACTTCTAATAAATCATAATCCCAGCGACAACTTTGACAACACCCGCCTCTGTTAGAATCACGTGCTGTCATATGATTACTTAAAGTACATCTTCCAGAATAAGCAATACACATTGCACCATGTATAAAAGATTCAATTTCAATATCAACTTTCTCTTTCATTTCTCTCATTTCCATAGCACCTGTTTCACGAGCTAAGACAACACGATCCAAGCCTTCCTGTTTCCAAAATTCAACAGCTTTATAATTCGAAAGTGATTGTTGTGTAGATAGATGTATTTCTAATTTAGGCGCGACACGTTTACATGTTTCAATGATCAGCGGATCCGCTACAATGATGCCGGTAGCACCAGTTGACTCTAAATCTTGTAAATATTGATCTAATCCCTCTATATTTTCATCATGAGCAATAATATTCGTAGTTACATATATTTTGGCTCCATATTGGTTTGCGAATGATACGCCTTCAACTATTTCTTCCATGGTAAAATTGTCAGCGTTAGATCTCAAACCGTACGCTTGCCCACCTAAAAATACAGCATCAGCACCATAATGAACAGCTATTTTTAGTTTTTCTAAATTACCAGCGGGGGCAAGAAGCTCAGGTTTTTTCATTTTATTTTTGCTTTTTTCTACAACTTCTTCTAAGATTTTCATCCTCATATACCTCCCTTAATATACAGTTTGTTTATATAAGAAACCTTCATCAAATGGACGGTGTTCTGGTTGTATCGCTTCAATAGGATCGACAAGCATAAATTTTTCATCCTCATAAGCTTCTGGATCTTCATTGTATAAATCAATAGCTTCTCTATATTGCTCTGTACAAACATTGATATATGTTTCCGTTTGTAATACACCATCGATTTTTAATGCATCTATACCATTTGCTAAAAGGGGTTCTAATTCTTCAATCAAACATATATCATTCGGAGACATAATATGTGTCCCATTATAATCTTCAAAAACTGGATATTTATTATCACGTTCTGCATCATATAATAATAATTCATTCGCTTCTTTGTTTCTTTGAATTTTCATTTGACGTTCTTGGAAAGTAAAGTAATTACCTAAAAGCATGCGTTTAGATTGGAACATGCAAGTCATGCCGTGTACTTGAACTTCAATTTCAACATCGGCATGTTTTTTAATATTTAAAATTTCATCTAAACTAAGTTCTCTGGCTAGTTGCGCACGTTTTGCACCTTTTCTTCCCCAATAATTACATTGAAAATAATTCGTCACTAATGCTTCTGCATCCCAATTTAGTGGTATTGGGTTTTCTTGTTCTTTGACATACATAACCACTGCAGGATCTCCAAAAATAATACGATCGACTCTAATTTCATGCAAAAAGTTGATATATGCTTCTACTGCGTTTAAATGGTAATTGTGAAAGATACCATTAACTGCTGCGTAGACCTTTTTTCCGTGACTATGTATTAATTCTACTGCTTCTTTCATAGCTTCTTTTTTAAATTCTCCAGCTAACCTTAGGCCAAATTTTTGTTCCCCAATGACGAAAGCATCTGCGCCTTTTTCAATTAATACTTCAATGTGTTTAACAGATTTAGGTGTCACTAATAGTTCTGTCATTTTGATTCTCCTTTAATTGAAATAGCTAACCCATCATCCATATTTAAGAAATTAGTAGTAAAGTCAGGTTGAGCCATAAGCCATTCGTTATACTGTTGCACTTTTTTTACCATCTGCTTTACATTTCTACTTCGTACTACTGAAATGTCTGAAACAAAACCATGATACAGCACATTATCAGTGACAATAACGCCGCCCTCTTTCAATAAAGGGGCGTAAAGCGTAAAGAATTTTTTGGATTGTGCTTTCGCAGCATCAATAAAAATCATATCAAATGAAAAGTGTTTAATGTTGTCAAATGCTTCTAGTGCATCTTCTTCCACCAATTCAATTTGTTCTCCATATCCAAATTTTATAATGTTTTCTTTAGCTTTTAATTGCATTTCACTATTACGCTCAATTGTAGTAACTTTAATTTTATTAGAAACAGAAGCGAACTGCATACTGCTATATGCAATAGCAGTACCAATTTCTAAAATGCGCTGTGGTTTATGTAATCGAATAAGCTGTTTTATCATTTCTAATGTAAGCCTATCAACAATAGGAACTTGATTTGCTTCGGCGTATTGCCTAAGCATTTCAATCGGTTCAGCATTTTGTTTATGCAATTCTAATAAATATGACTGGTTATTATTCATTTTAAAACTTCCTTCAACGTAAAATGATTCAAGCGTTTTTTACAAATTAAATATAATCAGTCAAGGTTACTGTGACTGATTATATTTAATTCATAAACGCATACTATGTTTTTATATTATGAAATACTAAATAGATTTATTATAAAATGCTTTGAAATCATTTCTTATGATTTAATTTTAGCTTTATATATTTTACCACAAAGCTACATAGATTATAAGTGTAAATTGTGTTTACTAACACAGTCCTACACTTATAATTTCTAACAAGTTGGGTATTAATACAAAAGATAGAAAAATTATATTTACACTTATTCTTCTATTGATAACCTACACCAGTAAATTAGAGCAAGTTGAAAAATTTTACTCTCAAGGTTTGTTGATAACTAGAAAAATATAAAAGTTGGCGTGTACATTTATAATTACTACAAAGTCGAACTATAATTGAAACAAACACGTAGTATGTTTCTAATCGTGAAACTTTGAATATAAAAAATGCACCTTCATTCAAAAATGAAAGTGCATTGATGTTAAGTGTGGGTATCACACCCAAACATTGTATTTTTAAAGTTATATACAAATATTTTAATCTATATAAAAATTATTCGTGATTATGATCGTGATCGTCCATTTCGGTATTAACTACTTCTTCAATCATATCCCATTCTTCATCTGTTTCCACAGGTAAGAATTTTCCACCTTCTCCATCTTCATCTGGATCATTAATCATTGGTACTAATTCAATGAGATCATCATCATCTGATTCTGCGCCTTCTTCAGCAAGAATAACATACTCTTTTTTGAATTCTGGATGGAAAAATTCTAAAACTTTGCGATATAGTACTTCATTTCCATCTTCGTCATATAAAGTTAATAATTCCTCTTGGTTATTGATTTCTAATTCAGATTCATGGTTGTGTTCAGTCATTATAAAACGCTCCTTTTTATTGTATAGAATCTAAATAGCCTTGTAATATAAATACGGCAGCCATTTTATCTATTACTTTTTTTCGTTTTTGTCTAGAAACATCAGCTTCAAGTAAAGAACGTTCTGCGGCCATGGTACTTAAACGCTCATCCCACATGATAATCTCTACAGATGGCAATGCTTCTTGAAGTTGCTCCTTGTATTGTAACGAAGCCTCGCCTCGAAATCCAATAGAATTGTTCATATTTTTTGGTAAACCTATAACAACGGTCCCAACTTTCTCTTTCTCTATTATATTTACTAATCTATCTATACCTAATTCATTCTTATCTTCGTTTATATGGAGTGTATCTAATCCTTGGGCTGTCCAACCCATGAGATCACTAACAGCAATGCCAACAGTTTTACTTCCTACATCTAAGCCTAATATTTTATGTTTTAACATATATTAATTGGAATTCTCTTGTAAATAATTCGAAACTAATTCTTCCATAATATCATCACGATCAATTCGACGTATTTGGTTTCTAGCTTCATTATTACGCGGGATATAAGCTGGGTCGCCTGATAGTAAATAGCCGACTATTTGGTTAACCGGATTATAACCACGTTCATTAAGCGTATTATAGACATTTTGAAGTACTGTTTTGACATCTTCTTTTGGAATTTCATCATAATTAAATTTCATTGTTTTATCAAAGTTTTCCATTTTTTTAACACTCCTTTGTTCGAGTAAAAAAGTTCTTATTGTATATTCTACATTACAATGCATTGAACTTATAGAGATTTAATGTAATCTTTAATGAAACGTAATGATTCTGTTATGTTTTCAGGTTGTGTTCCTCCACCCTGAGCCATATCAGGACGGCCACCACCTTTACCACCTACGATTGGCGCCATATTTTTAATAATGTCACCAGCTTTAACACGATCTGTTAAATCTTTAGGTACGGTTGCAACTAGCGATACTTTTCCATCTATATTACTGATTAGAATAATAATCGTGTCTTGAAGTTTAGATTTAAAATCATCCATTGTTTCTCGAATTGCTTTCGCATTTGCTACTTCTACTTCGGTAGCAAGTACTTTAAATCCATTAACTTCTTCAACTTGATTCGTTACATCACCCATTTTTAATGAAGTAATCTCTTTGTTTTTTTGTTCAAGTTGTTTAGACAACTCTTTTTCGTCTGTTTGCATTTGCATAACTTTTTCTAATACTTGTTCATCAGATTTCACTTTGACTTGAGCTTTGACAGCATTAAATTGTTCTTGTATTGTCTCTAAATATAAAAATGCTGATTTACCAGTTAACGCTTCTATACGTCGAACTCCTGCGCCCGTTCCAGACTCGGTTACTATTTTAAACAACCCTATTTCAGATGTGTTATTTACATGGATACCGCCACAAAGTTCAATAGAGAAAGGCGCCATATTTACAACGCGAACGACATCTCCATATTTTTCACCAAATAATGCCATAGCGCCTAACTTTTTAGCATCTTCTATTGGCATTTCTTGAATGTTTACGTCTATGCTATTCCATATTTCTTCATTGACTCTGCGCTCTACTTGCTCTATTTCGGCCTCTGTTAAAGGACCAAAATGAGAGAAATCAAACCTTAAACGATCAGCCTCAACAAGTGAACCAGCTTGGTTTACATGATCTCCAAGCACTTCTTTTAAAGCGGCATGTAATAAATGCGTTGCGCTGTGATTTTTTTTGATGTCTCTACGCTCTTTATGATTTACACTGGCCAAAACTTCAGAATTTACTTTGACAGTTCCAAATTGTATTTCACCTTTGTGTAAATTTTGACCGTTAGGCGCTTTTGTAACTTCCTCCACATATATTTCAAATTGTTCATTACTTATCGTACCTTCATCAGCAACTTGGCCACCGCTAACAGCGTAGAACGGTGTTTTTTCTAAAATGAAATAGATTGTGTCACCAGCTTCAGCCTCATTTACTAATTCACCATCAAAAATAATATCAGTTATTTTTGTTTCTTGATCCATAACATCATAACCGACAAATTTGCTTTCAGTCGTAATTTTCTTCAAAACGCCGCTTTGTATTTGCATTGATTGTGCGTTTTGACGTGCTTGTCTAGCTCTATCTCTTTGTTTTTGCATTTCTTCCCCGAACGTTACCATATCAACTGTTAAATTTTCTTGATTAGCAATTTCTACAGTTAATTCAACTGGGAAACCATATGTGTCGTATAACTTAAATGCATCTTTACCACTTATTTCATTCGTTGCATTTTGTGCTTTAGCAATTAAATTATTTAATATAGCGAGTCCTTCTTCTAATGTTTCGTGGAAACGTTCTTCTTCTGATTTAATTACACGTTTTATAAAATCAGCTTTTTCTTGGACATTCGGGTAATACGGCTTCATAATATCTGCGACGATATCAACTAATTTATACATAAATGGTTCGTTAATATCTAATGATTGACTAAATCTTACTGCGCGACGTAAAAGTCTTCGTAGTACATAGCCTCTGCCTTCATTTGCAGGCAACGCACCATCAGCAATTGCAAATGAAATGGTACGTATATGATCAGCAATCACTTTAAATGCAACATCATGTGCATCATGCTTTAGATATTTTTTACCCGAAACTGCCTCAACTTCACGTATAATAGGCATAAACAAATCTGTTTCATAATTAGTACGTACATTTTGGGCAATGGAAGCCATTCTTTCAAGACCCATACCTGTATCAATATTTTTATTTGGTAATGGTGTATAAGTATGATCTTTATTATGGTTAAACTCACTAAAAACTAAATTCCAAACTTCTAAGAAACGTTCATTTTCTCCACCTGGATACATTTCTTCAACTGGGTCATTTTGTCCAAATTGATTCCCGCGATCATAAAAAATCTCCGTATTAGGGCCTGAAGGGCCTTCTCCAATGTCCCAGAAATTCCCTTCGATACGGATAATTCTACTTTCTTCTAAACCTATCATTTCATTCCATATTTTATATGCTTCTGTATCTTCAGGATGAATCGTTACATATAATAATTTAGGGTCCATCGCCATCCATTTTTCACTTGTTAAAAATTCCCAAGCAAATTCAATCGCTTCTTTTTTAAAGTAATCACCAATTGAGAAATTTCCTAACATTTCAAAAAATGTATGATGTCTTGCTGTAAAACCTACATTCTCAATATCATTTGTTCTAATCGCTTTTTGAGAATTAACAATACGTGGCTTTTTAGGCGTTTCTCTACCGTCAAAATATTTTTTTAATGTCGCAACACCGGAGTTAATCCATAATAAAGAATCATCATCAATTGGGACTAATGGCGCAGACGGTTCAACCATATGTCCTTTCTCTACAAAATAATCTATAAAGTTTTGTCTAATTTCGCTTGCTTGTAAGTTTTTCATACTTAAAATTCCTCCATCTCAACTCAAGTTATATCAGTTATTTGATAAAAATGAAAATAAAAAACGCCCATCCTATCAAAAGGGACGAACGTTTCGCGGTACCACCCTAGTTATAAGCATTCATAATGATTCTATAGTACATTTGCACTCAAAAAGCATACTATTTTTAAAATCATTACTCACATCACTTATCACTCAATCAGTATATTTTCTATTAACATAAAGTAGCATTCAACTATACTATCTACACTTTTCACCAACCAGTGTATCTCTATATGTCTAGAATAGTTTACTCATCTTTATGCACAATCAACTATATTGTATTTACTTTCACCTCTGTTGTCAATGTTCAACAAAATCATAGGGAGAAATATCTCCCATATTAATCATCGGGTTAATATTATAAATATTTTCTTCTGTTAAAACAATGGTTGAATCAAACGTATCACCAACGTCTACCGCTTCATCAGTATCTTCGTTATTAAAATACGTTTTTAAAAATGTACATAACTGTGTCATTCTTACTTGGCCATGTGTGTTCAAACCTATTTCAAAAGCTTTTGGGTCTCCCAAAAAGACAAGCGATTGCTTTGCTCTTGTTAACCCTGTATATAATATGGGTTTTTGTAACATTCTATAATATTGTTTAACCATTGGCATGATTACAATTGGAAATTCAGAACCTTGTGATTTATGAATAGATGTACAGTATGCATGTGTCAACTCTAATAAATCTTTTCTAACGAATGTAATCTCATTACCATCGAAATCAACAACCAAAACGTCTTTATTTAACGCGTTTTCTTTTGCCCAAAATATGCCAACAATGACACCTATATCACCATTAAATATATTATCGCTCGGTCTATTTACCAGTTGTAATACTTTGTCTCCTTTTCTGAAAACAACTTCTCCAAATTCAATCTCTCGTGTGTCTTTATCTTTAGGATTTAAAATAGTTTGTAATACAGCATTTAATTTTTTAATACCTGCAGAGCCTTTATACATGGGAGCTAATACTTGTATATCACTCATGTCATAACCTTTGTTGACAGCACTTGAGACGACTTTTTCAACTACTGTTGGAATTTGTTCTGTTGAACAGTTTATAAAGTTACGATCATGGAATCGTTGTGTAATGTCTATAGACTCACCTAATTTCATTCTATGTGCGAGTTCTATAATACTCGAGCCATCTTGTTGTCTATACACTTCGGTTAAATTGACTCTTGGTATCACTTTAGAATCAATCAAGTCTTTAAACACTTGCCCTGGACCAACTGAAGGCAATTGATCTTCATCGCCTACTAATATAACTTGAGCGTCAATCGGGACAGCGCTCAAAAATTGATGGAATAACCATGTATCTACCATAGACATTTCATCAATGATAATCAGCTTTGCCGAAATTTCATTATCTAATATATCTTCTGGTTGTGTATCTTGGTTCCATCCAATCAAACGATGTATAGTCATTGCTTCTAATCCTGTGGACTCAGCCAAGCGTTTTGAAGCTCTTCCAGTTGGTGCTGCTAATACAACTGGGTAATCATCATTTTGATAGTCATCATAATCGAGAGATAAACCATGAATTTCTGCATATAATTCAACAATACCTTTAATAACAGTCGTTTTCCCTGTACCAGGGCCCCCTGTTAAAAGCATGACTTTGGAATTGATTGCAGTTTGTAACGCCTCTCTTTGTGAATTTGCATAAGTTACCTCATTACGTTGTTCAATTTCGCCAATTTCAAGCAATAATTCCGATTGTTCAATTTCTTTTAATTTGTTGGTATATGTGTAATTACGGTATAAGTTTTGTACACTTTTCAACTCTGAATAATATAAACTTGGCACAGCAAGTTCATTTTCTTGTTTAACTAATTTCGATTCTTCAACAAGATATTGCACCATATCTTCTAATTGTTGCCGATCAATCATTTCACTTGGTGGCTGTGATAGCATATCGTGTGTCATTTCTAATACATTCTGAGTCGGCAAATAAGTATGTCCTTGTTTAATACATTCTTCTTCTAACACATATAATAATCCAGCTTTCAAACGTTCATTATCATTAAATTGAATACCCACATTACGCGCTAACGTATCAGCTTTATTAAAGCCAATACCTTTGACATCATATACTAATTGATATGGTTTATTTTCTACAACATTCAACGTATCTCCAAGATAAACTTGATAAATGGCCATAGCAAGTTTAGGACCAAACCCTAAGTCATGTAAACGAATAATAATTTGTTCTGTTTCTTGATTACTGGCAATTTGTTCAGCAATTTGTTTTTGCTTTTTCTTAGGTAAACTTGGTACTTTTTCTAATACAGATGGATCATTTAAAATATCTGAAATTGTGTTTTCTCCAAGTGCATTCACAATATTTTGTGCTGTTTTTTTACCTATACCCTTGAATAAATCACTCGATAAATAGCTAACGATTGCTTCTTTGGTTTGCGGTAATTCTTTTTCGAAGGTCTCTGCCTTTAATTGTTTTCCGTACTTAGGATGTGAAACAACTTGTCCTTTAAAGGTGTAGACGTCGCCTTCAGCAATTTCTGGAAAGAACCCTACAACTGTAGGCATTGAATCAAATGTTTCATTAGATTCAATCGTATCTACCTTTAAAACAGTATAAAAATTGTCTTTGTTCTGGAATAAGATAGCATCTACAGTACCTTTAATCATTGAGTTGTTAAATAGTGTAGGGTTATCCATTGAATTACTCCTCCTCTGCGATAGATTTAAATGTTTTGATAGCGTGTTGACTCATCAAATGCTCTGGATTTATAGAAACTGCATGTTCAAAATATTGAATAGCTGTCTCAGTATCTTCTGTTTGCATATAAGTTGCTAAACCTAAATTATATAAAGCGTCTGTATGGTCGCTTTCTATAGTTAAAACATACTTTAATTGCTTAATAGCTTGTTCAAACATCTCTAAATGACACAAAACAAGCCCATACTGAAATTGAACTTCTACATCTTGTCGATTGTCCTTTTCCGCAGCAGTCATTAAAAATGGTAATGCTTCATTAAATGCTTCTAATTGATTAAATGACATACCAATCATGTAGTTCGTATCGATGATATCCACCTGATATTTTAACGCTTGTTGGTATAATTTGATGGCTTCTTTATAACGCCCTTCATTATAATACACATTCGCTAAATTATAATAAATTGCACCATTATTTGGATCAAGTGTTAAAGCTCTTTGGAAAAATTTCTCTGCTTTTTCTATTTCACCCGCTTCAGCTATCAAAATACCTGCATTGATGTAATTTTCAACCTCTTTTGGATTTGCTTCAATATTTTCAAATAAAGATGACAATGCTTTTTCAAAATTGCCCTGTTTAATCAAGTTATAAATCTGTTCTTGGTTCATTTTATTCCCTCGCTCTCTTAGCATCTTATTATAACATTTGTGTATCATTTTAGAATAATAAACAACAAAAAGGAGCAAGATACAAATCAAAAAATTTAAATTTGATTTTGTATGCTTACTCCTTAACAAAACCCTTATCTTAGGTTTTTATATTATTAGTTAACGTGATTACAAACGTATCTATCGTATGATCAAACAACGTAGCTTAGTTGGCCTGATATTTTATATACATCATCTATCGTTGCGCCGCCTAAACAAACGTCCCCATCATATAATACAACAGATTGACCGGGGGTAATGGCACGAACTGGTTCGTCAAAGGTAACACGAATTGCATTTTCATTTTCTCTTTGAACAAATACTTTTGTATCTTTTTGACGGTATCTAAATTTTGCTGTACATTCAAATCCATTTTCTAAGTCAACAGGATTTACAAATGAAACATCTGATGCAATCAAATAATCACTATAAAGTGCTTCGTGATGGAATCCTTGTTCAACATATAATACATTATCGTTTAAATTTTTACCTACAACAAACCAAGGATCGCCATCTCCGCCAATTCCTAGACCATGGCGTTGACCTATTGTATAGTACATTAGACCTGCATGGGTACCAATTTTTTCACCATTTAGTGTACGCATTTCACCTGATTGTGCAGGTAAGTACTGAGATAAAAACGTTTTGAAATTACGTTCTCCAATAAAACAAATACCAGTTGAATCTTTTTTCTTAGCTGTTGCTAAAGCTTGTTCTTCAGCAATTTTACGAACTTCTTTTTTATCAATATCTCCAAGCGGGAACATCACACGTGATAATTGAGATTGCGACAATTGGTTTAGGAAATACGTTTGGTCTTTATTATTATCGACGCCACGTAGCATTTCGACATGACCATCTTCACGACGACGTACACGTGCATAATGTCCTGTTGCGACGTAATCTGCACCTAGCTTAAGCGCATGTTCTAAAAATGCTTTGAATTTAATTTCTTTATTACACATTACATCAGGGTTAGGCGTACGTCCTTTTGTATATTCATCTAAGAAATAAGTAAAGACTTTATCCCAATATTCTTTTTCAAAATTAACTGCATAATATGGAATGCCAATTTGATTACAAACAGCAATGACATCATTATAATCTTCAGTTGCTGTACAAACACCATTTTCATCTGTGTCATCCCAGTTCTTCATGAAAATACCTATGACATCGTAACCTTGTTCTTTTAATAAATGTGCTGTTACAGAACTATCTACGCCACCTGACATCCCGACAACAACACGTGTATCTTTATTTGACAACTAAACTTCCTCCTTGAATTTATGATAAATTTTATGAATTTCTGTAGCTATATATTTTATTTCTTGTTCGGTCATTGCTTCATTAAAACTAAATCTTACTGAATGCTGAGCTCTGTCTTCGTTACTATACATTGCCGCTAATACATGTGAAGGTGTTGTAGAACCAGCAGTGCATGCAGATCCTGAAGACACATATACATTGGATAAATCTAACAATGTTAACATGGTTTCAACGTCTATAAATGGAAAATACAGATTGACAATATGGCCAGTCGTATCTGTCATTGATCCGTTTAATTCAAATGGAATTGAACGCTCTTGTAATGAAACAAGAAATTGATTTTTCAAATTCATTAAATGTACATTGTTATCATCTCTATATTGATTTGCTAGCTTTAATGCTTCAGCTAAACCGACAATTTGGGGTACATTTTCTGTACCTGCCCTTCTTTTCGTTTCTTGTTCTCCACCTAATTGAGAAAACTTAAGCGCTGTACCTTCTTTTAACAATAACGCACCAACACCCTTAGGGCCACCAAATTTATGCGCTGTAATACTCATTGCGTCTATATTAAATTCATGAAAATTCACTTCTAAATGGCCTATTGCTTGTACAGCATCTACGTGGAATAATGCGTTAGAATTGTTAATGACTTCTTCAATATCATACATGGGCTGCACTGTACCAATTTCATTGTTTACAAACATAATTGAAACAAGTATGGTTTCATCAGTCAATGCATTTTGCAACTGTTTCAATGACACTAAACCTTCTTCGTCAACATCAAGATAAGTTACATCAAAGCCTTCTTTCTCTAATTGTTCAAAAACATGGAGTACTGAATGATGCTCTATTTTGCTTGTAATAATATGCTTCCCTTTATGCTGATGAGCATAAACAATGCCTTTAATCGCTGTGTTATTTGATTCTGTTGCACCACTTGTGAATATCACTTCGCTAGATTTTGCATTAAGTTCCTTGGCTACAATATGACGAGATTCATCTAAATATTTACGTGCATCTCTTCCTATACTATGTATAGAAGATGGGTTGCCATAATGTGTTGAATATATATTCATCATCTTATCTATAACTTGTTGCTTAACTGGCGTTGTGGCAGCATAGTCTGCATATACTTCCATGTTTGACACTCCTTACAATTTTATCAATGTTCCAATGATAGCACCAACTCACTAAATTTTCTAGTTGTCTGTTTCAAAATGACCATTTTCATCTATAAATTTATATTCACCTAGTAACTTAAGGGTTTCATCTAAGTTTGATTCACGCGTATGAGTTAAGGATACATTATAAAGTTGTTGATTTTTTATTTCCCAATGTACAGCTTTAAATTGAGATTGTAAATATGAATCATGTGTAACAATCAATACTTGACCGGTAAAACTTTGAATCATACTTAAAATTAAATCTTGAGTTACAATATCAAAATAGTTCGTAGGCTCATCCAATACTAATAAATTAGCACCTGAAAAATATAATAATACAAATTGTAAACGACTTTTTTCCCCCATAGACAAATAGCGAATTGGTTTTTTGATTTGATCCTTATCAAAATTAAATGAAGCAAGTAATGTCTGCGCTTGGCTACGCGTTATGTTAGTTCTTACTAACAACATTGATAATGGAGATTCTGCTTCATTTAGATTGTTATTTGTCTGATCAAAGTAACCTATCTTTAACGATGGCGTAATCTCTATAATACCTTCGTCTGGTGATAAATGCTGTCTAATCAAAGCGATGAAAAGCGATTTACCACTTCCATTTGGACCAGTAAGTAATATATTTTCATTTTGTTTCATTTCAAAATGAGCGTGTTTATATATAGCTTGTCCATCAATATTAACGCTAACATCTTCAAAACGAATTAAGAAACGTTTAGGAAGGCTAGTCTGATGACTAAAGTAATATGACTTTGTTTCTTTACTCGGTTCTTGAATATATTTTTCTTGTAATTTTTGGTTTAATTGTTTTTCCTTCACCTTTGCCCTTTGCGCTAATTTGCTCAACTTTTTCTGTTCAATCGGATTACGTACACTTGCTTTTTGCTGAGCAGAATGATGCCATGTTTGTACGCGTTTGATCGTACGTTCGAGGTCTTGTATTTCTTTTTGTTGTTTATTATATATACGTTGTTCTGTTTGACTTTCTAAATCTTTTATCTCTTTGTATTGCTTATAATTGCCATTAAATTTTCTTGTACTTTCGGGTGTTATTTCTATAACATGACTCGCGGTCTGATCTATAAATCCTCTATGATGCGACACATATATGATTGTGCGTTTTGATTGTTGTATATGGTTAATCAATTGGTCTATCATTTCTTGGTCTAAATGATTGGTTGGTTCGTCCAGCAATATCAATGGTTTGTTTGAAATAAATGCTCTCAATAAAGCAAGCCTAGTTTGTTGGCCGCCGCTTAATACTTTAATTGGTTTGTCAAGATCTGCTTCCGTTAGAGCCATTTGCTTCGCTTTAGTTATAATGGTTTGTTCAAATTCATAGCCATTTAAAGCGATATAATCTGAAACTTTTTCATAGTTATCCATTAACGCTTGTTTTAAATGAAACAATTCTGTGTTTAAGCTTATTACATAGTCTATCCCCGTCATGTTTCCAAAGGTAGTCATGTTTTGGTCCATCAAATAAGTATCTTCTTTATACTTATTATTTAATGCTTTTAATAAAGTCGTTTTCCCAACGCCATTATTACCAATCACAGCAATATGTTCACCCTTTTCAAATTGTAAATCCACTGACTGAATCAGTGTTTTTCCAAACATTTCAAAAGGTTTTTGGGCAAAATAAAAAGACATATCATTTCCCTCTTTCTTAGGAGATATGACACGCCATAATAAATGAAACACCATACATGTGAGGTGTTAATATTTTAATTTACGTATTAAGACATACTCATATCCCATATATTTTCTCTGATTTAATAAATTGTTTTGGTTGTTCCTTATGAGATTTATCCATTGTCTTAATAAGACCACCTAACTTTTTAATTTCATATAGTATACCAGTGAGCAACTTCTTACGCAAGTTTTAATTCAACTGTTATACTTCAATATATTAATAATCATAAGGAGGAAACTGTATAATGAGCAATATAAAATTATCTGCACTTAACCTGGTTCCTGTAAGAGAAGGTCAAACGGACCAAGATGCGATTCATGACATGGTCAAATTAGCACAAAACTTAGAAGAATTAGAATATGAACGTTATTGGATTGCAGAACATCATAACGCGCCAAATCTTGTTAGTTCCGCGACTGCGTTATTAATACAACACGCATTAGAGCATACCTCAAAAATCAGAGTAGGTTCTGGTGGCATCATGTTACCTAATCATGCACCGCTTGTTGTTGCAGAGCAATTTGGTACTATGGAAACTGTTTTTCCAAATAGAGTTGACCTTGGGTTAGGTAGAGCACCTGGGACGGATATGATGACGGCAAGTGCACTTCGTAGAGATCAGCATAACGGTGTATATGAATTTCCTGAAGAAGTGGAACAACTTGCAACTTATTTTGGCCCAGCTAATCAACAAGCTTACGTCCGCGCTTATCCAGCAGTTGGAAAAAATGTGCCCCTATATATATTAGGTTCTTCTACTGATTCTGCTCATTTAGCTGCTCGTAAAGGTTTACCATATGTATTCGCAGGACATTTTGCACCACAACAAATGAAGGAAGCAATAGCTATTTATAAAGAGCTATTCGAACCATCAGCGTTTTTAAGTGAACCATATGTCATTGTATGTTTAAATGCTATTGTTGCTGATACAGATGCTCAAGCTGAATACCTTGCAACTACTCAGGCTCAAGTGATGGTAAGTATTACTCGAGGAAGAATGCAGCCAGTACAACCTCCTACAGATGACTTGAGAGGTCTGCTAACACCTACAGAATACGAAATAGCAAAACAACGCATGCAAAGCTCACTTATTGGATCAGAAGAAACTGTGAAAAGTAAATTACAAGCTTTTATTGATGAATATGGCGATATTGATGAACTGATGGCAATCAGCTATATCTATGATCAAAAAGCACAGCTAGACTCTTATAACAAATTAAAAAATGTGGTATCCACTTTTAATTGAACTTAAATACAAGCGTGGTTGATTAGTAAGAACGAATAGCAAAACGCAAGTGCTGAAATACATGCGTAAAAACTTGATATAAATACATTTACTTTGTAGTTATCTATTATTTCAAATATAAAATGAGCCTGGGATATCCATTGATATCCCAGGCTCATTTTATATTTAGATGAATAAGTTTAAACAACGATAAAGATAAAAATTATTTTTTATCTTTTTTGTCGTCTTTTTTATCATTTTTTTTATCGTCTTCACTGCCACCAGTGAATTTATCGATTTGTTCAGATGCTTGTTTTGCTTTTTCGTTATCAGTATCTTTTAATTTATCAGAAACATTTTTTGCAGTTTCCTTTGCTTTATTTAAAAAATCTCCAGCCATAGTAAAACCACCTTATTTAGTATTAGTTAATGATTATTATTTTTTGAATTTATCAATAACATCATTTGCTTTTTCTTTTGCATTTTCTACTGCTTCTTTAGCTTTACCAGAAGTTTTATCTTCTTTGCCTTCTTTTTCTAAATTTTTATCATCGGTAACATTACCAACTGTTTCTTTCACATTTCCTTTTGCTTGTTCAAATTTATTTTCGTCTGCCATAAATAATACCTCCTTAGCAATGTATATATTAAATACCACATTACTGAAAGCATAAACATTTAAAGCAAAATTATTTAAAATTTCACAATAAAATCATAGGAAATACTTTAATAAAGATGATTTTTAAAATAATTTAAATATAGAACATATAACCATCTAAATTATTTGTATCATTGTAATCTGCTAAATATTGTAGCGTTGTATTATCTAAAACTTCTCTTACTGCATCTCTCATTCTAATCCAAAGTTGTTTCTGTGCAGGAGGTTCAGAATCAATGCTTTCTACAAATGTAATAGGTCCTTCTAATAAACGAATAATATCGCCAGCAGTAATTTCTTCAGCTGACACTCTTAATTGATAACCGCCTTTTGCACCACGAACACTTCGAATTAAACCAGCATTTCTTAATGGACCGACAAGTTGCTCTAGATAAAGATCACTTAAGTTATTTTCTTCTGCTATAGATTTTAATGAAACGCATCCTTGGCCTTGCTTTTTAGCTAAAGATATCATTAATGTTAATCCATATCTTCCTTTTGTTGATATTTTCATTATATAACCTCACTTAATTCGAATACTATATATTAACATTCTATCATTTTTTACGTTAAGATAATATTAGAAAGGTGTGAAAGATTGTGACGAACGAACCACTCGCTTCAAGAATGAGACCAAATACGATTGATGAAATTATTTCACAAGATCATTTAGTTGGTACTAAAGGCATTATTCGACGAATGGTAGAAACTAAAAGATTATCCTCTATGATTTTTTACGGTCCTCCTGGGATCGGCAAGACAAGTATTGCCAAAGCGATTTCAGGAAGTACTCAATTTAAATTTCGCCAACTAAATGCTGTTACAAATACTAAAAAAGATATGCAACTGATTGTTGAAGAAGCTAAAATGTCCGGGCAAGTCATTTTATTGCTAGATGAAATTCATCGGTTAGATAAAGCGAAACAAGATTTCTTACTGCCCCATCTTGAGAATGGCAAAATTGTATTAATTGGTGCTACTACTTCTAATCCCTATCATGCTATCAACCCAGCAATTCGTTCAAGAGCTCAAATTTTTGAGTTATATCCATTAAATGAAGACGATGTTAAATTATCTTTAGAAAGAGCGTTAAATGACGAGGAACGAGGTTTAGCTTCATTTAATCCAATAATTGATAAAGATGCGATGAATTATTTTACAACTCAAAGTCAAGGCGACGTGAGAAGTGCTCTAAACGCTTTAGAATTAGCTGTGCTCAGTTCTGAAGTAACAGATAACCAAAGACATATTACTTTAGAAGATGCTAAAGATTGTTTACAAAAGGGCGCATTCGTCAGTGATAAAGATGGGGATATGCATTATGACGTAATGAGTGCATTTCAAAAATCAATTAGAGGTAGTGACGTTAATGCAGCTTTACACTATTTAGCTCGATTAATTGAAGCTGGTGACTTACCTACAATTGTTAGGAGATTGTTGGTTATCAGTTATGAAGACGTCGGATTGGCTTCGCCAGGTGCTGGCCAACGTACTTTAGCAGCAATTGAATCTGCCGAACGACTTGGTTTTCCTGAAGCAAGGATCCCATTAAGTCAAGCTGTTATTGAATTATGTTTATCACCTAAGTCTAATTCAGGTATTACTGCCATTGATGCAGCATTATCAGACATTCGTAAAGGACATGTAGGACAAATTCCTGATTATTTAAAAGATGGTCATTATTCAGGTGCCAAAGAACTCGGAAGAGCTATAGGTTATAAATATCCTCATAATTATGAGAATGGATTCATATCTCAACAATATTTACCCGATAAGCTAAAAAACAAAATTTATTATACACCAAAAATGACTTCTAAAACGGAACAACAATTTAAAACTATATTTGAAAATATTAATAAAGCACAACAGAAAAACAAATAATCCTAATGCCACATCATTATTTCATCAAAAAAAGTCCTTAAAGCTTACACAATAAAGTGAAAAGCTTTAAGGTCTTTTTTATTTTTTATCTTTGATACGTGTAACTGGTATGTCTTTTAAAATGTCATTAATTACATAACTTGCACAAATTAATCCTACCGCACTAGGAACAAATGCATTGGATGACGGAGGCATTTGGGCTTTCCTTGTTGGCGCGTTGGCATCTCCTACTGTTTCTTTAACATCTTCTCTAATGACAATTGGGCTTTCATCTGAAAACACTACAGGGACGCCTTTATAAACACCTAATTTTTTCAATTTACGACGTATCAATTTGGCCATAGGATCCATATAAGTTTTGGATATATCTGCAATTTGAAAACGTGTTGGGTCTGTTTTATTTGCTGCACCCATACTTGAGATAACTGAAATACCTCTATCAAGGCATTCTTTCATTAAATGAACCTTGTAAATAAGTGTGTCACTCGCGTCTATAAAATAATCAATATTATAGTTGTTAAATAAAGCCTCGTATGTTTCTTCCGTGTAAAACATATGTAGCGAAGTGACTTTACAGTCTGGATTAATTAACTTGATACGTTCTTCCATTAATGTCACTTTACTTTGACCAATCGTAGATGTGAGCGCATGTAATTGACGATTCACGTTTGTGATATCCACATCGTCTTTGTCGATTAAAATAATATGTCCTATATTCGTACGTGCTAATGCTTCAGCTGCGAAAGAACCGACACCACCAACGCCTAAAACAACAACTGTTTTCTGCTTTAATAAATCTAATCCTTCTTGACCATAGGCCAATTCATTTCTCGAAAATTGATGTTTCATCTCTAAACTCCTTATTAAACAAATACTATTATTATTATATTATAACACTATACTTTTTATATTTTAAAAGCACTTTATAAACCAAACATTAACATGTATGGATTTACAGCGGCTTATCAACTTTATTATAAAAAAATACGCAAGACCGAAGTCTTGCGTACCGATAGAGTCCGTGAGTGCCGTAGTTATAAATTGCTTGATCATTCGGCCTGCTATTAACAGGTGGGTGCCCTGTTTCTTGTTTTGCAAGTCCTCCTTAAGAGGCGTGTGCGCTGCAAGAAAACCTATTGGGCTCCCGGATCAAAGAGTGTTAGGCCCAAATATGAAGCAAACTTACGAACACTACAGATGACTACCTTATGCAAGTATCATAACATAATATTTGGATTTAGCAAGAATTAAAACTTGGTCCATAAAAATTAATGTCTAATTCTTAATGATAATTCTTCTAATTGACTTTCAGAGACTTCACTAGGCGCGTTTGTTAATAAACACGTCGCAGAAGCTGTTTTAGGGAACGCGATTGTATCACGTAAATTTGTGCGACCTGTCAACAACATCACTAAACGGTCTAATCCTAATGCAATACCGCCATGTGGTGGCGCACCATATTTAAATGCATCTAATAAGAAACCAAACTGCTCTCTAGCTTGTTCTTCAGTAAATCCTAATACTTCAAACATTTTTGATTGTAAATCAGCATTATGGATTCTAATAGATCCTCCACCTAATTCATAACCATTTAGCACAATGTCGTATGCATTCGCTTGAGCATTTTCAGGTTCATTATCTAATTTTTCAATATCTTCTTGTTTGGGAGCAGTAAATGGATGATGTGCTGCTGTATAACGTTTCAAGTCTTCATCATATTCAAGTAAAGGCCAGTCTGTTACCCATAAGAAGTTTAATTTACTTTCATCAATCAAATCTAATTCTTTAGCTAATTTCAATCTTAAAGCGCCTAAACTTTGAGCAACAACACTTGGTTTATCTGCTACAAATAATACTAAATCTCCTGAATTTGCACCAGTTAATGATTTTAGTTTATCAACATGTTCTGGTTCAAAGAATTTAGCTATAGGGCCATTTAAACCTTCATCAACCACTTTAACCCATGCTAACCCCTTAGCACCGTAAATATTGACAAATTCAGTTAACGCGTCGATATCTTTTCTAGTATAATTGTCAGAAGCACCTTCTGCCACAATTGCTTTTACTTGGCCATTATTATTCACTGCATCTTTGAAGACTTTGAAATCCATCATTTCACCAAGTTCTGAAACATTTATTAATTCCATACCAAAGCGTGTATCTGGTTTATCTGAACCAAAACGATCCATTGCTTCATTATAAGTCATTCTTGGGAATGGACGTGGTACTTCAACATTTTTAACATCTTTGACTACTTTTTGTAACATTTCTTCGCCTGTACCCATCACATCTTCTTGGTCAACGAAACTCATTTCAATATCAACTTGGGTGAATTCTGGTTGACGGTCAGCACGTAAGTCTTCATCACGGAAACATTTTACAATTTGGTAATACTTATCAAAACCACTAATCATTAACAATTGTTTAAATATTTGTGGTGATTGTGGCAAAGCATAAAATTCACCTTCATGTACGCGTGAGGGCACTAAATAGTCACGTGCGCCTTCTGGCGTTGATTTTGTCAACACTGGCGTTTCAATATCATAAAAGCCTTCAGCATCTAAATATTGTCTAATGGCACGTGTTGTTTGGTGCCTCATTTTAAAAGTTTGTGCTAATTCTTGACGTCTTAAATCGAGATATCTGTATTTTAATCTAATATTTTCATCTACATTTTGATTTTCTTCATTTAATGCGAACGGAGGCGTTTCAGCTTTATTTATAATTTGTATATCAGAAATTTGGACTTCTACTTGTCCTGTTGCAATCTTTGGATTAACTGTTTGTGGATCACGTTTTTTCACAATACCTTTAACTTCTACCACATATTCAGATCTGATCGTTTCAGCTGTTTGTAAAGCTTCTTTTGAAAAATCTGGGTTAAATACGATTTGTACATAACCTTCGCGGTCACGAAGGTCTACGAAGATAAGGCCACCTAAATCTCTACGGTTGTGTACCCAACCTTTCAATATAACTTCTTGTTCTAATAGTGATTCAGTAACTAAACCACAATAAGTTGTTCGTTTACTCATGCTATCTTCTCCTTAGTTTTTAAAATAATTAACAAGTTTACTTAACTCAATCAGGTCTGATTCACCAGATTGCATATCTTTAACATTTATTTTGTTATCTTCTAATTCTTGATCTCCGATAACTACCGTGTATTTAGCATTTAATCTATCAGCCTGTTTCATTTGACCTTTAACTTTACGCTCCATATAATCTTTATCGGCTTTGACACCATCCCTGCGTAAATCATTTAAAATTTTCACTGCGTATCGATCAGCTTCTTCTCCCATTGTGACGATAAACAAATCAAACTCATGTCCCATATCCAAATCAATGCCTTCTTCTTCTAAAGCAAGTAAGAGTCTTTCAATACTTAACGCAAAACCAATACCAGTTTGACTAGGACCATCAAGTAATTCTAATAATCCGTTATATCGGCCGCCACCACATAATGTAGTAATAGCGCCATCATAATTAGGGTTATCAATCATGAGCTCAAACGCTGTGTGTGTATAATAATCTAATCCTCTTACTAAGTTAGGGTCTTCTTCATATTTAATACCTAAATCGTCTAAATGTTGTTTCACTTCTGCAAAATACGCTTTTGAATCTTCATTTAAGTATTCTGTTATACGTGGCGCTGTTTTAACAGCTTCTTTATCTTTATCAACTTTACAATCTAAAATTCTCATTGGATTAGTGTGTAAGCGTGCTTGGCAATCTTTACAAAAATCTTCTATTACCGGTTCAAAATGTTTTACCAAAGCATTGTTATATTCTTTACGAGAATCAATATCACCAATACTATTGATAACCAATTTCAAATGTTTAAGTCCAAAGGATTGATAAATGTGCATGACCATTGCTAATATTTCAGCATCAATACTAGGATGCTCTGCGCCTATGGCTTCAACACCAAATTGGGTAAATTGGCGATAGCGCCCTTTTTGTTTTCGTTCATAACGGAACATCGGCCCGTTATAATATAACTTTACTGGTTGATTAGGTAAGCCTTGCATTTTATTTTCAATGTAAGAACGTACAACAGCAGCAGTCCCTTCTGGACGTAATGTAATACTGCGATCGCCTTTATCTTTAAAAGTATACATTTCTTTTTGAACGACATCAGTGGAATCACCGACACCCCGTGCAAATAATTCTGTACTTTCAAAAATTGGTGTACGAATTTCTTCATAATTATATAATTCCATTAATTGGTCTAATCGTGCTTCTATATATCGCCATTTTTTTGTTTCTTCTGGTAAAATATCTTGTGTTCCTCTAGGAATATTTATCATAAAATCTCTCCTTTTATACAATAAAAAAACCCTTGTATGACCTTAACAGTCATACAAGGGACGAATCTCCGTGTTGCCACCCTAATTGGTTATATATATAGCTATCTATAACCCACTTTATACGAATAACGTTCGTCACACGGCTTTATCTTCATAAAACACCTCTTCTTGTGTTCTAATTTCTAAATTACTAAGCATAATTTTCCAGCCTCGAATTATGTCTCTACGCATTAGCAAATGCTGTCTCTTCATCTAGAATAGTCAAGAATGATATCGGTTTTAATATAGAATTCATATCTAATAATAACGAGTTATCGATTAATATGCAACCTTTTTATTCTGAAAAGTATGCACTTAAACCATCAACAACTGCTTGTTCTACAATATGACGATGCAATTGATTCGTTATCATATTTTCATCGGTGGGGTTACTGATATAGCCTAACTCTAATAAAACAGCTGGTACATCCGTCTGTCTCAATACTTGGAAATTTTCTTGTCTAGCACCTTTATTTGTTAATAAAGCTTTCTTTTGTATGTAAGCATTCAATGTTTCGGCTAGTACTTTTTGATTATCTTTAAACCAATATACTGTAGTGCCATTGGCTTTAGAAGATTTTAAAGAATCGTTGTGTATACTGATATAGGCATCGCCTTTAATATTACGGTCATCTAAGCTAACATAGGTATCTGAGCTTCTCGTCATATTTACGGTCGCACCTTCTTTTTCTAAAAGTGTTTTGAGTTCTTTCGCTGTTTTCAAAGTATACACTTTCTCAGTACTATGCTTTTTGGTATTACTTGATGCTCCCTGATCACTACCTCCGTGACCAGGGTCAAGTACAATTGTTTTATCTTTTAAAGGGTTAGCGTTAGGATCTGCATCTGCTTGAATATCAAGATTAGTGTGCCAACCCGCTACCCAACCTTTATCTTTATGATTACTTGATTCTACTTCAATCCATTTACCAGATTTCCCAATTTTATTAAAATTTTGTCCTTGATCAACTGATTTTATCGCAGGATACACTGCATTAGGGCCTGTTCTTAAATCAGTATCTTCTGTAACATAAATCGAACTAGATTCTTCGTCATTATGATTTAAAAAAGCAATAATCATAAAAATAAAAATGACAAACGCTACCATAACAATGAGTGTCGGCAAATTCTTCAAATTATGTTTTTCTAACCAAGTATTGACTGTTTTCATACGATTTTGCCATCCTGACTTTCATATATAATCGTCACTGGTCCATCGTTGGCAATATTAACAAGCATGTCTGTTCCAAATTCACCAGTTAATACATTAATACCGTATGCGCGTATCGCGTCATTCAGCTTTTCATAAAATTCATTTGCTTTATCGGGAGGCATTGAATTTGTAAAGCCTGGTCTATTTCCTTTTTTTACATCAGCATAAAGTGTAAATTGCGAGATAGAAAGGACTTCGCCTTGTACTTGCTGTAGGTTGAGATTAAGTTTGCCATCTTCATCTTCAAATAGACGTGCGTTCACGATTTTTTTCGCTAATACATCGATATCCGCTTCAGTTGATGATTTGCCTACGCCTACTAACAAGCAATAACCCTTGTTTATCTTATTTTCGATAGATCCATTTGAAACAGATGCTTGTTTCACTCTTTGAACAACTACTTTCATGTATGTTTCACCTCTAATTCCAAACTCTTGTTACTGTATAAACATCTCCAAGTTGTTTAATTTTATCTACAACTTGATAAACTTCATTTACATTTTTCACCATTACGCCGATATTAATGACTGCATTTTTGTCAATATCTGAACGTCCAGAAACTTTCACTAAATTGCTTTTTGTCGAATTAACTGCTTGTAATACTTCGTTTAGTAACCCATTTCTATCGTAAGCAGTAACTTCTAAATCAACCTGGTAACGTTGCGTTGCATCTTTCGAACGTACCCATTCGACACTAATCAATCTTTCTTTTTCGTTTTTGATATTGGGACAATCTGTGCGATGCACCTTAATACCGTGCCCTTTAGTGATATAACCAACAATATCATCGCCAGGTATTGGATTACAACATTTTGACAATTTAATTAATACGTTTTCGATGCCTTCAACATATACACCGCTATCTGTAGTAATATCATTTTTAATCGGAACTGACTTTTGAACTTCTTGAACAGAATTTAATGCTTTTTGTTTATCTTGTATACGCTGTTTTTCAGTTAACTTATTAACGATTTGTAGTGCTGTTACACCGCCAAACCCAACTGCTGCAAATAAATCGTCTTCATTAGAAAAATTATATTTATCTTTGACCACTTCAATATTATCATCAGTCAAAACAGCATCCATTCTATAACCTTGGTCTTTTATTTCTGCTTCAACCATAAATTTACCTTTTTCAATATTAGAAGAACGATCTTGTTTTTTAAAGAAACTACGAATTTTACTCTTAGCGCTCGAAGATTTAACAATTTTCAGCCAATCACGACTTGGCCCATAGGAATGTTTGCTCGTTCTAATCTCAACAATATCGCCTGTTTGCAAAACGTAATCAATTGGTTCAATTTTTCCATTTACTTTAGCACCAATCATCTTATTTCCTACTTCACTATGTACAGCATAAGCAAAATCAATTGGGACAGCGCCATATGGTAATTCAATTACATCACTTTCTGGAGTAAAAGCGTATACTTTATCACTTTGCAAATCAAATTTTAAAGTTTCCATAAACTCTTCTGCATCTGTTGTAGTACTATCTGTTTCTGCTAATTCTTTAATCCAATTTAATTTTTTATTGAAATTTTGTGTTTTTTCAGTAACTTTTTTGCCTTCTTTGTACGCCCAATGTGCTGCAACCCCGTGTTCTGCAATTTCATGCATTTCAAAAGTTCTAATCTGAATTTCTAGAGGATCACCATTAGGGCCAACAACAGTAGTATGTAAGGATTGATACATGTTTTGTTTCGGCATTGCAATATAATCTTTAAACCTTCCAGGCATTGGTTTCCATAACGTATGTACGAGTCCTAAAACGGCATAGCAATCATTAATCGAATTTACAATAATTCTAATGGCTAATAAATCAAATATTTGATCGAATTGTTTCTTTTGTTTAACCATTTTTCTATAAATACTATAAATATGTTTAGGTCGCCCGTTTATATCTCCGATTATTTGCATTTTTTCCATCTCATCATCTATCCGATTAATGGCATTTTGTATATAATCTTCTCTTTCACTGCGCTTTTTTTTCATGAGATTAACGATACGGAAATATTGCACGCTATCTATATATCTAAGCGCAGTATCTTCTAGCTCCCATTTGATTGTATTAATCCCTAATCTGTGAGCTAAAGGCGCGTAGATTTCTAGCGTTTCTTTAGATATTCTTATTTGTTTTTCCCGTGGCATCGCTTTTAATGTTCTCATATTATGTAAGCGATCTGCTAATTTAACAAGGATAACACGAACGTCTTTTGCAATAGCTATAAACAGTTTACGGTGATTTTCAGCTTGTTGTTCTTCCTTAGAGCGATATTTAACTTTTTTAAGCTTAGTAACGCCTTCTACGATTACCGCAATTTCTTCGTTAAACATCCCTTTTACATCATCAAACGTATAAGGCGTGTCCTCAATAACGTCATGTAAAAAGCCTGCTACGATGGTTGGGCCATCTAAATGCATTTCAGTTAATATGCCAGCAACTTGAATGGGATGCATAATATATGGTAAACCGTTTTTTCGAAATTGACCTTCATGTGCCTCATAAGCTAGATGGTAACTTTTCAATACATATTCATATTCTTCCTTTGATAAATATGATTTTGCTTTGGATAATACTTCGTCCACACTGTATGGATATTCATTGTTCACTTAAGACACCCCTATACTAAATATTAATCGCTATTACATACCCAGTATTATTTTTATATCGATTGTAACGTATTTTTACGCTATTAGGTCAAATTATGTATAATAGTTATATAATACTACATGTTATTAAATAAATAAATGAGTACAGATAACAATTAGAAAAATGTAGCTAAATTTCAATTTTTTAATGCAAATAAAATATATTTTAATATAATACTTTATTAAGATTATTTCAATGTATATAAAAAACCAAATGAATCCACATCCAATGCGCTCATTTGGCTTTTTAAACTTATTCATTTATATATGAGATTTATTCGTCGTAAGATATTAAACTCATGACATCGTAATCTTTAATTTTTTCAATACCTTTTAAATATTTCAATTCTATAATAAAAGCAATACCTACAACAATACCACCTAATTGTTCAACTAATTTAATTGCTGCCTCTATTGTGCCACCAGTTGCTAATAAATCGTCTGTTATTAAAACGCGTTGTCCCGGTTTAATTGCGTCTCTATGCATTGTTAGTACATTAGTACCATATTCTAAGTTATATTCATAACGAATCACTTCTCTTGGAAGTTTGCCTTCTTTTCTAACTGGCGCAAATCCAATCCCCATTGAATACGCTACAGGACAGCCAATGATAAAACCTCTCGCTTCTGGCCCAACCACAACATCTACATCTCTTTGTTTTGCATACTCCACAATTTGATCTGTAGCATAGCCATAAGCTTCACCATTGTCCATTATAGTAGTAATATCTTTGAAGTTAACACCTGGTTGCGGCCAGTCTGAAACCTCAGATACATATTGTTTTAAATCCATTCAAACTTCCTCCTATTATTCTACCAATTCAGCCTTAAACCATTGCTTCAAGCGATTAAAATCTTCATAAAGCAATAACTTTTCAACTTCTATCCTATCAAGACGATTTTGATAATATTTACTTGTTGCAATGTCACGTTTTGTCGAAACACTGTTTAGCATTATTATACCATTTTCATCTTTAATAAACTCTAAATCTAAGAAAACTTTTAAGATAAATTTAAGCATACTCGGTTGAATATTAAGAAACTGGCTTAATTGCATACCTTCCTTAGCTAAATTTGTTTCTTTCTTAGACGCTAGTGCTTTAAAACATTGTTTAAACGTCTCCATTTTTGGCATACCTTCAAAATATATAGAACGTTCATGATTTAGCACAAGATAAATTTGAGATACGTCAACTGTTTTTAAAGTAGTTTTTAATTCAGTGATTGATGTAGGTAAATCTCTAAATACATATTTATCATATTTATTAATAATGTCCTCACCATAATAGTAATAATTCTCACCTAATTTTTCACTTTTTTTATGAATTAAATAAGCAACGTCTTCAGCATCAGCATTTAACTCGCTCACTTTACGTTTACTTCTATAATCCAATATCTGCAAATTATTACTCGCTAAATCTGCAACCATAAATTGTGGAGATTGAAATCCATTCCATTCATTAATTTGTAAAGTACCTATTAAATTAATCGGCTGTTGTACACCTAGTTCTTTAACTAAATAGCCATTTTGCCAAAAAATAGCCTGTAATTGACTATCCCCTAATACAAGTTTTAAATGATTTTTGTCTTGACCAATACCTTTTGCTTGTTGAACAATAATATCTTGTAATTCAAAACAAGGGCTGGAAAAATCTGTTCCAAATGGACGGAGCCTATGAATATCTTTAATATTTTTTATTGTAATATCACTTTCTAATATTTTTACATCCACTTTTTTCCGCGGTTCTAAAGAAGTCGTTTCTGCTAATTGAGCCATCCAACCGTTTAAACCATGTTGTAGATCTTGTATATTTTCGATTGGCATCGTAACACCCGCTGCCATATGATGACCGCCAAATTTAGAAATTAACTCTGAATGTGCACTTAAAATTTCAAACATCGAAACTTGGTCAATACTACGAGCTGAGCCCTTCGCATGGTTTTGCGCTTGATCAATGTTTAAAATTAATGTAGGAAGACTGTATGTTTCTACAATTTTTGAAGCTACAATTCCGAGTACGCCTTCATGCCAGTCCGGTTGTGCTAACAATAAGAACTTAGAACCATCTTGCACCTGTTGCTCTGCCATTACTAATGCTTCTTCGGTAATTTGTGAGACGATATCTTTACGTTCTTGGTTAAAAAATTCAACTTGTTCAGCTAAAAATTCCGCTTCTTCTTCAGTTTCTGTCATTAATAACTCGACAGCTAGTGCAGCATCTTCTAAACGACCTACTGCGTTTAAACGCGGGCCGATAACAAAACCAACAGTTTCTTCATTGATTTCATCATTGCAACCTGCTTGTTTTAAAATCGCTTTTATTGATAATGGACAGTGTTGATTTAACGCGTCTAAACCGCGTTGAACAAGTGAACGATTTTCATCCGTTAATGATACTAAATCTGCAATCGTTCCAATAGCTACTAAACCAAGAAAATGGGTTGGTGGTTCAGTCAATAAACACTGTGCCAATTTATACGCCACGCCAGCACCGCACAAATATTTAAAAGGATAATCAAACCCAGGATGCATTGGATGTACAATTGCATATGCGTTAGGCATTGTACGACCAATCTCATGATGATCTGTAACAATTACATCTACACCTAATTCTTGAATCATTTGGATTTCATCATGGCCTTGAATGCCATTGTCTACTGTTATAATTAGTGAAATGCCTTCCTCATAAGCGTTTTTAAAGGCCATCTCGTTAGGTCCATAGCCTTCAGAAAAACGGTTTGGAATATACCAACCTACATGCGCTCCAAGTGCTTTAAGTGTAGAAACTAATATTGTTGTAGAAGTGACACCATCAGCATCGTAATCACCATATACTAAAATTTTTTGGTTTTGATCTATAGCTAGATTAATACGCTCCACAGCCTTATGCATATCACTCATTGTCCACGGATCGTGCGCAATTTGTGTACCGTTTAAAAGTTCACGAATTGCAGTTTCTTCTGTTATCCCTTTACTTTCCAGAATTTTTTTTACAATAGGAGTTAGCTTTAAATCTGTTGAAACATCTTCTGTAATTTCAACTTCAGGTAATTTAACGTCCCAATTATATTTTGATTTAATCATACTATTCTCCCTCATTTCCACAAGCAATTATACAAAAGAAATTCAAAAATAAAAAGTAGTAACCTTTAATTTAGATATAGATTTGAGCTTCTTATTAACTGTTAAGGTATATCTATGAAATCTTACCATAATTTTTTAAATACAATTATTTGATTTGACCTGTTTCATAAAAAGTAAAAGCGACTAGATTCCAAATTGGAATTTAGTCGCTTTAATTAAAACTCAAGTTATTATACTAAGATTTTTTCATCGTTTGATTTTTTCTCTTTATAAACTATAAGTTTATGATCATCTGATTTTTTAAGTTGACGTTTTTTCATAATGCCCCACAGTGGCACGGCAATAAATACAGATGAGAATACACCACTTATGAGACCAATTAACAATGCTAATGAGAAATTAAAGATACTTGGTGCACCAAATGCAAGTAATGCAACAACTACAATTATAACAGTCAATACTGTATTGATGGAGCGTGTCATTGTTTGTCGAATCGATCTATTAACGATATCGTCTATTTGTGAAGGTTTGGTGATTACTTTAATTTTATGCAAGTTCTCACGTACCCTATCAAACGTTACAATTGTGTCATTGATGGAATAACCAATAATTGTTAATACTGCAGCGATAAATGTAATATCGATTTCAAGTCTAAACAGACTGAACACAGCGATAATCATAAATGCATCGTGTAGTAACGCGAGCACTGATGATAATCCCATGCGCCATTCAAATCTAAAGGTAATATAAATGATAATACCAATCGCGGCATATAATAAGGCCATCATTGCATTTTTAGCTAATTCCTGACCAATTACAGGGGAAACAGTGTTAACCGTTGGGTCATTGCCAAATGAATCATCAATGGTATTTTTGATTTTTGAAACTTCGTCTTTTGATAAATCATTTTTAAATTGTACTGTAACGTTTTTACCGTTTTCACCTAATGATACTTGTGTTGGTTTAAAGTTTTCATCTTCCAATGTTTGGGTCACTTTTGCTTCAGAGACTTTATCGTTTGATTCGAAGTCAACTCTTGTACCACTTGTAAAATCTATACCTAAGTTTAATTTGAAAACAAATAATATAACTGCACCAATAATCAATATGATAATACTTAAAGATAGTAATGGCTTAGCTAACTTCATGAAATCCCAACGTTCATATGGTGTTTTGAGGTCATGAACTTCTTTGCCTTCATTTATATCTGCAATGTTTTTCTTACTAACTCCAAATAACCAAGTAGATTTTTTAAAGTAATTTGAAGAAACTAGAAGTGATAGCAACCATCTTGATAAGAATACAGCTGTAACAAATATCATTAAGATACCAAGTAATAACATTGTGGCAAAACCTTTAACTGAGCTTTCACCAAAGAAAAACAGTACAGCAGCTGCAATTACTGTTGTAAGTTGCGCATCTACTATAGTTAAGAAGGAACTCTTATTCGCTTTTTTATAAGCTTGTTTAAGGGTTCGCCCAATTTTAAGCTCATCTTTAATCCGCTCGTACATAATAATGTTAGCATCTACTGCCATACCAACACCTAGTACTAATGCGGCTAAACCTGGTAAAGTTAATACGCCTGATATGAAATTAAATGCTACCAATGTTAAATAAATATAAACAGTTAGCGCAATAACTGCAACTAAACCTGGTAAACGATAAAAGCCTAGCATAAATAAGTAAATAACAGCTATACCAATTGCTGCTGCAAGTATCGTTTTATCTAGCGCATCTTGACCAAACTGAGCGCCTACAGAGTTAGAGTAAATCTCATTTAAGTCTACAGGTAAAGAACCAGAATTTAATAAATCAGCTATTTGTTTAGCTTCTTCAATACCTTCTTCCCCTTTAAAACCACCAGAAATTTCTACACTATCTGAATTAATCGGCTTATCTACTGATGCAGCAGATACATATTTAGGGTCTTCTTTATTCATTTCTTTATGATAAGTGTCACCTTTTTCGTGATCTAACCATACAACCATGACATTTTCATCTTTTTTAGAAATTTCTTCAGTTACTTTTTTAAATTTATCACTATCTTTTAATTTAAATGTAACTGCGGGTTCATTTGTATTCTGTTTAAACTCTTGTTTTGCGGAACCTTGTTGAATATCTTTACCCGTTAATTTGACGTTATCATTTGCGTCACGAATTGTTAAATTAGCTTGCGAAGACAAAATTTCTCTGGCTTGAGATTGGTTTTTCACGCCTGCTAATTGTACCCGAATTCTGTTTTTGTCTTCCACTTGAATTTTAGGTTCTGAGACTCCTAAAACATTCACACGGTTTTCAAGTGTTTTTGCTGTGGCTTTTACCGCTTTATCATCAATTTTATCTCCTTCTTGTAAAGGATCAACTTGGTATAAGACTTCAAAGCCACCTTGTAAGTCTAAACCGAGGCTGACATTCTTAACTACATTTTTATATGTAAGTCCTATTCCGCCTAACAATAGAACTACAAGTAATATAAATGCAACTATTCTACTACTTTTCTTCACTTGAACACCTCATTGTAAGCTTATGTTATCAATTCAAATTCAATCGCGTTTCTCTACGTTTAATAAATTGATTAAACTTTTCTAAATAACCTTTCATATTTTAACATATTACATTTAGTGTAAAAACAAACTTAACCTATTTGTAATTACTTTTTAAATGTAAGTGCTTCATATGTAATGTTTATTTAGTTTCGTTATTTATGCGATTTTGTCTATCTTTTATTATAACACCAACTATGACTTCAAAGTCCAATAACTTTAGGTTTTTATTAAACAAAAAACGAACTGATAGTAAATATCAGTTCGTAATTATCAATTTTATGATGGATCAACTTGTTTAATTGCTGGTTTTTCTAAAGTAATTTCAGTGCCATTACCATTTAAAGTTAATACAACAGTTGTTTCATCGACGCTACGGACAGTGCCTTTGATGCCACCAATAGTTGTTACATGTTGACCAGATGAAATTTGACTTATCATTTCACGATGCTCTTTTGCCTTTTTCTGTTGTGGTCTAATTAAGAAGAACCACATTAATACTAATAATAAAATCGGTAATATCAATGAAGTAAATTGCATAAAGTTATTTCTCCCTTTTTAAAAGTTTTTTGGGTTTTCTACATTAAGTCCATACTGTTCAAAAAATTCTTCTTTAAAATCAAGTAAACGATCATCGCGAATAGCTTGTCGAATGTTTTCCATTAATTTCAGCAAGAAATGTAAATTATGATAAGTAGTAAGACGGATACCAAAAGTTTCTTCTGCTTTTATTAAATGTCTTATGTAAGCTCTACTATAATTTTTACAAGTATAGCAGTCACAATTTTCATCAAGCGGGCCTAAATCTTCTGCGTATTTAGCATTTTTAATAGTCACACGGCCATGTGAAGTCATACATGTACCATTACGTGCAATACGTGTTGGTAAAACACAGTCAAACATATCCATACCTCTAATGCTGCATTCTATTAATGCATCTGGCGATCCCACACCCATTAAATAACGTGGCTTATCTTTAGGCATAAATTGTTGTGTATGTGATACCATATCGTACATTACAGGTTTTGGTTCCCCTACTGATAAACCTCCAATGGCATATCCAGGAAAATCCAATGCTACTAATTCTTCGGCACTTTGTTGTCTTAAATCTTTATATTCTCCGCCTTGAATAATACCAAATAATGCTTGATCTTCAGGTCTTTGATGTGCTTGTAAACATCTAGCGGCCCATCTACTTGTTCTTTCGATTGAATCTTTCACGTACTTATATTCAGCTGGCATAGGCGGGCATTCATCAAATGCCATCATAATATCTGAACCTAAATCATTTTGAATCTGCATTGATTTTTCAGGACTCAAAAATAGTTTAGAACCATTTGTATGATGACGGAATTCAACACCTTCTTCAGTAATTTTTCGTAAATTACTTAAACTGAATACTTGAAAACCACCTGAATCTGTCAGTATTGGACCATTCCAGTTCATGAACTGATGTAATCCCCCACTCTTTTTGATAATATCATTTCCTGGTTGTAACCACAAATGATATGTGTTTCCTAATATAATTTTCGCTTCCATCTGATGTAGTTCTTCTGGACTCATCGTTTTAACTGTAGCTTTTGTACCTACGGGCATAAACATGGGTGTTTCAAATGACCCATGTGGCGTATGTACAATGCCTAATCTAGCTCCAGATTGTTTACATGTTTTAATATGTTCATATGTTACCGCAGGCATACAAATGCTCCTTTCATTCCCTAAATAATTAACATTGCATCGCCAAAACTAAAGAATCTATACTCAGATTTCACGGCTTGATGATACGCATTTAAAATATAATCTTTTGTACTAAATGCAGAAACTAACATGACTAACGTTGATTTCGGTAAATGGAAATTTGTGATTAATCCATCTATCGCTTTAAATTCAAAGCCAGGAAAAATAAAAATATCAGTCCAACCACTATCTGCTACAAATTCATTATGAGATGCTCTTATTGTTTCTAAAGTTCTAGTAGATGTCGTACCTACTGAAATGACACGATGACCTTTCGCTTTTGTCTCATTTAACAAATCAGCTGTTTCTTGATCCATCTGATAATATTCGCTATGCATTTCATGATCATCTATATTTTCAACACTTACAGGTCTAAATGTACCTAATCCTACATGCAACGTAATAAAAGTTATATTCACGCCTTTAGCTTTGATCTGTTCAAGTAATTCATCTGTAAAATGGAGTCCAGCCGTTGGAGCAGCAGCTGATCCTGAGGCTTTAGCATATACTGTCTGATAACGATCTGGGTCATCTAACCGCTCTTTTATATATGGTGGTAATGGCATTTCACCTAGTTCATCTAATCGCTCTTGTAATATACCATCATAATCAAGGCGCATAATGCGTCCGCCTTGATTTAATTCTTCCACACATTCAGCTATTATTTTACCATCACCGAATGATAATTTATCCCCTGTTTTTATTCTTTTCGCTGGTTTCAATAATACTTCCCAATCATCGTCTTCAAGTTGTGTAAGCATCAACATTTCTACTTTCGCACCAGTTTCTTCTTTTAAGCCAAATAAGCGTGCTGGCATGACTCTCGTATCATTGAGTACTAATGTATCTCCAGCTTGTAAATAGTCAATTACATTTTTAAAGTATTTATGTTCAATATCTCCCGTTTTTCTTCCAAGGACAAGCAATCTACTCTCATCTCTATTTTTTAAAGGGGTTTGTGCAATTAATGATTCTGGTAAATGGTAATCAAAAGATTCAATATCCAAAACTATTCCTTCTTTCTATCCTTACTAAAGTGTTCATAGGCATAAGCTGTTGCTTTACGCCCTCTAGGTGTACGTTCGATAAATCCTTTTTGTATTAAAAACGGTTCATAAACATCTTCTATTGTAACGCGTTCTTCACCAATAGAAACAGCAATTGTATCTAAACCAACAGGTCCACCATTATATTGTTCTAATATACAATTCATCATTTTATGATCGATATAATCTAACCCTTCATCATCTACTTGTAGCAATGCTAGTGATTGTTTCGTCGTACCAATACTAATCAATTCATCTTCTTTAACTTGTTGGAAATCCCTTACACGCTTTAATAATCGATTAGCAACTCTTGGGGTACCTCTACTTCTCTTAGCTAATTCTATTGCACTTTCATCATCAATAGATGTGCCTAATACCTCTGCTGTACGAATGATAATTTCTTTTAATTCAGGTTCTTTATAATATTCCAATCTGAGATGAACGCCGAATCTATCACGTAAAGGTGCTGTTAAACTACCCGCTCTAGTCGTGGCACCAATCAATGTAAAAGGCGGTAAATCTATACGTATACTTCGTGCTTCTTCCCCTTTGCCAATAACAATATCTAAGAAAAAATCTTCCATAGCTGGGTATAACACTTCTTCAACTACGCTACTTAATCTATGGATTTCGTCGATGAACAATACGTCTCCGGGTTGCAAACTAGAAAGAATAGCTGCTAAGTCACCTGGGCGTTCAATAGAGGGACCAGAAATTGTTCTAATATTAACTTCCATTTCATTGGCAATAATATTAGATAAAGTCGTTTTGCCTAATCCAGGGGGGCCAAACAATAGAACGTGGTCTAACGGTTCTTGCCTAATTTTAGCTGCTTTTATAAAAACTTCTAAATTTGATTTAATCGTTGATTGTCCTATATATTGACGCAATCTTTCAGGCCTTAAAGATAATTCAAATGATGATTCCTCTTCGTGCATAGATTGATCTACCATTCTATCATCCATTGATCATTCCCCCTTCACTAAAATTCAACAAAAAACTAAGATATAAGTAACTGCAAACCTCGCTTAACAGCATCATCTACAGATTCAAAAGTTTCTTTGTTTAATGTTTTTTCTACTTTATTAAGTTCTCTCTTAGAATATCCTAATGCCTCTAAAGCAAGTAATGCTTCTTTTACGCTTTCAGAATTTTGATGTCCATTTTGATTCGCATTTAATAATTGACCGCTATCTTCTTCAGTCACTTGAACTTTACCCTTAAGATCCAAAACAATTTGGCGAGCAGTTTTTTTACCTATCCCGGGGAATTTTGTTAAATAAGCATCATTTTCGTTTTCAATCGCTATTTTAACTTCGTTTGGTGAACTACTAGCTAAAATTGCTAAAGCTGATTTCGGTCCAATGCCAGTAACTTTAATCAAACTGAGAAACATGTCTTTTTCTTCTTGGTTATAAAAACCATAAAGTAGTTGTGCATCTTCTCTTACAATCAACGATGTATGAATTAATATATCTTGGTCTTTATATTTTTGAAAACGATATGAATTGGGTGTTTGAATTTCATAACCTACACCAGCAGCTTCAAGCACTACGTGTGTAGGATTTAAAACAGTTAATGTTCCTTTAATATATGCGTACACAGTCACACTTCCTTATATAGTCATACTAATTAATTCAACATTAGAAATATGCTCAATCATTTTTAATGATTCCATCACTTCATCAATTTCTAAATCTGTATCTTTACCGTCTAACGATAGCGTAATAGTTGCTCTACCATCCATTGGTATACTTTGATGAATCGTTAACACTGACAAATTTAATTTAGAAAGTGTATTTAAGACTTCAGCTAACATGCCTATAATATCATTGACATACAATATCAAAGTAAACTCTCTTGTTTCTTCTAGTTTTTCATCTATAGGAAAGATAGTATCTCGATATTTATAAAATGCACTTCTAGATAAATCAAATTGTTTAACTGCTTCAAATATGGACAATGATGGATTGTTTTTCAAAACTTCTTTTATTTGTAAAGTTTTGACTACTGATTCTGGTAATACATCTTCACGGATTAAATAAAACCTTTTATTTTCTTTTTTGTCCATATTAAGCACTCCTATTCTACAAATTCGAATTCTCCGCCAAGTATTCTTACAATGTCTCCATTTTTACATCCACGTGCACGCAAGGCGTCATCGATGCCCATCGAACGCATTTGACGAGCAAAACGTCTTACAGCTGGATCGCTATTAAAGTCTGTCATTTTGAACATTCTTTCAATTGCTTTACCTCTTACGACATAAGCGGCATCATCATCTCTCGTAATTGTAAACGCGTCTTGACTAGGCGTATGTTTATAAACTACTCTATTTACGCCTAGATCTTCTTCCTCTTTATTGAAATCAATATCTTTCACTTCTTCTAATGTCTCAGCAATAGCGTATAATAATTCATCTATATGGTCATGCATAACTGTTGATAACGGCACAATACGGATATGTTCGTCATTGAGTTTTTCTTTAAAAATAGCTAGATTTTCCTCTGCTTCAGGTATATCCATTTTATTAGCTACAACAATTTGTGGTCTGTCTTCCAATCTATGCTCATACGCTTTTAATTCTTCATTAATTACTCGATAATCTTCATAAGGGTCACGACCTTCAGAACCACTCATATCAATCATATGCACAATAACTTTAGTTCTTTCCACATGTCTTAAAAATTGATGTCCTAATCCAATGCCTTCAGAAGCCCCTTCAATAAGCCCAGGCAAATCTGCCATCACAAAACTTCTATTATCTTTCGTAGATACCACGCCTAAATTAGGCTTGATCGTCGTAAAGTGATAAGCGCCGATTTTGGGTTTTGCTTTTGAAACTGTAGACAATAACGTAGATTTACCTACACTTGGGAAACCAACTAATCCGACATCCGCCAGTAATTTTAATTCTAAAGTAACCTCGATTTCTTCTCCTGGCTCGCCATTCTCGCTGAAATCAGGCGCTGGGTTTCTCGGAGAAGCGAAACGTGAATTACCACGGCCTCCTCTGCCGCCTCTAGCTACTGTTGCGCGTTGCCCGTTTTCTACTAAATCAGCTAACACTTCTTCAGTATCAACACTTTTAATAATCGTGCCTGGTGGTACTTTTAAAACTAAGTGTTCAGCATTTTTACCGTGCATATTACTACTCTGGCCACCTTCGCCTCTTTTAGCTTTGAAATGTGTTTGGTATCTAAAATCTAATAGTGTTCTTAGACCTTCATCCACCTCAAAAACAATTGAAGCACCGTCACCGCCGTCGCCACCAGCCGGACCACCAAATGGCACATATTTTTCTCTTCTATAGGCAGTTATACCATTACCGCCATCACCTGCTTTAAGTGATATTTTAACTTGATCGACAAACATGATTTCACCTCTTTTTTATAAAACTTAATTTACATATCTTTTATATTATAGCATTTTCTAGATAACTAGAAAATAAAGACAAAAAATAAACACCAGAAGTCATCACTTCTGGTGTTAACATTAACAAAAATTACTCAGCTGCTGCATAAACAGAAACTTGTTTTTTGTCTCGACCTTTACGTTCAAATTTAACAACGCCGTCGATTTTAGCGAATAATGTATCGTCGCCACCGCGACCAACATTTTCACCAGGATAAATTTTAGTACCACGTTGACGGAATAAAATAGAACCGCCAGTAACGTATTGACCATCAGCACGTTTAGCACCTAAACGTTTAGACTCAGAGTCACGTCCGTTTTTTGTAGAACTTACCCCTTTTTTAGATGCGAAGAACTGTAAGTTTAATTTTAACATTTGGTTGCACCTCACTTATAATTTAATCTAATATTTTCATTGTATTCTTCCTCAATGGTTTGCAAGGAAACTAACATTGCTTGAAGAATTAATTGCGCTTGTTCATTATTCGTATCGACACTTCTGACATGAAAGTGTCCGCCGTCTTCACTGTAATCAATATCAGGTTTCTCAGAGGTTAATCCTATTATAGCATTAACACTGCCAAAAATAACTGCAGATGCTCCGGCACATACGATATCATAACCATACTCGCCATGTTCGGCATGGCCGTCCATGATAACATCCGTTACTTGACCCGAATCGTTCAATGTAATATCTACATTAATCATAATTACGCGTTGATTTTGTCGATTGTTAATTTAGTGTAAGGTTGACGGTGACCTTTTTTACGTTTAGAGTCTTTACGACGTCTGTAAGTGAAAACAGTGATTTTTTTACCGCGACCTTGTTTATTTACTGTTGCAGTAACTGTTGCACCTTCAACTGTTGGCGCGCCAACTTTAACTGAATCTCCACCTACAAATAGTACTTTATCAAAAGTGAAAGAATCACCTTCATTTACGTCTAATTTTTCGACGAAAATTTCTTGTCCTTCTTCAACTTTTACTTGTTTTCCACCTGTTTCAATAATAGCAAACATACTTTGCACCTCCTATAATTTAAGTCACGCCAAATCCAGGTGACACCAATGTACTTAAACCTGAATCCGAGCGGTTGTATGTAGCTAGAAACTACTCAACTACTGCATTTTAGCATTACGACCTTTTACTGTCAATCTTCAATTGCAGTTTTTCAAGAAATTTTGCAATTAGTGGGTATAAAATAATTAACAAAATAAAGTTTAGTATAAGTGTAGGTACTAATCTAAAAACAATAAACTCAAATAGGTTAAAATGGACTAAGCCTAATACGCTATATATAATTGCTGCATACATTTCTAATACGATCGTACTCAATAGAATAATAGCAAACAGCATTGAATGATCTCTATAAAACACTTTAAAGAAGAAATCCATAATCACAACTAATAATATGTAACCAAATAAATACAGCCCGTAAAAACTACCAAAATATAAATCAGTCATAAGTCCGAACACGACCGACAATATAACGGCCACACCAGCGCTTCTGTAAACACTCATGATCAAAATGTACATGATGGTTAAGTGCGGCACGAATATAATTTCTTTCCCAGAGATTTGCATAGGTATAACAAGTGCGATTGCAGTATCTACATAAAAGAGGATAATACCAATTATAAAGTAGTAAAAAGCTCTCATTAATTCTCACCACTTTCGGTATCAGGTACTGTATTAGGGTTTCTTTTTGCTACATAAACATGACTTAAATCAGCTAAATCAGTACCAGTCTTCACTCTAACCTCTTTAGATAATCCATATTCATCATTTTCTACCTTAGATACTTCGCCTATGTATAAACCTGTTGGAAGTTGATCAGCTAAACCGCTTGTAACAACTTTGTCTCCTTTTTTAACACTGTCTTTATTATTTATATCTGAAATAACGAGTTCTTCCGTTTTTGAGTCATAATGATCAATAAGGCCGAACACATTTTTATCATCATGTTGGATATTAACTGACAAACGGTTAGCTCTAGTGTTAGTTGATATTAAATCCACTTGAGAAGAGAATTGGTTCACTTTAGATATACGACCAACTAAACCGTCTGAAGTCATTACTGCCATGTTGTTTTTAATCCCATCTTTTTTACCTTGATTAATAACTAAGGTGTTCATCCATTGATCGGGGTTTCTAGATAAAACTGTACTAGAAATCGGTTCGAATTTAGATATATCTTCTATATCTAATTCTTTTTTATACTTTTTATTTTCTGACTTTAATCTTTCATTTTCTGCTTCTAACTGTTTAATTTTGTTTGATTGATTTTTTGAATCACCATTCGAAAAAATATTGTTTATTGACCCAGTAATAAAATGAACAGGATAACTTACGGCTTTTTGACCAAAAGCCACTGTATCCCCTACGTACTGTTCAACATACGATTGTGATTGCGATCGCAATGATACACCAATTAAGGCGATAAACACGATGATTGCACATAATATGACAATCAATTTGTTGTTTCTAAAAAACTTTGACAACCTAAACACCTCTATTAACCAACTATTTTATCTTCTTCTTATCATTTTATATTACTACATAAATGAAATAAAGCGCGAACGTTAAGAATATAAAACAAAATTTACTTGTGAATCAAAAAGACACAAGCCCTATTTATTTTGTATTCAAACATAATGATATCTAGTATTATAGCAATAATTGCGGTGAATAGTGTATTATTTAGTATTAATTTAGACACTAAAATTAATTATTGATGAGAGTAATATGCAAAATAGTAAACATAGCTTAAACTCTAATTATATTTTGGACCAGTTTTATTCTTTTATAAAAAATAAGAGTGAGCAAAAACCAATCGTTGCTGAATTGATTTCATATACTCACTCTTATGTATATCTATGGCCTCAACCACATTGTTACTACATAATACAGAAACTAGTTTATTACTATTGATCGATCTACGTATCATACTAGCCACTTTCCTGCGTCTTTTTTAACAAATATTTTTATTGTTTTTCTTCATCTGATGATGTTTGAGAGTCACTTGATTTATTAGATTCCTTTTCATCATCTTTATATAATGTTTCTTCTTTTCGCCAACGAGCAAATAAATTTTGCGCTTTTGCTTGTTCATCCGCTTTTTTTTCATTAGATTTTTCACTCATATTAAACACCAACCTTTTCATATTACTTTCTTAAGGCTAACTTATTTCTTGTTAGAATTCAAACGCACTACTCATAATAAGAAGTAGGCTTGAGCTCTATATTTTCACCTAATTGATTAAGGTCTTGATTCATTTCTATTTCAGTTTTATATACTCTCATAGAGTCAGATCCAAACTTATAAATTATAAATTCATCTCCACGCTGTCCAGCTAAATAAGCATCGTTGTATCCCATTCTCTGAATACCAGAGACTGACATAAATTCACGTTTATCAATCCAATCAAACATGTTTTTAGTTTGGCTTAGCGGAACGTTGTTTAATATATCGTTATCTTCAACTGAATATCTTTGTCCACCAGTAAGATGTCCTTCATTAGCATTTTTTTGTAGGGATGATTCATCTTCATGCACTGGATTCCAATCTTGATCTTTTAAAAAAGGAGCATATTTGAGCGCGAAAAATACAATTACTATAATTGCTATAATTGCTATAATATTTTTGATAATGCTAAATATAAAACGCATGAACCATCCTCCTATTTTATTCATCAAAATTATAGTATTTTAAATTATAATTATCATCAGACTATAGGTGTATTTATATCTTAACTATAGACTGATGCATGTATTATGCATTAATATTAAAATATATTTAAAGGGAGTGAATAGACAATGAGTATTTTATCTATAATCCTGCTTGCACTCTTAGTTATCTTATTATTTAGAGTAGGCTTATCACTTTTAAGATTTTTAATATATATTGGTATAATTGTATTATGTATTTACCTTGGATACCAAGGGATTCTTTGGTTAATGGAAAACTATAATCAATTTTTCAATTTTATAAATTAAAATTTTAGCGCTTATAGACTTTTTGTCCATTAAGCGCTTTTTATGTATGCAAAACTAACGTCTATTTGTAAGGACTTGATAACAATAATAACATCCACATAATAATAATGCCCATACTACCCCAACAATGATACCACTTAGTAAAACAATAAAATAGGAAGTATTATAGTCTTTTACCATATTGAGTATCAATGTAGAAATTGTAACGCCAATCGTTGAAACGATAACTGTAACATATACATGCTTCATTCTAATAATTTGTTTCATTTTAATAATTTGCATTAAATATATAATAGGTAATAATAATGCTACTAACAGAATGCTTTCCAATATTTAACCTCCCGCATCGAAGAACATCAAATGCACTATAATAATTAAATATATCACGGCTATCTTTACAAATATAGTGATGAAAATATTATTTTAAAAACTACAAAATATTTTGAAATTTAATCAAAGTAACCCGCTTCCACCATACTCAGATATTCATGATCGCCTATAATTAAATGATCTAATAAGTCTATACCTAAAAGTGCGCCACATTCTCTTAACCGTGCAGTCGTTTTGATATCTTCTTTCGAAGGCGTTGTATCACCCGAGGGATGATTATGAAGTACGATAATTGCGTTGCTTGCACATTTGATTGCTTCACTAAAAATTTCACGTGGATGTACAATTGAAGAATTTAAAGTACCAATAAATATTGTTTTCTTTTTTATAATGACGTTTTTGGAATTTAAGAAAAGCGCAATAAATTTTTCTTGTGTTAAATGTTCCATCTTCCCCATCATAAAATCTGCCACGTCTTTAGGACTAGTGATTTGAATTTTGTCATCAACGCTTCCAGAATGCATGCGCTCACCAAGCTCAAATGCTGCTTTCAATATGAGCGCTTTATATATACCTACACCTTTTATTTTATTCAAATCATTTACAGATAACCCTTTTAATTCTTTTAAGCTACCTACTGATTTTAACAATTCATTAGCTATATCTAAACTTGAACACCCTTTTCTACCTGTATTAATTAAAATAGCTAATAATTCCGCGTGCGACAAACGTGCTGCACCATGGCTTAACATACGTTCCCTTGGTTTCTGATGATCCGCAAGCTCATTTATTCTCAATAAACAACAGCTCCTATTTATTATATTATTATGAAAAAGATTTGTTTAAAAAATGGGACATTACGATTTATGGTAGAAGGATTTAGAAGAGCTCATGATTTATATACATTTATTTTACTACAGTTAATATCGGTTGTTGACAGTTTTTTCATTAATTTTAAAATTGAGAGTTCGTTACAACAAGTACTTACTTTATATATTAAAATCACTCAAATATATTTTTAATAATGATGAAAAAGTAAGTTGAGATATAAATTCGCATGCTCATAATAAGAGAGCTAACCCTTTAGGTATTAGCTCTCTTATTATTTAATATCTTACGATTTTGACTATGCATGCCTGCCTGAAGTATGGTTCGAACCTATAGTTTCTCACTCGTACTATTCTCTCGAGCTTCAGCACGTTATAAAATCGTTACAAATGATGTATTTTAGTATAAAGAAATAAGGACCTTTCGTGTAATTTAATAAACATCACCGCTGTTTAGTTTATATATATTATAATATTTTCCGTATAATATTGGCAGTGATTTAGGCCGGCTCCTGCGGGAAGAGCACTAGCCGAAGACTATAGTATAAGATAGTGCTCGCGGAAAGCGTGCACAAAAAACTGCCAACAAAGTCGGAGACTTTGCCGACAGTTTGCACCCTAGGCATAGCGTATATTTTTTATATAAAAAATCCATCTTTTCCATATGGGATATACCTTGTTTTAAAAATGTTTGTTTAATAATATAACGCCAACAAAGGACTTTAACCTAATTCGATTACACAAAGATATAAAGCTATAAAGATTTAACTTCTTCGACTAAATCCTTTAAATCTTTTGCAGCTTTCTTCATTTTTTCGGAGTCACTTGAAATCAAAGTAATAACTGATTCAACGCTTTCTTTATACTTTTCTGGTTTGTTTATAAATGCTTGAATCATAAAAAACACTTTTTTTCATTAATACAATATGCGTTGTTTTTTGCAAAAATAACTTGATTTAAACAAGCTATACTTCTAAAGCAATGACTCGTTACATAAAAACTATCTTGTTTATCTACGTTGGCTTCAATAAACATCAAAGAAAAAGATGATTCAAATAAGAAAAATGATATAATAGCATGTTTCATTTTTTCCGGATAAATCTCTATTCGATTTTTTAATGCTTTCAATATTCCTTTAGAATCTAATAAAATTTGTGATATGGACAGTTCTCCCATATACATAACATTTAAATAACCATGGGGGTGGCCAGTTTGGTAGTGAATTGAAACATTTCCCTCTAAAGATTCATTAATAACTTGTCTTAACTTTTCAATATCTCGAAAAATAATATTTACATGATAGCCATCTATCACTAACGAACCACCACCATCAATCCATTCTCCCAAATTAGATATTAAATGCTTCTTTTTTCATCATTTAAATTAAAGGCAATATTTTCGATATCATTAATATTAAATTCTTTAGACTCATCGTAATAAAATCTAATATCAATATCGGAATCAGCACTATGGGTCCCTCTTGCCCTAGAACCACCTAAAACATCGCCTACTATACTCGGAACTCCAACCAACTCATTTTTTATATTATTTATTACATTGTCTACAATATCCAAACTAACGCCTCCTTGCGTTAGTGTTCATTTAATAATTTAATGACTAACTGCTACCCATATTTCGCTATAAGCAAAATCATTATTTGAACTATCAAACTTCGTAAAAGAAAACATTGGTACATCAGATAATGTATATTCTGTGTCTGGTAGCCATTCAGAGTATATTTTCGCGTAAGTGTCTTGTAAAGTTTTTGGAAATTCACCTTCATTTTCAAATACGACCCATTTGCTTTCATTGAAATGAATAACATCCATTTGACTGCTTATATCATTTTTAGTAGTTAAAACGCCTACCATATGAGTCAAATAACCTTCTTCTTTAGTGAAATCTTCATCAGCGTTGTAAGAAACATTTACAATTTCTTTTGGTTCCATATCTTGTAAATGGTGCATTTCTTTTTTTTGTTGTTCAGTTATACTATTTGCTAATTGATCAATGTCTTTATTAACACCTTCAAATTGCATAGGTACACGTTTTTGAATTCCTACTATATTAAATTTTGGTTGTTGTACAATTCTAGTTTTCATATTTATTCCTCCCGTAACATTAACAAAAAATGAAAGTTTTGGATATGAAATTAATACTTGATTTTCATGAATTTGAGATGGCAAATATCCGCTCCAAGCCTTAAAAGTTCTAGTGAAACCATCCATTGAATAACCATATTTTGTAGCCACATTTGTTACTGACTCATTATTCAGCAAATCTTTATTAGCAAAATATAATTTTCTTTTTTTAATGTATTCAGATAATCCAATACCACTTAAGAATATAAATAAATTTCTATAGTGTTGTGCAGGTAAACCAACAAAATTTGATATATCTAATAAATTTAATTCCTTAGTTAAATTTTCATCTATATAATCTATAGATTTGTTTAATTCATTTAAAATCATATCCATCACCTTTCAACTTTATAATAACTAATGACTAAAATGATTACTCGACAATTTATATATAAAAATAATCGTATATGCTGCTATATTAAAAAAGAGCGGCAAAATTTAGCCACTCATAGCTCGTCACCTTGCAACCAATCAAGCAAAAACGTGTGTAATTAAAAATTATATTCTTTTCTCCATAGATTTAATTCCTAAATTTATCGCTAATAATCGTCGTTCATTCAGTGTTTTTTGACTATTACGGGCTTCGGTTTTATCAATCTGTCTTTGAATTGAAAGTTTTAAAGAATATAACGCCTCAATTGCTAAAACAATATCTTCGTCTATATAGTTAAAATCAATATTTCCCCAATCATTGCTTAAAAAATTTAAAGCTACTGCAAAAGCATTTCTCTTTCTTTTTACAAGAATTGTATTTGCACCTTTAACCTTCATGCTCATATAAGCTTTTTCTAGTTTTTTAACGTAGCATTTAATGATTTCATAGCCATATTTTGTGTTTCTTTATTTATGGTGCCCTCACTTCCAAAATTTAAATTCACACTGCCAAAATCATTCTATTTTTAAATTACTTTTCGTTCGTTTTTAAATTCTGTTTTGTTAATTCAGTTAAGTTGATTGGCTATATAACTTATATGAATATATTTTTTTAACTTTTCTAGTTTTTAATACGTGTAGTTTTTTAAATATAATTGAAATACTTCTTTTTACCGAAATACAAAACAAAGATTTTATTATTTGTACTCCTTTAATTAACTATAACTACATATAATGTTAACTTAGGTCCTTTCCTTCCATCTTATGTAATTCTTTTTGCGCTTTTTTCTTATTATCTTTTTGAGCATTTTCCCATTGACCTAAAAGGAATAAAAGACCAATAACGCCAAATATTAAAGTTCCCCAAATATTTAATCCTAATTTTTCTGTTGAATACAAATATATAAGCGCCATTACAAATAAGAATGGTACGATGGCCCCCACTAACTTATTTCCTGTTTTGGATAAGAAGTATTGTATAGCAAATAAAATCGCATATAAAATAACTGGTAAAAATATCATGAAGTTATCCAAATCTATTCGCTCTCCTTTACATTATTATAAATTTCTAATAATTGTTTAGCATCATTCCAGCCTAATTTTTTTCAATCGCTAGCTTTCTTACATAGTTTACTAATGAACATTCTCGTTGTCTTGGACTGATTCTATGCTTGCAATTACATTATTTAACCGTTGCCTCACTGTTGGATATGAAACTTCATAATATTTAGCTAAAGCTTTTAATGATCCAGAGTTTAAAACAAAGTTTTTAATGAATTAAAATCTGATTTTTCTAATTTTTTATCCATTTAGATATATCATTATTGTTCAATCAAACCGCTCCCTATCAGGCACATTAACAATTTTTTCAATAAAGTCCAATTATACTTAAATATAATTGAACTATTTATTAATAATATTTAAGTATAAAATTCATTTTATATATTTAATGAAGAATGAATTTACTAATACAAAAATAAAGAACCTTGCTTACTCCAAATATTTTTATTATGGTACTAGATGTTGTGTTTTCTCAATTACTTCCAAAAGATAGAGATTATCTTTATAGATTTTCGGCTAAAAAAACTATAAAAATAAGAGTAAACTAATTTTTTATGATTAAACAAGACTCAAATATTCAATTCGAACCTTGTTATTTCGATTTAAATTTATGTTTATTTAAATAACTAGTATCGTTATTATATTTTTATATTGATTATTAATATAAAAATCAAAAGATTCAACACTGTCGTTCTATTCATAAATTTATCTTCTTTCTTCCCATAAAATATACAAGATTTTTCTGTTGCTAATATTTCAATCAACCACTTAAAAAAGCATAGTCTGCTTTCAAATGTATAAAATACAAATTGAAATAGCTACGCTTTAAATAACACTATTCTTCTTTTTTTACTTCTTCTACAGTTTTTTCAACTTCTTCACGGGTCATTTTTTCGCGCCCGTCTTTCATAGCCTTAAGCGTTTTATGTGCAAAAGCTAAAGGTAACCGACAGAATAATAAAATGGTTCTTTTATGAATTGCTTTCATGTACGCATCAGCTTTTGCTAGGTTTTCTTCGGCATAAGCAAATAAGTCTTCACGAGTCCAATCGTCTGGAACAAAACTCACATCTCGCTCCTCAAGATCTTCTTCTTCATTTCTTAAAATATTTACTGCTTGAAGACCACGACCATACCCTATTGCTAGCTCTCTATCTGTTTTCACGCCTGCGCAGAAATCCCATAGTTGAGAAAGCATTACACCTACAAGTCCTGCTACGTAATATGTATAATCGTCTAAATCTTCTCGCGTTTTAATGCTCCAGTTTGCTTTTGCCCATTTTGCCATACCATATGCCATTTCACTAGAAGATGCCATAACTATCGATCTTGTTTGATCTGGGCATGCAGCCAACCAATCCCCTAACCTTACTGTAACCTCAGGTAATTTGTCTTTAACGGGGTTAATAACCTCTAAATATCTTTCTTCATCAAAAGGTGCTTTAAGTAATTCACTGATTTGCATTAACATGCTATGTTTTAAGTCATTTTCAATTTCTTCATGATCCTCGATTTCATCTATTGCACGCATAACTAAATATGCACAAGCTACTGAGTGTTTTAGTTCTTTTTCTAAAAAAGTTATTGGAATATAAAACGTACGGCTTGTCTCTTTTAAAACGCGCATAGCATCTTTTGGGAATTTCTTATCTGCCATTTTATGTCTTCCCCTCCCTTTTCTTGATATTATCATATTATTACATATTAAAATAGCATATGCTATGATGAAGTTATTTTTATTACTATCATTTTCGAAAAGTGTAGATTTTAAGTATAAATTGTTATTTTTAATTTTGTAGGACTTGCAATGTACTTTTTTAATTATTTATAAATAGATATTTCTTTAACAAATTAAAAAGCGAGAATGAAATCAAAAATAAGTGAGTTGATTTCAAATCCCGCTTTTAAATGATAACTGTATTCCTAAAATTTGGCGAATCAAATTTTACTTTGGTTTTACAGTTCAAGATAATACTTATGCAATTTTATACAAACTCTTCATATTCATATGGATTTTGTCCTTCGACGCGTCCGTCTTCACCTTTATCTAAAGCGTCAATTGTTTGTATATCATCTTCTGAAAGTTCAAAATCCAAGTAATTAAAATTATCTATTTGGTGTATATATTGAGAAGCTTTAACTACTGGGAAAACTTGTTTTTGGTTTATCCAATTAATGATAATTTGAGCAGTTGAACGGTTATATTTTTGAGCTATTTCTTTGATTGTATCGTTTGTTAACACATCGTTGATTTCACGACCTAATGGGCTCCAAGCTTCGGGTAATACACCGCGTTTAAGGCATTCTTGGATTAATGCGTTGTTATTAAAGTATGGTTGTATTTCTATTTGATTGGTTGCAGGTGTTACACCTGTTGCTTCAATAATGTCATCTAAATGCTCAGGCATGAAATTAGATACTCCGATTGTTTTAATTAATCCATATTTTTGAGCATCTACTAAGGCTTGCCAAGCTTCCACATATTTACCTTGTTTAGGATTAGGCCAATGGACTAAATATTTATCGAAATAATCTAAGCCCGTTCTATAAAGCGACTCTTGTATCAGGTTAATGGCTTTATCATATTCATGACTTGAACCTGGTAATTTAGCACTTACATAAATGTCTTCTCTTGGAACACTTGAACGACGAATAGCTTCACCTACCATACCTTCATTGTTATAGTTTGTGGAAGTATCAATAACTCTATAACCTAGATTCAACGCATTTTCTAATTGTTTAACGCCGATGCCCCCTTGAACATTAACAGTGCCTAACGCTATATGTGGTAGCATCGTGCCATCGTTTAATAGAAATTTTTCATATAAACTCAAAATATAACTTCCTTTCAATTCATAATATTCAATTAGTAAGGGAATATTGTTATTTTCACCTTTTAATAGTTATATTTATTGTTTACCCACTTCTAATACCTTTTAATCTGTATTTGAATTTCATAATGCCTAATTAAATATTAATAGAACAAGTTAACTTCATGCATTTTTAAATGTACTAACGCCGTTTCTATACAATAAGCGATATAGATAAAAGGAATAAGCGGTATTTTAATTTTTCTTTTCTTCAACTTTAATACTAAAATGATAGCAAAAACACTACCGCTTAAAAATGTTAAAAATAACACATTGATAAAATATATGTAAGGTAATAAATAAGATAACAGAGCACAAATTAAAATATCTCCATAACCAATCGCACTTTTAAAGCATATATAAAAGAGATGAAGTATAAACGTGATGACTAAAAATTGATACACATTTCCCTCAATAATAAAAATACTACTAATGGCAAATATTAAATACATATGTAAAGGGATAGACAAAGTTTGTAAATCATATAACGAAAATATAAGAAGAAATAAATATATCAATAAGAAGGAAGTTAACGCTTCAGAGGTAAAACTGAATAGCAAATAAAATGCTGGTATAAGTGACGTTATTTCGCCGATAAGATAATACTTATTGAGTTTTTGATAGCAGCATGAAGCGCGTCCCCAAAGTTTAATATAGCTGACTACGGGTATCATATCTCTAAATTTTAATTGTTGGTTGCAAAAATCACATTTAGATCTCAAAAGTAAATATTTTAAATTGAATTTTTTCATGAAACACAAGTGATAAAGAAAACTAAACAGTATAGGACATACGATGAGTAGTAGTAGCAATGTTCGCCTCCTGTCCTCATTATATCACCCTTGATTTAAGGTTATAAGAAAAAAGTCATTTATTAAATTATAATATAAAAGAGCAATGAAAAAGCTAGTTAATCACTCAGTGTTTCTCTCACTAACATTGAAAAAACACTAAATCATTACTAGCTTTTTAAATAATCATAAATTAATATATTATAACTAGAAGTTAACTTTAGATTTAACTTCACTGATAAAATACAAACTACCTGTAATCACTAAACCAGACCCGTTATAATTTTCAATAAATTGAACAAAGTCGTCTATAGTTTCTTTTTGCTCGAAACGTATTTCGTCATATATTGTTTCTTTAGTACACGCTTTGGGAAAATCAAAATCCGTTACATAAAAAGTTGAAGCGACTGTTTTCAATTGATCAACCATGCTATGGATTGGTTTTCCTTTAATTGCAGCGTATAAGATATCTACAGACTCTAATTTGTAATAATCTTTTAAAGTTTTAATTAGAGCTTCTACGCTTTCTAAGTTATGCGCGCCGTCTATAATCATTAGTGGTTGATCTTTAACTTTTTCAATTCTTCCTGTCCAATTGACCGATTCAATGCCATCAATCATTTTATTAAAATCTAACTCGACTAATCCTGACTCATTCAATTCTATAAGCGCTGTTATTGCTAATGCAGCATTTTCTTTTTGATGTTCGCCCAACATATTTAAAATAAGTGTTTCTAATTCATAATTTTTATAACGGTACGTAAACTCATCACCTTGAGAAATCACACTAATATCTCTATCTAACTCTATACCTTCTGCATTTTGTTGTTCTACAAAATCTCGAATAACTTTCAGTGCGTCTTCATTTTTTACTGCGTAGATTACAGGTGTATCTGGCTTAACAATTGCGCCTTTATCTTTTGCAATATCTACATAAGTATCACCCAAAATATCTACATGATCTAAACCAATACTTGTTAAAATACTAAGTATTGGTTTAAATACGTTTGTTGAATCATTTTTGATACCTAATCCTGCTTCTACTATTACAAAATCTACTGGATGGATTTCTCCGAAATAAAGAAACATCATAGTTGTAATAATTTCAAATTCAGTTGCTGTGCCAAGTTCTGTTTCTATTTCTAATGCTTCACTTACTGGTTTTACTTTTTGAACTAATGCTACGATGGCGTCATCACTAATAGGCGTACCATTTAAACTTATGCGTTCATTAAATGTTTCTATAAAAGGCGATGTAAAGGTACCGACCTCATATCCATTATCAACGAGTGCTGATCTTAAATATGCAACAGTTGACCCTTTACCATTCGTACCACCGACATGAATACCATTGATATTAAATTGTGGGTTATTTAATCTATTTAACATCCACTCCATGCGTTTAACACCTGGTTTAATGCCAAATTTAGTTCGTTCATGTATCCAATATAAGCTGTCTAGGTAATTCATGTTTAGGACTCCTATGCTTTTAATTGATTAATACGTTCTTGTACACCGTCATATTTTTCTTGATATGTTTGTTTTTTTTCACGTTCTTCATTAATAATTTTTTCCGGTGCCTTATTAACAAAGTTTTCGTTAGCTAATTTTTTATTAACACGGTCCAACTCTTTTTCCCATTTTAATAGCTCATTTTCTAGTCGTTCAATTTCTTTATCCATGTCAATTAAGCCTTCTAATGGTAATACAACTTCACCTGCAGATGTGATGGATGTCATTGCTTTTTCAGGAATTGTAATAGATGTATCGATAACCAATTCACTTGGATGACAGAATCTATCAATGTAATTTGAATTATTTGTTAACGTATCTTTTAAATTTTCATTTTTAGCTTGAATGAAAATTGGAATTGCTCTTGATAATGGTGTATCTACCTCTAATCGGGATTGTCTCACTGATTTAATGATTTCAACTAGTTGTTGCATTGTTTCTTTACTCTCATCAAATACGAGCGCTTTGTTTACTTTAGGCCAAGCCGCATTGACAATGGTCTCACCTTCATGAGGTAAGTTTTGCCATATTTGTTCTGTGACAAATGGCATAAATGGATGTAGCATTCTCATCGTATTATCTAAAACATATGTTAATACAGATCGTGTTACTTGTTTTTGAGTTTCATCTTCGCCGTTCATTGGTATTTTACTCATTTCGATATACCAATCACAGAACTCGTCCCAAATAAAGTTATAAAGTGCTCTACCAACTTCGCCAAATTCGTATTTTTCACTTAAATCTGTTACTGTATCAATTGTTTCATTCAAACGAGTTAGAATCCATTTATCTGCTAATGAAAGATTACCAGTTAAATCAACATCTTCAACTTTAAAATCCTCACCAATGTTCATAAGACTGAAACGAGCAGCATTCCAAATTTTATTGATAAAATTCCAAACAGATTCAACTTTTTCTGTAGAATAACGTAAATCATGACCAGGTGAAGATCCTGTAGCTAAGAAATATCTTAAGCTGTCTGCGCCATATTCGTCTATAACATCCATTGGATCCACACCATTACTAAGTGATTTACTCATTTTACGCCCATCTTCTGCACGTACTAATCCATGTAATAATACATCATTAAATGGACGTTGGCCAGTAAATTCTAAACCTTGGAAAATCATTCTTGCTACCCAGAAGAAAATAATGTCATAACCAGTTACAAGTGCATTGGTTGGATAATAACGTTGGAAATCCTCGCTTTCAACATCAGGCCATCCTAACGTTGAAAATGGCCAAAGCGCACTAGAAAACCATGTATCTAATACATCTTCATCTTGAGTCCAATTTGCTTCATCTTTAGGTGGCTCTTCCCCAACATAGATTTCTCCTGTTTCATTATGATACCAAGCAGGTATTTGGTGGCCCCACCATAATTGACGAGAAATTGTCCAATCTCGAATTTCTTCCATCCAACGGTTAAACGTTTTTTCAAATCTATTAGGTACAAAATCAATTCTATTATTTGTTTTTTGGTTATTTAAGGCTTGTTCTGCTAATGGTTTCATTTTAACAAACCATTGTGTAGATAAGTAAGGTTCAACCACTGCGCCTGAACGTTCAGAATGTCCTACTGAGTGTTCATGTTCTTCTATTTTAATCACTAAGTCTTGTTCTTGTAAATCTTTAACTAATGCTTCACGACACTCAAATCTATCCATGCCTTGGTATTTACCAGCATATTCATTCATATGGCCAGATTCATCCATAACAGTAATACGTTCTAAATCATGTCGGTTACCTATTTCAAAGTCATTTGGGTCGTGTGATGGCGTTACTTTCATCGCACCACTACCGAATTCAATATCAACATATTCATCTGCTAATATAGGTAATTCCCTTTCTACTATTGGTAAGATAACTTTTTTACCGATAACATCTTTATAACGTTCATCATTAGGGTTTACCACGATAGCAGTATCACCTAACATTGTTTCTGGACGCGTAGTAGCTATTTCAATATAACCTTCGCCATCCGCATAAGGGTATTTGAAGTGATAAAATTTGCCTTGAATATCTTCGTGGATAACTTCTATATCAGATAAAGCTGTACGCGCAATTGGATCCCAATTAATAATATATTCACCACGATAAATTAAACCTTTATTATACATGTCAACAAAGACTTTTTTCACGGCTTTACTTAAACCTTCATCTAATGTAAAGCGTTCTCTACTATAATCTAGCCCTAAACCTAATTTAGCCCATTGTTGTCTGATAAACGTAGCGTATTCTTCTTTCCAATCCCATGCCTTTTCTAGGAATTTACTTCTACCTAAATCATGACGAGATAGTCCTTCTTCTTTAAGTTTTGCTTCTACTTTAGTTTGTGTAGCAATACCTGCGTGATCCATACCAGGCAAGTATAATGTATCGTACCCTTGCATGCGTTTCATTCGCGTAATAATATCTTGTAATGTTGTATCCCAAGCATGTCCTAAATGTAATTTTCCTGTTACATTCGGGGGCGGAATGACAATCGTATATGTTTCTTTTGAATGATCTTCTGAAGCTTTAAAATAGCCATTATTAACCCACTCGTCATAACGTCCAGCTTCAACTTCATTTGGATTATATTTTGGTTTCATTTCCATATGTTAAAATCCTCCTTAAATAAATAAAAAAACCCATCCTATAAATAGGACGGGTTTTCCGTGGTACCACCTAAATTCAAGAAATTAGCATTCCAATTTCAAGCACTCAAAATTATGATTAACGCTCAAACACGCTTTAACTTAATCTATAATCAAAACCAATGATTTATTTCAGTCAAAGTTCAATGTGGGCTACCTTCAATAAGTTAAATTGTACATTTTCAGCAACCATGTACTCTCTGTTAAATTTCAGCTTATTTACTCTTCCCAGTAGACAATATTCCTTTACTTGATTATAGTATAATGGATATGAAAATAAGTCAATAAAATGGAGTGAAATTTATGAACGAATGTGCATTCGGTACAAAAGATCCTGTTTATATTCATTATCACGATGAAAGTTGGGGCCACCCACTTTATGATAACCTAAAATTATTTAAACTAATAGCTTTAGAATCCCAACATGCTGGACTTTCATGGTTAACTATTCTAAAGAAGAAGTCATCTTATGAGCAGGCTTTTTATCAGTTTAACCCAGCACAAATTGCACAAATGACTTCAGAAGATATAGATAGGTTAATGGTATTTCCAAATATTATACATAACCGAAAAAAATTAGAAGCAATTGTAAATCAAGCCAAGGGCTATTTTGAAATTGAAAAAGTGTATGGCAGCTTTAGTGATTTTTTATGGTCGTATGTTGATTTTCAACCTATAGATTGTGGGTACACTAATCCAAGTGAGCGTGTTACAGTCGATGCACGTGCAACTGAACTCTCTAAAAAATTAAAACAGTTTGGCTTTAAGTTTTTAGGTCCTGTAACTGTTTATTCATTTTTAGAAGCTGCAGGTTTGTATAATGCACATTTACAATCTTGTCCATTCAATCCAAAGTATTATAATGGCAAAGGGTTTGAATAATCAAGGTGTTAGATAGCAGCGATATTGCTTAAACGACTACATTGTTCTGTGCCGTTCTGCCTCTCAAGCGTGACAAAATGCAAAAGAATAACTGCTCGCTTATTTTGTACAGCCTCATTAATTTCACACTATTATATCAATAACGCTCTACTCTCTTTAATTTATTTCAATTACAAGATGATTTAAATTAACTATAAATCTATTCCTAACTATGTTCTAACCTTATCACTGATTTCAAATTTCAAACAAAAAACCACTCCGAAGAGTGGTCAAAGGATGAAGTACTGGAGGTACTTCATCCTTTATATTATCAAACAAAATTATATTGTTCAACGCAATAATTATTAAAATATTGTAAACTTGTTAAAGTGTTAGGCGAGATTGTATATTCAACAATCATTTTTCATTATGATAACCTTGTCTTGCTCTATATTTAAGAAAATAATTTAACATCGGTGCAATTAAAAATAGTATAAAGAATATTCTAAAGATATGATAACTCGATATCATAGCTACATCAGCACCTGTTTCAATGGCAACTAACACAATTTGACTCATTCCCCCAGGCGCTGCACCTAAGAATAGTTCGTTTACTTGGTGATGAGAAACAGAAGATATAAATAGTACCATTACAAACGCAAGTAAAATCAATAAAATATTTTGAAAAGCGATTGCTACAGCAATTCTTCCTTTCATTTGATCTAATAGTTTTGCAATTTGTATACCTATACGTATCATATATATGATTTGAGCAGCAGCAATAATATAATTATCTAACGTAAACGTCGCACTAGTAAATAAATTCCAACAAATAAGTACAAGTATTGGTGCAAGTAATTGCTTCGTTGGAAAATTTATTTTTTTCATAACAAAATAAACAACAGTTATCGCAATAATTAATATAAGTATATTAGGGAGGGTTAAAGCTTGTGTTAAAGTTTTAGTCGTATTGGTAGCAAGAGCCCCACCATTATCTGGATTTTTAAAAAAGTAAGATAAAAAAGGTACGAGTATTACAACAAAGATAATTCTAGAAGTTTGCGTTAGACTCACTACCATAATATTCGCTTTTTTATTCTCTTCCGCCATAATTAACATCTGGCTCAAAGCACCTGGAATAACGCTAAGTATCGCTGTTTCAGTATTAACATTGGCAATTTTTTTAAAGAAATACGCAATAATTAACGCTAATACAAGGAGCATGACAGTAATCATAACGATGGTAAACCAATCATCTTTAATATCTAAAATAACAGTTTTAGTAAAAGTAGAACCGATTTGAACACCTAATAATACTAATCCTATTTGACTCAACCAAAATGGCCATTGTACATCTAGGTGTAAATAACGTATACAAACGATACTAGCAATAATCGGACCAAACATGAATGGAAGTAAAACATGTGCCGCATTAAGTATCAAACTAAAAATAAGTGCTAGTATTAATACGATTAAGTTACCTTTTAATTGCTTATTCATATTCTCACAACTTTCTTAAGTATCGTCACCCTATTATGTAAATTTAAAAGGAGCGAGTTAGAAATCAAAATGTTTAATTTGATTTCGAATCCCCGCCCCCAAAGGTAAAAAAGAACTCTAAAACACTTAGTATACTTACTGTAACGAAACCGGCCATCTAAAACACTTTACTGTTTCCATCAGTATAGTACATTATTGATGTTAAATAAAGTTGGTATATATTAGACAATACGACTTAAAGCAGTATCAAACGCTTCTAATGTTTTTTGGATATCTTCCTCAGTGTGTGCAGTTGAAAGGAATGTGCCTTCAAATTGAGATGGTGGTAAAAAGACACCTTCTTTAGCCATTTCTCTGTACATTTGGCTAAACATTTCTAAATCACTTTGATTCGCCTCTTCAAAATTGGTTACTGGCCCTTCATTTAAGAAATAGCCTATCATAGAACCAGCACGATTAACAGTGATTGGAGCATTATGTTTTGCAAAAATAGTTTTCAAACCATCTTCTAATAGGTCCCCAAGTTTATTGAAATAATCATACGACTCAGGTGTTAATTGTTTTAGTGTTTCATAACCACTCGTCATTGCTAATGGATTACCTGATAACGTACCTGCTTGGTAAATATTACCTGAAGGTGCTATATGATCCATAATTTCTTTTTTTCCACCAAAAGCAGCTGCAGGCAAGCCACCACCAATCACTTTACCTAAACACGTTAAATCTGGTGTCACATTAAAGTATCCTTGCGCACAGTTATAACCTACTCTGAAACCAGTCATTACCTCGTCAAAGATAAGTAATGAGCCGTATTCATTTGTGATATCTCGTAGTCCTTGCAAGAACCCTTCAACTGGTGGCACAACGCCCATATTACCAGCTACTGGTTCTACAATCACGCCTGCGATATCGTCACCATATTCTTTAAATGCAACTTTAATAGATTCTAAATCATTGTATGGTACTGAAATTGTGTTTTTAGCTATGCCTTCTGGTACACCAGGGGAATCAGGTAGCCCTAATGTCGCAACACCAGAACCTGCTTTGATTAATAGTGAATCACTATGGCCGTGATAACAACCAGTAAATTTCACAATTTTATTTCTACCAGTATAACCTCGGGCTAAACGTAAAGTATCTAGCGTTGCCTCTGTACCTGAAGAGACCATACGTAATTTTTCAATAGAAGGAACGCGGTCTATAACAAGTTCAGCTAATTTATTTTCAATAATTGTTGAAGCACCAAAGCTAGTCCCATTGTCTACAGCCTCATGTAATTTTTCATTTACTTGCTTATTCTTATGACCCAAGATTAAGGGACCCCAACTTAGTACGTAATCAATATATTCATTACCATCAATATCATATATTTTTGAACCTTGTCCATGATCCATAAAAATAGCAGGTGTGTCTACTGATTTAAATGCTCTTACTGGACTATTTACGCCGCCTGGCATCAGTTGTTCGGCTACCTTCATTGCTTCTATAGAATTATTATATCCCATTAAAATTGCCTCCTTATTGTTCATCAATATATTTACAAATATCTTTAGAGAAATAAGTGATAATCATGTCAGCGCCTGCACGTTTCATTGAAGTCATTTGTTCCATCACTACTTGTTTTTCGTCAATCCAACCGTTAAGCGCTGCAGCTTTAGTCATACTGTATTCACCACTCACATTATATGCGACTACAGGCACATTGGTTGTATTTCTTACATCTCTGATGATATCTAAAAAGCTTAATGCAGGTTTAACAATCATCATATCGGCGCCTTCATGTAAATCACTTTCTAGTTCTCTCAATGCTTCTCTTCTATTGGCTGGATCCATTTGGTATGTTTTTCTATCTCCAAATTGAGGTGTAGATTCAGCAGCATCACGGAATGGTCCAAAGAAACTTGAAGCATATTTAATACCATAACTCATAATTGGTATATTGTAATAGCCTGCTTCATCTAGACCTGCTCTAATTTCAGCAACAAAACCGTCCATCATATTACTAGGCGCAATAATGTCAGCACCTGCTTCAACTTGGGAAATGGCAGTTTTAACTAATAGTGGTAATGATTTATCATTATCTACATCTTGCGTTTTTTCATTAATGACGCCACAATGGCCGTGATCTGTATATTCACATAAACATGTATCTGCTACGATAAGTAAATCGTTGTACATTGCTTTGGCTTTCCTAGTCGCTTCTTGAACAATACCATTATGGTCATAAGCGCCTGTACCAACAGCATCCTTTTCGTTTGGTACGCCAAAGAACATAATACCTCTGATGCCTAATTCATAAGCTTCTTTTATCTCTTCATCAATTAAATTTAAACTTAATTGGTATACGCCTGGCATAGATTTAATTTCTTCTTTAACATTGTCGCGTTCAACTACAAAAATTGGATAAATTAAATCTTCTTTACGTACGTGTGTTTCACGCACCATATCTCTCATAGATTTGCTACTGCGTAATCTTCTATGTCTATCAAATTGCATCATTTTCCCAACTTTCTAAGATTTTATTTGTTAATGAGTCTAACGTTTGTATATCTGAAATAGTGGCATCATAGCCATAGTGCATTATAGTATCCAATGTTTGCTGACCTATTGCATAGTAATGGTTAAATACAGGCGTTGGACCTTGTTCAAAAAAATATTTCACTGCTGATGAACTCGCAAACGTGATAGCATCTAATTCATTATATTTCATCATTCGTTTAACCATTTCAATGTTATCTTTATGTGGTATAGGTCGGTATAAATCAATTTTACATACATGATGCCCTTGTTGTTTTAAACTATTTTGTAATAAAGGACGCGCTTGTGCACTAGAAGGTATCAAAATATTACTACCCTTTATAGTTTTAAAGGATTTAAGAAAACCTTCTTGCGAATAATCCGATGGATAATATAGAACATCAAGCCCGATTGATTTGCAATATTCTGCAGTTTTAGCGCCTATTGCAGCAAATTTTTTCACTTTCACTTGCGATAAAAATGATTGAAAATATCTGACTGCGTTTTTAGACGAAAAAATAAGCCAGTCATAGTCGACTTTTAACAAATTTAAATCAAACGATAACGGTTCCACATCTATAAAAGGCTTGTGTAGAATATTTATACCATCTTTTTTAAATTCGTTAGTTTGTGTCATAACTATCACTGGTCTCATTATTTTCACCTCGAACGATTATTGTTCTTCGTTAAGTGCTTTAATTATTTCATATGCACCTTGCGCATTTAAAACTTCAGTAACTTTTTCACCGAGCTCAACTGGATTTGTACCACGCTCTGTGTGTTCGTAACGTTCTTTACCATCAGGTGACATGATTAGTCCTGTAAATACTATTGTACCATCACTATTTTTACTAGCATAGCCTCCGATAGGCACCTGACAGCTTCCATTCATACGCTCTAAAAATGTACGTTCAGCGGTTACACATTCGGCAACGTCATGGTTATGGACTTGTGTTAATAAGTCTAATAATGCTTTATCATCCGACCGACATTCAATGCCTAAAGCGCCTTGTCCTATTGCTGGTATTAGCGTATCTTCATCCAAGTAGTCAGTAACGATGTCATCTGACCACCCCATACGCTTAAGTCCTGCCGCAGCTAATAGTATAGCATCATAATCTTCATTTTCTAATTTACTTAATCGCGTGTCTATATTTCCACGAATCCATTTTATTTGTAAATGAGGATATTTAGCAAGTATTTGAGCACCACGTCGTAATGAACTCGTACCAACTATACTATTATCAGGTAATTCATGTAGAGGAACATGATTTTTTGCTATATAAGCGTCATAGGGGTTTTCTCGATCGGGCACACATCCTAAAGTTAATCCTTCAGGTATAACACTTGGGACATCTTTTAAAGAATGTATAGCCATATCAATTTCTTGACTAAACAAGGCATTTTGGATTTCTTTAACAAATAAGCCTTTGCCTCCAACTTTAGATAATTGTTTATCTATGATACGGTCGCCTTTTGTTACGATTTCTTTAATTTCTATCTCTAAACTAGGGTCAATCGCTTTTAATTTATCAATAAACTGTCTGCTTTGCGTTAAAGCTAATTTACTTCTACGTGAACCTACAACTAATTTACGCATCATGCGCAACCTCCTAGAAAAAATCTATTTAACTTAATCATACATCATTAAATACCTGTCCATTGATGAAAATCAGATATATGCGAAGCGAAAAATAAATTAATCATACTAAGACAAAATAATATGATATTAAAATAAATCAATTTGTGCTTATTTATGATTTTTTTCACTCTAAAAATCAAATAAATTCCATATAATAACGTTATTATTAACGACATGATTACTTTAGGATCTATAAGAATATATCCCCCTAATGTATTGAATCCCCATTGTGCACCTAATATGATACTAAATATAATGAAAGTAAAACCTATTAAACTACTATAGAACACGACTTGTTCAAGTGTAGCTACACTTCCAATCCTAAAATATTTTTGATCAAATTTCTTTTGTTTCAAATTATTATATTGTATTAAATACAATATACAATTGACAAAAGCAAATGCAAATAATGCATAGCTAATGACCGCAAAACTAATATGGACTATGAGCAATTCATTTATAATATTTAATTTCTCACCCGTACTTTGATATCGCATCGGTTGGAATGTATTAACAGCAATTAATAGAAAGCCAATAATATTAAATAGAAATATCGACAAATTAATTTGCTTAATCACACTAATCACTATTGAAATAGAAATGATTAACCATGCTAATGCAAAGAACACATCAAAAATGTTTCCTAGGGGGATTTGTTTTGTCACATTTATATATAAAGATAAAGAGATTGTTTGTAACATCCAAACAACCCCTAATGTAACAAAACCAATCGTTTTAATCCTATGGTTTTTTCTCACAAAATCAAAAAAATAACAAGCAATGCTAAGTAAATAAATTAATAAAATAAGTTCATTTAGTCTAATGAACAAAAATTCTTGCATATCATCACCATTTGCATATGCTTATTCAAAACTAAAAATTTGACTTGTCGTAGCTACATTACGCTTTTTCTTTTTGGGTTCATAAGCTTGTTCTGCTTCAATGTCAAAAATGTTTTGAAATAGCTCTAATTTTTCGTTACCTTTTTTGTCACTACTCAACTCTTTAGCCTGCTTAATAGGATCTTTTAACATTTGGTTAATGATACTTTTGGTGTGTTTTGATATAATTTTGCGTTCTCTTTCTGTTAAACCTGGGAGTTTTCTATCAATACTACTCATTGTATCTTCTTGTATATTCATTGCTTTTTCTCTAAGCGCACGAATTACAGGAACGACACCTAGCATATTAACCCATTCATTATGTGCGTCAATTTCTGCTGGTATTCTCTGCAAGATTTCATTGGCTGCATTCTGACGTTCTTTAAGGTTAGCATCTACTAATCCTTTCAAATCGTCAACATCATAGTTAAACACATCTTGAACAGCATTTATATCAGGTTCAATATCTCTTGGAACTGCAATATCTATTAACACAAGTGAATCATTTTTTCGTTGCGATTGTATTGAACTGATCATGTGATCCGTAATAATATACGTATCTGAACTAGTTGAACTTATAACTATATCGGCATGAGCCAAAAGTTGTGGTAGTGCTTCCATAGATTCATATTTAACATCATGTGCTATAGCTAACTGTTGCGCTTTGCTCACAGTTCTATTTACTATAGTAATATCTGTTACATTTGAACCTATCAAATTTAAGAGTGATAATTCACTCATTTCCCCTGCACCGATGATCAAAGCTTTTTTATTATTAATTTTGCCAAACACTTTCTTACTGAGTTCAACTGCTGCATATGAAACACTTACTGCATTATCTGCTATATCAGTGTCATTGTGCGCTTTTTTCGCAAAAGTAATTGCTTGTTTAAATAAGTGATTAAATACAGTACCCGTCGTATCTTCTTCTTGAGCAACAAAGAATGCATCTCTGATTTGTCCAAGAATTTGAGTTTCACCTAATACTACAGAATCTAATCCTGAAGTAACTTGCAATAAGTGTCTTACTGCATCGTCCCCCACAGTTACTTCAGTCATAGCTTTAATCTCTTCTACTTCAAATCCAAAATTTCTCGCTAAAAAACGTTGAATATAATAGCGACCTGTATGAATTTGATCAACAACCGCATATACTTCTGTACGATTACAAGTTGATAATATTACATTTTCTAAAATAGATTTAGTTTCGAATAAATCAACATTGGCTGAACGTATGGCATCATCTTTAAAAGCAACTTGTTCTCTCAGTGCTACATCTGCTGTACGATGATTAATGCTTATCGCAATTAAATGCATTTATAACGCCCTCCATACATATTACAATAAGTAAATTATAACACAATTATCATTTGAGTTAAGCAACTTGCACACGTAAATTAGAAATATTCTAATTTACATTCAAATAGTTGTCATAATTTGTACAATTAATGTTGCCCATATCATTGTTATTAATTTTTATAAATATTTTTCAATTATATTCCATACCTGTTGTTGCTTACTATTTTTTATAGAAGAATAACTTATAATTTCATCTTCAGGTTCCATTTCAAGTTTCCGTTGTACATTGGATAAATGTTTTTGGACTTTACCTTTTGCGATTTTATCTTCTTTAGTTGCAACAACCAATATTGGAATATCAAAATATTTCAAATAATTATACATTAAAACGTCATCTTCTGTGGGATTATGTCTTAAGTCAACGAGTTGAATTACCAGTTTTAGAGACGCTCTCTGCGAAATATACTTTTCAATCATTTTCCCAAACGCTTCACGTTGTTTTTTGCTTACTTTGGCGTAACCATATCCTGGTACATCTACAAATACAAGCTGGTTATCAATATTATAAAAATTGAGCGTCTGCGTTTTACCAGGTTGTTGTGATGTTCTAGCCATATTTTTACGACCAATCATGCTATTGATAAACGTTGACTTACCAACATTAGATCGGCCACTCAGCCCAACTTCACTCAAACCTGTTTCAGGATATTGTTCAGGCTTGACAGCACTTATTAGTAATTCAATTTCATTAGGATTTATTTTCATTACCGACCCTCTTTTCTATTAAACATACTCCATTATTATATTACACAATTTCAAATAATAATATGTATTTTTCTATGATTTTATACCTTTTAACAAAGAAAGAGGCTAAGACATAAATACGTCTCAGCCTCGAATTTCATATCGGCACTACCGCTACTTGAAAATAAATTTTGTGTCAAACTTTTTCGAGTTTAGCATGTTCGCCGTTACACAACAAAACAATCTTTTTTTAGGAAAATTGGAATTGTATCGTTTTCTTTTGTGTTACTAAATTAAGCAGAAGTTTGTTCCTTGTTTACAAGGTTTCCTTCTTTATCGTATAGTTCAGGATTTTTTTCTTCATTAATTGTTTCTTCAGTTATAACTACTTTTACAACACCTTCAGAAGATGGCACATCGTACATAATATCAATCAGTGCTTCTTCGATAATTGAACGCAATCCACGTGCGCCTGTTTTACGTTCTATGGCTTTATTACTAATAGCTGATAATGCTTCATCTGTAAATTCTAATGCTACATCATCAAGTTCTAACATTTTAGTATATTGTTTCACTAACGCATTTTTAGGTTGCGTTAAGATGTTTTTCAATGCATCTACATCTAATGTTTCTAAATTAGCAACAATTGGCACACGACCGATAAATTCAGGGATTAAACCATATGATTGTAAATCTTCAGGTCTAATTTGTTCAAGGATAGCATCTTCATCATATTTAGATGCTTCGCTACTTGAAAAGCCAATCACTTTTTCTCCAAGTCTACGTTTGATTACTTCATCAATACCATCAAATGCACCACCAAGTACAAATAAGATATTCGTTGTATCAATTTGAATTAACTCTTGGTTTGGATGTTTACGACCACCTTGTGGCGGCACGCTTGCAGTAGTACCTTCAAGAATTTTTAATAATGCTTGTTGCACACCTTCACCAGACACATCTCTTGTAATAGATGTATTCTCTGATTTTCTAGCTATTTTATCAATTTCGTCTACATAAATAATGCCTTTTTCTGCTTTATCTACATCAAAATCAGCTGCTTGAATTAAGCGTAGCAGAATATTTTCAACATCGTCACCTACATACCCGGCTTCAGTTAGACTCGTAGCGTCTGCAATCGCAAAAGGTACGTTTAAAGTTTTAGCTAGTGTTTGAGCTAGAAGCGTTTTACCGCTACCTGTTGGTCCGATTAATGCAATATTACTTTTTTGTAATTCAACATCATCTTCGTTTGGACCTAAATTTTGAACACGTTTATAATGATTGTACACTGCAACTGCTAGAGACTTTTTAGCTTTTTCTTGGCCGATAACATAATCATTTAATTGGTCCATAATTTCTTTAGGAGTTGGTAATTCTGTTAGCCCCTCAGATTCTGACTGAGCTAATTCTTCTTCAACTATTTCTGAGCATAGCTCAATACATTCATTACAAATGTATACGCCACTTCCTGCAACCAACTTCTTAACTTGATCTTGGTCTTTACCACAGAAAGAGCATTTTAAATTTTCTTCATCTTCATTGAATTTGAACATTCTATTTACACCCCTATTCCCTAAAGACTATACTAGATAGCATTTTAATATGCAACTTGAAGAAAACTCAAGTTTTTTGCACAAAACATTGTAGCAGACACATTGTTCAAATGCATCTGCTACTAATTTACAATATTAAACAACTAATCTATATTCCTACAAACAATATGCTTGAGAAATGTTTAGTTACGCTTCTGAGTCATCTTTAGATGGTTCTACTAATTTTGCTTCTTCAACTAATAAATCGATTACTTTTTGGATACGCACATCATTTTTCACAATGTCAGTATTTCCAAGTGTTTGTTTAATATCTTCAACTGAGATATTAAATTGTTCACTCATTTTTTCTAATTCTTTATCGATATCAGCGTCAGTTACTTCTACTTCTTCTGCATCAGCAATCGCAGTTAAAGTTAAGTTTGTTTTAACGCGTTCTTCTGCGTCGTCTTTCATTTGTTCTCTTAACTGTGACTCATCTTGTCCAGAAATTTGGAAGTAAGTTTCTAAATTAAGACCTTGTTGTTGCATACGTTGTCCAAATTCTTGAACCATACGGTCTAATTCAGTTTTAATCATAGCTTCTGGAATATTAATTGTTGTGTTATTAGTTGCTTTATTGATAGCTTCCTCTTTTTGAGTGTTCTCAGCTTCAGTTGCTTTTTGTTCAGCTAAACGTTTACGTAAATTGTCTTTGTATTCGTCTACTGAGTTAGCTTCTGCATCTAATTCATTCGCAATTTCATCATTTAATTCTGGAACATCTTTATATTTGATTTCATTTACTTTTGTTTTAAAAGTAGCTTCTTTTCCAGCTAATTCTTCAGCGTGGTATTCTTCTGGGAAAGTTACGGTAACATCTTTTTCTTCGCCAGCTTTCACGCCTACTAATTGTTCTTCGAAGCCTGGAATGAATGAACCTGAACCAATTTCAAGGTCATAACCTTCAGCTTGTCCACCTTCAAATTGTTCGCCATCGACATAACCATCAAAGTCGATATTGACAGTATCACCGTTTTCAACTGCGCCGTCTTCTTTAACAACCATTTCTGCTAAATGACCAAGTTGATGATCGATTGATTCTTGTAATTCTTCTTCTGTTAATTCAGTATTTTGTTTTTCAACTTCTAAACCTTTGTACTCACCTAATTCTACTTCAGGTTCAACTACAACATTTGCTTCAAATGTCATATCTTCACCTTTTTCAATTGATGTCACGTTAATTTCTGGTTGATCAACTGGTTTGATTCCAGCTTCGTCAATAGCTTCACCGTAAGCTTCTGGTAATAAGATATCAACTGCATCTTGATACAATGCTTCTACACCAAAACGTTGTTCAAAAATTTGGCGAGGTACTTTCCCTTTACGGAAACCTGGCACATTAATTTGTTTAACCACTTTTTTGAAAGCTTGATCAATTGCTTTGTCTACTTTTTCTGCTGGAACAGTAACAGATAAAACGCCTTCGTTACCTTCCTTTTTTTCCCAAGTTGCTGTCATGTATAAAAACCTCCATGATTATCCTATTTTATTTTTTCAACTTCATTATTATAGCACACGTCAAAGCTCGACACAAATTATGAACTTTATATGAATAATCAATGAAAAATTGAAACTTATTTTACTTTTATATTTCCTTTTTAACGTTTACCCATGAATCAAATAAGTTAAATACAAAATCCACTATTTTTCTTTATCTAAAGAAACGATAAATGTAATAACATGGTTTGTTTCATCTAATATTTCTAAGCCTACCATAGATTTAAAGTAGTTACTATACGCTTCTACCCAAGCATCTTTGGTTGCAATGTTTTCAATATTTATTGGATAAAGTAAAATGGCATGATTGTTCAATAAGTGAAGCGCTTCTTCAATAAGTTGCGCTGCGTCATCCTCAATATTTTTCAAAACATTTGGAATAACATCAGTCTTAAACGTCGTGTGTTCCAACCCTTCAAGTTGGTATGGTATCACATCAACTTCAAATCCAAATTTATGGATGTGAATTGTTGATTCGCATTCAGCAAACCGTAAATATTCTAACATAATACTTACAACGTTTGGTGCTAAATGTCCGTCATTTAATAAATGCATAACTGTTTCTTGGTAACGATATTGACTATAATCAATTAACGATAAAATTGTATTAACTTGTTCCCTTAACGTTAAAGCATCAAAATTTTGTAGCATTTGTGCTGCCCGTGTATTATGCTTATCTATTTGACTCAAAGCATATTCTTTAATAGGAAAAAGTTCCATTCTTGTCTTATGGTCATTTACTTCATCGATAATTTGGTTGATGATTTCGACAACTTCAAAATATTGACCCAAACCATTTAAGCTTTGTACATAATAGATGATTAAATCATCGTAATTTGAAATGCCTTGTTTTAATAAAATGATCGCTTCTTCACGTAACTCTAAGTAATGTTCCATCTTATAAAGCATAGCACATTTCAACAGAGCCATTTGTTCATCAAGTTCAAACTGTGCTTCTAGTGACTCAAACAGATTATACATTGTTTCAAAGTCATGCTTATTATATGATTGCTTTATTTCTCTAATCAATTTATCTTTTGAGCGTGGAAATGGAATAATATCAGACATTGATCAACACCTCTATTGTATTGCCTGTAATATGAGTGCACTCCATGTTTCAAAATCATCATATTGCTCTATCTTATTATGATTTACCCATTTGATTTTTAAAGTGTCTGTTTCTTTAGCCTCTACATCATTACTATCGACTTTAATTTTAAAGACAACACCCAAGTGGACTTCACCAACTTCATTTGTATCATCATTGATAAAACCTATGTATGCTAAATTTTGAGATTTATGCTCTGGTAAACCTACTTCTTCATCTAATTCTCTTTGAGCATTTACTCTGAGCACTTCGTTAATAGATTCAGCGCCTTTAACATCATTCATATGACCACCAACGCCAATAGAAGATTGGCCATGCAAACGAGATTCTCCACCGCCAGAAAGACGTTCATAAACTAAAATTTCATCGTGCTCGTTTTCTAAGATACAATATGAAATAAGTTGTTTGTAACTTGGATCTTCTTCCATGTCACCACGACGTTTAATTTCATATTTAGAAAGTGTTTCAAAAATGTCTTGACCTTTATTAGAATTTTTATCTAAAAAACCATTAAATTGATTATTTTCGTTATCAAATAAAACTTTTCTTGGTACTACTGTAATCATTTCATCAAATTTAGACATTGGTTTCTCCTTCATATGTGACTTCCTTGTCATTTTATCAAATCATTTACATATCTCAAAATGATACTACAGTTAATAAGGTACAGACAGAAATACAAAATTTCAATACCTCGAGATCTCCCACAAAACGTTTCTGCCTATGAGACAAAACACAAGCGTAGAAGCATTTTCATACACAATGGCATGTTCCAATCATTATATATAAACGATTCGTTTCCATAAGCAGAAGATGTCAACTAAAACGCATGCACAAGCTTTACTTTAAAAGGCGTCGTTCTCTAAACATTTGATACTCATATGTTTCATCTACATAATCATTGCTGACACCACATAAAACAGAGCGAGATAGAAATCACATTTTGCTAAAATGATTTATCTAACTCGCTCCGATAAGATGGTTATAAAAAAGTATACAAGCTTGATATTAAATACATTTTCATTTTAGTTATTTATATTGTCTATATATCATTTAAGGCCAAGACATTACATATGTCTTAGCCTCTTTTAACTTAAAAATTATTTTAAAGCGTCTTTAGCTTTAGCAACTAATTCAGCAAAAGCTTTTTCATCTGAAATAGCAATCTCAGAAAGCATTTTACGGTTAACATCAATACCAGCTTGTTTTAAGCCATTCATTAATCTTGAATAACTCATATCGTGTTGACGTGCAGCTGCGTTGATACGCGTAATCCATAATTTACGGAAATTACGTTTTCTTTGACGACGATCACGGAAAGCGTATTGTCCTGATTTCATAACTTGTTGTTTTGCAACTTTATATAATGTGTGTTTAGCACCGAAGTAACCTTTAGCTAATTTAATCGTTTTTTTACGACGCGCTCTTGTTACCGTTCCACCTTTAACTCGTGGCATAATAAATTCCTCCTCAAAATGTGTACATTCTTAATTTTTCGTTGTTTCTTATAGCTATATCATCAATTATTTTTTATAAGTTAATAATTGTTTTACACGTTTCATGTCTGATTTGTGTACTAATGAAGCTTTACGTAATTTACGTTTTTGTTTAGTAGTTTTGTGTGCAAACATATGTGAAGTGAAAGCTCTTGAACGTTTTAATTGACCTGAAGCAGTTCTTTTAACACGTTTAGCAGCTCCACGGTGTGTTTTCATTTTAGGCATGATTCATTTCCTCCTGTATTATCAAATATTATTTTTCATTTATTGGGTTAAGCATAATGAACATTTGACGTCCATCCATTTTAGGTTTTTGCCCAATAGTTGCAATATCTTTGCATTCTTCAGCAAATTTTTCTAAAACACGTTGTCCAATCTCTTTATGCGTAATCGCACGACCTCTGAAACGAATTGAAACTTTACATTTGTCGCCTTTTTCTAAGAATTTACGTCCGTTTTTCAATTTAGTTTGGAAATCATGTTCCTCAATTGTTGGACTTAAACGAATTTCTTTAAGGTTAATTGTTTTTTGTTTCTTCTTCATTTCTTTTTCTTTTTTCTGTTGTTCGAATTTATATTTTCCATAATCCATTATTCTTGCAACAGGTGGTTTAGCATTTGGAGCCATTATGACTAAATCTAAACCAACTCGTTCAGCCATTTCTAAGGCTTCAGATTTCGATTTAACACCGATTTGTTCTCCATCTTGCCCTATTAAACGTAATTCTTTTGCGCGAATCTTTTCGTTAACTTGAGTCTGATCTTTTGCTATGGTTGACACCTCCAAGATTTTTACGAAATTATCCCAAGCAAAAAGAGCGAGTATATAATATACCCGCTCTTCTCTACACATGATCTTTCCATGTATATATAGACCTGCCAACTGCATTCAGCGTCGCTACAGGTGAGAAGCGGGAGCTTCTACTTGGTTCGTTTCGTATTCAACATTACCTATCTTAGCAACAATACTGATATAAGTCAATACTTTGTTTGAATATTATTTTATTTCATCCATATCCACGTCTTGGCGAAGGTTCACTTTTTCTAATGGTACAATTTTAGTTTTATAGCGTACTTTATGATAAATAAAGAATGCTAGGAATACTGGGATACCCATGTAAGTAATAATAAAGCGATTCAAATTAAAGTCGCCCGTTTGTATAAAATCGACGTCTTGGCCAATGATTACAAGCACACATAGTACGCCTGCGAAAATCGGGCCAAATGGGAATAATTTAGCTTTATATTTCAATTTAGATTTATCATAATTCTGTTTATCAAACGCTTTTCTAAACCTATAATGGCTGACCGCGATACCTACCCAAGCTATGAAACCAGTCATACCACTTGCTGCAACGATGTATTCATACGCATCGCCACTTAAATGTTGTAAAACAAATATGCCAATCACAATGATTGCTGTTGCGATAAGTGATACATAAGGTACACCGCTTTTATTTGTTTTACCAAATATAGGGTATGCTAATTTATCTTTACTCATCGAATATAACATTCTAGTAGAAGCGTACATACCTGAGTTACCCGCTGATAGCACCGAAGTTAAGATGACCGCATTCATAAACGATGCCGCAAATGCTAAACCAGCGTTTTGAAATACAAGCGTAAATGGCGAAGTTGCAATATCATCACCGCCACCCATCAATGATGGGCTATCGTACGGAATCAACATACCAATTACAAAAATAGCTAATATATAGAAAATCAATATTCTCCAAAATACTTGTTTAATGGCTTTTGGCACAGCACGTTCAGGATTTTCAGATTCACCCGCTGTAATACCAATCAATTCAGTGCCTTGGAACGAGAACCCTGCAACTAAGAATACACCTAAAATAGTTAGCAGACTGCCACCCAATCCATCTCCAAGTATTGGGCCGCCACCTTTAGTAAATGTATCGAAGCCAACAAATTCTCCGCCCATAATACCTAAGATGGTTAGTAATCCTATTGCGATAAAGATAATAACTGTTACAACTTTAATTAATGCAAACCAGTACTCGCTTTCACCATATACTCTAACTGATAATGCATTGAGTCCGAATATAATGATTAAAAATAGACAGCTCCAACTCCATGCTGGGATACCTGATAATGGCGTCCAATATTGAATAACTTGGGCTGCAATTGTAACATCAGCTGCAACTGTTATTACCCAGTTAAACCAATAATTCCAACCTAGTGCAAACCCTAATGATGGATCAACAAAGCGTGTCGCATACGTACTGAATGACCCAGATACGGGTAGGTAAGTAGCCATTTCTCCTAATGATGTCATAAGGAAAAACACCATTGCTCCAATAATTGCGTATGCAAGCAATGCGCCTAAAGCGCCTGCATCATGAATTGCGCCACCAGAAGTCATAAACAATCCAGTCCCAATACAACCCCCAATTGCTATCATGGATATATGACGATCTTTCAATCCCCTTTTTACTCCATTATTCTGAATTTCTTCTTTTGCCATAGATGCTCCCTTTCTTTTAAACTTAGAGGTTAACTTACTAATATAATTAAAAACGCAAACTTATAGTAAGTAGTGATATTACCGCTAGAATAATCATGTCGTTTACACAATTTGTCGTAAATTTTTCCCGTATTTGTATGAATGATAATCTTTAACCTAAAATAAAATGGTTGCATACCTATTAGATATGCAACCATTTTAATAATAGCATTTATATAGGTAGCACATCACATATGTGACAGTCCAGTTTCTTTCGATAACTGACCCAACCAACAGCGCATCTGGTCACTGTTGGTTTCGGCGTCTTCACCTTTCACAAATCCTACATATGCCCCAAATAGCTACCGGACTGTTACTGATTAAAAACGCAACCTCTAACTCAAATTCAATATTTTTTATTTCACTAACTTGTAATATACATGATTTCAATAAGAGTTTCAAGACTATCTTTGTTTTTTAAGTCTAATCTCGTCTACAAGTTCCCAAATAAATGTTTCTTTTTCAACAGTTTCTTGATCTTTTGAACCGTATTTTCTTACGTTGACTTCATTGTTCTCAACTTCTTTGTCACCAACTACAAGTTGGTAAGGGATTTTTTGCATTTGAGCTTCTCTTATTTTATACCCCATTTTTTCATTGCGATCATCGATTTCTACTCTCACACCCTGTGATTTAAGCTCATCTTGCAGTTGTCTAGCATAATCATAATGCAAATCTACATTAACTGGTATAATTTCGACTTGTTTTGGTGCCAACCAAGTTGGAAATGCACCTTTCGTTTCTTCAGTTAAGAATGCAACAAAACGTTCCATTGTTGAAACAACGCCACGGTGAATGACAACAGGTCTATGTTGTTCGCCATCTTTACCTATATAAGACAATTCAAATTTTTCAGGAAGTAAAAAGTCTAATTGTGCTGTAGATAATGTTTCTTCTTTACCCATAGCAGTTTGAACTTGAACGTCTAATTTCGGACCATAGAATGCAGCTTCCCCAATGGCTTCTTCATAATCTAAACCAAGTTCATCAACCGCTTCTTTCAACATACTTTCAGCTTTGTTCCACATTTCATCATCATCAAAATATTTTTCTTTATCTTCTGGATCTCTATAACTTAAACGGAAGCTATAATTTTCGAAACCAAAATCCTGATAAACATCAATGATTAAATTAACAACGCGTTTGAATTCTTCTTTAATTTGGTCTGGTCTTACAAAAATATGTGCATCATTCAATGTCATACCTCTCACACGTTGCAAACCAGATACTGCGCCACTTGCTTCATAGCGATGCATTGTGCCTAATTCTGCAATTCTAATTGGTAGTTCACGGTAAGAATGAGGTTTATTTGCATAAATCATCATATGGTGCGGACAGTTCATTGGTCTTAAGACCATTTCTTCATTCTCATCTAATTTCATAGTTGGGAACATATCTTCCTGATAGTGGTCCCAGTGGCCTGATGTTTTATATAAATCCACATTTGCCATTACTGGAGTGTAAACATGATCATAACCCATGCTTACTTCTTTATCCACGATATATCGTTCAATTTCACGACGAATTGTTGCTCCGTTTGGCAACCACAATGGTAGACCTGCACCTACTAATTGGTTGTTCGAGAATAATTCTAATTCTTTACCAATTTTACGGTGGTCACGTTCTTTACGTTCTTCAAGCATTTTTAAATGTGCTTTTAAATCTTTTTTATCAAAGAATGCAGTACCGTATATACGTTGTAGCATTTTATTATCACTATCGCCACGCCAATAAGCACCTGCAGTTGATAATAATTTAAACTCTTTAATTTTTGACGTTGAAGGTACATGGACACCGCGACAAAGATCAGTAAATTCGCCTTGTGAATACAAAGTAACATTTTCATCTGATGGGATTGCATCGATTAACTCTAACTTATACGGATCGTCAGCAAAAAATGTCTTCGCTTCATCTCTTGAAACTACTTTACGTTCAATTGGATAGTTTTCATTAACAATTTGTTTCATTGTTTTTTCTATCTCTTCAAAATCATCAGAGGAAACGCTTTCTGCCATATCAAAATCATAATAAAATCCGCCTTCAATTACTGGGCCAACACCAAACTTCACATCTCCATATAAACGTTTTAAAGCTTGGGCCATAAGATGCGCAGTAGAATGACGCAACACTTCTAATGCTTCCTCACTGCCAGGCGTTACGATTTCAATTTCGCCATCGTTTTCAATTGGACTTGTTAAATCAATTAATTGTCCGTTCAATTTACCAGCGACTGCCTTTTTTCTTAAACCTGGGCTAATAGAATGCGCAATTGTTTCAGTAGTTGTACCCTTATCAAATGCTTTCGAATTACCATCTGGAAATATAATATTTATTTGATCCATTTAAATTCCTCCTATATCTATACTTGCCTTAAATCTTCACGAATAGCTATAACTTACACAAAAATAAAAAGACCCCATCCCTAAAAGGGACGAGGTCTTCGCGGTACCACCCTAATTAAAGTTACAATCATATCAATTGCAACTAAACTCTGCATAAGGTAACGGTCTTGAGCCGGATGTTTATTAAAACATCTATAATGAAGTAGTAATCAATAATGATACTTACCAATTTTTCATCAAACATTGGCTCTCTGTGAAGTATGATATTATTCATCTTGTCTTCATTTTATTTCGCTTGATTTAGATTTAACTATATTATACAACATTTTTTTAAGAATTCAATCGTCTCGATAATTTTTTCCTTCTAAAAAATAGGGTTTTGCCAATGACTTAATCCGTTCCATAATTCGAGCTGCTTTTGTTTTTTCTGTGCCGTCACGTGTGACAGATAAGTGATATTCTAATTCTTCAAAACTTAAATTAGAACTGAAGAATGTTGGTAATTCTTGGACCATTCTATAATGTAACAATGGTCCAATCACTTCATCTCTTGCCCATGGGGTGATTTCTTCAGCACCTATATCATCTAACATAAGGATATGGGACTCGCGGACTTTCGCCAATTTGGTTTCAAAACTACCATCTTTAAATCCACCTTTTAAAGCGCGAATAAACTCAGGTAAATATACAATGGTCGACGAGACTTTTTCAGCTTTTAATTGATTTGCGATTGCACCTAATATAAATGACTTCCCAGTGCCAAAAGGTCCATGTATATATAATCCTTTAACTTGTGGTGTTTTGCTAACTATTTTTTCACAAATATCAGTTGCTGCCATAGCAACATCAATACGATCCCTTCTATCCATATATATATCGCTCAATTTTGCATTCAATGTATCACGTTGCATATGATGTGAAGAGATTAAATGCGCATTAAATTTCTCTTCGTCATATTTTATTTTACAAGGACAAGGAAGGTAACGAATCTTGATATGTTGATTTTCTACGTATAATTCTGGAATATGACCTTTAACAAAGTTAGGACAGTCTTTAAAATCGTGGCCGTCATAATGTTTTTCTTGGTCTTTATATTCTTGCAAAATATTTAAATCTTGGTCGATCATTGCGTTTGTTACTTCAGATTGGTGTGATTCTAAAAATGTTTTTACGTCAGGATCGTTTATGACATCTTTTTTAATCTTTTCAATTCGTTTACTTAAATCTTTAGAATCACCCATAATATGATTGAAAGACTTCATATATTATTCCTCCTCTCTCTTGCTATTTAATCGTTTTAATAACGCTTCACGATCTCTTTTTAATGTTTCATCTTCATCAGCATTTACATTATTATCTGAAGTTTGTGAATTAGAAGCTTTGTTATCACGTTCTTCTAACCATTTCGGTGTCATTTCTCTAGAAACAAGTTGTTTAGGTTTATATTTACCCTTTGTAACTTGATTGGAGTGAGTGTCTTTGGGTTGATTTACCTTCTTCGCGTAATGATAAGCCTGTTCTGCCGTCTTAATTCCCTTTTTCTTCCAATTTGATGCAATTTCAAAAATATATGATTTAGGAAGTTTCATATCTTCTTTTAACATCACGAATTGTAAAAGTATATTAATCACACCAAATGGCAACTGTTCTCTCTCAATCAATTCTTCAATCATGTATTTTTGCTGTGTTGTCGGTTCAGATTCAGACCAAGATGCAAGCATATCAATTGGACTCGTTTCATCTAATTGCTTTAACCAATTGTTAGATGCATCAGATGGTTGTATATTTTCCCCACTATTTTCATTATTATGATAGTTTGTTTCTTGAGCATTCAGTTTCGGCAACTGTTGTTCATGCTCAATAAGATAGTACGTTCTTGCATGTTTACGCAATTCTTCAAAAGAGAGTGTTTGCGCACTCGTAATTGATTTCAAAATAATACGTTTCATGGCTTCTGGTGTTAAACCATATAAAGTTGCAATTTGCGTTATCAGCGTTTTCGCTTCATGATTAATAATCTTTGTACTGATAAAATGGTTTTGTAATAAATCATATAGTGTTTCAAAATCAAAGTGCACATGTGATAAATCCATACCACCATACGCCTCTTCACTTTCAATCTGTTGTGTATCTACAGTCATTGATTTATTAGGCACTTTAAAAACATCAGTAAAAGTACGTGTGACATCTTGGTACTGGTCTAAATCGATAGACACGTAATCCTCAAAATGTGCCTTTAATTGAAAATAGCGTTGTTTACTGACCTCGCTATATAAATATACTGACAGCATAGGGTCATTGAAAAATTGCTGAGATGATGGCGGTTGAATTAATTGATATACAAAAGAAGAATGTTGCTGATTATGGTTAACATAAGATTTTACTAATCCTATACCCTCTAACAAATCCATTTCTTTTCTAAATTCAAGTAAATTTATCTTCAATTCACTCATGATAATATAATGTGTCAATACCATATCTTGTTTAAATTCAACAAACTGGTTTAAATAATGGTATAAACCAATCGCCTTTGATCCTATCATGGGCGTAAATAATCTATTTAGTATTTCTAAATGTTTATGATTTAGATAAAACCGGCGTATGACATGGAAATCGTCATGTGGCCTCAAACCATAATCATAGGGCTGTAATCCCATTTAAGAATCACTCCGTTTATTCTCTGCTAAAATCCCTTGCATTGATTGCAATAATTGATCAACATCTTTAAATTCTTTATAAACTGACGCAAAGCGTACGTAAGATACTTGATCGACATGCATTAATAAATTCATCACATGTTCTCCTATTTCTCTAGAAGAAATTTCTGCATGTCCTTCATCTCGCAATTTCCATTCTACATTATTTGTAATATCTTCTAACTGTTGATAGCGTACTGGTCTCTTCTCACATGAACGCACTAAACCATTTAATATTTTTTCACGTAAAAATTGTTCTCGTGTACCGTCTTTTTTCACAACGATTAGCGGTCGTTTTTCAATATGTTCGAACGTAGTGAACCTTGTGCTACATTGTTCACATTCTCTTCTACGTCGAATCGCATTTACTTCATCAGCATGTCGTGAATCTACAACGCGAGAGTGCGTTGAACTACATTTCGGGCATTTCATCGAATTACCACCCTCTCAATTTGATTACCTTACATTATACTACAAATCTTTAAGGCACAAAAGATTGCTATTACACAATTCAGCAATTAGTTTTAAAAAGCATTTCGTTTATAATAAATATTTGAAAATAAAAACTCCTTTTAATGTAAGATATCTGTTCTTACTTTAAAAGGAGTTTTGTATTATCTTCAATAATAAATAAATATTCATTCATAATCAATTAATTTAGATAATGTTATATTTTGTGTTTATTAAATAAGGTATTAATGTGCTACGGTTGAAATATTATTTTTTAATAACTGACCAATTTCTTCGGCCACATCAACCACTCTGTTTGAGTATCCCCATTCATTGTCATACCAAGCAATCACTTTTACTTTGTTATCACCCATTACCATCGTACTTTGCGTATCAATAATTGCTGAATGTGGGTTTGTATTAAAGTCCATTGATACAAGCGGTGCATCTTCAGTTGCAATCACATGGTCTAACGGGTGGTTTTTAAATGCTTCGTTAACTTCTTCGGCTGTTACTGAAGTATCTAAATCCACTACTAAATCTACTAAAGATACATTTTTAGTTGGCACTCTTAACGCCATGCCATGTAGTTTACCTTCTAATTCAGGTAATACTTCTTTAAGTGCTTTTGCAGCTCCTGTGGAAGTTGGAATGATGCTTTCATTGCATGAACGTGCACGTCTTAAATCTTTATGTGGATTATCAATGTTGTTTTGGTCATTAGTAATAGCATGAACAGTTGTCATTAAACCATTTTGAATACCAAATTGGTCATTTAATACCTTAGCTACAGGTCCGATACAATTTGTTGTGCATGAGGCGTTGCTAAAGATATCGTATTTTTCGATATCTAATTGGTCATCATTAACACCTTTAACTATCATTTGCACAGCACCGCCTTTAGAAGGCCCTGTTAACAATACTTTTTTAGCGCCAGCTTTAATATGTGCGATAGCTTTATCCCCATGGTTGAATTTACCTGTAGCTTCAATTACAACGTCGATATCTAGTGCTTTCCAAGGTAAATTTTCTGGGTTTCTATCAGCTACAAGCTTAATTTTATGATTATCGACCATTATACCGTTCTCCACCGGTTCTACTTTTAAATCGTAGTTACCGTGTGTCGTATCATAATTGATTAAGTGTGCAATTGTCTCGGGTGGATAGCTAGCATTAATCGCTACTATATTCATATCCTCACGTTTTAATGCAATCCTTAATACCATTCTACCTATTCTACCCATGCCATTAATTGCAATATTTGTCGTCATTCAAAGCACCCCTTGTCTTAGTGTTATACTTTATGGAATTAGTATAACATAAATAGATGAATGAGAAAGCGTTTTCTTGAATAATTTTTAAAAAATTTAAAGTTTATAAAATTGTAAGTTTGCGATATTCATTCTTATCATACAACCAAATAGCTTGATTAATATTTTCATAACCTAAAAAAAAAACGAGAGTAGGACAAAATCAAAGTTTTAGTTTGACTTAGTCTCTACACCCGCATTTATAAATTATTGCAATTCATTATTTAACGATTCAATGAACGCAACCATTGTTCATCATTTAAACTTCTTGAGAATGGTCTGTTGCATTCTCAATATAACCTTCATCTACTAATAATTGTTCTAAATTTTGTTTCAACTCTATTTTAGAATCTCTATTATCTATCACATGATCCGCCATTCTACGTTTTTTATCTATAGAAATTTGGCTATATACTCGCGCTTTAGCATCTTCCATAGAAATATCGTTACGTTGCATTAATCTATCTATCTGTATACTTTCTGAAGTGTAAACGAGCCACACCTCATCCACTGTATCTTGTAAATCATTTTCATATAATAAAGGGATATCCATAATAACATTATCTCCATCTTCTAAATAAGCTTCTTTTTCTTTTTCCATGATTTCTCTCACAATTGGATGTACGATTTCATTCAATTCTAACCGTTTTTCTGGATGATTAAAGACAAGATCGCCAACATAGGAACGATTCATGTTACCATCTTCACCAATTGCTTCATCTCCAAATGTTGCTCTAACTTGATCAAGGCCTTTCGAACCCTTCTCTACTGCTTTACGTGATGCAATATCAGCATCCACTATTTTAAAGCCATGCACAGATAGTAATTCTGAAACAGTCGATTTACCTGATGCGATACCACCAGTTAATCCAATAACTTTAGGCATAATTTCACTCTTCCTTCATTTTTGACATGTCGGGCAGAAATGACTATTACGTGTTGCAATCACTTGCGTTTCAATATCATTTCCGCACACTTTACATGTCTTTTGTTTATATACGTTTAAATGCATTTGCATCGTACCTGTGCTACCGTCAGCATGACGATAGTCTGAAATGCTAGCACCACCATATTTAATACCCGCTTCTAATACTTCACGAACATAATAAAATAACATTTCTTTTTCTTGATGGTTCAATTCTTTAGACTTGCGTGCAGGGTTAATACCGGCTCTAAATAATGCTTCACAAGCATAAATATTACCACAACCAGAAATCACCCTATGATCTAAAATCATTTGTTTGATTGGTTTATTTTGATATAACCTCTTATCAAACCAAGCCATATAGTGTGATAAGGCCTCTTTGTCAAAAGGTTCTGGCGCAATCTCTAAGAATGATGGATATGCGTCAAAAGAAGCTACATTTCTAATTTCTCCAAATCTACGAATATCTGAATAAACAAGTAGTTTATCATTATTTAATTTAAAAATCACATGCCAATGTTTACGGTAATTAGGGACGTTGATGTCTTCTAATTTATCTACAACAAAAAATCCACCAGCCATGCCTAGATGACTAATTAATATTCTTTGTTCAGAATTATTTTCAATATAAAAAACGATATATTTACTTCGTCGTTCGATATCATATATCGTATAACCTTCAGTATAACGTTTAAATGTATCTAATGCTAAACCTTTTATAATCGTTTCTTTGCCTTTATCTTTACCCTCTATCACTTTATCAGAAAAGATAACTTCTTCAATTTTCTGCCCTTTTACAAAAGGCTTAATCCCCCTTGTAACATGTTCAACCTCAGGTAGTTCAGGCATGTTATTCCCTTCTTTCTATTTTGCATCATACCATGTTTGCCCATAACTAGATTCCACTTTCAATGGAACGTCTAACTTAAGTGCATTATCCATTATTTCTTCAATAAATTTTTCAAAATCGTTTATTTCTTCTTTTGGTAATTCGAAAATCAATTCATCATGAACTTGCAGCAATAATTGCGCATGGAAATTCGTATGTTTGACTTCATTTGCAAAATATACCATCGCAAGTTTGATAATATCTGCTGCACTTCCCTGTATTGGCGTATTCATTGCTGTTCGTTCAGCAAAACTTCTTAAATTAAAGTTTCTGCTTGTGATATCAGGGATATATCTCCGTCTATGCAGTAATGTTTCTACATACCCTTGTGCTTTACAATCCTTAACGATATCTTCCATATATTGTTTCACACCTGGGAAGCTATCTAGATAATCATCTATGAATTTTTTAGCTTGTTTTCGTGTTATACCTAAACTTTGACTCAAGCCATAATCACTAATCCCATAAACAATACCGAAATTTACTGCTTTAGCTTGTCTTCGCATTAAACTATCTACTTCTTCAGGTGCAACATTAAATACTTTAACTGCTGTTGCAGTATGAATATCTTCATCATTAATAAATGCTTGTTTTAAACTTTCATCTTGCGTAATATGTGCCAATACCCTTAGTTCAATTTGTGAATAGTCAGCTGAGAATATAACATTATTTTCATCACTAGATTTGAATGCTTTTCTTATTTTTCGACCTTCGTCTAAACGCACAGGTATATTTTGCAAATTAGGATCAACTGATGACAAACGTCCTGTTTGAGCCAATGTTTGGTTAAAGCGTGTATGAATACGATTATCTTCACCGATAACCTTTTGTAAACCTTCAATGTAAGTAGACTGTAATTTAGCTAGTTGTCTGTATTCTAAAATATATTCAATAATTGGATGTTCACCTTGTAACTGCTCTAAAACATCTACTGCAGTCGAATAACCTGTTTTAGTCTTTTTAATTACCGGTAATTTAAGTGTCTCAAATAACACAACGCCTAATTGTTTTGGCGAGTTAATGTTAAACGTTTCACCTGCTGCATCATAGATATTCTCAATCAAAACGTCTAATTTACCTTGGATTTCTTTCTCCATTTTTTGTAATTCACTGATTTCTGTATAAATACCAGTTTCTTCCATTTCACTTAATATACGCGCTAATGGTAATTCCAAGTCGTATAATAAATCAGACTGATTATATTCATCTAATTGTTTTTGAATTTTGGATTTGACTTGATCAATCGCTTCAATAATTGTTCCCACATATGGGTTTAATACCTCATCTTCAGGAATATGCTTTTTCTTACCTTTACCATATATTGCAACACTTGATTGTACATAATGTTGGCCATAATTTGCCACTACAGAATTGACATCATCGATTGTACGTGAAGGGTCAATGATATAACTTGCTAACATAACATCAAAAACGATATGTTTGATATTAATATCTAGCCGATGCGCTACGATATAAGATTTTTTAGCATCATAAACAATTTTCTCTGTAGTATCATCTTCTAGCCACGCTACTAATGCAGGGTATGTTTTTATTTGATCTGCATTGATTACTACATGATGCTCACCATCATATAATCCAAATTTTAAAATATTATCTTTTAGATAATTAACACCATCTAATTCAAAATGAATTGTCGCGGAACTTAATGTTTGGAAATCTACATTTGAAAAATCTTGCTCTATCTCAATATCCATTTCTTCTGCACTAGACGTATCATTTGAAACATCCATTTGATTTAAAAGTTGATTAAACTCTAACTTTTTAAATAATTCAACCTTATCCTCAGTATGGGGATGATCTGGTAATTTTGTATCTTCTAGCGCAACTTCAATAGGGCTTTCACAATTAATTGTCGCAAGCGTCTTACTCATTAAAGCATCGTCTTTACTATTTTCAAGTTTTTCTTTTAATTTCTTTCCGGACACTTGGTCAATATGATTATATACATTCTCTACGCTTGAAAATTGCTTCAGCAGTTTAATTGCAGTTTTTTCACCTACCCCTGCTACGCCTGGGATATTATCTGATGTATCACCCATCAAACCTTTCATATCAATGATTTGTGTAGGTGTTAATCCATCATACTTTTCAGCGATAAATTCAGGCGTGTAATGATCTACGTCTGTAACACCTTTTTTAGTATAATAGATTGTAACGTCATCTGTAGCTAGTTGTGTTAAATCACGGTCACCGGTGATGATAATAGTTTGGAAGTTTTCACTATTGGCTTGTTTACTTAAAGTGCCAATAATATCGTCCGCTTCATAATTTTCAAGTTCGTAGCGTTTGATTTGATATGCATCTAATAGTTGTCTAACATAAGGAAATTGTTCACTTAACTCGGGTGGCGTGGATTGACGCCCTCCTTTGTATTCACTGTATTGTTCATGTCTGAATGTTGTTTTCCCTGCATCGAAAGCAACTAAAAAATGTGTAGGCTGTTCTTCTTTAATTATTTTTTCTAGTAACATCGCAAAACCATAAACGGCATTCGTATGGATACCAGCTTTATTTTGTAATAATGGTAATGCGTAGAAAGCTCTAAAGCTTAAACTATTACCATCAATTAAAATTAATTTGTTCAATATTTTAACCTCCAACACATATTTATATACTATTTTAGCATAAATGATATGTTAATCAGTATTCATTCGACATACAGATTTCTAAAAGAGCTTTTTAAAAGCGATAATAAAAATAAATCAATCGATTTAACCCTAAATTGCTAGGGTTAAATCGATTGAAATGATTGGTTATAGACATATTCTATTCGAAAAATGTTACTCTAAACGTCGAACCTTTTTCCGGCTCACTAAATACATTGATTCTGCCGTGGTGTGCTTCCATAATATGTTTAGTGATTGACAGACCAAGTCCTGTGCCACCAGAATCTCTGCTTCGAGCTTTATCTACACGGTAAAAACGTTCGAATATATGTTTTTGGTCTTGCTCACTTATACCAATACCAAAATCTTGAACTTCTAAAATACGCTTATTGCCTTCTTTAAAAACACGCACAATGACTTCTTCTGAAACTTTAGAATAACTTATCGCATTGGATAGCAGGTTAAGTGCTACTTGTGAGACTTTATCCTTATTTGCTTCGATAATAATATCACGATTAATTTCGTTAACGATTGTGATGTTTTTATTTTCAGCGATATTTTGCATGTTTTTTATTGTAGTTTCTGCGATTTCGGATAAGCTTGTAGGCTCTGTTTCTAATTGTGTCTGCTGTTCCACATGAGACAAATCTAACAAATCATAAACTAACGTTTCAATACGGTTAGATTCTTTTGAAATGATTTCTAGGAAATCGTTTAACGTTTGTGCATCGTCTTTAGCGCCGTCTAGTAAAGTTTCTGCAAAGCCTTTAATTGATGTAATAGGTGTTTTTAATTCATGTGATACATTGGCAACAAATTCGCGTCTTAAATTTTCTAATTTTTTTAAATTTGTTATATCATGCAGCACGACCACCATACCATATAAATTTTTTTTGTTTTTAGATAAAATTGGAATACACGCTGTATCAAAGTATTTTTGATGTACTTGGTCAATCGTTAATTTGATTTGATCATATGTAGATTTTTCTACTTTAAATGCTGCAGCAATCAATGGTTGTATCTCAGGGTCAATAAAATCAATATAATTTTTATGTTCTACTGCATCCTCAGGGTTAAATACATCATAATATGATCTATTAGCTACTACGATGTCTCCATATTTATCAATCATTAAAATTGAGCTAGGTATGTTTTCTATTGTTGTCTTCAAACGGTTAGATTGCAATTTTTGTTTGTGATTCAATCGCTGTAGTCTTCTAGCTAACTCATTTGTGGTAACAAATAGCTCTCTTGTTTCTTTGACATTGCTTTCAGGCACTCTGACATGGTAATAACCTTCAGCTAAAAGATTTGTTGCGTATGTGACTTCGTTGATAGGTCTAATGTAAGTCCTATTAATGCTTCTAACAACAAAGAAAATGATAATTAAAACAAACAAACCGATTAGTCCCACGTATTTCCAAATACCAACTTGTAATTCAAAAATTTCATTATCAATACTACTAATTATAATATCTTTATCTTTTAAAGACGTTTTGAAAGTGTACCTATGATTGTCTCCTACTTTATCGTATATCAACTTAGAAGGGTTCGCTTCATTATTAATATCTTTATTAATATGAGTGCCTTCATTTGTGGAAAATATTTTGTCGTTATCTTTAGTAATGAATAATGTGAATTTTTCACTCTTAGCAATGTCTTTAATTTCATTTGTTTTATCTTGATTGTATAAGCTTACGAGATGTTGTGCTTGATGTTCTAAGTCGCCTTCTTGGTTTGAAATAACAGTATTATAAATAACATGTGTAATAATCGCACCTAACGCAATAAAACTAACGATAACAATTGTACATAATAAAAATAATAGTCTCTGGTGAAACTTCAGCATTAAACTTTAGGTCTTTCCAACTTATAGCCTAAGCCTCTAACTGTTTTTATCAATTTAGGCTGCTTAGGATTTTCTTCCAATTTATCTCTCAAATGACTAATATGTACATCCACAATTCTTGAATCGCCAGCAAATTCATAATTCCAAACAGAGTTTAACATATGTTCACGCGTTATAACTCTTCCTTGTCTTTCTATAAGGTATAACAATAATTCGAATTCTTTAGGTGTTAATTCGAGTAATTCATCTTCACGATAAACTTCAAAGTATTCAGGTCTAATTCTTATTGAACCAATTAAAATATCATCTTCGTCTTCATCACCTGGTACAGCCTCACTTATCATTGCTGAGCGCCTTAAAATTGCCTTGACTCGAGCTACCACTTCCCGTGGAGAGAATGGTTTTGTCATATAATCATCTGCGCCAAGCTCTAGACCTAACACGCGATCAAATTCATCATCTTTAGCAGTTAACATTAAAATTGGCACTAAATTTTTGTCTGAACGAATCGTTTTACACACTTCGATACCGTCTTTTTTAGGAAGCATAACATCCAATACAACCAATTCTGGATTTGAAGTATTTACTTTTTCTAAAGCTTCTTCGCCATCATAAGCAACTTCCACTATGTATCCAGCTTGCTCTAAATTATATTTTAACAAGGTTACGATTGATTGCTCATCATCTACTACAAGTACTTTTTGTGACATAGTATACCTCCAATTTTATGATTACAAATTAATTATAACTTATATTTTAATAAAAATAACATACTTAAAAGTATTTTTACATAAACTTAATAAATCATTGATCGTTAGTTATTTGTAAAATAATTACAAAAAAATTGTATTGTCTTATTTAACAAATCACTAAGGGATTTCAAGATAAATAATTTAAGCCTAAGTATTTAAAAAGTTAATATTTACTTAACATTTACTTTATATTTCAACGCTTATATTTTCTATTATAAGCAAAAATAATTTAGTTATCACTATTTAATATCTCCTTCTTAGATAAATTTAAATAAAAAAGGAGCAAGATAGAAATCATAACGTCATCTGATTTCTATGCTTACTCCTGTAAAAGTATTTCAATTTATATAAACACTTACTTTGATGATATATTACTTAATGTTTTTAATAAGTTCGTCTGCAAATTCAGAAGTTGATACTTCTCTAGCGCCGTCCATTAAACGTGCAAAATCGTAAGTGACAACTTTTGAAGCAATTGTTTTCTCAATAGATTCAGTTATCTTGTCAGCAGCTTCTTGCCAACCTAAATGTTCTAACATTAAAGATGCACTTAGAATCTCAGAAGATGGATTCACCTTATTTAACCCAGCGTATTTAGGAGCAGTGCCATGTGTAGCTTCAAAAATAGCATGACCCGTTTCATAGTTAATGTTTGCCCCTGGCGCTATTCCAATTCCACCAACTTGTGCTGCTAATGCGTCTGATACATAATCCCCATTAAGGTTCATAGTAGCAACTACATCATGATCTGCAGGACGCGTTAAAATTTGTTGTAAGAAAATATCTGCAATTGAATCTTTAATAATAATCTTACCGTCTTTTTCAGCTTGTTCTTGAACTTTATTTGCTTTTTCTTTACCATCTTTTTCAACAATTTCATCATATTGTTGCCATGTAAATACTTTATCACCAAATTCATTGTGTGCTAAATCATAGCCCCATTGTTTAAACGCGCCTTCAGTAAACTTCATGATATTACCTTTATGCACTAAAGTTACTGATTTGCGATTGTTATCTAATGCATAGTGAATCGCTGCACGCACTAAACGCTCTGTACCTTCCTTAGAAACAGGTTTTACACCAATGCCTGAAGTTTCTGGGAATCTAATATTTTTAGCACCCATTTCATCTTGTAAGAAGTCAATTAACTTTTTAGCTTCTGGCGTACCTTCTTTAAATTCAATACCCGCATAAATATCTTCAGTATTTTCTCGGAAGATAACCATATCTGTATCTTCTGGGCGTTTAACTGGTGAAGGCACACCTTGGAACCAACGTACAGGTCTTAGGCAAGTAAATAAATCAAGTTCTTGACGTAAAGCAACATTTAAAGAACGGATACCACCACCAATTGGTGTCGTAAGCGGACCTTTAATTGCAATTAAATATTCATTAATTGTATCTAATGTTTCTTTAGGTAGCCATTCACCTGTTTCGTCGAATGCTTTTTGGCCAGCTAATACTTCTTTCCACTCAATTTTCTTTTCGCCGTTATAAGCGTTTTCAACTGCTGCATCAATCACTCTGCTTGCTGCTGACCAAATATCTGGCCCAATACCGTCACCGATAATATAAGGAATAATAGGATTGTTTGGAACTGTTAACCCTTCTGATGTTTTAACTACTTTTTCTCCTGCCATGTAAATATACCTCCGTAATTTGAATTGTTTTTTAGTTCAATAGTTTTATAATTTTTAAAAAATGAGTAATATTCAGATTATCTTTCTTCTATTGGTGCATAAGTTCTATTTGTTTCACCAATATATTGTGCTCTTGGACGCATGATTCTATTATCTCTGTATTGTTCTAGTATATGCGCAATCCACCCGGAAGTTCTACTTACTGCAAAAATAGGTGTAAATAAGTCATGTTCAATATTCATGCTATGGTATACAGTCGCACTATAGAAGTCAACATTTGCGATAAGGCCTTTTTCTTCTTGCATTTTATCAGCTATCTTAACTGAGATATCAAATAACTGACTTTGGCCTGTTTCAGAAGTTATCTTTTTACTCATCTCTTTTAAGAATTTAGCTCTTGGGTCACCATTTTTATACACACGATGGCCAAAGCCCATTATTTTTTCTTTATTTTTAATTTTATTATCAATGTACTCATCTACTTCATCAATTGATTTAACCTCTGAAAGCATACTCATTACACGTTCATTTGCCCCACCATGTAACGGCCCTTTTAATGAACCAACAGCTGCTACAATGCCAGAATACATATCAGATAACGAAGATACTGCACATCTAGCAGTAAACGTAGAAGCATTTAGTTCATGATCCGCATGTAATACTAATGCTTTATTAAATGCTTCAACTTCGATGTCTGTTGGTAATTCACCACGCAACATATACAAGAAGTTTGCGGCATAATTTAAATCACTGCTCGGTTTGACAGGTTCTTTGCCATCTCTTACTCTGGCGTATGCAGTAACAAGAGACGCAATTTTTGCTTGGATACGTACGGCACGTTCCATTGTCTGATCATCGCTTTCATCCTCGGCATGTTCATCAAAGTGAGCGATATAAGACACTGATGTTCTTAGCGCTGTCATTGGATGTACATTGCTTGTTGCATACTCTTTGAAATGATTATATACCCTAGGGTTTAAAGTCATATATTTAAAGAGTTTTTCTTTAAATGCTTGCAGTTCCTCTTTATTAGGTAATCGATAGTGCCATAGTAAAAAGACAACTTCTTCGAATTCAGCATTTTCAGCTAAGTCATCAATTTCATAGCCTGCGTATGTAAGTTGACTATCAATAATTGAGCTTACTTTAGTTTCTGATGCAATTACCCCTTCTAAACCTTTTTGTAACTCTGCCATATATATTCCCCTTTTCTATTTCATAATGAAATGGCTTTCATAGACCATTATAGACAATATTTACGTTTTTGTGAATATTTCAGTTTATAATCACACCAATCATTAAGAAATGATAATTAGTTTATATGCCCTTAAACACGCCATATGATTGCGTGTTGCTATATTCTCATTCTAATATGTAATTACCCTTTCTTCAATTTATAATGATTTTTAATTGGTTATCGTGATTAATAACAAATTGTTAATATAAATTTACACTAACACTAGTCTATAAAAATAAAAAAAGAGTTGTTTTATTTTAAGTTGAGTATCATAATAATAAATAACTTAATAAAGGAGTTAAAACTTATGTCAAAACAACAGTTACAAAGAGAATTGAGCAATCGACATATTCAGTTAATTGCTATCGGAGGTGCTATCGGCACAGGTCTCTTTTTAGGCGCTGGACAAACAATAGCTTTAACTGGCCCTTCAATTTTACTGACATACATTATTATCGGGTTTATGCTATTTATGTTTATGAGAGGATTAGGAGAAATACTAGTAACAAACACTCATTTTAGATCTTTTGCCGATGTGACAAATCAATATCTCGGTCCGTTTGCTGGATTCGTTACTGGGTGGACATACTGGCTATGTTGGATTATAACTGGTATGGCTGAAGTTACAGCAGTGGCTAAATACGTCAGTTTTTGGTTCCCACATATCCCTAACTGGATAAGCGCTTTGTTTTGTGTACTGATTTTAATGTCATTAAATTTGCTTAGTGCCAAATTATTCGGAGAATTAGAGTTCTGGTTTTCAATTATTAAAGTAGTTACTATCTTGGCACTTATTTTCGTTGGTATTGTGATGATTGTAATGGCATACGATACACAGTTTGGTCATACATCGTTAACAAATTTATATAATAATGGGATTTTTCCTAAAGGGGTTAGTGGATTTCTAATGTCATTTCAAATGGCCTTATTTTCTTTTGTTGGTATTGAATTGATTGGCGTTACTGCTGGAGAGACAAAAGATCCAACTAAAACAATTCCTAAAGCCATCAATAGTGTGCCTATAAGAATTCTAGTATTCTATGTCGGTGCTTTAACGGTAATTATGTCTATCATCCCTTGGAACAACATCAATCCTGACGAAAGCCCTTTTGTTAGACTATTTGCTTTAATCGGTATTCCATTTGCAGCCGGTATCATTAACTTTGTCGTCTTAGCTGCTGCAGCGTCATCTTGTAACAGCGGCATATTCTCTAATAGTCGTATGCTATTTGGCTTATCAAATCAACAGCAAGCGCCGCCTATTTTTGAAAAAACAAACAAAAACGGCGTACCTCATATAGCCATTTTCGTTTCATGTGCGCTGTTATTAATATCCGTATTGTTGAATTATATTATTCCAAATGCAACATTAGTATTTACATATATTACGACTGTATCTACGGTATTATTTCTAATTGTTTGGGCGTTAATTATTGTGGCGTATATTAATTATCATCGCCATAACCTTGAATTGCACAAAAAAGCTACCTATAAATTAATCGGTGGTAAATATATGGGATACATCATTTTGATTTTCTTTTGCTTAGTATTTTGTTTATTGTTCGTAAACGTAGATACAAGAAGAGCAGTTTTTTTAACACCTATATGGTTTATCATATTAAGCCTGATGTATTTAAGATATAAAAAAGTGGCAAATATTAATTTAAAATAATTATAATATAATAACTCAAAATGATAAAGGTAAATAGTATCTATTTTATCATTTTGGTTATTTATAGCGATTAGCATCAGAAAATATAACAGAATGTTTAAAAATGCAGTTTTTATTCCGTTTTCGATTTTATAAAAACAAATAAAGACCGAGACATAAAAAAGATGTCTCGGTCTCTTTAACGATATAGCAGTAGATAACTGGAATCAAAATAGGCTTATATCAAATTTTTAATTTTTACCACTCAAACAAGTGTATGTTAAAAACATTTAAGAAAAATTAAGTTGTTATATGAGTTCTCTTTATTAAGTAAGCAACACATTTTCATCTTTGAGCCTGATTTCGATTCAATTAATTAAAGTACGTTAGCATAACCTTCAAACACTTTACCTTGATTTGCATCTACAGTTATCAAGATATCATTTTGAATTTCTTCTGTTGCATTTTCAACTCCAACAATAGTAGGGATGCCTTTTTCTAAACCAATAATGGCACTTGGTGAAGTAATTCCATTTTCTTCTGCAATTAATCCCCCTGCTTGTTCAATATATGGCACAAGCGTTTCATCTACTGAAGAAGTGACAATAATTGTTTCAGATAGATCTTTACCTTCTAGTTCACTCGCGTTTTTGACAACTAATGTGTTTCCTACAACTGAGTTTCTGCCAATACCTTGACCTTTAGCCAATTCATCACCTACAAGATGTAATTTCATCATGTTTGTAGTACCTTTCTCACCTGTAGGTACACCAGCAGTAATAATAATTAAATCACCGTTTTGAACTTTTTCAGTCTCAACAGCTGTAGCTACTGCTGTATTCAACATAGCATCTGTTGTTTTACGTCCTTCTTTAACTACAGGGTAAATGCCCCATACTAGTGCACATTGACGTGCAGTTTCAACGTGAGGTGTAACTGCAATAATATCTGATTTAGGACGATATTTAGAAATCGTTCTAGCTGTAGAACCACTTTCAGTTGCTGCGACAATTGCTTTTACATTTAAATTCAGTGCTGTATGTGCGACAGATACACCAATAGCATTCACTAGTGAAGTTTGCACAAGTTTTGTACGGTCAGATAATAAACGTTTATAATCTTGTGCAGCTTCAGCTGAGATTGCAATATTACGCATTGTTTTAACAGCTTCTTCTGGATATAGGCCAGCAGCAGTTTCACCTGAAAGCATAACTGCGTCTGTACCATCATAAATAGCATTAGCAACATCACTTGCTTCAGCGCGTGTAGCACGTGGGTTGCGTTGCATTGAATCTAGCATTTGAGTAGCTGTAATAACTGGTTTACCTAATTTATTACATTGTCTAATTAAGTCTTTTTGTACCATTGGTACTGATTCTGGCGGTATTTCAACACCCATATCACCGCGCGCAACCATTAAACCATCAGAAACTTCAAGTATTTCTTTAATGTTATCAATACCTTCTTGGTTTTCAATTTTAGGAATAATGCTGATGTTTGTATTTTTACCTTCTTCAAGTAATTTACGTATATCTAACACATCACTTGGGCGACGTACAAAGCTTGCTGCAATGAAATCAATATTTTCACTTATACCAAATTTAATATCTTCAGCATCTTTATCTGTAATTCCAGGTAAACTTACTTTAACACCCGGTAGGTTAACGCCTTTTTTATTTTTTAACTCTCCAGTATTTAATACACCACAAATAACTTCGCCATTTGTTTTATCTATTTGTTTTACTTGTAATTCGATGAGACCATCATCTAATAAAATATATGACCCTTCTTGAACATCATTTATTAGATTATCGTAAGTTACTGAGAATTTATCTGGTGTACCTTCAACTTCAGTCATACTTACGATGACTTCCGTACCTTTTTCAAGTTCAATAGCACCATCTTTCATGTTGTGAGTACGGATTTCAGGACCTTTAGTATCTAAAAGTATCCCAACAGTTTTACCCAATCTTTGTGATACTTCGCGAATTCTATCAATTCTAGCTTTATGTTCTGCATGGTCACCATGTGAGAAATTCAATCTTGCTACGTTCATTCCAGCTTTAATTAATTTCTCAAGCATTTCTTCAGATTCTGATGCAGGTCCAATTGTACAAACAATTTTAGTTTTTCTCATTATTAATGCCTCCCAGTATTTTATATCGATAATTCATTTGTTAGAGCATAAGTTTCGAAATCAAACTTGTGTTCATTAGCTCTGAATATTTCTTCAAACGATGTGTCTGTTAATTCATTGTTGCGGATACCAACGCCAATTGCTGTTTTTCCTTCAAGTAATAAGTCTACAGCATGCCCACCCAATCGTGAAGCGAGCACTCTATCTGCACCACTTGGGCTGCCACCACGTTGGATATGTCCTAATACAGATACACGAGCATCAACATTAATATATTTAGTCAATTCATTCGCGCAATCTTCACCAGACATACATCCTTCAGCTACCATAACAATTGAGTGTTTCTTTCCACGTCTTATACCATTATCAATCTTTTCAGCGACTTCTTTAATGTCTGTTTCAACTTCAGGAACAATAATTGTTTCTGCACCTACTGAAAGGCCTGCCCAAAGTGCTAAGTCCCCGCAATCGCGACCCATAACTTCAATGATAAATGTTCTTGCATGGCTTGAAGCCGTATCTCGTATCTTGTCGACACAATCAATAATTGTATTTAAAGCTGTGTCAAAACCAATTGTAAAGTCCGAACCGTTAATATCATTATCAATCGTTCCTGGTACGCCAATCGTTTGGATTTCTTGGCATTCTTCGCTTATACGTTGTGCACCTCTATAGCTACCGTCTCCACCAATAACTACTAAGCCTTCAATACCTCTTTTACGTAAATTTTCTATTGCTTTTTTACGTACCTCTGGTTCTTTAAATTCAGGACATCTTGCCGAATATAAGAATGTTCCGCCGCGTTGGATTGTATCTCCAACAGAACCGAGTTCTAACTTCTCGATATCATCGTTTAATAAGCCTTGATAGCCTTGATAGACACCATAAACTTCAATATTATTATAAATCGCTTTTCGAACAACAGCTCTTATAGCTGCGTTCATGCCTGGTGAATCTCCACCGCTAGTCAACACTGCAATTTTTTTCATGACGACATACCTTTCTAACATGTATTTCTTATTCTAAAAATACCATAAAATCATATAAGGTGCCATTAAAATAAGGCATCATAACTAATGTAAACGTTTTTAATTATAATAAAAAATAATTTTACAATTAGTAAGCGTTTCCTTTCATAACCCCTCCTAAAATATTCCAACTATATCTTACATTACCTTTAACTTATATTTAATAAACAATAATATTATTTTTTATACTTCTTCTTAAATTATTACAATAAAAATAAGAGCGATAATATAGAATCAAAATAAAAGATTTGATTCTATATTATCGCTCTTTTGCAGGCGTTTAAATTACTATCAGAATAGATGCACCTATTCATTGAAGCAAAGTAAACGATGTAGATGAGTATTATAATTTTTTTAATAATTATTCATTAAATGACCCAATATTTCTAAATTTATCATAACGGTCATCTACTATTTGTTGTTTATCTAGTGGACTTAATTCATTTAAATGTTGTAAAAAAGCTTCTTTAATACTTTGAGCTTGTGTCTCAATATCATGATGAGCGCCGCCTAAAGGCTCTTTCAAGACTTGGTCTGCAATTTTCAACTCGCGCAAATCTTCTGCTGTGATTTTCATTGTTTCTGCCGCAATTTGTGCAAGATTACTATCTTTCCATAATAACGCAGAAGCACCTTCCGGCGAAATCACTGAATATGTACTGTTTTCAAGCATTAATAACCGATTAGACACGCCTAAACCTAAAGCGCCGCCGCTGCCACCTTCACCAATTACAATGGCAATAACGGGAACTTTAAGCGAAGCCATTTCAATTAAATTTTTAGCAATAGACTCGCTTTGGCCACGTTCTTCGGCCGCTTTACCTGGATATGCCCCCTTAGTATCAATAAAGGTAAAAACAGGTCTGTTAAATTTTTCAGCTTGTTTCATTAAACGTAAAGCTTTTCTATATCCCTCAGGATGCGCCATTCCGAAGTTGCGATAAATATTATCTTTCGTATCTTTACCACGTTGTTGTCCAACGACCGTAACAGCTTGTCCATTTAAATAACCAATACCACCAATCATTGCTGGGTCATCTCGAAAGTTACGATCACCATGTAATTCCATGAATGAATCAAAAATGTATGGAATATAATCTAACGAGGTAGGTCTTTCCTGTAAGCGTGCTAATTGCACACGATCCCAAGGTTTTAAATTGGTATAAACTTTTTGGGTTTCACGATCCAGCGATGCTTCAAGCATATCAATTTCTTCCTGTAAATCCACATCATTTTTTTCTTGAGAATCTTTCAGTGATTCAATTTTATTTTTTATTTCAAAAAGTGGCTTTTCAAAATCAAGCATTTGTTTTCACCTCTTGGTGCATTTTTAAAATATTAGATAGCGTCATTTTCATTTCTTTTCTATGTACCACTTTATCTAATTGTCCATGTTCTAATAAAAATTCAGCAGTTTGGAAGTCATCCGGTAATTTCTCGTTAATTGTTTGTTCAATTACACGTCTACCTGCAAAACCTATTAGTGCTTTTGGTTCACTTAAATTAATATCACCAACGGAAGCAAAACTAGCTGACACTCCACCTGTAGTTGGGTTTGTAATATAAGAAATATATAACAAACCTGCATCCATATGTTTTTTAAGCGTAACGCTTGTTTTACCCATTTGCATTAATGAGATAATTCCTTCTTGCATTCTGGCGCCACCACTAGCAGAAAATAATATAAATGGCAAACGGTGTTCCGTACAGTGTTCAATTATTCTACAAATTTTTTCACCTACAACGGACCCCATACTTCCCATTCTGAATCTAGCGTCCATAACAGCTATGCCATATTCGATACCTTCTAAAGTTGCTGTACCTGTGACAACAGCCTCATTTAATTCTGTTTTCTGTTGGTCTTTTTGAATTTTTTCTTCATAACTTGGAAAATCTAATGGATTCGCAGAGGTCATGCCTTTATCAAACTCTGTGAATGTACCTTCATCAGAAATAGCTTCAATTCGTTTATGTGCAGTTAGCGCTATATGATGGTCACAGTTGAAACATACGTTTAAATTTTCAGCTAATTCTTTTGTATACATTATTTTTTTACATTTTGGACATTTCGTCATAATTCCCGCTGGAACATCACTTTGTTTTGAATCAGAAACAGTTACATACTTTTTCTTTTTACTACTTCGATTGAAAAAATCTTTAAACATTGGTAAACCTCCACATAACCATTGCTGTCTTCCTTATACTTCACACGCAATATTTCAAGACTAGCATTCATGAATATTATTTGTCTAAATCTGTTAATTTCATTGTTTTATTATAAATTTCTTCTGGATCCATATCTATTCTTGCCACCCCTGTTTCCATTGCAGCTTTTGCAACTTCTCTAGCAACTGAAGGTGCCACGCGTTTATCAAATGGACCAGGGATACAATAATCTGGATTTAATTCTTCCGATTTAATTAAATTAGCAATTGCTTCCACAGCAGCTTGTTTCATTTCTTCATTTATATGAGTAGCTTCCACATCTAACGCCCCTCTAAAAATACCTGGGAAAGCAAGCACATTATTGATTTGGTTTGGGAAATCGGAACGACCCGTACCAATTACTTTAGCGCCCGCTTCTTTTGCTACCTCTGGATTAATTTCAGGATTTGGGTTAGCCATTGCGAAGATAATTGGGTCTTGAGCCATTGATTCAACCATTTCTTTTGATAATAAGTCAGCAACAGAAACACCAATAAATACATCAGCATCTTTAATGACATCATTTAAAGAGCCTTCAACTTTTTCTCTGTTTGTCCATTTAGCAACAAATGATTTAGTATCATTCATACCGTATGAACGTCCTTCATAAATAGATCCTTTAGAATCACACATGATCATATCTCTAACACCATATGAATATAATAATTGTACGATAGCCATACCTGCAGCGCCTGCACCGTTAAGCACAACTTTAATATCTGACAAATCTTTATCCACGATACGAAGTGCATTAATCATACCTGCAACAGTTACAATTGCTGTACCATGTTGGTCATCGTGAAAAACAGGTATTTTTGTCTCTTTTTTTAAACGTTCTTCTATTTCGAAACAACGTGGGGCTGAAATATCCTCTAGGTTAATCCCGCCATAGTTAGGTTCTAATAACTTTACAGTATTAACAATTTCATCTGTATCCGTTGTATTTAACGCAATTGGCACGCCGTCTATGCCAGAAAAACTTTTGAACAAAACTGCTTTCCCTTCCATGACTGGAATACTCGCTTCTGCGCCAATATTACCGAGTCCTAATACAGCTGTACCATCAGTAACAACTGCTACAGTATTGGCTTTCATCGTATATTCAAATACTTTGCGTGGGTCTTCGTGTATTTCTTTACATGGCTCTGCTACGCCAGGTGAATATGCTAAGCTTAATTCTTCTTTATTGGTTACTTGGACTTTCGGTGTAACCTCTAATTTGCCTTGGTTTACTCTATGCATTTCTAATGCATCGTCTCTCAACGTCATGTAAATCTACCCCTTTACATTCAATGATTATAAACAGCTCATATATATTTTTATTACAATCTAACATAAATTACAAATGATATCGCTAACATTAAATCAGTGATCTTTTTTGTTAACCTTTGTAATAAAAACATATATTTCAATTATTCAAGTGAAGCATTATTCATATTATAAACTGATGGCAAGTATCTACTTAACCATCAGTTAACTATACCATAGTTTACAGTCTTGATAAAGCTAAATTATCCTTATATCCCACGGTGAGAATTTAGAAATAAGCATTTTGATTTTCTCTTTTTCACGAGAGATAAAACCGATGTTTTTAAATTGATTTTGATTTTCTTGAAAATACGTCACAGGAATATCACCTGTGGTTTCTTGTTCTTCCAACCATTGTTCTATTTCAGTAAAATCTTCTAAATTTCTAATTATAATTTGTTCGGCATGTGTTAACTTATAATCTTCAAATGTTGGTACATCTTCCATTTGATTGATTATAAGTTGTTTTTTATTATTTCTGTTTTCAAATTTACCCTTTACTATCAATGTATCTTCTGTATTTAAAATTGATTCATATTTTTTATAAGCATCAGGAAATACGACGCCATCTAGATTATTGATACCATCGTTCAAAGTTATAAACGCCATGTTTTGACCATTTTTAGTACGAATGCGTTTCAACTGATCAATTTGAACAAATATAGGTTGATTATCTCGTGCATTATTTAATTTATATATGCCGAGATATTGCTTTTGTTCAAATGCTTTTTCTACTGGATGGGTTGATACATAAAACCCTAAATATTCTTTTTCATAATCACTTAGCACTTTATCCGGCAATTCTTCTTTTTCTTCGTATGAAATTTTAGGCGTTAACACGTCAAAAATAAAACCATCTTGTTCCACGTCAGAGACGTCATCAAGCACTTGGTCTATAGAGTGTAATAAAGTAGCACGGTTTTTTCCAAAGGAATCAAAGGCACCAACTAAAATTAATGCTTCAAGTAATTTTCTAGACTTGATTCTTTTTGGTATGCGACGTGTAAAATCAAAAAAGTCTTTATATATACCATTTTCTTTTCGCTCATCAACAATGAGTTTGACACTTTGATATCCAACACCCTTAATTGCACCTAAAGATAAATAAATACCCTTCTTATTAGCTTTGTAAAACCAATGGCTTTCATTGATGTTCGGTGCCAATACCTTGAGTTGTTGATGTTTAGCTTCATCAATAATTTGTGCCGTCTTCTTCTCACTACCAATTGAATTGCTTAATATATTTGCATAAAAGTAATTCGGATAATGTACCTTTAAATACCCCATAATATAAGCAATTTTTGAATAACTAACAGCATGCGCACGTGCAAATCCGTAATCAGCAAACTTTAAAATCAAATCAAATATTTGTTTGCTTAAACTAGTCTCGTAACCATTTTTCAATGCGCCATCAACAAAATGCTGTCGTTCGCTTTCTAACACTGCGCGGTTTTTTTTACTCATCGCACGTCTTAATATATCGGCTTCTCCATAGCTGAAATTAGCAAACTTACTTGCGATTTGCATGATTTGTTCTTGATAGATAATGACGCCGTACGTCGTTTTTAAAATAGGTTCTAAATCTTTATGGAGATACTGTACTTTCTCTGGAGCGTGCCTTCTCGCAATATAGGTTGGGATTTCTTCCATAGGACCTGGTCTATACAACGACGTTACAGCTACAATATCTTCAAAGTGCTGTGGCTGTAATTTTTTCAATACATTTCTGATACCATCCGATTCTAATTGAAATATTCCTGTTGTATTACCTTGAGAAAGGAGTTGAAATACTTTTTTATCATCAAATGGAATGGCTTCTATATCTATATCAATACGCAAATCTTTCTTAACTTGTTTAACAATTTGATGGATAATAGATAAATTTCTCAAACCTAAAAAATCAATTTTCAACAGACCGATACGTTCAGCTTCTGTCATTGTCCACTGTGTTAATAATCCAGCGTCACCTATTGTTAATGGTGTGTACTCATATAACGGATGATCATTAATGATAATACCTGCTGCATGTGTTGAGGTATGACGTGGTAAGCCTTCTAATTTTTTACAAATTTCAAACCAACGTTCATGACGGTGATTTCTATGGACAAACTGTTTAAAGTCGTTGCGTTCATAAGTTTCATCTAACGTAATACCAAGTTTATGAGGAATTAAAGATGAAATTTCGTTTAATGTAATTTCGTCAAACCCCATAATTCGACCAACATCTCTCGAAACTGCTCTAGCTAATAAATGTCCAAATGTCACAATTCCAGCTACATGGTTATCACCATATTTTTCTTGTACATAGCGAATCACTTTCTCTCTATGCGTATCTTCAAAATCTATATCAATATCAGGCATCGTGACGCGTTCTGGGTTTAAAAAACGCTCGAATAATAAGTTATATTTGATGGGGTCAATGGTTGTAATATCTAATAAATAACTGACAAGTGAACCCGCTGATGAACCCCGGCCAGGCCCCACAAATACACCATTTGTTTTTGCGTAGTGTATTAAGTCACTCACAATAAGAAAGTAATCTTCAAACCCCATGCGCGTAATAATATCATATTCATGTACGAGCCTTTTATTGTAGCCTTGTTTAATTTCAGAAGATAAATTTAATTTTTTTAAATTTTGTTGCAATGTTTGATATAGATAATCTTTGGATGATTGATTGTCTGGTGTTTTAAACTTAGGTAATAATGACTGATGATATTGCAATTCGGCTTTACAAATCGTTTCAATGTAGTTGGTATTTTGCCAAACTTCGTCACTTAAATCTAATGTGTCCAATTCATTCAGACTAAACAAATGTGCGTTATATTCGTGTTCTTCTTTAACTAAATCTAATTTCGAATTATCTCTAATAGCTGCTAAAGCAGTTAAAGTATCGCCATCTTCTTGGTTTAAATAACTCGTACTTTGTGCCCAAACAACCGGTAAATCAAATAGTTTTTGACTCGTGTGATTTAGAAATACTTCATCATCATTCGAAAAAGTTTGTAGTAAACTTTGGTGTTCCTCTACTACATTTTTAAATATTACAACAAAATTATCATTATATTTTTTCAACCATTCAAACGATGTTTCTGATTTTTCTTTCATTTTGATTGCAGATGATAATTTAAATAAATCTTTTAAACCTTGATTGTTTTTCGCAAGGATGATTGTTTCTACTGAGACCAAACCATCTGTCACATAAGTAGTCATGCCGAATATAGGATGGATATTTGCTGCTATACATGCATCATAAAACTGAGGATAGCCATATAAAACGTTGGTGTCTGTAATTGCTAATGAAGTGTAGCCTTCTTTTGCCGCTTTTGTGATACAATCTTTTATCTTAATGCTAGAATTCAACAAATCATACGATGTATGAATATTTAAATGCGCAACCATTAGCAAATACCTCCTATGTCATTACAATTTATTATTTAACGCTTCAGCTAACACTTCAAATTGCGCCCAATCTGCTACAGAAACTCCTGACGCATTTGGATGGCCCCCGCCGCCAAATTCGTTTGCTATATCATTAATAACAATATCTTTAGATCGAATGCGACATCTGATTTCTGATCCTTCATCAACTGCGAACACCCATATTTTCAATCCTTGAATATCTGCAATGGCATTTACAAATAAGGATGCTTCATTTGCAGCAATATCAAATTGTTCCAATATATCTTTAGTAATCTTAACCTTACAGAACCCTTTTTCGTTTAAATCAAAATGCTGTAAAACATATCCTTGGAATGGTAATAACTTAGGATCTTTCTCCCCCAATTTATTCAGTTCTTTTTGGTGATTAAATGGATATTTCAATAATTGACTCGCTACTTCCATCGTATGTGGCGTCGTATTATTAAATAAGAATCGACCTGTATCTCCTACAATACCTAAGTACAGTACACGAGCCACTGAAGCATCAATAATCGTTTGATCGTTAAAATATGTTATAAAATCAAAAATAATTTCACTCGTTGAAGAGGCATGATCATTAACATAATTAATTTCTCCGTATTGATCTACTGCAGGATGGTGATCGATTTTAATAAGTCGATTGCCTGTGTTAAATCTGTTATCACTAATTCTTGGTGCATTCGCAGTATCACACACAATAACTAATGCATCGTTATATTGCTCATCACTAATTTCATCGAAGGTTCCAATGAAATCAAGCGATGATTCTGCTTCTCCTACGGCAAAAATATTTTTTTCCGGGAATTTTAAGTTTAAATAATATTTTAAACCAAGTTGGGAACCATACGCATCTGGATCAGGTCTTACGTGCCTATGTATTATAATCGTTTGTGCTGTTTTTATTTCATCCATAATTCGATTGAATTCTATCGTCATTTCTATTATCTTCCTTTTTAATTAATATAATTTTCTTTAATCTATCATCTGACAAATAATCATTGCTTTGGCGACATGTTTACCATCTCTCGTCATTGTAACCTCTAATTTAGCAAAATTTCTTCCTACATCTAACATATCATAATGCACGTTGATTTCAGATTCAATTTGCACTGTTTTAATGTAAATAATATTTAAGCTTTCGATCATCACTTCAAGTTTTTTTAATTTTCTCATCTCATAACGCACTGTTTCCTCAATAATAGCTACGAATACTGCCTTACTTAAAGTACCAAATTGATTTGTAAGCAGTGGTGAAGTTTGAACTTGAATAACATCATTAGTAATTGTAATGTGTTTAGCAATTTGGTCATTAATCGTTTCTCCTACTTGCGGTTGACGACTTAATAATTGCATCGCGGTTAGTACATCTTTTCTTGTAATAACACCAATTAGTTTTTTGCTTGGAGAAATAACAGGCAAAAGTTCGATGCCTTCCCAAATCATCATATGGGCACAATTAGCTACAGTAGTGGAAAGTTGCACATTGATGGGTGTCTTAGTCATAAAATGTGCCAATGTGTCATTATCTTCCATTTTAATAATTTCTTTACTAGTAATAATTCCAACTAAACGCCAATATTCATCAATCACCGGAAATCTTGAATGACCTGTGTGTTTCGCTTTTTCTTTATAATCATGCAAAGTCATATGGTCAAACACTACAGTGCCTTCGTTAACAGGTTTAACTATATCTTCAACAACCAAAATTTCTTTTCGAATCATTTGGTTATACATTGCTCTGTTAATAATATTAGCAACTAAATATGTATCATAATTTGAGGATAGTATGGGTAAATCATGTTCATCTGCATATTTAACAATTTCATCAGAAGTCCTAAAACCACCAGTGATCAATACTGCGCTTCCTCTTTTCAAAGCAGCTAATTGTACATCTTTTCTATTTCCAACAATTAATAATGTATGAGGGCTTAAATACTTTATCACATCTTCGATTTCCATTGCTCCGATAGCAAATTTTGTCAATGTTTTGATAAGCCCATTTCTACCGCCTAACACTTGTCCATCAATTATTTTTACAATTTCTCCAAATGTAAGTTGTTCGATTTGTTCGCGTGTTTTCTTTTCTATTCGGACTGTTCCAACTCGATCAATGGTCGCTACTAAACCTATTCTCCCAGCATCTTTAATAGCACGGTATGCTGTTCCTTCAGATACACTTAAATCTTTCGCTATTTTCCTAACAGAAATTTTTTGTCCTACTGCTAAAGATTCTATATAAGATAAAATTTGCTCATGCTTTGTCATTGTAATAACCTCATTTTTGGACATTTTCTATGATATTATAACTTTTTATAAATAAAATTGCGAAGTAATGATGTTAAAATCACTTTTTAACAACAATTATGACATATATTTCTACATAAATTAATATCTAAAAAGTTTTTTACTCAGTTTATATGAAAATACATAAATTTTAATTTGATTTGTGATAAACTTTAATTAGAATAGAGTTAAGGAGGGATGAACAATGTTCAAAAATATTTTACTTGGTGTTGATACAACACTTAAAAACGAAAAAGCACTTAAAGAAGTTTCTAAATTAGCTGGGAAAGACACTGTTGTAACAATTATGAATACAATTAGTGAACAAGATGCCCAAGCTTCAATTAAATCTGGTGTGCATTTAGATAAACTTGTTGAAAAACGAAGTGAAGGTTTAGAAAGTACACGTAATGCTTTAGAAGAATATGGTATCAAATATGATGAAATCATTGTCCGCGGCAATCCAAAAGAGCAATTAGTAAAAGAAGCGAATAGTGGAAAATATGAAATTATTGTTCTTAGTAACCGTCGTGCTGAAGAAAAGAAAAAATTTGTATTAGGTAGTGTGAGTCACAAAGTGGCTAAAAGAGCTAGCATCCCTGTTCTTATAGTAAAATAATAAAGATGAGGCTGGAACGCTTATTTACGTTTCAGCCTCATCTTTGTTCTCAACAATTGGTTGCTAAAGTGTTATGTTTAAACATTACTCTTAAAGAACTACTTTTAAAGCACACTCATATGCCTTCTTTTACGTTAGTAGTTCTTATCCAAGCGCTCTATCCTCTACCATTTCTATGAAAACGAGTAACACTTGTACACGTGCCAAGACTTAGCTTCTTTGTTCTTAACTTTCTAAATCTTGGCGGCGTATGGAAATGATTTTTAAAATATGATCCTGTACTACTATCTTTGCCATATCACAATTAAAATTCTACTGAATCACCTGGGTTAAGCACTTGCACTTCCCCTTCTGACACTGCAGCTTTAAATTCATCTGGATTTTGCTTAATCAAATCGAATGTATTGTAGTGGATTGGTACTGTAATACTAGGCTTAATGAATTGATTAATTGCATAGCTAGCATCATCAATTCCCATAGTGAAATTGTCACCGATTGGTATAAAACAAACATCAACTGGATGACGTTCTGCAATCAATTTCATATCACCAAACAACCCAGTATCACCTGTATGATATATTGTTTTGCCTTCTATTTCTAGAATTAGACCCATCGGCATACCTAAATAAACTGGGATACCATTCTCATCAGTTAAACTAGAACTATGAAATGCTTGCACAAATTTAACTGTACCAAACTCAAATTCAGCCTTACCGCCAATATTCATAGGTCTTACATTTTCAACATTTTTTGTAGTAGTCAAATAATCTCCTAATTCTGCAGAACCAATCACTGTTGCATGATTTCTATTTGCTAACTCCACAGTATCACCAAAATGATCTCCATGACCATGTGTCAAAATAATATAATCAACATCTAACGTTTCAGCATCTAAGTCAGACAACTCATTGCCTGTAATAAATGGATCGACAATAACTTTTTTACCATTCGCTTCAAAATAAATCGTTGATTGTCCATGAAAAGATAACTTCATATCGATAATTCCTCCCATAAATCTATTTAATTTATATATACCACAATTACAGCTGGTTATAACACATTTTTGTAAAACATCGACACAAATAGCCTTTTTTTTCATCGAAATTATAATCGGTCTATTTAATTTTAATATATTATTTTTGAATTCCTTCATAAACTAACATAAAATTAGTATGATATTACATTTAGGAGGATGAAACAATGAAGTTACAACAAGTTACAGAAGAACTGAAATCTCAACATGCTGACGCAGCATGGATTACCACACCACTGAATATTTTTTATTTCACAGGTTATTTAAGTGATCCTCATGAACGTTTACTAGCGTTACTTATCAAAGAAAATGGTGAGCAAGTCCTGTTTTGCCCACAACTGGAAGTAGAAGAAGTAAAAGCCTCTCCTTTTGAAGGTGAAATCATTGGCTATCTAGACACCGAAAACGCTTTAGATAAATACCCACTAGCTATTAATAAGATTCTGGTCGAAGCAGCGCATTTAACTTTACAACGCCAGCGTGAATTAATCGCAGCTTTCAATGTTCAATCATTTGGGGATATTGACCATATTATCAAATCTCTTCGTAATGTAAAAAGCGAGAGCGAAATAGCAAAAATTCGAAGAGCATGTGAACTCGCAGATAAATGTATTGAAATCGGTGTCAACTTTTTAAAAGAAGGCGTAACAGAACGCCAAGTAGTTAATCATATCGAATATGAAATTAAAGCTTATGGCGTAAATGAAATGAGTTTCGATACTATGGTGCTTTTCGGTGACCATGCTGCTTCACCTCATGGAGTCCCAGGAGACCGTCAATTACAAAATGATGAATTTGTATTATTTGATTTAGGTGTTATTTACGAAAATTACTGTAGTGATATGACAAGAACAGTACAATTTGGACAACCAAGTGCGGAAGCTCAAGCAATTTACGATACTGTTTTAAAAGCTGAACAAGAAGCCATTGCGGCAATTAAACCTGGAGTGACGATTAAAGACGTGGACGCTATCGCTCGTAACATTATTAGTGACGCTGGTTATGGTGACTATTTCCCTCACCGTTTGGGTCATGGATTAGGATTAGAAGAACATGAATATCAAGATGTGTCTAGTACAAATACAAATAAATTTGTACCTGGAATGGTTGTAACTGTGGAACCTGGTATATATGTTCCAGGCGTTGCTGGTGTACGTATTGAAGATGATATTCTCGTTACAGAAAATGGGAACGAAAGTTTAACAGGGTATCAAAAATGATTAAAGAAGCTGTAGTTGAAACAGTACAGGAAATTGAATATGCTATCAAACATGGCGCCGACCGAGTTGAACTTTGTGATAACTTAAGTGTCGGTGGCACAACACCAAGTATAGGCATGATAGAAATTGCGACTGAAATGTGTAAAGCTAATAACGTAGAAATCGCTGTGATGGTTCGTCCACGTGGCGGTAACTTTGTATATAGTCTTTATGATTTTGAAATTATGCAACGCGATATAACTGCGATCAAACGTTGTGGTATTGATTATTTTGTTTTCGGTTGCCTAACTGATGATGATACATTAAATGAATGGCAAATGAAGACATTAAAACAGCTAGCATCGCCGAAACAAGTTGTATGTCATATGGCGTTTGATCAAATACATTTACAGGGCCAAATAAAAGCGTTACACCAATTAATTGATATTGGCTTTACGCGTCTGCTAACGCACGGCGGTCCAGCTGATTCGGATATATTTGACAATCTAAACCAACTAGGTAAATTGGTAGTCAATTCAGGCGGGGATATCGAAATTATGCCTGGCGGTGGTCTGAACAAATTTAATGTACAAAAGCTCCTAGCTGCCTTTCCTTTCCAAGAAGTGCACGGCACTCAAATTGTTTAGCACCTAACGATGACAAACGAATAACGATCTTATGCTTTAATTTTCGTTGCGCCTTTTAGTCATGATTATACCAATCTTAAAAGCTAACTATAAGTGCAATGTCAGATTTAACCAACTACTGGCCTATATTGTAGTTGAGACTAGATTGTTTGTTTATGTCTCAATCGTATAGACGTTCATTGTTAATTAATTAAAAAAACTAGCCATCCCTTCGATTCGTATGAGATGGCCAGTTTTTTATTTTGATACTATTTTCCAAATTGAATCAAGTTATTTTAGTACGCTTTCAATATTGGCATATGTTAAATTTAACGCTTCTCCTACACCTTTATTTGTTAATACACCGTTAATTGTGTTCAAACCTAAAGATAAAGGCTCATTATCTTGTAATGCTTTTAAATAACCTTTTCCAGCAATTTGTAATGCGTATGGCAATGTCGCATTGTTTAATGCAATCGTAGAAGTACGTGGCACTGCACCAGGCATATTCGCTACTGCATAATGTACGACACCATGTTTTTTATATGTTGGATCATCATGCGTTGAAATGCGATCTGTTGTTTCGAAAATACCGCCTTGGTCAATAGCAATATCTACGATAACCGCACCATCTTTCATCGATTTAACCATGTCTTCAGAAACTAGATTGGGCGCTTTAGCTCCAGGTATTAACACCGCCCCAATCACTAAGTCACTATTTTTAACACATTCTTCTATATTTAATGGGTTAGACATAATCGTATGTACGCGACCATCGAATAAATCTTCAAGCTCTTGTAAACGCTTAGGGTTAACATCTAAAACTGTAACATCCGCGCCTAAACCTAAAGCGATTTTAGCAGCATTTGTACCCGCTTGGCCGCCGCCAATAATCGTTACACGACCTTTAGCTACGCCAGGCACACCGCTAAGTAAGATACCCATGCCCCCCTTGTATTTCTGTAAAAATTCAGCACCAATTTGAGCAGACATACGACCAGCCACTTCACTCATAGGTGTCAATAGTGGTAATGATTTATCAGGCAACTGAACCGTTTCATACGCGATTGCAATGACTTTATTTTCTAATAAAGCTTGTGTTAATTTCTTTTCATTTGCTAGATGTAAATACGTAAATAGAATTAAATCCTCTTTAAAATATTGAAACTCTTCTTCTAATGGTTCTTTAACTTTCATAACCATGTCAACATCCCATACTTCAGCAGGCCCATTACCAATTTTAGCTCCAGCTGTTATATAGTCTTCGTCTTCAAAATATGAACCTAAACCTGCAGACTTTTCAACAATGACAGAGTGCCCTTCTTCTACTAAAGCATGTACACCACTAGGGGATAAACTTACTCTATTTTCATTGTTTTTAATCTCTTTCGGAATACCTATGATCATTTTATCCACCTCCAAATTTATAGTAACGTGTATTTTGTGAAAGCGCAATCATAGTTTAGAGTATTTTTACATTATTAATGACTACAAATTATGTTAATATTCTGTAAATAGTGGTATAATATAATCAAGAAGATGAAGGAGGTAATTGTGATGCTAACTTATAAAAACATATTAATTGCAGTAGATGGATCACATGAAGCTGAATGGGCGTTCAACAAAGCAGTAGACGTAGCAAAACGTAATGAAGCAAAATTAACTATTGTAAATGTAATTGATTCAAGAACTTATTCTTCCTATGAAGTTTACGATGCTCAATTTACCGAAAAATCTAAAAACTTCTCTGAAGATCTATTGAAAGGTTACAAAGAAGTCGCTACAAATGCTGGCGTTACTGACGTGGAAACACGTTTAGAATTTGGCTCTCCAAAGGCAATTATACCTAAAAAATTGGCAGCGGATGTCGAAGCAGATTTAATTATGTGTGGTACTTCAGGCCTTAATGCGGTCGAAAGATTCATAGTCGGCTCTGTATCAGAAGCCATCGTTCGCCACTCACCTTGTGACGTATTAGTTGTGCGCACTGAAGAACTTCCTGAAGATTTCCAACCACAAGTTGCTACAGACGAATTCAGATCAAAATATCAAGCGCGTTAATAATAGCGTAATTTAACTGGATTGTTAAACCATGTCATCCTGTGAATCATACAAATACTCAAAAATAGTTTGCCTCAATGTTGAGAGCAAACTATTTTTTTATAATCTGCTTTTAGGTCGCTTTTTAAATTAATTTGTTATAAACATGTTATATCAATTTCAAACAAAATTCATATTTGTATTTTAAAATTTAAATCAAACAGCACATAAATAAAGGAGTAGATGATATGAATTCTTTTAAAAGGATAATTATTTTGAGTATAGTAGGTTGTTCCATTTTAAGTCTTTCCTCTAATACATATGCAGAAACAAAAAATATGAAATCCAATCAAAAAACTGCCTCGCAACTAACATACATCGATACAGAAACCATCCCCTATCAAACAAAATACAAAGGGGCTAGTATCGGTGGCTTGTCTGGCATAGATTACGACCCTAAAAGTAACACATGGCTAATGATTAGTGACGATCGTTCAGAAAAAGACCATGCTAGATTTTATGAAGCACATATTAATTATAATAAGCAACAGTTTAATCATATTAAGTTTACTCAAATGCATTATCTAAAACAGCCAGATAAAACAACATATCCAAACAAAAATGACTTTACCTCTGAATCAAATCATGCGGTAGCCGATCCTGAATCAATTCGCGTTAATCCTTTAAACAATCATCAAATTCTATACACCAGTGAAGGCGACCGTGAGTTGGGGTTAAATCCATTCATAAGAATAGCATCTAAAAATGGTGATTTTATTTCTGAAATTCCAATACATACCCCACTTAAAATGGATCATCAAAACAAACAAGGCTTTCGTAATAATCTAGCATTAGAAGGCAGTACCTTTACTGAAGATGGCAAACATATTTGGGCATCGATGGAAGCACCAATTATTCAAGATGATCAATTACCAACTACAAATTCAGGTTCCCATACCCGCTTAACACAGTATAATAGACAAGGAGATACCATCTCTGAAATTGCCTACCCGCTAGACGCCATCCCTCAAAAACCTGGTAAAAATAAAGAAGCAGAAAATGGCATCGCCGAAATATTAATGTTAAATGAAAAAGAACTTTTAATATTAGAACGTGCAAGTGTTCAAAACAATAATAATCAATTTAAAAATGATATACGTATATATAAAGCGGATGTGACGAGTGGCACAAACATTAAAAATATGAATTCAATTCAAAATCATAAAATATCACCAGTTAAAAAACATTTAATTGCAAATTTAAATGAACAAGATGTTGGCCATATTGATAATATTGAAGGTATGACATTCGGTCCTAAACTACCAAATGGCCATGACAGTTTAGTGCTTATTTCAGATAATAACTTCAATAACAAACAGCAAACGAATCTGATTGCTTTTGATGTAGAGCCAACAGATGAAAAATAATATGTAAACTATAAGACGACTAACTATTGAATTAAACACAGTTGTGTCGTCTTTTAGTTTTGCCCCAAATATTTAAGTAGTTGTCAAAAAGTATAATGGGTTTAAAATCTTTTAACATATATGACCTTGATTTAAGCTATAAGCATTTAATTAAAAGAAAATAATGACCTTTTTAAATGATATACGCTGAGACACCGAATTTAAGTATATAAAAAAGCGAGATAGAATTTATAAATTCTATCTCGCCCTCGCATGTATAAGTAAAAAGTGAAGTTAAATCACAAACACGTGTTAAAGCATATGCATAAGTATCACTAACTGCATAAATTAAGAAGTGCTACTTTACGCTCACGCTGTGTATCCTACTTTGAAGCCGAGACATAATTGATATCTCGTCCTCTGTAACATTAGTCTAAATTACCAAATTTAACAACATCGCGTGCAATCATTACTTCTTCGTTCGTTGGAATCACGATAACTTTAACAGGTGAATGTGGATAGTTAATAAAGCCTTCTTCGCCATGAATCGCTTCATTTTTCTTAGCGTCCCAATAAACACCCATAAATTCTAAACCTTCTAATACTTTTGCTCTAACAGGATCAGAGTTTTCACCAACACCTGCAGTAAAGATAATCACATCTACACCGTGCATACGCGTAGCATACGAGCCAATATATTTATGAATTCTAGATGCAAATACATCTAACGCTAACTGTGCACGTTCTTTACCAGATTTAGCATCGTCAATAATATCTCTTAAATCACTTGAAGTACCAGAAATACCTAATAAACCAGATTCTTTATTTAGCGTGTTGAGTACTTCTTCGGCGTTTTTACCAGTTTTTTCCATAATAAATGGAATTAAAGCTGGGTCAATGTTACCTGAACGCGTGCCCATAGTAACGCCTGCTAATGGTGTGAAGCCCATTGAAGTATCTACAGATTCGCCTCCATCTATCGCTGCTATTGACGCACCATTACCGATATGACATGAAATGATACGCAACTCTTCAATTGGTTTCCCCAAAATTTCAGCAGCGCGTTGTGATACATATTTATGACTTGTACCGTGGAAGCCATATTTACGAATACCATAATCTTCATAATATTGATAAGGTAAACTATATAAATATGATTTTTCTGGCATTGTTTGATGGAATGAAGTATCAAATATAGCTACATGTGGGATTTCTGGTAACAACTTGCGGAAAGCACGAATACCCATTAAGTTTGCAGGGTTGTGTAGTGGTGCTAATTCACTTAGAGATTCAATTTGCTCTTCAACTTCATCTGTAACGTAAACAGAATTCGGGAATAATTCCCCTCCATGTACAACACGGTGTCCTGTGCCATCAATATCGTAGATACTGTCAATCACGCCATGTTTCTTGAAGCTTTCTAGCATGATATTAACCGCTTGTTCATGATCTGCAATATCTAAAGTTTCTTTATGTTTTTCTTCATTTACTTCAATTGTAAATACAGAGTCTTTTAACCCAATACGTTCAATAAGTCCCTTAGTAACAATTTTTTCTTCCGGCATTTCAATAAGTTGAAATTTCAATGATGAACTACCAGCGTTAATGGCCAAAATTAATTTTGACATAGCATAATGCCTCCAATTTAAATTAAGTTTTTAATATCCATATCTATTTAATCATTAATACAGTGCGAATTCAAGAATATTACAGTTTAATTTTCAGGGTGATTTTCTGCCATCCAAGCATTTAAATCTTGTAAAAATGCTTGGAACTGTTGTGGGCTTTTGAAATCAGGTATATTTGCTAATAGCACCTCTACAGGCTTCGTTACATTAGTTTCTTTTTTCTGTAAAATAAGGATAGATTTACGTGCCTTTTCATTTTTAAACAATGTAGATGGTAAATTTAAAAATGCTTGCATTTCTGTTTCTGTAGCAATAAAGTTTTGCAACTGTTTCACATTTGTACCTTCAAATAAATCACTTGGCACCACTAAGAATGCATAACCAGATGTTTTTAATGCACTAATTGCTTGTTCAATTAATAAATAGTGCGAAAAACTATGCCCTTCATCAAACCCTAATTCCATTTCTTTGCTTCTGTCATCTAATGGATAATAACCAATGGGTAGATCGCCAATAACGACGTCGGCATCTTCAAAAGGTAAAGGCATGATAGCATCTTGAGGATACACATCAAATGGGATTTCTAAAAAGTTTGCTAAATGTACACTTACGCGTGATAATACTGGGTCGACTTCAACGAGATGATGCATCATTGTATGTTCCGATAATACCTCGTGTACAGAAGCACTCAAATGTCCAGCGCCACTAGCTATATCCGCAATATGAAATGCTTCTTTATTCTTTAAGAAGCGTGCTGCAAGAAACCCTAAAATCATGCCGATTGAATCAGGCGTAATTTGGTGATTAGCTTGGATATCTTCTTTTTGCATTAAATTTAGGTAAGCAAATTGAAATGCCTTACGTCTATCTTGTAAGGTTGCCTGTTCAAGCAATGATCTTTGTTCCGTATAAACGTTTTCCATTGCAAGCCCTAAATTTTCCATAAAACTTTGGCCATTCTCTTCGTTCAAAGCCTTAGCTTTATCATCGAGTGTTTTAAATAATTTCTCCATTACTGTTTCTTCTTGTGCCATTTAAAAGTCCTTTCTAAAAAACTGTCCATAATTAAGTTGAAATTAAGTCAGTACCCCTAACTTATATTACCAAATAATTATGGACAGTTTGAATTATAATGTCAATGATACTGTTTATGAGTCGGTTCAAACGTATGCTTATGACAATTTTATATTTTTATATGCTTCGGTATGCTTCTAAAGCTGCATCAAAATCTGGAAAATCTGTGCCTTCAGGAACAACTTCAGTATAAATTACTTTATTATTTTTATCTAATACAAAAACAGAACGCGCTAACAAGCGTAATTCTTCCATAACTACGCCATATGTTTTACCAAAAGATAAATCTCTATGATCGCTCAAAGTGATTACGTTGTCTAATCCATTTGATGCACACCATCTTTTTTGCGCAAATGGCAGATCTGCAGAAATCGTTAATACAACGCCATCTTCTTCCGCAGCTTCTTCATTAAATTTACGTGTTTGTTGATCACATACACCTGTGTCTATTGATGGAACCACACTGATTAATTTTTTTTGTCCATCGTAAGTTTCTAGATTTACTTCATTCAAGTCGTTGTCTAACACAGTAAATTCTGGAGCAAATTCTCCTTTTTTCACTTGAGAACCATATAAAGTTACTGGTTCCTGTTTAAATGTAATTTGTGCCATATTGCACGCCTCCTATTAAAAAGTACTTACATCAAATAGTATACCCGTTTGCTGTATTAAAATAAACTTATACCTACTAAAGTTTGTTACTTTCTTTTAGGTAAAAGATTTTTTCGAATTTATTTTTTATTACTACCGTGTTAGCAAAGAAGTCGTGAATCCCTCTATGCTTGTCAGTAAATAATGTAACCAAGTACGGTAAGTTAAACATTACACCACTGATAATACGGCCGATCCATTCTCTAAATAAAACATCCGACCATGAAAGCGGTTGACGATCTAACCGTTCTACTCTAATATTACAAATCATTTTTCCAATAGTTTGTTTGAAAAACTTAGTCATTAATACAAAGTAAATATAAAAAATAAGTGCATCTAACATATGACCGATACTAAAATAATCAATCCATAACTTCATTTCATCTATATTAGTAAATTGATATATGGGCTTTAAAACCAAACTATGAAGACCAAATATGATTAATAAATCAATAATAAAGCTCCAAAATCTTATCCCAAACCCGGCGTATAAAGACTTCGCTAATTGTTGGTGATAGAGTGTTTCTATTTCAGATGTATGATTTTTCGAATCGTTTTGTACCGCTTCTTCGTTTGTGTGCTTATCCATTATATACACCTAACCTTCGTATAGATACATCGGTTCAGCTTCTGTATCATTTTTGATAATTGATTTTAATTCGTTTAAGTCATTCTTGAATTGACCTATTGTTGTTTTAGTGGAATAGAGAGAGCTGAACCAACCGCCGCCTTCGCTATATTTAAATACTTCTGCATCTTCAGCATTGATATCTTTTTTTAGTGCTTTCAAAGCGTTATCTTTATAACCAATTTCATCTATCAAGCCATTTGCTTTAGCTTGTTGCGCACTATAGATACGACCGTCAGCCAATTTTTTAACTTTTTCTTCTGACATGTCTCTGCCATCTTCAACAATATTAACAAATCGTTCATAACTATCGTCTAATACTGACTGCAATATATCTTTTTCTTCACTAGTCATTTCTCTGGAACTACTCATAATATCTTTATGTTTACCAGATTTGATTACATTTTCTTTAACGCCTAGTTTTTCTTGTAAACCTGAATAATCTACGTTTGACATAATAACGCCTATGGAACCAGTTGTCGTTTGAGGACCAGCGTAAATTTTATCAGATGGTGCAGCTATATAATAACCACCTGAAGCGGCCATTGACCCCATATGTACATAAACCTTTTTATGTTTTTGTTTTATTTCTTTAATCTTTTTATAAATTTCATCACTTGGGTATGTGCCACCACCAGGTGTATTAATACTTAACAGCACACCTTTAATCGAACTATCTTTTTTAACTTTATCTAATTGTTTAAGAAATGCTTCGTGGTTATAACCAGATCCTCCAAACATACCGCCTCCGGTTCCTTCAGCTATTTCTCCATTTAAAGTTAAATGCGCAATTCTCTTGGTAGCGTCGCCTTCTTTTTCAACTGTTTCAGTAAATGGATCCATTTCCGATGAACTATCTTCATTAAAAAGCGAAGATATAACAGTCGAAATCGAACTCATAACGACACCTCCTAGTACAATAACTACTGCAAGTACAATTGCTATGCCCCTTTTCTTCGACATCTCTATTCACTCCCATAATATTTATTTCAATCTTTCCAAATACAATTTAAACATAATCAATTAAACGGTGTATACCTCAATTTACTTTTTAAATATAAAAGGAGCAGGCTAACGAAAACAAATATTTCTATTTTAGTTTTCTTGCCTGCTTCATTATTTTTATAAATATGCTATTAAAATAATATATTGTTATAATTTAAATTATACTTTCACCTAATGTATTACTTGTATAATATAGTCATAAGCATTTTTTAAAATTAATATTGCTGTAACGATAATAAACAAACCTTTGACATAGCTTACACCTTTTTTAATTGCAAAAGCTGCACCAACATAAGAGCCACAAATCATACTTATAGCCATAATCAACCCATAAAAATAGTCAACCTGACCTAGTATCATGAATAATAATAAAGCACCTAAATTGGATGCAAAATTTAATACTTTAGCATTACCTGCAGCCCCTAAAAAATCAAAGCCAAACATTAATAGAATAAAGAGCATAAATGACCCTGTTCCGCCACCTAAAAATCCATCATAAAAACCTATTAATGACATAAGCATGGTAAATATGACTGCTTTTCCAAACGTTAATTTAGTGTACGTACGGACACTGCCCCAATCTTTTTTGGCAAGTGTATAAATCATGACTATTGTTAATATTATAATTACGAGTGGTTTCAACAATTCAGCCGGTAAAAACGTAGCCACGCTTGCACCACACACAGATAAAATAAATACAAACGGAAATAGTTTTCCTACAATCTTTAGATCAACATTACCTGATCTCAAAAAGCGATAAGCGCTTGTTAAAGAACCAAAAGAACTTGCTAGCTTATTTGTCCCTAATGCCATTGAAGGGGGCATGCCTACTGCTAATAACGCTGGTATAGAAATTAGTCCACCGCCACCTACAACAGCATCAATAAAAGCTGCTAAAAAACCTAGAAGTATAATTATAAGGACAATTGAAATATCCCAATCTAACATGTTTCCATCCCCTGTCTATATTATCTAATTTATAAGCATTCATTATGATATCTAATAGATAAATGTAAGGCTATATTAGAATAAATTATCTGCTAGTGCTTGTGTTTCAGAATCTTTGTCACTTTGATAATCTGGTGTGATTGTTAAAGTTTCAATTTGTTCAAACGCTTCTTGCACTAAAGGTTCAAAATCATAGACGCTTTCAAATTTTTCTACTTTTTCAATATCTGGTTCTGTTACAGGGTTTTTGGGTGTGAAAATTGTGCAACAATCTTCAAATGGCTGAATAGAAACATCAAACGTACCGATATCTTTAGATTTTTTGACAATATCTTCTTTGTCTAGAGTTAATAGCGGACGTAATACTGGCGTTGATGTCACACGATTAATTGCGTACATACTTTTTAATGTTTGGCTCGCAACCTGTCCTAAATTTTCACCATTTACAATGGCATGTGCGCCAATCTCATGCACAAGTTTATCTGCAACACGCATCATCATACGTCGCGTTGAAGTCATCGTATATCGTTCATGGACTTCTTTATTAATTTGTTTTTGTAAGTTAGTAAATGGCACAATGTGTAATTTGATAGGGCCAACGTGTGTCGACATAATTCGTGTTAATTCAATCACTTTATCTTTCGCTTTTTCACTTGTGAATGGTGGGCTATGAAAGTGAATTGCTTCGACAGTGACCCCTCTTCTCATAACCTCAATACCTGCTACCGGAGAATCAATGCCACCCGATAACATCAATAACGTCTTGCCGCCTGTACCAACTGGTAGACCGCCTGAACCAGAAATCACTTTATCATAAACATAAATCGCATCTAAACGTACTTCTACTTTAATTGTATGATCAGGGTGATGTACATCCACCGTTAAATGGTCTGTCGCATTTAACACTGCACCACCAATATCCTTTTGCAATTGATACGTATCATATGAAAAGTTTTTATCTGAACGTTTGACGTCAATTTTAAACGTATCGTCACTTTCGTAATCTCGAGCAAATTTCACAGCAATATCACGTACCGCTTCCACTGTTTTCTCAATTTTCAACACAGGGCTTATAGAATATATACCGAATACTTTTTCCAGTCTACGACACATTTCATCTATATCTGCCCCTTCGTATAATTCAATGTACATTCTATCTCTATTCGCTTTAACTTTATAACCTTGCAACGGCATTAAAGCACGTTTAACATTTGCACGCAATTTATTAACAAACATCTTTCGGTTAGCGCCTTTTAATGTTAGTTCGCCATATCTCACTAATATGTGATCATAAATCATCTTAACAACTCCCTTACTTCTTCATATACATTTTTAAATTTTTCTTTGAAAGTTTGAATATCATCAGAGGTCGTATTAGCACCCATGGATATTCGAATACTACCTTCGATTTGTTTTTTGGGTATCTTCATTGCTAAAAGTACTTCGTTTAAAGACGCTTTTTTAGATGAGCAAGCGCTTGTAGTAGAAAGCATAATATCATTTTTAGAAAATGCATTAACTAAAACTTCACCTTTCACACCAGGAAGGCCAATATTCAAAATGTGCGGCGATGCACCGAGAGGAGAATTGACTTGCACACCATGGTAACCTTTCAGAAATTGAATGATTTCGAGATTAAATGCACTTAATTTATTATACAATTCATTCGTTTCATTTACAGCTATTTTCAAGGCTTTTACTATGGATATGTCTACAGGTAAATTCACTGTCCCACTTCTGACGCCATACTCTTGTCCGCCACCGTGAATAATCGGTTCAAGCTGATGTAAGTTACGCACAAATAAAACACCTTGGCCTTTTAATCCATGAAATTTATGCCCACTTAAACTTAACGTATCTGCCGCTTCAAAATTTAAGGGGACTTTTCCTATTGCTTGCACTGCATCTACATGTAAATGTGCTTTAGGATATTGATGTACAATTTGAGCCACTTCTTCTAATGGTTGAACTTGCCCCATTATATTATTTACATGCATACAAGTGACAAGCGCTACGTCATCTGACATTAATGAGTTTAAATGCTCTAAATCAAGTTGTCCTTCCTTCGTCACGTTTACATATTCTATATTAAATCCTTCATTTTCTAATGAACGCACAACTTCTAACACTGAAGGGTGTTCTAAAACAGAAGTAATAATGACATTAGCAAAATCTTTTTTCTTATAAGCAATACCTTTAATTGCTATATTATTTGATTCGGTTGCCCCGCTCGTAAACACAATATCAAAACTATTTTTTAAATGAAATAGCTCTTTAATTTGTGCTTTCGTTTTTTGTAATAATTGCTCTGCTTGTAAGCCAGCTTTATGCGGACTATTAGGATTAAAGTATAGCGATTCATTCACAGTAATAAATGTATCTAATACGTCTTGATGCGGCTTAGTCGTCGCAGCATTATCAAGATAAATCAATTTGTTCACTCCAGTTCTGTATAGTTGATTGTTTATTGTTTTGTTGAGTTCTTAGCAATTATCGAAATATGGATAAATACTTATCCTTTTTAACATATTTTTAGCGTTTTCCTTTTAGCATTATACTCGCTTTTAATAAAAAGAAAAGGGAGCGGAACAGAAATCTATTGTTTAAAAAGATTTCATTGTCCCGCCCCCACATTTATGACGTGGTTTGTCAAAGCATGCTATGCGTCTATTTTCAAAACCAGCCGTCTACTGCCTATATCATATTTAAGGCTGCGACATCGATAAATGTCCCAGCCCTTGCACATTTTCAATCACTAAAAATTGGTCTTAGTTGATTACTTGCGATTCAATATGTTTTGTAACGCCAGGTTCTACACTTTCAAGCGCTTGTTCAGAAATTTCAATTGACCGTTTGTAGCGATTATTTTTAAATAATCTTTCAGCTTCATTGAGACTCTTATCAATATTTGAACTTTCTTTACGATAACGGTTACCGTACTCGATTAATTTTTCTGCGTAAACTGCATTTACAAGTACATCTGTAGCCTCATCTTCGAATTTATTCATCTGTAAAACAACTTTGGATACTTTATCTTTTAATTGTTTAACATGAATCGGTCTTACACTGAATTTTTTATTAACTTCTCGGACTTCGTAATCAATTTCATTTTTCATAATAATAAATCGTTCTGGCACACTTGGCAAATTAGAAGCTAATAATTTTCTATAAACTTCTTCTTTTTTACTTTGTATACGCAAGATATTTTCTTCTGCTTCTGCTTCATCTTCGCGCAGTTGAATTAAATGATTCTGTAATTTTCCTTGTTTTTCATTTATAACATCAACATGCTCTTCAATATATTTCAAATTATCTTGAACTTCACTATACCTTACAGCTGATTTGGCCATCTCTCGTAAAATTTCATCATAAACAGAAATCATACTTTGAATTTCATTTTCAAACTGTCGTACATTTTGAACATCGCTTTCATTAATGTAATAATTTTCTCGAACATATTCAATTTCAGTTTGTAATGTGTAATTCATTTCTTTTGCTCTAAATAAATTATCAGTGATAACTTCTTTAGTTTCTTCTACTTCATTTTTAGCCTTAACTTCATGCTCTATGAGTTCATACATTTCATCAAGTCGATCATTAATACTATTTAATTTATCGTTTGCTTCGTCTAATTCTAATCGACTAATCATCGGTTCCACAAAACTTAATTCTGTTTTAAGCGTTTGAAGTGAACTATCGATTTTGACATGATCTAAATCATAGCCTTCCACTTTAAGATCTCTACAGCCATATTTTAAATCTTGGAATTGGCCTGGTAATTCTTTTTGCGCTTCTCTAATTAATTCAGGAATCTCATCCATATCTTTTTTCAAATAATTCATATCTTCATTTAATGTTTTGATATGCTCATGCGCTTGATTGTAATTACCTTCTGCTTTCAATGATTCATATGTTTCCATTTCTTGAACAAATGATTCAATTTCTTGTTCTAATGGTTCTGCTGCTTCACCAAATTGGTGTCTATTGGCTAATACATCACGTTTCATTTCACGGTAGTCTACCTTGCACGCTTCGTATAAATGATCACTATCTTTATGTAACTCTAAAACATTTTCCACATACGAATTAAGTTCGTTATAGTTTTCTTCATATTTATCCATCAATTCATGTGCTTCATCAATTTCAGTCTGTGCTTGTGAAAATTTAAATTTATCCAATAAGCCTTCTGCTTGATGAATTTTTTCTTCTACTGGTAATAAATATTGATTTTTACTATCTAATGAATTTTGTTTTAAATTATTATAAGTAGATTTCATTTCGCCAGTTAAAGTTAACTCAGATAATTGAGATAGACTTTCATCATAGGGTAATTGCTCTACTTTTGATTTACGCGTTTCAGCCTTTTCTATCATCTGGCTTTTGTTTGAACGCATATAGAATAATACACCGACAAGAATCAGTATAATGACAATAATTGCTAAAATGACATACAATACCATATGTTTTCTCCTCCTATTTTATCACTATTCATTATAACGTAAGTTACCTACCCATTAAAAGAGAAAATGAGCTAATCGCCTTAATTATTTAAAATAAGTATTAAATCACTCTCTATTAATAATATGTACAATGTTATCTTCAATAAAGCCTTTTCAATTTAATTGATTGATTACTATTAAAACAGTCTTTATAATAAATGAAAAGTAAAAAGTGAGGTTTTTTTATGTTAGAAGTCAAAGTAACAAATTATGACTTATTACAAAAACAAGTGTTTAGTTTAATTGAAGACGAATCAAATACCATTGCTATTTTAAGTAATGTATCTGCGCTACTAAATGATTCATTAGATCAAATTAATTGGGTAGGGTTTTATTTGATGGAAGAGAATGAATTAATCCTAGGTCCGTTCCAAGGGCATCCAGCTTGTGTACATATCCCTGTTGGTAAGGGCGTGTGTGGTACAGCTGTTGCTGAAAATGAAACGCAACTAGTCGAAGATGTTAATGCCTTTCCAGGTCATATCGCTTGTGATGCAAATAGTAAATCTGAAATTGTAGTTCCTATTCATAAGAATAACAAAGTAATTGGTGTTTTAGATATTGATGCGCCAATTACAAATCGCTTTGGAAACGACGACCAAATAGGTTTAGAAAAAGTTGTAGCGATTATCGAGCAACAACTAACTTAATTTCTACTTATTTTCAACTCAAGAGTTGACAGAACGATATATCATGATACAATACTCTTTGTGTGAATAAACGAAATTAGCAGTTGTATATTAATTGGCTCTATATTGTTCCCGATGCGGGCGTGCCGTGTAACCGTAGCTATGAGGCGAGGACACATAAAACAATATATCCAGTTAAGCATACAACACTCTTTTTTGTTTTTTCATAACAACAAAAAAGATAAAGGAGGAGTCTTATTATGGCTCGATTCAGAGGTTCAAATTGGAAAAAATCTCGTCGCTTAGGTATCTCATTAAGTGGTACTGGTAAAGAATTAGAAAAACGCCCATACGCTCCAGGACAACATGGTCCAAACCAACGTAAAAAAATGTCTGAGTATGGTTTACAATTACGTGAGAAACAAAAATTACGTTATTTATATGGTGTAACTGAAAGACAATTCCATAACACATTCGAAATCGCTGGTAACCAACAAGGTGTACATGGTGAAAACTTCATGCAATTACTTGCTTCTCGTTTAGATGCAGTTGTATATTCATTAGGTTTGGCTCGTACGCGTCGTCAAGCTCGTCAAATCGTTAACCACGGTCACATCGAAGTAGACGGTAAACGTGTTGATATTCCATCATACACACTTAAGCCAGGACAAGAGGTTTCAGTTCGTGAAAAATCTGCTAAATTAGATATCATTGCTGAATCTGTTGAAATCAACAACTTTGTACCTGAGTACTTAGAATTTGATGCAGACAACTTAAAAGGTAAATTCATCCGTATTCCTGAACGTAGTGAATTACCAGCAGAAATTAATGAACAACTTATCGTTGAGTACTATTCAAGATAATTGTCTTCATTACAAAACACCAACCAAAATGGTTGGTGTTTTTTATTGATATCAGTATTGAAAACCATCTTATATCTTTTAATGTATAGATGGTTAGAACAATGCGGTCAAAATCTAAATATAAAATGGTTTACTTTTCCAACATCTTCTGCCTTTTCGATATGGACTTCGAATCGTTTTCACTTATCTTTTCCCACCTACTTTTAAGTGATTTGAGTTTAATTTGGCATTGTGATTTTTGTATTTTCATAAATTAAACCCTGGTTGAATAGATTTCAATCCTATTTATAAATTATGCTCTATTTTACTTTTTCCTTTATCATATATAGTATATATGATAAAGGAGTGTTATGAGTGAAAATTAGAGCTTTAGAAGAAACAGATTTAGACTTTGTACATCGTTTAAATAATGAATATGCTAATATGTCCTATTGGTTTGAGGAGCCATACCAATCTTTAAGTGAACTACAATCACTTTATAAAAAACATATTTTAGATGAATCTGAGAGAAGATTTATTATAGAAGAAGAATCAGAACGCATTGGTGTAGTTGAGTTAGTTGAAATTGATTTTATACATAGTAACTGTGAGATTCAAATTATCGTTGATGGACAATATAGTGGTAAAGGATACGCTTCAAAAGCATTTAAAATGGCTATAGATTATGCTTTTCTAGTATTAAACTTGCATAAAATTTATTTGTTCGTAGACGTCACTAATGAAAAAGCAGTTCATATTTATCAAAAGCAAAATTTTAAAATCGAAGGGACTTTGCAAGAACATTTCTATACACGAGGACAATATAATGATTGTCATGTGATGGGTTTATTGAAAAAGAATTGGATTAGTTATGGTGGACATGAACCACTACAATAATCTTTTTACCTTAATACATTGGTCGTGAAATTTCAAAGTACAACATTTAAAAAGACTGGTTTCTAGTATATGAAATAGAAATCAGTCTTTTATTTATATTTATGTAAATGTACGATTAAAAAATTTTAATTATATCTGCACCAAAATGCTTCATTTTTCTAAAAAATTCGTAACCAACACTTAACGTTTATAGTATTAATGAAATAATAAATTTGGATTATTTGAGATTAAACCATCTACACCTAGACGCTCTAATTTCCTAGCAAGATTTCCATCATTTACCGTATATGGCATTACTTTCAAACCGTTTTGGTGTGCTTGTTTCATAAAAGTTTTAGTCACTAATGAATAGTGAGGGTTAACAAAATCAGCATAAGCTGATATTTTTCTAAATTTAGGCATGTGATACCAATATCGCTTTCTACTTATTAACACACCCAATCGACACCCAAAGCCCTTTTTATACAATACTTCGATAAAGTTTTGATCAAATGATTGTATAATGACTTTATCTTTATTTATGTTATATTGCTCTAATTTATTAAACAAATCATTTTCAATACCTGGATAATTTTTAGGCTGTTTCACTTCAATTAATAGTGTTTGAGGCAATGATTGAATTAACTGCAACACTTCTTCAAATGTCGGTATCAATTGTCTTTCAAACAGGCTATTTTTACTTATTCCAAAATCATATTGTCTTAAAGCGTCCAATGTAGCTGCTTTTATTTTTTCACTGCCATTGGACGTTCTATCAATGGAATCATCATGTATAACAACTAGACAGCCATCTGCTGTTCTATGTAAATCTATTTCTAACATATCGATATTACTTTGTAATGCTGCTTGAAATGCAATCAATGTATTTTCTGGATATTCTGAAGACAAGCCTCGGTGTGCAACTAACAAAAGGTTTTGTCGTTCCTCTTTTAATTGCATTAAAATCCCCTCCCCTTTCATTATACGGTAGAATCGTCTAAACTTAAATTATCATATAATCAACGGAGGTCAATAGCAATGGTTCAACATCAATTTAAAGTTAACACACAATGGTCTGATGGCCGTGAATCTGTAGGAAATCTTATAGGAGATGTCTTAGATGAACAAATATCAATACCAGCAGGTTTAGGAGGTAATGGAACTGGAACTAATCCCGATGAATTACTCGTTTCTGCCGCCTCTTCATGTTATATCATTTCATTAGCAGCAGTACTGGAACGTTCAGGCTTTGATCATATTGAGATACAACAATCTTCAATTGGCTTAGCCATATTTGAAAATGCTAAATTTAAAATGGACTCAATTACACACTATCCAGAAATAACGGTTGACAAAAATCAAAAAGATTTATTAGAAAAGAAACTCCCTAAATTACTAAAAATTGCAGACAACAACTGTATGATATCCAATTCAATTAGAGGCAACGTTGATGTGAAAATAGAGCCCATAATAAAATAATTTTGAATTCATTTTATGTATGACGGAATATGATTACAATAACAATGTATACCCTTACATTTATTTAAAAATGTGTTTATTTTTAATAAATATTAATTTTTGTACTTTTATATTTTCTGAAAATTTGCTAAACTTGACAATCATAAGCAATGGGGGAATTACATATGAACTATTATAATCCTTTATTATTAACACCAGGACCTACACCAGTGCCAGACCAAATATTATACGCAACGCAATTACCTATGGTAGGACACCGTTCTAGCGATTTTGAAGCAATTGCTGAACAGGCATTTAAAGCACTCAAACCTGTCTTTGGTTCTGAAAATGAAGTCATGATACTTACTTCTAGCGGCACAAGTGTGCTTGAAGCGAGTATGTTAAATATTGCAAACCCAGAAGAAGATATTGTTATTATTGTTTCAGGTGCTTTTGGCAACAGATTTAAGCAAATAGCAGAAGCATATTACGATAATGTACATATATTCGAAGTTGAATGGGGACAAGCAGTAAACATACCGGACTTTATAGACTTCTTAAAATCATTAAAAAGAGATATAACAGCAGTTTTTAGCCAATATTGTGAAACTTCAACGGCAGTCTTACACCCTGTTCAGGAATTGGGTACAGCACTAAGAAACTTTGATCAGGATATCTACTTCGTAGTCGATGGTGTCAGTTGTATTGGTGCTGTAGATGTAGATTTAAATCGTGACAATATTGATGTGCTTGTTTCAGGAAGTCAAAAAGCAATTATGCTTCCGCCTGGGTTAGGTTTTGTAGCTTATAACGACCGTGCTAAAGCTCGTTTTAGTCAAGTTACAACACCTAGATTTTATTTAGATTTAAATAAGTATTTAAAATCATTAACAGAGAACTCTACGCCTTTCACACCTAATGTATCTTTATTTAGAGGTGTAAATGCTTATGCTAACCTCATAAATGAAGAAGGGTTGGATCAAGTTATCGCTAGACATTACGCGATACGTGATGCGTTGAGACAAGCATTAAATGCGCTAGATCTAGAATTATTAGTTCAAGACGCTTATGCTTCACCTACTGTTACGGCTTTTGTACCAAAATCCAAAGATGAATTAGACTATATTAAAAATGAATTGAAAAAGCGTTTTGCAATTACGATTGCTGGTGGTCAAGGTCACTTAAAAGGTCAGATTTTACGTATTGGTCATATGGGACAAATATCACCCTTTGATATTTTACAAGTCGTTTCAGCATTAGAAATATTATTAACAGAATTTAGAAATGAATCTTATGTTGGTAAAGCAATTACGCAATATATGGAGGTCGTAAAAGCATATGTATAAAATTTTAGTTTCAGATCCTATTTCACCAGAAGGTTTAAAAAGTTTAACAGAACATAAAGACTTTGAAGTTGATGTCAATACTGAATTAAGCAAAACAGAGTTAGCAGAAACTATTACGAATTACGAAGGACTGATAGTGAGAAGTCAAACACAAGTCACTTCAGATATTATATCAGCGGCACCAAACCTAAAAGTCATTGCACGTGCGGGTGTTGGGGTAGATAATATAGATGTAGATGCTGCTACAAAGCATGGTGTCATCGTTATTAACGCACCTGATGGGAACACCATTTCAGCTACTGAACATTCAATGGCTATGATTTTATCGATGGCACGTAATGTGCCACAAGCACACCAATCGCTTAAAAACGGAAAATGGGATCGTAAAATATATAGAGGAACTGAACTTTATAATAAAACTTTAGGCGTTATTGGAGCCGGAAGAATTGGTATTGGCGTAGCAAAACGAGCGCAAAGTTTCGGTATGAATATCCTTGCTTTTGACCCCTATCTTTCTGAAGACAAAGCCAAAGAACTTAATGTGACACGTGCTACTGTAGAAGAAATTGCTGAGCAAGCAGATTTTGTCACTGTGCATACGCCACTCACACCAAAAACAAAAGGCATTGTTGATAAAGCCTTTTTCGATAAAGCCAAACCAACATTACAAATTATCAATGTGGCACGTGGCGGTATTATTGATGAAGATGCCCTCATTGAAGCGCTGGATGCAAACCAAATTCAAGGCGCTGCAATCGATGTATTTGAAACTGAACCCGCAACCGATTCACCACTGGTAGCACATGATAAAATTATTGTTACACCACATTTAGGCGCTTCAACTGTAGAAGCACAAGAAAAAGTAGCTGTTTCTGTTGCAAATGAAATTGTAGATATCTTTGAACAGGGTAATGTCGTTAATGCGATTAACGCTCCAAAAATGTCTTTCAACGAAATCAATGATGAACTAAAACCATATATTGAATTAAGTAAATTAACTGGTGAAGTAGGCATTCAATTATTAGAGAAAGCGCCACGTGAACTTCAAATTAAGTACAAAGGTGATATTGCAATCGATGATACAAGCTTGCTCACTAGAACACTTGTATCTGGCGTTTTACGTCAAGATTTAGCGGAACGTGTTAATTTAATTAATGCTTTAGTATTACTCAATGAACAAGGTGTATCATATAATATAGAGAAAGATACAAAACACCGTGGTTTTAGTAACTATATTGAACTAACATTAATTAATAAAGACACACAAATTAAAATTGGCGCGACAGTATTAAATGGTTATGGTCCTAGAATTGTGCGCATCAACGACTATCCTGTTGATTTCAAACCGGAAAAACACCAACTTGTAATTAACCATAACGATAGACCAGGTATTGTTGGACGTACTGGACAAATATTAGGCGAATATAATATCAATATCGCCTCAATGCATTTAGGCCGTACCAACCAAGGTGGTAATGCACTAATGGTGCTGTCCATTGACCATCCTGTCACTCAAGATGTTATTGAAGCTTTATATGAAATTGAAGGCTTTAACCTTATCAGAAGTGTAGAATTAGATGTGGAATCCAGCATAGAGTTAGATGAAAAAGCGAGCGAGACGTATCATATTTAACAGTTTTAAACTTTAGAAGATAGACGCCTATGCTTCTTAAAGTAAAAGGCACCTTCATTTATAAATTTGAGTGGAGGTGTCTTTTTGTATTTAAATTACCCTGATTTTAAACTTTCATACCCACCTAAAGAAATAACTCGATACTTTAACGCTCTCACTCATACTATTTTTCGCGATACTATTATAAGGGTAGTTAGCGGATCATATATTTAAAGCTGAGACATTTTATTTTGTCTCAGCTTTTTCAACATGTTCATTGTATTTATAAAAGAATTTCTCTAATTTCGCTCACATGATTAACGATATACTCTGCGTCGTAATCTTCTAATTCTTTACGTGCTTTTTGCCCTTTCAATCCAGTTAATGGGCCAATGAAAGTAGCTCCAATCTTTTTAGCACTCAACAAATCAGCTAAAGAATCCCCTACGATAAACACTTCATCTTTATTTACGCGATTTTGCTGATTTGTTGCATATTTTTTATAATTTTCAAGATAATTACCTTCTAATGTAGCTAAATAACTAAACGGATTAGGCTTCCCTAATGGCTTTAACTCAGGGAAATGTGCTTCTGCTGTCAAAACATCGCTTGCCGTAACAATATGTATATCATCAAACAGTGATTTAATACCTAAACTTTCAAATGGTACTAGCGTTTCTGTTCGAGGTCGTCCTGTAGCAATTGCAATTTGGTAACCAGCGTCTTTCAAATCTTCTAACAACTGTTTCATTTCATTAACTGGTCTAAGCGCAACCTCTTGATAAATATAACCTTGTTTAAAATTAGAACGCTGCGGTTTTTGTTCAACTTCATTATATAATTGGTAACCTAAGTACCATTCCTGATAAATTTCCTGTGCTAACAACCAAAACGGGCTTTTTAATTCAAATAATCCATCATTATCTGTATTTAATTGATCATTCGCATGTGTAACAAGCGCTTGATAAATATGATCTTTACCCGAACTTAAACCGTCTAAAAATGATAGCGGTAGTTCAAAATTAAGCGCTATGTCTGAAATATGTTCACCAAGAAATTGCAGTGTTTGTTCATTGAAATTGTCTGTATCTAATACAATGGATAATTTATCTGGTGATAAAGATTTACATAATTCAATAAAATGAAGAGCAATCACGATAAATAGCATATCCCAGTTCGAGTTTAAACCAAGTGATTTTAACTTGGTTAAAATTTCATCATGGTAAAATACGATATCTCTAATTTCAGATATTTGTTTATCATTTAATGTTTGAAAATTGATACTAGGGTCTATACCAATATAGTCTTTACTCATCAACATTTCATATACTGTTAACGCAGAAACATCAAAACATCTTTCTTCACTTAAAAATACACCATCAACATCAAATAGTACCGACTTCATATGCATTCCTCTCCTTTAATCAGAAAATTCTGATACTACTACATCGTACTATTTACATGTTAAAAGAGCAATGTATTTTTGATAATAATATACGGCAAACAAACTTTATACTTACAACAAAAAATCACGCATAGAAATGAAACGAAATTATAAAAATTCGTTTATTTTTATGCGTGATATTACGTTCTTAAAACATTATTTTATACTACATTAAAATATACTTACGAGTTGTTATTTTCCATTTGAGTTTCTATTTCATCAGCAACCTGTTGTACGTGTGTGCCAATAATAACTTGCGTATTATGTTTACCACTTTTTGTAACGCCTACTGCGCCTGCACCCTTAATCTTAGTTTCATCAATCACGCTGTTGTCATTAAGTTCCATACGTAAACGTGTAGCACAGTTTGTTAAAGAAGTAATATTTTCTTTACCGCCTAAGCCTTCTAAGATTTGGCTGGCTGTTTGCGCATATTTGCTTGTTGATGGTGTACTTTCTGTACCATCTCCATCTTGAGCTGTATCACCAGTTGTTGCTTCATCAGATGTAGGATCAGGTAACAAGTTATCTCCACGGCCAGGTGTACTCAGTTTCAACCATTTTATTGCTAACCTAAATACAACATAGTAAATGATAAAGAATACGATACCTTGTACTATTAACATCATCGGATGGTTTGCAACTGGATTAATTAGAGACAATATGAAATCAATTAATCCCGCACTAAATGAAAATCCTGCTGTCCAATGGAACAAAGCGGCAATAAATAATGACAATCCTGTTAATAATGCATGAATAACAAATAGTATAGGTGCTACAAACATAAATGAAAATTCAATTGGTTCAGTAACACCCACGATAAATGCTGAAAGTGCACCAGCAAACATTAAACCATATACACGTTTCTTCTGTTTCGTTTCTGCAGTATGATACATTGCTAGCGCTGCTGCTGGAACCCCAAACATCATTACTGGGAAGAAACCAGCCATATAGCGACCTGTTATACCTTTTATTGCGCCATCACCCGTTTGGAATTTTGCAATATCATTAATGCCTGCTAAATCAAACCAGAATACTGCATTTAATGCGTGGTGTAATCCTGTTGGAATTAATAAACGGTTGAAAAAACCATATAAAAATGCGCCACCTGGACCTAAATCCAGTATCCATGTCCCAAACGTAACGATTGCTGAGTATACAACGGGCCAAACAAATAACATAATAACCGCTATAAAAATACTAAAAAATGCGGTCATGATTGGTACTAACCGTTTACCACTAAAGAATGACAATGCTGCCGGCAACTCTGTCTTACTAAATTTATTATAAGTATAAGCTGCGACTAAACCAATAACTAGACCAATTAACACGTTTTGATTGTTCATTTGTTCAAATGCGTCATTCAAAGATGACTGTTTCACACCTAATAATGGTGCTAATTTTTCAGGACTAAGTACGACTGTGGTCAAGAAGAAACCAACCGCCGCTGCAAGTGCCACAGCCCCATCATTTTTCTTAGCCATCCCTAATGCTACACCGATTGCAAATAAAATACCTAATTGTTCAAGAATCGTAGACCCTGCCGTCGAGAAAAAAGCAGCTACAGTCGGCCATATACCAATTGCAGTTAAGGCATTCCCTATACCTACAATAATTGCGGCTGCTGGTAATACGGCAACAGGCAGCATAAGAGATCTTCCCAAACGTTGAAAGAAACTATACATAATTATTCCCCATTTCACAATAAATTCACCCAAAAAATCACCACATGTACAATTTGTCCACGTGGTGAAATGAAAGCGTTATACTTGTTGTTATTGTACATTTTCATAATAACACAAGTTATATTAATTTCGTATATATATTATGATTCAATAGTTAAAAAAATGAGTAAAATTTACTTATTATGTGTTGCATACTCATTTAAATCATCTTGTAATTGTATTGTTCTTTTTTCTAATTCTTTAGTTAAATATTCTAATTTTTCATTACGTTTCATGTCTTTTGGTAAATTTTTTGTTTCAATTGGTTCACCAAATCTTATAATTGATTTACCAGTAACTAATCCTTTGATTTCTTTAGGCCCTACATATGCTGCTGGTAAAATAGGTGCTTGTGCCATTAACGCTATCGTTACTGCACCGCGTTTCATTGGCGCGCCTTCATCGTATTTCATACGATGCCCTGTCGGAAAAATTCCAACTGTTTTATTTTCTTTTAATAATTTAATTGGTTTTTTTAATGTACTTGGTCCAGGATTATCTCTATCTACTGGAAATGCATTAAGCGAACTCAAAAATCTACCAAACCATTTATTATAGAAAAGTTCTTTTTTAGCCATATAATGGATTTGATTTGGATAAATAGCCATGCCAAGCATAATAACTTCATTATAACTTTCATGTGTACAAGTTACGACATAACGATGTAATTGTGGGATATGCTCTTTTCCTTGCACTTCTAATGATTTACATATTTTGCGTAAAATAAAATTTAATAAACCGCTAACAAATCTATACATTTTTTCACCTACTTATTTAGCCTTATATTACCCTATTGATTCTATCATTTAGAACATCAATGGACAAGGTAATTTATATTTCAGTCTAAAGTAGTATAATGATATACTAGAAAAAGTTGAGTAAACCTTTCATAATAGGTTATAAAGAATGAATCGGAGGTATAATATGTCAGAATTTAATAATGATCAGAACTCAAATAAAAAACAACCTGATGAAGAAATATCAAAATACACACAACCCAACTATAGTAAACGATCAAAACCCAAATTCCCATGGTTTAAAACTGTACTCGTCGCACTTGTAGCAGGTATTCTTGGTGCACTGATTGTCTTAGGTGTGGGGAAATTTATGGAAAGTACAGTATTAGACGATAATGGGTCATCAGTAAAGGAAACAAGTGATAGTAGTAGCGCTGGTAATTCCTTAGATGGAAAAAGCGAGAAATACGATTCGGTAAATCAAATGATTACTGATGTATCCCCCGCCATTGTAGGTGTAATTAATATGCAAAAAGCTCAAAATTTAGACGATTTGCTTAAAGGTAAAACAGGTAAATCAGAAGAAGCTGGCGTTGGATCTGGTGTAATTTATCAAAAAAATAACGGCTCAGCTTATATCGTTACAAATAACCATGTCATTGATGGTGCAAGTGAAATTAAAGTTCAATTACATAATTCTAAGCAAGTCGATGCTAAACTAATTGGCAAAGATGCACTTACGGATATTGCAGTATTGAAAATAAATGAAACGAAAGGTACAAAAGCGGTAGAATTTGCTAATTCTTCCAAGGTAAAAACTGGTGACAGCGTATTCGCTATGGGCAACCCGCTTGGCTTAGAATTTGCAAACTCTGTGACGTCTGGTATTATTTCAGCTAGCGAACGAACAATCGACACACAAACTTCAGCTGGTGCTAATAAGGTAAACGTACTACAAACAGATGCAGCAATTAACCCTGGTAACTCAGGCGGGGCATTGGTTGATTTAAATGGTAATTTAGTTGGTATTAATTCAATGAAAATAGCGAACGAACAAGTCGAAGGCATTGGGTTTGCTATTCCAAGTAATGAAGTCAAAGTGACTATTAAAGAATTAGTTAAGAATGGCAAAATTGATCGCCCTTCAATCGGTATCGGTTTACTTAATTTAAGCGAAATTCCTGATGAGTATAAAAAGCAATTAAATACTGATAGAAAAGATGGTATTTATGTAGCAAAAGTATACGCTGATAATGATCTAAAAGAAGGAGATATTATCACTAAAATTGATGATGAAGAAGTAAAAGAGGATACAGATTTACGCTCTTATCTATATGAACATAAAAAACCTGGAGATACAGTTAAATTAACTGTAGAAAGAAAAGGTGAAACACAAACTGTTGATGTAACATTAAAAGAACAAAAATCAAAAACTTCTGATTCATCAAAAGAACAAGCCGTTCCTTTTAATTAAATGAGTGTTATAAATACTTAAAGGCACCAAATCATAAATATGATTTGGTGCCTTTATTGTATTTTATAACTGTGTTCAGATAATAAAATACGCCCTAAGCATAAAGCCATATTTCAATATTTTTATTACACCTATATATCAAACTTCTGAAACCAATATATACTGATATAGACGACTTCTACGCTTAGTAACTATTATTAGAAACAGCACAACGTATTTTTGTATTGCTGAACGTGTTACTTTTTATAAACGATGGTATGTTCAACTTTCACAATTATTTATAACTAACCATAAAGTATTTTTTCTTGCCTCTACGTACAATAGTAAATTCATTCTCGATTTTATCTTCATTTGACAATTCAAAATTTAAATCTTGTTGTCTTTCTCCGTTAATATAAATAGCACCATTATTTACATCTTCACGTGCTTGTCTTTTAGAAGAAGCAATGCCTGTTTCCACAATTGCTTCCACGATGTTCGTCGTTTGATGATCTAATTCGACTTGAGGCACATCTTTAAAGCCTTCTTTTAATTCTCTAGCTGAAAGTGATTTCAAATCACCTGAGAATAAAGCTTGAGAAATCCTGATGGCATCATCTAATGCTGCTTGGCCATGAATGAATCTAGTAACATTTTCAGCTAATGCTTTTTGAGCTTCACGTAAATGAGGCGCCTCATTCAATGAAGTTTCTAGTGTATCTATTGCTTCTTTACTTAAAAACGTAAAGTATTTTAAGAATTTAATAACATCTGCATCTGTAGTATTAATCCAAAATTGATAAAATTCGTAAGGGCTTGTCTTATCGGCATCTAACCATATTGCGCCACCTTCAGTTTTACCAAATTTCTTACCATCAGATTTAACTACTAATGGAATTGTAAGTCCAAACGCTTCAGTTTCTCCATACATACGACGCATCAATTCTATACCACTTGTGATGTTACCCCATTGGTCTGAACCACCTACTTGAACCTTACAATTATACGTTTTATTAAGATGCCCGAAATCAATCGCTTGTAAGATAGTGTAAGTAAATTCAGTAAATGAAATACCATGTTCTAGACGCGTTTGGATAGAATCTTTACCTAACATATAGTTGACACCCACGTGTTTACCGTAATCTCTTAAAAAATCTATTAATGATATTTGGCCAAGCCAATCTTTGTTATTAACTAATTTTGCACCTTTATCTGTACCAAATTCAAAAATTTTATGCATTTGTTCACTTATGCCTTGCACATTTAATTCAACTTGATCTTCTGTTTGTAATTTTCTTTCTTCTGATTTACCTGAAGGATCACCAATCATTCCTGTTCCGCCACCAATTAATACGAGCGGACGATGACCATGCTCTTGAAAACGACGTAAAGTCAAGAACGGCAATAAATGGCCAATGTGTAAACTGTCTGCTGTTGGATCAGCCCCACAATACAGTGTGACCTGCTCTTTATTTAGTAAGTTTTCAATACCCGTTTCATCCGTTTGTTGATAAATCAAACCTCTCCATTTTAAATCTTCAATTAACGTATTTGTCATTGCATTCGCCTCCTAATTTAATTATGATAAAGTTTTGAATAGAATTCATTTGCATCACTTAAAATTTTAACCGCGTAATTTTAGAGAACACAAAAAAGCGCCCTTACATTTTTTGTAAGGGCGCAAACGCACGGTACCACCATACTTTAAGTCAAACAACTCTATTAATGATACGTTCATTAACTAAAACGTTTGGATAATTACTTATCAAAAGGTGTATTCATATAAGGACCAACGCTAGTTCACAGCAACCACTAACTCTCTGTAGATGATACATTATATTACTTCTCCTCTATCCAAAAACGATATCGAATTGTATTTATTATAATTAACTCTAATTTAAAAGTCAACTCTATATATTATGATATAATATTGTTTAAATAAGGAGGTCCACGATGAAAAATCATACATATGAGAGCCACATTGAAGAAAATAAACAACATATAAAACTAAATCAATTTGAATTTATTTATAAAAAACTCAAACATTTTTTCGTAGGTTTATTTTCCATATTTGGTTGCACTTTGCTTATTTTACTTGCCATATCTGTATTTTACTTTCAAAGTTTAACCAAAGAAGCTACCCATATGTCAGATGCTGAATTAAAGTCCAAGCTATTAGTTATTTCCGGAAATGAAGCAATCAATTATAACAGCGATAACCTACTCGTAGAGTATAATAATTCTATGAATTCGCTCATCGTTGGCCCAAAACATGTTAACAACAATGTGATCAAAGCTTTAACAGCCTCAGAAGACAGTTTATTTTTTCGACATAATGGCATTTTACCAAAAGCTGTTTTACGAGCTATAGGACAAGATATATTCAATTCTAGCGATGCTACAGGTGGCAGTACAATCACACAGCAACTTGTTAAAAATCAAATACTTACAAATCAAAAAACTTATAATCGTAAAGCAAATGAGCTTGTACTTTCCATGCGTGCTGAAAAAATTTTAACTAAAGATGAGATATTGTACACATATTTGAATATTGTTCCATTTGGTCGTGATTATAATGGGTTAAACATTTCAGGTATAGGATCAGCTTCTTTCAGTTTATTCGGCAAACCAGCAGAAGATCTAAATATTGCTGAATCTGCGTATATCATTGGTCTACTGCAAAGTCCTTACTACTACACGCCTTATAATGAAGATGGATCACTTAAACCTAATCATCAAATTCAAATCGGCTTAAATAGACAACATTACGTATTAAAACGCATGCTAGTAGAAAACAAAATTACACAATATGATTATGTTCGTGCGGAACGTTACGATATTAAATCTCGATTAATGACAAAGTAAAAAAAACAACAAAGCAATCATATTTTCAATATGATTTTGTTAGCTTGACAAGATTTCGATAACTAGAAATAAGACTATAAATATCTACAACATAAAACAACCGAGGCGCCACTGTGCCTCGGTTGTTTTATGTTATAATCACTAAATTAGAATAGACCTACTGCGTGACCATCATCAGTAACGTCCATATTTAATGCAGCTGGTTTCTTAGGCAATCCAGGCATTGTCATAATCGCACCAGTTAGTGCTACGATAAATCCTGCACCTGTTTTAGCTTCTAGCTCGCGAATTGTAATTTCAAATCCTTCTGGTGCACCTAATAATGATGCATCGTCAGAGAATGAATATTGTGTTTTAGCCATACATACAGGATAATTATCCCAACCATTTTCTTTAAATTGTTTTAATTGTTTTTGTGCTTTACTGCTAAACGTTACTTTGCTGCCACCATAAATTTCTTTTACAATCGTTTCAATTTTATCTTCAAGTGGTTGGTCTAGTTCATATAAATGTTTGAAATTTTGTGGTTGGTTAATCACTTCTAATACTTCATTAGCTAAATCGAGACCGCCTTGGCCACCTTTTTCCCAAACCTCAGTTAAAGCAAGACGGACGCCATTTTCTTTCGCCCATTCTTGTACAAACTTCGTTTCTTCATCTGTGTCGTGAACAAATGCGTTCAATGCAACAACCGGTTCTAAACCGTATTTTTTTACATTGTTTACGTGGCGTTCTAAGTTTACGATACCTTTTTTCAATGCATCCACGTTTTCTTCTTTAAGATTGTCTTTTGCAACGCCGCCATGCATTTTAAGCGCACGGATAGTAGCAACAACCACAACTGCCGAGGGTTCGAATCCTGCTTCACGTGCTTTAATATTGATGAATTTTTCAGCACCTAAGTCTGATCCAAAACCAGCTTCTGTTACGACGATATCAGCTAATTCTCTTGCTGTTTGTGTTGCAAGAATTGAGTTACAGCCATGCGCAATATTTGCAAACGGCCCACCATGTACTAATGCTGGTGTACCTTCGATTGTTTGGACTAAATTAGGTTTAATTGCATCTTTTAGTATCATTGCTAAAGCGCCTTCAACTTTTAAATCTGCTACTGTAACTGGATTACGATCTCTTGTATAACCAATTGTAATATTACTGATTTTAGCTTTTAAGTCATTAATATCGTTAGCTAAGCATAAAATAGCCATAATTTCAGAAGCTACTGTAATGTTGAACCCATCTTCACGGGGCACACCTTGTGTTGGCCCACCTAATCCTACGATGACATTTCTTAAAGCGCGATCATTCATGTCTAAGACGCGTTTCCATTCAATACGTCTTTGATCAATACCTAATTCATTTCCTTGATGAATATGGTTGTCAATAAATGCTGATAACGCGTTGTTTGCTGTTGTAATAGCATGGAAGTCACCGTTAAAGTGTAAATTAATATCTTCCATTGGCAGCACTTGAGCATAACCGCCACCAGTTGCGCCGCCTTTAATACCAAATGTAGGCCCTAACGCAGGTTCACGCAAAGCAACCATTACATTTTTCTTTAATTGATTAAAAGCGTCAGATAAACCAACTGTAACTGTTGATTTACCTTCACCTGCAGGTGTTGGACTCATAGCAGTTACTAACACTACTTTCCCTTTATCATCTTTTTGTTTAACTTGGTTGATATCAATCTTAGCTTTGTAATGTCCGTATGGTTCTAAAGCATTGGTAGGAATACCTACTTTTTCAGCAATATCCCCAATTGGTTGTAGTGTTGATTGATTAGCAATATCTAAGTCTGATAAATGTGCCAAATGTATTCGCCCCTTCTTTTATAAATTTTAACCACATATGAAAAAAGTAAAATTTCATGCTGTGATTCAAAATTCCTTACATATTCATATTAACTAAATAAAGTTGTATTGTCGATTAATAGAGATAGCGCTTTCAAAATTATAAGCTACTTTTGTTACAATAATGGATAATAAAACATTTTAAATGTATTATTACAATAAAAACGTGCTTCATTTCTAAATTTTAAAAGCAGATTTTAAAATTCATCAATAAAGCACATTTTAAAGTTAATAGTAAATTTGAAACAATTATTTTATGTTTTTTCTATAATTAATCTTCCATTGTACTTAAGTCGCCTTCTGGTAAATCAAGTTCCCACGCTTTTAACACGCGACGCATGATTTTACCGGAACGTGTTTTTGGTAATTTGTCTTTAAACTCGATTTCACGAGGCGCAGCATGTGCTGCTAAACCTTCCTTAACGAACTTACGAATTTCCTCTTTCAATTCATCACTTGCTTCAAATTCAGGTCGTAAAGCTACAAACGCTTTGATAATTTCTCCTCGAACTGGATCAGGTTTACCTATCACGCCTGCTTCAGCCACTGCATCATGTTCGACTAACTTAGATTCGACTTCAAATGGGCCGACACGTTCTCCCGCTGTCATAATTACATCGTCAACGCGTCCTTGAAACCAGTAATACCCATCTTCATCTTTATAAGCAGAATCCCCTGATACATACCAATCGCCTATAAAGTAAGAGTCGTATTTTTCAGGGTTATTCCAAATTGAAATCATCATAGATGGCCAACCTTTCTTGATGGCAAGATTTCCCATACGGTTAGCTGGTAATTCATTTCCCTGATCATCAATAATTGACGCTTCAACACCAGGCAATGGTTTGCCCATTGAGCCCAATTTCACATCCATGGACGGATAATTCACAATCATATGCCCGCCTGTTTCAGTCATCCACCACGTATCGAGAACACGTAGACCGAATACGCCTTTTGCCCATTTAATCACCTCTGGGTTTAACGGTTCTCCAACCGATAAAATACTTTTTAAAGATGATAAATCAAATTTTTCAACAATATCATCCCCGGCGCTCATTAACATTCTTAACGCTGTTGGAGCTGTATACCATATTGTCACTTTAAATTCTTCTATCATACCATACCAAGCTTCTGGAGAGAATCTGCCTCCAGCGATGCAATTCGTAATACCATTCAACCAAGGACTGAATATGCCATAAGATGTACCAGTTACCCAACCTGGATCTGCAGTACACCAATAAACATCATCATCTTTAAAATCAAGGACATATTTACCAGAAATATAATGAACTAACATAGCTCTTTGTGCATGTAATACACCTTTTGGTTGTCCAGTTGATCCTGAAGTATAATGTAGGATGAGTCCATCATCTAAATTTAGCCATTCTGTATCAAATTGGTCACTCGCTTTTTCAAGTTCTTTATTAAAGTCTACGTATTCACTCTCAACAACATCGTCAACAACAACAATTTTTTCTAAATTTGGTAATTTGTCTTTGGGTATTCTTGGCAATAAATTATTTGTAGTGACGATTACGCTTGCCTCACTATTTTCTAAACGATCACCAACCGCTTTTTCCATAAACGCTTCAAATAATGGTCCGACAATAGCACCTATTTTCAAAATACCAAATAATGCAAAATATAGTTCAGGTGTTCTGGGCATAAAAATAAATACACGATCACCTTTTTCAACATTGCCTTTATCTTTTAAAACATTTGCTGCTTTATTTGATTTTGATTTCATTTCATTGAAAGTAAAACTTTCTTGTCGCTTATCATCTTTATAATGTAAAGCTACTTTTTCTCCTTTACCTTCATCCACATGGCGATCAATACATTCATGTGCCATATTTATTTTGCCTGTGTCATACCATGAAAATGCTTTTTCAACTTCTTTCCAATCGAAATTGTTGTATTGCTTTTCATAGTTATGAAGGTTGAAATTTCCTTCTTCCCCTTTATATACTTCTACTTTCATTGTAAATCCCCCTCTTAATGAAATCGCTTGCTTAAAAATATTATAACTAATAAAATCGCAATTTTCAAAATAATCGGTGTAAACGGGTACAATATCGTGTTAATTTACGCTCATATCCCTTATAATATAATTATTAAAGATTGCATACTATATTCATTTGCGGTAGTTTGGAGTGAAAAAATGGAACATAAAAAAACGTATCAATCTCAGACTTTTCATTTAGATAAAGGCACATTTATTATTGAAGGTCCAGTGTCAAGGATTCACCTCGACTCAATGACATTTGATGACGGACTTACTGCATTTCGTCAACCTGAAGATCAATTTGAAGCGGTTAAAGAAATTAGTGAGCTAGCAGAAGGACGAATTTTTATACTTCGAAATAATCAACATATCGTCGGTTATGTCACTTATCATTACCCAGACCCATTAGAGCGATGGTCTAGTGGGAATCTTGCATATTTAATTGAATTAGGTGCGATTGAAATCAGTTTACCCTATAGACATTTACATCTAGGTAGCGAACTAATTAAAATTAGTTTAGCAGCAGATGAATATGAAGATTACATTGTTTTAACTACTGAATATTATTGGCACTGGGATTTTAAAAATTCTGGTCTTGATGTTTTTGAATATAAAAAATTAATGCAAAAATTAATGGGTTATGGGGGCCTAGAAATCTTTGCGACAGATGATCCTGAAATCACAAGCCATCCTGCCAATTGTTTAATGGCAAGAATAGGCTCACGCATTACTATTGAGCAGTTACAAGCGTTCGATGATATACGATATATGAATCGCTTTTTCTTTTAAAGGGGAGTAAAAAATAAATGAACAATACCCAACAAACTGGTTATGTTTATTCAAATGAAATATTACAATACCGATTTAGTAATCAACATCCATTTAATCAAATGAGATTAAAATTAACAACAGAATTATTAAAAGATTTAGGTTACTTAAAGCCAGAGCATATCATTCAACCACGCATAGCTACAGATAATGAACTCAGCTTAATTCATAGTTTTGATTATATACAAGCTATTAGACGTGCTTCTCATGGCATTTTAAATGACTCTGAAGCTAAAAAATATGGTTTAGATGGCAGGGACACTTTGCAGTTTAGAATGATGCATAAACACAGTGCACGCATTGTAGGCGGCGCATTAAATTTAGTGGATAAAATCATGGATGGTTCTATAACCAATGGTTGTCATCTAGGCGGAGGCTTACATCATAGTTTACCTGGTCGCGCAAATGGTTTTTGTATTTATAATGATGTTGCAATTACAATCGCCTATCTTATTAAGAAATACTGTTTACGAGTCCTTTGTGTGGATACAGATGCGCATCATGGCGATGGAACACAATGGAGTTTTTATACGAACGATCAAGCGCTCATTTATTCTATCCATGAAACTGGTAAATTTTTATTTCCTGGATCAGGTCATTATACAGAGCGTGGTAATGAGCAAGGCTTTGGCTATACAGTTAATATTCCGCTTGAACCTTATACTGAGGATGATTCATATCTTGAAGTATTGAATCAAACACTGGAACCTGTGGTTGCATCATTTAAACCAGATATCATTGTCAGTGTGCATGGTGTCGATATTCATTATTTAGATCCGCTCACACATATGAACTGTACGTTAGATGCACTTTATGAGATACCTTATAAAATTAAGCAATTGGCCGATAAATACACTGATGGTAAGGTCATCATGTTTGGTGGCGGAGGTTATAATATATGGAAAGTCGTGCCTCGTGCTTGGACACATGTCTTTCTTGCTTTAATTGGTGAAGATCAACAAAATGGTCAATTACCAGAAAAATGGTTGTCAAAATGGTCGCCATACGCGACTTGTGATTTACCAAATACTTGGGAGGATGAAAAGTTAGATTACCAAATTATCCCTCGCCGACAAGAAATAAGCGCTATAAATATGAAACACGCAACACAAGTATTAAGCTGGTTCAAATAAATTCTAACAGTTTATTAGATGCTACATAAAAAGGAAACAGAAATTTGCTATACCTGTATCATTATGCCATTCATCTACCACATATAAGCTAAACGAGACTATGACATTAACACGTCATAGCCTCGTTTATTTAAATTATTTAGTTGTCCCTCTATATTCAATTCTATGAGGTAAAATTACATTAGGTTCTTCAATCTCTTCTTCGTTCATATATTTAGTTAATAATCTCATACCAACTGCGCCTATATCATATAATGGTTGAATCACACTTGATAATTGTGGTCTAACCATTTCTACTAAGCGTGTATTATTAAAACTAACAATTTGTAAGTCTTCAGGAACTATTACGCCCTCATCTTGTGCTGCATGCACTAAACCAATAGCTTGTTCATCACTAATTGACAATATCGCATCCGGTTTCCCAGATTTTAATGCCTCAAATGCACGCAATCCATCTTTATAAGTTTCATTTCCATTAAAAATCAATTGATCATCTAATGTAAGTTGATTAGCTGATAATACATCTTTTAGACCTTCTAATACATCTTCTTGTGCTTTTTTAGAATAATCTCCACCCACGAACGCAAAACGTTTTGCACCTTTTTCAATTAAGTGCTCTGTAATTTCTTTTGCTGCAGTTTGAAAATCAATATTAACAGATGAAATACCTTCATCTTTCCCATTAGTTCCTGATACAACTACTGGCACAGATGATTTATTAATCAATTCCTTAATTTCTTCAGAAATTGTACCACCTAAGAAAATAATACCATCTACTTGTTTACTTAATAGATTATTGAATATTTCTTTCTCTTTATTTGGGTCATTATCCGAATTTGAAATAATAGAGTGGTACTTATACATTGTAGCAATGTCTTCTAAACCACGTGCGAGTTGGGAATAGTATACATTTGAAATATCTGGAATAATTACGCCAACCGTTGTTGTACGTTTACTTGCCAAACCTCTTGCTACTGCGTTTGGTCGGTAATTTAATTTTTTAATAACTTCATTTACTTTATCTCGTGTTTCTGGTTTTACATTTTGGTTACCATTTACGACACGTGAAACAGTAGCCATAGATACTCTAGCTTCTCTAGCTACATCATATATTGTAACAGTCATAAACATCCTCCTTGAAAGCGATTTCTTTATTATTATAATCTGTTTTCATAACATTTTCAAAGTTTACCATATTTTTCGTAAATGTAAAATCATTTTGTTTTGAATGTCATAATTATGTCATTTTCATGATAATTTATTTTATATTAATAGAAAAAAGCTATTTTTTGTTAATATTTTAAAACTCCATAAATTTCCTGATTAATTCCTATTATTAACGTGCTCTTTTATACTGTTTATATTCAACATTAAAAACTCCTACCTGTCCGCTACAGAAATAGAGAACAAATAGGAGCTATTCAGCGATTTTATTTTAATTGTTTATTATTATACATATCAGCTAACGGCTTAATTTCGTTATAGAAGTTTTCAAATTCATTTAAATCCATTTGTTGACCACTATCACTAAGTGCTACCGAAGGATCTGGATGAACTTCTGCCATAATACCATCTGCACCTACTGCTAAACCTGCTTTTGCTGTTGGTAGCATAATATCTTTGCGCCCTGTACTATGCGTTACATCTACTAATACTGGTAAGTGTGTGCCTTGTTTTAAAACAGGTACAGCAGAAATATCTAATGTATTTCTAGTAGCTTTTTCATATGTACGGATACCACGCTCACATAAAATGATATTTTCATTACCTTGAGAAGCAATATATTCAGCTGCGAAAATAAATTCTTCAATCGTAGCAGCTAAACCACGTTTTAAAAGAACTGGTTTTTTAGAGCGTCCAGCTTCTTTTAATAATTCAAAGTTTTGCATGTTACGGGCTCCGATTTGGAACACATCTAAGTATTGATCTGCAACTTCAAAATCTGCAGGATTAACAATTTCACTTATTACATTTAGATTATATTTATCTTTTGTATTTTTAAGTATTTTAAGTCCTTCTTCACCTAGTCCTTGGAAATCATAAGGTGATGTGCGTGGTTTAAATGCACCGCCTCTAATGAATTTCTCACCTTTGGCTTGTAAATTGCCAGCAACCGTATCTACTTGTTCTTGAGATTCTACTGAACATGGACCAAATACAAATGATTTATTGCCATCTCCAATAATGCCGCCATTATCAAATTGAACAATTGTATCTTCAGGTTTTAATTTTCTAGATACATATAAATGTTTTTCATTCTCTGATTTTTGTAAGTCAGTAGAGGCTTTAAAAATTTCTTTGAATAATTGTTTGATCACATTATCATTAAATGGACCTTCATTTTTATCTAAAAGTTGATTAATCATTTCTTTTTCGCGTTGAGGGTCGTAAACCATTGTACCTTGCTTACGTTTTTCTTCACCAATTTTTTGAGCAATCTTACCTCTTTTAGATAAAAGGTCTAATATCTGTTCATTAATTCCAACAATTTCGTCTCTGTATTCTTGTAATTTGTCTGTCATTTTAGTCACCTCTATGAAAATTTTAAATCGATATTTTATTCTGCTTTAAAGCGATAAAATATTTATTAAACGTAATTCTAACAATAACTGTTTATAAGTTCAAGTATGATTATCAAAAAAGTCACTTTAAAAGTGAATAAGTCTTATAATAACTGAATTTTCTGTTATTTACTAGTTGTATTTTACACTATTACAAAAATTTATCTTAAAATTAATAATTCCAAGCTTAAATAGCGATATATTTCACTATTTGTTATAATAAATCAATAACAGTAACACCAAAATACCACTTTGACGACACTTTTCTTATTCTTATCAATTTACAAAAGTTAAAATATAACAATAGCATAAGTATTTTCCAGTTTATCTCAATATGCGCAGCAGTTTATCAAAAAGTCATGCACTGCCGGTTTATTGCGATTTGAAGATAACATATATTTAAATTGTATTGTAATTATTTTATAAATTTAAAAAGTAGCTAATCAAAATCTTACAACTTTGGTTTCATGGCTTGCATGACTCATTGTTTAGTATAACAATACTATCACCTATTACTTTGGTATGCGATAGGAGCATCAAATCTCTCCATATTAGATATATAGCTTAATGGTTTATCTAAAAAATAATATGATAACTTATATTAAAAGCCTCTAATTTTGCTAATAATCAGCAGCCCATTATAGAAAAAAGCGGGACAAAAACCAATTTATTAAAAGGTTTTGTTATCCCGCTCTATATATTTTCCATAATGATAAAAGCATTTAATCACTTATGATTTAATCATTAAACTTTCGTTTGTCAATTTTACTTTTAGCTTTTTCAGTTTTCTTACTTTGTAATCTATTTTTAGAATACGTTGGTGTTTCATTTTCTGTTTGAGAATCAGAAGTGTTATCAGCGATTTTAGCTTCATTACTTATACCTTTTTCAGCTTCATCGTGAACAATAATTCCATCTTTAAAAGATACGCTATTGTGTGTTTGTTTAACGCGTTGTTCTGCAGCTTGAGGCTTAGCATTTTTGGTAGTTTGTTTAGCTTTGTCTGCAGAATTTTCTACTTTATTGCTAGATTCTACTGCGTTATCTATTTTTTTAGTAACTAAATTAGGTACATTATTATTTACTTTCGATGTTAAAGTTTCAGGTTTTAAAAGGTCAGCTGTATTTTTAGCTACTTTTGGATTTTTAGCTATTGCATCACGTTTTTGACTTGCTGCTATAGCTAAACCGGATGCAGTCACAGTGCCGGCAACAGCTGCTTTGATATGGTTATCTTCATCTTTTTTTGTCTCTTTTTTAGTAACTAAATTAGGCACTATACGATTTGGATTAGATTTTACGCCTTCTTCAGCTATTAATTCAGATGTGTTTTTTGAAACTTGAGTGTTGTTATTTAATATTTTCTTTTTCTCTTTAGCAACAGTTGCTAAATTGTTAGGTGATATGATACTATTACGCGATGTTTCCTTAGATGATGAAATCGTAGAAGCGTCTGATAAATTATGATCTTCTGCTTCTTCTTTTACCGCATCTTTTTGAGCTTCTATTTCACGTTCAGTTGGTTCTGCTTGCTCATTGATGTGGCTTAATTGCTCTGCTGCATTCATGGGTTGCTGCTTACTCATTTCCTCCTGTGCTTGAGGTGATGTGTCTGCTAAATTATGATCAGAAGTTTCTTGTTGAATTGCAACTTTTTGTGCATCTAATTCATTGTGTGTAGTTGTTGTATCCTTTATTTGTGCAACTTGACGTTCTGCTGCTGCTTTTTCATTTTCAGTTTGTTCAACTAAGTTTGACTTAAATTTTTGATTAGCTTTCGGAACAGATGTATCACTTTGACGTGATTTACTAATAGAAATTAATCCAACAGTTGAACCTATAACTGCACCTACAATAAATCCATAGACAAATACGTTTCTAGCCCCAGAAGTAAAATAGTCTTCTACTTCATAACTTTCTAAATTTCTTTCATAATCATCTCGGTTATAGTACTTCATAATTGAATGCCTCCTATAACAAATGCACTTAAATAAGTTTATACCTCATTTAAGTGCATTTGTTTTTTAAGTATATAAATGATTAATGGTCAACACGTGTAGTGTAGCTGTGATCTGCGTCATTTGCGACACTACTTGTTTTGTATTTTGCACTTTCTCTACGATTTTTTCTATTTTGCCATTTGTCAGCAACTTCCATTGCCACATTTGACCATTGTACCACTTGAGAAATTTTATCTTCGTTTTGAGAAATGTTGTGCGTAATTGAATTTGTAACTCGATCAACAGAACCATTTAATGTTTGAACTGAATCCCCGATGCCTTTAACTGCATCAACGACAGAGTTTAAACGATCTGATTTATCTTGAATATCTTCAGTTAAGCGATTTGCTTTATGAAGTAAGTCTGTAGATTCACGTGTAATCCCTTGAATTTGTCCTTCCACGCCATCAAGTGTTTTTGCAACGTGATCTAAATTTTTCTTAACTGAAACTAATACGACAACGATACCAATACATAAAATTAAAAATGCAATCGCTGCAACGATTCCAGCTATAGGTAAAATCCATTCCATTAAAAACGCCTCCTAAAAAACATATGTTGTTATTTAATATAAATACCCCCATCATTTTAACATAAACATATTAAAATGAGGTAGTTACACCAATATTTTCCATGTATGCACGCTGGATTTTTTGAATATCGCCCGCACCCATAAATAAAATAACTGCATTACTATAATCTTCTAAAACATTTACAGTGCTTTCATCAATAAGCGTGGCGCCTTCAATCCTTTTAACTAAGTCTTGAATCGTTAACTCCCCATTATTTTCTCTTATTGAACCAAAAATTTCACATAAAAATGTTTTATCAGCAAGACTTAAACACGCTGCAAATTCCTCTAAAAAGGCTTGCGTTCGACTAAAAGTATGCGGTTGGAAAACAGCTATAACTTCCTTGGTAGGATATTTTTTTCGTGCTGTTTCAATTGTAGCACTAATTTCTCTCGGATGGTGTGCATAATCATCAACTAATACTTGTTGGCCAACTTTGGTTTCGTTAAATCTGCGTTTAACACCGCCGAAGGTTTCTAGTGCTTCTTTAATGTTAGCAACATTTAAGCCTTCCAAATAACTGATCGCTATTACAGCTAACGCATTTAAAATATTGTGATCACCAAATTGCGGTGATAAAAAAGAATCATAATACACTTTATCGATATAGACATCAAATTGTGTGCCTTTTTCACTGAATTGTATATTATCTGCATAAATATCGTCATTTTCAGAAAAACCGTAATAATAAATAGGTACATCTGCTTTTAATTTGCGCAGATGCGTATCATCACCCCAAGCAATAATCGCTTTTTTTACATTGCGTGCCATTTCTTGAAAAGCATTGAATACGTCATCAACATCTTTAAAATAATCCGGATGATCAAAATCAATATTAGTCATTATTGCATAGTCTGGATGATAACTTAAAAAGTGTCTACGGTATTCACATGCTTCAAAAGCAAAGTAATCACTCGCCGGTATACCTAAGCCTGTACCATCACCAATTAAGAATGAGGTTTTTTTGTCTCCATTCATAACATGTGATAACAGCCCAGTAGTAGAAGTTTTGCCATGCGCACCTGTAACTGCAACTGAAGTGTATTGATTGATAACATGTCCTAAAAAATCATGGTAACGAATAACTTTTAAATTTAAATCATGCGCTCTTATTACCTCTTCGTGTGTATCAGGAAAGGCGTTACCTTGAACAATGACCATATCTTCTTTTATATTATCTGCATCAAATGGTAAAATTTCTATACCTTTGTTTTTTAATGCTATTTCTGTAAAAACATAATTTTTTATATCTGATCCTTGTACTTTATGACCAAGATCATGCATAATTTGTGCTAATGAACTCATACCGGCGCCTTTAATGCCGACAAAATGAAAATGTGTCATTGTAACACTCCTTTATCTCTATATTAATTCTCATTCAAATCAGACTCTGTGATGTATACATCTCTAGGTTTTGAACCATTTGCTCCTGAAACATAACCTAATTGTTCTAGTTGATCCACAATTCTAGCGGCTCGATTGTATCCTATTTGGAAATGTCTTTGTATTAATGAAGTAGAAATATGACCTTCTTGTAACATAAATCGACAAACATCCTCGAATAAATCGTCTTGCGGTTGGCTTTCTACTTTTTTCAATAATTCTTTTTCTTCAAAAAGATAATCAGGGTCTCGCTGTTGTTTAATAAAATCAACGACCTCATCAATTTCTTCATCAGATACAAACGTTCCCTGCACACGTATAGGTTTGTTCATACCGCTGCCTAAATAAAGCATATCGCCATAACCTAGCAAACGTTCTGCTCCCCCACTATCTAGAATGGTACGAGAATCTACGCTTGAAGAAACCATAAAAGCAATACGTGTTGGTATATTCGCTTTGATTAAGCCAGTAATTACATTTACAGAAGGTCTTTGCGTAGCCACAAGCATATGAATACCACATGCACGTGCTTTTTGAGCAATACGCGCAATGGATTGTTCTACTTCTTGTGGTGCCATCATCATTAAATCTGCTAGTTCATCAATAACGATTACTATTTTGGGCATTCTATCTTCATAATTCGCTTTTTTATTAAAAGCAGTAATATTTCTCACATGGTATTTAGCAAATACTTTGTAACGACGTTCCATTTCTTCTACTGCCCATTTTAAACTTTGAGTAGCAGCTTTAACATCAGTAATCACAGGCGACACTAAATGAGGCAACCCATTATATGGCGCCAATTCTACCATCTTAGGATCAATGAGTAATAATCTTAACTCTTCAGGATGATTTTTATACAACAATGACATTAAAATACTGTTAATAGATACTGACTTACCAGAACCCGTTGCGCCTGCAATTAATGCATGAGGTGTTTTAGCTATATCCATAACGAGTGGTTCATTATTAATTCGAAGCCCCATAGCAACTGTTAATTTAGATTCTGCATTTTTAAATGTAGTGTCTTCTATAATGGAACGTAAATTAACAGGTGTAGATGATTGGTTTGGCACTTCAATGCCTACTAAACTTGTACCTGGGATAGGCGCTTCAATACGTATATCTTTGGCTGCTAACGCCATTTTGATATCATCCTGTAAATTGGTAATTCTAGAAACTTTTACTCCTTTTTCTACAGATAATTCAAAACGCGTTACACTTGGTCCTTCTGTAACTGTTTGAACTTCAGCTGGCACGTTAAAGTAATAAAAAGCTTCATTTAATTCATGTTTCTTTTCTTCAATCCATTGGTTATCTTTTTCATGCGCCTTAGGTTCTTCAAGTAAGTCAATACTTGGAAGGTTGATATTTGGACCTTTTCTTATCGCTGTCTTAGTCCCCTGGTAGGTATCTACGTCATCGTCAACTTGATTTACAGACTGTGTATCATCTGTCGTTGATTTATTTTGTGATAACGCTTCTTGGTTATCTGAATTTTGAGATTGCGTAGCACTTTGGCTTGAGTTTGAGTATGCTGTGTCTCTTTTTTGTTGAGCATCATCTTTGATTTGATGTATTTGACCATCAGATGATATCGCTTGTGCATCTGAAATTGTTGATTCATTGTTATCATAAAAATGTGCTTCGGCATTTTGATCTGAGTATATATTATCTTCTTGTTGTTTAGGTGAAGACAATGATTTATCTGTATTAGACGGTACCTTTATATTCGTATTGTCTTCTGATTGGTATTTGTTGTCTTCACTAAGGCTCATACTTGAGTAATTTGTATGGCGCTTTTTCTTAGCGTCGAGCATACGCTTTTTATCTGATGGTGTCATAACAACATTAAACGGTTTGCTGCCTTTTGTTATGGCTGATTTTTTCCTTTGTTGACTTGATTTTTCACTAGAACTTAAGGCATGCACAGATTCAGTTACTTGAGCATCATCCGCTTCATTTTGGCTACTGTTCGTCGTTTGTATATCATTATCTTTTGTAGACGGTGCTTTGATATCCTGATCTGACAGATTATACTCCTCTGAATTAAATTGACTTGAATCTTGTGTGCTTTCTGAATATGATCCATCAGTTAGAGATGTACTATTTTGATTATCGTCAGTGTCACGCGCTGTACTTGTTGAAAAGGGATCATCTGAAAATTCATTTTGCGTCTGTGGCATTTTTTCAACGTCTTCATTTTGCTTACTATCCACATCAGTTGTACTTTGTGACATATCTTTTTGAGCTTCAGATAATTCTCTGTATCTTGCATCTGAAATTGCTACATTTTCATCAACTTCAGTTAAATTTGAAGCGTTTTGTTGCACATGGCTTTCTGCTTCAGAAGATGTGTTTTGTTGTTCATTTTCTGAACCAGCTTCATCTTGGCTTACATCCATTGCAGTTATTTCTGGTTCATCTGATAAATTAACTGTAGGATTGGCCGTTTCATCTAAAGACTCATACACTTGGTTATTGTCTATATTATGTACAGAACTCACGTTATCTAAATCAATTTCTTGGTAGTTAAATTCTGAAGCGTTATTTTGATCATTATGGCTACTATTTTCAGTCAAATTAGCACTAGAGATATCCTCAGAATCATCCACATCCGAGATATCATTTGATTGTTCTTCGTCTAACGAACTTTCGCCAATATAATGTTTGGCTTGTTGTGCATACATTTCATCAATTGCTTTTTGAATTGTATCTTCATCATTTTGTTGATTTTCTTGACGTTTTTGTTGTAAAGCTTTCTTGAATTGACGTTTTTGAAGTACTTTTCTTTCACGCTCTCTACGAATTTCTTCTACAATTTGAGACGCATAAATGTTTTCTATATTGATTGTATTATTTTTTTGAGGTTGCGTCGTTGATTCTGTAGTGTCTTCATACTGGTCTGACGTGTTCTGTAGTAACGGTTCGTTTTCTATTGAAGATAGTTGCTCATCATCAACTTGATATAGCTGGTCGTCATCATTTTGTTGTTGGGCTTCATTATATTGTGATTCAAGGCTTGATGTTTTATCTTCTTGAACATCTTTGTCATTGTTAAATATTTCATTGTCTTCTTCGCTGTTTTTGGGTTTGATTACCCCGTTATCTAGAGGGTGGGGCTTTTGAGTACCAAAAATAGCAGAAGGAACTTCACTCGCTTTAAAATCACTTTTATGATAATGCGGCGTAGAGTGTTCATGTTTTTTTGAAGATTTTCCATTCACGCCTAAAACGTCCGTTTGGATTCTTGTTCTCTTGCCATTATGTTGTCTCTTATCTCTTCTTGTTTCACTGTTTGTTTCATCGTACGTTTCATCATGTGTCGTTGATTGCTCAGAAGCTTCTGGCTGCTTCATCTCATCTGAAGTTGTTTCATTATACATATGTCTACGTCTTCGTTGTTTTTGGTTAGATGATGATGTATGGTTAGACATATTTTCAGTATCTTTAGCTTCTTTTTCAGACGATACTTCATGAGCACTATCAGATCTATTTTCTTCTTCTATAACATGCATCGGAAATCTGAATTTCCCTTTCGGTCTCTCATAAACATCGTTGTTTTGAGGAAGTAATGTGTCTTTATGTTCTTGTTGCATATTCTTTTGACGTCGTTGGTTTCTTTTATTTAGATAATCTTTATTAGGATCATTTTCGTCTCCAAATAATTTGTCGAACCAGCTCATTCGGACATTACCTCCTTTTATTCTTCAAAAAATGCTTGTCCTACTTTATAATCATCAGACAAGACCATAATACCTTTTTCTTGTGGTGCGTTTGGCAAATTCAATTCTTTCATAGAGCAAATCATACCACTTGAAGCAACGCCACGAAGTTCTGCATCTTTGATTACCATGCCATTTGGCATTACTGCACCAACTTTTGCGACTACAACCTTTTGTCCCGCTTCAACGTTAGGCGCGCCACACACAATTTGTAATTTTTCTGTAGCTACGTCTACATTTAATACACTTAACTTATCAGCATTAGGATGCTTTTCTTTGTTTGCCACATAACCTACAACCAATTTTGGTGATAAATCTGTCTCTAATTCAAATGAAAACCCTGCATTTTTAATAGCTTGCTGTAGTTCATTAATTAATGTTTCATTTAATTGAACATGGCCATTTCCAGATATACTAGATACATTTGAAGCGTCAAATATATTATATCCAACAACTTGATTACCTTGATGAATTTCTACTACGTTTCCTTTTGTTTCATACGTAAATTCACCAGTTGTGGGTTCAATTTGTAAAAAAGCTACATCTCCCACAGATTCTTTATTATAAAATAAATTCATTTATACTGACTCCTTATTTCTTATCTTTATTCTCATATTTTTTTCTAGTCGCCTCTAACCTTTGTATTACGTTAGGATTTCTTTTTTGTTTATTGTTTTTACCTAATATAAATATAGGTTCAAAATGTCCTTTGTCATAAGCTAGAGAAAGTGAAGTAATTGGCACTAAACCTTTCGTGAAAAATTCCATGGTTAAATGAGCCATAACATCATAACCTGTTTTATTACGAATATCAGCTATGATTAACACATCCTGGTGTGGTACTGCTACTAGCATTTCACCTTCACATTGAGTTTGAATTTCATTTAAAAAAGTAGTATTTAGAATTCTACTTGCATCATAACCATCATTTGAATTAATAAAATAGAAAATATTTCCTTTAACTTCATCCGTTTTATAATTATTTTCAAGCTTTCTAACGTTAAATAACGCCATTTCTTTCACTTGTTGTTTAGTGAGATTCAATTTATCTAACATAGTTTCATCTAATAGTCGGTAAGATTTACCTAAGTCCACTGCATAGTAAATATTAGTTTCTGCAGTATGTTTATCAATAACAAATGCATTTCCAGATTTGTCTTTTTTATCAAAACTCGGTGATCTGAGCACAGGCATTATCTCAATATGATCTGAATCGGATAAAGCCTCCCCTTTCATTTGTTCGATAGCTTCTTCAACGTAATAAACGATTTCGTCTACTATATTTTCTTTTTGCTCTTTATATTTAGCTACGATAGTTGAAATTTTAACAGTTACACCTTTACCATTATCATTTCTAGAAACTCGTAGCGTCTCTTCATCACGATTAAAACTAAACTTAACGTCTAGATGTTTCAATCTATCTTTTAATTTATCTCTCATTTGAAAGACATTCATCGTTAACACTCCTATTTACGTGTCTTAATACAGTTTACAATAAATATACCCTTAGGAACAGAAAAAATGTAAGTTCTAAGGGTATATTTTTTAGAGTACACTTTAATCAATATGATTTGATTTATCTTTTATAAAGAAGCTAAAAAATCATCTATCTGTTCAATTGATTTACGTTCTTTTCCAATATAGCTACCAATTTGTTTATTATCTTTATATACTAGAAAACTTGGAATGCCCATAATATCATGATTAATACAAATATCTATAAATTTATCTCTATCTACAGATACAAATTTGTAATTCGTATATTTTGCTTCCAGTTGTGGGAGATCTGGTTCAATCACTTTACAGTCGGGACACCAGTCTGCAGTAAATAAAAACACAGTTTGTTCTTTTTTTAATTCTTCAAATTGTTGTTCATTTTCTAATTGTTCCATTAAATCACTCCTAAATATTAATTATATTGTAGCGTATCGATTATTTTATCATTTAAGTTTTTAATTGATTGGAATAACAGTCTCCGCGCTGCATCATAATCACGGTAATCAAACACTGCGTTCGTACTGTGAATATAGCGTGCACAAACACCGATAACTGCAGTTGGAATACCAATATTTGCTTTGTGTATTTCTCCGCCATCAGTACCGCCAGGAGACATATAATATTGGTTTGGAATATCAAATTTTTTTGTTAAATCTATAAGGTAATCTCTAAATGTCGGTTTGAGTATCATCGTGCCGTCTTTGATACGGATTAAAGTACCTTTACCTAGTTCTCCTGAAAGATGCTGTTTTCCTTTCATATCATTTGCTGGAGAACAATCAACTACAAATGCAATATCTGGATCTATTAATTCGGCGGAAGCTTTTGCTCCTCTTAATCCAACTTCTTCCTGTACATTCGCTCCAACAAATAAATCAAAATCTAATTCTACATCTTTCAATAATTCTAATAACTCTAAACCAATTAAACAACCATAACGATTATCCCAGGCCTTGCTTACAAATCTATGTTCAGATAATTGCGTAAATGGTGTTTCAGGAACAATGGTATCCCCTATTTGAATACCTCGATTTATTACATCTGTTTCACTTTCACAACCGATATCTAATAATAAGTCTTCTATCGTCGGCGCACCTTCATTACCCGTTCTAAAGTGCTTTGGAATATTTGCAACGATGCCAACGATTTCTTCATTGGTACGTGATTTCACTTTTAATCTTTGTCCTTGCCATATGTCAGTAGCAACGCCACCTAAGTTTGTGAATTGCAATAGTCCGTTATCTGTAATATGAGTTATCATAAAACCAACTTCATCCATATGAGCAGCAACCATTACTTTTTTAGGTTCTTTAGCTTTGGATCGCTTCACTCCATAAAAACCGCCCATACGATTATAAACAAATTCATCTACGTACGGTGCCATTTCATTTTTTAAATACGTTTTCACATCATCTTCAAAGCCAGGTGCGCCATGTAATTCTGTTAAATTTTTCATTCTTGATAATGTTTGATTTTTGTCTATACTCAATGTCTCTCACTCCTTAATATTTATTATATCATCTTCATTGTGGTAAACTATAAATATGACTTTATTGGGGGTAGATTGTAATATGTTAAATAAAAAAAGTTGGTTCTTCATCACAATTATTTCATTAGCAGTTATTGTTGGATCAATTTATTTTTATAAACGTCAAAAGCAAATACAACATCAAAATCCAGAGAAAATTGTTTCTGAAGTAAAAACATATTTTATGAATGTTGTCGGTTCTTACATATTAAACGAAACGATTATGTATAAAAACGCTAACGACCAATTAGAAGCTTTTCAAGGTGGTGTCACTACACTTCACAATGGCAAACGCATTTATTACGATTTTTACGCAAATGCTAAAACAGGAGAAGTCCTCGACATCATAGAGTGTAAATGATTGAAGGTTAAAGTTATGAACATCTTACGTACCCGATAGCAAACAACTATTAACTATCGCAGTACAATAATGATATGAAACAAAATATATCGCTGCTCAAGTCATTCATAAAGCAAAACCAATGCTTTAAAACAGATATAGTTTCATTTCAAATGTTCTAAACTTTAACCTTATTTTAATTTCTAGTAATATATTGTGCTATTTCATTAGATTCAGTTTGATTAAATTTCACAGCGAAATAATTTACATCATGATAATATAAGAACCAATAATCCTCTAAGATGAATCTAGGTATTATCCGTTCCTTTTCTCTAATAGACTGCATTGGATAATCATCATAAGCAGTTACCCATAATGGATTTTTGTGTGCAATAGTTGGGAAAATATCTCCCATATGCACTGCCTTTTCTCCTTTGCTTTCAATAGTAATAATAGAATGACCATAACTATGGCCTCCAGTATGATAAATATGAATGCCACTTACTACTTCTAATTGATTTTCAAATAAAATTAATTTCTTCGTGAAATCTCCATTATTTTTCTTCCAATAAGTGGATTTACTACGTATATTAGGGCTATTAAACTCGTGCCACTCATCTTGTTGTATGACATGAATGGCGTTTTCAAAAACAGCATGCCCTTCATTATCAGTTAAACCTGAAGCATGGTCAAAATGTAAATGTGTCATCAGTACATAATCAATATCTTGTGTTTCTAAATTAAATGATTTTAAATCTTCTTCAATTTGGCTTTCATAATTTACACCAAATATCTTGCGTTCTTTGTCAGTAAGCTTTTCCTTACCAATCCCTGTATCAATAATAATATTAAATTCTTCCGTTTGAATTAAAATTGGGTGTGTTGGTAAAGGAATACGGTTATCCTCGCTGATTTCATATTTTTTTGTCCATAAAACTTTAGGTACAACGCCGAACATTGCGCCCCCATCAATATTTGTAATCCCACCATTAAGGTAATGCATTTTAAAATTGCCTAATTTCAAGATTATCCCTCGTTTCTTTGTTTAAATACTGTTTATTAATATAGTAATATAATACAACTCCCTCGTAAAATAATGAAAATTGTAAATCCACACATACAGATGAATATCGTACATACCTACAAATGAACTCAGATACAAATACTCTAAGTTAATTCTTGGACTTGACGTAGATCGTTGTCACATGACTATGCTATCAATACGTTTTAAAACGTACGCTAATGAACTATTGCTTCAAAATCGCTACTTTTTAGAAAACTATTTTTTAAAAGTCAGTTCTTAAAGCACTACTGCTAAAGCGTTACTTTTTAATTTATTAAATTAGACTTGAGTCATAACGTATATAATCCTCTTAACAGTATTAGTGCTTATGCAAATGTTTTAGTGCTTGTATTCCATTTAAACCTCAATAACACTTATGTAAGGAAGCCTGACGCTTACATCCCTTGCTTTAGTTTATCTTATAAAAAAAAGAAACCCAAATTGGGTTTCTGGTTGTCTATAAAGCGCTACTTTCCCATTTATGAAAATAGTAGCCTTAAAAAAATAAAATAATGAAATCTTATAAAAAATTTCCATCTTTATTTCATCTTAGTATTATATTATACACTGGCGATTAACTACATAAAGTGATTTACAAAAACAATTTAATTATTGTGAAATTTAGCTTCCATTCTATAAATCCTTGAGCCTTTATCTGAAAATTTACGCTCATATTCTGTTTCAATATTATTTTCTTTTTCTTCTTGGTGTAAATTTAAATTTATTTTAGTGAAATACATTCCGAATTGGGACATACTTTCTAAACTATAAGCAAATAAACCTCTATTATCCGTTTTAAAATGGATTTCTCCATCTTTTTTTAGCACTTGTTGATATAACGCTAAAAATGTATGGTAAGTCAATCTACGCTTCGTATGCCTTCTTTTTGGCCAAGGGTCTGAGAAATTTAAATAAATACGAGAGATTTCTTCATCTTTAAAGTATTCATTTAATTCAATCGCATCATTACAAATCAATTTAATATTGGTTAGATTTTGCTCTCTCACTTTATCTAACACTTTGACCATAACGTTCTTTTCCCGTTCCATAGAAATAAAATTAATTTCTGGTCTTTGCGCAGCAAGCGTTGTAATAAATTGACCCATGCCAGAACCAATTTCTATATATATCGGTTGATCTTTATCAAACCATTCACTTATATGTCCTGCATGGCTACCATCCGTATCTACAATATTAGGATGCGACTTTAAATAATCTTCAGCCCACGGCTTGTAACGCACTCTCATCTTGATAACTCCTTATATAAATACATTGTTATTCATTACTTCGTTTAAGAACTTCAACCACATATTCATATCTTTATAGCGTTTTTGTTCTTCGTACCACTGTACCATTCCAATTGACTGAACAACAGTATACCATTTCATTCTCTTTTGTAAGTCTATAGAATCTTTCGTACCATAATCTCTCAACCATTGAGGCCATTTATTTTCAGGAACGTAATTGTATAGCAGCATACCTAAATCAATAGCTGGATCCGCAATCATTGCACCTTCCCAATCAACTAAAAATAATTCATCATGATCAGATAACAACCAGTTGTTATGGTTAACATCTCCGTGAACAACCGTAAAGAACCTAGGATCAAGACAAGGCATATGATCTTCTAAATATGTCAATGCTTTACGAATAACATGATGCGTTAACACTTCTCTAGATAATGAGGCGTTAATTTTATTTAATAAAATATCAGGTGTAATAGGATTCATTTCCATACGTTTCAACATATTCAAAAGTGTTTTTGAACTATGTATTTTTTTTAGCAAATTAGCGACACGTTGTTCATACATTTCATCGAAAGTTAGCTCTCTGCCGTTTTTCCAATGTTGTGCTGTTACAACTTCCCCTGTTTCTATACGTTTCGTCCACACGAGCTTTGGTACAATACCTTCAGCAGACAAAGCAGCAATAAATGGATTAGAATTTCGTTTTAAAAACAATTTCTGTCCATCTTGCTCTGCCATATAAGCTTCGCCAGATGCGCCACCTGCTGAATCAAGTGTCCATCCTAATTGATAAAACTGCTCCAACACGTTCACCTCACTTTCAATTAGAAAATGGCTCCAGAAAACAAATTTCGAGAGCCAAATATAGTCATTTTCTAACACAATTATAAACTTAAATCATATATGATAGCCTCACGTGTTATGACCATCATTTTGTCCCATAGATTTAAGTTTGTATATTTAAATATTAAATACTGTATTGAGATTTTTATAACTTTATCATCATATCATAAATCTACCCGAAACAGCATGAAATTTTTAAAATTCCTTTGCTTTTTTTCATGAAATTTTATACACCAATTTCAAGTCTCATAAAAGATTTTATAATGTTTAGACGTTTATTTCAACCAATAATGAGAAACAAAAAGTCACATTTTACTACGAACATTTTCAGGAATTTTATTAATCGGCTCAGTAAGCATTATAACATAATTTAGTTTCAATAGATGTTACATTTTATTTCCTTTTTTGGAAAATATTAACTATCTGCATCAATGTATCTGTTAAATCCTTCTTGTAATGATTTAGTTATTGGGCCGACTTTTCCCTCACCTACGAATTCACCATCTAATTTAATTACAGGCATTACTTCAATTGAAGTACTTGATACGATAATTTCATCCGCATTTCTTAAAAAATCCACAGTGAAAGTGCCTTCATTAAATGGAATGCCTTTGGCTTCTGCAATATCTTTAATTACCATTCGCGTAATGCCATTTAATATATAGTTATTTACAGGATGCGTGTATATTTCCCCACCTTTAATTGCATATACATTACTCGATGACCCTTCAGTAACGATATCGCCACGATGCTGGATAGCTTCTTGAGCATTATATTTAACGGCGCTTTCTTTAGCTAGCACATTACCCAATAAATTCAAGCTTTTAATATCACATCTCAACCAACGAATATCTTCTATTGTTATAGCATTAATGCCTTCTTCTAATAGTTTATATGGACGTTCATATGTTTTTGTAAATGCCATTACATTGGCTTCTACTGATGGCGTCGGAAACGCATGATCTCTTGGGGCAGCACCACGCGTAACTTGAATGTACACACCACCGTTAACTACGCCGTTAGCTGCTAATAATTCTTGTACTAATTCTGTAAGTTCATCTACGTTGTATTTCAAATCTAAACCAATCTCTTTAGCACTTCTTAACAGTCTTTCAAAATGTGGTTTTGCAGTAAAAATATTATTATTATAAGTTCTGATATATTCATATATACCGTCGCCGAAAACATAGCCTCTGTCGTTGTAAGGGACTCTTGCGTCTTGTTCATCTACTAAATGTTCGTTAATCAATACTTTAGTCATAATTATTCCTCCACGCACAATGTATATAAAGCTTCTAAATAAATACTCGTTGCATCAAACAATTGTTTTTTCGTAATATATTCATTTTTTTGGTGCATTAAATCTTCTGAATCGTTAAACATTGCACCAAATGCAACACCTTTATCAAGATTACGTGCGTAAGTTCCGCCACCAATAGTGTATGGTTCTGTTGGATCACCTGTTTGGTTACGGTATGCTTTCACTAATGTTTGTACAAATGGATCATTTTTATCTACATAGTGAGGTGTTTGATTCTTACCTAATTCAATAGAAAAACCGTTTTTTTCGATTTCACCTTTAAATCGAGTCATTGCTTCTTCAAATTCAAAACCATGAGGGTATCTTAAATTAATACCAAATCTGCCTCCATTTTGGTTATCGTAAGAAATAATACCAATATTAGTTGTAACATCACCCATCACATCAGTATGGAATTTCATCCCCATTTTTTCGCCAAAGTGAGAATTAAATAGATATTGTTCGCTAAATTGAGTAAAGTTGGCAGCTGTTTTATCTAAACCAAGCTTAGATAAGAAGTTCAATAAGTGCAATCCTGCGTTCACACCAATAGACGGATCCATACCATGCACTGCTTTACCATAGGTTTTAAGGACTAACACACCACTATCAACGACGCTTTCACCATCTACTTGATTTTCAGATAAATATTGTTCGAAATTTTGAATAACGTCTGTCATATTTTCTTTAACCGCTAATTTAGCATTTGCTTCATCAGGAACCATGTTGTAACGTTGCCCAGAAGTAAATGAAATTAATTCATATTCAGGCTCATCTTTATCTTCTGCTTTTTCATTTTGTACTACATCGAAAGTGCTAATACCTTTTTCCCCGTGGATAGCTGGGAATTCCGCATCAGGGGCAAAACCTAATGTAGGCATTTCTTCCGTTTTGAAATAGCGATCTGTACATTGCCAATCTGATTCTTCATCCGTACCTATGATGATATGTATACGCTTTTTCCAGTTTACTTTCATATCATTTAATATTTTGACTGCATAATAAGCAGCAATGGTAGGCCCCTTATCATCAAGCGTACCTCTCGCGATAACTTTATCCTCAGTTACAACCGGTTCGAATGGATTAGAATCCCAACCATCGCCAGCTGGCACCACGTCTACGTGACATAAAATACCCATAACATCTTCGCCTTTTCCGGATTCTATACGACCCGCAATATGGTCTACGTCATGTGTATTAAATCCATCACGCTCAGCAATTTGGTACATATAATCTAATGCTTTCCGCGGTCCTGGTCCGACTGGATTATCAGACGAAGCTTTGTTATCATCTCTTACACTCTCAATAGATAATAAACCTTTCAAATCTTCTATAATATGTTCTTCGTATGCTTTAACTTTATCTTTCCACATTTAGAATCAACTTCCTTCTCATTACTTATATATTTAATATTTTACATGAAGTAGTATAGAAACTACAGTGAGATGTAACTTATATTTAAAATTTTTAACTGTAATCATTATTGAAAAACAGTTAAATACCACTATATGAATGGTTTTATACTCTGTATTAAGATTAAAAAACCTGAGACATAAAAATGTCCCAGGCTTATATAATCATTTATGAAGATAGTATTTCTAACCTTTGCGGGGTAACGCCACCATTTTAGAAATATGTGGGTCTATCCGTAGCTTAATCTACACATTTTATAAACAATTATTTATTTTTATTATTTTTAAGTTCTTCTTCTGTAACTACACGCAAATTGTTTGAAGGATCTGCTGCACCTTCATCCGTAAATCTAGCTTCTTCTACGTGTTCTTCTTCTTTTTCATTAACACCTTTAAAACGGTCTTTTTGTTCATTTATAAACCCTTTCGGATCTTGTTTCACTCTTGACGCATAACCTTTCGGGTCTTGTTTCACTTCGTTATAAGTTTCCCCGGCTTTTGAACTTATTTGGCTAGCGATATCTTTAGCGTTTTGTTTATATGATTCAGGATTTGACTTGTATTTGCTATACTCATCTTTCAATTTATCTCTATTTTCTTTTTTAGAAAGCACAACTGCAGCAGCTGCTCCTCCGACACCTATAATTGCTTTTAGTAATTTTGACATAATAACACCTCTTTATAAATTTAATCCTAATTGTTTAAAATCTTGTTGCGTTAGATGACGATATTCACCTGGACCCAATGATTCATCAAGTTTTAACTCACCAATGCTCACACGTTTCAATGCAAGCACTTCGTTATCTATAGCATGAAACATGCGCTTAACTTGATGATACCTTCCTTCATAAATTGTGACAAATGATTTGTATGGTTCATCACTTTTCACTAAAGTTGCAGGCATCGCCAATCCCTCATTCAATTCAATACCCATTTTGAATGAATTTATATCATTATTTGTAATATTTTTTTCAGAAATAACTTCGTACGTTTTAGAAACATGCTTTGTAGGGCTCATAAGTTCATGATTAAATGCACCATCATTAGTGATTAATAATAATCCTTCTGTATCTTTATCGAGACGACCTACTGGGAAAATTTCTAAAAACTGATAAGATTTCACTAATTCTATCACTGTTTGATGTTGATTATCTGCTGTCGCAGAAATATATCCTTTGGGTTTATTCAGCATGAGATAAACTTTATCTATATATTGTATAATCTCATTATTTATTTTGATTATATCATTGTTAGGGTCAATTTGTTTTTTGGGTGATTTTTCTTTTTGTTCATTAATAAAAACGCTACCGCTTTTTAATAATTGTTTAACTTCTGTACGCGTACCCACGCCCATATTCGCTAAAAATTTATCTATTCTCATTTTATAATACCTAATTTGCGTCTAACTTTATTAGGAATCTCACCTAAAAATTGATCAGCTAATTTCGTCTTCATCGTGATACCTCCGTAAACTAACATACCAATTATAACACTGATAATTAAAATACTTAATGCACCAAATTTAGTTTCTGGTGAAATAAACATTTGTAATAAAAATGATGACAATTCGACTGCAACCATCATAATTAAACCATATAAGAATATTTTACAGAAGTGTAACCATGTCTCTGAAAAATCAAAATTTGCATATTTTTTAAGTATATAAAAGTTACATAAAACAGCAAATAGTAACGCAATCGCCGTGCTTAAAATTGCGCCAGCCGTGTGGAATGCCATAATAAGCGGCGTATTTAAAACAACCTTTAAGACAACTGCTACTAAAATAACAAATACAGTTAATTTCTGTTTATCTATACCTTGTAGCATAGATGCGGTTACGCTTAACAATCCAATCAAAATAGCCACAGGTGCATAGTAGAATAATAACTGACTACCATCTATATTATAACTATAAAACACGGTGTATAATGGTAATGCTAAAGCCATAATTCCTAAACTTGCTGGCACCGTAATGTACATCAAAACACCTAAAGATGTTCTAATTTGTCTATGCATTTCACTTAACTCGCCTGATTCATATGTTTTGGTAATGAATGGAATTAAGCTTACTGCAAAGCCAGCTGATAGTGACGTTGGAATCATCACTATTTTATTAGTTGTCATATTTAAAATTGTAAAGAAATAGTCATGTAGACGGCTAGGTACGCCTGCTAAATCTAACGCGCCATTATGTGTAAATTGATCGACTAAATTAAATAATGGAAAGTTCAAGCTAACAATAACAAATGGAATACTATATGAAATAATTTCTTTATACATCTTTCCATATGATACATTGATACCTGAAACATCCGTTGCAACCATCTTTTCAATATTAGGTTTTCTTTTTTTCCAATAATACCATAATGTGAAAATACCCGCTACGGCACCTATTGCTGCAGCAAATGTCGCAATACCATTGGCTTGTAAAACACTGCCATTAAAGACATTGAGCACTAGATAACTTCCAATTAAAATAAATAAAATACGTGCAATTTGTTCAATAACTTCCGACACTGCCGTTGGGCCCATTGATTTATAACCTTGGAACACGCCACGCCATGTCGCAAGTAATGGTATAAATATAACAACCATACTGATAATTCTAATAATCCAAGTAATGTCTTCAACTGACCAACCACCTTTAGCGCCTGATTTATTTGCTAACGTGATTGTTGCTATAGTCGGTGCTAATAAATATAAAATGAAAAATCCTATAAATCCTGTAATGGTCATAACGATAAAACTGGATTTATATAACTTTTCACTTACTTTATATGCACCTAAAGCATTATACTTAGATACATATTTAGATGCCGCTAATGGTACGCCAGCAGTCGCAACTGCAATAGCAATATTATACGGCGTATATGCATAGTTAAAAGGTGCCAATTTTTCTTCTCCACCAATAATAGCATAGAATGGAATAATATATAATACACCCAAGACTTTAGTAATCAATATACTAAGGGTGATTAAAAAGGTACCCCTAACTAATTCTTTACTTTCACTCATTCAGATCTTCCTATCTCAAATTAAATTTTTACACTCATAACTTCAATAATAACGTTATAACCACTTTTTTTCAAAACTATATTACTATAAACTATAAAATAACACTATTTAGTAAAGCGAGGCAATAAAATGTATCAAACAATCATAATCGGTGGCGGCCCTAGCGGTTTAATGGCTGCTGCTGCAGCAAGTCAAAACAGTGATAAAGTCTTGCTCATTGAAAAGAAAAAAGGGCTCGGCCGTAAATTAAAAATATCTGGTGGCGGCCGGTGTAATGTAACCAACCGCTTACCATATGAAGAAATCATTAAGAATATACCAGGAAACGGAAAATTTTTATATAGTCCTTTCTCCGTATTTGATAACGAATCTATTATTCACTTTTTCGAATCCCGGGGTGTATCTTTAAAAGAAGAAGATCATGGTCGTATGTTTCCAGTATCTAACAAAGCGCAAGATGTTGTAGATGCTTTGATCCATACAATAGAAAAAAATAATGTAACTGTAAAACAAGAAACGGTTGTACATGGTATCGAACATACACAAAAACAAACTTTTAAAATAACAACTGATAACCAAGAAACAATTGAAAGTCATAGCCTAGTGATTGCTACGGGTGGCACAAGCGTTCCAAAGACTGGGTCAACAGGAGATGGTTACAAATTCGCTAAACAGTTAGGCCATACAATTACAGAATTATTTCCAACTGAAGTGCCCATCACTTCTCCTGAACCATTTATCAAAGACAGAAGATTAAAAGGCTTAAGTTTAAAAAATGTAGCACTATCTGTATTGAAAAAAAATGAAAAAAAACGTATTACGCATCAAATGGATATGATCTTCACTCATTTTGGGGTAAGTGGCCCTGCTGCATTAAGATGCAGCCAGTTTGTATATAAAGAGCAAAAAAATCAAAAACAGCAAAATATTAAAATGCAAATAGATGTTTTTCCTGATTTGAGCCAAGCACAAGTTGAAGCTAAAATACGTAAATTGTTAAAAGATACACCCGATAAATATGTAAAAAATAGTTTACATGGTCTTATCGAAGAACGCTATTTACTGTATATGTTAGAATTAGCAAATATTTCAGAGGAATTAACTGCACACCATATTTCAAACGAACAATTCAACAAATTAGTAAATTTATTTAAAGCGTTTACCTTTACAGTTAACGGTACGCTATCAATTGAAAAAGCTTTTGTAACTGGCGGTGGCGTTTCACTAAAAGAAATTGAGCCTAAAACAATGATGTCAAAACACGTACCAGGTTTATTTATGTGCGGCGAACTACTCGATATTCATGGTTATACTGGAGGTTACAATATTACTAGTGCCTTAGTCACTGGTCATATATCAGGCACTAATGCGAGTAAGTTTCAACTTTAAACCTTTAACTACATGATTAAAAAGATAGAACAATAACCTAGTTTGTTCATCAACAAAGATCATTAAAATTATAAAATTTTATATAAGCATATTTTTTGAAATTGATTAACTTTTTTATCTAAGTGCTATTATAAATTTACCTGTTTTTTAGTTATCAGTCGACATAGAGAAGCAGTATATTTTGTAGTTAGCCTCTTTGTTCATACCGCAATGACAATCATAAATAATGGTCTCATGATGCTATTTACGTATTTATCGCATTCTCATTATAATAAATAGATAAGCGACTAACCCAACATCTAAAAAAAGCCCCTCACTATTGCAATAGTGAGGGGCTTGGTATATTTATATTGAGATTTTTATTAATCATCATTTCAACATTACAATACTAAAATATAAAATTAACGATCCTAAATGAACCCACATTGAGTTAAAACGTATCCACCTATGCTTACCGAACAATGTATTAAACGCAATACAAATTGGGTATATCCGAATATTAAAAGACTGGAAAGCTAGATGCTTCTAATGTCTAAAGCTTCATCTCCCCAAGCATCCATACCACCTTCAACATTTACCGCATGAACGCCATTACGCTCTAAATATTGAACAACTTGTGCACTTCTGCCACCAGCTTTACAAATAATATAATACGTATCATTTGAATTGAAGTGATTTAAATTGTCGGGAATTTGATCCATAGGAATTGTTTCTGCTTCAGGAATAACCCCCATCGCAGTTTCTTCATCTGTTCTCACATCAATAATTTGAATAGGATTAGAATTTAAAATCTTTGATTTTAATTCATCTACAGATATTGTCTCCATAATATAAATGCCCCTTTTAAGTTATTTGGCAACAATATTAACAAGTTTTTGAGGTACAGCAATTACTTTTTTAATATCTTTGCCTTCAATTTCATCTTTGATATTTTCGTTATCTAACGCAATTTCTTCCATTTCTTCTTTTGATACATCTTTAGGTACATCTATTTTAGCACGAACTTTACCATTTACTTGAACGACGATTTCAACTTCATCGTCAACTAATAATGATTCATCAAATGTAGGCCATGGTTGGTAAGTAATTGTTTCTTCATGTCCTAAACGTGACCATAATTCTTCACCAATATGTGGTGCGATTGGTGCTAACATTTTGATAAATCCTTCAATGTAAGGTTTATATATTTCGTCTACTTTATAGCAATCGTTGATAAAGACCATCAACTGACTAATTGCTGTATTAAAATTCAATGTATCAAAGTCTTCAGAAACTTTTTTCACAGTTTGATGGTAACTTTTATCTAAAGTTTTATTATTTGTATTTACTACTTTATTAGAAATCAAACCATCTTCTGTAACTAAAAGTCTCCAAACTCTATCTAAGAAACGTCTTGAGCCGTCTAAACCTTTTTCGCTCCATGCAATGGCAGCATCAAGTGGCCCCATAAACATTTCATATAGTCGTAATGTATCTGCACCGTGAGATTTAATAATATCATCTGGATTAATAACATTACCTTTAGATTTACTCATTTTTTCATTACCTTCGCCAAGAATCATACCTTGGTTAAATAATTTTTGGAATGGTTCTTTCGTTGGCACTACGCCTAAATCATACAGTACTTTATGCCAGAATCTTGCATAGAGTAAGTGTAACACTGCATGTTCTACGCCGCCAATATATAAATCGACTGGCAACCAGTGTTTTAATTTTTCTGGGTCAGCTAACATTTGTTCGTTATCCGGATCAATAAATCTTAAATAGTACCAACAACTACCTGCCCATTGTGGCATTGTATTGGTTTCACGTCGACCTCTCATGCCAGTTTCCTCATCTATTACATTAACAAAGTCATCAATATTAGCTAACGGTGATTCACCAGTTCCTGATGGTTTAATTTCATCTGTTTCCGGTAAAAGTAAAGGTAATTCATCTTCAGGTACAGTTGACATCGTACCATCTTCCCAATGAATGACTGGAATTGGTTCGCCCCAATAACGTTGACGGCTAAACAACCAATCTCTAAGTTTATAGTTTATTTTTCTTGTACCCGCATTATTTCGTTCTAACAATTCAATTGCTTTTTCGATTGCTTCTTTATTATATAATCCATTTAATTCACCTGAATTAACATGAGGCCCATCACCAACATAAGCTGCTTCAGATAAGTCTCCACCCTCAATGACTTCTGTAATTGGTAAATCAAAGGCTTTTGCAAACTCATAGTCTCTTTGGTCGCCACTTGGCACTGCCATCACTGCGCCAGTACCGTACGAAGATAATACATAATCTGCTATCCAAATTGGTGTTTTTTCACCAGATAATGGGTTGATTGCATAAGCTCCAGTAAATACACCAGATTTTTCTTTAGCAAGACCCGTACGTTCTAAATCTGATTTCATTGCCGCTTCTTGTTGATATTTTTCAACACTTTCTTGATTTTCTGAAGTTGTAATTTGATTTACAAGCTGATGTTCTGGACTTAATACTAAGAATGTAGCACCATAGATTGTATCAGGACGTGTGGTAAATACTTCAATTTGATCATTACTATCTTCTACATTGAATGATACTGATGCCCCTTCTGAACGCCCAATCCAATTACGTTGCATGTCTTTTAAAGATTCTGGCCAATCTAAGTCCTCTAAATCTTCAAGTAACCGATCTGCATATTCAGTAATTCTTAATACCCATTGCTTCATTGGTCTCCTGTATACAGGGTGCCCACCTCGCTCAGAAACACCATCAATTACTTCTTCATTTGAAAGTACAGTGCCTAACGCAGGACACCAGTTCACCGCAACTTCATCTACATAAGCAAGTCCTTTGTTATATAATTGAATAAATATCCATTGTGTCCATTTATAGTATTCTGGGTCTGTCGTATTGACTTCTCTATCCCAATCATAACTGAAACCTAATTCTTTAATTTGGCGTTTAAATGTTTCAATGTTTTGTTTAGTGAACTCACGAGGGTCATTTCCAGTGTCTAACGCATATTGTTCAGCAGGCAAACCAAAAGCATCCCACCCCATAGGGTGTAATACATTATATCCTTGCATACGCTTATACCTAGAAATAATATCTGTGGCTGTGTAACCTTCCGGGTGACCTACATGAAGCCCGGCCCCAGACGGGTAAGGGAACATATCAAGTGCATAAAACTTTTTTTGGCCTAAATTATCTTCTGTTTTAAATGTTTTATATTCTTCCCAATAATCCTGCCATTTTTTTTCAATTTCATTATGATTGTAATTCACAACATTTCCTCCTATTCAATAATAAAAGACACCTCAAACTATTATTTAATAGGGACGATTTTCACCGCGGTACCACCCTGTTTCACAAAATGTGCGCTCATTTTAATTAATAGTAAGAGATGTCATTAATTCATTTCAAGTCACGGTAAGTTCACTTAAGGCTTTACACTAGGTTTCACCACACCCTAGCTCTCTGTGGGAAAGCTTTAAAGTTACTACTCCTATACTCTTCTAATGATATTTGATACAGCCTTTTATTTCAAGTATAAAAATATAATTAATATACTCTCCATTGTTTATACACAAATGCTTTCAAATCATATGTGTTAGATTTTCAAACTTAATCATAAACCATAAATTGGACTATATATTAAGCTTAACATCAAATTAAATATCTTTGGGTAGTTGTCGATCATAGAAAGTTAAAAATATTAAAGCAATGGCCAATAGCGAAATCATACTTAAAAACATAACTTGCATATTAAACATGTCAACAACTACACCACCAATCAGTGGCCCAAATGCCTTACCTACAGTCGCTGCAGAATTCACGTAGCCTTGGAATGAACCCTCTTTACCTTTAGGCGCTAATTGGTTAGCAATCGTAGGTACTGCTGGCCATACAAACATTTCGCCCAACGTTAATATAATCATACCTACCATAAATACAGAAAATTGTTCAGCAAAACTAGTCACAAAGAAAGAGATAATAAAAATACCTATACCCACATACATTTGATGTTTTAAATTACCTTTCAATAATCTGATAATGGGAATAATTAACGGTTGTGCAACTAATATCATGATACCATTGACTGTCCACAAGAGACTGTATTGACTCATTGAGATATTAAGCACTTGGGTAAAGGAAGCTATTGTACTTTCCCATTGGATGTAAGCAATCCAACAAATACTAAACATGACACATATTAAAGATAATGCAATAAACTGAGGTCTATACGCTTTAGATAATAAACTCATTGCATCATTTGATTTTACTTTAACGTCTAATTTGATATTAAACTGACTTACAGCGACTATAGCAAATGCAATATACATTAATAAATTAGCTATAAAAATATAATTAAAACTTAATTCAGCAACAAAGCCACCGGAAGCTGCACCAATGGCTACGCCTAAATTTTGTGCTAAATAAATGGCATTAAAAGTTTGCCTTCCGCCTTTTGGCCATATCGCACCTGCTAATGCATAAATAGCAGGAATAATCATTCCGCCGCCAAACCCAAGACAAACTAACCAAACAGCATACCATGGCCATCCATGGAAAAAATTTAATAACGTTGTACTACTTAAACAAATAACAGTACCTATCATAATTGTGGGGTAGCCGCCTAATTTATCAAAAAGGTTACCTCCGAGTAGGTTGCCAATCACCATTCCAAATGAATTAATCATTAAGACTAAACCAGCCATTGTTAAACTTTTATCTAATACCTCATTCATATAAATTGTATTTAATGGCCATAAAAAACTTGAGCCCGTGATATTTAATGCCATTCCAATTACCAACCACCACACTGATTTTGGCATGTTCATAACCGTAAGCTCCTTTCTTATTTTAAATTTCTATTTTTACTCTAAACACTATATCATTAAAATATGTTAAAATCTTTAACTAGAACGAATTTAGAAAGGAAAATGTTATATGGGACAATTTTTCCCTTACGCATTCGAAAACAAACGATATCATACTTGGAATTATCATTTAAAAAATAAATTTGGCCAAAAAATCTTCAAAGTTGCAATTGATGGAGGATTTGATTGTCCGAATAGAGATGGCACAGTTGCTCATGGCGGTTGTACATTTTGCTCAGCAGCAGGAAGCGGCGATTTTGCTGGTAACCGTGTCGACCCTATAGATGTTCAATTTCAACAAATCAAAGATAGAATGCATGAAAAATGGCACGAAGGACAATATATTGCTTATTTTCAAGCTTTTACAAATACACATGCGCCAGTAGAAGTTTTGCGAGAAAAATACGAAACGGCATTAAAAGAACCTGGTGTTGTAGGTTTATCTATAGGAACACGCCCAGACTGTTTACCAGATGATGTAGTAGAATATTTAGCCGAATTAAATGAACGTACATATTTGTGGGTAGAATTAGGTCTACAAACAGTTCACCAAAAAACTTCTGACTTAATTAATCGTGCGCATGATATGGAAACTTACTACGAAGGTGTTGCAAAACTACGTAAGCATAACATCAATGTGTGTACACATATTATTAATGGGCTGCCTGAAGAAGATTATGACATGATGATGGAAACTGCTAAAGAAGTTGCACAAATGGATGTTCAAGGTATTAAAATACATTTGTTACACCTACTTAAAGGTACTCCAATGGTAAAACAATATGAAAAAGGTATGCTTGAATTTATGTCACAAGACGACTATACAAATTTAGTTTGCGATCAACTAGAAATTTTACCAAAAGAAATGATTGTACACCGAATCACTGGTGACGGCCCAATAGATTTAATGGTTGGCCCTATGTGGAGTGTTAACAAATGGGAAGTACTTAACGAAATCGATGATGAATTAGCTAGAAGAAATTCCTATCAAGGAAAAAACTATGAAAGTATTATCAAATCATGAAAATAGAGCGTATTTTACCATTTTCTAAAACACTCATCCAACAACATGTATCTGCGGACAGCATTGTTATTGATGCTACTTGTGGTAATGGTAATGATACTGAATTTTTGGCACAACAAGTACCAGATGGTAAAGTGTATGGTTTTGACATTCAGGACATTGCAATACAAAACACTAAAACTAAAACTAAAACATTTAGACATGTCCATTTAATTCATGATAGCCATGCCAATATAAAACAATATATTCCAAGAGAGGAACGTGGACATATTGACGCAGCTATTTTCAACTTAGGATATTTACCTAAAGGAGATAAATCCATCGTTACAAATCCTAACAGTACCTTAGCTGCTATCAATTCGATATTTGATATATTAGCGCCCGAAGGCATTATCGTTTTAGTTATTTACCATGGACATGAGGAAGGTAAAACAGAACGTGATGCATTATTAAACTACCTTCAACATTTTGACCAAAATAAAGCACATATATTGCAGTATCAGTTTATTAATCAACAAAATCATCCACCATTTATTTGTGCTATTGAAAAAAGATAACGTACTATTTAAATAAAAACATATAGAACAGGAAACGTATTTGTCTAAGTGATACCATCGCAAAACAATTTTAGAATAGCTTACCAGAGCATCTATGTAACGAAGCATGTTTATCTCTAAATGACTTCATCGCTATTTTAATTTGATATCAAACGTATTTCATCTTCACTTACTTCTACGAGAAAAACAAGAACACCATCTATTTTCCTCATATAACTATCTAGGAAATTTAAAATAATACACATAATAAAAGTACACCTCTTTTTGAAATAGAGGTGTACTTTTATGTTAAGTATGAGTCGTTGATACCCATACTTTTTGAGGTTAATAACAGTTTTCCAGACTTTAATTATTCCCTATAAATTTAAGATAGATTTAAGACTTGATTGAATAGATGACGATTTTTCATCAATTTCTTCTTTAAAGTAATCTAAAAGCGCTTCCCTTTGAGCTTCTAAATCTTCATTGAAATGAATAATTACTGTACGTTCATCATTAACTGGTCTTTCTTTAATGATCCATTCTTTTTCCACTAAATCGTTATACGTTCTTGTACGTTTATAAGATTTAATTTGTACAAAATCATCCATTTCCTTTAAAGTCATTGATCCTTCTTGCCATAATGTTAAAAGAATTAATATTTCTTCTTTCGACATTTTATATTGTTTCTGTACTTTTTCAAAGATATCATCAATATCATTTAGTACATGTTCCAATCTAAGGACACTATCTACCATGTCAGTAATTGTCTTCCCCATAGAAATATCCCCCAATCATAATATTAAGTTAAACATGTAAAATTAATTCATCAAAAAAATCATTCGTTACAAAATTTATTACTGTCAGAAAAAATTTTGATATTTTCAATAAAATTAATCTTATATACAGTTTAAAATTAAATTATGAATTATGCAATTAGTTGGTTGATTTTATTTTGCATTTCTTTCAAAATTATGGCAGAATTTTCAAACAATTTACTTTCGCTACTATTTAATTGTGTTTCATAAACTTTTACCGCACCATTTCTATTGATTAATGTTGGTACACCAATGTATACATCAGTTTGACCATATTCACCATTTAGATAACTGGAAACGGGGAGAACCACATTTTGATTTTTTAAAATGGCTTGTGTAATACGAATTAACCCCATAGCGATACCATAATAAGTAGCGCCTTTCGCTTTAATAATGTCATATGCTGCATCACGTGTATTTATAAATATTTCATCTATTCTATGTTGTTTGTCTGGGTTATCTTTTAAAATGTCATATAATGATTGGCCTGCAATATTAGCCTGTGACCACACAGCTAATTCTGAATCACCATGTTCCCCGATAATTTGTGCATCAACGCTCCAAGGAGATACATTAAATTCTCTTGCGAGTTCATATTTAAAACGCGCAGTATCCAATATTGTACCTGAACCAATAACTTGCGCTTTTGGCAAGCCTGATACTTTTTGCGTTACATATGATAATACATCTACTGGATTTGTAGCTATTAGAAAAATACCATTAAATCCTGTTTGCATAATAGTCGAAACAATTTCTTTAAATATTCTTGTATTTTTTTCCACTAAATCTAATCGTGTTTCTCCTGGTTTTTGAGCAGCACCCGCGGTAATAACAATTAAATCTGCGTTGCTACAATCTTTGTAAGATCCTGCTTTTATCTTTATAGGTGAGCCCCCATAAGGTGCACTGTGATTTAAATCTGCAACATCACCGTGTACTTTTGTTTCATCTAAATCAATGATGACTAATTCATCTGCTATTCCTTGGGAAACTAATGCAAACGCATAACTAGAACCAACTGCACCATCACCTATTAATACCACTTTATTTCCTTTACTGTATTTCATATTATGACTCTCCTTATATTTAAAGTAAATCATCGCTTATTGTGATTTATTTCACAATATAAATATAACACTTCCTTCGCTAAAGAGCAATCGTTTATTGTGATTTATTTCACAAAATTTCCGTTTCTTCTTCCTCGTTTTATAAATGAGAAAGAGCGAGACAAAACCAAAATTTGGTTTCGTAGACTCGCTCCTAGTTAAAGATGCTACATCGTATATCTAATTATAATTAATACTGCAAGTTTTTACTGACATCTATTGTTTTCTTATAAGAAGCGTCTTTCAAAACGATGGCGTCCATGCTTTGTATTGCTTACACTTTAATTTCCCACTCTATGAAAGCTCGTGTTCATCATGGACGATAAAGCCAATATTACTTGTACTGTTATTAAGAAATGCTAAAATATATCGCATTACTTCGTCTCTTTCAGGTTCATTATGTATTTCATGATATAAACCCTTCCAAGCTTTAAAATATAATTCTTCAGTTTCAATATTATCTTTCACTAAATGCATAGTTGGAATATCAGACACTTTGTCTTCGAGCCCATACATTAATAATACAGGAAGTGGCTTAATATCTTTTAAGTGTGTTACTGTTTCTTTCATGATTTCGATGATTTGTTTATACCAATGATATGTCACTTTTTGTAACATGAGTTGATCTTCTTTTGCTTCTTCGATTACCTCATCGTTACGTGTTAAATCTTCAACGGTTATGCCTACTTTGAATCTTGTGTCTTTAGTTAATTTACCTACATTAGATAATATCTTATCTTTTCTAGTTTTATTATTTTTTTTGAATTCCAGCAATGGTGAAATAAGCATCAATCCTTCAATAGGTACTTCCACTTTTTCTAGTAAGTTTAAAATAATAAGTCCGCCAAGTCCTACACCTAAAAAATAAGTTGGAAGTTTATATTCATTTGCTATTCTAATCCATTCTAGTACATGTTCGTGATATACTTCGAAATTTTCTATTTGTCCTTTATTAGAACGCGTAGTTTGACCTTGCCCAGGTAAATCACCCATGATAACGTGATAGCCATTTCTACGTAGCATTGTTATTACATACGCATATCTTCCTGTATGTTCGAGCATGTTATGGGCAATTACAATGACACCCTTAGCTTCATTTTCAGTTTCCCATTTCCACATATTCCATACTTCCCCTTCTCCAATAATTTCATTAAATATATTGTATCAAAATATGATGCACGTTTGCCATTTTAAACGCATAAATTATGTTGTCTTAAGTTCATTGTTTTTTTAAAAATAAATATTATAACTATATCAATCAGTCATCCGATAGTGTAGTCTGTGATATTAAGCATAATAAATTTTATTGTAAACGATTTCATTACTATTAGATTCATGCTACACTATTATTGAAAGCATAGCTATTAGCAGGATGGGAGGAATTAATATGCCAATTGTGAAAAATTTTTTTATAGGGTTATCTAATAATCCCTTTTTAAATAAAACAGCTAAGGAAATAGGTCCTATGTTTGGGGCTAAAAAAGTCGTTGCTGGAAATACGATTACTGACTTAGTAGACACAATTGAACGTTTAAATAACAAAGGAATCACTGTTACTGTGGATTGTCTTGGAGAATTTGTTTTAAATGAAGGCGAAGCGATACAGGCCAAAGACCAAATATTAGAAGTGATGTATGCAATATACAACCACAGCTTAGATGGTCACATGTCTATTAAACTAAGCCAACTCGGTTCGGAGTTTGATATTGACCTTGCTTATCGTAATTTACGCGAAATATTACTAAAAGCAAATGAATTTGGTAATATGCATATTAATATAGACACTGAGAAATACGATAGCTTATTTGATATTACTCAAGTGTTAGATCGACTAAAAGGTGAATTTAAAAACGTAGGTACAGTTATTCAAGCTTATTTATATAAAGCAGATGCACTTATCGATAAATACCCAGAACTGCGTTTACGTATGGTAAAAGGTGCATATAAAGAAAATGAAAATATTGCTTACCAAACTAAAGAAGACATTGACGAAAATTACATACGTTTAATTAAAAAAAGATTATTAAACGCTAATAATGTCACTTCTATTGCTACACACGATGATAAAATAATCACACATATTAAACAGTTTATTAAAGATAATAATATTGAAAAAGATAAATACGAATTTCAAATGTTGTACGGTTTCCGATCAGATTTAGCAGGATTACTTGCACGTGAAGGAAATCATTTTTGTATATATGTTCCGTATGGTGATGATTGGTTCAGCTACTTTATGAGAAGATTAGCAGAACGTCCACAAAACTTAAATCTAATGTTTTTAGAATTAATGAAACCTGAAATATTGAAAAAAACAGGCTTTGTAGCCAGTTTGTTAACAGCTATTGGCGTATCTAGTGCATTAATATATAAAGTATTAAAAAAATGATTTATGCCGCTTAACAAGCATGAGAGCCAGAAACATTTATGTCTCAGGCTCTCATTTAGTATTAACAGCAAATCTCTCGGTTCTAAATATTGTTATAATTACATTTGCCTATGAAAAACAACAAAAGGATTTAAAATTCAAAAAGTTTTTCACCATTTTTTATATTATAAATTAAATTCATCTTAACTTATGGGATATCGTTCCATAATAAGAAGTCTTAGTAAACGCTATTACTATAGAAGTATGCTAATGCTGATTATATTTCGCTTAATAAATTAGCCATTTCGATTGCACTTACTGCCGCTTCAGAACCTTTGTTTCCAGCTTTAGTACCAGCACGTTCTACAGCTTGTTCAATATTCTCAGTCGTTAATATTCCAAATATTACTGGTGTATCTGTTACATCATTTGCTTTTGACACGCCTTTTGCTACTTCATTACACACGTAATCATAGTGAGAAGTTGATCCTCTGATTACACATCCTAAAGTGATTACTACATCATATTCACCTTTTTGAGCTAACTTTTTAGCCACTAATGGAATTTCAAAAGCACCTGGTACATATGCCACATCAATATTTCCAGCCGAAACTTCGTGTCTTATTAAGGTATCTTTTGCACCATCTAACAAACGATTCGTGATGAAATCATTAAATCTACTTACTACAATTGCTACTTTTAAATTTGATCCTATTAATTTACCTTCAAAATTCATTTTTTTGCCTCCTATATTAAATGACCCATTTTTTCTTTTTTTGTTTTCATATAATCTTGGTTATATTTATTTGTAGGAACTATCAAATCAATTCTTTTGGCAATATCGATGCCATAATTTTCTAAACTACCGAATTTTTTAGGGTTATTACTTAATAAATTAACGCGTTTTACACCTAAATACTTTAAGATTTTTGCAGCATTTTGGTAATCTCTTAAATCCTCTTCAAAACCTAAAGCAATATTCGCAGAAACTGTATCATATCCCTGCTCTATCAATTCATAAGCTTTTAATTTATTAATTAAACCAATGCCTCTGCCTTCTTGGGGTAAATATAAAATGATACCACCATTTTCACTAATATATCCCATTGAGGCAGCAAGTTGCTCTCCACAATCACATCTTTGACTGTGAAAGATATCTCCAGTCAAACAAGCAGAATGGATACGTACATTTTCGGTTTCTTTGATTTCACCACTAACAATGGCTACTATTTCTTCTTCATTGTTTTGAGTTGAAAATCCATACATATCAAAGTTACCGTAATCTGTAGGTAGTTGTACTTTAGCTTTAGCTTCAAGCGGCGCATCAGTATTTTTTCTGTAATTTTCTAAGTCTTCAATAGATATCATTACAAGCTGATGCTTGTTTTTAAATGCTTCTAAATCGTCTCCTTTAGCCATTGAACCGTCCTCATTCATTATTTCACAAATGAGTGCTGCCGGTTTCGCTCCCGTTAAAAGAGCTAAATCAACAGATGCTTCTGTATGACCACGTCTAGCTAACACACCATTATCTTGAGCAATGAGCGGAAATAAATGCCCTGGTCTGTTAAAATCATTAGCTTTAGTTTGCTCATCAATTAAAGCTTTAGCTGTAAGCATTCTTTCATCGGCACTAATACCAGTTGTTGTATCGATGTGATCAATACTGACTGTAAATTGAGTACCATAAATATCTGAGTTATGGTTAACCATTGGATTAAGCTCTAAGTCTTGCGCTATTTTTTTACTTATGGGCGCGCAAATAAGTCCTCTGCCATATTTAGCCATAAAATTTACCGTGTTCTCATACATCCATTCTGTTATGGCTACTAAATCTCCTTCATTCTCTCTATTTTCATCATCGACCACTATGATACTTTCGCCATTTTTAAGCGCTTTTAATGCTTTTTCTATACTATCTAATTGCATATTACCCCTCCTAGAACCCAAAAGATTTTAGTTTTTCAGAACTCAAACCTGAATCATTATTTCCAACTATTTTTTCTACATATTTAAATAACATATCCGTTTCTATGTGAACTGGATCACCAACACGTTTTTGATTTAATATAGTGGATTTTCTTGTTTCCGGTATAAGGTGAATATCAAATTCTGACTCTTTCAACTGGAAAACAGTCAAACTCACACCATCTATAGTGATAGAACCTTGTTGTACCATTTGATTTATAATGGATTTAGATGGTTTAATTGTTACAATTTTAGAATTATCTGAGTTCTGTATTCTAGTGATTTTAGCTACTTCATCTGTGTGACCAAGCACAAAGTGACCACCAAATCTTCCTTGACCACTCATCGCTCGTTCTAAATTCACTTCGTCGGATTGATTCAACCGGTTTAAATATGTTTTATTCTCAGTGCCTTTAATCACCTGTACTGAAAATGTTTGGTTATCAAAACATACTACTGTTAAACAAACACCATTCACACTGATTGAATCGCCAATATGCATATCAGATAAAATTGTCTGACAATCAATGGTTAAATTAACAATTGATTGCTGGGTTGTCATTTTTTTAATCGTACCTATTTCTTCCACAATGCCAGTAAACATATTAATTCACTTCTTTCGCAATTCTAATTTAATGTTTTGCTCAAGCACTTGAGAATTTACAATTTCAAATTGTGGTGCCTCTGATAAATTAAATACATTTTCTGTTTTAAAAAATTGATAATCACCAGAACCACCTATCATTTTCGGGGCATAATATAAGATAAGTTCATTCGTATAATTAGATTGAAGAAATTCAGAAGTAATCGTAGGGCCGGCTTCAACTAAGACACGCCCAATCCCTTTTTGATATAAATCTTTTAAAATGTTTTCAAGAGAACAGTTTGAACAATGAATGACTTCTACATGTTCAATATCTGATTTTAATTTTTCTTGTTCTGTATAAATCCAAATAGGCACATTAGATTGGTTAAACATATCTAAATCAAAGTCAATTCGACCTGATTTTGAAAGTATAATACGGATAGGATGCTTACCTTCTTCTATTCTGGTAGTATATTGAGGGTTATCAGCATTTAATGTGCCAGTTCCTGTTATCACAGCGTCATGTTTATGTCTAAGCATAAACACATCATTTTTGACTGATTTATTTGTAATCCATTTACTTTCACCTTTATCAGTAGCTTGTTTACCATCTAAACTACAAGATACTTTCACTGTAACTTCCGGAATACCTTGTCTTTTAGTTATAAAAAAGTCTTTATATAAGGCTTCTGCTTCAGGTTTATGACGAAATTCCACTTTGACTCCAGCATGTTGTAAGATTTCATCACCTCTAGATGTCAAAGTTGTATCTTTAACAGCATAGACTACTTGTTTAATACCAAAATCTATAATTTTATTAACGCATGGTGGCGTTGAACCATAATGAGAGCAGGGCTCTAAAGATATATAGATTGTGCCACCTGCAGCTGTTTCGTTTGCCATGTCCAAAGCTTGAACTTCAGCATGTTTATCACCTTTTTGTAAATGGGCACCTATGCCAACGATTCTACCTTGATTAACTACAACAGCACCAACAGGCGGATTTATTCCTGTTTGACCGTCTACCATTTTTGCCAATTGAATTGCATAATTTAAATATTGACTCATAATAATCACCTCTAAATAATAAAAAACACCTGAAATGGTTTTCAGGTGTGGGATATATTTCGATATAACATGATTTGTTTAACATTAAATACACTTTTCCAAATGATAGAAAAATGTACACTAAATAAACACTCTAAGCAGTGCTGTTTGTTATACTCCATTCTTTCTCCCATCCAGACTATACTGTCGGCTCTAGATTCTCACTAGATCAGCCACATTTGTAAAAACAAATGCAGGTCGCAGGCTTTATTTACTGCCGGTTGGGAATTTCACCCTGCCCCGAAAGAACATTTATGAAATTGTAATTGATGATTGAGTCAAGTAACTTTTTAAAGCTACAACGTTATCGTACTATATTTTATGGTAAAAAACAATTCTTATTACTTAAGTCGGTTTTGTTTATCTGTTGAAAACACTTCAATTCCTTGTGACAACAAGATTTTCAAGAAATTTTTTTATAAAAAATTAAAACAACTAAACGTTAAACATCATTAATAAACTAATTAAAACTTTTATGTGTTTACTTAAATATTAATCTGTTAAAAAGCCAAATTACTTTTACGTATTATAATTAAAATAACCAATACAAACTATTTAGTAAGGTCACATGTATATGATCAAGTGTTCGCTAAACATATTTATATAAATAGTAAAGATAGGTTTCAGTTCATATATTATTTAGACTAGCACTTATTTTGATCGCGGTTTAATAAATTTTCTACCACACTAACAGCTTGTTTTACAATCATTGTTACGCCGTTACGAGATTGATTAATCCCATTTGTCAATTGACCTAAAGCGAACATGTTTTTTAAAGTACCATACCGTGGGCTTATAATTTGATTTGTTTCAGGAATAATCTGTATGCCGCCTAATGGGTGTGCCTGAACAACTTGTCTATTTTCTAAGTTTAGAATCAATTGATCATCATTATCTAACTCTGACAAATGTGATTTTGAACCCGTTGCATTGATTACAACATCAAATTTATCAATCGCTTTGAAATCATCTTCATACTTAAACCAGAAATGCTGGCCATCATGTTTTACATCTTCTAGCCCTTTTTTTATTTCAATTTGTCCGTTTTGAATATGGTTTATAATTAATCTTGCTGTACGTGGAGGCATTGGGTTAGAATTCTCTTTTAATATAGATTGGTAATTTCGTAAAAAAGTTTTTTGATCGTCTCTACTAAAACTATTCCATATCCAATTGAGATTTTCTTTTGCTAATTCAAGAATGCTTTGAAATTTACCCAATATTTCTTTGTGTTCTAAATCATATGTTAAATCCGCAATAGGGTCGCCTTTTCTTCTATGAACTAATTTTTCTACTGGAATATCATAATACGTACAGTCTTTTCTAAATAATGTTAAAGCATCTTCTAAAGGCACATTCCCCAAGTTTTCTTTTTTGATTTTATTAAAGTTTTCAGGTGTAACGTATTTAAACTGAATTTCTGGCATATCGCCTCTTACACTAGGTAAATGACCTTTTCGGCTAGTCACGGAAATAGGTAAATTTGGGTGATGCGCAGTTACAAATCGAATAACATCTAAACTTGCTAGCCCCGTACCAATAATAGCTATTCTGTCTGTGCTATCAACTTCGTTCAATGTGTCATAAGTCGGGTATGGCGTTTGTATGTATCCCGGCGTTCCTTTTAATTGATAAGGATCATGATACGATAACGTACCAACTGTTAAAAATACAATATCGTATTGTTGTTGGCAATCTGGTTTTTCAGATGTACAGACGACATATTTTATATTTGTCTCGCCTATATCTGCATCTATAAACACTTCTAAAACTTCTTTTTTAATCATTTGAATATTTTTATATTGTTTATGATATGTTTCTAAATAGTCTTTCATATAATGGCCAAATATAAATCTAGGTAAATATTCTGGATTGGAAAATTTAAATATAGATTGTTGTTGATACCATTCATAGAATTCGCGTTCATTTTTCAAGTTGAGAGACATTTGTTTAGCCGGCAAATTGATAAGCAATTGATCGCTGTCATTTTGAAATGGTATACCTTGCCCCATATTTTTAGGATTATCGTAAACATCTACTTTCATTTGGTCGAACTCATCATATTTCACTAATTCTTTTAATAAACTAACGCCTGCAGTTCCCATGCCAATGATAGCTATACGCATTTTATTCACCCTTACTTTTATTAATTTATATTTAGTATATCAATGATTGTACGCTTATTACATGTTAATGAATTATGTTATTATTATACAAAATTAATAGTTATGTTAACATTAAAATATTGTATCAAAACTTATTTAAGATATAAGGAGTTTAAAAACAAACTATTTTAAAAGGATTATCTATCTATTAATAACTAGTACAATATTATTAGTAAGTTGTGATTTGCCCGGCCTCTCGGGTGGTAAATCTAAAAATTCTGTTAAAATTTCCGCTTTAGCTACGAGTGAATCGCAAATCATGGCTTATATGCTCAAAGGTTTAATTGAACATGATACGCAAAGCACAATGAGTGCTTCAATCATAAATAATGTAGACTCAGCCACAATCTAGCATTACGCCTTAATACATGGGGATGCTAATATTTCAAGTACGCGCTATACTGGAACCGATTTGGTTGGCGTGCTGGAACAGCAACCCATTACAGATACAAATAGAGCAATATCTGTTACTCAAAAACTGTTCAACCAAAAATTTAATCAAAGATTCTTTAATTCTTATGGTTTTGAAAATACCTTTGCATTTATAGTCACAAAAGAAACCGCAAAGAAATACAATTTACGTTCTATTTCAGGTTTAAAAAAGTAAAAGATCAAGTCAAAGTTGGTACAGATACTACGTGGATTAAACGAGGCGGCGATGGTTATGTTCCGTTCAAAGCACATTATGGATTTGGTTTTAACGATTTAAAGCCAATGCAAATCAGCCTTGTATATGACGCTTTAAAAAATAATAAACTAGATGTCGCACTTGGTTATACAACAGATGGCAAAATATCAGCATATGATTTAGTAGTGCTTAAGGATGACAAACATTTTTTCTCCATATGATGCAAGTGCAGTAGCACCAAATGAATTATTACAAAAACGTCTACAGATTAAAGCATTAATCAATAAGTTAGACCATAAAATTAATACAGAACAAATGCAAAAGCTTAATTATGAAGCTGATGGCAAAGGTAAGGCACCAGCGATGATAGCCAAAGAATTCTTAGAAAAAAACAATTATTTTGATAGTGATAATTAAAACAGTGATTGAATATTATGGATAAATATTGTGTATATTCTGCAGTTTAATGTTACTATGGTTTCAAAGATTAGGAAGTGATTAAATGAAATTGATTATAAAAGTGATTATATCAACAATCTTATTGTTTTTACTGTTTGGCAATAAAAATAAAGCTGAATAAACCAACGCTACTCAAGTAACAACAAAATTTATCAATGTGTAAGTAGTCATATATTCGATATCATAAGAAACTGGATATTAATCTTATAATTTTTCTTCAAAAAGATTTCTTTAGTTTGAATTTTTGAGGGCTCATTTTATATTAAAACTTCGATGTAACTTTACTTCATCGCTGAGGCCACGCCTTGAATTGTAATCGCAAGATACATTAGCATTAGATATAAAAAGCGTGGCTCGACAGGTTAAAACATTTCATAAAACAAAGAAAACGTCAATTTCTATAATTTTAATAGAAATTGACGTTTTCTTTGTTTTAGCTAGAGATATTTATATCCTATCTCTTTATATTTATCAATGTATTGATTATGTGTCTTGATGTTTTTTATCATCTTTGTAGACAAAATATTTATAGTATTTACCTTCTGTTTTCATATCTTTATAGAAATCTGCCATTAAGCTTGCATTACTTTCAGCCCACTTAATATCTGTAGCATATTGATGTTCACCAGGTTTTTTTGGATTCCAGCGCATACTATATAAAGTGTTTTGATCTTTGTTAGATAAGAAATGGCCATGAATAAAATTAGCGCCTCCACTAATTGCTTTTTCTGGTGTATCCCAACCATGTTTTTTCGCATATTCAGCACCAGTTTTCACAGGATCCTCATCTAAAGCACCTACACCAAAGAAATTATAATATTTCTTCCCGTCAATCTCGACGCCGCTAGATAATTCACTCTTAGCTGAACCAGTTTCAAGTATTGCATGTGAAATTAAGTATACTTCATTAACATGTTTTTCTTTAGCTGCTTTTATAAAATCATCTGAATGCTCTAAAAGTATAGGGTTATCAATAAGCATTCTTTTTATTCTATTTTCATCAATACCTTGATACTTATCTAGTTCCAAAAATTGATACTTTTGAGTATCACTCTCAATAAAATTACTACTATTCATTGCTGCTTTAATTTCAGTTGATGATGCATCTCTCCAAGTATCATTGTTTTTACTTGAAACTTGTTGACTTGTGTAGTTATCTATTTGTTTTTTTGCTGCTTTATCTAAAGTAATATTGAGCTGCTCTACTTTTTCTTGTTGATTAACTTCTTTAAAAAAGATTTGATCTGAAATCATTGAAAATACAATGACTGCAGCTACTACAAGTACTATCAATAAACCAATAACTGATAGTATTGAGCCTTTCTTATGCTTCGTCATGTTCACACCTCATAGGTAATAATAGAAATATTAAGTCTCTTTATTATATACACGATTATAAAAGACTATCTGAAATTAAATTCTAACACTAAATAGTTGAACGTACAATTTTATATGTTTGTTGTTACATATTCATAAAAAAAGTAATGAAATTTTAATTTCATTACTCTTGACTTTTATTATATTCCATAATTATAAAACTCACTGCTTGCGATCTGTTTTTATAATAATAGCGATTTAAATCAATTGTACCTTCTATCTCACCGTCACGATACATCATTTCTTTTGTAAGATTATTAATCATAACGAAATCCGATTTATCTTTAATCGTATCTAAATCATTATGTCTAGCAAAGAAATGTTCTAAATTTAAATGTGCGTAATCCATATAAACCTCCTGATTTATTGTCCGAAGATAATACAAAACTCTAAAGTGTTATATCTTTAAGTTGAATACGCGTGGATGTTATAAAACTTAAATTTTATCTATCTTATTAGTTCTATTTAACACCTATTGTCAATATTTAGCAAATGAAAATTACTATCTTTTCCAATAAAATAAACTTATCCGGAAATAAATGTTATATATATATGACAATGGAGCTCAATAATGCCTTTCGAACAACTCTATTTTCAATTCAAACATATTATTTTTATTTTACTAAACAAATACCGTATTAAGTATAATCGAGAAGAATATACTCAATTACTCACTATCAAAATGTGGGAGTTAACGCAAAATTACTTACCACATCATACTTACTCTTTGGGTCAATTCCTTTATAACCGCTTAAACTACTATTTAATAGACCTTTTCCGATCCCAAAATCAGAAAACAAACATCCTATATTTAACAGAACAAATAGATGAACAAACTAACAACACTGATATTACTAATAACCATCTAATGTATCAACATTTTTTACAGCAATTAACGGAAAAAGAGAGACAGTGGCTGATATTAAAACTTTCTGGTTATAAGCAAAGTGAGTTAGCATGTATGCTAAATTGTTCCATTTCTACAGTAAAAAATTATCGAAAAAAAGTTCAAAAAAAGTATTATAAATTTTATTCACCAAAATAAGATTAGGAGCCTAAAATGACACAAATATCAAAATTATTGTACCTTAAAACAGTTATTAGTGATGAACTTATGACTATTGGCCAATATACAACACATCAATTTAACTATCCTACTTCAATGATGCTAACGGTTCACTATTTATTAGACACATATCGATTATCGCTCCCTCATCAAATTAAGGAAGCCAAGCAAATATTAAAAATCCGAAAAATGGTCCCCATATTTATTAATTCACATATAACCTTATTCCCACTTAAAGCTAAGCGCGCTCCTTTGCAATACTATATCAACGCAAATGCTATTGTTGGGATTAAATCACACAATAATAAGTCAATCATCTATTTTGAAAATGCAACATTTATTATAGTTGATGTTCCATATACATTTGTATATAAAAAATGGCAAGAAAGTATAACACTGTCTCACCTAATGCAATAAAATATAATTATAATGACCTATTATGTTTATACTCTAATAATTTTTTCGTAAAATAACCAGTCACCTTTTGAATCAAGTAGATACTAATAATTAGTAATAATACTGACCCAACTAACATTAAAATAACTACAGTGCTAGATAACTGTACTTCCGGTTTAATAAAATATTGAACTGATGATAAGCTTGATAGTAAAGCAAACAAGAATACACCTAATAAAACGATATATGTAAATAAAATGCCAAGTAATAACATAAAGAAATAAGATGATGAAGCTACTTTTTCTTTAAAAATATAATTGTTTAAAAACTGATTTGAAAATGCGATTGGACGATTAAGTTCCTCACCATGATCCATTTTCGTAACTTCTGATAATACTTGGTCTAGTTGTTGTTTTTCTTTTTTATTTAAAAACCATAAATGCTTTTTTACTTTTTGTTTAAAAATATTTGCCTTCATTAAAAGTTTCTCCTTAAATATATTAAACGTATACTACCTTTATAAAGAATAAGTTATTTATTTCACGGTTTCAATCATATTATTCATATTTTTAAAACTAAATACGTCTAAAATAATTTGTATTTTCAACTACTTTAGTCGATAATTTCTAAGCCCATTAATATTGCAAATTGTAGTGCCTGTTCTCTAGAAACTTTACATCCGAACAAGTCTTCTTTATTAACTTGTATGGATTTAAAAAATGCTTGGCTTATATCACAGTGTTTAAGTGGGGTTTGGTAAAATGAGGCATCTTCTAAATTAGTACCTTCTAATTGTATATCGTTTAGTTTTGTATTATAAAAAACCGCACTACCTAAAAAACTGTCACTTGTTAAAAAACTATCAATTTTAGCATCGATAAAACCTATAAAATCAGCTTTTACTTCTTCGAACCAGACGTGCCCAATACTTACCTTTTTAAATTGAACACCAGTAAGACGACAACCCTTGAAAATCACTCTATGTATTGAACCAAAATCGATTTTTACATTAGACAAATCACAATTTTCAAAAATAACATCTGTAAAGTCTACCCGATTAAAATGTGAATGAGATAAATCACAATTTTTAATTACTGAACTGTAAACCATTAATTTATCTAATGTAACATTACTTAACTGAGATTCAGTTATATCTGCCCTCTCAATGACGCCATCATATTTAAAAACATCATCTAATAACCCTGTATCTAAATTCATTGCTATCTTTGGTTGTTGTAATTTCACTGTTACGCACGACCTCGTTTCACCCTTTTATTTTAAATTATTTTTAATATAATCCATACGTTAATATAAATTCAAATTTTAAATGTAAATGATGCTAATCGCTGAGTAAAATAAGCATTATACCATTTAATAGAAAATGAGAGCCTAGGATAAATTAATATCCTAGGCTCATCTTCATTGTTAACAATGGATGACTGGGCTAAAAAGCGCTGCAGTTCTGGCATTTTTCTTAGCCACCCTTGCTAGATAAAATCACGAAACCTGTTAGAAAATAAATTTCTGTTTCGTTCTGTCTATTATAAAATTGAAAGTCCTGAAGATTGGATGTCTTTTGCAAATCCTTTAACTGTATCAACTGATAGTTCATTGATGTCACGGCCAAGATTATTGTTTACTTTTTTAACAACATCTGCAGGACATGTGATAATATCAGCGCCAACTTCATCAGCTTGAATCACATTGATGACTTCACGACAACTTGCCCATAATAATTTTACGCCTGCTTTGCTGTGCGTTATTTCAGCAGCCTCTTTCATCATTGGGATTGGGTCAACGCCAGTGTCAGCAATACGACCAGCAAATACTGATACATAAGTTGGTACACCTTCTGTTATAGCGTCTGTAATTTCTTTAACTTGATCTAAAGTGTAAACAGCAGTGATGTTTAAGCGAACATTTTCTGCTGATAATTTTTTGATTAGAGAAATAGTTGATTCACCTTTTGTGTTCACAACTGGAATTTTAACAAATACGTTACTGCCATATTGTTTTAAAATTTCAGCTTCTTTTGCCATAGTTTCTAAATCATCAGCAAATACTTCAAATGAGATAGAAGCATCAGGAATTTCACGAACAGCTTCTTCAGCGAAAGCTTTATAGTCTGTTACACCTGCTTTTGCCATTAAACTTGGGTTAGTTGTAAAACCATCTACTTGTTTATTTTTATAAGCTGCTTTCATTTCTTCAATATCTGCACCGTCTGCAAACACTTCAACATTTAATTTTGCCATTACTAATTCCTCCTGACTAAAATAAATAATTCTATAAAGAATTATTTTTATAACGGTCAATAACCATACAGTTTATTTATACCATCTTTTTTTAATAAATTCTATTTATCTGCTTATAATCAAAAATTTTTCAGAATAAACATTAATGCTACAGTTGTTGTAAACCCTATAGTGACAACTTTCAAACTCTTGATTTATATATTAAATTATTTTACTTATTGTAAATTTAGTTAAATTTAAGTTAATATATGATATTATTACTAAATGAATTGCACTAGGAGGTTATTATGGCACGCTCAAAACTTTATTTTTATTTATCATGCATTTTAATTATTATTAGTTTTTATTTTAATACTAGAAACCCTCTACTAAATATGCACTTTAATTCAATGGTTAAACTTATTTTTGTTTGTAGTATTATCAATGCTATTATATTAATTATTTCAATTATATTTTCTGATAAATCCATAAAACATTTACACGAAAATTCGGGTTGGATTAGACCAGCTAGTAAAGCTTTACCATATATCATATTAGTTGTGTTAGTGATTCATATTATTGCTTCACTTTCCACTTTTGGTATTATTTTCTAATATTCACTACAAAAGTTATAATACTTTTGTAGTTTTATTTTTTGAAGGGAAGTTATAATAGTGCAATATGTATATATTTTCGTTGGAGGAGCTATTGGTGCATTGATCCGCTATACTTTTTCAATATTAAACTACACTGATGGTTTCCCGACCGGGACATTCCTCGCAAATATCTTGGGCGCTTTTTTAATGGGATTACTAGGAACCATGGCAATACAATATTTTAACAACAACCCTCAACTTAAAAAGGGTATTACTACTGGATTACTAGGGGCCCTTACAACGTTCTCTACCTTCCAATTTGAACTTATTGGATTTTTACACCAGCAAGCTTACGCAATGCTAATTATCTATGCGTTGGTTAGCTATATACTAGGTGTATTAGTTTGTTATATTGGCGTAAGATTGGGGGCACGTTTCTCATGACTCAAGTTATTTTGGTGATGTTAGGTGGCGGTATTGGTGCAGTCATTCGAGGATTTCTTACTAACGTGTTTGCCAACAAAATAAATAGTACTTTACCTGTAGCTACACCTTTTGTAAATATCTTAGGTAGTTTTATTATTGGTTTAATCATGGGTATGTCCCTCAATATTCCATGGGTAGATTCATTTTTAGTAGTTGGTATACTTGGAGGGCTAACTACTTTTTCAACGCTTTCTTCAGAATTAGTTAAGATGTTAACACCAGAAAAAAATATCCTTAATTTTATTACCTATTCATTAATACAATATGTAGTAGCTTTTATTGCATGTTTATTAGGTTATATAATAGTATAATTTTTTATTAATAAGACCGTAAGCTTTGCTATTAGTCAGCATTCGCTTACGGTCTTTAGTATTATACCAATATATATTTTTTAATTCCCGCTAAATTCTAAAGGGTCTGGACCAATTCTTTTATCTTCATTTAATTGGTCTAAACGTTCAATTTGTCCTTTTGTTAATACAAAATCAAACACGTTTAAGTTTTCTTCTATCCTTGATGGCGTTACAGATTTAGGAATTACAACTACGCCGTGTTCAACATTCCATCTTATAATGACTTGCGCAGGCGTTTTACCAATTTCTGAAGCTACTGCTTTAACGGTAGCGTCTTCTAAAATTTGGGCGTTCATTAAGGGAGACCATGATTCAGCCTGTATATTTTGCACTTCCAAATATCTTCTCAATTGGGACTGAGTTAAGTATGGATGGAATTCAATTTGATTGATGACTGGTTTAATCGAAACTTGTGCTAATAACGCTTCAAGATGTTCAGTATTAAAATTACTTACACCAATATTTTTAACTTTATCGTTTTTATATAAATCTTCCATACCCTGCCATGTATCAATCATTAACGCTTCATCAAGACCAGGCCAATGCATTAAATATAAATCTAAATAATCTAGCCCTAATTTATTTAAACTAGTCTCATAAGCATCTGCTACGTTAACGCGACCATAATCCGCAAGCCATAGTTTAGATGTGATAAACAAGTCACTTCGATTCAATCCTGTTGAAGCCAATCCCTCAGCTATACCTTGGCCAACCATTTCTTCGTTCTCATAAACCATAGCTGTGTCTATATGTCTATAACCACTTTCAATAGCATGTTTAACTGCTGCTTTACACTCGTCGTTGTTTTCTACACGAAATGTACCTAAACCAATAATTGGCATTTCATTGCCATTATAAAAAGTTACATGTTCCAAATTTAAAAACCCCTCTTCTATTAAGCTAACTTTTATAATAATCAAAATCGGCAAACTAATAAATTAAAATGCCTATATTTTTAAATGTAATTTATAAATATTTGTAACGGCAACTATATATTAATGTAATTTATAATTTTTATTAATAACAAAAAAGTTCGAGGTATACTCATAGGTTATCAGGTAGCGTTAAATGTAAAAATGCATCTCCATTCAAAAATGAAGATGCATTCTATTTTGAATATGGCTATTTATAACTCAAACTCAAATTCAGATGCTTATTTATATAACTTTATTAATTAAACATTTCTATTTCTTCCATAACACGTTGCAAGTCTTCAACATTATATTGAATTCTGCCGTGGAAAACAAACTTGTTAAAGTACTCATCAAGTTGTTCTGGTCCTACTAGAACTTTCGAATTTGTACTTTGTGCGTAATTTGAAATTGTCACTGCGCCTTCTTCCTTTGGATTAAAATAAAGGATTGAAGTTGGAGTGAATTTCAAATTCAATTCAGTTTGTAAATCACCAGCAAGTTTTTCAACTTCATTTAAATAATTCGTGTAATTAACAAATGATAACGTATCTTTATCCTCATTTTGATCCATCGCTAATGTTTGCGGCGTTTGTTTGTCAAGATCTAACGTTTCAAATACTTGTTCCATCATCGGTTGTTCTTTAAATTGTGTAGCATTAATTCCATTAAATACATGACCTTTTAATAATTGTGAATCAATAATGTACAAACCAGTTCGTGTAAGTACTAAATGGCTAATACGGCGAACGTCACTAAAATTATTCTTTGGCAAGAAAATATTAGCCATTATATGCATGTCTTCTGGACGGATCCGTTTTTCATTTACTAAACGTTCACGGATACCAATTAATCGCATGTCCGTCACATATTCACTTTCATTTTTAGAGAATAATTTTAAAGCATCTATTTCTTGATTTTTAGAATTAACTGTGGCTTCATATTCTTCTTTTTGCTTAGTTACTTGCTTTTTATTCTCAATTCTTTCTTTTTCTAGCTCCTCGCCATGTTCATCGCTAAGTTTTTGTTCTCTAGATTTATATTGTTCCTCGATTGTTTGCTGTGCTTTTTTCTTACTTTTCAAGGCTACTAAAAATAGGATTAAACAAATAACTGCTACGATAATTGCCACGATTAAACCAATTTCTATCGGTCCAAATGAATTCATAACAACAACGCTCCTTTATATGTTCAGTAACTTAATTATAATAGATATGAGCTCATCATTCGATAGTAAACTTAAAAAAACAAGGTTCTTTTCACCTATACTTGCACACTATCTTTTAATAAATTAACTTTATCTAGTTTTTCCCACGGTAGAAGTATATCTGTACGCCCAAAATGACCATAGGCAGCAGTTTGTTTATAAATTGGATGTTTTAAATCTAACATTTTAATTATACCCGCTGGTCTTAAATCAAAGTGTGCTCTGACCGCTTCCACTAATTCTGCTTCACTTACTTTACCTGTTCCAAAAGTATCAATCGCAATAGAAACCGGTTCTGCAACACCAATTGCATATGCAAGTTGAACTTCACATTTTTCTGCAAGTTCTGCTGCAACTATATTTTTAGCTACATAACGTGCAGCATAAGTTGCTGAACGATCTACTTTTGTAGGGTCCTTCCCACTAAAGCAACCACCACCATGACGTGCGTAACCGCCATATGTGTCTACGATAATTTTTCTGCCTGTAAGTCCTACGTCGCCCTGTGGTCCACCAATTACAAATCGCCCTGTAGGATTGATATAAAATCTTGTATGCTCATCAATTAAACCTTCAGGGACAGTAGGATAAATAACATGTTCTTTGATATCAGTCTGAATTTGTTCCAAAGTAATATTTTCAGCATGTTGTGCTGAAACTACGATCGTATCTATACGTTGCGGTTTGTCTTGCTCGTCATATTCAACTGTAACTTGGACTTTACCATCAGGGCGTAAATATTTTAAAATTTCATCTTTACGTACATCTGATAATCGCTTAGCAAGTTGATGTGATAAAAAGATAGGTAATGGCATATAAGTATCAGTTTCATTTGTTGCGTAACCAAACATTAAGCCTTGATCTCCTGCACCTGTGGCCTCGATCTCTTCTTCTGTAAGATGATCTCGGTACTCTAAGGCATTATCCACGCCTTGAGCAATATCAGGTGACTGTTCGTCAATAGCTGTTAATATAGCCATTGTTTGGCTATCATAACCGAATTTCGCACGTGTATAACCAATATTTTTAATTGTTTCTCTTACCACTTTAGGGATATCTACATATGTCGCCGTTGAAATCTCCCCGGAAATTAATGCCATACCTGTTGTTACTGTTGTTTCACAAGCGACCCTTGCATTTGGATCATCTTTTAAAATTTCATCTAAAATTGCATCCGATACTTGATCCGCAATCTTATCTGGGTGCCCTTCTGTAACTGATTCTGAAGTAAATAACCTTCTATTATAAGTCATAATTAACTTGCTCCTTTAGTTTTAAATTACGAAAATTCTCTTTTATTGAGCTCATTAAAAAAAGCCTTCGTCACTATTATGAATAGAGAGAAGGCCTTTATACGTCCATTCGCTCTTATCGTTCAGACGCTATTTGTCTGCAAACGGTTTGGCACCTTTCTTCATTATAAGAAGAGGTTGCTGGGCTTCATTGGGTCCATGTCCCTCCGCCACTCAGGATAAGAGAATCCGTTAATCACTATAGTACCTAAACTAAGTAACATTGTCAATTTAGGATTAATTAAAATTCCTTTTAAAATGGTGTGGACTATTAAATCATATGTGTTATACTCTTTAATTGTAAAGGCTTACATTTAATATAGCGTTGGAGGGATTTAGTATGGCAGTAGATACATACACTTACACAAATAAAATCCAAAGTATTTTGGACAAGCAATCTTCATTATTTCAACTATCTACAACACAGTTGTATAAAAAAATTCTTGATAATAATGAAGGCGAACTAACTGAACTAGGTGCAATTAACGCTAAAACAGGCAAATACACTGGACGTTCACCAAAAGATAAATTCATTGTTAATGAACCATCCTACAGAGATGATATCGATTGGGGCAATATCAATCAACCAATTGACGAAGAGACATTTTTAAACTTATATGAAAAAGTATTAAATTACTTAAATGAAAGAGATGAATTGTACGTTTTCAATGGTTATGCAGGTAGTGATGAAGATTCACAACTCAAACTAACAGTAGTTAATGAACTCGCTTGGCATAACTTATTCGCACAAAATATGTTTATTCGTCCAGATTCAAAAGAAGAAGCAGAAGAAATCAAATCAGATTTCACTATTGTTTCAGCGCCCCATTTCAAAGCAGACCCAACTCAAGACGGTACAAATTCCGAAACATTTATTATTACTTCTTTTAAGCACAAACTTATTTTAATTGGTGGTACTGAATATGCTGGTGAAATGAAAAAGGGTATTTTCTCAGTTATGAACTACTTATTGCCAAAAGATGATATCATGAGTATGCACTGCTCAGCTAATGTCGGTGAAAAAGGTGATGTGGCGCTATTTTTCGGCTTATCAGGTACAGGTAAAACAACACTTTCTGCAGATGCCAACCGAAAGTTAATCGGTGATGATGAACATGGTTGGAATGAAAATGGCATATTCAATATCGAAGGTGGTTGTTACGCCAAAGCTATTAATCTTTCTTATAAAAAAGAACCACAAATTTATGACGCAATTAAATACGGGACTATTTTAGAAAATGTGGTTGTAGACGAAGACGGTGATATCGACTTTGATGATAACTACTACACAGAAAATACCAGAGCCGCTTATCCAATCAATCACATAGAAAATATTGTTACACCTTCTAAAGCAGCGCATCCTAATACCATTATTTTCTTAACTGCTGATGCTTTTGGTGTTTTACCACCTATTTCTAAATTAAATAAAGATCAAGCAATGTATCATTTTTTAAGCGGTTTTACAGCTAAATTAGCAGGGACTGAACGCGGTGTAACAGAACCTGAACCATCATTCTCAACTTGTTTTGGTTCACCTTTCTTACCATTACACGCAAAAGTATATGCTGATTTACTTGGTAATCTGATAGATAAACACGATGTGGACGTTTACTTGGTCAACACTGGTTGGACTGGTGGTAAATACGGGACAGGACGTCGTATTAGTTTAAATTACACAAGACAAATGGTTGAACAAGCTATCACTGGCCAATTGAGAGACTCGGAATACATCAAAGATGATATGTTTGGCTTAAATATACCAGTTGAAATTAAAGATGTACCACAAACGCTACTTAATCCTATTAATGCATGGAGTAAGCCAGAAGCTTATAGAGAACAAGCACAAGATTTAATTGATAGATTTAAACATAACTTTGAAAAATTTGGCGATGAAGTTTCAGATTTAGCTGAAAATGGCGGATTTAAATAAACGTTATATCAGTATGCTTCTCGCTATCGTGTCATATTTAAAAGTCCCTGGGACATAAATCCCAGAAAAATAGCACTCAGATGATTTAATTCAATTCATCTGAGTGCTTCTTTTGATTCAATACTTCGTATTGTTAGCTCGCTTTCTTAGGGGACAGCTTCAGCCTGTAGTCTTCAGCTTGTCCTATTCCCTCAAGAGTCTCGCCAAAACACCTCATATTTATATGTAATTTTACATTAAAATACTTTAAAAAAATAAGGACCTTACGTATAATTTAATAAACACAACTAAACTAAATTAACGAGGTGCCTTATGTATAAAGATTATAACATGACTCAACACACTACCAATGGAAACTTCAGTTCTTATCCCCACAAATGATATGTCACGACATGTTAATGAAATCGTTGAAACAATACCTGAAAATGAATTCGATGAATTCAAACATCATCGTGGTGCTACATCATAACATCACAAAATGATGTTGAAAATTATTCTATATGCCTACACACAATCCGTATTTTCTGGTCGTAAAATAGAAAAACTGCTTAATGATCGTATCCGAATGACGTGGCTGTCACAAAATCAAACACCTTCTTATAAAGCAATTAATCGTTTTAGAGTAAACGCTAAAGTAGACGCCTTATTAGAATCTTTATTTATTCAATTTCACAGCCAATGTCTGAAACAAAATCTTATAGATGATAAAACTATTTTTATTGATGGTACAAAACTGGAAGCTAATGCCAATAGATATACATTTGTTTGGAAAAAGAGTATTCAAAACTATGAATCAAAAATGAATGAAGATTCTAAAGCCCTATATCATGAATTAGTGAAAGACAAAATCATACCTAAGATTAAAGAAGATAATGATCATGAATTAACACAAAAAGAAATAGATTTAATTGGTACTCATTTGGATAAGGAAATCGAAGATTTAAATCATTACATTGAACATGAAAAATCTACTCGGTTAAGAAAGCAAACACGTCAAAAGCGAACTGAAATCAAAAGATATAAAAAGAAATTCGCTGCTTATTCAGAACGAAAGTATAAATATAAAACACAAAAAGCCATACTCCAAGATAGAAATAGTTATTCTAAGACAGACCATGATGCGACTTTCATGAGAATGAAAGAAAACCATATGAAAAATGGACAACTTAAGCCAGGATATCATTTACAAATAGCGACAAATTCTCAATTTGTTTTATCATATGATGTGTATCAAAATCCGACAGACACAAGAACAATGATTCCTTTTTTAACTTTAATTAAAGGGACCTACGGTCATTTACCTGAATATATTGTAGCTGACGCTGGTTATGGTAGTGAACCTAATTATATGGCAATTATAAATGAATTTAATCGAACACCGCTCATAACTTATGGCATGTTTATTAAAGATAAAACTAACAAATATAAAAGTGACATTTTTAATACTCACAATTGGGAATATGATGAAATCAATGATGAATTTATTTGCCCGAATCATAAAAGGCTTGGTTTTAAAAGATATGCCTATCGCCATGATAAATATGGGTTTAGGAGAGATTTTAAATTATATGAATGCGATGATTGTTCAGAATGTCCACTGAAGAACCATTGTATGAAATCAAATTCAAAATCGAATAAAAAATAATGAGAAATTATAACTGGGAATATTTCAAAGCCCAGATTAATCAAAAGCTTTCGGAACCAGAAACAAAAGAAATCTACAATCAAAGAAAAATGGAATGTAGAACCTGTTTTTGGGTTTATGAAGGCTATTTTGGGTTTCACTCGAATGTCGGTTAGAGGCACAAATAAAGTCAAAAGCGAACTTGGCTTTGTATTAATGGCACTTAATATAAGAAAAGTAGTAGCTCAACGAGCTAACTATAATCAAAACAATAATGAAAAAGGCAATTTCTATATTATTTCAATAGAAATTGCCTTTTCTCACTTGTCCAAGAACTTTATGTCCCGGCCTCTTTTTATTTATTATATTCTGCTTTTAAGTTTTGCCGTTCAATATCAGTCATCCATTGCTTAACCGTGGATAATGCTTCTTTCATTGCGTATGGTCTAGGTACGTGTCCCTCATCCATTTGATAAAATGTCTTAAAAAAAGTACCAATACGCTTTAATTGTTTTTCTAAATAATAAGCTTGATGGATACCAACTTGAACATCTTTTCCACCATGCACAATCAGTATAGGCGGACTATCCGCATGAATAGTTACAACCGCATCTCTTTCTTTGTATGCCATTTCATTTTTTCTAGGGTGACCTATCATTCTTTTTAACATCCCTCGTAAATCGACACGTTCTTCATACATTAGCTTAATATCGGAAACGCCGCCCCAAATAATATAACTCGACACAGGTAAATCTTGGTATGTGAGCAATCCTTGTAATCCCCCTCTAGAAAAACCGACCATATGAATATACGCCTTAGGATACATCATATTTAATATACGAATTGCAACTGCCACGTCATTTAGGTCTCTCCCATAAAATTCATCTTTACCTTCACTTCCATTATTACCTCTGTAATAAGGTCCGAATACAAGCGTGTTTAGGTCTGAAAACTGCATTAAACGAGCTGCTCTCACTTTCCCAACTTGGCCTTTGCCACCACGCAAATAAATAACGATTCTTTCAACACTTTTTTGAGGTGTCATCAATAAGCCCCTTACATTTATCCCATCTACTTTGTAAGTAACTTCTTCAAATACATGTTCAGGAACCTCTACTGGCATTCTTTTTTTATTGATAAAATCCAAGTTCAATCACCCTCTCTAAACATTGTAAGATAGCAGCATCTTTCAATAAATAACTTTTGTCTAGTTCAGGAATATCTGAAAGTCTATCAAAAAGGCGTGGACCTTCAGTTTCTAAATAATCTTCTTGTATCGGTAATTTGTCTACGTCAACCATGAATACATCTTTAGTAAATGGTTTACCATTTTGTCTTGCAACACGATATTGAGCAATATAATGTTTCTCTTTAGTTTTTATAAGCGCTCCTGTCTCTTCAAACAGTTCTCTTTCACAAGCTGCTTCGCTAGATTCCCCTTTTTCTCTTTTGCCTCCAGGAAATTCAACCCCTCTTATTTTATGTTTGGTAAAAAGCAATTGATTGTGATAAACCGGGATGACCAGAACGTGATCACCGTTTGGGACAGCATTATCATCTTTAAATGATAAAAAAACGTCGTCATTTTCTCTATCTTTAAACTTCACGCACATCAAACTCCCTTTAAATATGTTAAACTATCCATGCTATGTAAATTGTTGGAGGCAAAGATTTTATGAAAAAACTGTTTCTAGGACTCATCTATATATATCAACACTTGATTTCACCTATGACTCCGGCTACATGTCGCTTCTATCCTACGTGTTCAGAGTATACTAGAGAAGCAATACAAGTATATGGACCAATTAAAGGCACTTGGCTTGGTATAAAACGTATTTCCAAATGCCATCCACTCCATAAAGGTGGGTTTGATCCAGTACCTTTAAAAAAAGATAAAACCCATAAACATTAATCAATTTGATCTAATTCAAGCTTATTAACATGAGGAGGTTCAAAATAAATCGAACCTCTTTTTAATATGCCTGAACACGCTACAATATCATTTTCAAAATAAAAACCTTGAGGTGTAATATCGCTCGGGTACGTTGCATATTGAGCTAACAACGCAGTAAAATAACGACTCAGTCCATACTCATACATACCACCAATAACAAATTTCACATTTCTATCGCTTAATATATCAATAATTTGAATTACTTTATCAATACCACCAAGTCTAAATGGCTTTAATACCACAACGTCCACGTCATCATTTTTAACATAGTTCAAAATCTTTTCTAAAGAGGTTGCTTTTTCATCAATAGCGATTGGCGGTATTTCGTCATACTTAAAATTTTTTATTTTTTCAATATTTTTAAATGGTTCTTCAATATAAAGGATGTCATTTTCCGAAAGCAGTTTTAATTTCTTAGCTTCATCCTCTTGAATTGATTCATTTGCATCTACCACAATTTCAGTTTTAAAGGGTAACTGTTGCAATTGTTTCACATCTTTTAAAATAGCTTCAGACCATTTTACTTTAACTCGCTGTGGTTTCGTGTTAATTAAATTCCTAACATTTTCATCGGTTAAACCACTCACAGTTGCGCCATAAGGAACATGAAAAGTTTCTAATTTATAAAATGCTTGGTAACATGCCATAACAATCATACTACGTGTCGCTGGAAATTTTTCTAGATTTTGTAATGCATTTTGTATCTCTTCGAAATGATAGAACTCATAATTTTTAAAAGACTCAAACCATTTAATTGCTTGTTCACGCGCAATTTCAATCGTTTCATCATCATACCAATCCGTTTCAAAAGCATTGCATTCTCCAAAATAATGCACCTGTCTATCTGTTATAAATTCAATAATAAGCGCTTTACGTTTTTCCAATTTTACCTTTGGTGTAACAATTAAATGCTTGAAATGATTATTACAAATATAAAGGTTCATTTCGCATATTTTCATATATTATTCACACCTATTTTTCTATATGTTTTCTTTGAAGTTTCCCTGTAGAAGTATATGGTAATTCAGTTACTTGTTCAAAGTATTTAGGAATCTTATATTTAGCTACATGTGCTTTGAAATGATTCATTAACGTTTCATACGATAATAAAGTGTTAGAAACATAGTATAAATAAGGGACTTCTCCCCATGTATTATCTTCAACACCAATACACATTGCATCTAAAATTGCTTCATGATCTTTGGCCACAGATTCTAATTGATACGGATATATATTCTCACCACCGCTAATGATTAAATCTTTACGTCTATCATAAATCATAACATAGCCATCTTTATCAATTTCAGCAATGTCTCCTGTTTTAAAATAACCATTCTCAAATGTGTCTAATAAATTTTCAGGGTATAAATAACCATCCATTACATTAGCGCCTCTAATTAATAATTCTCCATGTCCTTCAGCGTTAGGGTCTTTTATTTTGACAGCTACATTCGCACTTGGCTTCCCTACAGTATCATAGCGTTTGGATAACATTTCAGGTGATGCTGTTAAAAATTGAGAACATGTTTCAGTCATACCAAAAGAATTATAAATAGGTAGTTTTGAAGCTAATGCTGTTTCAATTAATGAACTTGATAGTTTTGCCCCGCCTAGCAATATTTTTTCAATATGGTAAGGTTGGTTTAACCCTTCATCCATCAACCATTTAAGCGTCTGTGGTACTAATGAAACATGCGTTGGCAGTTCTGTTTGTATAATATTTAACATTGTATGGGCGTTAAATTTCGTATCTATACGAACAGTAAATCCTTCAATTAATGCTCTTAAAATAACACTTAATCCTGAAATATGATAAATCGGCAAAACAGATAACCATTTCGTTTCTTGGTCAAAACCAAGACTCTCTTTGCAGCCTATTGCACTTGCGTAATGGTTATCAAATGTTTGAGGGACTGCTTTTTGTGGACCAGTAGTCCCAGAAGTAAACATAATCGAAGCGATTTGGTTCATGTCAAATAAGCTTTCATATGTCATATCATTGCATCCTTGTTGCAATGTTGATATTTTAATTACGGATATAGCTTTTAAATTGATTTGGCTGGTAGCAACGACCGTATCTACTTCGATAGACGACAATTGGTTTTGCATCTCATCTTTAGTTAAACGTGTGTTTAACATTGCAATTTCAATTCCTGCTAACCACATTGCATTTATCAATGTAATTGATTCAATATTGTTTTCAATGTATAAACCTATACGTCTTCTATCTAATTTTTTCAACTGCTGTGCCAATCGTGAAGCATATTTATACATGGAGGCAAAAGTAACTTGAACTGTTCCGTCATCTATAAATACTTTATCTCCATTTTGTTTTGCTTGTGTTTTCAACCAAAATTCCACTTTGTCATTCCTCCATCTCATTAACTATTATAACGTTTTTAATCTGATTTAACAGTGACCAAGCATAAACCCTTATATGATTCAAAATTCGTTTTAACCCATTAAAAATGTTAATAGTTATAAAAGTTAAATATAGACTCGCAACAACTTACATTACTCCCTATTTATAGTTTAAATTAATATAGCTATGGGTACTCTATAATGTAAAACATATTAGGAGTGAGGTTTATGAAATTAAAAGTGATAGGTACTATGGCTTTATCTGGCCTTTTACTCGCTTCATGCGGGAATGACTCAAGTAATTCAGAAGATAACGGCTCAAAATCTGAAAGTTCAAATGATAAGCAAAGTAAAGAAAGTACAGAGCAAGTCATTGCGTTAGATAAAATTAAAACAAGTCCAGAAGACGCTGTTAAAAAAGCGCAAGAAGTCTATGATGGACAAGACTTAAAAGGTATTTCATATGAAAAGAGTAACGGTGATTGGTCATATAAAATTGAGCAGCAAACTGAAGGTAAAGAATCCGAAGTTATCATCGCAGATCAAGATAAGAAAGTAATTAACAAAGAAACTGAAAATGAAGATTCAATTAATCAAAACGAATCTTTCAAATATGATGACGCCATTGACTATAAAAAAGCCATTAAAAATGGACAAAAAGAATTTGACGGCGATATCAAAGAATGGTCATTGGCTAAAGATGAAGGTAAATTAGTCTATGATATGGATCTACAAAAAGATAATACGAAACATGAAATCACTGTAGATGCTAAAAAAGGCAAAGTGTTAAATAATGAACAAGATGATTAATTCAACTATTTATAAATTGAAAATTGTATAATAAGTAGGAAAAACTGCTAACATCATTAATTTTTTGATATTAGCAGTTTTTTTCTATATCATTTTCAAAATAGTAACCCCGATTATTTATTTTTAAAAACCATTTGCGCTAATTTAAGTTGTACGCCGTAGTTTTTGATGTTATGCTTATTTAAAGTTAAGATGTTTCATTTTTTACGAGAAATTGAATATTAAATATATCACTTTTTGAAATGAGTTTATATTTGATTCTATTACAGTATAGTGTGTGGGCCAAACCCTGCACTCTATGTTTGTTGAATAAGTGATTACTTAACCCTTATTCAACACCTAAAAATTAATAAAGGGGTATGTACAAATGAAATTTTTAAATTATGAAATTGAAAAAGGTCTTTACTACGACTTAATAACAGTATTCGCAAAAACAAATAAAGATACGCCGTTTCATTTCACATTTTCAGAGAGTCATACCTTAAAAGAAGTTAGAGACAAATTAGAATACATTGCAAATAAAATTGACGAAAAATAATATTTGATTCATGCGCTAATAAATAAAAACAAATCATAACACTCTCTTTGTTCAATTAGTTTAGAATACTAAATAAAAATACTTCTCTAAAAAACAAAAATCATGTCGTTAATTCATAACTTACTGCTATTAAATCTTTAATTTGATTCATCGTATTCGTCTCTTTTAAGTTAATTGTTATCCAATTAGATTTATCCATATGGTAAGCAGGATAAATTCCTTCTTTTTTTCTTAAAGGGCCAATAAGTTCTTTTCTAACTTTTAAATTGATAACATCAATTGTTTCTGTTGATTGTAAAGCCAACTTGTCAGCACTCATATCCATAATTAAACCAGACCATTTAATTTAGATGGATATATATACAGGACTACCGTATTCTTAATTACAAACAATGCAGTTTTTAACGTAATACAGTGCTTTTATTTGAATAATAAGCTAGGTCATTACCCCATTGCACTTCATACATCATACACACTGTTCATGTAAATTTATGAAGGTATATCAATATATTATATTTCAAAACGTTTAGGGCATGCAGATATAACTACTTCCCTATCGACATCTCGTCATTTATTAAAAGACAGTTAAAAACAAGCAGAAATTAAAACACTAAAAGCCTTGCGCCGCATGTGATATAGAGATTTCATTTCAAAATTTTGATCTTGAAATGAGCGTAGTATTTATTATATTAAGTGATACAAAATAAAGACACCGAAATCCTATTGTATCAAGGATTTCGGTGTCTCAGGAAAGCTCAAATTATGTCATTAACGGAGAGTGAGGGATTCGAACCCTCGAGACGCTTGTGGCGCCTACACACTTTCCAGGCGTGCTCCTTCGGCCAACTCGGACAACTCTCCAATATGAAATTAAAAAAACAGAAGCGATATTTCACTTCTGTTTGTATGACCCCGACGGGACTCGAACCCGTGTTACCGCCGTGAAAGGGCGGTGTCTTAACCGCTTGACCACGGGGCCATGGCTCCACAGGTAGGACTCGAACCTACGACCGATCGGTTAACAGCCGATAGCTCTACCACTGAGCTACTGTGGATCAATTTAAATGGAGCGGGTGATGGGAATCGAACCCACAACATCAGCTTGGAAGGCTGAGGTTTTGCCATTAAACTACACCCGCTTATTAACGATTATGGGGCGGTTGATGGGAATCGAACCCACGAATGTCGGAACCACAATCCGATGCGTTAACCACTTCGCCACAACCGCCAAAGAAATAAAATGGTTCAGGACAGAGTCGAACTGCCGACACATGGAGCTTCAATCCATTGCTCTACCAACTGAGCTACTGAACCTTAATGCGAAATAATGGCGGTCTCGACGGGAATCGAACCCGCGATCTCCTGCGTGACAGGCAGGCGTGTTAACCGCTACACTACGAGACCAAAGTATGTAATTGCGGGAGGCGGATTCGAACCACCGACCTTCGGGTTATGAGCCCGACGAGCTACCGAACTGCTCCATCCCGCGTTAATATTATTAATGACGCCTACCTATTTAATATAACATAATACTATTAACAAAGTCAACACGTTTTTAAAATTAATTTACATTGTTTTAATTATATTTTTAAAATTATATGCCATAATGGGCGTTTGTGCATTGCTCATTTCTGAATACTTATATAGTATATTAAGTTTTAGTATTTTCGTCAATGCTTTCTATAAAGTATTTTGTGTAAAAATGGCATATAAATATAATATTTTAAGTTTAGTTTCTTAATGATACATTTTTCTTTTTTAAATGACGTTACCTTCTGTTTCTATGCTCAATAATTGAGTCATTTAACTTTTATTTAATTGCATAAGTATTGAGAAAAAAGTTAAAAACATATATTGATTTTATCTTAATATGGAACTTTAATCCTAAGAGCGAGACACTATTGATGTCTCGCTCTCCCCTATCTTAAACATATAAATGCTTATATGATAAGCTTGATTATTTACTCATAATACCCATCATTTTACTTTGTAAAATTGTAAATGTTGTGAAACCATCATCTTCTAGGAAATGACCTCCAAAATCAGTAATCTTACATTTACCGTCTAATGCATCCATTAAACGTTTGGTTTCTTTATAAGAAACATGCTGATCGTCTTTTGCACACAATCCATAGAATGCATTTACTTTTTCCTTAATTTTATCGTAATTAATTGTCTCATGCTGCATTTGTAATGGGACATCGATTTCTTGGGCATCTTCTTTAAACCCAGAAATACTAAATAAACCTTCTATTTTTTTAATTTCTAAACTTTCTATAAATTCGAGTGACGCAATTGTTCCAAACCCATGTGTCACAAAATAAGTATCCTTTTTATCAATATATATCTGTTTTTTCATTTCACTTACCCATTTACTTATATCCCCATTTTTTTCTTGAGGTACATTAAAAAGCGTCACATCATAACCTTCTAATATTAAATTGTTTGCTAACCATTTATACCAATGATTAGTTGAATCACCAAATTTTGAATGTACAATAATTATATCTGTCATAAATGACTCCCCCATTTTTCTAAAATTACGACATATCAGTATTAAAACTATAACACTATGTCAACGTTAAAAATTAAGTATCTCATAAATTGAAACAGGATTGCATTGTCATATTTATAGAAAAAGGCCATTTCTACTAGAAGATTCGCCTATCTGTAGAAATGGCCCTTTTAATACTTAATTAAATTTCATTTAATATTTCTTTGACTGCATCTTTACCTTGTTGAATACAATCTGGTAAACCAACGGCTTCAAATGACGCACCGGTAATACGTAGTCTCGGATAATTATTTCTAATATGTGATTGTATTGATTTAATTTGTTCAATATGCCCTATATGAAATTGGGGCATGCTTTTTGGCAAGCGATTAACAATGCTAAAATCGGGTGAGCCTTTAAAAGTCATCATTTGACTTAAATCTTTTTTGACAATATTAACAATTTCTTCATCTGTATGATCATCAACGACTGTATCACCAGGCTTACCTACATATGCTCTAAGCAATACTTTACCTTTTGGTGTAGTAAATGGCCATTTCTTACTTGTCCAAGTACATGCGGTAATCTTGGTATCGCTTGTACGTGCGATTACGAAACCTGTACCATCATAATTATTAATAATGTTCGATTCATCAAACGCAAGCACAACTGTAGCCACCGTAGTAGAATCCATTTTTTTAAAATAATCAAACGCAGGGTCATTTCCAAACCATTCCAAGAATTTTTGGTGTGGTGTTGTAACAAGAACACTATCATAACTATGTGCTTCATTTTCAGTTTTTATTACATATTTCTTTTGTTCGATTGTAATATCTTGAACAGATGTATTATATTTAATCGTCACACCTTGCTCGATAATATAATCTCTTAAATGTTCTATAAATGAACTTAAACCATGTCGAAATTGTTTGAATTGGCCTTTAGGTGCGCCTGGATATAACTGACGTTGTTTTTTTCGTTGTTCTTTTTCATATCTCATTCCCTTTATCAGACTGCCAAATTGTTCTTCTCTTTCTTTAAATTCAGGGAATGTAGTCATCAAGCTTAAATCATCGATATTGGTACCATAAATGCCACCCATTAATGGTTCTATTAAATTTTCTAAAATTTCATCACCTAAGCGTGCTCTAAAAAATGAGCCGACTGAAATGTCCCCATCTATTTGCAGAGGTTTTTTAAATAAATCAAAACTTGCTCTAACTTTACCTAAAGGCGAGATTAATTTTGTTTTAAAAAATGGTTTAATGTCAGTTGGTACGCCTAGGATTGAACCACCAGGGATGGGATAGAGTTTATTTTTAGCATATATATAAGATTGGCCTGTTTTATTTGTAACAAGTTGTTCTTCTAGACCAATATCTTTAGCAATATCAGTCATAATTTGTTTACGACCCAAATAAGATTCTGGACCTAATTCAATTGTATAGCCTTCTGTTCTATATGTTTGAATTTTTCCACCAACTCTATTAGATGCTTCATATATAGTAACCTCTATATCTGGACGTGCTTTTTTAATAAAATAGGCACTAGATAATCCTGTTACCCCTGCTCCAACGATTGCGATACGCTTAGTCAATATCAATCACACTTCCTTTAATAAACATTTTTGATTTCATCAACGATTGCGCCAATAAATAATGGATCTGTATTAGGCATTTTTGGACGGAAGTAATTGACACCTAATTCATCACAAACGATTTTACATTCATAATCGTTATCATAAAGCACTTCCAAATGTTCACACACAAAACCTACTGGCGTATAAATGAAATTTTTATAATTATAATCTTCATATAAAGCTCGTGTTAAATCTTGAACATCAGGTCCTAACCAAGGCGTGCCGGTGTTACCTTCTGACTGCCAACCTTCTGCAACATGGATGATGTTAGATTTAGCTTTTAATAATTCAGCAGTATCGTGTAATTCATTAGGGTAAGGGTCATTATTTTGCTCAATCAGGCCTTTAGGTAAACTATGTGCTGAAACAACTAATACTGTTTCATCATGTTCATTTTCTGGTATTTGTGCTAATGTTTCATTTATTTTTTCTGTCCAATATTGGATAAATTTGGGCTGTTGATAATAGTGTTCAACATGTGTTAATGCGATGCCATATTGATCAGCTTCTTCTTTAGCACGCTTGTTATAAGATCCGACTGAGAAACTTGAATAGTGTGGGGCTAATACTACAGTAACCGCTTCTTCAATACCATCTTCGTTCATAGCTTTAACAGCGTCTTCGATAAATGGATGGATATGTTTCAGACCAATATATAACTTAAATTCAACATCAGTATAACTATGATTAAGCATCTCACATAAAGCTTCAGCTTGTCGATTGGTAGTACCTGCAAGTGGTGATAAACCACCAATAAATTTATATCTATCTTTTAAATCTTGTAATTCCGCTTCTGTCGGCTTTTTACCATGTCTAATATCAGTATAATAAGCTTCAATGTCACTTTCTTTATATGGTGTGCCATAAGCCATTACTAATAGGCCTACTGTTTTTGTCAATTTAAAATCATCCTTTTGTATAATAATTTTTAGATGTAGATGACATAATTAATTGTAAATCTTGTTCGCTATTCTTTATGTCTTACTATCTTTGTGTATAGTCATGAACAAATGTAGTGATTCTTTTTAATGTTTCTGGTTTTACTTGTGGGAAAACACCATGACCTAAATTGAAAATATGCTTGCCATGGTCCATACCTTGATCTAATATTGGTTTTAATCGTTTTTCTATAACATCCCAAGGTGCTAATAGCAAGGAAGGATCTAAATTACCTTGTAAAGTTTTAGTTATATTTAAATCTTCAGCCTCTTTAATAGATAATCTCCAATCTAAACCTAGTACATCTATAGGTAGCTCATTCCATTCGTTAACTAGGTGACTTGCACCTACACCAAACAAAATAACTGGTACATCGTATATTGCTTTAATACCCTTAATTAATTTTTCCATTGCAGGTTTTATATAATATCTATAATCTTGTACATTTAATGCGCCAACCCAAGAATCAAAAACTTGTATAATTTCAGCGCCCGCTTCAATTTGTGCAGTCGTATAAGTAATAGACATTTCAACCAAATGATCCATTAGTGCAAACCAAGTAGCTTCATCACTATACATCATCGCCTTTGTAAAATTATAATTCTTAGATGGTCCTCCTTCAATCATATAGCTCGCTAATGTAAAAGGTGCTCCTGTAAAACCAATTAAAGGGACGTTCAATTTTTCTTCAGTTAACAACTTGATTGTGTCTAACACATAGGGCACATCACGTTTAGGATCTATTGTTCCTAATTTTTCAACGTCTTGTACATTTTTAATTGTGTTATGAATCACTGGACCTATCCCCGATTTGATTTCTACATCTACACCTATTGGTTGCAGTGGTGTCATGATATCTTTATATAAAACAGCTGCGTCTGTATTATAATTATCTACGGGTAAATGTGTAACATACGCACATAACTCTGGTTGATGGGTAATCTCAAATAAAGAATACTTTTCTTTTAATTTTCTATATTCAGGCTGAGATCTACCAGCTTGACGCATAAACCACACTGGCGTGTGATTAACTTCCTTTCCCTTAATCATATCTAGGATAGTATTATTTTTATTATGCACCTTGTAATCCTCCTACATTATAATCATTCTTATTAATATTACCATATCGACTTATCTCTCGTATTTCAATGTATTGAAATGTCATAAAAAAGACAAACTGTGTTGTTTTGCCCACTTAATTATTTGACTATTGTTTTCTAACAGAAATCAATTATAATACTGTTAAAGTCTATTTTATATTTATTTGAAATATTAGAAGTATATATAGTAAATTATAATAGTTATTTAAAGTTTCTTAAACAATTCAAGGGGGAAAACTTATGAAAATCTACGCATCTTATGGTACGTTCGGTTATTTAAATCAGATTAGACTTAATAATCCTGATCATAATTTATTACAATTTTCTGCTTCTGATTCTTCAGTTATTATAGAAGAAACTGAAAGTGAAACTGTTTTAAAACATCCGTTAGAATATGACATCATTAAATCCGAAGGGAACTTAGATGAAAATTACTTCTATTCAGTCATATTTATACCTACATCTGAAGATCATGCTTATCAATTAGAAAAAAAGCTGGAATCTGTAACAACTGATTTCCATCAATTTGCTGGTTATAGAAGTTATCGTTTTTTAAAACCTACCCAAGGTTTAACTTACAAAATCTATTTTGGTTTCGAAAGTCGTACTGATTACGAAGATTTCAAAGCATCCACTACGTTTCAAAATAACTTTGATAAGCTCGCATTGAGCCAATTCTTTGGTTCAAGTGGCCAGCATTCAAGCTACTTTGAAAGATATTTATTCCCAATTGATGATTATTAATTAAAATAAAAACGCTACTCATCTTTTAGAATTAATCTAAAATACTGAGTAGCGTTTTTTTTAATCTCTTAGTAATGTTTCTTGATATTTTAATTTTTTAATTACGTTTCTAATCGTTAACCAACCTACTAAAAAGTAGATTGCTCCAAAATAACCATACTGTGGAAAAGCAATAGCAAATATGATTATAAATACGAAGCCAATGAAACACATTAATCTCATTAAAAACTGTTCGTACCCTTTAATTACCATTTTATCTGAAACTGGCCATACTTGTGGCCATAAACCATAAGCTTGTTGTGTATAAAATTGAGCCATTTGTAATAGAATAATATACATGAATAAACTACCAATGATTAATACCACAATCACTTGGTGCAACCAGATCATTAGTATTAAAGCAATAATAACCAAGCGCAAGATGATGTTAAATGCATCTTTTCCTCTCGCAAAGCTCCGTGTAAATAAATACAAATACATAGAATTGTCATTAAACTTATTATTTTTCGGTGTCCGTAAAAATGGGTCTAAATAACTTCTTCTTACTGCTCTTTCTTCGATTTGCTTCACATCAGTAAACATATTAACAAATTTATAATAGTTCATATGGTGTTGTTGTTCAATGGCCACCATACGCTCCCAAGGGAATAAATTACTTTTATTTAAATATTTTATGAATAATATAAGTGCAATGAGTATAATGATTGATAGTATACTCGATATATTTTTAGCATCTAGCGTAATATAAAACCCTGATGTAAATATAATAAACAGCACAGTAAACAAGGACCAACGTTCAAGTCGGAATTTATACCACTGCCATTTTAATAACAAACCTAAAAATGGAAAAATGATTGCAAGGATTGCAAATGTGATATAAAATCCAAACGTTTGATTATTAAGTACATAAAATAAAGGGAAAAATATAATAATTATCAATACTTGTAATGGCAAACGTGAAAAATAGCTATATATTAAACTGCTTTTCATGTATTCAGACATATGCTTTTCAAATGGTAACAAGAATAGTTTATCAGCATCTTTTAATAAGGTTCTAATAGGAAATATAGACGTAATGGCTACAATTATACTTGCAATCAAAGCATAATTTATACGTTTGGGAATTGACTTTAACCAATCGCCATAACCTAGAATAAACGCACCTAATAATATAACAAGAAAAACAGAAAAATGACCGTTAAATATAAACTTATTATAATAGCTTTTTTCTTTTGCAATTTCTTTTTTTCTTAGGTTAAATAATTGTTTAGCTCCCTGTTTCATGAATGCTGGCCGCCTTGAGTAACATGTATATATATTTCATCTAAAGTTTTCCCACTTAAACCAGTTTGGTCTCTTAATTCGTCTATATCCCCAAATGCAACGATTTGGCCTTTATCCATAATTAAAAATCTGTCACAATATTTTTCTGCAGTTGCTAATATATGTGTACTCATTAACACAGTTCTTTCTTCTTCTTTTTTCTCCACCATTAAATCAAGCATAGATTGGATCCCCAAAGGGTCTAAACCTAAAAATGGTTCATCAATAATATACAAATCTGGGTCCACAATAAAAGCGCAAATAATCATCACTTTCTGTTTCATCCCTTTAGAAAAATGACTTGGAAATATATCTAATTCATTTTCTAATCTAAATATTTTTAACAATGGGCGCGCTCTTTTCATAGCTTCTTCTTTATTAATATTGTATGCCATTGCTGTCATATTAATGTGTTCTTGTAATGTTAATTCATCGTAAATCACTGGCGACTCAGGGATATACGAAAGTTTTCTTCGATAGGATTCTACATCTTGTTTTATATCAATACCAGAAATGGTCAACTGCCCTTCCATCGGCGTTAACAGACCTAGCATATGTTTAATTGTAGTGCTTTTTCCAGCACCATTTAAACCTATGAGTCCTACAATTTCTCCTTTTCGTAATTCAAAATTTATATCTTTAATCACAGGCCTTTTCCCATAACCGCCTGTCAAATGTTCTACTTTTACTGTCATAAGGCACCTCCACAAATATTATTGTATCAAAAATCAATCGTTGTTCATAAAGTTACTGTGAAAAATGACGGAAATAATATAGTAATGCTATAATAGTTATTAACAATCTTACAAGGAGTGAAGATTTATGTCTGAAACAATTTTTAGCAAAATTATCGATGGTGAAATCCCAAGTTATAAAGTATACGAAGATGAGTTTGTATATGCATTTTTAGACCTTTCTCAAGTAACAAAAGGTCATACGCTACTCGTTCCTAAAAAAATATCTGCTAATATCTTTGAAACAGATAGTGAAACAATGCAACATATCGGTACAGCTTTACCAAAAGTAGCAAATGCTATCAAAAAAGCATTTAATCCGGACGGTTTAAATATCATTCAAAATAATGGTGAATTTGCTGATCAATCCGTGTTCCATTTACACTTCCATTTATTACCAAGATATGAAAATGATATTGATGGTTTTGGATATAAATGGGAAACACATGAAGAAAATATTGACGATGACCAAAAAGCCAAAATCGCTCAAGAAATAGCAGCACAATTTAATTAATTATGCTTATCTGCAATCATAAAGGGTATAATAAAATTATTAATGGCTAAGAAATTTTAGAAATAAGGAGAATTTTTATGAAAACAGCTCAATTATTATTAGGACTTGGTGCTGGTGTTGCAACAGGACTCGGTGTTGCATTAATGAATCGTGAGAAAAAAAATTCAAACCACTCTATAACTCAAGGACCAAAACCTACAGGTGCCGAATCTGAATTCGATAGAGAAATCAATACAATTAAACAAAGCGTTAATGATATCGTAAATTATATCGCTCAAGTCAAATCAGAAAGTACAGAGTTTGGCAGCACGATTGGCGATGAAGTAAAAACAATGATTGGTGACTTTAAGTCTGATATTAATCCTAATATTGAAAAATTACAATCTCATATTGAAAATTTACAAAACCGTGGCGAAGAAATTACAAACGGTTTTGAAAAAGATAAATCATAACTTAAATATATGAGCTACAACCCATTTAAACAATCGGTTTGTAGCTTTTTTATTTAATCGTTGACATGGCTCGTTTACAACTTAGCACCGCCAATTAGCACTCTAAATTTTAACTTTGCTACCCATGTATAAAAATGTAGAACTTATATTTCTAAATATAAAATAATCGATATATATGCACAAGTCTTTCTATATTTAATAACCTAAATTGATATTTTTATAATGTCACTAGCCCTTTAAATATAGATTTAAAATAGCCTTGACGCGTAAACTATTACGTTAGATAATACTGAAGTGTATTCAAGTTATTTAAAAAGGAGTATGATTGCGTAATGTATTTATGTACACGCCAAATAGATATCAATGCCCGTTTTGGCATTCCTAGAATTGCTTTTCTTAGTTTTGTTACTACAATTATTACGTTTTTAATTGCGTATGAGATTTTATACTTCTTTTCAGACACAAAATTAACTGATAAACATTTTTTAATATTTTTAATGTTAGTTGTACTTTTATACCCATTACACAAAATAATACATTTATTATTTTTATACCCCTACCGCAAGTCTTTTAAAAAATATAAATTAGTGAAACATAAATCTATACCTTTTTATAATGTTTATATAAACACACCAGTCAACAAATATTATTTTTGTTTTGGCCTCATCACACCTGCCTTATTTATTACAACTTTATGCGCTTATTTTAGTATGTTAATTCCACAATATGGGCACTACTTGATGTTTTTAATTGCCCTAAATTTAGGATATTCCGTTTTGGATTTTCTTTATTTGAAAATCATACTATTTTCAAATGAAGGGGCTTATGTAGAAGAACATCAAACAGGTATCAACATCTTAAATAAAGTTACACCGCAATATAATAATCGTCTTAAACGAGGTTGAGGTACGTACCACTAACGCCCAACCTCGTGTTTTGATATGAGCGCCAAATATTAAAATTAAATATGATACTTGTATCAATTACTCACTCTTAACAATTTCAATTTAGATAAAGCATAGTCCTATTTAAATCATTTATATTTGTATTTTCAACCTTTTCTTCTATACAAATAATGTAAAGCCTCATTTGGTTACAACTAAAGTCCCATATATTAGGTTTCTAATTGGTGAAAACAATATTATATGTTATATTTACGTTGTTATTCTTACAAAAGGAGTTCCCAATAATGAAAACATTCAAAAAAGTTATAATTCCTGTTACAGCTAGTGCGTTATTATTAGGTGCTTGTGGTAATAGTGCTACAGATTCAAAAGAAGATACAATCATCTCATCAAAGGCTGGTGACGTGAAAGTTGAAGATGTCATGAATAAGATGGGTGACGAACAAATAGCTAATTCATCTTTTTCTATATTACTTAATAAATTGTTAGCAGATAAGTATAAAGATAAAGTCGATACAAAAGACATTGATAAAGAAGTTGAAAAAGAACAAAAACAATATGGTGGCAAAGACCAATTTGAAAGTATGTTAAAACAACAAAAAATGTCTCTAAGTGACTATAAAGAACAAAAAAAATTACAAGCTTACCAAAAAGCTTTATTAAATGATAAAGTGAATATTTCTGATAAAGAGATCAAAGAAGATACTAAAAAAGGATCTCATATTTTAATTAAAGTCAAAGAAAATAAAGACGATAAAGAAGGGTTATCAGACAAAGATGCTAAAGCAAAAGCTGAAAAACTTCAAAAACAAGTATCCGAAAATCCTGATAAATTTGGAGAAATCGCTAAAAAAGAATCTATGGACAAATCTTCTGCTAAAAAAGATGGTAGTTTAGGATATGTAATCAAAGGACAAATGGAAGAAAAATTTGAAAAAGCGCTCTTTAAACTTAAAGAAGGCGACGTTTCTAAAGTAGTGAAAACAGATTACGGTTATCATGTTATCAAAGCAGATAAAGAAGACGATTTTGATGAAGAAAAAGGTAAACTCAAATCACAATTAATTCAACAAAAAGTACAAAAAGACCCTAAACTTTTAACAGATGCTTATAAAGAATTATTAGATGAATATAAAGTAGACTATAAAGATAGAGATATTAAAAAAGCAATTGAAGATTCAATTCTAGATCCAGAAAAAATTAAGCAACAGCAACAACAACAGCAGCAACAACAAGCTATGCAACAAGGTGGCGCTGGCATGTCCGTTGGACAATAAAATATACAAACAAGGCGTTGATGCTATCAGTGTCTACGCTCAACATAAAAATGCACTTTCATTTCAAAAATGAAAGTGCATTTTTATATTTAAACTTCTTAATTTTAAACGTGCATGCTTGTCTAGAAGTATATGGTCTAGTCTTATAGATCCTCTCATACTAACTTCTTAAACATTTGTATATTGAAGCCATAAGTTCAATTTCTTTAAGAAATGACTTCACAACTTATTGAGATAGTAATGCTTATATCTGGTGTTAGTTTGTCATTCAAATTGACACTAGAAGCCATTTTATATGATTCTACCCAATCGCTATTTTCTAATAGAAAAATGTATGGTTTTACTTTGTTTACATAAAACCATACGTTTTATAAAATATCTGAGACACTTATTTCACAAACACTTATATACTGTATTAAGTTTCTTGTGTTCTAATCCAAAGAAGTTGGATTGTAAAATTGTCTACCTTCTAGCCCAAAGATACGCTCAGTGAATTGCCCTTTAGGTGTTTTCTTATAAGCTTTTTCAAACATATTCATTTTAGCATCAATGTTATCAATAAAGAATAATATTTCAGCTTCTTTCATATGAGGTAGCTTCGGTGATCCAAATTCCATTTTACCATGATGAGCTAATATCATATGTCGCAGTAACAATACTTCCTCGCCGTTTATATCTAACTCTCTAGCTGCGTCTGCTACTTCATCACTAGCAATTGATATATGACCAAGTAAATTACCTTCTACTGTATATGTTGTCGCTACTGGCCCACTCAATTCTTTAACTTTACCCAAATCATGTAAAATAATTGAGCTATATAATAAGCTACGATTTAGAAGAGGATATATGTCACAAATAGATTTTGCAACACGCAACATAGTTAATACATGGTAGCTTAAACCACTTGAAAAGTTATGGTGATGTGAACTTGCTGCTGGAAATGTGAAGAATTCACTTTGGTATTTACGTAACAAATGACGCGTTATACGTTGTAAATTAGCATTTTCAATTTCTAACATATAATGCGATATTTCTTCTTTAATCTCATCTGGCGTTAATGGCGCACCATCAACAAAATCGTGTATTTTTAAGTCCTCTTCTTCTGAAGCTAACTTAATTTTATTTATTTTCATTTGTTTGCGTCCACGATAATTTATGACATCACCAATAACATGCACAATTTTTTCTGGTTCTAAAACACGCATATCTTCTTTAGTTGCTGTCCATAATTTTGCTTCAATATCCCCACTTTTATCTTGTAAATATATGGTCATATAATCTTTTCCTTGGGCTGTCACGCCTTGTGTCGCCTTATGAATCAAGAAATAGTGATCAACTGAATCTCCAGGGTTTAATTTTTCTACATTTCTCATTATTTACCGCCTTCCTCGAGTTTATTCAATGTAATAATTTGTTTTGAAGGCACACTTGTATCTTTCACACATGTAAAGAATAAAATTTGATAACTTTTTGGCATTTGTCTTAAATAGTTCATCATTGTTTCTTTTCTAGATTTATCAAAATGTACAAAGGCATCATCTATAATTATTGGGAATGGATAATAAGGTTTTAAGGTTTTAATTAAACTTAAACGCAATGCGATATATAGTATTTCTTTAGTAGATTGACTTAATTCGATTGGTTCATACATTTGACCGTTTACCTGTTTTACCATTAAATTTTCATTCGCATATGTGACTTGTACATAATTTCTATTTGTTAAATGTGCAAAGATCTCTGTCGCTTCATTTATTACTTGTGGTAAACGTTTATCTTTAATTTGTTTAATGTGACCATTCACTAAAGATTGTAAGTAGCTAAGACTTGCCCAATCTTTCGCTTCATCATTCACTTTATTTTTAAGAATATAGAACTTATGACGTAAATCCGCTAATGTTTTATCTGTTTCCATCTCCGTAATTTTAGCATTTAAATCACTAACTTCCGCTTGCATTTCTAAATATTGGTCATTATAATCATTGACTTGAGTTTCTAATACTTCGTCTTCATCAGATAATTGAGCAAATGTTTTTTGGCTCAATCTAGAACTTACATCGTAATTGTAATTTTGGTTTTCTAGATATTTCGTCAAATCATTAAAACGATTTAATCGTTGATGATATGCTTGATATTGAGCATGATGATTATAATAAGATTCTTCATCATATGCATTTACAAAATCAAATAATTGTGTGATAACCTTATTATTTTCATTTAAGCGATGATTCAGCTGAGTTAATTCGCTCTCTAGTAAATCAATTTGCTCTTTATTTCTATTCCATTTCTCTAAATTATTAGTTTCTTCTTTCAACCATTGATTTATATCATGGAATAAAGATAATTCATTAAAATAAGTAAATTGATTTTGAGTCACTTCTTTTGCATGCGCATAAAATGCATCTAAATCTTGTTGTAATTGGTATTTTTGTTCAATAAGTTCCGCAATATGATTGGCGTAATCTTTTATTTTATTCATCGTTGCAATACTATCAATGATAAGTTCATCTGAGATTTTATCCGAGAGGTATAAATCAGATTTAACCCGATTGATTGCATTTTGTGCGTTTGAATATTGTTTTTGTGCTTGTTCTAAAGTAGCAGTTAAATAGTCCGATTTTTTGGCTAAAGCCTCTTTCGTTTTAATTGAACTATGAAATTGTTCACGTATTCTATGTTGATCATCTAGGTCAAAATCCAAATCATACTTTGCTTCTAAATCATTAATTTGATGTTGTAAATCTTCGATTTCATTTGAGAACGTTTCACTGTGCCCTATTTCTTTAGATTTAACCAGGAATATACCAATAATAAACACAACGGATAATACTGCAAACACAATACCAAAAATGAGATTAGCTGAAATAAATGAAAATATGGTTAATCCAATACCAATAACTGTCAACATAATTAATGCCAAACGGAACATATTTTGTTTCTGTTCATTTTTTTGTTGTTCTTTATCAAATGCTTCTTTCATTTTTTGATAAAGATTATTTTTCTCCTGTAATTCGAAAACACGGTTATTATATTGCTTTTTCTTTTCATAATTTTCATCAGAAACTATATCTGTTTCTAAAGCATCCATCTCTGCTTGGTTTGTTTCTTTATCGATTTTATTTTCTTCAATATTACGCTCTAATTGTTGAATGAATGCTGTTTGTTCTTGTTTATGCTTAATTTGGTTACTAACATGACTTTTCATCGCTTCTGAACTATCTACTTCATGATGCACCTCTTGCCAACCAATATTAGATTTCAAACCTGTTTGTTCGCGTTCTTTATCTTGAATTTCTTTTTTAATAGATTTCAATTCATATTCTTTTTGCTTAATTTCATTTTCTTGCTGATATATATGATTAAAGGCATCCAAATCATTTTGTTTAGGCACATTAATTTTTTCATTTTCGTCTTTTAAATGTGTTAACCTTTCTTCTCTTAAACCGATATCTCTTTTTAAATTTTGTGTTTGAATTTTAGCAGATTCATATCGATCAATACCTTGTTCAGGAAACACAATTGGTTCAATATTCAACTGTTTCTCTAGTGCCTTCCACTCTTGTGTTTGCTCGTGTAAGGCTAATTCCTTTTGTTTGCGGTCATGCATCTTTGATAGTTGGTTTAAATTTTGTTTTATATTTTCTAAGCGTCTATCAGCTTTATCTTTATCATCTACGAGACGTTTATATGTTGATAATTTTTCTTCTTCTTCACGAATTTGACGCTCCAAAGATTTCAATTCTTCTAATTGTTGATTAATAATCGGATTACGACCATTTTTCTTATACAACAATTCTTTTTTATCGCTCAAAATTTCACGCATACTGGTAAATTCTGTAGACCCTAAAGCACCAGCTTGTAATAAGTAATTTTGTAATTGTTTTTCATCCATATTTTTATGGATATCTTGAAGGCCTAATACATCAAATGAAAATATACCTTGGTATGTACGTTTAGAAATAAAATTCAATGCTTTTTTCAACCAGTGTTCATCTTTGATAGCGCCATTTGGCAGATAAACTTTTACATCCCCAGTCGCTGTACCTTTTACACGTTCAACCTCAACTAATGAACCATCCTCTTGAATTAACGTAAGCTTGCCACCATATTGATTACCTAAGCGCGGCTCTAATCTCGGTTCATTTTCTTTTTTTGTTGGAAAACCAAACAGGATGGAATGTATAAATGCTTGAATAGTAGATTTACCTGATTCATTTTCTCCATAAATTTCAGTAAAATACTCATCAAATTCAATGGTTCTTTGAATAAATCTACCATAACCATAAATCTCTAATGATTTAATCTTCACATTATTCACCCCTCATATCTGACTTTAATAACAGTTCAGCGCGCGCTATTAATTCACGGCGATCAAAGTTATCATAATTTTCTAGGTATTTTGAAGCTTTTGGATTGAGATACAAATCATTCATAGCCGCTTCATAAACAGCATGGTCATCAATTAAATCAGGTGAAAATTCCTTTACAAGCGTTGTTTTATTATCATCTTTATTTTTTATCTTTAAATCTTCTATAAATACAAAATGGTGTTCGTTTTCTTCGTAATCACTAATCATTTCTTGTACTTGTAATTTGTCTTGATCTGAAATAATTTCATCTGAATTCACATTTACCACTAATTGATAAATCGCTTTGCCTTTTGTTCTAACTTGTGATTTAAAATCTTGTATGGCATCAAACAAACCTTGCTTCGTAGTCATATCAGTATCTATTTCAGCTTTTTCAAAACGAATAAATTGTGTTGATACAAATTGAGCATTGAGATTTAAACCGTCTCCCTCCACTAAAAGACAACCTTTTTCTCCAGTTTCTTTAAAATGACGGCCTTGTATATTACCAGGATAATGGATTGGAGGCATATCACTTAATTGCTGGCGTTCATGTATATGGCCGAGTGCCCAATAGTGATAGAGTTTATTGTTTAAATCTTCTAATCTAAATTCAGTATAACGATTATTTGTATTCGTTTTACTATATGTGCCATGTAATATTCCAATATGAATACCTTTTTGACCTTGACTTGAAGGGTAAGCATCTAATTTATTTTCATAACTAGCTTCATTTTGATAGCTAAACCCATGTAAATAAATTTCTTCGCCATTTTTAGTAATCGTTTGATAAGTTTCCACATTTTCGGAAAATATCGAAACATTCTCCGGCCATTCAGTACCTATGGATGAGGAAAGTGGATCATGATTACCATGACATACATAAACAAAGATTTGCTCTTTAGCTAACCGGTTAAATTGTTCTTTCAGGAATACTTCTGCACGTAGCGTTCTGTTATGGTGATCAAACAAATCACCAGCAATAACTATAAAATCTACTTCTTCGTTTAATGCTAAATCCACTATTTTTTTAAAACTTTCGTAAGCACTTTTTTGCATATCTTCAAATATTGATTGACTTAAATAGCTTCTTGATTTAAATGGACTATCTAAATGTAAATCTGCACAATGAATAAATTTAACCATAAATTAAAGTTCTCCTTTATTTAAAGGTTTTATTATAAAATGCATGTAAGACTATGTATTAATTTTGAGATAACAAACTCATGATTAAAAATCTATGCATGCCAATATCTTGTATCTTTATATTTTACCACAGAGTCTATTGCACAGTCGATAAAACGAAAGAGGCTGAGGCACAAATATATGCCTCAGCCTTGAATATATTATTGGCAAAAGTTAGTTGAATTGAAATCACACTTAATCAAGCTTGTTTCAATGCTTATCTATCGTTAATGCCAGAAGCAGAACAACAAAATCTATAAAATATGAGGATTTCTGTCCCACGCCCAAATTAATTTTCTGATTAAAAAATATTAATCAGCGTAGATTTCATCTAAAGGTTTAACAATAATTTGGTTGATTTCTTGGAATACTTGGCTCATATTTTGCTCAGCGGCCATTAATTCTGAAATATTAGAATCGTTTTCGATTTTTTGAGCCTGTTCTTGTGCTTTTTGCAGCTCTTCTTCACCGATTTCTTCACCTTGCATTTGTTTTTGTTGGAAATTTAATTGTGTTTCACGGAACTCATCAAATAAATCCTTTGATTCTTGATTTTCTTTAACTTTTGCGTAAGCATTTTGGATAGCTTGGTATTCATCACTTTCTCTTAATGCTTGCTCTAATTGGTTTGCATGATCGTATAAATTTACTGCCACTGTGCTTCACTCCTTTATTTGTATATGTGTTATAACCACATCGATATTACAATAACATAATTTAATATGTTATACAAAAATTGCAATTACCCCTTGAAGTAAACCGATAATACCACCTAATAAAAATCCTAATAGCATAATTAATTTTAATTCTTTGTTAGCGATATCAATAATTAACCTTTCGATGTAAGCTAGATCAAATGAATTGATTTGTTCTTCTACCATTTGTCTAAGATTAATTTTTTTCATAATTGGAGAAATATATTTAGAACCTTTTTCAATAATAAGGTCTGTAAGCGTTTGTGAAACTTTTTTCTCTAAAAATACAATAAAATCAGGCATTAAATGATGAAGGGGTTGGTTCACTTTATTATTTATGTTTGCATAACTAATCACTAAGTCAACGACTGTTGACTTAAATGAATTAAATTGTTCTTCATTTACTATTTCAGTTAACTTTTTTGTTTTAAAAGTTTCATATTCATTGTCAATAATCTGCTTTGCAATTGCTTTTGCTTTAGGATGATTTGTGAGCCTAATCAACTCGTGTTGTATACGATCTGCGATGCTTTCTTTCGTCATAAACATTTGTAATAATCCAACAATTTTTCCCTTTTCATTAAAAAAAGTATCTAGCATTGATGATATATCTGAAGCACCTTTTTCAGATTTTAAGTAAATGCGTGCACGTTCAAATAGTAAATCGGGTACAAGTTCTATTTTTTGGTCCATGTTTAATTCGATATCATCGGGAATTATTTGTTTAATTGGTGTTTCCTTATGGTCATTATAGTATTGATTTAATTGATTAGATATAACTGTGTCCATCTGGCTATTCGTTAATTGAGCTGCATCAATATCAAAATGCTTAGCTAATGATTGGATTGTTACGCCATCATATTTTAATTTGTGTATTTGTTTTAAAAATAATTCTTCGATAGCTTCTCTTGATTTCGGTGCGTTTAATTTTGACTTAATTAATGTTTCAGTTAATAAATGTTCTTCAATAACTTGACCTATTTTATCAGCTATTTCTCCCCTTCTCTTGGGTATTAACCCAGGCGTAAAAGGTACACGTTTATTAAATATATAATACGTTTTAAATGGATGGAATAGCATCCTTACCGCAATCATATTGGTAACTCCACCTATCAATGCGCCAATAATCATCATAAATATAATTATTAAAAAAGCGTGCATAGTTCATTCTCCTTCATATACAATTAGTTTAAAAACTGAAGGTAATTATATATCAGTCATTTTTATATTGTATAACATAAATAGTACATATGTGTAGCATATGCGTTAATTTCTCAAATGAAATTTTATTGTCCATAACCATTTATTTCATTAAAACACTAAGTTATAGTTCCATTTTGTTTATATTAAATTTAAAAATAAAAAAGAGCGATTTAGAAATCAAAAATTTTATTGATCCCAATTTATCGCTCTGGCGTTGCTGTATATTTTTTAAACTTGGTACGAAGCAATTTAGTGAACAGTTGTTGATTTCCCGAGTGGGACAAAGCACCACTTTGAAAATTTTTTATTTCATCTCATTATGAATGACTATAAAAAGGATATAAACGTTAAAACGCTTGTATAAGCACTATATCAGCCTTTATAAACGAAGACATCGTTTATAAAAACTTAAAATAAGTGGGTAATATCTCTAGTTCCCTACTGTAAATATAATAAATAATTCTAAAATCAATTGATGTACCAGTTTTTATCAATTTTAGTGACTAAACCATTCATATACAATTAAACCATGTTACATAATTATATAAATAATGATTCTCCTATCACAAAATAGATTCACTTATACGTGCATTAATTCTTCTTTAGATACTCTACCGAAATATGTCTCCGCTTCTCTTAATTTAGAAGTTCCAAATATAGGTTGAGTTTCTTGGTTTAGCACGCGGTAGATATCACTTACTTTATTACTTTGTAAAATATATCCGTTACGAGTATCAACTGTACTCCAGTAAATATCACTCGTTGTAGAATGGTTAGGGTATGCACAATGATTACGGGAAATTGTTTGAACCATTTCTAATGGATCGCATCCAAAAGTACTATTTAGTACATCTGAATCTCTAAACAATGCACAAATTGACACGCATGTTGTCCAGTTTGGCAATACTCTCTCTTTTTCAATTTGTACTAATGTCTTTTTTGAAAGACCGATTGTCTGTGCCATTGTATCTTGCGTGTAACCCGCTTCAATACGCACCATTTTAAATTTTGTTTGAATTAAATCTGTAAAACTTTGTCTATCCATTACTTTAATCTACCTTTCATAAAAGAATATTTTATCCGGACACAAGAAATTGCAATAATACACGCTTCTTGAAACACAAATTACATCTTAATACAATTCTCAAAAAAATAAAAGAGTGAAATGATATTTTCATTGTTTTTTGTTATTTGCGCAATTATCAAAATAATCAATCTTATATCCTATAATAAATTTAAACACTTATATCACTTTAGTTGTAAGCGCATAATAAGTAGGAAATGTGATTATATTTTTTACTTATTACCCTTTTGATATAAAAACACTATTTACAATTATATCTTATTTTTCTCTTTTTAGCATATACTTCGTCTTAAAAATTTTCTTTAACAAAATTCATTTACATTATTCAGAATTTTCATTATAATCTGGGTTACTTAAAAAATCGAGGTGCTTAAAGATGACAGATAAATATATACTACTCGCAACCTGTTCAGATAAAGTGGGCATTACTGCATTAATTACAGATGTAATTGCTCAACACCAATCTAATATTTTGCATTTAGACCACTTTACAGAATATGATGATTCACAGAATGCTGAAGGTCAATTATATTTGAGATTAGAATTTGAAAAAATAGAATCATTAAAAGATGATTTAGAAAACACTTTAAATAAACATCAAATAAATTATAATTTATTTGATAACCAACATAAAACAAAAATTGGCCTTTTCGTTTCAAAGGAAGATCATGCCTTTAATGAAATACTATTGAGGGTCAATAGAAATGAGCTACCAGCAGAAATTGTTTGTGTGGTTAGTAATCACGAAAATAACAGACAATTTGCAGAGACATTAAATATACCTTTTTATTACGTACCAAACACTGAAGACAAAGAGGTTGTAGAAAATAAGATATTAAAAATTTGTTCTGAAAATCATGTAGAACTTATTGTATTAGCAAAATATATGCAGATTCTATCCGATCATTTTGTCAATCATTATCCAAATCAGATTATTAATATACACCATTCTTTCTTGCCTTCATTTATAGGCGCAAATCCTTATAAACAAGCATGGCATCGCGGTGTTAAACTTGTAGGCGCAACAAGTCATTATGTCACTTCTGATTTAGATGAAGGCCCTATTATTGACCAAGATGTAATACGTATTAATCATCGCTATAACGTACAAGATTTAAGAAAAATTGGCCGTCATGTTGAATCTAGCGTATTAGCACAAGCTGTAGAATATCATGTATTACACAAGGTCATCGTAACAGCAAATCATAAGACGGTTGTTTTCACTTAATCATTTAACGCTGTTAGCTTCAATATAAATCAATGCCTTTCATAATCAAGAAAGAGATGCTGAATTGATGGATCCCCAAAATTCAGTATCTCTTTTTATTATTTGCTTTGCCTCTGTTATATAACAGGGTTAAATTACACCATATGTGCGTTATTTTTCAATACAGATTCCTAAAGCTTTCAATTTCAGATTAAAATTATTCAAAAATATTGTAATTTTTTCAACAAACTAAATGATATAATTATTGTGAAGTATTTAACATATAATATGGAGATAGTCGCATGTTAAAAAAAACTACACAAAATCAACTGCATGAGATAATTATAAACAAGGTCGCTGCAAGTGCCAAGTGAATGTTACAGAATATATCTAACTAAATTAGACATTATATACAGGTGGTGACCAATTTTTAGAAGGTCCTACTGAAGCAACAATGAAACTCTGGGATCAAGTCATGCAATTATCAAGAGAAGTGCGTGAACGCGGTGGAATGTGGGGTATAGATACAAAAGTACCATCAACAATTATCGTTCATGATGCCGGCTATCTAAATAAAGGTTTAGAGACTATTGTCGGTGTCCAAACTGAGAAACTATACGAATGCCACCAAAGGGTTGCATTCGTATGGTTAAAGCACATTTACGTTCAATTGAAAGTCTAGGCACGGTTGATGGCCTGGGACTGCGATATATTTTATTCACGCAAGGGTGTTTACTTAGATGTTTATACAGTCATAATCCAGATACTTGGACATAAAAAAATTTCACTAGAGAAGTCACCGTAGATGAAATGGTTAATGAAATAACGCCATTCAAACCATACTTTGATGCATATGGAGGCGGCGTTACAGTTAGTGGTGGCGAACCATTATTGCAAATAAAAATTCTTAACCACCCTATTCTAGTTATTAAAAGAACAAGATATTCATACATGTATCGATACATCAGCTGGTACAGCAAATGATACAGTGGCTTTTAATAAACATCTTGACGTATTTATTAGCGTATACTGATTTAGTTTTATTAGATATCAAACACATGGATAATGCTAAACATATAAATTTAACTGCAAAACTAACACACCTATATAAAGTTACTCAAAATGATAATGATATAAAAACATACTATTTGAACAGTAGAGAACAAAATCATCTTAATTACTTTGATTTCGTTCTCTGCTCTTTTTATAACGTCTAAAACATACAAATCTAAATAGAATTGTCTCTTGTTATGTATAATGATATATTGTTTAAAAAGGATTTGAGGAGGCATCATTTTGAACAATCCATCTTCAACAAAACTGATTTCTACATATGCGTCAATGAAATTTATTCAAGCTCAAATAATTCCAGGAATTTTGACATTATATAATGATAAGATCACTTTTAAAGCTAACGGTATTCTAGAAAATCATGAAATCAAAAGCTTGTTTTCCTTTGAAGAAATCCAAAATGTTAAATTTGGTTTATCTTTAACACCGTTTAGGCTAACGATTGTGGAGTCAGATGGCGAGCCGTGGATATTTGATCAAGTCCCAAGAAAAGATGGTAAAAAGTTTGCAGAATTGTATAACGTACTTACTTCTCATTAACTAAAAATCTGTTTATGACATCTTTCTTGTAAAAGAATTCTTATGAAAATTTTTAAATTTCCATATTATCATTTATGATTTTCTATATTTTCAATTATTCGTATGTATAGATGGTAGCCAATTAGTTCGCATGCCAAATGACATCTTACTATTAATTATAACGACACTACTATCGAATAACTATAATAACCATAAATACCCCTCTCATCGACTAATTGGAATCGATAAGAGGGGTATTTCAGACATTACGATTAATCTCTTTAAAATTATATATACATGATGTGATATTCACAAACAAAATAATTATAGTAAAAATACAAATTGAATCATTGGTTGTTGACATATTAAATTTAAATAACATAAAACGTAATTGCTCTTTCTATCCCTATTAAAGGTCCTATATTAATTGTCACGTTTTGCAGCTAATTTCTTATCTTCTGATTTTGAAATGATAAGGGCGCAAGCTGCATCACCCGTAATATTGACTGAAGTTCTTGTCATATCTAATAATCTATCAATACCTAAGATAATACCAATTGCTGCTGGATTTAAGCCCACTGCATTTAATACCATAGCTAACATAATCAATCCAACGCCTGGCACACCTGCAGTACCAATGGACGCAACCACTGCAATAACAACAACTGTTATAATTTGCATCAACGACAAATCTACACCTGAAATTTGTGCAATGAATATGGTTGCTACACCTTGCATAATGGCCGTACCGTCCATATTGATTGTTGCTCCTAACGGTTGAACAAAAGAAGCTACTTCTGGTCGAACACCCATGTTTTTAGTACATTTTAGTGATACTGGTAAAGTGGCGGTAGAGCTAGATGCACTAAAACCTAATGTAATAGCTGGTAAAAACCCTTTAAAGAATCTCAGTGGACTAGTTTTGGCGATAAACTTAACTGCTGATCCATATACAACGAAGAAATGTATAAATAGTGCCAGGAGCACAATAAAGAAATACATGCCAAGTTGTTGAATCGCACCAAACCCAGCTCCCGTAAATGCATGTGCAACAAGCCCAAATGTACCGATTGGCGCAAATACACTCATAATCATAGTCACAATATACATTAAAACTTCATTAGTTTGTTCAAATAGCCGGTGCACCGCTTGAGCTTTGGAACCGACCATAATTAAACCAATCCCTATAAATATTGCAAATGTTATAATTTGCAACATATTTTCTTCACTCATGGCTTGTAATGGATTTTTAGGAAAAAGGTTAATCAATGTTTGATCAAATGTTTGATTAGCTGCAGAGCTTTGAGCATTATCTTCTTTATCTAATGTTTTTTGATAACTTGATACATCATCACTATTTAATAGATCTGATTTCCCTTCACCGGGTTGTAAAACTGAAGCTAAAACAATACCAATAATAATAGCGATAGCTGTCGTAGTTAAAAAGAAAGTAATTGTCTTTAACCCTATACCACCAAGTAATTTTGGGTCCCCTACACCGACTACACCTAATACGATCGAAACAAATACAACAGGTACGACTAGCATGAATATTAAATTTAAAAATATTTGACCAATGACATTAAAGACATACTTATCAACATTGACAACAAATCCTGATTGCGCAAACATATTAAAAATTGAGCCAATGGTTATGCCTAAAATAAGCGCTATTACGATTTTTAACGACAAGTTTTTGGTTTTCATAACAACATCCCCTTATTGTTTATTAGCTATATTATATAGTAAAATTATACATTTTAAAACAAAAGTAAATAGGAATGTTGAAAAAGATTAGAGCGCCTTGTGTTTTGATTAGACTACTACTTTAGAAATTTACGCCCAACTTATGTATTAGCCCTAAATATAATCCTATTGCGATTTAATAAGATATAACAATAGGATTATATCATTCGTTTTCAAGCCTAACCCCTCTATCTAGTGGATAACAACATTTAAAAGCATAGCGTTCTGGCTTCCTTACTCAATGAGTTCATATAAGGTTGTTTTGCATTGCATAAATCGCAGCTTGCGTCCGATCACTCACTTGTAATTTAGCAAAAATATGACTAACATGTGTTTTAACTGTTTTTTCAGACACAAATAATGTTTCAGCAATTTCTTTATTTGTTTTTCCCTTTGCCATTTCAGTAAGGACTTCAGACTCTCGTTTTGATAGCTTATTGGTGTAATGTGGTTTATCGCTCATAGATTCAATGACACTTTGTGCTTGGGGATGAATAATTTTTTCGCCTGCTAATACGCTTTTAATTGTTTTGATCAATTGTTCTGGCTCAACATCTTTCATTTCATAACCATCAGCGCCCTTATCAATAGCAGAAATGACGTGTTCGTCATCTACATAGCTCGTTAATACTAGTATTTTCACATCAGGATATTTTTCTTTCATTATTTCTGTAATTTCAATACCATTCATAACTGGCATGACTAAATCTAACAAGACAATATCAGGCAAATCATGCGCTTCAATATATCTTAAAAAAGACTTACCATCTGAGAAGCCTTTCACAACTTCTATATCTTCTACTGTAGATAGTAGAAATTCTAAGCCTTGTCTTACTATATGGTGATCGTCTACTAAAATGATTCGATGCATCTTGACCTTCCTTTCGAAACTTTATAATGGTATTGTTATATAAATTTGCGTACCTTTGCTGGGTTGGGATTCAATCATTAATTTACCATTTATCTGCTTTGAGCGTTGCTTCATATTATTTATGCCATGAGAATGATATGAATTTGGATGAGTAGCGTCAAAACCTTTCCCAAAATCAACAATGGTAACGTACAGATAATCTAATTTTTGAATTAAGTTTAATTTAACTTGAGTAGTGTCACCATGTTTTTTAGTGTTATTGATTGCTTCTTGGACAATCCTGTAAACATTTTCTTCAATTAAATTAGGCAATTTAATTAAACCCTCTACTTTAACCAATAGCTCTAATTGTAACAATTCACTATATTGTTTTAGTGCATTAACTAAACCTTGTTCTAACCCAACAGGTTTTAATTGCCAAATTAACGCTCGCATTTCGTTGACAGCTTGTTGACTCGTATCTTCAATAACTTGAAAAGCTTTACGCGACACTTCTTCTTGCGTCATTCCTAGAGCAGCATGGGCTGTCAATTTCACAGAAAAAAGCATCTGATTAACTGAATCATGTAAGTCTCTAGCTAACCTATTACGTTCGCTTATGCGTGCAGCTTCCTTTTCTTGATTCGTTAAAAGGATTCTTTTTATAGCAGAACCAATTTGTAACGCAACAGACTCTAGTAATTCCAAATTTTCTTCACTATATCTTTTGGTATGTGGTGTTGCTACATTGAGTAAACCAAATTGTTCTTCACCTGATCTCAATGGCACTGTAGCATGATGTGTAACTCCATCTGTTTCTTCATGATAAGCGCGATTTGCTAAATTAATACGGGAGCAATTAATAATATTTGAAGCCTTTGTTAACTTTTTATTCTGATAAGCCTGTACGCACCAACAAGTACCTTCACGCATATACTGACAATTATTTTTTTCTAACGCACCAGGCAAATTGATATATGATACAAGCTCATGTTGACCTACTTCATCAATGAAGAAAATCCATCCTGTCGTAAATTCACTGCCATCAATTAATGATTTTAAAGCACCTTGTAACATACTATATGTTTCTGTTTCTTCATTTAAAAACTCAGCAATTTCTTTCAATAATGCTAATCTAGTCGGTTTTTCCATTTAACCAGTCCATTCTTTAACTTTAACAACCCTGTTTACATACATTATACAATCTTGTTAAGAAATTTAAAAATAGGTAAACAATTGTGTTTCATTTTAGATAATTAACAATAAAAATGATTAAATCAATCTCAACGACTCATATGTTTAGTGTAATGTTTATGGTATGATAATAATTGATCATAGAGGAGGATATTATGAAATTTCAAATCCCAGAAAAATATAATCAATTAACATTAAAAGAAATATTCCAGCAATTACAATTACCTAAAAAAGACTTACACAATTTAAATATGTCAAAAGACATCACAATTAATGGCTTAGAAGCCAAACTCACGTCACAAGTAAAAACAGGTGACGATATTTATATCCCTACGCCTGATGAAAAAAGCAATTATTTACCAAGTTATCGATTCGCACAAATTTATTATGAGGATAATGATTTAGCAATTGTTATGAAGCCTAAGGGTGTCAAAACACATCCTAACGATTTAAAAGAAAGCAATACATTAATGAATCATGTCATATATACAATAAAAAGCGATTATGTTGAACCAATACATCGCTTAGACCAAGAGACAGTTGGCTTGTTAATTGTTGCAAAAAACCCATTGATGAAAAAGATACTAGACCGTATGCTAGAAGAAAATCAAATTGATCGAATTTATAAAGCACACGTACATAGTTTATTACCTATTAAGTCTCAAACCATCGACATGCCTATAGGCAAAGATAAATTTCATTCAAATAAACGTCGGGTCTCTTCTACAGGTCAAACAGCTATTACGCATATTTTATCGTCGAAGATGATAAAAGAAAATGTCTGTGAAGTAGATTTAAAATTAGACACTGGAAGAACACATCAAATTCGTGTCCATTTAGCAGAAATGGGCCACCCTGTTATCGGTGACCCACTATATGGTGATTCAACTTTAAGACAACTTCAGTTAAACAGTTATAAAATTGAATTTATTCATCCATTAACACAAAAAATGATTTCCGTCAGCTTAGATGACGACATTTAAATAGTATTTAAAGCGAGGCTGAAACGTAAATACGTTTCAGCCTCGTACATAATATTCACAATAAATGATTAGACATAAAATAAAATAATAACAAGCTATAAAAGTATTATTTTTCAATTGATCAATTTAGTAATATGTGTATATAAACTTTAGCCCATGTCATGCACTTAACTAGATTCATTTTCCTAGTCTTCCAGCCCCTTCTAAAAACAGCGACCTTTAAAAGTTGATTTTTTATTCACTCTTTTATTACTCGATATTATTTAGGTTCAACCATATCTTCAGGTTTAATCCACTCATCAAATTGTGCTTCTGTTAGATAACCTGATTGAATTGCAGATTCTTTTAAGGTTAAGCCCTCACGATGTGCCTTTTTTGCAATACTTGCAGCTTTTTCATATCCAATATGAGGGTTTAACGCTGTTACTAGCATTAATGATTGATTTAAATAGTTATCGATATTGGCTTCAATTGGTTCAATACCTATTGCGCAATTATCATTAAATGTTTGCATACCATCAGCTAATAAATAAATAGACTGTAATGTGTTATGCAAGATGACAGGTTTATACACATTCAACTCAAAGTTCCCTTGCGAACTACCTATGCCTACTGCAGTGTCATTGCCCATGACTTGTACAGCTACCATAGTTAGCATTTCACATTGTGTCGGGTTTACTTTACCTGGCATGATAGAAGAGCCTGGTTCATTTTCAGGTATTGAAATTTCTGCAAGTCCTGCACGTGGGCCTGACGCTAACCATCTAACATCGTTGGCAATTTTCATTAAGTCAGTTGCAAGCGCTTTAAGAGAACCATGTAATTGAACTACTTCATCATGAGCAGTTAATGCGTGAAATTTATTTTCAGACGATACAAATGGATATCCTGTATTTTTTGAAATGAATTTAGCAACTTTATCGCCAAAATCTGGATGAGCGTTGATGCCTGTACCTACCGCAGTGCCACCAATAGCTAAATTTAAAATATGTGCTTTGGATTCATTCAACAATGTTTCACATTTATCTAACATATAGCGCCAACCGCTTATTTCTTGTCCTAAACGTATCGGTGTAGCATCTTGTAAATGCGTACGGCCTATTTTAATAACGTCATTAAATTTTTCTTCTTTTTCTTTGAATGTATTACGTAATATTTTTAAAGCAGGTTCAAGTTTCTTCTCAATTTCATTATATAAAGCAACATGCATAGCAGTCGGGAATGTATCATTTGAACTTTGTGATTTATTCACATCATCATTAGGATGGATTGATTCATCGCTTCCTTGTTCTTTTAGATATTCGTTAGCTACATAGCTAACAACTTCATTAACATTCATATTACTTTGAGTGCCGCTTCCTGTTTGCCAAACAACTAATGGAAAATGCTCATCTAATTCTTTATTTAAAATACGGTCACATGCATATGTAATGGCATCTTTTTTTGCGTCACTTAGCTTTCCTAATTCGTGATTGGCTAAAGCTGCACCTCTTTTTAATTGCGCAAAACCATAAACAACTTCAATTGGCATACGTTCTTTGCCAACTGGGAAGTTTCGTTTACTTCTTTCTGTTTGGGCGCCCCAGTATTTATCTGCAGGTACTTCAATTTCACCAAATGTATCATGTTCAATTCTAACTGACATTTAAAATTCTCCCCTTCAATGTGTATTTGACTTTAGTATAGCATTAATCAATTTAACTGGGCAATCTCTTTAATATAGCGTTTTCATTACTGTAAAATAAGCGTGTAGTTATTGATTTAAAAATTAAAAAAGAATGAATTATCATTTTAATCGATATAAAAAACCAGAAATTCAAAAATAATTTCTGGTCGCATTTCACGTATTATATTATTATTCTTTTGTAATATTTATATTTTTAAATTTAATTTTTGCTGCTTGTATAATACCTATAGCAGTCAGGATCAACAGAATTGTTCCAATAACCATTGTGACTGGACTTATAGTTATAAGAAAACCTAAAAAGCCAGTTAAACTATTATAAAAGTCACCTAAAGGTTTGAATAGTAACACCGTTACAACAACACAACATAATACACTAATAATGATTCCTGTCTGGTTGCTTTTTACAAAAGTTGAGGCATTCACTTTATCCACAAGACCACGCGATAAATTTATCTGTAATTGAATAATCTTAAATAATATAGGTAGATAAATGGCTCCTATAGCCATCGGAAAACCTTTAATAGAAATTAAATTTACAATGATTGCACTAATCATAAGATATTTCCAATAGTTACTTAACATATGTATAATTGCTCCTTAAATCAAATAATGACTTAATAATAACATAATCATTTTTCACGTGGCATTGTTTTTAACAGTTTTCTTTTAATTATGCTTAAATAGAACTCAAACGAGTATATAATAAAAAAGAAACGAGATAAAAATCAAAAACTAAACTTTGATTTTGTATGCTCGCTTCAATAACCCAATTTTCAGATTAATCATTAATCATCTAAATCTGAACGCACGCTTACATCATGTGCTTTATCTAGCTTATCTTCGTCGTTTTCTTCAGAAATTTGTTCCATTTCTTTACCTAACTCTACAACATCTTCAAAACCATCAACCATTTCATTTTCTACTTCAGTATCATGATTTAATTGGTTTTTAGTACTATCATTTCTCATTATACACACCTCACATTTTTATTTTATGCAAAACGTGCAGTGAAATAGTGACGAACATCTTCTGGCAGACCTTCTGCAGCTGCTTCATCCAAAATAACATTAACCATGCGATGCGCTTTTAAATCAGCGGGTTCAAATGAAGTCTTACCATTTTCTTCGTATAATTTATGAACAATATCTTTTTTCTCACTACCAGTAATGACCAATATAACTTCTCTTGCAGAAAACAGACCATGATTAATACTTACATTAAGTCGACTATTTGTATCAATAGAAAGTATTTGCGTAATCAATTTACCTTTATTTTCTTTAGTTTTAATCTTGTCACTTATAAATGATTCTGTGTCTTCGCCATAAGAAATACCGTAAATTTGGCCTTCTGGTACACCTAATGCTTCAAAATATGACTTATTACTGTCATAGTCTAATATATTAATTTGACTAAAATCTACAGCATTATTATCTATATTTTTCTTTAGTTCATCTAATACTGGTGCATTATCATTAGAAAGGTGCACACCAGCAATAGTTGTTGGATTATTGTTAAATTGTTTTCTTAAAATATCAGCAGCATATTCTGCTACGATTCTTTCATTTTCTAAAACTTTAAAGTTCATTGCCATAGTAATTACACTCCTCTTTTTCTTTTAACACGCGTTCTAGCATTATTTATAATAATACCCCTGAAGCAATTCTCATAAACTATATAACTTTTAAAAAACCAACCAAAATTTCAAAGCTTGACTATAAGTCTTACCATTATTATACAAATGTTTAGCTAGATTTTCATTGATTAATATGTAATTTAATATAAGCTAGGAAAATTTTGTTGTCTCAAAGCTTCGTATATAAGCAAAGAAGCTGTATTAGAGAGATTTAATGACCTAATATTATCGTTCATCGGGATTCTTAGCGCTGTGTCTTGATATTTATCTTTCACCCAATCTGGTAACCCCGTTGTTTCTCTACCGAAGATAAAATAGTGATCTTGTGCTTCATCAGTAAAGTCAAAATCAGAATATGTTTTTTTACCAAACTTCGTCAATAGATAATAATTACCATTTGTTGTTGCAAAAAATTCTTCTATATTTTCATAATAATTGATATTTACAGAATTCCAATAATCTAGGCCTGCTCTCTTCAACATTTTATCATCTGTACTAAATCCTAATGGTTTTATTAGATGTAAATGTGTATATGTGCCAGCGCATGTTCTGGCAATACTTCCTGTATTGCCAGGGATTTGTGGTTGAAATAATACGATGTGGTTCGTCATTCTTTTATTCTCTCCTCATATCTAGCCCTTTTAACATCTCGTGTTGGACTTCTTCTAATTCATTATCATAGTGTGCATCTATAAAAGGTCTTGCAACTTCTCCTTGAATTTGTCCAATAGCCCAATAAGCTGTTCCTCTAATCATCGGCCTAGGATCATTCAAAGCCACTTCCTGTAATTCAGGTATAGCTGTTTCTTCTTTAAAGTGCGCTAACGCCAATATTGCATTTCTTTGAATTGGTTTTTTACCTCTCCAAGCACCAGCCAAATGGCCATAAGTATTTTTAAATTCTTTATTACTCATTTGTAATAATGGCACTAATCTTGGTTTTAAAACCTCAGGTTCTAAAACAATATCATCATGTTGGGTATTAATTCCACGGTTTCTTGGACAAACTTGTTGACAGGTATCGCACCCATAAAGACGATTACCAATTTTATATCGGTATTCATCGGCTAAGTAACCTTTTGTTTGAGTTAAAAAACTAATACACTTTTGACTATTTAACTGTCCATCACCAACAAGTGCTCCAGTAGGACAACGGTCCACACATATAGTACAATCACCACAACTATCGATAAGTGGGTCATCTGGCGGGAAAGGAACACTTACTAACATTTCACCTAAATATGTCCATGTACCAAGATCTGGATTTATAACAAAACCGTTTCTCCCTACGTAACCTAATCCTGCGCGTTCAGCAACAGCGCGGTCAGACAATACTCCTGTATCAACCATAGATTTTATTTCTACATTAGGTACTCTAGCTTCTAAATATTCAGCCAATTGGTCCAAACGTTTTCTCATGATTGTATGATAATCTTGACCCCATGAAGCCCTCGCAAACATGCCTCTTCTATCTCCACGTACACTCCTAGGTGCACCTTTCAATTTATTAGGATAACCAACAGCAATAGCAATAATTGATCTTGCCGTTGGTAACGATAATTTGGGTTCAGTTCGTAAACCAATATCTGATTCTTCAAAGCCTGATGCGTAACCCTTTGCATGATAATCCACTAATTTTTGCTTTAATTCATCAAATGGATCAGCAGTTGTAAAGCCTATACTATCAATTCCAATTGAATGGGCATAGTCTATGACATCTTGTTTCAATTGATCTATATTCATTTAATACACCCCACCTTAAAAACATACATTCTATAGTTTAACACATTCAGTGTTATTAAGAGAATTCACTGAAACAAATTTCAAATTTTTATTAAAAAAACAAGCTGATTTAAATGAATTGTAGTGTACTACGTTCATAATCAACTTGCTTAAATACAATATATTTACAAGACACGTGCTAAGAAATTTTTGGTTCTATCGTGCTTGGGTTGTTCAAAAATATCTTGTGGCTTACCAGCTTCTACGATTACACCATCAGCCATGAAAACGACTTTATCACTTACATCTTTAGCAAAATTCATTTCATGTGTTACTACCGCCATAGTCATGCCTTCTTTTGCTAAATCTTTCATTACTTTTAATACATCACCGACCACTTCTGGGTCAAGTGCTGACGTAGGTTCATCAAATAGTAAAACTTCTGGATTCATCGCAAGCGCCCTTGCAATTGCCACTCTTTGCTTTTGTCCTCCAGATAGTTGTGACGGATAAGCATCAGCTTTATCTTCTAAGCCTACTTTTTTTAATAAAATATTCGCTTCTTTTCTTAATTTACTTTGACTACCTTTTTTCAATAAACTAGGTGCTAGCATAATGTTATCAATTACTTTTTTATGAGGAAACAAATTAAAGTTCTGAAAAACCATTCCCATTTGTTGTCTTAAGGTTTCTAATTTTGTTTTTTCATTTGTTAAATGATTATCTTTAAATATTACTTCACCACTTGAAGGTGTTTCTAATAAATTCATACAACGCAAAAGTGTACTTTTACCACTTCCAGACGGGCCAATAATTGCAACAACTTCTCCCTTTTCCACTTTCAAATCTATGCCTTTTAATACTTCATTCTTCCCAAATGCTTTATATAAATTTTTAATATTAATCACTAACTTTCAATCTCCCTTCGAAGAAATTCATCACTCTTGATAAAGTAAATGTAAGTATAAAGTATAATACTGCAGCTACAATAAGTGGAGTGAATGGATCAAATGAAGCACCTTGCACAACTTGTGCATTAAACATAATTTCACTAACGCCTATTACAGATACAATTGAAGATTCTTTAATTACAGTCACAAATTCATTACCTAAAGCTGGTAATATATTTTTCACAGCTTGTGGTAAAATAACTGATTTCATCGTTTGACCATAAGTTAGTCCTAAGCTTCTAGCTGCTTCAGTTTGCCCTTTATCAACTGCATTGATCCCTGCTCTTATTATTTCAGCAATATAAGCTGAACAGTTTATAACGAGCGCTATCATACCACATATTAAAGCAGATATATCTAACCCGAGTACTGCTGTAGTACCAAAATAAACTAGGAAGACTTGTACTAATAATGGTGTACCTCTTAAAAATTCAATGTACGCCGATGAAATCCATCTTAATATTTTAATTTTACTTAATTTCAATAATGCGATAAACGCTCCAAATACAGCACCTAGAACTACACCTACTATCGAAATTAGGATTGTATTTTTAATACCTTTCAAGAAAAAATTACCATATTTCGTAAAGAAGTTACCTTCATTTTTTTGCATAGCTTCAGCAGCTGAATCTTTATAATCGTCTAATAAATTTTTATCTTTTACATCTTTGATAGAACTATTTAATTTATCCATTAAGACTGGAGAATTTTTGGGTAGCGCAATTGCTGTATTTTTTCTCCCTTCTTCAAATTTAACATCATCTGCAAATGTTAAATCTTTATTTTGTTTTAAATAAGCTTCTGCTACAGGTCCTTCAATAACCATTCCATTTACTTTACCGCTTTTTAATGACATGATAACTTCAGGAACTCTAGTTAATGATTGAATTTGTGCATTTTCAATTTCGTTTTGTGCTATTTTTTCTTGTTGTGTTTGTTTTTGGACACCAATTTTTTTATTAGCAAAATCACTTATCGTTTTAAAACGATCAGCTTCTGATTTTTTAATAATCATTTTTTGATCTACCGTCATATAAGCATTAGAAAAATCAACTTCTTTTAACCGCTCTGGTGTAGGTGTCATACCTGATATAATAATGTCAATTTTTCCTGTCTTAATAGCACCTAACAAACTATCAAATTGCATATTTACAATTTTCAATTTTAAGTTATTATCTTTCGCAATTTTTTTGGCAATATCAATATCAATACCAGCGTATTTTGTTTTGCCGTTTACATTATGCTCAAATTCATACGGTGCATAATCAGCTGATAACCCGACACGTAATTCACCGCGTTCTTTAATCTTTTCCCATTGGTCGTTTGCTTCAGCATTTATTTCAGGATTTATGTAAATAATTAATGTACTTATAAGTAAAGAAAATATAATAAGCACTTTCAGTAGTTGTTTCATCTAGTGATCTCCTTTCCCTAACATTAATTATTATACATAATCACGTAAAAATATTCAATACATTATTTCATTCCTTCCATATAAAGTTATAATCCAAATGATTAACCTCTAATATATGCATAAATATTGCATATTAAAAATGTGAGTCACCGAATATATCAATTCGATGACTCACACTACTATTTATAAATACTAATCAAAACACTCATATATTAACTTTCACGCTTTATGATTTTCACTCTTAACTTATTGTTTAGGTATTTCAAACTTATATATTTCATCTGTATATTTACGAATCATTTTTTTGCATATTTCATGTACAAAAAATGCAGCAACAAATGGAATTATAAAATAACCAAACACTAATAATATAATATTCATCGTTGGATCTCCATCCATACGGTTAAAAGCATTGATTGGTCCAACTAAACCAGTATAACCAAAACCAGCAGACATTGGCGTACCTTTAATTCCAATAAAATAAGCAATGAATCCTCCGATGACACCATTAATGGCTAATGGTATTGCAATAATTAGATGTTTGAAATATACAGGAATCATCATTTTAGCTGCTCCAATAATTAATACTAAGTTCACACCTGCGCCATTCACTCTAATTGAACCAAATAAGAATGTCACACATGCTGCTACGATACCCATATTTGCTGCTCCGCTACCTAAACCTGATAAGCTTATTGCTGTTGCTATGGCAACGACAGATATTGGTGTAACCATCAATAAAGCATATGTAACACATATTAAAATTGACATTATTAATGGATTAAATTCTGTAAAAGCACTGACAATATGACCAATCCCCTTAGTAACATTGGAAACATAGTCTAACGTAAATAACCCTATAACGCCACTTATAACTGGTATAATAACAGGAAGTAAAATCATTTCAAGAGAACCCAATTTATTTTGTAACAATAAATACAATGAGCAGGCAATAATAACAACTAAAATAGTATTTATAATATCTCCTATCCCGTTGAGTGTGAACCCCTCCGTTGTCATTTTCACTGCTCCACTGCCCAACATTGCAGAAACACCAATCATAGTCGCACCAGCGCCATTAAATTTAAATTGATGCGCTGCTAAAACACCTATAATAAATGCCATAAATGATTGTATTAAAACAACCAATTGATATATCATTTCTAATAGTTGATTTTCTTCCTTAAAAAACTTTAATAATTCACCTAAAAGTGCATTAGGTATTAACGCTATGACTACCCCAGCACCAACAGCTTGCAAAATATTACCAATAAAAGCTTTTCCTGTAGGCTTAATTGTCTTTGATTGTACCATTTATGTATCCTCCATATATAACATTAGACTAATAATATTATATTTCAGACAAAACTACAATATAAACTACAAATAATATCCACTAACACCCACATCAGAAATTAAAATAACTTAAACATGAATCAAATTAGCTAAAAGAAATACCGGGATGCCACTTTATAAAATATATAGCTAACAATAGCAAATGTTACATCATCACAATCTTGAAGCTATATATAATACGAAGAAATACCTCGTTTTTATAATATACTTACGGTGAGTAGTTAAATAACAAAAAATAATAAATTATAGTTTAATAAGCTTTCAATATAAATATTTAATTAGCTATAAGTATAATAAAATGTTGGAATAAATGAGTATTACGAAGTATAAAAACCACGTTAAAAACTTTAACCTTCACCAAAAGCATAATTATTAAGAGAAACCAGTTCATGTTAAATTTAAACAATTTGAAGTAAAAAAGAACCCTAGTATAACTAGGGTTCAAAATATTTATTTAAATATCAGTATACCAGCGGTCGGGATCGAACCGACACTCCAAAAAAGGAACGGGATTTTGAGTCCCGCGCGTCTGCCAATTCCGCCACGCTGGCTCAATATTATAGACAAAAAACTTCCAAACACGGAAGTGAAAATGGAGCGGAAGATAGGACTTGCACCTATATCTCATTCCGGGAAGGAATGTATTCTAAGAGTTGAACTACTCCCGCAAAAAATTAAATTAAATGGAGCGGAAGATAGGACTTGCACCTATATCTCATTCCGGGAAGGAATGTATTCTAAGAGTTGAACTACTCCCGCAAGAATATTAAATTAAATGGAGCGGAAGATAGGACTTGCACCTATATCTCATTCCGGGAAGGAATGTGTTCTAAGAGTTGAACTACTCCCGCATATTCATGGAGGCGGCAACCGGATTTGAACCGGTGATAAAGGTTTTGCAGACCTCTGCCTTACCACTTGGCTATGCCGCCAATAGAAACTGGGCTAGCTGGATTCGAACCAACGAATGACGGAGTCAAAGTCCGTTGCCTTACCGCTTGGCTATAGCCCATTAATAATAAGGGCGGTTGATGGGAATCGAACCCACGCGTGTCGGAACCACAATCCGATGCGTTAACCACTTCGCCACAACCGCCATGGCAGGGGTAGTAGGAATCGAACCCACATCGAAGGTTTTGGAGACCTTTATTCTACCGTTGAACTATACCCCTATTAAATTACATGGTGGAGGGGGGCAGATTCGAACTGCCGAACCCGAAGGAGCGGATTTACAGTCCGCCGCGTTTAGCCACTTCGCTACCCCTCCATAAAGATGGTGCCGGCCAGAGGACTTGAACCCCCAACCTACTGATTACAAGTCAGTTGCTCTACCAGTTGAGCTAGGCCGGCTTGTATAAAATGGTTCAGGACAGAATCGAACTGCCGACACATGGAGCTTCAATCCATTGCTCTACCAACTGAGCTACTGAACCATAATAAATATTAATGGCGGTCTCGACGGGAATCGAACCCGCGATCTCCTGCGTGACAGGCAGGCGTGTTAACCGCTACACTACGAGACCATTTTAAATGTAAATTGCGGGAGGCGGATTCGAACCACCGACCTTCGGGTTATGAGCCCGACGAGCTACCGAACTGCTCCATCCCGCGGTAATGATATTAATAGCGGAGGAAGAGGGATTCGAACCCCCGCGAGCCGTTAAGCTCCTGTCGGTTTTCAAGACCGATCCCTTCAGCCGGACTTGGGTATTCCTCCAAAAATATGCGTAAATTAAACTTATTAAATTGTTATAAAAATGGCGGAGGAAGAGGGATTCGAACCCCCGCGGGCCGTTAAGCCCCTGTCGGTTTTCAAGACCGATCCCTTCAGCCGGACTTGGGTATTCCTCCAAAATTATATGGACCTTGCAGGATTCGAACCTGCGACCGAACGGTTATGAGCCGTTAGCTCTGACCAACTGAGCTAAAGGTCCTAAGTATAATTTACAACTAATAATAGTGGCGGTGGAGGGAATCGAACCCACGACCTCACGGGTATGAACCGTACGCTCTAGCCAGCTGAGCTACACCGCCGTTGTAATTTAGTTTGTATTAATATATGGTGGAGACTAGCGGGATCGAACCGCTGACCTCCTGCGTGCAAAGCAGGCGCTCTCCCATCTGAGCTAAGCCCCCATGTTAAATTTAGTAAGTATCGGGAAGACAGGATTCGAACCTACGACCCCTTGGTCCCAAACCAAGTGCTCTACCAAGCTGAGCTACTTCCCGTTTTCATAGGATGAAGTATTCCAAATTACGCGCCCGATAGGAGTCGAACCCATAACCTCTTGATCCGTAGTCAAGCACTCTATCCAGTTGAGCTACGGGCGCTTAATTAAAACATGGTGCCGAGGACCGGAATCGAACCGGTACGATGATCTCTCATCGCAGGATTTTAAGTCCTGTGCGTCTGCCAGTTCCGCCACCCCGGCAATATAATGGAGCAGAAGACGGGATTCGAACCCGCGACCCCGACCTTGGCAAGGTCGTATTCTACCGCTGAACTACTTCTGCATATGCGGGTGAAGGGAGTCGAACCCCCACGCCGTAAGGCGCTAGATCCTAAGTCTAGTGCGTCTGCCAATTCCGCCACACCCGCGTTATTCTTGAATGGTGAGCCATAGTGGTCTCGAACCACTGACCCTCTGATTAAAAGTCAGATGCTCTACCAACTGAGCTAATGGCTCTAAAGATGGTGCCGGCCAGAGGACTTGAACCCCCAACCTACTGATTACAAGTCAGTTGCTCTACCAGTTGAGCTAGGCCGGCTTATTTGAAATGGTGGAGGATGACGGGTTCGAACCGCCGACCCCCTGCTTGTAAGGCAGATGCTCTCCCAGCTGAGCTAATCCTCCATTAAATAATTGCCTGGCAACGTCCTACTCTTGCGGAACGTAAGTCCGACTACCATCGGCGCTAAGGAGCTTAACTTCTGTGTTCGGCATGGGAACAGGTGTGACCTCCTTGCTATAGTCACCAGACAAGTTG
>NZ_BMCF01000001.1:604566-653419 GCF_014635045.1 Staphylococcus nepalensis | reverse complement strand
ACCACAAACTGAATCAACACAACAACCACAACAAGAAGCAGCTTCAACACAATCATCAGATAGCTCAAGTGAAGCATCAAGTGGTTCATCAGTAGATGTAAATGATCACTTGAAACAAATTGCAGAGCGTGAATCAGGTGGCGATCTTAAAGCTGTAAACCCATCTTCAGGTGCGGCAGGTAAATACCAATTCCTACAAAGCACATGGGATTCAGTAGCGCCAGCTGAATATCAAGGTCAATCACCAACAGAAGCTCCAGAATCAGTACAAGACCAAGCAGCAATGGACCTTTATGAATCTGAAGGTGCTTCACAATGGGTAACTGCTTAATATAAGTCAGTAATCAAAAGTATTTGATTTTAAGGTAAAGCAAAACCCCTAGGTTCTTAATATTAGAATCTAGGGGTTTTTTGTGTGAAAAATTTTATTTAAAACCATATGATGTACCAGAAAGGAAAGGGGATATTTATATCAATGATCAACTGATTGTATTAAACAAAGTACAATTACTTCATAAATATAAAAAATCAACCCGAATGTATTGAAAGAAATACACATTTTTATTATTATATATGCTTGTGTTGTAAAATTTAACAGAAACAATCGAAATTGGGATATAAATAACGATCCTAAGGTGATTTATGATATTGGCAATAGATCATTGAAATAAAAATACATTTAGTATGTAGCTTTAAAAATAGGCTTTCTAAAGTATTTGTATTTCTTATTTTACTGTAATACTATGCTTGGTTCTTGGTACAAGTCATTCGTTTATGAAGATTGCTATTCCATAAGAAAAGATTTGGTACTTTATTTTAGTCACCTTTGTTGGGGCGGGGCAACGAAATCTTTTTAGAAAATGTGATTTCTGTTCCGCTCTCTTTTTGTGTTGTCGGTTATAGCACACTTATATTTAAAAAAAGACAGTTTTAAACATTAATTAAGTTTATAGAAAGAGGTGTTGGCGCAATGTTATATAAAATCCATTTAAAAAATATTTGCTTCTGTCTACTGGGCACATTTATTATTGCGATAGGTGTAAATACATTTGTTTTAGCTTCAAATTTAGGCGAGGGCGGCACAGTAGGTATCTCACTTAATTTAAAATATACTTTAGGCTTATCACCAGCTTTAACAACACTTATTATTAACATGATACTAATCATTGTCGGTTGGAAATATTTAAGTAAGACAACCGCAGTTTATACCCTAGTTACAGTAGTGGCGAGTTCACTATTTTTAGGAATTACAGAACCTTTAAAATTAAATTTGGAATCTGATTTTATTAATACTATTTTTTCAGGAGTGTTGATTGGTATAGGTACAGGCTTTGTTATATCTGCACGTAGTACGCTAGGGGGCACATCAGTTATTGCAAAAATCATTAATAAGTATAGTGAAATAAAGACATCACAAGCTTTATTTATTCTTGATTCATTAATTGTATTATCATTTTTATTTGTATTACCAATTCAAAATGTACTGTATACAATTGTGATGTTATTTATTGTTGAAAAAAGTATGTCCTTTGTCATAGAAGGATTTAATCCGAAAAAAGCAATTACTGTTATCTCGGATTTTAACGCGGATATTAGTAAACAAATTAATGCGGAAACTGGACGTGGCTCCACATTATTGAATGGGGTAGGTGGCTATGAACAAAGAGAAACTAACGTGCTTTATGTTGTAGTATCTCAAAACCAGTTAGCCAGAATTAAAAAAATTGTAAATAGTCATGATGAGCATGCTTTCTTAGTCATTCATGATGTGAGAGATGTATTAGGTAATGGCTTCATGAAATTACAATAGTAAAAGATTACGTAGGTATCGTATAAAATATGCACATGTCAATAAAATCATTTTATTAAACTTTAAAAGTTCTATGGAAAACAAACATATTTTTAAAATTGGATATTAATATATAAATAGTAGCCGAGACTTATTATAACGTCTCGGCTTTTAATATCGTATTGAAAATAGTTGAAAGTAAAGAAGATAAGGTTTGTCTCGTTCCGCGTCTACTTTTTAAAATAAGATACGTGATAAAAAGATGACAATGGTCACTGTGAAAACACTAAATAATGTCGAAAATAATACAATTTGTGCATGTAATTCAGGCTCTATTTGGTATTCCATGGCGATTGTAGAAGTATTTCTTGAAGTAGGGAAAGAACTAGCTATAAAGAGTGATTGGGCTACCACACCATCTAACCCTAATAAGTAAATAACCGCTAAAGAAACTAATGGACTCAACAATAAACGACCAATCAGTGACCACGTGATAACACGATGGAAAAAGTTAATTTTAATTCTAGCAAGTTGTGCGCCTAATAAAATAAGCGCAATAGCTACAAATCCATCCGAAAGTTGATTAAGTGGTATTAAAAGCGTATGCGGTAGGTCAATGGTGAAAACCTGGCAAATTACGCCTAATAAAAGTGCATGAAACACAGGAAGACGCAAAAATCCACGAGTGATGTCAGCCATTGATTTGCTTGCTGATAGCAAATTGTACATGCCGTATGAATAAGTTAATAAATTTTGGAATACTAAAGTGAAAATTTGTACAGAAACACCGATTGGATTTTGACTAAATATAAGTTGACTGACTGGTAGACCATAATTCCCAGAATTCATTAAAGAAATGCTGTTTTTTAACGCTGCACTTTCCCCTTTATTTAAACGCAAAATCTTAGACAATACATTTCCAATTAAAATTAAGACAACACTGAAAATAATAATATAGTATAGGATATTTAATAATAGAGCAATATCAATTTGAATTTGATAAATATTCACAAATACTGATGCAGGCATTAAACAGTATGTTATTAAAGCGGAAAAATGTTTGAGTTCAAATGAAAATTTCATTTGAAGCAAAAAACCTAATAATATTAGAAGTAAAATAGGTAATATAACTTCTAAAAGTATAAAAATAAACATAAGCAACCTTCTATCTCTAAGTAATATACATATTAATAATCATTAATTGTTGATTTACTATTAAGTTAGCATATATTTATTATAAGTAAAATATAGGTTTGTGATTAGAATTGATAAGCATAACTTATAAATATATAGAAATGAAATAAGGCCAAGACAAAAATTATGTCTTGGCCGTTACTATAATATCACTAGTAGATATTTGGAACGAAGCCTTTTAGAAAACATGATTTTTAAAAGTTACTTTAGTAACAAACCATTAGTTTGAAAATGGGCTTTGGCTTCCAAGTTTGTTTATCTTCGTTAAGGTGTAATCATAATCTACTATAAAAATTAATTTTCTATTTTATACTTAAGTAATAAGAAACTATACAAGTTGTTTAAAGTTTTCTAAACGTTTTGCTTTTTCTTCATCGCTGATATTATGTTTTTTAACATAACGATTACTTTCATGCTCAGCGCATTCATGACAACAAGCGCCTAAATAACGTGCTTCATTTTCTTCGGACACCAGGATTTGGCGGTTACATTCAGGGTTTGAACAATTGATATAGCGTTCGCAAGGCGTGCCGTCAAACCATTCTTTACCTACAACTGTTTTTTCAACTTGGTTGACGTCTACACTAATACGTTCATCAAATACGTACATTTTGCCATCCCAATATTCGCCTTTTGTTTCTGGGTCCTTACCGTAAGTAGCAATACCACCTTCAAGTTGGCTTACATTTTCAAAACCTTCTCTTAGTAAGTAACCAGAGAATTTTTCACAACGAATACCGCCTGTACAATAGGTAACAATTTTTTTATCCATAAATTGATCTTTATTCTCTTTAATCCAGTCTGGTAAGTCTCTAAAACGTGTTATATTAGGGCGAATAGCGCCACGGAAATGACCTAAATCATATTCATAATCATTACGCGCATCGATAACCACTGTTTCATCATCAAACAATGCTTCTCTGAATTCTTCAGGTGATAAGTAATTACCTGTAAGTTCTTTAGGGTTGATATCTTCATTTAAATCTAACGCAACGATTTCTTTTCTAGGACGAACATGCATTTTTTTAAATGCGTGGCCATCAGCTTCATCGATTTTGAAAGTAATGCCTTCAAATCTTGGATCTGATTTTAATGCATCCATATATTTATCTGTTGCTTCAATTGTTCCAGAAACAGTACCATTAATACCTTCAGTCGATACTAAGATACGTCCTTTAAGCTCTAAGTCTTTACAGAAATCTAAATGTTCTGTAGCGAAAGTTTCAGGGTCTTCAATTGTTGTATATTTATAATACAATAATACTCTATAATCCATAATTCGATCTCCTCTAATCTATATCTTTCTATTATAGTTTTTATATAAAATTATTAGTTTGACGGTATTCGTGCGACAGTAGTTCATAATAAATATGATTAAATTAACATTGATTGATTATTTTTATAAAATGACGAAATTATCCTCACTATATTGTAACAAAAAAAGGACAATATTCAATTTAAAAATTTTGCGAAATCAAATATTTATATAAATGCTTTAAAGGTGCGCTCATATAATCAATATAAAAAAATGCTCTTTCCAAGCATAGCATCTTCAAAAGATGATAGCTGAAAAGAGCATAAACATAAGTTATTTATTTTTATTAGTAAAGATGAGTGCCACAATCAAACTAATTGTACTGACTGCAAAAACGATATTCATAATTGCTAATATCTCTATAATAACAACATCTTTACCTAATCTTTCAAAAGCATTTTCTTGCAGTTCTTCCTCAGAATTAAAGTCACTATCAGTTCGCGAAGGTTTTTCCTCGATATCTTCTAATAATCTTTCTTTAACCTTAGGCATATAATACCTCCTTATCATCTATTTAATGTTCCCTTTTTAAGTTAAAATCAATCATCTAAAAAATATGAAACGTTGCATTGTGTAACTATGGTTACTATACTTTCAATAACAGACAGAAAAAAATAGAATTAAACAGGAGAGATGAGTATGGAAACAGTATATTTAGCAGGTGGATGTTTATGGGGTGTGCAAGCATTTGTTAAGACGCTACCGGGCGTGGTTCAAACAGAAGGGGGTAGAGCAAATGGTATTACAGACACACTCGATGGTGAATATGATGGCTATGTAGAAGTAATTAAAACTGGTTTCGATCCTGAAAAGGTATCTGTTTCAGATTTAATGGGATATCTTTTTGAAATTATTGATCCATACAGTGTCAATCAACAAGGTCAAGATATTGGTTTAAAATATAGAACTGGATTATACAGTGAAGATGCTAAACATTTAAAGGAAGCGCAAGCTTATATAGACACGATTGAAGACCATCACCTTATTGCAACAGAGGTATTACCACTAACAAATTACGTGAGAAGTGCAGAAGAAAACCAAGATAGATTATCAAGATTCCCAAACGATTATTGTCATTTACCAAAAGAACTTGTTAATAAATACAAATAGTAACAAACGATTTAAATGAATCTTAAATACGTTAGGGAGGTGTGCATGTTACACCTCCTTTTTATCTTTTTGAATATTGGTGAATAATTGATACTTACAGCGTGAAATTGATCATACAATAATTTGATTAAAATAATAGCACCTCAATATACATAATTATCAATTCAAAGCTGTGTTCAGTAAGAAAATATGGCGTATGCTATAATATGCATTGTTATAACAATATGGTAATATTAGGAGATTTTTAACTATGAATAAGCCAAAATATCAAATTGTAGCGGATGAAATAAAAGAAAAAATAATTAATAAAAGTTACCATGCAGGTATGCTTTTACCTACTGAAAAACAGTTCCAAAGTAAGTTTAATGTAAGTAGGTATACTGTAAGACAAGCAATGAATATGCTTGTTCAAGATGGTTTTATAAAAAAGAAAAAAGGTTCAGGTTCATATGTCAGTTATAATTTTTTGAATTCCAACCAAAGTAAAGCTTCCAAAAAAATAGGCGTAATCGTGACATATGTTTCAGATTATATATTCCCTAGTATAATTAGGGGTTTAGAAAATGAATTGAAGAAACAAGGTTACTCATTAATATTAGCGAGTACTAATAATAATCATGACGAAGAGAAGAAATGCTTGGATATGATGTTAAACCAAGGTGTTTCCGGACTTATTATAGAACCGACTAAGAGTAACGTTTATAATCCCAATTTGTCTTACTATTCATTATTTAAACAAAGAGATATTCCTATTTTAATGATAAATGCCAAATATGACGAATTAAATTTACCTTTTATTGCGATTGATGATATTAAATCAGGTTATTTAGCAACACAATATTTAATTGATCATGGACATGAAAATATTGCATTGATTACGAAAATTGATGATAATCAAGGGAAATTGAGAATGAAAGGTTACTTTGATGCATTTGAAGCCAATACGATACTTTTTAAAGGTGAACATATTTATACATTTGATACAGAAAATAAAATACAAGTTATTGAACAGATTGTTCAGCACATTTTTGAACGGAAAATTAATATATCCGCTTTAGTTTGCTATAATGACGAAATTGCTTACGATATCATCCAGCGATTAAAAGGAAAAAATATACGTGTTCCAAGAGATATATCTGTAGTCGGAGAAGATGATTCAGTCCTTAGTAGGTTGAGTGAGATGAATTTAACGAGTACGTCGCATCCGCAAGAATTATTAGGTGTGAAAGCGGCAAAGTGGATAATAAACGCTATAGAAAATAATGAAAAATCAGACTCCATACTCCTCGACACATATATTATCGAACGGAATTCAGTTAAAAAAATTTAGAAACTCAAATCAATCATATATTGATTTGAGTTTTTTAATTGTCATTGTCCGTACACAATTTAAAATATATTGACATGTACGGACAAATATTATAGGATATATTTGAAAACGGTTGCAAAGGGGTGTGAGAAATTGAATAATTTGAATATGAATTTATCAAGTGAAGATATTTCCATTGGCATAGAGTTGGGATCTACTAGAATAAAAACCATTGCTATAGACAAAAATTTAAACACAGTAGCGACAGGAAGTTTTGAATGGGAAAATGAGTTTATAAACGGTTATTGGACGTATTCAATTAATGATATTTGGATAGGCTTGCAGAAAAGTTACGAAGATATGACACAAAATTTAAAACAGCAATATAATCTTACGCTAACTAAAGTAAATGCCATAGGTATTAGTGGTATGATGCATGGGTATTTAGCTTTTGACAAAAATGAAGATCTGCTGGTGCCTTTCAGAACTTGGAGAAATGGAAACACAAGTGAAGCAGCTGCTATATTGAGCGAAAAATTTCAATTTAATATTCCAGAAAGATGGAGCATTGCACATATTTTTCAAGGTGTTTTAGATAATGAAAGACACGTGCGCCAAGTGGAATATATTACTACATTAGCTGGATATGTACATTGGTATTTAACAGGGGAAAAAGTACTTGGCATTGGAGATGCTTCAGGGATGTTTCCTATCGACATTAATCAGAAAAATTATAGACCTGATTTGATCAATGTAACCAATCAATTATTTCAAGAACATGGTTTTAATAAACCGATTGAAAAAATATTACCAAAAGTAAGCGTGTCCGGAGAAAGTGGTGGATGTTTGACCAAAGAAGGCGCTAAACTTTTAGATGCTTCTAATAAGCTTGAATCTGGATGTATCATGTGTCCGCCTGAAGGTGATGCAGGCACAGGTATGGTAGCTACAAATACAGTTGCTACAAATACAGGTAATGTGTCTGCTGGCACAAGCGCATTCTCAATGGTGGTTTTATCACAAGAATTGAAAGATAAATATCCTGAAATTGATATAGTGACGACACCTAATGGTAATGAAGTGGCAATGATTCATACAAATAATTGCACTTCTGATATTAACGATTGGATGAATCTGTTTAGCGAAGTTTTAAAAGTAATGGGAGTAGATTTTTCATCTGATGAGTTGTACGGACAAATATTCCGAAGTTCTCTAAATAGCGATGATAATATTGGTGGATTATTATCTTATAACTATGTTTCAGGAGAAAATATTACAAATGTCGAACAAGGATATCCACTTTTTGTAAGGGAACCAAATTACAATTTCAATTTAGCTAATTTCATGAAAATGCATTTATACAGTGCTTTCAGTACTTTGAAAATTGGCATGGATATGTTGAAAAAAAATGAATCAATAGAGTTAGAAAAGTTAATCGCTCACGGGGGCATTTTTAAAACGAAAGGCGTTGCGCAACAGGTATTATCTTCAGCACTGGATAACGATATCACAGTTATGAATACAGCTAGTGAAGGAGGAGCTTGGGGAATAGCTATACTTTCTTATTTTACATCGCTTGAAACAATGCAAACATTAGAACAATTTTTAAATGAAGTAGTTTTTGTAAATATTGAAGAAGAAACGTTATCGCCAGTTAAACAAGAAGTAGATCACTTTAATAACTATGTAGAGAAAATGAAACTTGGATTACCAATAGAGCGTTTGTTCTCTAAACATTTAGGAGGTAAAGCATATGCTAGAAACATTAAAATCTGAAGTTTATAAAGCTAATCTCGAATTGCCTCAAAGAGGGCTAATCAAATATACATGGGGAAATGTTAGTGCTTTTGATAAAGCGTCACAATTATTTGTAATTAAACCAAGTGGTGTTAATTATGATGAGATGGAACCTGAAGATATGGTTGTTTGTAATTTGAATTGTGAGGTGGTGGAAGGAAAACTGAAACCCTCATCTGATATGCCAACACATGCAGTAATTTATAAAAAATTTGATGATATTGGGAGTGTGGTTCATACACATTCTCCTTGGGCAACAACTTGGTCACAATCTGGATTAGAAGTACCCGCAATGGGGACGACACATGCTGATACATTTTATGGCGCAATACCATGCGCAAGATTTTTAACACCTGAAGAAATAAATAAAAATTATGAATATGAAACTGGAAACGTGATCATTGAAACATTTAAAGAAAAGCATATCAATCCACATGAAGTACCTGCAGTATTATTACGTGGTCATGCGCCGTTTGTTTGGGGAGACGATTGTCAATCTGCAGTCATGAATGCAGTAGTATTAGAAGAAATATGCAAAATGAATATATTTACACGACAATTAAACCCTTTTGCCCAAACATTACCGCAAGAAATACTTGATAAGCATTTTGAAAGAAAACATGGTGCGAATGCATATTATGGTCAAAAATAAGGAGGAAATATAATGAATAATTCAAAAAAATTCTGGTTCGTGGTTGGTTCTCAAGAACTATATGGTGATGAAGCATTATCCCAAGTCCAAGAAAATGCGCAGAATATAACAGATGGATTGAATTCAGAAGGAGATTTACCATTTGAAATCGAATTACAAACTAAATTAGCTATTTCATCTGATGTGATTACTGAAATTATGAAAGAAGCAAATTATAGAGATGACGTTTTAGGTGTTATTACATGGATGCATACATTCTCTCCAGCAAAAATGTGGATAAGGGGTACAAAACTATTACAAAAGCCGTTGTTACATCTCGCAACGCAATATAATGAAAATATTTCCTGGGAAAAAATAGATATGGATTACATGAATTTACATCAATCTGCACATGGAGACAGGGAATATGGGTATATCAATCGTCGATTAAATAAAAACAATGAAATTATTTTTGGTCATTGGAGAGATTCAGAAGTTCAACAACAATTAAAGGATTGGATGTTTGTTGCTAATGCTTATAATGAAAGCTTTAATTTAAAAGTAGCGAGATTTGGTGACAATATGCGAAATGTTGCTGTTACTGAAGGAGATAAAATCGAAGCGCAAATTCAATATGGCTGGACAGTTGACTATTATGGTATTGGAGATCTAGTTGAATATATCCGTAGCGTTACAGATTCAGAAGTTAATCAATTGTTTAAGGTTTATCAAGATTTGTACGAATTTGATTATAGGGATTATAGCGAAGAAGCATTTAATGATTCTGTTATAGAGCAAATTAAATACGAGGTTGCGATAAAAAGATTCTTAGATGATGGTGATTACACTGCATTTACTACTAATTTTGAAGATTTACATGGGATGAAACAATTACCTGGTCTAGCTGTACAAAGATTAAATGAACAAGGTTATGGTTTTGCTGGTGAAGGAGATTGGAAAACGGCTGCACTCGATAGATTATTAAAAATAGTTGCACAAAACGAAGCAACAGGATTTATGGAAGATTATATTTATGATTTGAGAAGTAATCAATCTCATATTCTTGGATCACATATGTTAGAGGTAGACCCTACACTTTCTGAAAATAAACCTAAAATTATCGTGAATCCTTTAGGAATTGGGGATAAGCATGACCCAGCAAGATTAGTGTTTGATGGTAAACAAGGCCAAGGTGTAGTTGTCACAATGCTAGATTTAGGAACGTCTTTCAAATTTATTATAAATGAAATAGAGGCAAAATCATTAAAAGAACCCGCGCCTTATTTACCAGTCGCTAGAGTTTTATGGGAAGTGAAACCATCGTTGAAACAAGGTGTGAAACAGTGGATAAAAGAAGGCGGCGGCCATCATACCGTATTATCATTGAAATTAAATACAGAACAAATTGAAATGCTATTAAATATGTTTGATACAGAATATGTATTGATTAATTAAATTATCTATTGCAACGCATCACAAAGTTAAAATTGGTGTTCGAACAAAAAAGAGGGTGAATGGGATGAAAGTAAACAGTAAAGTTTCAAATCGTTTTATCTATTTCTTTGGTGCATTTGGGGGTATTTTATTTGGATATGATATTGGTGTTATGACAGGAGCTTTACCATTTTTAAGAGAAGATTGGGGTATCAATAGTGGTTTTATTATTGGATTAATTACATCATCAGTTATGTTAGGTGCTATATTTGGTGGCATTTTAGCAGGGAGATTATCAGATAAACTAGGGCGAAGAAAGATGATTTTAATTTCAGCTATGATATTCACCGTAGGCTCCATATTATCGGGTATTGCGCCTCATGAAGGTAATTATTTTTTAATTATATCAAGAGTAATACTTGGTTTAGCTGTGGGTGCAGCTTCAGCATTAGTACCAGCTTATATGTCTGAAATGGCACCAGCAAAATATCGCGGTCAACTATCTGGTATGAATCAAACGATGATAGTTTCAGGTATGTTATTATCTTATATTGTTGATTACTTTTTAAGAGATTTACCAGTCGAGATTGGATGGAGATTGATGCTTAGTGCTGCCGCAATACCTGCATTAATTTTATTTTTAGGTGTATTGAAATTACCGGAATCTCCAAGGTTTTTAATAAAAAATAATAAATTTAAAGAAGCAAAATTAGTATTAAGTAATTTGAGAAATAATAATAATATTGAAAACGAACTAAAAGAAATTGAAAATATTATTCAAAAAGAACGAAACAACGAAGTTAAGCATTCACTTGCCACTTTATTTAATGGAAAGTATAAATATCTTGTGATTGCAGGGCTTGGCGTTGCAGCCTTTCAACAATTTCAAGGTGCAAATGCAATATTTTATTACATTCCATTAATTGTAGAAGAAGCAACTGGAGGATCAGCAAGTTCAGCACTTATGTGGCCTATTATTCAAGGTATCATTCTTGTGCTTGGATCATTATTATTCATTTGGATAGCAGATAAATTTAATAGAAGAACATTATTAATGTTAGGTGGCACTGTAATGGGATTGTCATTTATTTTACCGGCAATCATCCATATGGTTTTACCTAATGCCAACCCGTTATTGATTGTAGTATTTTTAAGTATTTACGTAGCGTTCTATTCATTTACTTGGGCGCCATTAACATGGGTCATTGTAGGAGAGATATTCCCATTAGCAATTAGAGGTTTTGCTTCAGGTACAGCTTCGTCATTAAACTGGGTTGGGTCATTTTTAGTTGGATTACTTTTCCCAATTATGACAGCATATTTCTCACAACAGTTAGTCTTCGCAATATTTGGCGTTATCTGTATTCTTGGTGTATTGTTTGTGAAAAAATTTGTACCGGAATCAAAGGGACGCACACTTGAAGAAATTGAAAAAATTGGAGAATCACATCACTCAAATCAAACAACTGCACAAGTCAAAGGGTAATTTTAAAAATTATTAATTTAAATACCCCGCCGAGTATCCATTTTTATGATGCACGCCGGGGTATTGATTTTTAATTTTATTACTTAATTTTCTATTTTTACGATATTTATCTTTAAAACCGAATATAAAAGATTAATTTTCGTCGTAGTTTTTAACAATCTTGCCATCAATACTTACGATTTTTATGTTATTTGGATTTTTAAGTAATCCAATATTATTTAATGGGTTATCATCTACTATAATAAAATCTGCTTTTTTCCCTGCTTCTACTGTTCCTATTTCATCATCATAACCAAGGCATTCTGCTGAAACTTTAGTTGAAGCTACAATAGCTTGCATCGGTGTCATACCGTGTTCAACCATTAATGCTAGTTCACGTAAATTCGTTCCGTGCTTAAATACACCAGCGTCCGTACCCATTGCAATTTTTACACCTGCATTAACAGCTTTAGTAAAACTAGAAGTATGTGCATCTAGGACTTCTTTTGATTTTTGAATAGAGGCCTCAGACATGCCCAGTTCATCTGCAAATTCAATTACAGAAACTGGCGCTAGCAAAGTTGGTACAAGGAATATACCTTGATTTTTCATACTTTCAATTGCTTCATCATCAAGATAAATGCCATGTTCTATGGAATGAATCCCTGCGGCAATACAGTTTTTCACACCTTGTAAGCCTTGTGCGTGTGCCATTACTTTACGGTTACCTCTGAATTGGGCTTCTTCAACCATTACTTTAAGCTCTTCAATTGAAAATTGAGTGAAGTCTGGATGATCTGTAGGGCTTGTTACACCACCTGTTGCATGTACTTTGATTACATCTGCACCAGCGCGTAGCATTTCTCTTACTTTTTTACGTACTTCTTCCACTCCATCACATATGCCAGTAGGTAAACCAGGGTAATCTTCAATAAAGCTAGGCATAGTAATACCAGACTTCGTTAATTTGTCTCCATGGCCGCCAGTAATTGTTAGTGCATTAATGCTAATTTGCATGCGAGGTCCTAATATTAAACCATCTTGTACTGCTTCTTTAATACCTTGATCAGCTCCTAAGGCATCACGGACTGTAGTGATACCACAATTTACTGTACGTCTAAGGTGATCTATTGCTCTATAAAATGTATATGAAAAAGGAGTAGTTAATTTTTCATCTAATGGCCTCATTTCTTCCATAATATGGACATGACTATCTATCATTCCTGGTAATAAATATTTGTTACGACCATCTATAATTTCATGGTTTGAGTTTTCTAAATTTTTACCAATAGTCTTAAATTGATTGTCTTCAATAAGCACATCCACTTCCTTTTGTAATTCGTTACCAGTTCCATCTATAAGATTGATATTTTTTATAAGCATTTAAAATGCCTCCCTTATCATTTAATAAAATTCATTAATATACCTGTTAAAACAACTGACGCTACTGTTACTGATGTAAATCCACCTATTAACATAGGACTTAGTAATTCTTTGAAAAGTGCGTCGTGTTCCTTTTGATTCTTTGTTAAACTTCGACTGACTTCTTCACATAGCATGTAATCTCCGGGGAAGCCATATAATGCCGTTAAAGCTACCGGCAGAGCTTTTGTATAGCGCCAACCGATTAATTTAGCAGCAACTGCGCCACCGATTAAAATGCCAAATGTACCTATCAGTAAAATGAGTAAAATAGCTGGCAGATGATGCCACAAGTCTTGAGGTGTTATATCTCCCATCGAACCTATGACAATTAACATAATAATTACAAGGATTAAAGTGAATGATTTATTTTTTTCTAATTCTGCTTGTTCAAATAACCCTAATTTTAAGCCAATAATACCAAAAAATAAGCTGATAAGCGTAAAATGAATTGGTGTAAATTCTCCGATGATAAAAGCTAAACTAGCAAGCACAAACATAATAAATAATCTCAGCGTATTATTTCGTAAAATAGGATATTTATCATGTAAAGTATGTACGGTTGATGTTTGGATCTCAACCTCTTCTTGTGAACTTGGTTGCAAATGTTTAGCATTTTTTTCTAAGAAATGTGCGCCATATCGTTTCATAATAATAGAACTTAAAGGTAAGCCAATGACACCTTGTAGCCCTTGGACAAGTGCAGGTAAAACAATAAGATAACTCAAATTTAGTTCATTTAATTTATCTATTGTTATTAGTAGTGCAACAATACCGCCCGAAATAGGGCCTACACCTGAAGCAGCAATGCGAAAATCATAAACTAAGGTAACGATGATCAAAATCATAGCTGTTGAACCCACAATGCCAAATAGTGAAATAATAACAGCCTTCCACTGTGTCTTTAAAGTTGATAAAGGCATCATGGTACCCATATGCATAATGGCAGGCGCTATGGCTAATGCACCTAATGAAGGTAAAATAGCCGAATCAAGAATATTTTCAGGGAATATACCTGCCCATTTTAATAATAAAAAACTGACCATAGATGTTAAAAGCATTGGGACTCTAGCTTTTGTCAATGTTGAAATAATTTCCCCAAATGCAATCAGAGCAAATAATGCAGTTGCTGAAATAATAGGTTCACTCCACATTGTCCTTTCCCTCCCTAAATAAAGTGATAATAAGTATCATAGCATTAAAAAAATATAAAATTAACCACAATAACTGAATTTTCTGAAATTATTTTTGTTTAATATAACCAAAAATTTGTTTGACAATTTTTTTGAATAAGCGTATGATACAAAAATGTACAAGGGGTGTACTAATTGATTTTGAAAGTGTTTGCTAGTTATGAACGATAGCATACTATGCATTAAAATACGTTTGGATCGATGTTTCAGTAAAATAATTAAAACTAGCAATGGCGTGTGGGGGATATAAATAGAAAGGTAGTTGAAAAAGATGTTAAATGAATTTAGATTTATATTTAGAAACAAAATGTTGCTAATTTCTTTAATTGCAATATCGCTGATTTCATTACTTTATGTGGCTTTGTTTGTAGGATCAATGTGGGACCCATATGACAAGACAGAAAACCTTAAAATTTCTGTAGTAAACCACGATGAAAAAGCTACACTCAATAACAAAGATATTACTATTGGTGATGATTTAGTAGATAAACTTAAGGATAATAACAATTTTAAATTCCAAGTTGTTTCTGAAAAAGAAGCGGATAAACAGTTGAATCGTGGCGAAAGCGTCGGCACAATTATTGTGCCAAAAAATGCTTCAGCTAATGCAACGACAATATTAGATGAAAATCCAAAAAAAATTAACCTAGAAACTAAAGTAAATCCAGGTTCTAGTTATACAGGTAGCCAAGTTGCAAACTCAGCGATCAATACTGTCACTACAACAATCAAAGATAATATTAGGTCAAATTATTTGAATGAATTATTTGCTACTGCTAAGGATTCACAATCAGGTTACCAAGATACATCAGATGCTTTAGGACAAATGTCAGATGCGGAAAACCAATTAATTGATGGTAACCAACAGGTGACCGATGGCATTCAACAATTGTTGCCAATGATTGGACAACCAGCTCAAGAATTATTGACAGGTAATCAACAAGTAACGGATGGCTTACAACAACTTCAAGAAAATAATAATCAATTGAAAGCGCAAATTGATGATGCTGTTAGTCAGCAAAATAACGTATCATTTGAATCAGAAAATGAAAAAGCACTTAACGATGTTACTAAAGTAAAAGAAAATAATCCCACTAACGCCGATCAATATGGGGCAACGATTGTTCCTTATATGGCGAGTGTAAGTTTATTTGTTGTTGCATTATCATTTAGTGCGATTTATCCATTACGTAAAACAATTAGTAAAGATACATCCGCAACAAGACAAGTTTTAGGTAAATTTGTCTTATATATTGTTCAAGGTGCACTAGCTGCATTATTTATGAGTAGTTGGGTACTATTTGTCTTTAATATGACAGTTGGTAATGTATGGAAGTTTATATTAGTTGGGTTGTTATGGGGGGTTGCCGCAATCACTATAACTTCATTATTGATGTTGTTCTTAGATAGAATAGGATTATTTATATCCATGATTCTTTTAATCTTACAGTTAAGTGCAAGTGAAGGTATGTTCCCAATTGAACTTTCAAGTACATTCTACAGATGGATTCACCCATTCTCACCAATGTCTTACGCTATTCAAGGTTATAGGGAAGCTATATTTACAAACGCTGGTCACTTTGACTTTGGATTTGTCGTAGCATTGCTCATTACCCTTATTATCGTAATGATGTTATTACAATATTTAGTTTTAATATGGTTTAATAGACGAGATAAATTACCATTTTCTATTAAATTCAAATAATATGATATAGAGGTGTAATGTTATGGATAACGTAGATCAATCGATTGAGCATGCAATTCGTAAATTTCAAACCGTCATGTTGTATTTAAATAAAGAAATTGTTGAAATGGTAAACGACTCTAGCTTGACTAACTTACTTTCAAGAGAACAAATAGAAGCGATGAGAATTATCCAAACAGAAGGACAAGTTACGATAAATGAGCTAGCATCTTTACAAAATATATTTAAAACAGCTGCTTCAAAACGTATTGGTAAACTTGAAGAAATGGGTTATGTGCAAAGAGCACATTCGAATAATAAAAGAATTAAATTAGTACAGTTAAGTATTGAAGGTGAAATGTTTTTGAAACGAGCTACTGAAACAATGACAGAGGAAGTGAAAAAACGTTTAGGTAACCGATTTACACTTGAGGAAATAGAACATTTTGTAAATCAGTTAGAACGTATTGATGATGCTTTTAGAAAAAGTAAATAATTACCTGGGAAATTGTTTGTGTTATACATGGACTTGTATATTAATGATTAGTATACTGAATTATATAATTTGAAAAGTGTACTAATTGGAAAAAATCATAAACTGATGACAAGGAGTGTAACATGATGAAAAGAACTGTTGAACGCGTGCTTGCTTGGATTGGTATCGGGCTCCAATTACTTGGCGTGATTGTGCTTGCGATTTTCCTACCATTATTCGGAAACGGGTCAATGAAAGATGCCATGATACAGTCGATGATGGAAAGCGACAGTACCATCACATACGAAAATGGAGAAGCGGTTATCAATATGCTTAGTGGACTGGTAACAGCAGGACTTGTGTTATCAATTATTTTATTAATTATCGCGATCATTGGTGCGGTGTTAATTGGCAAAAAAGCAAAGGCGGCAGGTATCTTACTAATCATTGTAGGCGTTATTTCATTTGCTGGTAATTGGATTAATGCCATATTATGGCTAGTTTCAGGTATTATGTTGCTCGTGAGAAAACCGAGAGATCCTATCTATACGAGAAATGCAGAAGATGATGCTAACCCTTATATTAAAGATGGCTCGCAAGTAAATGAGCATAATAATTCATATGTGTTGTCTGAAGATCAAAAAGAGAACGAACAACAAGAAATTAAAGATAAATATACAGATTCAGATGACGATAATAAATATAAATATTAACCAACAAAACCAAGTGATCCTTTTAAAGGAAAGCTTGGTTTTGTTATTTAAATGGCATATTATGTAGGTTTAATATCATCTAAAAGAAGCTGTAGTTGATTATATAAATGATGATGTTCAATACTAGTATTTTCATTTTTATAAGTGTGTTGTTTGATGAAATCTTTTGGTGTCATTTTCATCACCTTTTTAAAGTCTCTTAAATATGTATTATATGAACGAAAGCCATAATTACGCCATGTTGATTCTCCGTTTCCATTATCTAGTAATTCTCTAGAAAGACTATAAATTTTTACCTTTTTAATATATTTTATTAAAGAAATATTCATCTTTTTTGAAAATTCCCTAGATAGATAACTGTTATTCACAAAAAATTTTTTAGCTAATATATCAAGTGTTAAGGGCTGTTTGTAATTTTGATTAATATATTCAACAACATTTTTAATTAATTTATTTGAGTAGGATAAGTTGGTATGTAAACGTGTTTTTGTAGGGCTAAAATAATTAATTAATTTAATAACGCCAATGTCACTGTTAAATGAATCATTTTTAAGAATGGCTTTCAAAGTCTCTATATAAGTTTCAGTTATAAGTTTAGATCTCTGAGATTTATTTATTAGGTCTTCTCTATTTACTAATGAAAAACGATTATAACTTAAATTATTTATTGAAATACAAGCAAGAATTCCTGTTCTGTGAATGATTAAGTTTTCCTCAAAATCATAAACAACAAAAACATTACCACGTTGAAATACATAATCTGAATCTAACTTTTGGAAATGTAAAACACCTGAAATAACTAAATATAAATTTGAAAAATTAGGCGTATTTAAATGGTCTAATTTGTCATATTCAGCGTAGATGATTTGATTGTAATTCATTTGTTCCACTCCCAAAGGTTGATAAACGCAAAATTTAATTAGGTTTAATTTACATTAAACAAAGATGACCCTTTGCATTTATAGTGTTGCACTTATTACCTATCATGCTAAGAGACATTTTTGTGAATAGTCTTGAATAGAATTTTATTATTAAAATATTACTGCTTCATTAGTAGAATAGTCAATTAATATCGCAAAACTATGAAAAATTATAATACTAAAGTAAAAAAATGGATATTATATATATTTATTTATAATATATTGGATTTTAACTCATAATAGTAATGAAAATATCGAAAAATTAGTGAACAATATATTTTTACTAATGCATAAGGTTTTCCAAATATCTATTTTGCTCTGAATTATCTCGTTTTGCTTTATGTTGTTATAATCATTTATAAAAATTCTTTTATGCTACTTTACTTTTATAATATATAAATAAAAGTTTAAAAACAATAGGAGGAGAAGAGACAGCATGAAAAGCAACTATTTTTTAGAAAAGAAAATAGATAGTGCATTTAAGCGTAAATAATTAAATTTTTAAGAGGTAGGACAGTGTTTGATATGCTTCATCTAAAGTAGCTATTAAAAGTAAAACTTTGAAGTGCTATTTTTCATAGATAAAAAATAGGTTGATTGTTCTATTGAGGAAGTTTCTAAAAACGTGTAAATTGGTAATAAAGTATTAGTATAAAAATTAAAAGTGAAATTAATAAAATGGGGTGAGTTAAATGATGATGATGATTGGTATCCTTACACCATTATTGGTCATTGGGTTTATAGTTATGTCAATTATGGAAGAAAAGAAAAGAAACAAAAGAGAACAAGAGAATAAAGGTGAAAATAACATAAGTAATGAAAATAAAAACGAAAAAGAAGATAGTAATAACGGCAAATAAAATAATTTTCAAGGTTATAATCGTAAACTATAAGAAGTTATTAAATGATAAGTGTATAAATTAATTTATACACGAAACTTTAAAAATTTAGGTATCATTATAGGAGCAAAAGTAGGAAGTCATATTTTAATTTTCTGATTTCTATTTCGCTCCTAATTTTAATAGTAATGTATAAACGCTTAGTACTATTAAATGGCAGCGCCCATTTATAAATAAAACATTTGATGCATTTTTAACAAAAATAGATACGACTCATGTATAATTTTTCTTAAAGGGGAGTGTTCTACCATGAGTGAAATGTTATACATATTGCAAACTGTGTTGCTACCTATTTTTATAATGATTATACTGGGATTTGTCTTACAGAAAAAATTCACTCTAGATTTAAAAACATTAGCAAAATTGAATATATATGTGTTTGTACCGGGATTTATTTTTGTTAAGTTTTACAAGACGAATTTTGAAATACATTTATTATTATATATAGTAGCTTTTTTCATTATATACATACTTATTCTTTTTTTAGTTGGTAAAATTTTAACTTTATTTAAAAAGAGAGATAAAGGTGAAGCTACAACACTAACGAATAGTGTATTATTTTTTAACTCTGGCAATTATGGGGTGCCAGTTAACGATTTAGTGTTCAAAGGGGATCCATTGGCAATGTCAGTACAAGTAATCGTACTGTCATTACAAAATATTTTCACCTTTTCTTACGGTATATTTGCGATTCAGTCTGCCCAAATTGGTAAACTCAAAGCTATGTTAGGCTATTTCAAAATGCCAGTGCTTTACGCTTTACTATTTGCAATTATTTTAAATTATGCTGATGTGCCCGTACCGGAATTTATTTGGACACCAGCTAATTACGTGGCTGATGCAATGATTGCAATTGCTTTAATTATGCTTGGTGCACAGATCGCTAATATCAATTTCAGTCTCAAATGGTCATCGACCTATGTTTTTATATTTGTGAGATTAGTAGTTGGTCCTATAATAGCATTTATAATTATTAAAATTATGGGTATAGAAGGCATTATTGCACAAACACTATTTATTGCTTCTGCAATGCCAACATCAGTAAATAGTTCTGTTATTGCCCAAGAATATGATAATTACCCAGAATTAGCAGCAGAACTTGTCTTTTTATCTACTTTATTAAGTTCCATTACTGTAGTTGTTGTCATCTATGCTTCCAAATTATTATTCTAGATTAATATTTGAATTTATTATTATTTTCATGTTATTAGTCAAAGAACCTGGGACAAGTTAATGTTTCAGGTTTTTTATGATATTAATAATAGATAACTAATATGATCAATGTATAATTTTTTTAAATAAAAATTAATGTTCGAAAATTCTTAACAAAGTTGTGACGGATTTGTTAATTGACTTCTTTTGAATTGAAACACTATATATTGTGTCTTAGATTATAAAGTAAATACAATATATAGAAAAGAGGGGCAGGATGAATAAAATTGAACAGGATTTAACAAATCTTATTACAAAAGATCCTACAGTGATAAATGAAAATGCAAATAAAGATAGTGCTACATTTTCTACTATGAGAGATTTAACAGCAGGTGTTGTTTCGAAGTCATACGCCTTAGACTATTTATTACCAAAACATGTAGCAGAAGCACATACAAATGGGGATATACATTTCCATGATTTGGATTACCATCCATTTCAACCACTTACAAATTGCTGCTTAATTGATGCTGAAAGTATGTTGAAAAATGGTTTTCAAATAGGAAATGCTTCTGTGACCTCACCAAAATCGATTCAAACTGCTTCAGCGCAGTTGGTGCAAATTATTGCGAATGTCTCTAGTAGCCAATACGGTGGCTGCACAATTGATAGAGTGGATGAACTATTAAGCTGCTACGCTAAATATAATGAAATAAAACATCGTAAATTAGCAGCGCAATTTGTCGAAAAAGAGCATATAGAAACGTATATTGATTATCAAATTACACAAGATATCAATGATGCTATTGAAAGTTTGGAGTACGAGATTAATACACTTTACACTTCAAATGGCCAAACGCCATTTGTCACGCTCGGTTTTGGATTAGGCACAGATCGATATAGTCGAAAGATTCAACGAGCGATATTACAAACACGTATTAAAGGGCTCGGTAAAGATCGAATTACTGCCATTTTTCCTAAGTTAGTATTTTCTATTAAAAAAGGCATTAATTATAGTAAAGACGATCCGAATTACGATATTAAACAATTAGCATTAGAATGTTCTACAAAAAGAATGTATCCGGATATATTAAATTACGATAAAACGGTAGAAATATTAGGTGATTTTAAAGCACCAATGGGCTGTCGTTCATTTTTACCACTTTGGAAAAATGAAGATGGTGAAGGAGAGAATAATGGTAGATGTAATTTGGGGGTAGTGACGCTTAACATACCTAGAATCGCTTTAGAGTCAAAAGGTAATATGGAATCTTTTTGGAAATTATTTCATGAACGCATGCAAGTGATGCACGATGCACTAGTTTATAGGATTGAACGTTTAGAACAAGCAACTCCAGACAATGCACCCATATTATATAAAAATGGCGCCTTTAAACATCGTTTGACCGATAAAGATAGTGTGATGTCCTTATTTAAAGGTAAACGCGCAACGCTTTCAATAGGCTATATTGGTTTGTATGAAGCCGCTATTGTATTTTATGGCGCTAATTGGGAAAAAACATCTAAAGGAAAAGCTTTTACATTAGATATATTAAAAGCGATGAAAGTCTATCAACTCAAATGGACTGAAATATATGATATTTGGTTTAGCATATACAGTACGCCAAGTGAATCGTTAACAGACCGTTTTTGTAGATTAGATAGGGAAAAATTTGGAAATATAGCAGATATTACAAGTAAAGGATATTATCAAAATTCATTCCACTATGATGTTCGAAAAGATATAACACCTTTTGAGAAAATTGATTTTGAAAAAGATTATCCTTTTTATGCTAGTGGAGGTTATATACATTATTGTGAATACCCAAAATTAACACACAATATAAAAGCACTAGAAGCAGTATGGGATTACTCATACGATAAAATTAGCTATTTAGGTACAAATATTCCTATAGATCATTGTCGTTTATGTGATTTCAAAGGTGATTTTAAAACTACTAAAACTGGATATCAATGTCCAGATTGTGGTAATAATGATCCTAAAACAGTAGATGTAGTAAAAAGAACATGTGGTTATTTAGGCAATCCAGTGCAACGTCCTACGATTGAAGGAAGACATAAAGAAATGTGCGCAAGGGTCAAACATATGAAAGACCGGTCGATATGACGATTTTAAATATTACACAAGGCCAAGGTTATATAGCAAAAATAGAAAGACAAAGTTTCGTAGACGGCGAAGGCGTTAGATGTAGTTTGTATGTTTCAGGATGTCCATTCGCATGTTTAAATTGTTACAATAAAGCAGCGCAAAACTTTAAATATGGAGAACGATTTAACAATGAAACTTTAAATGAAATTTTGAAAAATTGTGAGCCAGATTATATAGAAGGATTGAGTATTTTAGGTGGCGAGCCATTTTGTAATTTAGATGTCACACTTACTTGTGCGCAAGCATTTCGAAAACGTTTTGGTGATAGTAAAACATTATGGGTATGGACTGGATTTTTATTTGAATATTTAGCAAATGATCAAACTTTAAGAATTGAATTTTTAAAAAATATAGATGTGCTTATCGACGGCCCTTTTATTAATCATTTATATAAGCCTAACTTACCTTACAAAGGTTCTTTAAATCAGCGTATTATAGATGTACATAAATCATTAGAAAATAATAAAGTTGTTGAATATACATGATAAGCGTTTATTTCTATGCGAGCTGTCTCTTTTATTATGTAAGCGAATTGCTATTAATATAAATTAAATTTAATTAAAATCTTAGTTAACGTTAAAATATGATTTCATCATATTTAAGTATATTTAAATAAAGGAGCAATTACAGATGTGTACAGGTTTTTCATTTTTTTCAAAAAATAATCAAGCTATATTAGCTCGCACCATGGATTTTGTTTATCAATTAAAAGGTAACCCAGCAGTACAACCACGTCATTATTATTGGGAATCACGTGTTGATTATAAAGGTGAGACATTATATGGGTTCGTAGGTTCAGGCAGTGATATGGAAGGATTTTTATTTGGAGATGGCGTTAATGAACATGGAGTCGGTGCGTCGGTTCAATATTTTAGAGGTTATGCTTCTTATGCAAGCGAGATTAAAGAAGGTTATATGAATATTGCTCAAAATGAAGTGATTAATTGGATTTTAGGATACAACCAAAATATTGAAGATCTAATAGAAAATGCAAAATCAGTTAATGTGGTAGCACATACATTAAATGACATATCAGAAGTTCCTCCACTTCATTATCATATTTCTGATGATACTGGCAAAACAGTGGAGCTAACCTTTAATGAAGGACGCATAGTAATCAACGCTAACCCAGTAGCTGTATTAACTAATAATCCAGATTTAAATTGGCATTATGAAAATTTGAAGAATTACATAAACATTTCACCTCAAAAACCTAAAGAAGAAAAATTTGCAAACATCGCTTTAAAATCGCTAGGAAATGAGGGCGGGACATTTGGTTTACCAGGTGGTTATACTTCAGCTGAACGTTTTGTCCGTATCGCGTATTTAAAAAACTACCTAGAAGAAGATAACAGCTCAGAAAATGATATATTAAATGCGTTTAAATTATTAGAGATAATGAGTATACCTAAAGGTGCTGTCAGAGATGAAGACGAGGGTCTACATTATACTTTATACCAAACAGTACTCAATTTAACGACACGCACATTTTTTATTAAATGGTATGATACCAACCAAATCACAGAAGTACAGTTAACAGAAGCATTATTGGATAAGAAAGAAATGACAATTTTTGAACCAATAAAAGGATTAATAGTTAATAAATTAAGTTAACTTATAAGTTAATCTACTTTTACCTACCTTATAGCATTATGAAAAATTTAATTATTTATTTGAGCGTATATGAAACCAAAAGTTTAATTTGGTGTTATATGCGCTTTTTTATGTCCAATTTTATATCGTATTAAAGTAGCGAAATTTTACTAAAATACTTTACTTTTTTACTAAGATAATTCGAGTAGTATGAGCTATTAAAATAACAAATTATAATTGTTTTAGAAATTTTTATTGCGTTCTATTGAATTAAACGCGATGGTAATTTACTAATTAAAAGGAGTATTAAATACCTATGAGAATATTTAAAGAATACATTGCAAGAAGAAACAACAGATATTCTATACGGAAATTCAATATTGGAACTGCTTCAATACTTTTAGGCAGTATATTGATTTTTAGCCAAAGTGGAGAAGCACAAGCAGACATGTTGGAAAGTGAAGATAAGTCAGCATTAAATGATATAGATAACATAGATAAACAAGTTAACCCAGATAAAAATGAGGAGAACAACACTCTTATTAATAGTCAAACACATAATGAAAGTGAGAGCGCATCGATTAGCCAGGAATCGAATAATAATATATCTAAAAATGTACCTCATAACATTCCTAACAAAGAAGATGCAGAAGACCAAAAAGTAAATATAGAAGACCCAAATATTGTACATAATAAGCCTCAAATTGAACAAAACCAACATCAAAATGATATAAAACCACAAGAAAATAAAACAGGTGATGATGTTCAAACAGAAAAACAAATTAAAAGTTCATCTGAAAGTAATTTTAAACAAACAAACAAATTATTAAATGATAAAGAAAATAATATATTGTCAAACGATAACGAAATAGAAAAAACATCAGCCGTAAAGCCTAACGTCTCAATAAAAAGCGACATTGAAACTAATGATCGTAATAATACAGAGGAAAATACCAGTAAACAAAATGTGAATTTTACAAATTCAAGTGCAAAAGTTATGAGTTTTAAAAACGCTGAAGAAACAACTATAAATAAAAATATTAAAACAAATAAAGAAAATATAAAACAACAATATCCAAACAAACCCAAATCACGAGTTGCTAGAAGTTTGGATAGATTATTATACTTTAACAATATACGAAAAATAGTCTACAATCCTAAGTTGAATTACACCTCTGTACAAGCAGGTGATTTTATTACAACAGCTATAAGAGAGGTTGAAAAAAATAGAAATGAGTTAACTGAAGAAGAAAGAAAGTTATTTTTAAGAAATATCATTAGGCAAACCGTACTTAAAAACAATAAATTTTCTTACGATGCTATTTTTAACGGTAATTATGGAATAGCTACTAATAAAAAGCTTAACGCATACCAAGCCAATAATATCAATCAATTATTGTATAAAATGAAAGACTTGACTTTGAACAGAAATAATGACGATTATCGCGCTGTTTATACATTTACGAACCAATCTGACGTGACGAAAAATCATTTTGGTATAGTTCAAGATGATATTTTTTATGACGATGGTGATGTGCTCATTGCGACTATGGTTTTATCTAAAGAAAAAGGTCGAGGTACTTACCGATTTGAAAATTATGCTATAAGGCCAAATGAAAGTTTAAATAAAAAAATTAAAAAAGTTTTTGCTGAATATGAAGGTAGACAAAGAGTGATGTTAGAACAAGACCATTTAGGTTACTATTCATATACACGTCCACATAGTGGTTCTAACGGTAATCCAAATACTGGTGGCGGGTCTGGTGGTACAGTTAAATTCTATATATCGTTTGATGCTAACCATTATATAGATGTTAAGAAAGATAAACTATTTGGATATATACTTAGTGATACAATAGATCCTCATGTGCTTAGAGGCGTGAATATAACAAACCAGTCTGTCGATATCGATGATGTAGCTACAAGGATTAATAAAGCTTTAACTAAATCTAAGAAAAAAAAGGCTGAAGAAGCAATACAAACAGCGGAACAAGCAAAACAATATGCTGAGCAACAATTGTCAAAAGTATTAGCAGATGGAGCTGTAAGTCCTGCAGAGAAACGAAAAGTAGATGAAGCAAACCACGCCCTAGAAGAAGCAAAACAAATAGCTATAACTAAATTAAATGGTGTGTTAAGCGGCACAGCGGGTAAAAATCAGTTACAAGGTAGGTTAGACCAAATCGGCACAGTAAATTCACCTAAAGTGAATGATTTAGATAGTAATGGTGTAGCAGATGATATTCAATTATCAGAAGCGGCACAAGCTGTCCAAAAGGCTGAACAAGCAAAACAAACTGTAGACCAAAAGCTGGTAGAAGTAACAAGAGATGGTTTGATAAATCCAAACGAGAAGAACGAAATAGACCGCTTAAATAAAGCACTAAAAGTGGCTAAGACTACAGCTAGTGAAAAAGTAAATAACTTACCAGAGGGTATTAAAGATAAAATTAAACTTCAGAAAAAATTAGAAAAAATTGACACAGTGACATTACCAGAAGTAAATGATGTAGATAGTAATGGAGTTCTTGATACAGAACAACTGTCACAAGCCAGTCAAGCTGTCCAAGCAGCAGAACAAGCTAAACGTGATGTAAATCAAAAACTGGAAGAAGTAACAAAAGATAGGTTAATTACACCAAGTGAGAAAGCCCTAGTAGATAAATTAAATAATGATTTACAGATAGTTAAAAGCACAGCTGCAGAGAAAATCAACAACGTACCAAATAATATGACAGGTAAAGGTGAGTTACAAACACGCTTAGGTCGAATTGACACAGTAACTTTACCAGAAGTAAATGATAGAGATAGTAACGGAGTCTTGGATACGGAACAATTATTACAAGCGGAACAGGCCATTCAAGCAGCAGAACAAGCCAGACGAAATGTGGCTCAAAAGGTAGCGGAAGTGACTAATGACAGCTTAGTTAATCCAAGTGAAAAGGCAGAAATAGATAGGTTAAATCAAGTATTAGAAACAGCTAAATCAACTGCATTAGAGAAGTTAAATAGTGTGCCTAATGGGACACCGGGCAAAGCGGAGTTACAAACACGCTTAAACCAAATTGGTTCAGTGACAACACCGGAAGTAAATGACCGAGATAGTAATGGGGTTAAAGATACAGAACAATTATCAGAGGCAGAACAAGCAATTGCGGCAGTGGAACAAGATAAGAGAGCTGTAGATAACAAGTTAACTGAAATCACATCGGACGGATTAGTTAATCCAGAAGAAAAAGTCGAGTTAGATCAACTTATCGAAGCGTTAGAAACAGCTAAAGTAGAAGCTGCAGCTAAATTGAATAGTGTACCAGACGGTACAACAGGTAAAGACGGATTACAAACACGTTTAGATCAAATTGACACAGTGACATTACCAAAAGTAAATGATCAAGACAGTAACGGCGTCTTAGATACCGAGCAGTTATCTGAGGCAGAAGAAGCAATTGCGAGAGTAGAAGAAGCTAAAAAAGCCGTCAATAATAAGTTAGCAGAAATCACATCGGATGGATTAGTAAATCCAAATGAAAAAGCTGAGTTAGAAAAATTAATCGAAACATTAGAAACAGCGAAAGTAGATGCTTCGGCGAAATTGAACAGTGTACCAAACGGTACGACAGGCAAAGATGAGTTACAAACACGCTTAAAACAAATTGACTCAGTGACAGCGCCAGAAGTAAATGATCGAGATAGCAATGGCGTGTTAGACACAGAACAATTATTAGGGGCAGAACAAGCAATTCAAGCTGCGGAAGAAGCTAAGAAAGCCGTCAATAATAAGTTAGCAGAAATCACATCGGATGGATTAGTAAATCCAAATGAAAAAGCTGAGTTAGAAAAATTAATCGAAACATTAGAAACAGCGAAAGTAGATGCTTCGACGAAATTGAACAGTGTACCAAACGGTACGACAGGCAAAGATGAGTTACAAACACGCATAAACCAAGTTGGTTCAGTAACAGCACCAGAAGTAAATGATCAAGATAGTAATGGCGTGCTAGATACAGAACAGTTATCAGAGGCAGAACAAGCAATTCAAGCTGCGGAAGAAGCTAAGAAAATCGCAGCTAACAAGTTGACAGAAATCATGTCTGATGACTTAGTAAATTCAGGTGAGAAATTCGAATTAGATCAACTTGTCGAAGCATTAGAAACAGCAAAAACAAACGCATCAGAAAAACTGAATAATGTACCTGATAGTACAACAGGTAAAGATGAATTACAAAGTCGTTTAGACCAAATCGGTTCCGTGACAATCCCAGAAGTAAATGACCGAGATAGTAATGGCGTTTTAGATACAGAACAGTTATCAGAGGCAGAACAAGCAATTGAAGCAGTAGAAGAAGCTAAAAAAGCAGCAGCTAACAAGTTAACTGAAATCACATCGGATAGCTTAGTAAATCCAGAAGAAAAAGCCGAATTAGATAAATTAATTGAGGCATTAGAAACGGCAAAAGCAGAAGCTTCAGCGAAATTGAACAGTGTACCAACTGGTACAACAGGAAAAGCTGAGTTACAAACTCGCTTAGATCAAATTGACTCAGTGACAGCGCCAGAAGTGAATGATCAAGACGGTAATGGCGTTTTAGATACAGAACAATTATCTGAGGCGGAGCAAGCAATTGAAGCAGTGGAACAAACTAAGAGCGCTGTAGCTAATAAGTTAACAGAAATTACGTCAGATGGTTTAGTAAATCCAAGTGAGAAAGCCGAGTTAGATCAACTTATCGGAGCGTTAGAAACAGCTAAGGCAGAAGCTTCAGCGAAATTGAACAGTGTACCAAACGGTACAACAGGCAAAGATGAGTTACAAACTCGCTTAAACCAAATTGATTCAGTGATTCCTCCAGAAGTGAATGATCAAGACGGTAATGGCGTTTTAGATACAGAACAATTATCAGAGGCGGAACAAGCAATTGTAGGAGTGGAACAATCTAAACAAGCAGTAGATAATAAGTTATCTGAAATTACATCGGATAGCTTAGTAAATCCAGAAGAAAAAGCCGAGTTAGAACAACTCATCGAAGCGTTAGAAACAGCTAAAGTAGAAGCTTCGACGAAATTAAACAATGTACCAAATGGTACACCAGGCAAAGAAGAGTTACAAACTCGCTTAAATCAAGTTGGTTCAGTGACAGCGCCTGAGGTCAATGATCAAGATGGTAATGGCGTTCTAGATACTAAACAATTATCTGAGGCGGAGCAAGCAATTGAAGCAGTAGAAGAAGCTAAAAAAGCCGTCGATAATAAGTTAGCGGAAATCACGTCTGATAACTTAGTAAATCCGAGCGAGAAAGCTGAGTTAGATCAACTCATCGAAGCGTTAGAAACAGCGAAAGCAGAAGCTTCAGCGAAATTAAACAATGTACCAAACGGTACAACAGGTAAAGGTGAGTTACAAAGTCGCTTAGACCAAATTGATTCAGTGATTTCTCCAGAAGTGAATGATCAAGACGGTAATGGCGTTTTAGATACAAAACAATTATCAGAGGCGGAACAAGCAATTGTAGGAGTGGAACAATCTAAACAAGCGGTAGATAATAAGTTATCTGAAATTACATCGGATAGCTTAGTAAATCCAGAAGAAAAAGCCGAATTAGAGGAATTAATTGAGGTATTAGAAACGGCAAAAGTAAATGCGTCAGAAAAACTGAATAATGTACCAAACGGTACAACAGGTAAAGACGGATTACAAACACGTTTAGGTGAAATTGGTTCAGTGACAACACCGGAAGTAAATGACCGAGATAGTAATGGGGTTTTAGATACAGAACAGTTATCAGGGGCAGAAGAAGCAATTGCGGCAGTGGAAGAAGCTAAGAAAGCCGTCGATAATAAGTTAGCGGAAATCACGTCTGATAGCTTAGTAAATCCGAGCGAGAAAGCTGAGTTAGATCAACTTGTCGAAGCATTAGAAACAGCGAAAGCAGAAGCTGCAGCGAAATTGAACAGTGTACCAAACGGTACAACAGGTAAAGGTGAGTTACAAAGTCGCTTAGACCAAATTGATTCAGTGATTTCTCCAGAAGTGAATGATCAAGACGCCAATGGAGTTTTAGATACAGAGCAGTTGTCTAAAGCAGAAGAAGCAATTACGGCAGTAGAAGAAGCTAAGAAAGCCGTCGATAATAAGTTAGCGGAAATCACGTCTGATAACTTAGTAAATCCAAGTGAAAAAGCCGAATTAGAGGAATTAATTGAGGTATTAGAAACGGCAAAAGTAAATGCGTCAGAAAAACTGAATAATGTACCAAACGGTACAACAGGTAAAGACGGATTACAAACACGTTTAGGTAAAATTGGTTCAGTGACAACACCGGAAGTAAATGACCGAGATAGTAATGGGGTTAAAGATACAGAACAGTTATCAGAGGCATCACAAGCAATTACGGCAGTAGAAGAAGCTAAAAAAGCAGCAGCTAACAAGTTGTCTGAGATTACGTCTGATAACTTAGTAAATCCAAGTGAAAAAGCCGAATTAGAGGAATTAATTGAGGTATTAGAAACGGCAAAAGTAAATGCGTCAGAAAAACTCAATAATATACCAGGCGGTACAACAGGCAAAGATGAGTTACAAAGCCGACTAGACCAAATCGGTTCAGTGACTTCACCAGAAATAAATGACCGAGATAGTAATGGCGTTTTAGATACTGAACAATTATCAGAGGCGGAACAAGCAATTGAAGCAGCAGAACAAGCTAGGCAAGCTGCAGATAACAAGTTAACTGAAATTACAGCGGACGGATTAATTAATCCGGATGAAAAAGCCGAATTAGACGGCTTAATTGAAGCATTAGAAACGGCAAAAACAAATGCGTTAGAAAAACTGAATAATGTACCAGACGGTACAACAGGTAAAGATGCACTACAAACTCGCTTAGACCAAATTTATTCAGTGAATTTCCCAGAAGTGAATGATCAAGACGGTAATGGCGTGCTAGATACAGAGCAGTTATCTGAGGTGGAACAAGCAATTGCGGCAGTAGAACAAGCTAAAAAAGCCGTCGATAATAAGTTAGCGGAAACCACGTCTGACAACTTAGTAAATCCGAGCGAGAAAGCTGAGTTAGATCAACTTGTCGAAGCATTAGAAACAGCGAAAGCAGAAGCTGTAGCGAAATTGAATAGTGTACCAGACGGTACAACAGGAAAAGATGGGTTACAACCACGTTTAGATCAAATTGGTTCAGTGACTTTACCAGAAGTAAATGATCAAGATGGTAATGGTGTACTAGATACCGAGCAGTTGTCTAAAGCGGAACAAGCAATTGAAGCAGCAGAACAAGCTAAGAACGCTGTAGATAATAAGTTATCTGAAATCACATCGGACGGATTAATTAATCCGAGCGAGAAAGACGAATTAGATCAACTCATCGAAACGTTAGAAACGGCAAAAGCAGAAGCTTCAGCGAAATTGAACAGTGTACCAGACAGTACAACAGGAAAAGATGGATTACAAACTCGTTTAGATCAAATTGGTTCAGTAACAGCGCCTGAGGTCAATGATCAAGATGGTGATGGCGTTTTAGATACAGAACAATTATCAGAGGCGGAGCAAGCAATTGCGGCAGTGGAACAAGCTAAAAAAGTAGCAGCTAACAAGTTGTCTGAGATTACGTCTGATAACTTAGTAAATCCAAGTGAAAAAGCTGAATTAGAGAAATTAATTGAAACATTAGAAATAGCTAAAACAAATGCGTCAGAAAAACTCAATAATGTACCAGACGGTACAACAGGAAAAGATGGGTTACAAACACGTTTAGATCAAATTGGTCCAGTGACTTTACCAGAAGTAAATGATCAAGATAGCAATGGAGTGCTAGATACAGAGCAGTTGTCTAAAGCAGAAGAAGCAATTACGGCAGTAGAACGAGCTAAGAAAGCCGTCGATAATAAGTTATCTGAAATCACAGAGGATGGGTTAGTAAATCCAAGTGAAAAAGCTGAATTAGAGAAATTAATTGAAACATTAGAAATAGCTAAAATAAATGCGTCAGAAAAACTCAATAATGTACCAGACGGTACAACAGGTAAAGACGGATTACAAACACGTTTAGATCAAATTGACTCAGTGACTTTACCAGAAGTAAATGATCAAGACGCCAATGGAGTTTTAGATACAGAGCAGTTGTCTAAAGCAGAAGAAGTAATTACGGCAGCAGAACGAGCTAAAAAAGCCGTCGATAATAAGTTAACAGAAATTACGCCAGATGGTTTAGTAAATCCAAGTGAGAAAGCCGAGTTAGATCAACTTATCGAAGCATTAGAAACAGCGAAAGCAGAAGCTTCAGCGAAATTGAACAGTGTACCAAACGGTACAACAGGTAAAGGTGAGTTACAAAGTCGCTTAGACCAAATTGATTCAGTGATTTCTCCAGAAGTGAATGATCAAGACGCCAATGGAGTTTTAGATACAGAGCAGTTGTCTAAAGCAGAAGAAGCAATCGCTGCAGTAGAACAAGCTAAAAAAGTAGCAGCTAACAAGTTGTCTGAGATTACGTCTGATAACTTAGTAAATCCAAGTGAAAAAGCTGAATTAGAGAAATTAATTGAAACATTAGAAATAGCTAAAACAAATGCGTCAGAAAAACTCAATAATGTACCAGACGGTACGACAGGTAAAGACGGATTACAAACACGCTTAGATCAAATCGATACAGTGACTTCACCAGAAATAAATGACCAAGACAGTAACGGAGTCTTAGATACAGAGCAGTTGTCTAAAGCGGAACAAGCAATTGAAGCAGTAGAAGAAGCTAAAAAAGCGGTCGATAATAAGTTAGCGGAAATCACGTCTGATAACTTAGTAAATCCGAGCGAGAAAGCTGAGTTAGATCAACTTATCGAAGCATTAGAAACAGCGAAAGCAGAAGCTTCAGCGAAATTGAACAGTGTACCAAACGGTACAACAGGTAAAGGTGAGTTACAAACTCGTTTAGACCAAATTGTTTCAGTAACAGCGCCTGAGGTCAATGACCGAGATAGTAATGGTGTACTAGATACAGACCAATTATCAGAGGCAGAAGAAGCAATTGAAGCAATGGAACAAGCTAAGAACGCTGTAGATAATAAGTTATCTGAAATCACATCGGATGGATTAATTAATCCGAGCGAGAAAGACGAATTAGATCAACTCATCGAAACGTTAGAAACGGCAAAAGCAGAAGCTTCAGCGAAATTGAACAGTGTACCAGACGGTACAACAGGAAAAGATGGATTACAAACTCGTTTAGATCAAATTGGTTCAGTAACAGCGCCTGAGGTCAATGATCAAGATGGTGATGGCGTTTTAGATACAGAACAATTATCAGAGGCGGAACAAGCAATTGCGGCAGTAGAACGAGCTAAGAAAGCCGTCGATAATAAGTTATCTGAAATCACAGAGGATGGGTTAGTAAATCCAAGTGAGAAAGCCGAGTTAGATCAACTTATCGGAGCATTAGAAACAGCTAAGGCAGAAGCTTCAACGAAATTAAACAATGTACCAAACGGTACAACAGGTAAAGACGGATTACAAACACGTTTAGGTGAAATTGGTTCAGTGACAACACCGGAAGTAAATGACCAAGATAGTAATGGAGTCTTGGACACTGAACAATTATCAGAGGCAGAAGAAGCAATTGAAGCAGTGGAAGAAGCTAAGAAAGTCGTCGATAATAAGTTAACTGAAATCACATCGGACGGATTAATTAATCCAGAAGAAAAATCTGAGTTAGAGAAATTAATTGAAGTGTTAGAAACAGCAAAAACAAATGCATCAGAAAAATTTAACAATGTACCAGATGGTACGACAGGAAAAGATGAATTACAAACACGTCTAGCTCAAATTGATTCAGTGACTGCACCAGAAGTAAATGATCAAGACGCCAATGGAGCTTTAGATACAGAGCAGTTGTCTAAAGCAGAAGAAGCAATTGCGGCAGTGGAAGAAGCTAAGAAAACCGTCGATAATAAGTTATCTGAAGTTACATCTGATGGATTAGTAAATCCAAGTGAAAAAGCTGAGTTAGATCAACTAATTGAAGCGTTAGAAACAGCAAAAACAAACGCATCAGAAAAACTGAATAATGTACCTGATAGTACAACAGGTAAAGATGAATTACAAAGTCGTTTAGACCAAATCGGTTCAGTGACAATCCCAGAAGTAAATGACCGAGATAGTAATGGCGTTTTAGATACTGAACAATTATCAGAAGCAGAACAAGCAATTGCGGCAGTAGAACAAGCTAAACAAGACGTAAATAACAAGTTATCTGAAGTTACATTTGATGGATTAGTAAATCCAAGTGAAAAAGCTGAGTTAAATCAACTTATCGAAGCATTAGAAACAGCTAAAGTAGAAGCTTCGACGAAATTAAACAATGTACCAGATGGTATAACAGACAAAGATGCACTACAAACACGCCTAGACCAAATTGGTTCAGTGAGTTTACCAGAAGTGAATGATCAAGATAGTAATGGCGTTCTAGATACTGAACAACTGTCTGAGGCGGAACAAACAATTGCGGCAGTAGAACAAGCTAAGAAAGCCGTCGATAATAAGTTGTCTGAAATCACATTGGACGGATTAATTAATCCAGAAGAGAAATTCGAATTAGATCAACTCATCGAAACGTTAGAAATAGCGAAAGCAGAAGCTTCAGCGAAATTAAACAATGTACCAAACGGTACAACAGGTAAAGACGTATTACAAACACGTTTAGATCAAATTGGTACAGTGACTTCACCAGAAGTAAATGACCGAGATAGTAATGGCGTTTTAGATACAGAGCAATTATCAGAGGCAGCACAAGCAATTGAAGCAGCGGAACAAGCTAAGCAAGATGCAGACAATAAGTTATCTGAAATCACAGCCGATAATTTGATTAATCCGAGCGAGAAAGTCGGATTAGATAAATTAATTGAAGCATTAGAAACAGCGAAAGCAGATGCTTTAACGAAATTAAATAATGTACCAAACGGTACAACAGGTAAAGCTGAGTTACAAACACGTTTAGATCAAATTGGTACAGTGACAATCCTAGAAGTAAATGATCAAGACAGTAATGGCGTTTTAGATACTGAACAATTATCAGAGGCAGAAGAAGCAATTACGGCATTAGAAGAAGCTAAAAAAGCCGTCGATAATAAGTTAGCAGAAGTCACATCCGATAATTTGGTTAATCCAAGTGAAAAAGCCGAGTTAGAACAACTCATCGAAGCGTTAGAAACAGCGAAAGCAGAAGCTTCAGCGAAATTAAACAATGTACCAAACGGTACACCAGGAAAAGATGGATTACAAACTCGTTTAGACCAAATTGTTTCAGTAACAGCGCCTGAGGTCAATGACCGAGATAGTAATGGTGTTTTAGATACAGAACAATTATCAGAGGCGGAACAAGCAATTGTAGGAGTGGAACAAGCTAAACAAGCTGTCGATAATAAGTTAGCAGAAGTCACATCCGATAATTTGGTTAACCCAAGTGAAAAAGCTGAGTTAAATCAACTTATCGAAGCATTAGAAACGGCAAAAGCAGAAGCTTCAACAAAATTAACCAACATACCAACTGGTACAGCAGGAAAAGCTGAGTTACAAACACGTTTAGATCAAATTGACTCAGTGACAGCGCCAGAAGTAAATGATAGAGATAGTAATGGAGTGCTAGATACAGAACAATTATCTGAGGCGGAGCAAGCAATTGAAGCAGTGGAAGAAGCTAAGAAAGTCGTCGATAATAAGCTAGTGGAAATCACAGCTGATGGCTTAGTAAATCCAAATGAGAAAGCTGAGTTAGATAAACTTATCAAAGCATTAGAAACAGCGAAGGCAGAAGCTTCAACGAAATTAAACAGTGTACCAAATGGTACAGCAGGTAAAGTCGCACTACAAACACGCTTAAACCAAATTGATTCAGTGGCAGCACCGGAAATAAATGACCGAGATAGTAATGGAGTGCTAGATACAGAACAATTATCTGAGGCGGAGCAAGCAATTGTGGTAGTAGAAGAATCTAAAAAAGCAGCAGATAATAAGTTAGCGGAAATCACGTCTGATAACTTAGTAAATCCGAGCGAGAAAGCTGAGTTAGATCAACTAATTGAAGCATTAGAAACAGCGAAAGCAGAAGCTTCGACAAAATTGAACAATGTACCAACTGGTACAACAGGCAAAGATGGGTTACAAACACGTCTAGATCAAATTGGTACAGTGACTTCACCAGAAATAAATGACCAAGACGGTAACGGAGTCTTAGATACTGAACAATTATCTGAGGCAGAACAAGCAATTGAGGCAGTGGAACAAGCAAAAATAGCAGCAGATAATAAGCTAGTGGAAATCACAGCTGATGGTTTAGTAAACCCGGATGAAAAAGCCGAATTAGATCAACTAATTGAAGCATTGAAAACAGCTAAGGCAAATGCGTCAGAAAAACTTAATAATGTACCAGATGGTACAGCAGGTAAAGGTGATTTACAAAAACGTTTAGATCAAATTAATTTAGTGACTTCATCATCAATAAATGATAAAGATGGCAATGGTATATTAGATATACAATCATCAAACATAAAGGGTCAAAATCATGCTAAAGTAAATAAACATTTGGACAATACTATCAAAAATTCAAACTCACATAACCTTATAAATAAAAATGTGAAAGTACAAAATTTAAATGATAAAGATAATACACTATTAAATGAAAGACTTCATACAGGACTGCAACAATTAAATATAGTCACAGATCATTTGCAAATAATGAAAAATGAGACTAATGAAAGTTCAGAACATAGTATGAATTCACTAACTCATTTACCTAATACAGGTGGAAAAAATAAAGATAGTTGGATTTTTGGAACTTTACTAGGCGCTATAGGTTCAATGATGATCTTAAGAAAGCGACAAGCAAAAAAGAAAGGTACAGAAAAAAATAGCTAAAATTTAATAATGACTATTTATATAGGACAAAAAAGATCCGAGGCATAAAAGTATGTCTCGGGTCTTTGAATTTATAGGTAAATAAAATAGTAGATTATGAATTAAAAATCGTATTGATCATTTTCTTCTTCTAAAATCTGATTATATAATTTAGAAACACGCAAGGTTGATGTTGCCAAATCATTGATCCTAAATATAATGTCGTCATTAACAATAGTACCATTAGAAAAATCACGTTCTTCGATAAATACATAAGTTTGCATAACGTGTGCTTTCATATAACTTAATATTGGTTTTAATTGTGTTTCAGCAATTAAGTAATGTTTTGGAGAACCCGCAGTAGCTATAATACCTACAATTTTATCTTTAAATGCATTGACTGGAAGTAAATCAAATACGTTCTTTAATGTTCCTGGTATAGATGCTTGGAAGATTGGAAAACCTATAAAAATAATATCAGCCTGCATTAAAGCGGTAGTTAATTCTAATGTGTCTCCAGAATAGTCCAAGTAATTTCGTCCATCGCTAAAAGATAAATCTAAATTTTTCAAATCGAATAATTGGATATTAAGTGCATCATCTTGATTTGTTACGGCTTCGTCCAGATATTTCATGGCAGTACTTGTTTTAGAACCAACTGTAGAACCAGATAGTAACACGACGTTCATAGTATACCTCCTATTAGTTTAAATGTTTTTTTACAGCGGGGATGATTTCATTTCCTATGAGTTCTATATTTTTCATGATTTTGTCAAAAGGCACGCCGCCAAAATCTATTTGTGCCATAAATCGTTGATGATTATATAATTCGTGTTGGTATAAAATCTTTTCGACAATTTGTTGAGGGCTACCAACCATTAAAGCATCTCTGTAATCTGGTGCATTAGCAAATTGTTGTTTTGGGTAACCTGTACCTCTTATAAATGACATACCCACGTTTAAATGAGGGTAGAATTCTCTCAAAGCTTCTTGCGTTGTGTCTGCAGTATAAAAGAGACTAGCTGTAGAGACTGGTAAAGATTCAGAAGAATTATCAAAACCGTTTTCTTTGGCAGTCAATCGATATTGTTCTATAGAATCTTTAAAGGTCATTGATGGGCCTCCTAAAGTTGTAATCATCATCGGTATGCCTTGTCTACCAGCTTTGATAGCACTTGCCGGCGGTCCACCAACAGCGCGCCAAATTGGTAATGTATCATCTATTGGACGAGGAAAGATTTTCATGTTATTCAAATCAGGTCTGAATTTTCCTGACCAAGTAATTTTATCTGTATTATTTAATTCCATTAGTAAATTGAGTTTTTCTTCATAAAGTTCATCATAGTTATTAAGATCTAATCCGAATAAGTCAAAAATACCAGTTCGGGATGCGCGACCTGCTACGATTTCTGCGCGTCCGTGAGAAATTAAATCTAAAGTAGCAAAGTCTTCAAATACTCTTACAGGATCAGTAGCACTTATAATGGTAGAAGAACTAGAAACTTTGATTTTGTTCGTTGCTTGGGCAATTGCTCCTAAGACAACTGTATGTGCTTGAGTCGTAAAGTGTTCTTGGTGACTTTCACCAACACCAAACACATCAATACCAGCTTGCTCAGCTAATCGACTTGCTTCTATGAGTTCATTAATTCTTTGTTCATAACTCACTTTTTCTCCGTTATGCGGATTTAATAAATGGTCTCCTAATGAGTAAAGACCAAATTCTAGGGGCGTATTTTCATTCATTTTTAAATGTGCCATAATATCATCCTTTATAATTCGTGTAGATTATTTTCAATCTCTGTTCTTCTATCTTCCATAAAATCGGGTAAATTAAGATGCTTTCCTAAGTTTTTAATACTTGTATCCAATGTAAAACCTGGATCTGCTGTTGCAAATTCATATAAGATGTGGTTTTGTCTGTAATACAATGATTCGAAAAAGTAACGATCTATAATGCCAGAGTTATTTCCAGGTTGCTGATTTATTGTTTGATAAACAGCATTTAGATCATTGCTTTTGGGTGTATTAACCGCAATATGATGTATATAACCTTGCCCTGGACGTGCGCGTTCTCCCTGCTGCTCTACAACTACGAAATCAGTGTATAACCCCTTTTCATCTAAAGTCATAACTGTTTCGGCCATATCTTGTCTTTGCGTATACGCTAGGGTTTCTTTTAAAAAATTAAGTGTTTCTTGAGCGTTTTTAACTCTTAGTTCAACTGGCCCCATACCGAGAATTTGATACCGTTCTGGAATTTGAGTATATGGGTTTTTTCTCCAAGCATTTGGCGTTTTGTAATTATTGTTTACTAATAAAATCACTTCTAACCCATCAATATCTTTAAAAGAAATCGCTGATTGATTTAAATAGATCAACGGTTCCCAAGTTATACCAAAAGACTCGAGTCTCTTTTTAAAGAATGTTAAAGCATTTTCATCAGGGATAAGTAACGATAAACGATGTATTGAGTCCGTGCCTGGACGGTTTTTACCTAAAAGTGGTATTTCAAAAAAACTAAGCAAGGTACCAGGAGAGCCAATTTCATCTCCAAAAAATAAGTGATACATTTTAGGATTATCTTGATTAACTGACTTTTCAACTAGTCTTAAACCTAATACTTGAGTATAAAAGTCTTTGTTTTTCTTTGCATTTTTTGTATACATTGAAATATGATGATGACCAATGATATGCATAATTGCACCTCCATTTTTATAATTACCTATCATAATATTTATTTCCCTTTAAACAAATAATAAACTGAAAGGTATAAAAAGTATACTAATAATTATGAGTAGAATATAGAAATGAAAAATACTTACGGATAGTTTATAAAAAATTTGTATGAATGAATTTAGTATAAAAATTTAAAAAGGACATTAATAAAGGTTTATATCTAAAAATAAACCACCCGTTATACGGATGGTTTTGATTTTGAAAACAGGTATTTATGTCTCGAGTCCACTCATATTAAGTGAGATTTAATGCACCATCTTCCATATGATATACTTTGTCGCAATATGTTGTGAGGCGTTCGTCATGGGTAACCACGATGCATGTTTTATTTTTATCTAGTGTTTGTTCTTTTAAAATTTTCATGACTTCCATAGCATTTTCCGTATCTAGGGAAGCTGTTGGTTCATCAGCTAAAATAATAGAGGGTTTCGTATACAAGGCTTTGGCAATAGCTACACGTTGTTTTTGCCCCCCTGAGATTTCACTTGGAAGTTTATTTTCAATTGCTTCAAGGTTTAATTGTGACATAAGTTGATTATAATCAGTTTGGCTTAACACATCTTTTTTCTGTTTCTCTAATAACTTGAATTGTTGTTTTACGGTTAGAAATGGTACAAGATTAGTTGCTTGAAGTATAAAACCAATTTCTTGCATTCTTGTATTTGCTAACGCTTTTTGAGACATTTGAGAAACTTCTCTATTATTAATAATAATGTCACCAGAAGACGGGGTTTGAAGCGCACCGGCCATTGTTAAGAATGTGCTTTTTCCAGAGCCAGAAGGTCCAATAATAGCAATAAGTTCGTTTTTGTTAAATTTTAAAGTTGTAGGTTTAACAGCTTCTATTTTTTGATTTCCATCTTGAAAATACTTTGTAACATTTTTGAATTCTAACATTTCATATACACTCCTACTTTATCCGATTGCTTTCAGTGGATCGACTTTTCTTATTGTTAGTATAGAGAACAGACTACCTATTAATGAAACAACGATAAGTACAACGCCATATATTATTAGCGTCACGGCGCTAAATTTAATTGGTACAGCACTTGGTAAGAAGGCGCCTGTAATTAAGGTTAATATAAGCCCGATAAGCGTACCAATCATAGCAATGATGAATGTTTGTGATAATACTACTTTTGCTAAGTAGCCATTTGTGAACCCTTGTGCTTTTAATACACCAAATAAATTTGTTTTTTGTAATGTAATTACATATAAAAATATGCCAATAACGGTTGCTGAAATAATAAATAAAAATGAAATCATAAAGTTTAAGGTTAAGTTTTGTGCTGTATAACCAGGTAAATTTTCTACAAAGCTTTCAATTCCAATTGCTTCCAAGTTGTTATTTAACGATTGATTATTCCAATTTTTATCTTTAACAACTACTGCATTTGTCGTAGATTTATCCAGGGAAGGATTGATTTTTTGGATTGTATTATTATTTGAAAATAATACTGGAGAAGCATTGTATTTTGCACTTTCACTAAAGCCTACTATTTTTAAGTTTTCATCTGATTGAGATAGAGATAGTTTATCTCCAATTTTAAACCCTTTATCTTTCAATGTTTCATCTGCAATAACTTCATAATCTGAGTTGAATTTTTTCCCTTCAATCATATCCGGTACTAAAAAAGAGTGATCTGTAACACCAAATAATAGTGCATTTTCTTCATTGTTCCCGTTAGAAACAATGACACCAGATTGTTTTAGAGTTGTTTGATTTTTGTATGTATTTTCTATGTCATCTGTATTAAAGAGAGACTGTTCAACGGTCTGGTTTGCATCTTTGTTCAGTACAATTGCATCTGCTTGCCACTTATCAATACCCTCTCTATTCATATTCATTAAGCCACTTGCTAAACCTGAAAGTAAAAAAAGCAAATAACTAATCATTATTAATACACCAATAATTAGACTGAATTTTAATTTGTTTCGTTTGATTTCGTTCCAAGCTAAAAACATAAATAACCTCATTCCATTAAATATTTTAAACACAAATAACCATTATTCTAAAATATCATAAAAACTCAAATACCTATACAAATACAGATGTGAACTGTATAGACGATTTCATATTTAATTCATATCTTACTTAAAATAAACGCTCATGATACTCAGAAAATTATTTCAAAAAACAATCAATTCAATGAGAATAACATCAATTAATGTAGTGAAACAGTCACTTCACATATAATAAGAAAGTCATAGGTTCTACATATTGCAAACAAAGATGACTTCTTAGATGATAAGCATAACATGAATAATTATCGTTAGGATTATATCCATTATAGTTGAAAGTCAATGTAAAGGAGTATATAAATGGATTTTTTTATAGTATTCGTTTTGATAGCAATATTTTTAGGAGGCTTAGTTCGAAGTTATTTTGGATTTGGTGAAGCACTGATTAGTATGCCATTACTTGCGATTATAGGTTTAGACACACATACAGCTATTTCAACCATTGGATTAGCAGGTTTATTCGTAGCTAGTTTAAATATATTTTATGATTTTAAGACGATAAAATATAAAGTTTTATGTAAGATGTTGATAGGAAGTTTACTTGGTATCCCTATAGGCATATGGTGTTTAAGACATTTTGAAGCGGGTAACGTCCAATTTATGCTTGGTATATTTTTAATTTTATATGGTATTTATGCATTGGCACGAACACTTTATTTTAAAAACTATGCTCATATTATATTGAAATCTAAAATTTGGGCATTTATTACTGGGATAGTTTCAGGTATGTTAGGGAGCTTATATAATTCTCATGGCGTACCAGTTGTGATTTATGGAACGATGACGCGGTGGGGTATTAAAGCATTTAAAAGTACAGTGCAAGCACACTTTTTAATAACAGCAATTTTTGTTGTCATCGGTCAAATCACAGGCGGTATATGGACATCACAAACATTGTCACTATTTTTATTATCAATACCTTGTTTAATTATTTCAGTGATGATTGGAAAGTATTTATCTTATGTTACAACGCCGCATAATTTTGAAAAATGGATTTATGTATTTTTAGTATTACTTGGTATACTAATGTTATTTGTCGTTTCATAACTACTATTGTGCAATGTTTAATAATATTTTTTAAAGGTCGGAATCATTTTGTCATATCACTATGAATCCGACCTTTTATTTATGATTTATTTTGATGAGCATTAGCATTTATACTTTTATTTAATAATACAAAGAATAAAATAAAAGCAATTGAGATTGTGATATGTCCTAGCCCTGAAATACCAGCAATAGCAGGGCTAACACTGAATCCTTTCATAACTGCAATACCATTAACAAATTGCATAGCAACTGTTACTAAGACGCCTACATGATACACATAGAAAAAATAACTAAAAAGCGTATGGTGCTTAGTTAATTTTAATTGGTTTTCAATAACTAGGAAAATTAAAAACATGATTGTACCTAATACTAGTAAATGTGTATGAGTTACATTTAATTGTGAATAACCACTAAAGTTCTCTGCTTTAGACATTTCTCGATAAAACAAGCCACTTAGCATACCTAATATAGTATATAAAATTGAACTATACATTAATTTTTTCATTTTTATAACCTCCAGATTGTTAATGACTATAATTTAAAGAAAATTTATGAACTGAGTGTGAACAAATTATGAAATTTAATTATCAAAATCATAAATTTACTAAGTAAACAAAATATTAAAAGAAAAAAAGATATGTATTAAAAAGTGAAGTGAATTTTCTTAAAATTTTTAATATTTAAACTTAATTTTTTTGTATTTACATTGTGCACCGTAGTTTATATAATATCTTCGGTATAAAACAACACTTTTGTTTTGAGGTTAATAGTGTTCATTTATACTGTGAATTACATGTATTTATGTTTATTATTCTTGTGTATTGTGACAGTACAATGGGTTTTGTAGATAACTATCTTTAAATTAATGTGTCGTGAAACTAAGCAACGAAATATTGTAAAGTGCATGTTATTTTATTAAAATTAACTTAACATTTAAAAATAACTTGCATTTATTTATTAGTTAAGTACAATAAAGTTGTGAAAACTTAATATGAGGTGGGAAAAAATGAAAAATGATCAAGGATTTTTACCTAATAGGTTAAATAAGTACGCTATTAGAAAATTTACAGTTGGAACTGCATCATTATTAATCGGGGCAACATTGGTATTCGGCGTTAGTAACGAAGCACAAGCAGATGAATTAGCTACGATTAAAACAGATGAAAAAACTGATAATTCTGATAAATGGGAAGCGCTGGATGTCGAAGATATTAAAGGCGTGGAAAATAACAATGAAGCAACAAATAGTACTGAAAGCCGAACTACAGATACAGAAGAAAAGTTTGAAAATACAGAGTTAGAACGTAAACAAGATACAACTAGCAATGAAATATCAACTATTGAAACAAAAAATGAAGAAAAATCGAATCAAGAAGTAATTGATAATGAAGAAAAACAACCAGCACAAGTAGAAAATGACATAGATGAGGTATCGAAAGAGACAACACATGCTACTGAAACCAAAAATGAAAAAAATTCGAATCAAGAAAAAGTAATCGATAATGAAGAAAAGCAATCAGCACAAGTAGAAAGAGATATAGATGAGACATCGAAAGAAACAACACAAGAAACAACGAATGAAAATGATATAAATAACAACGCATCTCAAAAAGAAACATCTGAAAGCGAAACATCATTTAATAATAACGTTAATAAAAAATCACCATCTGAAAGTCCGAAAAAAGAAATTACAAACAAGACATCGTCTACAGCATCATCTGAAGATAAAGAAGCATCAGCCAAACTAGATTCAAAAGCGCATACTACCGAAAAAACGAAAGACCCCTCTAATAATTCCAAACAAACTGCTTCACAAGAAAATATAAAGCAAAGTATTGAAAAGGCAAATGCCACAGAAGCAAACGAAGAGAAAATAACGGATAAAAAAGATAATGCACAATCAAAGCTAACAGAAGAATTATCAAAAAATGATAATAAAGAAGCAACGATTAAAAATTATTTAAATAGTCAACTGCCTAATGAAGAAACACAAGCTATTTTAAACGATACAGATATAGACTATAAAAATGCAACAGATGAAGAAATCAATACTGAAATTTTAAAAGCATCTGTTATTCAACTTGCAAATCAGCAAGACAATGTAAAAACATTAGCTACCTCAAAACGTACGATGTTACGTTCGATGGCTACACCGACTGCATTAAGCGCTGCAGTAGAACAAAATGAAGAAGTTGAAAAATCTTTAGGGTATATGGACAACTATACGTTTGCCTCATTAATTTTTGATCCAAAGCGTTTAGATTCTCAAGATATGTTAGATAGCAATGTTATCCCGTTCGATATTCATAGTTATATGTCAGGAGCGAATTCTGGCAATCGTTATAAAATAGACTTGAAATTGGATCCAATCATTTCTAAGCATGTTACAAAAATTACTGCTAATCCAAGTGGTAGAAAAAACCCTGTTGAGTTTATAAGATTACATGACGAAAATGGCAAGTTAACTAATACTTGGGAAGTCAATTTTATTAGAGCAAATGGTGGTTTATTTGGAGGAGCAGAGATTTTATCTCAATATACTGCTACAAATGGAAAAATTGAATTAGATGATACAGTTGGAAATATTTTAAATGAAGCCGGAAATTTAGATAATAATAAACTAAATTACCAAATTTTTGTTCGCGATTCAATCAATAATAAAATTGTAAGAACTTCCGAGAGTAGCGGTTATTTATTAACTACAGCTGATGATGATTTAGTTCAATTAGAAAGTAATGTCTCAGATGAAGACAAAAATGTTTTTAAGGCAAGTAGCGGTTCAGCAACATATGATAACGCACCTGGAGAACATGGTGGATTTATAATCGACCAACAAATTATGAAAAATGGTACCTTTACGTACGGTAAAACGAAAAGTAAGCAATGGTCATATAATTATCAGATTGATAAAGACTTATTACCTTACATCGAAAGTGCAGAATTGCATACTTACGACTATAAAGGTTTATCTGGTTTTGATAAGTCTTATCATTCAGAAGATAAAGTAGCAAATATACAACTTGATAGTAACGGTAATGGAATGATAACAAGTGATAATTTAAATAAATTAATTGAGTTTAACAATGGATTACCGGAGACAGTAGGTGTGCGTATTGTTATTAAATTAAATCAAAGTGTAAATAATATATTAACTAAGGATGCACAATATGATGATCAAGGTAACTTAATAAGAGAAACTACAAAACAAAAAGATGATTTTACATTTGCAGGTTATTTAACTGATAGCGATGGACAACTTATTAATCATACATTGGGAACGTCAACATTAGCATTACAAGATTATGATAAAGATGGTCTGTTAGACAGATATGAACGTCAAGTTGCTTTATCAAACCCTGAAAACGAAGACACAGACGGTGATGGTAAAAATGATGGTGATGAAGTTATTAATTATAAAACATCTCCATTAGTAGGGAAACCTCAAGCTGCTGATATTACAAATGAAGACACGGTCGTAACAGGTTCAGTTCCACTAAAAGAAGGCGCTGCAACACAAACAGCTAAAGTGATTAACGAAAACGGGAAAGTAATTGGTAGTGCTACGGTTAACGCCGATGGTAAGTTTAATGTATCAATTCCACAATCACCAGAAGGTACTTATACTATTGCCATTGATTCGCCTAACTATGAAAACGATGAAGTTAACACGTTCAATATTATAGATCTTTCTAAAGTTCCTGTACCGTCAATCAACCCAGTTGATGATAATGATACAGAAATTCACGTCAACGGGACAGCAGGTGCTACCGTTACTGTTCGAGACAATAATAATAATGAAATTGGCTCAGTTCAAATTCCTGACGATGGTTCATCAGCAACTATCACTTTAAACCAACCACTGCCAGCTGGCACAGTTTTAACAGCAATAGCTAGTAAAGACAACAAAATAAGTGAAAAGTCTGGCCAAATTATAGTAACAGACGAAACCGCGCCAGATGCACCAGTAATAAATCTAGTAGCAAGTAACGATACGCAAGTAACAGGTACAGCAGAACCTAACTCAACAGTGACAATTGGTTTCCCAGGTGGGGGTAAAATTTCAGTGAAAGCTGATAATCAAGGTGATTATACAGCTGATATACCAAGTGGTGTCATTCTTAAGGGCGGAGAAGTGTTCAAAGCAGTTTCAATAGATGAAGCAGGTAATGAATCAATTGTAGCAACAACAACAGTTGCAGATAAAACAGCACCTGATGCACCTACATTAGAAAATGTAACAAGTAATAGTAATCAAGTGACAGGGCAAGCAGAAGCAAACGCAACAGTTAAAGTAACGTTCCCGAGTGGCGCAATTGTTGAAACAACAGCAGATCAAAATGGATTTTACACAGTAGCTATTCCAGAAAACGAAGGATTGAAAGGTGGAGAAACGATTGAAGCTACAGCAACAGATGTGGCAGGTAATGTTTCAGAATCTGGTAGTACGGATGTGATAGATAAAACAGCACCAGATACACCACAAATAAGTCACGTAACAAGTGTAAGTACTGAAGTAACAGGTAAATCCGAAGCAAATGCAACGGTCAAAATAACATTCCCAAGTGGTGCAATTGCTGAAACAATAGCAGACGAAGATGGTAACTTCACAGTAGTTATCCCAGAAAGCGAAAATCTACAAGGCAAAGAAACAATTAGTGCTACAGCAACAGACGCAACAGGTAATGTTTCACAACCAAGTTCAACTACAGTAACAGACGAAACAGCACCTGCACCGCCAATAGTGAATGGCGTAACAAGTGAAGACACACAAATCACTGGTGATGCAGAACCTAATACAACCGTGACAATTAAATTCCCTAGCGGTGAAACATCTAACGGTGAAACTGACGCAGATGGGAAATATGTTGTTACAATACCTAATGAAATAGACTTAAAAGGTGGAGAAGAGTTAGAAGTAACATCCACTGATGACGCTGGTAATGAAACTGATCCAGTGAAAACCATTGTTAAAGATAAAACAGCGCCATACGCGCCTAAGGTAAATAACGTAACAAGTGAAGACAAGACAATCAGTGGAATGGCGGAACCAGGATCAACAGTGACTGTAACATTTCCAGATAATAGCACTGCGACAGGTACAGCAGACCAAGGTGGTAATTATTCAATTGAAATTCCATCAGATATTAAATTAGATGGTGGTGAAGCGTTACAAGTCGTTGCAACAGATAAAAACGATAATATTTCAGCACCGACAATGACAACAGTAGAGGACACAACAGCGCCAGATGCGCCAAAGATAAATGAAGCCTCTAGTGAAGATACTCAAATTGCTGGAACTTCAGAACCAAATTCAACAGTGACCGTAACATTCCCTGGAGGTGCTACAGTCGATGTAGAAACTGACGAACAAGGTAACTTTATAGTTGATATACCAGAAAATATGGACTTGACAGGTGGAGAAGAAATTCAAGCCAGTGCCCAAGATAAATCCGATAATAAATCAACTCAAGCATCAACAACGGTTGTGGATGCGACAGCACCAGAGGCACCAATGGTGAACGAAGTAACAAGTGAAGACAAGACAATCAGAGGAACAGCAGAACCAGGTTCAACGGTAACTATAACATTCCCAGACGGTAAGACTGCAGATGGAAAAGCTAATGCGCAAAGTGAGTATTCAATTGCTATACCGGAAAATGTGGAATTAACAGGTGGAGAAGAATTATTAGTAGCTGCTATGGATAGTAATGGAAATATCTCAGATTCTGTCACAACAACAGTTACTGATACGACAGCACCAGAGGCACCAACGTTGGACGAAGTAACAAGTGAAGACAAAACTATCAGAGGAACAGCAGAAGCAGGATCAACAGTAACTGTAACCTTCCCAGATGGTAAGACTGCAGATGGAAAAGCTAATGAGCAAG
>NZ_BMCF01000001.1:0-604556 GCF_014635045.1 Staphylococcus nepalensis | reverse complement strand
TGAGTATTCAATTGCTATACCGGAAAATGTGGAATTAACAGGTGGAGAAGAATTATTAGTAGCTGCTATGGATAGTAATGGAAATATCTCAGATTCTGTCACAACAACAGTTACTGATACGACAGCGCCAGAGGTGCCAACGGTGAATGAAGTAACAAGTGAAGACAAAACTATCAGAGGAACAGCAGAAGCAGGATCAACAGTAACTGTAACCTTCCCAGATGGTAAGACTGCAGATGGAAAAGCTAATGAGCAAGGTGAGTATTCAATTGCTATACCGGAAAATGTGAAATTAACAGGTGGAGAAGAATTATTAGTAGCTGCTATGGATAGTAATGGAAATATCTCAGATTCTGTCACAACAACGGTCACTGATACAACAGCGCCAGAGGCACCAACGTTGGACGAAGTAACAAGTGACGACACAACGGTGAGCGGAACATCTGAACCAGGATCAACGGTAACAGTTATGTTCCCAGACGGAACAACAGCAACAGGTACAGCAGACGATGAAGGCAACTACACGATTGAAATTCCATCTAATGTAGACTTAAATGGTGGAGAGGATATCATAGTTACTGCGAAAGATAAAGCGGGTAACCCATCAGATTCTGTCACAACAACAGTTACTGATACGACAGCACCAGAGGCACCAACGGTGAATGAAGTAACAAGTGAAGACACAACGGTAAGCGGAACATCTGAACCAGGATCAACGGTAACAGTGATGTTCCCAGACGGAACAACAGCAACAGGTACAGCTGATGAAGAAGGCAACTACACGATTGAAATTCCAACAGATATTAACTTAGGTGGTGGAGAAAACATCACAATTACTGCGAAAGATAAAGCGGGTAACCCATCAGAGTCAGCGACAACAACGGTTACTGATACGAGAGCACCAGAGGCACCAACGGTGAATGAAGTAACAAGTGAAGACAAGACAATCAGAGGAACAGCAGAAGCAGGATCAACAGTAACAGTAACCTTCCCAGATGGCACAACAGGGACAGGTACAGCTGATGAAGAAGGCAACTACACGATTGAAATTCCAACAGATATTAATTTAGATGGTGGAGAAAACATCATAGTTACTGCGAAAGATAAAGCGGGTAACCCATCAGAGTCAGCGACAACAACGGTTACTGATACGACAGCACCAGAGGCACCAACGGTGAATGAAGTAACAAGTGAAGGCACAACGGTAAGCGGAACATCTGAACCAGGATCAACGGTAACAGTGATGTTCCCAGACGGAACAACAGCAACAGGTACAGCTGATGAAGAAGGCAACTACACGATTGAAATTCCAACAGATATTAATTTAGATGGTGGAGAAAACATCACAGTTACTGCGAAAGATAAAGCGGGTAACCCATCAGATTCTGTCACAACAACAGTTACTGATACAACAGCACCAAAGGCACCAACGGTGAATGAAGTAACAAGTGAAGACAAGACAATCAGAGGAACAGCAGAAGCAGGATCAACAGTAACAGTAACCTTCCCAGATGGCACAACAGTGACTGATACAGCTGATGAAGAAGGCAACTACACGATTGAAATTCCAACAGATATTAACTTAAATGGTGGAGAAAACATCATAGTTAAAGCTACAGATCAAAGTGGAAATACTTCTGAAAACACAAATACAGTTGTGCCAGGCGCAGATAAAGTACCAGGTACAGGAGAAGCGCAAGATACAGATGAAACATCAGATAAAGGTGAAGCAACAAGTACAAATGAAGGAGCGATCCCAGAAGAAAAACAAAATACAAGTGAAACATCAGGCGTAAATCAATCTTCAAATACGGGGCAAACTTCTAAGGTAGATCAAAACAGTAATGCGGAATATAATAATTCAGGAAGTGCGACTAGCAATTCTAATAAAAAAGAAAAAGATAACGTAGCTAATAAAAATAATATTAATAAATCCGAATTACCTAAAACAGGGGAGCATGAAGAAAACAATGCTACTCTATTCGGTTCATTATTTGCTGGTATGGGCGCATTATTATTATTTATTAAGCGTCGTAGAAAAAAAGAAGAAGATAAATAACATCAGTTTACAAACAGAAAATTAATATAAGTATGAGTGAGGCCGAGACATAAAAAAATAATGTTTCGGCCTCAAATTTATTATGCCCAATAGCTAATTAATGTTATTTTTTTAATAAACTAATAAACTGAGTTAAATTAAATAAATACGTTTATAAATTGTGATTGATGTGTATAAATTTAATAGACTTTATAAAAATAAAATGGGGTTAATATATGTTTGTTATTATTCAATATAGCAAGGGTAATATACTTTTTTATTTACGCAATAGGAAACAAGAACCTATAAATTCAAGAGTAGTAACAATTTCAAAAAAGAATTATAAACAGAGTCTTTTAAGAAATATTTATAATTTACTTTCTCAAACGAATAATAAAGTTAAAGATTTAGATTTTCTATTACTTAAAATGAATGATTTTAAGTCATTAGAAGTGGATGCAGTTTGTGAAGTGAGTAGTTACCTTAAAATGCAACTTCATAAAAATATTATCGTAACTAATAATATAGAAACATTTAAGTATAAGGAGTATTTAAAAAGGAAAGAAAGATAATTAAAGTAATTTGATTTTTACATTATAATCATAAATTTATTTGACTTAGTATAATAGCTGAATAGTAAATTTTATTCCACTAAGTCTTTATAAAATAGTTGTCCATATAATAGAGTGACTATGAAACCAAAGGGTAGTGATTGGTTCCAATAGTCATATATTTTAGGTACATATTACACATTAATCTAATGTGGTTTCATAGTAATCTTCGCCAAGCATATTTTTAGCGACATAGGTAGATGGGCCTAAATGATGTGTGATAAATTGTGCGACTTCACCTTGTTGGATGTTATACATAAACTCAATTTCTTTTGAAAACAATCTATGCTGTGCTTTTAAATACAACCCTAAGTCTGGAAGGGGTTTTGGTGCTGATTTATCATTGTTGTTTAATGTTTCGATTGCACTAATATACACATTTAAATCTCTGCCGCCTACAATTTTAGTGCCTTGATTATCACTATTTACTATTACAATAGTAGGGAAACCTCTAACACCTAATTGTCTTACTAAGTTAAAATCATCTTGAAGTAGTTCTTGACCTTTTTTACTATTTGCTAAATCTAAAATAGTTGCAGTGTTTATCGTTTCGTTATTTTTATATAAATCCTGTACAATCGATTTAAGTACTTTAGGATTCGAAATATTTTGATTGAATACAAATACTGCTTCCCTGACGAGTCTAATGAATTCAATAGCGGTAGTAGGTGAATCTATTTGCTGGATTGCTTTATATAAACGTGATGCTGGGTATGAAGATTGCACAGGGTCGATTTCCATAATGGTACCATCGATAGGCATACGTGAATACTTTCCTACCTCTTGCCAGTGTGGTGTTACATCGGCAGGTTTATAAATGCCATTAGCTGGGTCGATTGGCCCATCTCCCCATTCCTCTAATAGACCCCCCATTACCATTTGGAAATTAAATAAATGCCCATATTGTACTAAAAGTTTATTTAAAGTAGGTTCGAATGCCCAACAGTGTGAACACATAGGGTCAGTTACGTAATATAAAGTTAAGTTAGGGCTATCTATGTTTAGGTTAATTGCTTCTATTTCACTTTCCTCGTTAGGTTTACAAACGCCTGAATAGATATCACATACCATATTGTTAACCATATTTTTGTCCTCCTAAGTTTGATTAAATTGATATACACTTATAATAAGTAGTAATATGAATAATAAGTACCAACAGATTGTAATAAATGTTGAATATCCAACATTTATAAATTAATGTTGGGAGAAAATGAGGGAGTCGAATGCTACAATCAAAATCAGACTTGCGAGTTATTAAAACTAGAAAATCTATTATGCAAGCTTTTATTAAGCTTTCAGATGAAAAAGATTTTAAAAACATAACCATAAAAGATATTACCCAAGAGGCGCTTATCAATAGAGCCACTTTCTATTATCATTTTAGTGACATCTATGATTTATTGGATAAATCGCTTTCTGAAGAGCTATTAATTAATTTAAATTACGAATATTTTGAACAGTGTCAATTGGACGAAACAACCATTGCTAATATTTTTAAAGCGGTAGCAGAATTCCAATTGTCTTTAAATAGGAAGTGTCACAGAAGTTATCCGGAAACGATAAGTAATATTGTTCAAGCGCATATGGAGAGTATACTTTATAAATTATTGATTGACATTCATTTTGAGGATGATAGTACGCGTCAATTAGCAGCAAGTATGTTAAGTGCGAGTATCTACAGCGCTTCTGAAAAATGGTGTCAAAACTTTAGTGATATTTCTGCTGAAACTTATATTAAACGTGTCACACCTTATATTATTTCTGGTTTTGTATCTTGTGAAGCAACTAAAAATTGAATTGAAATGGGGTTTTTAAAATGGGAATCATTATGATTATATTACAAATTATATTAGGTATATTTTTTATCATGACAGGTTCTAAAATATTGTCTGGCGCAATGAAAAAAGATTTTGCCCGTCTCGGCTACCCACCTATCTTTAACCAAATTACAGGTATATTCGAATTTGTAGGCGGTCTTGGTATGCTTATAGGCGTTTTATATAACGTGATTGCACTACTATCTAGTGTATTACTAGGTGTGACTATGTTTGTTGGGGCCTTATCGCTGATTTTCTTAGGTAAAGACCCAATTAAAAAAGCAATCCCAGCCATCATATTATTTTTATTAAATTTTGGTGTGTTTATCTATTATATTTAGATACGTTGTTATTTTTAATATTAAAGCCCCCAGTTAACTTATTTTAAGCTGGGGGTTATTTGTAGTTGATTAAGCTAGACCTTGAATTTTTAATACAATTTCTGCTACGAGCGCAGAACCGATATATGTACTGAGCAAAATAACAATACCAATAACAATGGTTTTCCACCCTAACTTGGCGAAGTCAGCCCAGGAATTCCCTATTGAAACGCCTGCATAGGCAACAACTGGCGTGGCTAATGACAGCAAATCTACTTGTTCAGTCCATTCAACGATGTGAGAAGATCCAGGAACCCCAGGTATAGTAATGATTAAACCTATTATACCAATATAAGCAATACTTGGTATGTTTAAAGGCACGATATCACGTAAAACCAATCCTAATAAGGCGACACCCATTAATGCAAGGATGCCGGGTAATGCCTCCAAAGGCATGACATTATACCCAATCCAATTACTAAAAATTGAAATAATTCCTACTATACATAAGGTGAGAATCCAATTTATAATTTTTGAAGACATCACAGTCACTCCTTATCTTTTGTGAATTTTGATTTAACATGCATAATCAAGCTATAATATTTTCGGGTTAAAGGTAGAGCAATTAAAATACCAATATAAAGTCCCGTCACTGACGTCAGAAGATTACTTACGCCAGAAAATGCGGTAATTGTGTTAGCTTGGTCAGGATACATTTCGACTAAAGGCCCCAGAGCAGCTGCAGTCATTACGCCACTTCCTACTCCTGTAGCCATGGCAAAAGCAATCGGACTAAATGGTAAAATGGAAACCAAAATACCAGAAAAGATACTAAAAAATATCGCCCCAAAAATGGTTCCAAATATGTACATAGACATCACGCCTCTCCACTCTGGGGAAGAGATACCATATTTTTCGGTAATCAGCGCTAAATTGGGTTCTCTACCTATTGAATGAGTCATCCCTATAGACTCACGTCGTAAACCTAATAATATAGCTAATGGTAATGAAATGATAATCGTAGCTAAATTGCCAGCTTCCTGTAATATTAAAGCAGGCCCAGCTGCAATGATTTTAGGTAATGCGGGCCCTGCTTCTACACCAAATTTTGCTATGAGTAGTGCTACTGAAATAAATACCATTGGTTCGGAATTTTTAGCTTGTTTTTTACCGATGATGGGCGTGAAATAAACCCCTAATCCGAGTAACACTGCATAAACAACTGGCAACAAAAGGATTGAAGTTATGCCTAAAGGTATTTTATGCGCACCAATGACTTCGGAAATAATCATAATAATTAATACAATGCCATGTAATCTCCAATCTTTCCAAAGTGTATTTTGTTGTTTCATATCAATCCCTCCTAGTTAAAATATTCCGAAAATTCTAAATACGAATAAAATCTATTCTATACTTAATATTTCAAAATGAAAAGGGTATCAATATGATTTATAAATTTTAGAAATTTGGTAAGTGTAAATATGGAATTTAAGCGTATAATGGACTCACTACAATCGAAAGGTGTGGAGAAGATGCAACATGCTTATCGGCAACTTTTATTAGGGATGATTTGTTTATTTATAGTAATGGCGATTGGACGTTTTGCATATACACCTATTTTGCCATTTATGCAGCAAACAAGAGGTTTAGATGACCGAAGTGCTGGTTTACTAGCTACGATTAATTATCTAGGTTATTTGATAGGAGCCATTGTTCCTATATGGATTGTTATGTTTAGTAAGGTTACGGATTTGAAAATTTATTTATTTATAAATATTATTTCGACTTTAATGATGGGACTTTCTGATAATTTTCTACTATGGTGTATTGTGCGTTTGGTTTCTGGAATAACAAGCGGTACAGTTTTTGTTTTAGCATCGAATGTAACGCTTGAAGCTTTAAGAATAGCGAAAAAAGATGGCATCTCAGGTCTGTTATATAGTGGCGTAGGTTTAGGTATTTTTACAAGTAGTATCTTTATTTTCTTATTTACTACAGCGAGCACATGGAAACTTACTTGGATATCACTAGGCATTTTTTCTTTAATGATAGGGATTTTTGTTATATTTGGTATGCGCGAAAATCACAATATCGAAAATAAAAATTTCAAATCAAAAAATATTGAATATACCGAAACAATTAAAGTGAAGAAAAAATTTATTTGGGGGTTTTCAATCGCCTATTTTTGTGAAGGCGCTGGTTATATTATCACAGGGACATTCTTAGTAGCCATCGTTAAATCAATACCTGGATTAGCCGATTACGCAGCGTTAAGTTGGATGTTTGTAGGTTTAGGTGCTGTGCCTTCTACGATTTTATGGTCTATGATGGCAAATAAGGTAGGGCATGCGAAAGCAATATATTTTGCATTTGTACTACAAATCATTGCTGTGATACTACCTGTTTTTTCAGGGCATGTAGTGAGCTTAATAATTAGTTCTCTGTTCTTTGGAGCAACATTCCTTGGGTTAACAACATTATTCATGTCTAAAGCACAAACACTTATGTTTCAAGGTAATCATAAAGTGAACTTGGTAGCTTTATTAACAATGATTTACAGTTTAGGACAAATGATTGCGCCAGCACTTTCAGGTATATTAATTGGTGAATCAGGGGATTACAATGCATCGCTAATTTTTGCTGCTTTCATATTATGTGTAGGTTTGTTAAGTAGTATATATAGCTATCAGGGGAACAATGGAAGTTAAATCATTCTGTTGTTTCCAAGTAATTTATTGAAAAAGTTAGAGTGATATATTAGCCTGTTTTAATTTTACTTATAATTTTTGGAACATTATCAAATTTCAAACGAGATAGAATATTATTTTATGTCAAATATGGTTTATGAATGATAACAGAGTTTCTTATCTTATTGTAATATATTGCTAGTGCGATTTGTCTGGATAGGCTTTTCATTAGATATCTTCCTTTTGTGTAAGTTGACATTTTGTGGTAATATCGTCATGGATAAAAATTCGAGATATTAATAGATAAGAAGGTTTAAATATATATGAAAGAAAATTTTTGGCGTGAATTGCCGCGTCCATTTTTTGTTTTAGCACCGATGGAAGATGTTACAGATGTTGTCTTTCGTCATGTTGTTAGTGAAGCGGGCAGACCTGATGTATTCTTCACTGAGTTTACAAATACAGAAAGCTTTTGCCACCCTGAAGGTGTACACAGTGTGCGCGGGCGCTTAACATTTACTGAAGACGAACAACCTATTGTTGCTCATATTTGGGGAGATAAGCCAGATCACTTCCGTGAAATGAGTATCGCGATGGCAGAGATGGGCTTTAAAGGAATAGACTTAAATATGGGGTGTCCAGTGGCGAACGTTGCAACAAAAGGTAAAGGTTCAGGTCTAATTCAGCGACCTGAAATCGCAGCTGAAATTATTCAAGCAGCTAAAGCGGGTGGACTGCCAGTGAGTGTTAAAACGCGACTTGGCTATTCTGAAATTGATGAGTGGAGAGCGTGGTTGAAGCATATTTTCGAGCAAGATATTGCAAACCTGTCCATTCATCTTCGCACGCGTAAAGAGATGAGTAAAGTGGATGCACACTGGGAACTAATTGGAGAGATTAAAAAGCTGCGTGATGAAATAGCCCCGGAAACTTTGTTAACGATTAATGGAGATATCCCAGACAGAAAAACAGGACTTGAACTAGCTGAGAAGTATGGCATTGATGGTGTCATGATTGGTCGAGGTATTTTTCATAATCCATATGCGTTCGAAAAAGAACCAAGAGAACATTCCAGCAAAGAACTTTTAGACTTGTTGAGATTACATCTTGAACTATTTGACAAATATTCAAAAGAAGAATCACGTTTGTTTAAACCATTACGTAGATTCTTTAAAATTTACGTACGGGGCATCAGAGGCGCGAGTGAATTAAGACATCAATTGATGAGCACGAATACGACAGACGAGGCTCGCGCGCTACTCGATAAATTTGAAGCGCAAATGGAACAGACCAGTTAATTTAAGCGTTTAAAACGAAAGTACTGAAACAATAAGGAAACTGAGATTAAGTGATGAACACATATACCTTAACCATAAACTGGATATAAGCAATTGACGCCTAGTATAAAAATTGTATTAAGCTTTTATAACCTTTTTAGGTATCTTTGATAGGGAGCAAGATAAGGAGACCATTTAAAAATGTGATTTCTCTCTTGCTCTCTATTTTTGTCTAATGGTAAGTGAAATAATGAATGCAATTATCATAAAACTCGTAATCATTATTACAACGCCGGGCCATTGTAAGAGGCTGTAAAAATAACCTGCTAATGTGCCACCTACAGAAGACCCCATATAATAAAATAATAAATACAAACTAGAAGCTTGTGCTTTATGATGTTCAGCTCTTCCGGCAACAACAGCACTTGCGATAGCATGACCGCTAAAAAACGCGTATACACTAAATGCGAGACCAAGTATTTTGAATGACAATGGTGGTAATAATGTAATACATATACCAACTATTAATAACAAAATGCTAAATTTCAAAGCGTTTAAAGTGCCTAACTTTGAGCGAAGTTTTGCATTAAGTATGGAAGAAATCATACCTATTAAAAAGAGTAAATAAATAAAACTAATAAGACTATCATGTAATCGATATGGTTCATCTGCTAAAACAAAGCCAATATAATTGAACGCTGCAATATTACATCCTAATAATAAAAAGCCGACCATAAAAGGTTTTAATAGTCTGACATTTTTCAAATGTTGGGCATAGCTTATTAATAATGCTTTTACTGAAAATCGTTGTTTTTCAAAATGCTGTGAGTTTGGTAGTAAAAAAGTAAATACAATAGCAGCAATGACACTAATTATGCCGATAGTGATTAAACCAACTTGATAACCGTAAATACTAGAGATAAATCCTGTGAAAATACGACCAAAAGCGCCTCCGAATGCGTTGCCACTTATATAAATGCCCATCGCTTCAGGTAAATTGTGAGGTGAGATTTCTTCACCAATATAAGCCATAGCTATAGAAGGTAGTCCTGCTAAACATATACCTTGTATCAGCCGTACAATTAAAAAAGTATTGAAATCTGCCAAAAAAGGTTGAATTAAAGCGAGTATGGACACAGAAAGCACTGAAAAAATCATAATAGGTTTTCGTCCAAGAACTTCCGAAATAGCGCCAAAAAACAACATTGCAAACGCAAGGGTTAATGTTGCAGAGGATAAAGCTAAGCTAGCCATAGTTTCGCTTACATTAAAAGATTTTGTAAAATGGGGTATTAAGGGTTGGACGCTATAAAGTATAGAAAATATTGTAAACCCAGAGATAAAAAGCGCAACGATTATTTTAATATAAGTTTTTGACCCTTTTGTTACATAATTATTTGGTAAACCATCCATATTGCATACCCCACTTTTATTTAATAATTCCATATTAGCATGTAATGCACCATATCAAAAAAACACTGTTTTTAAATTTAAAAGCAATTATAAAAAATGATTTGTAATAATTTAGAAAAATAACAAAAATAATTTACAAAAAATAAGTAAAAAGTAAACTGTTGTACTTGTTCGAAAGTAACTGTACTAACTAAAGATTGTGCTTAACTTAAATTTGCGAAAGCGCTATCTATTGTTATATAAGGAATTTTCAAAAAATTTACATCACATCTCAAATAAATTACTAGAAAATTAAAAAACAGTTTCTACTATTCTCTTTATACAGATTCTTTGGTACGATGATGTAAGTAAAATTTTTGGGAGGATTTATTAATTATGAAAAAAATGGTTACAGCCACAATTGCTACGTTATCTTTAGGAGCAATTGGCGTTGCACAAGGAGAAGCACAGGCTTCAGAAAACAATCAATCTAACGCACAATATACAAGTAATCAATCTTATAATGATATTTTTAATTACGGTTATATTGATCAAGATGATAATGGGAACTATCATCACACATTAGATGGTAACTGGGACCAATCTATGTTTGATCAACAGCAATATTACTTTTATTTAATCGATAATGAAGGACAATATCACTATTATTATTTCCCAATGAACGATCAAGGTTCTAATGTTACAAATACTAATGATGTAAATGTTTCAGATGATAATAATTACACTGGCAATCAAAGCCACTCAGAAGTTCAATCTGAAGGTTATGACATAAATGAAGCGCCAGAAAATAACGAAATTGCCAACGATGAAAGAACGAATCAAACTGCTCAAGCAACTCAAAATAATTCAAATGACAGTGTAGATAATACACAAAATCATACATCAGCAGACAATTATGAAAGCAGCTATACACAAAATAATGGTCATAATGATGTGAAACAAAATGCTACATCAAGTAATGATGTTACACCGCAACAACAAGCTGCACCGCAACAAAACACATCACAACAACAAGATTCATCGCAACAAAGCACTACAAACGCACCACAACAAAACACTACAAGTCAATCAACGACTTCTAACAGTACGAGCAATAACGAGACGCACTCAGCAAATTGGTTAACTAAGCATCGCCAATTACAACCATACGGTAGCTATCATGGCGGAGGCGCACACTACGGTGTTGACTATGCTATGTCTGAAAATACACCCGTTTATTCATTGGCTGATGGCACTGTAATCCAAAGTGGTTGGAGTAACTATGGTGGTGGTAACCAAGTTACAATCCAAGAGAAAAACAGTGATAACTATCAATGGTATATGCACATGAATTCCTTAAATGTTCAAAAAGGGCAACAGGTGAAAGAAGGACAACAAATTGGCCTTTCAGGTAGCACAGGTAATTCTACTGCACCTCACCTACACTTCCAACGTATGCAAGGTGGCGTCGGTAACGAGTATTCAGTTGACCCAACATCATACGTAAATTCAAAATCATAATATATGACATATCAGTCGCCTTTGAATATCTTTAAAAGGATATCAGAGGCGATTTTTATTAACTATGTTTAGCTTAAAGCAATATGTAATGGCTTCAAATATGACTTAGATTATTTGAATTATGATCAATGACATATCATAATTACACTAAAGTCTAATTGAAAGGGAAGATGATATGTTTACAATATATGGCCATAGAGGCTTACCAAGTAAAGCTCCCGAAAATACGTTAGCAGCATTTGAAGCAGCAGCAAAGGTGTCTGGGCTCAAGTGGGTTGAACTAGATGTTGCTATAACAAAAGATGAAAAGCTCATTATTATTCACGATGATTTTTTAGATAGAACAACGGATATGATTGGTGAAGTCACGCACATGTACTATGATGAAGTCAAACAAGCCTCTGCAGGAAACTGGTTCCATTCGCAATATAAGAATGAAAGATTACCAACTTTCGATGAAATCATTACATTTGCTAATAACCATAAAATGAATTTGAATATTGAATTGAAAGGTGTAACAGGCGATAACGGCAGCGATTTGTCTGAAAGTATGATTAGACAAGTTACTGAAAAATTAAAAAAGCTAAACTCTGATTCAGATGTTCTGTTATCAAGTTTTAATCTTGTTTTAGTAAAATTAGCACAGCAATTCATGCCCCAATATAAACGTGCGGTTATTTTTAAAGCTGCAGCATTTACTGGAGATTGGAGAACGCTTTTAAATTATTGCGGGTCAAATATTGTAAATATAGAAGATGCAAAGCTTACAAAAAATCGTGTACGTTCAATTAAAAATGCTGGTTATGAATTAAATGTATGGACAGTAAATAACAAGATGAGGGCTAATCAATTGTCTAATTGGGGCGTAGACGGGGTTTTCACAGATAAAGCGGATGAATTAGTGCATTTAAATAGTTAATTCATCGACATATAATAGTACGAGGATACAAAATGGTAGTGTAATTTTGTGTCCTCATTTTATATAAGACTATGTACGATATTGTTGGAAGTATGTTTAATTTACAATTAAATATTCCCTTTGTGTTTATTATACTATATGAAAAATAAATATTATAGACTACTTCTTTTATTAATTGGCACATATCATAGTAAGACGCTTTAGCGAAATGTGGGGGGCTATTTTATGGAAAATCAAAAACAAGCATTTGAACAAGATTTATATTTACATGGCACAAAAGCTCAGTTGCAGATAGGTGATTTATTAAATCCTTTGCAAAAATCTAATTACCAAGACCGCATCATGAATTATATTTATTTTACAGGAACATTAGAAGCAGCAAAATGGGGCGCTGAATTGGCTGTAGCATTAGCTAAAGAAGAAGCAGATGCACACATTTATATCATAGAGCCACTAGGAGAATTTGAAGATGATCCCAATGTTACAGACAAGAAGTTTCCTGGCAACCCAACGTGTTCATATCGTTCTAGTGAGCCATTGAAAATTGTTGCAGAATTAGGTTCATGGGAAAGTCATTCTGAAGAAGCAATCAACCAGATGCTAGCAAAAATTGAACAATTGAGAAGTGAAGGTTTAGATATTATAGAAGATTAATAGTTATAAATAAAAAATTAATTAGAGCGTTAATTTAATAGAAAGTTCGTTTAATTCATAATTAATTACTTCGCAATATATTTATTTGCTGTTTGATAAATAAATGATAGGTAGTATTATCTTAATTCACAAAAATATTTTTAAAAAAATATATGAATATGATTAATTTTATTTTACTAGGGTATCTGTCAAAAAAAGGGGGAAATCGATATGAGTAAAATATTAGATTCTTTAATGAGCGCACTAGATAGTATTATTAGCTTCATACCAAATGTTATAGGCGCAATCATATTCTTAATTATTGCGTGGATTATTGCAGTAATTGTCAAGAAAGTTATTGTGAAAGGGCTAAGTGCATTAGGTTTTGAATCTTGGCTACAAAAGAAGGGTTTGGTAGATAATGAAGGAGGAGAATCACAATCTTCTGGATTAATACAAACATTTGGTAAATTAGGTTACTTCTTAGTGTTCTTGCTATTTTTACCATCTGTATTTGATTCATTAAATATGCAGTCGGTGTCTAAACCTATTAAAGGCATGATGAGTAGTATACTTAACTTTGCACCTAAAATTATTGTTGCAGTTATTATACTAGTAATCGGTATTTTTATTGCAAAAGTCTTAGGTACTTTAGTAAAAAATATTTTATCAAGCCTAAATGTGAGCAAATTTAACCGTTATGTGAATTTTGGTGAAAACAAAGAAAGTATAGATATCCCAGTGGCAACAGGTTGGGTTATCACTGCGTTAATTGGCTTATTTTTCACTGTTCAAGCATTAAATACAGTGAACTTAACGGTATTAAATCAAATTGGCGCGGCTATTATCGGTTATTTACCATTAGTAATATCAGCAGCGATTATTTTAGGATTAGGTTTAATAGGTGGTAACTTAATTGCTAAATTAATTAACAAATCTACAGGAAATGGTATGTTAGCTGAAATTGTAAAATATTTAGTTATTATCGTTTCCGTATTTATGACTTTAGACCAATTAAACTTTGCGCAAAGCATTGTAAACGTAGCGTTCTTATTAATTTTAGGTGCCGTTGCAGTTGCTTTCGCAATCGCTTTTGGCATAGGTGGAAAATCATTTGCTGAAAAACAATTAAATAAATTCTCAGACAAAATTGACTCTGAAAAAGATAAATAGTAAAGTAGATGATTTTTAAAATACGTGAGAAGGGAGAGGGGCAGAAATCTCATTTTTCTATATAGATTTCTTTTCCTTTATGGCAAAGCGTAATAGAGCTAAAGCGCTTGTATAAGCACTACTAGATCCAAATGCATTAGATTACATGAGTTAAGACTCATGTATAAGTATCAATAACTCAATAAAATTGAGCAGTGAAACTTCAAAAGTAGTTTTTTAAAGCAATAGACTTTGCATTTTCATTACATTCATCTACTGTCAAAATGAAATCTAAGACTGACACATTATTTATGGCTCAGCGCTTTAAAAGTTTGTTATAAACTAATTTCAATCTAGGTAATTATTATCAATTTTATTGAAGGATCTGAGACATTAACTTTATGTTTCAGGTCCTTTTATATTTTTAAGTGAAAGCAAACAATGGATATTAACTTATTAAAATTAATTAATTATAATCTTATTTAACGCAATAATAGTATTAAAATAGTATAGTGATAATATAACTATATAATGTAAAAGGATTAAAAAGTATGTTTTATAAATTAACTAAAGCATTACCGACAGCTATTTGTGGTTTAGTTTTAGGTTTAGTTTCTCTAAGTAATTTGTTATTTAATATGTCTTGGAATATTTTAGCTACAGTATTTTTTATATTGAGTTGTATTGTTTTGTTGCTCTTTATAAAAAAATGTCTTTTATACCCACGTTTAGTTTTGGATGAATTGACTGATCGTAATATCTGCGCCACTTTTCCAGCTTTTACGATGGCTTTAATGACAATTATTTATATTATATATCATCATTTTAAATTTGAATTTGTAGGAATGATATGGTTATGGTGGATAACGATTGTAGTACAATTCATCATTATAATGGGATTTGTTTATTACCATATTATTTTACATAGGAAAGATAAGGTTATACCGAATACGAGTTGGTTTGTAACGTTTGTAGGTATCGGAGTTATATCTGAAACGTCAGGAGATTTTTATCCAATGTTTGGTAAAATGATCGTATATATTGCTACAATATGCTTTATAATATTAGTAGCAATCGTTTTAATAAAAAAAACATGGCGTTTATATAATGAAAATCAATTTCCAATGTCAATCATTATAGCTGCACCTGCTGCACTGTGTTTCAATGGTTATTTACTAAGTGAAACGCATATAGAAACAATAATTGCCATATTTGGTTTTGTGATATCTCAGCTATTGTTTGTAGTTTCTTTAACGTTTATTCCTAAGCTTATAACAATAAATTTTAGATTTTCGTTTTCTGCTTTAACCTTTCCATGGGTAACAACAGCAACTGCTTATTTTAATTTTATGCATCAAGTAAGCATGCCTAAGCAGTTAAAAGCTTTGTTATACATTTTAATGATGTTTGAAATTTTATTTACGTTATTAACAGTCGTTTACGTTGTTTTTGGGTATTTTATGTTTTTAAGAAAAAGAATGATTAAATAGGGATTTTATATAAGGGAGTGGTCGTTATGACTTATCATTTTAATAACGTTGTTAATCGAAGACAGACAAAATCAGTTAAATGGGACACTATGGAATCAGTATATAACATTAAAGACGCCTCAAATGTATTACCAATGTGGATTGCAGATATGGATTTTAAAGCGCCACAACCTGTCATTGAAGCGCTGGAAAGATGTGTTGAACATGGTGTGTTTGGCTATTCTTATTTAGATGAAACGTGTAAAAACGCAATACAATCTTGGCTTGAGAAACGGCATCATTGGTATATTGAAAAAGAATGGGTTATCGCCCATTCAGGGGTTGTTCCTGCCATTGCGTCTATTATTGAAACATTTACAAAGCCAGATGACCGTGTTTTAATAACGCCTCCAGTCTACCCACCGTTTTCAAATTTGCCTTCAGGCATGGATAGAGAATTAGTAGTGTGTTCTTTAATAGAAGAACATGGTAACTACTCTATTGACTTTGAAGATTTTGAGGAAAAATTAAAACAAGGCATAACCATGTTTATATTGTGTAATCCACATAATCCTGGAGGCGTAGTCTGGTCAACAGCTACGTTGGAAAAAATAATTGAATTATGTGTTAAATATGATGTATTGATATTATCAGATGAAATACATTCTGATTTAGTATTTCCTAAATATCAACATATACCGTTAGGCAAGTTAGCATCCGACCAGGCATCTCAAAAAATTATTACTTGCACAGCACCAACGAAAACATTTAACCTAGCGGGTATTCATGCAGCTTTGATTATTTCACCAAATCAAGCTATTCGTCATGCGTTAGAAACTAATTTTACAGCACATGGATTAGGTGTTAATCGCATTAGTCCATTTGGAGCAGCTGCATTAGAAGCAGCTTATACTTACGGTGAAAATTGGCTAGACGAATTATTGCATATCATTTCATCAAACATGGATTACGCTATTGCCGAAATTACAAAAGCGATACCGCAGATAAAAATTAAAAAACCGCAAGCGACTTATTTATTATGGATTGACTATAGACAAACAGGTTTAACTGAATCAGAAATCATGGATAAGCTATTAGAAAAAGGAAAACTTGCACTTGAGCCTGGTACAAAATATGGCGAAGAAGGAAGAGGATTTTTAAGAATGAATGTAGCTTGTGCCCCAAGTACTGTTAAAGATGGCGTTGAACGTTTTATTTCAGCATTGCAATAAAAGGATATAAACAAAAACTGAGAGGTGTTACGATTACATGATACCGCTCAGTTTTTGCTTATGCTATTAAAATGAAATATTTAAAAGGGCCTCATTTATTAACTAATCTATACTATTTTTTGTATTATTATCTTTTTCCCATAGTAAAATATGATTTTTTCCTACCCGCAATTGTTGGATTGGTCCTAGTGTAGCCATATCAATTCTAGAATGATTTAATAAGTCGGAACTTAATGTTAAAGGGCTACCATCAATATCTTCAAAATCAGCATCTACTAGTCTTACTTTAGGAAGAGAGTATGTGGAATGAATATCCCCCTTGAAATTCAGCAATGATTCAGGAATCGTCATATCCAAATAAACGCCCGAGTTGTCCTCTTGAATATTAAGATTTGGATTAAACGCGTTGTCTTGAATAAATGACTGTTCTCTGTCAAAATGTTCAGCTTGATTAAAATAGGCATTATGGTTAATAAATACTGGTTGTTTGATTTTATGAAAAGCTTCGTGGTCTCCTTCTTCTTGTGAAACTAAGTCTATATATTCTTTTAATGATGCAGTATAGTCGTTGAAGATACTAGTTCCAATATTTTTAATACCGTTTTTTCCGATAAATATATTATTATAAAAACGATCATCACCACCGTAAACTGGTGCAAATCCTGAAATCAAAGTGCTGTGTGGCACATGATAAGGCGTAGCTCTATCTAACATTAATTTATGAACAATTTCACCACTAATGATATTATTAATATATGCACCACCCTGAGCATGATTATCTAATGCGTAATCAGCTGTTAAAATGTTATTGTCAACCAAATAAGGGCCGCTACTCACTTCTACAAATAAGTCCCTAGTATTATGTGCAAATATATTCTTACTAATTCTAGTACCTTGCGTTTGCCAATCAAACCACATACCTAAAGAACAATGATGAACATAATTATTATATACTTGCGTATCAAGCGCTGCGTGCAATTTTATGCCTGCAATTTCATGACCAAAGAATTCTCGTCTGTTTCCAATATTATAAATATGGTTGTTATAAATAAAACTAAAAGCACTACCTAAATGGCCCACGATTGCGTTTTGACCACAATCATGGATTACATTATTTCTAATAATATGTGAACCTATTGTCTCTTTGTTCCAATCGCTATTTACAGATTTGAATACAGTTTCGATTTGATATTGATAGCCGGGTTTGTCTTTTCTATAAGTGTTGAAATTATCACCTGTAGAGATTTCTTTGCCTATTGATATAGCACTACACATGGAATTGTGTATATGATTATTCTCTATAATCCAATTTTTACTCCAATGTGTATCAATGATGCCAGTTTGATTAGCAGTAGGAGGTGACCATTGTGTTGCTGCGTGTGCAATTTCAAAATTTTGTATTGTAATATAGTTTGTATGTGATTTATTCGGACAAAAAACATGAGGTCTTATGTTAAACTCAATTAATTCGTTATTTGGGTTGTAATCTTGGAAGTTGGCGTAAACAGTCGTAGTATCTTCTTGTATTTCTGCATACCAAACGTATTTTGATTCATTAGTATAATCAAAAGAGACTAATTTATTGGTCCAATGATCTAATATTTCGTTTACAGTTTTAGGGTTTCTCACATTATTAAAATCATTTACTTCAAATAAGGCTTGACCATTTATATAAACTTGGCCTAATGTTTTACCGTTATCAATGACTAACCAATCACCAAAAAGCTTTGTACCAAAGGGATTAAAACCATTAAAGTATTGGTTATTAATATCGACCTTCCATATATTTTGTTCAACGTGTTTCCAATTATTTATTATTTCTGATCCTTTAATAGTTACTTTTTCGTTATCAGCTGCTTTAAATGTAATTCTACGTTTCTCACTTGAGCCGCTATTTATGTGTTTGATTGCTTCTCTGTATACCCCTTCATGGACAATAACAGTATCACCTGGTAAAGCTATTGAAGCCCCTTTATCAATAGTGAGGAAGGGTGAAGATGCTGTGCCCAGCCCGTAATCAGACCCATTTTTAGAGACATGTATTAAATGATTCATATGAAAATACTCCTTTATTTATATATTTGTTTAGATCGTAAAGTACCTACTTTATTTGAGCGTATCTGATTTTTAATTTGTGTGATAAACTTCTCATAATTTAAAAATAGTGTGATAATCGTAATTAATACCACTGTTAATAATGGGAAGTAAATTTGCATGGACTTAATTGCTAATATTGTACTTTCAGATTGAACCGCAGCACCAGCTACATAACCACCAACGGATAATGACCAACCGACAATTGCAGATTGTAAACCAGACCCTATTTTCATACCCGCGCTAGCAAGGCTGAATATAGAACCTTGTACTGGGACGCCAGTTTTCCAATATATGATATCTCCTACGTCTGCAACTATACCACTTAAAGCTGCCGTGAAAGGGACTAACCCGATGCCATTAATTACTAATCCGACAATCAACATGGTTAAGTTCTCTGAGAAAACACCCATCACAATATAAGAAATGATGGAAATAATTAGACCAATCATAATACTTTGTTTAATGCCTAATAATTCGGCAAATTTAGGCGCTATGAGTAATCCTAATATAGTAGGAAGTAGTGTAGATATACTTAATATTGCCATGATATTGGCGTTATCAAAGATGTAAGTTGCATAATAAATTCTCATACTATTATCAGTTTGGCGTAAATACCATAATAGATAGAGCGCAATGGTGATAATAAAATATTTTTCAGTAAGTAATGATTTGAGTATAAGTGTAAAAGGTATGCGTTTTGTTTTACTTTTTGACGTATACTGCTTTGTTGCAATATTTCTTTCTTTAACAAAGTAACCAGTTATCATTAACGGTACAGCACATAAAAATGCGTAAACCAGTGCAGTATAAGTCCAACCTTGTTGGTTTTCACCAAAAAGAGTTACTAAATAAGTAGTAAAAGTTGTAATACAAAGCACGCTAATATTAGAAAAAATGAAGCGTATACTGCCTAAAGATACGCGATCTTTTTCATCTTTTGACATAAATGAAATGAGTGATGAATAAGCAACATTATTAGCAGTATAAAAAACGACAGAAATCAAAAAATAAATAATAAAAATATACACAATTTTGCCGCTATAACCTACAAAGTCAGGAATATTAAACAATAAAAAAGTCAAAACACCTAATATCGGTGCTGTCCAAAAGACCCATGGCTTTGCTTTTCCCATCTTTGTATTAGTATTATCTATGACGCTCCCCATAAATAAATCAGAAGCGCCATCTGCAAAACGGCAAATGAGTATAATAGTGCCAATGACTGAACCAGCGACACCTACAACATCAGTCATGTAAATAATGATGAATGACGCAATGAAGGTCCAGCTGTAATTTGCACCGAAATCCCCTATACCAAATACTACTTTTTCGTTTGTACGTAACCGCTTTGTTTCAGTTTTCGAATCTGCTAAAATACTTTTTTCTCCAGAACTTGCATCAACTGTTTGGTTCATTTAATCCCCCCTAGTAAAAACATCTATCCTAAGTTAGTTAATTTAGTAAACAAACCAACTCGAGTGAAATATTACCACCTAATTTTAATTTTGTAAACGCTTTCTTTAAAATGGTGACCACTTAAATATTTGTTTTTGAAAAAGAAAATTGAATAACTATAGGTTGCGTCATAAGGTGTTTAGAGAAATATTTTGTGCTATAGTTAAATTAAACTTTGTAATTAAATTGAAAGTACTGTACTTATTTTTTAGAGTTAATATAGAGGTGGTGTTAGTTTGAAACAAATAGACGCGTTAGATTTAAATGAAAACCAAAGACGAGTAATACAACAAATATTTAATAATAAACTCATCTCTAGAGTTCAAATATCTAAAGATTTAAATATTAATAAAGCAACGATTTCGAGCATATTAAATAAGTTAAAAGAGAAAAAATTAGTGAATGAAGTAGGACATGGAGAAAGCACTAAGAGTGGAGGGAGAAAACCGATACTTTTAGAAATTAATAAACATTTTGGCTACGTGATTTCTTTAGATATTGCGTACGGCTCAATTGAAATGATTTATAACTATTTTAATGGTGAAATACTTAAACATGAATCTATACCATTGTCTAATAAAAAAATGAGCCATGTATTAGATTTGTTAAAACAACACATTAATACAGATGAAAAATATGGTACGCATCATGGGTTGTTAGGTATATCTATTTCTGTCCACGGAATCGTTAATAATAACCAAGAAATTGTTCATTTGCCATTTCATGAAATCGAAGATATTTCAATTACAGAAAGTATTAAAGATATCGCAAATGTGCCTATCATAGTGGAAAATGAAGCGAATTTATCCGCAATTTATGAATGTAATGAAAATAATGACTTAGAAGTTAATAATTTAATCACACTTAGTATACATAAAGGTATTGGCGCGGGTTTAATTATTGATAAAAAATTATATAGAGGTACAGATGGTGAAGCAGGTGAAATTGGAAAAACGCTCGTTTCGGTTATTCAAAATAATCATAAAACATTTCATAAAATTGAAGATATCTGTTCTCAAGATGCTTTAGTTCATAATCTTGAAGAAAGGTTGAACCAAAAATTAACCATGACAGCATTAAAAAAGTTATATTATGATAAAAATGAGATTGTAGTAGACGAAATAAATCAGTTTTCAATGAGAATAGCCATACTGATATATAATCTAAATATGCAAATTAATCCAGAAGCTATTTATATCAATTGTCCATTAATTAACGAATTACCGGACGTTTTAGAAGCTATTAAATCAGCTTTTATGACATATACAAATAAAAATGTAGAGATATGCCTGACTTCCAACGTTAAGTTTTCGACATTGTTGGGAGCGACCCTTGCAATAACACAGAAAGTATTAAAAATTGATAACATAAAACTTAATTTTTAATACTTTCTAGATATATCCATAACTCAAAACATAGGTATTGTTGATTAAAAAAGAGCGGGTATGATATTTTCACTAATTATTAGTAATAGAATTTATTAATTTATTTTCGAAAAGTAGGATAGAAACCAAATTTAAGTGTTTGGTTTCTATCCTACTTTTTTATTTTCTTAAGTAAGCGTTTACAAAAAGAAGAGGAGGTGTTATATTATACTCAAAGTTAGTTAGTTTATTAAATTAACTAACTAAGGAGGAAAATTGAGGAGGAATTCTAATGACTTACTTTGACGTTGAACAAATAAAATACGAAGGGCCTAAATCTAGTAACCCATTTAGTTTTAAATATTATAATGCTAATGAGAACATTGGTGGAAAAACGATGGCAGAACATTTAAGATTTAGCGTTGCTTATTGGCACACATTTACTGCAGATTTATCTGATCCTTTTGGGGTAGGAACAGCTACTAGAGATTGGGATGATTTAGATGAAATGGGTAAATCGAAAGCGCGTGTAGAAGCTATCTTTGAATTTATGGAAAAAACAGGTGTTGAATACTTCTGTTTCCATGATGTTGATATTGCTCCTGAAGGTAAAACATTGAAAGAATCAAACGATAATTTAGATGAAATAGTAAGCTTAATTAAAAATAAAATGAATGAAACAGGTAAGAAATTACTTTGGAATACAACAAATAACTTTACGCACCAACGCTTTGTGCACGGAGCTGCGACTTCTTCAAATGCAGATGTTTTTGCATACGCAGCAGCAAAAGTGAAGAAGTCATTAGAAATTGCAAAAACGTTAGGTTCAGAGAATTTCGTTTTTTGGGGCGGGCGTGAAGGTTATGAAAGTTTATTAAATACAGATATGAAACTAGAGTTAGATAACCTAGCTAAATTCTTTAAAATGGCAATTGCTTATGCAGAAGAAATCGGTTATACAGGGCAATTTTTAATTGAACCCAAGCCTAAAGAACCCACAACGCATCAATATGATACAGATGTAGCGACAGCTCATGCGTTTTTACAAAAATATGACCTAGATAAACATTTTAAATTTAATATTGAGGCAAACCACGCTACTTTAGCAGGTCACTCATTCCAACATGAATTACGCTATGTAAGAGATAATGAGCTTTTAGGGTCAGTAGATGCTAACCAAGGACATCCGCAATTAGGATGGGACACCGATGAATTCCCTACAGATGTATATGATACGACATTGGCAATGTACGAAATATTGAAAAATGGTGGACTTAATCCAGGAGGATTGAATTTTGACGCCAAACCAAGACGTACATCATTTAAACAAGAAGATCTGATATTAACACATGTTGCTGGTATGGATACTTTTGCTCTAGGCTTACGAGTGGCGTCTAAAATGATTGAAGATCAGTTTTTTGAAAAAATCATAGACAAAAAATATGCTTCATTTGCTAGTGGTATTGGCAAACAAATTGTTGATGGAGAAGTCTCCTTCAAGGATTTAGAAAATCACGCTTTAAATCTTACGACAATCGATAATGAATCGGATCATTTGGAAGTGATTAAATCACAAATTAATCAATATATTTTAAATATTAATAATGAGGACTGATTGAAATGAAATACGTCATTGGAATAGATGTCGGGACAAGCGGTATGAAAAGTATAGTTGTTAATCAAAAAGGCAATGTTGTGTCTAGTTATAGCGTTTCTTATCAAACAGAACACCCACATACTGGCTATAGTGAAATGGACCCAAATATCTGGTATGAAGCAGCTATTGAAAGTTTAAAAGTCTTGGTAACTCAGTATGGCGTTGATCAAATATCTGGTGTCAGTTTTTCAGGTCAAATGCATGGTTTGGTAATTGTAGATAACCAAGGGCAAGTAATTAGACCAGCTATATTATGGAATGATACACGAACATCTCAAGCGGTAGCAGATATTAAAGAAAAAATTGGTTTGAAGACTTTGCTTAATGAAACACAGAATACCGTAATTGAAGGTTTCACTTTGCCCAAATTAATATGGCTTAAGCTTCATGAACCAGCGCATTATAATGAAATTTATAAATTTATGTTGCCTAAAGACTATATCGTATATAGGTTGACAGGTAACCTTTATTCTGAGCCTTCAGATGCAGCTGGTACAATTATGTTTAACGTTAAAGAAGAAAATTGGTCGACTACCATTTTAGAAAAATTAGATATTGATACAACCATTTGTCCAGATATCATTCCATCACATGGATTTAGTGGTACATTGACCCAATCAATTATGGAAGAAATTGGTTATAAAGGGGAAGAAACAATAAATGTTTACCAAGGTGGTGCAGACAATGCTTGTGGTGCGTTAGGTGCAGGTATTACAGATGATAATAAACAGTTAGTAAGTATTGGTACCTCAGGCGTGGCGCTTTCAATTATTAATCATAAAAATTATGAAAATGATGGCAAAGTGCATTATTTTAATCATTGTGTGCCTAATCAAAAATATATTATGGGTGTCACATTATCTGCAGGATACAGTCTAGAATGGATTAAGCAATTATTTAGCAACGAAGAAGATTTTGAAACTTTTTTAAGACCAATAAGTGAATCGAAAATTGGTGCAAATGGTCTCATTTTTACGCCATATTTATTAGGTGAACGAACACCGCATAATGATGCCAAAATACGAGGTAGTTTTATTGGGTTAGACGCGAATACAACGCGTGCAGATATAAAACGCGCTGTTTTAGAAGGAGTTACGTTTTCAATTAAAGACAGTATTCAAATCATAAGAGGTGAAGGTAAGGCCGTTCAAAACATTGTATCCATCGGTGGAGGTGCAAAAAACCCACACTGGTTACAAATACAGGCTGATGTATTTAATGCTCAAATTACTACTAGAACTGAAGAACAAGGTCCAGCGTTTGGCGCTGCGATGCTAGCTGCTATGGGTGAACAATGGTTTGATAGCTTTAGTGATATGAGTGAAATGTGGATTAATTATAACGCATCTATAAATTCAGACGATCATAATGTTGGTTTATATCAATCATATTATGAAATATATCAAGATGTTTACAGAAGTACGCGAGCATTATCAGATAAACTAGTTCAATTCAAGTAGTGAATAAGGGGATGGGCAAATGTCATCTTATAATAATAAAAAATTCATCGTAACGATTGCATTGATTGCGACTCTAGGTGGGCTGTTGTTCGGTTATGATACAGCTGTTATTTCAGGCGCTGAACAGTCTTTACAACGTTATTTAACAGCTGATTATGGTAGTTTTATTCATGGTTTGACTGTTTCAAGTGCCTTGATAGGTTGTGTGATTGGCGGGTTATTATCATCCAACTTTTCAAGTAGGCTAGGTAGAAAGAAATCATTACAAATAGCTGCAATATTATTTATTATTTCAGCCATATTATCTGGGTATCCAGAATTTCTATTCTTTGAGCAAGGCAATGCTAGTTTAGGTTTATTATTAATGTTTAATTTTTACCGGATTATAGGCGGTATAGGTGTTGGGTTAGCTTCCGCAATTTCTCCTATGTATATAAGTGAAATTTCTCCATCATCAATAAGAGGAACACTTGTTTCTTGGAACCAATTTGCGATTATTTTCGGTATGTTGGTCGTTTATTTTGTGAACTATGGTATTACATTTGGAGAAACATCCCATTGGATAGACGCTATTGGTTGGCGCTATATGTTTATAACAGAAGCTATTCCAGCAGCGTTATTTTTTATATTATTGTTTATGGTGCCAGAGACACCAAGATATTTAACTTTAATTAATAAAAATGAAGCGGCGTTTGAAGTGCTAAATAAGATATACAATTCTAAACAGCATGCGCAAAATGTATTGAATGATATTTTATCTACTAAGCGCAAAGGTAATGATGTAAAAGCGCCATTATTTAGCTTTGGCAAAACGGTCATCATTTGTGGAATCGTGTTATCAATTTTTCAACAATTTATTGGTATCAATGTGGCCCTATATTACGCACCAAGAATTTTTGAAAATTTAGGGGCAGGCGGTAACGCTTCTATGATACAAACAGTAGTCATGGGATTGGTTAATGTTATATTTACCGTAATTGCGATTTTATATGTAGATAAATTTGGACGTAAACCGTTATTGATTATTGGCTCAACAGGTATGGCTATAGGTATGATTGGAATGAGTGTGCTGACAGCCAACGGTACATTTGGTGTGATTACATTAGTATTTATGGTGATTTATACTGCATCATTTATGATGAGTTGGGGACCTATCATTTGGGTATTGTTATCAGAAATATTTCCTAATAGAATTAGAAGTGCTGCTATGGCCATTGCAGTTGCAGTACAATGGTTAGCCAACTTTACAATCACTTCTACATATCCATTTATGATGGATATCAGTGGGACAATGACATATAGTTTTTACGCATTAATGAGTATTTTATCCGGTCTCTTTATTTGGAAATTTATCCCCGAAACGAAGGGTAAAACATTAGAAGAAATAGAATCGATTTGGCAAAAATAAATGTAAGGATAGCGAACTAGAAGACCCTGAGACAGTCATTTGTAATCTCAGGGTCTTCTATAATTTTTACAACCATTTACTAAATGAATATAGGTTGTTAAATAAGGTTTTAAACGCTGTTTATCTATATTGGCGTTGATATCATAATATCAAAAAGAGGTCTATTTCTCATCTTCTGTTTCCACTTCTTGATAATTCACTGCATCGTAATTTGTTTCCAGTTTGCGCAACTCATCGCGTGTTTCTTTTTTTAAACCTTCACCATAATCCATCATTTTTACAATATCTTTAAACGCTGCATAGGGGATGGCTAATTCATCTATGTCATCTAAAGTGACATGCAAATCAATGTCTTCTGGTCTATGATCTTTTAATTTTGTAACAAAGTCCGGTTCTGTGACAAAAGGTGAAGACATACCAACCATATCTGCATTTTGTAGAGCGTCTAATGCACTTTCAGGAGAATTAATCCCACCGCTAGCAATAAGAGGGACACGTCCATTAATATATTTATAAACGACTGCATTAACATACTTACCTTTATGCTTACCCTCTGAACGCACTTTGTTTTGGTAAATTTGGCGACCCCAACTGGCAATTGCTAAGTATTGAATATCGGCAGTTTTTAACACCCAGTCTAAATGACGATTAAATTCACTAACAGTATAACCTACCTCACTACCACGCGTTTCTTCTGGTGTCGCACGGTAACCTAAGATAAACTGAGGTGGTGCTTCTCGATCAATAACAGCTTGAACCGCTTTTAATATCTCCAATTCAAAACGGGATCTATTCTCTAAAGTTTGACTGCCATAGGTATCAGTTCTTAAATTAGAAAAAGTGGAGAAAAAGGTTTGTATTAATAAACGTTGTGCAGCTGAAATTTCAACGCCATCAAATCCTGCTTTAATCGCTCGAGAAGTCGCATCGGCATATTGTTGTATTACTGATTTAATTTTGTCTTTAGACATAGATAATACTTCATGTTTGATTGGTGTGTTTAACGTCATAGCGCTTGGACCATAGACTTGCCCAAAATTTAAAATGGCTTGGTTTGAAAAACGACCAGCATGCGTAAGTTGTAGTATAGCTTTATTGCCACTTTGTTTCATCGCATTAGCTAATGTGGTTAACCCTGGAATACAACGATCATCAGTAATACTAAATCCATATTCAAATAATTGTCCGTAGGGTTCAATGTAGGCAGCTCCAGTAACTTGAAGTGGCGCAGAATGTGCGCGACGGCGCGCATACTTAATATCTTGTTCTGTAATATGGCCATCTTGTGTGGAAGAATTGGTCGTCATTGGAGATAAAACAAAACGGTTATTTAAAATAACCCCGTTCGGTAATGTTAATGGTTCAAATAATGCATCATAATTAGTGTTCATAACTAAAACCTCTATCTTCGTTGTAATAATTAATTTTAAAGTAACACTTAATGAGATTAGGGTCAAAATAATTAAAAAAGTAGAGAATTTTTCAAGCAAAATCTAACAAAAATTCTCTATATGGGTTATCCTATTAGATGAGGATAATGTATTGGATTTATCTTAACTGAAAGTGGTTAGATACTCAAATATACTTACTTAAAGAATGAACGTTAACAAAGCGTATCGTATGATGTATGATTAGTGGAGGTGGTATTTCAAGTGGTCCAATTTAATGTGTTAGATTACGCTATCATTGATGAAGGCAAAACTGCTGAAGATGCCTTACAAGATACTATTCGCTTAGCACAGTTAGCTGACAAACTCGGTTATAAGCGTTTTTGGATGACAGAACATCATAACGTTCCAGCATTTGCATGTAGTAGTCCAGAATTGTTAATGATGCAAATATTGAATAAAACACAAAAAATTCGTTTGGGTTCTGGTGGGGTCATGTTACCTCATTATAGTCCATATAAAGTAGCTGAGAATTTTCGTATGTTAGAAGCATTACATCCCGGCCGAGTTGATTTAGGGATAGGCAATAATGCAGGTACATCATATGTGAAAGAAGCTATGAACGAAACCAAAGCACGCTTTTTAGACTACGGGCAGTCTATTGAAGACGTCCGTCAGTATTTAACAGAACAGCAAACTAAACAACGACATGACCATGTTGTAGCGCAACCAAGCACAAGTACCATTCCTCAGATGTGGTTACTAAGCACGAGTGTGGCATCTGCTAAAAAAGCAGGTGCACAAGGCATGGGGTACACGTTAGGTACATTTTTGCTACCTAGCGCTAACGCTATAGATAGAGCGAAAGATAGCGTCGATATCTATCGTGATGCATTTCAACCCTCTTCATTGAATATGGATGCAACTGTGATGGTCACTGTTTTTATTGCTTTAGCTGATACAGAAGAAGAAGCTAAAGCTTTAGGTAAAAGCCTAGACATTTGGCTATTAGGTAAACAACAATTTGCTGAGTTTGAACACATGCCTACAATTGATACAGCAAACGCGTATCACCTAACAGAGCGGGATAAGCGCCAAATAACTCAAGGCCGTGCGCGTATGATTGTTGGTACCAAAGATACTGTAAAACTACGATTAGATAGTATGATACAAAAATTTGACGCTGATGAAGTGATGGTGGTGCCTTTAATACCAGGTATCGAAGCGCGTTGTCGAGCAATTGAATTACTTGCAGAAATATATTTATAATAATTTATGAAAGGAAGTTATGATTATGAAAAAATTAGCGAATTATTTATGGGTAGAAAAAGTAGGAGAGCAATATGTTTATAGTATGACACCAGAATTACAAGATGACATTGGTACAGTTGGTTATGTTGAATTTATGGGTAATGATGATATTGAAGTAGACGATGAAATTGTTAGTATCGAGGCTTCTAAAACAGTGCTAGACGTTCAATCTCCTTTAGCAGGCAAAATTGTAGAACGTAACACCAAAGCTGAAGACGAACCGACAATTTTAAATTCAGAAAAGCCAGAAGAAAATTGGTTAATTAAATTAGAAAATGTTGACGAAGCAGCATTTAATGCACTTCCAGAGGCATAATATATGCAACAACAAGAACGTTTATCGTATTTAATTGAATACTTATGGCGTGAAGCTTATGGTGAAGCTACATTAGACCTGCCAGAGAGTGACACAGCCCAATGGGAAATGTATAGGGGACTTGCAAATATAAGACCGCCTCAACCTATCTCTGAGATGTATTTAAATGTTCAAGATGCGTTTTTACAAACGTATAATAATCATTTTATGACTACTATGGACACATTATCGCCATCTATAGGCGATGATGTGTTTTTATGGCAAGGTGATATTACCCAATTAAAAGTAGATGCTATCGTGAATGCAGCTAATAGTCGGTTATTAGGCTGTTTTGAGCCTAATCACAATTGTATTGATAACATTATCCATACAAAAGCAGGTGTACAGTTACGTTTAGCGTGTCATGAACTTATGGAACAACAAGGTAAAAAAGAAGGTATAGGCAAAGCTAAAATAACTTCAGGATATAATCTCCCTGCTCAACATGTTATTCATACAGTAGGGCCACAAATCCATAAATTACCAGTCTCAAACATGAATAAGGATTTGTTGGCACGTTCTTACCGTAGTTGTTTAGAAATTGCAGAACAACATCATTTAGATAGTATTGCGTTTTGTTGCATCTCTACAGGGGTGTTTGGCTTTCCGCAAGTAGAAGCGGCAAAGATTGCTATTGATACTGTATTGGCATATAAAAAAGAGCATAACATCGATATGAATATTATTTTTAATGTGTATACTGATACAGATGCTCAATTATACAAGGAGGAACTAAAACGTTATGACTGAATCAACATGGCGTGCCATATCAACCAATCATAATAGTCAATCTGATGTTTTAGCAGAAGCTATCAATGAAGCAGATGCAGTGGTTGTTGGTATCGGCGCAGGTATGTCGGCATCAGATGGTTTTACTTATATTGGCAAAAGATTTACTCAAAATTTTCCAGACTTTATAGAAAAGTACGGTTTTTTTGATATGTTACAAGCAAGCCTCCATACATTTGAAAGTTGGCAAGAATATTGGGCCTTTCAAAGTCGGTTCGTTGCATTGAATTACTTAGACCAACCAGTAGGTGCTTCGTATATCGCATTAAAAGAAATACTAAAAGACAAAGCACATCATATTATTACAACAAATGCAGATAATGCATTTGCAGTAGCTAATTATGATTTAAATAAGGTGTTTCATATTCAAGGAGAATATATTCTTTGGCAATGTAGCCAACATTGTCACGCAGAAACGTATAGAGATGATGCAGCTATCCGTCAAATGGTTAAAGCACAATCTAATATGGAAGTACCACGCGAACTTATGCCGCATTGTCCAAAGTGTGATGCACCAATGGAAATAAATAAGCGAAAAGCACAAGTAGGGATGGTTGAAGATGCAGATTTTGAAGCACAACTCAAGCGTTATAATCAATTCCTCGAAAACCATAAAGAAGGCAAAGTGTTATATTTAGAAATCGGTATTGGGTACACAACACCGCAATTTGTGAAACATCCATTTCAGCGAATGACACGCCATAATCCCGATGCGCTATTTATGACGTTGAATAAAAAAGCGTATCGTATACCGCAAAACATACGTGAAAGAACAGTACATTTAACTGATGATATTTCGACATTAATTACAGAAGCAAATAATAAATTAACTAAGTAGGAGAAAGTTATGTATTTAATTGAACCAATTCGAAATGGCGAATATATTACGGATGGCGCTGTTAGTACAGCAATGCAGGTCTATGTTAGTCAAAATATATTTTTAGACGATGATATTTTATTGCCTTATTACTGCGACCCCAAAGTAGAGATAGGTCGTTTTCAGAATACAGCAGTAGAAATTAATCAAGATTATGTAGATGCGCATGACATACAAGTTATGCGTCGAGAGACAGGTGGCGGTGCGGTTTATGTAGATCGCGGTGCGGTAAATATGTGTTGTCTATTACAAAATGATAATTCGATTTACGGCGATTTCCAAAAATTCTATGAGCCAGCAATTAATGCACTACATCATCTTGGAGCTACTGAAGTCGTCCAAAGTGGGCGTAATGATTTAGAAATTAATGGCAAGAAAGTTTCGGGAGCTGCGATGACCTTAATACAAGGCCGTATCTATGGAGGCTATTCTCTCTTATTAGATGTCGATTATGAACCTATGGTCAAAGTATTAAAGCCCAACCGTAAAAAAATTGAATCAAAAGGTATTAAATCCGTAAGATCAAGAGTTGGAAATATACGAGATTACTTGGCGGCAGCATATCAAGATGTTACCATACACGAATTTAAAGATTTGATGGTTGAACAATTATTAGAATTAGACGATATCAATAATGCTAAACGTTATGAATTAACAGAAAAAGATTGGCAAGCTATTGATGAAATGGTCGCTTCAAAATATAAAAACTGGGAATGGAATTACGGGCGTTCCCCACGTTATGAATATAATAGAGATGCAAAATTAGCAGCCGGCACAGTTGATATTACACTTTCAGTTGAAAAAGGCCGCATTGCTGCATGCCGTATTTATGGTGATTTCTTTGGTCAAGGTAATATTAAAGAAGTAGAGCAACAACTCATTGGTGTACGAGTCATTAAAGCAGATTTACTCGAGGCTTTAAGTGCAATCGATGTTGCTTACTATTTTGGTAAAACTTCTGCTGAAGAACTTGTAGATTTGATATTAAGTTAAAATATTAAGCGATGTTGAAGTGGGCATGACATTTTTTTGAATAAATAGATTACATCCTGCTTTTTATTAAACTAAAAATTTGAGCAGTGACTGATTTAGAAATTGTTTTATGGGTAAACAAATATTAAGCTATTATTTATTGCTTAAGGAGGTTTAATATTGGATAAACAACAAGTTATAGAGGCTTTAAATAAACATGGTCGAATTATTATTGAAACAATAGAGCATGACCGTATAAAGGTGAGCAAGGTTGAAGATAACGACGATAAACAATATATACACGTATTAGAGCCTAAAGAACAAACTATAGAGGTTGCTAAAATAACTGACGTTCAAGAAAATAATTTTAACCAGTTATAAATCTTCTGAGCAGAGAGATTAAGAAGTGTCCCTAGAATGGGATGCTTTTTTATTTAATTTTTATAAAAAATTGAGAAATGTTATAAGTGATGCACGAACTTTAATTATATAAACTATTAATATAAAATAGAGAAATATCAGTCATTATTTAGACACATATGATATAACAATTAAAATGACAATGAAAAGAGGATGGTTATGAACATTGGTATAGTTGGAGCAGGTAAAATTGTCAAAGAAGCACTGCCAGTTATGTCAGAAATACCCGAAATAAAAATAAAAAGTATAGTTACAACTGGTCGTAACCCGGGTAATGTCGCTCAATTAAAAAAACGATTTGAAATAAAGTCTGTTTTTGAAGACTATCAAGCATTTTTAAAAGATGAAAGTATAGATACGATTTATTTAGCTGTACCGAATCACCTTCATTTTGATTATGCGCGTAAAGCGATAGTAGAAGGTAAACATGTAATTTGTGAAAAACCATTTACATTAACTAAATCAGAGTTAATCGCTTTAAAAGATTTAGCGGCAGAGCGTGGCGTGATTATCATTGAGGCAATTACGAATTTATATTTAAGTAATTATGACGTGTTAAAACAATCTATCTCAGAAATTGGGAATTGTAAGATTGCTCAATTTAACTATTCACAGTACTCTTCAAGATATGATGATTTTAAAAAAGGTATGATTCAGCCTGCATTTGACCCAAAACAAGGTGGGGGCGCATTAATGGATATCAATGTTTATAATATTCACTTAGCATTGGCTTTATTTGGTGAGCCCAGTAAAGTAGCATATTATGCAAATGTAGAAAATAATATTGATACATCCGGAATTTTACAACTAGATTATGATGGCATGAAAGTTGTCTGTATCGGAGCTAAAGATTCTAATTCAGATAATCAATCTTATATCCAAGGAGATCAAGCAACTATCCATATTAAAGGACCAACGAATGAATTAAAGGCATTTGAGCTAAAATACCATACGGGCGGCACACAGTATTATCAAGTCAATCTACATAACCACCGGATGTATGAGGAATTTGTGAAAATTGAGCAAGTTATCCGTAATCAAAATACTGAATTTGCTTTAAAACAATTAGAACATAGTATTTGCGTGGTAGATGTTTTAGAGAAGGCGTTATCAAGCGCTAACATTAATATAGGTCCATCTATTAAGTGAAATTTAAAAAATCAGTATATAAATAGCTGAGCAAGGCAATGAATTCTTTTAAAAAATTGAATTTTTGTCTTGCTCTTTTTTATGGTTCCCCCTCGTGACACACAATAGTAATTCGCCTTGCTTAAAATATTAAAATAATATATCGTAGGTAGTGTGAAATATAATAATATTAAAAAATCTTTTTTTAGTAAAATATTTGGGGATGAGGTTGTAAGTCGATGCGCGTATGGAAATTCCTAACAATTATATTGGCAATGGCACTAGTAATGTCTGCTTGTAACAATGATAATGATTCGAACAATGAGAAAAATAGCAGTAAAGATAAGAAAACAAGCCAATCAAGCAAAGATACATATAGTAAAATCGATTATCCGAAAGATGGTGTAAAAGGCATTTATGTTGCGCCAGGCGCAACAAGTAATGAACAATTTGATGAACTGGTTAAATTCATAAACGATACGGAATTGAATGCGATGGTTATCGATGTCAAAGATGACGAAGGTAATATTACGATGGATTTGAAAAGCGATAATAAATTAATTCGTAGTAATACCTTAGACCGAATAGATGCCAAAAAAATCATCAAAGAAATGGAAAAAAATGATATCTATCCAATTGCGCGTATTGTTACATTCAAAGATTCAAAACTATCAAATCAAAGACCTGACTGGTCATTTAAAACATCTGAAGGTAACGTATGGGAAAATGAAGGGGGAGACAGTTTCACAAATCCATTTAATGTTAATGTATGGGACTATAATCTAAATGTAGCAAAAGAAGCCGCCAAGGCAGGATTTAAAGAAATACAATTTGATTACGTCCGTTTTCCAGAAGGATTCGAAAATAAAGATCAATCATTACAATATTCGAGTGGTAAATACGAAGAGAGTGGATTGAATAAGGTTGAACAACGGGTAGATACGATTACAGAATTTTTAAAATCAGCACGTAAAGATTTGAAATCATATGATGTTCAAACGTCTGCAGATGTATTTGGGTACGCAGCTACAGTTAAAGAAACACCAGGTATTGGACAAAGCTTTCCCAAGATTGCTAAAAACGTCGATGTTATTTCATCAATGATTTATCCATCACATTGGAACCCTGGTGATTTTGGATTAGAAAATCCAGATACAGAACCATATAAAACTATAGATCGCTATTTAGATAAAGAAAAAGAAGCACTTAAAGGGATAGATAGCCAAAAAGTTAAATCTCGTCCATGGCTTCAAGATTTTACAGCTTCTTACTTAGGGGAGGGGCGTTATAAAGTGTATGATAAAGATGAGGTAACAGCACAAATCCAAGCGCTAAAAGATCATGGTATTGATGAATTTTTATTATGGGATACATCAGGTAATTATACAAAAGGTGCGGATTATAGCCCGGAAAAATATTCGAATCCAAATGCTAAACAGTCTGATCATAAAAAAGATAAATAATGATATTAAAAACCCCACTCAATGTATAATCTGTGCTCTAAAAGTTAAACTGAAAATGTAACTTTTAGAGTCTCAGTATAGTAATTGGTTCAGTGGGGTCTTTTTCTAATGAAATTTCAACCAATTTGTATGTGTTTTTGAATTTCTTGGTTGATATGGTCATATACTTGTACAAAAGGTGTGTTTGATTGAATAGCAGCGTTTCGTACATCTTCAAATTCGGGTTTTGCTTTAATGATTTTATCGTTTAACATAGCAGTTTTTACTAAAATAGCACCATAGCTAGTATGAACCGTTTCGAATTGTCTATGAAGCACTTTACGATTAACTGTATAACTTCTGACGCCTAGAGAAGTTGTGTTTTTAAGGACATAGTCTTCAAAAAATGACGCGTTTTCAATTTTGCTAATGATAGTAAGCTTTGTTGCGGGTCTACTTTTTTTCATAGTAATCGGAGTAAAGTAGGCATCTAACGCGCCATCTTCAAATACTTGTTCAAGAAAATAACTTAACATTTCTGCAGACATATCGTCTATTTGACATTCAATGACTTGTACTTGTGTTGGTGTGTTATCTTTTGTTTTAAATTGAATTGCCCTTAAGATATTTGGAAAGTCGAAATTTTTTGTTCCACAACCATAACCAATATGATCTATTGTGATAGAAGGTAAAGGGCCAATTTTAGACGCTAATGCTTTAATAAAAGCTGCGCCTGTTGGTGTGGTTAATTCACTACCAATATCGAACGAAGCAAGTGGGATACCTTTCAAAATTTCAGCAGTCGCCGGCGCCGGAACCGGATATAGTCCATGAGCGATGTTTACTTTACCGCCTCCCGTTGGTATAGGAGAAGCGTATATTTCATCAATATTTAAATTTTCTAAAGCAAGACATCCACCAATAATATCAATAATAGAATCCATAGCGCCAACTTCATGAAAATGGACATCTTCTACTGACATGCCATGAATTTTAGCTTCTGCTTGAGCAATGGTATTAAATATTTTTTGGCTACGCATTTTGACTCTATTTGGTAAATGGCTATTTTGTATTATTTTAAAAATATCAGAAGCAGTTCTATGATGATGCGCTTCATTAAATTCTATATTTAAGTATTTGGCTTGAATGCCTTTTTTATTCTGATTTGAAAATTGCATTTGAAACTCATTTAACGGTAAACGTTGTAAATGAGTTTCAATATAAGCGACGTCTGCGCCTAAATCTACAAGTGAAGATAAAAGCATATCACCAGCAATACCAGCGTGGCAGTCTAAATAAATTGCATTTGTCATATAAAATCACTCCATCTTTGAATGGTGTTCTAGCATATTGATAATCATGGCAGCGTTATACCCTCCACCAAAGCCATTGTCAATGTTAAGGACGCTTGTACCAGGCGCACAAGAATTAACCATAGAAAGTAGCGTCGTGACCCCGTCTAAATTAGCACCATATCCAATACTGGTTGGTACTGCGTACACAGGATGATCAACTAAACCAGCAACGACACTCGACAACGCACCCTCCATGCCGGCAACTACTACAGAAACATTGCAGGCGCGTATATCCTCAATATGGGCGAAAAGTCGATGTATACCTGAAACGCCAACATCGTAAAATCGTTTTACTGATATCCCCATCACTTCTGCTGTCACGGCGGCTTCTTCAGCAACAGGGAGATCAGAAGTACCAGCGCAAATAATGGCTGTTTGCCGTTCGGTTTTGTGTATATAATTTAAGCGTGTACACACAATATTTGCTGTTGCATGGTATTCTAACTGAGGATATTTTGTAATAATAGTATTCGCTTTTTCACTATTTATTCTAGTAATTAATACCGTTTCCTCGTGTAATAATAGTGAGTGACTAATCTTAATCAAATGTTTTTCAGTTTTGCCTTCCCCAAATATGACTTCGGGAAAACCTTGCCGTTTGCTTCGATGCAAATCAATCTTTGCAAAACCTAATTCATCATATTGATTTAATTCAGCTTTAGCATCAGAAACGGATAATTGATTTGTCTTTACAGCTTGCAGTAATGATTCAATGGAATCATAATGATCTGTCATAATTAAGCCACCTTTATGTTATTAAATCAGTCATGGGTATGCATAACTTCGTTCATACTACCTGTACGATAACCTTCTAAATCGATTGTTACATAATCAAATCCAAGTTCTTTAAGATATAGAGTAATTTGATTTCTGTGTTGGATAATGGTAGGAATATCAGTTTCATCAACTTCAATACGTGCTATATTATGATGATAACGTACTCTAACGTGATTTATATCCAAGCTAAGAATGTATTTTTCAGCTTCATTCACTTTGCTTACTTTACTAAAACTTAAAGGTTCTCCATAAGGAATACGAGAAGCTAAGCTGCAAAGTGCTGGTTTGTTCCAAACAGGAAGATCGTGTAATTTGCTCAATTCTCGTACTTCATCTTTATAAAGATCGGCTTCTTGTAAAACACTTCTCACCCCAAATTCAGTTCTTGCTTTAAGTCCAGGTCTGAAATCTGAAATGTCATCCATAATCATGCCATCTAGAACATAATGAAACGCATTATTTTTTCTTAATTCTTCAAGTTTTGCATACAATAAATATTTACTGTAATACCAACTGTCAGGTGTATTTTCAACAATGTGTGGTTCTTTTAATTCTGCAATTTCAGTTTCTATAATATGTGCATTTAGTATGTGTCCTAATTGTATAGCTTGATTAAATTCTTCATTTCTAAACAATTCAGATTTAACAATAACTGCTTTGACATTACTGCTGCCTAATACATCAATTGCTTTTTTTAAGACAAGGCTACTATCTACACCGCCCGAAAAAGCGACTATCACTTGCTTCATTTCTTTTAAGATATTTTCAAGTCTTTCTTCTTTATTTTGTATTTGAGTCATCATTTAAATTGCCTCCTTAATAATTACTTTTAAAACTTAAATATTACGATTCTACGTAAGGTATGGTTAGTGGGCCGAGTGGCATAACACCAATCGTCATATCTTTTCCATATTTTTCTTCTAAAGATTTTAATGTTTTTTCTACATTTGAAACTGGATGTAACATAGCATCTTTTGCTTGTTGGTCGGTTAATTTGGAGTATAAATAAACATGTGCAAAAGTTTGAATTACGGCTTGTTTTTGTACTTGCCATTGGTCTAACATAGCAAAGTTAGGGTCGTTGATCATTTCAACAAGTGCTTTAGGTGTGTCTGCCATTTTAAGTATTTCTGCATAATTACCATGATTTGGAAAACCATCACTACATTCAGATAACATGATGATACTGCCACCCTTTTTAACCACTTTATGAGCGGCACTCATGCCTTTGACTGTTTGATATAAGTTTTGATCTAGCGGGTAACCTGAATTAGAAGCGATGACCACATCAAAACGATGATCACATCTAAACATAGCGTGCTTTTTAGCATAGGCACATCCTTTATCATGTGCTTTATATAATTCACCAGCAAATACTTCTGTAATTTCCTTTTCTTTATTCAACGTGACATTTAACATAAAATCAGGTTTGCACATTGCGTTAATTTCTCTCGTCATATCTTGTACTGGATTATCTGTCATATTGCCCCATGTTGAGCGGATATCGCCAATCATTTTAGCATTGTGAAACGTCATAATTGTGTCTATGCCAGCAATACCAGGCATGATACCTTTTGGACCACCTGAAAAGCCGGCGAAAAAATGTGGTTCAATAAAGCCAGTCACAATTTTGAAATCAGAATCAACATAGTCTTTATTTAAATAAACATCACACCCGTATTTACTTTGGCCTACTTTTTTTAAAGTTTCTTTGTCATTACAATGGTTATGAACAATCCTAACATGATTAACAATATCCTCGCCGAGCATTTGTATTAATTCATCTCTAGTTTGGTCACGATGCGTACCAGTGCCATTAATAATAACAATATTTTCTAAAGGCACATGATCTAATGCTTCAATAATTAATGGTACGAGTACATGATTTGGAGTGGGGCGAGTGATATCGCTAATTACGATTGAAACCGTTTGGTTTGGTTGGACTAAATCACTCAGTGGTTCTGAATCAATAGGATGCTGCAATGCACTGCGTATCGCATCTATGTCGTTTTCAAGTGCAGGAATAGGGGTGGGTTCAATTAATACGCTATTGTCTGGTAATTCAACGTTAAGATTTGATTTGCCATATAATATTTCGGTTTTCAAATTTATTCATCCTCCTTATATGAAGCGCTTACATAAACGCGTGAACTGCGCTGTTCATTCGCATTAATAGATGATTTGTGAGTAAAATATTCATTTGTGCCATAAACACCTTTGTTTTTTTGATATTTATCTACCATAATAACAGCTATTGGACACAATATCGCTGTTGTTATGGCCGAAATTGAAATTTGTGCCGTAGCGAGTGGTGCTATTTTTTCTATCATGGCAAATTCATTTTGACTTAAATTGCCATTTGCTAAAGCAGTTGAAGCGGCTGCAACGACTGCTGCAGGTGTAGACACAGCATTACCCGCTGTAGAAGATTCAGAAATAGGGGCAATGACGCTTTTTTCTTTGAATAATTTAAAGGCAATGACGCCTGTAAATGCAGTACAAATAAAAGTTAATAATGCTAGTGTTAATCCGCCTGATAACACTGAAAAATTAAAGAATTCAGCTAAATTCATACCCGCGCCTAAAGAAAAAGCAAAAAAGGGAATAAGTATGGTTTCGCCTGGGCGTAAAAATTCTGAAATTTTAGGATCAAGATTTCCTAAAATCATTCCTATACTTAATGGTAACAAAACAGAAATAAATGAGATAATAGGAAATGTTGTACCAATAAACCCTAGTGAAATCAGCGTTAATAATGGACCGTCATTAATAGCAAGTATAGACAAACCGCCTACATCAGAACGATTGCCATATGTACTAGTTAAAGCAGCATACATCCCACTATTACTATTTGTCATTGCTGCAATAATGGCTATTGTAGATAATCCAAATAAACCATTCCAAGGGTCAAATAGCAAACCTAATAAAAGACCCACTGCTAGACCCGAAAAATATTTAGTTGTTGTTAATAGCATACCTTTTTTTAATGCTTTGCCGCCAATTTTTAAGTTCATTTGACTTCCTACACAAAAAATAAATAGAGCTATTAAGACAAGTGCGCTATCTTTAAATAATTCTTGTGAAAATCCACCAATTTGCAGCATTTCATAGTAGCCTTCTTCAGTTTTGGGGGCGCCTAAGGATTTTAACAAATTCATTATTGGCTTGAGATGCAATTGATCAATCGTATTGATAGAAGCCCCCAGTAATAATGGCACGACCATCAGCCCGCCAGGTATTTTTTCTATTGTATCCTTAATTCTCATAACAAACATCCCCTTAATATGTTAATGGTTATGGAAAAATGTACTTACAATATTCTTTGTTGTTTGTTTTATTAATTTTTCCGAATTTGAAAAGATTTCTGCTAATGACATAGGCCCATTACTTAAACTAAAAGCACTGATTACGCCAGTATTTTTTAAGTCTGTTATATCTATTTCTACAGCTCCCCCTATAAAAATAACAGGCACGTTATATTTTTGAGCACATTTTGCGATACCAATAGGTGCTTTTCCATAAAACGTTTGATAATCAATTTTTCCTTCCCCTGTAATAACTAGGTCAGCGCGCTTTACATATTTTTCAAATTGAATGTGTTCTATAACAACTTGAATACCATCTTTAAAATAACTAGGAAAAAATGCTTTGAATGCGCCCCCAAGACCACCTGCTGCACCAGCTCCTTTCAAGTCATGAAGTTTTATCCCAGTTGTATTTTCAACATGATTTGCCCAGTGATTAAGATTAAGGTCTAATTGCTTTATATCTTCTGGTGATGCACCTTTTTGTTTTCCAAAAATGAAAGATGCACCGTTTTGACCTACCAAAGGGTTTTGAACATCCGAAGCAATGATAAATTTACAATTAGCAATTCTAGAATCAAAATGTGTTAAATCAATATGATTTAAATTTTTTAATGCGCCACCGCCTAACGTTAATGAATGGTTTTGATTATCTGTTAATTCAGCGCCTAACGCTTGTAGCATACCTGCGCCCGCATCATTGGTTGCAGATCCACCTATAGCTAGGATAAATTTTTTATACCCTTTATTTAATGCATGTAGAATTAATTCGCCAGTTCCATATGTTGTCGTTACCAGTGGATTTAGTGCATCTTCACATAAATGTTTCAACCCGGAAGCTTCTGCCATCTCTATTACACAAGTATCGTTATTTATAACGCCGTATTGCGCAAGCACTTTTTCCCCTAAAGGTCCAGTAACATCAATCGAAGTAAGTACACCATTAGTTGCATTAATTAAGGCTTCTAATGTACCTTCGCCGCCATCTCCAACCGGTAAATCATGAATGATGGCTTTAGGAAATATGTCTAAAATACTTTCTTTCATATAGTTTGTTACTTCACTGGCTTTCATACTACCTTTAAATGAATCTGGTGCTAAAATAATTTCCATGATTATGTTGCTCCTTTTTAGAAAGCGTTTTCTATTACGTGTTCTTTTAGTGTATCGATTTCATTTTCTAGAAAATAGGGTTAAACTATACAAAATTAATGTTCTAATTTTGTATAAAAATTAGAAGGGAGTGAGAAAATGAATGTATTAACTGAAGAAATGGCTTCTTTCATAGTTAAAGAAACAGCTAAAAGAACTAGCAGTAATATTAATATTATGGATTACAATGGCATGATTATTGCTTCCTTTGATCAAAAGCGTGTTGGTATTATACATGAAGGCGCTAGGCAAGTGTTGAAACAAAAAGAAACAGTAGTAATTACCCAAGAAGACAGTGTCTGCTTAAAAGGGACGCAAGCAGGTGTTAATTTGCCGATTATTTTTCAAGATAATATTGTGGGTGTCATAGGTATAACAGGCAATCCAGATCAATTAATGTATGTAGCAGATTTAGTTAAAATGTCTACAGAATTATTGTTGTATCAGAATTATTTTACATATGAATTGGAAGGGCAAATACGGACTCAAGAATTACTGATTGAAGAATTGTTAAAAAGTGAAGCTTCAAAATCATTTATACAATATTTGATAAAACACCTAAACATGAATTTATTGACTTTTAAAAAGTGCGTTATTATCGATATAGAAAAACAGATGTTTTCTAGAAATAGTATCGTTCGTTCACTCACTCGTAGTATAGATGGTCGCTCATTTACAATTGCATTCACAAATTACAATCGAATTGTCATTCTAGCTATGGATCAATCTACTTCAGAATTAGATAAAAAAATCAGTAATATATATCAAGTGTTTCAGGATCTTGAATTGAAAGTTTACATGGCTTCGAGTCTGATATTTAAAAATTTAAAAGGTTTTAAAAATGCTTATGAAGAGTGCGAATTGGTATTTATGTTAAATGAAAACGGAGAAGCGATGACTTCATTTGAAGATATTGAAGAAAAAACATTGTTATATCAAATAGACGAAAATATAAGGCAGCGCTATAAAAAGAGAGTTTTAGGGGAGATGGATCAACTGAGTATAGATACGTTAAAAAGCTTCTTTTATAATGATTTAAATATTACAAAGACAGCAAAATATTTATACATTCATAGAAATACGCTGTTATACAGACTAGAAAAGTGTAAAAAAGAAACAGGTTTAAACCCTAAAAAGTACTCTGATGCGGTTAAGTTACAAATTGCTATGTGGTGTTGAGTAAATCATGTAAATGGATTAAGAGAAGGGGATTTAGCGAAATATGAGTAATAAAATAAAAATATTAACAACCATTGATAAAATTGAAGAAGTGACGCGGCTGTATTTTGTTAAAACGATAAAAAGCGCTTTACAAAAAACTGCCTCAACAATATAATTAAATTAAGTTATCACTTTTAAATACTATAAATTTTAAAAACGAATGTTTTTGAATGTGAAAAAATTTGTGATTAATCATAAAATCTATGAAAAAATGGCGCCATTTTGAATAATTAAGTGATAACACATACACTAATGGATTCTTAGTGAATTTTAAGATATTGGAAGTGAACCTTATGTAAAACAAGAAGAGCATCTATAATTTTAAAATGCTAAAGCACAACGCCGAAAATGTATACGCTATGATGTAGTATGTCATTCCGTTTGAGTATTATTTTGATAACATATTGAAATGTAGCTTTTAAAAAACCGCCCAATGATTATATATTAACCAGTTACCTACTTAAAAATAGTTTGTTATGCTATTTATGCCAGTTTAAATTATATTTTAAACTACTAACTACAAAAGTATTATAGTTCTTAACGCAAAACGCTCTATTTATCCTACTTATTTATTATTTTCCACTAATTAAACCAGTTTATATCAACAGTAATAATTGAATAGAATTAAGTGTGTTTCAATTTTATTAACTATAGTGCTAATTGTAGTATGGTAGTTGATATGAAGACTACCTATGATATATCACTTATTTTATAAATCATAGTTGCATAGTGACATAATTGATATCTTAAATTTAAATATGGCAATAAACTGGAAAATTTAAAGTTCTAAGCAATACAGCGTCATGGTATTGCTTAGGCTTTTTTATTTAATCTGAATTCAATCACTTTGGGGTTTTAAAGCAAAATAAGTATATAATAGTAATTTTTAGTTGTTTTTTAGATTTTAATATGACATACTCAATAATAATTAGTATGACACATTAAAAGATTGAGGTGCTTTTGTATGACAAAATATATTTATGCATTTGATGAAGGCAAAAAAGCAATGAAAGATTTATTAGGTGGTAAAGGTGCGAATTTAGCAGAAATGAAACGCTTAGGTTTACCTGTTCCCGATGGTTTTACACTGACGACGCAAGCATGTATTGAATATTTGAACCATGGTTCTAAACTTTCAGAAGAGGTTATGGAATCATTACATGAACAATTAGAAGCATTTTCCAAACGCACTAAAAAATCATTTTCTTCCGAAGAAGCGTTATTGTTAGTATCTGTAAGAAGTGGCGCGAAAATTTCTATGCCTGGTATGATGGACACAATATTAAATTTAGGGCTTAATGATAATAATGTTAAAATATTAGCAGAAAAGACGAACGATGAACGTTTCGCATATGATTGTTATCGTAGGTTGTTACAAATGTTTGGTGAAGTTGTATACGATATCCCGATGGCATTATTTGATACATATTTTAATCAATATAAATCGCGATATCATTATCAGAACGATGCAGATATTCCAGCTGAAGGATTGCGAGAAATTTGTGAGTATTATAAAAACGTATATTTAGAAGAGGCTTATAAACCATTTCCGCAAGAACCTATTGTGCAATTGACTGAGGCTATTAAAGCAGTGTTTAAATCTTGGGATAACGACCGAGCGCGTGTATATCGTCAGTTAAATGAGATACCATATGGTATTGGTACAGCTGTCAATATTCAAGAGATGGTTTTTGGAAACAGTGGCAATCAAAGTGGTACTGGTGTGGCTTTTACACGCAATCCAGTTACTGGGGAAGCGAAATTGTTTGGTGAATATTTATTAAATGCACAAGGCGAAGACGTTGTGGCAGGTATACGCACACCAAAAAATATTGAGACTTTAAAAGTGCAGATGCCTCACGTTCACCAACAATTTTTAAAGGTTGCTCAACAATTAGAAATGCACTATAAAGATATGCAGGATATTGAATTTACAATTGAAAATGAGCAACTCTATATTTTGCAAACCCGAAATGGTAAACGTACTGCTAATGCAGCGATTCATATTGCGGTAGATTTAGTAGAAGAAGGGATTATTTCAAAAAAAGAAGCTGTTATGAATGTTGAAGTAAAATCAATAGACCAATTACTGCATCCTAATTTTGATGATAATGCATTAGAAGCGGCTACTATTATTTCTAAGATGGGACTACCAGCGAGCCCTGGCGCAGCAAGCGGTCAAATCGTATTTTCGGCTGAAACTGCAAAATTAAAAGCTGAGCAAGGAGCGCATGTTATATTGATGAGGCCTGAAACTTCTCCTGAAGATATTGAAGGTATGATTGCAAGTAAAGCAATTGTTACGACACATGGTGGCATGACGTCTCATGCAGCAGTTGTCGCAAGAGGGATGGGGAAATGTTGCGTGACAGGATGTTCGGATATTGAGATTAATATCATAGATAAAAAAGTAACATATCCAAATGGCACATTAAATGAAGGTGATATTATTTCAGTCGATGGTGCTAAAGGTGACATTTATTTGGATGAAGTTAAAACAACGAAGGCTGAAAGAAGCAAAGACTTTGAAACGTTTATGCAATGGTCAGAAGAAGTGGCAAGGTTAGACGTACGTATGAACGCAGAAACGCCCCAAGATATTCAAGCAGGTTACCAATTTGGAGCGAAAGGTATCGGTTTAGTCCGTACTGAGCATATGTTCTTTGGGGCAGAACGTTTAATTGAAATGAGACGGTTTATCTTATCTTATACACAAGAAAATAGGATTAATGCTTTAAATAAGATTAAGCAATATCAAAAAGAAGACTTTGAAACAATATTAAAACTGTCGGGCGAACGTCCAACTATCATTCGTTTGCTGGACCCGCCACTACATGAATTTTTACCTAAATCAACAGAGGAAAAACACAGTGTTGCGCGTCAGCTTAATGTATCTGTTTCAGAATTGGAACACTATATAGCAAGTTTAAATGAAGTGAATCCTATGTTAGGTCATCGTGGTTGTCGTTTAGCTATAACTTATCCAGAACTTTATATCATGCAAGCAGAAGCTATTGTCGAGAGTGCTTTGAAACTGAAACAACAAGGCATTGATTGCCAACCTGAAATTATGATTCCGCTTGTTTCTTCTGTGTCAGAGTTTACAACATTAAAAGCACAAATCATAGATAAAATAGAAAGATTAGAAATTGAAATGGATGAAAGCGCGCATTACTTGCTTGGCACTATGATTGAAACACCGAGGGCGTGTCTAATTGCTGAAGATTTAGCAAAAGAATGTGACTTCTTTAGTTTTGGGACAAATGATTTAACGCAATTAACATTCGGTTTCTCACGTGATGATGCTGGTAAATTTATAAATGCATATTCAGAACAAGGTATATTAGATATAGACCCATTCCAAACATTAGATTTAGAGGGTGTAGGGCAATTAATTCAACGGACGACAGAACAGGCGAAATCTGTAAATCCGACGATTAAAATAGGTGTGTGTGGAGAGTTAGGCGGAGACCATAGATCCATACAATATTTTAACCAATTAGAATTAGATTATGTTTCTTGCTCACCGTTTAGAGTGCCCGGTGCCTTACTATCTACGGCACAAAGTGAAGTCAAAGGTGGTAGATTACGTGTCCAATGATTTTGAGCAATTACAACTAAGCCTATTTGTTGTATCCGACTCAATCGGAGAAACTGCACAACGTATGATTAACGCAACATTAACGCAGTTTCCGGATATAGTTCATGTTGAGATAAAAAAGTTTCCTTTTATCAAAAATCACGATGAATTACTTAATGTGCTTTCATTAGCCAAAAAACGCGGCGCAGTGGTTGTAACGACTTTAGTGAATCCAGAATTTAATAAAAGAGGCCGGCAATATGCACTTGAACAACAAATTCCATATGTTGATTACATGTCGGATTTAATCGGTATTATTCAGCGACGAACGAATTGTTCACCAATTTTAGAAAGTGGTGCATTACGCAAATTAGACGAAAATTATTTTAAAAGAATTGAAGCCATAGAATATGCTGTTAAGTATGATGACGGAAAACATTTTACTGACATAGAAGAAGCGGACGCTTTAATCATAGGTGTTTCTCGTACTTCAAAGACACCACTTAGTATGTATTTAGCAAATAAAGGATATAAGATAGCAAATATCCCTTTGGTACCAGAAGTGGATATACCAGATGAGGTTTTTAGACATAAAGAACTCAAAATATTTGGTTTAACAGCCAAACCTAATTATATTTTAAATATTCGGAATGAGCGCGTGAAGATATTGGGATTACACGGGCCAACTGATTATAATAGTATTGACCGCATCAAGGAAGAATTGATGTACGCCGAAGAAATGTTTGCCAAGTTGAATGCAATTGTAGTTAACACTGAACATAAATCTATAGAGGAATCAGCATTCTATATAGAAAGATTTTTATAGCGTGCAGAGATGAACGAATAGAAAGTCGTATTTAAGACTGCCCGCATGACTATAATACAAAAAGTCATGCGGGTCATTTTATGTTAGCTTTTAATCTTTATACGTACGTGTAATCTTGGCTTTGGATATCATATATATTATCCATCCAGCAATAGCAGCAATCGTAGCAAAAATTAACAATTGATAAGTTAACTCTGAATTTTCAGGGAGAGATTGATGTATGACAAACGGGATTAAGTAATTATTTATATTGAAGACAATAAACATAGCAAATGCAAATATGAAACTTCCTTTACGTGCTTTTTTAATATATCGTTGGTATCCCTTTTTAGAATCGACTTCAAAACGATCTATTTTTTTATTGCGAAGTGAAGAAGTAAACACAATCGAAGCTGCGGTTAATGCAATCATTGCAAGTATACTAACGACTGGAATTTGTTTTAGATACATAGAAACAAAGATGTCCAATGTGGAAATAATCAAAGTGCCCCAAAATATCCATACATATAGTTTGGCATATATATTTAATAACACTTTCCGTTCATATTCATCTGTATATCTATAATTTGGAATTAAGCGGAGTATTTTTTCGTTAGTCAATATCAGCGTCCTCCTCTTTTTTATTAATTTTACACGTGAGTCTTTTGCAACGGTAAAAATAGCCCACATTAAAAATGGTAAATAAGTACTTATATTGAATAAATAACTAAAATTCAAGGGATTACCTGCCAGGATAGGTGCAACGATAGTTGCGGTAACTGGCATATAAATTAAAGCAATAACTAAGAAAATAATTCTTTTATTCCGTGTTTCTTTGAGCAATTGATGATATGTATATTGATCATGTACTTCGATTTCTACGGGGTCAGCGCTGAATTGGTTCATGCTCACTCTACAAAATAAAATAATAATTAATAGTACACCGCCAATGGTGAACGGAGATAAAAATGCGCGTTCAATATCTAGAAAAATAGATAAATATACTAAAGCTAATAGTGTATATAAAGCAATGATAGCAATTTTTGCCATTAACTTATCTATTTCATGCCGCTGGTACTCATCTGGTATACCAATTAAACCAGCAAAATTTTGATAAATCCATTTGTCTTTTTTATTCATTCGTTTCTTCCTCCCAAAATAAATCGTTTAACGTGACATTTAACGCTTTCGCAATATGTATACATAAGTTTAATGAAGGATTGTACTTGTTATTTTCAACCATATTAATCGTCTGTCGTGAGACACCTGATGAACGTGCTAAAGAAAGTTGAGATATTTTTTGTTGGATTCGATAATGTTTTACTTTGTTCAATTTACGGACTCACTGCCTTTTTTATAGTTAGAATGATGTGATTATGTCAAATATATATGACATAATTTTTGCGGTCAAGGCAATATAAAATGAAAAATATATTTATAGTTATTTTATTAACTTTATTATTGAATATGAATTGATCTATACAAAAATAGAGAACAAAACAGAATTCATATTTTGTGAAATGAATTCTGTCCCGCTCCCTATCTGTTGGCAATAGTTCATTGAATTGGCCTATATTAATATTAAATAATTATCTATACACACTAGAAGTGGCGACAGGAGGTGAAAAGGTATGTTTAGAGAGATCAATGTTTGTTATTCTCGTTTATATTTATGGATGGTTTCGAATACAGTTTGTATATATCAATTTCAATAACTATGGCGTTTGATAATGAATTGTGGCAGTAAATGTAACAACGTCTTTGGTTGGATTACAGTAGCTATGAGCTACATCACTGTTAAAACGAAAAGCTTGGTTATTGCTAATTGTATAAGTGGTTCCATCGACTTCAATTTTTAAACTGCCTGTGTTAACAATGATAAATTCTTCTGATTGCACATGGTGTGCATCGGAGTCCATTTTGCCACCAGGTTGAATTTCCATTTTAAACATTTCAAAGTGATTCTTATCATTATATGGAAAATAAGGATAGATTTTAATGTTGTCATCCATAATAGGGACGATGTCTGACTCGTCTACAAAATCTACACACTCTTTTTTTGTTGATGTAAGTTCAGAAAGAGAGAGGTGTAACCCGTTGGCAATTTTCCATAACGTAGTAATGGTTGGATTGGACACACCTTTTTCAATTTGGCTCAGCATATTTTTGCTAACACCAGTTAAATTAGACATTTTATCTAAACTAAGTTGATGTTTACTACGATAATCAGCAATATTTTTGGCAATGATATTTTGAATATTATACAAGTGAATCGCTCCTATTTACATTATAACGTACATATTGTACCATATATAATGTTATTTATGAAAATAGTTAAGTAAGGTGGACAAAATGGAAAATAATAGAAAAGTAAAACCGATTAATTGGTTATTATTTATAGGCATATTGCTTGTAGGCGCGAATCTTAGGGCGCCTATTACTTCGATTGGTGTTGCGTTACCTGATATTAAACACGACTTAGCCATGTCTAATAGTGCGGTTAGCGTGATTACAGTAGTACCATTGATTGCATTTGCAATTGTTTCATTATTTGCTGCGAAAACAAGTAATCGCTTTGGATTAGAGAAAACGATTTTTGTAGCTTTATGGTTGATACTGATTGGTGTTATTGTACGTTCAGTCATAGGTATTTCATGGCTGTATATAGGTACGGTTCTTATCGGTATTGGTATTGGTTTTGGCAATGTACTTGCGCCCGCTGTTATTAAAGCGAAGTTCCCCTTACATATAGGTATTATGACGGGTTACTATACAGTGGTTATGAATGTATTTGGAGGGCTATCTTCCTATGGAACAGCGCCACTTGTCAAAGCATTTAATTACAACATTGCTATTAGCGTGATAGGTGTGATTACGCTGATAACAATCATTATATGGATGTTTCAATTAAATACTAAGCAAGATACAACAGCCTCCGTACCACAAGAGAGTGTTAATGTTTGGAAGTCTCCGTTATCATGGCAAATCACCATGCTTATGGGCGGGCAATCACTGATTTTTTATTCGTTAATCAATTGGTTACCTGCGTACTTATCTCAAAATGGTATGTCGATTAATGAAGCAGGCATGTATTTATCTATAATGCAAATAGCAATTATACCTTTAACGTTTATTACTCCAATTTTTGCTACTAAAATGAAGTCGCAATTCCTATTAACATTTTTGACTGGGGTTTGTTTTGTGATTGGCGTCTCGATTATGTTGTTTAAACCAGAATTTGCTCTCATTTCAACAGTATTAATCGGTGTTGCTAGTGGTATAGCATTTGGCCTAGTAAACACATTCTTTAGTTTGAGAACTGAACATAGCCAAACATCAGCTAAGTTGTCAGGTATGGCGCAATCAGTAGGTTATATATTTGCTGCTGTTGGCCCATTATTGTTTGGTGTATTACATGATGCAACAGGCAAATGGATGGCATCATTAAGTATTTTATTAATCACTTCATTGTTAATCACATTATTTGGATCACAAGCTGGTCGTAATCGTACGATAGAGAAAACGATGGAAGAATAGACAGTCTATTTTAAATATTGTACGATATTTTGTAACGTACTTTAGCTTGGTATTTAATACATTTAAAATAGTTGAGCTTAATAAATTGTGCTGCATTTTAATATACAAAATCACAAAAAGTACTTAGTATTCATTAATAATTAATAAACATGATGAGGTGTCTGTATGCAATTAATATTTGATCCAAGTGTAAGCCCAATTTATAGAGGAATACTTGCATTTTTCTTTGTCGTTAATATAGCGTTAGCTTTTGTTATTGTTTTTTTAGACCGAGATAGAAGAGACGCTACTGCAACATGGGCTTGGCTTTTTTTACTCTTTGTCGTGCCCATTTTAGGTTTTATCATCTATATCTTTTTTGGGCGAGGTGTACGAAAAAAACGTGAACAAGGTTTTCACAATAACCAGATAGATGATATAAAAAAACGTATGAAAACACAATTGTTAGATTCTACCAATAAGATAAACAATTCCGATTCTCCATTAATAAAAAAGCACGCAGATATTGTAAATACATTATTAACAAAAGAACCTACATTTTTAAGTTATAATAATAATATTGACATTTATACTGATGGCCATCAGTTGTTCGATCAAATGAAAGAAGATTTACGTAACGCAAAACATTATATTCATTTAGAATATTATGTTTTGAAATTAGATGGTTTAGGTTCTGAAATCGTTGATATTTTGCAGCAAAAAGCTGAAGAAGGTTTAGAAGTTAAAATATTGTATGATGCAGTCGGCTCTAAATCAGTACATAAATCTAAATTCAAAAAATTTCAAGAAGCTGGTGGGCAAGTTGAAGCTTTCTTCCAAGCTAAGATTCCTTTAGTGAATTTTAGAGTTAATAATAGAAATCACCGTAAAATTTTAGTCATCGATGGTATGACCGGTTATGTAGGTGGATTTAATATTGGTGACGAATATTTGGGATTAGACGAGAACTTTGGTTACTGGCGTGATACGCACTTAAGAGTTAAGGGCGATGGCGTAGACGCTTTACAATTAAGTTTCATACATGATTGGAATTCTCAATCCCACCGTGAACAACTCGAATATACTGACAAGTATTTCCCGGATAACGCAAATCAAGGCGGAGATGTTCCACTGCAAATCGCACTCAGTGCGCCTAGCGATAATTGGCATCAAATAGAGTTTGGTTATATGAAAATGATTATGAATGCAAAAAAATCTATTTATATGCACAGTCCTTATTTTATACCGGATAAAGGTTATGTTAACGCCTTACGTATAGCTGCAAAAGCTGGTGTCGACGTTCGGTTAATCATACCTAATAAACCGGACCATATCTTCGTATATTGGGCAACGATTACAAGTGTTGCTCAATTGATTAGAGACGGCGTCAAAGTCTATACCTATGAGAATGGTTTTATTCATTCTAAGATGATGATTATCGATGACGAAGTAGCTAGTGTAGGATCATCAAACATGGATGTGCGTAGTTTTGAATTAAATTTTGAAATTAATGCCTTTATGTATGATGAAAAGATTGTGAAAGAACTGAAAGCTGCATTTATGGAAGATTTGAAAGTATCAGAAGAACTCACAGAAGCACGTTACGAACAACGTTCAACTTGGATTAAATTTAAGCAATCTATTGCAAAACTAGCATCTCCAATTTTATAAAAAATTGAAAGCAATCAGATATATTGCACTTCCACGACATAAAAATTAAATTGCCTTACGACTGAAACATAGTTAATCGTATTGTTTTGAAGGTGCGCAATCGATATTTTATTGGTGTGGTGAGCGATAAAACTCAGCATTTCAATCATTTATCATTCTAACGAGAATGGGTATTAGAAATCAAATTAGCATTTTTGATTTCTATCCCGTTCTCGTTTTTATTATAATAATGTAAGCGATGTAAGAGGAAAAATTTATAAATTAGAATGAAAACAAGGGGGGATTGGATGCAACGTGAGGCAGGTCAATATATTTATCGACAATTATATAGTCAATTAAAAGAAGATATACTTGCATTCAAATATGAGAGCCGTGAGAAATTACCTTCAAAAAGGGATATGGCTAAATATTTAAACATCAGCGTGAATAGTGTGAAAGCTGCGTATGAACAATTGCTAGCAGAAGGTTACATTTATACTGAAGAGCGAAAAGGATATTTTATTGAACCTTTAGACAAGTTGATTGTGGATCCAAATGCACAAATCGCTTTGGAAGTTCAAGAGTTTCCCACTGAAGATAGTTTTGAGTACTCTTTTTCACATATGAGTACGGATATTGCAGCATTTCCAGTCGATTTATGGACTAAATTGATTAAACGTGTATTTCAAAATTATGATAATTATTTATCTTCGATACCTCATATTAAAGGCCCAGTTGAGCTAAGGCAGTCGATTGCTAAATTAGTATCTTATCAAAGGGGCATACAATGTCATCCAGAACAAATCGTTATTGGTTCTGGTACGAATACTTTATTAACAAAACTCATGCAGCTATTACCTAAGGGTATAAAAATTGCAGTAGAAAACCCGGGTTATTCAAGATTTAGGTCTTTGATTAAACAAACACACGCACATTTAGAACCAATTTCTTTAGATAATAAAGGTATATCGATTAATAAAATCAAACAAGTTCAACCCGGCGCTGTTATAGTGACACCATCACATCAATTTCCTATGGGGACAATTATGCCTGTTTCGCGTCGTATTAATCTTTTGAATTGGGCAAGTGAAACACATAGTTATATCATTGAAGACGATTATGATAGTGAATTTAAATATGAAACAGATAATATACCTTCATTGTTTAGTTTTGACAAAAATGAACGTGTGATTTATTTAGGTACTTTTTCTAAAACTTTAATGCCTGGATTACGGATGAGTTATATGATTTTACCAATTAAATTAGTGAAACAATTTGAGATGTTGAACTTAAATATGATACCTGATTTTTCAATGATTAATGCACTGACATTAAATTTAATGATCAAAGAAGGACATTATGAAAAATATGTAAAAAAGATGCATCATTTATATGAAAAGAAAAGGGAATACCTTATAGCACAACTAACAAATGTGTTTAAAAATAATATTAAAGTTAAAGATACACGCGCGGGTTTGCATTTCATCGTGGAAATCAACACCACATATTCTTATGCTGAAATTGAATCTCGTGCCAAAGAAAAAAGATTGGAACTTTATACGTTAAACCGATTTTCTGTAGAACCGCTTGAAAATAATAAGACGAATAAAACGCTTATTATAGGTTTTTCAAAAATCAAACAGGCACAGATACCCCAAGCTGTACGACGTTTAAAGGAAGTGCTCTGGGAATAAACTGGTACCATTAAAGTGATATAACTGGTTCTTTACACTATACCAATAATCCCTTAAATTTTTAGGAAACTGTAAATCTTGAATTAAGTTAACAAGGAGGGATGATTGATGATAAATCAATTTGAACATTATAAAAAACAAAGGGAACAATATGTAGCGCGTGGTGTAGGCAATGGCAACTTACATGTTGCAGAGCATGCACAGAGTGCTACCATCACGGATGTAGAAGGTAATCAGTTTATTGATTTTGCAGGTGCAATTGGTACATTAAATGTAGGTCATACACATCCTAAAATAACGAAACATTTAAAAGAACAATTAGATAAGTTTATACATCCTGGCTTCAATGTCATTATGTATGAAAGTTACTTAAATTTAGCGCAAAAGTTAACTGAAATTACACCAGGTGATTTTGCTAAAAAAACAATCTTGCTTAATTCAGGTGCAGAAGCTGTAGAAAATGCGGTCAAAATTGCTAGAAAGTATACTGGAAGACAAGCGGTCGTATCATTTGTGAGAGGGTTTCATGGCCGTACTAATTTGACGATGTCTATGACGAGTAAAGTAAAGCCTTACAAATTAGGATTTGGACCTTTCGCCTCAGCTGTTTACCAAGCACCATACCCTGATATTTCTGAAAAATCTGAAGAATTATCGAAAGCAGCTTATGTCGATCAAATAATACAAAAATTACATGACTTTTTTATTGAAACAGTAGATCCAAGTGAAGTTGCCTGTATTGTAATGGAACCAGTACAAGGCGAAGGTGGCTTTATTATACCTGATAAAAAATTCGTGACAGCTGTTAAAAATATATGTGAAGCTAACGGAATTATTTTTGTTGCAGATGAAATTCAAACAGGTTTTGCAAGAACTGGTAAAACGTTTGCGATTGAACATTTTGGTATTGAGCCAGATTTAATAACAGTATCTAAATCTTTAGCAGCAGGCTTTCCATTGAGCGGTGTGGTTGGGAGAGCAGAAATGATAGATAGTGCAGAACCTGGAGAACTAGGCGGCACCTATACTGGAAATCCTTTAGCGTGTGAAGCAGCTTTAAAAGTCATTGAAATTATAGAAGAAGAAGATTTAAATAGCAAAGCCGAAAAACTAGGCGAGCAACTTGAAGATTACTTATATCAAATAGCAAAGCAGCATCCATATATAGCTCGTATTCGAAGACTTGGGGCTATGGTTGCTTGTGAAATTATTGATGAACAGAAGGGTGAACCTGATAAAGCATTAACCGGAAAAATTATTCAAACGGCAAATGAACAAGGTTTACTATTATTATCTGCTGGCATTAAAGGGAATGTTATTCGTTTCTTAGCACCTTTAGTCATTTCAGAAGATGAATTGCAACAAGGTTTATCCATTTTAACCAATACATTAAATGTAGTGGGTACTACCCAAACGCATATGAACGGTTAAAAATTTATTTTTAAATATAGGGTATAGATAAGTCATACCTCATAATATAAATCATCGAAAAGGAGAAATCGTAATGACACAATTAGAAGTATTTAATCCGTCTACAAATGAAGTTATAGAACGTTTGGATTACACGAACCATGATGAAATCAATTCACAAATTAAACACGCGAATGACGCATTCCAAGATTGGAAATTAGTTGACGCACACGAACGTTCAGCAAAGTTGTATCAATGGGCTAACCTGATTGATGAACATCAAGATGATCTTGCGAAATTAATTACGTTAGAAGGAGGCAAACCTTTAGATGAAGCAAAAGGTGAAGTAACTTATGCTAATGCTTACGTTAAATGGTATGCAGAAGAAGCAAAGAGAGTATATGGTCGAACAATACCTGCCAATACGCCATCCAAAAAAATAGTGATAGATAAATTTCCAGTTGGCGTAGTCGGTGCAATTACGCCTTGGAATTTTCCAGCAGCAATGATAACGCGTAAGATGGCACCTGCATTGGCAGCAGGCTGTACGATAATATGTAAACCTGCAGTGAAAACCCCATTAACAACGATTAAACTGGTTGAACTTGCACATAAAGCTGGCATACCTAAAGATGCTATATCGTATATTATTGCTTCAGGTAAAGATGCTGGGGATATTTTCACATCACATGAAAGTATCCATAAATTAACCTTTACTGGTTCAACAGCGGTTGGTAAATCACTGATAGAACAATCAGCCAAAAGTGTGAAGAATGTAACGATGGAATTAGGAGGCTTAGCACCTTTAATTGTTCATAAAGATGCTGATATTGAAGCGGCAGTACAAGGGACAATTGATTCTAAATTTAGAAATGCTGGACAAACTTGTATTTGTGCTAATCGTATCTTTGTGCATCGAGATATTGCAGAACAATATACAGCACAATTGATTGATAAAGTGCATGCACTAATAGTAGGTGACGGTTTACAAGATGATGTTAAAGTTGGTCCTTTAATTGATAATAATGCAGTCAAAAAGGTACTGACACATATTACGGATGCCCAAGAGAAAGGCGGTAAGCTATCACGTACGCTTGATGAGATACAATCATTAAAAGGTAATTTCTTAAAGCCAGTGGTCATTTCTAACGCAAATTTAGGTATGAAAGTAATGCATGAAGAAACATTCGGGCCAGTTGCACCTGTTATGGTTTATGATGATCTAGATGAAGCGATAAAAATAGCTAATGACACTGAATTCGGCTTGGCGTCTTATTTCTTTACAAATGATTATCGAACTGGCTTAAAATTATATAACGAATTAGAATATGGCGTTATTGGATGGAATGACGGCGGACCTTCAGCAGCGCATGCGCCATTTGGTGGTTTGAAAGAAAGTGGTTATGGTAGAGAAGGTGGGACAGAAGGCATAGAACCGTATTTAGAAACAAAATATTTATCAATTGGCATTTAAGATGACGACAAAGTAGTGCTGTTAATAAACAAAGGAAGACATAGAAGTTTAAAATAATAAATGAGTGATAATGAGATTAAGTGGTCAAACTATTGACCACAATCTCATAGGTTCACTTTTAAATTGATGAATGTTATGGGGTATGTTAAATGAAGTCTCAATTTAATAAGACGATGAATATTGTTGATGTCTTATTTCTTGCAATCGGTGCCATGCTTGGATGGGGATGGGTCGTATTATCAGGAGAATGGGTATCAACAGCTGGTTTTGTAGGTAGTATTGTAGCATTTTTACTTGGTGGTTTCTTAGTAATTGTAATCGGACTTACATATGCAGAATTAGCTGCAGCAATTCCAGAAACGGGTGGAGGATTTGTTTTTGTTAAAAAAGCATTTTCCCCAGGTATTGCGTTTATATCTGGTTGGTCTGTATTATTCGGCTATGTTTCTGTAATTACATTTGAAGCGGTCGCTTTACCCACCGTTATTGACTACGTTATTCCATTTCAACATCAAGGATTAATGTGGAACGTAGCCGGTTGGGATGTGTATCTCACTTGGGTTATTATTGGTTCACTTGGTAGTGTGGTATTAACTTCACTCAATTATTTCGGTGTTAAACCTGCAGCGATCATACAGACTGTTTTTACAATTTTTATAGTAGGTGTAGGCTTGTTACTCGTCTTCGGGGCAGGTTTTAACGGCAACTTTAATCATTTACAACCTTTTGAAAATGGTGTAGGCGGTACGATGTCAGTGTTGATGATGATCCCTTTCCTATTTGTAGGGTTTGATGTGATTCCACAAATTGCAGAAGAAGTTAAAGCGCCAGCGAAGAAAATAGGCGGCATCCTAATATTGTCGATTATTGCCTCTGTTATTTTTTATTTACTAATTGTTTTTGGTGTAGCGACAGGTTTATCGCCTCAAGCTTTAAATGCCAGCAATTTAGCAACAGCGGATGCAATGGTCAATTTGTTTGGTCATAGTGGGTTTGGTGTCTTACTTGTGCTAGGCGGCGTAGCTGGTATTATCACAAGTTGGAATGCGTTTATTATTGGCGGTAGTAGAATATTATATGCCATGGCTAAAAATCAAATGATTCCAAAGTGGTTTGCATTTATACATCCAAAGTATAAGACACCGACACATGGTATTTTGTTTCTTGGTATACTAGCATTTGTTGCGCCACTATTAGGTAGAGCAGCGCTTGTGTGGATTGTCAATGCTGGCGGTATAGGTGTAGTATTAGGTTATTTACTAGTGGCTATTTCATTTATGAAATTACGCAAGGTTCAACCTGAGTTCCCCAGACCATACCGTATTAAAAATGGGAAGATTGTTGGCAGCATAGCTATTATTCTAAGTGTTTTGTTTATAGCTATATATTTACCGGGCATGCCATCCTCATTAGCTTGGCCTTCAGAATGGCTCATTGTATTAGCTTGGTATGTCATAGCAGCAATTTTATATATAACACAGACAAAAAAATCTGATATGGATGTGCCTATTAATGCGCATATTAATAAAGAATAACGTAAAATAAAGCGATGGTATAACCATCTATTTTTAATATTTCTCTATGACTCGATTCGTAAAAGCACATTAAGAAAAAATACAAGCGTGATATCAAGATATTTATCATTTAATAATCAACTGCTAATAGCAAATCAAAGCCTGAGACATGTTATATGCCCCAGGCTTTGATTTTTATTGTTAGTTTGCAATGTGAATAAGTTGATCTCCTGCTTTAATCCATTGCTTTTTCAAACAGAATTTATAGAGGAGAAAACTGATGATTGCGGGCAATATGATATGAAAGACGAATATTAATACCCAAGTACGTAATGAACCACCCATTGTGTTGATAGTCATAATTTGACCGATTAATCCACTTGTACCCATACCAGCGCCTGCAGCATTATTTGTCATTGGGAATAACGTCGTCATAATAGGTGCAACAAGGGCACTTGTGACAGTAGGTGGTAGTAGAATCATTGGGTGTTTAATGATGTTAGGAACTTGTAACATACTCGTACCAATACCCACTGAAAGCGTGCCGCCCCATCCGTTATCTTTAAATCCGGTGACTGCAAAACCGACCATTTGTGCAGCACATCCTATGGTCGCAGCACCTGCAGCTAAACCGCTTAAATCTAGCATTAGCGCTAACGCAGCACTAGAAATTGGTGCGGTTAAAGCTAAGCCAAAAATCACTGAAACCAAGATGCCCATAATTAAAGGTTGTTGCTCTGTTGAAACGATAATAATATTTCCTAATCCAGTCATAAATTGGTTCAACGCAGGACCGAATGCTTTTGCAATAAAACCACCAATTAATAAAGTTAAAAGAGGAGATAAAATAATATCGATTTTTGTTTTTCCAGCGTATAATTTGCTCAGCTCTACTACGACGACTGTGGCAATATAAGCGCCTACAGGGCCTCCTTCAAATGTTGTATAACCCAATGTCCCTACAATGACACAAGAAAATACAATCAGCGGTTTTGCGCCTAAACCGTAAGCAATCGCCACACCTATAGCAGCCCCAGTGACAGACATTGCTACTTTACCTATTTCAGATAAAAATGACAAATCTAATTGTAGTAACAGTGTTTGTCCCCCTAGTGTTTCTAGGATTAATCCAATAATTAAAGAACCAAATAAACCTAAAGCCATATAGCTTAAAGCTTCAATAATCCATCTGTGTAAATAAGTTTTCATATATTAAACCCCTTAAAAATGTGTTGATATGTTGTAAATTAATATTATTATATAGTTTGTTTGTTCTTGTGGCTAGACGGTTTCAATATTTATAGTGAAGTTATATAAGTAAATTTGAAAATTTCAAATAAATGGATATATTGAAGGATAGATTTAAATAAAAGGAGTGGGAACGATGTATGACATTTACACTATAGGTCATTCTAATTATAGTCAAAATCAATTTATTACAATGCTTAATGCATATAACATAGAAGAAGTTATAGATATAAGAGCATTTAGGACGAGTAAACGACATACACAATATAATGAGAAGGTGTTAAAACAATGGTTAGGTGAGGCAAAAGTAGAATATTGTGTAATGCCTAACCTTGGGGGCAGAAGAACATCTTCAGATACTATAGGGAGAAAAATTAATGAAGCATGGAAAAATGAATCTTTTCATAATTATGCAGACTATAGTTTGACAGAGACATTTCAAGAAGGCATAAAAGCATTACAGCAATTAGCAAGTCATCGACGGGTAGCGATTATGTGTGCTGAGTCACATCCAGCACGCTGTCATAGGTTAATTATTAGTAATTGGCTTGGCGCGCATAATTGGAAAGTATATCATATTATGTTGCATCATCAACAAAATGTATATGACGAACAGCATGAGTTAGGAAAATGGGGCGCAATGCCGATTATTGAAACAGATGGCCAAGTAGTTTACCCAATGTTAAACGAAAAATGATAGCACGTAAAAATGAATCACGTTTATAATATATGGGCGACATTTGCGTCATAAAAGTGCGCCTGCTAAAAGTATAACAATTGTTTTGACATATACACGTCTAAAGCAGCAACATTTTAAATAGAAAAATCCCCCTTCAACATGAACTTTGATGTTCGAGGGGGATTTTATAATTAATGACTATGCTTTTATATTAAATACGTCTATTTTACCCCAGATGATTTCCCGGGAAATATAAACATATTAGCGTGTTAATATATTTATATTAACACGCTAATATGTTTATATTAAACTTTGTTTACTGATGCATCGTAGATTGATTCGATTGTTTCGCCTAAGATTCTATCGAATTCTTCATCTGATTGATTAACATTTAAGTCATTGATTAACGCACGAGAGAAACTGGCAATTAAGCCTTTGTTTTGTTTCAATACTTCATTAGCATGTTCTCTACTATAGCCCCCTGATAATGCAACTACACGAACCACATTAGGGTGCTCAATCAATTCTTGGTATTGGTTTGCTTTAGTTGGGATTGTTAATTTCAACATAACTAATTGATCATCATTTAATTTATTTAATTCAGCTAAAATAGCACTTGTTAAATATGATTCGATTTCAGCTTTATTTTCGGCATTAATATTTACTTCTGGTTCAATGATTGGAACTAATCCAGCTGAAATAATTTGTTTTGCAACTTCAAATTGTTGTTGAACAACTTGATCAATACCAGCTTTATTAAATTCTAAAATATTCGAACGCATTTTTGTGCCAAAGATTTTATGGTCGTTTGCACGACTTAGTAAATCGTCTAAATTTGGCATTGGTTTCATTAATTGTACACCGTCTTTTTCTTCAGCTAAGCCTTTATCTACTTTTAATAAAGGAACAATGCCTTTATCAGCTAAATAATCACCAGTATGTTTACCTTCTACTTCGCGATCCATCGTTTGTTCGAAAAGAATTGCACCTACAATTTTATCCGAGCTGAATGCAGGTGAAGAAACGATGCGAGTACGCATGTCATGAACGAGTTTAAACATTTCATCTTCGCTGCTATATTGGTCTTCAGTAACGCCATAGTCACTTAACGCTTTAGGCGTACTGCCACCACTTTGGTCTAATGCAGCGATGAATCCTTTACCGTTTTTCATCTTTTCTAATTGTTCTTTATTCATTCTTACCACTCCTTTAGCTATTATACATATATAGTATGATAAAAATTAAGGTACAACGCAAGTTCTAGGCTTTGAGTGACTTAAAATATTAAAAAATCTATATCATTAGCAATATTTTGGCACTTAAGATATTCAATTATTTCGTAATTGCTATTAAAAATATGGGGGTCGGATTATAAAAATCATCTTCTGATTTATAAATACGTTTGTAGATATCTGTATCTAGATGAATAGATTGCGTATGGATTTGTTGAAGTATGTCTAAATCATATTGCGGTCTTTCATAGTGATTGATCGAAATACTCTGCTTTATATCTTCGCTTTCTTGTAACATCTCATCACCTAGTGTATTGTGTGCATGATCGCTTGGCAGATCACTATAATCTACAAATGAGTCTTTGCCATAGTTTCCGTCAATATTGATTAGTTTGCCTTTCGGTTTTAAAACACGTAGCCATTCTTGGTAGGCGGCTTTCGTGTCAGGTAGTAACCAAGTGACATTTCTAGCTATAACTAAATCAAAATGTGCATCATCAAATTTTAAGTTTTCAGCATCCATGACTTGAAAATGAATTTGCTGATCAAAAAGTGAGGCGTTTTGTTTTGCTGATTGAATCATATCAGGGGAGAGATCAATGCCAGTTACTTGTGCGCCTTGTTGACGGCATAAAATAGCTAAAAAGCCTGCACCTGTTCCAATATCTAAAATTTTCATGCCAGACTTGATTTTAATAATTTGATTGATTTCATCTAGCCATCTTTGAGCATGTTCACTTTTTAATTCTGCTTGTTTATCGTCACTAAATGAAGTAGCACGTTTATCCCAATAATTTATTATTTTATTTTTATCCATGATTAATACCTCATTTGTTAGAAATATAGTACATATCGATTATAAAATAATTTAACTAAAATGTAAGGGGGGATGTAGCAAATTTTATTATCACTTAAGTCATTATACACGAGACCACCCGTACTGATTAGAAGTTTTGTCACTAGTCATAGATATATAAAACAGCGCAATGATACTTAAAATAAAGAGTACGATACCTCAAATACCAAAAATAAGTTGTATAATATTGAAAAAACCCCATTACTAAACGTAATATACAATTGTACTTTCGATATTATGTACAAGATTGCAAATACAGTTGGAAAAGCCATTGTTGTTCCAATATCATGCATACCTCTCGTAGTTAACGCAAAATCTGGGATAAATAATGATAACGGTGAAGAAAGTTTCAATTACGTCACTAATTTTCGTAGATACCTTAAGCATATAGTTTACGCCTAAAGTTAATATGAGAGTGATGAGTACATTGACTAAAAAGGGAAACCAAAATTATTTTCTTCTAGCACATCCGTTAAAATCAAACGCATTTTTCCAATATCATTTATAGTAATGCTACACGTTATCCACTCCTCAACGCGCAATGATTAATTCACACAATATGATTGTAATAAAATAAGAGAATTATGTAACTGGAAAAACATTCCTGGAAACTTGAAAAATAAAAGTTTTTCAAAAAATATAAAATTAATATTAATACAAAAATAAAGTATAAAAATACATAAAATAAATTTGTTTCTTTCGTTAAATTCGTTAAATTTAAACTTAACACTGTGATTGTAGCAAATACCAAAGCTACGCTAATAATTATTATTATATAAATATTCATCTTTTGGCTCTCGTGTTTTTGAATGTAATTTGCATTATTATTTAAAGTTCGTTAGGCTCATGTTTGTGAATTAATATATCGTTTCGCTAACGATAAAAAAATAAGTTAGCGATTTTTTACATAATATTTACTATAAGGGGTGTCAAATTTTGAAAAATAATAGAGTTATGGATTGGACGACCTTTATAGGGTCATCCGTAATTTTACTTATTGCAGTAATTCCAATGATGGTTTTTCCTAAAGCCAGTCAAGACATTATCACAACAATGAATGATGCGGTTTCAAGTACGATAGGCTCGGTGTATCTCATCATAGGTTTAGCTACTTTAATATTTGTATTATACATAGCATTTGGTAAATACGGTAATGTTACGTTAGGTAAAGCAACGGATAAGCCTGAATTTAATAATTTTAGTTGGGCGGCGATGTTATTTTGCGCTGGTATTGCTTCTGATATTTTGTATTGGGGTATTATAGAATGGGCTTTCTATTACCAGGATCCGCCTCATGGTGCTGAAGGGATGACTGATACAGCTTTAAACTATGCTACAATGTATGGCATGTTTCATTGGGGCCCCATAGCTTGGGCAACATTTGTGTTACCAGCATTATGTATTGGTTATCTTATATTTGTGAAGAAAAAACCAATCTATAAAATAAGTCAGACGCTACGACCAATTTTAAAAAGTCAGACAGATGGTTTTATTGGTCAAGTCGTTGATATCATATTCATCTTTGGTTTGTTAGGCGGCGCTGCGACTTCTTTAGCGCTGGGTGTCCCAATGGTCGCAGCAGGTATTGAGCGATTGACAGGTATAGATGGGGATAACATGATAATGCGTGGTGCCATTCTGTTAATGATCACAGCGATATTTGCTTATAGTTCTTATTCAGGATTGAAAAAAGGAATTAAAGTTCTAAGTGATTGGAATGTGATATTGTCATTTGTTTTACTTGGTTTTGTATTTATAGTCGGTCCTACTGTCTTTATAATGGAAACCTCGATTACAGGCTTAGGCAATATGGTGAAAAACTTTTTCCAAATGGCGACATGGATTGAACCATTTGGCGGAGTCGGCGGACGTGAAGAAACGAAGTTCCCACAACAATGGACAATATTCTATTGGTCATGGTGGATCGTGTACGCGCCGTTTATTGGGTTATTTATTGCCCGTATTTCTAAAGGCCGTACGCTTAAAGAACTGGTGTTAGGTACATTGATATATGGCACGTTAGGCTGTGCGTTGTTCTTTGGTATTTTTGGGAACTATGCTGTTTATTTACAAATCAGCGGTGCATTTGACGTTATTCAATATTTAAATTCACATAGTACAGAAGCAACAATTATTGAAGTGTTACATCAATTGCCGTTTCCAAATGTAATTATTACGTTATTTTTAATTTCTGCAATTTTGTTCCTGGCAACTACATTTGATTCGGGGTCATATATATTGGCATCAGCTTCACAGAAAAAAGTAATTGGAGAACCATTAAAAGCAAATCGTTTATATTGGGCATTTGCTTTATGTTTATTACCATTCGCTTTAATGTTAGTAGGTGGGGAACGTGCCTTAGAAGTGCTGAAGACAGCCTCCTTATTGGCGAGTGTACCTGTGCTTGTAGTCTTTATTATGATGATGATTGCCTTCTTAAGGACGTTATCCGAAGATCGGTTGAAGTTAGAAAACAGAGCTGAAAAATATAAAGAAGTTGAAAGACGTTCGTTGAGGATTACTCAAGTTAGAGAGAAAAAAGAAGACGATAATTTATAAACGTAAAATAAAAATATTGAAGATGCATGCTCCTTTCAAAATGGACACTTAAAAGTGAAAATATTGAAGGGAGTATTTTTTATGCTTTATAAATATAAAATAGGCCGGGACATAAAATGCCTCGGCCTTTATTAGCAGATAAACAGTAGTTGTAATCCGCTGCATAGTCCTGGGAGTGCTTATATAAGCATATAAGCATGTATATTTTTGATAGAAAAAGACAACGCAACCACTTGTGAAAAATGTAAATGCTATACCGCTCCGGAAACTTAATTATTCTTTTCTTTCTGGCATTGGAAAATATTTGAAAATTTCTCCGGATTCTAACGCATCACTTAATTGCTCTAGCCATTCATAATAAGGCAAAGTATCAAGTAATTGTTGTTTAACTTCTTTTGCTTCAGCTATTGTAGCTTCATCTGCTTTATCATTATCAATAATTTTATCAAGAATTGCTACTGCATCGTGCACGCCTTCTGAATTGATAACAATTTCTCTACGCCACTTGCGTGAAAAGAAATTTCTGAAAAAATTAAAGAAATCTTTTTCAGCGATAAAGTGTTGTTTTCTGCTACCGCGTGTAAACTGTTGTTTGACGATATCGTATTCTTGAAGTCGTTTAACACCAGCACTCATACTTGGTTTACTCATTTGTAACTGTTCTCTCATTTCATCAAGTGTCATGCTATCTTCAAAGAGCATTGTCCCAAATAAGTTCCCTACACTTCTGTTTATGCCATAAAGGTCCATTGTTTCGCCAATAGCGTTAATAACAATATCTTTCGCTTCTTCTAGTTGGTAATCAGGATTATTCGAATGTACCAATTGTCCACCTCCGTCCAAATACTTGTTGAGTTCAATAATTAAATAAATAGGGATTGATTATAGTGTACATAGCATTTAAAGAAGATGCATGTATAAACCCCTATCATTTTTAAACTCGTTTGACACTTTTTCAATTACTATGATAACATAAAGTTCATAAAATTCGTTAAATAAAAATTTAACAAACTTAACGGAGGTAATTTTAATGGAACTTGTAAATCATTTGTCCCGTCGTCAATATATAGATGGAGAATGGGTAGACAGCTCAAGTAAAGAAACGAGAAAAATCATAAACCCATATAACCAAGAAGTTATTTTTGAAGTAGCAGAAGGCACTGCAGAAGATAGTGAACGTGCTATTTTAGCTGCAAGACGCGCTTTTGAAGAGGGTACCTGGTCTCAAGAAACAAGCGAAAATAGAGGTAAAAAAGTAAATGCTATTGCTGGATTAATTGAAACACATCGTGAAGAGCTAGCAAGACTTGAGACATTAGACACAGGTAAAACACTAGAAGAATCTTATGCAGATATGGACGACATCGCAAATGTATTTAACTATTTTGCAGGATTAGCAGACAAAGATGGCGGAGAAATCATTGATTCTCCGATTCCAAATACTGAGAGTAAAGTTATCAAAGAACCAGTAGGCGTTGTAACTCAAATTACACCTTGGAACTATCCTTTACTACAGGCATCTTGGAAAATTGCTCCAGCACTTGCAACTGGTTGTTCCCTAGTAATGAAGCCAAGTGAAATTACGCCGTTAACGACAATTCGTGTATTTGAATTAATGGAAGAAGTCGGTTTTCCTAAAGGCGTAATTAACTTAGTTTTAGGTAAAGGCTCTGAAGTTGGAGAGCCATTATCTTCACATAAAGATGTAGACTTAGTATCATTCACAGGTGGTATTAAAACAGGTAAACATATAATGAAACAAGCTGCAGATCATGTGACCAATGTGGCACTAGAATTAGGTGGAAAAAATCCAAATGTTATTTTTGAAGATGCTGATTTTGAACTTGCAGTTGATCAAGCTTTAAATGGTGGATTTTTCCATGCAGGACAAGTGTGTTCGGCAGGTGCGAGAATTATAGTTCATAACGATATCAAAAATCAATTTGAATCGGCGTTAATTGAAAGAATTAAAAATATTAAATTAGGAGACGGTTTTAACCCTGAAACAGAAATGGGGCCCGTTATCTCTGCTGAACACAGAGAAAAAATAGAAAAATATATGGAAGTTGCTAAATCAGAAAACGCTACAATTGCTATCGGTGGTAAACGACCAGAGCGCGAAGATTTAAAAGCTGGTTTTTTCTTTGAACCAACTGTAATTACTGATTGTGATACATCAATGCGTATCGTCCAAGAAGAGGTGTTTGGTCCTGTTGTAACAATCGAAGGCTTTGACACAGAAGCAGAAGCGATTGAACTCGCGAATGATTCTATTTATGGCTTAGCTGGTGGCGTATTCACTCAAGATATTAGTAAAGCTGAACGTGTTGTGAATCAATTGAAGATGGGAACTGTGTGGATCAATGATTTCCATCCATACTTTGCACAAGCGCCATGGGGCGGTTATAAGCAATCCGGTATCGGTAGAGAATTAGGTAAAGAAGGACTAGCTGAATATCAAGTCGAGAAACATATTCTTCGTAATACAAATCCAGAACCAGTCAATTGGTTTGGTAAAGCATAATAAAAGACGATTATAAATTAAAATAATATTTAAGCATTAGGAGGCTATATTAAAGATGAAAAAATCATACGATTATATCATTATTGGTGGCGGCAGTGCCGGTTCCGTATTAGGAGGCAGATTAAGTGAAGATGCATCTAATAGTGTGTTAGTACTTGAAGCGGGTCGTAGTGACTATCCTTGGGATTTGTTAATACAAATGCCAGCCGCGTTGATGTACCCAGCAGGCAATAAACTTTATGATTGGATTTACGAAACGAATGAAGAACCACATATGGATGGTAGAAAAGTAGGACACGCACGTGGTAAAGTACTGGGTGGATCAAGTTCTATTAACGGTATGATTTATCAAAGAGGTAATCCAATGGACTATGAAAAATGGGCTAAACCAGAAGGCATGGAAAGTTGGGATTATGCACATTGTTTACCATACTTCAAACGTTTAGAAACTACATTTGGTGCGACTAAAGATGATCCGTACCGCGGTCACCATGGTCCAATTAAATTGAGACGCGGACCTGCTTCCAACCCATTATTCCAAGCATTCTTTAACGCTGGCGTAGAAGCTGGGTATAATAAAACGCCAGACGTAAATGGTTTCCGTCAAGAAGGTTTCGGACCGTTTGACAGCCAAGTACATAACGGACGCCGCGTGTCTGCATCTAGAGCATATTTACATCCTGCAATGAAACGTAAAAATTTAGAAGTACAAACACGTGCATTCGTTACGAAATTAAATTTTGATGGGAACAAAGTAACAGGCGTTACATTTAAGAAAAATGGAAAAGAGCATACAGTAAACGCTAAAGAAGTGATCTTATCAGGTGGTGCAATTAACTCACCTCAATTATTACAATTGTCTGGTATTGGTGACTCAGAACACTTGCGTTCAGTTGGCGTAGAACCACGTTTGCATTTACCAGGTGTAGGTGAAAATTTTGAAGACCATTTAGAAGTTTATGTGCAACATGCATGTAAAGAACCAGTTTCTATGCAACCAAGTTTAAATAAATTAAAAATGCCGTTGATTGGATTGCAATGGATTCTGGGACGTAAAGGTGCAGCTGCATCAAACCACTTTGAAGGTGGCGGTTTCGTTCGTTCAAACGACGAAGTAGATTATCCAAACTTAATGTTCCACTTCTTACCAATTGCAGTAAGGTACGATGGTACGAAAGCACCAACTGCTCATGGTTATCAAGTGCATGTCGGACCTATGTACTCTAACTCTCGTGGGCATCTCAAGATTAAATCTAAAGATCCATTTGAAAAACCAGACTTTGTGTTTAACTACTTATCAACTGAAGAAGATAAGCGTGAATGGGTAGAAGCAATAAGAGTAGCTAGAAACATCTTATCGCAAAAAGCATTAGATCCTTTCAATGGTGGAGAAATTTCACCAGGACCAGAAGTACAAACAGATGAGGAAATTATAGAATGGGTTAAACGTGATGGAGAAACTGCATTACATCCATCATGTAGTTGTAGAATGGGGCCTAAATCTGATGAAATGTCAGTCGTAGACCCAGAAACATTTAAAGTACATGGCATGGAAAACTTACGTGTTGTAGATGCTTCAGTGATGCCACGAACAACTAATGGTAATATTCATTCACCTGTCTTAATGATGGCTGAAAAAGCAGCAGATATCATTAGAGGTAAACAACCATTAGAACCAGAATATCTTGATTTCTATCGTCATGGTGTACACGATAAAGATGCAGGCACAATAAAATAATTAACACGTTAAGATAAAGGTGTAAAACAACGTAAGCCCTCATTAATTTATTATAAATTAATGAGGGCTTAAGATATATACTAATTATTTATTTTTTGAATTTAGGCCATCGGATATCACTTCTAAATTATAGCGTAAATAACTTAAATAAGTATCTGCATCTTCGCCTTTTTTGCCAATTTCATCAGAGTAGATTGGCTTAGGATAGATTTTAACATTACTCTCTGTAGAAACAGTTTCCATAGGCCGTTTATCTACATTAGATTCGATAAATAGTACAGGAGGTTTGTTTCTGTGAATAAATTGAACTAAATTCTTAATTTGTTCTGGAGAACCATTTTCTTCTGTATCTATGGCCCAAATATAACCTTCTTTTAAATTATAGCGTGAGGTTAAATATTGGAACGCCTGCTCACTCGTCACGAATACCTTATTATCCTTGGGGATGCTGTTTAATTTTTTATCGTAATCACGTTCAATCTCATGTAGCGATTTTAAATAACGTGCCTCATTTTTTTTGAAATATGCTTCATGCTCAGGATTTTTTTGTATTAAAGAGGAAGTAATAGCCTTTACCATTTTTTCTCCAACATAAGGATCGATGAAAGCGTGTGGGTTAACTTCTTTATTATCCTCATCTCCAATATACATAGGTTTTACATCTTTGGATACGGCCACAGCGTTACGTTTTTGATAGTCTGTTGTATCTAAAACCTTAGCTAACCAACCTTTGTCCCCGCCTTCTAAATTTAGCCCGTTATACAAAATTAAATCTGAGCGTGCAATATCTTTCATGTCGTCTGGTTTTGGCTCATAATCGTGCGGATCAGTACCTATAGGCACAAGATTTGTGACTTTTACATGTTTGCCACCAATTGACTTAGTCATATCCTCAATCATAGAAAAACTAGTAATGACTTCAATTTGATCTTTGTCGGTTTGTGTAGGGGGATGATTAGACTTTAATGTAATATCATCTTCTCTACTACAACCTACGAAAATAACAGATAATATTAAAGTGAGTATGAGTAGAACTAATTTTTTCATTCGTTTTCACCTCGCAATCGATCGTTTACTTTTAATGGATTTCCATAAGAGACCTGATTTAGGTGCTAAAAAGAATGTCACTATAAAAATCGTTGTAATAACTAATACAATGACCACGCCAGAAGGTAAATTGTAAGAAAAGCTTAAGAATAAGCCGATAACTGCAGAAATTGCCCCAATAAATGCAGAAACAAATATCATCGTGGATAATCTATTGGATAATAGATAAGCTGTTGCTGCAGGCGTGATTAGTAGAGAAACTACCAAGATAACACCGACTGTTTGTAATGAAGCTACTGTTACTAATGTTAATAAAATCATAATTATATAATGTATAAATTTTACAGGCAAACCTGAAGCGGCAGCCATAGTAGAGTCAAAAGTAGATAATAAAAGCTCTTTATAGAAGACAATGACAATAATGAGTACAATAGCTGCAACAATCATTGTTAAAGTTCTATCTTCGCCTTTAACGGTTAAGACGTTACCAAAAAGAATTTCCGTTAAGTCAATAGAAGATTGCGCCTTGGTAACGAGTAATACACCTAACGCTAAAAAGAATGAAAATACAATGCCGATTGCAGAGTCATTTTTAATATTACTATTTTGATTTACAAATCCGATACCAAGTGCAGCTAAAATACCGAATAATGCAGCGCCATAAAAGAAATTGACGCCTAACATATAAGAAATGGCTACACCTGGTAATACTGCGTGAGAAATAGCATCTCCCATAAGTGCTAACCCTCTGAGTACGATAAAGCAACCGATGACGCCACAGACGATACCGATAATAATAGAAGTAATGAGTGCACGTTGTAGGAAACTAAATTCCATAACATCACTCACGAATTGCTGAATCATTGTCTGCACCTCCTTGTTCTGATGACACTAATATTTCCGAACCAAATGCACGTTTAATATGCTCTCCAGTAAATACATCGGAAGTAGCACCATAAGCAATTAACGATTTATTAAGCAGAATTAACCCATCAAAATATTTATTCACTTTAGATAAATCATGATGAACGATTAATATTGTTCTGCCTTGTCTGGCCATTTCTTTTAATAATTTAATGATAATATTTTCGCTTGTAATATCGATACCTACGAAAGGTTCATCCAAAAAGACCAAGTCAGCGTCTTGGATAATTGTTCTTGCAATTAAAATACGTTGAAATTGTCCACCTGATAAATCACTGATTTGTCTATTGCGGTAATCATACATATTAACCTTTTTTAAAGCTTCTTCAGCTTTTTGTTTTGCGTGTTTACCCGGTCTTTGTAAAGGGTTAAGTGTGGGGAAAATACCTAAAATAACACAATCAATGACTTTCATAGGGAAAGTCGTATCAATATTACTTTTTTGCTCAACGTAAGATAAATTTTTACGTTGTGTTTTGATTGGTTTATCATTATATAATGTATAACCAGAATGAGGTAATAAATCTAACATAGCTTTGATTAACGTTGATTTACCTGCACCATTGGGTCCTATAATGCCATAAATATTACCTGGTGGGACTTCTAAACTAATATCTTTTAAAGCTTCAATTGTATTATTATAAGTTACTGTAATATTTTTTGTTTCTAACATTTTGTTCCCTCCAACTATTCTAATGTAACAAAATAATATTATTAGGTAAACCTAAAAATATTATTTACATAACCTTTTTTAAATGTTTAAAGCATGCTTTGTTGTTTTTTTGAATTATAAAATAATTATATATAAACCATTGTCAAAAGAGTTATTATTTGATTAACTGGACTTTAAAGATTTTTAAGGGGAGATTGAATTGAAGCACTTGCTTAAACAACTAAATGAAAGTAAAAAAGGCGTAGATATAAGTTTAATCATAAGCTTTATTATTTTGGGGGTTATAGGTGTTATTATGGTATACAGTGCCAGCATGGTGCCAGCAGCTAAAGGGGCGTTAACTGGTGGCCAAGCGATTTCAAGCGATTACTTTATGAAAAAACAATTTACTTTTTTAGTTTTAGGTATTTTAATCATTGTTGTTTCATTATTTATTAATATCAATATATTAAAGCACACTAAAGTACAAATGTTGATTGTATTTGGCACGTTGGTGCTGTTATGTTTAACTGTGTTAATTGGTAAAGAAGTTAATGGATCAAAAAATTGGATAAACTTAGGCTTTTTTAGTGTTCAATCTTCAGAATTTTTAAAGTTAACTTCTATTTTTTATCTTTCTTATATCATTAATCAACGTTTAACGAGTCGACAGCATCATAAATTAAGTTACCTCTTTGCGCCTTTATTTTTACTGGGTATTGGCTTAGTATTAGTTTTACTTCAAGGCGACTTGGGAGGTACTGTATTAACGGTAGGTATTATTGCTTGTATACTTATCTATTCAGGTATAACAAATAAAGTTAAGTTGCAAGTTATGGGGTTTACTTTAATCCCTATGGTTTTTTATTTGATTTATACTTTAATGATAGATTCAGAAAATACATACAGATTAAAACGGATTAACGTTATGATAAACCCTTTTAAGTATGAGAGTGACGATGGTTACCAGTTGACAAGTGCCCTTATGTCTATTGGTAATGGGGGATTTAGTGGTAATGGGATAGGTAATGGTGTGGCTAAGTTAGGGTATTTGCCTGAACCGCATACAGACTTTATTTTCACAGTAATTGCTGAAGAACTTGGTTTAATAGGCGTATTATTTATTTTAATTATTTACGGTTTTATTTTATTTAAAGGTCTTATATATGCGAATAAAACACGTAATCATTTTTATAAATTAATATGTGTAGGGATTGTGAGCTACTTATTTATCCAAGTGTTTGTTAATTTAGCAGGTATATCAGGCTTAATTCCGTTAACAGGGGTAACGCTGCCATTGTTAAGTTATGGTGGATCCTCGATGCTGAGTGTCAGTATTGCATTTGGTACATTGCTTGCTGTGACGAAAAAGATAAATGAAGAAAATAAAATGAATTTTGATAAAGGTTATTAAATAATCAAAATTTATGAATGTTGTAATATATAATAACGCCGATCGCAAAGAATTAATGCGACCGGCGTTATTATATGTTTTGTGATTTACTTGTCTTGTGTTATTAAATCAGCTATGGCTTTCGATGCTTTACCGTTTTCAATTGAACAGAAATTATCATGGAATTGATTTATTTTTGCTTTATAATCTGTTTCAATTTGATCTAAGCGTTGTAAATCTTCTGCTAATTGATAGGCGTCTTGGTAAATAGGGCCAGGTAAATCTTTATGATAGTCTAGGTAGAATCCTCTTAAATCTTTAGCATATTTATCTAAATCATAAGCAAAGAAAATTTGAGGTCTTTTGAGAACGCCATAATCAAACATAACAGAAGAATAATCTGTTATTAGACAATCAGAGATTAAATATAATTCTGAGATATCGCTATAATCTGATACATCAATTGCAAAATCTTCAAATCCTCTTAAGTCTAAAGCATTAGCAATTAAATAGTGCATTCTTAATAAAATGACATAGTCATCACCAATTTTTTGTTGCAAATTACTTAAATCAATTTTTAAATCAAATAGATATTTACCTTTTTTAACAAATTCATCATCACGCCAGGTAGGTGCATACATAATGACTTTTTTATCTTTAGGTAGATTTAAATTTTCTTTGATTTCTTGAATATAATCTTGATCATTAGCGCGATTGACTAATACATCATTTCTAGGGTATCCAATTTCAAGTATTTTTTCTGGAGGCATCCAGAATGCTGTTTCAAATATTTTAGATGAGTACGCGTTTGGCGAAATAAGGTAATCCCAGCGACTTGTTTCTTCTTTGAAGTTTCGTTTGTAATTCTCTGTAGTGGTTCCAGGCATACGGATAACTTTCATATCGTTAGCTAAACGTTTTAGCGGTGTTCCGTGCCAAGTTTGGATGTAAACTTGATTAGCTTTTTTATTTAAGTATAATGGTAATCTTGCGTTCGTCACCCAGTATTTAGCGTTAGCATAAGCTTCGTAATATGCTTTGGAGCCTTTTTTGACTTTTGTAGCAGGACCAGGTAAATAAACTTGATTAGGTTTGCTAAACACCCAAATAAATTCATAGTTTGGGTGGTATTTCATCATATATTCATAGATATATTTTGGACTATCACTATAGTTCTTACCACCGAAAGCTTCGAACACGATTGTATTGGGTTTGACTTTATTTTCATTGTCAGTAAGTAGATACAATGAACGATTTTTATTTTTACGACGTAAAATAACATTTTTAGCTAAGCGTGCATTCTTTCTTAACTTATTAATTTTAAATGCTGGTTTTTTCTTGTTAAACATCAACATTAAGGATTCTAAAATAAATAATGGTTTTTCACTTTTGAAAATAGTAGTCATTAATTGTTTAGTTACTTTTGGTAATAACTCACTATTAGCTTCATATCTTTCTGGTGTTTTCTTTAGTGAAGGTTCAAATGAATCCTTATATAAATTTTTCATTTTATTTTTGATGAATTTTTTATTTTCTTTTAATGGTGCACGTTTCACCGAATCAGAAAAACTATATACATAGTCGTTGAAAATAATGTTAAAGCTTTGTGTAGATAACGTTGGTTTTTCAAATGGGTCGTAAATTTCGCCTTTGATATAGAAAGGAAACCTACTGACTCTTACAAATCCATTAGCATATTTAATAAATTCTAAGATGAATGACCAGTCAATAAATATATTTAAATCTTCGTTGAATTTAATGTCGTGGCCGCGCATGATTGCTGTCTTGAAAACAATATTACATGCTGAATGCTTACGTAAAAATTGATTTGATTTTGATTTTGTATTTAAATATTCTACTTTCACTAAGTTTTGATCTACGTATTGTGGAACATCTAAAGTGAAAGAATGGATAGGCGCGATTAAAGCATCATATTGGTTTAATTTTTTCATATAAAATGCAAGCGCATAAGACGCAAGATAATCATCCGAATCTACAAATATAAAATACGGTGACGTTACTTCTTGTAGCGCAATATTTCTCGCATGTGCGTGACCATAGTTTTGTTTTAAATCAATTACTTTAATGGGAAGATCCCAATTTTTAATAGTATCGTTTGCAATTTTTTTTGAATTATCAGTTGAGCCATCATTAACTAATATTAATTCAAAATCTTGGAATCTTTGATTTTTTAGACTATTCAAGCAATTTTCAATATAATCTTCTGAGTTATAATAAGTTACAATGACCGATATAGATTTCATTACTTTACCTCTTTTTCAATTATCTCTATTTATTATTTAAAGTAAAATATAATGTTCATATTCTTAAATAATAGGATATTTTATAATTTAATTATTATTCTATTTGAGAATCAAAGCGGATTTACCTATTTTACTACAATATAAAGATATATTCAAAATATCAACCATTGATTTTTTATGATCGTATTTTGTGATGTATATATTATATATAGATAATTAGTTTTTATAACAAATTCAATTATAACATTTATGTAAAATGATGACTTTATAGAGTTCGTTAATCAGAAAAATTTTTGAGTAAATAAAAAATAAAACCTTAAACAAATGATTTGTATATTTAATTAAATTGAGTATAATTTGATTTTGTGAAAAAAGTTAAGGAGAGATATAAAAATGAAAAGTAATGATTTTGAAGATATTGTATTAAATAGAAAGTCAGTAAAAGTATTTGACGAAAATGTAAAAATTCCTCAAACAGAAATGGAAGAGATGATACAAAAGGCAACCAAAGCCCCTTCATCTGTAAATATGCAACCTTGGAGATTTTTAGTTGTCGAAAGTGAAGAAGGCAAAGATAAATTAAGACCACTTGTTCGATTTAACACACGTCAAAATGACACATCATCTGCTATGGTTATTATATTAGGAGATATGAAAAACTATGAGTATGGTGAAGAAATATACAGTAATGCAGTTTTAAATGGCTATATGCCAGAAAATGTAAAAATTGAAATGCTAGGGAAAATATTACCGTTATATCAAAGTTTAAACCGTACAGAAATGAACGATATTATTAAAATAGATAGTAGTTTGGCAGCTATGCAATTGATGCTTGTTGCAAGATCACATGGTTATGATACGAATCCAATAGGCGGATTTGAAAAAGATCAAATTGCTGAGACTTTTGGTTTAGACGCTACGCGTTTTGAACCAGTAATGATTGTTGCGATTGGGAAAGCAAAAAATCCTGGGCATGATTCTTATAGATTATCGGCAGATACGGTTACAAAATACGTTTAAAATGGATGTATTTAAATTGATAAATATGAATGTAAATTAAGATAAATAGTGGTCATTGTTTGTTAATGGTAGTTAGATTTCATGCGATATATAAACATTTATGAGTAAAATAAAAAATCTCCTATTTTTGAAATTGGGCTCCCTTTTGGCTAAAAATACTAAAACACCTTCGTGTATTCATATTAAAATGAGTTTATACGGAGGTGTTTTTATAGTTGATTAAGTTATAAAAAGTTTATATATGTATTTATAGGTTAAATTGATAGTGAAAAATATAAAATTAAGATTATGTTAAATAGAAAGGATTGTTTTATAAGTGCTGAAATACAAGTTTTTACTTACTTTATTATTTTTACTTTTTATAGTTGGTAGTATATTTTGTGTGCTTAATATAAAGCATTTAAATCACAATATTTCTTTTTATGCAGTAGGGGATAATTTAATTCATCCAGAAGTTTACAATGATGCATTAAAAGCTGATGGAAGCTTTGATTTTAAACCGATGTACCGTCCCATTAAAAGCGACGTTGAATCTGCGGATATTGCTTTTATTAATCAAGAATCTCCGATTGGCGGAGACAGTAAAGGATTATCTGGTTTTAAGCGTTTCAATACACCGGAGGCGATAGCAAGAGATATATCAAACACTGGTTTTGATTTAGTAAATGGGTCTAATAACCATACATTAGACCAAGGTTCAAGTGGTCTTATAAATGAGATTAACCTTTGGGAAAAATTTGAGGACATAGCGTATTTTGGTACGTATGATTCACAAAATAATCGTAATACAATTCAAACGATACATAAAAATAATGTAGATGTTGCTTTATTAAGTTATACATATGGCACGAATGATATCCAACCTAAACAACCGTATTATATTAATTATTTTGATGAAAAACAAATTAAGCAAGATGTGGCTAAAGCTAAAAAACAAAGTGATGTAGTGATTGTTTCGGCACATTGGGGTAACGAAGGTAAACACCAACCTAACCAAATGCAACAAAAATATGCCAAAATATTTGCTGATGCTGGTGTGGATGTAGTGATTGGAACACATCCGCATGTAATTCAACCTGTAAAATGGATAAAGGGTAAAAATAATCATAAAACCTTAGTTGCTTATTCTCTGGGAAATTTTTTGAATGGACAATCAACAGGTGATGAAAATAATATACTCGGTGGTAATATAGCGTTTAATATTAAAAAAACACCTAAAGGCATAGAAATCAATAATGTAAAATGGAAGTCGCTTGTGACTCATTATGAAATGCAGCAGTCATTCTATAAAGATGACAGGCATAATTTTAAAATGTACTCATTAAATCAATATAATGATGCATTAGCACGCAAACACGGTTTAAATCAAAATGATAAGGGAGAGGTAACAACAAAGCGTTTAAAAACAATTACACAAGACAACATTAACGATGCATTTCTAACTGAGCAGAGCTACTAAACAATTACTAAAGTAAGTCATGTTAAAGCCAAATGTATAAATGGTTACATTAGAAATAATTTTAAAATAAACAAGAAGAAACACAGTCAAAGATTGTAAACTGACTGTGTTTCTTCTTGTTTATTTTACTTTTTTAGCTAACTTTGTGATGTAATTAAAGAAATCGTTATGTTCAACATGGTTCACGACAGAAAGTAACCGCCCGTTTTGTTCATCGATATAGGTACGACCTTGACTAGGACCTTCCGTATAAACAGAGGCTTTAACATCATATTGCTTTACAAGGTTTGGTTTACCTACATAAGCGGTAGTCAAAACATCCCATAAAAAATAAGTAGAATTTGTTTGGAAATGTGTGAGAGGTGGAACAGCTGCATAACTTACACCTAAAAAATCTACGCCTGTATAATGACGTTCATTTGCCCACATTTGTCTGATATCCCACGTCATTGGGACCTGATTCGTGCTTTCTAAAGCGACCATATCAATTTTCATTTCTGTATCAAAAACAGTTTTAACTGCTTCAGGATCCCAGAACGCGTTCCATTCAGCTGTACCATCATGTTCTGGTTCTTCAACATTTCCTTTTTCTAAGAATGTGCCACCCATCCAAACAAGACGTTCAATGTTATGGACAATTTTTGGATCCACAGCAATGGCTTTAGCTAAATCAGTAAGTGGGCCAGTAAATAATAATGTTACTTTTTCTTTGCTCATGTTCACTTTTTCTATAATATCTTCGTAAGCTGAATCCGCTAATAGTTGAGATTGTTGAGGTACTTGTTCATTTAAAATAGGTAGGGCATCCATAAAAAAGGCATGCATACGCCAGTCTTTAGGGAATGGGTTCTTACCACGTTCTTTCGAAGCTGCTATGTGAATAGGCGTTTTTGAAAAACGATTCACTATTTTTTGAGAAGCGCTTGTAGCTGGTTCGATATAACTATCGGCACCAATTGCGCTGACACCAATTAAATCGATATCCTCCATATGTATTAATAAGAAAAGCGAAATTAAATCATCTACGCCACCATCATGATTGAAATAAACCTTCTTCATAATATTTAGTCCTCCAATTTTGATTATTTAAAATGATTATACCAAATAAGTATCAAATACATATCTTTGTTTATCAACGCATAGATTATTAAATTGATTAAATATATAAAATGAAATTTTAAATATACATCATTCAAGTGTTTATAAATTAATGTATAGGTTATTTTATATTTATGAAAGTAAATAAGGGGTGTTATTTTTGTGAAGTTTAAAAAAGAAAAAGTGAATCATATAGATTCAGGTCAAGCTAAAAAAGGGGTTGTAGCTACGGGGATTGGTAATGCAATCGAATGGTTTGATTTTGGTCTATACGCGCAATTAGCAGTGATTATAAGTGCAAATTTCTTTGGTAATCTACCACAAGAAATGCAGATTGTTTCAACATTTGCTGTATTTGCGTTTGCATTTATTGTAAGACCTATCGGTGGCATATTTTTTAGTCACTTAGGAGATAAATATGGTCGGAAAATTGTTTTATCGACAACTATTTTATTAATGGCAGCTTCAACATTGATGCTTGGTTTATTACCGACCCAAGAACAAATTGGTATTTGGGCGCCTATATTATTGTTAGTTGTACGAATGATTCAATCATTTTCAACAGGTGGGGAATACGCAGGCGCAATGACGTATATTGCTGAGACTTCGCCAGATAAAACACGTGGCAAATTAGGCAGTGGACTTGAGGTAGGTACACTTGCTGGAAATATTTTAGCCGCCATATTAGCAGGTACGATGTATAGCTTGTTGAACGATCAACAAATGGCTGAATGGGGTTGGAGAATTCCATTTATCATTGCAGCGCCATTAGGTATTGTGGGTATTATCCTTCGTTCATCACTTGATGAAAGTCCTGCATATGAGTCTACGTTAGAAGAACAAGAAGAATTAGAATATTCATATTTAGATATATTTAAATATTATTGGAAAGATGTAGTGGTTTGCTTTACAGGTGTGGCTTTCTTAAATGTAGCTAATTATATGGTGTTATCTTATATGCCATCTTTCTTAAATGCAACGATTAATTTAGGTGGAACGATGGGCTCTATACTCAGTACGATTACGATGTTACTTATGATACCAGCTGTTTTTTTCTTCGGTTGGTACAGTGATAAAATTGGTAATAAGCGTACCATTATATTTGGTTTAGTTGGATTTAGTTTATTCTCCGTACTCGCGTTTTGGTTAATGAGTATACCGATGTTGCCGTTCGTGGTGATTGGGTTATTTATCATTGCACTATTTATGTCAACATTTGAAGGCGTTATGCCTTCAGTATTACCGAGTATGTTCCATACTAAAGTGAGATTACGTACGTTGTCTCTTGTTTATAATATCGGCGCTGCTATTTTTGGCGGTTTAACGCCATTTATACTTTCTACATTGGTAGAAACGACCGGACAACAAATTGCACCATCGTATTATTTAATGTTCATTAATGTAGTTGGACTTATTATTTTCTTAACTATGTTTAAATCCACATCAAATAAATCTCTAAGAGGATCATATCCAAACGTTGAAACACAAGAAGATTTTGAAGACGTCATTCAAAACCCAAAGGACGCATTATGGTGGGAGCAAGAAGTTAAGCATGAATATCAAGGACCAACATACAACGATTAGAAAATATATCATATAAATGAATGAGGCTGAGACATTGTTATGTCCAGCCTCATATTTTTATGTAAGGCGCACAATTTATTTAATGTAATAGTATATTGAAGTAAGTGAATATGACTATAAATTAAAATTTAAGTTAGTTTAAAAAATAAAAGAAAAATCAAATAAATAATTTATTATTAAGTCATTTGTGGTATTATAAAAACAATAAAACTTAAGGGGAGGCTGAAGGGTATGTCTAAGTCAGTAAAGATAATTATTGTAGTCGTTATTGGGGTATTATTAATTGCAGGTATAGGGGGCGCTGCTTTTTACTATTTTGCCAAAAACACACCTAAGAACACATATTTATTAAGTGAAAAAGAAACAGCGAATCAATTTCAAACATACGCAAAGGATCGTTTTGAAAATGAGTTCGAATTTCAAGATAAAATGAAAGATGAGTCATATTTAATTGATTTAAAAGCAAATGCAGATGTGCCAAAACGTTTATTGGAGTCATCAGGTATTCCTCGATCCGTTGCAGATGCTTCTGAATTAGGATTAACAGTGGGACATGATCCTAAAAAAGAAAAATCAGTTTTAGCGTTAAATCCAACGATTGCAGACAATGAAATTGGGAAGTTTCAATGGGCCGCAGATAAAGATAACCAATATTATGCATCGCCGTTATTTGATAATGTGTATAAAGCAAAAAATGATGAGCTCATTGATGTTTATGAAAAAATAACAGGTGATACACCAAGTGCTACAAATCGTGATAGCGTCATCACAAATGATACATTAAATTTGAATTCATTATTATCAGGCACACAAATTTCGCAAGAAGATATTGATGAACTGAGTAGTAAATATACAGATATTATTATAGATAAATTAGATGATGATCATTTTGAAAAAGAAAAAAAGACAATTGATGTAAATGGTGACGATACAGATGTTAATAAAGTGACATTAAACATCAATCGTAGTGAGACAAAATCCATTCTGAAATCAGTTTTAGAAAAAGCTAAGAAAGATAAAGACATTAAAAAAATTGCAGAAGATCAATTCAAAGTTGAAGATTATGAAGATAGTGTGGATGATGCGTTACAAGAAGTAAAAGATACGGATAAAGATGATTTCCCGAGTATTAAATCAGTAATTTGGGAAGAAGACAATCAAATTCTTAAACGTGAACTCACAGCTAAAGATAATAATAACCAAGAAGTGAAATTAGAAGGTGAGAGTCAAATTGATGATGATAAGTTAGTTGTAGATTATAAGGTTATTGCAGATGATACTGAATTGTCATTAAAAGGTAAATCTACAAAAGACGAGGATAAATATAAAGATAGTTATACTGTGGGCACTGACGAAAGTTATAAGAAATCAGAAATTAAATTAACAAATAACGAAACTCAAGATGGAGATAAACGCACAGATAAAGGCAAGGTTGTTGTTGATGCGAATTACCAAACGACTGAATTTGAATATAACAATCAGTTAGAAACTGATGTGAAGAATAATACACAAAAACAAGATTTTAAACTTACTACAGATATCGAATATGAACCAGTAACATTTAATATTAAAGGTGAAACAAAGCTTAAAGATGATATTAAATTTGACCAATCAGATGCTGAAGATTTAAATAGTATGTCTGATAGTGATTTTGAAAAGTTACAGAAAGAAATTTCGAAAAACGCAGAGGATATCGTTAAAGATTTAGCTAAAGACTTTGAAAAATAATTGAGAAGGGAGTGGTTAAATGAAAACATTACAATTGTTTCGCATTTACCACTCTTTTTTATTGAAAAAATGGCATTTACTACTATATATATTGCTTATTCTTATAGGGTTGCTTGCCACTTTGTTAGTGGTTCAGCAATTTAATCAAGGTGACGAAAAATTTAGAATTGGCGTTGTTGATAGAGATCAATCTCCTGAAACACAACTTATCCTTCAGTCACTGGGTGATGGCGCTAACTTTGGAAAAGATATTAGTATTAAAAAATATAATAAAAAGGAAGCCCAAAAAAAATTAGAAGCTAAAAATTTAGAAGGTTATTATATTTTTGAAAAGGGCATGACGCATGCTTTTTATAAAAATGGAAGTTTACCTATTTCAGTATATACATATGATAAACAGTCAACCCAAAGCCTGGTTATCAATCAGTTAACGGACTCAGTATATCACAGGTTAATGTTATCGATGGGCGGAGGGTTAACATATACAACATTGGCAACACATAAAGATAAAGAAGCTACATTAATGATGTTGACAGACTTGTTATTTACAGGATTAAATCGTACTGGTGCCTTTGATTATGAGCCAATCCATGTATATGATAGTGCAAGTTATTACGTAGTAACTACTTACTTAGCTTCCATTTATATTTTAGCTTTGTCGCTGTTCACAATTTTAAAAATGAATCAAACGACTGCATTGAGATCAAGATTGTGCATGTATCATTTTTCTTTTGAAAAATTAACGTTAATACGAAGCTTATTTACGCTATTTTATACAAGCTTATGGGCAGTTGTCGGCGTTTTATGGGTGCTTAAAGTATTACCTAATCAATTTGAGAGTTATAATTGGTTAACCATTATAATTCAGCTGATCTATTATGTATTAATGATTATCATTTGGTTAACTATTATTGATTTGATTGCTTTTAAATGGATGAACTATGTATTAAAAAGTATATTGAGCATATTAATCCTTGTACTATCTGGTCTTACGATACCAACGATTTATTTTAAACATTCAATATTGGGAATATTTGATTCCTCGCCATTGAGTTTTGTGACGAACCAAATGCTAGAAATTGTGTTGAATAATTATATTTTGGATATGTCAATCACCTTTTATGGCAGTATACTTTTATCTATCCTCATCTTAATATGGATAGTTGTTGGGAGGTATCGTTTATGATTCAACCCTATTTTTTCATAGTTGTAAAAAAACAATGGAAACAGCATTTAATGTTTTTATGCGTCTTATTGTTCACTTTATTATCGATTTGGAGTGTATACAAAGTATTGAATAAATCGCTTCAAATTCCAGTGGCAATACAAGATATGGATCAATCATCGGTTTCTAAAGCATTAGTCCAAAATATTACACGCAATGAATTTATTACAACAATTAAAGTGCCAACTGATGAAACATACTTAGATGAATATATAGATAGAAAAGAAGCAACCGTCAGTTTGAAAATTCCTGAAAATTTTAGCCAGCGGCTACAAGAAAATAATCTAAAAGAAACTATTATATTATATGGAAGAGATGATTTTATTGGTAACATTACATTAGAAATCATAAGTAGGTCACTATACGAACAACAAATTCCGAATATCATCAAAAGTCATCTAGAGTATAAAGGTGATGACGTTACTTTAAATAAAGTAAATAATACATTGAATAAAAAGACACCTCAATCTCAAATCGCACATTATTTTGTAAAAGACCATTCAGAAACTTCTATTTCATTAAGTATTATTTTTGCGATCGTGTTGTGTGTTAGTAGTATACAAATTGTGTTACATCAGAGGTTAAAACAAAATGGTCCGCTCATCCGATTGTTTATATACCAATACAGTCAATTGAAATTGTATGCTACATATATTATTACACATACAGTTTTATTATTAGCGGTACTAGTCATAAGCGCTATATTGTTTAACCAATCGTTATCATGGGGATTTTATTCGAAATCATTTTTAATTATTTTGCTATTTGAAGCGGGGGTTACTTACTTATTATTCAAAGTAAACACATTGAGTCATAGATTATTTTTGACGTTGATATATGGACTTGTCATAAGTTTCATTTATATCGTCATACAGATTTAGGAGGGATGGGATGATAACATTAAAAGGTGTGCAGAAGAAATATCGTAATAAAACCATTTTCCAGTCTCTTAATATGACATTTGAAGATAAACAGTTAACTGTCTTATTAGGTGAAAATGGCGCTGGTAAATCAACGCTATTGAACATTATTTCAGGACTAGAACAATCCGACCAAGGTGAAATTACCTACTTTGGCCAAAAGTTATCTAAAAAACAATTGCAAGAGAATATAGGATATGTACCTCAAGCTATTGCATTATTTGAACATATGACAGTCAATGAAAATATTAACTGTTTCAAAGCATTATGTAAACGATCGATATCTGACGATTTAATTATGAAATATATAAAACAATTAAATTTAAAAGATTTACATGTTACAGTTTCAAATTTATCTGGGGGCACTCAACGTAAAGTAAATGTACTGATTGGTTTGTTAAGCCAACCTCAAATCCTCATCTTAGATGAACCTACTGTAGGTATAGATTTAAAATCTAGGTATGATATTCATCGCTTGTTAAACCAAATGAAGCATGAGTGCTTGATTATATTGACCACGCATCATTTAGACGAGGTAGAAGCATTGGCAGATTGTATTAAAGTTATAGGTTCTGATCCTTTCTACAAAGACGTATTACAAGATAAACAATGGCGATATGAAAGCTATGAACAATAAATATCCATATTTAAGTGAAAAGTATATTGGTTATTGCAGATGGATATCCTTTCTAAAAGTGAGATTTTAACTTTGAAAGAGGTCAATACGTCAATAACGATATACTTTTTACTTACCATAAAATAACAACGTTGTTATTTTGAAGAAAAAAAGATATAATATATACCTATGAATTCGTTTTCATTTTTGAAAAAGTATGTTTGGAGGATTTAAGTTGTCATTTTTGAGTGAAAATTTACCGTTAATATCGCTTGTGTTAGGTGTAGCTTTATTATTATTTTTAAATATAAAATTAAAAATCAATAGTATTTTCTCTTTGATTTTTGCAGCAATTGCTGTGGGTTTAATCAATGGTATGAAACCCATGGCTATATTAGACACAATAAAAGAAGGGCTAGGGTCAACACTCGGCAGCCTTGCGCTTATTATTGGTTTTGGCGCGATTTTAGGAAAACTAATGGTCGATTCAGGCGCGGCCCAACGCATAGCTTCTACATTGATAGATAAATTTGGTTCTAAACATGTACATTGGGCACTTATTATTATAGGTGCTGTTTTTGGTATTTCTGTGTTTTATGAAGTAGCATTTATGATTTTGGCACCTTTAGTTATAAGTATTGCCGTAGAAGCTAAGATGCCATTTATGAAATTAGCGATTACTATGGTAGCCGCTACTACTTTATCTCATAGCCTGTTTCCACCACAAGCAGGGCCGACTGCACTTGTAGATGCGTACCAAGCTGATATGGGTATGGTCTATATTTTAGGGATGATTGTTTTTATACCAGGTGTAATGATTGCAGGTATACTCTTACCAAAAATCATGAAAAAATTGGACTACCCCGTACCGTCTTTGTTGAAAAAAAGTAAGGAATTTAGTGAAGAAGAAATGCCTAACTTCGGTTTGAGTTTGTTAATACCATTAATTCCTGCTATTTTAATTTCAATTTCAACAATATTGAATATGTTTGTAACTGAAGATACTTTGTTACACGAAATTGTATCATTTATTGGGAGCGCAGAAATTAGCCTTATTATAGCCATTATTGCATCTGTCATTGTCTTTGGGTTAAGAAAAGGCAAAAAGATGGATGAAATGATGAAGTCATTTGAAAATGGATTAAAAGGTGTAGCAACAATCATATTTATTGTAGGTGCCGGTGGTGCTTTCAAAGAAATCATTTTAAAAGCAAATGTCGGTGACTATATTGCAGGTATTATGCAAAATACGACTATATCACCGCTTATTATGGCTTGGTTAATTACAGCGTTAATACGTATTGCGACAGGGCAAGGTGTTGTTTCAGCAATAACTGCAGCAGGCATTGTTGGCCCTCTGATTCCTACCTTTAATGTAAACCCAGTACTAATGGTTTTAGCAACTGCTGCCGGTAGTAATACTATCACGCATGTAAATGATGCTTCATTCTGGTTGTTTAAAGAATACTTTAATATATCGATCAAAGATACCTTTAAAACATGGGGGCTTTTATTGTTAACAACCTCTGTTGTAGGTTTGATCGTTGTATTGATTCTGGATTTATTTATATAAAAATGATGTTGAAAAATAGAGGGACAATGTACTAGATCCTCCTATGATAACGGCGATAAACGATGCTAACGCAAATAGGTTTGCATGCTTTTCGTAGGCATACATGTGTAAGAGGATGAGACATAGATAATGTTTCATCCTTAAATATTGGCAGTAGATGACTGAAATGATAATACGCTTATATCAAGCTTTTAAAGTGGTATTTTTTAATTGATTAAGTTGATGGCGCTCACGCAAACGTTTTATCTTTTCCATGCTTTTTTCTAGCCATCATTGCCGGGGCGGGCAGAAATCATTTTATAAAAATATGATTTTTGTTCCGCTCCTTTCTTTTATTTTATAAAGATAGGCCATACTGTGTCTTATGAAGATAGAATTAACTATTTGGAACTAAGTGCACCACATTGGAGTAAGTTTAAAGTACCGTAACTTTATCTTTAAAATGATTTAATTTAGCTGTTTCAATAAGACCATCGCTAATAAAATAATCTAAAGTAGCTATGTCACAAATTTTTACTGTAACGATTTTATCTATTTTTGAACTATCTGCAGTTAAATAAGTATGTTTGGAAATATCTAAAATTTTTCTACGCGTTTCAACTTCTTCTAAATTATAATCGGTAACCCCTTTGTGTAGGGATACCCCGCTGCAACAAATGAACGATTTATCGATATTTAATTGGTCAAAATTAAATAAAAAATCAAAACTGGTGATAGAATGTTCAGACTGTCGCACTTTCCCTCCGATACTTATAATTGTATGACCTTGATTTAATGCTTGTAACATAACAGGTATTGAGTTTGTAATAATTGTTAAGTTTTTCAGTTTATAAAGGTGTTTAGCGATTTGTAAAGTGGTAGACCCGCTATCTAAGAATATACAATCTCCCTCCGATATTTCTGCAATTGCTTTTAAAGCAATTGTATTTTTTTTATTTATATTTAAGTCTAAACGTTGTTCAATAATAGATTCACCATTGGACGACTGTTTAAGACGAATGCCGCCATACTCTTTCGTGATTAAGTCATCTTTGACTAATTGTTGAATATCTCTTCTTAATGTTTCCATAGAAATTTGTAATGCATCTTTAAGTGATTTTAATTTTAAAAATTCATCTTTTTCAAGCTTTTCAAGGATTTTTTTTCTTCTTTCTGTAGGTAACAACAAGATTCCCCTCCTTATATAATTGAAAATTAGTAAATAGTTTGTAATAATATGGTCAAAAGTTAATCATTTTTTACAATTAATTAATACTGAATCAATAAACATATTCTATACTTTTAGTATAACAAATAGGAGGTGTTAGCTGTGCTGCAATTGCGAAATATTAGCAAAAGCTATAACGATAATAACGTACTTAGAGATATTAACCTATCTATTGAAAAAGGAGAAATAGTTAGTTTATTGGGACCCAGTGGGTGTGGAAAGACGACGTTGTTAAATGTGATTCTAGGGTTAACAGAGGTGACACAAGGCCAAATTCTATACAATAATAGAGAGATACAACGTAAACCAATGCAAAAACGAAACTTCAATATTGTCTTTCAAGATTTTTGTTTATTTCCTCATTTGAGTGCCTATGAAAATATAGTCTATGGTTTAAAAAATATAAAAAAGCGTATTCATGATAAAAGGGTAACCGATTTAATTGAACTATTAGCGCTAAGGCCTCATTTAAATAAGAAAGTTCATGAATTGTCTGGTGGTCAAAAGCAACGTGTATCCATTGCACGTACGATTGTAATGGAGCCTGAAATCTTATTGATGGATGAGCCTTTAAGTGCACTAGATAGCGTGATAAAAGAATCCATTAAAGATATGATCCAAAGGATTTCTAAGACACTCTCTCTTACTACTATTATTGTTACACATGACCCAGAAGAGGCATTAACAATGGCAGATAAAGTAGTCGTGATTGAGAACGGGGAAGTTGCACAATTTGGTACACCAAATGATATTCTTAATCATCCTAAGAGCGAATTTGTTGAAAGATTTATATTAAAACAATTGAAAATTAAAAGAGATCATATATATCGTTTATTTGGTGATCGCCATGGCGCATAAGTTATGGTCACAACGCATTACCTTTAGTTTAATTTTACTTTTTTTCATTGTATTTTTATTTTTACCCATCATTTATTTATTAGGACGTTCATTTTTTTTAGAAGGCCAATTGACACTGTATCATTACAAAAACATTTTCACTAATCTCGAAATAGTCGATGCACTTTTTAATAGTCTGAAGATATCTTCAAGTGCAGCTATCGTTACTACGATGATTGCATTCTTTATGTCTTACGCCATCCATATGACACATTCACCAAAATGGATACAGTCATATATTAAGCGTATGACGTTAATGCCAATGCTTGTCCCTACAATTACATATGGTTTTATTTTAATGTATTTATTTGGAGATGAAGGCATTTTAGCAAATATATTGGGTGAACTTCCGTTTACAATTTATGGCAAAAATGGTTTGTTCATTGGCTATATCATTTATACGTTGCCTGCTGCCTATCTTATCATTTCTAATGCTTTTAATTATGTTGATCATCGCTTTTATTACATTTCATCACTGATGAAAGATGGCAAGATAAGAAGGTTTTACCATACGCTATTAAGACCATTACTAGTACCAATTGGTAATGCTTTTGTTTTATCATTTATTTTAAGTTTCACTGATTTTGGCATACCCGCTTCAATTGGAGCAAATTATAGTGTGATATCAACGACACTTTATCAAATGATATTAGGATCTATTCCCAAATTTGCTGAAGGTGCTGTGATTGCAATGCTTATGCTTATACCTGCAATGCTAGGATTTATATTTCTAACAGCAATTGAAAGATGGAATGTCCAACAACAAGCTATAAATCATACCAGTTTACCTCAAAGAAAATGGCATGATAGGGGAATTAATTTATTTGCCGTTTTAATTGCAACCATTATTTTATTGATTTTCTTAGTTATGTTTGTCGTTCCTTTTACTGAAGACTATCCATATCAATTAGCGTTTACGTTGAAACATATTATAAATGTGATCAAGGATGAAATTTTATTAGATGTTTATATACAATCTCTATTTGTAGCGGTAGCAACTGCATTTTTGGGCAGCATCATTAGTTTCACGGGTGCATTAATCACTGTGAGAACAAAAGTAAAAGGTAGGCAGATGTTAAATATGATTTCTCTAATCACTAACACTGTGCCAGGTATGATATTAGGACTTTCTTATTTATTGTTTTTTCAAAATAGCTCAATTAAAGGCACGTTATTGATTGTAGTTTTTAGTATTATTGTTCATTACTATACAACCCCCTATGTGATGGCGAAAAGTGCGTTAGAAAAGTTAAATCATTCGTGGGACATAACGAGTACACTTTTACAAGATCAATGGCATGAGACGATATTTAAAATCATTTTACCGAATATGAAAATAACAATCGTTGAAATAATGAATTATTACTTTATCAATGCAATGGTTACGATTAGTGGTGTTATATTTTTAGTTTCCACTTCAACCCAACTCGTATCGACTGAAATAAATCAGTTACAACATTTTAATCGCTTTACGGATATATTTATTTTGTCGATTTTAATTTTCCTTACCAATGTATGTATACGAAGTATAAGTAGCGGTTGGCTACATTATCTAGAAAAGAAAGGATGAGCCTAATGAAAAGTAAGTGGAAAATCATTGTGCTTGGTCTAATCACTGTCATTATCCTATATTTTTCCTTTTTTGGACTTGGTTCATCTACAGATAAAGTAGTCATTTCAACGAATGCAGACGAAGAGGCTATTACTGTCATGGAAAAAGCTTTAGACCGTAATGGTTTTAAAGGAGAATATATCGTCCAACCGCAATCGACTGCTGAATTAGGTGGGAAAATGATGGCGGAAGGAAAAAATATAGAAGCAGATATTATTACGCAAGCAACCTATTATTTGGAAAGTGCACAGAGAGAAAATAACATGTTTACTGATGTTGAAGGTACAAATAAAAAGACAACAGATACTTACCCAGATTATATTACACCACTGTTAGGTAATATGGGTTCTTTATTTGTTAATACAGAGGTTATCAAGGAAAAAGGATTAGAAACACCGGAATCTATCCATTCATTAACAAATACGCAATATAAAAATCAAGTAGCAATGCCGAACGTCATTGACTCTTCCACAGGATGGTTGGTGATACAAAGTATCTTAAATGAATATGGCAATAAAGAGGGGCAGAAGATACTAACACAACTCTTGAACAATGTCGGTCCTCATTTAGAAAGTTCAGGGTCTGGGCCGCTTAAAAAAGTTGAATCTGGAGAGGCAGCTATCGGTGTAGGGTTACGTTCACAAGCTATTGATGCCGAGAAAAAAGGCAAACCCATTCGTTATATTGATCCGACAGAAGGTAACTTTTCGTTAGTAGAAGGTGCAGCAGTTGTTAATAAAGGAGGTGAAAAGCAACAGAAAGCTGAGAAAATGATTCGTGTTATACAAAAATACGGGCGTAAAGATTTATTAGAACAATACCCAGTGCCTCTTTATAAAGGGGAGAAAGTCGAAAAACAGCAACAACCTACTTACCCCAAAAAGTGGAATGGTAGATTAACGATAGATTTATTAGGGGAACATCAAGAAATATTCCAAGAAGCTAAAAAGGAAGCGCAAAACTAACAATGTATAGGAGTGATTAAATGGAACAATTAAAATTATTAACGCCAGGACCTTTGACAACGAGTGATACAGTGAAACGTGAAATGCTAATAGACCGTTGCACATGGGATGATGACTATAAAAATTTAACACAAAGTATTCAACAACGCTTATTAGATATTGCAAAAGTAGACGCTCAAAATTATACATCTATTTTACAACAAGGGAGTGGAAGTTTTGTCGTAGAAAGTATTATTCAAACGGCGTTGTCCCCAACAGATCATATACTGATTATAAGTAATGGTGCGTATGGGAAGAGAATGATAGAAATGGCATATGCTACAGGAAAGAACGTAACTGAGTTAAACCTACCATACAATGAGGCGCCTTCCGTTGGAAAAGTCAAACAGCTTTTAGAAAAAGATGCAACACTAACGCATATTGCTGTGGTGCATTGCGAAACTACGACAGGTATTTTGAACCCTATAGAAGCAATTTGTGAGCTGGCACGAAAGTTTGATAAGAAAATAATTATAGATGCTATGAGTAGTTTTGGCGGTATCCCAATTGAGGTTGAGGAGTTAGACATAGATTTTTTAGTTAGTAGTGCAAATAAATGCATACAAGGTGTGCCTGGCTTTGGATTTGTTATTGCTAAAAGACAAAGTTTAGAACAAACGAAAGGAAATGCAAGAAGTGTATCTCTTGATTTATATGAACAGTGGTCTGTAATGAAAGACAGTGGTAAATGGCGTTATACATCTCCAACACATGTAGTGGCAGCATTTTATCAAGCAATTATAGAATTAGAAAATGAAGGCGGCGTTCATGTTCGTAATGAAAGATATGCTTCTAATAATCAATTCGTTATTCAATCTATGAAACGTTTGGGGTTTGAACCGTATATAGACAATCAATATCAATCACCAATCATTACTACTTTTTTATACCCAAATCAAAATTTTGATTTTGATTGCTTTTATGAATATATGAAAAAACATCATTTTGTATTATATCCTGGGAAATTAATGGAAACGCCTTCCTTTAGGATTGGAAACATTGGAGATTTACATCGTCAAGATTTTGAAAATATGATTCAGCATATAGAAAATTATAAATTAAAGGAGTAAATATTTATGACTAAAATAAAAGGTATTATTATGGATTGGGCGGGGACGACGATAGATTTTGGGTGTTTTGCGCCAGTAAATGTATTTGTTGATATTTTTAAAAAAGCGGGAATTGAGGTTACGATTGAAGAAGCTAGAGAGCCCATGGGAATGTTAAAGCGTGACCATATCAAAGCGATGACTGAAATGCCACGTATTCATCAAGCTTGGAGAGATGAATTTGATAATGTGCCGACAGAAAAAGATATCGACCAATTATATGCTCATTTTGAAAATGCGTTGATGAAGCAACTTAAATCGTTTACGCATCTTATACCAGACGTGAATGATACTATAAGTGCACTGCAAGCAGAAGGTTACCTTATTGGTTCTACTACAGGGTATACTAAAGAAATGATGGAAGTCGTTGCTCCTGAAGCTAAACGTAAAGGATATGCACCTCATAATATAGTTACAGCAGAACAAGTAGATGGTTATGGTAGACCATATCCATACATGATTTTCAAAAATATTCAACAACTTAAATTATCCTCTGTTAAAGAAGTGATTAAATTAGGTGATACGGCTTCTGATATTAAAGAAGCTATCAACGCAGGGGTGACAGCTGTAGGTGTTATTAAAGGGAGTTCCGTTGTTGGATTGAATGAACAACAATGGAATGATTTAACAGAACATGAACGAAACACCTATATTGAAGAAGCAACGCATATATTTAAGCAAAATAATGCAGACTATATAATAAAAGATATCACACAATTACCACAATTATTAAAACAACTTAATGCTTGATCATGTTAATTAAAATAAAAACACAATTTCATACCTTCTATATATGCAAATTGTATACAATTAGTTACTTGTATCTATTGAAAAATCAGAAAATTTCAATAGATACATTTTTTATTGTATTAACAGTTTTTAAAGCATATTACATAAGATTTTTTTGAAATAAACCTTTGACTTATTACATATAAAAGTGTATTATTTATGAATATTAATTCAAAAATAAGAATAATAATAAGAGGTTGGTGGATTTAGTGAATAATCTATTTGATTTAACAGACCATTACAGTTCGAATAACTATAGCCCTTTGAAATTAGCATTAGCTAAAGGTAAAGGCGCTCAAGTTTGGGATGTGGAAGGCAAGCGTTATATTGATTGCATAGCTGGATTTTCAGTGGTTAATCAAGGACATTGTCATCCTAAAATTATTGAAGCTTTCCAAGCGCAAAGTGAACAGATTACAATGGTGTCTCGTGCATTATATAGTGACAACTTAGGTCAATGGGAAGAAAAAATTTGTAAGTTAGCTAATAAAGACAAAGTGTTACCTATGAACACTGGTACTGAAGCAGTTGAAACAGCAATTAAGATCGCGCGTAAATGGGGTTCGGATGTTAAAGGTATTAAAGAAAATGAAAGTGAAATCATTGCTATGAATGGTAACTTTCATGGTCGTACATTAGGTGCTTTATCTCTGTCTGCACAAGATAGTTATAAAGATGGATTTGGCCCATTATTAGGTAATGTGAATTATATAGACTTTGGAGATATTGAATATTTAAAAACATTGATTAATGATCATACCTCCGCTATTATTTTAGAACCCATACAAGGTGAGGGTGGCGTCAATATACCACCAGACTATTTTATACAGGAAGTCCGTAATTTATGTGATCAACATAATATTTTATTAGTTGCAGATGAAATTCAGGTTGGCCTGGGCAGAACTGGCAAAATGTTTGCTATGGAATGGGAAGGCGTAGAACCAGATATTTATTTATTAGGTAAATCATTGGGTGGCGGACTTTATCCTATTTCAGCAATACTAGCAAATGAAGCTGTTATGAACGTATTAACGCCAGGCACACACGGTTCTACATTTGGGGGAAACCCACTTGCATGCGCTGTTTCGATGGCTGCATTAGATGTGTTGATTGATGAAAATTTAATTGAACGTTCAGCTAAATTAGGGCAATTATTGCTTAATCAATTACAGCTTATCGATAGCCCAATTATTTATGATGTCAGGGGGAGAGGATTGTTTATTGGTATTGAATTGACAGAACAAGCACAACCCTATTGTTTAGAAATGATTGAAAAAGGTGTGCTATGCAAAGAAACACAAGGCAATATTATTAGAATTGCACCGCCTTTAGTAATTAATGAAGCGGAAATCAATAAAGTGATTGAAGTAATTAGTGAAGTACTTGAAAAGAATAAAATAACATCTTAAAAATTCCGAATTTTCAGAAAGGAAGAGTGAAATGATAGAAATTGGGATAGTTGGAGGAAGCGGTTATGGTGCGGTTGAACTGATTCGATTATTACAGCATCATCCAAATGTAACGATTAAATATGTATTTTCACATTCTAAAAACGATGAACCGATAAGTGAGACGTTCCCTCATTTAAGTCATTTAATATTAAATTATACTGCATTAGATGAAAAGGGTGTGTCTTGTGATGTTGTGTTTTTTGCTACACCATCCAATGTAAGTAAACATTTAGCACCAGATTTAGTGGATAAAGGTGTTAAAGTGATTGATTTATCGGGAGATTTTAGGCTATCAAATCGACATATGTATAAAACATTTTACGGAGAGGAAGCCGCTCCGCAACAGCAACTAGATGCAGCCAGTTATAGTATTGCAGAATGGAGCGAAGTGGATTGGCAACATACAAAGCTAATAGCTAATCCGGGTTGTTTCCCTACTTCAATTTTATTAGCTTTGCATCCGCTCGTTGTTCAAGAAGTTATTGATACTGAGTCGATTATTATTGATTCGAAAACAGGCGTTTCAGGTGCAGGGCGTTCATTAGCACAACATGTACATTATGCTGAGATGAATGAAAATTTCAGCGCATATGCTATAGGAAAACATAAACATAAACCTGAAATTGAACAATATATCTCAACGTTATCAGGGAAAGATATCAATGTTACATTCACACCACATCTTGTGCCGATGACGCGTGGTATTCTCTCAACGATTTATGTAAAGTTAAATGAGTACACAACGACAGAGGAACTACAAGCTATTTATAAACAATATTATGATGACAAACCATTTGTGAGGGTTAGGGATATAGGCATATATCCTAAGACAAAAGAAGTTTATGGTAGTAATTTCTGCGATATTGGCATATATGTAGATGAAATAAATCAAATGGCTATTATTGTTTCCGTTATTGATAATTTAGTTAAAGGCGCAAGCGGTCAAGCAATTCAGAATTTAAATCTACTTTATGGATTGGATGAAACAACTGGTTTGAACCAACTCCCAGTTTATCCTTAATAAAATGAAAGGAGAGATGAGATGAAAGAGATTGAAACGATAGATATGCTTAATCAACTTAATATAGATTTACAAGGGGATGTAGGCACGCCATTAGGATTTATTGCTGGTGGGCTTCACGTAGGGTTAAGAAGAAAGAAAAGAGATTTTGGATGGATTTATTCTACGACAGAAGCTTCGGCTGCAGGTGTTTATACACTTAACCGTTTTAAAGCGGCACCACTTATAGTGACTGAAGAAACCATATATATGAATCAATCATTACAAGCGATTGTGGTTAACTCAGCTAATGCAAATTCATGTACTGGAGCAAGAGGTTTGCAAGATGCGAAAGATACTCAAGCATGGGCAGCTGAACAATTAAATATAGAACCATATAAAATTGGTGTTGCCTCTACAGGCGTTATTGGCTCGTTTTTACCTATGGAAAAAATTCAATACGGAACTCAGCATATTTTAAACGAAAAATATAATCAGAGCCAATTTTTCAACCAATCTATTTTAACGACTGATACAACAACCAAACACTTATCAGTACAAGTTGAAATTGATGGTAAGACGGTCACGATAGGCGGAACTGCAAAAGGTTCAGGTATGGTGCATCCTAATATGGCAACAATGCTTGGTTTTATCACCACAGATGCGAACGTCGACGCACGTACTTTAGATAACTGTTTAAAACAAGCAACAGATCAATCGTTTAATATGATTACAGTTGATGGAGATACAAGCACTAATGATATGGTACTTTGCATGGCGAACGGCCAAGTTGATCATCAGTCATTAGATGAAAATCATCCTGAATGGCATAAATTTATATATGCCTTCAATTTTGTAAGTCAATATCTTGCCAAATCGATTGCCAAAGACGGCGAAGGGGCTACGAAATTGGTAACAGCTAAAGTCATAGGCGCATATCATGATAAAGAGGTGAAAAAGATTGCTAAAAGTATTGTATCTTCTAATTTAGTGAAAACAGCAATTCATGGAGAAGATGCAAACTTTGGTAGAATTGTCACGGCTATAGGATATGCTTCCAAACATGTAGAACCAAGCGAGACAAATGTTTCTTTATGTCAATTACCAGTGTTAGAGCATGGTATGCATTTACCATTCGATGAGCAGTTGTTAAAAGCGCGTTTAACAGAAGATAATATTGTCATAGAAGTTTCTGTTGGAGATGGCGATGGTGAAGCAGCAGCTTATGGTTGCGATTTATCATATGAATATGTACGTATCAATGCATCGTACAGAACGTAAGGGGTGTATCAAATGAGTTATATTATTATAAAAATAGGTGGCAGCACTCTAACAAATTTACATGAATCTACAATTGAGGATATTGTTCAATTAAAAAAACAAGGTTATAAGCCATTAATTGTTCATGGTGGTGGGCCTTTCATCAACCAGTCATTAAAATTACAAGGCGTAACATCGGAATTTAAAGATGGTTTAAGAGTGACTACTGAGGACGTACTTTCAGTAACAAGTCAAACTTTAATAGGCCAAGTCAACCCGAGTTTAGTTAATAAAATTAATCGATTTGATATTAAAAGCATTGGCATAAATGGTATGGATGCTCAATTATTCGATATTGTGCCATTAGATCCCCAATATGGTTTTGTTGGTGAACCTGCTAATATAGATGTTTCTGTTATAGAGTCATTAACTGATTCTTTTGTTCCAGTCATTGCTTCTATAGGCGTGCTTAAACAAACAGGCCAAATATATAATATTAATGCTGATACACTTGCATATAAACTTGCGCAAGCGTTAAATGCACCTATTTATTTATTGAGCGATATTCCAGGCGTTTTAATTAATGAAAAAGTCCAAGCTTCTCTAAACGCGGAAAGCATTGAAGCATATATTGAACAAAAATTAATATACGGAGGCATGATTCCCAAAGTACAAGATGCGATTCAAGCAATTGAAATGGGATGTCAAAAAGTTGTCATCGCTGCTGGGAGTGAGTCACATATCATTCAAAAGTTACAAAATGGCCATAATGTTGGCACAACAATACAAAATAAATAATTTATATGTAAGACAATATAAAAAGGAAGCGGGACAACAAAACCTATTAAAAATAGATTTCTATCTCGCTTCCTTTTTATAATGTGTATATTTTATTAAAGATTAATGATTATGAGCATAATTTGTTAAAAGCTCAATATAAAAATCAATAAATTTTAAATATTTTTCTTTTTCTACACATTCATCAATTTGGTGTGGTTTAACACCAGGACCAAATACTAAGAATGGGAAAGATTCACCTTTACCTTTGAGCAAGTTTGATGCATCAGTCACGCCACCAATAGGGGAAGCAATGAAATCTTTATCAAAGGCAGTTTTAGCTATAGTTTGTGCCGTATTAATTAAACTATTGTCGCCTGTGGTGAGGACTGGGTCTAAATCTAAGTATAAGTTGCTTGCTAAATGTGCACCCTTATTATTATATTTCTCTATTGTATTTGAAAACAATGCTTTGACTTGTTCATTATCATATTCAGGGATTGTACGAATATTAAAATCTGCATCTGCTTCTTCTGGTACAGAGTTGACTTGAACACCGCCATTGATTAATGTGTTACTAATGACTAAACCTTGGAGCGCCGATTCAACTTCTTCAAGCGCCATTGTGGCAGGTAATGAAGGTTTTATTCTTTCTATGAATTGTGTGAAATTTAACGCTTTACCTTGGACTTCCTTTGAGATTCTAGCGTAAGCATCATCAATATCTTGAATAAATTCAATTAATGGTTTAATCGCGTTTGTCCCTAAAATAGGCATAGAGCTGTGGGCTGATTTACCATATGAAGTGATGCGATAATCCATAGAACCTTTGTGGGCGTATACCATCATATCTTGGCAAGGTTCAGCAATGATTAACGCCTCAACATCATCCATATAACCTTTTTCATATAAACTTTGAGAGCCAAGTTGTTCCATTTCTTCACCAGTTGTCGCTAAAAACTTAATGCGACCCTGCTTAAGTGACCCAGATTGTTTCATATCAATTAGTGCAATGGCTAACGCAGCGAGTCCAGATTTCATATCAGCTGCGCCTCTGCCATATAAAAAGCCATTATCTTCAGTAAGTGTGAATGGATCGTATGTCCATTGAGAACGGTTACCTTCAGAAACCACGTCCATGTGACCGGATATACCAATTACTGGGTTACCTTCGCCTATTTCAGCAATAAGGTTAGCACGTCGCTCATCTACTTTATCTATAGTCGATTCAATACCATACTCTGAAAATAATTTTTGAAGATAGTTACAAACCTCGATTTCATTATCATTTACCGTATTCATTGCTACAATATCTGATAAAATTTGTACTTTTTCTTTTTCTGAAAATGTACACATTACATATCACTCCTTTGCATTACTAAATAAAGTATACATCTATAAAAAATGTTTTTTAAAGTAAAACGGTTTTTTAAAAAAGAATATAATAAATTTATTTGTATTGAAAAGAGAATAAAATATAGTCGCATTGCTTGTATACAGCGTTTTTGCAATAGTAATGAATGGATTGTGTAGATTAGAATAGCGGTGCGATTATTTCCATGGGAATAACATCGTAATAGTTATCATGGTGATTTATAATGTGAATAGTTTAACTACAATAGGCAAAATAGATTATAAATTGAAAATTAGAGTCATTTACTATGATTAAAACCATTTTTGATGATACGCTATAAGAAGCGGAATTATGTTTCGACGATTTGGTTTTTCATATATTGACTGAAGCATGAAACATGCTTGGAATAGTGATATGGATAAAGCTTTTGAATTTAAATGTTATTTTATAATGATTATAAATTGAGCTGTCAGCTATTTATATGAAAAATGTATTTAGAAAGGGGAATATCATATTGGCAAAAGTAGCAATTATTGCTGGAGGCAATAAAGTAAAATCACGACTTACAGGTGTCATAGATTACGCAGAAAAGTATTTGGATGATGAAGGTATTGATACAGATATTATTCATGTCCATCAGTTAGACGCAGAAGCGTTAATTACTGCAGATTTTTCCGATGAATCAATTAATCAGACACATAAAATAATTGAAGATGCTGATGGCATCATTATTGTATCACCAGTATTTAAAGCAGCTTATTCTGGCATAGTCAAAACATATTTAGATTTATTACCACGTGGCGCGTTTACTGGTAAAACAGTGTTGCCATTAGCTTTAGGCGGTACGTTTGCGCATGTATTAGCAATTCAATACAGTCTTGATCCGGTTATTAAAGAACTAGGTGCGGATACGATTCATAAAGGCAGATTTATATTAGATAAGCATATCACGCAAAATGATGATGGTAGTTATAATTATGACCAAGAAGCAAGAGATGGTTTAAATAAAACTTTAAAGAAATTTGTCAGTGACAAGTCGCAAGTTAAAGAATAGATTGCTTAAGAAGTTGAGAAATGAAACAGTAGCTATATGATTGACATTGGGCTTGTCTTACGTAGACAGACCCAGTTAATGTGTACTGTTATATCAGCTTTTTTAAACATATAATCATTAAAAAGTGGGAGAAAAATATCAATTTAAGATTTTTGATATCTTTCTCCCACTTGTTTTGGCTGTTTTATAAAGTAATTAAATGCCATTGATCTTGTTGATCCATTGATAATTCAAACTCTGACGTTTGTATCGTAATTGGATAGGATTCAGACATTTTTTCGGAAAATAACCATTTATTATTTTCTGGAGTAAGTAAAATAAAGCTATCATCACGGGTGTCTCCAATGAAATTCAAATCTTCTGCTATAAATGGCTGATTTTCATATGTATTTAAATAATACTTTGATAATGCTTCGAACACTTCATTTGCTTCATTACAAACGAATCCAATCTCACTAATCCTTGAGAATTCAGGCTCATCTGTAATATTAGAGATTCTTGCTATCAGTTCAACAACATTGCCCGATGGATCGTGAAAATAAAACGAATGTGCAATGAAAGACTCAAAATAAGTGGCATGTGCACCATCTTCCATCAACAAGAATAAAATATTTTGGTAATGTTGTTTCATATCATAAAAATGGTTGTAAGGAATATCAATTGCAAAGTGGTAGAAGGGTTGGACGTCTTCGTCAGATTGTTGGAAATACAAATGTGTCTCCCCAATTTCAACCACAAAAGTCTCCTCATTAATCATACGAACGGGACATTCTAAAGTTTCTTCATAAAATTGGAATGTCTCTGCTAATTCTGAAGTGAATAATTTAATGCTTTCAATTTTCATAAACGAATCCCACCCAATCCTCATGTTTACATATCAATATAAGAAATAATTTACTTGTACTTTATCAAAATAATAATCAATATGATAATAATAAGAAGTTTATTTGAAATAATGCCCTTTAAGTTACAATAAATCCTAAATGCTTTGAAATGGATTGAGCAGTGGCTTTTAATTGTGATATAAGAAAATCTTTTTTATAAATTTGAGCAGTAGGAAAAGATAAACTGATAGCACCTTGAACTTCATTTCTAAAGTTTACAAAATATGTACCAATACAAAAAATCCCTGTTTCATTTTCTTCTTTATCTTCCGCGTAACCTTGTTGGCGAATCATTTTTATTTCGCTCATTAAATCCTCTACATTAGTAATCGTATTTTCGGTATGTGCTTTAATTTGTGTTGCATCCCACACCTTGTGAATCGCTTCGTCACTATAAGTAGATAAAATGGCTTTTCCAACAGCTGTACAATACATAGGCGAACGCAACCCTATCTTAGAAGACATTGTTTGTTGTGCCCCATCAGGTATAAATTTCTCAATATATAAAACTTCATTTTTATCTTCTAATACTAAATGGCACGTTTCTTTAACGTCTATAGCAAGCTTACTTATTAAACTTTTAGCAATATTTAAGTGATCAATATTTTGTATGCTAGCATATCCTAATTGGAATAATTTAAAGGTCAGTTCATATTGATGTGTTAAGTTATCTTTTTTTACATAATTGTTCTCAATTAAAGCTTGCACTAAACGGTGTATCGTTGTTTTAGATAGGCCGCTTAATGATACGAGTTGGTTTAATGATACTGGGCTATATTTTGAAATCAATTCTAATAGATTTAAAGCACGATCAAGTGATTGCACATTTGACATAATTTACCTCCTTAAAATAACAACGTTTTCAATATTGAATTGACAACGTTTTCATAATCCCTTTATAATGTTAGTTGATTCCTTTATATGATATACCATTTCATAATGTGGAATAAACATCAAATAATTTATGCCATCATAATATATTAATCATAAATAAACGAGGGGAGTGTTTCGGTGTTTGGGGAATTTTGGCCACTTATAGGCGTTGTTTTAGGTGTTATTGTACTTTTGATTTTAATTATTAAATTTAAGATAAATGCATTTATTGCATTAATTGTTACATCTATTTTCACCGGTGTTATTTTAGGTATGCCATTAGACAAAATTATAGAAACCGTTGAAAAAGGGATGGGAAACACTTTAGGTAGTGTTGCTATTATATTTGGTCTAGGTGCTATTTTGGGAAAACTTATTGCAGATGGCGGGGGCGCGAATCGTATTGCTGACACGCTTATTGATAAGTTTGGTGAAAAATACATCAAATGGGCTATGATTTTAGCTTCATTTATTATAGGTATTGCGCTGTTCTTTGAAGTAGGACTTGTATTATTAATTCCATTGGCGTTTACGATAGCTAAGCGATTGGGTGTTTCTCATATGAAAATTGGTATTCCAATGGCGATTGCTTTATCTGTCACGCACGGTTTTTTACCGCCACATCCAGGTCCAGTTGTTATTGCTAAAGAATTGAATGCTAATTTAGGTGAAGTATTATTATATGGTATTATCATTGCTATCCCTACAGTTGTCATTGTAGGAGGTTTATTGATACATATGTTACCTAAATTATCGCCAAGTGCTTTTAAAAAAGAAGTAGATATGTCCAATATTATTTCTGAAATTCCAATAAATGAAAAAGAAAAACCAGGCTTTGGTATTAGTGTGTTTACAGCATTATTACCGGTCATTTTGATGTTGTTTGCAACTATTGTTCAAATGATAACAGGACATCAAGATGGTGCTACAAATCAATTTGAAAGTGTTGTTTATTTTATAGGTAACGCTCCTGTAGCAATGTTAATTTCATTATTATTTGCTATTTATTCAATGGGAGTACGTAGAAGAAGAACGATGAATCAAGTGATGGATAGTGCGTCTTCTGCAATTATCCCGATAGGTATGATGATACTGATTTTAGGCGCAGGCGGCTCATTTAAAGAAGTTTTAATAGATGGCGGTGTAGGTAAGACAATTGAACATATGTTTGTCGGTTCTAGTATGTCTCCCATATTATTAGCGTGGATTGTTTCTTCATTGTTACGTATTGCACAAGGATCAGCTACAGTTGCAGCAATATCTACGACGGGTATTGTATTACCATTACTACAAGCAACAGATGCGAATTTAGCATTGGTCACACTTGCAATCGGGGCAGGTAGTATCATTTTTTCACATGTTAATGACACAGGATTTTGGATTTTCAAAGAATATTTCGGTTTAACTGTGAAAGAGACATTTTTAACTTGGTCTGTATTAGAAACGGCCATTTCAGTTTGTGGATTAGTATTTGTATTACTTTTAAATATAATGTTATAAAGTTGAAAGGAGTAAGGTGAGTATGAAAGCGGTATTTATTAATGGAAAAGAAGATATCGAATTGAGAGATGTTGAGACTTTAAATAGTCATGAAGATGATACTAAAGTATTGATTGAAGTGAAGTACGTGGGTATTTGTGGATCTGATTTACATTATTTAGCAGAAGGTGCTAGTGGGCCAGCAGTGATACGTGAACCATTAACACCTGGTCATGAGCTCAGTGGCATATTACTTGAAGATATGGAATATCAAGGTGAAACTTTACCAAAAGGCACTAAGGTTACAGTGCACCCAGCTACTTATGGTGAAAAAATTGAAAGATTACCAAATAACCCTGAAGTTTGGCCAAATGGTGCTTATTTAGGATCTGCCAGATATTTACCTCACCAACAAGGTGCAATGGTTGAAAAAATGTTGGTCGATAAATCTCAAATATTAGCTTTGCCTGATAAGGTATCGTTAAAGCTAGGAGCATTGGCTGAACCACTTAGTGTAGGTATGCACGCTATTAATTTAGCAGGCGGAGTAAAAGATAAATCTGTACTGGTTTCTGGCGCAGGGCCGATTGGTTTACTTGCTGCAGGTGCTGCTTATACATTAGGTGCTAAAAGTGTTACGATTACAGATATGTTAGAAGAACCATTATCACGTGCAAAAGATATGGGAGATATCAAAACACTAAATATTAAGGAAAATGATGTACCTGAAGACCAATATGATGTCATATTAGAATGTTCGGGTGCAACACCAGCTATATCAACAGCATTTAAAGCCGTAAATATTGGTGGCGTTATTATACAAGTTGGTAATTTACAAGATAAAGCAGCACCGATTAACTTAAGCCCTATTAATATTAAACAAGCTACATATCGTGGCTGTTATAGATTTAATAGTGAAATAGAAGACGCATTAAAAGTATTAGAAAAAAATGAAAAAATTGGAAATGTGGTGACTCAAACCTATCATATTGAAGCATATAAAGAAGCGTTTGAAGTAGCAGCCAATTCACGATTATCTTCTAAAGTGATGATTGCTTTTTAATGTAAAAAGCAACACCACATTAAAAACAAAAATAGACTAAATTTAAATCTATATTTGTGAAATTGCCTATAAAAATGTTGGATTTATAGTAGAAATCTATGGCAATTATATGTAAACATAATATTGCTTGCGACAAGCTTGCATGAATAGCTAACGTCTTGAGACTACAAACTCAAAATATGTTCGTATCAATGAAGCAAAACAACACGAAGCATTTATATGAAACAGCCCCCAAAAAGAAATCTTTTGGGGGCTGAATTTTGGAATTTATATTCTAGACGTTGCGCTGTCTTTATATTACGTGAAGAGTAGAGCAATCAAATAAGCGCTTATACCGGCTAATATACAGTAAATTAACGCAGGACCTAATGTTTTTCTAATAACGCTGCCTTCCTTGCCTGGCATATTTACAACGGCACAAACAGCGACTACGTTATGCACACAAATCATATTTCCAGCAGCAGCGCCAATAATCTGTGCTGCTAAGACAATAAATGGGTCAGCGCCAATGGAATTTGCTATATTCATCTGGATAGGTGAAAAAGTCAACGTTGAAACAGTTGCACTACCAGTAATGAATGAACCTAGTGCACCTAAGAATGGAGCTACAAATAACCAAATTGGCCCTAAAGTGGCAGCCATATTTTGGGCAATATATTCTGGCATACTATTCAAATCATTGATATTAATACCAGAATTGATAAAAACATGTACCATCGCAAGCGTAGCGACGAGCGTGATACCTGTGATTTTAATGGTAGCTAATGATTCTTTACTTGCATTGGCCATATTTTTAAAGGATTTTCTTTGAACTAAAATTGCAAAAAGTGCAGATAAAATTAGAATCGTACCTGGTGAATAAAGGAACTGCCATTCAGATGATATTTCTGAGAAATTTAAAATATTATTCCAAGAAAAATCAAGAAAATGCGTTGTGACATATTCAATACTTGGTATGGTTCTTGTTAATAGAAGTAAAATAACAACCATTACGTATGGCGCCCAAGCTGTTAACAAACTCATAGAGTGTTCATTCACATCAGCTTCGTAAGTTTCATCCGCAGCGTCTCTCCAAATTGTTTTAGGCAATAGCCAACCTTTACTTGCTGTTAATACCGCTATAACAAGTCCTGTTAACGAGCCTAATATAGCTACAAACTCTGCACCAAAGATATGTGCATATATAAATGCAGAAACAGCGTATACAATACCAATTAATGCTAACCATGGTAGCATTTCAATGATAGATTTTAATTTTTTATTTTTACCAAAGAAAATAACCATTGTAGCAATAACGATAATAGGTATAAAGATACCACTTAGTAAGTCTAGTATCGTGATTTGTTCAGCAGTAGAATGGAAAAAAGCTTGATTTGCTTCTTTTAAAGTACTTAATCCTACAATAACTGGCGTCCCTACAGCTCCGAAAGAAACAGCAATACTATCAGCGATTAAAGCAGTAGCGACAGCAACTATAGGTCTAAAACCTAAAGCGACCAGTAATGGTGCTGTTACCATAGCAGGTGTTCCAAATCCTGATGCACCTTCAATAAGTGAACCAAATAAGAAGGCAACGATGATAACTTGTACACGCATATCTGGAGAGATTTTTTTAAAACCTGCATTTATGCGATTGACTGCACCTGTTTGACGCAATGTATTGAGCAAAACAAGCGCGCCAAATAAAATATAAAGAATAGTTAAGGTTTTGTGTGTACCTTGAAGTATAGAAGCTATTACAACATTACCTTGCATCCCCCATACAAATATCCCTAAAACAGTAACTACGACAGCACTAATAATCATTCCTTTTAAAGCAGACATGCGTAAAAGTACTAGAAATATAAAAGGTACAATTACTGCACTGAAAGCGACTAATAACATCATTTTATATAAAACTCCCTTATTCATATAATCAATAATCATCTAGTCATATGATGACTAAATAATATACATTGTAACCGTTTTCAATAGAATTTTCAATTGTTTATAAAAAATATATTATTTATATTTCAATTTAGATAGCATAGATATTGGTATCTTTGTATTTAATCTATGACATAAAACGATATTTTCGTAATTCGAAAATCATTTATTCATAAACGAAAACAAACGAAAATAAATTTGCATTAATAGAAAAAATGTAATAATATAATGATAATATTTGAAAGCGTTTCCAAGTATTTTAATTTTAGATAATCCAATATATATAAATGATTGGATGTTTTATATAAGGGGTGTGTGAAATGAGTGATAAACTGACTAAAATAGGTATGCCACCAACTTTGTTATGGGGGTATATTGGTGTATTGATTTTTATGATGGGCGATGGGTTAGAATTAGCTTGGATTAGTCCATATTTACATGAAAATGGATTATCTGTACAACAGACAGCGATTTTGACTACATGTTATGGTGTGACGATAGCGATTGGTTCTTGGTTATCAGGTGTGTTGGTTGAAATTATCGGCCCGAGAAAAGTAATGTTGTTAGGTACGGGATTATATATTATTGGACATGTGATATTTGTTGGATTTGCCATTCCGACAATGGATTACAACATCATGATCCCATCTTACGCTATAAGAGGTTTTGGCTACCCGCTATTTGCTTATTCCTTTTTAGTGTGGGTGGCTTACCGCTCTCCACAAAAAAGATTAGGTGCAGCTGTAGGTTGGTTCTGGTTTGTATTTACAGGGGGATTAAGCGTCTTAGGATCATTCTATTCTTCGTTAGCGATTCAATTATTCGGTCATTTCTTTACATTGTGGACTGCGATTGTTTGGGTGCTATTAGGTACGTTTTTAGCTGTATTTGTCAATAGAGATCAGTTCATAGTTGAAGAAAAAGGGCACGGGTTTAAAGAACATATCAGTGAGATTTTGGCAGGTATCACAATATTAAAAAGAGAACCACGTGTTGCAGTGGCATGCGTTGTCAGAGTAATTAACCAAGCAGCACAATATGCCTTCCCATTATTCTTACCAATTTATTTAGCGTCTAAAGGCATTGCAACAACAACTTGGTTAAATATTTGGGGAACAATTTTTATAGCTAATATCATATTTAACCTCATATTTGGCGCTTTAAGCGATAAAATAGGTTGGAAAAATACAATTTCTTATATCGGTGGTATTGGGTGTGCAGTATTTACATTAGGTCTTTACTTTGTACCTGAATTATTTACAGGCAACGTCTTTATTGTTGGTACAGTAGGCTTTTTATGGGGTGTGTGTTTAGCAGGGTTTGTTCCTATTTCTGCACTTGTTCCGTCACTTGTACATGATGGTGATAAAGGGCCAGCTATGGCAATTTTAAATTTAGGCGCAGGTCTTTGCGTTTTTGCTGGTCCAGGTTTAGTAGCATTATTTTATAGTAGTATTGGTGTTCAAGGCATGATGTACTTGATATTTGGATTATATGTTGCCAGCGCCATTATGACACGTTTCTTAAAAACACCAGAAGAACGTGCACGCACTAAGGCCGATGTTTTGCATAATTAAAAATAAACCAATTAAAGCGATAGGCTTTAGCATTCAAAAAATATGTAATTGAAGTGAGACGGTACTGGATTATTTATTTTTAAATAAGGTATATAAAGCGGGAACACAATATCAATTTGATGAAATTGGATATCGTGTTCCTGTTTTTTGTATTTACTTTAAGATATGATTACGCAAATTTTTGAGACAGAGTGGTTAAAAATGTAGTTATTTTTCTTGAAAACCGCCTGAAACGAATTGAGCAGCAATTTGTTTAAAAGTAGACAATAGTAAATCTAACATAGATGTTCACCTCCATGGATTAACTATTATGTATGCAATATACTATAAAATTTTAAAAATAAGCGCATTAAATCATAACCTAAAAAATAACTGCCTCAGTGTTTATGCTTAAAAATTTTTATCCCTCAAACGTTATAAAATAGGACTTCAGTGTAGAATGGTATGTACCATTTGGGAGGTTATTTATATTTTTAAAAGAAAAAGCTAACTTCATTTTTAAATAATATGCAATAAAAAGTATATTTATTCTTGATTTATAGTTTATTTAGGTTTAATATGTATATTAACCTTATAAAAACATTGGAGTGATGACATTGGGGCGTACACAACAAATTTAAAAAAACTACAATCATTTAAAGGAAAAAGTTTTTTGAAAACATGTGACTTTTCTTTAGATGAGCTCGTAACTTTAATCGATTTTACTGGAGAACTTAAAGAGAAGAAAAAACGAGGTATCCCACATCCATATCTTAAAGGGAAAAATATTGCTTTATTATTTGAAAAGCCATCTACAAGAACACGCGCAGCGTTTAGTGTGGCAGCAAATGATTTAGGTGCTTTCCCAGAACATTTTGGCCAAGGTGATATTCATTTAGGCGTTAAAGAATCTACCGAAGATACTGCAAAAGTATTAGGAAGTATGTATGATGGTATTGAATTTAGAGGACACCATCAAAGTGATGTAGAAAACATAGCACAACATGCAAATGTGCCAGTGTGGAATGGTTTAACGAATGAGTGGCATCCAACGCAAATGGTTGCAGATTTTTATACTTTAAAAGAAAGTTTAGGTACATTACAAGGCAAGACTTTGACTTATGTAGGTGATGCAAGAAACAACGTCGCGCATGATTTGTTAGTTACTGGAGCAATATTAGGTGTAAATATTCATATTGCAGCACCTGAATCATTATTTCCACATCAAGATATACAAAAACTTGCTGAAACTTACGCATTACAATCAGGTAGTCAAATCTTAATTACAGATAATATCCAACAAGCTGTTTATAAAACGGATGCGATATATACTGATGTATGGTTTTCAATGGGAGAAGATGAATCTGTTCAAACGCAACGTATTAATGATTTACTTCCATACCAGATTAATGAAGCCATGCTCGTCAATACTATGAATCCAAATGTTATTGTGATGCATTGTTTGCCAGCATTTCATGATGTACACACAGAAGTAGGACAACAAATTTATAAAACGCATGGATTAACAGAAATGGAAATAACAGATGCAGTTTTTAAAGGTAAACATTCTGTTGTATTCGAACAAGCAGAAAATAGATTACATTCGATTAAAGCTATAATGGCAGGAACTTTGGGCGATATATTTTAAATAATATGAGCGCAAAGTAAGTTTTAAAAGCGACGTATAAGCAGATGCATTACTGTAGAAACAGAGAGATAGAAATTATATTTTAAAAATATAATTTCTATCTCTCTTATTTTTTATGTTTCAAAGAAGCGTTTTCAATATTTTTTGAAAAAGTTTTTCATAATATAAAAAACCATTGATTAATATTTTCTTTAACTGTATATTGATGGTAATTAGGAGGTTAATCATATGAGTAAATTGTTCGAGAGGGCACAACAGTTTGGTAAATCATTTATGTTACCTATCGCTATCTTACCAGCAGCTGGATTATTATTAGGCATTGGTGGTGCATTAAGTAATCCTAATACCATTAAAGCTTACCCTATGTTGGATATTGCTTTATTACAAAATATATTCGTACTGATGTCTTCTGCAGGTAATATTGTATTTCAAAACCTACCTGTTATTTTTGCCATTGGTGTTGCAATAGGCTTGGCTAAAAGTGATAAAGGCACTGCAGGATTAGCTGCGATGTTAGGTTTCTTAATTATGAATGCTTCTATGAATGGCTTGTTAACCATTACAGAGACTTTAGCTAAAGGAAATTTAGCTGAAGAAGGCCAAAGTATGGTGCTGGGTATTCAAACGGTAGAAACGGGTGTATTTGGCGGTATTATAACGGGTGTTATGACAGCGCTTTTACATAACAAATATCATAAAATAGCATTACCTTCGTATTTAGGATTCTTTGGAGGATCTCGCTTTGTTCCAATTATTACAGCTATCGCTTCTATTATACTTGGAGTCATTATGTTTTTTATTTGGCCAACGATACAAGGATGGATTTTTGGTGTTGGTGGTATTGTAGATAAAACAGGTGTAATTGGCACTTTCTTCTTTGGTTTTATATTGAGGTTGTTGGGCCCATTTGGCTTACACCATATATTCTATTTACCATTTTGGCAAACTGCATTAGGTGGCTCATTAGAGGTCAAAGGCCATCTCGTACAAGGAACACAAAATATATTCTTTGCTCAGTTAGGCGACCCAGACGTGACTAAATATTATTCAGGCGTTTCGCGTTATATGTCAGGGCGTTTTATTACGATGATGTTCGGTCTCTGTGGCGCAGCATTAGCAATTTATCATACTGCTAAACCGAAACATAAAAAAGTCGTAGGAGGTTTAATGTTATCAGCTGCATTAACGTCATTTTTAACAGGCATTACAGAACCTTTAGAATTTAGCTTTTTATTTGTTGCACCTGTATTATATGTCATTCATGCTTTTTTAGATGGCTTAGCATTTATGATGGCTGACATATTTAACATTACGATTGGTCAAACGTTTAGTGGTGGCTTTATAGACTTTTTATTATTTGGTGTATTACAAGGCAATGCTAAGACAAACTTCTTATGGGTTATCCCTATAGGTATCGTTTGGTTTATGATTTATTATGCTATTTTTAGATTCTTAATTAGTAAATTTAATTTTAAAACCCCTGGTCGTGAAGACGAAGCAGCCATAGAAACAGTTCAAGCTACAGATCGTGCTAAAACAATCATTAAAGGGTTAGGAGGAAAAGAAAATATAGATATTGTTGATTGTTGTGCTACAAGATTAAGAGTGACATTAAAAACGGATGACCCAGTAGATAAACAAATACTTAATTCTACAGAGGCTAAAGGTGTCATACAAAAAGGAAACGGCGTACAAATCGTTTATGGTCCCCATGTCACAACAATTAAAAATGAAGTGGAAGCGTTGTTAGAGAGCAATCAATCATAAAGAATAAAATGATAAATATTTATATTAAGACATAATAACTTTTTTAAGAATATTTGAGTAGGGCGGGGCGTGAAATTTTTTAGGGTTTCTGTCTCGCTCTTATTTTGTGTTAATTTATTAAAGATTGTTTTTAAATGCTTATTCGCTATAAAAAATTACATAATGCATTTGGATAAAAGAAATAATTATTTTTAAAGATTCAATGTTACAAATAGGAAATATTATTCATTTAAAAAGAGTTGCATTGACGATTAGGAATAAAAAAGCGTAAGTTAAGAAACGTCTACAACAATATTATTTTTTTGTATTACAATTTAGTTGAAAGTAAACAACCTTTGAATAAAAGGTGATAGAGAAAGAGGTGTATTAAATGTCTAATTTCGTAAACGCAATCAGTGAAGCGGTAAAAGCAGGTTTAAACGCTGATTGGATAACAATGGGAACTAGCATTGCTGATGCATTAGCTAAAGGCGCTGACTTCATCTTAGGTTTTTTTAACTCGTAAAAAAAGACGAGGGCGGTTGGTGATAAACCAATCTACCCATCGTCTTTTATTTTATAAAACTAAACCAATCATTGATGCAGAGATAATTGAAGCTAGTGTAGAGCCTAGAAGTAGACGTAAGGCAAACGATGCTACTTTATTGCCTTGTTCATTACTAAAGCCTTTAATTGCACCAACAATAATACCTACTGTACCAAAGTTAGCGAAACTAACAAGGTATACAGAAATGATACCTTGTGTACGTTGTGTTAAATCACCAGCTAATTTTTGGAAATCTAACATAGCAACAAACTCGTTCGTGATTAACTTTGTCGCCATCAATGAACCGGCTTGAACTGCTTCGCTCCATGGTATACCAATAATAAATGCAATAGGCGCAAAGATAAAACCGATTAATTGTTTAAAATCTAAGCCTACAAAGTTAAATAATACTGTGATTGCTTCCATCAGAGAAATGAATGCAAGCAGCATAATAGCAACACTTACGGCAATTTTAAAACCATCCGTTGCACTATCACCAATCATCTGGAAGAAGGGTATTTTTTTAGGCTTTGCTTTAGCATTATTGGAAATATTTTCATCAGCGGTTAAGTTAGAGATTTCTACATCGCTGTCGTCTGATTTATAAGGATTGATTACGCTTGCGATAATTAAGGCACTGAAAATATTTAACATAACAGCAGTCACAACATATTTAGGTTCGATCATTTGCATATACGAACCTAACATAGCCATGCTCACAGCACTCATACCGGAAGTTGTAATCGTATATAATTTAGCTTTAGATAATTTAGGAATCATTTCTTTGATTGTTAGGTAAACTTCTGGTTGTCCTAGCATAGAAGTTGAAATAGCAAAGTAACTTTCGAGACGACCCATGCGTGTGATTTTATTAATGATAATACCTACATATTTAATAATAAATGGAAGAATTTTAAAATAATTTAATACTCCGATTAACACGGAAATAAATACTAAAGGTAATAACACTGTAATAAAGAATGTTGAAGCGCCTTTATTTTGTAAACCACCGAATACAAAGTCGATGCCCGCTTTACTAATATTAATTAATTCTTCAAAAAATGAACCTAACCCCGTTAATATGGTTAAACCAATAGTCGTGTTCATCATAAATAACACGATAACGATTTGAACGATTAACATCACGAGTGGTTTTTTAAAATCAATTGCTTTTCTATTGTAACTAAATAGAAAAGCGATAAATAATGCAAAAATTATACCTGTAAAGGCAAATAAGATTGACATAAGGATCACCTACATTTGATTGAAAGCAACTGCAATTTTAGCTCCTAGTATCGCATTGTTCTCAACTAGTTTAATATTTGTGTGTAAACTCTTACCATCAGATTTTTCAACGATTTTACCGAGTAAGAATGGCGTAGAGTCTTTGCCGCTAATACCTAGTGCTTCAGCTTCTTTAACTGCTTCTTCAATGATACTATCGATATATGATTTAGATAATTCATCTTCTTTAGGTACTGGGTTAGCGATAACTACGCCACCTTCAATATCTAAATCATTTTTAACTTTACAAATACGTGCAATATCTTCTGGATTTTCAGATGAGCTGTTCAATTTAATACCGCTCTCTCTCGTAAAGAATGCTGGCAACTCATCAGTTTTATAGCCAATTACTGGTACGCCTTGAGTTTCAAGATATTCCATTGTTTTTGGCAAATCTAAAATAGATTTAGCGCCCGCACAAATCACTGTGACATTCGTTTTACCTAATTCTTCTAAATCAGCTGAAATATCCATAGTGCTTTCAACACCTCTATGTACACCTCCGATACCGCCAGTAACAAAGAATTGAATTGCTGCTAAATCAGCACACATCATCGTTGAGGCAACTGTAGTTGCGCCGACACGTTTAGTGGCAAGCACTTCTGTAAAATCGCGGCGTGATACTTTCGCAACATTGTCACTGTTTGCAAGTAACTCTAATTCCTCTTTTTCAAGACCAATTTTAATTTTTCCGTCGATTAATGCAATCGTTGCTGGAATCGCACCGTTCTTGCGTATAATATTTTCGACCTTTGTTGCCATTTCAACATTCTGTGGATAAGGCATACCGTGTGAAATGATGGTTGATTCTAATGCTACAATGGGTTTGTTCTCTGCTTTAGCTTGTTTCACTTCTTTAGAAAAATCAATGTATTGTTTCATTTTTATATTCCTCCAGGTCTCTAAATAATTGTTTTTTATCTAAGTTTTGTCTCACTGTATATTCAGTTTCAATTGTTTTTCGTGAATTAATCATTCCTGCTGTTAGTATGCTTTCAGTATCTAGTTCATTTAGCCAACTGAATATCACAGCACTAGAGAAAGAGTCTCCAGCTCCCGTTACATCAACAACATGGTTAGAAGGTGTAACAGACTTAATAACTTCTTCTGTATGATTTCTAAAAATAAGTTCTTTGATGCCATTAGTAATAATGACATTTGTCACGCCCAAGTCATTCCATTTTTTAGCAGCATTTTTTAAATCATCTGTATTAGTGATTTCCATATTTAAATAAGTTTCTGTTTCATCTCTATTTATAATGAGCCAATCGATAGCATGTAATGAATCAGGCATATTTTTCATTTTTGGAGACGACACAGGTATAATAATCAGTTTAATATTATGCTTTTCTGAATAAGCGCATAGAAAATCCATTGCGTTTTTTGAAATATTAAGATCTGCAATAATACATTTTGCTTTAATTAATAAATGGGTTCGCTTAATTAAAAATTCTGGTGAAATATAATCATAGACTTCCATATCTGCTAAACCATATTCCATATTACCTTCATTATTGATTAATGCAGTATATGAACCAGTATTAACGCTTTCGATTTGTTGCACATGATCTAAATTCATAAATGGACTCGACAATTTATGAATCATATCCCACTCACTATCGTTTCCGCTTACTGACAAAAATGCAACAGTTTCTCCCATACGTCCTAAATTCTCTGCAATGTTTCTTGCAACACCACCTATGGATCTTGTTGAGGTTACAGGATTAGAAGTTTCTAACTGCAAATCAGTATGGACGTAGAATTTTCTATCTAAGTTTGCAGCCCCGATACAAACAATAGGATAGTCTTCGTTTAGAACGTAGGCCTTTCCTAATACATATTCTTTACGTATAAGGCCAGAAATAATATTTGCAACGGCAGGCCTTGATAATCCAATAGATTGTGCTAATTCTTGTTGTGAGATGAATGGGTTTTCTTGAATGCGATCTAAAACTGCTTGTTCATTTTTATTCATATGACGAACCTCCTTTGCTATAAAGTAAAAGTTAAACTTAAGTTTAAAATATAAACTTTTGTTTAATTTTATAAGATAATAGCATGAAAATTCAGTTTTGTATACGCTTACAAAAGATAGTTGCTAATTTTGTAATATTTAAATATAAACATTTAGGGGAGGAAAATCCTTTAAAAATCAGTGTGCTGTATACTAAAAATAAATGCTTGGGGTGATTAATTAGCACTCATTGAAAATTTTTTTCATGTAGTTAATGAAGTATAAAGAGGAAGTTATAGATTTGAACATGTCATGTAAATAAATATACATAATCAAAATAAAACGCATCTCCAATCAAAATGGAGACGCGTTTGTATGCAATAAACATAATGGGTGTTGCATATAAAAAGATTAGCTTGAATTGTATATGTGTTCAATTTAAGTTAGATTGTTCGTTTAGCTTTCGTTATTGTTCGTGCGATCTGTATCTTCTTTGTCATTGAATAAAGAAGAGAACTTTGATTTTATATCGTCTAATTTATGATTTGCTTTGTCTAGCTCTGCTTGCATTTGATTAGTGTTACCATTGTCTTTTTCATTTTTGGCTTGTTTTAAATCGTCTACGGTAGTTTGGTATTTCTCTGCTAAATTATTTGTTTTATTAGAATCTGCTTCTTGTTTTAAACTATCTACTTTATCTTGTAATGCTTGCAACTTAGAATCGGTGTTATTGTTAGAATTAGAAATGTTCTCTTTTAATGATTGAATATCCTCCTTAACTTCATTATTTTGGCGTTGGAAATTGACGTTACTACCTTGAGTATCATTTGATTGGTTTTGATTAGCAGACTGCTGCTCGCTTGTCTGTTTAGTAGACTGTTGTTCATTATTATCACTGTTTATATACGTGGTAACTGCAAAAATGATGACAACGATCAGTAAGACAATGACCCCCAAACCTAACCAAACGTTTTTACGTTTAGCTTTTTTATTTTCATCTAATAAATATAATTCACGTTCACGGTCTTGTTGATTATAATGTGGTTCTTGATTATGGCTTTTTTGTGAATTCGTATCATATAACTGGTTACTTTTAGTTATACGACGGTAAGGCTGGTATAATATATCTCCAAAAATAGCTTGTTGTTGTTCATCACTTACAGTGTGAATATTTAAATCCGTGTTCACTTTTCCATTTTTGTCTAGGGCAATTATCTTTCCGTCATCTTCAATTTTTAAGATTTTTGGATAATCACTGAAAGAATGGTTGTCATTCATTGTCTCACCTTCAATTTTCTTTAAATATAATATTGCGTACTTTGTGTATACCCCACTAATGTAGTCTAAACATTAATTTTTTTAATATTTCTTTAATAATGGAAGCATGACGTTAAAAATGGCTGACCTCATAAATGATATGAAATCAGCCTAGATACAATTTTAACTATTGAGTTGTCTACTTAACTGGATGTAGCTCATTTCTATCCCTAGCTTGTATAAAAGGATTTAATACCCTGAATCAACTTCTTCTCCATCTTCATCATATTCGGTAACATAGCCATCTTCATCAATGGTATAAGAACCAGCTAATTCACCGTCTTTATCAGTGAATGAGAATCCCCAGCCATCTTCCGTTTTTTCAGGTTCTTTATAAGTATAATTATCTGTATCTAATGCGCTCCCTTCATAAGACTCTACTTTATCTATAACATTTTCACGTGTTACTTTCTCTTCAGAACTAGAATCACTATCGTCATCTTCAGACTCAGAGTTAGTCTCTTTTTCCAAAATTTTATCTTCGTAATCACTGATAGCGTCGTCATCAAAAGATAATGAAACATCTATTTCATCTTCGTCCTCTTTTGGACTTGAAATGTTTTCTACACTAGATTTGAATTGCTTACCTTCAACTTTTGTTGTAGCGTAAACTTCGACTTTTTCATCTGGTGCATATGGCCCATATGTTTCTGAATCAAATTCATCAAAATTTGGTTGTTCTTTATCATTAATGTAAAGTTTGAGTGTATCTGAATTAGCGTATGTTGAATCAATAGTTACAGTAAAACGTTTTTGTTTGAATTGTAGATCAGCACTATTACTTTCTGACATATCGATATGAACCACGCCTTTGAATTTTTTATCCTCAACGTTTTGTGTTGCTTTTAAATCGTATATACCGATAGGGAAGTCATCAAGTGTTTTTGTTTTATCTTGTTTTAACTTAACTTGTTTTGTTTCACCGTTAAGTTTATAAGAAAGTGTACTGTTTTCATTTGATGTAATAGAGACCGGTTCAGTACTTACGTTAAAAATGTAATTTTTAAATATTCCCCATTTTTTTTCATCTTGAGTAATATTAATAAGGGAGGTATCACCTACAGTGACTGTATGATCATTTAGTTTGTGATTTTTTACATTTTTAGCACTATTTTGTAATTCATCTGCAACGCGATCAACGCTATCTGTTTCATCAATATATTTATAAATTGCTTTAGCTTCGTCTTTAGAAATGGGATCTCCATTTGATGTTAAATGATTGGCCAAGCTATCTGTATCTTGGTCTTTTAAATCTTTAGAAATTGCTTCTGCTTGTTTAGTTGGAGATAATTGTGCATCGATGATTTTATAGGCAGTAAATAAAGCAATTATAATAACAATGACGGCTACAATGATGATATATATAGGTAATTTTGATTTTTTTGGTGGTGTTGGGTGTGTTGATCTTTGTTGGACAGGTGTGCCACATTGTGTACAAACGCGTTGGCCTGGTTTGAGTTCTGCGCCACAATTATTACAATATTTCATGGTTGACTCCCTCCTTAGTAACCTGTGTTAAAAAATGAACTTAAGTCATTTAATGTATTTGAAATAGTACCCTCGACTAGGATGCGTAAAATGACGCCTAAGATAACGATATAGATAAGCATAGAATAAATGACTGGCATACGTATGCTCTGATTATGGCTATATTTGGTAATTAAGTATATTGGTGCTATGAAAGTAAATAATATAGAAATAATAATAAGTAGTACTGCAAAACTAGGTACATGGATTGCTGAAAATAGTAAACCTAGTAAAAGTATCACCACTGATAGGGTGTTTATTAATACAAAATCTGAAAGTGCTTTATGTAGGCTTATTTTAATATTTAAAATTTTAATTAGAGCAAATGTGATACCAAAGAGCACTGTAATTGCTATGAGCAAGAAGAATGTAATGTTAAAAACTACACTTGCTTTGCTGCTCATAATATATGCTATTTCAGCTGGGATAATAATGGCTAGTAGTATCATTGACAATATAAAACCAGCTATAATTACACTGAATAATGTTTTATAAGAAAAATAGTGTGGGCTGGCAAGTTCTTTATCTGGATGACTGAAAGCAGTTGAAAAGAAATTTTTTGACTCATTTAAAATAACATTTGTGTGTGTTGAAAATGTTTCGTTTTTATGATTTGACTGAGCTGAAGGTTGTGTCGTTTCTTGTTTTGAAATGGAATGATGCTGTGTTTGTTGGGATGTGGCAGTCGAATTGACCTTTGTATTATTAGATTGTTGTGTTAGTTTTGTCCCACATTCCCCACAAAACAAATCTGATGTTTCGATAGGACTTCCGCAATTTGGACAATGCATATAACTTCCCCCTTGTAATGTATATTGAAATATATTATCACACTAATATTTATGAAACGCTACAGTTTTTGAAAATTAAATAATTTAAAATTTTAAAAACAGATAATGAATATAGAATGCTTTTTATTAAAAAAGAATTAAAATAAGCGGACGATAGCGTATATGGTAAAATAATTAACTATATAGCACGTTTAGTTTAAAGGTAAAAAGAAATATATTTATTAATTGGAATTTCAATTATAAAGCATGTTGGAACTAAAATAACTTATACAAGGAGTAGATATCATATGGTAAAAAGATTATTGAGCGCCAACGCATCAGAACTCATTGAAATGACAGGCAAAGAATTGAAGCAGAGTATTAAAGCTAGCGCTGGACGTGTCGTTTTATCTGAAAACATCGTTACTGAAACGCCTATGGTGCCAGATATTTCTAATGCTGAATTAGCCCGTGCGTTTGGTGCAGATTTGATTTTATTAAATGGTTTTGATGCATTTAATCCAAAAGTAAAAAACATTGGTGAAGGGGCGCACGTGATAGAGACATTGAGATATTTAGTTGGTAGACCTGTAGGGGTGAACTTAGAACCAGTTGATAAACGTGCAAATATGACCGAGGCACACTTAGATATTGCACTAGGGCGTCAAGCAAGCTCTGAGACAGTTCGAGCGCTCGAACAATTAGGTGTCAATTTTATTTGTATGACAGGCAATCCAGCAACTGGAGTAACCAATGATAAAATTATAGAAGCAATTGAAAGTACAAGCGCACATTTTTCAGGTTTAATTATTGCTGGAAAAATGCATAGCTCTGGCGTAGATGAACCTGTTATTACAAAAACATATGTAGAAAAATTCATTGAAGCAGGGGCAGATATGATACTTGTACCTGCAGTTGGTACAGTCCCAGGTTTTGACGAGACGCAACTTAAAGATATTGTGAAAGTCGTACATCGTAATGGTGGGCTTGTGATGTCAGCTATTGGTACAAGTCAAGAAAGTGCTGATCCCAGTACAATTAGAGATTTTGCGATTAGAAATAAAATATGTGGTGTAGATATCCAACACATTGGTGATGGTAGTTCCTGTGGACTAGCACCGGTGGAGAATATATTTGAATTGAGTAAAGCGTTACGGGGTGAAAGACATACGCTATCAATGATTGCAAGGTCAATTAACCGCTAATAGATATAAAAATATTATAGTGACATCAAGAAATAAATCAGTGAAAATATTTTTTATTAAGAACAGTAATGAAACCAAGATATGACGTTGAGTTTCATTACTGTTTTTTTAATTATTAAATAGGGTTAAATAACCACAATTGTTAATATATGAATATTTTATTTTAAATACAATATTCTATATCAGATGCTCATGTTCTCACTTTTTGTATTACTAACATAATTTATATACAAATTATTTAATGATTAATTTATAATTTTAAAAAGTAACTGCTTGTGATAGATGTGCAACTTTTCGGATTACGAGACGAAAGAGATTACACACCTATCATTAATAGTAAGCGGTTACAATATATATGTAAGGAGGTTGCTCGTGTGTTAAGCAAGAGACAGCATCATATATTAACATTCTTACTTGAACGTGAATCGTTTATACCTATTCATCAGTTAGCTACACAATTTAATGTTTCAGAAAGGACAATACAATATGATTTAGAATATATAGAAAGTATGGCACAGAAATTAGATTTAACTATTTTTAGAAATAAAAATACAGGTATCAAGATTGAAACTACAATGCCACTCAATGATATCACTAATCGATATACAGCGACTTCAATTCATTATTCTAAAGAAGAGCGCATACGTTATATCATACTGAAATTGTTTGAGTCTAATATTCCGACATCTTCCCAATCATTAGCTAACATGGTTTCAGTCACACGTAGAACAATTGTAGATGATTTAAAAAGTGTACAAATCTGGTTAGCCTCATATAATTTGAAGTTAACATATATCAAAAACAAAGGATTTATTATAGAAGGTGAAGAAACACATTACCGCAAGGCATATGCGTCATGTGTACACGAATATTTTCAAAATCATACACATCAAATAGGACATAAACTCTTTTCTAATAAAGAACTAGAAGATATTCGATTGGCTGTAACGTCAGTGTTATTTGAAGCAAATTATCAATTAGTTCAAAGCGCAATAGATGGTTTGATGTATCACATATTAATTGCGATACATCGTGCTAAAGAAAAGTTTATTTTTGAAATTCCCGAAGTAGAATATGAAAAATTAGCAAAAACAGACCAATTTCGTGTGGCATTATTGATAAAAGCATCTTTAGAGGAAAAATTTGAAATACATTTTCCGAAAAGTGAAGCAGGTTTTATCACGTTGCATTTATTAGGCGCTAAAACGTCAGAAATGAACTATGCAAGTGAAGACGTAGATGATTTAGAAATTTTGACGGAACAATTGATCGAACGGATCAGTGCTGATTTAGGACTAGATTTATTGAATGATAGCAAATTATTAAATGGATTGATTGTTCATTTGAGACCAGCTATTCATCGATTGAAATTTGACATGACACATAAAAACCCACTAACAGATGAAATACACCAACAGTACCATCACATGATTGAGAGATTGCAACATCATATTTGGGGGATTGAAGAGAATTATCAAATTTGTTTTAACAGAGATGAATTGGCATATATTACGCTGCATTTTGCATCAGCTATTGAACGTATTTCAGCGATTACAACAAATGCTATAAAAGTAGTGCTCCTCTGTGGATCTGGTGTAGGGACATCGCAATTATTGAAAAGCAGGATACGGCATATCTACCCTGAACTAGAAATTGTAGACGCTTATTCAATATATGAAATTAACGAAACCCTATTGAAACATGAAGGCGTCGATTACATTATTTCAACCGTGCCATTTGAACATGAATCGATACCTGTACTTCATGTTTCGCCATTTTTAGATAAAAACGATCGAAAGCAAATGAACGATATTATTAATATTTCAAGAGAAAAATACGTTAATGATATCAAGGGATTAGGACCAACATTGCAAGACGTTTTACCAGAAAATAGGATTTTAACATGCCAGCCTTCACTTTCTAGAAATGAAGCTATTAAGCAAAGCGTTGGAGCGTTAGTTGATGATCAAATTGTAGATGATATTTATGCAGAAGAAATTATTGAACAACTCGATGCGTTCGGACCCTATATGGTTATTAGCCCGCATATCGCGTTATTACACGCTAAACCAACACATGTTAAAGGTTCAGTAGGGTTTAGCATTGTACATTACAAAGGTGGTATTCATTTTGAACATAACCAATATGATCCTGTTTTTATCATAGTGACATTAGCAACAGCACAACCCCAAATCCATTTGAACGCATTAAGACAATTTAGTGAATTAGTGATGGACGAACAGTATAGAAACAAACTGTTTTTAGGAGATATGAATGAAATCATGCATTGTATCAATGAGGTGAGTCAACATTAAGGAGGAAAAAATGACATTAGAAATTTTATCAACTGATAAAGTGCAAGTGCTTGATAAAGTGGAAAACTGGCGTGAAGCGATTCGTGTTGCAGCTCGTCCTTTACAAGAGCAAGATTATTTTAAACAAGATTATATTGACGAAATGGTTCATAGCGTAGAAAAGCTAGGGCCATATATTGTCATTGCACCTGAAATAGCTATCGCACATGCACGACCTAATGACAATGTAAAAAAGATAGGTTTAAGTTTGTTGAAATTAAATCAGCATATTAACTTTTCAGAAGAAGGGCATTATGCTTCGTTAATTTTTGTTTTAAGCGCTGTAGATAATGAAGGGCATTTAGAAATACTAAGGCATTTAGCAACGACTTTAGGCGATCAAGAGACCGTTTCGGTATTGTTAAAAGCACAAACGCCGGTTGAAATTATAAATATATTTAAAGGAGAATGATGAAAATGAAAATTTTAGTAGTGTGTGGTCACGGTTTAGGAAGTAGTTTTATGGTAGAGATGAATGCGCAAGAGGCATTGAAAAATTTAAATGCGCCATCAGATATTAAAGTAGAACATAGCGATGTTATGAGCGCCAGTCCAGATATGGCAGATTTATTTATATGCGGTAGAGATTTAGAAGAAAACACACAAAAACTAGGCGACGTGATTGTACTAGATAACATATTAGACAAAGAAGAACTACAACAAAAATTAGATGAAAAATTAACTGATCTAAACGTACTTTAATATTCAGTAAGGAGGTAATACAATGAAGCCAATACTTGATTTTATCGTTGATGTGTTAAGCCAACCAGCGATATTAGTAGCCTTAATCGCTTTTATTGGATTGATTGTCCAAAAAAAATCAGCCACTGATATTACTTCAGGTACAATAAAAACGATTTTAGGATTTTTAGTCTTGAGTGCAGGTGCCAATGTGGTGACGCAATCGTTAGAACCATTTGGTAAAATTTTCCAACATGCATTTGGTGTACAAGGCGTTGTACCGAATAATGAAGCTATCATTTCAATTGCTTTAGAACAATATGGCACGACTGCAGCATTAATTATGGTCTTTGGTATGATTGTAAATATTATTATTGCACGTATTACAAATTTGAAATATATATTTTTAACAGGCCATCATACATTTTATATGGCTGCATTTTTAGCCATATTATTGTCAGTTGGTCATATAACAGGTACATTGACTGTGATTATTGGTGCAGTGATTTTAGGTTTGATAATGGCATTATTACCTGCGTTAGCACAACCGACAATGAAAAAAATTACTGGCAATAACCAAGTCGCGTTAGGGCATTTCGGTACGATGAGTTACTGGGCTGCGGGCGAAATAGGAAAGTTATTTAAAGGAAAGTCTAAATCTACGGAAGATATCAATTTTCCGAAAGGATTGAGTTTCTTAAGAGAAAGTACGATTAGTATTTCGTTAACAATGACATTACTTTATTTTGTAGCAGCGTTATTTGCTACACCAAGTTATGTACATGCAGAAATTAGCGACGGACAGAACTTTATTGTATTTTCACTTATCCAAGGTGTTACTTTTGCAGCAGGTGTGTTTATTATCTTAACTGGGGTTCGCTTAATTCTTGCAGAAATTGTACCTGCATTTAAAGGCATCTCTGAAAAATTAGTTCCTAACACCAAACCAGCATTAGACTGCCCGATTGTCTTTCCTTATGCACAAAACGCTGTGTTAATAGGCTTTTTTGTAAGCTTTATTGTAGGCGTTATTGGCATGTTTATATTATTCTTATTCGGTGGCGTGGTTATCTTACCAGGTGTAGTAGCACACTTTTTCTTAGGCGCTACGGCCGGTGTATTTGGTAACGCAAGAGGAGGCATAAAAGGCGCAGTTGCTGGTTCAGCATTAAATGGTCTTTTAATTACTTTCTTGCCACTTTTATTCCTACCGTTTTTAGGTGAATTAGGTGGCGCTGCTACGACATTCTCTGATACAGACTTCTTAGTAGTAGGTGTTGTATTAGGAAACATCGCTAAATACTTAGGGATTATCGGCATCATTATCTTAATTATTATTGTTGCAGCTGTATCAATCATGTTACAAAAACGTACAAATCAAAAAGAAGCAAACGAACAGCAATCATAAATAAAACAAGGGACGAGTCAGAAACCATATTTTTCTAAAATGATTTCGTAGACGCGTCCTTTTTAATGCCAATTTACATTCATGCTTTATAATAAACAAGCTGAGTTGTTGTAGCTAATAATACCCCATTAGAACTCCAAATTTCACCGGTTTGATCGTAGAAACCCTCATTAAAATTAATTGCACGGGTGTGTCCTAGCACAGGTTGCGCTCTCTCTTTGCCTAAAGTTGATGCATCTATGTGAAAATAGATTGTTAATGATACTGTCCCAATCGGAACGAAAGGTTCGCGACGGACGTATATTCTAGGGAAAAAAGCATCGCAAATGGATGTGAGTGATAGGTAATCTAATTTTCTCTTTGGCATGTCTTCTATCCATTGCAATGTAACAGAATCTGTAACGCTGTCGTTTGTAAAGGCACGAGGCGCACCTTTAATGATTCTAATATCATAATTTTGTACCCATGGCGGTACATCTATCATTGGTAATTTGGGAACTTCTTTGAATGGAGGCGCTTCTGGCATTGCTAATTCTGTAGAAGACCAAGTGTTCCTTTTGAGTGCAGTCACGGCAGTACTTGATATAACTGTTTGTTCATTTTGCAAGAGTTCTACGTACCAGTGTTGGGTTGAGCGATTTGTTCTTGTTGGTTTTGCTATTATTTTAAAATCTTTATCTTTGACAGGTGCAGCATAGTTGACCGTGAGTGAAACAGGGCTTCCAATACAATCGGGGTGTTCTAAGATAGAGCGTAATAATGTTGAAGCAATAACGCCACCAAATGGGCCGATCATATTCGCATAATTGGCAGACGTGTGTCCGAAATAAACACCTGTTTCTTGTTGGTTTAAGTATGTTGCGTTATCAAAAGGGTGTGATTGCATATTGAATGTCATTTACAAGTCTCTCCATTTTGTATTGATTATTGAATCATTTCTTTATATACCTTGTGGTTTTGATATGAAGCATATAGTAGTGGCGCATTTAGTTGATACTGTTTCGCTAGATTTAATAAATAACCTTGTAAATGGTCAGCTTCGATATTCAATCCTTTTTCCATGTCGCGTTGCATAGAAGTTTTGAAATGGTAAGATAACTGAGTTAACCCCTTCATATATTTTTCAACGATATTGTCATCCAGTGGTGCTTTATGAGTTCGTATAATAGATGCAACTTCTTCATATAAAGATCGGACGAAATCCACGCCACCTTTACTGTCGCGTATAGGACCGATTGGTGCATGCATCATTGTTGTGACGCTAGATAAAACAGTGATCATTAAATATTTTTGCCATATACCACGGTTAATATCAGAACTTAACATAAAGTCGGATTTGGAACCGGAAAAAGATTGCTCTATTAGTTTAGCTCTATCACTAACTGTACCATCCAATTCTCCAAAGAAAAGTTTGTCAAAATCGCTTGTTTGTACGACTTCACCAGTTGTATTTAAGGCAGTTTCAATGATGCAATACCCGCCCATAATTTTATTTTTTCCAAAAATAGATTGTAACTTTGGAATATGTGCGACACCATTAAGTAATGGGATAATCACAGTTTGTTCGTGTACAAATGGTTTTAAGTCCTCAATCGCTTGGTCAAGATGATACGATTTTGAAGACAACAGGATAACATCAAAGGATTCCGTTTCTGCTTCTTTAGTCATCAACTGTGGATTAAAGCTATAATCTCCATTGTCACTATGAATCACCAAACCATTTCTTTCTAAATAGGATTTTCGTTTCGGTCTTACTAAGAAAGTGACATTTTTACCGCTTTCTACTAAACGACCACCAAAGTATCCTCCTATGCCGCCTGCTCCCAAGATTAAAATACGCATCTTAAACACTCCTTGTTTTTCTAATGAATAAATATTGCTATTTATATACCACTATTCCTTTAAAGTTACGCATACAAGATTACGAAGTGATTTATTATTAAACATCAATCAATAGCTCATATTTAAAATGATCATATAGATTATGATGGTCACAGGTTTGTTTATATTTATTGAAAAACCGCCAAAATCCTACTAGTTAGCATTATTTTACATAATTTGAATGGATTTATTTATTACTAATCATGTAGATATATCCGTTTCACATGGAACAATTTCTATCCATTTATTTAAAATGGTTAATAATTAGAATTTTCTAAAATTTAATTGACTAAATATGAGTATAATGCTAGGATTAATACAACTCAAATACATAGTTTTGACTCTTATCAAGAGTGGTGGAGGGATGTGCCCGATGAAACCCAGCAACCATCGTTTAATGAAATGGTGCTAATTCACAGGAAGTAATGTTTACTTTCGGAGATGAGAGAAGGTGGATACTTTCTCTTATTTAAGAGGAAGTATTTTTTTACATATGAGTTCATTTTAAAAAAACATATTAAGGAGAAATATTATGAAAAAGTTAATCAGCTTAGCTATATTAGTGTTTTTTACAATAATACTCGTAGCGTGTAGTTCATCCAATGGTAAAGAAAATAAAAAAGTTACAATCGCCACATCACCAGCACCGCATGGAGAAGTATTAAAACATGCTAAAGATGAAATGAAAAAAGAAGGTTATGATTTGGAAATTAAAGTGGTTAATGATTATAAAGTACCTAATAAACTTTTAGATAAAGGCGACGTAGATGCAAACTTTTTCCAACATGTCCCTTATTTAAAAGCGGAGAGAAATGATCACAATTATAATATAGAAGAAGTGGGAAAAGTATTTACGACGCCAATGGGAGTTTATAGTAAAAAGTATAAAGATATCAAAGATATTCCTAATGGGTCTACGATTTATGTTTCGAATAATCCGGCAGAAGAAGGGCGTTTCTTATCTTTTTTCGTAGATAAAGGATTAATTAAAATTAAAAAAGGCGTCAACATTGAAGACGCTAAATTCGATGATATTGTAGAGAATAAAAAGAACCTTAAATTTAATAATAAGCAAGGCGCAGAATTTTTACCTAAAACATATAAGAGCAAAGAAGGCGCAGCTGTTATTATGAACTCGAATTATGCTATTGATAACGGTTTAACACCGCATAAAGATGCCATCGCAATTGAAGGGAAATCATCTCCATTTGCAAATATTATTGCAGTTCAAAAAGGTCATAAAGATGATGAGGAATATCAAACATTATTGAAAATTTTACAGTCTGACGATATGAAGCAATTTATTGAAAAAGAGTATAACCAAGATGTGGTTCCGTATGAAAAATAACCAAAGAGTGAGATAATTAATATATGATATAAAGACATAGGGGGCAAGGATATATGACAAAATTAGGCATCATTGGACTTGGTAGAGTTGGAAGTCAAGTTTTAACAGATGTGCAGAGTTTAAATATTTTTTCAGAAATTGTATTAATTGATACAAATGAACAAAGAGCGAGTGGAGAAGCGTTGGACCACGAACATATACAAGGTTTACCTAATTCCAATCATATTGACATATATACCGGAGGATATGAAACATTAGCTGACGCGGCATTTATTGTAGTCACATCAAGTGTACCGACTGACCCTGAAGTAGGTGACCGTGTTGCTTTGGCGCAAGGAAACCGTAAAATGATAAAAGCAGTCATGGAACAAATTAGTCAAGTAACACAAGACGCGATTATTATTTTAGTTTCTAACCCAGTAGATACAATGACTTATTTAAGCAATCAAGTAGATTATCCAACACATAAGATAATCGGGACAGGAACAGCTTTAGAAACGTCACGTTTTAAAACGTTAATATCAAAATATTATCAAGTAGACCCTAAAAATATTGAAGCTTTTGTAATTGGCGAACATGGTGTACACGCAGTACCAGTATGGAGTAAAGTAAGGGTGCATGGCATGGAATTACATGAGTTTGAAAAATTGGCTGGTATACCGCCCATTGATAAAGAGAAAATCATTGAAATTATTGATAAGGTATCTATGGATGTTTTTTATCAAAAAGGATGGACGAATGCGGCGATTGCTAAAGTAGTCAATTATGTTATTCAGTCCATATATTTAAACCAAAAAACAATTATGCCATTAACTTCAATTAGCAATGAATATGGATTGGCAGAAAGCGCCTTTAGTTTACCCACTTTAGTAACTCGTGATGGTATTCAGCAACGTTTTGAAGTTCAGTTGAGTGATGTAGAACTTGAACAACTAACTGAAGCACATCAATACATTCAACAAACCATTGCTAAAGCAAGTGAATAATTTTTGAAGACGTAATTATAGTACGTAGAAAGAAAGCATAGTTTAAAAAATGTCTTGTTTCGTACGATAACAAGATATGTTTTTATAGGGCGGGAATATAACGTTAAATTTAATGTTATATTCCCGTCTTTATATACATCATTAAAAACCAAATTATATCAAGATATCTTGCTTAAATGATAAGTTATGACTACAATTGACTTGATATTATAAGGGATAATCACTACAGAAGACGTAGGTAGTAAAAGAAAAGTGTGGTGTATATATGTTAAAAAGACATACAAAACTTATACAGTTGTTTATGAGTAACAAAAATTATTATCTAAGTGGGGATGAGATTGCAAGTTATTTAAATGTTTCTAATAGAACTGTGAGAAACGATATACAATACATCAATAGTGAAATCATCAATAGTTTGATTACAAGCGTTAAAGGAAAAGGATATAAAATCAATTATAATCGTTATAGCGAGGAAACATTAGAAACGTTGATTCAGACATTTTTGACTCAGGAAAATGAGATATTATTGAAACTTGGGTATGAGCTATTGATGTATCAAAAACCTATTACAATTGAACAAATAGAAACAGAATTTACAATTACCAAAAAAGAAGCTCATGATTATGTGAACAGAATACAAGCATGGTGTCGTTCATTTGGAATAGAAGTAGATATTAAAAAGAAAAAAGGTATTACAATAATCGGTAACGAAATGGATGTCAGAAATGCGATATTACATTTGAATCAGTTATCTACGAAAAATAAAACAGTCGAAGCACTTATATTTAATGAAATGCCACAAGCACATATTAAAACAATATTCCATATTATTAAAGCAACTTTAAAGCAACATGATATTCAGACTTCTGATTTACGCATTGAGCAATTGCTCATTCATTTGATTATTATTATAAAAAGAGAAAGGGCAAGTGAAACATCGTGGGTTGTAAATGAAGAGGCGCAAGAAATAGCTGAACAATGTATCAAAGATATCAATTATAAATTAGCCTATCGTTTATCTAATGAAACTGCCCAATTGTTTTCATTTTTTATTAGCTATTATTTTAATAAATATGATTTAGGTTTAGAAACCATTTTTGTTGAAAGTTATATTGATCGTATGATTTATCAAATGGAGCAGCATATCGGTATTAACTTTACAAACGATGACATATTAAGAGAAAATGTTTATGCACATTTCAGCAGAACTTACTTGCGTATTGTTAAAAATGTATATATCAACAACCCACTAACGGACGAAATAAAGAAATATTATCCATTTGTTTTTAATGCTTTGTATGAAACAGTCTATCACCTTGAAAAAGATTCAAAATTAAGCTTGGTCGAAGATGAAATTGCTTTTTTAGCTTTACATTTTCAATCCTCTATTGATCGGAATAATAGAGAGGAAATTAATATTGTAATTACATGTTATTACGGATTAGGTATATCTAGTTTGTTAGAAGCGAAGATTGCAAACCTGGATGATCATATTAAAATTATTGATACTTTAAGATTGGAGTTACTAGCAACATACGATTTTTCAAATATAGATGCACTTATCACAACACATCCAATAGATACTACGAATTTACCAGACACACTAAAAGTAATTGAAGTGTCTCCGTTACTTTCTGATGGTGACGTCAACGAAATTAAAACGTTTATAAATCACAAGCGAAATCCTGTATTAAAGCAAAGTGAAATATCTGATATTCAATTTGATGTTCAGACGATTACAAGTGAAGTTGCTGCCTCACATGTTTTTGAAAAGGCTCAGGAATTTTTAACGCAACAATATGCGATTACTGAAACTTATATGCAGAGCGCAATAGAACGCGAACAATTTTCTTCTACATATATTGGTAATGGCATCAGCATCCCACATGGTAATCCAAAAGAAGTTATGAAGTCTCATGTGCTGATATTCAAAAACCCTCAAGGATTTATATGGAAACAACATAAAGTTAAATTAGTATTCTTTTTAGTAATAACAGAAAACGATGCGCCTGTTATGAAAAAATTAATACACCTCATTGCGAAATTAAGTGAACATGATGTCGATCAAATAATGACGATGGAAACACAAAAGTTAAAACAACATATTATAAAATTAATTAAAGCATAATTGCCACTAGCAACGGCAATTATGCTTTTTTATCTATATAAGCAAGCGTTTACAATGAGGTGTAAGGAGGATGACATTATGAAAATTTTAGCAATTACATCGTGTCCAAACGGCATAGCGCATACTTATATGGCGCAAGAAAAACTAGAACAGGCTGCTGAAGAGATGGGCGTCAATATAAAAGTAGAGACCCAAGGCGGCGTTGGGGCCGAAAATGTTTTAACAGCAAAAGAAATAAAAGAAGCGGATGGTATTATTATAGCGGCAGATCGCCAAGTGGATTTATCACGTTTTGACGGGAAATTAATTATCAACGAAAGCGTGAGAGAAGGTATTCATAAGCCAAAAGAATTAATCCAACGTATAATTGATAGAGATGGACATATTCATCATGATCGTAGTGGGAACACGAATCAAGAAGATGAAGAACAAAAAAGTGGCATGCAAATGTTTTATCAACATTTAATGAATGGTGTCTCTTTTATGGTGCCTTTCATCGTAGTAGGTGGATTGTTAATGGCTATTGCATTAACGTTAGGCGGAGAAGCAACATCTAAAGGTTTAGTGATACCAGAAGATTCATTTTGGAAATCTATTGAAAATATTGGTAACTTAGCATTTAGCTTTATGGTTCCTATATTAGCAGGCTATATCGCGGTTAGTATTGCGGATAAGCCTGGTTTAGTGCCTGGTATGATCGGTGGTGCGATTGCTGCAGATGGTAGTTTTTATGGTAGTGATGCAGGTGCAGGCTTCTTGGGAGGTATCGTTGCTGGTTTTATTGCAGGTTATATTGCGAAGTGGGTTAAAAATATTAAAGTACCTAAAGCGATGGCGCCGATTATGCCTATCATTATCATACCTATTATTTCGTCATTAATTGTCGGACTGATTTTTATTTTCTTAATTGGTGCGCCGATTGCAAGTATTTTTGAAGGACTGACTACTTGGTTGAAAAGTATGCAAGGAACTAATATTGTTATTTTAGCTTTAATTGTTGGTGCTATGATTGCCTTTGATATGGGCGGCCCAGTCAACAAAGTAGCATTTTTATTTGGCTCAGCTTTAATTGCAGAAGGAAATTATGCAGTTATGGGAATGGTTGCAGTAGCGGTATGTACGCCGCCCCTTGGTCTGGGACTTGCTACATTTGTAAATAAACATAAGTTCAATCAAGGTGAAATAGAAATGGGGAAAGCTTCATTTACAATGGGATTATTTGGTATTACGGAAGGCGCAATTCCCTTTGCTGCACAAGACCCATTTAGAATGATACCTGCCAATATGATTGGTGCTATGGTTGCTGCTGTAGTTGCTGCCATTGGCGGCGTAGGTGATAGAGTGGCACACGGTGGCCCGATCGTTGCAGTTTTAGGAGGCATCGATCAAATATTATGGTTCTTTATCGCAGTAATCATTGGTAGTATTGTTACAATGAGTGTAGTTTTAATTTTAAGAAGAAAAACACCAACACTTGCAGTTGAGGCTGATAATGTAGAAACAAGCATGGCTAGTCCTGATAAAACAACTCAAGGTAAAGAGGATGACAAGTTAGAAGAAGAGGAGCAAACATCAGAAGCCAATAGCGTCTTTAATGAAAAAGTAATTCATATTTCTGAACAATCATTGTCTAGAGACGAAGCGATTGATCAACTGATAGAAAATTTAAATGAACATGGTTATATAACTGATAAAGCACAATTAAAAACAGATGTTTTAAAACGAGAATCAGAATCAACAACAGCTATTGGTATGAATGTAGCGATTCCTCATGCCAAGTCAGATGCGGTTAAAGCACCTATTGTAGCAGTGATGAACAATAAGCAAGGTGTAGAGTGGGAAAGTTTAGATGGTACATCACCACAAATGATATTTTTAATCACTGTCCCAAGTGATAGTAGTGACACACACTTAAAATTATTACAAAGACTATCAAGAGCCTTAATGGACGATGACATTCGTCAGAGTTTAATAAATGCGACACGTAAGGAACAGATTTATAATATATTAAAAGATATTTAGATGGAGGTTCATTGACATGCCATTATTTTTAAAACCAGTATTTCAAGAACGCATATGGGGTGGGACAGCTCTAAAAGCATTCAATTATCACATCCCCTATGAGAATACAGGAGAGTGTTGGGCGATTTCGGCACATCCAAATGGTACGAATATAATAGAAAATGGAAAACATAAAGGGAAGACGTTAGAAGCAGTATGGGATGAAGATAAATCGTTATTTGGTGTATCAGGAGATGCAAAGTTTCCATTGTTAACCAAAATATTAGATGCAAATGATAAATTATCAGTACAAGTTCATCCAGATGATACTTACGCACAAAAATATGAAGGTGAATATGGTAAGACAGAATGCTGGTATATATTAGATGCTAAAGAAGATGCTGAAATTATTTACGGTGTTCATGCGAAAGACCAAGAGGAATTAGATGAAATGATAGACCACCAACAGTTTGATGCGTTGTTTAATAGAGTTAAAGTCAAACCAGGAGATTTTTTCTATGTGCCTGCTGGTACAGTTCATGCCATTGGAGAAGGTATCTTAATATTAGAAACGCAGCAATCTTCGGATACAACATATAGAATATATGATTATGATCGTACAGATAAAGCAGGTAATAAACGTGATTTACATTTAGAACAAAGTAAATCAGTGATTAATCTTTCAACTAATTCGCCTAACACAACGCCTAAACACGAAGTGATTCAAGGTCAAAATTACACGCAATTTGTTTCGAACAGTTTCTTTACTGTTGAGCGTTGGGTAATGAACGGTAAGTTGACTTATGAAAAGCCTAACACGTATTGCCTTGTATCAATTGTGGACGGAAACGGTGAGATAAGTATCAATAACGACGTTTATACTTTAGAAAAGGGGACCCATTTTATCTTAACAGCAACAGATCAAGCCATAATATTTAACGGTGAAATGACAATGATTATAAGTTACGTATAAAATGAAGAGGTGGGAAAGACTGATTTAGTTTAAGGCAAATTAGTTTTAACTCCACCTCTATTTATTCATAATTAAAATTATAAAATGAATGATGGAGTTGTTCTGAATGTTAAAAATTTGTACAGATATAGGTGGTACCAAAACAATTGTTGGACTTATAGATGAACATTTAGTAGTGATTGAAAGCCAAAAATTCGATACCTATATAAATGATCCAGAAGCAGAGTTTTCGGAAATTATGAGTATCGCAAATAAATATAAAGAAAATTATAAAAACATCGATCAAAATACATTAAATATCGCTATGCCAGGGCCGTGTGACTATACGAAGGGATTATTTTTAAATCCACCCAATTTGCAAGATTATATTGGCTTCAACGCAGGAGATTACATAAAACAACACAGTGAATTTACACCTCATTTTGTAAACGATACAGATGCTGCTATATTAGCTGAATATCAATACATCAAATCGGAGACCAAAGATATCATCTATTTAACGATAAGCACTGGCATTGGGATGGCATATATCAGAAATGGCCAGCTTATCACAGGTGTTGATGGCAATTTTGGTGAGATTGGCCATACGATTATAAAAAATGACAGCAATTATCAATGTCCTGTTTGTCATCAATTTGGTTGTGTTGAAAATGAACTTTCAGGATTAGCTATTAGTCGAAAAGCGAGTGATATATTAGAAAGAAAGGTGAGTACGAGAGAAGCTATCGATATTTTCATGAATAAAGCAGATGAAAATATCACGAGGATGATGGATGAAGTATTATTATTAACGCAACAATTGTGCAATAACTTATATAACATATTTAATGTTTATCATATTGTGCTTGGTGGCGGGGTGACTCAAAGTGTATTACCATATAAAGAAATGATTGAAGATTATACACAAAAGCACCATTTAATCCAAAAGAAACCATTTCACATTAAAGTAAGTGATTTAAAAGTAAATGTATTAACAGGGCTTTATTTTGTTAATCCGCAATAAGAAATAAGCTTATTATTAAATATAGATAGCGAGAACCCAACTGATTTTTAATTAAGGTTTTGGGGTCTCGCTTTTTTGAATCGTAGTGGTATTGAATCGCTAAAACTATAACCTATTTCGCTTAATTGAAATGTATTTTCTAATATTTAAAGTTTTAGATAATTGATCAGAAAGCAATAAGCCTAAGGCAATAGAACCAGCGATTAAAATAGCTCTTATAAAGGTATTTGTTGCATCTGTAAAATTTAAAGTGACAAGTTGTTGTGTAGCCCTAAAAGCAATACTACCTGGCACTAGAGGGATAATGCCTGGAATCATAAAAAGTACAACAGGCGCTTTAAAAATCCGGCTCATCATTTGCGCAATTAATCCTAAAGTTAAACTACCAACTAAACTTGAATATATAGCATCTATTTCGAATGATTGTTCTAAAATATAACTGACAAAGTAACCCATTGAACCAGCAAAGCCAGCAGGAATAAATAATTTTTTAGGCGCGTCGTATATGACATTAAAGAAATAGGATGCGCTAAAACTACATAAAAATGTGAATAAAATCGTCAAAATACGGCCTCCTTAAAAAATGGAATAAGCGATTGCAATGCCAGAGCCAATTGCAAAAGCAATCACTAACGCTTCTAAGAATTTTGCAGTAAACATTAACATATGCCTACTAAATAAATCTTGAATAGCAGTAGTTATCAGTACGCCTGGTACGATGGGCATAACAGAAGCAATCATAGCTGGGCCAAATGATTGCTTCACATGAAATAATTCAGAGCCAAATATAACTATCGTCCCTAAAATAAAGGAACCTATAAATTCAGGTATAAACATCGTTAAAGATTTACTTTGCATATATTCGACTATCAAAAATCCTACTGCACCAGCAACAATGGTTGTAAGCGCATCAGCCCACGTGCCACCTTGTAAGTATAAAAAACTTAATGAAATAATACCTGCAGCAATGACTTTTTTCCATAGAGGAATGCTTAAATTGGATCTATCAATATGTTGAAGTGAGTGAAACGCTTCTTCGATAGAAAGTTGATTGCCTGTAAGTTTACGTGAAATGGCATTGACTTGAAATATTTTAAGTAAGTTAGTGCTGTTCTTATCAATACGTAAAATGCGAGTATCATGTGCTTCACTTAATGAAAAGTTAATAAATACGTTAATTACATATCCTTGACTGTTATAGTAACCCATACAAATTGCTATACGTCTCATCGTATCTTCTATACGAGCGATCTCTGCTCCAGAAGATAACAAGATTTTGCCTGCAAGTAATATCACATTCATGGTTGCTTTATCTTTATAGTTATCCAAACGGCACCTCCAACTCATTAAATAATTATAGTTATTATCGCAATATTAATATGTAATTTCAAAGAGAAATTTTCAGAAACCAGAAAAGATATACATAAGAAATATTACGCTGCCAGTAGTCTTCGGTTTGTGTGAGGTTATATTACCAGGACGTCTTAAAAGGTGGGATAGCCATAATATTTCTCGAAAAGAGTCCCTTGTCACGCACGTATAAGGAAAAAAATGAAAGGGTTGCAGTTTTGTATAAGAACTATAATGGCAAATGGGTAACATGCGCATATGCTCATGCATAAACACGGCTGTTCTAATAATTTGAAAAATAGCGCTTTAAACGTAGTTATTTAAAGGCGATACTTTACAAATACTGCCTTTATACTAAAAGAGAGCGAGACATCATTGATGTCTCGCCTCATTTAAACACTATTTATTTTAAATATTAGGATACTTAAAAATTATTTTCCAAGAGCTTCTGACAAGCCTTGTTCAAGATCTGAAATAATATCATCAATATTTTCTGTACCTACTGACAGTCTGACTAATTCTGGTAGTACTCCAGAAGCTTGTTGTTCTTCTGGTGATAACTGTAAATGTGTAGTGCTCGCCGGATGGATTACTAATGATTTTGAATCTCCTACATTTGCTAGATGAGAGAATAAATGTAAAGATTCTACAAATTTAGCAATATCTTCAACAGAACCATCTACACCAAATGTTAAAATAGCGCCTTGACCATTCGGTAAATATTTTTGAGCGAGGTCGTGGTACGCATTGCTTTCTAAACCAGGGTAATTGACCCATGAGACATTTGGATGGTTTTCTAAAAATTGAGCTACTTTAAGTGCGTTTTCTGAATGGCGTTCGAGACGAAGGTGTAATGTTTCTAAACCAATTAAAAATTCATGCACATTAAAAGGCGAAACTGCAGAACCTAAATCGCGTAATAATTGAACGCGTGCTTTTGTGATATAAGCAGCTTCACCCACGTCATTGGCATATGATACACCGTGATAACTTGGATCTGGTTCAACTAAACCAGGGAATTTTCCATTGTTCCAATTAAACTTCCCACTATCAACAATAATGCCACCAATTGAAGTACCGTGACCGCCTATAAATTTTGTTGCAGAATGAACAATGATATCTGCACCATATTCAAAAGGACGTAATAAATATGGCGTAGGGAAAGTATTATCTACAATTAACGGAATGTTATGTGCATGTGCGATATCAGCTACTGTCTCAATGTCTAAAACATCTATTCTAGGATTACCAATTGTTTCAGCATATACAACTTTAGTTTTATCTGTAATTGCCGATTTAAAATTATCTGGATTACTAGGATCTACGAAGTGTACTTTAATCCCTAATTTTTTGAAAGTGACATTTAATAAGTTATATGTACCGCCGTATAGATTAGAAGATGCGACAATTTCATCACCATTTTCTACAATGTTGAGCAATGCTAAATGAATTGCGGCTTGGCCAGATGAGGTAGCTAAAGCCCCAATACCACCTTCAAGTGCGGCGATACGTTCCTCAAAAACATTTTGTGTTGGATTCATAATTCTAGTGTAAATATTTCCTGGTTCTTCTAAAGCAAAAAGTTTTCTTGCATGTTCTGTATCATCAAACACATAACTAGAAGTCTGGTAAATAGGTACTGCACGTGATTTTGAAAAGTCATCTACCTCTTGCCCAGCGTGAATAGATAAAGTGTCTAAATGCCAATTATTTTGAGACATATATAAGTCCTCCTATAAAATTGAATTTTCTGATAATTAACACTATACAAGAGGGCTTCTTCTATTTCAAGTATCCTTACTGAAAAAGTAAGAATTATTTTGGGCCTATTTCAAAGTATGTTACAAAAAATGATTAAATATCATAAAGTCAGAATTCATAAAAAGCGGAAAATTGACAGGTAATAGGATCGGATTGTAGTTTTGCGCAAGCAACTAAACTAAGTAACATATCCATCAAGCGTTTCAAATATAAACATACGCCTTCATTTCAAATGAAGGCGCGTTGCTTGGAACAAGAATATTGTTATCTATGACCCATAAAACCATTTATTGATTAATATTTCCTGGGTTATGCTTAATTAGTAATATTGATGATCTGTATGGTGCGTTTCACTGTCCTCTATATGTTCATGGTTTATAATTTCGGGGTTTTGGTGTTGGAGTTGGCTGTAGTCTCCTTTTGGTAATTGGTTTTCTTCTAATTTAACTTTAGGATAAATGAAAAGTGGAATAAATCCAATGACACCATAAATAATAAAAGTATACATAAAATTAAATGCATCAATTAATAACCCTGCCAATGAGGCACCAATAACTTGTCCAACAGCTAACATTAAAAAAGGGATACCTATACCAAGAGAAGCGTTTTTAACAAATATTTTAATACCCCAAACTAGAAGTACACCCGTTAAGAATATATAGCTCATTCCAAATAAAGAGGCAGATACAAATGGAATTAACCAAATGTTTGGAGTGAAAGCAAGCGCAATCGTTGCAATTGCGAGTGCAATGACACCTAAATTAAACGCATAATGAAGACCTCGTTTATCAATTATTGCGCCAGATATACCACCTATCATGCCAAATAATCCAATTAGAATCCAAAAGATAGAAAGGGCGAAATCAGAATAATTTCCTGTATTTTGCACAAATGATTTAGAAAATGTCCAAAAAGTAGCTGTTGAAATTCCTAACAACGTGGAGGTTATCACGATACGTGTACTAGCTGATATATCCCGTATATTAAATGAACCGGTATGAATATTTATATCTTCTTTTAATGAAGGAATAATAAGGTAGTTCCAAATTAAAACAGCGAGCGCTAATATTGCGTAAACAAAGTAAGTTTGTCTCCAATCTATAAAAGCAAACATTGCTGTAATACCAGTGAACATCAAACCAATACTTGTACCTGAATTAATCCAAGTATTCGCTTTCCCTTGTTCATGGACTTTAATCCATAAAGAAATGGTATAACCATAAGGTGGGGAAATTAATCCTGTACTTGCACCTGCAAAAATAACGCCGATGGATAGAATGATTGCGTTCGGTGAAAATCCAATACCGACCAAACCAATCAATACAGAAAAACCGGCAAGCATAATCATACGTTTAGGGCCAATTTTATCTGTTTGTAGCGTAGAATAAATAATAGTAAAACAATAGGCTAAATAAAATAAAGATGAAATAACACCAGATTGTGAAGCAGTTAAATGTAAATCATTAGTGACTTCTGGTAGAAATAACCCAAAACTAAAACGGCCTAAACCATATGTTGTCGCTATCATAGCGATACCAGGGAACACAAGTTTAGAAAACTTCATTACAAATTCCTCCTTTATTAGATAGAATGTTCATTCTATTTTCCGGTTTAAAAAATACGAGATGAGTTATAAAATAAATTATTCTCGATCTCGTTTAAAAATTAAACGCCTTTATGAGCCTCGTTAAGTAATAAATCAGCCATTGTTATAGCATGTGATGTTGCTTTTTTAGAGCCAAGTAAGGCTGTCATGGACGTTGTGCCCTCAAGTAATAGTGTAAATTGAATTGCTAGATCTAAACCGTTAACGATGCCTGCATCATTCGCAAGTTTTTCTAAATAATTTAATAAACGTTGTTTATGCCCTCGAGCTATGTTTTCGATTTCATTATCTGTGTATGCATAATCTTCAATCGCTCTCATAAACATATCACCCTTATATGAATGGTCGTTGAGCCATTCGCAATGTGCTTTCACTGCTGAGATAAAAGGCTGATTTGGTTGCTTCTCTACGTAACTGTCTAAATAGTACCAATATCTAGCTTCACGTTGTTTTAATACTGCTTCGACTAAATTGTCCTTAGAATCAAAGTGATTATATAAAGTCATAGTGGCGACATTAGCTTCTTGAATAATTTGTTTTAAGCCTACGCCACGAAACCCATATTCATAAAACAAACGTTCAGCAGTTGATAATATATCTTGCCTTTTTTGTGACAATAATCTCACACTTTCTTAGTAGAATGACCGTTCTATCTAAAAATAACAATTATATCGTTGATTGTCAAAGTCAATGCTAAATTCGTCATGAAAAACATTGCTATTTTGACACTTTGTAAAAAAAGAGGTAAGATGCTTTCAAAGTGAGCGTTTACTCACTAAGAAAGAAGTGGGGTGTTGATGATGATTGAAGTGAATCACGTAAGTAAAAATTTTGGTGATAAAAAAGTGCTCAAAGATATAAATATTTCATTTGAAAAGGGTGAAATTGTTGGTTTGATTGGTCCATCTGGGACTGGTAAAACAACTTTAATTCAGTGTATGTTGGGCATGGAAAACCTAGATGGCGGCGGAGTGACAATAGATGGTGTTGAAATGCCAAACAGGAAAACTTTAATGGATATTGGTTATATGGCACAAAGTGATGCGCTTTATGAAGACTTAACTGGAAGAGAGAATTTGGAATTCTTTGGTAGTATTTATATCAAAAAAAGAAAAGACATTAAAGCGCGTGTGAAAATATGTAGTGATATGGTGAAATTACAAGCGTCATTAGATAAAAAAGTTTCAACCTATTCTGGTGGAATGAAACGTAGGTTGTCTTTAGCTATTAGTTTTTTACAAAATCCTAAGATATTGATTCTAGATGAACCGACAGTAGGCATCGATCCTAAACTAAGGCAAGCCGTATGGGAAGATTTAAACGCAGCAAAATTAGAAGGAAAAAGTATTCTTGTCACTACACATGTATTGGATGAAGCAACGCGCTGTGACAAACTTTTACTTATGAACCACGGCGAAATTATTGCTATGGGTACACCACAGCATATTAAAGATCAATATCAAGCAGATACGATTGAAGAAGTATTCTTGAAAATGGAGGATTAAATATGAATGCCTTTTATATTGCTAAGCGTATTTTTAAACAGACGATTAGGGATGTGCGTACGCTAATGTTACTCCTTGTAGCACCACTTTTAATATTAACGCTATTATATTATATATTTACGGTTTCAGATAATACAAATGGCGTCAAGGTAGGACTGCATGACGTCCCGCAATCACTGGTGAATGAATTGCATGGGCAAGATATCACTACTGAATCATTTAACAATAGCCAAAATATTGCACACAAAATTAAAGAAGATAACTTAACCGGGTTTATTTATATGGAAAATGATCAGTTAGAAGTTACCTTTGCAAATGATAATCCAACAGATAGAGGCGTAATGAGCTCAGCTAATCAACAATGGCTTATGAATCATAATATGAATCAAATGAAAGAAAATACAGAATCATTAAAAGAAGCTTTAAATCATATCAAATCACAAGCAGCTAATAACCCTGAAATGGCGCAAAGTTTATCAGGTAATGAACAAAATGTAGGTAAGCCAATAGAAATGAATACGCATTATTTATATGGTAGTGACGATGCTACTTATTTTGATATGATAAACCCAATTTTAATAGGATTTTTTGTGTTCTTCTTTACTTTTTTAATTTCTGGTATTGGTTTATTAAAAGAACGAACATCAGGCACCTTAGAACGTTTATTAGCTTCACCTATTAAACGGAGTCATATTATTTATGGCTATATTATGGGATACGGCATGTTTAGCGTGATTCAAACGTTTGTAGTGGTCATATATGCAATATATGTATTAAACATCGCTGTAGAGGGCTCGGTTTGGTTAGTGCTAGCTACAACTATATTAACTGCGCTCGTAGCATTAACATTCGGTATACTCTTATCAACGTTCGCATCTTCAGAATTTCAAATGATCCAATTTATACCACTTGTAATCGTTCCTCAAGTGCTATTTGCAGGGTTAATACCTGTGTCATCAATGAATATAGGGTTACAATACTTCGCACATGTCATGCCGCTGTTTTATACAGGACAAGCTATTCAAGATGTAATGATTAAAGGCTTTGGAATACAAGATATTTATATCCATTTATGCGTACTATTTGGCATTTTTGTGTTGTTATTGATTTTAAACGTGCTAGGTATGAAGCGGTATAGAAAAGTTTAAGTATAGGTGGGAATGAACATGAATCGAAATATTAAAGCTATAGTTGAAGAAATTGTACCTAAATTAAATCATTTAACTGAAAAGCAACGTTCAGTTATCGAAAGCGCACTCTTACTTTTTAGTGAAAAAGGGTATAACAAGACGAGTACAAGTGATATCGCTAAAAGAGCAGGTGTAGCTGAAGGTACAGTATATAAACAATTTAAAAATAAAGAATCACTTCTATATGCAGGGTTGCTTCCTGTAATCAAAGATAATATAGCCCCAACTGTCGCTATGGAATTTATGAATGAGTTGAAAGCTACAAATACTTTGAGTTCGTTTATAAACACGTTCGTGGATAATCGTTCTGAATTCATGTATAAAAATAGGTTACTGCTGAAGGTAATATTAAATGAAGCAATGACGAGCGAAATATTTCAATCTGTGGTGCTTGAAATATTTAATAAACGTCTTGTAAGTAATTTAAAACCAATGGTTCAACGACTGATTGATCAAGGTGAAATGCGTGATGTTAAAATAGAATATTTTGTACGTACATTAATTGCGCAGTTAATGAATTTAAATATTGGCTATTTAATCGATTTGAACGGCCATCGTGGTGGATCATATGACCAACATCTATCATTTACCAAAGAAAGTCTTTATTATATGTTTAAAGCGTAATAAATATGTTTGATTAGCTAGAATAACAAGCGTAACACAGAAATTAAAGTATGGACGTCTGTGTTACACTTGTTTTAGTTAAAAAGTTTCAAGTAGTATCTTTTATTTTCTAGTAATACCAATGACATGGCCTAATTGTGTAGGTGCTTCAAAAGTTGGTTGAACATGATAAGCTGATTCGATTTTGTCTAAGATGGCCTGAGGGAATGACATACTACGACGTGTAACACGACTAACACCGATCATTATGACTTCATATGTAGCGACGCGCTCATCTTTGCCATTATACATAGTGAGAAATAAATGTACTCTTTTTGTATCATAATCATAAATGTGTACTTTAACGTAAAACGCATCATCTAATAAAAGTTCTTTCAAAAATGATATATGTGATTCTAAACTGAAAATAGTAATTTCGTGCGTCTGTCGATAAGAAACATATAGGTCGACTGATTCAAAAAACCCAACGACTACATCACTGAAAATGGAATAATATTGTGCATCATGCATATGGTTATTATGATCTATCCAAGATGGTTGCACCGTGTTTTTATAAATGTATTCCTCTGTCACAAGATCACTCCTATAATATAAATTTAATCGTAACCTATATTATTGTAACAGTAATCAACAGTTTAAGTTAGTAAATTGATTGAATTCAGGAATGATTGCATGCAACAAACATGTTAACATCATTTCTATATTTTAATATACATCATTAAAAATGAAGTAAATTGATAAAGAATATTAAGTGAGTTATTATAATAATGTAAACGCTTGCAAATTTAAATGTTTGTTATTTATATAATCATTTATAATTATGGAATCAAAGGGGAGATGGAAAGGAATAGAAATCCTATACTTTTAAAGCTTGTGTTGTCCTGCTAAGGCTTCAGTAACTAGAAAATGATATAAGCGTGAAGTGCTTTACAAATAGCGTTTTAAAAACTTAAAGTGTATAATCAATTCAGTTATTATAGCTAATATCAAAAGAGTATAGAGAATATTTATTTATATTCCAAACGTTTGTGAATGCTTGAAAGTGGTTTTAACTTAACATTAGCGAAGGGGATTTATATGAAAAGGATATTTTTAATAGGTAGTGCATTCATTGGTATTATCGTGGGTGCAGGATTTGCCTCAGGGCAAGAAATATTACAGTATTTTACGAGTTTCGGAACTGCTGGTATACTTGCAGGCGTTGTTTCTACCGTGTTATTCGCCTATGTAGGTATGATGTTGGTTTGGTTAGGTAGTAAATTTAAAGCTGAGGGACACAATGACGTTATACATAAATTGACTGGTGGTACAGTATTTGGCAAAGTCATTGCATGGCTAGTAGATATTGTACTAATCATTGCTTTATTTGGATTTGGTGTCGTTATGCTTGCAGGCGGAGGCTCAAATTTTGAACAACAATTTGGTATACCAGCCGTGTATGGTACTGCGCTCATGGTTATATTAGTGCTGCTATTTGGTATGCTACGCGTAGATAGCGTGGTGAAAGTAATTGGTAACATTACTCCGCTATTGATTATTTGCATTATCATCGTTGCTATATATTGTTTATTTACGATGTCAGGTTCGTTTAGTGAATTAGATACATTAGCTAAAAGTCATAAATCAGCTGTACCACATTGGTTTATTGCAGGCGTTAATTATGTCTCACTTAATGTGGGACTAGGCGCATCTATGTCCATAGTTATGGGTGGTAATGAGAGAAATAGTAAAGTTGCTGCATGGGGCGGTTTAGCTGGTGGTTTTGTATTAGGATTAATGATTATGGTAAGCCACTTAGCAATTTTTTCTAAAATTGAAACAGTGGGGCATTTACCATTACCAATGCTCGGCTTAGTCAATGATATTTCCCCTATTTTAGGTGTATTTATGTCAATTGTTGTTTATTTAATGATATTTAATACTTGTTTAGGCATGTTTTATTCGTTAGCTACACGTTTCACTGAAATTGAAACGAATCAATTTAAAATATTTTATACGATATTCACTTTAATTGGTTTCGTCATTAGTTTTGCAGGTTTTACAGATTTAATGACATTCTTCTATCCAGTCATAGGATATATGGGAATTATTATTATCATCGTATTAATTTATGCACCATTTAAGATGAAACGTATCAAAAAACAAGGTAAATCATTTCAAGATATGTAAAGGATAGTCTGTAATAGCTATATATTTTTGTAGCATAAATATTAAGGTAAAATGAATGTATATGAAACTAAAAATATTAAATCCAAAGGAGTAAAAGTGAATGGTATACGTCGCGTTTTTAGTGTTAATTATAGCTATAATTTTACTTGTTTATTCCATAGCGTTACTTATGGGTAAAGACGGATCTTTATTTAGTTTATTTACACATAAAGAAAAGTCGTTAAATAAAGCGGAAAAGTTAGCTATTTATATTGTGACAATTGTATTGTTAGTCATTAGTTTAGTGTGGTTGCTTAATATAATTTAAAAAGCAGGAACGGGGCAGAAATCAATTGTTGCTAAAATGATTTCGTTGTACCATTCCGACAAGGATAAGTAGGGAAAATGTAAGCGTTGAAGCATTGCATGAGGCATACTAATTCATAAATTAAGAAGCGATGCTTAAAAGTTTAATATAAATGTTTTTTATCCTAGTCAGCTACTGACTATATGAAAACAGTCCAAGACACACATAGATGTCTCGGACTGTTTTTTTTATATAACATTGTTATCCTTCATGCATATTTAAAACATAAAAGTTAATATTTTCTTAAGAAATTGACTTCTCGATCGAAAATATGGTTTCCAACATACGTTTGTACTGTATTTAAAATACGCTCGATGATTTGCGTTTTATTTGCTAATATTCGAATACTAAAACCGTGTGTCGGTATTTGAGTAATACCAAAACGGCAATCATATTCTTTTTGATAATGTTTAATTTGATCGTACACATCGTCTATAAGATTTTGGTTAACTTCAGGATGTATGAAATAACATGAACCTAAGTGCGTATAGTTTTCCATATATCCTAAACCACCAACTTTATTTTTAGTTGGATCAAGCAACATATTATCAAAGGTAATGAGTTCATCATCCACATAAATTTCATTTAACAAGTGCATATAAGTGTATGTGAAATCTTTGTCTTCTTTTGAATAACCTGGCGTCAATATATCTGTATAGAATAATGACGCTTTAGGGCTTAGATTAAATGTGTTATGTTGATAAAATTTAGCATTTTCAAATGCAATAATTGGGTCACCTACATATTCAATATAGCCATTATCCTTAATCGTAAAGTTCTGATATTGCTCGACATGATCATTTAATGTTTTATAGATTTTTGTAGCACCTTGTGATGTTAAAATCACACTTGCATTTTCTTCTGCAGTGACATCCATCTTATAACGGTCACCATCTAAATAACCGCCGCCCACATTCACGATATAAAATGTAGGGATATCCGAGCCGTTTAAGTAGACTGGTCGTATGACTTTTAACGCTTTTTCAAAAAAGATATCACGTGCAACTGATTTTTTTCCGTTATGAAAAACGGTTAAATCAAGTTCACCAGTCCATTTTTGTTTTGAATCAGCCATTAAGCTAAACCTTTAAGAAAGACATCTTGGTCAATCCACTCGATTACTTTATCTAGCCCTTCATCTGTTTTAAGGTTAGTAAATGCAAATGGACGTTTGCCTCTGAATGTTTCTGTATCTTCTGCCATACGATCTAAGGATGCACCAACATAAGGCGCTAAATCAGTTTTATTAATTACAAAGAAATCTGATTTAATCATACCTTGCCCACCTTTACGAGGGATTTTTTCCCCTTGAGCAACGTCGATAATGTAAATTGAAAAATCAACAAGCTCTGGACTGAACGTTGCAGCTAGGTTGTCTCCGCCAGATTCAATAAAGATTAAATCAATATCTTCATTACGTTCTTTTAATTCATCGATTGCAGCGAAGTTCATAGAGGCGTCTTCACGAATCGCTGTGTGTGGACATCCTCCAGTTTCAACGCCAATAATGCGATCTGCAGGCAATACGCCTGAGTTAACTAAGATTTTTTCATCTTCTTTTGTATAAATATCATTAGTAATTACACCAATACTAAACTCTTTAGATAATTGTTTTACTAATTTTTCAATAAGTTGCGTTTTCCCTGCACCTACAGGGCCACCGACACCTATTTTAACTGTCTCTGTCATTTAAATTGCCCTCCTAAGATATGAAAATTCTTACGTTTACATTTTCATGTTCCATTTGGTTGATTTCTAATCCGGGTGCAGTGATACCTAATTGTGACTTGTCTAACGTCATAATATGATCTCTTGTTTCTTTCATGAAAGGAATCATATCATGGACGATACGTTGTCCGGCCGTTTGTCCTAAAGGAATGGCACGAACAGCGTTTTGAGTTAAGCTCGATACGTTTTGATATAAATAATAATCTATAATCATTTCTATATCGACACCAAGATAATGGCCGAGCATCGTAAAGCAAATTGCGGGATGCAATTTGGCTTTCTTCTCTTTGTTTTGTTTTTGGTACCACGTTATCCATTCACTATCATAAAGCTCTGCTGCTAGCTTGACCATGCGGTTGCCCATTTGTTTTGAACCTTGCCTAGTCTCTTTAGGCAAATTTTGTACGAAAAGTATTTTATCTAAATATAATATCTTTTCTGTATCATTTTCATTAAGCGCATCATAGACAAGACGCATAGTTAAACCGTCAGCAAACGAAAGTTGTTCAGTTAAGAACAATTCAAGCCATTGTTTAAATGATGCTTCATCATGAACAATATCTCGCTGAATATATGTTTCAAGTCCGAATGAGTGGCTAAAAGCACCAGTCGGAAATTGAGAATCACAAAATTGAAATAGGCGTAAATATGCGTGATTAATCATGAGAATGACCTATATGTCTGAATGCTTGGTTTACTTTTCGGTCTTCGTGACTATAAGGTATGCCGAGATCTTTCAGCAATGATTCTACTAAATAGTCATATTGTACAAGCATTTCTGTTTCTGTAAATTGAGCAGGTAAGTGTCTATTACCTAATTGATGCGCGATATCGCCCATTTCTTGTAAGGTACGTGGCTTGATCACTAAAAGATCTTCCGAATTGACATCAATAATAATCATATTGGTATCGTCTTGATACAAGATATCGCCATATTGTAAATCAATTGGTTGTTTTAAACGAATACCAATTTCATTACCATGATCTGTAGTTACACGTTGAATACGTTTAACTAAGTCGGAATTTTCAAGGTAAACTTTTTCAACATGTTTATTTTTTTCATCTTGCGGAAGATTTGCGATATTACCTTTAATTTCTTCGATGATCATATTTTATCCTCCTAGAATAAGAAATAACGTTGCGTTAATGGTAATTCAGTAGCTGGTTCACTTGTTATTTTTTCACCATCGACAAATACTTCATAAGTTTGCGGATCTACATCTAAATCAGGCATAGCGTTATTATTTTTCATATCTGCTTTAGTTAAATTACGAATGTTTTTAACAGGTCTTAATTTACGATTTAATCCCAATGTTCTGCCGATATCGTTTTCGTAAGCAGTTGATGAAACAAAAGTGATTGATGTACTTTGCATGTTACCACCTAATTGACCATACATATTACGATATTTTAAAGGCTCAGAAATTGGGATAGAACCATTAGCATCACCGTTAATGGCAGTACTAATCATACCACCTTTAAGTACTACATCAGGTTTAACACCAAAGAACGCTGGTTCCCACATAATAATGTCTGCAAGCTTACCTTCATCGATAGAGCCAACATAGTCTGAAATACCATGCGTAATTGCTGGGTTAATTGTATATTTAGCAATATAACGCTTAATACGGTTATTATCGTTATATTCGCTGTCTCCTTCGAGTGCACCACGTTGTTCTTTCATGCGGTGAGCGACTTGCCAAGTACGTGTGATAATCTCGCCAACACGGCCCATAGCTTGAGAGTCAGAACTTACCATACTAAATACACCTATATCTTGTAATACGTCTTCTGCAGCAATCGTTTCTTTACGGATACGAGAATCTGCGAAGGCAACGTCCTCTGGAATAGAAGCGTTAAGATGGTGGGTAATCATAACCATATCCAAATGTTCATCAACCGTGTTATGTGTGAATGGTAAAGTTGGGTTAGTTGAGGAAGGTAAGATATTTGAGTAAGCAGCTGATTTAATTAAGTCAGGTGCGTGACCACCACCAGCGCCTTCTGTGTGATACATGTGTAATACACGGTCTTTAACAGCAGCCATCGTTTCTTCCATAAATCCAGCTTCGTTTAATGTGTCTGCGTGTAGTGCCACTTGCACGTCATAATCATCTGCAACTTGTAATGCATGATCTAAAGCAGAAGGTGTTGCACCCCAGTCTTCATGGACTTTAAGTCCGATAACGCCAGCATGGATTTGTTCAACCAATGCTGTATGGTTCACAGCTTGGCCTTTACCAGTAAACCCAACGTTTAACGGGATTTGTTCTGCAGCTTCTAACATACGATGGATATACCATGGTCCTGGCGTAGCAGTGGTTGCTTTAGAACCTTCAGAAGCACCTGTACCACCACCGATTAAAGTCGTTGTACCACTTTCTAGTGCTACGAGCGACTGTTCTGGGTTAACAAAGTGAACGTGTGTATCAATAGCACCAGCAGTTATGATTTTACCTTCTGCAGCAATAACATCCGTTGTTGCACCAATCACAATATCCACATTGTCCATGATATCAGGGTTACCCGCTTTACCAACTTTCATAATATACCCGTTTTTAACACCAATATCTGCTTTGACTACTTTGTCGTAATCGAGAATAAGCGCATTGGTAATAACTAAGTCTGCTACTTTTTTGTCGTCTCTTGTTACGTTAGGATTTTGAGCCATACCATCTCTGATGGATTTACCTCCACCAAATGTAGCTTCATCACCATACGTAGCATAATCTTTTTCGACTCTTGCAAATAGGTTTGTATCACCGAGTCTAACTGAATCACCGATAGTCGGACCATAAAGACTCGTATATTGAGATTGCGTCATTTTAAAACTCATCTGTTATACCCACTTTCTTTATTAGCATTTTCCTCTGATAAATTAGACTCATCGATAATTTCTGTTTCTTTGGAATCGTCTTCTGGTTTATACACACGTGTTTCATCGATAGGGCCATTTACTTCTCCGTGGAAACCAAAAATATTGCGTTTTCCTTTATATTCAACTAATTGAATTTCCTTTTCATCGCCTGGTTCAAAACGAACCGCAGCACCTGCAGGAATATCTAAACGTTTCCCGTACGCTTGTTCACGATCAAAATCTAATGCAGGATTTACTTCGAAAAAGTGATAATGAGAACCTACTTGTATAGGACGGTCTCCTGTATTTTTAACATTAATTACTGTAGCGTGTAGGCCTTTGTTAACATCGATTTCTGTGCGTTTAACAATAATTTCACCTGGTTTCATCATATAACCCCCTTTAGACTATTGGATGATGGACAGTAATTAGTTTTGTACCATCAGGGAAGGTTGCTTCAATTTCTAAGTCAGTTAACATGTCAGCAACACCTTCCATTACATCATCTTCACTTAATATTTGTTTACCGTAACTCATCAACTCTGCAACAGATTTTCCATCTCTTGCGCCTTCTAGTAATTCAAAACTGATGATTGCGGCTGCTTCAGGATAGTTTAATTTCAAGCCTCTTTGTTGACGTCTACGTGCTAAATCAGATGCAATGACTAGCATTAACTTATCTTGTTCACGTTGTGTAAAATGCACAATTTTCACTACCTTTCAAAAAATGATAAAAAATGATAAATATAATCTTTTTATGTGCTTACAAATTCAATAATAAACGTAAAAATAAGCAACTACAAGGATTACACATTAATTTCAAATGATATAACTGAAAAATTGCACAATTAATTGCGAGACTTTTCATTTTAGGTTGTTTGGTATATCATTGTTAACGTAAATTTTATAGAAATCGGGTGACATTGTGAATGCGATTCAGATTTTACTGAAAAATATCGCGCAGGTCTTATTGTTAAACAATGCATGGACAGGTTTGTTTATTTTATTAGGCCTTTTTATAGGAAGTTGGCAAGTAGGCTTAATGGCATTAATAGCTAGTATCATTTCTTTATTGTTAGCTAAGCATACAAATTATTCGAAAGAAGAAATAAATACTGGTTTAGCCGGATTTAATCCAGTACTTACAGCAATTGCATTGACATTGTTTTTAGTGCCAGCATGGTATAGCTTATTGATTGTCTTAATAGCTGTCATTATTACTATGCCGTTAGGTTCTGCATTCAGAGAATTTTTTAAACCCTTTGGAGTACCGATGTTGACGATGCCATACGTCTTTGTTAGTTGGGTCGTCTTATTGATGTCCTTTCAATTTAGATTTGTAAATGCAGACGTCAAAATATTACCTGATACAGTACAAGAAATTACTTTTTCAGGCCATAGTATTCAGTTCGTAAGTGCTTTTTTATCAGGCTTTAGTGAAGTGTTTTTATTAAAAAATGTTTTAGCAGGTGCCTTAATATTAATTGGTATATTGATTGCTTCAAGAAAAGCTGGCATGTTCGCTATCATTGCCAATGTTATTGGCTTTGCAGCAGTAACAGTGCTGGGTGCGAACCATGATCAAATTAATGATGGTTTATTTGGTTATAATGTCATCCTTACTGTATTAGCATTGGGAATTGCATTTAAAACGAGAATCCCTCGTTATATGAGTATTATACTTGGTGTATTACTCACCGTTGTTATACATGCAGGCATGACTACATTGCTAACACCATTTGGCTTACCGGTCTTTACATTGCCGTTTATTATAGCAACATGGATTATGCTGTTTGCAGGTAATAGTATGAGTGTCCAGAAAGCAGAAGAAAGTGAAGAATGAGTGTTTAATTAAATTATCGATGGCAGTATAATAATCATAGACATGATTGATTAAAAGATATTAATTGAATATAAATTTTTTTGGAAAGAGGTATGCTTATGAAGAAACTCATCACAGTATTAGCTTCGACAGCAGTTATTTTAGCTGGTTGTAGCGGTTCTGGTAGCCAATCTAAAGGTAAGACTTTAGATGTGGAGTTGCCACTCAAGACCACATCAATCGCACCATATGAAACGGATGTCCCAGTGAAAATAGGCGCTGCAGAGTCTCTGTTTAAAGCTACAGCAGACGGAAAAGTGCAAAAATTGCTAGTTGAATCATACGAACAAACATCACCAACACAGTTAAATTTAACTTTAAAAGACGATATTAAATTCCAAAACGGTAAAAAAGTGACTGGAGAAGCCGTTAAAGCGAGTTTAGAAGAAAGTATTAAAAAAAGTGATTTAGTCAAAGGTTCATTGCCTATCAAAGATATTAAAGTAGATGGGCAGAAACTGCAGATAAACACGAAAGAAGCGTACCCTGAATTAATTTCAGAATTAGCTAGTCCTTTCTCAGCTATTTATGATACCAAAGCAAAAGGTGACGTTAATAAAACACCTGTAGGTACAGGGCCATATCAAATTAAAAATTATAAACAATCACAAAAGATACAGCTAGATCGTTATGAGGACTATTGGCAAGGTAAACCTAAATTAGACCATATCAACGTTACATACCAAGAAGACGGTAATGCACGTACAAGTAATTTAGATTCTGGAAAAGCAGATGTAATCACAGATTTACCAGTCGAAAAAGTGAAGTTACTCAAAGATAGTGATAAGACAAAAGTTTCTTCTGTCTCTGGATTTAGAACAGCGCTATTATTATATAATCATTCAAGCGATAAAATGACTAAACAAGTTCGGGAAGCATTAGATAAAGTCATTGATCGTGAAAGTATTACAAAAAATGTGTCGAAAGGCTACGCAGAGCCTGCCACAGGTCCATTTAATACTAAATTAGACTTTATTCAAAGCCAAAAAGTACAAAAACAAGACATTGCTCAAGCTAAGAAAATAATGGAAGATGCAGGCTATACGAAAGAACATCCATTGAAATTGACGGTGTCAACTTATAATGGTCGACCAGAACTACCGAAAATGGCACAAGTTATACAATCTGACGCTAAAAAAGCGAATATAGATATCCAATTGCGTAATGTAGACGACATTCAAGGATATCTTGACGACCAAAGCCAATGGGATGCGTCGCTTTATAGTTTTGGTACGATTCCAAGAGGCGACACAGGATATTTCTTTAACCAAGCATATAAACCTGAAGGTGCAATCAATGCAGGTGGTTATGATAATGAAAAAGTCACAGCATTAATTGATGAATTAAATAAAACGGTAGGTAAAGATGAACGTCATCAAATCACAAATCAAATCTTAGATATTACACATGAAGATTTAGCAAATAGCTATATTTCTTACAACGATAATATCGTCGGTATGAGTAAAGATGTAGAAAACTTAAAAGCAACACCAGAAGGTATTTATCTTATTGATTATAAGGTAGATAAAAAAGAATGATATTAAAAAATATACTTTCTAGAATTGGACAAATGATCATCGTATTATTTGTCCTTTCTACTATCACTTTTATTTTAATGAAACTTACGCCTGGCGATCCAGTTGATAAAGTTTTACATTTAGATGTAGCAAATGTTTCAAATGACCAAATAGAAGAAACTAAAGAACGATTAGGACTTAACCAATCTCCTATAGTTCAATACTTTCAATGGTTAGGACAAATCGTACAATTAAACTTTGGTACGAGTTATCAGACTGGCGAACCTGTAATTAAAGAATTAGTTTTCTACACGCCACCGACAGTATTTATAGCAGTACTAACTATTATTGTTGTGTTTGTAGTTGCGCTACCATTGGGTATTGTGGCTGCGAAATATTATCATACGTGGTTGGATACTTGGATCAGAATATTGACTTCATTTACGGTCAGTATTCCTTCCTTCTTTTTAGGAACCATATTTATTTATGTATTTGCTCAAAAATTAGATGTATTACCGTCATCTGGTTTAGATTCAATGGCTGGTTATATTTTGCCTGTCATAGCATTAAGTATAGGCATGAGTGCCTATTATGTAAGGTTGATGCGTTCCACTTTGATAGAACTTTATAATTCAAAAGAAGTGGAAGCGGCAAGGTTAAGAGGCATGTCGGAGCGCTACATTTTATGGAAAGATTTATTTAAACCTGCCATTATACCTGTCATTACTGTGTTAGGTATGTCTGTAGGAAGTTTGATTGGAGGCACTGTGGTTATTGAAAATTTATTTGGTATCCCTGGTGTAGGTCATTTTCTTGTAGACAGTATTAGAGCGAGAGATTATCCAGTAGTACAAGGTGCAGTTATTATGATTGGTTTCTTTGTTGTGCTGGCCAACACGATTAGTGATTTATTACTATTATGGCTTGATCCTAAACGTCGTTTTAATAGGACAAAGGATGCATTAAAACGTCACCAACAGGATGGTGAAATTTAATGAAAAGAATAAATAAACGAAATTTAATTTTATATATATTCTTGCTGTATCTCTTGGTATTAGTTGTAGCTCAGTTTTTTGTATCGATGAATAGCGCACTAGAGGTACATCTCGGAAATGCATTAGAGTTACCAAGTAGTACACATTGGTTAGGTACAGATGACTATGGACGGGATTTACTATCGAGAGTGATTGTGGGGGCTAGATATACGTTAGTGATCAGTTTAATCACTTTATTAATCACTGTAATTATTGGTGTCCCACTTGGACTTTTAGCAGGATATAAAAGAGGTATTGTTGATACTATTATTATGCGAATTATTGACATCGGATTGAGTATCCCAGAATTTGTCTTAATGATTGCCATGGCAAGTTTCTTTAAACCAAGTATTTGGAATTTAGTTATAGCAATCACGATTATAAAATGGATGACGTATACTCGCCTCACACGATCGATTGTGAGTAGTGAAGTTGAAAAACCTTATATACAAATGGCTAGGTTGTTTAACGTGCCAACCCACATCATTATCTTTAAACATTTTTTACCACAAGTGATGCCATCAATGATTGTGTTGATGACAGTAGATTTTGGTAAAATTATTCTTTATATTTCTTCTCTATCCTTTTTAGGTTTAGGCGCACAACCACCTTCTCCAGAATGGGGTGCAATGCTCAATGCAGGTAGAGATTATATTGATGCTTACCCGTTACTATTGATTGTGCCAGCATTTTTAATTACAATCACTATCTTATTGTTTAATTTAGCTGGTGACGCATTAAGAGATAAATTATTAAAAGGAAAGCGTGATATAGATGGCTAATATTAACGTTTTGGAAATCTTAAACCTAACTATAAAAGAACGAGAGGGCAAAACACTTATACACCATCTTGATTTAGCATTACGTAAGAGTAAGGTAAATGTATTGGTTGGTGAAAGTGGTTCTGGTAAGAGTTTGACTGCAAAGGCATTAGTACAACAAGTACCTGATACATTAACGACGCGATTTGATGCATTACATTATAAAGGTGAAATAATTACTAATATGCATCATTTATTAGGCAAAGAAATAGGATTTATATCCCAAGATTACACACATAGTTTTAATGACCATACCAAATTAGGAAAACAATTACTTGCGATTTATAAAATGCATTACAAAGTAGATAAAACGGTGGCTTATAAGTTTGTAACACAAGCGCTTAAATGGGTAGATTTAAATCCAGAACACGTGATGAAACGCTACCGTTTTAGTTTATCTGGCGGGCAACTAGCAAGGGTGCAAATAGCGAGTGTCTTAATGCTGAACCCAAGTGTTATTATTGCTGACGAACCTACGTCATCTTTAGATGCAATAACTGGTTATAATTTAATGCATTTAATCAAACACTTAGCCGACGTTCACCAAGTGACTTTATTGATTATCACGCATAATTTATCTCATGTTCTTGGTTTTAGTGATTGGATTAATGTCATTCAACACGGTGAATTAATAGATTTTAATCATGTTCAGGCTTTTAAAAATCGGCATGTGAAGCCGTATAGCCTGGAACTATTTGATGCACGGAGTCAATTAAGAAAGGATGGCGCCTATGATTGAGTTGAAACATATTCGCTTTGCTTATAAACAAGCCCCAATTTTAAAAGATATCAATTTAACCATAGCACCAAACGAAAAGGTGGGCGTTGTCGGCGAAAGCGGTTCTGGTAAAACCACTTTAGCACATGTCATGTTAGGTTTGTTAACTCATTACCAAGGCCACTTTTCAACGCAAGGCTTAAGTATGCTTCCGATATTTCAACATGCATATGATAGCTTTAACCCTAAATTTAAAATACGCACAGCATTAGAAGAACCTATACAATATTATAAAGGTACACACTCCCCGGCATCTATTCGTAAGAAACTTGAGCACTTAATGGCGTATATGCAATTAGAAAATGCATTACTAGAAAAATTTCCAGACGAATTAAGTGGAGGCCAACTGCAACGCTTTAACACGATACGGACCTTAATGTTAGAGCCGGATATGTTAATCTGTGATGAAATTACAGCAAGTTTAGACGTTATAGCGGAACAAAGAATGATTAAAGTATTAAAAGATTACTACGACCAAACAAATAAAGGTATACTTATGATTTCTCATGATATTGCATTTTTAAATCAATTTGTTGAGCGTATGATTGTTATGAAAGATGGCGAAATCGTCGATGATTTTCCTATAGGTGATTTGTTTGATGACCAACGTGATAAGTATACAAAAGAGTTACTCTCTATTTATTAAAGCGTATGCTGTTTTATGATTAACAAGTAAAAGCCATTCAATTGAGATAAGCACATCGGACATAATGAATTGTCTTAGCCTCAAAAACCTATGGATAGAAACTAGAGAAAGTTGGAAATGTAACGTACATAGTAACCGACTATGATCTCAAAACAATTATCGCTTGGATATGAGAACGAAACATGATTCAAGGCTTAGACATCTGTCTCTGACTCAATTATAAATATATCGAAAAGGGGAGTATTTAAGAATGAAAAAAATATTATTACCATTGCTCGCGCTTATTTTGGTGTTGTCAGCATGTAGTAATCAGTCTGATAACAAGTCATCTAAGAATGAGGGCGAAACAAAAACGTACGTTCAAGATTCAGGGGATAAAGTAAAAATTCCAAAAAACCCTAAACGTATTGTTGTACTTGGCGCAACATACGCGGGTGGTTTAGAACAACTCGATGCAAATATTGTTGGTGTTGCAGATATTGTAGATGATAGTAAAGTATTAAAAGATAAATTTAAAGATGTAGAAAAAGTAGATGCTGAAAATGTAGAAAGCGTCGCAAAGTTAAAACCAGATTTAATTATTACGTACAATACGGATAAAAACCTGAAAAAATTAAATAAAGTAGCACCAACCATCGCCTTTGATTATATGAAACATGATTATAAAGAACAACATCAGGCATTAGGAAAAATAGTAGGTAAAGAAGATAAAGCGAATGCATGGATTGATAAGTGGAACAAAAAGACAGAAAATGATGGTAAAGCTATTAAAGATGCAATAGGGGAAGATACGACTGTATCAATCATTAAAGATTTTGATAAAAAAGTGTATGCGCTTGGTAAAACATATGGTCACGGTAGTGAAGTATTATATGATGCATTCGGTTTAACCATGCCAAAAACCGTAGAACAAGCGACTAAGAAAAATGATTTAGCTGATATATCTGAAGAAGAACTTCCAGACATGGCAGGAGATTACGTTGTAACGCCAGTCGCCAAAGGAAGTAAATTATCATTTGAAAACAAAGATATATGGAAAAATACCGAAGCTGTCAAAAATGGACATACAATTAAAGTAGATGAAGGTATTTATTGGTTAAATGATCCATATTCTTTAGAATACGAGCGTAAAGATTTGAAAGAACAATTATTGAAACAATAGTTAATTAAAAATTATAAAACCATTTTAGTAGTGATTATCAACTCAAACATTTGTAGACGCACGATTGTTTTTAGGTTAGGTGATACACACGCTGGAATGGTTTTTTAATGATATTTAAAGTGAAATGAAAACAAAATGTGTACATTGATTGAGAAATATAATGTAAAATGTTATATTACATTATATAAATTGATGGAAAAAGGAGGATTAAAATGACAGCTTCTATGAGACTAAGAATTGCCTTTTTGAATAACGCATAATTTAAATCATTCAAAAAGGTCTTGTTCGCAAGGATATCTCATAGGGAGAAGTATGTCATTTTTTCCTAAAATTAAATATAAGTTATAAATTTCAGTATCTTTTTAAAAGAACATTTATGATTTATATAGCGGATGAGACGGGAGAAACCTGTCTCTTTTTTGCGTACACGCCCTTTAATTTTAAGGAGTGTATTAACTAAACATGGAACAATATACAATCAAATTACATCAGATTAACCAATCACTGACTGATACTCGTTTTTTAAAAATAGAAAATTTATATGCTTATCAATTTGAAAAAATTGGAGTGATTGGCAATAATGGTACTGGGAAGACAACATTACTCAACATGATCACACAACCTAGCCTAGTAGAAAAGGGTAGCGTTGATGTTAAGGAAGAGATACAATATTTCAAACAAATAGATACGCCAGAAAATATTGAGATAAATACGTTAGATGGCAGTATTTTAAGTGAACTTCAGCTACCTATGGCAGAAATTGGTAAAATGAGCGGCGGCGAAAAGGCGAAGTACAAACTCGCAACTGTTATTTCAAATTATAGCCCAATACTACTGTTAGATGAACCGACCAATCATTTGGATTATGCGAGTGTTGATTATCTGATTCAGACACTAAAATTTTATTATGGCACTTTAATTATAGTGAGTCATGATAGAGACGTACTTGATGAAGTTGTAGACACGATATGGGACATACAAAATGATGGTACAATACGCGTATTTAAAGGGAACTATTCGCAGTATGAGCGTCAGTTGGGACTAGAAAATATGGAGAAACAAAGGCAATATGACAATTATATAAATGAAAAGAAACGATTAGCGCACGCAAGCGATAATAAACGTAAAAAAGCGCAACAAATCCAAACGGCTTCTGCAAAACATAAAAGTAAAAGTATGTCGCCCGACCGTTTAAGCGGCTCTAAACAAAAAGATACAGTTGAAAAAGCAACACAGAAGCAAGCTAAACATATTGAAAAACGCATGGCGCAATTAGAAAAAATCGAAAAACCACAAGCTGAAAATCAGTTTCAATTTCCACATAGTAAAATCTATGATGTGCATAATCATTACCCGATCGTTGCACAAGACTTGAATATTATCAAAGAAGGTAACGACATATTATCACATGCTCGTTTTCAGATACCTTATGCGAAAAATATAGCGATTATTGGGGAAAATGGTAGTGGTAAAACATCTTTATTTGAAACGATTTACCAGCGCGACCCAAGTATTGATTGTTCACCTAAAATTGAGATGGCATATTATCAACAGCTTTCTTACCAAGATATGTATGATGTACCATTATTACAATATTTAATTGAAAAAACGGGCGCAACCTCATCGTTTGCACGTGCTATTTTAAATAATCTAGGACTAAATGAAGCGTTAGATCGTTCTTGTGTAGATTTAAGTGGTGGTGAAAGAACTAAGTTATCTTTAGCTATATTATTTTCTACCAAAGCCAATATGCTTATTTTAGATGAACCGACTAATTTTTTAGATATAAAAACAATCACAGCATTAGAGCAGTTTATGAATAAGTATCCGGGAATTATATTATTTACATCACATGATTCGAATTTTATAAAAAATGTTGCTGATAGAAAATGGCAAATTAAAAACAAAGCTGTTTTTGATATAACATAATTGAAATGTATGATTTAATAATGGTAAGTTTCGATTGAATTAGGGGAGATGTACGATGAACAAAGAACAAAAGATAGACAACTGGATTAAAATGACCAAATATATACACTATATTGAAATGATGATTGAAAGAAAATTAAAAGAGCAATACCATTTAAGTCTTAAAGAATTTTACGTTTTATATGAAATTTATAAATCAGAAAATAAAAAGTATAAAATAAATGACTTAATTAAAGTGGTAGATTTAAGCCAAAGCGCTATGTCTAGACTGATTGTCAGAATGGAAAAAACAGAAATTGCGTTTGTTTATAGACAAGAATGTATAGAAGATCAAAGAGCCATGTATATTTATTTAACAGATGCAGGTGAGATAGAAACTAAAAAAGCACTTAACACTTACGAACAACTTTTAAAACAAGTGAATTTAGAAAGCATTAGAACGTTAACAAAAATGGAAGCGCACGATTAATAGGCATCATGAATGAATCATAGCATGTCACATATCGACGCACATCATTCATACTAAAATGAATGTTATGTGGTGTAACTGCTAAGGGAAAGCAAGTGATTGTGTATTAAATAATAATGGAAAGATTAGAAAAAGTGTGAATCATAGATGCATGCTGCTATGGTGCTTTGTTTATTTAATGTTGTTGTGGTGTGTCTGGGAATGTGAGAAAATCAAAGTCATAAGGATTTGTACAAGAATGGAAGGTGTAGCATGTGATAAAAGCAATAGCAGTCGATAAAGATGGCACGTTTTTTAAATCTGATAATACATTTGATGAACGCTATTTTAATCAACTTTTTGAAATAATGATAGAAAAACATATTAAATTTATAGTTGCGAGTGGTAATCAATACGCACAATTACGTTCATTTTTTCCTGAAAAAGACAATCAGATAACCTATGTAGCTGAAAATGGCGCAGTGACTTATCAAAATGAGGCGTTAGTGACAGCGCATTATTTTGATAAACACCTTGTGGCTGACGTCTTAGATTTAATTATAAACCATTACCATATTCAAGACGTAGTATTAAGTGGCCTAAACACGGCGTATGTGTTGGATTATGTTAGCGATGATTTCTTGTCATTTTTATATAAATATTATTATCATATAAAAAAGGTTTCAGATTTTAAAAGTATTAATCAAGATGAATTTGTTAAAATGGCACTTAGAATTAAAGATCAAACACTTTTAGAAAATGTAATGCAAGGCTTGAAAAACAAATATGGCGAGAAACTAAGAGCTGTGACAAGTGGCAATGATAGTTTGGATATCATACTTCCTAAAGTGAATAAAGGCGTCGCGATTGAAGCACTTTTGGACAGCTGGGGAATACAAACGAATGAATTGCTAGCTTTTGGAGATGCTAATAATGATATTGAAATGTTAGCCTTAACACCTTACAGTTATGCGATGGCAAACTGCAGCCCAGAAGTTGCTGCAACTGCAAATTACCGCGCACCCTCTAATGACGAGTCAGGGGTGTTACAAGTTATTGAAACTTATTTAACACAAATGCCCCAAGGATAGCTAAGTCAGGCGTCGTTTGATTTCTTTCACTATATAAAAAAAACTCATTGGTCTTTAAGTAACGTCATATGAGACGTTATTTATATGAACAATGAGTTTTTAATTTATTATAGGTTATTATTTTACGATAAGGACAGGAATATTTGCGCTATTAGCAATCTTGTGTGTTACGTTTCCTAACACATTTTTAATATCTGACTTCGCGCGTTTATTACTCATAACAATAATATCATAATGATGCATTTCGATTTCTTTCAGTATGGCTTGTTTAATATAACCGCTACTGAATTTTACTTGCGTTTTTAACCCCAGTTCTTCTAATTTTTCAACAAAGGGTGTTAACGTTTTTCCTTTTTCATCTGCTAATTCTTTAAAATGTACGCCATCATAACGCACAGAAGTTTGTAAATCTCCTTCAGGAATAACATTGAAAATAGTGATTTTGGCGTCATCAACACCAGTAGTTAAATTTTGTAATTCATTTGGGACGTTATTAAATGAATTATCAAAATCATAAGCTAGTAATATATTTTTATACATTGTAGCGCCTCCTTCAATATTTGTTTACCCTATAATATAAAAACTATCACAATATCACTACTAATATTTTAAATAAGTCATTTGATTGCAAAATAAAAATACATTATACGTCTAGTCCAATAATATCATTAATATGACGGTAGCCATGCGCTTGTAAATATTGAGCAAGCTGTTTATTAATTTTTTTTGGTAAGCCCGGCCCTTCAAATACTAAGGCACTGTAAATTTGTACAAGCGAAGCACCGTGGCGTAACATTTTAATCGTATCATCTACATTAAATATACCGCCTGTACCAATAATTAAAAATTTGCCTTGTGTTTTTTGGTAGGTATGAGCAATCAATTGCAAATTGCGTTCAAATAGAGGACGGCCACTTAAACCGCCAGTTTCTTTTTGATTAGCAGATTGCAAATGCTCACGTTTTTGAGTCGTATTAGCTAACATAATGCCGTCGAAAGTTTGTGTGATGGATTCAAGCATGCGTGTTAAAGTTCCTACACTAAGGTCAGATGTTAACTTGATAAAAATAGGAACGTCAATTTCATATTGAATTTTATAAGTTTGAATAGCTGAACATAATTGAGAAAATTCATCTTCATCATGAAAGCTTTGCAAGTTTTCTGTATTTGGAGAACTGATATTAACAGTGAAAAAAGCAACATCATGTTTGAATGTATCGATGACTTTTATGTAATCTTCATAACGTTGTTCATACGGCGTTGCTTTATTGACACCTACATTAAGACCGATAGGCGTTTCATAATTAAATTTTCGTAAATTACTTAGTGCTTTATGCATTCCCAAATTATTGAACCCCATACGGTTGATTAGCGCATCGTCTTCTACTAAACGATACATACGTGGCTTAGTGTTGCCAGGTTGTGGTTTAGGCGTAATGCCGCCTAATTCGAGCGCGCCAAAACCTAATTTTTCTAACGCTTTTGGCACTTCGCAAGATTTATCAAATCCAGCAGCTAAACCAACAGGGTTCTCAAAATGGATGCCTTTAATATTTTGAGATAATATATCATGCTTATAATAAAATAATTTCTCTAGTATCGGTAAAAATTGAGAGTGTTTTTGTGAAGTTTTAAGCGCATTAACAGTCATACCATGTGCTTTTTCAGGATCGAATTGAAATAAAAGTGGTTTAATTAATTTATACATGTAATAATCGCTCCATTTATCGAAATTAGTAATAGATAAAAATGATGTAATAGTTATCGTTTATTATGAAAATAATTGTCTTTAATAGACTAGCATTTTAGTAATCATATGCCTAGTATAAATAAAAATAATTAATATAAGTTTCACATCAATCGAAAAGCGTTAGATTTGATTAAATATAGCGAAAAACGGTAATAGTAGAGTGATGCTTAAAATACGGAGGGATATTTTATGAAAGAGCAATGGCAGTCACAACTCCCATTAGAACATATAGAAAAAATTACACCAGTGAGTGGTGGAGACGTCAATGAAGCCTTTAGAGTAGAAACAACTCAAGAGCCTTATTTTTTATTAGTACAGCGTGGTAGAAGTAAAACCTTTTTTGATGCAGAAGTAGCAGGACTCGATTTATTCGAACAAGCTGGAATCACAGCGCCTAGAGTTGTCGATAACGGAGAAGTAAACGGTGACGCTTATCTTTTACTAACCTTTTTAAATGAAGGTACGCAAGGCAGCCAAACTGAATTAGGAAAGCTTGTAGCTAAAATGCATAGTTATCAACAGCCAGAAGGTAAATTTGGCTTTGGACTGCCTTATGAAGGCGGAGATATTTCGTTTGATAATAGTTGGTCAGATCATTGGAAGACTATATTTGTAGAGCAGCGTTTAGATCACTTAAAAGAAGCTTTGGTAAATAAAGGTTTATGGGCAGATGAGGACGTGGATAAATATTACAAGGTAAGAGCAGTCATTGTAAACGCATTAGATAAGCATAAAAGCAAACCATCTTTATTACATGGTGATTTATGGGGTGGGAACTACATGTTTTTAGAAAATGGAGACCCTGCTTTATTTGACCCTGCGCCCTTATACGGTGATAGAGAATTTGATTTAGGTATTACTACAGTATTTGGTGGATTTACTCAAGATTTTTATCATGCATATGATAAACATTACCCGTTAAGTAATGGAGTCAATGAACGCCTTGAATTTTATCGCTTATATTTGTTGATGGTTCATTTACTAAAATTTGGTGGTATGTATGCTGATAGCGTAGCACGTTCGATGGATAAAATAATAAATCATTAAATTACTATAGGATACCAATGACTGTATTTAAAATAAAAGCGGCCGAGACATTATTGATGTCTCGGTCACAAATATAATATAAGCAATACATGAGCTTATAGTCATGTAATTCTCTCAAACTAAACGTTTTTCTCAGTCTGCTTTGCCAGATCGGGCAAGACAATCATTTTAAAAAATGCGCTATTTGTCTTGTTTTCTAACCTTTAGTCTAAGTTTAAAGTACCCATTTCTTCACGTAATTTATAAACTTTATCTGGTGTAACATCTTCACCTAGGGGATCAACCACTTTTAAGGCAGAAAATGTATTCACTACTTGGCCACGAATCATTTGTAAATATTCTTGTCTTAAAGTGTGTTGCTCTTGTTTTTCTTCAACTGTTAAAGGTTGTAACTTTTCTTTATTTGCTAAATGATTAATTCTATCTAATAATTTCATTCACTAATTCCTCCTGAGTATGATGAGGTGGAAAGTGTGGCATAATTTCATTACCCACCTCAGCTAATATATCTTTATACGTTCTTTCATTTGTTATGAATTGTATCATTATATGATTTGTCCCAATACGTTCATACGCTTTTAATATTTTTAATAAAGTGTTTCTACCTAATCTATATCCGCCTTTAACAGGCTTTACAAGTTCATCTGGATTTATTGATAAATCAATGACTAATGGATGCATAAAAGGTTTGAATATACCATTGTTATGCCATTTTTGTAGTAAATCTTTTTGCTGTTGGAATGGCTGTGGGTAAAATAACCATCCGTCCATATGCTGTTTAAGCCAATGAATGTCTTGTTTAGCGTAACCAGTCGCAAACATAGGAATATGTTTATGCTTTGGTAATATTTGTAACCCTGAGTCCTCATACAAATCAAATAAATCATTTGAAATTTGAGGCGAGTGTGTTTGCCATAGTTCATTTAATGATGAAACTGCTGATTGGAAATGTTGACTTAAGTTATTTGAATCTATTTTAAATGCTGGAAATTCAAATTGACGGTCGCCTGTTGCTAAACCTAATAACAATCGCTCGTTTGAGATCAAATCAAGAGAAGTAGCTGCTTTAGCTATATGAATTGGATGACGTAATGTAGCAACAATGCTAGATGTTCCGAGAGCAATTTTTGATGTGTTGGCAGCGATGAAAGTTAAAAATACAAACGGATCGTAGTTTGTCGTTACATTACCTAAGTGTGGGCTATATAAAGGATTATCCCTAACAAAAAGGCTCGTGAATCCAAGTGCTTCAGCATATTGTGTTAACTCGACTTGTTTATCAAACGACAATGCGATATTTTCAGAGTCATCAAAAGGTAACATTAAACCTAAGGTTAAATAGTTCTTTCGAAAAGTCCGTTTGAAACCATTGTGTGTTTGGATTGTTGTCACGTCTATCCCTCCTATCTGATCAAATTAAACAACGAAAGTTAACTAAGTAACATGTGTTGTTTAGATTGATTATATGCTCATTTCAAATATAATGCAAACAACATGTTTATAGATTGATTGCTTAAGCAACATTATGATGATGTTGTTGTTTAATTCTTGTTTCGTAAATATAATAATTTGATATAAATTCATTTTGAAAATATTATAATAACTATAAAATTGATATGAAGAATTAATAATAATTGATTAAGTTTGAAAAGTTCTGTAAATTGAAAGCGTAATCACTTTTATAGGAGGTAGGTTCATTTTGATTAAAAAATTTATAGTCAGTACAGTCGTAGGAAGCTTGCTCATTTTTTTAAGTGCTGTGAATTCATCTATACATGCACAAACACAAGATAAAACTTTGAATCATACATCATCAGAGACACAGCAAACAAACGATAATAAGCCTGCAGGTAATATGTCGCCTAGAGTCGTCTTACCGGGTGAAGATCGACATCAAATTGAAAATACTCAAACAGGACATTATCAATCGATTGGCTATATAGAGGCGGGTGAAAGTATAGCTACAGGTGTTGTTATTGGTGAAAACACAATATTAACGAATAAACACGTTGCGGATCTTTCTAATGGAAATCTATCTTTTGCGCCAGCTGCTGAAAATGATAGTCAGTTCCCGTATGGTACATTTTCTGAAAAAGATACACAAGCATATCCTGGAGATGCTGATTTAGTGCTTGTTCATTTAAATAAAAATGATGACGGCCAATCTGTAGGAGAAGTGGTTGAACCTGCGACGATTCAGGATGCTTCAACTGTTTCTAAAGATAATCCAATAACAGTGACTGGTTACCCTGGAGATAAACCTTTAGCAACCATGTGGGAAAGTTCTGGCGAAATAATCAATGGTAATAGTGAGACATTAACATATAATGCAAGTACATATGGTGGAAATTCAGGATCACCTGTATTTAACAGTAATAATGAATTAATCGGTTTACATTATGGTGGCGTTGAAGGTGAAAGTAATAGCGCCGTACCGTTAACTGGTGATATATTACAATTTATCAACAATAATAATAGTTAATTCATAGACTTAGAAAATATAAAAAAATATGAAATTATAAAAACACCTCGTTTAATAAAATTACGCTCATGTAGCGTATTAAACGAGGTGTCTGTTATATGAATGGTTAAAACTGAACATTGTACTAATTTAAAATAATTCTTTTTCTTTGGCTTCTGGAATAATAAAACGTGTGGAAATAAATGATAAAAACATAAATAATGCGCACACTAAAAATGCAATGAAACTACCAGTTGTACGAGACACATGTTCATCAATAACGAGATAAACCGTTGTGAAAATTGTAATACCAAATGCAGCACCAATAGTTGCAACCATTTTGTAAATACCTGAAGCGATACCTAATTTTTCTTTAGGTGTATGTACTACTGCTGTATTAAGACCAGGTGTCGCAAAAAAGCCCAGACCCATACCAAAACATAAAAAACCGATTAGACTACCTATAATATATATAGGTGTAGGTAAAAAAGATAATGATAAGAGTAAGATACCTAAAGTGACTATGAGTGAACCTAACTTCATTGGTTTCTTAGCTTCATGCGTTTCCATCATACGCTCACCAATTCTTATCGTTATTAATACACCAAACATATAAGGTAAGGTAATTAATCCTGAAACGAATCCAGTAAGATGGAAATGTTGCTGTGTAAAAATATTATAAAGTGCAAGGGCACCTATAGATGTATTAAGTAAGAAATTAGATGTCACTGTACCGATAAAGTAGCGACTTGAAAAAAGAGAAAAATCAATAAGTGGTTCTCTTTTTCGTTTTTCGTAAAAATAAAAAAGGGTTAATGTGATAACAAACACAAGCACTAATATAATGATAGTTGGATTATACCATCCGATATCGCCGCCTTGAGTAATCACAATATTGATGCTCAACGTGCTTATAACGAATAAAACAAGACCCCAGAAATCAAATTTTGAAGTATGACTTTGCGTAGCCTTTGCTTCAGGAACATCTTTAATCATTAAAAGCACAATGAGTGTCACGATAATGGACGCAATAAAAATCCATTGCCAACCAATATAAGTCGCAATAAGCCCTGCAAATACAGATGATAAACCAGTCCCACCGTATGAACCTATTGACCACATACTTAACGCTTTATGTCGTTCCTTATCATGGTAATATGTATTAATTAATGAAATCGTTGCTGGCATTAAGCATGCTGCTGAAAAACCTTGTATTGCCCTACCAAGTAATAGTAAAAATGTAAAATCAGAAATAATCACTAAGATAGAGCCTATGATACTTAAAGTCAGCCCAATACGCATGATTTTAACACGGCCAAATTTGTCTGCGAATCCGCCTGCTGCCACCATAAATACCCCTGTAAATAAAGATGTTAAACTAACTGCAATATTAAGTAACGCATCACTCGTTGTATAGGTTTGTTGTACGAGAGGCCCGATATTTAAAAAAGATTGAGCGAATAGCCAATAAGTTAAAATAGATAAAACTAGTGCCAAAATTAATTTATTACCGCCTACAGTCATTTTAGAATTCAAATTGCTCCCTGCCTTCGTATAGAATTATTAAAAAATATAGTTATTTTAAATTTAAAATAACTATATCAGTAAAATAAAACGCTTTCAATACAATGAAAATTATATAAAACAGAGATTTGCAGTATTAAAATTAAAAAATTATATTATTTTGAGTTAGATAATTGAGACGTAATGAAAGGCAATGAATTATTGATATATGTTTCAGCTGGTAAATCACTTGAATGGAACCAATGTTTGGCGATGCCATATAAACCCCACGAAAGAAAACGTGCACTTGTAGCAAGCGTTTCTCTATCTATGTTATGGTGTTTATCGACCATTAAATTTAAGAAAATATCTTCCAATGCTTCTTTAATTTTCTTTTCTACGATTTCTCCATAAGCCTCACTGTTTAGGCGGCATTCTTCATGAGTGTCTTGAATATAACTGGTAATCGTAATGAAACATTTACATAATGCTATATCATCTAACTCGGCGACCATGTTGAGAGATTGATTTAAATTTTTTAAGATAGTTTCAGACAATGTATAATCCATGATGTCATACTTATCATAAAAATGAGCGTAAAAAGTAGCACGATTAACAGTAGCGCGCTCAGTAATATCTTTAACAGTAATAGAGGCTAACTTTTTTTCCTTTGCGGTCTCACGAAAAGCGTCCATTAATAATTTTTTTGTTCTTATAATACGAGGATCTATATGAGTAGTAGTCAATTTAATAACCTCCAAATTTGTGCTTTGCGCATCTTTATCAGTCAAATTATCTTGCTTTATTAACAAGTTGTCAATAAAACGAATTTGATTATAGTATTATACTTTTTAGGGTGTTTTCTTTAATTTTACTGTTTAAGAAACAATAAACAACAATACCTAAAGTTATAATGACGATGCCAATTAAACTTGTTAATGCTGGTAATACCAAGCCTAGTAACAACATTTCACCAGCTAATGTGAAAACAATTTCCATTGATTGTGTTGCTTCAACAGCAGCTAATTGAGTTTGATTATGCTTCACAGTGTGAGTTGCGTAGAAAAATAACGTTGTTGCTATAACGCCTGAGAATATAGCGACGAAAAAAGTTTGTACCATTTGATTTGAAGATGGTACACCTTGTGTAAATATGCCAATAAAAAGATGATAAACCAAATAGTAACGTGACTAAGGTCATTCCGTATATGCGTTCAATTGTATTTAAATCATTGTCTACAAGCGCCATCATTTTACGATTGCCTAATGGATAAGCAAAGGCTGCAACGACTAAAGGCATAATAGATAAGATAAAGGTTTGGACGTCGATATTTGAAATATGAGGATTTGTATGATAATAACGCCGAGAACCGTCATACTTGACGTTCCTAGTGAACGCCATGAAACACGTTCTCTGACTTTGATCGTTTTCTGTTCATATTGTATATATTCATAGAAAAAGGGAGCCAGTAATAGCCCACAGATAATGGTAAATTGCCATGTCGCAGAAATAAGCCAGCCTGGACTATAGTTGGATACAAAAGTGATTGGTACGTAAAAAAAGACAAAACCAAAGGAACTCCACAATAGCCACATCCAAAAATGTTGTTTGATATGTAATACAATGAGGTGATGGCGTTGTTTAAACATCACGATAACAAATAGAAAAGGAAACATAAAAATAAAACGAAGTGATCCACTAAAAAGCCAACTGCTACCATCGCTAGACATTGCATGGTTTAATATAAAAGTAATAGAGAAAAATAAAGCACCCAAAACGCCAATGGAGATTGCTTTCATTTAAGTCCTCCTTCAAATTGTATAATGCTATTAATTTACCAGTTTTTTTGAATTGAGCAAATATAGTTAACTTTAAAATGGATAGTATACATTTGTTTGTTTGTTTGAATTTTCGGAAAAAATTAGGCAAATAAAGTAAAAAAGTAGTATGATGATTTTAAAGACAATTTTAAAATTTATAGTGAATGGATAGCATGTTTTTCACACTATAATAAAAATCTATTGGAATAGTAAAGTATAAACTTGATAAACAAACTTAAATTGAAATCTAAAAATATATACAACGGATGGAGTGTAGTAAATGAGTAAAAAGATAATAATGGATTGCGACCCTGGGCATGATGATGCGATTGCTTTAATACTAGCTGGCGCTAAAAATAGTTCGCTTGATATATTAGCAGTTACAACTGTAGCTGGGAACCAATCTGTTGAAAAAAACACTAAAAATGCACTTAACGTATTGGAAGTGATGGGGAGAGGAGACGTTGAAGTGTCTGTAGGCGCAACCCGTCCACTTATAAAGCCTGCTTCATTTGCTTCAGAAATTCATGGTGATTCTGGTTTAGATGGACCTAAATTACCAGAGGTGCCTGTGTTGAAGCCAACACAGCATCATGCAGCAGATGTTATTATTAAAACTTTAAAACAAAGTTCAGAACCTGTAACAATTGTTGCAACAGGGCCACTCACTAATATAGCAACGGCTTTAATTAAAGATCCAAGTATTTCTCAATCTATTGAATCTATTACGATAATGGGTGGTGGTACATTCGGGAATTGGACACCTACGGCAGAATTTAATATTTGGGTTGACGCTGAAGCGGCTAAACGTGTCTTTGAAAGTGGTATAAGAATTAATGTCTTTGGTTTAGATGTCACGCACCAAGTATTAGCGACAGATGAAGTGATTCAAAGATTTAGTCGAATTGATAATGAAATATCTAGATTTGTTGTAGAATTATTAGAATTTTTCAAATCAACTTATAAAACACATTTTGATATGGATGGCGGTCCAATCCATGATGCATGCACGATTTTGTATTTATTACAACCTGATTTATTCACAATGCAACAAACACATATAGATATCGAACATCAAAGTCAATTAACTTATGGTACGATGTCTGTTGATTTAAACAATGTCACTAATAAAGAAAAAAATGCTTATTTTGCTACAGCGGTAGATGTTGAACGTGTTTGGTCTTTAATTGAATATATATTAGGAAGTTATAATCAATAATTTAAAATAACCCAACACTTCAATACCATTATATTAAGTTATGCTGCTATAAGCAGACTCATATTTTAAAAAATTGAATTATGATTGTAAGCGAGCGTATATACCCGATAAAAATAGGTGTTATATCGCTCGTTTTTTATGTGATCACTAACTAAGTTTAAGACAAAAGTATGAGGCTTTATCAAGTTGAATGATTAGCAACACATTGCCAAAAACGTATACTATGGTATTAATATATAATTAAAAGGTGAGTCCAAATTTGAAAAATACATTAAAAACAATCATATTGTTAATTGTCATATTAGTTCCGTTGATATTAATGCTTACAAATTTAGACACAATACAACAATTTGTAAGAGAAAACTTAGTTGAACAAAATGATGGCACACGTGATGAAGATGGAGACGAGTCATATAAAGATGTTTTTAATATGAGTAGAGAAACCGAATCGTTTGGAGAATATAAATATAATGATTTTGAAGGCAAACACTACGGCATAGACTATGGATTAAGGAAAGATACACCCGTTACTGCTGCGACAAATGGTACGGTAACTAGAACATTTGATAATGAATTAGGAGGCAAAGTAGTCCAAATTAGGGAAGAAGATGGTGTGTATCATCAATGGTATATGCATTTAAACGAGTTTAAAGTGGAAGCAGGAGATAAAGTGAAAGCTGGTGAAATCATTGCGCTTTCAGGTAATACGGGTTCGCAGACTTCTGGGCCACATTTGCATTTTCAAAGAATGAAAGGTGGCGTTGGGAATGATTACGCTGAAGATCCGAGAGAATTTATAGAATCTTTACCACAAGGAGAAGAAAGTCTTTATAAAAAATAAATGGTTTGAATATAAGGGTGATTATAATGATAACAAATGAAGTAAAACCGTTGAGATGGCACAGTTATCGCATACTTCTCAAATCATTTGTTGTCTATTTCAGAAAAGGTGGCTAGGAAGATAGCGTTTAATTTAAGTATTAATTGTCCAAATTCATGTATAAATCCCACTAACTCGATTATTTGAGAAGTGGGATTTTATATTTTTAAGTAATTCTTGAATATACTATATTGATTGACGAGGTGTTATTTGTGTCCTGTATGAACTCCAAAATTTCGAAAAACGGATATTAACTTGTATTTGAATCTGTTAAATGTTTGTCATATTATGTTTGAATCGTAATCATTCATTTGTAAGTGAATCAATAGAATCATAACTTAAAAGATTTTGATGAATGGCTTTCCATAAATAAAAAGCACCTATGGAAGCATAGGGGCTCCACCGTTCTCTACAGAGCTTGAGCTGTTTTTTTCTTTCTAAAGTTGAAGTTTGATATAACCATTGAGCAGCTTTTTGTAAGCCAACGTCATAGATGGGTAATACATTTTGCCGTTGCAATGTGAACATTAAAAAAACTTCAGCTGTCCATTGCCCAATCCCTTTAATTTCAGTTAATGCATGTTTAGCATCCGAATCATTTAAACGACTTAAAGCTGTGAAGTCAAGTTTATTTTGTTCCACATGGGATAATAAATTTTGAACGTAGCTTATTTTAGATTTAGATAAACCTAAATTGCGCATTTCTGTTTCACTTAAATTTGAAATGACTTGCACAGACCAAATGTCATGAATAGCTATCGAAAATCTTTGGAAAATCGCAGCAGCAGCTTTAACAGTGATTTGTTGGCCGATAATAGAGCGAATTAATGATTTTAATGGATCGGGGCGTAGGTGTATTTCTATATTGCCAATATGTTGTATGAGTTTTGCTAAAGTAGGGTCTTGTTGCATGAGTTCTTGAACGGCGTAATCTTGAATATTGATATACTGCGTAGTCATAATGAATCACACCTTATTGTAATAATTCTTGTAGTACAATGGCCTGATTATGTTGTTTGTCTTTTGCGCTATATAATAAAACCACATCTTGCTTACTGTTAGCGATAATATCTTGTAAATCATTGAAAGCTTGTTTTTGATCCTTATTTTCACGTAGTTCTTTTTCATATTTTTCTTTGAAGGCTGCGTAAAGTTGAGGGTCATGGTTAAACCACTTTCTTAATTCGGCTGTTGGTGCAATATCTTTGATCCAGTGGTCTAAGTTTGCTTTTTCTTTTGAGACACCCCTTGGCCAAACACGATCAACAAGTATGTGTATACCATCTTTAAGCGGTTTTTCATAAATACGTTGAATTTGAATTGTCATAAGATATATCTTCTCCTTTTATAAAATGTAGTTATATATCTATTGCCTTAAATAAAATCACAGAAACATTAACCATATATTCTATAGTAAAGGGTATAAGAGTATAAAATGAATAAAGGAGAATTTGATATGACAAATTTTGAAAATGTTCAACCACCTAAGCAATTTAAATATCGTAGTAACGCGGTGCTTATTAAAAATTACTACGAGTTCACTTGTGATAACCGAATATATTTTACGCAAACGGTGCATAAAGATTTAGCCAATCAACGTTATCAATTTAATATAGAAATTTTGTCCCAAATTGATGATTATGGATTAGCTTTAGATTTTAATGAAGTAGATAAAATTTATAAATCAAAAATAGCGACCTATTTAGATGGTCAACTTATTAATGAGGCCTTGCCGCCGATGAATACCACTGCTGAGAATATTGCATTTTGGATCTGGGAACAATTTGAACAGTTTTTACCAGAAAACAATACACTTCAAAAACTAGAATTTTTTGAAAATGAAACGCAAGGTTTAGTGCTTACTAGAGAACGAATGGAAGCAAACTAGTTGATGAAATTAAGTATGGACGTTTAATTTATATGGTTTATGTGTTTAAGCAAAATTAAAACAATACCTTATGTTTCATTGTAACCGATATATATTCAAATATTGAATGAATTATGCATATCATAATAGAGCGGGCGCGCAGTTACCCGCTTTTAATTAGCATTTTTGTAAGCTAATTGTTTAAAAAGTATCATAATAAAATGCATGGTTTCTATGCCCGCTGCTTTTTTATAACAACCATTTGAAATAAAAGTACATTAAATTAAAAATAAATATTCTGAAAATTATGATAATATGTTATATTTTTAGTTATCACATCTTAGGAGGCGCTACTATGATAAAAGTAAGCCCAAAACAATTTATAAATAACGTATTATCAGGAGTAGCAATTGCTATTGTTGCTGGTCTTATACCTAATGCTATTTTAGGAGAATTATTTAAGTTTTTAGCACCAAAACATGATATTTTTGAAACATTACTTCAAGTCGTGTTAGGTATTCAATTTACCGTGCCATTATTGGTTGGCGCATTAATTGCAATGCGATTTAGTTTAACGCCATTAGCGACAGCCGTAGTCGCGAGTGCTGCTTTTGTGGGAAGTGGTGTAGCACAATTTAAAAATGGTGTTTGGATGCTTGCTGGTGTAGGTGATTTAATTAACACAATGATTACTGCTGCGATTGCAGTATTTTTTATATTGGTTATAGGCGAACGTTTTGGAAGTTTAACATTGATTATTTTACCTACGATAGTAGGTGTTATTTCAGGTTTAATAGGTATAACGATACTTCCATATGTACAAATGATTACTACTGGTATAGGTAACCTAGTCAATACATTTACAGAATTACAACCCATATTGATGTCAATGCTGATTGCGCTTGTCTTCAGCTTTCTAATTATTTCGCCAATTTCTACTGTGGCAACAGCTTTAGCTATTGGGATAAGTGGCTTAGCTGCAGGCTCTGCTTCGTTAGGTATCGTTGCATGTGAAGGCGTCCTTGTTGCTGGAACATTGAAAGTAAATAGATCTGGTGTGCCGCTTACGATATTTTTAGGTGGCGTTAAAATGATGATTCCGAATATGGTACGCCACCCCATCATTTTACTACCTATATTTACTAACGCGTTAATAACAGGATTTTTTGGAGCTTTGTTAGGTATTGCTGGTACAAAAGAGTCAGCAGGCTTTGGTATCATCGGTTTAGTAGGGCCGATTAGTGCATTTAGACATATAGAAGCTTCATTACTACTGAATTTAGTAATCGTATTTATAGCGTTCTTTGTAGTGCCTTTTATCATTGGTTATTTAATTAATGTATTTTATATGAGGGTATTGAAGTTATATCACCAAGATATATTTAAATTTTTAGCGTAAATCAGATGACTAAACCTGAGTTAAGAAATAAGTTTTTGTAATATTTAATCGTATACATATAATTATTGGTATCATAAGAAATGTAAAAAGGCCTCAAATCAGAGGTCTTTTTATTTTTTTAACAAAAAAAATTGCAAGTATTGCCCTAAAATATAAAAAATATATAGAAAATACGTATTACAATGATGTAACAACAGTGTGGTTTGTAATTTTTCAGATAATAGAAATTATAATGCTTTTTATATTTTAAGACCTTCTATAACAGTATGGATATATAACTGATTCAGAAAGACTTTCTTAAGTATTACGCTAAATAAATCAAAAATATTTCAATGTTACAAAGCAATATGATTTTTGTAAAGTTTTGTTATATAAGTGTAATACGATTGATAAATTTATATGATATATTAGCTATGGTAAAAAATTAAGACATAAATATTAAAAGATTTTAGCAAATACGACAACAAAACTATCAAAAATATATTTTATTAGATTTTAAATTTGGAGGATTTATTTTACTATGAAAAAAACAATTTTAGCTTCATCATTAGCAGTAGCATTAGGCGTAACAGGTTACGCAGCAACATCTGACAACAATCAAGCACATGCTTCAGAACAAAACATCGACAAAGCACATTTAGCTGAGTTAGCATTAAACGGTTCAGCTGAATTAGATCAACAACCGTTACATGCTGGTGCCTATAACTATAATTTCGTATTAGATGGCAATGAATTTACTTTTACATCAGACGGTAACACGTGGTCATGGGGATACCATGCAGCAGGTACACAAGCTTCATCATCTAACACTACACAAGATGTAAGCTCAGAAGTAAGTGTAAATACAAATGAAAAATCAGCAAGTGAAGTACGTTCACAACAATCATATGCTACTCCAGTAACAGTAGCAGCACCAAAAGCTTCAGCATCTACAAACGTGAGAACTACGCAAACAAGCGTAGCAACAAAAGCTTATAACGTAGCGCAAACATCAGCTGCTTCAACTGGTGGATCAGTAAAAGCTCAATTCTTAGCTGCTGGTGGTTCAGAAGCTATGTGGAATTCAATCGTAATGCCTGAATCAAGCGGTAACCCGAATGCGGTCAACCCAGCTGGGTACAGAGGCTTAGGTCAAACTAAAGAATCATGGGGAACTGGTTCAGTAGCTGATCAAACTAAAGGTATGCTTAACTATGCAAAACAACGTTATGGTTCTGAAGAAGCTGCCCTTGCTTTCCGTGCAAGCCACGGTTGGTGGTAAAATCTACAGCACTGAACTCGATAGTTTGGTGATATATAAGAGAGTGACTCAAATGAGTTGCTCTCTTTTTTATCTTAATAAAAGAGGTGAATGCTAATTGACATGTTAGAATATTCTGATAAAATTAATGTAAATTAATTACAAATTAACTTATCCAGAGAGGTGGAGGGGGTTGACCCGTAGAAACTTCAGCAACAGACTTATCATTATGAGTACTGTGCTACTTTCAACAAGTGAAATGCTTGAAAGATAAGTGTCATGTAAAACTATATGCCACTTAATGGGGCATATAGTTTTTTATTTTAGGAGGGCTTTTTAATGGTAATGTCAGATCGATTAGCACAAATTCCAGATAGCTACTTTGGAAAAACAATGGGACGTACAATAGAACATGGCCCTTTACCATTGATTAATATGGCTGTAGGTATTCCTGATGGTGAAACGCCCAAAGGTATCCTTGATTGTTTTGCAGAAGCAATCCGAAAACCAGAAAATCAAAAATATGTAGCATTTCATGGCAAAGAAACATTTAAACAAGCCATTGTTGATTTTTATCAAAGACAGTTTGGTGTTGAACTAGATAAGGAAGATGAAGTTTGTATACTTTATGGTACAAAAAATGGGTTAGTTGCTTTACCTACCTGTATAGTTAATCCAGATGAAAATGTGCTCCTGCCTGATCCGGGTTATACAGATTATTTGGCAGGCGTACAATTAGCAGGTGCACAACCGCAGCCGCTGGTGTTAACGCCTCCTTATTATTTACCACAGTGGCATAACGTAGATAAAGATGTTTTATTAAATACGCGCCTAGTTTACTTAACTTATCCTAATAATCCAACAGGCTCTGTTGCTACTAAAGATGTATTTGATGAAGCAATTGCACAATTTAAAGGAACTAAAACTAAGATTGTTCATGATTTTGCTTATAGTGCATTTGGTTTTGATCATAAAAATCCTAGCATTTTACAATCAGAAGGTGCTAAAGATTTAGCAGTAGAGGTCTTCTCTTTGTCTAAGGGATATAATATGTCAGGTTTCAGGGTTGGTTTTGCAGTAGGAAATAAAGATATAATCCAAGCGTTGAAAAAATATCAAACACATACGCATGCAGGTATGTTTGGTGCATTACAAGACGCAGCAACATTTGCTTTAAATCATTATGACGATTTTTTAGTGTATCAAAATGAAATTTTTAAAGCGCGTAGAGATAAATTTACAGCTAAATTAATTGAAGCGGGTATCCCATTTGAACCGATGCAAGGTGGTATATTTTTATGGCTAAAAACGCCTGAAAATTATGATAGTGAACGTTTTGAGGCTTATTTATTAAAAGAAAAGTCTATTTTAGTTGCGCCTGGTATACCATTTGGCGAACATGGGCGAGGTTATGTGCGTATTTCATTAGCAGTGGATGACGAGAGGTTAATGGAAGCGGCAGAGCGACTTCAATCTTTAAAACATCTTTATAAATAAGAAAGTGAGAGTGGAACAATTTATGACGAGTATTAAACTATTTGGTGTTAGAGAAGAAGATATACCCTTTATTAAAAATTGGGCAGAAAGCAATCAAGTTGAAGTAGATTTAGATAGCGATTTGTTGTCAGCAGAAACAGTAGATCGTGTGAAAGGGTTTGATGGGCTGTCATTGTCGCAACAAATTGAATTAGATGAAGTAGTTTATAAGAAATTACATGATTATGGTATACAACAAATTGCACAGAGAAGCGCTGGATATGATAGCTATGATCTCGAGCTAGCCAATCAATATGGATTAGTTATAACAAATGTACCTTCATATTCTCCACATTCTATAGCAGAATATACTGTGTCACAAGCATTGAACTTAATCAGGAATTTTAATGATATTCAAAATAAAACTGCACAATATGATTTTAGGTGGCAACCGAGTATTATGTCACGCTCTATTAAAGATTTGAAAATCGCAATAATAGGCACGGGGCGAATTGGGTCTATTGTTGGAAAGATCTTTGCAGAGGGTTTTGGTTCAGAAGTATTGGCTTATGATATTGAACCTCAATCATCATGCGAGACTTATTTAACATACAAAGAAAGTATAAATGAAGCTATCAAAGACGCAGATATTGTCACAGTGCATATTCCTGCAACAGAGGACAATACATATTTATTTGATGCAGATTTATTTGCTCAAATGAAAACAGGTGCTGTGTTCGTCAATTGTGCACGTGGTATAATCGTTGATACACAAGCTCTTGTAGATGCATTAAATAGTGGGAAGCTAAAAGGTGCTGCATTGGATACTTATGAAGGTGAAAAAGGTTTGTTTCCAAGTGATCAACGCCATACGCAGTTAGATGATGAATTATTAATTAAATTGATTGAAAGACAAGATGTAATTATATCGCCGCATATTGCTTTCTATACGGATGCTGCGGTTGAAAATTTAATTGTCGATGCGTTGGATGCAACATTAGAAGTAATAAAAACAGGTGATAGTAAGTTTCGTGTGAATTAAAATATGAAGTGGGCGCAAGTACTTTAGCTCTTGTAAACTTTCTTTTGAGTTAATCACACTTATATATGGATTTCCGCTTTTGTACACCACTCTTCTAATCAACGAAGAGGGAGCGGGACAATGAAATCATCTTAGAAATTGTGATTTCTGTCTCGCTCCCTCTCATTATTTTCAGATAGAAATATAATTTTTATTTAGCGTCGTAACCTTGGTCTTCGATTGCCTCTTTCATGTTTGTCATGGAAACTTTATTATCATCATAATCGACTTTAACATTTCCGCCATCAAGATTTACATCAGCTGTTGATACACCGTCTAGGTTTGTAAGTGCAGATTCTACTGCATGTTTACAATGATCGCAGCTCATGCCCTCAACTTTAATTGTTTCTGTTGTCATATGAATCACCTCCTTAAATTAAAGGTATTATATAGTTATTATCACAAAGTTTGATTATAATCTCATTCGTTTTAATCTGAGTGAATTTGTTACAACGCTCACTGAACTTAAAGCCATAGCGGCACCAGCTACCCATGGTGCAAGTAAACCTAAAGCTGCAATAGGAATACCTGCGACGTTATAACCGAAAGCCCAAAATAAATTTTGTCTAATGTTACTTATAGTTGATTTACTCGCTTTGATTGCTTTCGGTATTAATAGTAACTCTCCGCCTAATATTGTAACATCCGCTGCTTCTATAGCTACTTCAGTACCAGTACCAATAGCAATGCCTATATCAGCTTGAACTAGGGCTGGAGCATCGTTAACCCCATCACCAATCATTGCAACAACCTTATTTTCATCTTGAAGTGATGTAATTTTTGAAGCTTTTTGTTCAGGCAATACTTCAGAAATAACTGAATCAATCCCAACTTGTTTAGCGATGGCTTGCGCTGTTCGTTCATTATCGCCTGTAAGCATCGTAACTGAAATACCTAATTCATGTAATTGTTTTATCGCTTCATTGGCAGAATCTTTGACCGTGTCAGCTACAGCTACAACACCTCGCAATGTTTGATTGATTGAAATTAACATAGCAGTTTTGCCTTCGTATTCATAATTCATTAAGTTATCTTCAGACATTGTTACATCAATGTGATAATCTGTCATTAATTTACGTGTTCCAATCAATATATCTTTTTTATTGATTGTTGCTTTGACACCGTGGCCAGGTATAGCTTCAAAAGATTCGGCATCTAATAGATTAACATCTTTATTATTTGCATAATTAACAATTGCTTCAGCTAATGGATGTTCTGAATCTTTTTCAGCACTTGCTAATAGTTGTAACGTTTCATCGTCACCGTCAAAGTCAGTCACAATTGGTTTACCGTTTGTGATGGTGCCGGTTTTATCTAGGACAACTGTATCTATTTGATGTGTACGCTCTATATGTTCGCCGCCTTTAAATAAAATACCATTTTCAGCAGCTTTACCAGTACCAACCATAATTGAAGTAGGTGTTGCAAGCCCTAAGGCACACGGACAAGCTATAACTAATACAGCAATTGCGGCTACAAGTGCAGGTTCAAATTGACCAGATTGTACAAAAGCAATCCAAATAATAAACGTGAGAATAGCGATACCGACAACAATAGGTACAAAATAACCAGAGATAATATCAGCTAAACGTTGAATAGGCGCTTTTGAACCTTGTGCTTCTTCTACTACTTTGATAATTGAAGATAGCGCTGTATCTTTGCCTACTTTAGTTGCTTCTATTGTAATAGAACCATTTTTATTCATAGTTGAGCCTATCACATTGTCATTTAATGTTTTTTCAATCGGTATAGATTCGCCAGTTAACATAGATTCATCAATCGCAGTCATGCCTTTGATAATTTGTCCATCAACTGGAATTTTTTCTCCTGGTTTAACTTGTATATGATCTCCAACAATAACTTCACTTAAAGGGACCATACGTTCCTCGCCGTTTCTGATTACACGAGCTTCCTTAGCTTGTAAACTTAATAACTCACTTAAAGCATTCGTGGTTTGCGTTTTAGCACGGCTTTCTAAATATTTACCAAATAAGATAAGTGTTATTAATACTGCACTAGTTTCAAAATATAAATGTGGCGTATAGTTTGAAGTAGCTAACCATTTTGCCATTTCGTAAATACTGTAAAAGAATGCAGCGCTAGTACCTAATGCAACTAATACATCCATATTAGCTGACCCATTTCTCAGGTTTTTATAAGCGCCTACGTAGAATTGCCAACCAATGATAAATTGAACAGGCGTAGCTAATATGAATTGAAACCATGGATTCATTAAAAGTCCTGGTAATGGTAGTCCGAATAAGTGGACAAACATCGTTAACAGTAAAGGTAGGGAGAGAATAGCTGAAATAATTAATTTATTCCGTTTTCCTTTTAATTCTTGTTCTTTTTGTGAATGTTTGGCTGAAGCTTCTTTTTTAGGTTGTGCATCGTAGCCGATATTTTGTATTTTTTTGATGAGATCATCAATAGAAGTCGCTTCAGGGTTATAAGCAATTGTTGCATTTTCAGTTGTCAGATTGACATTAGCTTGTTCAACACCATCAGTTCGATTGAGTACTTTCTCAATCCTATTTGAACATGCAGCACAAGTCATACCAATAACATCCAATTCAGTCTTTTCTGATACTACATCGTAACCAGTGTCTTTGATTTTTTGAGTTAATGATTCTATGGAAGTAGTATCAGTATTATATGCAACGGTTGCTTTTTCTGTTGTCACATTGACGTTTGCTTCTACGCCATCCATTTTATTTAAATTCTTTTCGATACGATTTGCACACGCAGTACAAGTCATACCCGTTATACCTAATGTCGTTTTTTTCTTATTATCCATTACAGTGATTACCTCCTTTTACGATAAATATATATAGCATGATTAAATCTAAGCCATTTGTTAAATTTAATATACCCCCTATAGGTATAAAAGTCAACGTGTTTGTTCAAAATAAAATAAGCTAACACCAGAATGTATATAACAAACGATGCTAGCTTAGGATTTAAACCAAGCTTATATTAGATGTTGTTGATTGACCTTGCTGAGTTCGGAAACGATTTTACGACTATCTTTATTAAGGTGCTGTACATAGATAATATTATTTTTCTTTTTATAATTTTCTATTAAAGTATCTACTGCATTGACAGCTGAATCGTCCCATAAATGCGCTTGGCTAAAATCGAGATAAATCGTTTTATCTCGTAATTCTAAATCTAATTGGCTCATTAAGGAGTCGATAGACACAAAGAAAATTTGTCCTTCAATTTTATAATAGATGTGATGATTACGGGCTTCATATTGAACAGAGACATTTGATATCTTTGTAGCAAAACATAATGCACTGACGATAACACCTACAATGACGCCGAGCGCTAAATTACTTGTAAATAAAACGATAACCACCGTTAAAATCATCACAAATGCATCAGAACGCGGGGCTTTTTGTATAAATTTAAATGAACCCCAATTAAATGTACCTACAGAGACCATCACCATGATACCAGCTAGAATTGGCATTGGAATTTGGACAACCCAATCACCAAAGACCATAATCAAGATGATTAAAAACACACCTGCTGTGAATGTGGAAAGTCGTGTGGTTGCACCAGAACGCACATTAATAACCGACTGACCAATCATAGCACAACCACCCATTGCACCGAAAAAGCCTGTAATAAAGTTTGCTATACCTTGTCCACGAGCTTCTTGATTTTTGTTACTATAACTATCAGTCGCTTGATCGACGATACGTGAAGTTAATAAACTTTCTACAAGACCTACAATTGCCATTGATATAGAATAAGGAAATATAATTTTAAAAGTCTCCATATTAAATGGTACGTCAGGGATTAACAATTGCGGTAAGCTTTTTTTAATTTCCCCTAAATCTCCAACCGTTTTAACATCTGCACCAGTAACTAAATATGTAATAGTTAGTAAGACAATAGCAATCAAGGGTGCAGGTATACGATTGAAAACACGTGGCAATAAATAAATAATTAATAGCGTGATAATTACAAATAAGTATGTGGGTAATGAAATACCAAAGATATGTTTAAGTTGTGTCATAAATATCATTATAGCTAATGCGTTCACAAACCCAATCATTACAGAATTTGGAATGAATTTCATTAATCTGCCTACCTTTAACAAACCAAAGATAATTTGAATTACACCCATTAAAATGGTTGCAGCCAGTAAATATTGGACGCCATGATCTCGGACTAATGGCACAATTACTAAAGCAACAGCGCCAGTAGCAGCTGATATCATTGCGGGTCTGCCGCCAACGAATGAAATGACGACAGCGATGATAAACGATGCGTATAGACCGACCATCGGATCTACACCTGCAATAATAGAGAATGAAATTGCTTCAGGAATTAACGCAAGTGCTACAACGATACCTGCTAATATATTTGTTCCTGGAGCAGTGAGCCATTCTCTTTTTAATTTATTTAACATAATCTGTGCTCCTTTATTAAAAGTCAATTGTAATAGTATAGCACATAGCATAGTAAAAGTTTATAGCACTTTATACTAAAAAATTTTTAAAAATATAATTTATTGCTAAATAAAATGTGACAGTTTTGTCATTTGAAAAGCTATATTTGTTAGCACAATCAAACGAAAGTATAAAGTCGATACGTTATGATAGCAATATAAATAAAAGTTCAGTAATTAAAGGAGTGTCAAACATGTCCATTTTAAAAGTAGAAGGATTAACTAAAAATTATGGAAACAAACATAGAAAACAAGAAGTACTAAAAGGGATAGATTTCACAATCGAAAAAGGTGAATTCGTAACAATTATGGGACCATCTGGGTCAGGGAAAACGACATTACTGAATGTTATTAGCTCTATTGATTATATTACAAGTGGTACTGTAGAAATTAATGGCCATGAAATTAATAAAATGAGTAATAAAGCATTAGCAGATTTTCGTAAACGAGAGATAGGTTTTATTTTTCAAAACTATAGTGTACTGAATACATTAACAGTTAAAGAAAACATTATGCTTCCATTATCCATTCAAAAGCTATCTAAACAAGAAAAAGAACAGAATTATGATGAAGTAACGAAAGCATTAGGTATTAGCGAATTAGGTCATAAATATCCGACTGAAATATCTGGAGGGCAACAGCAACGTACTGCAGCGGCACGCGCTTCAGTACATAAACCAGCCATTATATTTGCAGATGAACCTACAGGCGCATTAGATTCTAAAAGTGCACAAGATTTATTAAATCGTCTAGAAGATTTAAATGAAAGTATCAATGCCACAATTGTTATGGTGACACATGATCCTGTAGCAGCGAGCTATTCCAATCGTGTCATTATGTTAAAAGATGGTGATATTCATTCCGAAATTTATCAAGGAGAAGATAGCAACCAAGCGTTTTATAAAAATATTATTCATATGCAAACTGCCTTAGGTGGTGTAACAAATGAGTTTTAATCAAATCGTCATAAAAAATTTAAGACAAAATATAAGACATTACGCCATGTACTTATTTTCATTAATTGTAAGCATTGTTCTATATTTTAGTTTTGTAACATTAAAATATACAGAAAGTATTAATAATGGTGATTCGCTAAAAACCATTCAAAAAGGTTCAGAAATTGGTGCAGTATTTTTATTCTTTATTATTGTCATATTTTTAATGTATGCTAACCAACTATTTATTAAACGTAGAACGAGAGAATTTGCTTTATATCAATTAATTGGTTTAACAAGAAGAAATATTATGCGTATGCTTCTAATTGAACAAGCAATCATGCTAATATGCACTGGCATCATAGGTATGATTATAGGTATATTTGGTTCGAAATTACTGTTGATGATCGTGCTTAAAGTGCTGAGTATTGATACAAGCGTGTCGCTAACGTTTGAATTTGCAGCTGTTATGCAGACATTGATGCTCATCGCAATATCGTTTGTATTAATATTAATACAAAGTTTTATTTTTTTACGTAAACGTAGCATTTTGACGATGATGAATGATAGCGCGCAAACAGAAATGACAAAGTCTAAAATTACAGTGTTTGAAGTCATTTCAGGTGTGCTCGGGATAGTAATGATAGGTTTTGGATATTACATGTCTACGGAAATGTTTGGTAAATTTATGGATCTATTAGTATTTACACCGTTTATCATTTTGTTTTTAACGGTTGTAGGGGCATATCTATTTTTCCGTAGCTCAGTATCGCTTATTTTTAAGACGTTGAAGCGTTCAAAAAAAGGAAATGTTTCTATAACAGATGTTGTATTCACTTCTTCTATTATGCATAGAATGAAAAAAAACGCATTGTCACTGACGATTATTGCGACAATTTCCGCAGTTACTGTAACGGTTTTATGTTTTGGTGCTATTAGTAAATCAACTATAGATGAAAATGTAGCATTGACAGCGCCGCATGATTTAAATTTTACCGATAGTAAAAAGTCAGCGCAATTTGAACATAAATTACAACAATCCAATATTGACGTTAAGAAAGATTATAAGGAAATAACACGTTCTGAAGTACTGGAAGATCAAGTATTTCAAAAGACCAGCATGAGTAGTATCCGTGACATATCTATAACAAGTAATGAATATTTTAATGATAAAGCAATATCTGGTAATAAAGCCAAATTAATTAATTTAGCAGCTGGAAGCGGCGTTGTAAAATATGAACTAAATAAAGATATTCAGTTAAAAGGTCATGGTAAAGAAACATTTGAAGTTATTGATGATAGTGAAGAAACTGAATTTATGGCTCAAGTAAGCTATGGTGGCCCTGTATTGTTAGTTAGTCCAGAGAAATATGATGCGCTTAAACACTACGGCGAAGATACAAAACAACAGTATGGTTATGATGTGAAACATCAATCAGATTTGACTAAAGCGACCAAAATTGCCCAATCTATTGATTCAAACATACAACCAAAAGAAATGGTAAAACAACAATTAAATGAAAGTATCGGTATTCTATTATTTGTAACTTCATTTTTAGGTTTAGCATTTTTAGTAGCAGCTGGGTGTATTATTTATATTAAGCAAATGGATGAAACAGAGGATGAAATACCTAATTTCCGTATTTTAAGAAAAATTGGTTACACGCATCAAGATATGTTAAAAGGACTCGGACTCAAAATTATCTTTAATTTTGGATTGCCATTGGTTGTTTCCTTATTGCATGCGTATTTTGCGGCAAAGGCATTTATGGGATTATATAATACTGCTAATATGACGCCAGTTTATGTTGTAATGGTTATATATTCAGTCATTTATTGTATATTTGCGATAATGTCCTTTATTCATTCAAGTCGAATTGTGAAACACTCAATATAAAATTGGAACCAATTTCATCATAAGAAATAGTGAAATTCGAAAGCTGATGGAGCGTATCATTTTTTAATAAGATTCGCTCCATTTTTTGTTGAATATAAATGGGATTGAAAACATGGCGTTCGTACATTTGTATTTGAATATGGCTATTGCTAACAGCCATATTCAAATCTAGGTTACGACTTTATATTGTTAACTTACTTCTATTTTAAAGTAGTGACGTTTAGCTTATTAGCAACCATTTTTAGCATAAGGGTGGTATCTGCTACTATCTCTTATGTTTGTTTGAGATAATTCATGGGAACTGTTAAATGATGGGAGTAATAAAATATGGAGGTAATGCGATGAATTTAATAGAATTTCATAAACAAATTAAAGGCTATACTCAAAATAGACAACCTGGCATTCAAAAAGATATGGAACCACAGCCGCTAACAGAAATGGAAAATTATAAAAGTGGCGGTAAATTAGTTGGTAAAGTTGCTTTAATTACAGGTGGTGACTCTGGTATTGGTCATTCTGTCGCTATTTTGTTTGCGAGAGAAGGCGCAAATGTTGCTATAGGTTATTACGACGAACATGAGGATGCACAAAATGTAGTTGATAATTTGAAATCAATAGGTGTATCAGCAAAAGCATATGCACATGATCTAAAGGAAGTAGAAGCATCTAAAGAACTCATTAATAAAGTTGTAAATGATTTTGGGGGTTTGAATATCCTAGTAAATAACGGTGGCGTTCAATTTCCTCAAGATAACTTCCAAGAAATCACTCCAGAACAAGTTAAAGAAACATTTGAAACGAATATTTTTGGTATGATGTTTTTATCACAAGCGGCAGTGCCACATTTAAAAGACGGAGATGCTATTATTAATACCACAAGTGTCACAGCATATAGAGGTTCAGCGCATCTTATAGATTATTCAGCTACAAAAGGCGCCATAGTAGCTTTCACACGATCTTTAGCTACTACGCTTATGGAGCAAGGCATACGTGTGAATGCAGTTGCGCCAGGTCCGATATACACACCGCTGATTCCAGCTACATTCTCAGAAGAAAAAGTAGCACATCAAGGTGAAGATACACCAATGGGCAGACGTGGCCAACCAGCAGAACTTGCGCCATCTTATGTGTTTTTAGCATCTTATGCAGATAGTTCTTATATTACAGGTCAAGTGATTCATGTTAATGGTGGTGACTATACTACTTCTTAATAAAAAAGCGGGCGAGGCTTCAACACTTCTGACTAAAAACAAACGCCAATTTCTATTGAACAAATATAGAAGTTGACGTTTTCTTTGGTTTTGTGAAATTTTGTAGCTCATTGAACTACTATTTTCTTAAATCCAGTTTTGCGTATTGAAAAAATTAATATTATATTTTTTAGTTTTAACTTTAAGAAATAAACTGTATATGATTAAAGGAATTCTATTAAATTTATCTATGCGTGTAATCTACAACATAGCATTGATGGCGACACACCTATAGAAAGATCATACATCTCGAGGCTACGGACTCAAGACGTACCTAAAGTAAGGGAGCAAAATGATATGAAGTATTGGTATAAAATGAACCCCAAAAAGATTTCTAACTTAAGATATCTTTTTGGGGCTGAACTGTGGGATTCACCCGAGCCTCTTAAATATGATATAGGCAGCATATAAGTAAACTTACACAAATCTTTTATAGCGTTATTATCTCAACGCTCACTTTTAGAGTGGTAGATATAAATCATGTTTTGCTCTCTGAAAAAGTATTGGTTAATTGCCTTTATATTATATAAAGATAGTAATATATTTAATATCAAGAAACATATTTATATAAATGAGTCGCTTTTGTGTTAAAAGAAATCAGCAGGGATGAAATCATCTACACTTATATTTTTAAATGAGTCAAAGTCAACATTTTCGATATTTTGCAGTATTTCACCATCTTTAAATTGTTGGTAATAATGCTTTGTTTCTGCTGCGACGTCATGTTCTTGGAACGTTTTTACCGCACCTAGTATAATTAAGATAGCTATGGCGCCTTTAATTATTGTTTTCATAATAAACGACTCCTTTTGATGATTATATATATATTATAATAGAAATTTTAATTGATGACATACGTCTATAGTATTTATAAATCATCGTACCTTAGTAGTATATATCAATCAAAGTAGTCCATTTTATAGTATATCTTAAATGGTAGTTAGAGACCGAAAGCAATCGGCAACCAGAAGTAAGCAAAGAATGATATGACAATAATTGTAAATATATTGAGGATAAAGCCTGCTTTTACCATATCTTTCATTTCTAACTCATCTGAACTAAACACGGCTGCGTTGGGCGGTGTTGAAATTGGCAACATAAAAGCGCAAGTTGATGAAACTGCAACAATCCCCATAATAATAAATGGATCTTGACTAATAGCTGCAGCGAACCCAATACTAATTGGCATTAACATATTTGAAACTGCAGTGTTGGACATTACTTCTGTGAGGAATAAGATACCAGTAGTAAGCACGATAACAATTAAAATTAATGGCAGTGGTTTTACAATACCTAACATACCACCGAACCACTTGGTCAGTCCAGAATCTTCGAATGCAGCTGCTAATGAAAGGCCGCCTCCAAATAATAGTAATATACCCCAGGGCAGTTTGTTCATATCATCCCAAACGAGTAAGCCGCCCTTATGTGTTTTGGCTGGAATTAAGAACAATAGTACTGCGCCTGTCATTGCAATCACTGTATCAGATAAATGTAGAGAAGTAGGAAGCAAGCCGCCTCCAATCCATAATACACTCACAAATAAAAATACAATGCCAGTTAATTTTTCTTCTAAGCGCATTGGTCCTAAATCATGTAAAGATTTCCTAGCGAAATCAGAAGATATTTTGTCTGCATCTTCAATTTTAAATAGCCATTTTGTCATTAAAAAATATAATATAAAAAGTAAAATAATCGTCAATGGCAAGGCGAAAACCATCCATTGCCCAAATGAAACTGTTCTGTCTAGACTTGACGATGCGATGGCTGCGAATACTGCGTTTGGAACTGAACCAATCAAAGTAGCTAAGCCACCAATTGAAGCAGAATAGGCTACTGTAAGCAACAGTGCCTTACCAAATTTATGTGCTGACTCGGGTTTTAAAAATTGTGCATCTTTAATTTCTTGGATTAAGGCTAATGCAATAGGTAACATCATTAAAGCCGTTGCAGCATTTGAAATCCACATCGAGATAAATGCTGTTGCAATCATCGTTCCTAAAATAATACGATTACTGTTAGAACCCATCATAGCAATAATGGTCATTGCAATACGTTTATGTAAATTCCATTTTTCAATCGCTAATGCAATAATAAAACCACCCATATACATAAAAACAATTGGGTCAGCATATGCGCTTGCAGCTACCGTTTCATTTGTACCTCCACTTAAAGGTAGTAAGATAAGTGGGATTAATGATGTAGCTGGTATTGGAATAGCTTCTGTAATCCACCATGTCGCGACAAAAAGTGTTACAGCAAGCACAGCTCTAGGCGCATCGTCTAAATCTGTAATACTTGGGACAAAGTAAAAAATTAAAAAGAGCAATGGTCCTAGTACCAAACCAATCTTTTGTTTCATAGAAATTTCCCCCTTGTTTGTACCCTTGCAATAGTAAGAATACCAATTCAGAAAAGCTATGACAATTTATTTTTCAGAAAATTGAAACAAGTATTATAATTATTGTTAGAATAAGTGAACAGATTAGAAATATAAAAGGGAGTGATTTTATGGAACTTGGTACAATCGTAGCCAAAGATGATATTTGGGTGTTGTGGGCAATTATCATTGTGTGGGCTACAGTGAGTTTGTTTTTAGAGCAACGTTATCAGTGGGCAAGTACTATATCGGGAGCCATTATAGCGTTAGTCGGTGCGATGTTACTTTCTAATTTTAAAGTAATTCCAACAAGTTCTCCAGTTTACGATACAGTGTGGGATTATGTTGTACCTCTATCGATACCATTGTTACTTTTTAGTTCTAATATTTTAAAGATTTGGAAAGAAAGTCGTCGGTTATTATTTATTTTTTTAATTGCTTCTGTAGGCACTATGATTGGAACTACCGTAGCATTTATCATTCTGAACCATTCGGTGCCATATTTATCTAAACTAGGCGCAATGATGACAGGCAGCTATATAGGTGGTGGCGTGAATTTTGCTGCTTTAAGCTCTAAATTAGAGGCGCCGAGTGATATGATATCATCTACTGTCGTAGCAGATAATAGTGTTATGGCACTATATTTTTTATTATTAATCGCCATACCATCCATACCATATATTAAAAAACATTTTAATACACAATATGGCGGTAAAGATACTTCAGGATCTCAACAAGCATTTTGGCAACCTAAAAAAATTCAATTGTTAGATATTGCATTTTCTTTAGCTATAGCCATTGCAATCGTTGCTGTTAGTTTTAAGTTTTCAGAATTTATTCAACATGTGGTCCCGCAAAGCAATGTGTGGTTGGTAATACTAGTATCATTTTTTGGCGATTTTTATCTGTTACTTACTACTTTAACATTGGTGGTAGTTGCTATATGGGGCGATTTCTTTGAAAAATTAGCTGGTGCATCTGAAATTGGCACATTCCTCATTTATATTTTCTTTGTAGTCATCGGGACACCTGCTTCATTTGTAACGATTATCAAAACAGCGCCATTGCTTTTTATCTTTGTAATTATCATTTTAATTTTTAATTTAGGTTTAAGTTTAATGTTGGGAAAATTATTGAAATTTAATGTAGAAGAGATTTTGCTAGCGAGCAATGCAACAGCTGGTGGACCAACTACTGCTGCGGCCTTAGCTATAGGTAAGGGATGGACTAGTTTAGTGGGACCAATCTTAATTATTGGAACGCTAGGTTACGTGATTGGCAATTATGCTGGTACATTAATGTATCAATGGCTTAGTTATCTTGCTTAGTGCTATGAGGTGAGTGTGTTGACGGTGTATTAGTGAGATAGATATAGTAAGAATACTAGAAATATAACTCATGTTTGGAGGCGCTATTATGACTGAAAAAGACAAAATGCTAGCAGGCGAATGGTATGATGCTAATTATGATGAGGATTTAGAGAAAGAAAGAAGCAAAGCGAACGATTTATGTTTTGAATTGAACCAAACGAAACCAAGTAATAAAGAAAAACGCCATGCTATTTTGAAAGAATTATTAAATGATGAACCTAATCATTTAGAATTACTGAGCCCATTTTATACTGATTATGGCTATAATACATTTTTAGGAAAACATGTATTTATTAATCATGATTGTTATTTTATGGATGGTGGTAAAATCTTTATCGGTGATCATGTTTTTATTGGGCCTAAATGTGGCTTTTATACAGCAATACACCCATTAAATTATCAAGATAGAAATATTGGTTTAGAACAGGCCTTGCCTATACATATCGGAGACAATGTTTGGATAGGATCAAATGTGATTGTTTTGCCGGGAGTGACGATTGGTAATGGCGCAGTGATAGGTGCTGGAAGTGCAGTAACCAAAGATATTCCAAGTAATGTATTAGCAGTGGGTTCTCCAGCTAAGCCAATTAAGACGATTGATAATGAATAAAATTGCTATATACTTTAAGTTAAATAATGAAAAATATATCACTTGATTAGGATGGTAGTGAGGACAGTCCGGGACATAAATAGATGTCTCGGACTGTTTAACTATATTGAAATTAGAGAGAGTGGGATGAAAAGCGTTTTAGTTAATAGAAAAGAAAGAACGAAAAATTGTGTAAAATTTTAAAATAAATTAAATCTGTTTTAAAAAATGTTCCGCGGAGCTTAAATTAAATATAATAAAATTGTTCGGAATATAATAAAAATTTATGTTAGAATATATAGATATGGAAATTGGTAAGGTTAGATTTTTGTGAGTTATAATATTTTTGTATGTACTTGTTATAAATAGATTTGATAGCCTTATTTGAAATGGGTTGAACTATTAATTTCCACAAATTTAACGTATCAGTAGTTCAAAGGAAGAGGAGAATTATTCATGGACATTTTAATAGGGACCTTGTTTTTAATAATAGTCTTAGTACTATTTACATTATTTACATATCGTGCTCCTAACGGTATGCGTGCCATGGGGGCGTTAGCGAATGCAGCGATAGCCACATTTTTAGTTGAAGCTTTCCATAAGTATGTTGGTGGCGATTTGTTTGGGATTCAATTTTTAGGTGATCTCGGTGATGCAGCTGGAGGTCTAGGTGGCGTCGCAGCAGCTGGTTTAGTTGCCTTGGCTATAGGTGTTTCACCAGTCTATGCTTTAGTGATTGCAGCAGCTTGTGGCGGTTTAGATTTAATACCGGGATTTGTCGCAGGTTATGCAATTGGTTATTTAATGAAATTTGCAGAAGATAAAGTACCAGATGGCGTAGATTTAATTGTGGGTATTTTAATTATTGCTCCGTTGGCAAGATTGGTCGCAACAGTGATTACACCATTAGTTAACAATTCATTACTGAAGATTGGTGATATTATTCAAAGTTCTACAGAGATTAATCCAATTATTATGGGTCTCATACTAGGTGGCGTAATTACAGTGGTCGGCACAGCGCCTTTAAGTTCGATGGCGTTAACTGCATTATTAGGATTAACAGGCATGCCAATGGCTATTGCGGCAATGGTTTCATTTTCATCGTCCTTTATTAACGGTACGATGTTTAATAAATTAAAACTTGGAGATCGTAAATCTAGGATTGCAGTTTGTATTGAGCCATTATCACAAGCCGATGTCGTTTCTGCGAATCCAGTCCCAGTATACACAGCAAACTTTATTGGAGGTGCTTTAGCAGGGGCAGTTATTGCTTCATCTGGCATGATCAATGATGCTACCGGAACGGCAACGCCACTTGCAGGTTTCCTTGTTATGTTTGGGTTCAATGATCCGATGAAAATAATTATCTATGGTGTAATTGTAGGTATTATAGGGTTAATTGTAGGTTATGCATGTTCCGTTTGGTTTAAGAATTATCCAATTGTTACAAAAGAGGATATTGAAGCACGTTAAAATTAAGTATAGTCAAAATCAAAGCATGTCATCAAGATTTTTAAAATTACTTATGACTGACGTAAAATGGATACATGAAGTGCATTTTATAAAAAACAAATGATTATAGAAAAATAGGAGCGCGAGCATATAGAGCCAAATGGGTTTTGTGACATCTATATGCCCGCGTTTTTTATAATAATTAATTAACTTTGTATATAGGTTTAATCACTTAATTGGCTATCTGGTACATCAGTGATAAACATGTGTCCAGGTGCATGTGTAACCATTAATTCGGGCTTAGCGTCTAGAGCGACAGATTGTGGTGTTACACCACATCCCCAAAATACAGGGACCTCATTTTCTTTAATCGTAACAGGTTCTCCAAAGTCAGGTTGAGTGATGTTTTCAATGCCAATTTCTGATGGGTCACCGATATGAATAGGTGTGCCATGAACATTTTTGAAATGTGTCGTAATTTCAGTTGCTTTTATGGCTTGTTGCATGGTCATCGGTCTCATACTTACGGTGATATTTCCTGAAAATTGGCCGCTTGGCGCTGCTGGAATGTTTGTCACATACATCGGTACATTATGTTCTTCTTCAATGTGACGGATTGGAAGCCCAGCTTCTAATAAGGCATGTTCAAAGGTGAAACTACAACCAATCAAGAAGCTTACCATATCGTCATTAAATAAATGTTTAATATTGACCGGGGATTCTACTAATTCTCCATAACGATATACTCTATATTGAGCAACTTCGCTAGTTATATTAGCGTTTTTACCATAAAAAGGAAAATGCGTAGATCCTTTTTCAGATACGTCTAAAAGTGGGCATGTTTTAGGGTTCCTAAAACAAAATTTTAAAAAGTCATACGCGTAAGCAGATGGTAATATGACTACATTTGCTTGAATATAACCTTTAGCCATGCCACTTGTATGACCTGTGAGTGTACCTTCACTTATCAATTTTCTTAATGTACTTGGATGTTCTGTTTGTAAATTCATCAAGTGTGCCTCCCATTCATTTGGATATAGATATATTTTAGCAAAAATTAAACGATAAGTTGTATAAATACTTCTGAATATTGTGCGAATTCAAAAAATGATTATAGAAGAGAAACTAATTTTGTTTTCACTTCTACAATCACAATATTGAGTTATAAGGTCGAGCAGAACTTTATTAATCATATCACTGATAATGGCTCAATTTATTTTTGCCATCGTGTATTATCAATAATTTTTAAATGCGTTGTTAATTTAATCGTCTTTATTTTTTGAGTGATTACTCTCGTTTTTGTGATTAGGTTTATCATCTTTAACGTTTGCTTGTTCTACTGAATGATGATCATTATGGGTTGGGTTTTTACGTTCACGTTCTTCTAATGGTATAGAGTAATCCTTATCATCATCGATATAAGTCATTTTAAAATGTTCTGTTGGTTCTCTTCGTAAGGCACGCATTAGGGAGAAAATCATAAGCAACAGAATAAGTGAGAAAGGTAAACCAGTAACCACAGAGGCTGTTTGTAAACTTGTTAGACCGCCTGCAATTGTCATAGCGACTGATATGGCACCAATCAATATACCCCAAACAATTTTATGCTTAATTTTAGGATTTGCAATACCACCAGTAGCCATACCAGCAACGATATGGGTAGTAGAGTCAGCGCTTGTAATGATAAATATAAAAATAAGTGCAATCGCTAAAGCACTAGTTATATCAGCAATAGGAAATTTAGATAGCAATTCAAACAGAGCAACGGTATAGTCTTTATCAACAATATTTGCGATGTTATCGTTACTAGTTAATGCAATTTTAACTGCTGTGCCCCCAAAGCCTGCAATCCATGTAAAAGAAATTAAAGGGGGGATAATTAATACACCAATGACGAATTCTCTGATAGTTCTACCACGTGAGACACGAGCTACAAATCCGCCTATAAATGGAGACCAAGAGATAACCCAAGCCCAATAAAAGACAGTCCATTGTTGTATCCAGCCATTATCTCCTGTATACGGACTAATTCTTAAACTATATTCAACGAAATGACGTAAATAATCGCCGACCGCTAATGTATACGATTCTAAAATAAATTTAAAATCTCCGAATATAAATATAAAGATAAGTAATATTGCGCCTAAACCGATGTTGACATTGCTTAACCACTTAACCCCTCTATTGAGGCCTGTAACAGCTGAGGTCAAAAAGATAGCGACCATTAAAATAGTAATGGATATTTTTGTTATATTATTATTCGGTACATTAAAGACATGATGGAGCCCACCACTAATTTGCATAATACCTAGACCAATTGATGTAGCTATCCCCATAACAGTAGCTATGATGGCTAATATATCTATCACGTTTCTGTATGGGCGTTTATAAGATTCACCAAATACGGGTTCCATTGCAGTTGAAATAAGGCCATTACGTTTTTTTCGAAATTGGAAATAGGCCACTGTTAAACCAGCAATCGCAAATATAGACCACTGTGAAATTCCCCAGTGGAAGAAAGTATAACCCATAGCAACACGGGCAGATTCTGCAGATTCATCAGGTGTTTTACCAGGAAATGGTGAATGTAAATAATGTGTTAATGGTTCGGCTACTCCCCAAAAAACAATGCCGACGCCTAAACCAGCTGAAAAAAGCATGCCAATCCAAGACATCATTGAAAATTCTGGAGCTTCATTATCATTACCCAATTTAAAACGACCATAGCGTGAAACAGCTAAAGCAATTAAAAAGATATCTAAAATAAAAATAATTACTAAGAACAGCCAACCAAAATGATTCGCTATATAATCATAAACTTGTTGTGCATGTGTTCCGAAAACCGTAGGAAAACTTCCTGCGATTACAGTAATTATGACAATGATTGCTACGGATATCATATAAACAAGATTCCGATGTTTTTTCTTTCTGTCGTATGCATTCTTGTCATTCATAATAGTATTAAATCATCCCTTTGTTTTTATTTATATTAAGCAATTACCCTAACATCATAACTGTATTCGCTTAAAATTTTGTAAATATATTTTAAATATTATACTATAGGGTAGGCCAACGTGAATAATTTGTATAGTGTTGGGTATACAACCTACGAAAATAGATGTTTTTAAGGAGGTTAAATATGAAGCGAACTGTGGAAAAAGTATTGGCTTGGTTAGGTATTCTCATACAGTTTGTAGTTATTTTTTTAATGGCCATTGCAGCGCCATTTTTAAATGATGAGAGTTATAAAAGTTCGTTGATGCGTTCGGTCGAAAACCAAGATATAATCCGTGACAACTTAACGCAAACAGAGACTTCGCAATTGCTAGATAACATAAGTCAGTTATTTATCATCGCTTTAGGGACTGTTATTATAACGACAATTCTAGCACTCATATTTGTATTGTTAATTAATAAGTTACCTAAAACAGTTGGCGTTATACTTGTATTACTAGCTATTGTAACTGTATTTACTTTAAATCTGCTCACGGCATTATTATGGCTTATCGCTGGAATTATATTATTAGTTAGACAGCCAAATAAAAAGAGTAAATCCAAAAAAATACATAAGAAATAGGTGAATTATACTTTCTACATGGTCCTATTATAAGCAAATAAGTTATGAAGTAGTTAGTTTAGTCATAGACATATTTTGGAAATAAGTTAAAAACACTTTCGTTACAACCATGTTGCTGGACTGAAATTAAACGAAAGTGTTTTTTAAATACAGTTATTATAATAAATCATTCTGACAGGGAATAAGGTAGTTTGTATATGAAGAAAAAGGACGTTTCACCCATGAAATAAGAACGCGTACTTTTCATATTAAACCCATTATTAAAGCATATTGGCTACAGTGACAAAATACAATATATTTCTATAAAAGTTATTGTAAGCGATTGCATTTGTTGTGTGATACCTATACAATGAAATCAAGAATGGAAAGTTTCCATTTTAGTTTTCTATTTACAAACTTAACATGGGGGTAGAAAAATGGTTGTTAATTATAAAAATGAACCGGGCATTGACTTTACAAACAATGACAATGTCGAATCATTCAAAGAAGCTTTAAAGAAAGTGAAAGATGAATTAAATCAAAAACTTCCCTTAGTAATTAACGGGGAGAAAATATTCACTAAAGATACATCCCAATCTATCAATCCTGCAAACACTTCTGAAGTCATTGCAGAAGTATCAAAAGCGACAACAAAAGAAGTGGACAAAGCATTTGAAGCTGCTGACGAAGCTTATAAATCATGGAAGCGTTGGACGCATAGAGAGCGTGCTGAGTTTTTAATTAAAGTTGCGGCTATTATTAGACGTCGTAAAGAAGAAATTTCAGCAGTGATGGTGTATGAAGCTGGCAAACCATGGGACGAAGCGGTCGGCGATGCAACTGAAGGTATTGATTTTATTGAATACTATGCTCGGTCAATGATGGAACTCGCAGATGGAAAACCAGTTTTAGATAGAGAAGGGGAACACAATCAATATTTTTATAAACCTATCGGCACTGGTGTTACAATCCCACCATGGAACTTCCCGTTTGCAATTATGGCTGGTACGACATTAGCACCAGTGGTTGCAGGGAATACAGTGCTTTTAAAACCAGCTGAAGATACACCATTAACAGCTTATAAATTAATGGAGGTATTAGAAGAAGCTGGCTTACCTAAAGGTGTGGTAAACTTTGTGCCAGGTGATCCAAAAGAAATTGGCGATTATCTCGTAGACAGCGTGCATACGCATTTTGTTACCTTTACAGGTTCACGTGCCACAGGTACACGAATTTTTGAAAGAGCTGCAAAAGTACAAGAAGGACAACAATTTTTAAAACGTGTCATCGCTGAAATGGGTGGTAAAGACGCAATTGTTGTTGATAAAGATATAGATACAGATTTAGCAGCAGAATCTATTGTGACATCAGCTTTTGGATTCTCTGGCCAAAAATGTTCTGCTTGTTCACGCGCTATCGTTCATAAAGATGTATATGATGAAGTGTTAGAGAAAGCAGTTAAACTAACAAAATCATTAACATTAGGTAATACAGAAAATAACACATATATGGGCCCGGTTATTAACCAAAAACAATTTGATAAGATTAAAAATTATATCGAAATTGGTAAAAAAGAAGGCAAATTAGAACAAGGTGGAGGCACTGATGGGGCTACAGGTTACTTTGTTGAACCTACTATTTTCTCTGGGCTTAAATCAAGTGATCAAATCATGCAAGAAGAAATATTTGGTCCAGTTGTTGGCTTTGTGAAAGGTAAAGACTTTAATGAATTACTAGAAATAGCAAATGATACAGATTATGGTTTAACAGGGGCGGTTATTACTAATAATCGTGAAAATTGGATTGAAGCAGTGAAAGCATATGATGTTGGGAACTTATATCTTAACCGTGGCTGTACTGCAGCCGTTGTTGGCTACCATCCTTTTGGTGGTTTCAAAATGTCAGGTACTGATGCTAAAACAGGTAGTCCAGACTACTTATTAAATTTCTTAGAACAAAAAGTTGTTTCAGAAATGTTTTAAGGCATAATGTAAAATAGAGCAAGATAGCAATGCTATCTTGCTCTATTTTTTATATGTCATTAACTTGTATATTAATCATTTTATGAAATAGTTTATCAATTTCTTCTGAAGGTAGTTTGATATCATGTTCGCGAATCCATTCCATAAATGCGTAAAGGGTAGTGCCGTAAACATAAAAAACTAAATCTATCGGGACAATTTTATCTACTGATATCCGGTGTTCATTCTTTTTAATATCATTTTGCAATACGCGAATAAAATGATTCTCAAGCGTACGTTCAAATTCTTTATCGTCTTCTTGCTTACTTTTAATTTTACTGAATTCTTCTATATCAGTTATCGATTTGTTTAAAATCGTAAAAGGATTATTGATTCGTTCTTTCAAATCTGTAGAAAAATAATCTTGTGTTAAATCAGTTGTTAAATAAATAAGTAAATCGTATTTGTCATAAAAATGTTTATAAAATGTTGTACGGTGCACTAACGCTTCATTACATATTTGGTTAACTGAAATGGTTGAAAATGGTTGTTTTTCTAATAATTCATATAAACTTTGAGAGAGTGCACGTTTTGTTTTAATAACACGTAAATCTTTTTCATTCATTCTACAATTCTCCTAATTTGTAGTTTAAATATACAGAAATGCATATTTAATTCTTTTTGAAACAGGGTAAAGAGATGTACGATACTAATAGAAATAATCTACACTATATGTATAAACTATAACGTTGTTTAAATAAGGAGGCAATAGTTTGGCAAAATTTTTATACAAACTAGGTTCATTTGTTGCTAAGCACAAATGGTGGAGTATAGTTGCTTGGGTTGTTATTCTCGCAGCAATTATTATACCGCTTACAATAAGTTCGCCGAAGTTTGATAATGATATTACTATGAACGGGTTACAGTCACTAGATACGAATAACAAGATAGAAGATGAGTTTGGGCAAGATAGTGAAAAAGCTCAAATACGAGTTGTGTTTAAAAGTGACTCCGATAATGGCATCGTAAAACAAGATATGACAAAAGATGTCAAAGATACATTGAAAGATATTAAAGATAATGATAAGGATATTAAAGATATTACAGATCCTTATGATAATAAACAAATTAGTGAAGACAAGTCTACAGCGTTTGCTGACATTAATTATGATGTTTCAGCAACATCGTTAAAACAAGACTCTAAAGATGAAGTTAAAGACCAAGTTGAAAAATTAGAAGAGGATCACAATGTACAAGTTGAGCTCATGGGTACAGGCATGGAATCTACTGAAATTGGTGGCGCTTCTGAAATAATTGGTGTTATTGTTGCATTTGTTGTTCTATTGATTACATTTGGATCGTTTATTGCAGCAGGCATGCCAATCATTAGCGCTTTACTTGGTTTAGGTACAGGTGTAGGCATTATCTCATTATTGACATACGCATTTGATATCCCGAATGTGACTTTAACACTGTCTGTAATGATTGGTTTAGCAGTGGGTATTGATTACGCATTATTTATTTTATTTAGATATCGACAAATCGTGAAGAGCGAACCTAATCATATTAAAGCAATTGGTTTAGCAGTGGGTACTGCAGGTAGTGCAGTTATTTTCGCTGGTGTGACAGTTATTATTGCTGTTTGTGGTTTATCTCTTGTAGGTATCGATTTCTTAGCTGTCATGGGATTTGCTTCAGCGATTAGTGTGTTCGTAGCAGTAGTTAGTGCATTAACATTATTACCAGCATTAATTAGCATTTTCCATAAAAAAATTCATCCTAAACAAACGAAATCAGAGTTTGATGGAGATGTGGACACAAAATGGTCTAAATTTGTTGTTGGTAAACCTTTAGCAGCTGTGCTTATTGGCTTGATTATATTAGTTGTAGCTGCTATACCGATTAATGACATGCGTCTTGGTATCCCAGATGACGGTATGAAACCAGAAGATACTACTCAGAAAAAAGCATATGACATTGTTTCAGATAAATTTGGTGAAGGATTTAATGGTCAAATCGCAATGCTTGTGAATGTGAAAGACCAAAATGATAATCCAGAAGATTTACAAAAAGATTTACAAAGCTTAACTAAAGATATTAATGATATGGATCATGTGGATATGGCGACGCCACCCCAATTAAGCGACAGTAAAGATTATGCATTAGTAGCAATCATCCCAGAAAAAGGACCAAATGCACAATCCACAAATGATTTAGTTCATGATTTAAGAGATTATGATGACGATGCTAGAGATAAATATAATTTCAAAACAGAAGTTTCTGGACAAAGTGTTATCAATATTGATATGTCCCAAAAATTAAATGAAGCTATACCATTATTTGCTGGTGTGATTGTGGCATTAGCGTTTGTTCTATTAATGGTAGTATTCCGTTCTATTATCATCCCGTTAAAAGCAGTATTAGGTTTTGTGCTGTCCTTAGTAGCGACATTAGGATTCACAACCTTAGTAATGCAAAAAGGATTTATGTCAGGCTTATTTGGTGTAGATACGACCGGCCCGTTATTAGCATTTTTACCAGTTATCACAATAGGTCTACTATTTGGTCTAGCTATGGACTACGAAGTCTTCTTAATGTCTCGTATCCACGAAGAATACAGTAAGACAAGAAATAATGAGCATTCAATTAAAGTAGGTATTAAAGAAAGTGGTCCAGTTGTAGTTGCTGCAGCGCTTATCATGTTTAGTGTGTTTATCGCATTTGTCTTCCAAGACGACGTGATGATTAAATCTATGGGGCTATCATTGGCCTTTGGTATATTATTCGATGCCTTTATTGTTCGTCTATTATTAATTCCTGCATTAACGCAATTATTTGGTAAAGCTTCTTGGTATATGCCAGCGTGGTTAAACCGAATATTGCCGCATGTAGATATTGAAGGACACGCTTTACAAAGTGAGATGCCTTCAAGCAATTATGCCAATATAAATCAGTCCACACATCATGATAATTATGATCGTTCATTTAGTATTCAGAAGCAACCAAGTTACGCTAAAGAAGACAATCATACGGTTATCGTTGATCACAAAACGAAAGTATTATATAACGAAATTGCGCAACAAACAACACAACCTGAATTCTTGTATGAAGCTTTAAAATCATACAAAAAAGATTTATTATCGTCACAAGATGAAAGTGAAATACAATCATCTGTAGCACGTAAACCTCGTAATAAGCAAGTGAATAAACAAGGCAATGCAGATGATCAAATTGTTGAATTGTTATCGCAACAAAGTGAAAATATTCGTCATTTAAATGAGTTAATTGAAAAAGCGATTAATAAAAATAAATAGACATTAGTTTTTAAAGTTTGAGCATACAGTTAAAATTTGAATGTGGTATGTGCTACAAACATTTCTGAAAAAACTAAACGTAATTTTAAAAGAGCAAGTGTAGAAAACCAATTCGTATTTTGGTTTCTGCATTGCTCTTTTTTTATGTCTAATTACTGACAAATCAAAAAAGAACATGAAAATTCATATTTACTTTATTAAAATGTATTTAAATAAAGAGGTGTGATATGGAAATCTTTTACGATATAGAATTTAATGACAGTGGTAATTCAGTAGTGAATTTTAACGATGGCGTACGTATGGTATTAGTGCTTAAAAGTACGTTGAAAGTTGTAAGAGGGAGTCAATTTCAGACTTTTCAAGCAGGTGATGTATTTATTATTAATCATAGAGAACGTTATCAATTTATAGAAGAGGATGATGCTTTATATATCAGTATTCATTTAGCGGAAGCTTATTTACGACAATATATTAACGACTTTAATGGTAAAATGTATATTTTAAATCAGCAAACGTTACAAGGTGTGATTTATAAACAAATTATTAATGCAATTGCTAAAATTGGTATTGTCTATATTAGAAAAGGGAAATTTTATCGCTTATATTTAGAACAGCAATTAATTGATTTGATATTTATTATTGTGCGTTATTTACCAACACATGACAATGCAACGCTTGAAAATGACATTAACGATGAACGTTTGGAATTTGTATGTCAATATATTGAAAAATATTTTAATACACCTATTACATTAAGTGAAATAGCCGAAAAAGTTCATTTGAGTACGACGTATCTTTCGAAACTATTTACGAAACACATGGGCATTGGTTTTAATCATTATATTAATCATATTAGAACAGAACATTGTAAAAATGATTTGGTTCATACAAATGCATCAATCACACAAATTGCTTTAAAAAATGGTTTTAGCAACTCGACTATGTTATTAAAGTATTTTAAAGCAAATACTGGGCTAACACCATCACAATATAGAACCCAATATCAAAGTGAAGATCACCCAACGAAAATAAAAAAAACAACAGAATTTGAAAACTATCAAAGGTATTTATATTATTTATCTTCATATATACAACAAACGCTTGGAACCATCATTCAATCTCCTGATAATCAAAAAGTAATTGATATTACATTAGAAAATAATCTAAGCCAACAATTATCACATTACCAACATGTTATTCAAATTGGGAGCTTTGACACGTTACTCATTCAAAGATATAGAAAACAATTAATAGAAGTACAACACGATTTAGGATTAGATCATATTTTAATTAAAGACCCTATATTAAAAGGTTATGTTGATCGTAATGTGATTGAAAGTGACGAAATGATTCCCAATATGCACCCTTATATGAAAGTGGATGAATGTTTAAATTTTCTATATGAGCATCAAATAGGGTTAGGTATCGAAATGCATCCGCCAACGTTGCCTTCACAATTTGAAAAATACACAAAAGAATTAAAGTGCTTATTAGAACATATTTATAATATGGTTCCTAATAGAGATTGTTTTAAACTTGTTGTTTATCTTAAGTGTAACCATACGCAGAAAATATTAAACGTTATCACTTTGTTTAAGCAATATTTTGAGTTCGCCCATATTGTACTTAATATTGATATGGATAATATGAATGCGTTAGCGACAGCTAAAAAACTACTGTCAGAAGCAATCACAAATATTGATAGTATAGCGTTTAACGCAAACCAAAATGATATTATTAATTTTAAATCTATAGAAAGTAAACAGTATGATTTAGCAAAAAGACATATCATCGCACAATATAATACCATGACACGATTATTAGGAGTGAAGGATAAAAATATACCAGTGGTGCTTCTTAATTGGAATACTTTAACTGGTAACACGCACCTCACTAACGGAGAATACTTTAGAGCAGGTATTATTTTTGAACAACTCATTGATATGAATCATCGTATCCATGCAATTGGTTATTGGTTAAATCACGAATTACATCACCAATATAATGCAAATGATGTGATATCAGAGCTGAATGGTATCGATTTATATCACCAATTTGATGGAAAAAGACCAGCATTTTTTACAAGTATGTTTTTTAAGAAATTATTTAAACAAGTGCTATTTAAGAATGAAGACTGTATAGTTTTAGGGTGTAATGATCAATTTCAAATCGTGGTATGGGATGCAGAACATTATAACCCATACTACACTATAAATGAGAAATCGGATTATTTGCTACATAAAGAGTATCAACTCAATATTTTGAATGCAGACAAAGGCACTTACAAAGTTAAACACTTAACTCTGGACAAAAATAATGGTGCACTTTATCAAGTTTGGCAGCAATACAATACGCGTCATGGTATGGATGAAGAAACTATTAATTATGTGAATAGAGTATCTTACCCTAAATTAGACGTTAGCGAAGTGGATATAGTAGATACAGTGTCTTATCATTTAAAGTTACAAACCAACGCGATACAAATCATTGAGTTTAAAAAATACTTTTAATCATCTTCATAAAACGTTTGAATACCATCTGTTATATATAAATAGCGGGTTACAATTTAAAACGCATCCTAGAACAACCGTTAATATAAAATGCTTTAGCATATTTATTGGAACTGCAATCATTTATCAGGTAGAGAAACATAGAAATCAATTTATTTATTGTAAGTAATGATTTTTATGTTTCTCTCTTTTTTAGTTATCAATGAAAAGACAAAAAAGATATATTACATTTTTGTCTTCTTTAAATGAAAAAAATAAGTAGAAAATATTAGATACTAGAAACACAAATATTCTATATTTTTCAAAAATGGTACTCGTTATGATGTTTTGTAGAGAGGATAGCGAGTATCATTTATTGAAAATGTCGATAAACAAGCACATTTTTCAATCGAGCTAATCTTCCCTATTTGTCATTTAACAAAATAATTTAGGAGGACGAACAAATGACTCAACAGGGAAACGTGCAAACGTATAGAGGCGACAATAAATTAATATTAGGTATTGTATTAGGCGTCGTTACTTTTTGGTTATTTGCACAATCATTATTAAATGTAGTGCCAACGTTACAACAATCGTTTGATAGTAATATTGGCACAATCAGTATCGCTGTAAGTATTACAGCATTATTCTCAGGGATGTTTGTAGTTGGAGCTGGCAGTCTTGCTGATAAAGTAGGACGTGTGAAAATAACTTATATTGGATTATGGTTGAGTATTATTGGCTCACTATTAATCATTATTAGCAACTTACCAGTATTACTCATTTTAGGGAGAGTGATTCAAGGTTTATCAGCAGCTGCAATTATGCCATCAACATTAGCAATTATGAAAACATATTTTGAAGGCAAAGATAGACAACGTGCATTAAGTTACTGGTCTATCGGCTCATGGGGCGGTTCAGGATTGGCATCATTATTTGGTGGCATGGTGGCCATATTTATTGGATGGCGATGGATTTTTATCTTATCAATAATTATTGCTTTGATGGCGATGTTACTTATAAAAGGGACGCCGGAAACAAAATCAGATAATACAACCGATTTAAAATTTGATTTTACAGGCCTCATACTTTTTGTAGTGATGATGTTAAGTATTAATATTGTTATTACACAAAGTGGTACATTCGGCATCGTTTCACCTTTAATATTGGGTCTGATTATTGTATTTGTATTAACTACAATGTACTTTATAAAAATTGAAAATAAAAAACGTAACCCACTTATTGACTTTAAATTATTTAAAAATAAAGCATATACAGGCGCAACGTTGTCGAATTTCTTACTTAACGGCGTGGCCGGTGCCTTATTAGTGGCAAATACTTTTGTTCAAAAGGGATTAGGTTTTAATGCGTTTCAAACAGGGCTTTTATCAATCACATATTTAGTAACTGTATTATTGATGATTAGAGTTGGTGAAAAAGTGTTACAAAAAGTAGGCGCAAAAAAACCTATGTTATTAGGAACTACTTTTAATATGATAGGTATTATTTTAATCTCATTAACGTTTTTACCAAGTGTATTATATGTCATTGTATGTATTATTGGTTATTTATTATATGGTTTAGGCTTAGGTTTTTATGCAACACCTTCTACAGATATGGCGATATCTAATTCGCCTGAAGATAAAGTGGGGGTAGCTTCAGGTATTTATAAAATGGCTTCTTCATTAGGCGGCGCATTTGGTATAGCTTTATCTGGTGCATTATATGGTGTTGTTACGGCAGCAACAAACGTGCAAATCGGTGCATTGGCAGGCTTATGGCTGAACGTCATCATGGCACTTTTATCATTTGTTATTATTTTATTGACAGTACCATCTTTTAAAAAGCAAATGAAAGCATAATTCTAAAATACAACGCTTTAGTTTAAAAAGTATATAATAGCAATTAGATATTATATATTTACAATAGGAGGAATAACCATGATGAAACATTTAATTGAAAAATTGAAAGAAAAAGAACCGCGTATGATTGAAATACGTCGTTATTTACATCAACATCCTGAGCTCTCTTTCCACGAAAAAGAAACGCCAAAATATATTGAATCATTTTATGAAGGAAAAGATTGTAAAGTCGAAACAAATGTGGGTCCTAACGGGTTGAAAGTTACGATTGACAGTGGAAAACCAGGTAAGACGATTGCAATTCGCGCTGATTTTGATGCTTTACCAATTCAAGAAGATACAGGATTAGCATTTGCTTCAAAAAATGAAGGTGTTATGCATGCATGTGGACATGACGCACATACAGCATACATGTTAATACTCGCAGAAACGTTAATCGAAATGAAAGACGACTTTAATGGCAAAGTAGTTGTCATCCATCAGCCAGCTGAAGAAGTGCCACCTGGTGGCGCGCAAGCAATGATTAAAGACGGTGTCTTAGATGGCGTCGACCATGTATTAGGTGTTCATGTCATGAGTCATATGCCTGCTGGCAATATATATTACAGAGAGGGCAACGTACAAACTGGACGTGACTTCTTTAAATTAAAAGTGAATGGCCAAGGCGGCCATGGTTCATCGCCACACACAGCAAATGACAGTATCGTAGCAGGTGCTTACTTTGTAAATGCCATACAAACAATCGTATCTAGACGTTTAAACCCGTTTGAAACTGGGGTCGTAACGATAGGTTCATTTGATGGTAAAGGTCAATTTAATGTTATTAAAGATAGTATCGAAATAGAAGGCGATGTACGTGCGTTGACTGATGAGACCAAAAATACAATTAAAAAAGAAGTGAACCGTTTATCAGCAGGTTTAGAAGCAATGTTCGGTGTCGAATGTGAATTAGACTATCACGATGATTATCCAGCACTGTACAATGATCCTGAGTTTACTCAATTTGTGGTAGATACATTAGAAAATGCAGAAACAGATGCGATTAACAATGTTGAAAGATGTGAGCCACAACCACCATCTGAAGATTTTGCGTATTATGCTAAAGCAATTCCTAGCACATTTATCTACGCAGGTGCTTCACCTGAAAACGGTGATATCCACCCGCATCATCATCCTAAATTTAATATTAGTGAAAAAGCGATGCGTGTTTCTGCTGAAGCGGTAGGCATTGCTGTATTAAATTATTTGAAATAAAAGCAATTCCTGCTAAATATTGAATGATGAAAGTTATAAAAATGGAGTTACTATAGAAGGAAGACTAAAGTGACAGATATTTGGTTAAGCAATGTATTTGAATCAAATGATTAAACATCTATTGATATTTATGAGAGTGAGAAAATGGAACCTATGACCTAAACATAGACCGCTTTCTCACTCTTTTTTTGAGATAAGTATGGGATTTTGCACTTTCATATATTGTGGAACAGAAATAAATGATTGTAATAAATTTGAATGCAATTTAAACTAACAATTAAAAATGAAGGTTTAATATATCTCTATTTAGTGTATATGTAAAATGAAAAATAGAAGGGGATGATTGCATTGAATGGCGAGAAAAAAATAAATGACTTGTTAGAAGACTATAATAAGCAATTAAAAAAATTATTTAAATATGATCATTCTAAGGCTTTAACATTTGATAATGATAAGCGAAGCAAAGTTAGAGACCAAAAGGGCGTTTTTGTAATCTTTGAAAACAAAACACCTATTTTTGTTGGGCAAGCCGGTGGATTTATGACTGGTTATAAATTAACGCAAAAAGATTTATATGATAAATTAGGGCAATTTAATTTAGCTTCAGATACTGGAACTGCAAAATTTAGAAAAGCTTATATCGAACAACATGAATTAGATGATTCAGAACTGAAACATATTAAAGCAGTAGAAAAAGATTTTAAATTTCAGTATATTAAAGTTAAAGAAAATAGAGCATTCATTAATATTTTAGAAATATTAGCTTTAGAATACGCCAAAAATAATAATATAAAATTATTCAATTTTGTATAATGACCCATGTTGTATTTCTGTGGTCTGTTAAGAAAGCAGTGATTAAAATGAATACGAAAACAGTTAAAATTCATTTTCAACAACACGATATCCTAGTGAAGCTACCGAAAGGCTATGACGAAAGGCGTCATCATCCATATCCGCTTATGCTAGTACAAGAAGGTTATGCATTATTTAAAGACATTGAAGCAGATGTGATATTTGCAGACTTGGTTCCGAATGATAGAAAACTTGAACTTACACCATGCCATGCAGTAGTAGACGGCGTCATTATGATGGAGGGGCAGATACTTATAAAAAGTGGATAATAGAGCAATTGATCCCTTATTTAAGAAAATGTTTTAATATATCACAAGAACATAAAGATATTGGGATTGGTGGCGTTTCTTTAGGTGGGTTATTTACTTTATATACATTATTGAAAGATCCAGAAACATTTGGCTATTATATACTGATATCTCCATCGATATGGTATCCAAGATTTGTTGAATTTATGAAACAACAAGAAATTATAAAACAAGATAAGCGTATCTATTGGTATGTGGGTGAACAAGAGGGACGACAACACATTAGCATAAAACAAGAAATGTTCACTCAGACAGAATTAGGTGTAGGTATATTAAACGAATTAATGATTTCGGAAAATGCTTCATTTTATTATGAGACAAATAAAAGAGGTAACCATGAAATATCTTATTTTAAAAAGTATTTTGCAAGAGCAATCAAAAAATTATTTTGATTTTGTCAATTTTAAGAAGAAATTAAGTCTTTAAGGCTAAAATTATCAGAAAATTCGTAATAGTAACGATAAAAATCTGAACTTTGTACAAAATAATGGTAAAATTTGGACTATATGGATTTTATAAATTGAATAATTTGCTTTATAATGATGCATCTATAAAATTCCTAATAAGTAAGTTCAAAGTAATTATTATTTTAAAACATAGGGGATGTTTTTATGACAGTGAAAACGAATAAGGTTTCAGGTAGTAAGTTATTGACTGGTATTGTATTATCTATATTAACTTACTGGCTGTTTGCCCAATCTTTTTTAAATATCGGGCCTAAGATCCAAACGACATTTGATGCGAGCCCAGATATCGTAAACATTTCAGTGAGTTTAACTTCATTTGTTACCGGCGTGTTTATGGTGGTTGCAGGGAATATTTCAGATAAGTTTGGAAAAGTAAGAATGACTAGGATAGCGTTAGTATTAAGTATTATTGGCTCACTTATGCTTATTGTTTCAGGAAACGTTGTACTACTTTTACTCGGTAGGATTGTACAAGGTTTCTCGGCAGCGATTATTATGCCGGCAACAATTTCAATTGTAAATGATTTCTTCGAAGGAGACGATAGGCAGAAAGCATTGAGTTTTTGGTCAATTGGCGCATTTGGTGGCACTGGACTATCGTCATTTTTTGCTGGAGCCATGGCTACATTTATATTTTGGCAATCGATTTTTATATTATCAATTATATTATCAATCGTAGCGTTGTTTTTATTGAATAAATTACCAGAAAGTCGTATAAATAAAGCTGAATCTAATCCGTTTGATTATATCGGTTTAGCCATTTTTATTATAATGATTGGCAGTATTAGTTTTGTAATAACCCAAGGTTACAAAATAGGGTGGCTTAACGCTATAACAGTGATTTTATTTGTTGTATTTGTAATTTGTATTTACATATTTTTCAAAGTAGAACGTGTCAAAAAAGCGCCATTTATAGATTTAGATTTATTTAAAAATAGACCGTATATTGGCGCAGTCATAGCTAACTTTTTATTAAATACTGGGGTTGGCGTTATTGCACTATTTAATATGTATGTGCAAGGTGGGTTAAAGCTAACAGCTTTCCAAGCTGGCTTACTGACGTTGCCGTATTTAATTTCATTATTGCTTATTATACGTTTAGGAGAAAAAAGTATTAAACGATTTGGCGCAAAGCGTGCAATGGTTATTGGCCCGATATTTACAGGATTAGGTGTTCTGTTATTCAGCTTAACGTTTTTTGATACACCTGTTTACGTGGTGATTGCATTAATTGGTGCCGTATTCTTTGGTGGGGGCACAGGATTATTTGCTACACCGGCATTAAGTACAGCAGTATCTACGACGCCTCCTGAAAAAGTTGGCGTGGCATCAGGTATTTTTAAAATGGGTTCTACATTAGGTGGTGCCTTTGGTATTGCGATTATGACTTCTATTTTTACTGGGATCATTGAGAGTGGCCAAAGCGTGCACAGCGCTGCTGGTATTGGTTTTATTGTGGGTACTTGTCTAGTATTATGCGGCGTGCTAACGAGTGCGATTGTAATACCAACACGGAAAATAAACTAAATATGGCTAACGTATAATTACCAGCTGTTTCTGGAATATAAACAAAAGATCTAGTTTTATATAAACGACATATGAAAGCATGCGTTAGGCATATGTTTATACCAGCTTTTAACTACCCAAATCATTTTGGTTAGGGGCGAGATAGAGATTTAATTCTTTTAATTAGATTTCTATCTCGCTTTATTTAATTTTTTACGTTATAAAACTAAATTACATTTCATAATTTTACATAGAAAATTAAAAGGATTATGATTAATACAAATATATACGAGAAAGGGGGGGTTCTATGCAATACAAAACATATTATGAATCGCCAATCGGTCAAATAGCAATTACTTCAGATGGAGAGGCGATTACAGGTTTATGGTTGCCCAAGCATAACGATTTTGAATTAAATTATAATGAACCTTTAACAGAAGCAAAATTACCCATATTTACAAAAGCAATTACATGGCTTGACGCATATTTCGCAGGAAATAATCCCAAAATTGATTTTGAATTAAAAGCTACAGGGACGGAATTTAGAGAACAAGTTTGGGAGATTTTATTAGACATTCCATATGGCGTAACAGTGACTTATGGCGATATTGCGAAAAAAATAGCAATTAAAAGAAATAAACAAAAAATGTCTTCACAAGCAGTTGGCGGTGCTGTCGGTACCAATCCAATTTCTATAATGATCCCTTGCCATAGAGTAGTTGGTAAAGATGGCAGTCTTACAGGTTATGGAGGCGGCATCGATACGAAAATTGAGCTATTACAACTTGAACAAGTCAATATGAAGCCACTTTATAGACCCAAACATAGCACTAAGCCATAAATGGCGCACAAAATAGCGTAGCTTTCTATGCTCAGAACAATTAAGTATAAAACATAGAAATATGAAAGTTAGATTATTGTATATATATGCAATTTATCAGTGTCGAGCTAGCGTAACTAGATATTAAGATAAAGCCAAAGCTAGAAATGCTATTCACTTTCATTTTTCATTTAAAAAATTATATTTTTAAAAAATAAAAAATTATTTTAGCACCAAGTTGCTTATTAATCTCATTGTGTTATCCTAAAAAACGTCTTTCCTATTTATACTAGAGGGGTGGAAAATTTGGAAAATACAAGAAAATCATTTTCTAGTGTGTTTATTTATTCAGCACTAGTAGTTGGTATATTAGTAATAATTGGTGCTATTTTTCCAGCTAAATTTGGAGAAATTACAGGTGTTATATCTACTTGGGTAACGAAAACATTTGGTTGGTATTATATGTTGTTATACACAGTGATTTTAGGTTTCTGTGTGTTTTTGTTGTTTAGCCCGATTGGGAAGTTGAAATTAGGTAAACCAACAGACAAACCAGAATTTCATACAGTGTCTTGGTTAGCAATGTTGTTTAGCGCTGGTATGGGTATCGGTCTCGTATTCTATGGTTCATCTGAACCGATATCACACTTTCTATCTCCACCGACTGCAGATCCAGAAACAAAGGAAGCAATGGCACAAGCCTTTAGGTCATCATTTATTGACTATGGCTTTCACCCGTGGGCAGTCTATGGCGTAGTTGCGTTAGGTTTAGCATATTCACAATTTCGTAAAGGAGAAAATGGATTAATTTCAAGGACATTAAGACCAGTGCTTGGAGATAGAGTAGATGGTCCCATCGGTGTTATTGTTGATGTGTTAGCTGTATTTGCCACGATCATAGGGGTAGCAGTTTCTTTAGGTGTTGGCGCAATACAAATAAACGGTGGCTTGAATTATTTGTTCGGTGTGCCGAATAACGCTGTAGTTCAAGGTATTATTATCGCTGTAGTTACAGTATTATTTTTATATAGTGCCTGGAGCGGCTTGAGTAAAGGCATTCAATATTTAAGTAATTTAAATATGTTTTTAGCAGCATTATTACTTATTGTTATTTTTATCGTAGGTCCTACAGTACTTATATTAAATATGATGACCAGTGGCACGGGGGATTATCTCAATTCACTTATTTTTAATAGTCTAGATGTCGCACCGTTAAATGAGCAAAAAGCGGAGTGGCTCCAAAGCTGGACAATTTATTATTGGGGCTGGTGGATGAGTTGGAGTCCATTCGTTGGTATTTTTATCGCGAGAATCTCAAAAGGGCGTAGTATTCGTGAATTTGTGATTGCAGTTTTAGGTGTGCCAGTAGTGGTTAGTATTATCTGGTTTAGTGCATTCGGTATGACTGGTATAGATACTGGCCAATCTCATAATGAAATATTTAAAATGCCGCCCGAGACGCAATTGTTTGGTATTTTTAATGAATTACCGTTCGGTTTTATTCTATCAATTATCGCGCTAGCCTTAATTGCTTCATTTTTTATTACATCTGCGGATTCAGCAACTTTTGTGTTAGGCATGCAAACAGCCTATGGCACATTAAATCCTTCAGGTTTTATAAAAATTGTATGGGGCGTTGCATTGGCAGCTATTGCTTACGTACTCTTACTTGCTGGTGGAGATACTGGGTTAGACGCATTACAATCTGCAGCCATTATCTCTGCTTTACCTTTCAGTTTTGTAGTGATATTAATGATGATATCTTTATACAAAGATGGTAATAAAGAACGTAAACATTTAGGCTTATCTTTACAACCAAAAAGACATATCCAAAGCCAAGATCGTGATTAAATAATTACTAAGAATTGGACAGGTATAGCTCAGTTACATTAGAAAAAAGGATGGTTTTTACTAAAAATAACGTAAAAACCATCCTTTTTAATATTTTTATATAGAAATATTGTGATATTAATCATTTTAGATATTTCAGTGTACTTGTTCATTTCTAAAACTTTCAACAGAGATAAATATATTACTAAAATATAAAATAATTGAGAGACTATATTCGTACATGTTTAAATTTAGGTTATGAGCGTGATGGTCATATTTAGCGTTAAATTTAAAGGATAGGAAAACGGCATCTAGGCAAGTATATAGATTGATAAGCGACAAATGTTAAATATAATAATGCACCTTTATTTTTAAAAATAAAGGTGCATTTTACTTAATCTTAGAAATGATATTCTAGACTATTTTGTTATATATTTATATTTTCGGTTAATGAGGAAGAATGAGATAAGATTAAGTGATTTGAATTCTAATTTAAGGTATTATAATTACGGATATGATTATGAATGCTTTCAAGGTAGAATATACCTTTTGATTCATTTGCTAATTCAACCTCGTGATTAAACTCAAGATTATCGAAACGTTTAAAGAACGCTTCGTACGTATCAACAGAGATTTCTGTACGATGGTTTAATAAATTTTTATGGCCTTCGATGTCAAGTGCATCTCGATAGCCTTCTACTATTTTACCACTGAAGAATTCACCAACTGAGCCTGATCCATAGCTGAATAAGCCAATTGTATCCCCAGCATTGAGTTCATGATGCGTTTCTAGTAATGAAATTAAACTTAGATATAATGAACCAGTATAGATATTACCAACATAACGATTGTAATAAGTCGCTGCATCATACCCTGATGTTAATCGTTCTTTGGTTTGTTCATCGATATCATCTGTTAAAATTGAATCAAGTGCTTTTTTACCCATTTTTGTAAAAGGCACGTGGAAACATAAGGATTTAAAATAATCTAGTGAAATATGATGTCTACGCGCATACTCGTTCCAACTTTCTTGGAATGAATGAATATAAGCATCTTTTGATAACGCGCCGTCTACAAGTGGGTATGATTGACCACTTGGGCGCCAGAAATCATATACATCTTCAGTAAATGCTACAGCATCATCATTTAGTTCAAGAATGCGTGGATTTTGTGTTATCATCATAGCAACTGCGCCTGCACCTTGAGTTGGCTCGCCGCCAGATTCTAAACCATAACGTGCAGTATCACTAGCAATGACTAAAACTTTTTCATCAGGGCGGTTTGCTAAGTAATCTTTTGCGAGTTGAATAGCAGGTGTTGCAGCATAGCATGCTTCTTTCATTTCAATACAACGCGCAAAAGGTTGAATACCTAATAGATTATGTATTTGAACTGCTGAAGCCTTAGCAGAATCGATAGCAGATTCAGTTGCAACAATAACCATGCTGATTTGTTTCTTATCATCTTCTGTAATAATATCTTTGGCAGCATTTGCACCCATAGATACAATATCTTGACTCATAGGACTCACTGCCATTTCATTTTGGCCAATACCAATAAGGAATTTATTTGGATCAACTTGTCGAGATTCAGCAAGTTTAGCCATGTCTACATAAAAACTTGGAACATAAAAATTGATTTGATCAATACCAACTGTCATAAAGCATAACGACACCTTTCTTTATATAAATAAGCAACTGTATCATACCAAATGATACGTATAAAATACAATAATTTATAACACGTGATAAAGGAGACGAACAATGAAAAAAATAGCAATTGTAAGTGCCAAACGTACACCAATCGGGAGATTTAGAGGGAAATTAAGCAATTATACCGCAGTAGAATTAGGCACAAAAACACTGGAGGCTGCTATGTCAGCAATTAATATTAAACCAGAAATGATAGAGCAAGTGATTTATGGCAATGTATTGCAAAGTGGGAGTGGTCAAAATCCTGCCCGTCAAATAGCAATCCATTCTGGTGTTCCAAATACAACTCCAGCTATGACAATTAATGAAGTGTGTGGGTCTGGCTTGAAATCTATTATTTTAGGAAAGCAATTAATCCAATTAGGTGAAGCTAAAGTAATAGCTGTAGGTGGCGTAGAAAGCATGACAAACGCGCCTAAGTTAGTACTTAATGAAGACGAAGCCCCTGTAGATAGTTTTATGCACGATGGCCTTACTGATGCATTTTTAAACGTGCCTATGGGTATTACAGCCGAAAAAATTGCTGAAAAGTACAATGTATCACGTGAAGCACAAGACCATTTTGCTAATGAATCTCAACAAAAAGCACAACAAGCGTCAGCAGCAGGTAAATTTAATAATGAAATCGTTCCGTTAGAAGATGTAAATGGAGAAATGATGACTACGGATGAAGGTATTCGCGGAAATAGTAGCGTTGAGAAATTAAGTACATTAAAAACGATATTTAAAGAAGATGGTACCGTAACAGGTGGTAATGCGTCTAGTATTAACGATGGCGCATCAACTATCATTTTAATGGATGCTGACTATGCGAAACAAGAAGGCTATGATATTTTAGCTATAGTTGGTGCGCATGCCGAAATCGGGTGTGATCCTGAGTATATGGGCTATGCGCCATATCATGCTGTGACAAAATTATTAGATAAAACAGATAAAGTCATTGATGACTTTGATGTAGTAGAAATGACAGAAGCTTTCGCAGCGCAAAGTATTCCTGTAAGAGACCATTTAGGTATATCTGAGGATAAGTTAAATTTATATGGTGGGGCGATTGCATTAGGTCATCCTATTGGTGCAAGCGGTACTCGCTTAGTCACAACTTTAGTTAATATTTTAGCTCAAGAAGATAAACAATCGGGCGTAGCAACTGCCTGTATCGGTGGCGGTTTAGGCATTGCAATCCAAATTGAAAAGGAGAATAACTAATGGATCCATTAGGCAAGACATTTCGTCATTTGTCCAGAACAGAAAAGTTAGAGGAATTAGTAATTAAAGGATGGTTATCTGAAGAAAATAAAAGTGTGTTACTCAATAACCCTTTAATTTCAGAAGAGATTGCGAATAGTCTTATAGAAAATGTCATTGGTCAAGGGACATTACCTGTAGGTTTATTACCTGAAATCAAAGTAGACGATAAATCATATGTTGTGCCAATGATGGTCGAAGAACCTTCAGTAGTTGCAGCAGCCAGTTATGGTGCAAAGCTTGTAAATCAAACTGGGGGCTTTAAAGTTGTTTCTAGTGAGCGTTTAATGATTGGGCAAATTGTATTTGATGGTGTGTTAGATACTGCAGTTTTAGAACAACGTCTTCAACAACTTGAACCACAAATGAAACGTATTGCGGATGAAGTATATCCTTCAATAATTGAGCGTGGCGGTGGTTTTCGTAAAATTGAAATAGATACATTCCCCGAGGAAGGCTTATTGTCATTAAAAGTTTACGTAGATACAAAAGATGCAATGGGCGCAAATATGTTGAATACCATTTTAGAAGGGATAACAGCATATTTAAAAAATGAATTAGAACATGTTGATATATTGATGAGCATTTTATCTAATCATGCAACTGCATCTGTCGTTAAAGTACAGGGAGAAATCACAGTTGATGCATTGTCAAAAGGTGGGCGTGATGGTCAAGATGTAGCCAAAAGAATGGAACGTGCATCTGTATTGGCTCAAGTTGATATTCACCGTGCAGCCACACATAATAAAGGTGTGATGAATGGCATTCACGCTGTAGTGTTGGCGACAGGTAATGATACTCGTGGGGCTGAAGCCACAGCGCATGCATATGCAAGTAAAGACGGTCAATATCGTGGCCTAGCTACGTGGCATTATAATGAAGAAAAACAAGTGCTTGTAGGGACAATTGAAGTGCCTATGACATTGGCTACTGTAGGCGGTGGCACCAAAGTATTACCAATCGCAAAAGCGTCTTTAGAATTAATGAAGGTTGATTCTGCGCAAGAATTAGGTCACGTCGTTGCTGCCGTGGGGTTAGCACAAAATTTTGCGGCATGTCGTGCATTGGTTTCTGAAGGTATTCAACAAGGCCATATGAGTTTACAATATAAATCATTAGCAATTGTAGTAGGTGCGCAAGGTGAAGAAATTGCTCAAGTAGCAGAACGCTTAAAAACACAAGATCGTGCAAATACAGCCGTTGCACAACAATTGTTAGAAGAATTAAGATTGCAAAAACAATAATATTAAAATAACCCCTGAATGATTTTGATGTGTGCCCCAAAAGTTGGACTGAAAATCTAACTTTTAGGGGCTTTTTGCATATAAGTAAATTAGATAGTAAATTTTAAAGTAATTGATTTATTTGAAACTTTGTATACCATATAATTAAAATATGAAGAAATTAAAAAAAGGGGAAATGATTAATGATAAATAATAAATTACCTTCATTATTATATACGGGGAACGCTAAAAGTGAGGTGCCTATCCTTGCTCATGAACAAGGGATACAAACTATTACGGCAGAACCATGGTTAGAAATTTCTGATAAGGGATTACAACTCGAAGGACTCTGCTTTGACAGAAATGGAGACTTGTTCCTTTGCGAAGTTTTTGGGGGAACTATTTTTCATGTAGCCCTGCCTGATAAAAAAATAACTCGATTATTAAAGTCACATAAAGAAAATCCAGCAGCCGTTAAAATACATAAAGATGGACGTTTATTTGTCTGTTATTTAGGTGATTTTGATTGTTCAGGTGGTATTTACGCTGTTGATGCAAATGGCAATAAGATTCAAGAAATTGTATCAGATATTGAAACAGAATATTGTGTGGACGATTTAGTATTTGATCGTAAAGGCGGGTTTTATTTTACGGATTTCAGAGGTTATTCTACAAATCCTAAAGGTGGCGTGTATTATGTTTCACCAGACTTTCAATCTATTACACCTGTTATACAAAACTTAGCGGTTGCCAATGGTGTAGCACTTAGTACGGATGAAAAAACATTGTGGGTAACAGAAACGAATACGAACCGATTACATCGTATTGATTTATTAGAAGACGGTGTGACCATCGCACCATTTGGAGCGTCTATACCTTATCATTTCACAGGGCATGAAGGTCCTGATTCGTGTTGTATAGATAGTGATGATAATTTATATGTTGCAATGTATGGTCAAGGAAGAGTGCTAGTATTTAATAAGAGAGGTTATCCAATAGGGCAAATATTGATTCCAGGAAGGGATCAAGGTCATATGCTTCGTTCAACGCATCCTGCATTTATTCCAGGAACAGATCAACTGATTATTTGTTCAAATGATATTGAAAATGATGGTGGCTCTTGGGTTTATACAGTAAAAGGATTCGCTAAAGGACACCATAGCTACCAATTTCATTAAACACAATCAAACTTTAAAATATTTACCTGTAATGAGCAGTCATTTGATATTGCTTAGTTACAGGTTTTTTTATTTTAAAAAATTTTCAAAAAAAGTAAATTTTAATATATAAGACAACGTCAGTGTATGGTAGTACTTTAGGGGATCAGGTAAGAATAGATGTAATAAATAAGTACGTTGTAATTAAAAAATTTCATGGTATTTTGATGTAATAGTAAAATATTTAAGGTAAAATTTATGAAAAAGTTATAAATACACGATTGAAAGCGTATTCATTTTTAAGTATGATATTAATTAACAAAGGGAGGTGTTCGTTATTTTTACGCGAAAAAATAAGAATGACGAAGATAACGTAAATACGAAGAAGCCATTAGGTGTGACATCTGCAGTAATTACCTTATCAATTATGATTATTACTATGTTATTTACAGTGGCTGTATTAGAAAAAGAACCTCATATTCCATTAATGATAGGAACTGCAGTCGCAATTATAATGACAATGATGCATGGCTATGAATTTCGTGAAGTAGAAGAAATGATGTATAAAGGCATACGGCATGCGTTACCAGCTATTGTAATCATTATACTTGTAGGTTTAGTAATTGGTTCATGGATTGGCAGTGGTGTTGTGGCGACAATGATTTATTATGGTTTACAATTAATAGATCCACGTTATTTTTTAGCAGTTGTGGTCATTTTATGTAGTGTTGTCGCATTAGCTATTGGCAGTAGCTGGTCCACAATGGCAACTGTTGGTGTTGCGTCAATGGGCATCGGTATTAGCATGGGCATTTCTCCAGGCATGGTTGCTGGCGCAGTTATTTGTGGTGCTTATTTTGGTGATAAAATGAGTCCACTGTCTGATACAACAAATCTTGCTTCAGGTTTATCAGGCGTTGAATTATTCGAGCATATTAAGCATATGTTTTACACGACGATACCAGCTGTAATCATTGCGTTAATCGCTTTTTTCTTTATGGGTATGCAATATGGCAATAAAAACTTTGATACAAAAAGAATTGATGCAATCCTTAACACAATGCAAGATAACTTTGTCATAACACCTTGGTTATTATTAATACCTTTAATAGTAATCGTCCTAGTCATATTTAAAGTGCCAGCGATACCCGCCATTTGTGTTGGTATTATATTTGGTTTCTTTGCTCAAATATTTGTACAAGGTGGATCGATAACAGAAGCATTAACAGCTTTACAAACAGGTTATACGATCGAATCAGGAAACAAACTTGTAGATGAACTATTTAATCGTGGTGGATTAGAATCGATGTTTTATACTATATCACTGACTTTAGTAGCGATGACTTTTGGTGGTGTGCTCGAATACTCAGGCATGCTATCAGCATTGATTTCACTGATTTTAAGAGTAGCGCAAACTACTGGTTCATTAATTGCATCTGTCATTATATCTTGTATTGGGACTAACTTTACGTGCTCAGAACAATACATATCTATTATTGTACCGTCAAGAATGTACGCTAATGCTTTTAAAGAAAAGAATTTACATCCTAAAAACCTATCGAGGGCACTCGAAGATGGTGGCACGTTAACGTCCGTATTTGTACCCTGGAATACGTGTGGTGTGTTTATAGCATCAACACTAGGCGTATCTGTAATGGAATACGCACCGTTTGCGATTGTTAATTATACGGTACCAATTATTTCAGTTATCTTTGGTTATGTTGGCTTTAAAATAATTAAATTAAAAGAAATAGATAAAGAAGACTCAGATAATGCAAACTTGGCTTAAAACTTAACATGATAAGCTAAGATGTGGTTGAGTATTAGAAGTGTATCGTTAATTACAAAAAATTCAAGGTAAATCAAAAAAGGTGATTGTTATTTTTATTTCAATAGTAGAAACTAGACATTTATAGTTTAATGATGAAGCTTAAAACGATAAATAACAGTAATGAACGCCATAACAAATGATTTATTGTGTTAACCTAAGTTATCTACAATGATAACTTAGCACGTCAATTTCTTTTTATGATATCTGTGAATTAAAAAGATTGAAAAATTAGAATTTAGCCGTATACTAGAATGTACAAATTGAAGTTAGGTATAGAGGAGCACGCATATGGATATTAAGCATATGAAATATTTTGTTGAGGTTGTAAACCAGCATGGTATGACGAACGCTTCTAAATCTTTATATATTGCACAACCAACGATTAGTAAAGCGATTAAAGATATAGAAAAAGAATTAAATATGCCGTTATTTGATCGAAGTAATCGTCAACTTGTGCTAACGGATGCTGGAATGGTTTTTTATCAAAAATGTAAAGAAATATTAGCGCTATATAAAGATTTACCTAGAGAAATCAATAGTTTAGTTGGCTTAGAAACAGGACATATTAGCATCGGTTTATCTGCTGTCATGAATATGAATAAATTTATTCATATATTAGGTGAGTTCCATCAACAATATCCTAATGTCACTTATAATTTAGTTGAAAATGGTGGCAAAATGATTGAGCATCAATTGATTAATGATGAAATAGATATTGGTATTACAACGTTGCCAGTCGACCAATCTATTTTTCATTCGTTGCCATTATATCAAGAAGAGTTAAAATTGGTTTTGAATCAAGAGCATCATTTAGCTAATTACCAGAAAGTGAAAATGGCCATGCTAAAAGATGAAGATTTTATACTATTTAATGAAGATTTCTATTTAAACGATAAAATAATTGAAGCAGCAAAAAATGCTGGTTATATCCCTAATACAGTATCAAAAATTTCACAATGGAACTTTATTGAAAACTTGTTAAACGCACATTTAGGTGTGAGTATTTTACCTGAAAATATTGTGAATTTATTGGATAGTAATTTTAAAAATATAACACTTGAAGATCCTGGCATGCGCTGGGAATTAGGCGTGATTTGGAAGAGGGACAAATATTTAAGTTATGCAACTAGGCAATGGATAGATTTTATGAAGCAACGACTATAATATATAGACAAGCGAGAAACCAAACAAGCCGCTTTATTAAAGTAGATATTTTGTTGCATGAAAAAGGTATATACAAATGAGGTTAATCATTACTGTTTGATTATAGCGTTTTTTACAGTAATTTAGTTAACTTGTGGGAGTCGGAACGGGAATCCAATTAAAGCTATTTGGTCCCGTGCTGCTCCCGTTATTTTTTAGATATAAGCATTCATTTATAAATAGTTCATAACGTAAATAATTGTGATAGATATGGCTATTTCTAGATAAAGTATAGACTTACATAATATGTAAAAACGTTTCCATAGATAAAAGTAATAGCTAGTATAAAAAAACAATATTTTTATTATAAATTGTGGCGCGTTATACTAATAATGTAATCAATAAAATAGTTATATAAAAGTACGAAGTGAATAAAACAATAAAGGAACAAAGGATGATGAGTATTGCAGGTAGCATTAAAGATAGTCAAAATTATGTTTCAAGCGTTAATTATTATGGGTATTACTTTTATTGGTAATAAGATTCAAATGATTTTCCATATTCCAATTGCAGGTAGTATTGTTGGATTGATTTTATATTTTTTGTTACTTCAATTTAAAATAATTCCAACAAAATGGGTAGAAGAAGGTTCTAAATTTTTCTTAGCAACAATGGTATTTTTCTTTGTCCCATCTGTAGTAGGTGTTATGGATGTTGCGTCTATGATTAATCTCAATTTTATTTTATTCTTTATTATGATTGTAATAGGCACGTGTTGCGTTGCTTTAATCTCAGGGTACATTGCTGAAAAAATGGTTAAAACTGAGCAATACGGGAATGGTCAAAATTAGATGACATTTCTAAAAGCAATAATAATGATTGTATTAACAGTTTGTATGTACGTTGGAGCAAAAAAATTACAGTTTAAATATAGAAGCCCATTTTTAAATCCAGCACTAGTGTCATCCATTGGGATTATTATTGTACTATTAATATTTAATATAGATTATCAGCAATATATGATTGGCGGTAAATGGATTCACTATTTATTAAATTGTACAGTGGTCGCTTTGGCATATCCGCTGTATCAAAACCGTCATAAAATATTAGCTAATGGAAAAATCATATTTAGTAGCGTTATTGCAGCTGTGATATTGAATTTCGTATTTGTATACGTCATTTTGAAAACATTTGGCTATTCAAAAGAAGTCATTGTTACGATGCTACCAAGATCAATTACGGCGGCAGTTGGTATTCAAGTATCACATCAAATGGGAGGTGTGGATGCAATTGCTGTGTTGTTTATTATAGCTACTGGTTTAATAGGTAGTATTCTAGGCGCGTATTTGATTAAATTTGGAAGGTTTAAAACATCAATTGCCAAGGGGTTAACATTTGGCAACGCATCGCATGCATTTGGTACAGCACAAGCGCTTGATATTGATTTAGAAGCAGGTGCTTTTAGTTCAATTGGTATGATTTTGACAGCGTTATTGAGTTCAATTGTACTGCCTATACTCATGATCTTTTTATACTAAGTATAAACCTAGCAATGATTAAAAATATTAACTATTTTATGTAATGAAAAATTAAATCGCTAAAATTCGGAAGGAGCAATTTTTACAATGGCAAAAATTAAAGCAAATGAGGCATTAGTAAAAGCATTACAAGCATGGGATATAGATCACTTATATGGTATTCCTGGTGATTCAATAGATGCAGTAGTGGATAGATTAAGAACAGAAAGAAATAATATAGAATTTATTAATGTGCGTCATGAAGAAGTTGCTAGTTTAGCTGCTGCAGGGTATACAAAATTAACAGGTAAAATCGGTGTTGCACTCAGTATTGGTGGCCCAGGGGTGATTCACTTATTAAATGGTATGTATGATGCAAAAATGGATAACGTGCCGCAATTAATTCTAGCAGGGCAAACAGATAGTACAGCATTAGGCACAAAAGCATTCCAAGAAACGAATATTAATAAAATGGTTGATGACGTAGCTGTGTATAAACACCAAGTATCTGAAGATGATAAAGATATATTTGGTATTGTAAATGAAGCAATCCGTACAGCTTATGAGAAAAAAGGTGTAGCCGTTTTAATCTTGCCTAATAATTTATTAACACGTAAAGTAAAAGATACTACAGACCAAAAAGTAGACACTGCACCACCTGCACGCGTAGCGCCTAAACCACGCAGTATTAAAAAAGCGGCTAAGTTAATTAATAAAAGTAAAAAACCAGTTGTGCTACTTGGTACTGGTGCAAAACATGCCAAAGATGAAGTACGTGAATTTATAGAAGCATTCAAAATACCAACAATCTTAACGTTACCAGCGAAAACGATTCTGCCAGATGCGCACCCTTATAATTTAGGTAACCTAGGTAAAATTGGTACTAAAACTTCATATCAAGCAATTCAAAACGCAGATTTATTAATCATGGTAGGTACTAACTATCCGTATTTAGATTATCTACCTAAGAAAAACATCAAAGCTATACAAATTGATACAAATTCAGAAAATATAGGACATCGTTTTGATATAAATGTGGGTATTCTAGGTGATAGTAAACTCGCATTACAACAATTAACTGATTCAGCTAAACATGTAGCTAACCGCGATTTCTTAAATAAAATATTAGAAAGAAAAGCTACATGGGACGCTTGGATGGCTGAAGACATGGCTAATGACAGCAAACCAATTAGACCAGAACGTTTAATGGGTGCAATTAATAAAGTTAGAACTGATGATGCTATATTTGCTATAGATGTTGGAACAGCGACTGTATGGTCTACGCGTTATCTAAACTTAACAGTAAATAATAAATTTATTATCTCAAGTTGGTTAGGTACAATGGGCTGTGCTTTACCTACAGCATTAGCAGCAAAACGTGAATATCCAAATCGTCAAGTTGTTGGTATTATTGGTGATGGCGCGTTTGATATGGTTATGCAAGATTTTGCTACCGCAGTGCAATATGATTTACCAATGACATTATTTGTATTAAACAATGAACAACTTTCATTCATTAAATATGAACAACAAGCTGCAGGTGAATTAGAATATGCCATTGACTTCACTGATATTGATTTAGAAAAATTTGCTGAAAGCTTTGGTGGCGTAGGATACACACTTAAAGATCCAAACAGAATTGATGAAGTTGTCGAATCAGCTATGGCTGAAGATAGACCAACAATTGTTAATGTTTATGTAGATGAAACCGCAGCGCCATTACCAGGTAAAATTGTAAATGAAGAAGCAATGAATTATGGTAAATGGGCATTTAGATCTATTACAGAAGATAAAAAATTAGACTTAGATGAATTACCTCCAATTTCTACAGCTGTTAAACGTTTCTTCTAAATAAGTAGATAATGTAGACAGAGTGGCAGAGACAATATATTATGCTCAATGACTTCGCGTCTTGTTAAAATCTCAAAGTATAAACGTTGAAGTGGTTATAAAACAATTAGAGACCCAACTGGGTCTCTTTTTTATATCAAAGATATTTAAGTTAAGAGTGATACATGAATCAAGTTCATACATAAGTGCGGTAAACGTTAAAAGAATTATGAGCTTTAGCTCATGTAAAGCGCATGCGTAAGTGCTCCCAAAGCAATAACTAAAAGCGTAACGCTTTAGAATTAATTTTTTATTTACATTTTTAGTCTAGTTGTCTACTGCTTATATAGTATTAGGAGCAAGACATCATAAGATATTTTGGTTCCTTTTATTATTGATTTATTTTATAAGTTAGTTTGTTCTATGAAATAAGGATATAATTTGAAAATTGATTGAAAATTCAGCTTAATACCTATAAAGTATAATATTATAGATATAAGTAATTATATTGAAATGATGGATTCATTCGTTGAAGTTTGGGTTAATTTTTCAAATATATGAAACGCCAAGTGAGGGGTAATTTGAGATGTTCAAATCTTTATTTAAAAATTTAAAATTTAAAACACCACATACATATGGACTATTACTATTCATTATAGTAGTAGCAAGTTTACTTACATATATCATACCGGCAGGAGAATATGCACGCGAAAAAAAAGATGGACAAACGCTTGTTGTATCAGGCTCATATCAAGAAGTATCACAGCAAGGTGTCTCATTTTTTGATATTTTTCGTGCGATACCAGAAGGGCTAATCAGCGGTGGCGAAATTGTATTTTACATTTTTTTAGTCGGCGGTGCGTTTGGTATTGTACATAAAACAGGCGCCTTTGAAAATGGTGTGAACAAAGCTATGAATGTATTAGGTTCATACAAAGCGTTAATGATTCCATTGACGATGACAATATTTTCAATATTAGGATTTTCTATCGGATTAGCAGAAGAAACAATCATATTCGTACCTATTGGTATTATTATTGCTAGAACTTTAGGTTACGATGCGATGACCGGCGCAGCAATGGTTATATTAGGCGCCTCCAGTGGCTTTATAGGAGGCATGCTAAATCCTTTTACAGTGGGCGTAGCTCAATCTGTTGCGGAATTAACTTTATTCTCAGGTTGGGGTTTGCGTTCTGTTATTTATGTTTTTATTTTGTTAGCAGCTGTTACAACTGTTATGTTATATGCGCGTAAAGTTAAGCATGATTCAAGCAAAAGTATTGTGTATGAATTAGAGCAAACTGAAAGCCAGTCAGGAAAAGCAATAGAAACGCCTCGCTTTACGAAGCGTCAAGGCATAGGATTGTTACTTATTGTTGCAGCGATAGTGTTAAATGTATATGGCATTTTCACTTATGGTTGGTCGTTTAATGAAATGAGCGCAAACTTCTTATTGGCAGGCTTACTTGCAGGCGTAATAGGCGGTTTAGGTATTAATGGCACGTTTGAAGCGATGATAGAAGGTATGAAGGATATTCTATTTGGCGCGATGATTGTCGGCTTTGCTAAAGGTATTATTTATATTTTAGAAAATGGTCACATTATCGATACGATTGTACACGGGATGACCACGTTACTTGCTGATGTTCCTTCGTCAATGGTTATTATCACTATGTTTGTTTTACAATTCTTTTTAAACTTCTTTATTCCATCCGGTTCAGGACAAGCATTAACGACTATGCCATTAATGGTACCTATCTCTGATTTACTGAATATCAATAGACAAATCACGGTACTTGCCTTTCAATATGGAGACGCGATTAGCAATGTATTATTCCCGACATCTGCCATCTTGATGGGTGCATTAGCGGTAGGGAAAATAACTTATACACAATGGCTTAAATTTGCTTGGAAGTTAATTGTTGTTTGGGTAGTTATTTGCTGTATCGGCATGTCTATTGCATTAATGATTGGTTATTAAATGTAACATATCCAATGATAACTTATTAGAAACAAATTATAGGCGAACACGTTGTTAAAAGTTAAATGATATAAATAAAAGATTTTATTTGTAAATCAATTTATGACTTTCATAATAGCATTAAGTCAATCTTATGCGGAGCGGCAATTGGAAATCAACGATTTTTGATTTCTAAGTCGCTCTTATTTTTTAAGTTATCAATCATTAAAAAGTTGAAATATTCAGAAATTACAAATATGATAATAAATAAGACGTTATTAAAGAAGGTGAATCTATGCATTACAGACCATCTATAACAATTTTGCCGAAAGTCACACTAGTACCACCGGATCTTCAAATGGCGAAAGCGTTATTTCAAACAATACAAGAAAACTTTTCACATTTATCTAGATTTTTAGATTTTATAACGGAAGACATGACAGTAGATGAAGAAAAATCATATTTAAAAATGATGATTCAACATCAAGCTGAACAAAAAGGACAACTATTTTTAATTTATTACGAAGATACACTCATTGGTACAATTGATTTACATAAAATAGATACTAAAAATAGTAAAGCAGAAGTTGGTTACTGGATTGCTAAAGGTTATACTGGTAAACGAATCACTACAGCAAGCGTTAAATTTATTTGTGGTTATGCATTTCACCACCTAGGGTTAAATAAACTAACAATTGTTGCTGACGTTAGAAATTTGGCAAGTAATAAAGTAGCCAGAAACGCCGGATTTCATTTTGTCGCGACGGATGTTCAAGATATATATGACGGCAAACATTACCGAGATATGAATCGGTATAGGTTATTGAAAGATGATTTTGATTTATCTCAAGATCACTAAAATCATATATATTTATGAAAGATATTTTAAATCGCTATCATTGTTGGTTATATAAGGTTGTTTTTAAATAAGTAATCTTTATATTAAATGACATATGAAAATGAAGTAAGCAGCAATGTATAAAGGAGGCTTTAAGTTTTGATAACAAGAGGAATTAACCATATTGGTTTAACTGTTCCAGATATTGAAAAGGCAACGTCTTTCTTTAAAGAAGCTTTAGATGGTCAGGTTGCTTATGACAGCCAAACTAGGATGGATGATCCTAGAGGTGGAGAATTTGTTGAACACGTCTTAGGACTAGAACATGGAGCCAAAATTATTAAAAAAAGAATGATGGTGTTTAATCATGGGCCGAATATAGAGATGTTTGAATTTGTGCGTGCAACACAAAACAACGCAGATACATTACAAGATATTGGCTTTACGCACATCTCATTTTATGTAGATGATTTTGAAGCGGCATTTAGAAGCATAAAGCAAGCTGGTGGTCAACCATTATCAAGACCGCATAGTAATACGAAGTACGAAGATACTGAAGATAACCGCACAGTATATGTTAGAGCACCATGGGGAAGTTTAATCGAGTTACAGACGATACCTAACGGTTATTATTATCCATCAGATAGTGAATCAACAGTATTTATACCAAGACCATGAATAATGTAGATAAAGGAGGAAATGATATGTTACAAAGAAAATTAAACGTGGCCAATTTAAGTACACCTATTCAAAAATTAGAAACATTAAGCCAAACATTAGGTAAAGATATATATATTAAAAGAGACGATTATACTGGAACTGAAATATCAGGTAATAAAGTGAGAAAGCTAGAATATACCATACAATACGTGTTAGATAATGGTTATGATACGATTATTACTACGGGCGCCATTACCTCTAATCATGCTAGAGCAACAGCAGCTTTGTGCGCTAAATACAATATTGAATGTCATCTTGTTTTAAGAGGAGCGCTAAAAGCATTTGAAGGGAATTTATTCTTAGATGCTATGTTAGGTGCGCATATACATGTGATTGATGAACATCAGTCTCGGGAAAAAGCGATGGAACGATTAAGTAAAGATTTAGAAAGTGAAAATAAAACGCCTTTTATAGTACCAAGCGGTGCATCAGATTGGATTGGCGCTCATGGCTATATCAATGCTTTTGAAGAAATTGTAAAGCAAGCAGATGAATTAAATGTTCAATTTGATTCTATCAATCTAGCTGTCGGTTCTGGGGGCACATATGCAGGTTTGTGGTATGGAAAGTATATACATAATTTATCAACTCAAATTATTGGATATGCTGTCAATGAGAGTGCGTCTATTTTCAAAAATAAGGTGATTGAAATCATTAATGAATTAGATGAAGATATAACAACATTTGATACGCTATCGATTAATGATCAATACATCGGATTAGGATACGCTCAAGCAACAGATGAAGAGTTACAATTTTATATTGATATCGCACAACAAGAAGGCGTTGTGTTAGATCCAACATATACTGGAAAAGCATTTCGTGGTTTAGTAGAAGAAATCAAACAAGGAAAGTATGACGATCAAAAAGCGATTTTATTTATTCATACAGGTGGTCTACAAGGTTACACTGAAGAAACTAGAGCACGTATCCAACGTTTACTCCCGACTTTTAATAAAGATTTATAAACGACTGGAAAGATAGCTGATTGAAATATGCCACCTGCAGTTTAGAGCATAAATATTGCTAATTCTAGTGCATATGATTCATAATATAAAACACTTTATATTTAAGGAGGGTATTCTAAATGACTCAAATATTAACTTCAATTGATGAATACCAATCATTTATTGAGCAAAATCCACTCGCAGTAGTCCACGTAATGAGAGATAATTGCAGTGTTTGTCATGCAGTTTTGCCCCAAATAGAAGATTTAGTACGTGGATTTCCTGGCGTGCCATTAGGTGTAATTAATCAAAGCAAAGTAGAAGCAATAGCAGGTGAATTATCTATTTTCACTGTACCGGTAGATTTGATTTTTTTAAATGGTAAAGAAATGCATCGTCAAGGCAGATTTATTGATATGCAACAAATAGAACATCAATTAACAATGATGTACGAAAGTTTAAAAACATAAGACTATAAATTAAATAAATATGCACGTAACGCACTTAGACATCCTGTTATTCGCTTACTATTGTAAAAGTAATAATAGGATGTTTCAATTTATGCTAAAACTATTGAGTGAAAATGAATAGTTCGAAATAAAAACGGGTTAAATTAAATTATAAGTGTCATCTATAATAAAAATATTGTATGATAAGATTAATCTATAGAGTCAAAGGGGGAGTATTTATGCGCATAGAAAGAATTTGCCCAGATGAAGCAGAAGCGCTGTATACTTGTATGAAAAAGATTGATCAAGAAACACAATATATGCTCTATTTACCGGATGAAAGAAGTTTTAATAAAGAAAAATTAATAGAAGATATTAAGCAAAATTTTTATATCGGTGTAAAAACAGAAACAAATGACATTGTTGGTTATTTATCAGTGCACATTAGTAGATTAGCTAAAATAAAACACATAGGTTATATCTTAACGGGTGTAATTAATGAAATGCATCATCAAGGTTTGGCGACTAAGATGTTTCAAGAAACGATAAAATGGGCAGAACGTAAAGGGTTAAGACGGTTAGAGTTAACTGTAATAACAACGAACACGCCAGCAGTAAAATTTTATGAAAAATTGGGTTTTAAAATTGAAGGCATTAAACACGAATCTATTTTTATGGATGATCATTATTATGATGAATTATATATGTCCATGATGATTAATCAAGCATCTTTATTAGATTCAACTATAGGATGAAACTGCGTCATGATAAATGTGGTTTTGTATGTAGAGCATTTATAACTCGTGTATTTCATACATACTAATATAATTTAGGATAAACACTTTACTAAAAAATAAAGTGATTTATAAATAGGATGCATTAAATTTTTACTGGCAGCAGATAGCAAATTTGAAATCTATTTATATCCGTTTTTTCTAGTTATGAATACCAAGTAAAGCGATGCATGTCATTGTTATTATGAAATAAAACTTCTGTCTTGCTCTCAGATAATGATATATTGGAGGTCATATGAGATGTTAAAAAAAATAGCTACTATTACAAGTATGGGTGTGGCTACTTCATATTTGTACGCTGAAATTGTAGAAAAACGTAGTTATAAAAGTTTTTTATATGAAATGCTGCTTAGAGTTACGAAGATGAAGCGTGCATTTGAAAAGGCAACATACGCACAAGAAGCACTTGAGGCAGTTAAGCATCAAACTCAAGGTAAATATGAAGGAACAGATTATCATTTTGAAAATACAGTTTATACAAAAATGATACAAAATGTCACAACTTATGTGGTAAATGATAAAGAAGATAATCAACAAAGATCATTAATCTATGTTCATGGCGGCGCTTGGTTCCAAAATCCACTTAAATACCATTTTGAATATATAGATAAACTCGCTACGGCTTTTAATGCTAAAGTCATCATGCCTATCTATCCAAAAATACCGCATGCCACATATAAAGAAACATTTGAATTATTAGAAGCTATATATCGAAACGAATTGGAACAAAAAGTGAATGCACAAAAACTTACTATTATAGGTGATTCTGCAGGCGGTCAAATAGCATTATCATTTGCGCAGTATTTAAAAACGGTTAACTTAACACAACCAAGTGATATTGTGCTGATTTCACCTGTATTAGACGGCACTTTAAGCCATCCTGAAGCACGTGTGTATGAAAAGATTGATCCAATGCTAGGAATTGAGGGGAGTAAATATTTAATTAATTTGTGGGCTGATAAATTACCTTTAACAGATTGGAGAGTTTCACCAATTTACGGAGATTTCAATGGTCTAGGGCGCATTACGATTTCCATTGGAACGAAAGAGACACTTTATCCCGATGCTGTAAAATTATCTCAAATGTTAAATGAACAAGGTGTTCAGCATTCGTTTATTCCTGGATATCAGTTGTTTCACATTCACCCTATTTTTCCTATTCCTGAAAGAGAACAATTGATTCATAAATTAAAAGAAATTATAGATTAAATTTTAAACTTTATTTTACAGCGATGAAATTACAATTGAATCATTAAAGTTATAAAGTAAAGAGCGAAGATATGCAATCAAATAGTGGTTGCGTATCTTCGCTCTTTTTATATTGAGACTGATATAAAAAAATCATGGCTTGCCCTTAAAAAGGATATAAGCATGTTGAATTATTTTGAACCGTTTAAATAAGCTGGGAAGAAGTCCGTAAATAGATCAACGAATGTTAAATATGCTTCTTTGTCTACATGCTCATCTACTTGGTGAGCCTGACTGACAGTACCTGGACCATACATAATAAATGAAAAGTTTTCGTCTTTATCTACTAATAGATCTGAGGCATCCGTCACACCAGGCGAAGCTTCTGTTGGTAATGTTGTATTGAGATATTTTTCACCCATTTCAACAGCAAGTGCTATTAATTTATTTTGGCCTGTAGTGTAAACAGGGGGTCTAGACATATAAGTGTCAATTTCAATATCAGTTTCTTCAGTAGCAACTTGTTTTAAGATTTCATTGAAATAAGAAATAAATTGATCGTTATCATGTTCAGGAATGGTACGAATATTAAATTCGGATGTTGCGTGTTCGGGAATGGAGTTCACTTGATTGCCTCCATTGAAAATCGTTGCATTCATAATCGCATTACCTAATAAGTCATTATTTTTATTAAACTTGTTAAACCCTTCATCTGCTTTGTAAACAAATTTAACAAGTGGTGAAATAGCGTTAAAACCGAGTTGTGGCATAGAACTATGTGAAGCTTTACCATGAGAAGTGACACGAATATCCATTGATCCTTTATGAGCATAAATAATTCTATCTTGGGAAGGTTCAGCAATGACTAATGCATCCACGTCTTTCATATAACCTTTATCATGAAATGCTTTTGCGCCTTCTCCAACAATCTCTTCACCAGCAGTTGCAAGTAAGCGTATTTTTCCATGTGTTAATAAACCTTGGTCGTGAATATCAATCATGCTGAGTACTAACGCGGCTAAGCCTGATTTCATATCAGCTGAGCCACGACCATAAAGTTTGCCGTCTACTTCTGTAAGTTTGAATGGATCGTATGTCCATTTGTTTTCATCGCCAGCAGATACAACATCCATATGGCCAGATATACCAAGCACGGGTGCGCCTTCACCAATTTCAGCCACTAGGTTAGCGCGACTATCACTTATTTTAATAATTTCAGATTTAATACCATGCTCTGATAATAAATTCTGTAGATATTTACATACTTCCATTTCATTGTCATTAACTGATTTAATACTTACTAAATCTTCTAAGATTTGAATTTTTTCTTGTTTAGTAAATTTACTCATCATAAAACCCCTTTTCCAAAATTAATAAAACATCTATCGCTTTTATTATATCTGAAAAATCAGACACTTTGAAATTAGACACATTTGAAAAAGGCATCTTTATAGGAATTTTGAACGTATTGTTAAAAATATATGCCGAGTGAATTTATTAAAAATTAAACATGGTTTTTAGAGGATGCGTTATCTAAAGACCATGTTTTTATAGTATCGAATTGATTAGTTGTAGGTTGATTCATGTGTTGAGACTGCCAATTTTTAGGAATAGAGCGATTTTGTTGTGTAGATGATTTTGTAGATTGCGATGCGTTATTTGTTTCATTCACGTTTTCAATATGTCTTGTGTTATCTGTATCAAGCACTGCGCCGCGCATATCATTACCTTGAAAACTTCCTACTAAAATCATAATTAAATAACTACAACATAAAAGTGCAACGACAATAAGATACAGTGAGACAGTTAACTTTACTGGCTTGCTCATATCCATCCTCCTAAACAACCTATGATTACTTTCAACTTCAAGATAACATTTGAATTTTAATACTATGTAAATTTCAAGTAAATATTGTATTTATTTCTTTTAAGAGTGAATACTTGTTGTTAAAAATTTTTATAAAATTTTTTATTCAAATTTATTTTTTAATAAAAGTATGCAATCATTGTTATAAAAGGAATTGTTATTGCATTAAATATAACTTTTTATAAAATGTAGATAGTGTTTCATATTTAATCTATAGATATCTTATAGACTTTATATTAAATCAATGTTATAAAAGGAACTGTTGTTATATTAAATATAATTTTATAAAAGAGTTTATTGAGAGATTAAATATAATTTTACATTTAATTAACAGATATTTTATAGACTTAATATGAGATCAATAACTAGATGATATTATGTCTTTATTGAAAGGTTATAACACATTGAACCATTTCTTTTAATTAAAGTTTTCAAATAGCTTGATGACTTTAGTACACGACTGAAAATATAAGCAGGAAAAGAGGGACAAAGTTTGCTACTAATCATAATTTGTGTAGGCGTCATTCTTTGGTTAGGCATCGTTGAAAAACGAAGACATTCTGACAGATTAGCAAAGATTCCTATACGTATCAATATTAATGGCATCAGAGGTAAATCAACAATCACCCGCTTGATTTACAGTATTTTACGGGAAGATAAGTACCGTGTGATTGGTAAAACAACTGGTACAGACGCGCGTATGATGTACTGGTTTACGCCTAGAGAATATCCTGTATACAGGAAACCTCAAGGAGCAAATATTGGTGAGCAACGAGATATCGTAAGAAAAGTTGTGAAACAAAATGCGAATGCATTAGTAAATGAATGTATGGCTGTCAACCCTGATTATCAAATTATATTTCAAAAAGATTTGGTGAAGGCTAATATTGGCGTCATTGTAAATGTTATGGAAGATCATATGGATGTGCTTGGACCAACATTAGATGAAGTTGCTCAAGCATTTACCGCTACGATCCCTTATAAAGGGCATTTGATAGTTATGAAAGATGACTACACCCCCTTTTTTGCAAAAGTTGCCAAAAGACGTAAGACAAAGTTAATCGTTGTTGATAAGGATGAAGTACCAGAATCCTATCTGAGAAAATTTGAGTACATTGTCTTTCCAGATAATGTGGCTATTGCAATGGGTGTGGCAGAAGCCTTAGGTATTGATCGTGATACGGCGCTAAGAGGTATGCTTAACGCTCCGCCAGATGTTGGCGCGGTTGAAGTAAAATACTTTAATGCAAATGAAACTACAAACGTATACGTCAATGCTTTTGCAGCCAATGAACCACAGTCTACTAAAGCAATTTTAAATAAGGTAGAATCTTACAATTACCCGTACCAAAAAATTGTGATTGTCTTAAATTGTCGTGCTGACAGAGTAGATCGAACACGACAATTTGCTGAAGACTTTGTAAAAGATGTACCGTTCGATACATTAATTTGTACTGGAAAGAGCACACAAATGGTCACTGAAGTGATGCATGATTTGCCTGACAAAAAATATTTAAATTTTGAAGGCAAAAGTATAAAAGAAGTTGAACATGCGCTTTACACAGAATCTAAAAACGCATTGATATTTTGTGTAGGTAATATTCACGGACCAGGTAAACAAATAGCGCAATATATAGAAGGGATAAATTAATATGATAGGTTCAGAGTTATATTTTTCATTATTTGTAGGCATTGTTCTTAGTCTTATCTTTGCCGAAAAATTTGGTATTAGTCCTGCTGGTTTAGTCGTTCCAGGGTATCTAGCACTCATTTTTGATCAACCCATTATGCTACTATCAGTCTTAATCATTAGCTGTATTACATACTTCATTGTTAATCATGGTATAAGTCGCTTCGTTATATTATATGGACGTAGAAAATTCGCTGCTATGATATTAACAGGCATGGTATTAAAATTTGTATTTGACTTAATTTATCCAATAACACCGTTTGAAATGGTTGAAATGTCCGGTATTGGTGTTGTGATTCCTGGTATTATTGCGAACACAATACAAAAGCAAGGCGTCGTTATTACCCTATCCACATGTATGTTACTAACATGTATTACGTACGTTATCTTATTCTTTTATAGCTTTATTAATTAGTAAGGAGCAGAGATATGAAGCAATCCAAACGATTTTCTATAAATGAGCGTGTATTGAAATGGACAAAACGCCATAAAAAAAGAAATTCCATATATACCGGCTTAATATTGCTTGTTGCACTTGTTTTATTAGGATTTGTTTTAAAAAATCAAGATTTTGTACCTGTTAAAGCTATGGAAAAAAATGGAGAAGAAATCAAACTGACATATTTAGGTAACGTGGAATTAAATAAACATATAAGAAAAAATGATTTAAATGATACTTTTAGTTCTATTAAAGACCTTTTACATGGAAGTGATTATTCAACAGCCAGTTTGAAGTTATCGGATTTTTCAGATGATAGAAAAACCAACATTCATAAAAATTTAGAAAATGTAATGTTTTTAAAAGGATTAAATATAAAAAGTTTAAATATTATTAATCAAGTTACTGATAATATTACTGCTAGAGATTTTAGTAGAGCTGTTGAAGCACAAAATGGTTATAATTTTTTAACTGGAAATGGCTCAAATCCAATTAATAGTAAAACGGTACAACAAACAATAAAAGGCAAGAAAATTGCCAATGTATCTTTTACAGATATTGAATCTGACTACGCAGATCCGTTAAAAAATACTACATCCATCAGTTTAGAACCCAATATCTATATACCGATAATAAAAAAATTAAAAGAAAACAATGATTACGTGGTTGTTAATGTAGATTGGGGCATGACAGATGAAAGGTCTGTTACGACAAGACAAAAACAATATGCACATTCTTTAGCAGACGCGGGTGCAGATACTATTATTGGTCATAATACCGTAGTTCAAGAAATTGAAAATTATAAAGACACAAATATTTTTTATAGTTTAGGAAATGTAACTTCAGAAGATTTCTTATCAAAAAATAAACAAGGTTTAGCTGTTCAGCAAAATTGGAATGGCGAGCATTCAAAATTTATGGTAACACCTATCAAATCAGTAGGCGGTAAGCTAACGAAAGCTACACCGAACAAGATAGAAGAAACCAAATTATTAAATAACATCAAAGGTGAAAACGTCGAACTGAAAAAAGAGAATGGAGGTTATGTATATGAACATTAAAGATCATTGGGTAAGTCTTACAATAATTACAGTCATTCTTATTATCACAATATTAATTGTATTCGCGAGAGCAAACGAAGGTTTAGATCACTATGAACAAAATGAACTTAAAACTTCGCATCATCAGTATTTATCTAAAGGAGCATAACTATGAGTATTTATAATAAAAAAACGCTCATCGTAATACTACTCCTTACTATTATCATTTCTTTTATGTTTTTTTTAGTCACGAAAAAAGATAATTATAATAAAGATGATTTATATGAGAATAAAATCGCTGATCATCAACATGATGCATCAGATAAAAATTACGGTGTTGCTTCAAATAATCCGATTGCTAAACGTGTGGGAGAAAAAATATTGAAAGATGGAGGCAACGCAGTGGATGCCTCTATGGGTGTTTCTTATGCTTTAGCTATTACGGAACCACACTCTTCAGGGCTTGGTGGCGGAGGTGCAATGTTAGCTTATGATGGTCAAGAAAATGTAGCACCAAAACAGTGGCAATACAAGGACATCTCTTCGTTTAATTATAAACAAAAGGACCAAGTTGGCGTGCCAGGTTTCGTTCGAGGTATTGATGATGCGCATAATGAAGCGGGAAAGATGGACAAAAAGAAAGTGATGAATTATGTTATCCCTTTAGCTGAAGAAGGATTTGAAGTAGATTCAGAACTTGAAAGAAGTTTGAAGTTATATGGCTCAGATGTGGATAGAGATTCACCTTTCTTTGATGGCGCACAAACCAAAAGAGAAGGTGATGTTATCAAGCAACCAGCTTTAGCGAAAACCTTAAAAGGTATTAGAGATAACGGGCCAGATTATTTCTATGATAAAGTAGGAAAAAGCGTCTCTAAACAAATGGATAATAAATTAACAGAAAAAGATTTTCAAAGTTATAAAACAGAGAAAAAAGAACCAGTTAGTACACAATATTTAAATAATACGGTTTATGCTGCATCCAATCCTTTAGGAGGTACACTGATGTTACAAGGCTTAAAAATTGATGAAGCAACAAATAGCCAAACAGCATCAAATGACCGGTTAGATTATATTACTGGTATTTTAAAATCTAGAAATTTAATGTATGGAAATAGAGATATTGTCAACGGTCAAGATGAAGACTATGATGAATATCTTTCTCAAGGTTATATTTTAGATAAATTAAACAAAATCAATGTTAGTAGTGATTTCAATACAAATAATGTTGATAATACAAGTACAACGCATTTTGTAGTAGTTGATAAAAACGGAGAAATAGCAAGTACTACCAATACACTAGCGAGTTTCTTTGGTTCAGGTGACTATATGAAAGAAGGGTTTTATATGAATGATTCATTAGGTAACTTCTCTTCTGATCCTGCAAGTCCAAATTATGGTGAGAAGCATAAGCAACCACGGTCATTTACTTCACCTAGCATTATAGTTGGACCGGATTATTACATGGGCATTGGCACACCTGGAGGAAACAAAATACCTACTACATTAAACGAAGTGATTATCGACTATTTACGTGGTGACGGAACATTACAAGAATCGATTGATAAACCACGTTTTTACAACGATAATGGCAAGGTATTTTATGAAAACGCAACAAGTAAACAAGACATAGATATATTTAATAGTTTAGGTTTTGAAACTGAAGAAAAACGTAATGACCCTAACTTTGGTAGCGTCCAAGCTGCAGTTTATAATAAAAATGATAAAACAGTAGAAATCGGTCATGACGTCGGGAATAGATAATATTGCTTTAGGCAATAGATATTAAAATATAAAAAGATGACGTTCTTTTGAGTGATTAGAACGTCATCTTTTTTATGTTTGAATAAAACGACTGCGTGTCATTTGTGGATTATGCTTTTTGTTTTTGAGTAAAATAGTTATATAGTGTACGGACAAAGATGATAACTACAACGATGGCGCCCACGTATCCAACGAATGGGTAAATAATCGAAACGAGTTCTCCAAAAGGTAACGTACCACAAATAATAAATATAATGCCTAGTACAACTGTGACAAGTACGCCTAATTTTGAAGGAACCAATTTCATAAATTCATTTTTTACTAACCAATACATAGGTGCAGTTGTAGAATAAATACCTAATAAAATACATACTGAAAACAATAGCGCGATAAACGGTGCAATGGTATTACCTAGATAAAGTACTGGTACTTCTAAATCAAATACATGATTTGAGTGTACGAGTAGCGCGATAATCATCACAATGACCGTTAACATTAATACCGCCCCACCAATAATACCTGTAACGCCAGCTTCCTTTTTACTATTTGATTGTTGGCCAAGTTGTGAGAAGAAAATACTTCCAGCTAAAATGTTATAACAGAAAAAGAGTCCGCCAGATTGCCACCAATGATTGGTTGGTTGTAAGCTTTTTGCGCTTTCAGGTAAATAGAGCATATTAGATAGGTTACCGATATTTGAGAAGAAGACAATTAAACAAATACCTATTGTTAAAATGACAATAATTGGGCCAACAGTACCAATAATATCAACTAATTTATTCAACCCTAAAATTACTGTAAGCATTGCTACCACACCCATACCTAAGACGCCAACTAAATTTGGTAAATGAAATTGTTCTGCTACAACGGCGCCTGTGCCAGCAATCATAATAACTACAATGCTAAAAATGAAAACAATTGTAAAATATTCAATAATTGTTCCTACAATGTTACCGCAATAATACTTAAATATTCGACCTGGTTGCTTTAATTGAAGGTCGTAACCCTTCATCATTAATGTTGAACCAAGTAAGCAAAATAGTACTGCACTCACTAAAGCACCCAATATACCGTATACACCAAAAGATGCAAAAAATTGCATGACTTCTTGTCCAGTAGCAAAACCAGAACCAATTAAGTAAGCGATATAAGCACCGCTAAGTTTAATGATATTTGTGATTTTGATTTGTTGTTGCATAGTTGTCCCTCCCATTTATTACCAACCTTGACCAGCAATGTCGTAATCATTTAATTTTCCAGATTCTAAGTCTTCAATGGCAGATTCTAAAATATTTAACGCTGTATCTAGTTCCTCATAAGTTATGACTAAGGGTGGCTGGAAACGGAGTACATTTTCAGCTACTGCAATAATAACAACACCATTATCGAAACAACGGTTACAAATTTTCAGTGCAGCTTCACCATCACGCGTTTTATTTTTTTTATCAGAAACAATATCTATACCAATAGATAATCCTTTACCTCTAACATCCCCAACAGATTCAAATCGTTCTTTCCATTGATCCATACGCTGACGTACATAGGCGCCTTTATCAGTACTGCCTTGCAGCAGATTTTCATCTTCAATCATACTAATTGTGGCTAAAGCAGCTTCACAACTTACTGGGTTTGCACCAGTAGTAAATAAATGCGCAGGGGCATCTAATGTATCCATTATTTCGGCGCGACCGACAATGGCTGACATCGGTAATCCGCCGGCTAAAGATTTACCAAAAGTAATTAAATCGGGCTCGATATTATAATGCGTCACCGAACTCCATTTTCCAGTGCGTCCTAAACCTTGTTGGATATCATCAACAGCCAATAAAATACCGTGAGACTTACATAAATCTTGTAATGCTTCAAAATAGCCTTCAACTGGTTCTAATAATCCACCATCCCCTTGAATCGTTTCAATAACAATACATGCGACTTCTTCAGCAGGTACATATTTTTCAAACATTTCTTTAAGGGGGGCTAAGTATTCTTCCACAGTATTTACATTTGGGCTACCAAACATACCTCTGTATTTATCCGGAAAAGGAATATGATAAAATCCAGGTAACATCGGACCGTATTTTTTTCTCATATTAAGACTGATAGCAGACATGGATAATGAACCATAAGTAGAGCCGTGATAAGCATTAACAAAACTGATGATATAAGGTCTGCCTGTATAGGCGCGAGAAAGTTTTACGATACCATCGTTTGCATCTGAACCAGAAAGTCCAAAAAGTACGCGCTTTTCATAATTTCCTGGAGCAATTTCACAAAGTTTTTTTGAAAGTTTTACTAGAGGCTCATGATACATATAAGCAGGTGTGTAGTGAATGAATTTATCTACTTGTGATTTGATCGCTTCTGTTACTTGTTTAGGTGCATGACCGACATTTTGTGAACTAGCACTAGCAAGTAAGTCGATATATGTATTCCCATCAACATCTACTAATGTGGCACCATACCCATGAGAAATAGCTAGTGGATAATATTTTATGCGTCCTGGTTTTGCAAAATATTGACTATCCTGATTGATTAATTGCTCTGATTTTTTCATTTTTTCCATAATTCAAATCCTCCCACGTTTTGTTGCATATCATCTGATTTAAAAGTTGTAAAAACTTAAATAAAAGAATTCACTTTTAGTCCCTTTTTATAAAGTGAATTTGTGTTGTTAAGCATTTTTTATACGTTTGCTTTCATTGTATTTTCTAATAACGATAGAATGCTGATACGTATGAATATACTAAGAAAATTCCGAATTGTAAATATATTCTGAAAATTTAAAGTTGAATAACGCTAAAAATATGTAATATAACACATATAATCTTTGGGGATTAGATTTGTGATAATAGAAAGTGTGTTCAATTTACGTTTGTAGTTATTTTATTTAATGCAAAATTAAGCGCTAGGATGACTTTTGTAAACTGAAATGGATAGTTAGTTTTTAAGGGATTTTTCGTTTATAATAATAAAGAGCATGATTCGTTTACGATACAAAAACGAAATCATGATTATTTTTGAAATTAGAGATAGATGTCTGAATAAAAGTAAGCTTGTATTATACTTTTAAAGCTCTAAGTCTCAATTTAATTTATTAAGTTAGTGACACTTATGCATAAGCCATGGCTCACGTAACTTTTTAACCTAATCTCTTTTTATATAAATAGCATTTAGGTGAGAGATTAGTTCGCTGTAATTGATAATGATTTTCAATTATAGTATCTTTAATGTGTAATAGTTTAGCAAATTAGTTACGTTTACGCGTATTAATAATATTTAGTGAATGATGTAAAGAGGGAGTTTCTGATGGAAAATAGTAAGTTAGAAGTTAAGGATTTAATAAATATTGGACTCTTTACGGCAATATATTTCATTTTTATAGCACCTCCAGGCATATTAGGCATTATACCCATCTTCATGTTGTTGCTTCCTGCAATGGTTGGTTTAGTAGGTGGTATACCTATCATGTTGCTTATTTCAAAAGTTCAAAAGTTTGGTGCATTATCTATATGTGGTATTATAGTTAGTTTGATATTAGCTATTATGGGCCATCCTTGGATAGCTTTAGTGTTTAGTGTCCCCGTTATACTGATTTCAGATGGCATAATGGCTTGGGGACATTATAAGAATTGGAAACAAAATTGTTTAGGCTATATTATCTTTTCATTTTGGCCAATTGGTACTTTTATACCATTTTACTTTATGAGAACTTCATATTTATCTTTTATTCAAGAAAAATATGGTGTTGAATATGAGACGACTGTTGCTGGTTTGTTTTCAGTTGAAATGATACCCGTTATTATTATTACCACAGTTATCGGTGCAGTGATTGGAGCTTATATCTCAAAAATGATTTTAAAAAAACATTTCAAACGTACAGGTATGATTTAATATGTATAATCACATAATCCGACAAGACCATTTATTTAACTTAGATCCTAGAATTAAAATTGGCCTCATACTGATGATTTCTCTTGTTGCCTTAACAGGTGGAGTAACAGGTATCGAAGTTTATATAAGATTACTATTAATGTTCATACCACCATTACTACTAATATGTATAAAACAATATACAGTAGGGTTAATTATCTTGTGTTTAACCATCTTAGCTTGGTATGGAGAGGCTTTTGTAATTATTGATCACAATCAAGTTGCAACTTTATTAATTTTTGTACCTTCGGGTATTGTTACACGGTTTTTACCGTCTTTAGCAATGGGATATTATATTTTTAAAACTACACAAATTGAAGTCTTAATAGTAGGCTTGGAACGGTTAAAATTATCTAGAAAGGTGACTATACCCATTGCAGTCATGTTTAGATTTTTACCAACAATCAAAGAGGAGTCAATTTCCATCAAAGACGCTATGAAAATGAGAGGCATATCATTGAAATTTGCTTTTATAAAACCTATTCAATACGTTGAATACCGCGTGGTTCCATTGTTAAACAGTGTCGTGAAAATTGGTAATGAATTAACGATTGCTTCAATAACACGAGGCTTAAATTTAACACATCAGCGTACATCCATTATTTCACTTAACATACGCTGGTTAGATTGGTTGTTTTTGATGATAACACTGTTACTTTGTATTTTTTATTATGTAGTGTGAGGGTAGAATATGATTCAATTTAAAGATGTATCTTTTAGATACGAAGCAAACGAACAAAATATTTTGAACGATATTAACCTTACTATAGATGATGGAGAGGTTATTTGTTTAACTGGCGCTTCAGGGTGTGGAAAGACGACTGTAACAAGGATGCTTAATGGTATTATACCTCATTTTTATAATGGAGAAATTGACGGCCAAATTTTAATGAATGATAAGGATATACAACTTCAAGAGGTATATGAATTAACGCAACAAAGCGGTTCTGTTTTTCAAAACCCAAGATCTCAATTTTTTTGTTTGAATACAACGAGTGAGTTAGCATTTGAACTGGAGAATTATGGCACCCCACCTAATGAAATTAAACAACGTATTAATCAAAGCGTAAAGCAATTTAATTTAGAACATCTTTTAAACAGAGATATATTTAATTTGTCAGGTGGAGAAAAACAATTGCTTGCTTGTAGTGCGATTCAAGTATATGGACACAAACTGATTATCTTAGATGAACCATCTTCAAACCTGGATTTTAATACAATTTTAAAGTTAAAACAAATGCTTAAAATTTGGAAATCTGAGGGAAAAACCATTGTAATTGCAGAGCACCGTTTACATTATTTAACTGAAATTGTAGATCGCTTTATTGTTATGTCGTATGGATCAATAAAGAAAATATATAATAATCAGCAATTTAATCGTTTATCACATGTACAGTTAACCAATTTAGGTTTACGAATGATTCATTTGCGTCAATTAAAGGCAAAATCTAGCCTCAATAGTAGAAATGGATATTTGAATTTACATCGTTTTTATTTTAAATATAAAAGAAATCAGCCGTTAGCGTTAAATATAGATGATGTTCATATTAGTAAAGGCAAGGTAACAACAATTATTGGTCGAAACGGGTCAGGAAAATCAACATTAGCACGTGGTTTAACTGGGGTTGAGAAAAAATTTAAAGGCACAGTGGATTACAATCAAGTAACGTTAAAACCGCGTCATAGACTGTCAAATGTATATATGGTATTTCAAGATGTTAACAATCAATTATTTGCTGAAAGTGTAGAAGAAGAGTTGAAGTTAAGTAACCCAACATTAGATGATGAGATGATTAGACGATGCCTTAGAAATTATAGTATCTCGGAACATTTACAAAGACATCCGTTATCATTATCAGGTGGAGAAAAACAACGCTTAGCAATAGCTAGTGCAGTTGAAACTAAACGAGAAATATTAGTTTTCGACGAACCTTCAAGTGGGTTAGACGGCCACCATATGAGAGAGATGAGTAAAATTATCAATCGTCTGGCATATGAAGGGCACACAGTGTTAGTTATCACACACGACTACGAAATGTTACTGTCTTGCACAGATGAAATTTTACATTTAGAAGATGGAAAAGTTAAAGCACAATATGAAATTAATAACGATACTATAGAGAAATTACAAACATTTTTTAATATAATATAAACATTTTGAATAAGTTTAAAAACATACGCTTGTGATTATTATATAAGCGAGATAGAAATCATAACTTTTTATTTGATTTCTATCTCGTTTTTTTATTGTCTATTTTGTATGATTAAACGTTTGGGAACATAATGTATTGGATTTCTGATGTATTCATTCTGATAGTTAACGGATCATGATGACAATGCATGCTTAGTTTAGAAAGTGGATGATTTGATTTGTTAATTTGTTCTAGTATTTTTGGGTCAATATAACTCAAATCAAGATTATTTGGTATTAAATGAGAAATGATACCATGGTTTTGGTTGAGAATACGCGTATAAACAGGAAAGTCACTGATAAAGTTATGCATAATATTTGCTACTAAATAGGATTTTTCTGTAGAAGAAAAAAGTTGATTATATAACAATACATGCGTATGATATTTTGATTTACCTATAATGCCATTTTTAAATTTGACTATATTCAGATTTAAAAATGGTTTCAACAGACTTAAAATGTGTACAAGCGGCATAGTACTATGAGTACGATTAACAAACATAAATTGATCATCATCTTCAGAAAAATATGGAAAAGCAAAGCCTTTGATGGAAGATTGAAATTCAATTAAAGAATGGAGTAATAGAATATATGGTGATGGTGACATGTCATTATAATAATGCTTTAGTGTTTTATGAGTTATACAACCTAATATAATTTTATTAGCCAACGTGGGATGTATGCGTCTTAAAAACAATGTGACTACTTGATGTATATCAAAATCATTTTTTGAATTAATCCATTTTGTTGAAATGATGTTACCTAATGTTAACCAATCCATATCGATGAAATAAAAATCTGCTTTTAGGGCGCTCATGCGTTGCGAAAGTTTGGATAAAATGCCTCCATTTTCAATTAAACGATCAATATTTACGCCACACTCGATGCTCGGAAATTGGTGCTTAAATTTTTGAATCAAGCTTTGAGTTTGTAATAGTGTATGTTGATTAGTGACAAAGAGCAAACTGACGTGTGAGAGGCTATCATTAACAGTTGATAATGAATCCAGTATTTTAATGATTTGATAATCAATAGTCTGAGATAATGATGAATTATCAACTTTCAATGTTATATCATAACCTTGATTAGTTAACCGTTTTAGGACATTAAATACTTTTTGATACTCTAGTTTGTTTAAATGCTCGAAACCAGTATGAATAATTATTAAATTTGGATTTGGAATCAGTGCTTTAATCTTATATTGGAGATCGTACTGATTGAAAGATAGCAGCATATGCCAATCTTCAATTTTTATAAAAGTGTGCATCATATTAAATTTTTCATTGTATTTAAGTTTATCTAAAATAATACGGTTAGATGAGATATATTGTTGATGGGAAAGATGATGTAATTCAGTAATAGTTTGAGATAAATTCGGCGTTTTTAATGAAACTTGATAAGGTTCGTTAAAACGATTCTTTCTAAACTGATAAATATAGTGTTTAGGTGGTACATTGACATAAGTTTTAAAATTTTTAGAATATGTACTAACATTTGTAAAACTATATTTCATTGCAACATCGTAAATGCTTTGTTCTTCTTTTAGTAAATCATGTAATGATAATGCAATCTTAAGTGAACTTGTATATTGCTTAAAATTCATATTTAATATTTTAGAAAATAATATGGAGATGTAGGACTGTGAAATATAAAAAACATTGGAAACTTGTTTTGTAGATAAAGACGCATCAATATGTTTATGTACATATTGGGTTAAGCGTTGAACTAAAGGGTGTTTTGTATATAAGTATGGCAAATATGGATGTTTTAAATTAACTCTTGCTTCTTTTAGTAAAAAATCAATAATATTTGATATATAAATATTCATAACAGCTTTATCTTGAATATTATCATGTAATTTTTGCAATACTAAATTTCTAAATTGCTCTGCATATTTAATTTGTTTAAAGTCAAAAAATGCGTTAGCAATGGTTTTATCTTTTTCTACAAATAAAGGTAATGGAATTTTGAGTTCTACAAGATTTTCAACATCAATGTATTGATATAAGTCTGCATTGTTAATAATACATCCGTTATTTATAGTTATTACGGTCCCATTTAAATTTATTTTGCATACTTTATTTATAGGAATTAAAATAATAATCTCATTTATACATCGCTCTAATTCAGTTGTATAATGATTCCTAATAGACAGAGAACTAATCACAAATATCACCTTTACTTTATTATGTGAGACTCACATTAAATTATTAACGTTATTGTACAATTGACACTGAAAAAATAGTTGAGTCAAAAGGGAAGATTATTATAGTGATAGTTTGAATTAATAATTCGTACTTTAAGAATTTACAAAAAATGAAAAAAGTTAATTTTGATTAATAAAAAGACCTGATGAATTAAAAATAGTGTTAATTGGTCACAAACTAATAAAAATTAAGATGAAATTAAAAAGTTTTATGATAACGCTTGCAAAAATTAACATAAGTATTTACAATGAATCGTGTTGACATAAATAAGTCAAATTATTACTTATACGTTTAAGGTGAGTGTCATGGCAAACAATAAACCTACGCTACATGATGTAGCAAAAGTTGCTGACGTATCTATTGCAACAGTTTCAAATGTATTAAATAACAAAAGTACCGAACTAGGTATAAAGACAAAACAAAAAGTGCTAGACGCGATTGAAAAGTTAAATTATGAACCCAACCATTTTGCAAGAAGTTTAAAAACGGGCCAATCTAACCTGATTGTTTTTATTGTACCTGATCAAAATCCTTTTTTTACAGAAATCCTGACAGAATTAAACAACGAATGTCAAAAACATCATTTACATGTAGCTGTCGTTTCATCAGAAGAAAATGAACTCAAACAACAAGCATTAATCGAAACTTTTATAGGTCAAAATGTAAGCGCTATTATTTTAGTTCCTGTGAAATCTCGATTGAATCTAAAAAAAGAGTGGCATCAAACCCCTATCTTGACTATAGATAGGAAAATATATGGAGAAGCATTACCATCTATAAGTGTTGATAATGAAAAAGCAGCTTTTAATGCAACACAAAGGATAGTTGATAGCACGTCTGAAAATATAGGTTTGCTACTAGCTAATCCCGATATTAGCACAACGTCAGAAAGAAAAAGAGGGTATGAACTAGCTTTAGCTAAAAATAACATTACAATAGATCAACAACTTATTTATTATAGTAATCAACAATTAGGTACAGATGCGCAAATTGATAGTGGTTACCACGCAACAAGAGCGCTGATTTATCAGGGTGTTCGAGCTATAGTAGCAACGAACCATTTATTGTTGTTGGGTGCTTTACAAGCTATAAAAGAAAGCGGAAAGAAAATAACCGAAGATATTATCATTGTTGGCTTTGATGATAGTTATTGGAATGAAATTTACACGCCGAAACTATCTGTAATTTCACAACCAACAAAAGAAATAGGGCGTGTCGCTGGGGAAATGATTCATAATCTTATTCAAGGTAAAGCGGTTGCTTCAGTTGAACTGTCTACAAAATTATTAATTCGCGAATCTTGTTCTTTTGTTTCAGATAAATCATTTTGACTAAAAAGAAGATACTTGCAATATTATTACCTGTAGTTGGCGACTGAACCTTATAAGTGATACTTACTTAGTTATTCAGAAATAACACGCATTATTATAAATACGGGCTTAAGAAATCAAGTTTTTGTTTTCCATCCCGTTTGTTTCATAGCCAAAACTTAAACGTTTAAGCTGATTTATAAGTCTTATTAAAATAAAGGGGGAATTAGTTTGAATAACGAGACGATTTCTAAAAATAGTATGAAAACATGGATGGGTATTCCAAGAATTATTTTTATAGCACTTATTGCTATATTTATTTTTATGACAGGAGACGGTATTGAACAAGCTTTTTTATCAAAGAATATTGTTGATATAGGTTTTTCAGGTGGCCAAGCATCTTTAGTATTTACTGTTTATGGTGTGATGGTTGTTGTTGGATCATGGCTTGCCGCTGTTTTATCTGACGTTTATGGACCGAAAAAAATCATGGCTTTAGGCACTATAATATGGTTAATATTTCATGTGTTGTTTTTAGTGTTTGGGTTAGGAATGGAAAGTCTGCCAATGATGCTTGTTTTATATGGTATTAGAGGATTAGGCTATCCATTATTCTTATACGGATTTTTAGTGTGGGTAACTTATATCACTGATAAAGCTAGATTAGCGACAGCTATTGGATGGTTTTGGGCAATGTTTTCAGTAGGCATGGGTGTTATTGGTACCTACTTACCTAGCTTTACAATTCCTTTTATGGGATTTAATGGAACATTATGGATGTCATTAATATGGATTTTTGTCGGTGGTTTAATAGCGTTTATAGTTGTTGGTAAACATGATGTGAAACCAAATATAATGTTATCGGTAAAACAAAGATATTCAAAAGTTCTAAAAGATATAGGTATTGTATATAAAAACCCAGATATTATTAAAGTATTTATAGTGAGAATTATAAATCAATTATCTTTATTTGGTTTAGTTATTATATTCCCTGTGTTATTTACGGATACTATAGGCTTTTCAATGCAACAATGGTTATGGACATGGGGAACGATGCATGTCACATGTATTGTAGGTGATGTCATTTGGGGTGTTATTGCTGATAAAATTGGATGGAAACGCCAAGTTATGATATTTGGTTGTATCGGTTGTGGAATAACGACCTTATTATTCTATTATTTACCAATACTCAGCGGCGATGTATTTGCTATCGCAATTTTATGTGCTGTTTTATTTGGTATTACTCAGTCAGCGTTTGTACCAATTTTTGCTATTTTTACTGCATTAGAACCTAATCATATCGGTGCTACACTTTCTTCACATAATCTTGCTGCAGGATTAAGTAATTTTATCGCACCTTTAATTGCAACTATTATTTTACCGATATTCAATGAAGTAGGCGTAGTCTGGGCCTTTGCAATTTGTTATTTCGTCGGCGCAGGTATCACTTATTATATCAAAGTTCATCAACCGGGCATTGATGATAGTAAAATAACGCCATTAAATACCCAAACTCAAAACTATTAGAAAGGTAAGATATAAATGGAAAATGTTGTGCTTGGTATCGATTTAGGTACAAGTTCAGTAAAAATTATTGCTGCAAATAAGCAAGGGCATATCATTGATCAATCAAGCGTTCCTTTAACGTTGATACAGCCTTACCCTGGTTATAATGAACAAGACCCTGAAGACTGGGTGATTGCAGTTAAAGAAGGCATTAAAATTTTAATTAACCGAGAAACAATGAATGATAAGCAAATTAGTGGTCTTTCATTTTCTGGTCAAATGCACGGTTTAGTTCCTTTAGATCATGCTTATCAGCCTATTAGAAATGCAATTTTATGGAACGACACTCGAACATCTAAACAGTGTGAGGAAATAAAAAGTAAGTTTGGAAACACATTATTAAAAAACCCAATACTTGAAGGGTTTACGTTGCCTAAGCTTTTATGGCTAAAACAGAATGAACCAAAGCATTGGCGACAATTAAAGGTATTTCTGTTACCTAAAGATTATGTGCGTTATAAATTAACTGGAAATATATCTATGGAATATAGTGATGCAGCAGGTACGCTTTTACTTAACCCGAATACAAATGATTGGGATAGAGCAGTTGGTAATCAGTTGGGGCTTGGTGACATTTACCCACCGCTTGTACAATCTCATAGTTATGTCGGACATATTACTGAAGATATAAAAAAAGAGTTAAATTTAACAGAAGATATTGCAGTTTTTGCTGGTGGCGCAGATAATGCGTGTGGTGCACTGGGCTCAGGCGTGATCGATGAGGGGCAAACGTTGTGCAGCATTGGTACTTCGGGAGTGATTTTATCATGTACTCAGAGTAATGAAGATGATTATGGCTATAATATTCATTTCTTTAAACATGCTATGCCCAACATGTCTTATGCAATGGGCGTTACTTTAAGTGCAGGACACAGTTTGAATTGGTTGAAAGAGACATTTTTTAAGCAAAAGTCTTTTGATGAAATTTTGAATTTAGCGACAAAATCAGCCATTGGAGCAAATGGCTTATTGTTTGCACCCTATTTACAAGGAGAGCGCACGCCACACGGAGATGCATATATTAGAGGGAGTTTTATTGGAATAAATAGTAACACGAGTGAGGAAGATTTTTCGCGTGCCACTATTGAAGGCATTACTTATTCATTATATGAATCTATAGTATATATGAGAGCACGTGGTAGACAGATTGATGAGATTATTTCAATAGGTGGAGGCGCAAAAAATAGCTTCTGGTTACAAATGCAAGCTGACATTTTTAACGCTAAAGTTACTGCATTAAAATACGAAGAAGGGCCAAGCATGGGAGCAGCTATGCTAGCGGCTTACGGTTTAGGATGGTTTGAATCTATGGAAGACTGTACTGACACATTTATAGAAATAGGAACGTCTTATAAGCCTAATTTAGATAATCATAAATTATATAATCAATATTTTGAAATTTATAGAAAGATATATAAGCAAACAAAAGAAATAACACAAAACTTATTAAATATTAATTAACTTTAGGAGGAATTTGAAATGAATAATAACATTCCAGAAACGATGAATATTTCAATATTAAATAAACCTTTTGATATGGAGCTTAAAGAAGTTGAAGTACCTAAAATAGGTCCAACGGATGTTTTAGTGAAAGTAATGGCAGTAGGTGTTTGTGGGTCAGATGTTCACTATTATGAACACGGTAGAGTTGGCGAGTTTGTAGTCGAAAAACCTTTGATTTTAGGGCATGAATGTGCTGGTGTAGTCGCAGATGTCGGATCTGAAGTTACACATTTTAAGCAAGGAGATAGAGTGGCTATTGAACCGGGTGTACCATGTGGAGAATGTGAGTATTGCAAATCTGGTAAATATAATTTATGCCCTGATGTTGAATTTTTAGCTACACCACCGATTGATGGGGCATTTAGTCAATATATTAGTCATCCCGAAGGTTACTTATTCCATATCCCGGATGAGTTATCTTTTGAAGAAGCTACATTAAATGAACCATTTTCAGTTGGAGTTCAAGCATGTAAACGAGCAAATGTTCAACCAGGTTCCACAGTAGTAATTATGGGTATGGGCCCAGTAGGTTTAATGGCTGTTGTAGCGGCTAAAGCGTTTGGTGCTACAAAAATTATAGTGTCAGACCTTGAACAAATAAGATTAGAAGAAGCACTAGCACTTGGTGCAACACACGCTATAAACATTAAACAAGAGGACGTAGCTACGCGTATCAATGAAATAACAAATAACAAAGGTGTAGATTATGCCTTTGAAACTGCCGGTAACCCTACAGCGTTACAAAACGCATTAGCAGCATTAAATAATGGCGGTACTTTAGCTATTGTTGGGTTACCTCAACAAGAAAATATCGAATTAAACATACCGTTTATTGCTAATCATGAAATTAATGTTGTTGGCATTTTTAGATATGCTAATACTTATCCTATGGGCATTGAAATGTTATCATCTACTACTGCGGACTTAAATACCATGTTCACTGATTCATACGATTTAGAAGAGGCGCAAGAGGCTATGGAAAGAGCGAGAACGAACAAGAGTGGCTCATTAAAAGTGATGGTATACCCAAACGGAAAATCAAATAAATAGTTCATATAAGAAGATCTAAAACCACTGCCTGAAAGTGGTTTTAGATCTCTTTTCAAATGAGTAAAATTTTACTCATTTGCTGAGAATGTAGTGCAATACCATTAGTGAAAATGGGTGCATAAAGTTTAATTATGGGAATGGAATATAACTATGATGATAGATGGCACTACAAAACTTAAGCACAATACATTCTCTTAGAATATTATATAACTTATAATATAGTGTTACAATATAAAATTCATAAAAACCTAAAATGAAATAAATGTGATGCATTTTAAATAAAATAGAGCGACAAATTTGGGGGTTAAAGTTTTTGAAGTCATTCACTTATTTTTTTGATAGAGTTCAATGGTTTTATACAAGAACAATAAGAAAGAGACAATTAAAAATAATGTGAATAACCCATTAAATATATCATGATTGAAAAACTGAAATATAGTTATTGTACTAAGGGTTTCTAAAAAGCTTGAACCAGTTGTTTGAATTTCTAAAAAGTCAAAAGAAAATAGAATTAACGTAATGATTAACATATAACCAATTGCGATAAAAAAGAGACTTAATAAATCAAATAGAAATGTTTTTCTCATAATAAACTGCCTCCTCTCTTACTTTTCTTATAACCGAATTAAGGCGTATTAATGCTATATTTGAAAAATTTACAATAAATTAATATAAAGGATAGTTAAATCAAGCAACTTTAGTTTTTTAGAATAAATAATTGTTGAAGAAGAAATTGTTTTATTTTACTAAAACGTGTTAATGAATATATAAGTGTGTAAATAGAAAGGGAGGTTCGTTATGTATAAAGCAATTATTTTTGATGTCTATGGAACACTATTTGATATGTCCTCTTTAAAGAAAGATATGGTTCAGTTTGATGATGCGCAAGCAACATCAATTTCTAAATTATGGAGAAAAACGCAATTAAATCACATGTTTTTAAAACAAATTATGCAACGTTATATTCCATTTGATGAATTAACAAAAGAAGCGTTACGTTATACAATGGAGAGCCATGAAATACAATATAATAGGGAAGATGTTAATCAATTATTTGATTCATTTTTAGATTTAGAATATTTTGAAGAAGTTCCCCAAGTGGTATCACTATTAAATAGTAAAGAGATTGATGTCGGTATATTATCAAATGGAAATGACAATATGTTAATGCCATTGATTGATAACTCTGAGTTAGGTGATTATATTAACACGGTTATAAGTGTAAATGAAATTAAACAATATAAACCAAGTCCAGCGAGTTACGCATTAATATTAAAATATTATCATTTGAAGAGAGAAGATATCTTGTTTGTTTCTTCTAATTCATGGGACGTTACAGGTGCAAATAATTTTGGTTTTGATACTGTTTGGGTCAATAGACATAATGAGCTTTTCGATTTTAATGGACAGACACCTACAATAACGGTTAATAATTTAAACGAAATAGTTAATTGGTTAGAAATAAAATAGAGAAAATTAAGCTATAGTATGACGAATTGATAGAAAAAAGGACGAGACATTTAATAAACGTCTCGTCCTCTTATAATCTTTCTAGGACATAAATAATGTTTCATCCTAGGATAGCCTATAGCCATTCCTACAAGAAGCGAGGTTAGGAAATTTGTTAGAAAAGATATCATTATCTATACGCTTCTATTCATATTAATTAGCATTATTTAAATACTGTGGTAATAATTGACTATATAAATCTATAAATTTAAGGTAAGTATGCTTATAAACATATTCATCGACTTGGTGTGCTTGCCCAGTTTCGCCGGGGCCATACATAACAAATGAAAAGTTGTCGTCTTTGTCTTTCATTAAATATGATGCGTCTGTAGTTGCAGTAGAAGATGTCACTTCTAAATCTCGGTCAAAGTATTCATCGCCTAAAGATTTAGCTAATTTTAAGAATTCATTATCCCCTTTAGTGTATACAGGATCACGATTGACATAAGGATTAACAGTGATATCAGCATTGCTTTCTTGTTCTACTCGATCTTTGATGCTGTTAAATAAATTTTCGAATTTATTGTTATCGTAGTCTGGAATTGTACGCATATTAAACAATGATTCAGCATAAGCTGGTATTGAGTTGACTTGATCTCCGCCAGTTATAATTGTAGAATTCATGGTCGGTGTACCTAATAAGTCACTCTTAATATCTACTTTACTATATTCATTGTTTAAATAATGGATAAAATCTACTAAAGGATTAATAGCATTATAGCCTAGTTCAGGCATTGAGCTATGTGAAGATTTACCCTTGGATACAACTTGTATATCCATTGTCCCTTTATGTGTATACACAATACCATCTTGTGAAGGTTCTGCAATTAATAGCGCTTCTACATCATCCATGTAGCCTTTCTTATGTAGTAAAGCTGCGCCATTACTTGTTATTTCTTCTCCAGCTGTTGCCATAAATCGAATTGTACCTTGCTCTAATGTACCAGCTTCTTTAATTTCTATTAAACTAATTGCTAATGCAGCTAGTCCAGATTTCATATCTGCTGAACCACGACCATGTAATCTACCTTGGTCATCTTCTGTCAGTTTAAACGGATCATAATTCCATAAACTATCATCGCCTGTTGTGACAACATCCATGTGTCCTGAAACGCCGATGACTGGTTTCCCATTACCTATCTCAGCTACTAAGTTAGCTCGCGTAGATTCACCTTCTAGTTGTTCAATTTGGGTTTGGATACCGTGTTTATTAAATAGTTTTTCTAAGTAATGCGCAACATCAAGTTCTTTTTCATTTACAGATTGAATTTCAATCATATCAGATAAAATTTTAACACGTTCGTCACTTGAAAGTACGGACATACAAACACTTCCTTTTTGTATAAATTAATTCATAATCATACATACCACTATACTGAAATTTCAAAACTTGGGAAGTTGTTATAAAGTAACTTTTTTTATTAAAAAGTTGTGCTATACTTATATTGAATATGTTTACAAAGAAAAAGGAGTCATATTTATATGAATAAATGGGTAAGCAAACTTGTCACATTAGTTGGCGTGGCACTCATTTTATTTGCAATTTATTTATTTGCAAAACCGAAAATAGATGATTACTTCGCACAAAAAGACAATGAAAATAAAATAGAACATTATGATAAACATTCTAAAGAAAATAAAAATAAAAAAGTAGAAATACCTAAAGATAAAACTCAAATGGCAGGTTATTTATCAGTACCAGATGCAGATATTAAAACACCTGTTTATCCTGGACCAGCCACGCCCGAACAATTAGATAGGGGCGTGAGTTTTGCAGAGGAGAATGAATCATTAGATGATCAAAATATAGCGATTGCTGGTCATACAATGGTAGGACATTCGGATTACCAATTTTCTAGGTTACCTGAAGCCAAAAAGGGAAGCAAGATTTATTTTAAAGTTGGAGAAGCACAACGAGAATATAAGATTACAGAAATCTATGACGTAAAACCAGATGCGGTAGAAATATTGGATGAGCAACCAACGGACAAGAAGCAACTGACATTAATTACTTGCGATAATTATAATGAGCAAACGGGGGAGTGGGAAGATAGAAAGATATTTATTGCTGAAGCGGTGTAATTTTAATAATAAAAAGATAAAGCCTGTGTTCCAATAGCAACCTACTTTAGGTGCGCTTGAATACAGGCTTTTAATGTTTATTTTTCGATTGCTTCAATAAAACGTTTAGTAATTTCTTTAGGCCGTGTGATTGCACCCCCAACCACTGTACAGTGAACATTTAAATTTGTAACTTGCTTAAACATTTCAGGCGTGACGACATTTCCTTCAGCAATGACTTTCGCATTGACGTGTGTTAGTACGTCTTTTAAAAATTGGAAATTGTTTTCGTATAGAATATGCCCTTTTGTATAAGAAGTGTAGCCACGTAGTGTTGTGCCTATGTAATCAAAACCTAATGTATCAGCGTACTGTGCTTCTTCAAGCGTAGATACATCCGCCATAATTTCTACGTTTGGCGCATTATGACGGATATATGAAACAAGTTCTTGTAAAGTTTCTTGAGGGCGTCTTTGTTTTGTAGCATCCAAAGCAATGACCTCACAGTTACTATCTATTAATTCATCAACTTCTTTGCTAGTAGCCGTGATAAAAACGTCTGAATGAGCATAATTTCTTTTTACTATGCCGATGACAGGTAAATTCACTTCTTTTTTAATTGCGATGATGTCTTCTTTAGAGTTTGCTCTGATACCAACAGCGCCACCTTCGTAAGCAGCTAGAGCCATTTTAGACATAATGAAAGACGAATGTAACGGTTCATCTTCCAAGGCTTGGCATGAGACAATCAATCCTTGTGGTAACATAATTATACACTCCGTAACTTTAGTAGATTTTATAAAATGCTTAATTTGTTAATTGATTTATAGTTTTAATATAACATTGAGAAAATAATAATCAATATATTTCATTGTTCTGAAAAACATTTTCATTTATAATATAGCTAATATGGGGATGGAAAGGGTGTATATGATGAAATTTGAGAATCGCGTTCAGCGTTATCATCATTTGTTTACTAAAACAGATAAATACATTGTAGAATATATTAAAAACAGCGAATTTGATGACACATTTTCAACAATTAATTCATTGGCATACGCGATTGGTACTTCGCCTGCAACTATTACGCGATTTAGCAATAAGTTAAATTATGAAAACTTTCAAGATTTGAAGTTTAATTTGCAGCAAGAAATGTCAGAAAGAGTGATTGAAAATAGTCCATTAATTCAGCGTATTCATAAATATCATCAAAATATTATTCAACAAACAGGAGAGTTTATTTCTGATGAAAAAATTCAAAGCTTTGTTAATCAAATTATTCGAAGCCGGCAAATTATATATGCAGGTTTAGGTAGTTCTGGATTATCAGCTACAGAGTTTTATTATCGCATGATGAGGATGGGGTTGAAAGGTAACGTTTCTACCGACGCACATCAAATGAAAATATTTGCTTCTCTTTTAACGCAATCGGATACATTTGTAGCTATTTCAAATAGTGGTGAAACAACCGAATTAATTGCTGCAGCTAAAGTCGCACATGACGCCGGCGCCTATGTTGTCGTCATCACTAATTATGAAGGAAGTCCAATAACAGAATGTGCAGATTTAGTATTAATTACTACTGATCAATCGAGAAATCGAGATACCCAATTTATAAATACCCAAATTGCAACATTATTTTTAATCGATATTGTGAGTTATTTATTATTGGAAGATGACTACATGCATCATGTATATCAACATACTAAAAAAATCATTTTAAACGAATAAAAATAGTAATAATTTTAGCTGTTTTACTTTTTTACAGCTGTTATTATTCATAACGTAAATAAAAGCTAAGGCATCTGTTGATGCCTTAGCTTTATTTTTTAAAATTTAGAAACGGCGCCATAAAGAGAAGCGTGGTTTTGTGTTCGTGTAGTTTGTATTGAAGCATGACCATATTGAACAGGTAAGTAAAGCGCAACTTTAGGAATAATATACTTTAACAAATTTTGACCTTGTGAAGAGACGCCACCTCCGATAAGAATTAATCCAGGATCATAAATGATTTGTATTTGGGCAACCCCTTCCGCGATTGAATCACTCCATTGATTGAGTATAGATAAGGCGAGCGCATCTTGCTGATCTGCTAGTTCAAATAATTTGGGTACATCATCTTTATAAGCAAAGGATTTTTCTATCATGAGTGATTTCAAAGCAGATGTTGAAGCGCGTTGTTCAAAGGTCTTTTTTGTTTGGGCATCATAAAGCAAATACCCAATTTCATTGGCTCGATTTCGTTCGCCATTATAGAGTTGAGACGACTGATTATAAAAAGCACCTCCAATGCCTGTTCCAAGCGTTAGACAAAATATGTTTTGTGCTTCGTAATCATGAAATGAAAGTTCTCCTAATAACGCTGCATTTACATCATTAAAAACCTGTACTTGAGCATTTAATGGCTTGAGTATAGTTTTGAAGTTCGTCCCCGTGTAGTTTGGAATCGTTGGCCCAGCATATTCAACTAAACCATTATGCTCATCTACAACCCCTGCACTAGAAATACCTACATTGAGTGGTTCAATGCCATATTTTGCTTTAAACATAGCTACAAGTTCGTAAACTGTATCTTTAATAAATGTGTCGACATTATTCGGTGTTTGTATTTTTATGTAATCTATGAACTTTAGCTGTTGATTGAAAACAGCTGCCTTAATTTCTGTACCACCAATATCAATAGCGATATTATATAGATTCATTTATGAAACCTCCTCAGATTATCAAATATACTGAATTATTTTGAAAATTATTTTCATAAATATTATTGATAAATGATGTATTTTTTCAAAAAGCTATTGTCACATTTTATGATAGCGTTTACAATTTGAACTGTAAATAGAAAAATAAAAGATGTTTTTTATTGCATTATATAGTTATATAAATGCCTAGGAATAATAACTTAAATACATAGATGGAGGGGTTATCAATGGAAGAGAATTTAAAAGGATTATATGCGGCGTTATTAGTACCGTTTGATGAAAAAGGACAAGTGAAAGAAAAGGGATTAGTGCAAATTGTGCAAAATGCGATTGAAACTGAAGGCTTAGATGGGCTTTATGTTAATGGTAGCTCTGGCGAAAATTTCTTGTTAAATAAAGAACAAAAAAAACAAGTTTTTAAAGTAGCTAAAGAAGCTGTTAACGATGATGTGAAAATGATTGCACAGGTAGGTTCTTTAGATTTAAATGAAGCGATAGAACTTGGTAAATATGCAACTGAATTAGGATATGACGCTATTTCAGCAGTTACACCGTTCTATTATCCTTTTTCATTTGAAGAAATTAAAGACTATTATTTCGAATTAATTGAGGCCACGCAAAACAATTTAATTATTTATGCTATACCAGATTTAACTGGAGTTAACATTTCAATCGACCAATTTGGTGAGCTGTTTAATCATGAAAAAGTGGTAGGTGTGAAATACACAGCACCTAACTTCTTTTTGCTAGAGCGTATTCGTAAAGCTTATCCAGACAAGCTCATACTTTCTGGATTTGATGAAATGCTAGTACAAGCAGCTATTTCTGGAGTAGATGGTGCAATTGGTTCTACTTATAACGTCAATGGTAGACGTGCAAGACAAATTTTTGAAAAAGCTAAAAATGGAGAGATTGAAGAAGCGTATCAAATTCAACATGATACAAATGACATTATCGAGAATGTGTTGTCTATGGGCATTTATTCCACACTTAAAGAAATATTAGCTACACGTGGTATTGATGGTGGTGTACCAAAACGACCATTTAAACCATTCGATGAAGATAATAGAGAAAAATTGGGAGCATTAATTAATACGTATAATTTATAGGTTACCGTATAAGGGGTTGAAATGAATGGAACAAGTTGGTTTTGGTATATGGAACTGGGTTGCAGTTGTTAGTTATTTAGTTGTGATGCTGTTAGTAGGCGCATATTTTACCAAAAGGGCAAGTCAAAGTACAGATAGTTTCTTTACTGCTAGCGGCCGTTTACCTTCCTGGGCAGTTGGTTTCTCTATTTACGCTACAACATTAAGCGCGATTACATTTATGTCGACGCCTGAAAAGGCATTTTTAACAGATTGGTCGTATATCGCGGGGAATATTGCGATTGTAGCAATAATTCCATTACTTATTTATTTTTATGTACCATTTTTCAAAAAATTGAAGGTAACTTCTGCTTACGAATATTTAGAGGCTCGCTTTGGCCCTAGTATTCGCGTTATTGGTTCGCTATTATTTGTCTTATTTCATATCGGTAGGGTAGCAATTGTCATCTATTTACCTACGTTAGCTATTACATCAGTATCTGATATGAATCCATATGTAGTCGCGAGTCTTGTTGGCATTTTGTGTATATTGTACACATTTCTTGGTGGATTTGAAGGGGTGGTATGGAGTGATTTTATTCAAGGTGTGATTCTTTTAGGTGGCGCAGCAGCAATTATTATATTAGGTGTTATAAACATTCAAGGCGGCATAGGTACTGTTATGAGCGATGCGCTTGAGCATAAAAAGATTATTAGCACGGATAACTGGAAATTTAATACTGCAGCAGCAGCAATCCCAATTATCTTTCTAGGGAATATTTTTAATAACCTGCACCAATATACAGCAAGCCAAGACGTAGTTCAACGTTATCAAGCATCTGAATCTATGTCAGAGACTAAAAAATCATTATGGACAAATGGCGTCTTAGCTTTAGTATCAGCGCCATTATTCTATGGAATGGGAACAATGCTTTATTCATTCTATAGTCATAATACTGCTTTGCCTACAGGATTTAATACATCTTCTGTCGTACCATATTTTATTTTGACTGAAATGCCACCATTTGTTGCAGGTTTGTTAATTGCGGCGATTTTTGCAGCTGCTCAGTCAACGATTTCTTCAAGTTTAAATTCAATTTCAGCTTGTATTTCTGTCGATATTAAGCATAGATTTTTTGGAAAAGGAAATGAGAAAAGTGAAGTAGGGTTTGCTAGATGGATAATTATACTTGCAGGACTGTTTGGATTTGGTATGTCGATTTATTTAATTGCATCTGATTCTAATGATCTTTGGGACTTATTCTTACTTATTACTGGATTAGTAGGTGTACCATTGGCAGGCGTGTTTGCAGTAGGCATATTTACACGTCGTACAAATACGTTTGGTGTTTTGATGGGATTAATATTTGGAATCATATTTGCCTATATCTTTAATGGTATGGGTGGTGGCAATTCGCCATTCTACGTGTCTATCATTTCATTTTTAGTAGCATTTATTTTCGCTTATATTATAAGTATTGTTGTACCAGGAAAGAAAAAAGACATTACAGGTTTAACTATTTATGATATCAAAGAAGAAACAAATTATATTTCTATCGTACACTTTAAAGAAGACAGTAAGGAAAATTAAGTTAAAAACAGTTTTCAATTATATATTATAGTTTTATATGAATTGTAGACATTTAAATTAAATCAAGCTATCATTTCTGCATATATTTTAAAGGATTGATTCAGTAATAGGAAATATACATCGATAGTTTAGTTAGGTTTAGCATGTTAGTGATGAATGATTGAAAAATTGCGATAATGTGACTTGTTGTCATACTTGACAGAGCAGGGCTACGAAATCTTGTAAGAAAAGGTTTCTATCCTGCTCTGTTTTTTATTCAGTTTTTGATATAAATGAAGTACAAATCAATGTATATGGGCGATTTATTTACTTTGATTCAGCGATTATTGTAGATATAATAGGTTACAAATATAACATAAGATTCGAGGGGAATAAGCATATGATAAAAGCAATTGCAGTAGATATGGACGGCACTTTTTTAGATTCAAGCAAACAATACGATGAACAAAGGTTTAATCGTATTTTTCAACAATTAGAAAACGAGCATATTAAATTTATAGCGGCCAGTGGTAATCAATATGCTAAATTGAAATCTATTTTTGGTGATAGAAACATGTTTTTTGTTGCTGAAAATGGAGCTGTTATTTATGAAGGAAATACGTTATATGATTATCAAGCTTTTGAAAGAGATTTTTACCAAAGTGTCGTTAACTATTTAAATATAGATCGTGGTATTAAAGAGATCATTGTGTGTGGTTTGGATAGTGCTTACATATTAAAAGACAACCGAGAATCATTTAAAAAAGAGGCGCATTTTTATTATCGCCAATTGAAAGAAATTGAGTCATTTCAAAATTTACCTAAAGATGAATATGTAAAAATTGCTTTAAATATTAATAGAGGTACACACCCTACACTCGATGAAGATTTAAAAAATTACTTTTCAAAAGGTTTAGCATTAGTGTCCAGTGGTCGTGATAGTATCGATCTTATTATACCTGGTATGACTAAAGGAAGTGCATTAGAAAGATTATTAAATAAATGGGATTTAACTAAAAATGAATTAATGGCATTTGGAGATGCAAATAATGATTTAGATATGTTGCAATTAGCACATTATAGTTATGTGATGGAAAACTGTGAGGATGCCTCATTATTCGAAGCCGCAAATTATGTAGCGCCTTCAAATAATAAACAAGGCGTTTTATCTGTTATTGAAGATGAAGTACTTAAAATTAATAATTAAGTTTTTCGCTCACATTTAGTATAGACTATAAACATATTATTTTAATCAGGATTATAAATTATCCTATACTAAAAGGTATAATATATAATTCGAAAGGATGGCAAACAAGAAATGAATGATATGCAACAAACAATCATCAACGCGTTTAATTTTAGACATGCAACGAAGCGCTTTGATTCAAATAAAAAAGTGAGTGAAAGTGATTTTAATACTATACTGGAAGCGGGCAGATTGTCTCCAAGTTCGTTAGGTTTAGAACCGTGGAAATTTGTGGTAATACAAAATCGCGAAATTAGAAATAAATTAAAAGAAATTAGTTGGGGGGCACAAGGGCAATTAGATACTGCAAGTTATTTTGTAATTATATTGGCTCGTAAAAATGTAACTTCTAAATCGCCATTCGTACAACATATGATCCGTGAAATCAAACAATATAGTGAAGAAAGCATACCTGCAACAGAAGTGAAATTTGATAATTTCCAAACAAATTTTCATATAAATGATAGTGAGTATACATTATTAGAATGGGCGAAAAAGCAAACTTATATTGCGTTAGGAAACATGATGACAAGTGCCGCATTATTGAATATTGATTCTTGCCCTATAGAAGGTTTTGATTTAGATGCAGTTACACAATTCTTAATCGAGGAAAATATTATGGATGCAGCGCATTTTGCACCATCTGTTATGGTTGCATTTGGTTATAGAGAAAGTGATTCAAAAGAAAAAGTGCGCCAACCTCAATCTCACGTAGTAGAATGGGTTGAATAATATAAAGCTTGGAACAATGAATTGTTTTTCATTGTTCCAAGCTTTTTACTTATGTCTTATCAGCTACTAATTCTGTATGATTGTGCACTGTAATAGCTAATCCATCAATTGTAAACGTACGTACAGTGTTGGTATGAGGTTTATAAATATCAATATGAGCCAGCCCATAACTTTTACCGTTTTTAACTCGAGGCATATTAGCTTGCCAAGTATTTACTGCAATGTGGTGATGGTAATTTTTGGTAGACATAAACAGAGCTTGGGGAAAATTGGAAATATGTGTGAGTTCTAATTGGTTAATATAAAAACGTTGAGCTATTTCTAAATCAGAAGTTTTTAAATGTAAATGTCCAATTTTAGCGTTAGATGGCATTTTTTTCCAACCTATTTCTGTTCTTTGTTTAAGCAAATTATTAATGTCTACTTGTAGTGTATCCATTTTTACTTTATTGTCTTTCCATAACCACTCATTTTCAGATCTATCGTAATAAACTTCGATACCATTTCCTTCAGGATCATTAAGGTATAAAGCTTCACTTACAAGGTGATCTCCGCCACCTACTGGAATGTTTAATTGAGAAACGTGAAAAAGAAAGTCTGCTAAATCTTTTCTTTCAGGTAATAGTAATGCAATATGAAACAGTCCTGCTTCTCTGATAGAAGGCTGACGTCCGTCTTGAATCTCGAATAATGTCATTGTATGACCATTCAGTCCAACTTGTAAAGTCGCAGTATTTTCATTTTTGGACATAACTGTTAAGCCTAGAATATGTGTATAAAAATCAACCATATCTGTTAAATTTTTAACATTTAGTGTAACGTTCGTTACTTGTATTGCAGATTTATCGTGAAAAGTCATCATCTTGCTCCTTTATATTAACTTATGCTTTATAAATATAAGTTAATATAAAAATTATACCGAGTCAATTTGTCTGTCTCAGAGGAAGATTAAATTTTATAAAAGGGCAAAAACACTTGTATATTTACATTTAATAACTTGTGGTAAGATGTGTGCATAAGCAATTGGATTAATTTTGGGGGTGAGCGCATGCAGGTGTTTTGGAAGTTGGGATGGTTTTTTAAACAACATAAGAATAAATACATTTTAGGACTTATCACTTTGTTATTAATTGCTTTAATTGAAATTGTACCACCTCAAATTATTGGTAAAACCATTGATCAGATGACAACGAACAAATTAACGCCTAAAGTATTAGCTGTTTACCTTGTCATTTTAGTATTTGTTGCTATTTTCACTTATATTTTAAGGTATGTATGGAGATTATCAATTTTTGGCACAAGTCAAAAATTGGGGCAGATATTAAGAACTTCTTTATATAAGAAATATACAAATATGAGTGCTATTTTTTTTCAAAATAGAAGGACTGGCGATTTAATGGCACATGCAACGAATGACATAAGGGCAGTTCAAAATGCTGCAGGGGCAGGTATTTTAATGATCGCAGATGCTTTAATAACTGGTGGAACAGTTGTGATTACAATGGCTGCGACAGTGAGTTGGCAATTGACATTGATTGCAATGATACCATTGCCTTTTATGGTTTTGTTAACAAGTTATTATGGTTCACTACTAAGTAAAGGCTTTAAAAAAGCACAAGCGGCGTTTAGTAGATTAAATGATAAGACACAAGAAAGTGTTGCAGGTATCAAAGTAACTAAAACGTTTGGTTACGAAACAAGTGATCAAAAGGACTTTAAAAATTTAAGCGATGATGTTGTAGTAAAAAATTTAAAAGTTTCAAAAATTGATGCATTATTTGACCCCACAATTACATTGGTAATAGGAATTAGTTACTTTTTATCCATCGTCTTTGGAGCGAAATTAGTATTTAATCATGATATCACGTTAGGTCAACTCATTACTTTTACAACATATTTAGGTATGTTGGTTTGGCCTTTATTAGCTTTAGGTTTGTTTTTTAATATTGTCCAAAGAGCTAAAGCATCTTATGAACGGATCGAAGAAATAGGTAATACACCAAATGGTATAGATACACATTTTAAAATAGATGCAAGCCCTGTAGGAAATATTGAATTTCATATCAAAAAATTCCATTTCCCGGGTAATAAAAAAGATGGCATTCATGATGTTCATTTTGAAGTTAAACAAGGTTCAACTGTAGGTATTGTAGGTCGTACTGGTTCAGGAAAAAGTACATTAATCCGATTGCTACTTAGAGAATTTGATACAGCAGAAGCTAATGAAATTAAGTATGGCGGTTATCCAATACGAGATTATAATGTGAAAAATTTACGCGCACAGTTCGGCTATGTGCCACAGGAACACTTTTTATTTTCAACTACGATTCGAAACAATATTGCTTTTAGTAATGAGGAAATCGATGATAATAGTATTTTTGAAGCTAGTAGAGCCAGTCATATCCATGATGATATTCTATCTTTTCCGAACCAATACCAAACGGTAGTAGGTGAGCGTGGTGTTTCCTTATCAGGAGGTCAAAAACAGCGTATTTCGATTGCTAGAGCGTTATTAATTGGCCCAGAGGTGTTAATTTTAGATGACTCTCTTTCCGCGGTAGATGCGCAAACTGAAGAAGTGATATTGGGTAACTTAGAAAAATTGAGGAAAGGTAAAACCAATATCATAACGGCTCATCGTATGAGTGCGGTGAAACACGCTGATGAAATTATTGTAATGGAAGGTGGCACGGTTGTTGAAAGTGGGACACATACAGCATTAATGAATCAAAAAGGTTGGTATTATGAAACGTATCGAGCTCAAGCATTACAACAACAACTCACTCGTAATTTAGATGACCTTGCGAAAGGGGACGATGCAAATGACTGAAAATGTTAACTTAACTGCAAAAGATCAAGCTCAAGTTTTAGTTAGATTATTCAAATATACAGTCCCTTATAAAGGCATTATTGCTTTAGCATTCTTTACATTAACTTTATCAACAATTGCAAGTATGCTAACACCTTATATGGTAAAAATATTTATTGATGATTATCTTACGCCGCGCCATTTTCCTCAACAATCGATGATTTGGCTTGTCGTTATTTTTATTAGTATTCAGGTTATTGGTGCTTTAACAATGTATTTAAGTCAATATCTTTTTCAATATCTTGCCTTTAAAGTCATTCAACAGTTAAGAATTGACGCCTTTAATAAATTAGGGAAATTAGGAATGAGCTATTTTGATAAAGTGCCTGGAGGTAGTATTGTTTCTAGATTGACTAATGATACAGAGACCATTGTAGATATGATTGTAGGCGTGTTTTCAACATTTGTAATAGCATTTTTTATGATGATATCAAGCTATATTATGATGTTTATTTTGGATGTGAAATTGGCTTTAATCGCTTTGGTTTTTCTGCCCATTATCATTATAATGCTAGCAATTTATCGTAAATATTCAGCTGTTTTATTTGCAAAATCAAGACAAAGATTGTCAGATTTAAATACAAAATTAGCAGAATCTATAGAAGGTATGAAGATAATCCAAGCATTTAATCAAGAAAAACGATTAAATAAAGAGTTTAATGATATTAATGATGAACATTACCAATATATGTTGAAAACAGTAAAACTCGATAGCCTATTATTGAGACCAGCAATTAGCGCGATTTCTGTATTTGCGACAGTTATGATTTTGGGGTATTTTGGAATAATTAGCTTTACCACAGGAATTACTGCAGGCGTCGTGTTTGCCTTTGTACAATATATGGAACGTTTTTTTGAACCGATTAATCAAGTAAGTCAGAATTTAAATATTTTACAACAGGCATTGGTGTCAGCGAGTAGAGTATTTACATTGATTGACGACCGTACTTATGAACCTAAACAGCATCCAATATTAAACCATGGCATCCAAGAAGGGAAGATTGAGTTTAAAAATGTTAGTTTCAGTTATGACGGTGAGACAGATGTATTAAAAAATATCAATTTTACTGTTAACCCTGGTGAAATGGTTGCACTTGTTGGTCACACAGGATCTGGAAAGAGTTCAATCATCAATTTGTTTATGCGTTTTTATGAATTTAACCGTGGCGCTATCGAAATAGATGGCTACTCAATTAAAACAATACCAAAAGAAGAATTAAAGCAGAAAATAGGATTAGTGTTGCAAGATGCTTTTGTATTTTATGGTACTGTGGAATCAAATATTAAACTGTACCACCCGACGATGACATTTGAACAAGTCAAAGCTGCTGCAGAATTTGTGCACGCTAATCATTTTATTGAAAAACTGCCAGGTCAGTATCAACATAAAGTGATTGAAAAAGGGAGTGCTTTTTCAAGTGGTGAACGCCAATTATTAGCATTTGCGAGAACGATTGCTACAAATCCTCGAATATTAATATTAGATGAAGCAACAGCTAATATTGATTCCGAAACGGAAGAACAAATTCAACAGTCTCTAGACACGATGAGACAAGGAAGAACCACTTTAGCCATCGCACATAGACTTTCTACGATTCAAGATGCAGATAAGATATTGGTGTTGAATCATGGTAGGATTGTAGAACAAGGTACACATGAAACATTAATTCAGCAAAATGGTATTTATCGTAATATGTATTTATTGCAAAATGGTTAAAAAACGGGACAGAAATTAAAATTTTATTTCTGTCCCGTTTCTTATATTTGAATTTAGTTTGTAAAAAACTAACCTGAGTACACATCTTGATATTCTGCATTTTTCTCAATTACAGATTTAGCAAAAGGGCATGTTGCAGTAACTTTTAAATTATTATCGCGAGCGTAATCAACTACGGATTTTACAAGTTGTGAACCTAAACCTTGGCCGCCAAGTTCGTCTGGTACGCCTGTATGATCAATATTGATTTGGTTATCACCTTGTTTTTGAAAAGTAATTTCAGCTTGAGGGTTATTTTCATTATCGCCTACATAAAATTTATTTGTACCTTGTTTAATTTCCGCCATTTAAATCACTCCTTGTAGATTAACTTCATACTTATTTAATATCACATTTAAGCTAAAGTTAAACTCATAATAGGAATTAATCTATATTTATGGGAAAAATTAGCTAAGAATTATTATAGAATAAGTAAAAACCATTGAAAAATTAAGAAAATAAGTTTATAGTTTTAACGGAATAATTTCGATTTGGAGGGGCGTTTTTTGAAAAAAAGAGTATTATTTATACTGACTTGTATATTTATCGTATTGTTGAGTGCTTGCGGAAATATAAATACTGAGAAAAAAGACGTCAGTTCTAACAATAAACTTAAAATATATACAACGGCATTTGCATTTCAAAGTTTTACTGAGCAAATAGGTGGTAAATACGTAGATGTCAATTCAATTTATCCACCTGGAGCAGACATGCATTCTTTTGAACCTACGCAAAAAGAAATGATTAATATTGCTAAAAGTGATTTATTTATCTATTCAAATGAAGAAATGGACCCAGTTGCTAAAAAAGTTGCAACTTCAATTAATAATGATCGTTTGAAGTTACCAGTTGCGCAAGATCTTAATCATGGTGATTTAATTGCTAGTCACGAACACGAACATGAGCACGACCACGAGCATGAGCACGAAACGCATACAGAACATGATGGCCATGATAGCCATGAAGGTCACAATCATGAAGGACAAGATCCACACGTATGGCTTGACCCTGTATTAAATAAAAAGTTTGTTAAAGCAATTAAAGATGACTTGGTAGAGAAAGATCCTAAACATCAATCTTATTATATGCAGAATTATAAACGATTGATAAAAGATATCAATCAAATTGATAATAAGATGAAAAAGATAACACAGCATCCTAAACGTGACACAGTTATTATATCTCATGATTCTATAGGTTATTTAGCTAATCGCTATCATTTTAAACAGCAGGGTGTCAGTGGCATGAATAATGAAGAACCTAGCCAACGGGAATTAATGAATATTGTTCGAAATATGAATAAAACAAAACAACCTTATGTATTATATGAACAAAATATCACATCCAAAGTAACAGATGTGATTCAAAAAGAGTCCAATACTACACCGCTAAAATTTCACAATATGGCTACTTTATCAAAAGAAGAAGTAAGTGATGACGAAATCACTTATCAATCATTGATGAAAGAAAATATGAAATCTTTAGATAAAGCACTTAACGAGTAGTACAGATTTAGTTATATAATAATAATGCCTCAACATTAGTTTGATACTTTAAATCATAATGTTGAGGCATTTCTTAATATCTAATTATCTTAATCATATCTAATATATGAAACAGTAGTGTTATAATATTCTTCTAGCCCGCGTACACCGTCAGCGCCACCTAAACCTGATTCTCTCCAACCAGCGTGATATCCGTTTACAACTTCTTCTGCTTCGCAATTGGCATAAACTTCACCAAATTTAAGCGATTCGGTTGCTGTCATAATTTCTTTTAAATCTTCTGAAAAGATATAAGATGATAAACCAGCATTTGTGTTGTTTGCTTGTTCGATGGCTTCGTCAAAGTTGTTATATTGCACAATTGGCAACACAGGTCCGAAAATTTCTTCTTTAAACGCGCTATCTTCTGGATCTACTTGATCTAAAATGGTAGGTTCATAAAAATAGCCAGGACGATCGATGATGTGGCCACCTGTAATTAATTGAGCCCCATTGTTAACTGCATTTTGAACTTTTTCATCCACATTATTTAATTGTTTTTGATTAATAAGCGCACCATAGTCTGATTTATTATCAAATGGATCTCCTACAGTTAAACTCTGCATTTTTTCTTTTAACTTATTGATAAATGTTGAATGAATAGCTTTGTGTACAAAAATGCGTTCAGGACAAGTGCATACCTGTCCGGCATTATTAATTCTTGCTGTAACGATATAATCAACTGCTTTATCTAAATTCGCATTTGAGGTGACTAATACAGGTGCATTACCTCCAAGTTCAAGATTTACCTTTTTAACTGTATTTGCACTCTTAGCAAAAACTGATTTACCTGCGCGCATGCTACCCGTGATTGAAATGAGTTGTATATCTGGGTGTTCAGCTAATTGCGTACCTAGCGCTTCTCCTTTACCTGGAAGAATTTGAATAAGTCCTGCAGGTATAGTAGATTGACGAAATAGTTCAGCAATTTTTAGCGTGACAAGTGAGGTTTCTTCACTAGGTTTAATAACTACAGAACAACCAGTTACAATAGCAGGGATCACTTTTCTCATTAACACCATTATGGGCGCATTCCAAGGCACAATACCTGCTGTTACACCAATTGGTTTTTTAGTTAACAAAATCGTTTCGTTTTCACGGCTGTTTTGCAAGACTTCGCCTTTATTATTCATACTTTGGCTTGTCATATAATCTATAAAATGTATAGATTTATCTATTTCACCTTTTGCCGAAGCAAGTGTTTTTCCTTGTTCTTGAACATACAATTTTGCAATTTCATCTTTATGTTCTTCTAATAAAGGGATTAACATTTTTACATGGTCTGCTCGTGTTGGTTGAGGCACTTTTTCCCACTCTAATTGTGCATGTTTTGACTTTTCTACAGCTGAGTTAACTTCAGATTCTGTTGCGAAAGTAATTGTGTCTATCTTTTCTTCAGTTGCAGGGTTAATGACGTCCATTGTGTCAGTAGATTTGCTTTCTACAAATTCATTGTTTATAAATAATTGATTCATTATGACACCTCCACATTATGATATATACCACTAATTTGAATGGTAGAAACTGAATAAATAAGCAAATGTAAGTTTATTTTTATATGACTTTTAAATGACAGTATAATTTTTATACTCAATGTGTTGACTTGTTTAAAAAACAGTATTATAATTTATCTCGAAATCGAAATAAATTGAAAGTTGGTGATGTGATGAATCGAACTAAAGCGTCGTTAAATACATTTGTTGGTTTGAACCGAACTATCGATCATTTGGAACAAATAGTTAGGAATGACATTCAACGTTATGGACTAAATGTGACAGAGTTCGCGGTATTAGAGTTACTGTACAATAAAGGCGATCAACCGATACAACGTATTGGTGATAGAGTATTAATTGCGAGTAGTAGTATCACATATGTTGTAGATAAATTAGAGACAAAAGGGTATGTAATAAGAATACGAAATGTACAAGACAAACGAGTGACTAATGCTTCGCTCACTGAAACAGGTTGTACATTGATGAATGAGATATTTCCTAAGCATGCTGCAACATTAGAATCAACTTTTTCAATTTTGTCAGATGAAGAATTAACAACATTACAGCACGTTTTGAAAAAATTAAGTGCACAACCTATGATTTAGGCTTAGCACTTAAAAATTTTATTTAAAATTACTTCGAAATCGAGATAAATATAAAAAGAGGAGTTTTATTATGACGAATAATCAATTATTAGGTATACACCACGTAACAGCAATGACAGATGATGCTGAACGAAATTATAAATTTTTTACTGAAGTATTAGGTATGAGACTTGTGAAAAAAACAGTAAATCAAGATGACATTTATACCTATCATACATTTTTTGCAGATGATGTCGGCTCACCTGGTACAGATATGACATTTTTTGATTTTCCTCACGTTCCTAAAGGTCATTCTGGAACAAATTCAATTACGCGTCCTTCCTTCCGCGTACCTGATGATGCAGCGTTAGCGTATTATGAAGCACGATTTAATGAGTATGGGGTTAAACATGAAGGCATACAAGCGCTATTTGGTAAAAAAGTGTTGCCATTTGAAGAGCCTGATGGACAAAGTTATCAATTAATTTCTGATGAAAATAATAAAGGCGTAGCACCAGGACAACCATGGAAAAAAGGGCCAGTACCTACTGATAAAGCAATTTATGGTTTGGGACCTATTGAAATCACTGTAAGCTACTTTGAAGATTTCAAAAAAATCTTGGAAGAAATATTTGGTATGAGAACAATTATTGAAGAGGAAGATGTTGCAGTATTAGAAGTTGGTGAAGGTGGCAATGGCGGTCAAGTATTTTTAAGAAAAGACACGACAGCCCCTGAAGCTAGACAAGGTTACGGCGAAGTGCATCATGTTTCATTCAGATTAGAAGACCATGAAGCTATTTCAAAATGGTTAGAAAAATATGAACAATATGGCATCGGAAATTCAGGTTTAGTAGATAGATTTTATTTTGAAGCATTGTATGCCCGTATTGGTCATATATTAGTTGAAGTATCTACAGATGGACCAGGGTTTATGGGAGATGAACCCTATGAAACATTAGGTGAGAGTCTTGCATTGCCACCATTTTTAGAGAAAAAACGTGATTATATAGAATCGGAAGTACGTCCTTTTGATACGAAACGATCACACTAAATTTTTTGGATTGTTTTTTTAATAATAAACTAGGAGGGGTGGAGATGGATCCTATTCATCACATTCATCATATTTCAGCAATTGTAGGTAATCCAGAAGAAAATATTCAATTTTATCGAGATATTCTCAATTTAAAATTAATAAAGAAAACAGTGAATTTTGATGACCCATCAACATACCATTTATACTTTTCAAATGGTGGCGTTGACAATGGCACGATATTGACATTTTTTAACTGGCCCAATCATTATAAAGGCCGTACTGGCGCGGGACAAGTGCAACATATTGCATTTAGGGTGCCCCGGGGTTCATTAAAGCAATGGGAAACACATCTAAAGGTACACGAAATTGAGACAGTAAGAACACAATTATTTGGAAAAGATACGCTTGAATTTGTAGATGCACATGAGTTGCCTTTGGCGCTTGTTGAAGATGACAAGGAAGCTTTAGATAAGCATAGCATAGATATTGTTGGTTTTTATGGTGTTACTATGTTGTCTAATAATCCATATCAAACAGTTCAAACGTTAACTGAAGAAATGGGCTTAGCATGTGTAAATGAAAATGATATGTATATCCATTTGAAAACAGTAGGCGATTGGCAACATCACGTTATGGTAAAAAAAGATGTACCAAATGAACATGTTCGTTGGGGCGTAGGTGTGGTCCATCATATCGCATGGTCAGCGCCAAATAACCATGTTCATAAAGCATGGCAAACGAAAATGTTAGATAGAGGTTACCATGTAACTGAAGTCAAAGATCGTCATTATTTTAATGCAGTCTACATGAAAGAACGTGGTGACATTATTTTTGAATTTGCCACTGAAGGGCCAGGCTTTACAATCGATGAACGTTTCGAAGATTTAGGTACACGCTTGATAATGCCCCCTCAATACGAAGAAAGAGAAGATGAACTATTACGTTTATTACCACCGATACGTATATAATTAAAAAACACTTAAAGGAGATGAAGAGTATGGAACATATTTTTAGAGAAGGCCAGCCAAACGCACCAACCTTTATTTTATTACATGGAACTGGTGGTGACGAAAATGATTTATTGCCTTTAGCACAAGCGCTTAATCCTAAATATAATATATTGAGTGTAAGAGGAGAAATTTCAGAAAATGGAATGAACCGTTTCTTCAAACGTCATGGCGAAGGGCAATATGACGTGGAAGATTTAAACTATAGAACAGACAGATTAATTCAATTTTTAAAAGAAGCGGCAGAAACATACCATTTCGATTTGACTAATGCTGTACCTGTAGGTTTTTCAAATGGTTCAAATATTGCGGTTAGTATGATACTGCATCCAGATATTACATTTAATAAAGCATTACTTTATGCGCCATTATACCCTGTGGATTTAGTAAATGATAAAGACTTAAGTAATGTAGAAGTATTATTATCTATGGGTGAAAATGACCCTATCGTTTCAATTCAAGATAGTCAAAATGTTATAGATATTTTTGAAAATCGAGGCGCTACTGTAAAACAAGTGTGGGTAAATAGTCACGAATTGACGCGCGAAGGTATTATCGCAGGACAATCATTATTAAAAGATGATTAATTAATATAACAAGCTACGTATTTTATGTAATGTTGGCTGAATTTAATAGTAAAATATTGACTATAAAAGAGCCCCAGATGATGAATTTAACGTATTATCTTGTCTAACTGACTGAAGATCATAGCGTCATTATCATTTGGGGTTCTTTATCATGATTGATTTGATTTACGAAAAACACCTTTGATAAATATAGGTATTAATAATATAAAACCGAAAATACCCATGACTGGAAATACCTTGCCAATCAACTCTATAAAACCAATAAACGTAGTAGCAAATGTAACGATTGCCATTATAATGATTAAAATATAATAATTTCTTTGATATGGCTCTGTAAAACGAGAAGCAAATGCATACATTAAACCAACAACTGTATTATAAATAACTAATATCATAATAATCGCCATAAATGTGCCGATAATAGGTGAAATATGATTAGCTAATAATAACGAAGGTAGTGCGACGTCTGTTATATTTGTAAATTCAGTTACCATACCAAGGTTTAACATTAATAATAAAAATGTAACAATGGCGCCACCTAAAATACCACCATATATTGTAGATTTTTCGTATTTTAAGCGTCCTCCCATAACAGAAAGGAAACTAAAAGCAGCAGCAATTTGTAAGCTACCATAGTTAATAGCATCAAACCACCACCATTTATCTGTACGGTTATCGTTATTAGCGTATTGATCTGCTGAATTAAAATCAAAGCTACCAGTAGTAAAATAATAAATAGCAATGATTGTTACAATAATAACTAAAAATGGCGTTACCATTCCTAAAACGGTAATCAAGCGATCAAATTTTAAAAAGAGTGTGGCTAATATAATAAGTACTAAAATTAAAGAACTGATGGCGTAAGGTATGCCAAAGCTTTCATGAAGTGTTGAAACACCACCAGCTGTCATAATCATTGCTAACGCAAGTAAAAATAAAGTTAATATAATATCAAAAATGGCAGCAATTGTTCGTGGAAGATAAAATTTTATAGGTTCGGTGTGATTATGTGAGCGCAAACGGTACCCTGTATTTAAAACAAACACACCCCCTATAGTAATAATAAATCCAGTAATAAAAACACCAAACACACTGAATTTGCCATTACTTGTAAAAAATTGGAATATTTCTTGTCCTGTTGCGAAGCCTGCGCCTACAACAACGCCTACAAAGGCAAAGGCTACTATAATCATTTCTTTTAATTTAGGCATATACTTAGAATCCTTTCATGCAATTTACTTTGTAAAAAACACTTATTTAATAAAATATCACAAGTACCTATTTTAGCTGAAAATAAACGAGAAATAAACACAAAAGTTTATATGAAACATACATTTGTATTTTTTGTATGAACGAAAATCTATCAAGCGACCTGAAATTTAAAAAGGTATCAAAAAAGAGGTGAAGTTTAAATCAACATTGATTTAAACTTCACCTCTTAAAATATTTCATATCATAATTTAGATTATGATATGAAAAGTGTGTGATTTATGAACCTTTAGTGGACAAAACGGTCGTGCATCAACACTTTTAAAACATCAATTTTCTCTTGTATTTCACGACCAGTATTGGTATCACGAATTTTCTTACGTTTTAATTCTTTATCAACGACACGACGAATAGAAAGTTCATCGCCTCCATTAAGTAACACATGTTTTTTAGAATTAAAATGTTGATGCGCCACGAGTTGCATACCAAAGGAATTATAAAGTAACGTGTAGCCTGCGATACCAGTGGTGGATTGATAAGCTTTTGAAAATCCACCATCAATGACAATCATTTTTCCATTAGCTTTGATTGGGTTTTCACCATCAATTTCTTTTACTGGCGTGTGTCCATTAATAATATGTCCTTCTTCTGGGTCAAGGCCAAAGTCCTTGAGCATTTTTTTACACATTTTCACATCTTCACGTAAATAATAATATGGATTTTTAGTTTCTTTGTGTGCTGATTTATCTTTAATGAAATAACGCTCAAATGTTGTCATTGCACGTTTTCCAAATAATGAAGAATACTTACCCGTCCATAAATACCATACAAGGTCAGTTGCTAAATCATCATGTATATCTTTATGATCGAACGCTTCTCGTACAAAATATTCAAAGTGGTCAAGCAAATCTCTGCCATAACATTTTTCCCCATCGATGACCATAGATTCCATTTCACCATTTTCATCTACTGGGATACAGCCATGGATTAAGAGGTTACCATTGTATGGAAGGTACAGCTTACCTTTTTGCATTAAGAAGGTCATATGACGTTTCAGTTTTTCAGATTGTTGTACTGATAATAATAATTTATTTATCACTTCTTGCTCGTCTTCAGTTAATTCATTAGGATTGTTAGGGTCTATAGTTTGAAAACAAGTATGCTCTAATGGATAAGTTTTACCGTAAAGTGTCGCTTCGTTATGCTTATAATCGATACTTTCTAATACTAGGCGCTCTTCCATTTCAAAGTCGGGACGGCGTTTAATGATAGGCGCTTCTAATTTAAATTGAATAATAGCAATCGCTTGGTGGATTTTTGTAATTTGTTCAATTTCAGATTGAGATAATGCTTCAGCATTTTTAGGCTTGAAAGCAGAATTGTCACCTGAATAATGTTTTTCAGCTAAAGTCAATAAAGGGCGTAAATTAATACCATAAGCATCCTCAATAATATTTAAATTATCATAACGCGCACAAATTCTTAGTAAATTGGCTAAACACACTTTGGAACCAGCATATGCACCAATCCACAGTACATCATGATTTCCCCATTGCACATCTACCGATGGGTAATCAATCAACGTATCCATGATTTTATCTGGTTCTGGACCACGGTCATATATATCGCCAACCACATGTAAATGATTGACCACTAGGTGTTGAATAGTAAAAGATAGTCCGATAATCAAATCATCTGATTGCTCAAGCTCGATAATTTGATTCATTAATGTTTGATAATAAGAATGTTTGTTATTATATTTGTTACTTTTATATAAAAGTTCTTCTATTATAAATACGTAATTTTGAGGTAATGATTTACGTAACTTGGTACGTGTATATTTTGAAGAGGCGTAGGTGACTAATTTAATAAGACGATTGATCGTCGTGATATACCACGCGTCTAGACTTTCTTTGGATGTAAAACTATTTTTTACTAACTTTAATTTTTCTTCTGGATAGTAAACAAGAGCAGCAAATTCATTGATTTCCTTTTGTGTTAACGTGTCTTGAAATATATCGTTGATTTTTGAACGTACATTACCTGAACCGTTTCTTAATACATGCTGGAATGCGTGAAATTCACCGTGCAAGTCACTGACAAAATGTTCAGTGCCTTTGGGAAGTTCTAATATAGATTCAAGATTAATAATTTCAGTGGCTAACTCTTCTTTATTATTAAATTGTTGAGATAGCAAATCTAAATATCTTTCTTTTACACTTTTTTCTGTTGTATTATGCATGATTTATGTCACTCCATTTAAGTTGTTTTGTTATTCATCTCTATATAATAAACCGCTTTCATCGTATATATGATATTGTAGCATTTATTCTAGAGAGAATGTCTAGTTCTAATTCGTTTATGAGTACTAGTTATAAATCATCTTGGAATATCAAACATATTTCAAGCTTAATTACGATATTAGCAGAAGATGTCAGGGATGAAAACATACGCGTATTAAGTTTTAACTATTCATTGAGAGCACTGTGACGTCATATTTAAAATGACATTGATGTTACTCAAATATGTATTTTAGGGTATAAACATAAAAGTTGTAGGAAACATACATTTTTTTGAATCACTATATTACTTATTTGTCTTTTTAAATGTAAAATTACAATTATAATTTTAATGTGCCTGAAGGCTTTAATAACAGTTGTTCAAGGCGTATTTACAGCATTTCGTCTCTATGTTATAAAAATTTTTTTCAAAATAACGGTTTAAATTCTTTTTAAGTTTTGTATAATAAATGCATGTAACAAAATTATATAAAGGGAGTTTATTTTATGTTTACATTGGGAGCATCGTTATCGAGCCAAGTTAATCCAGACTGGCAAACATATATTATGCTTGGTGCTTACTTCGTTGTTTTATTAATTATTGGATATTATGGTTATAAAAAAGCAACGGGAAATATTAGTGAATATATGTTGGGCGGTAGGAACATTGGACCTTATGTTACTGCGTTATCTGCTGGTGCATCCGATATGAGTGGTTGGATGATTATGGGATTACCTGGTGAAGTTTACACTACAGGTTTATCCGCTGCTTGGTTAGCCATTGGTCTAACAATTGGTGCATACATAAATTACCTCGTTGTGGCGCCACGTTTACGTGTTTATACAGAAAAAGCAGGAGATGCAATTACATTACCTGATTTCTTTAGAAACCGTTTAGATGATAAATCTAACGTGATTAAAATTATTTCAGGTGGTATTATTGTTGTATTCTTTACGTTGTACACGCACTCGGGGATGGTCTCAGGTGGTAAATTATTTGATAGCGCCTTCGGCTTGGACTATCATTTTGGTCTATTATTAGTTGCCTTTATCGTCATTGCGTATACATTTTTCGGAGGTTATTTAGCCGTATCGTTAACGGATTTCTTCCAAGGTGTCATTATGTTAATCGCGATGGTGATGGTGCCGATAGTAGCAATGATGCAATTGAGTGGGTTAGATACTTTATCACAAGCTGCAGAATTAAAACCTACAAATCTAGATTTATTTAGAGGGACAACAATCATCGGTATTATTTCATTCTTTGCTTGGGGATTAGGTTATTTTGGTCAACCACATATTATTGTGCGTTTTATGTCTATTAAGTCAGTGAAACAATTACCAACAGCTAGACGCTTTGGTATTAGTTGGATGGCGATTAGTTTATTAGGTGCAGTTGGTGTTGGTCTTGTAGGCATTACATTTGTCAATGATGGCGGTGTAACGCTTCAAGATCCAGAAACATTATTTATTTTAATGGGTCAAATACTCTTCCATCCACTTGTTGGTGGATTCTTACTAGCAGCCATTTTAGCTGCGATTATGAGTACGATATCATCACAATTATTAGTGACTTCAAGTTCATTAACCGAAGATTTTTATAAATTATTTCGTGGTGAAGAAGCGGCTAAAAAACATGAAAAAGAATTTGTGCTTGTTGGTCGTCTATCTGTAATTGTAGTCGCTATTGCATCAATTATGATTGCGTGGACACCAAACGATACAATTCTAAATCTTGTAGGTAATGCTTGGGCTGGTTTTGGATCAGCATTTGGACCTCTTGTACTATTAAGTTTATATTGGAAAGGTTTAAGTCGTACTGGTGCAGTCAGCGGAATGTTATCAGGCGCAATTGTAGTCATCATTTGGATTGCATTTGTTAAACCTCTGGGTGACATTAATGATTTCTTTAATTTATATGAAATCGTGCCAGGATTTTTAACAAGTCTCATTGTTACCATTGTAGTTAGTAAAATAACGAAGAAACCTCAAATCGACGTTGAAGGCGATTTAGAAGAAGTTCGTCAAATGGTTAAAGGTGACAATCAAAAAGCTTAAACATAGTTGATTAAGGGGTAAAATATTAACTATGTATCATATTAAACAAAAATAAAGAAATGCTTTAAAATGCTTGTATTTTAAAGCTTAGGGAGAAAATATAGATCGTGAAAGGCTAACTTCTAAGGGGGAAGTTAGTCTTTTTTATATAGAAAAATCAGGTAAAACTCATTTCACCTAATGACTTAACTTAATGGAAAATAAATATAAAGTTATATAACCATTATTACGAAAGTATATATTTATTGCTGTGTACTATTCTTTTTATAGATTCGAATGCACAGATAGATGATTGCAATGGTGATAACGATATACATGATGTATGAATAAGTATGTAAACCATTCATTAGTACATCCCAACTGTTACTTAACATACTTCCTAAAAAGATTAGGGCTATATTCCAAATTGTCGTACCTATTAATGAGAGCACAGTAAATAAAATGATATTCATGCGATTAATGCCAGCAGGTATCGTAATTAATACACGTAACACTGGTATAAAACGACAAATAAATACGGCAATGGCACCGTATTTTTTAAACCACTCATTCGCTCTGGCGATGTCTTTACCTCTTAGCTTAATCCATTTCCCATATTTATCTACAAAACGATATAAGCGTGGTTCAGATATAATGCTACTTATATAATAAAGTAGTATTAACCCAATCAAAGACGCAATAGTGGATATCATAAAGAGTAAAGGTATCGACAAATCAGATTTAACTGTCATTAAACCGGCAAAAGTTAAAATAATTTCAGACGGTATGAAAGGCAATATATTTTCTAACAAGATTAATATTGCAATCGCAGTATAACCCCAAGTATTAATAAAATTTGTCAGTATTTGTTCCATGGCGACAAAATTCGCTCCTTTATATAGTAAAAGTATAACTATAACTATGATTTTTATATTACTTATACATTATAATCCAAGTTATCACATTATGCATAATTGAATAAAATATCAGACTAAAATGATTTAATAGATTTAAGCGAAGCTAATGATAACGAAATAATGTATGGGTAGTTAAATGGTTTACTGTCTTAAAAGGTTACTTTAACCAAAATTAAATAATTTCAAACTTTATATGTGTTTATGCCAGTGTATTTTATAACTTCCATAAATACTTTGATGAAAGGAAAAAAAGTTATTGTAAGCGATTTCATATTGTGGTAATATCTAGGCACACAATAGGTCATATGATGACTAGTGAAATAGGGAGAAAGTGTGGAGACAACATGGAACAAAAAAGAACAAACATAAGATGGTATTTCGCTATTGCATTTTTTATTATAGGCGTTATTGCTTATATGGATAGATCGAATATATCGATCATTGCTGGTCCTATGATGGAAGATTTAAATTTAACGAAAACGCAATTTGGTTTACTAGCTTCATTTTTCTCGCTTGGCTATGCATTGATGCAAGTACCTTCGGGTTTTTTAGCAGAAAAATTTGGTTCGAAAAAAATGTTAACAATTGCGCTTGTTTGGTGGAGTGCTTTCACGATTTTAACAGGTGTTGTTAAAAACCATGGTCTATTATACGCAGTACGTTTTTTATTTGGGGTTGGTGAAGCGCCAATGTATCCTTCCAATGCAGTGTTTAATTCATTTTGGTTTGCAAAGGGAGAAAAAGGACGCGCATCAAGTGCTTTATTAGCAGGATCCTATTTTGGGCCTGTTATCGCTCCAGTAGTAACGATTGCGATTGTTAATATGTTTGGATGGCAAGCTGTATTTTATATTTTTGGTGCAATTGGTATTGTTATTGCATTGTTATGGATAGTCATTGCGAAAGATTTACCAGAACAACATAAGATGGTAAATGAAGCAGAAAAAAGATATATTATGGCAAACCGTGACATTATCAAAATTGAAAAAAATAATGCGCCATGGAATATATTTTTAAGACGCTTTAGTTTTTACGCATTGGCAGCACAGTATTTTGTTGTGCAATTTGTCGTATCACTATTTTTGATATGGTTACCTACGTATTTAACTGAACAGTACAATGTAAAACTAACTGATCCTGATATGGCATGGGCAGCTGGTGCACCATGGATTGCTATGTTTTTACTTATTCTATGTGGCGGTGCAATTTCTGATAAATTATTACAAAAAGGCAAATCTAGGTTTATTGCAAGAGCAACGATAGCCGTTATTGGATTTGTAGTATTTTGTATTTCATTATTTATGTCAATTCAAACTAACAATTTAGTAGTTAATGTTTTATGGCTATCGTTATGTTTGGGAGGGATTGGTATTGCAACTGGTATGAGTTGGGCAGCAGCAACCGATTTAGGACGTAATTTCTCTGGTTCTGTATCAGGGTGGATGAACTTATGGGGAAATATTGGTGCACTGCTTAGCCCATTGTTAGCAGGTATGTTGGTTGATATTGTAGGTTGGACTGTGACTTTAGAGTTAGTCATTATTCCTGTAATATTTGCAATAGTAATGTGGTTTTTTGTAAAACCAGATCAACCATTAATTATTGAAAAGGATACATTATAATGTTTGTTAAAGTACGTTTTAGGTAAACAATAAAAGGAAACAAACCATAATCAAGGGGGGCCAGTATATGATTATAGTAACTGCAGTAATGAAGGTTAATCCCGACCAACGCGATAATTACTTAGCCCTAGTAGAGCGTTTGGTGTTACAAGCGAATAAAGAAGAAGGCGCATTATATTATGCTCACTTTGAAAAAACGGATGAGCCAGATACATTTGCTTTTATAGAAAAATATAAAGATGAAGCGGCTTTACAAGCGCATAATCAATCAGAGCATTTTCAAGTATTTTTTAAAGAAGTTGAACCTTATTTAATTGCAGAACCAGAAATAGAAATCGCTATAAGAAAATAATATATTATCAAAAGACTGTAAACCAATCTCATACGTTTACAGTCTTTTTACATAACTTGTTATGCTTTGTAAGCACAATGTTATTATGCTATGTATTTATATTGTATAATAGTTTGTTGTAAATAATTGTAACAGGTATGACACTTAAAAAGATACTTATATAAGGAGAGAAAAATCATGTTATATCAACATGGGACGCTCGGTACGCTGATGGCAGGATTGCTAGATGGCACAATGAAAATCAATGAAGTTTTAAAACATGGCGATTTAGGCATAGGCACCCTAACAGGATCTGATGGCGAAGTTATTATATTAGATGGTGTTGCATACCATGCTGATGCTCAAGGTAATTTCAAACAATTAAATGGTGATGAGATGACACCATTTTCTACTGTAACACCTTTCAAACCAGATAACCGTTTTGAAGTGAGACATATCACTGATTCAGATACTTTATTAGATAAAGCAATGTATCATGCTAAAAGCAAAAATATATTTTTGGCAGTGAAAATAACTGGGAAATTTGAAAGCGTACATGTCAGAATGATGCCAAGACAAGAGAAACCGTATACGAAATTAATTGAATCAGCAAAGCAACAACCTGAGTATATGTATGATCAAATAGAGGGTACCATTGTTGGTTTTTACGCGCCGCAGCTCTTCCATGGGATCGCAGCCGGTGGTTTCCATTTACATTTTGTAGATGAAAAGAAAACGATAGGTGGACATGTACTAGATTTTGAAATGAACCATGGTGAAATAGAGATAAGCAATATTGAAACTTTAGAGCAACATTTCCCTGTAAACAATCAAGACTTTTTAGAAACAGATGTTGATTATTCGACTGTTCATGAGGATATAAAACAGTCGGAATAAGTGCTCAATAAAATGTAAAATAGTATTTATTTAACATATTTATTTAAGCGTTTTGTAGGAAACACCCTAGCAGAAATTAATAAAAGTGTTAAAATAGTTTAGTAATCATTAAAAAGAGTGTATATGATTTCGTAATCAATAATTGTAAAAGTTCTGATTTTGTAATGATACTTCCCCTTCATAGATACTTGTGCGCGCTAAAGTAATTTGAGTCATATATTAATGTCTATCATTTTGAGTGAAAGCAGGTAAAATGCAGTAGTAACTCGTGTTTAGATGCTTCTATCAATAAGCTTTTTAAAAAATCAAATCACCTTTAAGGGGCGGGAATATGAAATCAAATTATAAATTTTAGATTTCTAACCCGCTCTTTTTATGTTTTAGAGAAAACGCAAATCAAATGTAATAATTAAATTAAAAAATAAAAAGGAGATGTGTACCACCATTGATTAAATATTTAAAATCACTTACCAAATTTAATGCTATGAAAATCGATGTTGCTAAAGGTATTAGACAAGGTATATTAATGTTCCTTCCTCTAATGATTGGTTACTTAGTAGGGTATTTTTCAATAGGTCTGCTAATTTCAACTGGTACTTTAGCTCATATTTATGTGTTTGGCGGTACTGCTAAGTCCAAGCTTCGCACTGTCTTCTTAACATCTATTGTATTTGCAATTGCTATGATGCTCGGTACCTTAACAGTCAATCAACCTGTTATATTCGGAATATTGCTGTTAATCGTAGCAGTTGTGCCATACTATGTGTTTAGTTCCTTAAACATTCCGGGCCCATCGTCAACTTTCTTTATTGTAGCATTTAGTTTGCCAATTAATTTACCAGTTGCGCCTGAAGAAGCTGTAACTAGAGGTATAGCGGTATTTATTGGCGGTTTATTAGCAACACTTGTAGTTATCATCGTCATTTTACTATCAAAAGAATCTGCAGAAGTTAAATCCATAAAAAATGATTATAATATTATTAAACAATTGGTTTATAATTTTGATGATCCTAAAGCATTTGCAAAAGTATCACAATTTGCTGTTACTGCGTTTAGAAATACAGATAATCAACTGATTACTGCAAGCTCTGCCAAATCTCAAAAATCTCCAGAATTTCAACGTTTAATATTGCTCCATAATATTGCTCAGGGTATACATTCAGAATTATTAGAATTAAATGAGGAAAACGCACGCCCTTTACCTAAAGAAATTAGAGCGATGGCAGATTACGTGATCAACTTGGTATTTACACATGGTCAGACAAACAAAACATGGACACAACAAGTTGATATAGAAGAAACATACAAAAAACTCGTCGATAACATATTTAAGGTAGATGCTATCATGAATGCGGATGAAAAACGATTAGAACATGAAGTAGACATTCGTGTGCCTATTTATGGACACCGATTAGTTAATAATCTTACTATAGATTCTTTCGTATTTAGAAATACTTTGCGTTATAGCGTTATCATGGCCATTGCTATTTTTATAGCATTAATGTTTGATTTTGATAAGGCATACTGGATTCCGCTTAGTACACATACCGTGTTATTGGGGTCAACAACATTACACAGCTTTGAACGGGCAGGTTCCAGAGGGATTGGCACAATTATTGGAGTTCTAGTACTCTCTTTAATATTACTATCTATGCCACCCGTTCCAGTTGCTATTATACTCTTAGCTGTTGCTGCAGGTATTACAGAAATATTTGTTGGTGCTAATTATTCATTTGCTGTAATATTTATTACAATCCAAGTTATTTTATTAAATGGATTAGCATCTAATCATCTATCTATCTTAATTGCGTTACCACGTATTATTGATGTAATCGTAGGTATACTGATTGCTGTTGTATGTTTACTCGTCATAGGAAGAAAAACAGCTTCATCAATGTTACCTGGCACGCTTGCTAAAGTGGCACGTAATGAAGCAGTCCTCTTCCATTATTTATTCTCAAGTAATAAATATTCGTCAAGAGAACGTGATAAAAAAGAAATGCTACATTTAAGTGTTCAACTTAATAATATGAAACAGATTTACAGTAGTGCAAATGGTGAAGTATTTAGTAATAAAATGGTTATTCAATACTATTATCCTAGTATCTATGCATTGGAAGAAATAAGCTTTATGTTAACGAGAGCTTTAAGCAATGAACAACGTTACCATATTGATGATGAAACAATGGGACAATATTTATTAGTGTTTGAAAACATTGCTAAACATTTTGAAATTGGTTCAAACATTAATGTTGAAGCACTCACAACTTTACCACAATATATGTATATTAGAACTTCTCTAATGAGTATTCAAAGTAATTGTAAAAATGCTAGACAAGAAGTTAAATTATCTTACGCTTAATAGGATATAAAACGTTAGTCTATAATTATTTATAACCAATATCATATTTCAGGGTACAAATATTTATGATGCAAATAAAAGTCACCTCCATATGTCATGGAGGTGACTTTTTGTGTTTAAATAACGACAACGCTATAGTGAAAGACATAATATAGATTCATATGATAAAAGCAATTAAATAAATTTAAAACAATCATATCACTCGGGCTAACTCGGTTGATTTATATAGGATAAGCATTGAAATAAAACGAGGTGAGCCTCACTGTAGTCTGAAATTTAATTAGAATCACTTTGTTCTCTCGCTTTTTGTTCTTCTTCTTGTTTTTTCTCTTGAATATCTTTTTGTGTTTGTTTTTGTTGCTCTTTTGATTGTTGTTGTTCTTCATGTAACTGTTTGTAACGTTGCTTTTGTCTATAACCATAAGTACTTTCAAGTATGAGTGCTTCGTTATTTAATCCTACACCAATTGCACCAGCTACGGTTGAAATAGATGCCGCAAACCAAGCAAGCTTTATATATATTGTTAAATTTGCAGATGTTTTTAATTGTAACGTTTGTCCTAAATAACCCGATGGGAGCACGATTAACGCAGCGATTAAAAATAGTATGAATAGAATAGTATAATAAATCATTACAGAAACAGTTAAAGTCATAGTCGTAGTTAAATTGTATAACGTTGTGATCCTTTTATTATTACTTTCTTTTTTAGATTCCCATAAGCCATGAGCGACAATCATCCAAATCATCATTCCGAATATAGCGGCAAGCATCATCAATAGCAGCCGCCATCCAGCATACGCAAAACTTAAGTTCCACATAGTAGTGAAAATAATACCGAATGCGCCTGTGGTAAATGCAATTGCGACAACGCTACTTAGGCTTTTCAGCATATTGAATGGGTTGTTAGCAAATGTCATGCCACTAACTAAACGAAACATACCTTTGGCTCGAGAAGAGACATAATACTGTGTATGTTGAGAAGTAGTATCTTTAAAATAAACAGTACGCGCTTGTAAATTCGATAAAGGAAATTGAGCATTCATAAGCTGCATGCCCCGATGATGTTCACTATTTTTTTCTGGATTTTTAAATTCATCGATGGCTTGAAGCATAGCTAAAATAGAATTTTGAATACGTTTTTTGATAGGACGCCATCCATAAGCAGGTAAAGAAATTAAACTAGCGCCATTTTGTCTATTAATATCAATAGCAACCACCTTTTGTTGTTCAATGACAGGTAAATCAGTGAGCCCAATCGTATATTTCCAATTATTGTTATCTTGGTAGTCAGTGATTTTAGTAAAAATATCATGAACCGTTTCAGCAGAGCCTGTTAAAGGGTCGATGACTGTTTCAACTTTCCACTCAATTGAATTGTCGTATTGGTTGCTGAGTATATTCGGTAAATCTATTTCAAGATTACGTGCAATTTTTTCAGAGATACCTGGCGCGGCAACAATACCTATTTTAGCGACTGTCGTGCTCATTTAATCCCTCCTCGTGGTGTGATTGTTTCTTGCCTTCATAATAATCATCTTGAGCATAATCACTAGAGTTATTTTCATCTTCTTGTTCTAATGACTTAGCTCTATAATATTGTCTGAAGGAATAAGTTACTCTTTTAATTTTTTCAGCATTTTCAACAGTGGATCCCATAGCACCTGCCAATATACCTAGAGAAGTTATAAACCAGATTAAGTTAATATAATTGAGTACAGTAGGTTCTTTGCTATTTAATGACGTCCAGTTTGAAAACAATTCTGGTGGTACAAATAACAATGTACTTACAGTTAATAGAATATAGAGCGCTATAAAGTTGAAAAATGTAATGGTCGAAAGCGTCGCAAAAGTCGTTATATTATATATAAAGCGATAAAGTTTTTGCGTGTTCGGACTTGGTCGTTCCCATAATTTGTACGAGTATATCAACCAACCAACCATTCCAAAAATAGAAAGAAACATCAATAAAATAAAGCGCCAATAACTATAATCTAAGCTGATATCCCATGGTGTAGAAAAAATGGCTATATAAGTACCTGTAGCAAAAGAAACAGAAATAATTTTTTTAAAATCAAAAATGGCAGACCATGGTTCATTGGCATAAGTCATGCCACAAATTAAATGAAACCAACCTAGTATAGTTGATTTAGCAATAACGCGTGATTTATGATCTGATTTCTTCTCATTAGGAATGACTTCATTAAACTGAGTTAGCTTAAAATATTTGGAATTTAAATCAAGTTGATTTTTATCTGGAGTATGCAAGTACTCAATTATAAAAATTAAACATTCTCGTAATTTATTTTTTAATTTAAAAGCACCTAATGCTGGTAGTGATAATAAAGCTGTTTTATTATCAAAATCCACGTCACATAACGCACTTTTGTTTTTAGAAAAATTAGGTAAATCAGTGATACAAATAGTATAATCCCAATTTTTTTGCTTTTTAATATTAGCAGCGATATCTAAGGCTTTATCCATATGTTCAGCAGTACCAATCATGGATGCTATATGCATATCAAACTGCCACTCAACCTCTGAATCAACGTGATTTTTAAAATCCTTTGGGAGTTCAGAATATATTTTGTTGATGAGTTTATGTGGCATGTCAGGAGATGGTATTAACCCGATTGTGACCTTCATGTTAGTTTGACCTCCTTTTTTAACTATTACACTTCCTATAATTAATTCCCGATAAATCAAAGATAAATCATATTGATTTTACAATTCATTAAATTTAAATAGCATAGGCTTGATTAGTTTAAACAAAAGGTGGTAAAAGAAAACTAATAAATATAATCAGGAGGTTTTTAATTTATGCCTTGGACTATGGAAGATTACCCACAAAGTTGGAAAAACATGGAGCCCTTAGAACGGAAGAAAGCTATAGATATTGGTAATGCGATGTTAAAGGATGGCTATAAAGAAGAAAATACGATACCAATTGCGACCAAACAAGCAGAAAATTGGTATCAAATGGCTTCTAAAAAAGAATTAGAAGAGTTGAAAAATAAAAAAATTACAGTACATGAAAAAGATGAATCAAGCAATCCAAAATTAAATAATAAGGACGTACATGTGTATTATGAAGACGATGCTTGGAAAATAAAATCAGAAGATGCGAAACAAGCTTCTGATAGTTTTGATAAAAAAGAAGATGCTATGAAACGCGCACGCAATATCGCAGATAATAGAAAAACTGAAATCATTGAACACAAAAAGGATGAGTAATATCAAAAATGACTATGAGCGTGGGCGTTTGAAAGTCACTTAAAGTGTTCGTTCGCATACACGTGTATTTACAGTTGTCTACTGTTAATATGATATGCCCCCTAAGATAATAATTCCTTTATATCTTAGTCTCAATAGTCTAATATTATGGCTGATTTATATACTATTTTATTTTAAATGTATTTTAATTCAGCTATAATATTTATAAAGTGAGAGTTATGGAGGTACGATTTATGTACATTGAACGCAAGCCTACTCTAAATATGGATGATTTAAAAGCAGAATTTAAAGAGAGTTTGGCCTATATAAACAACTACGAAGAAGCATTTGAAATGGTTATCGATTTTGTATCTTTAGAACAATTGTACTCTTCTGCACTTAAAGAAATCAGTACTAAACTTGATATCTTAGATGATCATTTCAAACAAATGTATAAGCATAATCCAATTCATCATATGGAACGCCGAGTCAAAGAAATGAGAAGTTTGATTAAAAAATTAGACCGAAAAGGTTATCCAATTAATACTGAATCAGCTAAAGAGTATATTTTAGACATTGCGGGTATTAGAGTTGTTTGCAATTATATGGATGATATTTATGTAATCGAAGAACTATTGTTAAAACAAGCGGATGTGCAACTTATAAAGCGTAAAGATTATATAAAAACGCCGAAAGGTAACGGTTACAGAAGTTTGCATATTGTAGTCTCAATACCAGTATTTCTAGCTCACTCTGTAGAAAAGGTGCCAGTAGAAATTCAAATTAGAACAATTGGTATGGATATGTGGGCGAGTTTAGAGCACAAGATTCGTTATAAAAATCAAAAAAATACTGAAGATTATAGAGAAGTTCTAAAACAATGTGCAAATGAAATAACGACGGTTGAAAGTAAAATGCAAAATATCCATACTGAAGTTTTTGACAATTAAGTTACTGTCTGAACTAAGGCAAGATTTTTTAACCCAAACTTGTATTCGTTAACTTAAGTTATTTTGTACGATTAAGGTAATAGGTCATCCTGTTACTGTAATCAAATACATTAATGGGCGTGTAATGGTACACATTGAGCTCAATCAAATAATTAATATTAAAAAAAGTGGTATGTCTATTCAAATTAGGCATGCCGCTTTTTTTGTGAAATAAAGACGTGAATTTTAAAGTGCAAGCGTTTGCATTTTTGTTGCTTGTATATTAATATACTTGTATACAAGTATATCGAATTGATAATGAGGTGACGGCGCGGTGAAATATTTATATCCAGAACAATGGCTTGAAGGTGTATCTAAAGGTGAAATGATTGCTTCAGAAATACGTTTGAGGATTGTTGATGGGACAATTACGCCAGATACACTGCTGACTGAAAACCAAATCGCTAAAGAATTTAATGTCAGTCGTTCTCCAGTTAGAGACGCGTTTAAGCTACTTAAACAAGATCAATTAATTAATTTAGAGCGTATGGGCGCAGATGTCTTGCCATTTAATGATAATGAAAAGAAAGAACTATATGATCTAAGAATTATGTTAGAATCTTTTGCATTTAATAAAATTAAAGCAAGTAATCACAAACAAATTGTTAAAGAGATGCGAAAACAGCTCGAGATGATGAAAGTTGCTGTGAAATTTGAGGATGCAGAAGCATTTACAGTGCATGATATGAAATTTCATGAAGTAACCATATTAGCTTCAAAGCATCAATACTTGAAAACGTTTTGGAATAACTTAAGGCCAGTGATGGAAGCGCTTATTTTATTATCAATGCGTGAACGTATGAATAAAAAACCTGAAGACTTTGAACGAATCCACCATAATCACGAAGTATTTATTGATGCGATTGCAGATAAAGATGCAACAAAACTTAGAAATGCATTTCATTTGAACTTTGATGACGTTGGGGAAGATATTGATAGTTTTTGGTTAAAATAAGAAGTGATAGTAGGAGGTAAAATCATGAAATATATGATTGGCGTTGATATAGGTACTACAAGTACTAAAGCTGTCCTTTATGATGAAAAAGGACAATTCATAATGAAACATAATATCGGTTATCCTTTACACACACCAAACGTAGAAGTTTCAGAAGAAAATCCTGATGAACTGTTCGATGCCGTGTTAATGACCATCAAATATGTAATGAGAGAAGCGAACATCGATAAAAAAGATTTGAAATTAATTTCATTTAGTGCGCAAATGCATAGTTTGATTGCAATGAACGCGAGTAATGAACGATTAACTGAAAATTTAACATGGGCTGATAACCGTGCGATTAAATACGCAGAAGAAATTAAGGAAAAACACGATGGCGATGCAATATATAGAAGAACAGGTACGCCGATTCATCCTATGTCTCCGTTATCTAAAATATTTTGGATGAAACATGAACAACAAGAAATATATAACCAAACAGCCATATTTGCTGATATCAAGACTTATATTTTTTATCAATTATTTGAAGAGTATGTGATTGATCAATCAATGGCTTCATCAACAGGTATGTTTAATCTTGAAGATTTAGATTGGGATAAAGCGGCTTTAAGATTATTAGGTATTAGTGCATCACAGTTACCTAAAGTTGTTCCAACGACACATATTTTAAAGGGAATGAAACGTCGTTATGCAACATTGATGGGCATAGATGAAGATACACCAATTGTTGTTGGTGCAAGCGATGGTGTACTTTCTAATTTAGGTGTCAACGCTTTTAAAAAAGGAGAAGTTGCTGTCACAATCGGTACTTCAGGCGCAATTAGAACTGTGATAGATCAACCACGCACAGATTACAAGGGAAGAATTTTCTGTTATGTATTAACCGAAAATCATTATGTAATTGGTGGTCCAGTCAATAACGGCGGTGTGGTATTACGTTGGCTACGAGATGAATTATTGGCAAGCGAGGTCGAAACGGCAAAACGTTTAGGTGTCGATCCATATGATGTACTTACTAAAATTGCGAACCGAGTTAAACCGGGTGCAGATGGATTAATATTCCACCCATATTTAGCAGGGGAACGTGCGCCGTTATGGAATGCAGACGCAAGAGGTTCATTTTTTGGCTTAACCTTAACGCACCAAAAAGAACATATGATTAGAGCAGCTTTAGAAGGTGTGCTTTATAACCTTTATACCGTTTATTTAGCTTTGATAGAAGTGATGAACGAAACACCTTCAACAATAAAAGCAACAGGCGGTTTTGCGAAAAGTGAAGTTTGGCGTCAAATGATGGCTGATATCTTTGACACTAATTTAATTGTTCCTGAAAGTTATGAAAGTTCATGTCTAGGCGCTTGCGTGCTTGGTATGAAAGCACTTGGTGAAATTGATGATTTTTCTATTATCGAAGAAATGGTTGGAACTACAAATGATCATAAACCTAATCAAGATAATGTGAAAATTTACCAGAAACTGATTTCAATATTTATCAATTTAAGCCGCTCTTTAGAAGACCGTTATGCTGAAATCGCTACGTTTCAGCGTGAACATATAACTAAAGACAAGGAACAAAAATAGAAAGAGATTAAATAAAAGACAGGCTATAAATAGAACTGAATCATCTAGTTGGGCTAGAGCTATTTATAGCTGTACTTTTAACCATAATAGAAAAATAAAAATTTTAAACACGAAAGTAAGCGTTATCAAAAAGAGAGTCGGTTTGATATCTTTACGATGATGTTTTCAGTGTTGAAAGGGAGAACGATTATGTTTGAAACAATTTGGCCATTAATTACTGTGGTTATAGGGATTGTCGTATTATTATCACTTATTATTTTCTTAAAATTGAATACATTTATTTCACTTATTATTACATCTATTGTCACTGCAATTTTACTTGGTATGCCTTTAGATAAAATTATTGAAACCATTGAAAACGGTATGGGTAGTACATTAGGTCATATTGCGTTGATTTTTGGTTTAGGGGCTATATTAGGTAAATTATTAGCTGACGGCGGAGGCGCTACAAGAATTGCTGACACACTTATTAAAAAATTTGGTCATAAACATGTACAATGGGCAATGCTTGTTGCAGCTTTCATTGTAGGTATAGCGCTTTTCTTTGAAGTTGGACTCGTATTATTAATTCCATTAGTATTTACGATAGCTAAACGTGCTAACGTTTCACAATTAAAACTTGGCTTACCAATGGTTGTGGCGTTATCTGTTACACATGGTTTCTTACCACCACATCCAGGTCCAGTGGTTATTGCAAAAGAGTTACAAGCTAACTTAGGACATGTATTACTTTATGGTATTATTATTGCGATTCCAGTTACAATTGTGGCTGGACCATTATTTAATAAAGTAGCACAAAAGATTACACCTTCTGCCTATAGCCGAGAAGGCGACATTTCAGCTTTAGGCGCACAAAAGGAATTTTCAGAATCTGAAATGCCAGGATTTGGAATTAGTTTATTAACTGCAATATCACCAGTTATTTTAATGTTACTAGCCACTATCGTTCAGTTAATAACTGGTAATGAAGAAGCAACGAATGGATTTGAATCATTCATTTACTTTATAGGTACAGCAGGCACAGCAATGTTAATTGCAGTATTATTTGCTATTATTACGATGGGTGTGAAACAAGGTAGAAAAAATTCAGAAATAATGGACTCAGTTTCTAATGCCATCTATCCAATAGGTATGATGATCCTAATTATTGGTGGTGGCGGTACTTTTAAACAAGTACTTATCGACGGCGGAGTTGGTGACACAATAGCTAAAATGTTTGAAGGTACTGAAATGTCACCAATTCTTTTAGCGTGGGTCGTTGCAGCTGTTTTAAGAATTGCCTTAGGTTCATCTACAGTAGCTGCGATTTCATCAACAGGTATTGTGTTACCACTACTACAAGCATCTGATGTTAACGTTGCATTGGTCGTATTAGCGATTGGCGCTGGTAGTGTTATTTTATCTCACGTGAATGACGCAGGTTTCTGGATGTTTAAAGAATATTTCGGTTTAACTGTGAAAGAGACGTTTTTAACATGGTCATTACTTGAAACGGTGATTTCTGTTTCAGGACTCGTGTTTATTTTAATACTAAGTATTTTTGTATAATGTCATATTCAGTACAGCAGTATGAATGAATAGTTGTTTTTTAAGTCCTTAACAGTATGATATAGTTAAGGACTTTTTTTAAAAGAAATCATTAATATTGAGAAAAGAGGCGTAAATGATGACAAAATTTGATTTGAATAGTTTTTCTTTAAAAGGCAAGAACGCTATTGTAACGGGGGGCGCGCGTGGATTAGGCATGTATTATACCATTGCTTTAACAATGTATGGTGCAAATGTAACTATCGTCAGTTCATCGACACAATCTTGGGAATATTTAAAGCAAATGGTAAATGATCATGAAGGCAATATAGCATTTATACAACAAGATATCACGAAACAAGGCGCTGCTCAAAAAGTAGTTGATGAAGCGGTAACTACTTGGGGAAATATAGATATTCTTGTCAATAATGCTGGTGTGCAGATTAGAAATAATGTACTAGACTTCAAAGATGAAGATTGGCAAAAAGTAATTGATACCAATTTAAATTCATCTTATTATATGGCTCACGAAGTGGCTAAAGTGATGACGAAACAACAATCAGGAAAAATTATTAATATAGGCTCAATGCAATCCTACCGCGCAGGTAAAAATATTTTTCCATATGCAGCAAGCAAACATGGTGTTGTAGGTATCACGAAAGCTTATGCAGATGCGTTGGCAGAATATAACATTCAAGTTAATGCATTATCTCCAGGTTATATTCGAACAGATATGACAAGAGTATTAGAAGAAGACCCAGTGAGAGGCCCAGAAATTAAAAGTCATATTCCATCTGGCGAGTGGGGTGTGCCTGAAAATTTAATGGGGCCACTTATTTTCCTAGCAAGTGAAGCGTCAGATTATGTTACAGGTGTTTCCCTACCGGTTGATGGTGGATACTTACTTAGATAGTATATTAAAGGAAATAAAAACGTAGATTGCGTTATAGCATTTACTGCTATAGGTCAAACCTATCAATCAAATTAAGGGTTTGTTTCACAAAATACAGTCAACCAAAGGTATTAAAATAAATTAATATGCTTAAAACGCAGGTATATGAAATCAGTCAAAGTTTTTGTGATTTCTAGCCTGCTTTTTTTATATAACAATTGAAAAATAGGTTTGAAGTTTTGGTACATTTGTACCAAAAATATAGTTGTATATGGTATTTCAACATAATTTACAGATAAAATGATAAAATTAGATAATTATAGTGATTTTCAAATCGTAAATATACAGCTATGCTAAGCGTTTGTTTCAAAAAAGCATAATGTGACATCAATATATTACAGTTGAAATTTCACTTAACTTGTATATAGTAGACACAATAAGGGGGGAAATTATGAAAAGAATATTACTTATCGCAAGTGCTTTCATTGGCGTCATTGTAGGTGCTGGTTTTGCTTCCGGGCAAGAAGTACTTCAATATTTTACCAGTTTTGGTATTTTAGGTACTTTAGGTGCGATCATCACTACAGCATTATTCGCTTATGTGGGGATGATGTTAGTATGGTTAGGTAGCCGATTTAACACAGACTCACATAAAAATGTCATACATAATATCACAGGTGGAACATTATTTGGAAAAATACTAGGCTGGGTTATTGATTTAGTCATTATTTTCACTTTATTTGGCGTAGGCGTGGTAATGATTGCAGGTGCAGGCTCAAACTTAAACCAGCAATTTGGACTTCCATCAATCGTCGGTACAATTTTAATGACTATATTGATTATACTTGCAGGTATGTTGCGTGTAGAAGGTGTCGTTAAGGTTATCGGGAATATTACACCTTTTTTAATTTTGTTTATATTAATTATTTCGGTTTATAGTTTCTTAACCACAAACGTGCCATTTGCTGAACTGGATACAATTTCAGATGCTAAACCATCTACATTACCGAATTGGTTTGTAGCAGGTGTCAATTATGCTTCTTTTAATACAGCAGTAGGCGCATCTATGGCAATCGTTATGGGAGGAGCAGAAAAAAATAGCAAACTCGCAGCTGTTGGTGGACTACTAGGTGGTTTAACCTTAGGTGTCATGATTGTATTAAGTCACTTAGCTATTTTCACACAAATTAACATCGTAGGCGACATGGAAATGCCTATGTTAGGCATTGTGAACCATATATCTCCAATACTTGGTGTTGTTATGGCAATCGTGATATTTGGCATGATTTTCAATACAGGTTTAGGTATGTTTTACGCATTCGCTACACGATTTACGATAGTAGACTCTATGCGTTTTAAAGTATTCTATACCATTACAGTGCTTGTAGGACTATGCTTAAGTTTTGTAGGCTTTACAGACCTTGTAGCTATTTTCTATCCTTTAATTGGTTATTTAGGTTTAGTTCTCATTTTCGTCCTATTTTATGCACCATTTAAATTGAAATTTGGAAAGAAAAATAAATAAAAAACCATATTGTTATAAACGTTTTAAATCATAATGGTCTATAAAGTGTAAAGAAAAACATTTTTGAAATTTTCTATTAATTTGATACTCTATTCCTTATTATTTAGATATAATACAATTATAAGGAATGGGGTGTTTTTTTATGAATGATGAAGCGCTAGAAATTTTGAAAATGCATGCTTTGCAATTATTAAGTATTCAATTAGAAGGTTATGATATGGATGACATGAAGGGGATTAGTAACCATATCAAGACACCATTTATAAATACAACAAGGAAGCAATTTAAAAACGAATTAAAACATTTTATCGTGCATATGCACAGCAATAAAATTTACCATTATAAAAATAGTTTCAATGTAAGTTTTTTAATTTTCAAATTTAAAAAATACAGACAAGTTTATATTATTGGGCCATATATGGAAAAAAGACCAAATGAACGGCAATGTAATGAAATGTTGCAAAGTATGAACATTAAAATTTCTAAACTATCGATACTGAAACAATACTTATTAAAAGTACCACTATGCCATCATGTTAAAGCACAAAAAATGTGTCGTTTAGCAATTCGCTTTTTAAAGAAGAGAAATATTGTTTATGAAACTGTAGATATTGATTTTAGTTTTCATACTAATGAAGCAATATTAGCAGAATCTAAAGCACAAATTGATTACACATTACAAGAAATAGAATATCGTTATCATTTAGAGAATCAGCTACTGACAGCGGTTGAAAATGGTAATGTCGAAGAAGCTTTGTCCATCTTAAATAATATGAATATATCTGTCGCTGGTTTGAGAAGAGTTAAAGACGATATTTCAAACGAGCAATATAAAGCATATTTAATTAATACGTTATGTCGTAAAGCAGGTGAAAAAGCAGGGGTTAGTTTGATTCATATTGATGAAATTTCAGCTAGATTCGCGACTATGATTGATCAAACAATGGATATTGAATTATTAGATGAATTAACGCATTCGATTGTTAAAGCATACGCTGAAAGAGCTATGAAGATAAAAGCAAACGCGTATAGTCCTAAAATAAGTAAAGTGATTCAATATATTGAAAGAAATTTAGATACACATTTAACGTTAGATGAGTTAGCAAATTATGTAGATTTAGCACCGAGTTATTTATCAAGGATTTTTAATCAAGAATGCCATCAGTCACTGTCTCAATTTATTACAACTTTAAGAGTTAAAAAAGGACGCGACTTAATAGCACGCACAAAAATGACTGTATCTGAAGTTTCAAATTATGTTGGTTTTAAAGAACAAAGTTACTTCACTCAATGTTTTAAAAAGCACTATGGTGTGACGCCATTGAAATATCGCATAGAGCATAAAGAATTCTACTAATAAATTTGAGTTAAAAAAACGTAAAAATTAATAATTACAAATAAAATTTGTAAATAAAATTAGAAAAATATCAAAAATATGATAATATCTTTAAAAAAACATTAAAATTAAACCACTTCACATTAAGATAGAGGTATATAATAGGTATCTCGCTCAGGTTAATATACAAAGTAACGTATCAATTTCGATTGGCGTTGTTACAGACTTTAACTATAGTTCAAAATGAAAAGAAATTAAAAAGATAACTACTTAATAATAACAACGTTGTTATTATTTCATTGACTGTTATTATTTTAAAAATATAATAAAAGTAAGCTCTCTATAAATAATGTGTTAAAGATGTAAACACGCGATAATAAAAATCGAATTAATTTATAGGGGTAAAAAAATTTATCTATAGTAGAAAGCGCTTTCAAACCTATGGATGATATAACGATTGAGGGCCACAATCATTAAAACTGACTATGAAATGACAAAGTTAAAGCTCATAACTTTGATTTCGATAGTGGAAAGAGGTAATCCTTATGGTTACAGCGAGATTAAAACCAGCAAATTCTAAGCTGAAAAAATTTAACGAAATCGAATCACCAAAATTAAAATTTAAAGAGAAATTATCTTATGGCTTTGGAGATTTAGGGAATGGACTAATGTTTGATATGGGGCAAATCTATTTGCTGCTCTTTTATACAGATATATTGGGAATTCCATCAGCCATAGGTGGACTGGTATTCTTAGTGGCTAAGTTCTTTGACGCTTTTGTAGATACGGGTGTAGGGACGCTTGTTGACAATCAAAAGAATTTTTCTAAACGTGGGAAGTTTAGACCGTTTATATTATATGGCAGTATTCCATTAGCAATATTAACGGTGCTGACCTTTATTTCTCCAGATATAAGTGAAACAGGTAAGATTATTTGGGCGTTTGGAACATATTTATTATTTAACGCTGCTTATTCTATCGTTAATATTCCTTATGGTTCATTATCTGCTTCAATGACAATCAATGCGGATGACCGTACACAATTATCAGTATTTCGTAATTTAGGTTCGCAAGGTGCAATGTTTATTTCAGGTATTATTATCATTCCTTTAGTGAGTCTTTTTCCTAATCATGCCATCGGATACCCAGTTGCAGTTGGAATTCTTGCGGTTGCGGGTGTGACGCTACATATGTTGTGTTATAAAGGTGTTAAAGAGCGTCATACAGTAGAGCGTCCTCAAATTAAAGGGCTAGGTCGTAAAGCGTTTTTTAATTTACTGAAAAATAGACCATTTATTATTTTAGCCATTTATACTTTATTAACGATTACAGCTTTATTCTTACAACAAGGTGCACAACTGTATTATTACAAAAACGTACTGGGATTCGATAACTTAATTGGTATTGTGAGTACATTGAATTTTATTGTATTAATACCAGCGTTGTTCCTTACAACGTTTTTAAGTAAACGAGTAGGTAAGAAGATGACAGCGATCATCGGTGTAAGTGGTTTTATCATCTTCCAAATATTAAATTTCTCACTATTTTCAGAACAAATCGTACCGTTTTTAATTATTAATACGATTGCACAATTGTTTTTAGTTATTCCAAATACGGTGACATGGGCATTTATTGCAGATGTTGTAGAATATGGACAATGGCAATCAGGGCTAAGATCTGAAGGTATTATTTATGCAAGTTATAGTTTTACAAGAAAAATTTCCCAAGGTTTAGCAGGTTTTATACCAGGGATGGCGTTAACAATTATTGGTTACGTCCCTAATGCGGCTCAGACACCAGATACAATATTTGGTTTGAAAGTTTTATTCTTTGTCGTACCCGCAACAATTTGTTTAATTGCAGTGATCTTATTCTTCTTTGCATATCCACTTACGGATCAGAAGCACAAACAAATTGTTAAAGAATTAGCGCTTAGAGAAGAAATATAGATAATTCACATTTTAATATTATGAGAGGAGCATCGATATGCTATATCCAGTAACGAATGAACACAGAAGCATTATTGATTTAAACGGTATTTGGCAGTTTAAGTTAGAAGGTAATCATGACACGATAGACGTAACACGACCCTTAAATACTGATTTAGTGATGGCAGTACCGGGTTCGTATAATGACCAAGGCGTGACGACAAACATACGTAATCATGTTGGAAATGTTTGGTATGAAAGAACATTTACGATACCTAAAGTTTTATCAAATGAGCGCATTGTTTTACGGTTTGGTTCAGCAACTCACAAAGCAACTGTTTATATTGATGGCCAAGAAGTTACATCACATCAAGGTGGCTTCTTGCCCTTTGAAGTAGAATTAAATGACCAGTTTTATTCAGGACAGCATCGCTTAACAGTATGTGTAAATAATATATTAGACGAAACCACTTTACCCGTTGGTGACTATAGTGAAACGACAGATAAAGATGGCAATTTAATTAAAAAGAACAAACCTAATTTTGATTTCTTTAACTATGCTGGGCTTCATAGACCTGTTAAAATTTATACAACACCTAGAACGTTTATAGAAGATATTGAAATTATACCAGAGCTTAAAGGCGATATAGCAGAAGTAGGTTATACGGTTGTTACCAATGCCACAGTGGATGAAGTATTAGTTCGATTAATCGATGAAGAAGGTCATATTGTTGCTGAAACATCTGGTTTTAACGGTTCTATTAAAGTAGAGCAACCTCACTTATGGGAACCATTAAATGCTTACTTATATCATTTAGAAGTGACGCTATTAGATAATAATCAAATAATAGATAGTTATGCTGAGCGCTTTGGCATTCGTTCTGTAGAAGTAAAAAAAGGGCAGTTTTTAATTAATAATAGACCATTCTATTTTAAAGGCTTCGGAAAACACGAAGACACATATTACAACGGACGCGGCTTAAATGAAGTTGCAAATGTAATGGACTTTAATCTGATTAAGTGGATTGGTGGTAATTCATTCCGAACGTCTCATTATCCATATTCTGAAGAGATGATGCGGTTAGCAGATGAACAAGGTATTGTAGTAATAGACGAAACAACAGCTGTTGGTGTGCATCTTAACTTTAGCACGATATTGTCTGGTGTTACTTTAAGAAATACTTTTGAAGAAATTGGTACGAAAGAAGCGCATGAATCAGTGATTAAAGGGTTAATCGAACGTGATAAAAATCATGCTTGTGTAGTCATGTGGTCCATTGCTAATGAGCCTGCTTCTACCGAAGCGGGGGCAAAAGCATATTTTGAACCGTTAGTTCATTTAGCGCGTGCATGTGACCCGCAACACCGACCAGTCACAATAGTTACCATATTAACTTCGCAACCAGACACATGCCAAGTACAAGATTTAGTAGATGTACTATGTCTGAATAGATATTATGGATGGTATACACAAACAGGTGATTTGGTAGCAGCTAAAGAAGCCCTGAGAACAGAATTAGATGGATGGACTGAAAAACAACCAGATAAACCGATTATGTTTACGGAATATGGAGCGGATACGGTAGCGGGGATACATGCAATTAGTGATGAATTATTTACTGAAGAGTATCAAGTTCGATATTATGAAGCAAACCACGAAGTAATAGATGGATATCCGCAGTTTATTGGTGAACAAACATGGAATTTTGCAGATTTTGAAACATCTACGGATATTATCAGAGTTCAAGGAAATAAGAAAGGTATCTTCACACGTGAACGACGTCCTAAAGCAGTGGCGCATTACTTTAAAAAGCGTTGGGAAAATATACCTGATTTTGGTTATAAATCATAAGTTACCGCACTCAATAAAAATAAATATTATCATAATCACCCCAAATTTTGTTATTAGCCGTAAAATTTGAGGTGGTTTTTATTTAATGAAATTGTGAAATATATAATATAACTAAAATTAAGATGAAACAATCCCTTCAAAGTTTTCACTTATTGTGTGTACTCTGAAAGGATTATTATTTTTTGATAATTTTATTTTTTCATGATAACAGGTATAATGGGTTATAATTTTGCTTGCCATTTGTCTGTCCATACTAAGTCGTTATAGGCGCCTTTGAATTCGCTCTCGCCCATGATTTTATCAATAGTTTGTTTGATTGTTTCATGATTTGAATGGTATGCGTTAATATATGCCTTAACCATTGTTGCATCGTGTAGATGTGTAGTGAAATTAGTTGAAACAAACACAGTTGGCACTTCATGTACGTACCATGGAATTTCATTACTCATGGCAGTGCCCCACTTGATACGGTAGTTGTTTTCTGCTGCATAGCCAATAATATTTGCAAATACTAAAGCTGCATCTACGTTGTTGCGGTATGCTAGCGTTTTGCCTTTAATACGTGTGGAACCGTCATTTAATGTGACGTTGAACCCTCGAGATTCAAGTTCTTTAATAATATCGTCTGCTACGTTGTTAGCAGATTTGTAAATGCCGTCTTTTTCACCTTCAATGACATAAAGCATAATATTTTTATGCGTTTCAGGACGGATAGGTAATTGGTTTAAAGTATTTTTTACAAGCGTAATACCTAGATCTGCAGCTTCTGCACGCATTTCCAAATGTTCCGTACAACCGATGATATCCAACGCTTCTTTAGGTTGAATAATTGAACCATCTTTTTGTTTTTTATGAAGGCTCAACTGTGCTTTTAACCCTAGTACGCGTCGTACTGCGTCATTTAACCGTTCTTCAGTAATAACGCCTTTCTCATAGCCTTTAAGCATGAATTGATAATCTTCTTCTAAATCATTAAAAAATAAGAACATATCACAACCGGAAGCAATTGCTAATGGGACGTAATCTTCACGGCGCATGGAAGCGGTCATACCGAGCATGTGACTTGCATCGGTAACGACTAAACCATTAAATTTCATGTCATCTTTTAATAAGTCAGTGATGAGCTCAGAAGAAAGCGTTGCAGGTAAGATATCTTTATCTTCAAGATTAGGGTTTAATTTTTTCGAATAGGCAGGTTGTGCGATATGACCAGCCATAATCATTTGTACACCACGATCGATATGATGTTGATAAACTTTACGGAAGCTATCATCCCATTCTTGTGTTGTTAATTCATTTACGCCAAGCACTAAGTGTTGATCACGTTCTTCTGTACCGTCACCTGGGAAGTGCTTAATACACGTGATCATGTTACGTTCAGCGTTAAAACCGTCTATAAATGCGCTTGAATATTTAATCACTGTTTCAGCATCTGTGCCATATGAACGTGTATTAACAATCGTATTACGCCAATTTTTTAGAATATCAACACAAGGATCGAAGTTAATGTGCACTCCTAATGCAGAAGATTCACGTGCCGATACTAGGCCAGCGTTATAGGCAACTTTTGTATCTTGTGCTGCTTCACATTGTGCAGCACTTGCTATGTAGGTACCGTCTTTACATGCCCCATTACCACCTGAATCACAGTTTGCTGCTACAAGTACGGGCACTTTTGTATGCTTTTGTAAGTCATTAAGTAAGTGTTGCACATCTTCTTTATTGCCACCTTCATAACGTGCGCCTCCAATATGGTAGCGTTTAAGCACATCTTCGTTAGTTAAGTCGGCGTCGTAGAATTTTTTTCCACCTTCTAATGAAAATAAATTAAAAAATAGCTGACCTATTTTTTCTTCATCTGTTAAATTGTTAAGTGTTTCTTCCACCCATGTTATCTGATCCGTATTTAAATAATATGGTGCTGCTGTTAAATCTACTTTAACCATAATTTATTCCTCTCCTTCAAAATTATTGAAAAATAAATCTTTTAATGCTTCTTGTATCTCTTGGTTGAACTTACCTTCTTTAAATAATTTTAGATATTTATTGTTGAAATCGAGCCAAGATTGGTTTTCATGGCCTGCAAGTATCGGATAAAAGTACATATTATGTGATTGAGCTGCTTCTAAATCGCCTTTAGCATCTCCTAACATAATGATGTCTTCTAAATTATAATGCTGCTTTAATTGTGCTAAACAGTATTCTTTTGTGCCTGCTTCTTGTGCAAACATACCGCTTAAATAGGGCGTAAGCTTGTAAGTTTCCCATTCATATTCTACTGCTGATAAATTTGCAGACGATACGATTGCGATATCAGCAAAAGTTGAAGCACTTTGCAACGATTCCTGTACATATTTAAACGGGCCTATGCTTGGTAATGTTTTGATTATAGCGTTGACGTTATGCGACCAAGAGAGTGCTTTTTTTAATCCGGTTTGATTAGGATTCGCTTGTATCGCTTCTTCCAATGCAGGATTAGAGAAGGCATGTGTTGTTTGGACCCAATGCTTAATATCTTTGTATCCCTCAATGTTTATACCTTGTTCAACAAGTTCACTTAACATACGTTCTAATCCTCTAAAACGATTAATACCTCTAGTGATTTCATATAAATTTAAATCATTCCATCGTTTTAATAGTTCAGACTGGATATTTTCTAACTGCCATTCTGCAACAAGTGCAGGGCCGAATGCACGCTCGTGTTTTATTGTCATAGAATCAATAGCGCATCCGTCTGAATCAACACAAATTAGTTTTTTGAACTTAGGTTGGTAGTTCGGTAAAGAATCAATCATTTTAAATGTTCCTCTCAAATAAAATTACAATCATTATGATTATTTAATTAAAGATATAGACACGCACTTTCTTTATATTCATTGAATAATAGATAAGCTATGTATGTTACATACTCAAAGAAATGAATTAATAATGGTTTGCTTCAAGTGTGAAACGACAATTCGCTGTGAAGGTTAAAATATAATAAAGCGCTTTCTTTATACTGTTAAAGTTAGCACGCATATTTAAAAAAAACTAGCCATTTCCTCGGGAAATAGTGATTAAATTCACAAAGTTGCCAGTTTATGACATTTTTTTATAAAAAAAGTCATTTTATTTATAAAATACATCGAATATACCAAAAATAGTCGCCATATAGGTTGTAGGAAACAACATTTATTTAAGAAAATATTGTTTAACTATGCATTGTGAAAAAATATACAAATATATAGTACTATCAACACTTTTCAAGTTATTATGGCGAGCGAATGCGTATTGAAATAAATGAAGCAAAGTTATGTATACATACTATAGTAATTGACTAGAATTAGATAAAAAATATAATTAAATTGAGCGATGTAAATAAAACGAAGAGGAGCAGCAGCATGGAAAAGACACGTATTTTACAACAAATGAACGATAATTATCTGGTTGCAGTTGTCCGAGGGAATTCCAGTGAAGATGCAATATTAAAAAGCGAAAAAATAATTGAAGGTGGTATTCTGAATATAGAAATAACGTTTACAACACCTTATGCAGAATTGGCTATTAAAGCATTAACAAAGAAGTTTAACAAAGAAGTTGTTATTGGTGCAGGTACAGTATTAGACGCAGTAACAGCACGTATAGCCATTATGAATGGTGCGCGTTACGTTGTTAGCCCACATTTCGATGTACAAGTAGCTCATATATGTCATTTATACCAAATTCCTTATTTACCTGGGTGTAGTTCAGTAACAGAAATTACAAACGCACTTCAACATGGTGTTGAAGTCGTTAAATTGTTCCCTGGTAACCTACTAGGGGCTAAATTTATAAGAGATGTCCACGGTCCGTTACCACAAGCGAAAATGATGCCGTCCGGTGGTATTTCGTTAGAAAATATGGAACAGTGGTATAATAATGGCGCCTTTGCAATCGGTATTGGTAGTGCTTTAACCCGAAATGTTAAAGAAGGCGAAGAAGATATCATTGTGGCCCAAACACGTGAATTTGTACAGAAATTTCAATCAATACGACATAAGTAGCATGCGCGTCATCACATTCCAAATCATAGTACGAACGCTAAGCTATCACTTATTCAAAATAGAACGAGTAGTCTTATTTGATATGAGTAATACAAATATAAATCTAGTCTCTAGGTGATTTGCGACAGTCAGAATTATCATTAACGTGTGTTTTGTAAACAACCCAGTAGACAGTCATACAGATAGTAAATGTACATAAATTAAAAAATATTGATGTGCTGTCGGTTGTTAACATTATCGTTTCAATTGGAGATTGTTAAAGGGTGAACGAAACAAAAATGAGTTTGCATATAGAGTAGAAAAAATTTTAGCACTATTAGAAAACGTTTACATTAATTACTTTTCTAAGAAAAAAGATGATATATACCCATGATGTGTTTGGTTTAGCAATTGAAATTTGTACGAGATCAGTAGATTTGAGGAAACGATTTATATAAGAATGAAAGGGTTTGGTATAGAAATGTGAATCCAATGAGATATGCATCTATGTTTTATAAACATAGTGTGACAGTTTATAACTAAAGTGTTTTTAATCGCATGACATGAACAATAATAGGCAACCACGATATTAAACGATTAGGGAGAGATAGGTTATGGTTTCTAAAACATCCGAGCAAGCACATTCAACTCAAAGTAGACTTGAAAACATAGCTACACCCAAACTGAAATTTAAAGAAAAACTATCATACGGTTTGGGAGATCTAGGGAACGGTATGATGTTCGATATGGGGCAAATTTATTTATTAAAATTTTTTACAGATATATTAGGGATATCTGCATTCTATGGAGGATTGGTTTTCCTAGTGTCTAAAATATTTGATGCTTTTGTAGATACAGGCGTAGGCACTTATATAGATTCTAGAACCAATATCGGCAAACGCGGTAAATTCAGGCCCTTTATACTTTATGGAACAGTGCCTCTAGCAATTTGTACAGTTTTATCATTTATTTCACCTCATTTAGATCAAACTGGAAAAGTCATTTGGGCATTTGCTACGTATATGTTATTTAACGCAGCGTATTCTTGCGTGAATATACCTTATGGTTCACTTTCAGCATCCATGACAGTTAATTCAGAAGATAGAACGCAACTATCTGTATATAGAAATTTAGGTTCACAAGCTGCATTGTTTGTTGCTGGCATTGTGGTAATTCCTTTAGTTAATCAATTTCCAAACCACGCGATTGGTTATCCTGTAGCAGTAGCAATACTGGCAGTAGTTGGTGTTATTTTGCATTTAACTTGTTATAAAAATGTTAAGGAAAGACACGTCATTCAAAGACCGAAACAAAAAGGATTAGGGAAAAAAGCTTTCTTGAGTGTTTTGAACAACGGTGCCTTTGCAATCTTGGCAATTTATACATTATTAACGATTATGGCGATGTTTTTGAAACAGTCATCTCAATTGTATTACTTCCAGTATGTGATGGACGCACCTAATTTAGTAGGATTAGTTAGTACTTTGAATTTTATTGTTTTAATACCAGCGTTATTTTTAACAACATTGTTAAGTAAAAGCGTTGGTAAAAAGATGACCGCTATTATAGGTATCGGTGGGTTTGTAATTTGTGAGTTTTTGAATTTTATATACTTTGGGGGTCATCTTACTACTTTCTTAATTGTAAACACAATCTCTTCATTCTTTCTCGTGATTCCTAACACAGTGACATGGGCTTTCATTGCAGATGTTGTAGAGTATGGACAATGGAAATCTGGCATTCGTTCTGAAGGGATTACATATTCAAGCTATAGTTTCACACGTAAGATTTCGCAAGCGTTAGCTGGGTTTATTCCAGGTGTTGCACTGACAATGATAGGATATCAACCGAATGTTGCCCAATCAGCGGAAACGTTAACTGGTCTTAAAATATTATTTTTTGGTGTGCCTGGCGTAGGATGTTTAATTGCATTACTTATATTCCTGTTTGGCTATCCATTAACAGATAAACGTCACAAACAAATTGTTAAAGAACTCGCTTTAAGAGAAGAAATTTAATGAAATGAAAGGAAATAAAAATACTATGACATCATTTATCACTGAAACATTTATGTTGCACAATGAGACAGCAAAATCATTGTATCAAAATTATGCTAAAGATATGCCTATTTATGATTACCATTGTCATTTAGATCCTAAGCAAATTAGCGATAACAGACACTTCGATAATATTACAGAATTATGGTTAGGTGGAGACCATTATAAATGGAGAGCCATGAGAGCTCAAGGCATTAATGAATACTATATTACAGGCGATGCACACCCCAGAGAAAAGTTTAGAAAATGGGCACAAACGTTAGAAAATGCTGTAGCGAACCCATTATACCATTGGTCTCATTTAGAACTTGCAATGTATTTTAATGTACATGAAGTTTTAAACGAAGCAAATGCTGACCGTATTTATGATGAAGTGAACCAATATTTAAAAGAAAACCACGTGACGACACAAACATTAATTACACAGTCTAATGTACAATTAATTTGTACAACGGATAATCCTACAGATGATTTAGCGTACCATGATGAAATCAAAGCTCAAACAAAATTTAAGACAACAGTATTACCTGCCTTTAGACCAGATGTTGCTTTTAAAATAGGTGAAAAAGCATTTGTCATATTTATTGACACATTGAGCGCATTGACACAACCCATTCGTGATGTTTCAACATTTATAGATGCATTGGAGCAAAGGATAGTATATTTTCATAGTAAAGGCGGACGACTAGCAGATCATGGACTGAATACATTAGAATATCAACCTTACACTGAACAGGAAATTCAAGACATATTTAAAAAAGGTCAAGTAGGGGAAATTGTAACATCGTACGAAAATGCCCAATTCCAAACCTTTTTATTAAACGAATTAAGTAAATTTTACGCCGAAAGAGAATGGGTTATGCAGATACATTTTGGCGCAATACGAAATAATAATAGTCAAGGATTTGAAGAAATAGGTCCAGATGCTGGATTTGATTCCATTCGTGATCAACAAAACTTAGCATTCAATTTAAATCATTTGCTCAATATGATGGCATCCGAAGGTCATTTACCTAAAACAATACTTTATAATTTGAACCCAATGTTTAATGACATTATAGGTTCAACAATTGCAAATTTCCAAAACGAACCAGGCATCCAAAGTAAGATACAACACGGTGCAGGATGGTGGTTTAATGATACAAAACGCGGCATGTTAAATCAGATGACTTCACTCGCCGATCAAGGGTTATTAATGCACTTTGTTGGCATGTTAACAGATTCAAGAAGCTTTATTTCATATTCGAGACATGATTATTTCCGTAGAATCTTATGTACATTTATAGGGAATTTAGTAGAAATTGGTGAAATTCCAAATGATCCAATGTTACTCAAAAAATTAATAGAAAATATTTGTTACAACAATGCATATTATTATTTTAAATTAATTTGAAAAGGAGCTGCTATTTGTTATGAAAATGACGTTTAGATGGTACGGGAAAGATGATCCAATCAGTTTAGAGTATATTAAGCAAATTCCAGGTGTGAGAGGTATTGTTAGTGCGATTTACGATATTCCAGTAGGTGATGTATGGCCATTTGAAAAAATAAGCGCTTTGAAAAAAGAAATTGAATCAGCAAACTTAGAACTTTCAGTGATAGAAAGTGTACCAGTACATGAAGATATTAAATTAGGTAAACCGACTAGAGACCAATATATTGAAAATTATTGTCAAACCCTACGTAACCTAGGAAAAGCCGGTATCAAAGTAGTTTGCTACAATTTTATGCCTGTCTTTGACTGGACACGATCTCAATTAGATTATCGGTTAGAAGATGGTTCTACAGCACTGATATATAATGAATATGACATTGCTAAAATGGACCCACTAAAAGGAGAATTATCATTGCCTGGTTGGGATTCAAGTTATTCTAAAGAAGATTTGGCGTCTCTTTTTGAGGCGTATAAAGTGATAGATGAAGAAAAATTATGGGAACATTTAGCATATTTTATAAATAAAGTAATCCCAGTAGCAGAAGAAGAAGACATATTAATGGCCATTCATCCAGATGACCCACCTTGGAATATATTTGGCTTACCAAGAATTATAACGAGTAAGGCAAATCTAGAACGTTTTATTCAATTACATCCTTCAAAACATAATGGTTTAACGATGTGTTCCGGATCGCTAGGTTCAGATAAGAAAAATGATTTTCCAGATATGCTAACCTATTTTGGTAAAAAAGGGCGCGTACATTTCGTTCACGCGCGTAATGTGAAATTAGTTGGAGATAAATCATTCCAAGAGTCTGCACACTTATCTGAAGAGGGATCAATCGATATGTATAAAGTTATTAAAGCATTACATGATTTTGAGTATGAAGGGCCCATTCGGCCTGACCATGGACGCATGATTTGGGGAGAAATAGGCAAGCCTGGATATGGTTTATATGATCGCGCTCTAGGTGCAACATATTTAAATGGTTTATATGAAGCAATACAAAAAAGCAATCAAGTATAAGGAGGCTGTTACATGCTACCATTTAAAGTAGACTTAACGTATAAAACAGTTGTGATAACAAGTGGCGCCGACGTTATCGGAAGTAAATGATCAAAATCCTTAGCAAAATGTGGTGCTAATGTTGCAATCATTAATCATTGGTATGAATCAAGAAAAAGGTGAAGCAGTAGCCAAACGCATTGAAGGTATGGGAGGTAAAGCAATATTCATTGTTGCTAATGTTATAGACAAAAAAGCAGTAGAAAAAGCTAAGACAATCGTCCACAATACATTTGGCAAGATAGATATTTTGATTAATGGCGCTGGGGAGAACCACCCCTAGGTACCACAGACGATGAGCGATACGATGTCAACAGTCAAAAAGATTTGAAAACATTTTTTGATTTAGATGAACAATCTCTAGGTTTCATCTTCGATTTAAATTTTATAGGTACATTTATTCCATCACAAGTGTTTGCACAAGATATGATAGATAAAGAAGGACCAGTAATGATTAACATTTCATCTTTGAACGCGTTTAGCCCTTTAACTAAAATACCGGCATACAGTGGTGCTAAAACTGCAGTAAGTAATTTCACCCAATGGCTAAGTGTTTATTTCTCACAAACGAATATAAGCGTTAATGCGATTGCACCTGGATTTTTATTAACAGATCAAAATAAATCACTACACTTAAATAAAGATGGAACTTATACAGAGCGTTCTCAAAAAATATTGAACGCAACACCTATGAAAAGGTTTGGGCAACCTGATGAATTGATAGGCGCATTATTATTTTTAATAAGTAAGCCAGCCTCTAGTTTTGTTAATGGTGTTGTCTTACCCGTAGATGGCGAATTTAATGCATATTCAGGCGTCTAAATAAACTTTAGAATGTAAAAGATAGAACTTGTATATAAATTGTATAAGTGCGAACTGAGCATAACCGCAGATGCGTTCAAAAAATGATAAAGCATAAATCATTTTTTATGAACACCTATGAAAGACCTAACAAAAGTATTTTTAGCATTAAGGAAATTAAGATTGTCAATCTGAATGGTAGCTAAAAAAAGAGAAAAAGATGAAAAGTGATAAATTTGTGAAATGAATCACAAAAACCTTTTAATTCTTAATATTATAGATTATGATAAGAGTGTAGAAGATACCAATGCTTAACGAAAGAAAAAATACGGAGTGATTATTAAATGAGAAAAGTAATTGAAGAAGTCATTTTTTCAAATGAAAGCAGTTATGAAATTTACACTCGTACGGGTGTGAACCAAGGTATTATCAATGATATTAAAGATGGATACAGAAGTATTGATTATATAGCTTATATTGATGCAGAAAAAATATACAACTATGGTTTAGAAAAAAAGCTACTAGTCAATAATTAATATGCTGTATTCATCTAGCAGTATTGAAGTTGAATACACGTATCTTTCATCGTATGATTTGTATTCAACTTCATGCATATTTTTCTCCCTAGTATCATCTTTCATGATTTATTTAGAGCCCTTAAAAAATAGAAAAGCCTATGTTACTGTTCATTTAGTAATGTAGGCTTTTCTTGTATTATATGTCGTTTAAGTTCATGTAACGTTTTTAATGTTAAACATAAGCTTTAAAGTTATGTTTGATTTCATTATAGTCATAAACAGCATTATACATACGCATTCGAATGTGATCTTCTGAAGCGTATGGAATGCGTAACTTATCACTTTCGTTTACAAACTTGCGGAATTCACGTTCTAATTGTTGTCGTTTAGTTAATGATAGTTTAAGCCAATCTTCTTTAACAAATAATTGTTCAAAGCGGAAACTAAAACTGGTTCTATCAATGGATTGTCTTAATTGTGTGATGCTGTCTTCAAAGTCCATAATAACCCCTCCTTAACGATATGATGAAATAATGATTAAGATATGTATTATATACCCACTTTATAATTAATTATGAAATATAGCAAGTGCTTCTTAATAAGATGAATTTTTGTTTTGTAAGCGGTTATCCATGGTAGAATACATGTGAATAGGGTAATTTAGTAATATAAATAATAATGAAATGAAAGGAAGATTAAATGGTTGAAATAGAAAATAAAGTTGCAATCGTTACTGGCGCAAGCAGTGGTATAGGTGCTAGTATAGCAGAGGAATTAGCTAATAAGGGTGTACAAGTATTATTATCTGGACGTAACGAAACACGACTTAAAGATGTTGCTGATCATATTCGTTCTAAGGAGAATGCTACATATATTGACTTATTAACAGTCGACGTAACACAACAAAACGATGTAGCACGTTTAGTTCAGTATGCAAAGGATAAGTTTGGTCATGTAGATATCTTGGTTAATAGCGCAGGACAAATGCTTTCTTCCGCTATTTCTGAAGGTGATGTAACCGCGTGGGATTCAATGATTGATGTAAACGTAAAAGGCACCTTATATGGTATTAATGCAGTCTTGCCAACTTTCTTACAACAATCCAGTGGACATATTATTAATATTGCTTCTATTTCTGGTTTTGAAGTCACGAAATCGAGTACAATTTACAGTGCTACAAAAGTAGCTGTACATACGATTACGCAAGGATTAGAAAAGGAATTAGCTAAAACAGGCGTTCGCGTTACGAGCATATCTCCTGGCATGGTGGATACACCTTTAAGCGGAGATACAGATTGGGGAGGACGTAAGAAATTAGACCCTCAAAACATTGCAGAAGCAGTAGTTTATGCATTACAACAACCAAGCCATGTGAATGTAAATGAAATAACAGTTAGGCCAGTTTAAGCTATTTTTCTGATGCCTTTGGATATCATTCGGCAAATTAGACATGTATATCGTCCACGGAAAGTAGGAAGACAATGAATTTTAGGTATCTTAATATCAATGATGTAGAAGCATATCGTTCACTTCGTTTGAAATCACTTCAAACGGATCCTAGAGGGTTTGCATCAACGTATCAACGAGAAATTAATTTCCCCATTGAAAATTTTAAAAAAAGGTTAGTTTGTACTTCTACCCATTTTACGATAGGTGCGTTTGATGGCGGAAAATTGGTTTGTTTTGCAACTTTTTATAGCGAAACCTTAAATAAAATTAAGCATAAAGGTAATTTAGTCGGGGTTTACTGTGACCCAAATTATAGAAAGTTAGGCATCACGCAACAATTAATTCAAAAAATAATTGATGTTGTGACTGAACAAGGTTTAATTAAAACGATAAACTTATCAGTACTTTCGGAAAATAACGCTGCTATTTCATTGTATAAAAAATTAGGTTTTAGCAAATATGGTGTAGAACCTAAAGCGCTATACGATGGTACTATTTATTACGATGAAGATTTAATGATATTGGAACTGTAGTTTAAAGTGATTTACTTTTAATAAGAGATAAAAAACATAATAATAGATGAAATTAAACTAGGCTAGGACATTAATTAAATGTCTTAGCCTGAATTTTTGTTATATGCTGTAAATGCCTAATTTGAAATATGTATATGAGATATAGCCTCTTTACTAGACAGTAGTATAATAATGCAATTACATGCCTACGCTTATTGTATTGCGGTAATATATTATATAGCTGTACATTATAGTGAATTGGTGAAAGATTTTTATTTCAGTGATTTATGTTAAGTATCATAATATGAAAAGTTAATTTACTAAATAACGTCTATATAATAAACATGAAATTATTACATAACTATTATTTTAAAAATAATAATAATTAAGTTGATATTGATAATCGTTTTCAATTATAATGAAAGTAATATATTATGAAAGAGGTCATTATTTTGAAAAGAATTTTAATTACAATGTTATGTTTAATATTATTTTTAGCAGCATGCGGCAACGGGGATGATTCAAGTAAGTCCAATTCTAAAGAGGACAAAGGTACAAAATCCTATACTACGGATGATGGTAGTAAAGTTAAAATACCAAAAAACCCTAAAAGGGTATTAGTATTAACTGCCAATTATGGCAATTTTAAAAAATTAGGTGTTAAACCTATTGCGATAACGAGTGTTTTTCCTGATTCTAAATATTTAAATATGGATAAAATTAAAAAGATTGACCCAGAGGACGTTGAAGCGGCAGCCAAATTGAAACCAGATTTAATCATTACATATAAAGAAAATAAAAATAATAAAAAGTTATCGAAAATAGCACCAACTGTGCCACTTAAAGTTCAAAATATGGATTACAAAGATACACATATCGAAATAGGGAAGTTAGTCAATCAAGAAGCAAAAGCTAAAAAACAAGCCGACAAGCTTTCGAAAAAATTAGCGGAAGATGGTAAAGCAATCCAATCACATATCGGTGAAGATAAAACATTTTCAATTATGGATATCCAAGCTAAAGATATTTACCAATTCGGTCCCAGGTTTGGGCGGGGTAGTGAAGCAATATACGAAGGGTTTGGCTTAAAAGAAGATCCTGAAGCTAAAGAAGTGATGCCAAAAGAAAAATACATGAAAGTGCCAAAAGAAAAATTCAATGAATACTCAGGTGATTATTTATTAGTACCAACTGAAGATGGCCAAAAACCGAATAATAACTTTGTAAACTCTGATATATGGCATAACAATAAAGCTGTAAAAAATGATAATGTCATTTTTTATCCAATGGACGAAGCTATTTATGCAGACTTGATTTCTGTCGAAAAACAAGCAGAATTATTTAAAAAAGAACTTATGAAGTCATAATGATTATTTAAAAACTTGTATTTATATCGATAAAATAAAGCAGGCGTGATTGTGTGAAATTCACAAAATCACTCCTGCTTTTATGTTCAATAAAGATATATTCAAAGTAATTGAATTACCAATCTTTAATATCTGAACGTTCTCCTTTAAAGTTATTTGCTACTTGATGCCGTTGTGCAAGCACCGCTTCAACATCTTTAAATTCTATATTTAAAGCATGTAATAGTACGAAAAGGTGGTACATTAAATCAGCAGTTTCGTTTGTCACTTCTTGGTGATCAGATTTCATCGCACCGATGACAACTTCAAATGCTTCTTCACCAAATTTTTTAGTTATTTTTTCCAAACCTTCGTTTAACAAATATTGCGTATACGAATTTTCTTTATGAGATGCTGCGCTATCGCTCACGGCATCTTCTAATTGTTGTATATAAAACGGTACATCAGTATTGAAACAGCTTTGACTACCAGTATGACAAGTGGGGCCATTTGGTATTACATCAATTAGTAAAGTGTCTTGATCACAGTCTAAATGAATATCTTGCACAACTTGTGTATGGCCAGATGCTTCACCTTTAGTCCATAAGCGCTCTTTAGAACGAGAATAAAAACAAACTAATCCATGAGTGACTGTTTTGTTATAAGCTGCTTCATTCATATATCCAAGCATCAGTACTTGTTTCGTATTGACATCTTGTAATATTGCGGGTATAAGCCCTTTACTAAAATCTGGTTGTTGAGTCATCTAATTGGGATACCTCCTTGTGCCATTGTTTGTTTGATTTCATCTACCGTTGTTTCTTTATCATGTAGTATACTAGCAGCTAGTCCTGCTGATACATTAGTTTGTTTAAACAAGTCAACAAAATGTTTTGGTGTTCCACCGCCGCCTGAAGCAATAATGGGGATATTAACAAGTTGCTCAATTTCATGTAAGTGTTTGACATCAAAGCCTTGTTTCATACCATCATGCGTCATACTGGTAATTAAAAGCTCTCCAGCACCTAGTGACTCGACTTCTTGAACCCAATCATACACACGTTTGTCTGTACGTTTTTTTCCACCATGCGTATAACAAAAATAATCATTTAACTCACTGTCAAAGTTACTATCAATTGCTATACATATACATTGGCTACCAAATTTTTCACTAACTTGCTTAATAAAGTTAGGGTGATTTAATGCACTCGAGTTGAGAGAGACTTTATCAGCACCATGGTTTAACAATTGAGAAATGTCATCGATTGTGGATATACCGCCACCGACAGTCAACGGGATGAAAAGTTTTTCAGCAGTTTCTTCAATTACATCTAGCATGAGCCCGTGTCCGGCTTCCGTACGAGATATGTCTAAAAAGACTAACTCATCCGCGCCTTGCTCATTGTAATAAAGTGCGTAATCAACAGGATTACCAATATCGCGTAAGCCTTTAAATTGTATGCCTTTGACAACACGCCCATCTTTAACATCTAAACAGGGTATAATTCTTTTTTTAATCATGATAACCCCTCCCAAAAATCAGCGTTATGCGCGGCCTTACCAACGATTGCAGCATAGACACCAGCATTTTCTAATTGTGTTAAATCTTGTTGATGACGAATACCACCAGAAGCGATAACAGGTTTTTGAGTTGCTTTTACGAGTTGAGCAGTTATTTCAAAATTGGGCCCGGATAAGCGGCCGTCTTTAGAAATATCGGTATAAATGATACCGCCTAAGGGCAGCGACTCAATTTGTTTAACTAAATCAAATAAATCCAATTGTGCATCTTGTTCCCAACCATTTATTTTCACTTCACGATGATAAGCGTCTACCGAAAGATACAGTTGGTTTGGATATTCATGAGCCATTTCAGTTAACCAATCCATATCTTGAATGCCTTTAGTCCCTATAATACAATAGTCAATGCCATCAGCTAGGTAGGCATCTATAGTTTCATGACTACGGATTCCACCACCGACTTCCATAGGTTTATTTGTTAAGGTTCTTAGGTGTTTAATGTAGTTTTTTTCAATTGAGGTTTGTTGCTTTGCGCCGATTAAATCAACGATGTGAATACGATTGACACAGTTAAATTGATTGTAAAAAGTAATGCTTTCTTCAGCGCTACGTGTCATTCTTTCTTCTGAATCATATTTTCCTTCTGTTAGCCTTACACTTGTTGCATTGATTAAATCAATTGCTGGCCAAATTTTAATCATTTAAGAAACCGCCTTTCAAAGCTTGGTTAAGTATAGCCAAACCACCTTCGCCACTTTTTTCTGGATGGAATTGGATGCCGATATAATTTTTATATTGGACGACTGCCGGAATTAATGCGCCATAATCTGCATAAGCAATCACGTGTTCAGACATTTCAGCTTGGTATGAGTGTACAAAATAGACGTCTTGTGTTAAAAGGTTACGGTTGCTAATTAAATTATTCCAACCCAAATGGGGTACTGGATAAGCTGTATGGATAGGTATAATATTTCCTGGGAAAAGTTGTAACCCGTTCACATGACCTTCATCACTATGCTCAAATAGCAGCTGCATACCTAGACAAATACCGATAATGGGCTTGTCTGTTATAGATTGTAAAATAGTTTTCAAACCACGATATTCAATAGCTTGCATAGCATCTTTAAAGTGACCTACGCCAGGCAAGATAATGATATCTGCTGCTATAATAGTTTCTTTTTTATCCGTTAATTTCGTTTCATAGCCTAAATGTGTTATCGCACGTTGTATATTTTTAATATTACCTAAACCGTAGTCAATAATGGCAATCATTCAATCACGCCCTTAGAAGAGGGTGTAACCTTAATATCGATTGGTGTTAATGCATCTTTTAACGCACGCGCAAATGATTTAAAAATGCTTTCGATTTCATGATGCGTGTTACCACCACGTAGCAAATCAATGTGTGTTGTTAGACGTGAATTGATTACTAATGCTCTGAAAAATTCTTCTACAAGTTCAGTATCAAATGTGCCTACCTTCTCTTTGCTCAATTGCGCGTTAAAAGACAAGTAAGGCCGACCGCTAATATCTATTACTGTACGCGCTAGTGTTTCATCCATTGGTAAATAGCTTACACCATAGCGTTGAAAGTATTTTCGTTCTTTAACTAGTTCTAATAATAATTGGCCAAGTACAATACCGATATCTTCTGTAACATGATGGTCATCTACTTGTGTATCACCATTTGCTTCTATTTTGATAGATAATTGACTGTGAAATGTAAAGAGTGTCAACATATGATCTAAAAATCCAACACCTGTATTAATATGGCTTTCACGGTGGTCATCAGCAAGAGAAATCGTTAATTGGGTTTCAGCTGTATTGCGTGTTTTGTTGACTATCATAGTTTGACCTCCAATTTTTAATAAGCGTATATAATTCATCTAATTGTTCATCTGTTGCAATAGAATAGCGTACATAATCAGCCATTTCTGGTTCGTCATATAATCTCGGTAAGTAACCATGCGCTTTAATATATCTACCCAAACTTTGTGCAGTTGCGCCTTTAGTTAAGACAAAGTTAGTTGCAGAAGGATAGACAACCATTACATCTGATACTAATTCATTAAACATTGCTTTAAGTTTATGTGCGAGTTGTCTTTGATGTTTTACAAAATCACGTATCATTGCTTGATGTTCAAACATGTAAATTGCAATATGAAGTGTGATGGTATTTAAGGGATAAGGGTGTTCGATTCTTTGAATGAGTTGAATTGTGTCTGTTGTACCAATTAACACACCTAGACGCAACCCAGCAATTCCGAATGCTTTAGAGAGCGTGCGCATTTGAATGATATGAGGTTGCATCTTGATGTCATAAGGCTCACCAAAATCTAAGTAAGCTTCATCGATAATAAAATACCCGCCCACAGCATGCATCTTGTCAGCAATAGCTGTTAAAAAAGTTGTGCTATATTGCACACCTGATGGATTATGCGGGTTACTCATAATAAAGAATGACGGTTGTACTTCCTCAATACGATTAAGAATATCTTCGAGAGCAAAAGTTAAATCTGGATTTGACGATACAAATTCAATAGGGCGCGCAACCTGTTGTGCGTATGCTTGGTACATAAAAAAATCAGGGTTCAATGTTAACGCTGGGCCTTCTGGCATGATTAACATCAATTTTTGAATTAGTTCGTCAGATCCATTACCAGCGATGACTTGATCCGGTAATATTTGATGGTACTCAGCGTAAGCTTGTTTAAAGCGTTCATATTCATCATCGGGGTAAAGATTAAATGCCGCCTGTTGAATAATTGTTGCAAGCTGTTCATTAGATAATGGTTTGAGTGGGCTTTCATTTTTGTTAATTCTGATCATTGTGCGTCTCCTTTGCTGTTCGTGTTTCAATTGATTGTTCGTGGTTATACAAGTGCTCAACGTTCGCTAACCTACGTGCTGATTGTTCGATATCATTAAATGTCTGTTGGGATAAATCTATGACAGAATGACGTGTTAAGAAGTCATTTACAGATAATCCATTTGTAAAACGTGCCGTTTGATTCGTAGGCAGCACGTGACTTGGACCAGCAACATAGTCGCCAATCACTTCAGGAGAATAATGACCTAAGAAAAGTGCGCCTACATATTTCACATGATTTAAATAATCGTGTGGTTGTTTAGTTTGAATAGAAGCGTGTTCTGGAGCAATTTGATTCATCAAATCGCATGCTTCTGCGAAATCGTCTACTGCAATTAAAAAATGGTTATGTGCCAAACTTGCTGCAACGATGGGTTGACGTTCAATTTGTGATAGGGCTTGTTGAATTTTATCTTCTAATTGGTGTAATAATACTTCATCTTCACTGATAACAAATGTTCTAGCCAATTCATCATGCTCTGCTTGCGCAAAAACATCATAAGTGATGGCATCTAAATCAGCTGTATGATCAATGATTAGCGCAATCTCACTTGGGCCAGCAATTTGATCTATACCGACTTGACCAAATAAATACTTTTTAGCGTAAGCAACATATTGATTTCCAGGGCCGACAATTTTATCTACCTTGGGAATAGTTTCTGTGCCATAAGCAAGCGCAGCAATACTTTGAGCACCTCCTACTTGATAAACTTGATCAACCCCAGCAATATAACATGAAGCAAGTACAACATCAGGTAAGCCTTCGGGTTGTGGTGGCGTTACGACTACGATATTGCTCACGCCGGCAACTTTTGCAAGCGTTACAGTCATTAATACGGTAGAAGGATAGCTGGCTTTCCCACCTGGAACGTAGACACCAACCCGTTCTAAAGGATGATATAACTCATAACATTCAGAAGATGTTTGTTGATGATCATATTTAATTGAGGTTTGATACGCTTTGATTCTTGCGTGGCTATGTTCAAGTGCTTCACGTAGTGATGCATCAATACGGTTATAGGCTATTTTTAAGTTATCTTTTGGAATTTCTAATTGGGGCGTATCTACATGATCTAATTGTTGATTATAATGTTTTAATGCTTCATCGCCTTGTTGCTTAACGTTGTCACAAATGGACTTAACAATGGGATATAAATCTTCATTTAATGATGATTGATTTAAATAGTTATTTAAAAATGTTGATTTATTTGTAATCAATGAGAGACACCTCCAATATTTTAATTAAATCATCGATTTCAGATGATTTTTTAAAGTATGATGCTTTATTTGTAATCAATTTTGCATTAACATTTTTAATCTGATCTTTTTCGACTAAACCATTTGATTTTAAAGTGGTGCCTGTTTGAACGATATCAACTATACCATCTACCATATCGACTAAACATGCTAATTCGATTGAACCAGATAGCTTAACAAGTTCTACATCTAGACCCTGTGCTTCAAAATACTGACGTGTCGTTTGTGTAAATGAAGTCGCAACTTTATTAAATGTATGTGTCTCTGGTTTAGCCGCTAGTGCGAAATGACACTCACCAAACGGTAAATCAAGCAAATTATTAATAACATAATTGCCTTCCTCTAATATATCGCTTCCGACAATACCGATATCTGCTACACCTTGTTCTACATAAATCGGTACATCACTACCTTTTACTAAAATGAATTGTATTTCATTTACAGTTATTAATAATTGGCGTTCTCTTTGTTCCAGTGCACGCGCGATGTTTGGTTCTTCAACCTCATTTAAATACTTAATAAAACTTTTAAGTAGTCTCCCTTTTGCTAATGCGACAGTAAGCATGACATTCTCTCCTTTGTTAAAGTATAAATCCTAAACCAAAACCTTCTAACGGGCCTTTATAAAATCCACCTGTGAGTCGTTTTGTTTTGTTGTTTTTTAAATGACATCTCATAAAAGCGCCTTTGTAATAAGAGCGCGGCGGCTGGGGTGTGATATCTAAATGAATTTCTGTAATGCCTTGTGATTTAAACCATTGTTCCCAACGACGTAATGATTGAATGGTACGGTGATCATTGGGAAACAATTGACCTAATAGATCGAGCTGCTCAGTTGTTTTAGTAGTTAATAATTGAACCACAGGGTGAGCAAGACCTAATTGAGCTGATAACTCTGAAATATTACGCTCTTGTACAAGGTTTAAAATACGTTGTGTTTGAGCTTTAGAAGATAATAATAAATCAATTAATTGATAATGACCTAAGATGACGAAATCAATATCATCGTTCAATGTATATTTAATATATTGGTAAAATGTTTTAAAGTCGTTTTGCATATCATTAACAGTTGGGTTGTAATGTTCAATACCCAACTGAGTATAAACTTCATTATTTCTGACAATTGGTCCAGCATAGGCAATGCATTGTTGTTGCGGTTGATAGTTACTATAGTAACGTAGTAATTGATCAGTAAAATCATTGCGTAACGCAAAAATATGATGGTCATGTTGCCAAAAACTACGCTCAGTCATTTGTTGTAAATCATCAGAAGTAAGTGATTGCCAAGATAAAGATTCTATAAAACTAAAATCAACAAGACTAAAACCTGCTTGCTGAAAGTGTTTTAAAAAATCTAATTCATATTCTTTATTAGTAATAAGTGTTTGCGTATTCATAATATAATGACCATCCTTTATTGATTACTTTGTTTCTCTACCGAACTAAAGTGAATTGATAAAACATACTTTAACACAGTTAAATTTAGAATTCAATAAATATTCAGAAAATAATTGTTACCATTTATTTAGAAGGATAGTTGGTATATTGTTTTTAGATCATAAAGTTAAGAAGGGATTAGGGTAGAAATCGTATTTTATAAAATGATTTCGCTACCCGACCCAATAAGGAAGAATAGGGAAAAGAAATACAAGCGCTAAGGCGCTTGTATAAGGGCTAGCATTTTAAAAGGATGCTTTACAGTTTCTGTTTATATGATATTATTGCTTTCCTTGTTCTACGTATTTGAGCATTTCTTCTTTAGGTACCATATTCCCTCCTGTCGCCCAAACGATATGGTTAGCGTTAGCTAGGTTAATTTTATGGCTATCTGCATGATTTAATACTTCCTTTATTCCTGCGAAGCCTGCAGCTGCAGATGGTTCAATAAATATTTGTTCCTTTTCACTAAGCATATATAAATAGCGATACATTTGTTGATCTTCTATTGTATAAGCACCATATAATAATGTGTTCATAATTTCACCAACCAGTGTAGAAGGTCTCGAGACTGCAAGGCCATCTGCATCTGTCTGTCCATCTAAACCAATATCTGTGACAGCTATTTGGTCATGATATTGTGTCATCATGCCTAAAGTCATACAAGGCGCATGTGTTGGTTCAGCGAATAGACAATATACATGCTCACCAAATACTTGGTTCAAACCAAAAGCGACACCACCAGGGCCACCGCCAACACCACAGGGTAAGTATACAAAAAGGGGATGCTCTGCATCTACTTGTATCCCTTCATTACTGAGTTGTGTTTTTAATCGTAATGCAGCGACTGTGTAGCCTAAAAATAAATCGGCAGAACCTTCATCATCAACAAAATGGCATGTAGGATCACTTTCTGCAGCTTTTCTTCCTTCAGCTACCGCATATTGATAATCAGATTGATGCTCTACCACTTCAACACCATGGGAGCGGAGTAAGTCTTTCTTCCATTGACGCGCATCACTAGACATATGCACGGTTACTTGAAAACCAAACTGGGCGCTCATCATACCAATACTTAAACCGAGATTGCCAGTTGAACCCACGGCAACCGTATATTGGTTAAAGAGATCCTTAAAATAGGGCTCTGCTAAAACTTGATAATCATCAGATTGTTTTAAACTACCATCTTGTATAGCAATTGTTTCAGCTAATTTAAGAACTTCATATATGCCACCTCTCGCTTTAATAGAACCTGATATAGCAAGATGACTATCGCATTTAAGCCATAATTTACCACTTTGTTCGAGATGTTCAGATTTAGTTAATGCTTGTTGCATGAAAGGGATTGCTTTTAGTGGAGATTCGATGATGCCATTATCTTTTTCGGTTTCAGGAAAAACTTTACGAATATAACTGCTAAAACGTTCTAATCTTGCTGCTGCATCTTCTATGTCATTCAATGTAAAAGGAAATGTTGCATTTTTACGGAAATTTGGATTTTTCCAAAATATAGGGTTATAGTGTTGCATTTCATTTATTAATGGAAAATGCGCTTTTAATTTTTTAAGTTCTATCATGGACAAACCACCTCGTATAGGAAATTATATGCATTCATTATAACAAAGATTAATAATTGAAATGGGTTTAAAACCAAAATGTATAACGACATATATGAGGTTGAATAGCAAAGAGCATGTCATAATGAAAATGTCATATTTCATGGATGGTGTCTGATGGATGAAATTTAATTTGTCATTGAGTATTAAGATTATAAAAACGCCTCAGACGTTAATTTATGTCTCAGGCGCTTTTTGGTTATAGGTAAAGTTAATTTTAAGCATGATTACAAGTACACTCAGCGTTTAAAAGTGTCTTTTAATTTAGAAAACCATCTATTTTTAGATTGTATGGGAGATGCTTCAGGGCGGGTTGAAGCTTCCTTCAATTTTTGGCCAAATGTGATAGCTTCTTTCATTAGATAGGCTTGAGAATTTAATGGTGACAAATTGTTATGAATGTAATGATAATGCCCTTGTTGGTCTTGATAACGACCTTTTTGGTTATCTGATAATTGTAAATTCATATAGTCTAATAAACGTTTTGCGATGGCTTTATCTTCTACCGGGAACAATATTTCTACGCGTTTAATCATATTACGTGTCATTGCATCAGCTGAAGAGAGATAAATTTGTTCATCTCCGTTGTTATGAAAGTAATATATGCGCGAATGCTCAAGAAAACGGCCAACGATACTTACGACCTCTATGTTGTCGCTGATGCCTGGTATACCAGGTTTTAAGCAACATATACCACGAATAATTAATTGAACTTGAACACCAGCACGTGAGGCTTCAAATAGTTTAAGAATAATATCTTTATCTGTTAAAGAGTTCATCTTCATCATAATTTTCCCATTACCATGTTCAAGGTGAAGTTTAATTTCATTATCGATTCGAGCTAAAAATACATCACGTATATCATATGGTGCAACAATGAGCTTATTATATTCAGGTTTAAGTGTATAGCCGCTCAGGTAATTAAAGAAGTTGATGGCATCTTCTGCTATTGCTTTGTTTGTTGTGATGATACCCATATCTGTATATAATTTTGCAGTTTTGTCATTGTAGTTTCCAGTACCTAAATGTACAAACGAGGTAAGTTGATTATTAGTACGTTTCACTACGAGCGAAATTTTACTGTGTGTTTTTAAATAAGTCATGCCATAAATGACATGACACCCTGCGTCTTCTAACATTTTAGCCCATTGAACATTATTTTCTTCATCAAAGCGTGCTTTTAATTCAACAAGCACTGTCACTTGTTTACCATTTTCAGCAGCTGTCTTTAAACTATTGATAATAGGAGAATCTTTACTTACACGATACAGTGTTTGTTTGATGGCAATTGTACTAGGATCATTTGCAGCTTCACGAATAAAGTCTACAATTGGTTCAAATGATTCATAGGGGTGATGAAAGAAAATATCCCGTTTTAAAGATAAATCAAATATATCTTCACTTTCTAATGATTGAGGTGGTTGTGGTACATATTTGTTATAAGTTAAATGCTTTAACCGATTAGATAAGTAATCAACTAGCCCAAACAACATAGTTAAATCCAAAGGACCGTCTACAAAATAGACATCGTTGTCATAAACTTCCAGTTGGTTCATAATCCAGAGGATGTCTTCATGAGTTGCGTGTCGTCCATCTACCTCTAAACGCACTGCGGTACCGCGTTTTCGCTCTTTTAAAAAGCGTTCTATTTCAATTAATAAATCCTCGGCACCATCTTCATGAATGGTTAAGTCTGCATTACGTGTGATCCTAAATGTAAAGGTGTTTAATACCTCGTAGCCAGTAAACAAAAGATGAATATAAAATATAATGATATCTTCCAACATTAAAACGTATTGAGTTTGCCCTTGATTTAACGTATAAAATCGTGGGATTAATGAAGGAATTTGTACAATAGCTGAATTGATTGCTTCTTCTGTGTCGATATCTACAAATATGTTTAAACTTTTATTATTAAGTTTTGGGAAAGGATGGTAAGCATCAATACCTAATGGTGTTAATGTAGGTAAGATACCTGTTTTAAATTCGTGTTCTAATTGCGACAATAATGACTCAGGTAATAATTCAGGACGTGTTATTTCAACACGGTGTTGTTTTAAATTTTCAGTTAACGCTTTATAACGTTTATATTGTAAATCTACGTATTTTGTATTTTTAATCTTTATTTGTTCGAGCTGTTCTTTAGGCGTTAATTGTGCTTTATTCTCTGGTTTATCATATCCCATTTTAACTTGGTCTTGTAAACCAGCTACACGAACCATAAAAAATTCATCTAAATTGGAACTAAATATAGAAATGAATTTAAGTTGCTCTAATAATGGATTATTTTTATCCTCTGCTTCTTGTAACACTCTATAGTTAAAGTCCAACCAGCTTAATTCTCTATTGTTATAATAATTTGGTAAATTTAAATCCTTCTCTCCCAATTTCTTCTGCACCATTCTAATTCCACCTTATTGTAGTCTTAATAACATGTTTTACTACGTATAATTTATCATATGAATTTTAAGATTTTGTAAAGATGATAGAAAGATTTTCTTTTAAAATTTTCTCGATATGTTTTTTTTGTCTAAGAGATTGGTATGATTCAGCAATTGGTTCACCAATATAATGAACGTATAACGTGAATCCATTACTATCGTGACGTAATTCGAGACGTTCAACGGGGTTTGTATGTGATATGTTGAGCGCGTTTACAAATTTGATAATGCCACCTAAAAATTGAATGTTATCTAACGCTTTACCGCGTAGCCATTTCGTTTCTTGATTGTAAAATTTTAACAGTGATTTATTTTTAAAGCTTGCCAACATTGCTAATTTGACACGATCTTCATGTGAGAAGCCATCAATCATTGAATTCGCAATAATATAATAGGTGTGGGGCGAACTCGAATCAGAATCAATAAATCTACCTAAATAATATAAATACGCGCCTTCAACAAATAGTGCTTGTTCTTTATGAGTAACTTGAATTTTGTCTAGTTCAATAAGCTGCGTTAACAATGACTGGGCTAATTTGACGCGTTGTTTTGCACTTGATTCTTCAATGCTATACTCGTTAGCCAAATGATATAATGCATCTTTTTGAATATTTTCTTTTCTAAATTCTCGAGGATGGCGTTCAGCGATTGTTTTCATAACATAACCTTCACGTAGTCCTTTACGTGAGAAAGTAAAGTGTGTGGCATTTATCTTTTTGAACAGTGTTTTAAACACGGAAACTGCAGGTATTATGATGTCTATACGATCTCTACTTAATCCATCTATGTCTTTTAACGCGTCACGGGAACTTTTCTTGATTATTGTATAAACCTCATCAATATCTCCCTCAGACATCGTGTAGTTATGAACGCCACCGATAGGGTAAGAATGCTCAGATTGATGTATACGTGCAACATTACGAGCTGAGCCACCAATTCCTACTAAGGCAATTTCTCTATCTTGTAACCATGGAAGTTGTTCAAATTGCTTGGATAAGAATTTCTCCATCGTTTTAATAGCAGATTTATCATTATGATCTTTATTTTCAAAGAATTTTCGTTTTAATGTTACCACACCAAATGGAAAACTATGTGCTTCAATCATTGCCTTATCTTTGAATAAAGTGACTTCTGTAGAGCCACCCCCGATATCGATAGACACACCGTTTTCTACATCAGTTGTGTGTGTGATGGCATAAAACCCATAAAATGCTTCTTCTTGCTCAGGGATAATTTTAATATTTATATTAAGTTCATTTTTGATATGTTCGATAATAGCGTGTTGGTTCGTAGATTGTCGTATCGCGGCAGTAGCAATAGGATGTAATTCATTTACTTTGAATTTATCGGCAACTGCTTTAAAACTGTGTAGTGTGGATGTCAATACGTCGATACCATCTTGGTTCATAGTTAAATCATCGGTTAAGTATTGGCTCAAACGTGCCGGTGTTTTAATATTTAAAATTTCATTTAATCCTGTTTTTGAATCGAACTCAAAGATAACTAATCTAATTGTATTTGATCCGATATCTACTAGGCCTATGCGTTCCATAATGTCCTCCTAAACAAATGAGGTAAAATTACTTTTATAAGTATTATTTACCCATTTTTGTTCTTTATATTACAATAAATAACATAATTTGTGATACTTTATTTAAATATTATTCAATTAAACATTTATTTTTTTGAACAGATCTATCTTTGATATTTAAAAATCTATTAATAACTGTTGGTTTTTCTCTCATATTTGAAGACACCGTAACGACCTCCTTCAGTAAGTTATCGAAATTATAACAAACTCATTTTGAAATTAGTATTATAAATTTTAAAAAATATATTGTAAGCATGTGACAAACAAGTAGTAGCAATAGATAAGACTACATATAAGTTTCAAAGTTAATTAAAAAAGGAAATGAATAAAATAAAGAGTGTTGAAACAGAAGAAAGAAAAATTAAAAAAGAGGTGTAATATATGGGAAGATTAGATAACAAAATCGCTGTATTAACTGGTGTGAGTACCGGCATTGGAGCAGCCGCTGCTCGCATTATGGCTGAGGAAGGCGCGCACGTGTTAGCTGTCGATATATCAGAATCTGTCCATGACACTGTGAAAGCAATTAATAACGCCGGGTATAAAGCTTCAGGCTATACAGTTGATGTCTCAGATGAGCATGCTATAGAACGACTGGCTCAATCTATTGAATCGGATTATGGACAAATTGATGTATTATTTAATAATGCAGGTGTTGATAACCCAGCAGGCCGTATTCATGAATATCCAATTGATGTATTTGACAAAATTATGAGTGTAGATTTAAGAGGAACATTTCTCATGACAAAGTTTTTCTTACCATTAATGATGTCAAAAGGCGGTTCCATTATTAATACTTCGTCATTTTCGGGCCATGCTGCAGACCTAAATCGTTCGGGTTATAATGCCGCAAAAGGAGGCATTATTAATTTTACGCGTTCAACGGCAATTGAATACGGCCGTGAAAATATTAGAGCAAATGCAATCGCTCCAGGTACTATAGAAACGCCACTTATAGATAAATTGACGGGGACAAAATCCGAGGAAAATGGACAAATATTCAGAGAAAATCAGAAGTGGATGACGCCTTTAGGTCGATTAGGAACGCCTGAAGAAGTAGGTAAACTTGTTGCATTTTTAGCATCAGATGATAGCTCGTTTATCACTGGTGAATCAATTACAATCGACGGTGGTGTGATGGCATACACATGGCCAGGTGAAATGTTGAGTGATGATAGTTGGAAAAAATCCACTAAATAACGAATTGCTAAATTCATATAATTTGAAACCAAATGTTATAAAGTGGTATTAAAAAGCCGTGAGCAAATCAATTTGATTAATGCTCACGGCTTATCTTATTTCATATTTAGTTTATTACCAGATGATTTCATCCACTGTTTCATCGTTTAGAGATTTGACTATTTCAGTTACTAAGGCTACAGAGTTTTTATAATCGTCTGTATGCAATACGGAAACATTGGAGTGCATATAACGTAGTGCAACACCAATTGATACTGTAGGAATACCTTCGTTAGCGACATGAATACTACCAGCGTCAGTGCCGCCACCAGGCGTGGAATCTAATTGAATATCTATGTTATGTTTTTGAGCAACTGCTTTGATGTGTTTTGTAAACCCAACATGGCCTATGTTGGATGCGTCCATAATAATGACAACCGGTCCTTGACCAATAGCCGTTTCGCTTGTTTGGCCAGACATGCCTGGTGTGTCATATGCAACAGCTACGTCTACTGCAAGTGCTAAGTCAGGTTTGATTTTATTAGCTGCAACTTTGGCACCACGAAGACCGACCTCTTCTTGTACATTTGCACCGGAGACTAAGTTAATATCGATAGATGCGTTGGTAAGGTTATTTAAGACATCTACCGCAAGGGCACAACCATAACGATTGTCAAAAGCTTTTGCAGTTAAATATTTATTGTTCGCAAGTGTTTCAAATTCACTATATGGTGTGACCATATTACCAATTTCAATACCGAATTGTTCAGCTTCTTTCTTACTTTTTACGCCAATATCAATAAACATATCTTTGATTTCTACGTTTTTTTTACGTTCTTCAGGCGATAATACATGTGGTGGTTTTGAACCAATGATGCCCCTGATTTTTTTGCCATGATCCGTTGTGATTGTCACTTTTTGTGATAACATAACTTGGTTCCACCAACCGCCAATAGGTGTGAATTTTAGGAAACCATCGTTATCGATTTTAGTCACTACAAAACCAATTTCATCTAAATGGCCTGCCACCATTAATGTTTTATTTCCGTTAGTAGTAGATTTTTTTCCAAATATACCCCCTAAATTGTCTTCGACGATTTCATCACTTACGGGTGTTAAATAATCGCGCATAAGTGTTTTTACCGCTTTTTCATGTCCTGCGATGCCATCCACATCCGTTAACGTTTTTAATAATTTTACTGAATTGTCCATATAATTCCCCCTAATATGATAATTATATTTATTTTATCATGAACTGCTAGATATTCTAATGGATTGCACTTTGGACCCTTCATTTGTAAAAAATATAACACGTTAATTTAATTCTTAGTAATTTGCTAAGACTAAAAAGGTGCAATCGAATCTTTTCCGTGATTCAATATAAATATAGATAAAGTGGAGGGATCAATTATGACGGAAATTAAACATTTAACATTTGGCTCAAATGATGCACCTATTAAAGTGGAATCATTTATAAATTTTGCGTGTCCTTATTGTAAAAATTATTTTTATGCTGCTGATACTGTATTAACGCCTTTAGTTGAGCAAGGAAAGGTGCAGCATGTCATTAAGCATTTTGATAAAACAAAACAAGCATTATTGAAAGGAACAGTAGCCAATATATATCTAGATTATCAACAACCAGAAAAAAACTTAGAGATTATACGTGAGTTATATCAAACTCAGAACCAATGGAAAGTCGACTTTTCTACAATTGAAGCAAAGATGAAGCAAGCCTTTAATCTTTCACCTCATAAAGAAGCAGATGAACGTTCTTTAGCTATTCATGAAGAAGCATTTGAAAGAGGTATTAAAGGTATTCCTACTGTTTTTATCAATGATAATCCATTTGAATTTAATCCTTTAGATGATGATCAAGAAACAATAGAAGCCAAGTTAAACAAACAGATTAAATAAAAATAATAAGAAAAAACGCTCTGATATTTCAAAGTTTGACATTCACTTTAAATTATTAGAGCGCTTATTTTTGATATCAGTTATGTTCAAGTAGTTTTAATTTATAATCATATATAGATTGTAAGTTGCCGTCTTTCTTTTTGATAATAATATGTTCTTTGGATATTTGGGTAGGTGAGGCTGCACCTACCGCAGCGGCGATGTTAAATAACCCTTCGTGTAAACTGGTTACAAAATTAGTGACGCGATATTCTTTTTCTTCTATAATTAGGCCTTTTTCTCGTTTAGGGTCAGTGGTTGCGACGCCTACTGGACATGTGTTCATATGACATTGTCTACTCATAATACACCCGACGCTAATCATCATACCACGTGCAACATTGACTAAATCAGCACCTAAACCTAAAGCAATGGCGATTTTATCGGGTGTTACAAGTTTACCTGATGCAAAAATTTTGATGTGTTTACGAATACCATATTTTTCTAAAGTACCTGTCAATATAGGAAGAGCAGTGAACAATGGTAGACCCACGCTATCTTGTAATTCTTGGAATGTTGCGCCGGTTCCACCTTCACCGCCATCAACCGTAATGAAGTTAGGGTATTGATCTGTTTCAATCATAGTCCGCACAAGTGTTTCTACTTCTGAAACTTTACTTATAACCATTTTAAACCCAACAGGTTTTTGGCCATGTTGTTGTAGTTTTGTTATCCAATCCAATAAATCTTTAGAATTATTAATCGATTCAAAACGGTTTGGTGAATTAATCGTTTTCCATGGTTCTACTTTACGAATTTTTGCGATTTCTTCTGTCACTTTATTACCTTGCATATGGCCACCACGTGTTTTCGCACCTTGGGCCAATTTAATTTCAAATGCTTTTATAGTCGTTTGTTTAGCCAAATTTAAAAAAGCATCCATATCAAATTGGCCATCTTCATTGCGAACACCAAATAAACCAGGCCCGATTTGGAAAATGATATCAACATTTCCAGATAAATGGTGTTTAGACAAACCACCTTCACCAGTATTCATCCAAGTTCCAGCTCGTCCTAATCCTTTTGATAGTGCTCTGATGGCATGACTTCCTAAAGCACCATAACTCATTCCAGATTGACCAACTAAACGTTTTAATTTAAACGGATGCTTTAATTCAGAACCTATGATAATGGCGTCTTCATCTGCTAAATAAAAAGGATCGATTTCTGCTTCAATCCGATGTTCATCTCGATCAAATAAGCGTTCGTTATCAATGGTATAAATAAATGACGAAATCATAGGTGACTGATCAATATGTAATTCTGTAGATTGTAATGGAAACATGGTATTTTGAATATAAAACCCATCTTCATAGTCATTTTGCGTGCCATAACTCGTCATTCTCGAATTATATTTTCCAGCTAATACAATATTAGTGAAATCATTTCTGGAAAAAGGTTTTCCTTTAGTATCTGCTAAAAATAAATATTGACGCAACTCAGGCCCTATTTTTTCACCGAAATAGCGAATACGCGCTAATAATGGATAATTGCGTAACACACTATGTTGTTTTTGGCGCTTATCTTTTATAAGTAAGATAGCCCCTAAAATTAGTACACTTAATATGAAAATAACAATGATAATGTTAACGATGAACTGCAAAATGGACAGTATAGTCATGTAACATTCCCCCTTTATATAATTATATACTACAATAAATCATACATTTTACAATGATATAAATATGTTATTCGAAATTTTATTTTTAAAAATACAAAAATTATAAAGTAACTTATAATTGAGGTATAGAATTATGTTATATTATTGATAAATAATCATAAGGAAGGTGTCATATGACTGACAAGCCATCAGAATCTCATATTACTCAATTTACACATACAAATATATGGCAAAAACAAAAAGTAGTAAAAAGAGATTTCTGGTTAATCCCCATTTATATCTTAGCGAATAATATCATACCGCTAATGTTATTAATATTTTTATTAGCCTTATACTCTGCTTTTAATTTAGATGATACTTCGCTTTTTAGTAATCATAATGTATTGATTATTGGCGGTGTCATAGCAGAAATAAGTATTATTTTCAGCTTTTATTTGATGCATATAAACGATAATTTGAAAACAATGACTACAAAAAGATTCAAACAAGTTCGTAAGTATGTACTTGTTATTTTTATTACATACATTTCTACTATTGGATTAAATAGTTTTTATGATTGGCTTATGACACTTTTACCAGAAACTTTGCAATATAGTGAGACGCAAAACCAAATGATATTGGAGGATATGTTTGAAAATAATTGGATGCTTCCCTTTTTATTTGTGGACATTGTTGTTTTGACGCCAATCATTGAAGAATTATTATTTAGACATTTAATTATTCATGAATTAGGTAAAAAAATAACGTATGGTGTTGCAAGTGTACTCTCTGTTATATTATTTGCTGGTATACATGTATTAGGCGCAACATCGCCATTTGAAATTGGTAGTTATATATTTATTGCGTTAGGATTAGTATTTGTATATTTAAAAAGTGGTAAAAATTTAGCTGTTTCAATCTCTTTACATGCTTTCAATAATTTAATTTCTTTTATTGCTATAGTCTTTTTAAAATAAATAGTTATTTCATTTAATGGCATATTGAGAGTATAGATTAAAGTTATTTAACTTTTTCTAATGAATGACATAATAAAGTAATTATATTAGGGAATACGACTTATATATGTATTTAGGAGGTTCAAAATGTTAGAACTCAGAAATGTTTCATATCAAATAGATAACCGTAAAATCATTCAAGAGATTAATTTGAAAATAGAATCAGGGGAAACGATTGCTGTTGTTGGGCCTTCTGGAAGCGGTAAAAGTACATTATTTCGCCTAATTAATAATTTGATAAGTCCAACGCAAGGAGAATTATATCTAAATGGGGACGCATATGAAACGATTAACCCAGAAGAATTACGTATGGAAGTGAGTTATTTGCTACAAGAAAGTGATTTGTTTGATAGAACGATTGGCGATAACTTAGCTTTCCCTGCTAATATAAGAAACGATAAATTTAATCGTAAAAGAGCTAAAGCACTATTGAAAGCGGTTGGTCTAGGACACTATAACTTTAATACCAGTGTAAGTCATCTTTCTGGTGGAGAGCGACAACGTATAACCATAGCTAGACAGTTAATGTATAAACCAAAAATATTATTACTAGATGAAGCTACGAGTGCTTTAGATATACATAATAGTGAAAAAATTGAATCTCTCATTTTTAAACTTGCCGATGAAGGTGTAAGTATATTGTGGATTACACATAGTAATGACCAAAGTATGAGACACTTTCAAAAACGCATTAGAATCGTTGATGGTCAAATAGAGAAGGAGGAGGATTTAAGATGAGCACGACAGCTTTAGTACTTACCGGCACACTCTTACTTTTCCCAATTATCGTCTCATATAAAGAGAAGTTACATATCATAAAAGATTTGTTAATTGCTACTATTAGAGCGGTCGTTCAATTAGTTATCTTAGGTTATTTACTTCATTTTATATTTGATGTAAATCAAGCTTGGTTATTATTATTATTTGTCTTAATCATAATTGTTAACGCCTCTTGGAACACTATTAGTAGGGCTTCGCCAGTCATGCATAATGTTTTTTGGATTTCTTTCATTGCTATATTTGTCGGGGTTGCGTTACCATTATTTGGGGTTATATTAACTGGAGCAATTGATTTTAAACCCAATGAAGTTATTCCGATAGCAGGAATGCTTGGAAGTAATGGGTTGATTGCTATTAACCTTGCTTATCAAAATTTAGACCGTGAATTCGTGAAAGAAATGAGTCAAATAGAAGCAAAATTAGCATTAGGCGCAGATCCAAAACTATCTTCAAAAGGTACAATACGTGAAAGTATAAAAACAGCGATTGTACCAACGATTGATTCTGTGAAGACATATGGTATTGTGTCTATACCAGGTATGATGACTGGTTTAATTATTGGCGGTGTAGCACCATTAGAAGCAGTGAAATTTCAACTGATGGTCGTGTTTATTCATACGACTGCAACTATTATGTCAGCATTGATTGCAACTTATTTAAGCTATCGTCAATTCTTTAATCAACGCGATCAATTAATTGGCCGTCATATATCAGAAGATAATCGATGAAAATGTATATGATTGGTACAGTACATGTCTAGCTATAATGCATGCTAGTTATATATGCGAGAGAACTACAAAACGATGCACGATTTAGAAATAACTTGATTGCTGATTGCCCATTTATTTACAATCAATTTGTGCGGCAGGGGACAGAACAGGAGACCAAATTCAATTTTGGATTTCTGTTCGTTTCCTGCCTTTAATTTGGAAATTAAAAATTTTACATATAGTGACATATTCATATATATTGACGAATGGTTTATAATAAAACAGTTATAAAATTTTTGAAATCAAAGCAAAGAGAGGAGGATATTTATGTCAATTATGCGTATTATTACGTTTATTTTAAGTATATTTATTGTTGGAATGGTCGAAATGATGGTTGCAGGGATTATGAATTTAATGAGTAATGATTTACAAGTCTCTGAACCTGTCATAGGGCAATTAGTAACTTTATATGCTATTACATTTGCCGTAGCTGGTCCTATATTAGTGAAGTTAACCAACCGTTTTTCACCACGAAAGGTTTTAATATGGGCTTTAGCAGTGTTTGTTGTAGGAAATCTTATTATTGCTATAGCGCCTAACTTTTCTATTCTAGTAGTCGGACGAATATTATCATCTGCAGCAGCTGCTTTAATTGTAGTTAAAATACTAGCGTTAACAGCCTTGTTAACTGCACCTCAACACCGTGGCAAAATGATAGGTATTGTGTATTCAGGCTTTAGTGGCGCAAACGTTTTTGGTGTACCGATTGGCACAATTATAGGTGATTTAGTTGGTTGGAGATATACATTTCTATTTATTGTTGTTATTAGTATACTTGTAGGGGTTTTAATGTATGCGTATGTTCCGAAATTAAGCAGTTATCCATCTACCAATACAGAAACAGATTCGAAACGTTCAAGTAGTTATTCTAAAGTGCTGAGACCAGTTGAAGTAACAAAATACTTAGGTATCACATTCTTATTATTAGTAGCGAACTCAGTTACATTCATATATATTAATCCATTGATGCTTTCTGGGGGACATGATCTGTCATTTGTTTCTGTTGCATTATTAATTAATGGTGTAGCAGGTGTAATAGGTACCTCAATGGGTGGTTTTTTATCGGATAGACTTACAAGTAAACGTTGGTTAATTATCGCTACTACTATATTTATTATCATGATGCTTATCCTTAATGTTTTCTTACCAGGAACAGGCTTATTATTAATGGTTATCTTTATTTGGAATATTATGCAATGGAGTACTAATCCAGCTGTTCAAAGTGGTATTATTGAACATGTTGAAGGTGATACAAGCCAAGTAATGAGTTGGAATATGTCCAGTTTAAATGCCGGCATCGGTATTGGCGGTATTGTGGGTGGTTTAGTTGTATCTAATTTAAACGTATATGCAACTACCTACTTCTCAGCTGCGATTGCTATCGTAGCATTCATTTTAGTGGTTAGCCTTAAAAATGTCGCAAAATATAAAAATACTCAAATAAACACATAGAAAACAGCGGAGCCAAAAGGCTTCGCTGTTTTTATAAAGTGCATATTAAAAAGTTACAACGCCGATTAACATAGCAATGAGTAACATTACGATTGCAAATCCCCAAACCCAGAAGAAAGCATACTTAATATAAGTACCCATGTTTGCTTCTGCAAGACCTATAGCTAACCATAGCGCTGGTGAAAATGGACTGACGAATGTTCCTATAATATTACCAATAACCATAGAATAAGCTGTAGAAATACTAGGTACACCGAATTGACTTGCTGTTTGTTCTACGATTGGTAATACAGCAAAGTAATAAGCATCCGTACTCGTTAATAAATCTAGAGGTACACCAAATATACCCACTATAATATGTAAATACGGACCTACTGCGTCTGGAATAATATGAATAAAGCTGAGTGCAATAGATTCTAACATACCAGTTTCATTTAATACCCCTAAGAACATGCCTGCTGCAATGATAACTGCAGCCATCATTAAAGCATTTGGCGCATGCGCTTTTAAACGACTCATTTGTTCATCGACATTTGGGAAATTAATAATTAAAGCAATTGCAACACCAATCATAAATGCGAATTCTGGTGGAGCAATGTTAGCTAACATTGCTACAATGACTGCGATGGTTAATGCGACGTTCACCCAATTAATCCAAGGTTTTGTAACAGCAACACCACGGATAGGGAACTTAATATCTTGATCATGCTCATAAATTTCTACTAATTTATGTATGTCCACGTCTTGAGTATCTGGTAATTTACCAGAACGAATATCACGGCTGATGCGTGTTTTTTCTCTGAAACCTAAATATACAGCAAATATGAGTATAAGGAAGAACCCTATAATTTGAATAGGAATAACACCATACCATAGCTCGTTCACGTTTTTTATGTTTAAGACTGAAGCCGTACGCGCCATCGGGCCGCCCCAAGGTACCATATTCATAATAGCGGCACTTAAAGCAAGTAATAAAAGTAATAGATATCGATTCATATTTAAGGCTTTATACAGTGGTAATAATGCAGGAATTGATAGCAAGAATGTTGTTGCACCTGCACCATCTAATTGCGCGAACGTACCAATGATTGCTGTGACAATACAGACGATGATGACGTTACCTCTCGTTAACAAAATTAACCTTTTCACTAAAGGTTTAAATAAACCACTGTCACTCATGATTCCAAAGAAAATAATGGCAAAGATAAACATGATGACAACGTTGATTACTTGATCTAACCCACTATTAAAGAAATCTACTAAGTCTCCAATACTATAACCTAATATTAAAGCCCCTATACTTGGTATTAAAATCATACCTACCACAGGGCTGATACGTTTGGCTATCAATAAACCAACGATTAAAATGATAATAATGAGACCAACAATTGTTAACCAAATATTATCTTGTTGCATAAAACATCCCCTCCATAAACTTAAAGCGCTTACATAAATCATTTAACGCTTTACCACACACACTTAAAAAGTGATTATTTATAAGTGTAACAGAGATTAGGGATTGATTTTAATATTTTATAATGATTTTAATATAATTTTACTTATATTAAACCATAAGAAAAGCAAATCGCTACATAGATTAAAGATGTATTTTGATAAAGTGACTTATTTGAAAAAAGGGAGGCATGTTTGAATGTATTAAATAGTACATTGATACAAACTTCTTTGTGACTCTTATGTTTTTATAGTGTTTAACATATACATAACAATAGCATCCATTTTAAGTTTAATGGAGTGCTATTGTTGAAAAAGGTATTGAGACATAAATAATGTTTTAATCTTGAATATTGTGTTGGCAGGAGGTGAATGGAATAAAAATATAAAGCCTTACTTTACTAAAGAAAAACAGGTCTAAAAAGCTATTTCAAAAGTGCTACTTCTAAAGTGCTACTTCTTCATTTATGAAAATTAGTAGCACTTATGCATGAGTCGAAGCTCATGTAACCCACTGGGGGCTAGTAGCACTTATGCATGAGTCGAAGCTCATGTAATCCATTGGGGGCTAGTAGCACTTATGCAAGCAATTCGGCTCTGGACTATTTTTTCTAGTTCTTCTTGATGGCGTGGATAAACGAAATCATTTTATAAAAATTTGGTTTTTGTCCCAGTCCTCATTTTTTGGAACATTTTTAGCGAATTGTATAGATTCAATAGATAAGTTTGATTTTTTATTAGAAAAATGAGCAATCAATGCAGAAATAAAAATATATGCAAATGTTCCCATAATATAACCTAATTTCAAATCTGAAATTAGCAAGTATGATTGATAGAGTAAAACGACAATGGCTGCCGTAGCGATGACCACTAGTACTGGATAAGGCAATTTAAAGAAAGATTGCTTATAAGCTTCAGGATATTTTTTAGGTAATTGTGTAACAGCTAGCGCAGGGAAAGCAAATACGATAAGTGAAATACCTGTACCTAACTGTGCGACAACATCTAGAGACATACCACTTACAATTGGTAAAATTCCGATAATATAAAATATTAGTAATAACCAATGTGGCGTGCCAAAGCGTTTATTAACAGTGCCTAACGTCTTGGGCAAGTACCCATCTTCGATAGCAATTAATAAACTTTTTGTGACCCACGTGAATGTTGCGTTCAGAGTCGTAGCTAAAGCGAACATCGCTCCTCCAACCATAAAGCAAATAAATACTGGTGATGGTAGCACTTCTTTAGCGACACTTGTTAAAGGTCTGCCTGCAACTTCAGGTATTGGTAAAACCCCAACTGCAATAGAGGCGATAAAAGCATATAATAACCCTACAAAAATAGTAGCTACAACGATTACAAGTGGTATATCTCTCTTAGGGTTTTTCATTTCTCCACCAAGTTCAGCTACTACTTGAGCTCCACCTGTAGCGAATGAAACGAGACCCACTGCTGTAAAGAAACCAGTAAAACCATCAGGAAACATGGATGAGGTGCTGAATACGCTAAAATTAACATGAGGTAAACCAAAAAGAATAAAGAATGATAAAGCTAAGATTAAAGTTATTACCATTAAGTTACCGACGATTGAAGCAGATTTAATGCCCACGATATTAACTACAAACAAAACGGTGAGTAGTAAAAAGGCTACAGTTCTTACTGGAACACCAGGGAGTAAACCTTCAAGATATTGTGCAAAAGAAAGCGCATATAAAGATAATGTTATTTGTAAAAAGATGAATAATAATAACCAAAAAACACCTGTTTTAGGTGACAGTAAACGACTAGTATATTGATACATACCCCCTGTAGTAGGTAAACTAGAAGCTAAAATTGCTATAGGTAACATCGTAAGTAATGTTATAAGTGATGATAGAATGAATGCTGGCGTAATGCCACTTCCTGTCATTTGTATACCAATACCCGTTAAGGACATGACACCAGCGCCAATAATTTGTCCGATAGCAATACCCATAACATCAGATAAACCCAGCACTTTTTTTAAATGTTTTGATTGTTGCATTAGAACACCTCTTTATTTTATGTAAATTGAAAATAATAAAAGCATCATAACACAAATTATATTTAAATCATAGTAAACTAATCGGAAAACTTGGTTTGTTCTTTAGAATACTTTTGTAATGGCTTAAATTGCACTATTCATAGTAAAATGAAAATAAATAAAAAATAAAGGGTGAGTGCTTATGGTTGAAAAAAATAAAAATATAAAGGTAGATGCATTTATTGATGGATTAAACGATTGGCAAGCCTCTTTTAAATTACTTAGAACAATTTTGCAAGAAACTGAATTAGTAGAAGATTATAAATGGATGCATCCTTGTTATACTTTAAATCATAAGAACGTTGTAATTATACAAAATTTTAAACAATACTGTGCTTTGTTATTTGAAAAGGGGGCTATCATGGAAGACCCCTATCATTCATTGATTCAACAAACAAAAAATGTTCAAGCAGCGAGACAATTAAGGTTTGAAAGTCTAGAAGAAATCAAAAACAGAAAAGATGAAATTAAATGGTATATTGAGGAAGCGATTCGTCTTGAAAAGTCTGGAGAAAAGGTACCTATGAAAACAACAGAAACATATCATATGCCTGAAGAATTAAAAAATAAATTAGAAGCATCACCAGCATTAAAAGAAGCATTTAATCATTTAACACCAGGTAGACAACGTCAATATATGTACTATATTGGAAATGCTAAAAAGGCATCAACAAGACAAAATAGAGTTGAAAAATATATTGAGCATATTTTAGAAGGCAAAGGGATGAATGATAACTAATCGCTCAATAAATTGGCGTTTTACTATACAAATCAGTTGTAGTTTGTAAACACACATTGCATGTTTTGTGTGTTACAAATATAAAAAGGGTTGTATAGTTATATCATATGTTTAAGTTAGTAAAAGCACGTATCACCACTTGATTAAACTGTTATAAAGTTATATAAAAAATATAATAATGTTGCAAGTTGATAATTTATCGTTTATAGTTTGCTCGGATAAACAAAAGATAAAAATACAAACGAAATTAAATTATTTAAGGAGGTGTAGTCATGGCAAGAGCGTCTAAACGTACGCAACTATTACAAGCAGCAGCGGCTATTGTTAACGAACAAGGCAGTGAATATTTAACTCTGGATGCAGTAGCCAAAAAAGCAGGTGTAAGTAAAGGTGGTTTACTGTATCACTTTAAAAATAAATTTGCGTTAATACAAGGACTTGTAGATCATGCAGATGAATTGTATAGAAATAATGTCAATGAGCATGTACAAAAAGACGATCAAGATGAAGGTAAATTACTTCGCGCCTTTATTGAAGCTACAAGAGAACACCGTTCAGAAAATGCATCCATTACTTCTGGAATGTTGGCTGCACAAGGTATAAACAGTAATTTATTATTGCCGTTACAAGATACCTATAAAGCATGGCAAGATAAAATAGAACGAGACGGACTTGATAAAGTAGATGCGACAATTATAAGGTTGGCAGTAGATGGTTTATGGTTATCAGAGGTGTTTGGATTAGATGCATTAGATGAGTCAATGAGGTCAAAAGTTTTAGAAAGATTAACATCTTACACTGAAAAAAATCGAATGCGACGAAACGATGCATAAAAAAGTTAAAATTATAAAAAAATAATTAAATTCTCAAATCGTGAGAAGTACTGATAGTATAGGGATAAATGACGAGACATCATCATTTATCCCTTTTTTTGGCCGTTTTAAGGGTTGAAACTAAACCGTCCAGTTGGTACACTATCCCATGTGATAAAAACTCTGTTGGAGGTTTATATATGAAAAAAGTTATGCTAACAGCAGCTTTAACAGGTGCTGGAGATACTGTAGATAAAAATAAAAGTGTTCCTGTAACGCCTCAAGAAATTGCAGATTCAGCAATTAAATGTGCAAGAGCAGGAGCTACTGTAGCACACATTCATGCAAGAGACCCAGAAACAGGGGGTATAAGCCATGATGTTGAATTTTTTAAAGAAGCAGTCAGATTAATTAGAGAAGCTGATGAAGATATTATTATCAATATTACTTCAGGTGGTGGCGGAGACTTTATCCCTAACCTTGAAGATCCGTATACAGCGGCTAAAGGCTCAGATATGCAAACACCTGCTGAGAGACACGAAGCAATTGGTGCCTTATTACCAGAAATGTGCACGCTTGATTGTGGAAGCGTGAACATGGGAGATGCTGTGTATTTAAGCCCAGCAGATTGGTTAAGAAAACAAGCACAACTTGTAAAAGATGCAGGCGTAAAACCTGAATTAGAATGTTTTGATAGTGGACATATTTCGTTTGCTAAACAATTAGTTAATGAAGGCCTTATTGAAGGTGAACCAATGTTCCAATTCTGTTTAGGCATACCGTGGGGCGCTGAAAATGACGCGGAAACAATTGAATATTTTAAAACACGTATTCCTGACAATGCACATTGGTCAGCGTTTGGAATTGGAAGAATGCAATTGCCAACTGTAGAAGAAGCAGCAAAACGTGGAGGCAATGTGCGCGTTGGATTAGAAGATAATTTATATTTATCTAAAGGTGTCAAAGCTTCTAACGAGCAACTTGTTGAACGTGCGGTTGAAATATTAAAAGATTTAGATATAGAACCGATGACGCCAGCTGAAGCGCGCGTGAAATATCAACTTAGAGATCCAAAAGGAGGCAAATAATGAAATTTGCAGTGGTAGGTACAGGTGTTATAGGTAGTGGTTGGATTACGCGTATTTTAGCCCACGGTCATGAAGTGGTAGCAACTGATCCGAGTGAAGGTGCTTATGAAAGAATGTTAAAGCAAGTAAAACAAAATTGGCCATATGCTGAACAATTAGGTTTAGCAGAAGGTGCATCTTTAGATAAGCTTTCATTCACAGCAAATTTAGAAGAAGCTGTAAAAGATGCTGATCATATTCAAGAAAATGTTCCAGAAATCGAATCAATTAAAGATCAAGTATTAACTGAAATTGATGCTTACGCTAAGCCAGATGCAATGATTGGATCGAGTACTTCTGGAATTATGCCTTCAGAATTACAACAAAATTTAAAACACCCTGAACGTTTAGTGGTGGCGCACCCGTTCCACCCAGTGTATATTTTGCCATTGGTAGAAGTTGTCCCTGGCAAACAAACGAATGAAGCTACAACGGTTAAAGCTGAAGAAATATATGAAAGTATTGGCATGGATGTATTACATGTGAGACATGAAATTGAAGGTCATATCGCTGATAGGTTAATGGAAGCATTATGGAGAGAAGCATTACATATTGTTAATGACGGCGTAGCGACAACAGAAGAAGTAGATAAAGCATTTACACATGCAGCAGGATTACGTTACGCACAATATGGGCCATTTATGACGTTCCATCTTGCAGGCGGCGAAGGTGGCATGCGTCATATGTTGAAACAATTTGGACCAGCATTGAAAAAACCATGGACAAAATTAATTGCGCCTGAATTAACTCAAACACTATATGATGATGTCGTTAATGGCTGTGAAATAGCTTCACAAGGTCAGTCAATGTCTGAATTAGATCAAAAACGTAATGAATTCTTAGTTAAAGTAAAAAAATTAGCGGAAGCTTATTGGCCGGGAGATACTGCCTCAATGAAAAAAGGTACAAAATAAACGGAGGTTAATATGACTCAATTTCAATATCGAACAACTGTTAAAGATATTTGGGTAGACCATAATCAGCATATGAATGATGCTGAATATAATCGTGTATTTAGTGATGCTACAGATGCTTGGCTTGCGGAGCTAGGTTTAGATATGGAAGCCATTGACAAACTTCAGTACACCGTTTTTACTTTAGAGAATCATGTTATGTATTTAAAAGAAATTAAAGTAGATGAACCGATTACGGTAAAAGTGGCATTATATGATTATGATGCTAAACGGTTGCACGTATTTATGAATTTAGTAGATTCTCAAAACACACGCTGTGCAACGTATGAAGTGATGCTCATGGGGATGGACACAACGACTGGTAGACCATCAGCGTTCCCAGGAAAAATTAAAAATGCTATAGATGATTATGCGCAGTTGGGTGGGATTCAAGTAAAACCAAAAGAATTAGGACACCTTATTGGCATAAAACGAAAATAAAATTTTAGAATTAATTTTGAGCTATTGAATGTAAATTTACTTCAATATTTTAATAAACAAAATTTACAGTTATAAATTGTTTATTTTCATTTATTGAGTTATCTTAATATATAGTATGGATAAAATAAGTCGAAATTAATCTTTTTGACCGACACATGAATAAAGTAGGGCTAGTTGTGCTACATGTTTTTACTTATTTTCGGATTTGTATAACATCCACAGGTAGCCCTATATTTATAAGAAACTTTTAATTGAGAATATAAGTATAGAAAGGAATTAACACATGTTAAGTATAAAAAACTTATCTAAAGTCTATGGCGGCACAAAAAAAGCTGTAGATAATATTTCATTAGAAATTGAATCTGGTGAATTTATCGCATTTATAGGTACAAGTGGAAGCGGTAAAACAACTGCTTTAAGAATGATAAATAGAATGATTGAAGCTACAGAAGGAGAAATTGCAATCAACGGCAAAAATGTTCGTAAAATGAATGCTGTTGAACTACGTAGGAAAATTGGTTATGTAATTCAACAAATTGGATTAATGCCTCATATGACCATTAAAGAAAATATTGTATTAGTCCCTAAGTTATTAAAATGGTCTGAAGAAAAGAAAGAGAAAAAAGCGAAAGAGTTAATTAAACTTGTCGATTTACCTGAAGAATATTTAGATAGATATCCTTCTCAACTTTCTGGCGGGCAGCAACAACGTATTGGTGTTGTTCGTGCATTAGCTGCTGAACAAGATGTCATTTTAATGGATGAACCGTTTGGCGCATTAGATCCAATCACGAGAGACACGTTGCAAGACTTAGTGAAACAATTGCAACAAAAATTAGGTAAAACATTTATTTTTGTTACACATGATATGGATGAAGCGATTAAACTGGCAGACAAGATTTGTATTATGTCTGAAGGGCAAGTCGTTCAATACGATACGCCAGATAATATTTTACGTCATCCTGCAAATGATTTCGTCCGCGACTTTATTGGTCAAAATAGATTGATTCAAGATAGACCTAATATGAGAACTGTTAAAGATGCAATGATCCGACCAGTAACAGTACATGCAGACAGTTCATTAAACGAAGCGGTTAAAATTATGAGAGAACGTCGCGTGGATACAATATTCGTAGTTGGAAACAATAGTAGGCTGCTTGGTTATTTAGACATTGAAGATATAAACCAAGGACTACGTGGTGGGAAAGAACTTATAGACATGATGCAACGTGATATTTATAGAGTGAGAGTAGATAGTAAATTACAAGATACAGTACGCACAATCTTAAAACGTAATGTAAGAAACGTACCAGTTGTAGATAGCGATGAAGAAACACTGATTGGATTAATTACAAGAGCAAACTTAGTTGATATTGTTTACGATAGTATTTGGGGCGAATTAGATGAAGATATCAGCGCACAAAAAAATGCTATTGTTGAGCCCGACAATGTAGGAGCTGATAAGTAATGAAAGACTTTATAGATCAATATGGTGGGCAACTGATATCTAAAACAGTTGAACATTTCTATATCTCAATCATCGCTTTATTAATTGCTATTGTAATCGCGGTACCAATAGGGATTTTACTATCTAAAATGAAAAGAACATCTAATATTGTATTAACAATTGCTGGGGTGCTTCAAACAATCCCAACATTAGCGGTATTAGCTGTCATGATACCGATATTTGGTGTTGGTAAATTACCTGCAATCGTAGCATTATTTATATATGTATTATTACCAATTTTAAATAACACTGTATTAGGTGTACAAAACATAGATGACAATATTAAAGAAGCAGGCACAAGCATGGGTATGACACGCTTTCAATTAATGAAAGATATTGAATTACCATTAGCCTTACCGCTTATTTTAGGGGGTATCCGACTATCTTCTGTCTACGTAATTAGTTGGGCTACTTTAGCCAGCTACGTAGGCGCGGGCGGTTTAGGTGATTTTGTATTTAACGGATTAAACTTGTATGACCCATTAATGATTATAAGTGCAGCGGTATTAGTTACTGCATTAGCTTTATTCGTAGACTTCTTACTTTCAATCGTAGAAAGATGGGCTGTACCTAAAGGATTAAAAGTATCCAGATAATTTGAGGAGGACATTATGAAGAAATTGAAACAATATTGTATTGTGCTTGTGTTGTGTCTGACGGTCTTATCTGGATGTAGTTTACCTGGATTAGGTGGCAACAGCTCAGAAGATGATGTCAAAATTACAGCGCTAGCAACAAGTGAATCACAAATTATGTCTCATATGTTGAGACTGTTAATAGAACATGATACAAACGGTAAGATTAAACCGACACTAATCAACAATTTAGGATCAAGTACGATTCAACACAATGCGTTAGTTAATGGTGACGCTAACATGTCAGGTACAAGATATAATGGTACAGACTTGACTGGCGCATTAAACGAAGATCCGATTAAAGATCCTAAAAAAGCAATGAAAGTAACACAAGATGGTTTCCAAAAGAAATTCGATCAAACATTTTTTGATTCATATGGTTTTGCAAACACATATTCATTTATGGTAACGAAAGAAACTGCAGAAAAATATAATTTAGATACTGTATCAGATTTGAAAAAGCATCCAGAACTTCGACTTGGAGTGGACAGTTCATGGTTAAATCGTAAAGGTGATGGCTATCCAGGATTTACTCAAGAATATGGATTTAAATTTGACACGATTAGACCAATGCAAATTGGTTTAGTATACGATGCGTTGCATTCAAATAATTTAGAAGTAGCAGTGGGTTATTCCACAGATGGCCGTATTGCAGCTTATGATTTAAAAGTATTAAAAGATGATAGACACTTTTTCCCACCCTATGATGCGAGTGCGGTAGCTACAAATGAATTGTTAGACAAACATCCAGAATTGAAGCCAATTATTGATAAATTAGCTAAGAAAGTATCTACAGATGAAATGCAAAAATTGAATTATCAAGCAGACGGTGAAGGTCAAGAGCCTGCTGTGGTTGCAGAAAAATTCTTGAAAGCACATAATTATTTTGAAGACGATAAGAAAGGTGGTCAAAACTAATGGAAGGTAATTTATTACAGCAATTAGTAGAATATTATTCAGTTAACTATGGCTACCTTTGGGATTTATTTTTAAAACATTTATTAATGTCTGTATATGGTGTATTATTTGCATCCATTGTCGGTATCCCAATTGGTATCGTCATCGCAAGATACAGTAAGTTCTCTGGTTTGATTATTACGATTGCGAATATTATCCAAACAGTTCCAGTCATTGCGATGTTAGCGATTCTTATGTTAGTTATGGGGTTAGGTACGACAACAGTTGTAGTCACAGTCTTCTTATATGCTTTATTACCAATTATAAAAAACACCTATACAGGTATTATGGGTGTAGATGTAAATATTAAAGATGCTGGTAAAGGCATGGGGATGACACGAAACCAAGTGTTGAGAATGATTGAACTACCTTTATCGCTTTCAGTCATTTTAGGTGGATTAAGAATTGCACTTGTAGTAGCAATTGGCGTTGTAGCAGTGGGATCATTTATCGGTGCGCCAACTTTAGGCGATATTGTTATTCGCGGTACAAACGCTACAGATGGTACGACATTTATCTTAGCTGGTGCAATACCTATCGCATTAATTGCTATTTTAATTGATGTAGGTTTAAGATTATTAGAAAAACGCTTAGACCCAGCACACAGAGCAGAGAAAAGAAGTAAACAACAACCACAAACGATTAATGAATAGAAGGTCGTGAAACAGTTGGCAATATTATCGATTAATTATAATTCAAAAACAATAGGCATGCATCATCATTTTATGGTGGTTTTACCAGAAGATGCAAGTTATTTTAACAAAGAAGCACAGCCTAAACCCTTAAAAACTTTATTATTATTACATGGTTTATCAAGTGATGAAACGTCCTATATGCGCTACACCAGTATTGAACGCTATGCGAATGAACATCAACTTGCAGTTATTATGCCTAATGCAGACCATAGCGGTTATAGCAATATGGTATTTGGCCATAAATATTATGATTATATATTAGAAGTGTTTGATTATGTACATCAAATCTTGCCATTATCTCATAAAAGAGAGGATAATTTTATTGCAGGTCATTCTATGGGTGGCTATGGAACAATTAAATATGCTTTAGCTGAGGGCCATCGATTTGCAAAAGCTTGCCCATTATCTGCTGTATTTGATGCTCAGGCATTTATGGATTATAAATGGTACGATTACTCAGGAGAAGCAATCGCTGGCATATCTAAAAATGCAAAGGGCAATGAACTAGACCCATATTATTTAGTTGAACAAGCTATGCAACAACATAAAGCGATACCAGAATTATTGATTATGTGTGGCACAGAAGATGAATTATATGAAGATAATAAGAAATTTATTAATTATTTAGACGAAAAACAAGTGTCATACTTATTTGAAGATGGACCAGGCGCACATGATTATGCTTATTGGGATTATGCGATTAAACGTGCGATTCAATGGTTCGTTGAAGCATAATCATAAAGTGTTATCTTTTTAATTCTAAAATAAAAAGAAGACAATTTTCCAAATTACTGGGAAATTGTCTTCTTTTATGTGAAATGGGTTATTTTAATGTAGCTCTAATGTCATTTAATACGGGATGCTATATTTTGATTAAATGCACAGTACTATAATTATTATCGAAATACAAGGATATAAAGATATATTATTTGAATTTTCTGATAATGGTAAACATATAATACAAATTTATATATTGAATGATTAAAGTAGAGGTATTGTGCTAATGAGATAAAATATTTGGTCACGGTAACTCATAAATAAGATAGTTTATATAAATGTTAAATTTCTTTCTAGGTATATTTATACACTATACGCACTGTTTTTTAGCAATATTAACCACTTAGTGTTATTTTGGATATATTGACTTTTGAAAAATCATTTGTTTTTTTGATAAGTAAAAAGTCATATCTATATTATAGTAATTATTTTAAAAGGGAGAAAAATGTTTTTGTGGTTTGATAGTCAAAGCCACTGATAATAATTACTGCTTGTTTCATGGGGGATTAGGAGGCAAAAAATATATGGAAACAGAACGACCGTTTGAAGGAGATAATCGGCTTCTTCTAGGTATTTTTTTAAGTGTGATCACATTTTGGTTGTTTGCTCAATCACTCGTTAATATTGTTCCCGCACTGCAATCATCTTTTGATACGAACTATGGAACAATTAATGTAGCTGTAAGTTTAACAGCATTATTATGTGGTCTATTTGTCGTTGGTACAGGTGGACTTGCTGATAGGTATGGCAGAGTTAAAATGACTTACATAGGTTTATTTTTAAGTATATTAGGTTCTTTACTTATTATTATACCTGGATTCATTCCATTACTCGTTATTGGGAGAGCCATACAAGGATTATCAGCAGCTTGTATTATGCCTTCAACATTGGCAATTATCAATGAATATTATATTGGTAGAAGGCGCCAACGTGCGTTAAGTTACTGGTCTATAGGTTCATGGGGCGGTACAGGTATCTGCTCATTCTTTGGTGGTATTATGGCTACATTTGTAGGCTGGCGTTCTATATTTATAATATCTATAATCGTAGCATTATTATCTATGTATTTAATGAAACATGCGCCGGAAACGAAAGCAGTTCAAACTGAGCTATCCAAACGTGCCAAATTTGACATCGTAGGATTAATTATACTGATAGTTGCAATGCTGAGTGTCAATCTAATTATTACACAATCTTCAAATTATGGTTTCTTTTCACCGTTTATTTTGATGTTAATTGTGATATTCATCATTTCAATTATTGTATTTATATTATTTGAAAGTAAAATTAAAAACCCATTAATCGATTTCAAGTTGTTTAAACATAAAGCGTATAGTGGTGCTACAGTCTCTAACTTTTTATTGAACGCTGTAGCAGGTACATTAATTGTTGCAAATACGTATTTTCAATCAGGTTTGCATTTCACATCTTTTCAATCAGGTGTAATGACAATCACTTATTTAGTAGCAGTTTTAGTTATGATTCGCGTTGGTGAAAAAGTTCTACAAGCAATCGGTCCCAAAAAACCGATGCTTATAGGGGCAGGGCTGAACGCTATAGGTATTATCTTAATTTCATTAACATTTTTACCGACAACAGTTTATGTTGTTAGTTGTGTGCTGGGTTATTTAATATACGGTATCGGTTTAGGTATGTACGCAACACCTTCAACAGATACAGCTGTCACCACAGCACCAGAAGACAAAGTTGGTGTAGCGTCCGGCGTTTATAAGATGGCGTCATCGCTAGGTAATTCATTTGGTGTAGCTATTTCAGGTACCATATTTAGTATGATGACAGCGAAGCAAAATATTCATGTGGGCGCCATGTATGGTTTATGGTTTAATGCTACACTTGCAATTATTGCGTTTATTGCTGTGTGGTTGCTAGTACCGAAACGCCAATTTAATAATTAAATATAATAAGCTAGCTCGTAAATTGAGCAGAAAAGATGATGCACCCCAAAAGTTGGATGGACAATTTGACTTTGAGGGTGCATTTTTAAATGCATATTATTGATTTAAGGAAGTAGTAATATAATTTTGTGCGGTAAAACTAAGTTAATTGTATATTTTAATGAAAATATTGGTTATCATCTAAGATACATATTATAATTTAGTAAACGTTTACATAGGAGGGGTAAATTTGAAAAATACACTATGGCAAAATGAAAAAGAGCGACTCGCTTTATTAAAACGGCTTGTAAAACATCCAACGGTTACGAATACCCAAGGTGAAAAAAGTTTTCCTAGTTTAGTGCACCAATTATTGTCACAACTTAATTATTTTCAAAAAAACTCTGACCATATACAAAAAGTGTTGACTGAAGATGATAAAGAAGCACTCATCGCTTTTTATCATGGTACACGGACAGGTAAAACAATCGTTCTAGTAAGTCATTATGATACAGTAGGGGTATCCGAATTTGGTTTTTCAAAGGATATCGCTTGTGACCCTGATAAATTAGCTTATTATTTTCAACAAAATAAAGGCTATCTAGATGAAGATGCTGTAAATGATTTAATCAGTGGAGATTATTTATTTGGACGCGGAACAATGGATATGAAAGCAGGTTTGATGTTGCACCTGTCATTAATTGAGTTAGCTTCAGTGGAAGCGTGGGATATTAACCTTATATTAGTAACAGTGCCAGATGAGGAAGTACACTCTTCCGGTATGAGAAAAGCAGTAGAAAAACTCGCGGCATTAAAAACTGAATATCATTTGGATATTCAATTACATTTAAACAGTGAGCCTACGTTTCAACAAGCATCTATTGATGACCAACATTACATATATTCAGGGTCAATTGGAAAAATAATGCCTGGTGTGCTTTGTTATGGTAAAGAAACACACGTAGGCCAACCACTTGAAGGATTGAGTTCTAGCTTTATGATGAGTTACATTACGCAAGCACTGGAATATAATACCCAATTAAAAGAGTGCTTTGAAAATGAATCAACGCCTTTGCCTGTTACATTGATGACGAGAGACCTCAAAGATACATATGATGTTCAAACACCTTTTAAAACCATGGGATTATTTAATATATTTTTATTCAAAAAGACTCCGAAAGATATCTATAGCGCTTTTATTAATACTGTGATTACGGCTGTAGAACGTTGTGAATCAGAATGGCTTTCTATATTAGAAGAAGAAAATTATCAATTTGATACGAAAATAAACGTTCTGACTTATGAGCAACTTAAGCAGTATGCAATCAAACGATATGGTGTGGATCATATAAATCAAGTTATAAACCAGACAATCAAAGAAACAAGTGAGTTACATTTACAAAGCGTTAATGTCGTAGATAAATTGATGCAATTATGTAAAAATATTGCGCCTGCTGTTGTAACATTTTTTGCTTCACCATACTACCCTGCGGTTAATACTTCGTATGACGAGGGTATAGAATCAACGATTCATTTAGTCCAAAACACACTGAAAAATCAATTCCAACGTAATAGTGAACGTGTACATTATTTTAATGGTATAAGTGACGCCAGTTATTTGAAGTTTGAAACTGATATGGATGATATGACATTATATGCTCAGAATGCGCCCAATTTTAATCAAACGTATTCAATTCCTTTTGAAGCCATCAAAATGATTAGCGCACCTACATTAATGCTGGGTCCCATCGGTAAAGATGCGCATCAATTAAGTGAACGTTTGCATAAACAAAGTGCATTTGTAGAATTACCAGTTATATTAGAAACTGTTATTAAATCATATATTAAATCATAAAGATTATCATATTTACTGTTTAAGTATAATTCTACTTGTTAGTGGATAAGCTATTACGATATATTATGAAGTATAAATTTAAATATTGGTTTTTAGGGTTAATTTTAAACGGAAAATGGAGTGTCAAATATGGTAGAAGCCTATAAAGATTTTTGGAAAAAATATATAGATTTTCAAGGTAAATCAAATAGATTAGAGTTCTGGACACCAGTATTGATTCATATCATTTTGGTATTTATTGTAGCTATCATAGGCATTATTTGCTTTGTTACAGGGGTGTTTACGGTTGCAGCAATCATATCCGCTATCGTAGGCGTTTTTGTATTAGCGATGATTGTGCCTATGTTTGCAGTCACGTTACGGCGATTTTACGACGCCGGTAGAAAAAGAAGTACTGCTATTTTGCTTATTGGTATAACTATCGTGGTGAATATTTTATTTGATATAATTCAAATCAATAGCATCGCTGTGATACTTAACGTGATTGCGTGGCTTTGTACAATTATATTAATTGTTGAAACTTTACTACCATCACGTCACGTTGGTGAATCAGAACTAAAATGGTTGTAATGCGTTTCCAAACACTTAAATAAATGTGCATCTGTGAACCATTCCGAATGAATATGAGATTAACGATAGTTGACCGAAACAAAAATGAATTGACGCCTAGCTTAAAAAGCACTACTTTTAAAGCGCCGTATCTAATGAATAACTAATGCATGAAACTAACTCATGAGACTTATTTTTATAGTCATCCATGTATGGACGTATAGACGGAATAAGGAAACCTTTTAATCAATAGGGGTTCTATTTCGTCTATTTTTTATATTATTTGTTAAAGATTAAAAATTTTCAACTGAATATTATCAGAAAATTCATTGTATTGAAAAAATGAAACCTTTAATATAAAGAAAAAAGGAGGACAGAAAATGGAATGGCTAAAATTGTTAGGTATTTTAATTATCGTATTAGGATTTTTATTTAAAATTGATACAATCGCTGTTATTTTAATAGCCGCGGTGGTAACAGGAATTGTATCTGGATTGGATATACACGCAATTCTTGAAACATTAGGTAAAGCATTTGTTGATAATCGTTTAGTAACACTTTTTATCTTAACACTACCTATGGTCGGTTTAATTGAGCGATTTGGCTTAAAGAAGCAAGCTTCGAATATGATAGGCAAAGTAAATAAGGTGACGAGTGGTCGTTTAATGACAATATACTTATTGATAAGAGAGATTGCAGGTGTCGCTTCAATACGTATTGGTGGGCATCCGCAATTTGTTCGCCCACTAATTAACCCAATGGTGCAAGGGGCTTTAAGAACACGTTATAATTTGCAAGAAAATGAAGTAGAACCAGAAGATATTGAAAAAATTAAAGCTCAAACTTCTGCTATGGAAAATTATGGTAATTTCTTTGGACAAAATTTGTTTGTTGGTGCGGCTGGCGTACTCTTAATGGTGGGAACATTTCAATCATTAAATATAAAAGTAAATGCTATAGACCTTGTTCTAGCATCATTACCCATTGCTGTTATCGTTTTTATGATTGTATGGATTAATAATGTAAGGTTTGATAAATATTTAGGTAAAAAGTATGGCAACAAGCAGGTGAAACCACATGAGTGATCAAACATTAAATCAGATTTTAGAAATTTTTTACATATTGATTGGTTTACAATTACTTTATACCGCTTATCGTGTACTAAAAGCCACCTCAAATAAAAAGAAATATAGTACAGCATTATTTTGGATTTTATTAGCCATCTTATTTATTGGCGGTCCATATATACCCAATGTTGTTAATGGCGTATTTATTTTAGTTATGGGGGCATTAACGCTATGTAAACAAGTCGTTATTAAAAACATTGTAGATGTAAATGATACACAAGGAGATAAAGGTTCGAAAAAATATGGAAATAAATTATTTATACCAGCTATAGTGCTGGCAGTCGCTGCGGTTATTGTTTCAAACTGGACACCATTAGGCGGAGCTATCGGACTAGGAGTGTCTTCTATATTAGGACTCATTGCTGCTTATATAGTCATAAAACCAAATGGAAAGTATGTATTGTATGATAGTGATAGACTAACACAGCAAATTGGTACAGTAGGGATATTGCCACAATTTTTGGCAGCGTTAGGTGTGCTATTTACCGTTAGCGGCGTTGGTGATGTCATTTCCAAAGGGATATCCTCATTTTTGCCCGAGGGAAATCATTTAATAGGTGCTGCGGCCTATGTGATTGGTATGGTACTTTTTACAATGTTGATGGGGAATGCATTTGCTGCTTTTACAGTTATCACAGCAAGTATTGGTGTTCCTTTTGTTATTGCGCAAGGTGGGGATCCAGTTATTGCAGGTGCACTAGCAATGACAGGTGGATTTTGTGGAACGTTATTAACACCGATGGCTGCTAATTTTAATACATTGCCAGTCGCACTATTAGAAATGAAACAAGAATTTGGTGTTATTAAAGCCCAGGCGCCTGTTGCGTTTATATTGATTTTGATTCATATAGGATTGATGTACATTTGGGCTTTTTAAGTAATTTGATGAATATTTAAACAATGAAAGGAGATTTCAAATGATGAAAATTTTAGTAACAGGTTTTGACCCTTTTGGAGGCGATACAATCAATCCAGCATTAGAAGCGGTTAACTTATTACCAGACGAGATACAAGGTCATACGATAGAAAAATTAGAAATCCCGACAGTTTTTAACAAAAGTAAAGTAACCATAGAAAATAAACTTAAAGCAACCCATTTTGATATTGTCTTAGCTATAGGGCAAGCTGGTGGTCGATTTGAATTAACACCAGAACGCATAGGTATCAATATAGATGATGCACGTATACCTGATAATGAAGGCAATCAGCCTATAGATGAGATGATACAATCATCAGGTGACGCTGCATATTTTTCTAATTTACCAGTAAAACGTATGACAGAGGCAATTAAAACAGCGGGTGTACCAGCAAGATTATCTAATACAGCAGGTACGTTTGTATGTAATCACATTTTATATCAATTGGGGTTTTTACAAGCAACTCAGTTTCCAAATATTAAATTTGGTTTTATTCATGTCCCTTTTATTCCAGAACAAGTTACAGACAAACCAGAACAACCTTCTATGTCCATTCAAACTATCGCAAAAGGATTGAAAGCTGCGCTTGAAGCCATTATTGAATCAGATGAAGATATCAAAGTCGCTCTAGGAGAAACGCATTAAGTATACTTTCTAATCAGTTAATGTAATAGAATAGCAGTAAAATCCATCTAGATAACGATTTAATTTAATGTTATTTACAAGTTCTTATTTGAGAGAAAAATATATCCAAAATTAATTTAATAGAAGTTAAGACATGATTTAGAAAAAGGAAAAGGCGTGAGACAGAAAAATACAAGCGCACTAGCGCTTGTATTTTTTTATGTTTTGTTTTTTAAAATAGTTTAATGATCATGTTCTGTTCTTATATAGTCCATACGAATTTCGTTATAAGTTTTTCCAAAGTAAGTCGGTTTCTTATCATCAGTTACCTTAAATCCAATTTGCTCATAAAAATGAATAGCATTTTCATTCTCTTCGACTACCCATAGTGTTACATTATCAGGATAAGACAACTCTAACGCGCGTTGTGTAAGCGCATAGCCAATCATATGACGTTGATACTCTTCTAGTAAATACAGCGCAAATATTTCACTCCAGTCATCCGAAGAAGAAGAGGACTGTGTTTTACCGTAAGATATAAACCCTACGACTTCATTGTCGACAATCGCAACTAAGGTTGGCACATTGTGTAAAAAAGACTGTTTAATAAATTGTTCTTTATCAAGATTTTCTAAGTAATTATTTTTGGAAAGGTGATTGTAGGTTTCTAGCCAACTTTCATAGTGAACAATTGCTTTACCACGCTTATCTGTTTCTGTTAAGGGTCTTATAGTAAATTCCATACAAAACTCCCCCTTTGTCTACCAAATTGAATTTATTATAGCATCAAAAGTTTATAAAAGAAATTTTTTAAATACAAAATGATATTCATTAAAAAATATATAACGGGAACATATTGCTATACTTACTAAGTTATTTTAAGCCTTGTTTTATGCATTTGTTGTTGTAATTGAACCGCTTCTTTTTGACTAATCTACTATAATATGTATGCGCAAAGTGCATTGTAAAATTAAAAACAACCCGCTAAATGACCAATACAAACCTAGTGCAGCAGCAGAATGTAATGTAATGAAATGTACGTAATGAAAATGGGAGAGAGCACCATTAATATATAGTGAGTTTTTCTTTGGTCTTTAGGATAATGTATTGTATTCACGAGAGGTTGAACAAAATAAATAAGTGCTGCGATGAATGACATCCATAAATTAGGTTTCGTTAAATCGAACCATAAAAAATATGGAAAACGGTCAATACCACCATTACTAGGGAACTTTAGTGTAATAATAAGACCAAATAATATTGGGAATTGGGTTAAAATAGGTAAGCAACCAATGAGGCCTTTCAATGGATTGATACCATATTGCTTGTAAGTAGTGATAAGTTTTTTGTTAGCTTCGCGTTTGTCTTCTTGTGTTTGTGCCTCATTTAAATGTTGTTTGATAACATCTACCTGTGGTTGAACTATTTTTGTTTTTTCTCTCATCAGATGCATATTTTTAACTTGGATTAACATAAAGGGCATTAAAAATAGTCGGATAATCAGAACAATAGCAATGATGACTATACCATAGTTATTAACAAACAAATGACCTAGCCCATGCAAAAGTGTATCAAGAGATCTAACAAAAATATAATAAACGATGGTTCTCTTCTTGATTTGAATAACCACAAGCAGTTAAACATAAAGACAGACCCATTAAGGCTGTCCATTTTCTATTCATAAAAAATACCTTCCAATCTGCAATGTAATAAACTTAACTTTAACACAATTGTATGTAATTTTTAATCGTTTCCAAAGTAGCTTTAAGGGTGTTTTTAGAAAAAGAAATATATTTTATATAAAATGCAAATTGTTAAGATTGAGAGAAAAACGAAATATTTAATGAATAAACTGGAGTTATGTCATAATGAAATTGTTACAATAAATAAGGAATGTGATAATTATGCAAATAGGGGTCATTTCTGATTTACATGTAGATAGGCATAATCAATTAACACCGAAAGACTATCAAGCAGCTTTAGTTCGTATCATACAAAAACGACAAATTGAATTACTATTGATTGCCGGAGATGTGTCAAATCATTATCAACGAACGAAACAATTTATAGAAAATATTGAAATAAACGCGCAAATAAAAGTGTTATTTATCCCGGGGAATCATGATTTTTGGTCAGCAGAAACTGGGATTACATCATCTGAAATTTTAGATACTTATATTAAAATGGATAATTGTTTAATTGATCAACCCTATGTTGTCAATGATGAATGGGCCATTGTTGGTAATACAGGTTGGTATGATTATACGTATGCCAATTCTAAATTTTCATTGGAACGGCTTGCACGAAGAAAGTATTATGGTGCTACTTGGCAAGATAAAGTGAAAATAGATTGGCCAATGGAAGATAGAAAATTATCAGCTATAGCTGCTAAACAAACAATTAAAGATATTGAAAAAGTAAAACACAAAAAAATTATATTAATGACCCATATTGTTACACATCCTAAATTTGCTGTCCCTATGCCACATAGGATATTCGATTATTTTAATGCATTTATAGGTACATCAGATTTTAATAGTATTTATACAAGTTATGATATCAAGTACAGTATTATGGGCCATGTTCATTTTAGAAATACATTTGAAGAAAATGGCGTGACGTATATTTGCCCTTGTTTAGGGTATCAACGAGAGTGGCGTACGTCTGATATAGAGCAAGAGATTGATCAGGCTATGCATCAAATTGTGATTGATTAATGGGTGTTTTGTTTTAATTACTTTTATTGAAAATGTAGGCTCATGCGACCAGGTGTGTTGTAACTTGCTTCTAGTTTTTCTTTTTTAATTTTAATAATTTGGTATTTATTTGGAAAAATAGCAGGGAATATAATTGATTTTTTTAATCTTGACCATAATGGATCGATATAATAATAATGATGTTTATCATAACCAATAAGTACTGTGACATGAATATTAGAGACTAATTTCTGAGATTGATTGTCAAATTTAAAAGTGCGTTTAAATGGTTTACGGCCTAAAACAGTGTGATAAATGATAACAGGTTGGCCATGATCAAGCGTGTCACATAATGTTTTAAGTGATTGACCCGTACTGTCAATCATACGCGCATCATATTTTTGTAAATATGGAACTAAAGCATTTGGAAAGATTGTTTGGTGGTAGCCGCGTTTAACCCATAAATGATGGCCTACATAACCTTTGTACGGATTATTATCATGTTTAGGCCAATGTTTCATAATATGGGAGGCGAGCACATTATGATTGTTGAATTGTAATATCATTGCGCATGCGATACCTTCACATCCCATAATCATTGGGATTGGAAATAGTTGACTGATTGGTTTAACTGCTAATATTTTTTTGTTCATAATGAGTGACTCCTGTTTCAATTTATGAGTAACAATTAACTCTAGTTAATATTTTTATTATATATCTATTGCCGTGAAGCGCCTATAAAGTTGCTTAGCATATTGTTAATATTAGAAATTATTTTATAAATTTAGTTATAATAACCAAAAGGGGTTGGAAGAGATGAAATATAGAATAGAAACAATATCAAAAACGTCAGTTATAGGTGTTCAAAAAGAATATATAACTGGGCAAAAAGCACAAGAAAATATTTTTAAATTCTGGATGGAATTCGAAGCAGCAGGCCATAAAGATCAGTTAAAACTTCAAAGCAATCGTCATTTAGACGGCTTGTTAGGCGTCTTTACACCCAAGGCCAATGGAGAGATGCATTATTTAATCGGTGTAACGAATGAGGAAGCGCAGAATAATTGGCAACAAGTTGATTTAGCTGAAGGAAGGTACCTTGTCTTTGACGCAAAAGGACCGGTTCCAGAGTCAATAAAACGAGCGATGCAAACCATTAACAGAGATATCTTACATACTTTAGATTATGAATTGAGAAACGCACCTTTTTTTGAATTATATAAATCAGGTGATGTAAATTCAGAAGCATATGTTACAGAAATTTGGTTGCCTATTTTGTAACAAATGATGTTAATAGAGTAGATAAAATTCAATCAAGAGATATAAAAAAGAACAGGGTAAAGAACACATTTTCTAAAAATTGTTCGCCCTGTTCTTTCATTTAAATGATTAAAATAAGATATCTATTTTAATTGTTTATTAAATAAAATAGATTTAAAGACAATTTCTAAACAAATAATGAGTATAGCAGTTATAACTAAAATAGTGATATATGGTAAAACACTGTATTCGCCTTGTAAACCAACAAGTGGTGACATTATGCCGCCAAGTATAAACTGGAATAAACCTAAAAGGCTTGAGGCATTACCACTACCGCCCGTTCGTGATTCCATCGCTAGGGCAAAACTTAAAGGCCCTATGCCTGTTACAGGACACACGTTTAAAAAGAATGCAATAATTAACACCCACAATGGTAGATGAAGTGTTAAAGTTACAATGATTAGTATGACGCCCACTATTTGAATTGTTGTCAAAATAATTAACAATAGATATCTATTCATATATGCAACCAATTTTGCTGTAAGTTGACTCATAATGATTAGCCCAACGCCGTTAAATGCAAATAAATAGCTGAATTGTTGAGGAGTCATGTCGTAAATTTTCTGTGTAATAAACGGTCCTGCAGCTGAAAAGCTAAATAACATGACGTATGTTAAGCCTTGTAAAACCATTGGAATAATAAATGCAGGTTTTTTAAATAAGGCACCGAAGTCTTTAAAGATAGCACTAAAATTCAATTTAGAGAGATTTGTTTTATGTGTTTCTTCTAAATGCAACATTGATAATATCAATATGATGATACTCACTACAGTTAAAATTAAAAATATGGCTTTCCAATTGGATATGGTTAATGCATAGCCACCTATAATTGGAGCAATAATTGTAATAATGCCATTGATCACAAGTAAAGAGGCAAGTCCTTTAGCTAAAGCCTTACCTTCATGTTGGTCGCCCATTGTCGCTTTAGCGATAACAATAGCGCCTCCCCCAGTTAAGCCTTGAAATAGTCGCAATAGAAGTAAAAGGCTCATAGAGGTTGTAAAAACGGCAAATAATGAGGCAATGGCATAGATTGAAATAATGATTAAAGCCATTTTTTTACGTCCATATGCGTCAGATAGGGGACCGAAGATAAATTGACCGATAGCGAGTCCAATCATCGCAAATGATAAAGTGAGTTGAACCTGCGATACAGAAGTATTAAAATCACTTTGCACATTTGGTAATGAAGGTACATACATATCTATAGTTAAAGGTCCAAACGTAGTCATTATACCCAACACAATAATGACCATGGTTGGTAATTGACGATTTGAAATTTTGTCCATGTTTGAAACTCCTTTGAAATTGTCTCTAATCCCTTATTATAAACATGTTAAGTCATTTTGTAACTATTGTTTTGAATTTAAGTTCATGATGAGCCTAATATGATGAGAGACGTGGATTGGTTATATGGTAAGTGGATGGTTTATATCACACACGACATACATTTTTATGGTAAAGTATGATACTAGATAATACATGTAATTTTATATTTTGATAGTAATCATCCGAAATAATTTGGAATTTACTAAGGAGTAAAATAATGAATTTAACTAAAACGCACTATGAAGTTATTAAATTTGTAATTGTAGGTGGCATGAACACTTTTAATTATTATATCGTTTATCTTTGTTTATTGAAATTACTAGACTTGAATTATTTAGTTAGTCATATAAGCGGCTTTATCATCAGTTTTATTATTTCATATTATTTAAATTGTTACTTTGTTTATAAAGTAACGCCAACGTGGAGGAAATTTTTGAAATTTCCATTAACGCAAGTGGTCAATATGGGGATGCAAACTTTATTATTATATATTTTTGTTCAATGGTTTAGCATTTCATCAGTTATAGCCCCTTTTGCAGGGTTGGTTATCACAATACCAGTTACATTTTTACTCTCTAAATATATTTTAAGAGACTAATAAAGGACGTATAGAATCTAAACAGTATGCGAACAATGGAAGGCTTCATAGATGCAATAAAAGATAAGGTACAATGGTAACGACATTTAAGTATTAAAACGGCCGGCGGGGTAATGAGATCTATTTAGAACAATTGATTTCGGCTCCGCTTATTTTTTATTCTCACTCAATATTATAATTAATATTAGGAAAGGCTAAAAAAATAATTAGTGTTTTTATATTAAATAATTTTTGAATAAAAATTGTTGTAAATATGCTGGTGATAAGTCATAATGAGTATTCAATAATGTTGAAGGTGGAAATAAAGATGAGTCAAAATGAAAAATTGAAAACAGCTCAAAAAGGAGCGTTTTTAAGTTTAACCGTTTATGTCATATTATCAATCATTAAATTTATAGTAGGCTATTTATATAATTCAGCGGCTGTTAAAGCAGATAGTTTAAATAATATGACGGATATTATTGTGTCATTAGCAGTGATTATCGGTTTAAAAATCTCTATTAAACCTGCAGATAAAAACCATCCATATGGTCATTTGAAATCTGAAAATATTTCATCATTACTTGTTTCGTTTATCATAATGTTTGTCGGTATTCAGGTTATTATAGAAAATGCCCCAGAGTTATTGACTGACGAGCATGAAACGCCTAATATTATAAACATTTACGTCAGTGTCATTAGTGGTTTGATTATGCTGGCTGTATTTTACATTAACCAAAGCATTGCTAATCATACAAAAAGTAGCTCATTGAATTCTGCAGCTAAAGATAATTTATCAGATGCGTTAGTGAGTATAGGGACAGCAATTGGTTTAGTGTTCACGCAATTTGGTTTTCCTATTTTTGATACGATATTAGCTATTATTTTAGGTTTACTTATTATATATACAGGTTTTGGTATTTTCAAAGAGTCTATCTTTACATTAAGTGATGGTTTTAATGAGCAAGAGTTAGAGGCTTATCGAAATTATGTATTAGAAATTGAAGAAGTGATAGATGTTCAAAATATTAAAGGCCGTTATCATGGAAGTAGTATCTTTGTAGATGTGACCATTGTGGTTGAATCTAATATATCCCTAGAAGAAGCGCATCAAATTTGCGATAAAGTAGAACAACATATGCATAGTAAGGGTATATCTTCAGTTTATGTTCACCCAGAACCCAGATCAATTCAGTAGAATAAATAACTAAAATTTTATATAAAAAGCGATGTAAGCATCTAATATGATAGACACTTACATCGCTTTTTTTTAGCAAAAAAAATATATAATGAGGGGTAAATTCACTATTTATGTTTTTACCACCAGCCGTTTGCAACGCGGAATTCAATTGCTGCATCGATTGAGCCATAACGGTCTTCAGCATATTGAATCATCCCTTTAGTTTGCTCTGTTACTGAACCAGTACCCCAAGCTTCTTTAGTTTGTCCTAAACCTCTGTAACCTAATTCATTTACGGCATCCGGATTACCGCTTGATTCTGGCATTACAATATGATCCCATAATGCTTTTGTACCGCCTGCAGCAATAAATTCACTATAAACATCATTGTTTGCTTGTGTTGTTTCTGCAGCATCAGCTATAGATGCGTTTGAGTTTAGGCCAACTCCAGTTGTAGCGATAGTAATTGATGCAAAAGAAGCTAATAATAATTTTTTCATTGAGAAAAATCCTCCTATTAATTTTTTGTTTGAATGAATTATACTTTGTTTAATTATTGATTTTTTGTGTTAAAAAAATGACATCTTGTTTTATTAATATGTTGTTTCTTATTCAACGATTTCAACTATAACATCATTAGATAGGCTATAGGTTACAGTTAAATAAAAATAAAATGTCATTTATGAATAAAAGAATACAATTATTTCAAAATACAGTGTAAATTGTTATAATTTTAATATATAGAGTGACGATTTAAATAGAAATAAGCGTCATATAAATATTTTTAAGCTTTTTTTAATATGATTGATTGTAACGGTTTTGTAAATGTAGTAAGTAATATCATTTTAATTAATGGAAAGAAGGAATAGTATGCCAAAGTTAATTTTATGTAGACACGGTCAAAGCGTGTGGAATGCAGAGAATCTCTTTACAGGTTGGGCAGATGTTGATTTATCTGAGCAAGGGAGAACCGAAGCAATAACTTCAGGTAAAAAAATAAAAGACCAAGGTATCGCAATTGATGTTGTATTTACTTCATTATTACAACGTGCTATTAAAACAACCTATCATCTATTAGATGAATCTCATCAACTATTTATCCCTATCGTTAAAACTTGGAGACTAAATGAGCGTCACTATGGTGGGTTACAAGGTTTGAATAAAGATAAAGCAAGAGAAAAATTTGGAGAAGAACAAGTGCATACGTGGAGACGTTCATATGATGTAGCGCCGCCTAATCAAAGTGAACAACAAAGAAATGACTATTTAAATGATCGAAAATATGAACACTTAGATAGAAGAGTGATGCCAGAATCTGAAAGTTTAAAAGATACGCTCGTTAGAGTTATACCTTATTGGAATGATCAAATATCACAACAATTATTAGATGGTAAGACTGTCTTAGTTTCTGCCCATGGTAATTCACTGCGAGCGTTAATTAAATATATAGAAGACGTTTCCGATGAAGATATAGTAGGGTATGAAATTAAAACGGGTGCACCATTGATTTATGAACTTACAGATGACTTAAAAGTAATCGATAAATACTATTTATAATTATCATAAGATATCTATTTTTAAAATAAAGTTTAAGTATCGCATTAATATAGTAACTTAAATGGTATAATAAGTGACTGATTTCTCAATACACCTATTTTTATGTGTTTTAGAAATCAAGTCACCATTGAGAAGCGGAATGACGAAATCAAAGGTAATTGTTTTTGGTTTTGAAATTTCGCTTTTTTTATTTATTTCGCTTATGTTGCTGGATAATTTTACGTGCACGTTTTCTTGTTTTGATATTTGGACTGTTGAGATTACGACGTGCTGTTTGTAAATCTAATTTCATAATAAGTTCCTCCTTTATCTAAAGTTATTATGCAAGATAAAATCAAAAAAGTAAATAGTAATTATTACGATTTGCAAAGGTGCATCTATTTTTTAACTTAAACAGCATCAAATTAAACCAAAAATTTCAAGTTTTTTTAATGCTAAATACATATAAAATAGGTATAATGCAGAAATGCGACTAACATAAGTTGATAAATTTTTAAAATATAGGAGTAAGAAAATGGATAAGAAAACAAAAATTATAATGATTTTGATGATGTTGTGTGGTGGTTTTTTTGGGTTATTAAACGAAACGCTATTAACAACAGCATTACCTAGTATAATGAGAGATTTTAAAATAGATTATACGCAAGTACAATGGCTTACAACAGCTTTTCTATTAACGAACGGTGTTGTTATTCCATTGTCAGCGATGATTATCCAAAGATTTTCAACAAGAAAGGTATTTTTAACTGCAATATTTATATTTTTTATAGGAACAATCATTGCAGGATTTAGCCCAAACTTTACTATTTTATTAAGTGCAAGAATTGTTCAAGCACTTGGTTCCGGAATTATGATGCCTTTGATGATGACGACCATTTTAGATATATTTGAACCGCATGAAAGAGGTAAATATATGGGGACATTTGGTTTGGTTATAGGTTTAGCACCAGCTATTGGCCCAACGCTATCAGGCTACCTTGTAGAATATTTTAACTGGCGTTCATTGTTCCATGTAGTAGCACCGATTGCGGCACTTACATTTATTGGTGCACTTAAATTCGTGAAAAATGTTGGAACGAATCGTAAGACACCTATTGATGTTTTATCCATTATCTTATCAGTTATAGGATTTGGCGGTTTACTCTATGGTACAAGTTCAATTTCACGTGATGGATGGAATGATCCTGTTGTATTAACAACTGTAATAGGTGGCATTATTTTAGTGGCCCTCTTTATCTTGCGTCAAACGCGTTTAGACAATCCATTACTTGATTTTTCAGTATTTAAAGATAGCCAATTTGCGATAGGTATTATTATTATGGCCTTCACTATGATTTCAATGATTGGTTCTGAAACAGTATTGCCAATGTTTGTACAGAATATTATGAATGATTCTGCACTTCAGTCAGGTTTAATATTATTACCAGGAGCCATTGTTATGGGTATTATGTCAGTGATTTCTGGTTTGTTATATGAAAAATACGGTGCTAAATTATTGGCATTTATTGGTATGTTTATCGTAGTAATTACAACGTCTTATTTTGTAATAATGGATGAACAGACATCATCAGCATTATTAGCAACTGTGTATGCAATTCGTATGATTGGTATAGCGCTTGGGTTAATGCCACTGATGACACATACTATGAACCAACTTTCACCAGAGATGAATGCACATGGCTCTTCAATGACCAATACTGTACAACAGATTTCAGCTTCTATTGGTACAGCAGGTCTAATAACGATTATGAGCCAAGTTGCTAAGAACTATACGCCAGATATGTCTGATTTTAAGGATATGGGCCAAAAGGAAATGGCAGCAGAGGTCCAACATCAAGCGTTATTAAGTGGTTATCATGGCGCATTTTGGTTTGCAGTCATTATATCCATCTTGAGTTTGATGAGTGTGTTTATGTTGAAAAGCAAACGACAAATTAGATTAGAAGAGGACAAAAATTAATAATCTAAACACAGTTATATTTTGTTTCTATTTTTGTAGAAACTTGTAAAGCGTATTAATAATATGATAATTTGATATCAACCTAATGCTTATGAAGAATGGAGCGTATATACTATAGAACACTCGATGCACTTAAACAACGAACCCTTTCAATTAATGAAAAATGGCATAAAAACGATTGAAATTAGATTGAATGATGAGAAAAGGCAAGACATTAAAAGTGGCGATTGTATCATATTTGAAAATTTAGAAAGTAAAGAAACGCTAAAAGTCATAGTTATAGAAACGGTAGTATTTACTTCGTTTCAATCTTTACTGAAGCAATATTCTAATAAAGAAATAGGAGCTAAATCAGAAGATCAATTGTCTCAAAAAATAGCTGCTATATACCAAATTTATTCTCAAACTGATGAACTTCATTATGGTGCATTAGCTATTAGAGTGGAAGTAGTTTGATGAAAACGAAGGATGCACCTTGTTTTATTTATATATAAGGTGTACGCGTTGACATTTTTTTAAATTAATGGAAATTAGATTTTATAGAGAAAGTGGGACAGAAATTATATTTTATAAAATGATTTCGTAGCCTCACCAAGAATGATGAGAAAAAAGCAAACAAGAGATTTGGCTCATGCATAAGTGCTACTAAGCTTCATAAATGAAGAAGTAGCACTTTAGAATTAGTACTTTAGAAGCGGTGTTTTAAAAGCTTGATATAAGTGCACTTTTATTCCAAACATCTACTGCCAATATGATATTTAAGGCTGACACATTATGTATGTATCAGCTTCTTTTATATGCTGTTAGCAATGGTATCTAGCCATTGAAATATATAGATTATATACCAATTTCTTAATAATTGTTATCTATGTTTTGCTTATTCAGTATAGAGATGATTACATGAGTCAAATTTTTAAACACAAAGTAATTAAGCTGAAAATAATTAGTATTGTTCTAGTACATACCTTGATTTCATTGTATGATAAACAGTATGGATAAATAATACGATATAAGTAGGTTTTGTACTAGGAGTGGGAATATGAAAAAAGTTATGACGGTGACTATTATTTCAATAATAATGATGGTTGGATGTAGCAGCGGGAAATACGCTGAAGCAATTGATCAAGCAGTAAAACAACAAGCACAATATCAAAAAGTTTTAGCAGATAAACAAAAAGGCGATGTCGAATCCACATACGAAAAAAAAGATTCAAATATATATGTTTACGAGAATGGCAAATATGTAATCATTGCTTATAAACCTTTAAAAGATGATGACGAAATTCATTATTATACGTATAAGATAAAAGATGATAAAGCGCATTACTTAGAAAATTTTAACACTAAAGGTTATACTCAAAAGCATGAGCCAGACTATAAAGAAGAAAATATGGACTTAGAGGAATCATAATATAAAGAAGAAGGTGCACGTTAAATAATGAAAAAACGATGGTTAAGTTTGTTATTGATAACAGTATTATTATTGGTTTCAGCCTGTTCAAATGACGACGACGAACATGTACATAAAGATGATAAATATGGTGAAAACGGTAAAATTAAAATCATTGAGTATGGAGATTTTAAATGCCCGTATTGTAAAAAGGTAGAACAAAATATTATGCCTAAATTAAAAAAAGAATATATAGATACTAATAAAGTAGATTATCAATTTGTTAATATGGCCTTTTTAGGAAAAGATTCAATTAAAGGTGCTAGAGCAGGGCATGCTGTAAAACAAATTGCCCCTGAGCATTATTTAGATTACCAAAAACGGATGTTTAATCAACAACCAGATTCAGAAAAAGAATGGATTACTGAAAAACTCGTTGATCAACAAATAGATCAATTAAATATTTCTACTCTTAAAAAAGAAGAAATTAAAAAAGATTATAAGACCAAAAATAGTAAATCTTGGAAAGCTGCTGAGAAAGACCAAAAGCAATATAAAGACAATCATATTAAAACGGCGCCAACTGTATATATCGCTGGTGAAAAGGTAGAAGATCCATATAAATATAAAAATTACAAAGAAATATTAGAAGCAAACGAATGAATAGAATAACGTAATAACTAGCTCTATTTTGTTAGTAAGGTTTCTTTTTAATGTGTCATAAAAGGTCTGGATTGGTAAATTTAATATAAACGTATACTCAAAATAGTTATTTATTATTCAATGCGTTTTGAAGCTGGAACATTTTAGTGTTCCAGCTTTTTTTAATTCTATATTAACTAGGCGTACTATAGAAAAGACGTTAACAAAGCATTTTAAAATAAATCGTAATAATTACGAAATAATTTCAGAATAACTATTGCACTTTCATAAAGGTAGGGTTATAATTTTAAATCGTAACAGTTACTATTTAAGGAGGAGAAGAAATGAAAAAATCAATATATTTAATGTCTATTATCATTATATTATCGATGATCGCGACAGCGTGTGATGTGTCTAAATCGAATAGTGATAAAGAAGACGATGGGAAAATAGAAATAAATACTACAGTATTTCCGCTGAAATCATTTGCTGATCAGATTGGTGGCAAATATGTTTCGGTGAAATCGATTTATCCGCCCGGTACAGATTTACATAGTTATGAGCCAACCCAAAAAGAAATAATGAATGTAAGTAAAGGCGATATGTTTTTATATACAGGTGATGATTTAGACCCTGTTGCTAAAAAAGTAGCTTCAACGATAAAAGACGATGACATAAAATTATCACTAGAAAATAAAATCGATAAATCTGAATTATTAACAGACCAACATGACGAGGATCATGGAGGACATGAGGGACACGAGCATCATGAAGGACATCATCACGGCGGGTATGATCCACATATTTGGTTAGACCCTCATTTTAATAAAGTGTTTGCAAAAGAAATTAAAGATGAATTAATTAAAAAAGATCCAAATCATCAATCATATTATGAAGAAAATTATAAGAAATTAAAAAATGATTTAGATTCGATAGATAACAAAATGAAAGACATCACTAAAGATAAACAAGGGAATACTGTGTATATCTCCCATGAATCAATGGGATACCTGTCACAAAGATATGGTTTTGTACAAAAAGGCGTGCAAAATATGAATGCCGAAGATCCATCTCAAAAAGCATTGACAAATATTGTTAAAGAGATTAATGACTCAGGAGCTAAATATATCTTATATGAAGCAAATGTTTCTAATAAAGTTACTGATACGATTCGCAAAGAAACTAAAGCTAAGCCATTAAAATTTAATAACATGGAATCATTATCTAAAGAAGAATTGAAAGATGAAAAGTTAACCTATCAAAATTTAATGGATAAAAATATTAAACATATTGATATGGCATTAAGCGACAATATTAAAACTGAGGAAAAACATTCACATAATAAACATGATAAAGCTATTGCTGATGGGTATTTTAAAGATAATCAAGTAAAAGATAGAAAACTAACAGACTTTCAGGGACAATGGCAATCCGTATATCCATACTTACAGGATGGTACATTAGATGGAGTGATGAAACATAAAGCTGCTGCTGATGATAAAATGGATGAAAAAGAATATAAAACATATTACGAAAAAGGTTATAAAACAGATATAAATAACATAGACATCACAAAAGATACGATTACTTTTGAAAAAGATGGCAAAAAAATGACGGGCCATTACGTATATGATGGCAAGGATATATTGAAATATGAAAAAGGTAATAGAGGCGTACGATATACATTTAAATTAACAGATAATAATAAAGCATTGCCAAAATTTGTTCAATTTAGCGATCATAATATAGCACCTAAAAAATCAGCTCATTTCCATATTTTTATGGGAAATGATAAACAAAAAGTTTTAAAAGAATTGGATAATTGGCCAACATATTACCCACGAAAATTAAATGAAGAAGAAATAAAAGAAGAAATGTTAGCACATTAAGCTGTTAACATATTGGTCTATTTTAAAATTATACATTTTAAAAATGAGGATGAATAAAATTTTGTTATAAGGGAATGATTATAAAGCAATACAAATGTGAGCTTTTTTATTGATATATTTAATATACTTGGTATAATTAATGTATTAATAAAAGTTACAAATTTGGAGGTATGAATTTATTATGACAAAATTTAATTTTGATCCAGCGCATTCAGTAGTAGAATTTTCAGTTAAGCATTTAGTGATTTCAAATATCAAAGGTAGATTTAATGATTTTAATGCATCACTTGAAGGTGATTTAAATGATTTAAATTCAATCAAAGGCGAGCTTACGATTAAAGCAGATTCAATTGATACACGTGTAGGTGATCGTGATAATCACTTGAGAAGTGGTGATTTCTTAGATGCTGAGAATTATCCAGAAATTAAATTTGAAGTTACAAAAGTCGAAGAACAATCTGTTACTGGTAATTTAACAATTAAAGATGTTACAGAAGAAGAAACTTTTGAATTATCATATGAAGGACAAAGTAAAAACCCTATGAACGGCGCAACAACTGCTGGTTTTGTTGCTAATGGTACTATTAACCGTGAAAAATACGGTATCACATTTAACCAAGCACTTGAAACTGGTGGCGTTATGATTGGCAAAGATGTGCATTTCCAAGTAAGTCTTGAATTTGCATTAGAAGACTAATATAGTTATTTAAATATAGCAGTGAGGCCGGTGGGCATAATGGTGCCCTTCGGCCTTTAATTATCATACTCATTATAGATAGTTGCAGTAGAACAATAAAATCTATTTTACAATGTTAGTCGTTGATATCACGCTTGTTTTTAGGGCCCGTTTGTATCGGTTGACCGTTTTTCGCGATAATATTTAATCATTATATAAATGATAAAAATCCAAGATATGATAATTAAGGCGATTGAAGAAATCATGACATAGTTTTTGTTTGTAAAGTCACCGCCTGTAAATAGTGTGCCAATCAGATTGGGGATGCATAATAATAGAATAAGACCTGCGTAAAACTTTTGTTTTAAAATAAAGCAAGTCACCATTGTTATTAGTAAAAGGATTAACCCAAGGGTGAAATTAGTTGTTTGATTAGGTGACCAAATTATATAAAGTGGATAGTTTCGTAATAAATATTCACTTAATAGATATAAACCAAAAATAGCTGAAGATGAAATTCCAATAATAGCATAAGTTATTTTACTGTCACCCCAGCGCATAATTGATTTTTTGACAAAGCATAAAATAAAGATAAATGATCCCAAAAAGATAAGAACGAAGTAACAAATTAAAGCAATCGTTAATTGAAATGAATGATCTAACATTCTAGGTATCGTTGTCATGATAAACATAAAAGATATGAAATATAAAATATATTTAAATAATCCTTGAGTCATATTTAAATTTTTTGCAAATTTATCTGCATATGATTTAATGGGTGTGTTTAATAGATCCTCGATATTATCGTTGTTTTCTTCTGCAAGTGTAATATGGTCACGTAATTCTTCTTCAATTGAATTTACTTCGTCTTCATTTTTTCCACGAAATAATAACTCAATTCTCAACTTTAATAAAAAATCTTCCGCTTTTTTACTCAACATTGTTAACCCTCCACATTAAATTGTTCATACCATTATTTAAATCGTTCCACTTGTATTTAAAGTTAGCTAATTCCATTTTACCTTCTTCCGTGATGCTATAGTATTTACGCTTTGGCCCGCCCGAATCTGATTTTTTTGAAATAGAAATCACATAGCCTTTTTTACTTAACCTTAATAGCACAGGATAAATACTGCCGTCGCTGATTTCAGGAAATTGTTGAGATTCCAATTTATCCAAAATTTCATATCCGTAAGTTTCTCCTTGAGAGATGAGCGCTAAAATTGCACCATCTAACAAACCTTTCATCATTTGATTTGAAATTGACATGACATCCCTCTTTTCACTCTCTTGTGATAAAAGATAGTATGGATTTTAAAACTTGTCAACTATCTTATAATAAAAGGTAGTTGATAATTTAATAACAAATATACCACATAACTAAAATAGATTTAACGGGGGTATATAATGACTAAGAGAGGAGGCTAATGATGGCAACAGAGCTACCTAAAATTGGACGTCCAGCTACAAATGCATTGCAATCTATTGGTGTTATGACTTTAGAAAAAGTAGCAGAATATGACCGAACGTCTATTTTAGATATTCATGGCGTAGGACCAAAAGCGATAGATAGATTGGACAAAGCCTTAAAAGAACAAGGACTATCATTTAAAAATGAAAAATTATCTGAAATACCGTTTGAATTGGTTGGAGATGTGGCGTGTGATAATGCGCCAAAACGTCGAATAATGTTAGACTTTCTACTAGCTTCTGCATTAGCCGATAAAACAAAGTTATCACAAATTGTGGTTTCTAATTTCATTTGGAAGGTACCAGGCGCATTTGAATTAAAAAGCTTAGATGAATTTTATAATGAAATAGAAGCACACAGCACAGAAATTAAAAAAATTGAAGTTACACATCATTTAACACACGGAAAATTCGGGGCAATGCACGGTATTCAGACAAATGTTAATGGTATGAAAATTTACTTTGCAGATTTTATTGAATTTGAGAGTCACAGTAAAAATGCAAAAATAAAAATCGTTACGTCTTACGTCATTATGAACGAATCATAAGAAGGAGTATATTAAATGGGAATAGAAGTGAACGAAAATAAAATTATTTTCAAAAGAGATTTTGAAGCAACAGCAGAACAAATTTTTCAAGCTTATACAGAACGTGCTTTATTTGAACAGTGGTTTCACCCACAAAATGCAACAACTGAAGTATTTGAATTCAATATTAAAAAAGGAGGACAAGCCTTTTTTGCAATATATACTAATCAAGGCGCCAGTTATACATTAACAAAATATAATGAAGTAAAAGAACCGAATTTGATTGATTATTACGATTACTTTGCTGACAAGGAAGGTCATATTGATAAAAATATGGCTGGTATGCATAATATCATTCAAATAGAACAAAAAGATGACACGATTACACGTATTATTTCTACAGCTGAACTACCTCATCCAAAATCAGCACGGCAATTATTAGATATGGGCGTAGAAGATGGTATGAATAGCACGTTTGATAATTTAGAATCACTTTTAAAAAATATGTAAAAAGTCAAAGATATGTAAAAATTAGAGTGCTCACACATCGTCACTTTTAGTTATAATAAAAGTGAAATGAGGTGAGTGTATTGTATAAACGTTATTTAAAAGTTTTGGGGTTGTATGCTGTTAGTACGCTTGTACCAGCTGTTTTGTTAAATGAAAAAAGTTTACGTAGCAGCACATTCAAATGGTTTTTACGTACTTTAGCAGGTTATGGTATTTTTGCCTATGGCCTACACACACTGACAAAATTAAAAAAATAATAAGAAAACTAGAATAAAAAGTTTCGTTAGTTAACAAGCATTTATGATTTTATTCAGGCAACCATGGTAAGGAATGAAAAAATTGGTTAAAGTTTATGCTCACTCTAGTTATCTATTGCCGATATCATCTTAAATGAGGTTGAAAGATAAATACCTCTGACTAAAACATAAACGTCAATTTCTATATTTTTTCAATAGAAATTGACGTTTATTTGTTTTTATAAAATTTTCAAACTTGTTAAGCTATTATTTTTCTGATTTCTACATATCCTGATTCATTCATTTAATTGGTTAAACCTACGAACTAATAAACGAGCTATCTTTACATTTTATACTACGACTGGCGTACCATTTGATTGTTCACATCTTCTATATCATTATAAGCATGCGCATTTCTATATACCATCTCAAAAATAAGTGTTTAAATATAAAAATAGCTTACACCCTATTAAATTTGAATGAAAAATAATACAATAGATTTATACGTGTGGGGTGTTTATTCGATGAAATTTATAAGGGGGGGAGTGTCATTATGATAGAAAATCATAAATCTATTAAAGATACATATATGTCTAGAGAAACAATTGATAATATTAACAATCAGGTACAGATGAAAGAAGTTATGTTTGATCAAACCCGCGGACGTTATGCTTTAAAATCAATTATGTCAGGCTTCTTATTAGCTATTGTGACAGTTTTTATGCTAGCGCTTAAGACACAAATGGTTGGTGCAAATGAAGGTGTCATTAACTTATTAGGCGCTATTTCATTTAGTTTAGCCTTAGTATTAATTGTGTTAACACATTCTGAATTATTAACTAGTAATTTTATGTATTTAACAGTTGGCTGGTATTATAAGTTAATCGGTATGAATAAAGCTTTTATTATCATGTTAGTATGTTTCTTTTTTAATATGATTGGTGGCATCATATTATTTGGCTTGATGAAATTTACGCCAATTATGACTTCTGAAATGGTTACAAGTTTGACTGAACTTGTAGATGGAAAAACGATCGATACCTCATGGTATGCCATTTTAGGTAAAGCTATTTTCTGTAACTTTTTTATAAATATTGGTATCTATGTTTCTATTCAATTTAAAGATGGTTTATCAAAAGCCTTTTTCATTGCATGTGGTGTGATTGTCTTTGTATTTATGGGATATGAACATGTGGTGTTTAATGCTGGATTATATGCAGGCATGTTATTTTATAACTTTGATGCTGTCGTTTGGTTACATGTTTTAAAAAATATCGTATTTGCCTTTATTGGTAACTTTATTGGTGGAGGTCTATTCGTAGGCTTAGTCTATGCTTACTTGAATGGTAAACGAGATAGCTTGCATAATTAAATAAATGAACCAATTAAATATAGTTAATTGAGCTGTGGAGTACCTCTCACGTTAGGTTTCTTCATAGCTTTTTTTAGTTTAAGCGCTGTCTATTAATAAATAGATTAGCCTCGAATATAAAATCAGCAAGTGGTGTAAAGGGGTTTATATCGTATTTTAAATAATCGCTAAATCACTCAACAAATTGTTTTTGGCGCTCTAGTGTTCTAGTGAGTAAATAAAACAAATCAATTGACTCATTTATAAAGAAACAATATTGTATTTATTGTGATTAATGATCTCAGTATAGTTCAAATCATTGCATAGATGAGAAACGTTAGGGAGTGACATAATGTCTGAATATAATATTAGAATTGCTGTTATCGATGATGCAGTAGAATTACAAAAATTAATGTATGAGGCTTTTACGCCGTTAAGAGAATTAGGTATTGATTGGCCATCTGTCAATGCTACTGTTGAAATGGTTGAAAAGAATTTACAAACTGGTACAACATTTGTCTTGGAAAATGAGTCAGAAATTATTTCTACAATAACAGTGCGCTATCCTTGGGAAAGTAAACGCCGTATTTCTATTTATCCATTTGTATGGTGGTTTGCTACTAAGCCATCATATGATGGACAGGGTTTAGGCGGTAAATTGTTGAGATATGTTGAAGAGACATATCTCAGAGACACACTGAAAGTACCAGCAGTTACGTTAGGAACTTCTGCGCGTAAACATCCATGGTTATTAGATATTTACAAAAAAAGAGGTTATGAAATATACGCAGAGCATGAAAGCGATGATGGCGATTTAGGCGTTATTATGAGAAAAGTATTGATTCCAGAACGATTTGATGAAGACGTGTTGGGCGAACCGCCGTTTTAATGATATAAAAATTAAATAAATGATAGGGAATTCCTTTAGTTTTTCACTAAGGGGATTCCCTATTTTTTTACTTTTTGTGAATTTGTTCACAAAAAGCATTGGAAATATATTACAATTCAAGTGTAAAGGGAGGGGGCGCCATGGGAGAAAATATACTCGTTATACATGGTATGAGACGAGGTTATCAAAATGAGGCGTTACAACGATTCATCTATAGACTAATGAAAGAAAGTGGTATCAACTTTCACATTACATTTTTGGAAAGTGATATTAACCATTTATATAACATGATTTCAAGTCTAGTGAAACAAGGTGTACATGAATTTAACATCGTACCGCTTTTATTATTTTCAGCTAAACATTATTTGCAAGATATCCCGACAATATTACAGCATCTTAAAAACAATTACCCGTATATAGAGTATCAGGTTACACAACCATTAGGAACACACTACCATATCGTTAACATCATAAATGAAAGAATTAAAAACGCGCTGTATGTTAGCCCATCCATTAGCAAAATAGTTTTTATTGCGCATGGTAGTGAACGTTATAAGCAACCGAATGAACAACTTAAACAAGTAATAAATAATTGTAATGTTGCTAATAAACCTATCAATATGGTGATGCTATATGGGGATTATAGCTATAAAAAACGGTTACCTGAGATATTGGCAGAGGGCGGAGAAATATTGGTAGTTCCTGTCTTTTTATACGATGGGTTTTTAGTTCATAAAATGAAAAGTGAAATTCAATATATGAGAAATAATAGCTGTATTGAATTTACAAAATCATTAAATTTTCACCCTTTATTGGAATTGATTATTAAAGACCAAATTACCCAATTGGAGGCACGTAATCATGTACCCGATACAACTCAATTTAGCTGATAAGCAAGTTGTCATTATAGGTGGCGGAAAAATTGCTTATCGAAAATTTCAACAATTAGTTAATGAGGATATTATTTCATTAACAATCATAAGCAAAACATTTTTACCAGAGTTCTTTGAAACAGAACACCCCAACTTGAAATTAATAACTAAAACTTATGACAGTAAAGACATTAAAAAAGCAGATATGATTATCATCGCAACAAACGATACCTCAGTAAATAATCAAGTTAAAAAGGATGCACTACCACATCAACTTGTTAACCATACAGGGGACAAAACACAATCAGATTTCTATAATATGCCAGAAATTCAGTACCATGATTTGAAAATTTTATTTAGATCAAATGGTACAGACTATAACAAAGTCAAGAAAGTATCACATGCAGTACAGCAGTTTTTAGCAGAAGTATATGAGGAGGATAAACATGTCTAAAAAACGATTAGTAATGATAGGAAATGGAATGGCAGGTTTACGCACGATTGAAGAAATATTAGAAAGAGACTCTGAGCAATACGAAATTACTATCATTGGTAAAGAACCCTACCCAAATTATAATCGAATCATGCTTTCTAATATTTTGCAGAAGAAAATGTCTGTTAAAGAAACCATTATGAATAGTTATCAATGGTATAAAACACATGGCATTGAATTGGTTACAAATGATCCAGTTATATCAGTTAATCGTGAGAAAAAAGAAATTATCACAGAAAAAAACAAACAATTCCATTACGATATTTGTATATTTGCTACAGGGTCAAGTGCGTTTGTGCTACCAATTCCAGGTTCTCAATTAAATAGTGTAATAGGATGGAGAACCATAGATGATACTGAACGTATGATTGAGATTGCTCAAACAAATAAACATGCAATCGTAATAGGCGGTGGTTTATTAGGTTTAGAATGTGCACGCGGTTTAATGGATCAAGGCATGGAAGTTACTGTAATTCATCTTGCAGAATGGTTGATGGAAATGCAATTAGATAAAAAAGCCGGTGAATTACTTAAAGCAGATTTAGAAGCTCAAGGTATGCATTTTAAAATGGAAGCACGTACAGAAAAAATATTAGGTGAACATGATGTAACAGGGATAGAATTAGCAGATGGGACTACCTTGAAAGCAGATTTAGTTGTGATGGCTGTAGGCATTCGTCCATATACTCAAGTGGCACAATCATGTGGGTTGGAGGTAAATAGAGGTATTGTGGTGAACGATTTTATGCGAACAAGTGACGAATCCATTTATGCAGTGGGAGAATGTGCTGAACATAGAGGACAAACTTATGGATTAGTAGCTCCATTATATGAACAAGGCAGGGTGTTAGCAGATTATTTAACACATATGCCAACTGAAGGGTATCAAGGATCGACTACGTTCACATCGTTAAAAGTATCAGGTTGTGATTTATATAGCGCTGGACAAATACGTGAAGATGCTGAAGTGAAAGGCATAGAAATCTTCGATAGCGTTAATAAACATTATAAAAAAGTTTTTCTAAAAGGAGACAATATTGTTGGCGCAGTGCTATACGGTGACATAGAAGATGGCTCCAGATTTTTTAATATGATGAAGAAAAAAGAAGAAATTCAAGACTATACTATGGTTTCGCTTTTACATAAAGGCAGTGAATCAAGCGGTCTAAATATTGCGGATATGGCTGACGATGAAACAGTCTGTGGCTGTAATGGCGTCAATAAAGGTACTATCGTTGATGCGATAACACAAAATGGGTTAACAAGTATTGACGAAGTAACGCAATTAACGAAAGCAGGTAATTCTTGTGGAAAGTGTAAAGGACAAATAGGACAAATTCTTGAACATACACTAGGGGATGATTTTGTAGCAAATAAACCGGCAGGCATTTGTGCATGTACTGATTTGACACGTGATCAAATTGTAACGCAAATTAGAGCAAAATCACTTAAAACCTCTAAAGAAGTGCGTCATGCTTTGGATTTTAAAGATAAAAATGGGTGTCCAAAATGTCGTCCAGCTATTAATTATTATCTCAATATGATCCACCCGTTCCAACATACAGATGAAATTGAATCACGTTTTGCCAATGAACGCTATCATGCCAATATTCAAAATGACGGCACATTCTCTGTTATTCCTCAAATGCGGGGCGGTGTCACAGACGCTGAACAACTGATTAGATTAGGCGAAGTTGCTAAAAAATACAACGTGCCACTTGTTAAAGTGACAGGGTCACAGCGTATTGGCCTTTATGGAATTAAGAAAGAATTATTACCTAAAGTGTGGTCAGACTTAGGCATGCGTTCAGCGTCAGCGTATGGTAAAAAAACACGTTCAGTAAAAAGTTGTGTGGGTAAAGCATTTTGTAGATTTGGTACACAATTCACTACACGTTTAGGCATTCGTTTAGAAGAAGCATTTGAATATATTGATACACCGCATAAATTTAAAATGGGTGTTTCGGGGTGTCCCAGAAGCTGTGTAGAATCAGGTGTGAAAGACTTTGGTGTTATTAGCGTTGAAAATGGTTTCCAAATTTATATTGGAGGCAATGGCGGTACTGAAGTAACTATTGGCCAATATTTAACAACAGTCGAAACGGAAGATGAAGTTATCAAATTGTGTGGGGCGTTTATGCAATATTATAGAGAAACAGGTATTTATGCAGAGCGTACAGCCCCCTGGTTAGAACGTTTAGGTTTTGAAAATGTGAGCACAATCTTATTGGATGAAAAAAAGCAAACAACACTATATGAACGTATTATGAAAGTTAAAAGTGCAATGGATAAAGAGCCATGGTCAGCACTTTTAAACCATAAAAAAGCACGACAAATATTTGAAGTAGAGAAGGTGTAAATCATGGATTCTAAAACTAAAATTAAAGTGTCTTCAATTGATTCATTAACGCCCTTGATTGGTAAAAAAGTTGTTATTGAAGATAAAGAAATCGGCCTATTTTTAACTGAAGATGGACAAATCCATGCAATTCAAAATCGATGTCCACATAAAGATGGTCCATTATCAGAAGGTACTGTTAGCGGAGACTATGTATATTGTCCGTTACATGATCAAAAAATTGATATGAATACAGGATTAGTGCAATCGCCAGATACGGGTTGTGTAGAGGTTTATCAAGCGGTGATACACGATGGGGATGTTTATATATGTCTTTAAATAAGAAGGGGAAGGTATACCTTGTTGGCGCTGGGCCAGGCGATCCAGATTTGTTAACACGTAAAGCAGAACGTTTGATAAGACAAGCCGATATTATTTTATACGATCGGCTTGTAAATCCGTTTATTTTACAGCTAGCTAAGCCTGGTATAAAAGTCATTAACGTTGGAAAACAACCTTACCACAAACATATTCAACAAGCTGAAATTAATAGGCAACTTATTGATGCAGCTAGTTCACATGGTTGTGTTGTGAGATTAAAGGGTGGAGATCCAGCTATTTTCGGACGAGTGCGTGAGGAAGTCGTTGCTTTAAAGGCACAAAATATTGATTGTGAAATTGTACCTGGTATTACTTCTGCTAGTGCAGCAGTGGCAATAATGGGTCAGGGCCTTACTGGACGGAAAATTGCTACAAATGTTACTTATACAACGGGGCACTTTTGCAAAGAGAATCATAAAAAAGTAGATATAAGTGCAATCTTAAAAAACGGCACGTTGGCTATTTATATGGGAATTAAAAATTTAAATGAAATGATGACTCAAATCTACCAGAAAACAGAGATAGATTACCCAGTAGTTGTTGTATATAACATTTCTACTTATCAGGAAAAAGTAATTAAGGGAACTGTGACGACAATTGGTCAAATTATAAAAAGACAAGCAGGATCACCTGGCTTGGTTTTAGTTGGTTCATTAATGTCTGAAATCGATTGTGAAAATTATTTTAAACAAAAGGCGACAAAAAATTACTTAATTACTGGAGGTTACCAACTTGCTATAGATAAAGCATTATCACTATATAGCGAAGGGCATTTTTGTATCATTAATCCAGAAGATAGGTCAATGTATCATGAAACACAATTAGAACTTATTAATGAGATAACAGAAAAGTATACATTTGATGAATATATAGAATTAATTGAATAACCGATGATATGAAGCGCGCGAAACGCTTATGAATCTGTCATGATTATAAAAAAAGCATACCTTAACGCATAATAAACACTTCCCTAAAATCAACTATTAATATTGATTTTAAAGAAGTGTTTTATTTAATTATATCAACTGTGCAAATAACAGTTGATTTTGGATAATTAGGGCTTTTTTATATTCAATTAGGTAAATCCCTAATATATAGAATTTGTGAAAAAAAGTACAATTTAATTAAGAAAAGCAAAAAGATAACTACAACACAGATATGCATATGATATAGATTTTATAGGTAACGATGTTGAGAGGGTGTATAAAATGAAAAAGTTTGGAATGAAGTTTTTCAGACCAACTGAAAAATTCAATGGTGATTGGTCTGTATTAGAAAGTAAAAGTAGAGAATGGGAAAAAATGTATCGAGAACGTTGGAGCCACGACAAAGTCGTAAGAACAACCCATGGCGTCAATTGTACGGGTTCGTGTTCATGGAAAGTGTTTGTGAAAAACGGCGTTATTACATGGGAGAACCAACAAACCGATTATCCAAGTTGCGGCCCAGATATGCCTGAGTTTGAGCCTAGAGGTTGCCCGCGTGGTGCATCGTTTTCTTGGTATGAGTATAGCCCTTTAAGAATTCGTTATCCATATATTCGTGGTAAATTATGGGAATTATGGACAGATGCATTAGAAAAGCATCACAACAATACAGTAGCTGCATGGGCATCGATTGTAGAAGATGAAGAAAAGGCTAAAATTTATAAACAAGCACGTGGAAAGGGTGGCCTTGTACGAACAAATTGGAAAGATGTTTCTAAATTAATTTCAGCTCAAATCATTTACACAATTAAAAAATTTGGACCAGATAGAATCGCAGGCTTTACTCCAATACCTGCTATGTCTATGTTGAGTTACGCTTCTGGTGCGCGTTTTGTCAGCTTGCTTGGTGGTGAGATGTTAAGTTTTTATGATTGGTACGCAGATTTACCGCCTGCATCACCACAGATTTGGGGAGAACAAACAGACGTTCCAGAATCAAGCGATTGGTATAATGCTTCATATATTATGATGTGGGGTTCTAACGTGCCTCTAACAAGGACACCAGACGCACATTTTATGACAGAAGTCCGTTATAGAGGTACTAAAGTTATTTCAGTTGCACCGGATTACGCAGAAAACGTTAAATTTGCAGATAATTGGTTAGCACCACATCCAGGAACTGATGCAGCAGTTGCACAAGCCATGACACATGTTATTTTACAAGAATATTATGTTAATCATCCTAACCCATATTTTATTAATTATGCTAAACAATACACAGATATGCCGTTTATTATCATGTTAGACGAAGACGAAAATGGGTACAAGGCAGGACGTTTCTTAAGAGCAGAAGACTTAGGAACACAAACAGCACACAGCGATTGGAAACCAGTTGTTTTTGATAAATTGACACAACAATTAACTGTACCAAATGGCACAATGGGTCAACGTTGGGAAGAAGGTAAACAGTGGAATCTTAAATTAGAAAACGAAAATGGTAACAAAATAGAACCCGTTTTAAGTCTTGTAGAAGATGAATATGAATTAAAGCAGATTCAATTTCCGTTCTTTGATAACGAGGGAAACGGTATTTTTGAAAGGCCGATTGCTGTTAAGGAAATAACATTAGCCAACGGTGAACAAAAATACGTTGCTACGGTATATGACCTGATGACGAGTCAATATGGTATACAGCGCTTTGGGCATGAATTAGAAGCAAAGGGATACGAAGATGCCACATCATATTATACGCCTGCTTGGCAAGAAAAAATCACCAGTGTTAAATCAAGCGTAGTAACGCAAGTTGCAAGAGAATTTGCACAAAATGCGATAGATACCAAAGGAAAGTCTATGATTATCATGGGCGCCGGCATTAACCACTGGTTTAATTCAGATACAATTTATCGTTCTATTTTGAACCTTGTATTACTGTGTGGTTGTCAAGGCGTTAATGGCGGCGGTTGGGCACATTATGTTGGTCAAGAGAAATGTAGACCAATTGAAGGTTGGAATACAATAGCATTTGCAAAAGATTGGCAAGGCCCGCCTCGATTACAAAATGGTACAAGTTGGTTTTATTTCGCTACGGACCAGTGGAAATATGAAGAATCTAATGTAGATAGTATTAAATCTCCGTTGGCAGAGAATATTAAACATCAACATCCGGCAGATTATAACGTATTAGCTGCAAAATTAGGATGGTTACCATCATATCCACAATTTGATAAAAATAGTTTGGCATTTGGTGAAGAAGCCAGAGATAATGGTGAGTTTAATAATGAGGCAATATTAAAAAGGGCCATCGATTCAGTTAAAGCTAGAGAAACTAAATTTGCAATCGAAGACCCTGATTTAAAGAAAAATCACCCAAAAACTTTATTTTTATGGCGCTCAAATTTAATTTCAAGTTCCGCAAAAGGACAAGAATATTTTATGAAACATTTACTTGGAGCTAAATCTGGTTTGATGGCTGAACCTAACGAAGAAGCTAAGCCTGAAGAAATCAAATGGAGAGATGATACAGAAGGTAAATTAGATTTGCTTATATCATTAGATTTCAGAATGACTGCTACACCTTTATATTCAGATATCATTTTACCGGCTGCAACGTGGTACGAAAAACATGATTTATCGTCTACAGACATGCATCCATTTGTGCATCCATTTAATCCAGCCATCGATCCACTATGGGAGTCTCGCTCAGACTGGGATATTTTTAAAACATTGAGTAAAGCATTATCTGAAACAGCGAAAACTCACTTAACTGGTGTCTATAAAGATGTAATCACAACGCCTTTGGCACATGATACATCGCAAGAAATCTCCAATGTTAATGGCGTTGTTAAAGATTGGACTAAAGGTGAAATAGAGGCAGTCCCAGGTAAAACGATGCCCGGGTTTGCAGTGGTTGATAGAGATTATACAAAAATTTATGACAAATTTATTACGGTGGGCCCACTGCTTGAAAAGGCAAAAATAGGTGCGCATGGTGTGAGCTTTACTGTTGCCGAACAATATGAAGAATTAAAAAGTATGGTAGGTACATGGAGCGATGCAGATGCGCGTTCAATCAAGCATGAACGGCCTAGAATAGATACCGCAAGGCGCGCCGCAGATGTAGTGTTAAATCTTTCTTCAGCAACAAATGGCAAATTATCTCAAAAATCTTATGAAGATTTAGAGCAACAAACAGGTATGCCATTGAAAGATATTTCAAGTGAACGTGCTTCTGAAAAAATTTCGTTTTTAAATATTACGGCACAACCTAGAGAAGTTATACCGACAGCGGTTTTCCCGGGTTCTAATAAAAATGGTCAAAGATATTCACCATTTACAACGAATGTAGAACGCTTAGTACCATTTAGAACATTAACTGGAAGACAAAGCTATTACATTGACCATGAAATTTTCCAACAATTTGGCGAGAATTTGCCTGTTTATAAACCAACATTACCGCCGATGGTATTCGGTGCGAGAGACAAGAAAGTGACGATGGATCAAAATACTCTTGTACTACGTTATTTAACACCTCATGGCAAATGGAATATCCACTCCACTTATCAAGATAATCAGCACATGTTGACATTGTTTAGGGGAGGACCAACAGTGTGGATTTCATCTGAAGATGCGAAAGTACATGACATTCTAGATAATGAATGGTTGGAAGTGTATAACCGTAATGGTGTTGTAACAGCTAGAGCAGTAGTATCACATCGTATGCCGAGAGGAACAATGTTTATGTATCACGCACAAGATAAACATATTGAAACACCTGGCTCACAATTAACGGATACGCGGGGCGGATCGCACAACGCACCTACACGTATACATTTAAAACCAACACAGCTCGTTGGAGGTTATGCTCAGATCAGTTACCACTTTAATTATTACGGGCCGATAGGTAATCAAAGAGATGTTTATGTAGCAGTGAGAAAACTGAAGGAGGTAGACTGGCTTGAAGATTAAAGCACAAATTGCAATGGTATTGAATTTAGATAAATGCATTGGTTGTCATACATGTAGTGTTACATGTAAAAGCACTTGGACTAATCGCCCCGGCGCAGAATATATGTGGTTCAATAACGTTGAAACAAAACCAGGCATTGGGTATCCAAAAAGATGGGAAGATCAGTCACATTATAAAGGTGGTTGGGTTTTAAATAAAAAAGGAAAATTAGAACTCAAGTCTGGTAGTAAATGGGCAAAAATCGCGCTTGGAAAAATATTTTACAATCCAGATATGCCTGTAATCAAAGATTATTATGAGCCGTGGACTTATAATTACGAACATTTAACTACAGCCAAAGCAGGAAATCATTCACCAGTAGCAAAAGCCCACTCTATTATTTCAGGAGATAAATTAGATTTAAAATGGGGGCCAAATTGGGAAGATGATTTAGCTGGAGGACACGTAACAGGTCCCGAAGATCCTAATGTTCAACGTATTGAAGAAGATATTCAATTTAAATTTGATCAAACGTTTATGATGTACTTACCTAGATTATGTGAACATTGCTTAAACCCAAGTTGTGTAGCTTCATGCCCTTCAGGTGCTATGTATAAACGAGATGAAGATGGTATTGTCTTGGTTGACCAAGAAGCGTGTCGCGGTTGGAGATACTGTATGACAGGTTGTCCTTACAAAAAAGTTTATTTTAATTGGAAGACAAATAAAGCTGAAAAATGTACATTTTGTTTCCCACGAATTGAAGCTGGTTTACCAACAGTTTGCTCAGAAACGTGTACAGGACGAATGAGATATTTAGGAGTACTTTTATACGATGCTGATAGAGTTGAAGAAGCAGCTACAACAGAAAATGACCAAGATTTATATGAAAAACAATTAGATTTATTTTTAAACCCATATGATGAAAGCGTGGTTGAACAAGCACAAAAAGATGGCATTTCTATGGAATGGATTGAAGCGGCGCAAAATTCACCTGTCTATAAATTAGCTATTGAATATAAACTCGCATTCCCATTACATCCAGAATACCGCACAATGCCGATGGTTTGGTATTGCCCTCCACTAAGTCCAATTATGAGTTATTTCGAGGGTAAAACGGCGATGGATGCCAATAGAAATCCTGATATGATTTTCCCGGCTATTGAAGAAATGCGTTTACCAATACAATATTTAGCAAGTTTACTTACAGCGGGAAAAACTGAACCAGTCAAAGAAGCACTGCAAAGAATGGCGATGATGAGAAGTTACATGCGCGCCCAAGTTACGAATAAACCATTTGATGAAGATAAGTTACAGAGATTAGGTTTGACCGAACGTCAAACTAAAGATATGTATCGTTTACTTGCTATTGCTAAGCACGAAGATCGATTTGTTATTCCAACTTCTCATAAAGAAGCCTATATGGATACGTACCATGCACAAGGCAGTCAAGGATATGGAGGAGAATATTTTGGTTCAAATTGCGAAGGGTGCGGCGTACCTGTAGGCACAGCTTCAGAAAAATCGGGGCAAGAGATATATAATGATAATTTCTATGGAGGGATTTTCCGTGATTAATATCGCACAATTTAAATCATTTCAAGAAACACTCGGATATTTCGCTCAACAATTAGATTTTCCTGAAAAATTGACATTACATCCTAAACCATTTGAAAGTATCATTCATCCAGACCATCCAGCTTATCATAACCTTATTATATATCGAGAGCGCATACATGCATATCGTTTTTTAGAGGTTCAACAACTCTATTCTGACACGTTTGATTTTAATAAGAAGGCGCCGTTGTATATGACTTATAATAAATTTGATACTCAAAAAGAACGGGGACAATTATTAGCTAAATTAAAAGTACTATACGAAATGTTTGGTTTGAAAATGGCGGACAATGAGTTATCTGATTTTTTACCACTAATGCTGGAATTTTTATATATTGCACAATGGCAAAATGACCCAAGAGCAAAAAGCAATATTGAGTTTGTCATTATGATTATTGAAGATGGTACGTACGCTATGGCAAATCAATTGGCAGAACAAGATAGCCCTTATTATTATTTGGTTAAAGCTTTAAGAGAAACGCTAAAAGCGTGTATTGAGCCAACAAATGAGGTGAAAGCAAATGTTTAATCAATTCTTATGGGTTATATTTCCTTATCTATGTATCGCTATATTTTTTATTGGACATATTGCAAGATTTAAATTTGATAAGTTTTCATGGACGGCAAAATCGAGTGAATTTATAGAAAAAAAACGCTTGAGATGGGGGAGCCTCATGTTCCATTTAGGCATTATTCCAGTAGCGGTTGGACACTTTGTTGGTTTAATTATTCCAGCTTCTTGGTTACGAGCGGTTGGCGTTAACGATCATTTATATCATATAGGGGCAGTGTATATTGGTAGTATATTTGGTATAATAACATTGGTAGGTATGTTGTTATTAACTGCACGACGCATCACTCAAAAAAATATTAGAAAGCTCAGTTCAGCTTCAGATATCATTGTTAACCTTTTATTATTACTGATTGTTTGTATGGGGTGTTACGCTACTTTAGTTACTAACGCTGTGACGCCCGATTTTGATTATCGTGCATCCATATCAATTTGGTTCAGAAATTTATTTATCTTTTCACCAGATGCAGCTTTGATGGCAAATGTACCACTCTCATTTAAATTCCATGTGTTGTTAGGATTTACAATTATGGCATTATGGCCATTTACGAGACTAGTTCATGTGTGGAGTGTGCCATTAACATATGTGAGTAGAAGTTATATTATTTATCGTAAACATAAAGTATAAAAGGGGGCCGTATATTGAGTTCATTGCTTTTAAATAAAAAGATTGATTACCAAGCAGCTTTGGATTTAATTAGAACAAGAGAAGGTTTTGACTTTGCGGGATTAGCGTTTTATGAGCAAGAAAATCAAATATCACCTATTAAATGGCATTATGTTTCAGGCAATCTGAATACTAGATATAAACTGATTGTCTTGAGAAAAGGTAAAGGGCTTGCTGGTAATGTTATGAAGACAGGTAAACGTATGATTATTGAAAATGTAGACCAATGTTTATTACCTTCAGAAAAATATAAATATCCGATTGTTTTAACTGAATGTTTAACTGCAATGGTGGCAATCCCTTTATGGTACAACCATAAGGTGTACGGTGTTTTGCTTTTAGGACAGAGAAATAGAAAAAACTTACCTTTAGCGCATGCTACACTTTCAATAAGTGATGTGTTAGGTATTTTTAAAGAAGAAGACTAGGTGATGATAGTGCAAATAAATCAGATGGAAGATATGAGTCAATTATTATTGCAGTATTTTAATAACACAAGAGAAAAGATAGTATTCGTTGATAATGAAGGTAAAGTCATTGCTAAGAATCAAGCTGCAAAAGATATTATTTCCAATGATGAGAACTATCGTGATATGACTCATGTTATATGTAATCGATGTGATGGTTATACAAATGAATTTGATTTACAATCATGCAAAAATTGCTTTCTTGAAGCTGAAGAAGTAGGAAACACAAGTTTTCAGGTTTTTATGAAAACAAATAGAGGTACTGTTGAGCCATTTACTGCTACATACCAAACGATTGATCCAATCAATGACATTAAAGTATTCACTCTACAAAATGTTTCTCCGCAAATTGAGCGTCATGATAAAATGTACCAACGTAAGATGATGCAAAAAACAATTTCTGCACAAGAGAATGAAAGAAAACGTATTTCTAGAGAATTGCATGATAGCGTTGTTCAAGAAATGTTGAATATAGATGTAGAGCTGAGATTATTAAAATATCAGCAAGAAATGGCTGATTTGCTTGAAGATTCAAAACACATCGAAGGGTTGATGTCCAAGCTTATAGATGATATACGCAATTTATCTGTTGAATTAAGACCATCTTCTTTAGATGATTTAGGTTTAGATGCAGCGTTTAAAACATATTTCAAACAAGTTGAATCGAATTATGGAATGAAAATTGTTTATCATTCCAATTTAGATGCCCAACGATTCGATAATGAAATTGAAACGGTTGTTTACCGTGTGGTACAAGAGGCACTATTTAATGCCATTAAGTACGCTAATATCGATAAAGTAGATATTGATTTACATTATAATCATAATAGATTAATTGCTGAAGTTGTTGATAGAGGTAGAGGATTTATTAAAACAGACCAACCACAAGGAACTGGTTTAGGGCTTTATGGCATGCATGAGCGCGCTGAATTAGTTAATGCGGAAGTGAATGTTGATAGCCAAATTGGGAGAGGAACGATTGTGACTTTAGAAGTGCCAATTTAAGGGAGTAAGGAGAAGTTAATTTTGAGAATAGTTATTGCAGATGATCACGCGGTTGTCAGAACAGGGTTTTCTATGATTCTAAACTACCAGGACGATATGGAAGTTGTGGGAACTGCTGCTGATGGTGTAGAAGCATATCAAAAAGTAATGGAACATAAACCGGATGTATTAATGATGGACTTGAGTATGCCCCCAGGAGAATCTGGGCTAATAGCAACCAGTAAAATAGCTGAAAGTTTCCCTGATACAAAAATCTTAATATTAACAATGTATGATGATGAAGAATACTTATTTCATGTATTAAAAAATGGAGCAAAAGGTTATATTTTAAAAAATGCTCCAGATGAGCAGCTCATTTTAGCAATTAGAACTGTTTATAAAGGTGAGACATATGTAGATATGAAACTAACCACTTCTCTTGTAAATGAATTTATTAGTAATACTTCACAAGATATAGCTTCAACATCAGATCCTTTTAAAATTTTATCTAAAAGAGAAATTGAAATATTACCTTTGATTGCAAAAGGCTATGGTAATAAAGAAATAGCAGAACAATTATTTGTATCGGTCAAAACAGTAGAAGCGCATAAGACACATATTATGCAAAAATTGGAACTAAAATCGAAACCTGAATTAGTAGCATATGCGATGAAGAAAAAACTAGTTGATTTTTAGTGTATTAGATAATATATTCATGTAAAACCATAACGCCGAGAATAGGACAGAAATCACATGTTTTTTAATGACTTCATTGTCTCCTCTAAGGATTGGTTAGAACTATACATTTACGTAAACGCGTTGTATAGGCTAACATACATATGCCACCAGTAATGTTAATTTAATCCATTGATAAGTGATGCTTCATAAAAAAGCATGGACCCAAACGGGTCTTTTTTTTATATAAAAGCCTTAGGTTAAGTAGACGATATGAACTAAAGTTTATGCATATAAGGGTGATTTTACAAACTATTTATAATCAATTCATGAATATAGAAATAGGGGGAATTTGACAAAAGTTAAGGGATAATCCTTATGTTTATTTTTTCACAAAGATTTTACACTAACTATATAGCTAGTATTCTACGATGTTAAAAATTTTAAAGACTCAAATGTTACACCAGTTTTACCTTTCATAGTTAATTCCTTAATACTTAATAATGAAATACATGATTATTGTAGGCCATTTGTAGAATACTAGTGTTTTAATTAAAAAACGTAAATGTAGGTGAATGTAATGAACAAAGCAAGTGGCGGTTTTCAATTAACTTTACAATCTTTAAGTTTAGTCGTGGGGTTCATGGCATGGAGTATTATCGCACCGTTAATGCCTTTTATTTCACAAGACGTTAATATATCTGGGAATCAACTCTCTATTATATTAGCAATACCTGTTATACTCGGTTCTATTTTAAGGGTACCGTTTGGTTATTTAACAAATGTCATAGGTGCTAAATGGCTCTTTTTCTGTAGCTTTATTATTTTATTATTTCCAATTTATTTTTTAAGTCAAGCTCAAACAACAGGGATGTTAATGACTTCAGGATTCTTTCTAGGCGTCGGTGGCGCTGTGTTTTCGGTTGGTGTTACATCTATCCCTAAATACTTCCCTAAAGAACGCGTCGGCTTAGCAAATGGTATATATGGTATGGGTAATATTGGGACTGCAATTTCATCATTTTTGGCACCACCTATAGCTTCAATCATTGGTTGGCAAACGACGGTGAGAAGTTATTTAGTCGTAATCGCTTTATTTGCAGTTTTAATGTTTTTATTTGGAGATGCAAAAGAGAAAAAGGTTAAAGTGCCTTTAATTGAACAATCTAAACGTCTGTTTAAAGATTTGAAATTATATTATTTATCACTTTGGTATTTTATTACTTTTGGCGCTTTTGTGGCATTTGGATTATTTTTACCTAATTATCTTGTACAAGACTTTGGTATTAGCGAAGTAGATGCTGGTCTACGGTCAGGCGTATTTATAGCATTAGCAACATTTTTAAGGCCTTTGGGAGGGATATTAGGAGACAAATTTAATGCCGTTATATTATTGATGATTGATTTTTCTTTGATGATTGTGGGCGCAATTATTTTAGGCATCTCAAATCATATTCTGTTATTTACAATTGGTTGTTTACTCATTAGTATTTGTGCTGGGTTAGGCAATGGGCTTATCTTTAAACTTGTACCGTTTTACTTTAGTAATGAGGCTGGTTCTGCAAATGGTATTGTTTCTATGATGGGGGGCTTAGGTGGCTTTTTCCCACCTATTGTTATATCTTATGTAACGATGATGACAGGAACAAGTCATTTGGCTTTTATATTGTTAGCTATATTTGGAACGATTGCTTTGTTAACAATGATGCATATGTTGAAAAGAAACAAGGTAAGCACTGTTTAATATAATAATATAGTCAAATAGTTAACTATTCATTAATAGTAGTTGTTTTATTTAGATTACTTTATAAATAGCTAGAAAGTAATACAAATAAAAAAAGCAACGCTTGATTTTAAAGCGTTGCCTTTTTTAGATGGATTAATCTATTTGAATGTTAGAAGATGAGGATTCTTCTTTCTCTTTTTTAGGTAGTGTAACATTTAACATACCGTTTTCATACGCAGCTTTAATACCATTTTCATCAACATTATCAAATTGGTATTGTCGTTTTACATCACTATAGCTACGTTCTTGATGGATAATACGTCCATTTTCATCTTCTTTGTTATTTTCGAAGGTTTGTTTACCTTCAATTGTTAAAATATTATCTTCAAATTGTAAATTAATATTTTCTTTTTTCATTCCTGGTAATTCAGCTTCTACTACGTAAGCGTCTTCTAATTCTTTAACATCCGTTTTAATATTGCTACTGCCTGGGAATTGATCGAAGATTTGACGTCCAAAATCTTTGAAAAAATCGCTAGGGTTCACATCGAAAAATGAATTATCAAAAGGTCTCATATTGAAAGCCATAAAAACATCTCTCCTTCAATTTAATTATATTTAGTTTATAATTTAGTCAATATTAATTTGTGTTTTTGTGTGATTAATTGGTAATTCAACACTTAAAATACCATCTTCCATTGTTGCTTTGATATTTTCTTTATCTACATTTTTAAATATAAATTGTCTACTTTGTTCATTTGAATTGCGCTCTCTAATCAAGTATTGATCTTGGTTTTCGGTTGTAGTAGAAGTTTGTGTTACGCGAATCGTTAATGTTTTATCTTCAAATTGAATAGTGACATCGTCTTTGCTATAACCAGGGAGTTCAGCTATGACTTGATATGCACCATTTGATTCATACACATCTACTTTAAAATCATGATGCTCAGTTAGTAAACTTTCAATTATATCTGTTGGAAAATTTTGAGTGTTTTGCATCATCTTTTCACCTCTCCTTTAACCTTATATTCATATTATAATACAATAGTCAAAGAAAGTCAAAGTCAAAGCATGAAAGTTAAAAGTAATTTATATTTCAATTTCATCATAGTGTAATGGAAGGATATTCGCAAAATATTGAAAGTATTATATTTAAATGACTTATTAAAAAAATAGAGGCAAGTATAAGTTCAAATGAGATGTATGATTTATAACATCCAAACTTTTCTTTGCCTCTTTATATATTAAAGTTCTTTATTAAAATTTTTATTTACGAAGTTTTGTAGAGTTTCTTTTAAGTGAATAGCTTCTTCAATATCCATATCGAATTCACTAAAAACTTTTCTAGAAACATGGGATAATGCCTCTTGAATTTCAGCACCTTGGTCTGTAAGTGCGATTTGTAAATTACGTTCATCATCAATCTCACGTGTTCTACTAACATATCCTTTCTTCTCTAATTTTTTTAGTAAAGGTGTTAGTGTCCCTGAGTCAAGATAAACACGTTGACCAAGTGTTTTAATGTTTATCTTTTCATCATTTTTTATAGCGAGCATAACAATATAGCCAGTGTATGTTAAATCATACTCTTTTAAATAGGTAGTATATTTTTTTATAATTTCTTTAGAAGAAACATAAAAAAGAAAGCACAGTTGTTTTTCTAAGTAGCTAATTTTTTCCTCCATTTAATCACCCCTTTTGAAATTTAACCTTATTATGAACCACGAACATTGTCAAGGAACTGTTGTGCACCTTATTCATAATATTTTTATACTATTATTTAAGTATTATCTGAGTAGACATATTGAATATTGCTTATTTAAAAGAAATTCAACCTTAATACAAGTACATACCATCTGAAAAATTAAAACAAAAACGTACGTTTATTCGTTGTTTGAAATAAATCTAATCACTTATTAAAGTCATAATTTAAGAACATTTTGTTACAAAAAGATATAATACTTTATAAATGATTTATTATCATTCATAATATGAATATTATGTATTTTAACAAAAAGTTGATGGGTTTAATGGTGAATGAAAAAATATTTAATTGATTGTTTTTATTAAAAGGAGATTAAAGATGAAGACGTTTTTAAAAATTTTAGGACTATTGGTGCTTTCATTGGTTTTAGCAGTGGCATTTTTCTTCGGTTTAAGGACGTATCAAGGCCACAAAAATTTGGAATTAGTTGATAATTATATGGATGAAACGCATTTAACAGAAAAAATCCAATCTGAAAAAACCTTATATAGTGCTAAAAAAGGATTGTATTATAAGGAAGTTAAATTCAAAGATGATTCAGAACATACTTATGTTGTGCAACCAGTTAGCACATTTAAGGGGATATTAGTACAAGGTTTTGATGAAGAAACTAAGAAAAATGTAAAAGATGCAAAACATAATACGTTTAAAGAGAAATATAAACCTAAAGATTAAAAAGTTATTTGTTTAATGATGTTATCATTTTATTGATTAGAGCAAAAGCAATATAAAGTTGGCTGATTCCTTATTTATCTAGGGTGTCAGCCATTTTTTATTAATGAGAGGTAAATATATTAAGTGAAAAGTAAAAGTGAATCTAATAGTTTACTTTTACTTTTATAGTTTATTTTTAAGATTAATATGTATAATTTGCATTATAATATTATTAGGTTTATATTATTTATTAATCAATCAATAAATAAAGGGGCAGAGCCGAAATGGAAAATAAAAATAGCATGAAACGAAAAAATGAAATTTTAGAAGCTAGTTTAATAGCGTTTTCGAAGAATGGTTACTTTAAAACTACAACGGCACATATAGCGACTATAGCGGGTATTTCGCAACCCTATGTTTTTAAATTTTTTAAAACAAAAGAAGCATTATTTATTGCGGCTTTAAATCAAGCATTTGAAAGAATTATAGAAAGTTTTGAACAAATTAAATCTAATAACGCAGATATTGTAGAAGATATGATTACGGCTTATGAAACGATTTCTAATAAATATCCTAATGAAGTTAATATTCAAGTGATCGCGTTTTCGGTGACAGAAGAAAATATACAAAATACAGTTAGAACAGGTTTATTAAAAATTAGAGATTATGCGTTAAAAAGATTTGAAAATGAAAATGTGAACAACCCAGAAAACGAAGTTACTACTTTTTTAGCGAGAGGTATATTATGTAATATTTCTCAGTTTATAAATTTACCTAGTTTGATAAATCGTAATTTAAATAAATAATCATTTGAAATGGTTATTTATTTTTTTGGAAGTTTATTTATTGATTGATCACTAACAAAAAGGAAGTGTTAACATGAATAAAGTTATTGTTTTAGGGGCGACTGGCGGTACAGGTCAAGCGTTAGTTTATGAATTGCTACAACGTAATATACAAGTAATTGCTTTTGGGCGATCTAAACGCAAACTAGAAACTTTAATTAAAAAACATAATAACGCTAATCTCACTTATGCACTAGGCGATATATTTAATTACCAAAGCATATTAGAAGCTTCTGAAAATGTAGATATAATATTTCAATGTGCTAACGTACCTTATCAAGAAATGAAATCGAAATTACCTATTATCGGAGAAAACGTGATGCAGGTAGCAGATAAGTTAGAGAAAAAAATAGTGATTATTGATGGTATATATGTATATGGCCGTCAGTGTGCGCAAGGAGATGAAAATCATCCAAAACTTCCAAATACGAAAAAAGGTGCAATACGACTTCAATTTGAAAATTTGATTTTTGATAAAAATAAATGGACTAAAGCAAAGCCATTAATTGTTAGATTACCTGATTATTTTGGACCTAGTGCTCAAAACACATATTTACAGCCCACAATAGATGGCGTATTAAATAATAAACATACAATTTTCATTGGAAATTTGAAAACGTCTCGTGAGTATATTTATTTACCAGATGCTGCCAAAATGATTGTAAATATTGCAGAAAAAGAAACTTCATACGAAGAAAATTGGAATATACCAGGAAGTAATCCCATTTCAGGGAAAGAGATCATTCATAAGATTCGTAAAATTACAAATTATAAAAAGCGCATCATCCCATTAAATAAACTAATGATTTCATTAATAGGACGGTTCAATCCATTTATGAGAGAAATTATTGAAATGATGTATATCACAAAAGAAGGGTTTATTTTGAATGGTGATAAATATCAAAATAGAATTGGGCCTATCGTACGTACTGACTTTGATAAAGCATTAAAGGAAACTTTAAATCGTGCGGATGATTAATTTAAGTATGAGGAGTGGAATCATTATTTCACATACTCAATCTAGTCAACCACTGTCAATATCATAAAAGAACCTGAGACATCGATTGATGTATCAGGTTTATTTTTTATAATAAATAGATTTTACTTTCTATTCTTTCAATCCATTGCTTACTTTATTACAACTTAAGCCACATAACATAGATTTTCTACTTACTATAACGAATGTTAAATGATATTGTAATATAACAATTTATTCACGCTTGAAGTGAAACGAATATTAAAAAATAGTACTGATTATTTATGTTACACAAATATAAAAATAACTAAAAGAGAAGTGATTTTAAGCGCTGAAACGTGAAATTATAGTATGTTGAAATCTCTTCTATTTATGTATTGCTTTAATACTCAACTAGATTTTTTAGGGATTAGACAAAAGGTTAATGTTACTTATATATATATAAATAGAGTAATAATAAAATATAAATGTAATATTATAAATTTTATCAAAAAATTTATATCTAAACAAAAAATATTTTGATATAATTAAGCAATGTCAGAAGAGGGGAGTAACATCATGGCAATAATAAGAAGAATAAGTTTGCCAATGCAAGTTATTATCGCATTGGTATTAGGTATTATCGTAGGTCTATTACTTTATGGACATGATGAGATTGCAAATTATATTAAGCCTTTTGGCGATATCTTCTTGAATTTAATAAAAATGATTGTAATTCCAGTGGTTTTTTGTTCACTAGCGTTGTCTATTTCAAACTTAGGTGAATCTAAAACAGTAGGACGTTACGGTTTTAAAACAATTTTATATTTTGAAATAATAACAACAGTTGCTATTGGACTAGGCATACTTTTTGCAAATATATTTAAACCAGGTAGTGGATTAAATCCTGATAAACTACCAAAAGGTGATATTTCAACATATGAATCCTCAGCGAAAGCTGCTGAAGAATCTACATATGGCAACCATTTTATCGATACAATTGTAAACATTGTGCCGCAAAACTTTTTTGAAGCTTTAACCGCAGGAGAATTATTACCGATTATATTCTTTGCAGTATTTTTTGGTATTGCATTATCAGCCATTGGTAAAAAAGCGCAACCAGTTAAGGACTTTTTAAATGGTTCATTAGAAGCTATATTTTGGATGATAAATAAAATATTGAAATTAGCTCCAATTGGTGTATTCGCATTTATTTGTACAACCATAATGACTTTTGGCGCCGCAGCATTACTACCATTATTAAAATTATTATTAGTAGTTATCGGTGCCATGGTGTTCTTTGTTATTGTGGTATTAGGTATTGTAGCTAGAATGTGTGGTATTAGTATTTTCTCTATTATTAAAATATTAAAAAATGAATTGGTATTGGCATTTTCTACGTCTAGTTCTGAATCTGTATTACCAATCATAATGAAAAAGATGGAGAACTTTGGTTCACCAAAAGACATTACATCGTTTGTAGTGCCAATCGGATATACTTTCAACCTTGATGGTTCTGCATTATATCAATCTATAGCAGCATTATTTGTTGCGCAAATGTATGGTATAGACATGTCAATCGGACAACAAATAATGCTTATGGTCACTTTAATGGTAGCTTCTAAAGGTATGGCAGGCGTACCAGGCGTATCCATTGTCGTGCTTATTACAACGCTAACTTCTATGGGATTACCAGCGGAAGGTTTAGCGCTGATTATTGGTATAGATAGATTATTAGATATGGTACGAACTTGTGTTAACGTTTTAGGCAATGCTTTATCTACTATTGTTATCGCAAAATGGGAAAACGCTTATGATAAAGAAAAAGGCCAAGCCTATTTAAAATCTATATAATTAAAAAATTGAATTCTGACATTTTCGCACTGAATAGCAAAATGAGCTATTCAGTGCTTTTTATATAAATACTAGAAATAAAATAGATAATTTTAAATAAGTTTCGTTATCTAGCGTCTACAGGGAAGTTAAAAAGTGGAATGGTGCTATATGTTTATGCTTCAACACATTAGCTACTGTCTATATCATATTTATGGCTGGAGCATTAATGAACGCACCAGCCATAAATAGAATGCTATTAAATTAATTTTATATTACATGCCTTTCATGTCCATGTCATGGATCTTCATCATTAAACCATGTGGTACATCATCGTGATCGACTACTTCCATTTTACTATAGTCGTCTTCATTTTCAGACTTAGTTAATTTGACGAAGTCGCCTTTTTTAGGGTTAAATCCTGATTCAGAAGGTATTTTTACATTTTCTTCTACTTTATGGTCTTTCTCACTCACCACTTTTTCAGCTGTTGTACTATTTTTCATGTAGCCGAAATATGTTTCTTTTTGTCCGCCTGAAACCATCATGATAACTAAGACAATTGCTACAATAACCATAATAGCACTGATAATAATTGCAAACATTTTATTGTTTTTCAAAATAAGATTCTCCTTTATATACCTTTACTTCAGTTATATCTAAAATATTAGGATAATGCAATTGAAGAAGAAGTAAAGAGTGTACTTTTAAAAACAATTGTACGAATTTCGCCTTATTTCTTATTGACTGTATTATATAAAAATTGTTACTTATGCGTAGGCGTTAAAAGCATGTATTTGACTTCGTCGTGTCCTATATCAAATTCTATTGGACTATTAGGGAACGTAGTATGCCGTAATTCAGATTTTGGCATGTTTGAACGTTCAATGTTTCGTAAAAGCGATTGCTCGATAAAAGTATTATTAAAAATAGGCGGCAATGCGTAAGCAATAAAACCATGTTCTCTATTTAAAGTACGAATAAACAAAATCGATTTTGAAATAGATGATTGTTTTTTTAATATGAATTTTTGTGTTTTTTCTGTAGTGTGTTGTTTTGAATTAAATAATAATAAGTGTATACCATGCTTATCTTTTGTAATTAAATAATTAGATTGTATCAGAGCAGGTTTATTATAAAATGGTTTCAAGAACTGAAAGATATAAACAATAGGTTCATAAATGCCATGTTGATTCATTAAAGCAATATCTGAGCCATTTTTAGACATTAATTCATAACCTATAGCAGCCCCATTTTTTATTAAAAATAAAAAATGTTGCATCATTTCTGATATCCCTAAAGGGCTTTTGGGGTCGCGTTGAGTAAAATAATTTTTCGTAATCTTTGTGTATACACATTTGGAAGGCTTCAACTTGGACATAGCGATGAATATTTCATAATAATCTTGATAATTTGAAATATTGTCAAATCGATTGCTATATTTATGCACCATAGCTCGGACATCATTTCGTTCTATATCGATAAAATTGAAGTCAAAATTAAATCTATGTAAAAGTGTAATTGTATGATTGAGGTTTTGCGTTTGGTTAAGTACACCTTCAATATTTATAGCTAATTTGATATTAATACTTAAACTTTTAGCTCTGATATACAAACGATTTACATCGTTTAAAGAAAGATATTCTGTATCGAATAGAATCATAAAATGATACATCTCATTGTGGTTATGATACTTTGGTTTAAATATAAGGAATTGAGAGATAACTTGTTCGACTTTTTCGTATTGTTCTATGGATTTAATTTTAATGACCACACCCATACACTGAGAAAACAGTGTATCGATATAATTGACAATGCCATTTAAATTTAATGTCTCTAATGCAAGATTGCTAATGTTATTTATGAGCAAATAGCAATTGCTAAGATCGCTAAAGTTAAGCTTTTGATTTAAATTTGTTTGAATAACATCCATAATACTATCTATATGAATAAAAACAGTAGGTTGCTTCGCAGAGTCATCGTATTCTAGGTAATCTAAATTGATTGTTTGTATATTAAACGTCTGAGGTTTATCAATTAATTGTGATTTAAAATAACATGAATAATCGCTTACATCAGTAGTTAATAATTTAACAGACTTATGATGTAGTAAGTTTAGCCTTTTTCTATACGAGATGGGTGTTAAATTTAGATAATTTTTAAATTGTTGCGTGTAATTTGCGTAATGATTGAACCCCATATTTTCTGAAATAGTGTAAATCGTTTTATTACTGTTCATAACCTCTGAAAGCGAAATGGCAATTTTTAAACTTGTAATATAATGTTTAAAACTGATCCCTAAATACTTTTTAAACAAAATTGAAATGTATGAAGCAGAAATATAAAAAGTAGCAGAAATTTCTTTAGACATAATAGGCCGAGTGATATGACATTTAATATATTCTGATATTTTATTTAACAGTTCATTATCAGATTGGATGTTTGGTGTGTAAAAATAATCATTTGATTTTTTAGTTTCTTGTTCTAAGATAGCGATGATTTCAGTTAATTGTGGTAGCTCTATTGTGCTATGGTCACTTAATTTTTCAATCATATTTAAAATTAAATGCTTTAAATATTCTGATGAATTTAAAACTTTAACATCATAATGGCAATTAAAAAACAATTGATTTAGCGGGATGATTTGTTGAATAGGGATTTTTAACTCAACAAGTTGTTCTGCATGTGTGATACGAAACAGATCACTATGATTGATGATGACGATATTACTATCAAACGACCCTTGTTTACCGTTTATATTGATATCTATCTGACCTTTTAAAGAAAATAACAATATCACTTGATTGATACAACGACGAGTGTTTGTAGTTAAAAACTCGTGGATACATAATGTGGCATGTTCCATTTAATCTAGCAACTCCTAATAGTGTATTGATATATTAGTTAAATTACATTATATAATAAATAGTTGTGAATATTAACATATTAAATATAACTTTTTTCCTATTTTGGCAGTTGATTTCGTCTGATAAATTAAATTGTATACGTCCTTAATTATTTTATAGATAAATTTAAGTGGTTCATGGTAAGAAATTTTAATAATAGGAGAGTGGCTTATGGAACATATATATTCTGATTATTTTAATCTAACTGAGACAATCACAGAATTGAAAAGAGATATATTAGGTGTGGTACTTCATGATGATGCAGAAAATTATACAGCAAAAGCATATATCACTTGGTTAAAAAAAAGAATCGACCAAGATGAGTTAGAAAAAGGGTGGGCAAGTGTTTATGTTGATCAAACGACTTGTTATTGGTTTCATCCAACACATTATACGGAATGGCACTGCGGAGATAAGTTTGCGAATACCCACTATATTGGGATAGAACGATGCCAATCTAAAATAAATGGTGTATTAAATGATAATGAGTTTATGAAGGTAGAAGAAGTTAGTTTCTGGTTAGCTGCTGCAATATTAAAGAAATATCATTTACCTGTTAATAGAACCACGGTAAGAATCCATAAAGAGTTTTATAATACGGCTTGTCCAGCTAGGTCATGGCTAATTCATTTACAAAATGGGCTAGATACGTTGGAAAGTATTAACAAACTCAAAGACTATTTTATTTTTAAAATAAGCCAGTATTATAGCGATATTAGCAAAAAGGACATTGAGATTCTTGGATAAATAATAAAGCTTAAAAATCATCAAAATTTCAAAAAATATTGCGTTCTAATTTGGAACCGGTTACAATAATAGTAAAGGAATTTGGAACCGGTTTCGTTATTGGGAGGTTAAACTATGAATTATAAAAAATCAGCTGAGAGTATTTTAAATGCGATTGGCGGAGAGAATAATATTGATGCAATGGCACATTGCGCCACGAGATTACGTCTTGTGCTCAAAGATGAAAGTTTGATTGATGAAGAAAGTTTATCATCAATGGAAGTAGTAAAAGGCACCTTTGCTACAGGAGGTCAGTACCAAATTATCATAGGTTCAGGTACTGTAAATAAGGTGTTCGCAGAATTGGAAAAAATCACAGGAAAAGAAGCATCGACAACTTCAGAGGTGAAATCTGAAGGTAATAAGAGCATGAACCCATTCCAAAAATTTGTGAAAATGTTATCAGACATATTTGTACCTATTATCCCAGCAATTGTAGCTGGTGGTTTGTTAATGGGTATTAATAATATTTTAACAGCGCCAGGTATATTTTATAATCATCATTCTTTAATAGAGGTACATAGCCAATTTAAAGGCTTAGCAGAAATGATTGATATATTTGCTAATGCACCTTTCACGTTGCTACCAATTTTAATTGGTTTTAGCGCAGCAAAACGTTTTGGCGGTAATGCGTTTTTAGGGGCTGCCCTAGGGATGATTCTAGTTCACCCAGAACTAATGAGCGCATACGATTATCCTAAAGCGGTTGAATTAGGAAAATCAATCCCTCACTGGCATTTATTTGGGTTAGAAATTAATCGAGTCGGATACCAAGGACAAGTATTACCTATGTTAGTAGCAACTTATATATTGGCTAAATTAGAACAAGGATTGCGTAAGGTCGTGCCAACGGTGTTAGATAACTTATTGACACCTTTAATCTCAATATTAGTTACCGCTTTTATAACATTTTTATTTGTTGGACCTATAACAAGAACATTGGGTTACTGGCTTTCAGATGGTTTAACGTGGTTATATGAATTCGGCGGTGCAATTGGAGGACTAATATTTGGACTGTTATATGCACCTATTGTGATAACAGGCATGCATCACAGCTTTATCGCAATTGAAACTCAGCTCATTGCTGATAACGCAACGACCGGCGGATCATTTATTTTCCCGATAGCAACGATGTCAAATGTGGCACAAGGCGCAGCTGCGCTTGCTGCTTTTCTAATTATAAAAAAGAATAAGAAATTAAAAGGGATAGCTTCTGCTGCAGGTATTTCAGCATTATTAGGTGTTACTGAACCTGCAATGTTTGGAGTGAACTTAAAATTAAGATACCCATTTATTGGAGCAATTATAGGTTCTGGAATTGGTGCAGCCTATATATCATTTTTTAAAGTAAAAGCGATCGCATTAGGAACTGCAGGTTTACCAGGGTTCATTTCCATCAGTGGTGTGAACCACGGATGGTTACATTATGGCATAGGTATAGCTATTACTTTTATAGTTACATTTGTTGTAACGTATGCTTTGTCTTTCAGAAAAAAATATGTGTGATTACGGATAAACAATAATTTAAGATACACCCCTAAAGTTGAATGGTATCATTCATTTTAGGGGTGTGTTTTTATAAAAAATAAAGATAAATTGTCTTTAGTTCTTTTTATTAAAATTTTTGTTTACGCCATAAAAATGCGCCGACTAAAGAAACAATTGTTAGTGAAATACCGATTACGATAATCCAAGAAATATAACTATGTTCATCGATAGGTAATGGAACATTCATTCCAAAAAAGCTAAATACTAGGGTCGGTAGCGTTAAAAATACAGTGAATAGTGTTAGTATTTTCATAGTGTTATTCATTTCATTTGAAAGTAATGATGCATACGAAGTAGTAATGCTTTCTAATATGTCTGTATATAATCGCGTCGTTTCCAAAGCTTGGTTATTTTCAATTAATAAGTCTTCAAGTAACGCTTCATCTTCTTCAAACCGCTTGATTGCAGGTACTCTAAAAAGTTTTTTGATAATTGTTTCATTGCCTTTGAGTGCAGCTAAGAAATAAACTAAACTCTTTTCAACTTCCATTAAGTTATATAATTGCTTATTTGTAACATTATTTTTTAAATCACGCTCTATACGTAATCTCGTTTTGTTCAATAATCTAAGATTTCTATTGTAATGATTCGCAATAGTTAATAAAATATTGAGTGCGAAGCGACTGTGAAAATGTAAATTAATATTTTGCTGGCTGAATTTTTCGAGAAACTCATTTTCAACATTACATACAGTAATTATTTTTTGATTACCAATAATAATACCTAAAGGAATCGTGGTAAAAGACAGCACTTTAAGGTTTGTATCATTGACAACAGGTAAGTCTAGAATAATAAGAGAATAGCGTGTATCTTCATCATATTCAATACGTGAACTTTCTTCAGTATCTAGTGGGTCTTTAATAAAATCTTCAGGTATATGATATAAGGTCATTAATTGTTCTATTTCTTCCCAATTTGGGTCTATAACGTTAATCCATGATGCGTTATGGTCTAAAGTAGATGTCACAACCTCTTGTGTACGTGTATGTTTATAAGCAGTGATCACAATATAAATCTTCCCTTCGTTAAATTCTTTTTAATAGTAGCGAAGATTTGAAAATATGACAAGTTCTATTCTATATTGTTAATGTTATTTTGGATAAGCATTTAATCAATATTTAGATATTTCATTAAATAGACATAATTTTTATAAATGTACATATTACTGTCAGGGTTGTAATGACGGGCTTTGAAATGCGAATAAACGCCTGTTGAAATAAGATTACAAAATTATTTAGAAATTAGATTCTAATTTTAACTAGAAATTAACATTAGCTTAACAAAAATTAGTTATAATTCACATAGTTTACAAATATTTTAAAGAGGTGTGACGATGGACTCTTCTGTAATGGAGATTATATTTACTTTTATAGGTGGATTGGGAATCTTTTTATATGGTATTAAACAAATGGGCGACGGTTTACAAGCTGCTGCTGGTGATAGATTAAGAAGTATATTAAATACCTTTACGAGTAACCCTTTGATGGGTGTACTAGCAGGTATGATTGTGACAATTTTAATTCAAAGTAGTTCAGGTACTACAGTTATTACTATAGGTCTTGTTAGTGCAGGTTTTATGACAATGCGTCAAGCTATTGGCGTCGTTATGGGAGCGAATATTGGTACTACGGTTACTGCATTTATTATAGGTATTGATATTGGTGCCTATTCGTTGCCTATTTTAGCCATTGGTGCGTTTTTAATTTTCTTTATACAAAAACGCAAAGTTAAAAATATAGGCATGATTTTATTTGGTTTCGGTGCATTGTTCTATGGTTTAGAATTAATGGGCGGTGCAGTAAAACCATTAGCTAATTTAGATTCCTTTAAACAAATTATGTTAGATATGTCTTCTAATCCAATTTATGGTGTGTTAGCTGGAACAGTCTTAACAGTTATTATACAAAGTTCAAGTGCCACAATCGGTATTTTACAAGGGTTCTTTGCTAATGACTTGATTAGTCTACACGGTGCCTTACCAGTATTGTTGGGAGATAACATTGGTACGACAATTACTGCAATTCTTGCCAGTTTAGCTGGATCATTAGCAGCAAAACGTGTGGCCTTGGTTCATGTATTATTTAATGTTATAGGCGCGACGATATTCTTAATCATCTTGCCACTATTTCAATTAGTAATTGAGTGGATGCAAGGTGCCATGAATTTAAAACCTGAAATGGTAATCGCCTTTGCACATGGTACTTTCAACGTAACAAATACATTGATTCAATTACCATTTATCTTTGTTTTAGCTTGGATTGTGACGAAATTAGTGCCAGGTGAAGATTTGAATGAAAAATATAAGCCAAGAGTATTAGATAAAAATTTAATTAATAGAGCGCCTAATATAGCTTTGCAAGAAGCACAAGATGAAATTCAAAACATAGGCAGAATGACATTCGATATGTTCGAAAACATAAAAAATTGTGATGGAAAAACAGAAAAAGAGATACTCCAAAAGCGTGCTGCTGTAGAAAGCATGTATGAAAATGTAAGACAATATTTAACTAAAATTTCAGAGAAAAAGATATCGAAACAAGATGCAGAAAGAATGTCTGTACTATTCGACGTAAATCGAACGTTTATAAAAGTAGCGAGTTTGACTGAAGCGTATTTACTAGATTTAAAGAAAAAAGAAGCAGACTCAATACAGATTTCTGAGAAGGCAGAAAGAAGTATTGAAAAATTATATAATCATGTCAATGCGTCTCTTGAAAAGACAGTTGAAATGTTTAGTGTGTATGACAGAGTTAAAAAAGATGAAATAGTAAGTTTAAGTAATGACTCTTATTCACTTGAGCATGATCTCCGAAAAAAACATATTAAGCGTTTAAGTTCAGGAGAGTGTACGTTAGAAGGTGGCTTGTTATATCTAGATATGATAGCTATCTTAGAACGTATTGGTTACCATTCAAGAAATATTTCAGAATCTATGATAGATATTGATAATATTGAAAATGAAAACGTAGTAGAACATACATTAGGATGGTCATATTAAAAAAATGACGTTGAGTTCTATAGTATATGTAAAATTTAATATTATGATAGCAAACATATGAAATCAATGTTGATTTTCATACTTTGAGAGACCCGGCCATCTGTTGTGCTTAAGAATACAAGAGCTCATTGCTCTTTGTAGGCAAGCAGAGATCCAATCGGGTCTCTTTTTTTATGCAATAAAGCATGTATGGGCTAAAAATTAGTGTCGTTTTAGTATCGTCATTTATCGATAATGAGAGAGAACAATGGTCTGTGGGCATCACTTTTTAAAACATAGTAAATCGATAAGGATACTTGACAAAAACAAGAAGTACGTCTAAGATTACAATTAATATAATTTTCAGAAAATGATTGGGGGGCTGTTTATGACAGCTATAAGTATTCTTGACCAAAGTCCAATAGACGATAATGAATCAGTTAATACAGGCTTATCTAGAACCGTTGAATTAGCACAAGTAGCAGAAAAGTTAAATTATACAAGATATTTTGTGGCAGAACATCATAATATAAATGAAGTAGTGGGGACAAGTCCTGAAATATTAGTTACGCATTTATTAAATCAAACAAACCATATAAGAGTTGGTTCTGGTGGCGTTATGTTACAGCATTATAGCCCATTCAAAGTGATTGAGCAGTTTCATTTTATTAGCCATATTGCTCCAGGAAGAGTTGATTTAGGTATTGGTAAAGCACCTGGTGGTTTTCCGTTAGCTACCCAAGCCTTGCAAGAAGATATCAAGGACACACCTACATCTTTCAACGATAAATTTCATCGACTCAATCAATTTAATAATGAAACATTTTCAGAAGTAGATGCCTATTCAAATTTAAAAACAACAATCCGTAATGAAGAAATTCAGAAACCGCAAGTCTTTCTTTTAGGGGGAAGTGAGCGTTCAGCATGTTTTGCAGCTGATGAAAAAGTTGGTTTTATTTATGCTTATTTTTTAAATTCTGATCAGGCGCTTTTACACAAAGCAATCAGTACATATAAAGCCCATTATCCTGAAGGGAAAATAATCGTCGCGTTAGCTGCTGTCGTATCGGAGAACGATGAAGATAGCGCCTTAATTGAAGAAGGAAGAACAAATTATGTGTTGCATTTTAATGATGGGCGTAAGTTAACGTTAAGTAGTAAGCATCAAATTGAGGATTTTAAAAAGCAAAGTTCAGAGCATTTTGAAATAGAAGCGCAACAAATAGAAGTATTTAATGGTACAGCTGAATCAATACAACAACAGATTCAAGAATTAAATATTGATAATCACGTTGATGAGTTTATGTTTCACATGCCAGTGAAAAATCATGCATTACGTTTAAAAACATTAGAACATTTAGCACAAGTTTACAATAAAGAGAATTTGAAAGAAGGGGTAAAATGACTAATAAAAAGATAGATTTAGGAATTATGTTGAATGGCCCTGGTAGTCATATGCATGCTTGGAAATCGGATGAAGTACCTAGTGATGCAAGTACAAATTTTAATTTTCAATTGGATATCGCACGTAAAGCAGAACAAGCTGGGTTTAGCTTTGTTTTTGTAGCAGATGGGTTATATATAAATGAAAAATCGATACCACACTTTTTAGATAGGCATGAGCCATTAACTTTTTTAGCAGCACTTGCTCCGATAACAACACAAATCGGGTTAGTAGGAACTATTTCAACTTCGTACAGTGAACCATTCACAGTTGCAAGACAACTTTCAACTATTGATAAGTTAAGTAATGGTCGTGCCGGTTGGAATGTTGTGACGTCACCTTTAGCGGGAAGTGCTGATAATTATAGTAAAGGAGATCATCCAGAACATGATATTCGGTATGATATCGCAGAAGAACATATCCAAGTAGTTCAAGGATTATGGGATTCTTACGAAGATGATGCATTTATGTTCGATGTTGAGACAGGTGAATATGTTGATAAAAGTAAAATGCATACATTAGATTACAATGGTCAATTTTTCCAAGTTAAAGGGCCTTTAAATGCGAGTCGTTCAGAACAAGGACAACCTGTTATATTTCAGGCAGGTGCTTCACCGAAAGGACAAGCATATGCTGCAAAGTATGCAGACGCCGTATTTACATTAGGGGAATCACTTGATATTGCCAAGCGTAACTATGACAGTATTAAGGATCAAGCTCAAGCGTTTGGAAGAAATCCAGAACATATTAAAGTCTATCCTATACTTGCGCCAATCATTGGAAAAGATAAAGATGAAGTAGAAGCGCGATTTAATGAAATTAAATCGTTGGCTACAATTGAAGAAGCTTTAGATTACTTAGGAAGATATTATGATCATCATGATTTCAGTCAATATGAACTCGATGCACCGTTTCCTGAATTAGGTGAAGTAGGCAAAAATAGTTTTCGTGCTACAACAGATGCAATTGCTGAACGTGCCAAATCACAAAATTTAACTTTAAGACAAGTTGCACTAGAAGAAACGGTAAGGCGTTCGCCATTTACAGGCACATATAACGAAGTTGCTGAACTGATGATTGAATGGTTTGAACAAGGGGCAGCAGATGGATTTATATTTGGCCCACATGTTTATGGAGAAATATATGATGAATTTTTAAATAAAGTATTACCTATATTAGAAGAAAAAGGCTACTATACACAATCCTATGACGGAGATACATTACGTGATCATCTTGGTATTCCTTTCAAGGAAAATAGATATAGTCATTCAAAGATAACAAATAGATAAACTTAGCGAAATGAACTTATTTTATCTCATTTTAAGGAGTGAAAAGAGATGTCTGAATATGGTGCAACTTCACATCAGCGTAGATATCAGTCGCAAAAAGAGGTTGAAAAAACCAAAATAAAAACAAAAGAAAAAAGAAAATTCGAATTACCACATGTGTTATTAATGATGTTAATGATGATGATGTTTGCATGTATTTTGACATACATTATTCCGGCAGGTGAGTTTGATACTACAAAGAGTGGCGAAATTGTGCAAGGTACTTACCATGCTATTTCACAAAACCCCGTTAATCCATTTTATGCTATTACTTTGATTTTAAACGGAGGCATTCAGTCTGCTCAAACAGTGACTTTATTATTATTTGTTGGCGGTGCTATAGGTGGTATATTGCAGTTGGATTCAGTGACAAAACTAACCAATTATATGATATATAAATTTGAACATGCTGGTGCTTTACCATTAATTATTGGGTTGTTTTCATTAATGGCATTTATAGGTTTTTTTGTAGGTGGCGACCAAATGATTGTCTTTGTTACGCTAGGCGTTATTTTGGCTAAAAGATTAAAATTAGACCCAATTATTGCGCTTGCCATGACCTTTCTCCCATTATATATGGCATTTTCTGTATCTCCTTCAGGTATGGCAAAAATTGGGCAAATTGTTTACCCTGAAGTCGCTTTATATTCTGGGTATGGTGGCAGAGCAATTATGTATGTAGTGTTTTTATTAGTTACAATGTTATACGTTGTTTGGTATGCAAGAAGAGTCATTAAAAATCCAAATAAAAGTTTGATGAATACAACATCTTGGCAGAAGCACATGACACAATCATCAAATGATGAAATGAATATTCAAGATAGATTGATTAATTGGAGAGATGTGGTGGTTGTTAGTCTAGTCATTTTTACACCTATTATCTTAGCCGTAGGTAACGGTATGCTTAAATGGACAGAAAAATATGGTAATGGCGTATTTATAACTGTATTTGGCATTAGCTTTGTGATTGCTTACTTAGTAAAGCGTAAGCGTTCAGGTGAAATGGTAGATGGTTTTCTAGCCGGCGCCAAGCCTATGTTAGTTGTAGCATTTGCTATTATTATGGCTAATACCATTAGTGTGATTTTAGAAAAAGGAAAAATACTTAGCACAATAGTAAATGGGTTAACAACACAACTCGATGGATCTTCAGCAGGTGTCGTTTCAATTTTAATATTTTTAGTTGCGAGTGTGTTTAATTTCTTGGTACCTTCTGGTTCAGGATTAATGAGTGTTATGGTTCCGATATTACAGCCAGTGACGCACACGCTAGGTGTGAATGATCAATTACTTTTAACTTCATTATCCTTTGGAGGTGGTTTAGGTAATTTAATCACGCCTACGCTCGGTGCAACAGTCGGTGCAATTGCGATTGCCAAAGCGAACTTTAGTTCGTGGTTTAAATTTATGGCGCCATTGTTTTTAATTTGGATTATAGTCGGATCATTTATATTATATGTCTTTACAAGTGTTGGATGGACTGGAGGCATATAAACAGTTTCATGGATTTAATATAAAAATAAGCTGTATCGTTAGGAATTAAGTTACTTTCCTAATGGATACAGCTTATTTTTAATGTTATACGAAAGCAACCACTAACTAAACAACAGTTAATTTGAAAGACATATTTTCTGTCCATTTTCGATTTGGTTTTTTATCAGTAATAACTTCAGTAATATCGTTAATTTTGGCAAAAGAAAGTGTGGATGAAACATCAAATTTACTTTGGTCTATAAGTGCGATAACTTTTTCGCTTTCTTGAACCATTTGCTTCTTCAATTGAACTTCTGGTAATGAGAAATCCGTTAAACCATTTTCCAATGTAAAACCATTTGCTGATAAAAAGAAATAATCGATATGATACATTTCTAAAATTTGAGAATCGATATTTCCAGTAATTGCATTTGAATCCTGAGAAACAAACCCTCCAACTACAAGTACGGTTAAATTAGGGTTTTCTTTTAGAAGTACAGCATTTTCTAAGCCATTGGTTATAACTGTAAGCTCCATAGTCGTTTCTGATATTAATTTAGCGAGTTCATAGGTAGTTGAACTTGCATCAATAAGTATACATTGTTGTGGTTCAATTTTATTTAGAGCATATTGACTAATTTTATGTTTTTCATGATGATTTTGTGATAGGCGGTAAGAAAAGTTTAATTTTGAATTCATATTATTATTAACTTTTGCGCCACCATGTGTACGTGTGAGTTTATTTTCACTTTCTAAAAGTCTTAAATCACTACGAACAGTTGCTTCTGTCACGCTTAGATAATCTGACAACTGTTTTACTGTAGCTCGCTTATGTGACTTTATGTAAGTGTATATATGTTCCCGTCGTTCATCCGCGTACATTTTCATATGATTCACATCCTTCTTAATCTCATAGTTCAGTTTAACACAATTTTTTATAAAAAAAACAAAAGAAAGATAAAACGAAAATAAACGAAAAAATATTTGAAATAAACGAAAATGTATATTAGAATAATAACTATAAATGAAAGCGTTTCCTAAAAGAAAAAGGGGTTGTTATATATGGCAAATCAAAATTATCCAGACAAAATGAACGCAGTTGTAGCTTATGCACCAGGTGAATATAAATATGAAACTGTAGATACGCCGGTTATTGAAAATTCAAAAGAAATTATCGTAAAAGTTGAAGCATGTGGTATTTGTGCAGGAGATATTAAAGCATATGGTGGGGCGCCAAGCTTTTGGGGTGACGAAACACAACCGTCTTATATCAAAGCACCAATGATACCAGGTCATGAGTTTATTGCACGAATTGTAGAAAAAGGCGATGACGTGACTGACTTTGACATAGGCGATCGTGTGATTTCTGAACAAATCGTACCATGTTGGGAATGTAGATTCTGTAAACGCGGAGAGTATTGGATGTGTGAAAAACACGATTTATATGGCTTCCAAAATAATGTGAATGGTGGCATGGCAGAATACATGAAATTCACTAAAGAAGCAATTAATTATAAAGTACCTGAAGATTTACCGATTGAAAAAGCAATTCTTATCGAACCATATGCTTGTAGTTTACATGCCGTACAACGCGCAAACATCAAGTTAGGAGATTTTGTTGTATTATCTGGCGCTGGGACACTTGGGTTAGGTATGATTGGGGCTGCCAAAAAATCAGGCGCTGAAACATTGGTAGTACTTGATATGAAAGATGATCGTTTAGAATTGGCTAAGCAATTTGGTGCTGACATTGTAATGAATCCATCTAAAGTAGATGTTGTAAAAGAAATTAAAGAGATGACAGAAGGTTACGGTTGCGATACTTATATTGAAGCAACTGGTCATCCTAAATCTGTTGAACAAGGATTAAGCGCTATAAGAAAATTAGGGAGATTTGTTGAGTTCTCTGTATTTGGTGATCCAGTAACAGTTGATTGGAGTATTATCTCAGACCGTAAAGAACTAGACTTAATGGGTAGTCATTTAGGACCTTACTGCTATCCACTTGTGATTAATGGCATACAAAATGGAGATTTTCCAACTGAAGGGGTCGTGACACATCAACTACCACTTAAAGATTTTGAAGCAGGTTTTGACTTAATGAAAAAAGGAGATAAATCATTAAAAATTGTTCTTGTACCTTAATACAGCTAGGCAATATAAGAGATCAGAGAGTTAAAAGGAGAGAATTTAAATGAAAAAGATGATTAATAATCCTGATGACGTCATAGATGAGCTAATGACGGGATATTTAATTGCTTATCCCGAATATATAAGACGTTCAAACCTACATCAAAGGGCGTTAATTGGTAAAAAACGTCATCCTGATCGTAAAGTGAGTATATTAATTGGTGGTGGTTCAGGACATGAACCTGCTTTCCTAGGCTATGTAGGACAGGGTATGGCGGATGGCGTGGCAGTAGGTAATATATTTGCCTCGCCTTCTCCAATCCCTATACAAGCTGTAACAAGAGAAATTCATGATAATCACGGTGTTTTATACGTTTATGGTAATTACGCAGGTGATTTAATGAATTTCGAGATGGCGAGTGAAATGACAGAAATTGAAGATGATATTGAAACAGCAGTTGTTATTGGAAATGATGACGTTGCTTCCGCAAAAGAAATCGAAGAAAGACGAGGCATAGCAGGAGAATTACTTGTTTATAAAGCTGCAGGCGCAGCTGCTGATTTCGGCTATGGCTTAGAAGAAGTACGTCGTATTGCACAACTTGCAAATGACAATACACGTTCAATGGGTATTGGTTTAAGCCCTTGCTATTTGCCACAAACTGGCAAGCCTAGTTTCGATTTAGAAGACAATGAAATGGAAATCGGTTTAGGACATCATGGAGAACCAGGCATTGAAAAAACAACGCTACGTTCAGCTAAAGAAACTGTACAAGTTATGATGCAAAATATATTGAAAGAAAATATTTATCAATCGAATGATGAAGTTGTGGTGTTAGTGAATGGCTTAGGTGCAACGTCACAAATGGAATTATATATTATTAATAAAGAAGTAGATGAAATATTAAAAGAAAAAAATATTAAGACTTATAAATCGTATGTAGGTAATTTCATTACATCAATGGAAATGGGTGGATTCTCGGTGACATTGATGAAGTTGGACGACATGTTGAAATCTTGTATAGACCATCCAGTTGATTGTCCAAATTTTAAAGAAGTCTAGGAGGAAGCAAAATGACATTAACGAGTGAAGCATATAAATCATTTATCCTAGCGTTAACGACGTTGTTTGAGGAACAAAAAGATAACCTTTGTGAATTAGATAGAAAAATTGGTGATGGTGATCATGGCGTCACTATGAATATTGGTTACCAAGCTGTAAAAAATACAATTAATAATGAATTGCAAGAACAAGATGATATAGCCAAAATTAGTGTTGCGGTAGGTAAAAGCTTTTTAGATGCAGTGGGATCATCTGTAGGTCCACTATATGCATCAGGTTATCTTAAAGCTGCAGTCGCAGTGAAAAACCAAACTGAATTAGACGAGGCAGGCTTATATCAATTTTGGATTGCATTTAGTAAAGGTATTAAAGATAGAGGTAAAGCTGAGATAGGTGATAAAACGATGATTGATACACTTGAACCATTCTATCTCGCTTTAGAGGATGCTCAATCTCAAAATATACAATTTAAAGATGCTTTTAACACCGCTTTAGAGAAAGCTAAAAAAGGGATGGAAAGTACGAAAGATATCGTTTCAAATAAAGGGCGCTCCAAACGACTTGGTCATCGTTCACAAGGTCATGTTGACCCCGGCGCAATGTCCGCTTATCTCATGCTAGACACATTTAAATCATATGTATAAGAGAGAAGCAATAAATATTGGAGGAGGAATTTAAAATGAAAATAGCAATTGGTGCAGACCACAATGGTTATGAATTGAAAGAAGCGGTTAAGTCACATGTCGAAAAATTAGGGCATGAAGTTGAAGATTTTGGTTGTCATCAATGCGCAGAAACAGATTACCCAGATGTTGCTGCTGAGGTAGGTAAAAGCATCCAACAAGGAAACAATGAACGCGGCATCCTTATTTGTGGTACAGGTATTGGTGTATCCATTACTGCAAATAAGTTAAAAGGTATTCGCGCGGCATTGGCACATGATTACTATTCTGCTGAACGAGCACAATTAAGTAATAATGCTCAAATTTTAACAATGGGTGCACAAATTATAGGCGTGGAAGCTGCTAAAAAGAATGTTGAAGCTTACCTTAACGTAAGTTGGGAAGGCGGATCGCAACGTAAAGTGGACAAAATCGACCAAGTAGAACAAGACGAAAATAATTAAGTTATAATGGAGCTAATCATATCTATCATTTAAAAATAATACTAAATGTTTTTGAAAATGAATATATCAGAATGTAAGTATATTTTATTCGGCGAGACAATGAAATCTTTTTAGCAAAATGAGATTTTATTGTCTCGCTTTTTTATATCGTTTATAAGTTGTAAAATGTAAACTTTTACAATAGTTATAATAAAATTTCACTTTTAATAAACGGAAACAACTATATTTAAATTATAATTATTTGTCTAAAAAATGACAAAATTATATTTATATTGTGAATGGTTGTTTTCTTTAATATTATAAATACTATAATCTTTTTAAAAGGGGGATGAACATGCAATTTACATATAAATTCTCTAAAACCTCGTGCTTTGTGTTTATAATTATATTGATATTAGGGATATTTATGTTTTCACAACAGGCCGCTGCGCATGCAACGTTGGAGAAAGTCACGCCATCACATAATAGCGTCGTAGAAAAAACGCCAAGTGAAATCGAATTACAATTTAATGAACCAGTACATGCCAAATATTCAAGTATTCAAATTTATGATGATAACGGTTCCGAAATTACTGAAGTTAAACCAAGCACATCTGGTTCTTCAAACACATTAACTTTTCCAGTTAAAGATTTAAAAGAGGGCACACATAGTATCTATTGGCATACGATGTCAGCTGATGGCCATGAAATTAGTGACCAATTTGAATTTTCGGTTGGAAAACAAACAGCAAATGGCATTGATACAACGCCTCCGTTTTATGAACAGCCAGATGTTTGGTTTGGCGTATTGCGTTTTATATCAGAAGGTTTACTAATAACATTAGCTGGCTTTTATCTGGTTAATCAACTAGCAAAAAGACTACGATTACCTCAATTTAATTTACAAACATATACTGCACCAGCGATTTGGGTATTAGTGATGCTTTCTGTAATTACTGTTTTAATTTATATGATGACCTTGTCTTCTGATGTGATCTCAGATGTGTTAAGTTTACAAAAATCAACTTTACTCCAAACCCCATTTATATTAGCAATGGTTGCAGTTATTGTATTATTAATTCTTTTTACAATAAAAAATATGGTCTCTGGTTGGTACATATTAGCACCAATTCTTATACTCATTGCGCTTAGTATGTCTGGGCATGCTTGGTCACAAACCGTACCACTATGGTCTATTATTATAAGAACAATTCACATAATAGGTATGTCATTCTGGCTAGGTGCGTTAATTTATTTAATTGTCACTGTGTTGAGTAAAGCACAATTTGATGTAAAACAAATGAAATCCTTTTTATTCAAGTTAAATCTTGGTGCTGTGACAGCTATTGTTGTTTCAGGTATCCTGATGTCCATCGATCAAACGAATATATTAACACTTTGGCAAAATATTCAAACTTGGAGTGTGTTATTAATTGTTAAAGTCGTACTTACAGTTGTGATGATGCTTCTAGGTTTTTATCAAACAACTAAAGCACTTGGGAAATATCAGCACACGAATAAATTTATATTATTCGGTGAACTGAGTATAGGTATCATACTCATATTAGTTGGTGTAATCATGAGTCAATTAAATATTCCAGGATAAGGAGCTTATAAATAATGAAAAAACAATTAATTTTAGCTATCGTAGCTTGTTTTACCGCTTTAATATTTTCTAAAAGCGCAGAGGCACATGTGACATTGAACCCTGACACGAGTGAACCAGGTTCTTATGAAAAATATGATGTTAGAGTACCAGTAGAAAAAGAATCTAACACTACAAAAATTGAATTGAAAGTTCCTAAAGGTGTAAACGTTGTGGGCGTAGCGCCGCATGAAACGTTTGACCATAAATTAACAAAAGATGATGATGGGAATATTACAAAAATTACTTGGACAGCTAAAGATAAAGGTATAGGACCAAATGAATTTGTAGATTTACCTATCCAAGTAGCCAACCCTGAAAAAGAAGGCGAGTTTAAGTGGGAGGCTTATCAAACTTATGACGATGGAGAAACAGTTAAATGGGACGGAGACGAAGATGCTGAAAAGCCTTCTCCAGTAACGAAAGTATCTGAAAATGCTGATGTTGAATCTGAAAGTAGTCAGTCCAGTAATGATTCGATGGCTTTGTGGATTATATCTATCGTAGCTATTATTTTATCGTTAATAGCCATTTTTAAAAAATCACGTAAAGCATAATAATTAGAATGGTAATGAGCGTAGGGCAAGGATTGACTTTTGCTCTACGCTCTTTTTTTATTATGTTTGATGAATTGTCACTGTAATTTGTAAAGATTTGTCTTATAATAATTTTGAGGAGGATTTTGAATGCGCAGAATACTGTATGCTTTTTTAATTTATACAATTTTAGGATTGCTTAGTGGTTTTTATTACCGTGAGCTAACACTTGCCTATGATTTTACAGGGGATACACAGTTAGTAGTTGTGCATACACACACACTTATATTAGGCATGTTTATGCACCTTATCTTATTACCAGTAGCTAAAGTATTTAAATTAAGTAGTTACTATTTATTTAATTGGTTCTTTATTGTGTATAATCTAGGGGTCTTAGCTACTATAGGTATGATGTTTACAAAAGGAACATACCAAGTAATGGGGCTTACAGTGCCAGATTCATTTGCAGGATATGCGGGTATGGGTCATACAATTTTAACAGCTGGTTTTATTTTACTATTTTTCTTACTTAAAAATGCAATTATTAAAAATCCTAAAAATTAAGTGCTTATAAAAATTAGGCTCTAAACTAATTGATTATATCTTTAATAAAGACAAAAACGCCAGGCATACATATGCTAGGCGTTTTTGTGTATTTGGTTATAAATGACTGCTTATATAACCATTTTAGTTTTTGTTTGCTTTTTTCTTAGTTATCTTGCTGTGACAGTGTAATTAGTATTTTAAGCGCATCCTATTTTTATTTTTTAGATAAAAAGCATGGATTATTATTAAAGTTTAAAAATTGGCACTTTTTAATTGATAAGCATTATCAATAATAGGATAATGAAATAAAAGTACTAGTAGATTGTAGGAGGAATTTTATGGATGATGTGATTATTATCGGTGGCGGACCAGCAGGTTTATTTGCTAGTTTTTATTCTGGGTTAAGAGGTATGAAGGTAAGAATTATTGATATTCAAGATAAACTTGGAGGTAAAATGCATGTTTACCCGGAAAAGATTATTTGGGATATAGGTGGATTAGCGCCTAAACCTTGTTATGAAATTATACAAGACACTGTAAATCAAGGCTTACATTTTGAGCCTAAAGTCAATTTAGAAGAACGTGTCATCGATATTAGAAAAATAGCTGAACGTCATTTTGAAATAGAAACAGATAAAGGGCATATTTATGAATCTAAATCAGTAATTATTGCTATTGGCGGTGGCATTATTAATCCAAAACAATTAGATATTAAAGGCGCAGAAAGATATAAATTAACAAACTTGCATTACGTGGTGCAATCTTTAAAACATTTTAAAGATAAAGACGTTTTAATTTCAGGAGCAGGAAATTCTGCTTTAGATTGGGCAAGTGATTTAAGTGGCTATGCTAAAAGTGTGACATTAATTTATCGAAAATCAGATATTAAAGGTTATGAAGCGATGAGAGATTTATTAGATCAATTAGCAGTAGAAAAAATGCCAAATACGCATATTTATCAACTAATAGGTGATGCAACTCAATCACGTATACAACAAGTGATATTAGAAAATATGGAAACGAAAGAACAAATCGCTCGTACATTTGACGAAGTTATTATTAGTCATGGTTTTGATAGAGAGAACACATTACTAGAACAATCTACAACTCAAGTCGATATGTTTAGTGAATATAGTATTAAAGGGTTTGGAAATACAGCGACAAGTATTGATGGTTTGTATGCCTGTGGTGATATTATTTATCATGAGGCAAAGGCACATTTAATTGCGAGTGCATTTAGCGATGCTGCAAATGCAGCAAATTTAGCTAAACTTTATGTTGAGCCTGAAGCAGCGCCAGAAGGTTATGTATCTAGTCATAATGACGCTTTTAAGGAATCTAATAAAGTAGTAATGAAGAAATATTTATAATGTGTTAATTTGTATATCAGATATACGATGACTTTTGGATAGGAGATGAAATAGCGTGATTGAGATAAAGCATGAAGCACCAACAGTAAAAGATTATAGAAACATGAGAAAAACAGTGGGACTAAGTGAAAAATCTCAGAAAGCGGCTGAAAAGGGGCTTTCAAATGCTTGTTTCAATGTGACAGTTTATGATGACGCATCGTTAATAGCGATGGGCAGAGTGGTCGGTGATGGAGGCACTGCTTTTCAGATTATTGATATTGCAGTAGATACAAAATATCAAGGTGAAGGGTACGGCAAACAAGTTATGGCACATATTATGAAATATATTCAATCTGTCGCTGAAGAAGGGACGTATGTGAGTTTGATTGCAGATTATCCTGCAGATAAGCTGTATGAACAATATGGCTTTATCACTACTGAACCACATTCTTGTGGTATGTATATTAAATATTAAATTTGTATTTTGAATTAGAATATCATACAAAAATAAAGAGCGGATTAAAGAAATCAATTTAGAAAATGTGATTTCTTTTCCGCTCTTTTTTAATATTAAAGTTTAATTGTTTAACTTAACTTAGATATAATAATTATTTTGATTCATTAATATCAGCCTCTGTTGCGTTTGTTCTAGAACGTAAATCAGCTTCAATTTCTTCTAAACTACGACCACGCGTTTCTGGTAGGTATTTAATAACGAAGATTAAAGCACAAATGCCAATAGCAGCAAAGATTAAGAACACTTGCTCAACAGCTAATACTTCAGTCAAAATAGGGAAAAATTGTGCAACTAGTAAACTACCGATAGATAATACTAAAGCAGCTATACCTGTTGCAGCGCCACGTGCACGCATTGGGAATAATTCTGGAAGCATAACCCAGAGTACTGGTCCCCAAGTAAAACCAAAGAATATAATAAATAATGTGAGACAAGCAACCATAATCCAAGCAGATGATTGGATGCCCATTGTCCAAATTAATATCGCCATAATTAATAGTGAAGCCACCATACCGATATTACCAATAACTAATAGGCGTTTACGGTCAATCTTATCGATAATCATAATTGCCACAATTGTAATCAGCACGTTTACCGTACCAATACCAACGGTACCTAAAATAGAAGTCGCATTACCTAAACCAGCTTTACTAAAAATAGTAGGTGCGTAATAGATAATAGCATTAATACCTATAATTTGTTGTAATAATGCAAACACACTACCAATAATAAGCGTTGGGCGTAACCATGGTGATTTTAAAACCTTCCATGTGCTTTCAGAAATAGCATTAATTTCTTTCATATCAGCAATTTCTTTGTCAATTTCACTTTCCTTAAACGTCAATTTCATAACGTCACGAGCAGCTTTTTCACTTTTATGTTCAAGTAACCATCTAGGACTTTCTGGCATAAAGGCAACACCAATTAATAGAATTAGAGAAGGCAATACTGCTAAACCTAACATCCATCTCCATCCTTCGATTGGTGTAAAAGCATAGTTGATTAAATATGAAGATAAAATACCAATTGTAATCATTAATTGGTTTAATGAACTTAAAGAACCACGCTGTTCAGTAGGTGCCATTTCTGATAAATAAACTGGTACAATTGCAGTTGAACCACCTACAGCTAATCCAATCACAAGTCTACCAATAACTAATACTGGCATGGATGGCGCTAACGCTAAAATTAACGCACCTACAATGTAGATAATCGCTATAATAAATACTACGCGTCTACGACCAAGTCTGTCAGACATAGGACCACTTGCCCCAGAACCAAATATAGCTCCGATTAACATAGATGCAACGACTAGTCCTTCAGTAAAACTATTTAATGGAATGTCATCTTTTATAAATAATAGAGCACCTGAAATTACTCCCATATCATAACCGTAGAGTAATCCTCCCAAGGCACCAAGGAAAAAGATGAGTTTCTTATTCACTTTAATTCCCATACAAACCCTCCTGATAATATTCGATAATCATAAGTATACGCTTTCATATTTTAGTTGTAAATGTTAAAGTATAATAATTTTATTTATTCATACTTATTTATATGAAATGTAATATTTTTGAAGTTCCGATAAAAATACGAAGTTATATAAATTGTTATAAAATAAAACTCCGCACTTCAAATTGAATTTTACAGTACGGAGTTTTGGTAGTGACTATGTTATGAGTCGAACTCTATGACAATTCTACCAGAGTTTTTATGTTGAAGAACTTCATTAATACTATTTTTGATATCTTTAAACTTAATGGTATGTTTTATATCATGTAATTGATCAGGCTTTAAATCTTTGGCTAGTCTGCGCCATATATGCTTACGTTGTTTCATTTCAGTATATACTGAGTCGATACCGATAACGTTTACGCCTCTTAATATAAATGGAAAGACTGAACTATCAAATGTAGCGCCTCCAGTCATACCAATAAGTGCCACACTTCCATTGTAATTAAGCTGTTTGACAATTTGTGAAAAGCTCTCGCCACCTACAGGATCGATGACTGCTTGCCATGTACGCTTCCCTAGTAGTTTATCGTCATGCTTAGTTATCCTAGGCACTACATCTTTCGCGCCTAATGCTTTAAGTTTGTCAGTTGCTTCAGATTTCCCTGTACTAGCGATGACCTTATAACCAATAGCGTCTAACATCATTACAGCTAATGTGCCTACGCCTCCAGTTGCGCCTCTGACAAGTACTTTATCCTTTTCAACTGATAGACCATTATGTTCTAATCTTTCAATTGCTAACCCCGCTGTATAACCAGCTGTTCCATAGATCATTGCTTCTTCAAGTGTTAGATCCTTTGGTAAAGGTACAATCCATTCTTCTTTAACACGAACGTATTCACTAAAGCCTCCAAAATGATTTGTCCCTAAATCATAGCCAGTTACGATGACTTCATCTCCTGGTTCAAAAGCATGAGTATCTGAATGGGCTACAACGCCCGCTAAGTCAATCCCAGGCACCATTGGATAAGATTGAACGATCTTAGAATTTTCAACAGTAGCTAAGGCATCTTTATAATTAATCCCAGAGTATTTGGTTTTGATTAACACTTCGCCTTCTGGAAGATCATTTATTGTGATATCTTTAAATTCGCTTGTTACTTTGCCGTCTTGTTCATTGACCACAAAAGCTTTAAATGTTTTAGTCATTGCCTTATGGCACTCCCTTATGTATATTTTTATGAACAATTAAAAAGCTAGGACTACTTTATCATGATATTGTCAATTTCACAATAAGTGGAAAATGACTGTTTTAAAGTAAGCGTTTTAATATTTTTGGGATGATACATAAAATCTATTGAGTTGTATAGTAACCTATTACATATTTTAGTATACTAATTGACAAGATAACTAAAAAGGTGGATATATATGACGGAAACAATTGAGTTAGTGAAAGAATCAGAAGTAACATTGTTGAGAGATATTTGTATATCAACATTTAAAAACACCTTTAAAGATGGTGAATACTCAAAAGAAGATTTTAAACAGTATTTTGATGAGGCATATAGCGTTGAAAAATTGAAAAAAGAACTCGAAGATGCTTATGCTTTTACTTATTTTTATCGTGTAAATAATCAAGTTGTAGGTTATTTTAAATTAAATATTAATGAAGCACAAACTGAAACAATGGGGAGTGATTATTTAGAAATACAACGTATATATTTTTTGCCGGGTTCACAAGGTAGCGGTAAAGGGAAACAAGTCTTTAATTTTGCAATTAAAAAAGCACAAGAATTACAAAAATCAAAAATTTGGTTAGGTGTTTGGGAATATAATGAACAAGCGCTAAATTTTTATAAAAAGCAGGGACTAAAAATAACAGGCTCTCATAAATTTTATACAGGAGCAGTTGTAGATACAGATTTGATAATGGAAAAAAGTATATAGACGCTATTTACAATTAATCATTCACCATTCAGTTATCTCACACATAATGTAGAATGTAGCGTTATTATTTTTTAACATTATATAGTGCGTTAAATAAACGTTTTAGGTTTTTAGATTTTGTGAAAATTATATTTAAATTCGAAAAAGTTTTGTAAAAAGTTGTTTAGCTTAATAATAATGGTGAATAATATAATGATTCTCATTTGCCCTAATTGATAGTTGTCATACATAGTAACGATAATTAGGAAATGAGCAAAACAAATTTAGGAGGTATGTATATGAAAAAATTATTAGCAGGTTTTTTAACACTTTCGTTGGTGCTTGCAGCTTGTTCTAATGGTAGTAATGATGATGATGGAAATAAGGATGATAACTCGAAAGACAATCAATCTTCAGATGATCAATCGAAGGATAATGAAAAAGATTCTAAAAATGATGACGAAAAAAACAATGATAGCGCTAACGATAATTCGGACAGTAACTCTAGCATGAATGGCACTGACTCTAATGCTAACGATGATAACAATTCAGAAAACGATGAAAATGCTAATCACAGTTCGGATAATAATGCTAACAACAGCAGCGAATCTAATAGTGATAGTAATGCTCAAGACAACGCTAGTCCTAATGATAATACATCAAGTAATGCTAATAGTAATCAAGAACCAAATCGTAATAGCAATTCAAATGCGGATAACTCAAGTGACGCTACAAAAAATCAATACGTAGCACCATACCAAGGTCAAAATGCAGTACCAGTAGCACAAAATATTACTTCAGGTAATACTGACGCACAAGTGGCTTTACAATCATTACCTCATTTCCAAAATGCGTTAGATAATGCCACGGCTGAAGTGAATGCATTAAATGGTCAGTCGAATCCTTATAATGATTATGCAATTGAAGGAAGCGATGGGAATTATAGTTACATCTTTAGCTTCCAAAATCAAGCGCAACCAGGTACGTATTCAATTGTAACAGTCGATCAACAAGGCACAGTTAGAGTCGTTGATCCAGCTTACCAACAATAAAAAGTATAACCGATATATTAACAGGTATAGAGTTAAAATTTATTTGTGACGGCTAAATAGTGCATGGTTATCATGAACATAGAATTACAATTAAAAAACAAGCATAAGGGAGCAAGACAACGAAACCATTTTAGTAAAATGTGATTTCTGTCTTGCTCCCTCTTATGCGTTATTATCGTTAGATGACTTAATGTTTAAATTGAACCATATTCATTTTTAACCAGCTCAAGTTGTGTTTAGCGGTCTATTTTCTAAAGGAATATCGTATTAGATCGATTGTTTACATTTTGATACATATCATTTATTTGTTGGATTTAATTGATTTTTGAATAATATGAGAAATTGTTTCAAAAGCATGATTATCCTTGTTTATAAAAGGATTTTCATGTATGTCCTTCATTTGATGACTGATTAAATCATTTAAAAGTGCTTTTGCATCACTATATCTAACAGTAGAAAGAGAATGCATGACATCATCATATACACCACGCTCTGAAACATATTTTTCATGGTCAGGTGTATATTGACAAACAATTTTATCAATTGTTAATGCATCAAAAATAATTGAAGAGTAGTCTGTTAATACAATGTCTGACGCAAGTAATAAATCTTGAACTTCTAAATTTGATGGTGCGACGATAGCGTTCTCGGGAATATAGTTAGATTCGTCTTTAGTGTGCCCTTTAAAAATAACATTATATTTATTTAATAATCCGTCACTAATAGGTAATAAATCTGATGTTTCGTTTGTTGCTTTCCATGTTGGCACGTAAAGCAATGTTTGTTTATCTGGGTTTAATTTCAATTCTTTTTTAATGAATGAGATATAAGGTTGATCGGATTGTTTATCTAATAAATATCTAATTCTAGGGTAGCCACAGTTCAACAAATGTGTATGCTGCTGTGGGAAAGCAGATTTAAAATATTCCATAATCGCTTCACAATCACTGACGAAATAATCTTGGTGCAACCATTTATTGTATTTACGGGCACGATAATTATAAATGTTGAGATTTTCACTTGGTTCATGACTATCTAAAAATAACTTTTTAATTGGTGTGCCATGCCAAAGTTGGATAATCGTACCGTTCGGTTTTAAACCGTCAGGTATGTACGTCTCTAATATAACCACACTTGCTGTTTCAATAAGTGTTTTAGCTTTTGGATCATCTGGATTAACAAAATTAGGCCCACTAACGTCTTTTGTTATAAAAAATATCGGTAATTTCGAAAAGTGTTTTGCAAAATGATTAAATAAATAACGTGAATTACCTTGGAATCCATAATTAAAACCTAAAAAAACAATGTGATTTTTGATTTTCGTTTTATCTTTTTTGTAAATATAACTCATTTCATAATGTTTCTTTTCATAATGGGAATGAATGAGATTATAAATCCAATGAGGAAGTTTAAAATTAGTAGACTTTAGCGCTTTATCAGTAGAACGAACCGCTTTAGTTTCAGGTGGTAACGTTTCTTTACTTTTAAAAGGTACCGGATGCCTATGTTTAAATGCTAATTTGTTTAGGCTGAATTTAGTTGTGTTTAGCGGCGTAAAATCGTCAATATATTTCCAAACTGTCTTACTAGTTCTATGATTATGTTTAAAATTAAAAACGACATGGCTATCTGTAGCAATATCATCTTGTAACAGTGACAACAATGCTAAGTCAAATGCATTATGTATTTGATATTGGTTCATTAAATGGGCTACAGTTTCAATATGAAAGATTACATTCGGAAAATGGTTGATGTTGTCTATCCAATCATTAAAAGTAATATATAATTGTCCGAAATATCGGCAGTCATTTAAATATTGTTGATTAATTGTATAATCTGCCACCATCGTGACAGGCCTGAGCTCAACTGCTTTTATCATTGATTGGTAAATTTCAACATCCTGATTTATAAGTACAAAATGAGAATAACCTTCTGTTGTAGCTTTTTGAAGTTCCTTTGCTAAAAGATCCCACTCTAAAATTTCAATTTGCTTTATCATTTACTATCCCTCTACTTAAATATGATTATTTCTATTTTATCATGGAGTGCATTAGAGACAAAAGAAACGTATATGTTAAAATAAATAATTAATTAAAAAGTTTGAAAAAATCAATTTTAATATACTGTATTTTGCCTTATTAACCAAAATAAATAACTTTAATATACAAAATGATTGTTTTTTAAAAAAACTTATTGTGTTTTGACTGAAAAGGATGTTATAATTTATGTGAAATAATTCACAATATAGAGATGGCTAATTATTTTAAGTATAGGAAGTGATTGTAAATGTTTGTAGAAAGTTTTAACCCCTTTGGTAACGTCTTATTATCAAGTATTGTGGCTGCTATACCTATTATTTTATTCTTATTATGTTTAACTATTTTTAAAATGAAAGGGATATATGCTTCAATTACTACTTTAGTAGTTACACTCATACTTGCTATAAGCATATTTAAATTACCTATGAAGATAGCTACTGGTGCTTCTATAGAAGGGTTTTTCCAAGGCATTATACCTATTGGTTATATTGTAATGATGGCTGTATTATTATATAAGGTTACTAATGAGACTGGTCAATTTAGTACAATTCAAGATAGTATCGCAAGTGTGTCGCAAGATCACCGTATACAATTATTATTAATTGGTTTTGCATTTAATGGCTTCTTAGAAGGGGCGGCAGGTTTTGGTGTACCAATTGCGATATGTGCACTATTATTAACCCAGTTAGGTTTTAAGCCTTTACAAGCAGCAATGTTGTGTTTGATTGCGAACGCCACAGCTGGTGCATTTGGAGCAATTGGTTTACCAGTGACAGTTATCGATACACTTGGCTTACCAGGTGACGTTACAGGATTTGCAGTTTCTCAGATGTCAGCTTTAACATTATCCATTATGAATATGTTTATACCGTTTTTATTAATTTGGATTATTGATGGCTTTAAAGGTATTAAAGAGACATTACCAGCCATTTTAATTGTTGGAGGTACATTCACAGTGTTACAAGCTATTATTACTGTGTTTATTGGACCTGAACTCGCAGACATTATTCCGCCATTAGGCGCAATGTTAGCGTTAGCTGTTTTTTCAAAAAAACATCAACCTAAAGAGATATTTAGATTGAAAGACAGTAGCGAACCAAAACCCATTGAAAAACATAGCTTTAAATCATTAATATACGCATGGTGTCCATTCGTTATTTTAACTGTATTAGTAATGATTTGGAGTGCACCTCAATTTAAAGCAATGTTTGCTCCTAATGGCATATTAAATGCATTCGTGTTTAATATAGCGTTACCTGGAACTTATAGCGAGATTGCTGATAAAGCAATTACACTTCCGCTAAATATTATAGGACAAACTGGCACAGCCATTTTATTGGTGGTTATCATTACAATATTAATGTCAAGACAAGTGAGCTTGTTTGATGCAACACGTTTATTTAAAGTTACATTTAAAGAATTATGGTTACCGATTATTACGATATGTATTATTTTGGTTATTTCGAAGTTAATGACGTACGCAGGTTTGAGTAACGCTTTGGGTGAAGGAATAGCAAAAACAGGATCAATATTCCCATTACTATCACCTGTTTTAGGTTGGATTGGTGTCTTTTTAACTGGCTCAGTGACAAACAACAATACATTATTTGCACCTATACAAGCAGCAGTTGCTAATAATATTGGTACAAGTGGCGCATTACTTGTGTCCGCAAATACAGTGGGTGGAGTTGCAGCAAAATTAATTTCACCACAATCCATTGCCATTGCCACTGCGTCTGTACAACAAGTAGGTAAGGAATCAGAATTATTAAAAATGACTTTACGCTATAGTGTTGTATTAATTATATTTGTATGTGTATGGACATTTATTTTAAACTTAATTTTACATTAAAAACAACGGATAGTATTAAGTGCAACAATGATATTTTAGAAGTTGTCTGCACCCTCAGTTGTTTTAGAACTATAATCTGATATTCAGATACAATGATAAAAGGCCTACGAAATCAATAGTTCAAAATTGATTTCGTACGCTTTTTTTATTAGGATTCTAACATAGTTTGAAATGATTGGTACACAGAGTCTGGTGAATAAGATTGCACCGTTTGGTATGCATTTTCAATCAAATGTTGTTTATTAAATTCTTGATTAATCAGTCTTAGCAATTGATTTGATAAATCTTCTATACTCCCGTGTGTAACTAAATAACCATTCACATTATTATTTATCAGAGAATCAGGACCAGCATTCCCATTAAAACTGACTACAATATTACTCTGGTTCATTGCTTCTAAAATAACCATACCAAAACCTTCATTACGTGAAGGCACAACCGTAATTTCACTCATTGCTAACTTTTCATTTAACTGTTGTGTTGCGCCTTGAAGTTTTATGATATCCGCAAGTTGATGATCTATGATGAGCTGTTGTAATAGGGCATGCGCTTCTCCATCACCGTAAATGTGTATTTGATATTTAAAGCGTCTCACTTCTTGCTGGATAGGGATGATGCTTTTAATTAATAGATCAAACCCTTTTTCGTATTCTAAGCGTCCTGCAGCAGTGATAATTTTATCTTTAGATGCAGGCAACCGTGGTTCATTTAAAATATTAGGGACGATATACACAGGCACGTTAACGATAGATTCATATGTATGTTTATCACTTTCTGTTAAGGTCGTTATTTTATCTAAATGTTTATAAGCTGTGGCAATCTCATCTTGCAAAGCATCACTATGCGCTTCAAAGTTCATATGCTCCATACCAATTTTTTCTATATTCTGTGAACCATAACAAGCAATTAATATATTAAAACTAGCTCTTGTGCCGATAAGTATATCTGTCGAAACATTACGTATAGATTTAATCATTTTCTTTTCTATATAATGTGAAAATTGATTTAAACCAGGTTCATGTTGTGAAAGTATGCTTGGTTTAGAAAAAGGTGTATATTTATGGATACGGTTAAAAAATATGTCCTTAATATTTAAAGGATGTACTTGGTAATCCGTTAAAGAACGAATTTGAATAGAATCATGTAAATCAAAATAGGGCTGAGAAGCGCCTCTAAAAACTGAAATAATTTCAATTTGGTGACCTTTTTCAGCTAAAACATTAGCAAGTTGTGAAATAGATTTAACAGTTCCACCCATGGCGTAAATATTATGCATAAAAAAAGTGATAGATTTCATTGGAATACCTCCAAATTATATAAACTAAATTAAAATTTATTATAGCATGAAATATACTTAATGAATAAAGTAACTCATAATAAATAGATTAGAAACCATTTGATTAAATCCTAAACAATTAAGATATAAAGTTAAAAGTTTGTATTATGCTTGTTTTAGTTAACACATATTAACATAATTTGTGTAGAATTACTGAAAGCCCTTTTTTCATAGGGCAATAACGTATATAATTAGAAGCGTACGGAAAGATTCTGTTGTTGTTTACGTTTTAAACATAACAATAATGGATTAGATTTTAAAATTTTAGCTATAGAAAACGCTTTATCACAGTTGTAAATTTTCTTAGATAAAGATAACGTGTCTATAAACATATATAAAAGGGGGACTGTGTTTGTTATGAGTACACAACATAGCAAAACAGATGTCATATTAATTGGCGGCGGTATCATGAGCGCAACACTAGGAACTTTATTAAAAGAACTTGCACCTGAGAAAGAGATAAAAATGTTTGAAAGATTATCTACACCCGCAGAAGAAAGTTCTAATGCTTGGAATAATGCAGGTACAGGGCATTCTGCATTATGTGAATTAAATTATACAAATGAAAACCAAGATGGTTCAATTGATATTACTAAAGCTGTAAAGATAAACGAGCAATTTCAAATTACAAAACAATTCTGGAATTATCTTGTTAAACAAGGGCAACTATCAAAACCAGAAGCTTTCATAAAACCTGTGCCACATATGAGTTTTGTACAAGGGGTACGCAATGTCGATTTCTTAAAAAGACGGGTTGATCGATTAAATAAAAACATATTATTTAGTAATATGGAAATCACTGATGATAAAGATAAAATTACTGAGTGGGCACCGTTAATTATGGAAGGACGCACATCAAACATTCCGATGGCTATTACATATGATAAAACAGGTACCGATGTAAATTTTAGCGCGTTAACTAAAAAGTTGTTTTCTAACTTAGAAGAAAAAAATATTGAACTTAATTATGAACATGAAGTAGAAAATTTAAATCAACACAAAGATGGCAGTTGGGAAGTTAAAGTCAAAAATTTAAAAACGGAAGAAGTTACTATAATAGAAAGTGATTTTGTATTTATTGGTGCCGGCGGGGCAAGTTTACCATTATTACAAAAAACAGGCATTAAAGAATCTAAACATATAGGTGGGTTCCCTGTTAGTGGGCTGTTCTTAGTATGTAGAGATGAGTCTATCACTTCAAAACATCTAGCTAAGGTATATGGAAAAGCTGCTGTTGGCGCACCGCCAATGTCAGTTCCACATTTAGATACGCGTTATATCGATGGTCAACGTACGTTATTATTTGGGCCATTTGCTGGATTTTCACCTAAATTCTTAAAAACAGGTTCAAATATGGATTTAATAAAATCTGTAAAACCCAATAATCTAATTACAATGTTGTCTGCAGGGATTAAAGAAATGAATTTAACAAAATATTTAATTTCTCAACTGACATTATCTAATGAGGAAAGAATGGAAGATTTGCGTCAATTCGTTCCAAATGCTAAGAGTGAAGATTGGGAAATAGTTGTTGCAGGGCAACGCGTCCAAGTTATTAAAGATACGGACAAGGGCAAAGGAACTTTACAATTTGGTACAGAAGTTATTACATCTGAAGATGGCTCATTAGCAGCGTTGCTAGGTGCTTCTCCAGGTGCTTCCACTGCTGTTGATATCATGTTAGATGTGCTACAACGTTGTTACAAAGATGAATTTAGCCATTGGGAAGAAAAAGTTAAGGAAATTGTTCCTTCATTTGGTATGCAATTATCAGAAAACGAAGCATTATATACTCAAATCAATAAAGAAATTACAAAAAACTTAAAAATAAATTAATTCCCATCTTATTAATAAAGAAAGCGAGGCGGAGACATCAATAATGATGTCTCCGCCTCGCTTTTTATTTATTGATAATGACAGTAAATGTAGTGCCTTCATATTTTTCGCTTTCTACTTTAATTTTACCATCGTGTAATTCAAAAATAGCTTTTGCAATTGCTAAGCCTAATCCATTGCTATTATCATGATGACTGGCTTTATAAAAACGTTCAAATAAATGAGATTGTGTTGTTTGTGTCATACCTTGACCGTCGTCAGTTATAGTGAAATGAATCGCATTTAAGTCAGTGTCGTTCGTTAGTGTAATATCAATTGTTCCGCCTGGTTCTGAGTATTTGATGGCATTAATAATTAAGTTTTGAAATGCTTGATGAAGCAATCTTTCATTCCCAACAAATGTTACGTTGTCTAAATCTGACATAATAATGAGATCTTTTTGATTTGTAGAGAATTGTTCATGACGAATAATTTGTTTAATAAGTTTATTAAGTGCTATGTGGTCATTTAATTCGAGATGTTCGCCATTATCAATTTCTGATAGTAAAAGAAGTTCTTTTGTTAATTCACTAAGTTGTGTTGTAATTTGATATATTTCATCAATGTATTGTTCACGGGCACTAACGTCTTTAGTGAATTTCAATTGATCAAGTAAATGATGGATATGTGTTAAAGGTGTTTTAATCTCATGCGAGACATTTTGGACAAAGTGTTGTCTCATGTCATCCAGTTGTTTTAAAGATAAACGCATTTTATCAAATCGATATTGCAAGGTGCCGAATTCATCGTTACGTTTAACATTAATGGGCACATCAAAATTACCTTCCATAAGTCTTTCTGTTGCTTGCTTCAATTGCTGTATCGGTTTAATTATCATATAAGTTGAAGAAATCACCGAAATGATAGAAATGACTAACAATAGAGTGATTAATATAATTAAGAAAATTCTAAATTCACTAAAGGTTTTGCCGATATCGGGCCTCATAAATACGGCATAATTCTTGCCATTTGCTTCATAATGCACACCAACGGTATTTTGTGTGGTATTTTCGAAAAAACCAGTAATAAAAGGATTGTAAGATAAGTTTTTTATACCATGATAGTCGTTACCATTTAAAACGGCTTTAATATTTTTAGTGTCGACATTATCTTTCCTAAACGGAGCCCCATAATAGGCTTTCTCACCTTTTTCGGTTACAGTCATAATTTGGTAATTCATTTCACCTAAATGTCTGAAAAAAGGTTTGGGCAAATTTATATGAGACTTATGCATATAAGATGTAGCATCTTTTAAAGTACGCATAATTTTAGTATCGTTATTTTCTTTTAAATGATTGTGATAGATAATATTAGTTAATAAAAAACTGAGTATGGCACTTGATAGCATAATGATAATTGTATATATAGCAATACGAGAATAGAGTGATTTAAACATTGTCATCCACCTTATATCCCAAACCACGAACTGTGTGAATAGTAATTGACGCATCTAATTTTGACAAACGCTTTCTTAATCGTTTGATGTGTACATCAACAGTCCGTTCGTCTCCTTCATAATCAAAGCCCCAAATTTTCTCAATTAAATCATCACGGTTAAATACTTGTTTCGGGTGTGAAGCAAGTAAAAATAACAGTTGAAATTCTTTGTTTGGTAGATTCATTGATTTGGTAGAAGATTGAAGCTCTAAATAGGCTTGGTTAAGTATGAGATTGCCTACTTTGAGTTCATTATTTGCATTAATATTATAACGCTTTAGAACTGCTTTAATTCTGAAAATCAGTTCTTTGACTTCAAAAGGCTTGGTTACATAATCATCTGTGCCTGTTAAATAAGCTTGTTCTTTGTCGCTAAGTGCATCCCGTGCTGTTAGCATAATCACAGGTATTTCAAAGTCTTCTTTTAAAATTTTACATAATTCAAAACCACTCATACCTGACATCATTACATCGACTATAGCGATATTAACTTGATGTGAATCAAGGTATACTAGCGCATCTTCGGCACTTGTTTGAGTTACTACATCTAATCCTTCTTTTGTAACATAGTTTGAAACATATGCTAGAATTTTTTTATCGTCATCGACAATTAAACAAGTAGTCATGCACAAAAACTCCTTACCCATTTTATAAATATTATATATGGAAAGAAATGACTTAACAAATATGAAATTTTTAAAAGGTTAACAATTGTTCATATTGAGTTCATATACTACGACTAAACTCTAGATATAAGTTCTTTTGAAGGAGTGAAACGTTATGAAGTTAGCATGGCAAGAAATTAAATATTATAAATTTCGTTATATATTAATCATGTTAATCATATTATTATTAGGTGTTATGGTGTTATTCATTAGTGGTTTAGCACAAGGTTTAGCAAGAGAGAACGTATCAATGTTGGACAATATGAAAGCAGAAAAATACGTTATGCAAGACAACAAAAAGCCACAAATTGAGAAATCAGTGATTAAGCCAGATCAACAACAGAAGGTCGAAGATATAACTGACCAATCCCCTTTAAAAATAGCATCTCAAACACTGAAAATTGATAAAGATGAAGAAGATGTGGTTATGACTAATACAGTGACAAATGAAAAACCGAAATTATCAGAAGGTAAATATCCTGAAAAAGATAATGAAATTGCTATTAATAGTAAGTTAACTGCTAATGGCGTAGAAATCGGAGATACAATTAACACCAAAAATGGGAAAAAATTAAAAGTATCTGGTATTTTAGACGATACAATGTATTCTCATAGTTCGGTTGTTATGATGAATAACAGTGGATTTGATGAATTAAATAAAGAAGTGAGCACGGTTTATCCAGTTAAAGATTTATCACAAAAACAACAAAATGAATTAGAAGATATTTCTGGTATAAAAGTATTTAGTGAAGATGATATTACTGCTGAAATACCAAGTTATCAAGCAGAACAAGCACCGCTTAATATGATGATTGTTAGTTTGTTTGTTATATCTGCTATAGTACTTAGTGCATTCTTCTACGTTATGACAATACAAAAGATACCTGAAATAGGTATTTTAAAAGCAATAGGTATTAAGACAAGACATTTATTAAGTGCTTTAATTATTCAAATATTAATCACTACCATGGTTGCAGTGATCATTTCTGTAGGGTTGATTAGTAGCTTATCATTAATAATGCCGATTACTATGCCATTCCATGTAACGGTTACAAATATTTTATTAGTAGTTGGTATATTCATTATCGTCGCTATAGTGGGCGCAGCGCTATCATTTATAAAATTATTCAAAGTAGACCCTATTGAAGCAATTGGAGGTGGAGAATGATGAGTTTACAAGTAAAAGATATTAAAAAATCATTTGGTAAAGGTTCTTCAGAAACAAAAGTCTTAAAAGGAATTAATTTTGAAGTTAATGAAGGAGAATTCGTTATTTTAAATGGTGCTTCTGGTTCTGGTAAAACCACACTATTAACTATTTTAGGCGGGTTATTGTCGCAAAGCAGTGGTAATATATTATATAATGGTGTACCTCTCTATTCTAATGATAAAAAAGCTTCGGAATTGAGACTAAACGAAATAGGCTTTATATTTCAGTCTTCTCATTTGGTACCGTATTTAAAAGTAAAAGACCAGTTGGCAACAATTGGTAAAGAAGCAGGAATGTCTAAAAAAGAAGCAACTAAAAGAGCAGAAAAATTATTAAAGCAAATAGGTTTAGAAGAACAACTAAACGCATTTCCCCATACACTATCAGGAGGTCAAAAACAACGTGTTGCAATTATGAGATCATTAATGAATAATCCTAAAATGATTTTAGCTGATGAGCCTACTGCAAGTTTAGATGCAGAGCGCGCCACCGAAGTGATAGATATGATTAAAGATCAAATTCAAAGTAAAAAAATGATTGGTATTATGATAACACATGATAAAAGGTTATTTGATTATGCTGATAGAGTAATAGAATTAGATGACGGTATTATTGTAAGTAAATAAAATAATGATAATCTATAACAACAAGATAGATATCACATTTTACTATTATGATTTTAATGTTCCTTTCTCATACTAAATAAACAAAAGCACTTCCATTCAGAAATGGAGGTGCTTTTGTTTATTTAAAATTATATGATGGCTAAGAGTAAGGCAGAAATCGTATTTTTATAAAATGAATTTGTTGCTCAACTCTGGCAAAATGATTTGAAAAATGAACTGAATTCAAAAAGATGCTTATATTAATTTTTGAATTTATTTGTAATTGTCTTTTAAAAAACAAAATAAGACAATTAAGACTGAATTTTTATCATACCATGCTTTAATTTTACATGGATGGTATATGCCATAAAGCCATCATGCATGCCCAAAATAAGGTAGCAAAATAAATGGTTAATAATAATTTATATTGATACATAATTGCTAAGAAATCTCTGATTAACGCGATTTCAAAAAAAGGGTAAGGGGTATGACTGCCCACACCTTTCAGTTTGATATTTAATTTTTGACCGAACCTTAATGCACGCATAATATGAAATTGGCTAGTTACACATAAAATGTTTGGTTCATTCTCGTAATAATGTTCAATTAAAGCTTTAGTATATTTAATATTTTCGAATGTGCTTGTGGATTGGTCTTCCATTGTAATGGCTGATGGGTTAACGTTGTTATGCACTAAATATTGATACATCGCTAATGCCTCTGATATTGGTTCATCTGGTCCTTGGCCACCACTCACGATAATCTGAGCATTTGGATATAACTGATATAATTCCAACGCTTTGTCTAATCTTTTTGCAAGCATTGGTGTCACTTGGTTAGTGAAAATACCTGCCCCTAATATGACAATGACATCGAAATTTTGATGATAGGTAACATTTAAAAATGCAGATGAACATAACACGTAACAGATAAAAGTGAAAAAAGCACTAAACATAATGGCTGCGCCCCAGTAAAAAATAACATTAATTCCAACTGGAATTAAACTGATATAAGCACATGCAACCATGAAAAGCAGTAATTTAAAGGCGATATAATAAAGACGTTTTATAAAAAGTGCGCTTGTTCTATATCGTAATAATCGTTTGTGTTTGATATGTATAAGTGATACGCCAACAAACATAGTAATCGTTAAGTCTATAGGTAATGATAGTTTACCAGCATGCAAAATAATAACAATATATCCTATAATGATTTGTACAATAAAAAAAGTTAAATGAGTAGCCCAGTTCCAATTTTTATACATAACAATAAAACCGAATACAATGATTAGGCAACAAATGAAAGACAACGTATGCATGGTTCACCCCGAATATTTATAGTAAGTTAAATGTATTGCAAACTTCCAAAATAATCAAATGTTAATGATGCTATATATGAATTTCTCCTTATTTCAAAATTAAAACTCCAATTATTTGTAATTATTGCTTTTATACAGCAGAGAATATTGATATTATTAACATAATATAAAAAAAATAACGTTTACATAAGTGAGCTAGAATGGTAGAGGTGCGAGAAGTTATGGTTAAAAATTTAAGTAGTCATATTGATTTTATGGGAGAATTTATAGATGATGTGAATACTTTATTAGCTAAATTATTAAAAGAGTTACGAGAAGACTATAACGTATCAAGAGAGCAAGCCAATGTGATATTAATGTTAGAAAACGAAAAAGCGATGACATTAACAGAAATAACCGAAAGACAGGGCGTAAACAAAGCTGCTGTCAGCCGTAGAATTAAAAAGCTAATACAAGCAGAAGTTGTTCAATGGGACAAATCAGAAGAAAATATAGATCAAAGGTTAAAATATATTAAATTAACGGAAAAAGGTAAACAATTTAATAAGCAAAGTAAAGCAATTATTAATGATATTGTAAGTGATATTTTACACGATTTATCCGATGAACAAATTGAACAAGCACGTTACGTTTTAGAAATTATAGATCAAAGGTTAAAAAATTTCATTACAAAACATAACCATTAATATGCCTATTAATGATAATTATTTAATATAAAGCTAGAAAGCACAGTTTAAAATATATGGATTGAGAGTTGCTAGATGACTATAAGTCTATTTAGTAACTATTTTATTTGAGGTTATGTTTTTTAACTATATACAGTTTTCAAGAGCATGGATGGTCAGGCTTTTTAATTTTATAGCTTACAAGTCATTGGACTAACGATGTATATCAATTGAAACATAATAAACATATAATAGAAGTTATGTAGTGTAAAATGAATTTAATGCAATTTAAAATATACCATAAATAAGTAGAAATGGCTTGCTAATGCCGTATAGTTTAAGATCAGGATATGTTAAAATAACGAAATAATGTAAAAAATTGGGTAGTAGCGAGGTGATAAAATGCAAAAGTGCCCTAAATGTGGGGAAAATATAAGAAAAGGACAACGAAGATGTAGTCATTGTGGCTATCGTATAGAGTCAACAGATAGTGAAAAAATGACTCGATCTACCAAAGAAAACAAAAAAGCAATGAACATCAAAGCAAGAAAAATTATCCCCTGGGGGATTGCAGCTTTTATTATTATCCTGATTTTGATTATATTTATCTTATTGAAAAATTTTAATTCGCCAGAAGCACAATCAGAAATATTGATCAATGCTATAGATAATAACGATACACAAAAGTTATCCACTTTATTAAGTACTCAAAATAATAGTGTAGATGAAAATGAAGCCAAGGCATATATCAAATATATAAAAAATGAAGTCGGTATGAACCAATTCGTTAAAGATATAAATCAAAAAGTAACAGATTTAAACGCTAGTCAAACCAACGAAGAAGATTATGTTACAGCAAAAAACGGCGAAAAGGTTTTGCGTATCAGCAAAAATGGACGACGCTATTTAATATTTGATAATATGAGTTTTACGGCTCCTACCAAAGAAGCTATTGTTAAACCGAAGTATGATACAACTTATCAATTCAAAGCAAATGATAAGCAAAGAACTGTGCATGCAGAGAAAAATAAGACAACAGTTTTAGGTGAATTTATCCCTGGCAATTATATGATTGAAGCTAAAAAAGAAATGGCTAATGGTCAATTTAGCGGTGAACTTAAATTTAATTTTAATAATAGTAATCATGAAACAGTAGATGTTTCAGAAGACTTTAATGAGGCCTATATAGTAGTTGACTTAAAAGGCGCTTCAGAAATTGATAAAGACACGGTTAAAGTAAAAGTAAATGATAAAACGTATGATTATGCGAAAAACCAAGAAATAGGCCCATATCCAAAAACGAAAGAATTAACTGTCTCTGCAGAAGGTCAAGCGAAGAAAAAAACATTTAAATCAGCTGAAACGGTTATTAAAACCGACAACTTAAAAGATAAAACACGTGTCACATTAAACTTCGATAGTGATGAAATTCAAGATTATGTAGATAAAAAAGAAAAAGAGGAAAATAGCTTTAGAAATAAGGTGATTAATTTTTTCGGTAATTATACTGCGGCAATGAATAGTGCACATAGTCAAAGCAATTTTAATTTGGTTTCATCTTATCTCAAGACAAATACCGATAATTATAAATCTACTAAAAATGAGGTGCAAGGTAATACTATGTTTTATTTGCCTCAACCACAAATTACTGAAATTGTGAGACAAGGAGACACGTTTTACGTTAAGGCACAGACAGTAAAAGAAGACGGACAATACGGTGAAGTAGATTATCAACTTGAAGGCGATGATGATGCGAGCAACCTTAAAGTTGTAAAGTATTCCGAGTAGTATAAATCATACAGAAACAGCAGTTTGTTAAAGTAATAAATATAAGTGAAAAACTAAGCAATAATTTAAATTATTGCTTAGTTTTTTTATATCAAATAAAAAATAATAAACTATATTAATATTTTTAAACTAAAGTTATAATAGTAATAATGATTTCAATTTACTAATCAATCAAATGTTCAATATGGTAATATTTATACTAAAAGATACCCAAAGGGCTTGAGTATTACAAGTTTATCGATAGGAGTAAAGTAATGATGGAACACCAACAACATAAACAATCACTTATTTTTGTTATTATACTAGGTGCTTTGACTGCAATCGGTGCGTTATCAATAGACATGTTTTTACCTGGATTGCCTCAAATACAATCTGATTTTAATACCACAACTTCAAATTCACAATTAACTTTGTCTTTATTTATGATTGGTTTAGCAATGGGTAATTTATTTACAGGACCAATTTCTGACGCAATTGGGCGTAAGCAACCGCTTTTGATAGCTATGATGTTATTTACATTGGCAAGTATAGGCATTATTTTTGTAGATAACATTTGGTGGATGATTGCTTTACGATTTGTACAAGGATTTTGTGGAGGAGCTGGCGCAGTCATTTCGAGAGCAATTTCAAGCGATTTATATAGTGGGAAACAATTAACAAAATTTTTAGCATTATTGATGTTAGTCAATGGCGTTGCGCCTGTATTAGCGCCTGCTTTAGGTGGCGTTATCTTGTCTTTTTCTACTTGGCGCATGGTATTTATTATATTGACGATATTCGGCGTGCTCATGTTTTTAGGTACGATGTTCAAAGTCAAAGAATCACTAACTACTGAACACAGAGATAGCCCTCACATCATAAGTATATTTAAGAATTTTAAACAATTACTCCTAACGCCTCGTTTTGTATTACCGATGCTGATTCAAGGGGTTACATTTATCATATTGTTTAGTTATATTTCAGCATCTCCTTTTATCAGTCAACGTATATACGCAATGTCGCCACAGCAATTTAGTATAATGTTTGCGGTCATTGGCATTAGCCTCATTATTTCAAGTCAGTTGACAGGTAAACTCGTTGATTACATACATCCTCAAACATTACTCCGTATCTTAACATGTGTGCAATTGATTGGCATCATATCAGTTACGATTATTTTGCTGAACCATTTGTCGATTTGGATGTTATTTATTGGTTTTATTATTCTTGTAGCACCGGTTACAGGTGTTGCTACTTTAGGTTTTTCAATTGCAATGGATGAGCGCACTGGTGGCAACGGAAGTGCATCCAGTTTACTTGGACTTGTACAATATTTATTAGGTGGAGCGATCTCACCACTTGTAGGAGTAATGGGGGAAGAAAATTATACACCTTATGTATCAATTATCTTATTAGCAGGAATTTTATTAGTAGTTTTACAAATAACAAACTATTTTATATTTAAGAAAAAGAAAATAATTTTAAATTGAACAAAAAAGTACGCAAGAATTAATTAAATTTTGCGTACTTTTTTATGTTTGTCGGTCAAAAATAAGATGAATTAGCGTTTTAATTTAATGGTGTTGGCTAGCAAAATTTGAGCTAATTCATCAATGGGTTGTGTACACCCCTCTTTAATCCAATCATAAACGAGACCCATTTGACCGCCTAGTGCATAAATTACAAAATGCTTTTTATTTAATACATTTGTATGGTCATTTAAAATTTTTGTATAAGTTGCTCGAGTATTTTCTATATAATCAAAAAATAAATCACGATTAGGATGTGTGACTAAAATAGCATGGAAATAACCGTAATGACGGTAAATATACCGTAAAATGATTTTGAAAAATTGATATAGTTTCACCTGATTAACTGAAATTTGTTCTGAACTTTCGTATAAACAATTTAAAAGGGTTTTATACTTTTGGATATGATGTGCTTGTATCGTTGATAAAAGATCGTATTTATCCACAAAATAATCATAAAATGTTGTTCTATTTACCCCACTATAAGCGCATAGCATCTTAATAGTAATATTTTCAAACGGATGTAATTCTAACAATGAAATCATATTAAATATTATTTTACGCTTAGCATATTGTTTCATAGTAACTCCTTTATCAAACATAAATAATGTATCCAACACATTTTATATAAGTGTTGGTATATTTTTATTTTTCATCTCTTTATAATATATAAGGTGAATTTTAAATGCAAATAGGAGGAAACTGTAATGAAAAAAATGGTATTAATAAATGTCATTACCATTGTTGTGCTTGTAATTATCGGAGTAGTAGGATTCCATTTTTATAATCAAGCAACATCATATGTAAGTACGGATAATGCCAAAGTCGATGGAGAACAAATTAAAGTCTCAGCTCCGGCTTCTGGTGAAATCAAATCACTTGATATTAAAAATAATGAAAAATTAAGTGAAGGTGACAAAGTTGCAGAGATAGCTGCAAAAGGCGAAGAAGGACAGGCTCAAAATATGGATATTAAAATGCCTAAACAAGGTACAATTGTCAAAGTTGATGGTATGGAAGGTTCAATGGCCCAAGCAGGAACGCCAATCGCTTATGCTTATAATTTAGATGAAACATACGTTACTGCTAATGTTGATGAAAAAGATATAGCGGATGTTGAAGAAGGTAAAGATGTAAATATTAAACTAGATGGTGAAGAAGCTGAATTGAAAGGTAAAGTAAAAGAAGTAGGTAAAGCTACTGCTTCAAGTTTTTCATTAATGCCTTCATCAAACAGTGATGGCAACTATACAAAAGTATCACAAGTTGTACCAGTAAAAATTTCTCTAGACTCAAAACCATCTAAAAACGTTGTTCCAGGAATGAACGCTGAAGTTAAAATTCATAAAAATTAAGGGGGTCTTAAAATGACAATGACCTTCATTATTATTTACGTAGTCATAGCGCTCATTCTTATCGGTGGACTTAATTTCTTTGTTATAAAACGAAAAAAGAAAAAAACAAGCCGAACTTTGGAACAATCTAAACATGAAAGCATTGCTTCTAACGAAAGTTATCAATCTAAATTTAAAGTAAAAAGTGATGAAACATCAACAGACGCATCAGTCAAAAATACAACAGCTCAAGAGAATAACGAAACAAATAATCTAAATGAAGAAAATGAGCAATCAACATTCAGTGAAGAGACGGATAATTTACACAATCCAAATGACACTGATTATGAAAAAATAAATTCAAATTCAGAAGAAGCTCAAGTAAATGAAAAATTGAAAGCTAAACATAGCACATTTATGTTTGGAAAAGGCACCTCTCAAGGAAAAGTTTTAGTAGCGATGATCTTTGGTATGTTTATAGCTATTTTAAATCAAACTTTACTCAACGTGGCATTGCCTAAAATAAATACAGATTTTAATATATCTGCAAATACTGGTCAATGGCTTATGACAGGGTTTATGTTAGTGAATGGTATCTTGATACCGATTAGTGCGTATTTATTTAATAAATATTCATATCGTAAATTGTTTTTAATAGCAATGGTATTATTTACCATAGGCTCTCTGGTCTGTGGTATGTCAGGTTCATTTGCTATCATGATGGTAGGTCGTGTGCTTCAAGCGATAGGTGCCGGTGTCTTAATGCCACTTGGTACAAATGTATTCATGACTATATTTCCACCTGAAAAACGTGGTGCAGCAATGGGGACACTTGGTATAGCAATGATCTTAGCACCCGCGATTGGACCGACATTATCCGGTTATATCGTAGAAAACTACCATTGGAATATTATGTTCTATGGTATGTTTATCGTAGGTTTAATTTCATTAGCAGTTGCCTATATATGGTTTAGAGTATATCAAGTCACTACCAATCCAAAAGCAGATGTGCCAGGTATCATCTTCAGTACAATTGGTTTTGGTGCATTATTATACGGCTTTAGTGAAGCAGGTAATAATTCTTGGGGTTCTCCAATTGTTGTAGTGTCACTTGTTATAGGTGTTATATTTATCATTGCATTTGTTATTAGAGAGCTTACAATGCGTGTGCCAATGCTAAGTATGGAAGTATTAAAATATTCAGGCTTTACTTTAACTACTGTTATCAATATGATTGTAACAATGAGTTTATTCGGCGGTATGATTTTATTGCCACTTTATTTACAAAACTTAAGAGGTTTTACACCGATACAATCAGGACTTTTATTATTACCAGGTGCATTAATTATGGGTGTCATGGGCCCTATAGCAGGAAAATTATTAGATACGATTGGTATTAAGCCTCTCGCTTTAATTGGTACTGCAATTATGACTTATGCTACTTGGGAATTAACGAAATTAAATATGAACACAACTTACGGCCATTTAATGATGATTTACATTGTGCGCTCGTTTGGTATGAGTTTTGTTATGATGCCAATTATGACTGCTGGTATGAATGCATTACCATCACGGCTTATTGCACATGGTAATGCTTTGTCTAATACTTTAAGACAATTGGCTGGTTCAATTGGTACAGCACTATTAGTCACAGTAATGTCAACACAAACGACACAATACGCTGCTGGTTACGCACAAGATTTAGATAAAACCAATCCATTTATTAAAGATCGTTTACAAGAAATGGCACAAGCGATGGGTGGAGAGCAAATGGCTACTTCTCAAATATTAGAATTTGTTCAAAAACTAGCTTCAATTAACGGGGTCAATAGTGCATTCCTCATTGCCACAGTACTCAGCGCATTAGCATTTGTTTTAAGTCTTTTCTTAAAAGGAAAAGCGCATTATATTTCAAATGAAGAATAAAAAGGGCTAGGTGAAGCAGATTACATGAATCAAACACATATATAAGGTTCGCCAACGTACCTCAATTAAAAGTAGCGCATTATATTCCTATTGCAGACACTTGTTGCCTATGCAAAGAGCTTGGGACATAAAGTTCTCGGACAAGTGAAAAAAGGCAATTTCTATTGAAATAATATAGAAATTGCCTTTTTCATAATTGTTTTGATTATAGTTAGCTCGTTGAGCTACTACTTTTCTTATATTAAGTGCCATTAATACAAAGCCAAGTTCGATTTTGACGTGTTTGCTTTCTTAACCGAGTAGATTTTTCATGTTCAATGTAATGATTTAAATCTTCGATTTCTTTATCCAAATGAGTACCAATTAAATCTATTTCTTCTTGTGTTAATTCATGATCATTATCTTCTTTAATCTTAGGTATGATTTTGTCTTTCACTAATTCATGATATAGGGCTTTAGAATCTTCATTCATTTTTGATTCATAGTTTTGAATACTCTTTTTCCAAACAAATGTATATCTATTGGCATTAGCTTCCAATTTTGTACCATCAATAAAAATAGTTTTATCATCTATAAGATTTTGTTTCAGACATTGGCTGTGAAATTGAATAAATAAAGATTCTAATAAGGCGTCTACTTTAGGGTTTACTCTAAAACGATTAATTGTTTTATAAGAAGATGTTTGATTTTGTGACAGCCACATCATTCGGATACAATCATTAAGCAGTTTTTCTATTTTACGACCAGAAAATACGGATTGTGCGTAGGCATATAGAATAATTTTCAACATCATTTTGGGATGATATGATGTAGCATCACGATAATGTTTGAATTCATCGAATTCATTTTCAGGTATTGTTTCAACGATTTCATTAACATGTCGTGACATATCATTTGTGGGGATAAGAACTGAGGTTCCCATTAGTAGTGTAAGTTGAGTCATGTTATAATCTTTATACATAAGGCATCTCGTTAATTTAGTTTAGTGGTATTTATTAAATTACACGTAAGGGCCTTATTTTTTTAAAGTATTTTAATGTAAAATTACATATAAATGTCACGTATTTTGGTGAGGCTCTTGAGGGAATTGGACAAGCTGAAGACTACAGGCTGAAGCTGTCCCCTAAGAAAGCGAGCCAACAATACGAAGTATTGAATAAAAAAGAAGCACTCAGATGAATTGAATTAAATCATCTGAGTGCTATTTTTCTGGGATTTATGTCCCAGGCTCTTTTTTTAGATTGGAATTACTGTCTATATGCGGGGTTTACGATTTCTAAAGAACAAACTGATGAGAAGTAACGCTATACTACACCCTAATAAAATAAAAGCATTATGTATAGCATTAGCTTCTGTTAAAATTTGTGTTGAATCTACTGTGATATAATATTGGTTCATTGAATCAGCGATTCTTGATGCTATGTTTTTAATTAAGTAAGAAAAACCGAAAGTAATCACAAGCATAATCGCTATAACAAATAGATTAACGATTTTTAAAGCCGTTCTGTTAAAGAATACAGTGAAAATAGTTAACACGATACTTAATATACAAGCAATAAAGAATACATAAAAGACTAAGATTAATCTGTCGATACTCGTTTGTAGATTGTCGATGCTTTCTATATTAATATTTAAATTAGTAAAATTATTAATTGTTTCTTGGAAATTGGTAAGTTCCTTAAAATTAACAGTTTCGTTTGCAAAGACTAAATTGAAAATCGGCTCTTTAAACATGCTATATCCAGAAATTGCAACTAAGATTAATACGATGACTTGTATGATAAGACTAACCCAAGATTTCTTCTTTTTCCCGTAACGTGTGCCACGTTGCATTGGCTCACTTGTGAGGGTGTGTTCAAAATCTTTAAATTGATGATTGTTTGCTGTCATAACTTACTCCTTTCACTGCAGTTATTTATTATATTGTTATTCTATGACTTTTATTTTGTTATAATATTGGATAACTGTTACATTTTAGTTAATGAAGTTGTACGCTTTGATTTTATTTAATACAGTACGAGTGATATGTTTATTTTCACTTTCTATTATAACTTCGTTTTTTATGTCATTATTTTAATTTTATCACATTATTTATTTTAAAAACCAAATTAATACAAAATTTCTAAAGTTTGGAAATTTGTTATAAAAAGATAGGACTGATTTTAAATGAAGTCAAGATTAACAACAAAATTTGTTAATAAATATTTATTACCACATCGTTCAATTATGTTTAATGACAAACATAACTTTGAACAATTTCTTAAAAAAAGATTAACGATGAATGAAAAGAAGCATAAACAGCCTGAAACATTGAATGTAAAATCTGACTTAGACAAACAAATGATAAATGATATGCAATTGTTTAGATTTCGTTTTAGACATAGCCAGCAAAAGAAAATTTTATATATTCATGGGGGATATAATGTTTTGCAACCCTCTGCGTTTCATTGGCGGTTTATGGACAAGCTTGCTTTGAGTACTTTATATGAAGTTGTTTTACCTATTTACCCTAAAGCGCCAAAATATCATATTGAAGATACATATGCAGCCATTCATAAAGTATATGAACAATTATTACAAGAATGTAGTAATGAAGATATTGTTGTAATGGGAGATGGTACAGGCGGAGGGCTTGCGCTCAGCTTTGTTCAACAACTAGTGTCTGAAAATTTACCATTGCCGGCTAAAGTTTATTTATTTTCGCCAATGTTAGATGCTCAACTAAACAATGAGCTTATCACCAAAGATTTAATAGAAAAAGATCTCATTTTAAATACAGATGGTTTACAGAAAATCATGAAAGTATGGTCTGGAGATTTACCGTTAAATGATAGTAGAATATCGCCTATTTATGGAAAATTATTTGGATTGCCGCCGATATATATATTTGGCGGTGGACGAGAAATATATCTGCCAGATATGAAAAAATTAGCTTATATTTTAGAAGGTATGAGACAGCCGGTGCAATTGTTTACCTTTAAAAGAATGGTGAATGCTTTTGCATTATTACCTATTAGAGAATCACATAAAGTTGTTAAAGAAGTTGTGAATACGCTTCATGACAAACGTTAGCTAATTGAGGATTTTAAAGTTGTTATGAAAAATGCATGGGATTGAACATAGATTACTGGACCTGCAAAAGTGTGTACATTAGACTTTTGTAGGTCCAGTTATTATTGTTGACTGCGTGTTAAAAATACTTTTTTACCGTTGAATTGATGGAAGCAATCACAGTTTGGGTCCCTTTTAATCTATAATGTTGTCCCAAAAATACATTGAAATCTTGTGTTGGTATGCTCATCATTTTAAATTCTAAATTAGATTTTTCAAATGCTTGTGAAGTTTTTTGAGCATACTCTGTGTACTTCTCGAGAAAATCTCTTTCTGATGGATGTTGTTCTATTAAAGAGCTAATTGTGTCTATAGCTTGTTTTTGTCCTTGTAAATAGCTAATATCTAATCCACGTTGTATAAGCTGGCTATCAGGACCATTGATAACAAGTTGTTTATTTTGGTTGAGTTCGCTTAATTCAGCTTTAGTTTGGTCTATTAAATCATATAGTTGAATATTTACATCGTCTATCATTTTTTGTGACATTTGTAAGCACTCCTTATCTAGATATACGGATACGATGACCTAATTGTTTGGGCCAATCGATGCGTTGTTGATGGTCATAATAATGACTTATTTGTTTCGCAAAATGATCAGGAAAGGGCGCTGTTTTACTGTTAGTCCGATCAATTCCTAACATCATTGCTTCGTTAGTTGCTACATTTGTGCCATCTTGTTTAGACATGATTGAAAAGAAATGTACACTTTTTTCGTTGTAATCATAAATATATATGTCGATGGTAAACACATCACCTTCAGTTAATTCTGATAAATAAGCAGTCTGTTCTTCAACGGTGAATAGTGTATAGTTTAATGTTTTGCGCTCCGCTAATGATAATCCATGTATGTAATTAAATTGGTTAATCGCTTCGCTAAACACCATGTTATAGTTAGCATCATGTACATGGCCATTATGATCTATCATATCGCTTGTAACAACTTGTGTTACCTTAAAAGGATCATTCATGGGTACCTCTCCTTATTTTATTAATAGTTACCATTTAATTATTGAAATATATCTAATATCAGTCTACTAAAAATAGTATATAACATACACATATATCATTTCATGATAAAATAAAGAAAATGATGTCCGGGGTGAGCTATGACGATAACAATTAAATATTTATCTCACGAAAACAAATTAACACCAGTTGATCGTTTAGACGACATACCTGATACCGCACAATTTGTATGGTGTGATTTAAACCAACCAACAGATGCTGAAAATAATTTTTTACAAACGTATTTTAACTTTAATAAACTCGAAATTGATGATACAGTGAACGGGACACCAAGGGCTAAATACAAAATATATGATTCATATCAATATATTGTTATCCATGGGTTGAATCGTAAAACGTTTAACACAAAAGCATTAAATCTTTTTATTAAAGATCGTTTACTCATTACATATCACCATCAACCATTTAATGTTTTAAAACAAGTAGAAGAGAATATAAAAGAACGCGCATTTGGTGGTCTTCAACTTGAAGAGATTGTGATGAGCATTTTAGATTACGTAGTAGATAGCTATTTTGAATTAGTATATGATATTGAAGATAAGGTATATGCATTTGAAGATAGACAAGCGCATTATGACTCCATGAAAACGGATATGGATGACGTTTTTATGATACGTCAAGAACTGATTAAATTAAAACGTGTTATATATCCAATGAAAGTACTGGTAGATCAGTTAAAAGAAAGCAGTCAGTTATTAGTGAATGATAAAAATGATTTGTATATTCAGCACATAGATGATCACATGATAAAACAACAAAATATTTTAAAAATATGTCAAGAAATGACAAATGAGATTAAAGACAATCTCGTCTCGTATGCTTCATATAAAATGAATCGAATTATGCAAATGCTCACTTTGGTATCTGTAGTTTTTTTACCTTTAACATTGATTACAGGCATTTATGGCATGAATTTTGTGAATATGCCAGAACTAAAGTGGTATTATGGTTATTATATTGTATTGGTGCTTATGTTATGTATTAGCGTAGGCTGCGTTATTTATTTTAAAAAAGAAAAATGGTTTTAGCTAAATGATTTTAAAAAATGACTATGGAATGTAGGTAAGATAACAATAAGTATTGAAGGTAGGAGCGAACAATGAGCGATTTTAAAAGAGAACAAAGAAAAAATGAACATGTTGAGATTGCAATGGCTCAAACTGATGCGACAATCTCAGATTTTGATGAAATTCGATTTGTACACCACTCGATTCCAAGTATAGATGTCAGTGACATTAACCTTGAAAGTTCACTTAAAGATTTTACACTGAGCCAACCACTATATATTAATGCAATGACTGGTGGGAGCGAATGGACTAAACAGATTAATGAGAAATTAGCAATGATTGCACGTGAAAGTGGCATGGCAATGGCAGTAGGTTCTACACATGCGGCGTTGCGTAATAGTAAAATGGCTTCATCATTTACCATTGTTCGTGAAACGAATCCGAACGGAATAATATTTAGCAATGTGGGCGCCGATGTGCCGGTAGATAAAGCAGTAGAGTCTGTGCATTTGTTAGACGCGCAAGCTTTACAAGTGCACGTAAACGCGCCTCAGGAACTAGTGATGCCTGAAGGAAATAGGATTTTTTCAACTTGGATGGACAATCTTGCACAAATCGTAGCGCGTGTAGATGTACCAGTGATTATAAAAGAAGTAGGATTTGGCATGAGTAAAGAAACAATTAAACAATTACATGAAATTGGTATCAGATATGTAGATGTAAGTGGACGAGGCGGTACGAATTTTGTAGATATTGAGAATGAAAGACGTAGTTATAAAGACATGGACTATTTAAGTTTATGGGGGCAAACTACAGTTGAATCATTGCTAGAAAGTACTTCTTATCAAAGAGACATGGATATACTTGCTAGTGGGGGCGTGCGCTCACCATTAGACGTTATAAAATGTTTGGCTTTAGGAGCGAGTGCTGTAGGCATGTCACGGCCGTTTTTAAATCAAGTTGAAAATTATGGCATTACTGAAACACTTAACTATACAGAACAATTTACTGAACATATGAAAAAGATTATGACAATGTTAGATGCACGTTCACCTAAAGATTTGAAAAATGCACAAATGATTTTTGGCCCTAAGCTACAATCTTGGATTGATCAACGAAATATCGATATTTTCTAACCGATGTTTTATGTTTAGTTACAATGAAATGTTTCTTTGGATTTATAAAAATAGAATAATGAGGCAAGTGATTGAGACGTAAAAAATGTCTTAATCAAAGTATAATATAGGCAATAGCATAATAAGATTGAAATTTTGAATACTGCCTATAAATAATGCGTATATGTTATGTCCAGTCATTGGACTTGCAGATAAACACATAAAAGCCTGAGACATGTTTTTTCTTTATGTCTCAGGCTTTCTTTATCTCGAAATTGACTTTTATGGTTAGAATATATTAATAAATGTTGTAACAATCGGTACACCCAACAAGTCGATTAAAAATGCGCCAACGATAGGTACAACGAGATATGATTTCGGTGAAGCACCGAATTTTTTAGTGATAACATCTAAGTTTGCCATAGCATTTGGTGTCGCACCAAGACCATGACCAATAAAGCCACCAATCATAACTGCGGCATCGTAATTTTTTCCTAAACCGCGGAAAACAATAAATACAGAGAAAAGAACGATAAATAATACTTGTATTAAAACGATAATAATTAACGGTATGGCCAATTGATAGATTTCAGTAAGTTGAATACTCATTAAAGCGATAGATAAGAATAAACTTAATGAAATGTCACCGATATTATCTATAAATTTCATATCAATTAGATTTAAATTATTATATTCAGAAATGTTACGGATAATCACTGCTACAAACATAGCGCCAACATAAATTGGAATATTGATGCCCGTTAAATCAGAGAATGTATTTCCTAAATATGATCCAATTGCCATACAAATAGCAACGATTGTAAATTGTAAGAAAAAGATAGTAGTAGGATTCATACGGTTACGTAAATATTCATTAGATTTAACATTGCCATAGTCTTTGGTTGTCTCTTCGGCATTTTCTGGTTTTAAATTATATTTAGTTATCAAGAATTTTACAACGGGACCGCCAATTAAACCACCAGCGACAAGTCCTAGTGTCGCTGCAGCTAAAGCAGCAGTCAATGCAGAATCAATACCCATACTTTGAATGGTTTGGCCATATGCAGCTGCATTGCCGTGGCCACCTTCCATAGACATTGAGCCAGCAGTCAAACCGAGTAATGGTGATATATTTAATACTTTTGCTAATGAAATACCAATTAAGTTTTGGAAAATAGCAAGAATACCACAAAAAATAAAATATAAAATTAATACTTTTCCACCTAAGCGCAATAATTTTAACGAAGCGCCTAAACCAATTGTTGTAAAGAATGCAAGCATAAAGAAATTTTGAATGAATTCTGAGTCCAACTTAATTGTTAAGATTTGTGTTGATTGTAAAATAGCGACTAGAATTGAAAACAATAAACCGCCGATTACAGGTGCAGGAATACATAGCTTTCTTAATATTGAAACATGATTCACAATGTAGATACCTAAAAGGTATAACATGCTTGCGAGCGCTAAAGTAGTAATTGCATCTAGCTCTAGCATTTTCATTCCCCCTTAAATTTCAAGTAAATCTCTTGAGTGTTGTTATGTAAATGAAGTGATGTGCAAATTGATCATAAAGAAAGAGCTTACAAAAAGCCCATAGTAACCATTATACATATGTAAATAACATAAAGCTAGTTTAGAATTAAATAATAAACAGAATTAATGGTAACGATTTCAAAACTGTTGATCTACATTTTAAAAAATATGTGATTCGTAAGCAAGTATATATATTACTTTTAAAAATATAACATAGTACTTTGCATTGTACAGTAGTATGTGCTATATTGTTTTTAACAGCTACTGTGTAATGTATAGTACTGGTTTTTAAGAGGAGGTAACTAATGAACAGTCAATTTAAAAAAGGGGCACTTGAACTTATCGTGTTACTCATAATAAAAAAAGATGACCAATATGGTTATTCGTTAGTACAAAACATTTCTAGGCATATGAGTATCGCAGAAGGAACTGTATATCCATTATTACGAAGATTGGTGAAAAATGGTGAGCTTACAACGTATTATCAACCTTCTACTGAAGGCCCCGCTAGAAAGTATTACCGTATTACTGATCAAGGTATACAAAGATTAGCAGATTTATTACAAGAATGGCAGTTATTTTCAGATACTGTAGAGATATTTATTAAGGAGAGTGATATAAATGACTAAAAATGAATTTTTAAAGCAGTTGCATAAACATTTAAAGCATACTTCTGATGAAGAAAGACAAGACATATTGAATGAATATGAAACGCATTTTTATAGTGGGTTTAAAGAAGGAAAAACAGAGGCGCAAATTTCGGCTGAACTTGGTGACCCTAGAAATTTAGCGAAAGAATTAAATGCTACTGCAGCCGTTGAAAAAGCAGAACATAGTAATAAATTTGGTGATGTTGGGAATGCTATTTTTGCAGTGATGGGTTTAAGTTTATTAAACTTCTTTGTTATTTTAGTTCCATTTGTTTTTATCTTGAGTATTGTTATTTCATTAATTATTACGACCATCTCATTCGTATTTAGTCCAGTATTATTACTAATAAAAGGAATGATTGAAGGATTTGAATATGTCTTGCTTTTTGATGTTTACGCAGTAGGAGCGGTATTTGGTGTCGGTTTGATGCTTTTTGTCATCACGTATTTAATTTCAAAAGCGTTTTATTTAATTTGTGTGAAGTATCTTAGATGGAATATTAAAGTCGTGAAAAGGAGTGCAGTTTCATGAAAAAAACATTAATCATCCTTTTTATAATCGGTTTGGTTATAACGATTTTTTGTAGTATTGGCGCGATTCAACAATTTAAAATAGAAAATGAAAAATCAAAGGAAACATCTGTGAATTATCATAAAGTGTATGACCAAGATCATATAAATAAATTGGACGTAGATTTAGAGAAGAGTAACGTGACGATCCAAAAAGGAGATCAATTTAAAGTTGAATCACGTGGAACAAAAGGTGAAACGCATATGAATACAAATGTTAAAAACGGTACACTTTATGTAAAAGATAAAGCGTTAGATAATAAAAGCGATATCTCTTTTTTAGATTTTGAACATAATCACGTAGTAGTCACGTTACCTAAATCATTAGATCATTTGGATGTGAATACTTATTCAGGTTCTATCAAATTAGATAGCGTGTATGCTGACTATGCCAAATTATATGCAGACGTATCAGAGATGACGATTCAAAATTCTGAATTTGATCGATTGATTAGTAAAGGTGATGTTGCAAATGTTCATATAGCACATACTCAGTTTAATTCTGGAGAGTTTGCATCAGATACGGGTAATTTTGAAATAGACGATATGCCAGCTGATAAGCCAATTAATGTGAAAACAGATGTGGGCAATGTATCTATGAAGTATGGTGACCAACGGCCTAAAAACACACGTGTAGCATTTGAAAGTGATATCGGAGAACTAACAATTAATGACCGCTTATTTAAAAATAAACAAGTAGGCAATGGCAGACATCTCATCCATATTGAAACAGATACAGGTAATGCAGAAATTAATTAAATGAAAAGTTAATTAATAGTTAGAAAAATAGTTTGTATAAGTCAACAAGAGCGGAACAGAAATCATATTTAGATTTCATTGTTCCGCTTTTTACATTGCTTAAAGGTTTAACACTTATTATATATATAGGAATAAAAAGCAATTTAAATTTTAATATTTCTGTCTTAGTCACTTTTTTGATATACTGTAAGCCATATAAAATGACGATAATAATAAGGAGAAGTATTATGCAGGAAAAGAATAGAAGTGACAAGCAATACGGTGCTTTAGCGCTTCTGCCATTAGTTATATTTTTAGGTTTATATATTGGTGTCGGTATTACATTTACAATGATGGGAAAAGAAAATGCTTTTGATCAATTGCCGAGACATGTGGCTATTTTTATAGGTATCATCATCGCCTGGACATGCTATGATAGAAAAACTAAATTTACTAAAAAAGTAGAGATATTCACAGAACATGCAGGAAACTCAGGTATTGTTAACTTAGGTTTAATTCTGTTATTAGCTGGTGCTTTTTCTACTGTTACGTCTGAAATGGGCGGCAAAGAAGCTATGGTAAATATGGGGCTTTCAGTTATTCCTCCTAGTTTACTTATACCTGGTATATTTATTATGAGTGGTTTTGCTGCGTTGACACTAGGTACATCGACTGGTGCACAAGCTGCTTTTATACCTGTTGGTGTTGCTGTGGCACAAGGCGCAGATCTAAGTGTGGCAGCAGCGGGCGCAGCTGTCATAGCTGGTGCTTATTTTGGTGATAATTTATCGATTATTTCCGATACAACCATAGCAGCTACCAATGGGGTGGGTGCCAAAATGAAAGATAAATTCAAGATGAACGTATTGATTGCTGTACCTGCAGCACTTATCACAGCAATTATTTATGCGTTTGTTGGTGGCACAGGCAAAGTTGAAGGTGATTTAAGCTTTAATTTTATTAATATTTTGCCTTATTTATTTGTGCTTGTAGCTGCAATAGTAGGCTTAGACGTTATATTAGTGCTGATTATTGGTATTGTCATGGCTGGGATGCTAGGAATGGTTCAAGGAAATTTAGGTGTGTTCCAATTCACTAAAGCAATTGGTGAAGGTATGGAAAGTATGTTCCTTATTTTTCTAGTAGCTTTCCTAGTTTCGGGACTTGTTGCATTGATTCGATATTATGGTGGTATTGACTGGATTATTAAAACAATGAAAGAGAAGGCAAGAGGACGTAAAAGTGCTGAATATGTAATTAGTTTAATGTCTGGTGTACTTTCTGCAGCTTTATCACACAATACATTAGCGATTATTATTTCTGCTCCGATCGCTAAAGAAATTGGTGATGAATATAAAGTGCCACCTAAACGCATGGCTAGTTTATTAGATATATTTGCTTGTTCTGCTTTAATGTTATTACCTCACGATAGTGGCATGTTAATGGTTGAGCAGTATGGGGATGTGTCTTATATAGAAGTTTTAAAATACACATTTTATCCAGTGGTATTAGTTATTTGTACAGTAATTACAATTCAATTTGGTTTACTTGATAAAGATAAAAAGACATTACAATAATAAATAAAAATGAAATATTAAATAGGTACAGTATCAATCAGTTCATTTTGATTGATACTGTACCTATTGGTTAGTGACGCCAAGTTTCTTGAGCAGAGACGGTTGAACGTTTCGGTATTCTTGAAACATAAGGATTGCCTTTAACGATAAAACGAAGTGGCTTGTGTGTCCATTCCCCTTTGTTCGGGATACCTATTCTTGGTGTTGCTTCAATTTGTTTAGGATACTTACGATTTTTAGTATCAATTTTGAGACGGCCTTCATTTAAACGAGCGCCATCTAAATATCTTGGTATATTAAATGCCTTTGTCCATTTTCCAGGACCATTTGTTAATTCGAAGCCATCTTTTTTTCTATTTAAACGCATCACTTCAATGTTTTCTTCTGGTTCAATGGCGCGTATGAGTACGCCTTCCGGTACATCTTCTAGTTGAGTAACGAAATTGATGAGTAAATGCGTATGCATAACATGAGCGTAAATAGTACCTCCACGTTTGTATAAAGATTCTACTTTGGGTGTTCGTTTACCATTAAATCCGTGAGCTGCCTGGTCATTTTGACCAACATACGCTTCTGTTTCAACTATATAGCCAGTAAAAGTATGTAAATCATCCTCGAAAATGACGCGCACACCAAGTAAATCTTTAGCGATAGTAACTGTATCACGTTGTAAAAAATCCATTTATTAATCCTCCATTTAATAGTTTATAAAATTAAGTGTTTTTAAACACTTTTTGTAAATTTGTAAAATTGTGTTATCACTATGTTAAAACTTTGGTAGAATAAGGAATGTAAGTTGCCTAAATATTGAAAAAATTCAGTAAGACATATCAAGACTATAATAAAGTTAAACACTAATGATATCAAATGAATTTGGAGCGGAGGGAATCATTTGGAAAGGAAAGTCGGATTTGGCGAAGCATTTAAGTTGTTTTGGAAAAATTATTTAAATTTTAAAGGTCGCGCGCGAAGAAGTGAGTATTGGTATATGGTATTATGGCATATCATTTTTCTAATACCCGGCGGTATCTTATATCTTATAGGATTAATTGCATTAATAGCTGGCACTGCATCTCATTCTGAAGGTGCAGTTATGGGCAGTGTGCTCTTTTTGTTTATTAGTTTTATTTATTTTGCTATTTACGGATTAGTAACATTAATACCCAATTGGGCTTTATTTATCAGAAGATTTCATGATACAGGTAGATCGATGGTACTGCCCCTTAGTTATTTAGGTGTATCAATCATTACATACATTATATTACTAATTATTGGCTTTCAAGATTTAGAATCTACTAATATAGTAAATGTTATCATTATCGTGTTAATCTATGTATTTTATATAGGATTTGGTATCTATTTCCTAGTGATTGCTTGTTTAGATAGTGAACGAAAAACAAACAAGTATGGTCCGAGTCACAAATATGCTAACCAATATACTAAGATTGATAAAACATATAAAGAACAATAAATGAATATATAACTGCAAAAACCAAGTATAACAAACGAATGAGTTTGACTATACTTGGTTATTTATATAGTTCTAATTTTCTCTATATGATAAGGCAGCATAGGATTTTCCTAACAAATCGTGTAGCGCTTTGTATCGCTGAAATAATTTTTCATATTGTTGGACTTTTTCAGAGTCAGGTTGCAATCGATAATATACAGGTTGTTTCATATGATGGACAGTTTCTTTTAGGGATTGATACGCGCCCCCCACATTTGCACCTAGCATTGCTGCGCCTAAGGCTGTAGCATTTGAAGAATCCATAACGACGACGTCTTTATTTAGAACATTTGCATATATATCTACTAACAGTTTGCTTTTGATTGGAATGCCTCCAGCTGCGTATACAGTATTTACAGGGATATGATTTTTTTCAAATTGCTGCATAATCATTTTAGTGCCAAATGCTGTGGCTTCAATACACGCACGATGAATCATTGCAAATGGTGTTTGTAAAGTTAAACCAAAGATGCTTCCGGTAAGATTACTATCACTTAATATACTGCGGTTGCCATTGTGCCAATCTAATATGGTTACGTGTTGTTTATGAATAGGTATATCAGAAGCTAAATTTTCTAGGTGTTCTAACGTTGAGATACCTTGTTGCTCTGCTTGATCTACGATATGTTTTGGAGCGAGGCTTGCTGAATAATTAAATAAATCACCTACTGCAGGTTGGCCTGCTTCATAAGCGTATAAGCCAGGGATGATAGCATCCTTTACTGAACCGGTAATAGCGGGAATAGACACTTGTTTAGGATCAAGCATAAGATGACAAGTGCTTGTACCAATAACTGGTGTGAATTCGCCTTGCTCAATTGCTCCAACGCCAAGTACCCCTGAATGTGCGTCTATAATATATGGAGAAATTTGGACATGTTCAGCTAACCCCCATAATTTTTGATAGTAAGTTGCTAAATTGCCAGCGCTATCCCCAATATTTACTACGGGCGCTTCACATTTATTTTTTATAATTGCCGGTAATTCTGGATCAACCGCTTCAAAGAAAGCATAGTTGAAGCCATCTTTTTCACTGTAAAACCCTTTAAAACCAATGCCACAATTTGAGCGAATATTTTTATTCGTTAATAAACTAACGATATAGTCACCAGCTTCCATAATATACGCACTTTGAGCTAATATTTCAGGTGCTTTGTGTTTAACCTCTAATATTTTAGGAATCATCCATTCGCTGTTGACGCTATGGCCGTAAAAGTCTAACCAACCAACGTTATGGTTATCGCTCACTTCTTTCATAAACGTAGCTTCTTCTTGAGCGCCGTGATGCTTCCAGAGTTTGACATAAGCATGTGGATTATCTTTCAAATTTTCATGTGTATGTAATGGTTTGAAATCATTATCTAAAAAGACGATAGTACAGCTTGTAAAATCAACACCAATGCCAATAATACTTGAAGGATCAACGTTGCCATCTTTTAAAACGTGTTGTACGCCTTCTTCTAGAATCTTGGTGTAGTCTTCAGCATGCTGTAAAAAATAATTGTGCGGTAAATCACGTCCGTTTAACGAACCAGAAATCGTGCCATGCGGATATGCTTTAATATAGGTCGATATAATTTCACCATTAGAAGTATCTACTAGAAACACACGACCAGATGCTGTACCGTAATCGATACCAATACTATAACTCATATGCCATTACCTCCCAAACACATTTTTAATAAGTGGGAACACTTATTAAATTCAATGATAGTGCTTACAAAAATCATTGTAAAGACAATGTTATTTGTAGGCATTTGGTATAAATAAATTGACCAATAATAATATTTGTTTTTATGTGCATAACATGAATTAAATTACATATTAAAATGTATATTTAAGTTGTGAAATGTTATTATCGGTATATATTATTTGAATTTAAAGGGAGGGAAAGGTGATTATGGCTTTAAATATAGTGCATGTTACGAAACAATATAAAAATTTTACAGCAGTTAATGATATATCGCTAACTTTGGAACAAGGCAAAATGTTAGGATTTTTAGGAAGAAATGGGGCGGGTAAAACGACGACTTTCAGAATGATACTTGGATTAACGCCCGTCACAGAAGGCCAAATTTTATATAAAAATAAGCCGATTGATAAATCGATATATGACAATATAGGTTATTTGCCTGAAGAACGAGGACTACATCCGAAAATGAAAGTAGAAGATGAACTAAGATATTTAGCTACGTTAAAAGGTATGAAACCCAAAGCGATATCTAAGGCAATTGATTATTGGTTAAACCGTTTTGATATCGAAGAAAATAGAGGGAAGAAAATTGAGGCATTATCAAAAGGGAATCAACAAAAAATTCAACTACTTGCAAGTATGTTACATAATCCAGAATTATTAATATTAGATGAACCTTTTAGTGGTTTGGATCCAGTTAACGTTGAATTGTTAAAAGAAGCAGTAAAAGATTTGAATGAAGGCGGGACTACGATTATTTATAGTTCACATAGGATGGAACATGTAGAAGAACTTTGTGATGATGTTTGTATCCTTAATAAAGGAGCACTCGTGGTTTCAGGGCCAATTAATGAAGTTAAAGCAAATCACGGAAATAAAAGTGTGATTGTTGAAACACATCATGAAATGCCTGAATTAGACGATATATCTGGTGTTATGAGAGTTGAACGCAATAAAAGAGAAATCAAGGCATTCATAGAGGATGAAACTATTGCGGAAAAAATATATGAAGTTGTTGTAAAATATGGTTTTGTTAAAAGGTTTCAAGTTGTTGAGCCAACTTTAAATGAAATCTTTATTGATAAAGTAGGTGATGTGAATGGGTAAATTTTGGGCAACTTTTTCGCTAACATACAAGAGTAAAGTTAAAACAAAATCATTTATGATTTTTACTGCTATTGTGGTTATTTTAATGTTGGTGGCTGCAAACATTAATAAAATAGTTGATTTATTTGATGATGGACCCGATACCATTGGGGTTGTAACAAACCAAGACCAAATTTATAAAGCCGTTAAAGACCAAAGTAATCAACTAGATGGAGAAGCAAAATTTAAACAAGTGACGGAAGCACAAGCACAGCAACAAGTAAAAAATGAAAAGTTAGATAAAGCTTACGTCATTCAATTACATGATAGTAATAAACTTACGGGTAAAATTTTAAGTAAAGACACGGTTTCAAAACAAGATGAACAAAAATTACAGACGACATTAACAACTATGCAAACAAATCTTACCGCATCTAGTTTAAATCTTTCTCAAGACGAGTTGAAACAATTACAATCTCAAAGCAAAGTGAGTTCTGAAGTCGTTTCTGATAAAGCAAATGAATCTAATTTAAGCGAATCCCAAAAAACATTTAATACAGTTATAGTATATGCGGGTGTCATGTTAATGTTTTTCATTATTATCAACTATGCCAATCAAGTTGCAATGGAAATTGCAACCGAAAAAACATCGCGTGTTATTGAAATGATTATAACAAGTGTTTCACCTGTTACGCATATATTAGCTAAACTGACTGGTGTTATTGCTGTTGCACTAACTCAAATTATTATTTTCGTTGCAGCAGCTATTTTATGTATACTTGTATTTGATATTGGAGATATGCTTAAGGGGTTCGATATACAGCCTAATGAATTAACAGTGCAATTAATTATTGTTGGTGTTATTTCATTGATTGTAGGTATCCTTTCTTATATTATCTTAGCAGCTATTTTAGGTTCCATTACAGCACGCATTGAGGATATAAACCAATCACTCATGCCAATGACATTAATTAGCATGATTGCGTTTTATATTGCATTATTTAGCGTCATCAATCCAGACACGACATTAGCAAAAATTACAAGTTTTATCCCATTGATATCACCATTTATCATGTTTGTACGAGCATCGACACCTGATGTAATGACTTGGGAAATCGTTGTAAGTATTGCCTTGTCTATTATAATGATATTTATTTTACTTTATATTGCGGTAAGAAGTTATAAAGATACCATATTAAGTTTTGATAAAGGCTTATTGAAATCTATAAAACGTGTTTTTACTAAAAGTTAAATGATGCATTTATAAAAATTTAAAAAAACACTACAATTTCAAATAATATTTGATAGAATTAATGATTATGATAGATAATTATTTGCTTTAATTGTTACAATGTAGAAGTATAGAATAATTGAATAGGGCTTGTGTATACGGTTTTAAACAACTTTAAAAGTCAACAGAAAGTTTAATTTGGACAATGTTTGAGGGAATCATTGACAAGTGTTAAATATTTCTGTTGGTTTTGTAAGTATAGGTTAAATATTATTCTTTCACTTTAAATAGAAGAATCAATCTAGGATGGGCGCAAATAGTGATATTGAGCTGGCTGACTAAGATTAATAGATGTTCATTAGAGATACTTAGTGAGACGGCGTTTATATGAGTGATAATTTATTCAAGATAAAGCCAAATCTCAATTTGAATAATGTTTTGGCTTGAAAGGGAGTAATTGATGATGTTTGCAAAAGTAGAAAAACAAAGTAATGGTATTGACTTAATTAAAATAGACAATGAAGCAACTAAGATTGTTTTTACTAACTATGGCGCGCGTATTGTGTCTTGGAAATATGATGATAATAACATCGTATTAGGGAATGTGGTAGAGGCTGACGAATTCTATCGACAAAACCCTTTTTATTTTGGTGCTACCGTAGGCCGGTATGGAGGGCGTATTGCAGAGGCGAAATTTCAATTAGATGGAAAAACATACCACTTAGATGCAAATGACGGAAAAAATAACATACATGGTGGATTAAAAGGTATTGATAAATGTTATTTTGATTATGAAATCCTTGAACAAGTAGGCCAAGTGAAGATTGTTTTCACTACAACGATTAAGCAGACAGATGATTATTTTCCTGGAGATATCGATTTAGAAGTGATTCATACTTATAATGTTGACCATAAATGGACGATTGAATATAAGGCTGTGGCTAGTGAGAAAACAATATTTAATCCTATGAATCATGTATATTTTAATTTGAATAGAGATAACAATGTTATCGATAATCATAGCATTTCGAGTTCAAAATTAAATATGTATTTATTAGATGATAATCAGTTTGTAGCTAAACAAGATCCTATTAGTCTTGATAGTGTATTCAATACAAACCAAATACAATTCAAAGATATATTTAATAGTGTGCATCCAGATATTAAAGCGCAAATGCAACAATACGGTGGTATAGATCATCCATTTGAAATCGGTAAACAAGGTATGAAAGTTGAAAATAAACATTTTCAATTAATATTAGAAACAGATATGCCAAATGTAGTTATCTTCACTTTTAACGATACAAGTGAGTGGGACAGTGACTTTAATATTTATAAAGCGCATTCTGGTTTTACGCTTGAAACGCAAACTATCCCGAACGATATTAATCTATTTGGTGAAAACGCGCCTTCGATTTTAGAAGCCAATCAACCATTTTATTCAAAAACTTCATACAAAATTTCTGAAAAATAAACATTTAATACAGAAATATAATCCAACAATGAACACTGAAATCTTTGTGATTTGATTGGCATCAAATATGGATAAAATTAAGGAATGAGGCAGAAATCATTTTATGAAAATATGTTTTTTGCCTCACTCCTTTTTTTGTTTTTGAGCACGTTTTAAAAATTTTTCTAATTTTTGACGTCTTTCTTTTGTTAAATAAGGATTTTTTAAAGCATATGTTAAGCGATCGGCATTTTTATTGTCATTGTAATAAATATTATTCAGTTCAAAAACGGACAACAGGGAAGCTTCATTACCATATTTTATAAGTTCAAGATGAGAGGATTCATCTACAAACCCTTCTTTAAGAACCCTGAAGTAACATCCCGTCTTACAAGAACTAGACATACGTTGAATCAGATTTGGAATTTTATATTTTTCCTGTATTTTCCAACAAGGTTCTCTAATTTCTGATACTTCAATGATGGCATTGCCTAATTGGAATTGGTCACCAAAATGAATGTTCTTTTCGTCTAAGTCTTCGACAGTTAAATTTTCACCAAACATAGCGTAATCAGGTAATGCTGTTACATCATCTTTCCATAAATCATAATTTTTTTTACTGTATAGGCAAACCGCTTTATGTGGCCCGCCATGCCCTTTATATTCTTGTTCATCTTCAGAAAAACCTGTTTTTGATAACCACATTTTACCAGCAAATGGCTTTTTGTTTAGTGCTGAACGCATAGGTCTTCTAGAACTATAAGACAAGTCTTCTATTTTTCCTGTAGTAATTGCTTTTAAAGCATAAATCATGACAATCCCCCTTGATGATTAGTTATAATTATTGTAAAACACTTATTTGAATATGCAAGAATATATATATTTAAATTTGTACTTGTTTTTTTAACTATTTATTTTTTTCAATCTCATGTACAATATAGGTAAAAGAACGTTATGTAAAGGGGACGCATTATGGATACGAAACAGTTGAAAATTAGTACATTTAATGACGCGTTAAACCAAATCGAAGATGGTATGGTTGTCGGAATTGGCTCTGGTTCAACGATAGAGTTGCTTGTCCCAAAACTAGCTGAGAAAATGAACCATGAACAGATTGAGATTACGGGTGTGTGCACCTCTAATAAAACAGCATATATCGCTAAAGAATTAGGTGTTCGAGTGGTTGACGTTAATGACGTGAGCAAAATAGACATCGCAATAGACGGCGCAGACGAAGTAGATAACCATTTGAATTTAATCAAAGGCGGTGGCGGTGCACTATTTAGAGAAAAAGTGATTGACGCTATGGCTGAAACATTTATTGTTTTAATAGACGAATCTAAATGTGTTGATTATTTGGGTCAAACATTTAAATTGCCTGTCGAAGTGGATAAATTTAATTGGTTATTAGTTTCTAAAAAAATCGCAGCATATGACAATCTAAAAGTGAAACGTCGGATGGTCGATGACGTGCCGTTTATTACTGATAACGGCAATTATATTCTTGACGTAGCGTTACATTCAGGGATTGATCCTTATGAAATGCATGAATTTTTAATTCACTTGGTAGGCGTTTTAGAAACAGGATATTTTATTGATGTAACGGATCAAGTTATTATAGGAACTCAAAATGGCGTTAGAATTTTAAATAAATCAAACGACGTATTATAAAATATAACAAAAGCAGGTTATCTAACTGAAATATTTGGATAGTGATGTAAATACAACATTTTATCTTAAATCATAGTTAGAGTAACCTGCTTTTTTTATTTTTAGTTAGCGACGGTGGTCATTTTTATGTTTGAAAGGTGACCGTGATGGTTTTTTATCATTATATTGTGTATTTTGATGCGTTGCGTAGCTATCACCCATATTGTCTGTTGTTGGTTCTGATGCTTCCTCAGGATGTGCTTTCTCAGTAGAGTTTTCAACAGCACTATTTGCGTGAGTTTCAATATCATCTTGACTTTGTTGATGATTTTGATTTGTTGATTTAGGTGTATGCTGACTTATAATATTGTTGCGACTAGCATCGTGATTTGTTTCTTGTTGATTATCATATGTGTTGTTCGTAACGGTTTGTTCAGACGCACTTTCTGACTCAGTATCCTTTAAATCTGTTTTATCAGTGGATGTTGCGTCGGTATTAACACTGTTATTTTTAGTTGCGGTCTCATCATCTGATGTGATTTGATTTTCACTAGATACATGCTCAATTGTTTCATCATCTTTATTGAACTGTTGGTTCTCATTTTCTGAATACTCATTTACATGATCTAGGTAATTATTAGTATCAACTTCGTCTAAATTTCGTTTTGTAAAGAAATAAAGGATAGTACGAATAATGATACTTAATAAAATATAGACGATCGCAACTGCTGAAGTAGATAATGCAATAACTTTCATTGCGAATACACTACCTAATTCTTCATTAAATAAGAAAACAAGACCGAATGACATTGCAGCATGGAATATAGTTGCAATATATATCGTACGACCTTTAGTAGCGCGGATTAATTCTCCAATAATCATAGAGAAAGCGAATGTATATAACAAGCCGTATAATGTGTACTCAAAACTAAAAGCGACATTAATATTCCAAATCGAATACATGATACCTACGATAATTGAGGCAAAGAATGTATTCATCTTTGTTTCTACAATGTTTTGTAAATAAGAACGGAAACCAAATTCTATTAAGAACGCCATAACAAGTTGTCCTATGATAATCGACGTTATGGATACAGATAAATCTTCTGTCTGTAATAAAACGAAACTATCAGCAAAAACATTAAAACTTACCATTGCTAGGAGAAATATTGCTAGTGGTAAAATAAGCGCTAAAATAAATCGCTCAATCACTTTTAAATTTATAGTAAGCTTCAAGCCTCCTAGTTGCGTTTTACGTTTGCTAAAAACGATGATACAAACAAGCGCAGCGATAAATGGCGCTGTAGAACTTAAATCAAACACAAATGTTTTTAGTGATATTGTACCTTGTAAATCTTTTAGTATAATAGGAGCTGCATAAGCGATAATAAAGAAAATAAAAATCATTATGGCCCATTGAAAACCTGATATACGTTGTTTATTCATTATGTAACCTCCATTAGGGTTCAGAAAATCATTTATCACCAATTATACATACTTATCTTTCAGAAATAAATTAAATTTAGATATTTATCATTGAAATGTAATAGTAATGCTAAAACAAACATCTAAATGAAATATTAAAAGCTATTTTCAAAATTAATATCGTTATTTTTGGGTAAATAAAAGGATAAATTGAATTGAGATAAATGTAAGCGTATACTTTTAAGTGTGGATATAGTTTTAAAAGGAGGAGAACTATGTATAAGTTAGCACAACCTGAACTATGGACAGGAAGAGTGGACAGTGAAACAGATGAATCTCAGTTTAGATACTTTCAAACAGTGAACTTTCGTAATATCAATGACCATTTCAATGAATCTCGTCAAGGGATAGGTTTATTAGGTTATGCAGTTGATAAAGGTGTTGAATTGAACAAAGGAAGGTTAGGCGCAAAAGAAGGTCCTGATGCGATAAAAAAAATTTTGGCCAATTTACCCGACTTGAGAAAGAGCAATGTCTACGATTATGGTAATGTTGAGCACGATCATGATACTTTAGAAGAAACCCAAAAAGAATTTGCACAATATGTGGCAACTTCAATTCAGAGACACAAGCAAACTTTCCTATTAGGAGGTGGGCACGATATTGCTTATGCGCAATACCTAGGTGTAAGGGAGGCGCACTCAGAAGCATCTTTAGGTGTTATTAATATTGATGCTCATTTTGATACAAGGTTAGAGCCACAGTCAACTTCTGGTACAAGTTTCAGACAAATTTTAGAACAGGATCAAAAGGCAGATTATTTGGTTTTAGGTATTCAACAAAGTGGTAACACACAAGGATTATTTGATTATGCAGAAGAAAAAGACATCGGCTTTGTGTATGCCGACGAATTACTGCATCAAATTTCTCCTCCTATAAAAGACAAGGTAGAACGTTTTATACATGATCATGATGTCATCATGTTTACAATATGTATGGATGTCATAGATAGCGCATTTGCACCTGGTGTCAGCGCAAATGGTGTCTTAGGGTTATTTCCACATATCGTGCTTGAGTTAGCCAAGCGTATTATACCAAATGAAAAAGTTTCAACAATTAGTATTGCTGAAACAAATCCTAAATATGATGTCGATAACCGCACTGCCAAACTATCAGCTAATTTTTTACATCATTTTATTCTTTAATATTCCAATAATAAATGCATAAGTCTATAAAAGAAAGCACACGTTCAGGGTGCTTTCTTTTTTTTAAGTAATTAATGTAAATAGAGCGACTAAGGGTAGGTTTGATTTCTATGGCGTCTAAGTCTCTAGCATTGAAAGATTGATAATAGACGCGAGGGATAATTGCATAACCTAACCCTCGATGTACAAAATTAGTTGAAGCTTCAAACCGGTCAGCCTCTATGATGATATTAGGATGAATATTTAAGCGATTAAAATAATCATCAAGATGTTTACGTACTTGGGAACCTTTTGTTGGTAAGATAAGGGGTAAAGACTTAATCGAAACTTTGTTGCGATTAGGAAATGTATCTTTAGGCGTGATTAATACATAAGATTCTTCGTATAAAGGAATAGAATGGATATCATCATGCACAATTTGTTCATTTGTTAGTCCGAGATGATTTTCAAAATTTAATAATCGCTCTAATATGGTACTCTGATCGTGTACTTCTGAAGCAAGGTACGTTTGATCTTGGTACTGTTTTTGATGCATTGCAACCACTTGTGAAACCCATTGATTTGAAGATTCTAGAATTGATAATTTTATTTTAGGTGCATGACCCATATTTAAGTCATACATTTTTTCAAGCGTTTGGTGATAATTTTGTACAAGTTGGACAGCATAATTATAGAAATGAATACCTTTTTCTGTGATTTTTATATCTTTTGTAGTTCTTAAAAATAAATCATAACCTAAATCAGCTTCAATTTTTTTAATTGTATTTGTTAGAGATGGCTGACTGATATGTAAGAAATCAGCGGCCTTTGTAAAACTATTATATTTTACGACGGCGATAAAATATTCCAATTGAATTATTTTCAAAATAACATCACTCCCCTAGATATATGCTTATTTATAGCTTTAAGCTATTAATAATTAGTTTATTGATATTGGTAGTCTATATAATAACATATTATACTTTTAAATATAGAGGGAGTCGTACTTTCATGTGAAGGGCGTGAAGTACATGTGGAGATTTTTTATTTATAGCTTGATTGGCGTTATTTTTTTCTTTGTTCCAATATCGATTTATGGACAATCTACCATAATGATTGATCATATTGTGCAGTGGATAACACTATTGGTTAAACCAGTACTTCCATATTATGTATTGGTTTTAATCATCATTGGCGCAATTCATCCGTTTATCAATCAACGTTGGAATGAATCGAAAACAAGTATGATATTTAGTTTTTTTAAAGTTATAGGAATATTTATTGCTTTCATGGTTGTATTCAATGTCGGACCAGCATTTGTATTAAAAGATAATATTGGCCCGTTTTTATACGAGAAGTTGGCAATACCATTAAGTGTATTAATTCCTATAGGAGCAATATTTTTATCATTTTTAGTAGGTTTTGGTTTGTTAGAATTTATCGGCGTAATTTGTCGCCCAATTATGAGACCTATATTTAAGACACCTGGTAAATCAGCGGTCGACGCGGTCGCTTCGTTTGTTGGTAGTTATTCTATTGGTTTACTCATTACAAACAAAGTCTACAAAAGTGGTGGCTACACGCATAAGGAAGCAGTCGTCGTAGCGACAGGTTTTTCAACAGTATCAGCTACATTTATGATTATCGTAGCTAACACATTAGGCATCATTCAGCATTGGAATTTATATTTTTGGTTTACATTAGTAGTGACATTTATTGTTACTGCCATTACTGTACAACTCCCGCCTATAAGATTTGAAAAAAAGACAACGTACGAAAACCAATCTTATAAAAAAGAAATTCGTAGAGATATGCCATTGTTAAAAGAATCTTGGTTAGAAGCAAAATTAGCTGTAAAACAATCTAAGACACTAATAGAAAATGTTATTGAGAATTTACGTGATGGGGTCATAATGACGATAGCTATTTTACCATCTATTATGTCTATTGGTTTTTTAGGATTAATTATTACAGAATATACCCCTGTTATCGAGTATATTTCATACATCTTTTATCCTTTTATAAGTATATTTCCAGTAGAGAACATTTCAGTATTGGCTCAAGCTTCTACGATTTCGATAGTTGAGATGTTATTACCTGCTGCCATTGCACAATCTGCAGATTTAGCAACAAGGTTTACAGTTGCAGTGATGAGTGTTTCAGCAATCATCTTTTTCTCCAGTGTTGTGCCCGTGATTCTATCTACTGAAATTAAAATTTCGGTATGGAAACTCGTACTTATTTGGTTCGAAAGAGTCGTGTTTACACTGTTAATTACGATTCCGTTTGCATTGTGGATTTTTTAAATATTAAAACAAAGGTTGAATTATAGTAGACGAAGGAGTGATTTTTCATGAGAAAAATTAAAGCAAAAAAAGGTTTAGAGATTGAATGTAAAGGTTGGGAACAAGAGGCTGTATTACGCATGTTATATAACAATTTAGATCCAGAAGTTGCAGAAAAACCTGAAGATCTAGTGGTATATGGTGGCATTGGCAAAGCGGCACGTAACTGGAAAGCATTCGAAGCGATTGAAGAAACATTACGTTCATTAGAAGCGGATGAAACAATGTTAGTACAATCTGGTAAACCGGTAGCTGTATTTAAGACACATGAAGAAGCGCCACGCGTACTACTTTCCAATTCTGTGCTTGTGCCTGAATGGGCTAATTGGGATCATTTTAATGAATTAGATAAAAAAGGATTAATGATGTATGGTCAAATGACTGCAGGTAGTTGGATTTACATAGGTTCGCAAGGTATCGTACAGGGCACGTATGAAACCTTTGGTGAACTAGCAAACCAACACTACAGTGGTAAATTAAATGGCACAATAACGTTAACAGCTGGTCTCGGAGGCATGGGTGGCGCCCAACCATTGGCAGTTACAATGAATGGCGGTGTTGTTATCGGTGTCGATGTAGATGAAACACGTATTGATAAACGTATTGATACTCGGTACTGCGATGTAAAAACTAAAAATTTAGACGAGGCATTAAATTTAGCTGAAGATGCTCGTAAACAAGGCAAGCCTTTATCCATTGGATTAGTTGGCAATGCAGTAGAGGTGCATCAAGCCATTTTAGACAGAGGATTTAAGATAGATATTATTACAGACCAAACAAGCGCACATGATCCTTTAAATGGTTACATCCCTCAAGGTTATACGTTGGAAGAAGCTAGTGCATTAAGAAATAAAAATCCGAAAGAATATGTGAAAGCATCACAAGCATCTATGCATAAACATGTAGCACTGATGCTTGAATTCCAAAAACGGGGTGCAGTGGCATTTGACTATGGTAATAATATTAGACAAGTTGCCTTTAATAATGGTTTAGAAAATGCTTTTGATTTTCCAGGTTTTGTGCCTGCTTATATTAGACCTTTATTCTGTGAAGGTAAAGGGCCATTTAGATTTGCAGCGTTAAGTGGCGATCCTAAAGATATTGAACGTGCCGATGAAGAAATGCGAAGATTATTCCCAGAAAATGAAAAACTCATCCGTTGGTTAAATTTGGCGCAAGAAAAAATTGCATTCCAAGGACTACCATCTCGTATTGCGTGGTTAGGTTATGGTGAACGTGCAAAAATGGGATTAGCATTAAATCGACTTGTACGTGAAGGTGAAATTTCTGCGCCGATTGTTATTGGCCGTGACCATTTGGACTCCGGTTCAGTAGCAAGTCCAAATCGTGAAACAGAAGGTATGCAAGACGGTTCAGATGCTGTTGGCGATTGGGCTATATTAAACGCATTAATTAATACTGCAGCAGGTGGTTCTTGGATATCCTTCCATCATGGTGGCGGCGTAGGCATGGGCTATTCATTACACGCTGGTATGGTTGTTGTCGCTGATGGTTCAGAACGCGCGGACAAACGTTTAGGTCGTGTATTGACTACAGATCCGGGTATGGGAGTAGTAAGGCATGCAGATGCTGGTTATGAATCAGCTATTGAAGTAGCTAAAGAAAAAGGGATTCACATTCCAATGATTACGGGTAAAGGAGATATAAAATGAACGACTTAATCATTCAAAATATTAAACAATTAATTTTGCCGAAATCTACAGAAAGACCTTTAAAAGGTAAAGAATTAAACGACTTGAAAATCATTGAAAATGGCACAGTGGTGATTAAAGATGGCAAAGTCATTTACTCAGGCGAACATACTGAAGCATATCAAGCGACTGACACAATTGACGCCACTGGAAAAGTGGTTTCACCTGCACTAGTAGAAGCGCACACACATCTTGTACATGGTGGTTCTAGGGAACATGAAATGTCACTGAAGCGTCAAGGGGTTTCTTATTTAGAGATTCTTGAACAAGGCGGCGGCATACTTTCTACCGTAGAAGCAACACGCAAAGCAACGGAAGATGAACTTTTTGAAAAAGCTGAAAAAAATTTACTAACTATGATACAACATGGCGTCTTAGCTGTAGAAAGTAAAAGTGGTTATGGTTTAGATAAAGAAAATGAATTGAAACAATTACGTGTGTCCAATCGATTAGCAGAAAAATATAATTTAGATATGAAACATACATTTCTTGGCCCCCATGCGGTGCCAAAAGACGCTAAATCTAACCAAGCCTTTTTACAAGAAATGATAGATTTATTACCAGAAGTTAAAGCATATGCAGATTTTGCAGATATATTTTGCGAAACCGGAGTGTTTACTGTAGAAGAGTCTAAAACTTACATGGAAGCAGCTAAAAAACAAGGTTTTGATGTTAAAATACATGCTGATGAAATCGACCCTTTAGGTGGTTTAGAACTTGCAATTGAAGAAAATGCGATTTCCGCAGATCATTTAGTTGCTTCTAGCGCGGAAGGTAAAGCGAAACTTAAAAATAGCGATACGGTGGCAGTGTTACTACCAGGGACAACTTTTTATTTAGGTAAGGAAACATATGCCGATGCAAGAGGTATGTTAGATAACAATGGTGCCATTGCTATAGCTACAGACTTTAATCCAGGCAGTTGTGTGACAAATAATTTACAGTTGGTCATGTCAATTGCAGCGTTAAAATTAAAATTATCTCCAAATGAAATTTGGAATGCAGTGACAGTGAATGCAGCTAAAGCTATTGATGTTGAGGCAGGTACAATAAACAAAGGTGATAAAGCAAATATTGTTATTTGGGATGCCCCTAATCATGAATATATTCCTTACCATTATGGTATCAATCATGCCGAAAAAGTAATCAAGGATGGGGAAATACTTTTTGATAATCAAATTAAAATTTAAAAAATAAAAGCGAGTTAATGATGCAGAGCGAGAAGATAAAATCAAATGAAGCAGTTTGATTTTTCTCTCGCTTTTTTCTATTAAATTTATTTAAGTTTTGTGTGCTTATTTTGACTATTTGCAACAAATGATTCTGAGAAATTAAATTGAAAAAATATTTTGACAATTATGATATTATAGTCATTAAAGGGGTTGGGGGTGACTTGAGTCGTGACTAAAATTGGATATATTGACCAATGGAAAGGTAATATCATTCAAAATATGCTGACAGGCATTTTACTTGGACTGGCGTTGCTTCCTGGCGCAATCGCATTTTCTTTTATAGCAGGCGTAAATCCTACTATTGGGATGTTGAGTACTGGGTTAATGATGCTTGTGATCAGTATTACTGGTAATAGAACATTAATGGTTTCAGCTCCAAGTAGCGGTGTTTCTTTAGTAGTGGCGCCTTTAGCAGCAAGTCATGGTATGCAAGCAGTTATTTTAGCAACATTATTTATGGGAATGATTCAAATGATATGTGGTATGTGTCATATTAATAAGTTGCTAAATTTTATACCCACGGGTGTGACTATAGGATTTATGAATGCCTTAGGTATATTAATATTTACTTCACAATTAGAGCATATTTTAGGTATTTCATTAGCAACCTATATAGTTGCGCTGATCTCTTTTATGATGATTTGGTTGGGTAACCAATATATTAGGCTGATACCTGCCCCTTTAATAGCCATTATTGTTTTAACCGTATTTGCTTGGCTACTAAACCCCAATATCGAATATGTATATGATTTAACGCCAATACATAGTAAGATACCAATGCCGGAGATTCCACATGAAATATTCGACATGAGTTTTATTTTAATAAGCATGCTATACGGTTTAATGATGGCTGTTGTAGCTATCGTCCAAAATACATTAACTGCACGTATTATGGACGGAGTTACAGATACGCCTAGTGATAAAAATAAAGAAACCATAGGCCAAGGTATCGCCAATTTTATAGTTGGTTTGTTTGGCGGTTATGGAGGTAGTGCACTTGTCGGACAATCTCGATTTAATGTAACCATGGGCGCAAATTCTAGGATGTCTACTTTGATTACCGGTAGCTTTTTATTGGTAAGTTTATTTGTTTTCGGCGAAATTATTGGACATATCCCCATGGCAGTATTAGCTACGGTACTGATTACAATTTCATTAAATACTTTTGATCGACGCACGCTACCTTTTATAAAAAAAGCACCGCTAGTACATGGCTTGATGGTGTTGTTAACGATGGTATTTATTTTAATTTCAAATAATTTAGCCATAGGTGTTGTCATTGTAACACTACTGTATTATTTATATAACCGATTTAAAAACAAGAAAGGACGTGACGCATAATGCCACAATATGAAGATTACGTAAAATGGAGACGCACATTTCATCAGTTCCCAGAACTGTCAGATAATGAGTACGAAACGACTAAGAGATTGAAACGTATTTTAGAATCTTATGAAATAAAAATATTAGATCTACCTTTGGAAACAGGCTTAATCGCTGAAGTTGGCCAAGGAGATACATTTGTAGCAGTGAGGTCCGATATAGATGCTTTACCAATTAATGAAGAAGTTATGCATGAGTTCACCTCCACGAATGAAGGTATTATGCATGCTTGTGGTCATGACATTCATATGGCGAGTATTTTAGCTGTAGCAACAAGATTAAAAGAGATAGAAGATCAATTAAAAGGACGCGTTCGTTTTATCTTCCAACCTGCTGAAGAATTAGGACATGGCGCTGTGAAATTAGCAGAAACGGGGGCGCTTGATGGTGTGAAAGCAGTACTTGGCTACCATAATTATCCGACTTTAAACATTGGAGACTTTGCGGTGAAACCTGGTGCAGTGACATCATCTGTCGATCGTTTCGAATTTAAGATTAAAGGTAAAGGCGCACATGCTGCCAAACCTGAACAAGGAAATGATCCAATCATTGTTTTAGGACAGTTAATCAATAGCGTTCAAACAATTGTGAGTAGGAATTTATCCGCGTTTGATAATGCAGTTGTTACAATTGGCGAAGTTTCTTGTGGTAATACGTGGAATGTGATTGCAGATCAAGCTTATGTACAAGGAACAGTGCGTAGTTTTGATGAGCAAGTGCGTTCATTTATTGAACAGCGTTTAAGCGCTATTGGTAAAGGGCTGTCTGAAGTATTTGGCGTTGAAATTGAGACCACATACTTCCGATTACCAGGTGCTGTGATGAATGACGAAAAGTTAACTGATGACGCAGTGAATGTTGCAAAACAGGTTGGTTATAACGTGAATCTGATGGAACAACCATTAACAATTGGCGAAGATTTCTCAGGTTTTTCAAGTCAATATCCAAGTGTGTTTGTGTTTATTGGCTCAAATAGTGCGTATGACTTACATCATCCAAAATATGATCCAGATGAACGTATTTTAGAAAAAGTACCTGATTATTTTGTGACCTTTGTTCAAAAATTATTGAATGAGTCTTAGATTTAAAAATATGTGTTAAATACTGTTAAACTTGGGTAAAGCATATTTATAATCATTATCTTTTAAGGAGTGTTATAAATGGCAGCGCAAGATCCTAGAACGAAATACTCAAATGCAGATTTTCCTCAACAAGAGCAACCGATTCCTGGTTTACAAAAAGAATTGAATCCAAAACCAGATTGTGGCGAAACATCTTATACTGGTCACGGCAGATTGAAAAATTACAAGATATTAGTGACAGGTGGAGATTCAGCTATTGGAAGAGCAGCAGCTATTGCTTATGCTAAAGAAGGCGCTGATGTTGCGATTAATTATCTTCCAGCTGAACAAGTGGATGCTGAAGAAGTGCAACAAGTTATAGAAGAAGCGGGTAGAAAAGCTGTCTTGATTCCTGGAGATATTCGTAATGAGCAATTTAATTATGACTTAGTTGAGCAAGCATATGCACAGCTAGGCGGCTTAGATAATGTTACACTCGTAGCAGGTCATCAGCAGTACAGAGATAGTATCAAAGCATTTGATACAGCTTCCTTTACTGATACGTTTGAGACGAATGTTTACCCTATATTTTGGACTGTCCAAAAGGCGATAGATTACCTTGAGCCAGGGGCAACTATTACGACAACGTCATCAGTTCAAGGTTATAACCCAAGTCCAATTTTACATGATTACGCGGCTTCAAAAGCAGCAATTATTTCATTGACTAAAAGTTTATCAGAAGAGCTTGGTGCAAAAGGCATACGTGTCAATTGTGTAGCGCCAGGGCCATTTTGGTCACCGCTTCAAATTTCGGGTGGACAACCACAATCAAAAATCCCAACATTTGGACAAAAAGAAGTGTTAGGCAGAGCGGGGCAACCCGTAGAATTATCAGGCGTCTACGTCCATTTAGCTGCTGAAGAATCAAGTTATACAACAGGCCAAGTTTATGGTGTTACAGGCGGCACCCAATTAGATTAATTCAATGACAAGATGGCTATTTCAAAGTGTAGAAAGTTTTAAAATACTTACTCGAGCTATACACTTTTGTTATAGCCGTTTTTTATTTATGAAAGGTAAGGCGAATTTTATGAAACATTTAAAAACAAGTGATTTGTCAAAAAAACAAAATTATAAATTATTGAGTGGGAGTATTATACCTAGACCTATTGCTTTTGTTACTTCACAAGATCGAGACGGTAACTTAAATGCAGCGCCGTTTAGTTTCTTTAATGTGGTAAGTAGCGCCCCGCCAATGGTGATGATTTCAACAGGTCGTTTCGGTGGTAAACGAAAAGATACCTCACTGAATATCGAAGAAATGGGAAGCTTTGTTGTACATATAACGGATGAGACAACAGTAGAACAAGTCAATCGTACAGCAGCACCAATCAATCGACAAGACAATGAATTAGAAAGAACAGAATTATCACTTGTTGAATCGGAACTTATACCTATCCCTGGTATTGAACAATCTAAGATCCGTATGGAATGTAAGCTTGAAAGGCTGATTCCGTTAGGAGATACAGAAGAAGGTTCAGATTTAATTATTGGTGAAGTAGTGATGTTTCATATTGATGAAGATGTCTATTTTGAAGATAGTAAAATAGATAGTGAAGCACTAAACGCAGTCTGTCGCTTAGCAGGTAATGATTATGCTTCTATAGGAGACACATTCACAATCGTTAGACCAACTGAATAATGACTAATAAACATATTATTTTAATGTTGAAAGTATACAATTGACGAAGTATTATTAATAGTGTACTGTAATACAATGAATAAAATAACTTATCAAGAGAAGTGGAGGGACTGGCCCTTTGAAACTTCGGCAACATGATGACGCGTGTGCCAATTCCAGTAGCCTAATATGTGCTAGAAGATAAGATGAAGATGTAATGACTTACTCTTTTCTTCTATAAGAAAAGAGTTTTTTTATTGTAGGTATATATTAAAGAATAATATGAGATTTATTATCATAGTAATTACTAAAGAAAGTTGGTTTTGTATGACGGAGACAAAAAAAGGGAACGCATGGGCGCTTGTACCTTTAATTATATTTGTTGGGATATTTTTAGGTGTAGGACTTATTACAGGTGACTTTTCAATTATGCCTTTAAATGTAGCTATAGTAGTAGCTTCAATTATCGGTTTATTAATGAATAGAAAAGAAACTTTTCAAAAAAAGGTAGATGTATTTACCAAAGGCGCAGGACACTCAAACATTATTTTAATGATGTTAATATTCTTGCTTGCAGGTGCATTTTCTCAGACGACAGAAGATATGGGTGGTGTTACGTCTACTGTTAATTTAGGTCTGTCGTTTATTCCTGAAAATTTAATTATAGTAGGTTTATTTATTATATGTATGTTTGTTTCTTTATCGATGGGCACTTCTGTTGGTACTGTGGCAGCAATTGCACCGGTTGGTTTTGGTTTGAGTCAAGCGACAGATGTATCTGCTGCATTAACTATGGCTACAGTAGTCGGTGGTGCGATGTTCGGCGATAATTTATCTATGATTTCTGATACAACCATTGCTGCTGTTCGTACTCAAAAGACGAAAATGAGCGACAAATTTAAAGTGAATATCAAAATTGTATTACCTGGTGCTATATTTACAATGATTGTGCTTTGGTTTTTAACACATAGTGCCCAAATAGACGCTACTAAAGCATATGATTATAACTTTATTAAAGTGATTCCATACATTTTAGTATTAATATTAGCACTTGCAGGAATTAACGTTATTATTGTGTTGATTGGCGGCACGGTCTTGTCTGCAATTATAGGGCTTGTTGATGGTTCTTTCAGTTGGTCAGGATTACTTAGCTCTGTATCTAAAGGGATTATTGGCATGGAAGATATCGCTATTATCGCATTACTCATTGGTGGCCTCGTAGCCTTGATTCAACATAATGGTGGCATAACGTGGCTATTAAATTTTGTGCGTAATAGAGTAAAATCTAAACGTGGTGCAGAATTAGGTATTGCAGGATTAGTAAGTGCTGCTGATATTTCAACTGCAAATAACACTATTTCTATATTAATGGCGGGGCCATTAGCTAAGAATATAGCAGATGAATATGATATTGATTCTAGAAAGTCTGCAAGTATTTTAGATATATTTGCAAGTTGTTTTCAAGGGTTATTACCATATAGCCCACAAGTTATAGCTGCAGCCGGTGTTGCATCCATTTCACCAATCGCTTTGGCACCGTATGCCATTTATCCTATCATTTTAGGTGTTTGTGGATTGATTGCTATTTTCTTCAGAATACCAAAATTAAATAAATAATAATATGGGGGGGCGTCAGGTTTAAATTTAAGCAGAGACTGATGGCCCTCCCTTTTTCTTATATAAGCATATGAGTTGTGAGATAATATACTAAGAAACGCATATACGAAACATAAAAAGCGTGAAAATTTTGACGTTTACTGACTATTAACGATAAAATATATAAGTTGTCAGTTTTATAGTGAAAATAAAGTATAGTGAGATTTCTTGGTATTATTGTTTAGAAGTCTAGTATAATAAGTTAGAATAGTATGAAGAGTGAAAGTAGGTGAACAATCGTGGGTAGATATAATGTAGAAAATGAATATGTGGAGATTCAGTTGGAACGACTTTTTAAAGTTGAACCTGAATTAGTATATCAAGCGTGGACAGATCAACGTTTTCTAAAGCAATGGTTTATGACAACAGAACGAACTAATAAATCTATAGACGTTAATGCTGAACAAAATGGTAGTTATGAAATTGTTGATGTTCGTAAAGGTAAAGAAAATGTAGTAAGAGGTTCCTATGTTACATTAGATACTAATGCATATATTGTTATGACAATTGGCATGCCTGAGTTGAGTGACTCTGAAGATACAATTGAAATTGAGATATTTGAAAGAGAACCAGGTATTACACAAATGATATTTAGTTATACTGCTTATATACCTAGAGAACGCAGATTAACATCTTTAGAGTACAAACAAAAGAAAAAGGAATACCATGATTCCACTGCGCATGGTTTTGAAATGCTATTTGATAAGCTCCAAACTACTTTAGAAGAACATGAAGAAGAAGCTTAAGTATGTAGCCATTACAATTTAATTAATAAAAACGTATAAATAAAAAGACTTGCAGGCATTTTGAGGGAACGGCTGTAAGTCTTTTTTTATAATTTAATTTTAAGTATTAAGGTGTTTCTTCTCTTTACGTTCGTTAAATTTACGTAAAAGTGTCTCGAAAAAGATATGGTAACTAATAAAACTAGAATAGTCGATTCCATCTGTTAAGTAAAACGTATTACTAGATACATAAATATTATAATTTGCTTTTTGGGCTAACGTGTTATCTTTTAGTGTTGTTATAGAAATAAAATATTTTTGGCGTAGTTGTAGTAAATTGGTTATATCAGTTAATTGTATCGATTCTCCGGATAACGAAATAATAAAGAACAAATCGCTATCTGAAGCTTTATTTAAAACCATTTTAAATTCATGTACATCATGTAATACAATAATATTTTTATGTATCGTTAATAAAATCCTTTGTGCTTCTTTCGCTACATTCATCTGGGCTAAACCCGTCCCATATAAATATATTGTTTCTGCTTCGTATATTTTATCAGTAACAAGATTATAGTCGACGCGTTCTAAATAAGTTAATGTATTTTCTATTTCTTGTTTGAAAGCATCCATCGAATCAGAGGACAATTGATGTACTTGTTCTGTTTCGAATTTCAAGTAAGATTTAAAGTCACTGTATCCATCAAACCCTAACTTGCGAGTGAAACGATGGATACTTGCGTTTGACGCATGGGTGAAGGTAGCTAGCTCTTGAATTTTCATTGATTTGCACTCTGGTATATGCGTATTGATAAAATGAGCGATTTGTAAGTCATTTTCATTTAATTTACTAAAGTTATTATTAATACGTTCATCTAAAAGCAAAATAGTCACCTCAGGCTTTCTGAAAAAATTTTCAGGTCGTGAAAATATAATCTTATTGTACAAAATGGTTCGTAATAGCGTCAAACCATTGTTTTAATGTAAGCGTTTACTTTAATATAAGATATAAATTGATGCTAACGATTTTAGAACAATCTGTAATATTGATTAGTTACGCATAAAAGAGTTAAAAAAGGAGGGTTTCTTCATGAACGCAATAAAGAGATTCGGGAGCGCCATGATTGTACCTGTTTTAATGTTCGCATTCTTTGGTATTGTGCTTGGATTAGCAACATTGTTTAAAAATCCTTCTATTATGGGGAATATAGCAGAAGATGGAACAACATGGTTCAAAATATGGTCTGTCATTGAATCTGGTGGTTGGACAATATTTAATCATATGGAAGTAGTGTTTGTGGTGGGATTACCTTTATCTTTAGCTAAAAAAGCACCAGGGCATGCTGCATTAGCAGCTTTAATGGGCTATTTAATGTTTAATACATTTATCAACGCCATACTTACACAATGGCCGCATACTTTCGGAGCTAATTTAGAAAAGGGTGTAGAAAATGTAACAGGATTAAAAGCCATTGCAGGAATAGAAACCTTAGATACAAATATCTTAGGTGGTATTATTATTTCTAGTATTGTGACATGGATACATAATAGATTTTATAGTAGAAAATTGCCTGAAATGTTAGGTGTGTTTCAAGGCTTAACGTTTGTAGTAACAATTTCATTTTTTGTAATGTTACCTGTAGCTTTAATTACTTGTATCGTTTGGCCGACAGTTCAAAGCGGCATCTCTTCTCTACAAGGATTTATTATTGGGTCTGGCTATATAGGTGTTTGGTTGTATCATTTCCTTGAAAGAGTGTTGATACCCACTGGTTTACATCATTTTATTTATGCTCCGATTGAAGTGGGGCCAGTAGTTGTAAACCATGGTTTAAAAGCAGAATGGTTTGAACATGTGAATGCATTTGCTAAAAGCAAAACACCTTTAAAAGAATTATTCCCATATGGATTTATGTTACAAGGTAATGGGAAAGTCTTTGGTTCAGTAGGTATCGCTTTAGCAATGTATGCAACTACGCCGAAAGAAAACAGAAAGAAAATCGCAGCATTACTTATTCCAGCAACATTAACTGCTACCGTTGTAGGTATTACTGAACCACTAGAATTTACATTTTTATTTATTGCACCGTATTTATTTGTATTACATGCGTTATTATCAGCCACAATGGATACATTAATGTATGGGTTTGGTTTAGTAGGAAATTTTGGTGGCGGATTATTAGATTTCTTTGCAACGAACTGGATACCTTTAGCGCAAAACTATTGGTTAACTTATGTGATTCAAGTTGCTATCGGGCTAGGATTTACTGCAATTTATTTCCTCTTGTTTAGATTTTTAATATTAAAATTTGATATTCCACTTCCAGGACGTAAAAAGGAAGAAAAGGATATGAAATTATATAGTAAAAATGATTATAGAAGTAAAAAAGGAGATACAAATGATGTTAAAAATAAAGAGATAGGCAATGAGTTCGAAGGGAAAGCTATCTATTATCTAGAAGGATTGGGTGGTAAAGAAAACATTAAAGATGTTACAAATTGTACAACGCGGCTGAGATTAACGGTAAAAGACGTAGAGAAAGTTGAAGATAGTGAATACTTTACTTATAAGCAAATGGCACACGGCTTAGTAAAAAGCGGTAAAAATGTGCAAGTTGTTGTAGGTATGTCTGTACCACAAATTAGAGAAGCATTTGAAAAGTTGGTGTTTGAGGAAAATCAATGAATAAAAAAAAGAGGTAGGATAAAAAACTGTTTTTTAGAGATTTCTATCCTGCCTCTTTATAAATTACTTTGAGTATGATTTCTGTCGTAGTTTAGCATATTATATTATTAAGTTTAAATTACTTCTAAGAAATTCTAGTTTTATGCATCAACCGCGGTTGGTATGTTGCACTATAGATGTCAATATTGTGTGTAGCGATAGCATGGATTAATTTAGCGAAAACGGTAGGTGAACAAGAAACATTGATGGTATTACGATTGAAGGTATAAACGATAGTTTCTTTTTGATTGATTAAATTCATGATATCGATAACTTTATCTTTAATGAATGCGTCATGAAGGCCGTCAACAGCAAGTTCGAAACGTTTAGATGATAATAACAAATGATCTAGATCGATGAGTTCATGTGAGTGGTTACTTTCTAGTATTTGATAGATTAAATAATTATGGAAACTGAGAAAACTTACTAAATAAGGTAATTGTTGCTTTGATAAATTAACTTCTAAAGCAAACAAATTATTTTTTTTGAAAATAGCAAACTTAAATGATTCACAAAAGTGAATTTGCTTGCAAAGTCTAATTAAATTTTTGCGAATGGCACGTTTATTCAAACCACTGATGTTCAACACAAACGTTTCAGTTTTATCTAAAAACATATTATACCTCCGTATCTATGTAAAGTGACAAGTGCATATTAAACCTAATATATTATTGTCCTTAAAAATTATACATGTTTTAAATTCTATTAAATTGTACCACTCTTTTTCGAAGAAGACACTAGGTCTTTAGAACGAAGTGTTCATTTTCTTTATATTTTTATATAATCAGATTGCGAATATTTTGAAAATTCTGTTGTTTAGGATTTTAAAGTATGGTACATTTTTCTTTATTAATACATAAAGGGAAGTGTTTCTAGATGTTATCAAAAGTGAGTAAGTTTGCAACGAACACATTCTTGGTATGGATGCTCATTGCAGCGATTATTGGGTTTATATTCCCAATGCAACTTGCTACTTTAAGTAGTTGGGTACCTTATTTATTAGGAATTGTAATGTTAGGCATGGGGTTAACGATAGACCCTAAAGATTTCAAAATCGTATTCCAAGCACCACGTTCAGTGATTATAGGCGTTGTACTTCAATATACAATTATGCCTTTAACTGCATTTTTAATTGCTAAATTATTTCATTTGCCACCAGAAGTAGCTATAGGTGTCATTTTAGTCGGATGTTGTCCTGGTGGAACATCTAGTAATGTGATGAGTTATTTGGCAAATGCGAATGTTGCTCTATCAGTGGCTATCACGAGTGTTTCTACATTGTTAGCGCCATTTTTGACGCCAGCTTTAATATATTTATTTGCGCATGAATGGCTACAGGTTTCATTTTTAAGTATGTTTTGGTCAGTTGTTCAAGTTATTTTAATACCTATTATTATTGGCTTTATACTTCAAAAAATATTTAAAAAATTCGCGGATAAAACTGCGACAGCTTTACCAATTGTATCAGTGGTAGCTATTTCATTAATACTCGCATCAGTGGTTGGCGGGAGTAAAACGCAAATATTAGAAACTGGTTTGCTTATATTTGCTGTTGTTATCTTGCATAATATCGTTGGTTATACGCTTGGTTATACATTGGCAAAAATTATGAAATTAGATCGTCCAGATAAAAAAGCTGTATCGATAGAAGTAGGTATGCAAAATTCTGGTCTTGCGGTTTCTCTTGCAACGGTACATTTTAGCCCATTATCTGCGGTGCCAGGGGCCGTATTTAGCTTAATACATAATATTACAGGTCCAATACTTGCAAAATATTGGAATAAAAGGTGAACACAATGTTGACATAAGTAATTGTAATATATGTATTATAAAAAGAGGTAATCATTTAAAATAAATCAATATTACATTTACGGTTTGAAATCGGCATGGGATGTTTGAAATGATGACAAACTTAAAGTTATGATTTTTGAATTATCGTTTTGCATATTTTAGTGTGACTCTAGCACGTCAATCATGTTTCAACCCTGGATGTGATATTGATAGTAGATGGCTAGAATGATAATTAACAACGTTTGTGCATGTGTTTTAGCTCACGTTCATCTACTTGATTCTATTAGTGATTAATACTGGCGCTTTAGCTGTGGACCTCTTTTTTAGTTATCATTGTCAGGGTGGGATAACGAAATCATTTTATAAAATGATTTCTGTCTCACTCTCTTTTTTGATTTCAATAATATAAAACGTGACCTTACACAGTAGTAAATATGATACACTTACAATAATATGAACTTATATATTTTGGGAGGAAAATGTATGTATAGAGCGGTTGTATTTGATTTTGACGGCACAGTGGTAGACACAGAAAAACATTTATTCGAGATTATAAATAAACATTTAAACTATTATGGTTTACAGGAAGTGACATTTGATTTTTATCGACAATCAATTGGTGGGCTTGCTTCAGCATTGCACCAGCATTTAGAAGCACAACTTGGCAAAGCACGCAAAGAAGCCATATATAAAGAACATAATGAAACAAGTGCAAATTTACCTATGGTTAAGCATATTAAGCAACTAATGGAATACTGTAAAAAGCGTCATATTCCTATGGCTATTGCTACAAGTAGTTTTAGAAATGATATTCAACCGACATTTGACCGATTGGGATTAGATACGTATATCGATGTAGTAGTTGGACGTGAGGACGTAGAAGAAATCAAACCGAGTCCTGATTTATACTTAACAGCGGTTCAAACATTAAATTATAATCCGGTTAATTGCCTAGCAATAGAAGATTCAGTCAATGGTGCTACTGCAGCTGTAAATGCAGGATTAGATGTGATTGTGAATACAAACGAAATGACAGAACAACAAGATTTTAGCCACGTTTCATATGTTGGTAAAGATTTAACCGGCACAGAAATTATCGAAAACTATTTTGAAAAAAGTAGAGGCTAATGAAATATGAATGGTTATTTAATTTTATTTTTCTTAGGCGGTCCTATTGTTCTAGCTATCGGCAATTTAGTGCTTGGTCCTATTTTTAATAAAAAAGTGCCTTTGAAAATTCAATTTAAATCGTTTATGGTTGGAAGCTTCATTTATTTACTGGGCGCGTTCGTATTATATTATTTAGTATTACAAGATCAATTTTAATAAATTAAAACCCCTGATTTGAACACTTGGATGAAAAAATGTTCAGATCAGGGGTTTATTATAAACTATGAATAGAGGAAACGATCGTGTTCCCTAAAGATAAGTATTATTTTAAGAATTGAAATATAAGCGTTACAACAACTAAAACAAGCAGAATAGCGTCAATACCTACCATAATTGCAAAACGTGGATTCTTTTCGCCTGTAGCTTTCGATTTTTTAACAGCTTTTAAATTAGGGATTAGACTTACAATTAATAAAACAACAACAACAATACCTATAAAAATACTCATGACTGATCACCACCATTTTTATTTTTTTCTGCAAATTCCCAAATATAACCAGCTATTATACCGATGATGAGTCCAACTATAATGCCTATTTTAAGTGCAGAAAACATGGCGCTAATAATAATTGCAATTAGTAATGAGATAGGAAGCGTGATTCCAAATTTATATTTTCGTTCTGGTGAGTTCACAATGGCAAAAATAAAATAATACAAGATACCAAATACGACTATGGTAAGCAGACTTCTTAAAATTAATGGGCCTGCAGAAGCATCATTACTACTAAAATAATTAATTAAGAAAAACAACACACCAAAGATAATTGCAACTGTGATTGTTCGCTTCAATAGATGTTTATTCATATTGAACTCCTTTTTAATAAAATCTATTGAGCATTATACCATATAAAGTAAGGTAACTATAATTTCATCTATTGTAAATTATACCAATGTAATCAAAATAATATTCAATATTTGGCATGCTTTTTATCTCCATGATATTGATGGTGGTCATTTAAATAAGCGTAGAATAAACCAATCACTAAGCCGCCGCCTATGTAATTACCAATACCAGCGCCAATCAGGTTAATGGCAGCTGGAATAATTGAGAAAATGTCACTTTGATAAACTATCCCACCGGCAAAAAGTACTGTATTATATACGACGTGTTCATAACCCATAAATGCAAAAATGGAGACACCAAACATCATGACAAACATTTTTGCTAAAACATCATCAATTTGCATAGCGATGACCAATGAAATATTAATAAAAAAATTAGCAAAAATACCTTTAATCATAATTGCTATAAAACCTGCGGATAATGTCTTATAATCAATCGTACTTTCTAGCTGTTGCATCATTGCAGGTGTCATAACATCTGAAGCTCGAATTAATAAAAAGAATATAAATCCGCCTAAAGCATTGCCAATAAAGCACATTATAAATATTTTCAAGACACGCATAGGGGTGATAACGCGATAATAGAGACCGACTGTAAAATACATAAAATTACTAGTTAAAAGTTCAGAATTTGTGAAAAGTATGAGCACTAATGCAAAGCTAAATGCAATAGCAGCTATTAAATTAGTTAAACCCACAGAAACACTAGGTGTTAAGGCAGCTTTAATAAGTAATACAAACACTGTGATGACACCTAAGATAAACCCTGCCATAATCGCACGCAATAAGTATCGTTTTAAATAAAAGCTTTGTAAAATATCTTTGGCTCGAATTGTTTCTACCACATGATGCACCCATGCTTTACCATAAAAAACTTTATCCCATTTAATATTTTTCTCGTTCAAAACCTTAACCTCACTTTCCGTTAATTAAAGATAGTATACTATGATATAACGTATTTGTGAAATAAATCACAAATCATTTTTGGTTTTATATAACAGGATATAGAGGAGTGAGACAAAAATCATCTTTTTCTAAAAGAGATTTAGTCTCCTTATATAGGTAAATCACACTACCAAAGAGATATTCATTTAAACGAATGACTTAAGCTTGCCGCATGCATAAGTGTTACTAAGGTTAAGCAGATTATATGAACTTGTGGCTGTACCTAAGTATCACTTTCTACTTTTTATACCAGTGATATACTGACTATAAGATGCGTTAGGGCGAAACTTAAGTATAAGGTCCCAGATGTATAAATCGAAGCAAAAATGACATTGCTTTTTACTATTAAATAAACTATAATGATAGCGTTGATGTAAGGGCTTACATTAACAAAAATAATTATTTAAATTTTTTGAATTTATAGTATAATAGCGACATAATAAGTGATTTGTTTTCACTTATATTTGAATGAGATGGGGTTTGAATGATGAATGAGACTAATGAATTACAAAGGGGACTAGGTGCACGTCAAATGAGAATGATTGCACTTGGCGGTACGATTGGTGTAGGTCTTTTTATGGGAGCGACCAGTACGATTAAATGGACTGGGCCTTCAGTTATATTTGCATATTTAATTGCGGGCTTATTTTTATTTTTAGTAATGAGAGCTATGGGAGAAATGGTATATTTACATCCAACTTCTGGTTCTTTCGCAAATTTTGCAAGTGATTACATAAACCCAGTTACAGGCTATTTAACAGCATGGAGTAATATTTTCCAGTGGGTTGTAGTAGGTATGAGTGAGGTAATTGCTGTCGGAGAATATATGAATTATTGGTTCCCTGATTTGCCTCAATGGATCCCAGGTATTATTGTAGTACTTTTATTAGCGGGAGCTAATATGGTATCAGTCAAAGCATTTGGAGAATTTGAATTTTGGTTTGCCATGATTAAAGTAGTAACAATTATCTTAATGATTATCGCTGGTTTTGGATTGATTTTCTTTGGAATTGGTAATGGTGGAGAAGCTATTGGGCTTTCTAACTTATGGGCTCATGGTGGATTTATGCCTAACGGTTGGATTGGTTTCTTCTTTGCCCTTTCAATTGTAATTGGTTCGTATCAAGGTGTTGAATTAATTGGTATTACAGCAGGAGAAACCAAAGACCCACAAAAGAATATTAAAAGTGCGGTTAACGGTGTCATTTGGCGTATATTAATTTTTTATATAGGTGCTATCTTTGTAATTGTAACTGTATACCCTTGGAACGAATTAGGAAATATTGGAAGTCCATTTGTTGCGACATTTGCAAAAGTAGGTATTACATTTGCTGCAGGACTTATTAACTTTGTCGTACTAACTGCAGCAATGTCAGGATGTAATTCTGGTATATTTAGTGCTAGTCGTATGACATTGAACTTATCTCAAAGAGGTATGCTACCTAAAAGCTTTAGTAAAGTTATGAAAAATGGTGTTCCAGTTTGGACAGTAACTGCAATTGCAGTTGGCATATTAATTGGTGCATTATTAAACGTCATTTTACCATTATTTATTAAAGGTGCAGACAGCATCTTTGTTTATGTATATAGTGCATCTATTTTGCCAGGTATGGTGCCATGGTTTATGATTTTAATCAGTCACTTAAGATTTAGAAAAAATCATCCTGAAGAGATAAAGGATCATCCGTTTAAAATGCCTGGTGGAGCAGTAACGAATTATATTACGATGGCTTTCTTTATCATGGTGCTCATCGGCATGTTATTTAATAAAGAAACAGTAGTTTCAGTTATTATTGGTATCGTATTTTTAGGATTTATGACACTATTTTACTATATGAAAGGCTACCATAAATTAAGTGACGATAAGCAACTTTAAGCAATAAGATAATTGCATACTATAATAACATTTTCAGCTGTTTTTCAAGTTATTACATGGCAGCTACAAATAATGAGGTCGAGGCAAAATAATGTCTCGGCCTTAAATGTTATTTAGGCAGTGAAGGTCATACAGAATAATGCATACCTTTAAAATTTAGATTTCTATCCTAACCTTTTTATTTGTCCATGTTATGTGCTATCTAAAAAGAGTGATTTAAAGCAGGATATAAAATTGTAAATCATGAATAATTTATTTACAAAAAATTAATCTAATCGATACATTCACTCAAAACACTTGATTTACACTTAACTTGCAGGGTCATAATACATATCAGAAGGAGTTAATCATTTATGAAATTATTAAATAAGTTAGCTACTGCAACTGTAGCAAGTGTAATGATTGCAGGCGGATCATTGGGTAGTGTACAAACAACTTATGCATCTGGCCAAAAAAGCACATCAGAAGATGCTCAAAAAACGTCAGATGTCGTGTATACGGGTAATACAGAAAACCCTAAAAATGTCATCTTTTTAGTCGGTGATGGTATGGGACCTTCATATAATGCGGCTTATCGCTATTTTGCAGATAATCCAGAAACGAAAGAAATGGAGCAAACTGCGTTTGATAAATACCACGTAGGGAGTCAACGTACAAATCCAAATGATTCGAAAGAAAATGTTACAGATTCAGCTGCAGGCGCAACTGCATTTAGTTCTGGACATAAAACTTATAATGGGGCCATTGGCGTAGATGCTGATAAAAATAAAGTCAAAACTGTTTTAGAACAAGCGAAAGAAAATGGAAAATCGACTGGCTTAGTTTCTACAGCTGAAATCACAGATGCTACACCAGCTGCTTATGCTTCACATGTAGATAGCCGAGATAAAAAGAACGAAATCGCCAAACAATTTTATAATGATAAAATTAATGGAGAACACAAAGTTGATGTATTACTTGGCGGAGGCGCGGCGTATTTTGGTAAAGATAATGATAACTTAAAAAATAAATTTAAAAAAGATGGATATGATGTAGTTACTAATAAAAATGAAATGCAAAATTCAAAAAGTAAGCAAATTTTAGGGTTATTTGCAGATAATAATATGCCTTTGCAAATTGATGCACCAGATAAAAACCCTACATTAGTAGATATGACAGATAATGCTATAAGTAAATTAAAAGGAAATGATAAAGGCTTTTTCTTAATGGTTGAAGGGGCTTCTATCGATAAAGCAGGCCATCCAAATGATATAACAGGTGTGATGTCGGAAATGGAAGGATTTGAAAAAGCATTTGAATATGCAACGAACTACGCAAAGCATAATCCAGATACACTGGTTGTAGCGACAGCAGATCATTCGACAGGTGGACTGTCTATTGCTAAAGGCGAAGATTATGTATGGAACCCAGATTCAATACATAAAATGAAGCATTCTGGTAAATACATGACTGAAGAAATTGAAAAAGGTAAAAACGTCGAAAAAGTGATTAATAAAGGCTATGGTTTCGCGATTTCAAAAAATCAAATGGATGATATAAAAGAAGAAGCTAAGAAACTGAAAGACTTTAAAAAAGACAAAGATAAATATGAAGCACAATTGCAAAAAGTTCAAGATGCAGTACAAAAACCTATTAATGATAAATCACATACAGGATGGACAACTACAGGTCATACTGGAGAGGATGTAAATACGTATGCTTATGGTCCTGGCAGTGAGAAATTTAAAGGTAACATAGATAATACAGATAATGCCAAAAATATTTTTGATATCTTTCAAAGCGATGTGAAGTAGCGGTGTAATACATTATTAACATTGATTATTTTTAATAAACTTTCAAAAGCGTTTTGAAATATAAGGATAAAAGATTCGCATAAAAACGAGCCCGAGACATCAATAATGTCTCGAGCTCTTATATTATATAGGCGTAGCGGATAAAGTGCGGCTTCTAAAGTAACACTTATACATGAACGCATGCTTATGTAATTCGCTTAACCTAACTGTTTTGATAATCTTCTTTGCTAGAGCGGGACAACGAAATCATTTTTGAAAACTGTGATTTCTGCCCTGCTCTCATTTTTTGTTTGAAATATTATAGATTAAAAAGTGATGCATCAATGCTTAAATTGAATTTTAGATAAATGCTTACGATAATTATCAAGTGCCATTTTAGATTGTGTAATGGAATCTAAAGAACGTTGATAATTTAACGCAATAAATCGATAATAAAGGATATCTACTGTAAATAATTGTGCAAATAAAGATGTTGTTGCAGCCATACGAAGTTCATTTTCATCTGTTTGACCATAAGTTAAAATATAATCCGAAATTTTGGCCACAGGGTTATCAGTAGAACTTGATATGGTAATAATGGGAATGTTGTAATCTGTGGCGACTTTGGCCATTGATTGCATTTCACTGTGAGTACCCTGATTCGTTACGAAAATAACACAATCTTGTTCATCGTGTGTAGCCATTGTAGTCATCAATAAATGTGTTTCTTGAATTAACCTTACATTTAGTCCGATTCGAGACAATTTTTGATATAAATCTGTAACGATTACGAGTGATGCACCATATCCAAATAAGAATATCGTACGCGCCTGTTTTAATGCGTCACATATATTGTCTATGTTGTGCTGCTCAATTTGGGATGCAACATAACTCATCGTATCTGTGGCTCTTGCAAGCATTTTTGATTTAATAACATCCACAGATTCATGATCTATTAGTTCCATCGAATTATTATTGATTGCATCTTCAGGCAAATAACGTGAAATTGTTATTTTAAGTTCTTGAAACCCTTTTTCAGTAATTTTTTTACTAAAACGCACAATCGAAGCTGTACTTGTATTGATTTCATTTGAAAGATCTTGAACAGACATGTTTATAATACGATGTGGTGCATTTAAAATAAAATCAGCAATTTTCTTTTCACTTTTTGTAAAAGTTCCATACATATTATCAATTTTATAAAGTACGTTGGTCATAGTTTAACCACCTAAGTTATCAGATTCTCTCATTGATTTTGTTGTACCTAAGAAGAAGGTGAAGAGGAAACCACCGATATAAGCAGCGATTAATCCAGCAATATAACCTAAATACATATGATCTGAAATCAAAGGTAATAACGAAATACCACTTGGCCCGATAGCAGTGGCACCAATATGTCCGATGCCGCCAATTACTGCTCCTCCGATGCCGCCACCAATGCACGCGGTAAAGAATGGTCTTCCAAGCGGTAATGTGACCCCATAAATCAAAGGTTCACCAATGCCTAGGAAACCTACAGGAAGCGCACCTTTAATCGCATTTCTTAGTGTAGTATTTTTCTTGCATCTTACCCAAAGTGCTAATGCGGCGCCCACTTGTCCTGCGCCAGCCATCGCGGCAATAGGTAGTAAATAAGTAGCACCAGATTGATTAATCATCTCAATATGAATAGGGGTAAATATATGATGTAATCCTAACATAACTAATGGTAGGAAGAAAGCACCGATTACAAAGCCGCTAAAGATACCACCGATATCTATAACGCCATTGACAACAGATACTAAACCATCAGATACGAAACCTGCTAAAGGCATAATAATAAATATAGTTAATAAACCTATTACAAACAGTGTGATTGTAGGTGTGACAATAATATCGATTGCATTCGGCACAATTTTATGTAATCTCTTTTCAACTAAACTTAATAACCAAACAGCAAAGATGACGCCAATAATCCCACCTTGCCCTGCTTGTAAAGGATCACCAGTGAAAATGTTAACAATCATATTCTCGTCAGTTAAACCAGTTAATAATGTTGTTCCTCCAATGACACCACCTAAACCTGGTGTCGCACCAAACTCTTTTGCCGCATTAATACCAGTAAATATTGCTAAATAAGCTAACATACCATCTTTAATTACATTAAAGACAGTGACAAGTTGTGTTATCCATTCTCCAGATATAACATTAGCTGCTAATAAGTTACTCAATACTGCGCCAATACCGCCAATTAATCCTGCACCAATAAACGCAGGTATTAAAGGTATAAAAATATTAGCAATTGTCTTTAATAATTTATTGAATTTACCTCGTTTTTGCTTACTTTGAAAAGCTTCTTTATTTTCTTTAGCCCTTGCTTCAGTCTCAGCTTTATAATTTCTTGAGTGGTGGGGGATCGTTTCACCTAAACGAACACCGCTTATTTCAGATATATGTGACGCTACTTTATTAACAGTGCCGGGGCCAACTACGATTTGGACACGGTCATCTTTCACAACACCTATAACGCCTTCAGTAGCTTTTAATTTATCATAATCGATTTTATTTTCATCAATCACTTTAATTCTAACGCGCGTCATACAGTTTATGACATTATCCATATTGTCTAGGCCACCGACTGCATCGACGATATTTTCCGCAAGTGTTTGCTCTTTAGACATCAGACAAACCTCCTATATATCAGTGTTTAATTTTTAATCGCTTGTTTAATGATATGATTATTATCTTCTAAACGCTTAGTTGCTTCCACTTTAGAGATGTCACACATATGCATGACAATAGCAATTTTTAGATTTTGATCTGCTGATTTATACAATTGTTGGGACTGTTGTTGTGAAATGTCACAGATATCTTGAATAATACGAATAGAACGGTCGATTAGTTTTTGATTTGTAGCTTTTACGTCTACCATAAGATTATCATAAACTTTACCTACGCCGACCATCGTCACAGTGGAAATCATATTGAGTATTAGTTTTTGTGCTGTACCTGATTTTAATCTCGTAGAACCAGTTAATATTTCAGGGCCTACATTCACTTCAATTGAATTGTTTGCTACTTTACTTATTTTTGCATCAGTATTACAAGCAATTGAAATAGTGTGTGCGCCTACGTCATTCGCGTATTGTAAACCGCCTATGACGTATGGCGTATGCCCACTTGCTGCTATACCAATTACGACATCCTTCTCGTTCAGATGTATATGTTGTAAATCTTCTGCTGCTAAAGGCGCACTATCTTCTGCGCCTTCGACCGCCATAGTCATTGCTTTTTGTCCTCCTGCAATTAACCCAATCACTTCATCTGAAGAAGTATTGAAAGTTGGCACACATTCAGCAGCATCAAGTACACCTAATCTGCCACTAGTGCCCGCACCCATATAAATAATGCGTCCGCCAGCTCTGAATTGCTGGGTCGTAATTTCAATAACTTTAGTTAAATTAGGAATACTTTTTCTGATTTCTTGAGGCACTTTTTGATCTTCGTCATTCATTGTTTCAAGTATTTCTTTTATTGTCATTTCATCTAAATGCATTGTGGCGTCATTTCTAGATTCGGTTGTTAAATCGCTCATCAATTTTGCTCCCTTGTTTTAAGAATAAAGTTAAAAGTATCGTTTGGTTGCATGCAATGAATTAATGCATGTTCTGATGCAATGATTTCACCAACAACATTGACATGCTGATGGGCAGGTAAATCAGTGCGTATAATTTGTAATTCACCTTGGTAGCGATGATTCAATTTATTATCTAACGTAACGCTGCCAGTTCTTCGGTGTATGGTTTGGTTAGGTTTAATGTCAAATGTACAATAATGACGTGCTTCTTGGGACCTAACAACAAGATTAGGGGCATCAGGCCTGACCGTATGTTGCTGTTGTAATATAGATGTTGCTTGTAAGTCGGATAAATTTAACGTAAAAGTAAAGTGTCTATGACATAATATACTGATTAATTGCTGCGCCGTTGTCTCATCTAGTTTAGAGTCACCGATTAAAATTTGCGTCGTCGCATTATTTAATAGTAGTTGCGCACTTTCTACAGGGTGTTTATCTCGGGTTGATTCAATTGTAGGTAACCCTTTAAAAAGAGGGCCTCGAGCGGTTGTTCCTGCGATAAATCCAAAAATAGTCGCGTTTGGATTATACTTAAGAATTAATATGTTTTGCTTATTTACAAATTGATCATCTAAACCAGTGTCAGGGCGTGGATAATAGTTATGGCAATAACATAAATAGGAAAAATCATCTAGTTGTTCATACAGTTGTCGTAGCATTGATTCGGAAAGTATACTTGCGTTCAAGCAACATTGAAAACCATGATTGATGATATCATTAATGACTTCAATAGAAGTGCTGTGGTCAATACGAATTATAAACTGCGCATGTTGATATGCTTGCAGAAACTCATAAAAAGAGTGATCCAGCAATGAAGGATTGATATCAATCATATACGTCAGATGATTGTTTGATAAATAATCTAATAGTTCTCCCAAATAGCGATATTTTGTTTTATCCTCCTCCTCAGGAATTTGGACAGATGTGAAAATCGTAGTGTATCCCAAAGAGATCATTCGTGTAATATACGATTTATCAATGGGTTGTCCTAAGTAAATAGAAAAGCCATGCATTGTTATCACTCCTATATTGCTGTAATCGATTTCATTTTACAATACATGAAAAAGTATTACAATTTTAATTTGAAAAGGGCATAGTTTTTGAAATTTTATTACAAGAAGTTGCTCAACGTTTTGTGTATATCTAATAGGTGACGTTGGATGGCTTCAATGTATTTAATTGTGTTGCCGATTGTTAATTCTTCTATTGGATGATTGCTATGTTTTACAAGAAATTGGTAGTAATTATAGTGTGGGAGTGAAAATCGTTGCATTGAAACATCTGAAAATGAGGAGAGTTCTTGGCTAATAAAATGTTCAATATCAATTTTATGTTGTGCTTTTTTTCGGTTTTGAGTTACGATTGCAAATTTATAAACTTCAATTAAATTAAGTAAGTTATGAATACGTTCTTCTAATTGATGATATTCTAAGTTATACATGAAAGACATCCTTTCTAAAATTATTTATATTAAAGTAATGAACTCATTTTTATTAAATAATGAATGATGATATTATAAGCAATATAAAATGATTAGAAATTGAAGGGAGCCTATTAAAATTGGAAAGAAGGAAATACCGTTTTAAAGATATTGTGTGGAAAGATTTTTCATTGCTTGCCATTTTAATTGCAAGTATGATCGTTTTTTCACTGCTTGGTATAGTGATTGGTTTCTTGTATATAGACAATTTATCTGAAAAAATTGCATTAAAGATAAGTGTAATTGCGCAATTACTTGCCTATTTAGTGACAGCGTGTAGCTTTTATTTTTTACATATGAATGATTTTAAATATCATTTGCGCAAAAATATAAACTTTGTAAAAAATCATTACTTATTTCTTATTATAGTGACAGTAACGATGATGGTTTGTAGCACTATATATAATACAATCATGCAATACTTACCGGATGGAATTGGGTTTAGTGAAACACAAAATGAGTTAGAATTAATGGGGCTATTTGATAAGCCTGCATTTTTGCCAGTTACATTTTTATTAATAGTTATTGGTGCCCCATTAGTTGAGGAAATATGCTTTAGACATTTATTAATAGGTGAATTAGGTAAGAAATTTAATTTCATCGCTATGGGTATTGTATCAACCATTCTTTTTTCATTGATGCATGTGGTTGGCGCAGAGTCACCGTTTGAAATAGGGAGTTATTTAATATTAGCTATTGCAATGGTATATGTTTATTTGAAATCAGGTCGTAAACTTATTGCTAGTGTAAGTCTTCATATGTTGAATAATTTGATTTCATTTATCTTTACTATAATTACCTTATATACATAAGTTTTTGATTTAAAAAAATCCCAGTGAGTTGTTTAGGACTCAGTGGGATTTAAAAATTGTTGATAATTATTAATGGTTATATCTTGTGTTTTAATCGTTTTCTCAAAAGAGTAAGAGATATCATGAATATCAACAATAGGTATTTCATTTGTTTTACCGAGACCAATTTCAAAGACGACGGCTTTCCATAATCCATCTGTGCATAATAAGCCAATAAATATCACATTTTCAGTAGCGACATTGCCATTAGTGTTATATTCCATTGCCATCACATTTCGTTCTGTACAATAGATTAAAACTTCTGAAAAAATAGGTGGTAAATCGGTGTGCGTTTGCTGATCGAATTTAATATAGCGATCGAGCTTTTTAAGTGCACGTCTCATCTTTGTGTAAGGTAGATTTAAGCACTTTTTAATGATAGCATTAATCTCTTCTTTGTAAGGAAGCGTTGTGTAAGATTGACTTTCATTCAAAATCAAGAATAAAGCAGTAAGCTGATTTTCAGTTAATTCAAGTTCATAACTATTCGGTGTTTCTTGAAGTTGATAACCGCCTAATTTTCCGTGTTTTGCTAAAATTTTCACACCTTGATCTTCTAAATCTTGAATATCTCTTAAAATTGTACGTTTCGAAACATTTAAGTTTGCTGCAAGTTCAGTAGCAGTAATTTGTTTATTGTTCTGTATTGCTTGTACCAGTTTATTTTGTCTTTCGCGTTTATTCATTAGAAAGTCACCTCCCAAATGATTACATATTACATTCATTATATCACAAAAGTGACAATGACGACATTTATAAAGTTTTTCCAAAAAAATTTAGAAAACGCTTACATTTTCTGAACCTTTATGTTAGTATAATATTTAGTAACAAGGGGGTAGCGAAAAGATGGCAAAGGGGTAGCTATTACATATAGTTTTGTTAACATCTTTTTCGTACGAGTTACTAAGCAAACATCTTCAATATTTATTACTTACTTTCCTTTCTATTTAGCCGACTAGCATAGCTAGTTGGCTTTATTTAGGTGATTGAAGATTTGTTCTGAAGGTTTGTTACGATAATAAAGTTTATATGATAAAATAAAACAAATTATACATATTAAATGAATATAATAAAAAATAGAGCGTAGTTTAAAGAGGAGGTTTCAAATGAATAAAGAAGCATTAACGAATATAGATGATTTAGTGAGACATTGGTTAACAACCTTAGATGATATTATTCCGCAATTAATAGAAGACATGGTTACCACAACAAAGCGTAATCGATTTGACCTTGTAACTAATGTAGATAAATCAATCCAACAAAATTTCGAAGATTTTTTGCATGAACATTTTCCGGAGCATCAACTTTTTGCTGAAGAAAAGTCAAATGAAGAAGTCAATGCTTACCAAGGCCATGTCTGGGTTATGGATCCGATTGATGGCACGACAAATTTAGTGAAGCAGCAAGAGGATTATTGTATTATATTAGGGTATTTCATAGATGGAGAACCAACGTTATCATATATTTATGATTACCCACATAGAAAACTTTATAAAGCAATTAAAGGGCAAGGTGCTTATATTAATAATCAGCCGTTATCCCAACCAGAAGACTTAAAATTAGAAGATGCGATTATTTCATTTAACACCTTAGTGATGAATGATGCCACGATTCATGAATTAAATAGTGCTTCGTTTGGCTATCGCTTTATTGGCTCATGTGGCTTAGATTCAACACGTGTATTTTTAGGTCAATTTGGCGCGCATGTGAATACAAATCCTAAACCTTGGGATATTGCTGCACAGTTTTTATTTGCAAAAGAACTAGGATTGAAAATGACAACATTAGACAATACTGATTTAGATTTTGCAAAAGCAGGGCCTTTTATTATTAGTAATAAAGCTTGTCATGATGAAGTTTTGAAGATTTTAAATGCAAATACAGGTTATCAAAAATAGTTTAAAATTTGTTTGTAAATGACTTCATTTAATGATAGGACTAAAGAACCGTGTTCATTCATATTAATTACTATATAATCAGTAATTAATTATAATAAAACAGAAAATTGAATATAGAATGGAGAATGAAAAGGTGAATCGTTCTGATAAATACAGTAAAAAGAAAATGGGATTACCGACAAAAATATTTTTATGGTTCTTTGGCATACTGATTATCTTAGCAATTTTAGCAGTTATTTATTTAGGATTTAAAATATTTTCTGTAGGTGGGGCAATACATAACCCGTTAGATAGAGATAAATCGTCTTTAAGAGATAAAAATGTCAATTTGAATAATGGGGATCCATTTACGATAGCTTTATTTGGTGTTGATTCAGATGCCAAGCGAGATGCTAATGGCGGGGGTCAACGTAGTGATACAATCATGGTGCTATCTATCAACCCAGATAAAAAAACAACTGAAATTGTTAGCATACCAAGAGATACGCAAGCCGATATTGTAGGTAAAGGGACAACAGAAAAAATTAATCATGCTTATGCATATGGCGGGCCTGACATGGCAGTGAAATCAGTTGAAAAATTATTAAATGTTCCAATCGATCATTATGCCACGATTGATATGGATGGCATGGAAGATATGATTGATACCGTGGGTGGTATTGAAGTTACAAGTAATGCAACTTTCTCTTATGATGGTTTTCAATTTAATGATGGGCAAAAATCGCACATGAATGGTAAGGAAGCCATGGCTTTCATTAGAAGCCGTAAAGAAGAAGGCGCTGGCGGAGATTTTGGCAGACAAGAACGTCAACAATTAGTCATACAAGGTTTAGCAAATAAGTTGACAAGTATTAGCTCAGTAACGCACTTTAATTCATTGATGAACCATGTTGAAGATAATGTTAAAACAGATTTAACTTTAGGTGAACTTAATAAAGTTAGAGGAAATTATAAAGATGCAAATGATAATGTGCACCGTCATCAATTAGAAGGACAGGGTGGTATTCAAGACGACGGTCTTTATTACTTTATACCTAGCCAAAGTTCATTAACTGAAATTGAGGCAAGCGTCAAAAATAACTTGGGCATCTGACTAAAATAAATATGTCTGATTTGATCACACAAACACCCTTCAAAGTAAACAATAAAAATACTTTGAGGGGTGTTTTTTGTCTTTTTTTATATGGAGAATGTCTTTTTTGATTAATTAATATTTAACACTATCAATTAATATTTAAATAAAACAGAGAGAAAATAGTAGAAAACCTTAACATTTTGATGAAATACCTATACAATGTAATTAACATTACCAAAAAAGTGTGGGGCTTTTAAGATGGAATGTTATTAAACATCTTTGAAGAATAAACATGGGCTTAACAAACATTAATAGGGGTGAAGAATATGCAGGAACATTTAATTATTACATTAGATGGTAAAGATTATCTTGTAGAACCCGGTACAAACTTACTACAATTTATTAAGTCACAAGATACTTTTGTACCCTCTATATGCTATAACGAATCGCTTGGTCCTATAGAAACTTGCGATACATGTACTGTCGAAATTGATGGCGAAATGCAGCGTGCTTGTAGTACGACAATAGATAGACCAATGATAGTAAATACACAAAATGATAATGTACAAACAAGCCAAAAAGAAGCATTAGACCGTATTTTAGAAAATCACATGCTATATTGTACAGTGTGTGATTATAACAACGGCGATTGCGAAATTCATAATACAATGGACCAATGGGGTTTAGAACACCAAACGTATGAATATAAAGAAAAACCATATGAAAAAGATTATGGTCCTTTCTATCGTTACGACCCAGACCAATGTATATTATGTGGACGTTGTGTTGAAGTTTGTCAAGACGTTCAAGTCAACGAAACACTGACAATTGATTGGGAACGTCAACAACCACGTGTTATTTGGGACAATGATACATCCATCAATGATTCATCATGTGTTGGATGCGGCCAATGTGCGACGGTATGTCCGTGTAATGCAATGATGGAAGTGAAGATGGAAGGAAATGCTGGTTATATGACAGATTTAGAGCCAGGTTCTCTTGCAGCTATGATTGATTTAACTAAAAAGGCAGAGCCAGGTTATGGTCCATTATTTGCTGTATCTGATTCAGAAGCAGCTATGCGTGAAGAGCGCATCGAGAAAACTAAAACTGTATGTACATATTGCGGTGTTGGTTGTTCTTTCGATGTATGGACAAAAGGTAGAGAAGTAATAAAAGTACAACCACAACATGAATCCCCAGCAAACAAAATTGCAACATGTATTAAAGGAAAATTTGGTTGGGATTATATTGATTCAGAAGAAAGATTAACTAAACCATTAGTACGTAAAAACGATCAATTTGAAGAAGTAGAGTGGGAAGAAGCACTAAAAGTAGTTTCTGAAAACTTTAAAAAAGTTAAAGCGTCTCATGGTTCAGATGCCTTAGCATTTATTTCTTCTTCTAAAGCAACTAACGAAGAATCTTACTTAATGCAAAAACTTGCTAGACAAGTCATTGGCACAAACAATGTAGATAATTGCTCTCGTTATTGTCAGGCACCAGCTACAAAAGGTTTATTTAGAACAGTAGGGCATGGCGGTGATTCTGGTTCAATTGATGACCTTGAGATTGCTGACATGGTTGTTTTAATTGGTACTAACACGGCTGAAGCACATCCAGTTATTGCTTCGCGTATTAAGCGAGGACATAAATTATATAACAATACGTTAAATGTATTTGATATACGTAAACATGAGATGGCAGAAAGAGCAGACAATTTCTATCAACCTAAACCAGGTACAGATTTAGTTTGGTTATCAGCTGTAACGAAATATATCATAGACAATGATTTACATGATAAAGCGTTCGTTGATGAATGGGTAAATGGTTTTGATGAATATTATAAATCATTAGCGCCATATACAATGGCGTTTGCAGAAGATACAACAGGTATTCCTAAAGAAGATTTAATAGACTTTGCACACCAAATGGTTAATGCGGAAACAGTTTCAATTGCATGGGCAATGGGTGTAACACAACAAGATATTGGTAGTGATACATCAACTTCAATTTCCAACTTATTGTTAGCTACAGGAAATTATAGAAAACCTGGTACTGGCGCGTATCCACTACGTGGTCATAATAACGTGCAAGGTTGTAGTGACATGGGTAGTATGCCAGATCAATTCCCTGGTTACCAAGCAGTAGCGGACGATGAAATTCGCGCTAAATTTGAAAGAGAATATGGCCAAACCTTACCAAGTGTCCCTGGTAAAGATAATCACCAAATGATGGAAGGGATTCACGAAGGAGAAATTGATGCATTATATTTATACGGTGAAGATACAGGCATCGTCGATTCAAACATCAATTATGTACAAGCAGCGCTTGAAAAAGTTGGTTTCCTTGTAGTCCAAGATGAATTTTTCACTTTCACTGCTTCATACGCTGACGTTGTTTTACCAGCGAGTCCTTCATTGGAAAAAACAGGAACATTTACAAATACTGAACGTCGTATTCAACGTTTATACCAAGCATTAGAACCTAAAGGTGAATCGAAACCAGACTGGGTAATTATTCAGGAAATTGCTAAAACATTAGGATATGATTGGAATTATACGCACCCTAGCCAAATAATGGATGAAATAGCTAGATTAACACCATCATATTCAGGTGTTAATTACGATAGATTAGAAGGATACAATAGCCTTCAATGGCCTGTAGCCGAAGATGGCACAGACCAACCAACATTGTATTTAGATGGCTTTAACTTTGAAGATGGTAAAGCGAACTTCTATCCATTAACATTTGATAACTTCTTTAAAGTTAATGAAGAATATGATTTACATGTAAATAACGGTCGTTTATTGGAACATTTCCATGAAGGAAATATGACTTATAAAGTTCCAGGCATTGCATACAAAGTGCCTCATCCGTTTGTTGAGGTTTCTCCAGAATTAGCTAAAGAAAGAGATATTCACGAAGGGGCAGAAGTTAAATTAATTTCAGACAGTGGCGAGGCAGAACTTATTGCACACGTTACAGATAGAGTGAAAGGTAAAGAAATTTATATTCCATTAAATAATGACGCAATGATAAATGGTGACCAAGGCGCTATTAACTTATTGACTAACAGCGACGTGGACAAAGATACAGACACACCTTCATATAAACGTACAAGCTGTCGTATGGAAGTTAAAACACGGAGAGGTAAATCTCCATTGAATCCAACAAACTTCCGTATCAACAAACAAAGACAACCACAATACAGTGTGCGTGTTGAAGATAAGTGGAAACGTGACGACTATACTTTCCCAGGAAGTAAGGTGAATAGGTAATGGCAGAGAGAATAACGCATATTAAACGCATGCAAAAGTCAGAAGCGCAGATTAAGCAAGAAAGTTTAGCTGAAGTAACAGACGCAATTGCAGCAAATAAGGATAGTATTATGAAAGCGATTAATATTATTAGTACTTTAGATGAAGCTAAATTACTCGATGCATTATCAGGTATGGTAAAAAGCCGAGGTGTCATTGCTAATAAATTCTCAGTAGAGTTAAATAAAGAGCAATACACTGGTCTAATTACAAATATGGCTTCACTTGTCTTTTTATTGGGTGATTTAAATGTTAATGATTTAAGCCAAATGTTAAACAAAGTAAACAAGGGCTTAAGTGTGGCTAACCAAGCGAGCCCAAATCAAAAAACATCTATCACTGGCTTGATGGGCGTACTTAAAGACGATGAGATGAACCGTAGTTTAACATATATGTTAAATATGCTTAGAGGTATGTCAAGAGAGTAAAAATAATTGAATGTAGGTATAATCAAATTGGCACTCAATGTGAAATGCTCACATGAGTGCTAATTTTTTATATTAAAAATGACATACTGAAAGATAGGCAAATATGATACAATTTCAGTTAATAGAGCGATATATTTAGAATATTTTACAAGGAGTGGAAGTCTTATTAACCCAAAAATGGTAAAAACGATGGCTATCATATCTAACATATTTTTAGTTATCGGTATTATTTTTTTAATCACTTTAAATATTGTTATGGCTATTACTATGTTTGTTGTTTCATTAGCAATCAGTTTAGTGATATTCAACACTTTATTTAGACATAAAAAGGGCATGCGCATTGCTATTAATCTTTCTTTTATTATTGTGCTTGTGGCAATTGCTTTTGCTTATTTCACACTAACTAAATAAAATGTAAAATAGGGAGTTTTTTATATAATGAATGAGCGTGTTAAACAGCGAATACCATTAATACTATTGATATTAATTATAGTAATATTTGTTATTTTGTTAGTCATAAATGAAACATCTTTGTTTGAAAAACAAAAAACGCATACATTTGATGAGGCGGTAGATAAACAAGTTGGTTCTGGTACTTTAAATATGAAAGAAAAAGATGGTAAATTTCTAAAAGCTTCAACGAAAGATGTTAGTAAAGCAATGGATGTAAACAGTGACCAAGATGATTTGAACCACATGGATATTTCTGAAAAAGTATCGTTATCTGAAGATGAAGTGAATGATATTTTAAAAAGTAAGGGCGTGTTAAAAGGAAAAGGTAAAGCTTTCCTAAAAGCGCAAGATAAATATGAAGTCAACGTTTTATATTTAATAAGCCATGCCTTAGTAGAAACAGGAAATGGTAAATCTGAATTAGCTAAAGGTATTGAAGACAATGGGAAAAAATATTATAACTTTTTTGGAATAGGTGCGTTCGATGAAAATGCTGTCCATACTGGAAGCAGTTTTGCTAAAAAACAAGCTTGGACTTCTCCCGATAAAGCAATTATGGGGGGCGCCCAATTTGTAAGAAATAATTATTTTAATAATAAGCAGATTTCTTTATATCAAATGAGATGGAATCCAAAAGAACCAGGAGAACATCAATACGCGAGTGATGTAGACTGGGATGAAAATATCGCATGGTTTATGAAACATTTCTATAAAAATTTAGGTATTAAAAAAGATGATATCAATAAAGATTATTACCTATAATGGATTCAATATAAAAAGACAATATTGTTTTATTAGTGGATTTGTTTTCTTTTTTATATGTTATTATATCATTGGGTATTAAAAACAATGTCATTATTTAATAATGAAGTATGGAAATTTTTAAAAGACTAGGGAAAGTTGGAGTGAATTAAGATGAAAATAGCAATTGTTGGTGCAGGCATAGGCGGTTTAACTGCAGCAGCTTTATTAATAGAACAAGGTCATGATGTGAGTGTGTTTGAAAAAAAAGACGCAGTATCTGAACTAGGGGCTGGTATTGGCATTGGTGGCAACGTGATTGATAAATTAAATAATCATGATTTAGCAAAAGGACTTAAAAATATAGGACAAGTGGTTGATGTCATGGAAGTACTTGATGAAAAAGCAAACCCATTGTCAAAAATTAAATTGAAAAAAAACACTGTTAATTTAACGATGTCACGCCAAAGTTTATTAGATGTAATTCAATCTTATGTACCTGATAGCGCAATTTTTACAAACCATTATGTAACGGATATTGAAAACGGTGACTTAAAAGTAACGTTACAATTTTCCGAGCAACCTTCACAATCCTTTGATTTATGTATAGGTGCGGATGGCATTCATTCTAATACAAGACAAGCTGTCGCGCCAAATAATAAACCGATTTATCAAGGTTATACAGTATTTAGAGGTTTAGTAGATGAAATAGACCTTAAGGATGGCAATGTGGCTAAAGAATATTGGTCTTCAAAAGGCAGAGTAGGCATCGTGCCTCTATTAAATAACCAAGCTTATTGGTTTATTTCAATAACAGCTAAAGAAAATGATACTAAGATACACGCATTTGCAAAACCGCATTTACAAGCAAGATTTAATCATTTTCCTAATGAAGTCAGACAAGTTCTAGATAAACAAAGCGAAACAGATATATTATTACATGACATGTATGATTTAAACCCGCTAAAAACGTTTGTATACCAACGCGTAGTGCTTCTTGGAGATGCAGCACATGCGATGACCCCCAATATGGGACAAGGCGCAGGTCAAGCAATGGAAGATGCTATTGTTTTAGCTAATTGCATACAAACATACGATTTTGATATGGCATTGCAACGTTATAATAAATTACGGGTCAAGCATACGAAGAAAGTCATTAAACGTTCTAGAAAAATAGGCAAAATTGCTCAAAGAACAAATAAATTTGTGGTTAAAGTGAGAAATAAAATAGCGCAAATCATACCGAATCAACTGATATCTAACCAAACCAAATTCTTATATAAATCTAAAGAAAAGTAAAAATAATAAAAAGCCAGAAAGTACAGTTTATAAGTACTTTCTGGCTTTTGGTATTTTTTAATTAATTCACAATGTATTTAGGATGGTCGCCGTTCAGTTTGCTAATTGTATCATTAGCTACAATTTTTGACATCATATCACGAGACTCGAATGTCGCGTTACCAATATGTGGTGTGATAACAACATTATCTAATGATTTGAGTTCATCGTTGATTTCTGGTTCAAATTCAAACACGTCTAAGGCAGCGCCTTCGATTTCTTTATTTTTAAGTGCTTGAACTAAAGCTTCCTCATGAACAATTGGACCTCTCGCTGCATTAATTAAATAACTTGTTGGTTTCATCATTTTGAATTGCTCAGTATCAAATTGATGGTGTAAACTTGGATTATATGCAGCATTGATTGTAATGAAGTCTGAATGTTGTAAAAGTGTTTCAAAATCAACATATTTAGCACCAATTTCACGTTCTTTATCGACTTTTTGGTTAGGGCCTGTGTAAAGTACATTCATATCAAATGCTTTAGCACGTTTGGCTACTGCACTGCCAATTTCTCCTAAACCAATGATACCGATTGTTTTTCCAGAAACTTCTCTACCGCGGAAGAATAGTGGCGCCCATCCATCAAATCCTGTTGTACGACATAATTTATCACCTTCAGGAATACGTCTTGCTACAGCGAGTACAAGCGCAAAAGTTAACTCGGCAGTAGAATTTGTTGAGGCTTTGGGCGTATTTGTCACATCGATGTGTTTTTGTTTTGCGTGTTCAATATCCACGTTGTTAAAACCAGCCCCATAGTTTGCAATGATTTTTAGATTTGAACCTGCATCAATTACATCTTGATCCACATTAGTAGATAGTAAGCTGATTAAAGCGTCCGCATCTTTCACGCCTTGAATTAAGGTTTCTTTATCAACAATCCCTTTGCCTTCATACATATCTACTTCATAACCTTGCTCTTTTAATAAATTATAACCAACTTCAGGTATTGGACCTGCAATATAAACTTTTACCATGTATAATCACTTCCTTTACCTAAAGTATAGTAAATTTCATAATAGTAAACAAATTTTTACGTTGTAAGCCAATTAAAAAGGTTATTAATTTAATTTATATTATCATATAAGCGAGGTAAAAATAACCTATATTTAAAAGCATTTGCTTACTGATCAAGTTACAGTTAATTCGGAGCGTAGCAAAGCTAAACATTTGTACCATAATTTAGTATCACTTTATTTCGAAGTTGACCGATGTCAGTATAAAAACTAATATCAATAAACGCTTTAGTATATTGATTTATATCACAGACTATAAACCGAATAAACAAAAAAGAATTTTATTATCATCGGCGATATGAATCTAAAGTAAGATAGTTTAACTAACCAGTTTTAAACCTACAATTGCTAAAATAATTAAGAAGATAAAACCTACACGTTTAATATTTTTAGATTCATTATAAATGAGCATCCCGACTAGCGTTCCGCCACCAGTGCCTATACCGCTCCAAACAGCATAAGCCGTCCCCATTTGAATACCACTAGACATTGCCAATTTAAGCATGCTAAAACTACAAATAAAGGCGAGGGCTAAAAAAACTACGAATATTTTCTTTTTAGTACGTGCGATTTCATTTAAAATAATGACACCAACAATCTCCAGTAGACCAGCAATAAATAGTATCGTCCAAGCCATTATTGTTCAGCCTCCTCTGTAGTTAGTTTTAAGCCAATAATACCTATTACGAGTAAAATAACCAGTGCTATCTTAATCACGTTGAATGCATCACCGAAAAATATCATATCAACGAGTACAGTACCAATTGCGCCAATGCCTACAAACACAGCATATACTGTCCCAACAGGTAATGATTTACAAGCTGAAATGACTAAATAGAAGCTTAAAATTAAAATGATAATCGTGCCTGTCCAACTCCAAACTGAATCAGCCGTGTTTAAACCAGTTACCCATAATATTTCTATGATGCCTGCCAAAATAACTTTAAACCACTGCATTTGTCTCAACCTCCTTATTCACATTAAACGCTACTATTTTCTCAAATTTTTAATTTGGCTGCAATATGTAAAGGGCAATTCAATAAAAAAAGCTGATAAAGTACGAGACTTTACCAGCTTGACTCCCAAATAATATTTTGAAAAATAATCTTAGTTAAGGTGAATATAGTTATATGAGCTAGCTTCACCTGCTGAGATTGTGCGTTCGCTTACTGAGAATGGCCCACCACTATAGTTCATTTCAGAAACATTTACTGAACCATCACTATTTACATTTTCAACGTATGCTACGTGGCCCATGCTTCCTTCGCTAGATTGTAAGATAGAACCAGCTTCTGGTGAATTGTTTACTGTGTAACCAGCTGCGGATGCTGCAGATGCCCAGTTATTTGCATTTCCCCATGTAGAGCCAATGTCGCCACCTGTTTTGTCAAATACATACCAAGTACATTGGCCAGCAGTGTATAGATTTGAGCTTGAACTTGATGTCGCTTGAGTTGAGTTTTGATCTACTTGTGTTGTTTGTTCAGCAGCATTTGCTTCGTTCCCATGATCTAATCCCACAATTGCTGCTCCGATTCCTGCTGTTAAAGTTGTTGCTGTTACTAATTTTTTCATAATAAAAAAGTCCTCCCGAATTTTAAATAGATATATTATTTGAATAGAAATTAATTTTTTAATTAACGCGTTGGTTTCAACGACAATTAATACAATAACAGAAGAAAAAGTGTTTGTGTGGAATGTTACGTATTTGTAAAACAATTAAAAAGACCTCACATATTGCTGTAATAAACAACATGTGAGGTTACAAAAGCGCAACTTATTGTAATATTGCATAAAGTGCGCAAGTATAAGATTTAGTAGCATCTTATAAGCGTTTGCTCAATCGATTTATTACAACGCGTGTAAAAAATCACAAAATTGAAATTGAAATTATTTAAAAAATCTAATAGACAGAGGTGGTAAATAATCTTCTCCATTATATGCTTTTACTGCAGCTACAATTGTAAAAATAAAGTTCAAAATGGCCACAATAGGAAATAGAACGAATCCTATAATAATAAGCATTAAAATGCCAGAGATAATAAACCAAATAACATATGAAATTAAAAAATTAAAATAATTTTTGCCTGCTCTATCAACGAATGCAGAATCTTCACGTTTAATAAGCCAAATTATAAGTGGTGCTAAAAAAGTGGTGAAAAAGCTAAGTACATAGATTAATGTAGCCATTAATCTTGCATCACTGTTCGGTTCTTGATTTAATACTTCACGATTTGTGTGATTTTCAGTCATAAGTAGTTTGCCTCCTTTTGTTTAACATTACTATAACAAAATAACAAAATCAGTTGCACATCATTTGAAAAAAATTATAAATTTTTTGAATAGGACTATATACAGCGTTATTATCCTGTTAAAATATAGAAATGCTATAAAGCAATGCGTTACTTTTAATGATAACTTAAATAGGTTGAAGGCCAGTGTTTATTCTTTTTCTTAATAGGTTATACATGAGAGTAATGTTTAATAAAAAATACACAATGTTTAGAGAAAGAAGGGTGTTTATGAAGATAGCTATTGTAGGATCAGGGAATGGTGCTGTTACTGCAGCATTAGATATGATTACCAAAGGACATGAAGTCAAATTATACTGTAGAAACCAGTCTATAGATAAATTTGATAAAGCAATAGAACAAGGTGGTTTTACATTCAGTAATGAAGGCGAAGAGAGCTTCGTACAATTTACTGATATCAGTGATGATATGGAATATGTACTTGAGGACGCCGAAGTCATTCAAGTTGTAATACCATCATCGTTTATTGAGCATTATGCACATACAATGGCGCCGTTTATCACAGAAGACCAACTTATATTCTTCAATATCGCTGCTGCTATGGGCTCTATTCGTTTTATGAATGTATTAGAGGATATGCAAATTGAAGTTATGCCTAAATTTGCAGAAGTAAATACGTTAACTTACGGCACGCGTGTAGATTTTGAAGAAGCACGTGTGGATTTATCTTTAAACGTTAGAAAAGTGCATTTCTCAACGTATGATAAGGAAGAGCTAAGCGATAGCTTTGATAAAATAGAAACATTATATCCATACATTGTCAAAGAAGAAAGTCTTTGGAAAACAAATTTAGAAAATGGTAACCCTGAAGTACATCCGGGTCCAACACTATTAAACGTAGGTAGAATTGATTATGCAGATGAATTTGCACTGTATGAAGAGGGGATAACAAAACATACAGTACGTTTATTACATGCAGTAGAGTTAGAGCGACTAACCTTGGGGCGAAAATTAGGTTTTGAATTATCATCTGCTAAAGAAGCACGTATTGAACGTGGCTATTTAGAAAGACAGGATGAAGATGAACCGTTAAATCGTTTGTTTAACACAAGTCCTGTCTTTTCCCAAATTAAAGGACCTAACCATGTAAAAAATCGTTATTTAACAGAAGATATCGCATATGGTTTAGTATTATGGTCTAGCTTAGGACGAGAAATTGACGTGCCTACGCCTAATATAGACGCCATCGTGGTCATTGCATCAACTATTTTAGAACGCGATTTCTTTGAAGAAGGATTAACAATTGATGAGTTAGGAAAAGATAAGTTAGGATTGCACTAGTCAAAAACGCATCCATTTATATAAATAAGGGGAAATGTGTATGAAAAGACAACCAACTTTTTTAGAATCAATTTCAACGATTTTGGTAATGATTGTTATTGTAATTACAGGATTTGTTGTTTTTGATATTCCTATCCAAGCGTTACTTATTCTTTCTTCAGCATATGCCGCAATCATTGCGAGACGCGTTGGTTTGAAATGGAAAGATTTAGAAGAAGGCATTACTAACCGTTTAGCAACAGCAATGCCTGCGATATTTATTATTCTATCAGTGGGTATTATTGTAGGCACTTGGATGTATTCAGGAACAGTGCCTGCATTAATATATTATGGTTTAGAATTTTTAAACCCTAACTTATTTTTAGTATCGGCATTTATCATAGCTGCAATTACTTCTGTTGCTACCGGAACTGCTTGGGGATCAGCTTCTACGGCAGGCATAGCGCTAATGGCAATTGGTTCGCAATTAAATATCCCAGCTGGTATGGCTGCAGGTGCAATTATTGCTGGCGCAGTATTTGGTGATAAGATGTCGCCGTTATCAGATACGACTAATTTAGCAGCCCTAGTTACAAAAGTGAATATTTTTTCTCATATAAGAGCGATGATATGGACTACAGTACCAGCATCAATTATCGGGTTAATCGTATGGTACTTTGCTGGGCTACAATTCAAAGGCAGTGTCAACACGTCTCAAGTGAATGCCATGCTTAAAGAGTTATCGACAATTTATAACATTAACTTTTTTGTGTGGCTACCATTAATTATTATTATAGTATGTTTGTTATTTAAAATTTCTACAGTGCCATCGATGTTAATATCAAGCATTAGTGCGATAATCATCGGCACTTTCAACAATGGATTTAATATGACTGATGGCTTCAAGGCTACTTTTGATGGCTTTAATCAAAGTATGGTACCACATTTAGATAATTCACTTTCTGATAAGGCTGTCAGCTTAATAGAACAAGGCGGCATGATGAGCATGACTGAAATTGTGGTCACTATTTTTTGTGGTTACGCCTTTGCAGGTATTGTAGAAAGAGCAGGATGTCTAGACGTTATATTGAATAAAATATCTAGCAATATTAACTCAGTTGGCACATTAATTCTTGCAACTGTATTAGGTGGGTTAATGATGGTGCTAGCTGCAGGCGTTGCTTCTGTTGTCATTATTATGGTAGGCGTATTAATGATGGATATGTATAATAAGATGGGAATAGACCGTTCGAATCTATCAAGGACGCTAGAAGATTCAGGTACAATGATTATTCCGCTTATACCTTGGGGTACTTCAGGTATCTATTATACACAACAATTAGGCGTGTCTGTTGATCAATTCTTTATATGGACTGTACCTTGTTATTTATGTGTTTTATTCGCGATTTTTTATGGTTTTACTGGTATTGGTATTAAACGCGCTAAAGTTAACCATGAATCATAGTAAGCATCATGAGCAAAGCTAAAAAATTGAATTATTCTTTACATTAAAAGGGTAAAAATCTGAGATGAAATTGAACAGATATCAAAACTTAGAAATAAAATAAAGGCACTTTCGTTAAATTCATATTCAACTGAATTTATACGGAGGTGTTTTTTTAATGAAGCGGGCTGTGCTTTTGTATTAGTAATAAAAAATAAACATTTGTTCATTTAAAAATTAAAGCGAGAGTAATAATAATATGTTTACCAGTTAGATAAAAAGGATAAAGTAAACTATGGATGAGGTGATTCCGTGTTGTATCTAGTAATTATTGTAGCGATATTGCTAATAGGATTGGGAATTCATCAATATTTCAATATAGGTAAAGATTTTAAATATCCTTCTATTATCTATTTTATAATCGGTTTTATATTGTATATTGTAGCGATGATACAGTATAGAACCGATTTGTTTGAAAAACCAACTATTATACATGAAATATTACTTACTACGATATTTGGTTTGATTTTATATTGGGTCAATTCTCATCGTAATAAGACAAAAGATACTATATGTTACACAATAATGATTGTGGTTTTAACCTTGTTGTTAGCGATGGTACCTGTATCATCAACAGTGGTTATATCAATACAAGAATTGCTTGTTGCAAGAATGGCATTGAGTATTATATTACTTGCTTTTGGCGTCTATGTTATCTATAAGCAAGTGAAAGATAAAGTATCAGAAAGTTTTCCATTACTTTACTTACTTGCTTTTATCTATTGGATAAGCCTAGCATATTGGTTATAAATAAAGAAGCATCAACTCACGAAATAATAAGTGAGTTGATGCTTTTTTATGAAATCAAATAAAAAACAGGATAAAAGCTTTCTATTTTTATTAGGGCTTTGTTGCTGGTTAGCAATCTACTATACATACAAAAAAATCCTGGAACATTGTTTCGTGTCCCAGGATATATAAACTATTTTAATTAGTGAATGTAGTTATAGCTTGAAGCTTGGCTAGCTGAAATAGTACGTGAAGTAACAACACCAGGGCCTTGACCATAGTTCATTTCAGAAACTTGGATTGAACCGTCACTGTTAACATTTTCAACGTATGCTACGTGTCCCATAGCTCCAGTTGATGATTGTAAAATTGAACCTTGAGAAGGTGAATTGTTTACAGTATAACCAGAAGCAGCAGCAGCGCTTGCCCAATTATTTGCATTACCCCAAGTTGAACCAATTTTACCGCCTACTTTATCAAATACATAATAAGTACATTGTCCAGCAGTATATAAATTATTTGAAGAGCCTGAAGTATTTGAAATTGAACTTGATGAACTTGATGGCGCACTAGTTGTAGTTACTTGGATGTTGCGGTCTGAAGTAGCGTTTGAAGCAGCACCACCGCCACCTGTTGTGTTGTTGTTCGCTGTATATGATTGAGTTGAAGTACCATATGTAGAACCATAAGTGTTATTTTGACCACTATTTGTATTACCAGTATAGTTTGAATGAGCTTGATCAGCTTGGCTTGGATTCCAGTTACCTTGCCAAGTATAGTGGTAATCACCTTGTTGATCTATAGTATATGAATAGCTATAAGAAGTAGGGTCATTTGGGTTATAACCATTGTTATTTTCAGCAGCATCTGCTTCGTTTTGCGCAAATGCAAATGTAGCGATTCCTGCAGTAGCGATTGTAGCTGTAGCGATTTTTTTCATTGTAAAATATCCTCCTAATAATGATAAAGCTTTTAAATTTATTATCTCAGTCTCTAATGACGTTGTTTATAGTATGTTTAGTTTTTTTCGTTGTTTTAACGACAAGCATTACTCTATCAGAAATTTGTCGTTTTGTGTGCAATGTTATCGTTTTGTAATTTATCTCTAATAATTATGGGGGATATGTAACAAAATAAGGGGTGATTATTTTACGTCTTAAGGCTGTAGCCATGGCGTTTTAAGGTGAATTCAGTGTAATATTGCTTTCTAATTTATTACAAAGCTGTAAAATAACAGAAAATTACAAATGTTATTTAATGCTAACAATTAGTTATTTAAAATTTAAATTAATTACTTTATTTTGATACTATTTCATATATAAAGAATTGGGGTTAATCAAGATTGACGTATTTTGATTTTGCTAAACATTGATATTGACACCGAATAGAAAAGCTTTTAATATAATAGGTATAAAAAATATACTTGGTAAGCGAGGTGAATATATGAAGGTAGAAATTGGTTTGACATCATTTGCAGATAATAGTGATATATATACTGATAAAGGTAAAGCACCTGCAATTAGTAACGCCCAAAGGATTAGGAATATTATTGAAGAAATTGAAGTTGCTGATGATTATGGCCTTGACGTTTATGGTCTAGGTGAACACCATCGACCTGATTATGCTGTATCTGACCCAGTTACTGTATTAGCAGCAGCAGCTAGACATACAAAGAACATTAAGTTGAGCAGTGCCGTTACTGTATTATCTTCAGATGACCCAGTCAGAGTTTATGAACGTTTTTCTACATTAAATGCGGTATCTAATGGGCGAGCTGAAATAATGGTTGGGCGAGGCTCATTTATAGAATCATTTCCATTGTTTGGCTATAACTTAAATGATTATGAACAACTTTTTAATGAAAAAATTGATTTATTAATGCAAATGAATCAAAATGAAATTGTGAATTGGGATGGTCATCTTAGACCAAGTATACAGAATTTAGGCATTTACCCTAGGGTTGAGCATGGTTCATTACCCATTTCAATCGCAACAGGTGGCACACCTGAATCGTCATTGAAAGCAGGAGCACTTGGTTTACCGATAACTTATGCTATAATTGGCGGGGACCCAAAAAGATTTCAAAGAAATATTGAGATGTATAAGTCAATAGCTGAATCTTATGGTCATGATGTCAATAAATTAACTGTTGCAACACATTCATGGGGATATATTGCTGAGACAGATGAACAAGCGTTTCGGGAATTTTTCCCATCAGTCAAAGCAAGTCACGATGTATTGGCCAAAGAACGAGGTTGGCCTTTATACAATGAAAATAGTTTTGCACGTGAAGCAGGGGCAAATGGTGCATTATATGTAGGTAGTCCAGAAACAGTAGCAAATAAAATCATTGATACGATTGAAACGTTAGGTTTATCACGCTTTATGTTGCATACCCCTGTAGGATCCATGCCACACGAAAACACAATTCGTACAATTAAATTATTGGCTGAGCGGGTAAAACCTGTTGTAGATAAATATTTTGAAAACAAATAGAAGGAGATTAAAGTAATGATATTACGTTATTTAACAAACTTAAAATTAGCAAAAGAATTATACGGAGCTGCAAAACCAAAGTTAAAAGGTGATCAATCAATGAAAGATACCTTTACTGATGTGTTTAATTTACCTTCAAATGCGGTACCGTTAGCAGGCGCAGTTGAAACATTAAGTGCTGTATTTTTCGTATTAAGCTTTGCAAGTAAAAGATTATCACGTATTGGTTCACTATTAACAATTTCAGTTCTTGGTGTTGCAGCATATAAACATTTTGAAGCAGGCCATGGTAAAGCTGGCGCAAAACATGCATTAGACTTGTCTGGTATGGCAGCACTAAGCTTCTTAGACACTTTAGATTGTAAAAAGAAATAATTACTTCGCATGATATTTAACTTTATGATGTAAAATCATTTATATTTGAATAAAATAAATAAAAATGTGCAGATAACTATAACCTTTTTAAGAGCTTGGGATATTTAATTTTATATCTCAAGTTTTTTTATAATATTAAAAATAAATGATCATAATTAGATATAGAAATATAATATTGATCCAACTATAGTCGACAATACGATTTTCTAACAACTATGTTTTTTAGAAAAATTGGAATTTTAATTCACCCACGATTACTTTATCTGTAAGTATTATGTTCACGAATCATTTTAGAATTGAAAATGCAATAAAAATCATTTCTTATTAATAAAAAGGATGTATGAGGTACTAAATTTTGAAAATAAAAAATAAAATTAAAAAAATAGTAGTAAATCATAACATTTTTCATAGTTACTTATATTGAATTAAATAGCATGAATAGGATAAAATTATGTTACAAATAGATAAGAAAACTTTCGTGTATATTAACAACAAGAAAAAACATAAGGAGCGGTTTTTATGAAAACGATAAAGGAATTAAATGAATTAATCTCATTATATCAACAAGGAAAAACATTTTTTAAGCAGACTAAAAAGCACCACAAATTAAACTATGAAGAAGTATTTATTTTAAATTATCTACATGAATGTAATTCAAGTGAAGTTACAGCGAAAGAAATCGCCCAACATTCTGAGTTAAAACCTTATTACTTAACGAAAGCATTACAAAAGTTAATTAAAATGGAGTATTTAAGTAAAAAGAGAAGCGACATAGATGAACGGACAGTTGTCGTTTACATAAATGAAAAGCAACGTAAAAGGATTGAATCAATCATTAGAACATTACAATCATACTTAAAATAAAATATGGATATGTTCAAAAATAGCCGTGTAACATATATAAAAAATGAATATTCTGAATAGTGTAAATTTATTTGAAAAATTATATATTGATATAAAATATGATTTGAGTAAAATATAAATTATGATATACTAATATTTGTTAAATGAAAGCGCATACAAATAACGGAAGGTGTTTTTATGAATTTACTTTTAGGGGTTATATTTTTAGGTATCGTATTATGTTTGTTTACACTATTTACAAGTAAAGCACCAAATGGTGGTAAAGCAATGGGCGCCCTCGCGAATGCAGCAATTGCTTCATTTTTAGTAGAAGCTTTTCATAAGTATGTTGGTGGGGATCTATTAGGTATTCCTTTTTTAGGACAGCTGGGTGATGCAGCTGGAAGTTTAGGTGGGGTTGCTGCAGCTGGACTAGTAGCGTTAGCGATGGGTGTTTCGCCGGTGTACGCATTTGTTATTGCAGTTGCGTGCGGTAACATGGACTTACTACCAGGTTTTGTAGCAGGATACATAGCAAGTTTTGGCATGAAATGGATAGAACAAAAATTTCCAGATGGTTTAGATTTAATAGGTTCAATTATTATTATTGCTCCTATTACAAGAATAATCGCAGTAGGCGTAGCGCCTGTAGTAGATGCGACGTTATTGCAAATTGGGAATATTATTAAAGAATCTACAACTTCGAGTCCTATTTTAATGGGGATAGTGCTTGGTGGCATTATAACAGTAGTAGCAACTGCGCCATTGAGTTCTATGGCACTCACCGCTTTGTTAGGGTTAACTGGCACACCTATGGCAATTGGAGCTTTAGCTGTTTTTGGATCATCATTTATGAATTTTGTTTTATTTAAGCGTATGAAATTTGGAGATCGTAAAACAACAATTTCTGTAGCTATTGAGCCGTTATCACAAGCAGATATTGTTACGGCAAATCCTATTCCTGTTTATCTTACGAACTTTATGGGCGGCGCAGTATCCGGTGTCATTATAGCTATGTTTGGTTTAGTTAACGAAGCAACTGGTACAGCTACACCTATTGCTGGTTTGATGGTTATGTTTGGTTTCAATAATGCGTTGACTGTCGTTCTTGTTGCATCCTTATGTGCTACTGGAAGCGCCATTTGTGGATATATAGGATCTATTGTATTTAAAAATTACCCGATTATTACTAAAGATGAATTACAAAGTGGCTCAATGCCGAAAAAAGTTAAAAATTATTATAAAAGAAAAAAACAGTATGCTGAACACTTAGCAATGTAGTGATTTAAGAGTGAAATATAATGAATGTCGTAGATGTTAGGGTATGGTGTGTAACTGATTCAATTTAAAAATAAATTGGTTGCCATTTTTAGAATGAAGTACATATAAAAAAGAACAGAACGGAAATCTCGTTGATAAAATGAAATTTCCGTTCTGTTCTTTTTTATGCTGAAGTTTTAGTGAACATATAAGCTGATGTGCGGTTTTCTATTTTTGAAAACACCAATTCTAACAAAATAGCAAGTAACCAATAAAATATTGCGGCAACACTATATACTGTTATAAAGCGATAACCTTCATTAGCGATAACATGGCTGACAGCCATGATTTCAGTAACTTGAACAGCAAACGCTAATGAAGTACCTTTGATAAGCATGATAAATTGATTTTCAATATTTGGAAGGGCGTAATTAAATGCTTGTGGCAATATAATTTCTTTATAGGTTCTTAATGTTGAAAGACCTACTGTTTGAGCAGCCTCAATTTGATCATTAGCAACGGATTGTAAACCGCCTTTGATAGATTCTGATAAATAAGCAACAGCATGTAAAGAAAAAACAATAAACGCGATGATTAGCGGCGAGAAAACATCAGGATTTATTGCAAAACCGAATTGTTCATTGGACCACATAATGAGCTTTGGCAACCCATAATACATCATAAATAATTGAACAATGAGCGGCGTGCTTCTAAAAAATGAATTATATATAACGATAAGTTGAGAGAGTATGGGTACATTTTTAGTTCGAATAAACGCGAATAGTGTTCCAATAATCAGCCCGACAATCATTGCTATAAGGGAAATCATTATTGTGTTTGGTACACCTTTAAGGACTTCTAATATTGTATAAATAATAAATGGCAAAATGTTTTCCTCCTTAAACGCTATAAGGTTTTTGGGCTCGTTTGTTAATCAGAGCAAATATACTTTGGATTATCAGTGCAATGGACCAGTAAATTATTGATATCACGATGTATACTTCTAGCATACCTAACCCATAGTTATTCCCAATAATTAATTTAACTTGCCCCATCATGTCTATAATTCCAATAGTAAATGCTAGCGATGTATCTTTTAATAGTTCAATGATTTGGGTTGTTAAATTTGGAATACTATTACGTAAAGCTTGAGGTATAATGATTTCCTTTAAAATACGAGGATAAGATAATCCAACTGAAAGACCCGCTTCAATTTGACTGTAATCTACAGATTGATATCCCGCTCTTATAATTTCAGATAGATAAGCCCCTGTATGTAAGGTAAACGCTAAAATCACGAAAAATAATCTGCTGAAGTGGTTTATATCAATTTGTATGATTAATAGTAGTTGTGGCAATGCAAAATATGCCAAAAAAAGTTGCAAGATTAAAGGCGTACTGCGAATAAAAGATAGATAGACTCGGACGATTGTTGAGAGTATCTTAATCTTTTTGATACGAATACTTGCTAGCACAAAGCCGAGTATAAGCGCAAATACAAAAGAAAGTACAAATATTAATAGAGTCAAAGGTAATTGTTGTAAAACTTGCCCAAATAAAGAAAGCCAATTTACAGGTTCATTCATGATTGTACCTCCAATTTATCTTTTTGCTTATTGATTTCATCTAAATCATCAAAAACATTAATATCGAAATATTTTTTAGAAAGTTTTTGTAATTCACCTGTGTTTTTAAGTTCTTGTGTAGCTTGATCGATATCGTCATGTAATTTTTGATGTTTTTTGTTGTAGACAATATGCAATGGTTCTTTTTTTACGATGCCGCCAATTTTAACGTCAGCGCCGACTTGTTTCTGTATTGCGTTGTATGTGTTCCAATTTAAAAATATGGCATCGCGCCTAGCATCACTTACCATTTTTAAATTGTCACCATTGGAAGGTTCTTGGATGGTATCAATATTAATCTTTGAAGTATGTGATTTATTATATTGAGATAATATAGAATACAAACCACCACTTGGTGCCATCGGAGTTAAATTTTTACCCGGTAAATCGTTTAGCGAATGTATATCAGCATTATTTTTATTAACAACAATTAAAGGTAAAGCGTAACTATAAGGGACATCTTGATAAAGAAATTGTTGTTCTCGTTCAGGTGTCTTAAAAAACCAATTAATGCCCATATCAAACTTCCCAGCGCCAATACCGACTAAATTTGACTCTTCTTCACCAACTTCATATTTAAATTGATACTGAGGTAACTTCTTTTCTAAGCGTTTTAAATAATCGATATCTAACCCTGTAAATTCATTATGTTCATCTGTATATAAATATGGCGGGTTCACTTCTGCAGATATAGCTACTTTAATTTCTTTTTTACTTTTTTGATTATCGGATTCTTCCATTTTATTACACCCGCTTAACAGCATTGTAATAAAAACCCCAATAACTAGAAGAAAGTATTTATTGTGGTTCATGTTAATTCACGCTCCGTTTCTACGGTATTTAAGAAACGGTTTGAGGTGAACCTTCCTTTAATATTTCGCCTTCATCTATAAATAAAATTTGATCGGCAATTGCTTTAGCAAATTGAATTTCATGTGTGACGATGACCATTGTCATACCTTCTTGTGCAATGGATTTGATGAGTGACAAAACACCTTGAATTGATTCAGGGTCAAGTGCAGATGTAGGTTCATCTAAAAGTAATACTTTTGGATTGAGTGCTAAAGCGCGAATAATACCGATGCGTTGGCTTTGGCCACCTGATAATTGAGAAGGATATTTATCCTTTTGATTTAATAAATTAAAACGTTCTAAATAAGAAATAGCTACTTCATTTGCTTGTTTATTTGGCATTTTTTTACCATGTATCAGCCCTACAGTAATGTTTTCCAGAATAGTTTTGTTTTTAAATAAATTATAGTTTTGAAAAACCATAGCGGAGTTTTTTCGGAGTTGGGAAATCTCTTTTTTGGAATGCTTATCACCCACAAATGTTTTGTTGCCAATTTGGATGGTGCCCGATTTTGGTATAGCTAATGCATTTAATGTTCTAAGGAGCGTTGTTTTACCTGAACCGCTTGGACCTATAATAGCTGTCACAGTACCTTTGTTTTGCGAAAAGCTCACATCATTAAGTATGGTATTGTCTTTATATTTATGTATTAAATGTTTTACTGAAATCATTTTTTTACCCCCTAGACTATCAATAAATACAAAGTATCACAATAAACCCTATCGGTAAAGTAAGGATTTGTTGTTTGGAAGACTTTCTTTCGTTATAAGCGAGTGTTACACTAAGTTTAAATAAAGAAAAGGCTAAAAAGAGGTGGACATAGTGAATTATTCTGCATTAATACATACGAGTATTCAAAAGAAATGGATAGAAAAATTCAATACGGTCAAAGAACAATTTAAAGAAAAAGCTGATTATAACGATAAACATTCACGTTTTCCATATGAAAATATTGGTTGGTTGGTCAAAGAAGGCTATACATTATTAACATTGCCTAAAGCTTATGGTGGGGAAGGTGCGACTGTCGAAGATATGGTAGTGCTACAAACCTATTTAGGAGCTATTGATGGTGCTACAGCACTTTCAATAGGTTGGCATCTTAGCGTCGTTGGACAATTATATGAGCAGCAAGCTTGGGAACAAGACATGTTAGATCGCTTTGCAATCTCTGTGAAACATGGTGCTTTGGTTAATAGAGCTATCAGTGAAGCAGAAACAGGAAGTCCAACGCGTGGCGCTAGACCGGCTACTAATGCAGTTAAAAAGGATGATGGTTTTGTGATGAATGGTGTTAAGACTTTCACTTCAATGAGTAAAAGATTGAGCCACTTTATTGTCAGTGCATATTATGAAGAAATAGATAAAGTAGGTTTCTTCTTGATATCAGAAAACACGCCAGGTGTTGAAATTGCAGATAATTGGAATATGGTAGGTATGCGTGCTACTGAAAGTCATGATTTAATTTTAAATGATGTTTTTATTCCAGAAGAAAATTTTGTTGAAATTAGAGGGGCAGGCGGAAAAAAACCGAATGGATGGATTTTACATATTCCTAGTACCTATTTAGGGATTGCTCAAGCAGCAAGAGATTATGCAATTGATTTTGCTAAGAATTATAGCCCGGCAAGTATAGAGGGGGCCATTGGTGATATACCAACTGTCCAACAAAATATCGGTAAAATGGAATCATTATTACTATCAGCCCGTCATTTTTTATGGAGCACGGCCGCACTATACAATCATGAGCAAGATGAGCCGGTTTGGAATGAAACATCAGCTAGTAAAGTATTAGTTATGAATCAAGGGCTAGAAGTGATTGATATTGCAATGCGTATTGTTGGCGCTAAAAGCTTAGAAATGGAACGTCCATTGCAACGTTATTATAGAGATATGCGTGCTGGGTTGCATAATCCGCCGATGGAAGATATGGCTTATACTAATATATCTAAATCACTGATGGGATTGTTTGATTAGCTATTGTACATTGGAACCAATTTGATACCATTTGTATTTTACTTGTCAAAAACTTCATAGCTTTATGTTTTTGCCTATATAATGACGAGTATAAATATTAAATAGTTATGTGGTATCAAAATAATGAATTAAATCGATGGGTTATTTCTATATGATTATATTAATATAGAAGGCAAAGTTGTACAAATTCATTGTATTAACGTGATGCCTTTTGATAGTCAAGGCGACGGTTTGCTATACGAAAGCTTACCGTGGTCTAGAGATACCCAAGCATTATGAATTAAAATTAAAAGATAATCGGTTTATGTTTGAATGAGCCTTCCTAAAAATCTAGGAGGCTTATTTTTTAACTTTAACAATAGTAAAAATTTTCATATTTTACTATTGTTAAAAAAGACTAAGCATTATATAATTCAATGGTATTGATAATCATTTTCAATGGAGGGAACATTATGAAAAAATTATTATTTTCAATTATCGCACTTGTTTTAGTATTAGCTGCTTGCGGGAATAAGTCAGAAAACGACACTGATAATAAAAAAGAAGAGACGAAATCTTACACTTTAGATAGTGGTAAGAAAATTGATATACCAAAAGACCCTAAACGTATTGCAGTTGTCGCGCCAACGTATGCTGGTGGCATTAAATACTTAGGTGGTAATATAGTTGCAGTAAACGAACAAGTTGATAGTAGTAAGATTTTAAAAGATAAATTTAAAGGCGTAGAAAAAATTGGGGAAAATGATGTTGAAAAAGTAGCAAAAACGAAACCAGATTTGATTGTAGTTTATTCTAATGATAAAAATATCAAAAAGTATAAAAAAATTGCGCCGACCGTAGCTTATGACTATGGTAAACATAAATATTTAGATCAACAACAAGAGTTAGGTAAGCTACTTGGAAAAGAAGATAAAGTAAAAGAATGGGAAGATAAATGGAAAGCACAAACTGAAAAAGATGGAAAAGAAATTAAAGATAAAATTGGGGAAGATGCCACAGTCTCAATTTTTGATGAGTTTGATAAAAAACTTTATACTTATGGTCCTAACTGGGGTCGCGGCGGTGAAGTGATGTATCAAGCATTCGGTTTGAAAGCACCTGAGAAATTAACTGAATTAGTTAAAAAAGAAGGATGGGCTGAAGTGAAACAAGAAAAACTTGCTGACTATGCAGGTGATTATATTGTTTCAACTAGTGAAGGCAAATCAGAACCAGGTTATAAAAAAACAGATCTTTGGAAAAATTTACCGGCTGTTCAAAATGATAGAGTTATAGAGGTACAAGCAGAAGCATACTGGTACAATGATCCATATACCTTAGAGTTTATGAGAAAAGATTTAAAAGAGAAATTTTTAAATCTAAATTCATAAGCCCACTCTTAAAAGACCAAGGTGCAAATAATCATTTGAAAATTTGAATGATATCAAACAATATTTTGAATACATCTAAAATATTGTTAGCCGTTAGTTAATAAGAAGTGATTTTATATTAAGTTTTTGTACAGGGCGTTAGCTTATGTATTTCTTTTTCTAGTTGATCACCATTGGCGGGATAACGAAATCTTTTAAAAAATGAGATTTCATTATCTCGCTTTTTTGGATTAAAATGAAATGACGCGCCATTAATGTAAACTTTTTATTTTATATAGTTTACATTAATGGTATAATTTTCATCATCAAAGGAGGTTTGATGATGTCAACAAAATATTTAGTTTATACGGCACTAATGACAGCAATTATTGCAATATTAGGCTTTATACCTGCCATACCGCTGCCTATTATGCCTGTACCAATTGTGCTACAAAATATTGGTATATTTTTAGCTGCTATTTTATTAGGACGTAAATATGGGACATTAAGTATTATTGTATTGCTATTGTTAGTGGCTACGGGTCTTCCGTTACTATCAGGCGGTCGAGGCGGTATCGGTGTGTTTGCTGGACCATCAGCAGGCTTTTTATTTATGTACCCAGTCATTACATACCTTATTGGACTTGTAAGAGACTTATATTTTAAAAAAATTAATTTTGTTGTATTATTAATTACAACTATAGTGATAGGCGTAGTTTTATTAGATATTGGAGGTACGCTGTTAATGGGAATTATGACGAACATACCAATGTCTAAATCTGTGTTGCTTTCTTTTGTATTTATGCCAGCAGATATTATTAAAGCTGTGATAGCTAGTTTTATAGGTAATATCATGTTAAATCATAGTCAATTTAAGCAACTACTTAAGTAATTATTATGAGTAAGGGGGCAAGGTAGTTATGAATATATCTTTAAATGATATTTTTCAACCCGGTGATATTTATGATAATGATTGGTATAAATCAATTTATTTAACGCCAACTACCCCTTTAGTATTTGATGCCAATAAGTGGGTATATAAACAAATGCCTTCGATTTACCAGTGGAAAATGGATATTGCTACACAGACACATATGCATAAACAGCAAAATTCTAATCATTTAACTTTTACTTTTCCTGAAAATGTTGAATTGGATCAACAATGGATAGCATTGATTAACAATGAACAATTTGAATTGGGGTTAATGGAGTTATATGCGATTGAGCCACAACAATTTAAAGGTCATGCAGATGACGAAGTGAAAGTGGCATTTGTAGATGAAACAACGCTAGAGGATTATATTAGTGTTTATAGGCAATTCGCAGCACCATATGGTGAAGGCTACGTTGAAGAAAGCACGCGGATGATTAAAAATCACTTTAATGATGATGCCAAGACGCGTCTTATCGCTTACAAACATGGGCAACCAGCTGGTATATTAGATTTGATTGTGACAGAAGATACAGTGGAAATCGACGGCTTTGGTGTATTAGAATGTTACCAAAGACAAGGTGTTGGTAGCGTTATGCAAAGCATTGTAGCAAAGTTAGCTAACCGAAGACCAATCATTTTGATTGCTGATGGAGAAGATAGTGCAAAAGATATGTATGTTAAACAAGGCTATGTATACATAAGCTTTTGTTATCATATTGTAAAAGAACATATTTAAGAGAAGTCGAAAAACACAGTTTATATCATTGTTGAAGATGTGTCGCTTGGTATGTAAAAGTATCAATCTTCGTGCGCTTTTCTCAGTTCCGGTAGTTTCAGCGGGATAACGAAATCATTTAAAAAATGAAATCGTTGTCCCGCTTTTTAATTAGTTTTTGTTGCAGTAATACGCTCTGGATGACTGTAAACATTAAAGTTGCCATCACGAATAAAACCAATTGCAGTAATATTTAAATCTTGGGCAAGCGATACTGCTAATGTGGTTGGAGCAGATTTAGATAAAATAACGCCAACGCCAATCTTAGCAGCTTTAATAAGTATTTCAGAAGATATACGACCACTAAATATGAGCACTTTATCACGGATAGGTATATGGTGCTGAATGCAATAACCATAAAGTTTATCTAGTGCATTATGTCTACCAATATCTTGTCTATGTTCGAAAAAAGCTTCACCATCACTAATAGCAGCATTATGAAGACCGCCGGTTTGTTTGAAAATTTTACTTGCACTTTGTAAACGTGTCATCATATTGAGTACTTGAGACGGGATTAAAGTGATTTTTGACATAGATGTTTTAGCTATTGCCGCATCATTTTGAAAATAAAATTCACGACTTTTACCACAACACGAGGCAATCATCCGCTTAGTTGAGTATTCAAAACGTTCATTGAGTGATTTAGTTAATTCAACATGAGCGAACCCTTTACTATCGTCTATTTGAATTGATTTTAAATCATCATTTTTTAAAATAGCACCTTCTGATGCTAAAAATCCTAGGACCAGTTCTTCCATATGATTTGGACTACAAATGACCGTAGCAAATTCTTCTCCGTTGACCATGATGGTTAATGGGAATTCTGTGACATAATGGTCAGTCGTCTCTATAAGATTACCATTTTCATATCGTACAATATGCTGATTTGTTAAAACGTCTTCATTCATATTATTCATCCCCCAATTCATATTCACTTATTTATTTTAGCGCATTTCGAGTTGCAAAAAAAATAAACAGTTTCAATATGCGTAGGACATAAAATATTTTAAAAGGCGACAATATCCCGTAAAGATGAACATGTTTTTTATTCCATTTTTTTGTTCCTAGTAATCTTGATAACACCTGTTAATAAAATATTTTAAAAGAAGCCTAATTTGTACTACTCTGAACTAATTTAACTACAATAAATATATTTGCTATATAGGATGCATAGAAGTAAACTTATAGTAAACAAATATAAAGAGGTGAAAAGCTAAATGGCTAGCATCAGAGACATTGCGCGCGAAGCGGAAGTGAGCCCTGGCACAGTATCACGTGTATTAAATAACGATCCTACATTATCTGTAGCAGAAAAAACACGACGAAGAATTCATGAAACCGCTGAAAATTTACAATATAAAAAAATGGAAAGAAAAAATAAAAGTATTCAAATTATTACTTATGCTTCACGTGCAAAAGAAATGTCTGATCCATATTACAGAGAAATTAGGTTAGCAATTGAAGCGGAGGTTAAACGATTAAATTTATCGTTAAGGAGAACGCTACGTATTGATGGGGAACATGATGATATAGATATAACTAAAATAGCGAAAGCAGGAGCTATTATTGTGGTAGGGAACTTTTCGTCCGAATCAATTTTAGAACTACAGAAATATAACCATAACATTGTGGTCATTAATAACCCTAATACGCCTAAATCTATAGACGCAGTATATTCAGATTTATATGATTCCATGCTGCAATTATTAAATGATATTGATAACACAGGATTAAATCATATTGTTTATGTAGGTGGCACACACACGATCAAAAACTTGGAAGGTTTGCCAACTTCAAATAATACACAAATTGAAGACGTAAGATTTAAAGCTTTTACGGAATGGTGTAAAAAACGCCAAATAACAAGTGAATCATTGCTTAACGGTTGGAATAAAGAGGACGGTGTAAATGCAGTAAAAGAATTATTGAAAACAAATCATTTACCTCAAGTGTTTATTGCTGGTAACGACATGGTTGCAATCGGCATATTACAGCAACTACAAGCAGAAAAAATCACTTTACCAGATGACGTTAAATTGATTAGTTTTAATGATTTGGAAATTATTCAATATGCAGTTCCTTCTATCAGCAGCGTACATATACCTATAGATGAGTACGGAAGAATCGCAGTAAGAATGGCAGAAGAAAGAATAAATAATACAAGACAAATTGCTATTCATGTCATTGCAGAAGCACAATTAAAAGAACGTGCTACATTTAAAGTAAAAAACAAAGCACATTGACAAAACATTTAGTAAACAAGTAAACTTTATTTAAGTTTACTACCATAAATTGTATTTTTTATATCGTCTTTAAAAAGGAGTGGGATTATTATGATAGAAGCAATGCGCAATAAGTTTAAAGATTTATTTGATGTGCAAGCTGAAGTAAGTGCGTTTGCACCTGGGCGTATTAATTTAATTGGTGAACACACAGATTATAACGGAGGGTATGTGTTCCCAGCAGCAATTGAATTAGGGACATACGGTTTAGCTGCTAGACGAAACGATAAATTGATTCGTCTATATTCTAATAATTTTGAAAATATTGGCATGATAACTTTAGATTTAGATAACTTGGTTTTTGAGAAGGACGATGACTGGGCAAACTACCCTAAAGGGGTCATAAAATATTTAAAAGAATCTTTTCCTGGTATAAACCAAGGCTTTGATATCTTGGTGGAGGGGAATATACCGAATGGTGCAAGTCTTTCGTCATCAGCCTCTATTGAACTATTAACAGGCTGGTTGATAAAAGCATTATTTAATTTGGATTTAGAGCGACTAGAACTTATTAAAATAGGACAACGTACAGAAAATCATTTTATGGGTGTTAACTCTGGTATTATGGATCAATTTATTATTGGAATGGGTAAATCAGAACATGCTATTTTATTAGATACAGCAACATTAGAATATGATTTTGTTCCCGCCAAATTTGGTGATTATGTCATATCAATTATGAATACAAATAAACGACGTTCATTAACTGAAAGTAAATATAATGAACGTAGAAGTGAGTGCGAATCTGCATTGGCATCATTACAGCAAGAACTAAATATTCAGTCTTTAGGTGAGTTAACAATGGATCAATTTGAAATGTATCAAATGCTGATTAAGGATGAAGTACAACGGCGAAGAGCGAGACATGCTGTTTCAGAGAATGAACGTACTAAACTTGCACATCAAGCATTATCCGACAACGACTTTGAAAAATTTGGTCAGTTATTAAATGATTCACATACATCATTGAAAAACGATTATGAAGTAACAGGCATGGAACTCGATACGCTAGCTGAAACAGCACAACAAGTTGAAGGCGTGTTAGGAGCAAGAATGACTGGTGCAGGTTTTGCAGGATGTGCGATTGCGTTAGTACACAAAAAACAAATCAAAGCATTAGAAGATGAAGTTTCCAAAAAATACTTGGCAAAAATAGGTTATGAACCATCATTTTATCATGTAGGTATCAGTGATGGCGTTAAAACGATATAAACACAAAATATAAATTAGAAAGGATTTTTTTATGTCTGTATTAGTATTAGGTGGCGCAGGTTACATTGGAAGTCATGCAGTAGATCAGTTAATCAATCGAGGTTACGATGTTGTAGTTGTAGATAACTTGGGAACTGGTCATAGAGCAGCTGTGCATAATGAGGCAAAATTTTATGAGGGCGATATACGTGATAAGGCATTCTTAGAAAGTGTATTTGGAAACGAAGATATTGAAGGCGTTTTTCATTTCTGTGCTTATTCATTAGTTGGAGAATCTGTTGGAAAACCACTAGCATATTTTAATAATAATGTTTATGGTTTGCAGGTGCTATTAGAAGTAATGTACGACCATCATGTAGCACATATTGTTTTCTCATCAACAGCAGCTGTCTACGGAGAACCAGATGCTGTACCAATTACAGAAGACGATTCTAAAACACCTACGAGCCCTTATGGCGAAAGTAAATTAATGATGGAAAAAATGATGCACTGGAGCCACGAAGCTTATGGTGTTAATTATGCAGCATTACGTTATTTTAATGTGGCAGGTGCAAAAGAAAATGGCGTGATCGGTGAAGATCATAGACCAGAAACACACTTAATCCCAATCGTATTGCAAGTTGCACTGGGTCAAAGAGAAGAACTGACGATTTTCGGCGATGATTATGATACAGAAGATGGATCTTGTATACGCGATTACTTACATGTTGTAGACTTAATTGACGCGCATATTTTAGCATTTCAACATTTGAAAAATGGCGGAAAATCTGGAGCTTTTAATTTAGGAAGTAGCCAAGGTTATTCTGTATTTGAAATTTTAGAAGCTGCAAGAAAAGTAACAAATAAACCAATCAACGCTGTTGTTGGGGAAAGAAGAGCAGGCGATCCAAGTAAACTTGTTGCATCAAGTAATAAAGCGCAACAAATATTGGGTTGGACACCTAAACATGACGATATTCACGATATTATCGGTTCAGCGTGGCAATGGCATGAAAAACATCCAAACGGATATCAGGAGGTATAATGCATGTTATTGAATCAACATTCTGTGCAGTTATTTGTTTCATATGCTACCACATATGGTGATTATGAAAAGGAAGATGCCATTTATATTCAAAACAGGTTGATCAGTATTTTAAATGCATCTGGTATAGACGACACAGCGTCACCTAAATTTAGCCCAAACGCTACAGCCAATGCTATTGCGCAAGACTGGATTCAAGAAGCAATAAAAGCAAACTGTATTGATGACGCATTGTATAATAAAGAAATTATTGAGGCTCAGATTTTAGATTTAATTACACCGCGACCATCTGTGGTTAACGATCAATTTAATGAATTGTACAAGCGAAACGCAAAAGAAGCTACCGATTATTTTTATAATATTACGAAACGTAATCATTACGTAAAAGAAGATGCTATAGCAAATAACATCCATTTTGACGTATCAAATGAGTATGGCGATCTTGAAATAACTATTAATCTATCTAAACCCGAAAAAGATGCAAAGCAAATCGCTAAAGCTAAAGAGGCGCCTTCAACAGACTATCCTAAATGTGCATTATGTTTAGAAAATGAAGGATTTAAAGGCTCTGTTTTGCAAGCAGCAAGAACAAATCATCGTATAGTGAGACTGAATTTAGGAGATGAGCAATGGGGATTTCAATATTCACCTTATGCTTATTTTAAAGAGCATAGTATCGTTCTATCAAAAGAGCATGTGCCAATGAATATTGATAAACAAACATTTGTGCAATTATTGGATTTTGTAGACAAATTTCCACATTATTTTATTGGTTCTAACGCGGACATACCGTTAGTTGGTGGGTCGATTCTTACGCATAACCATTATCAATCTGGCAGACATACCTTTCCGATGGATAATGCTAAAGAACTTCAAAACTTTAAATTGGTACAGTTTACAAACGTAGAAGCATCTACATTACATTGGCCAATGAGTGTGATACGCCTCAAAAGTACTAATAAAGAAAACTTAATAGAAGCAGCAGAATGTATTAGGCTCGCATGGAATAATTATTCAGATGAAAGTGTAGCAATCAGAGCATACAGTGATGAAGGTGACCGTCACCATACTGTCACACCTATTGCACGTTTTAGACATGGTCAGTATGAACTGGATGTTGTTTTAAGGGACAACCAGACATCAGAAACTTACCCTGATGGCATATTCCATCCTCATAAAGATGTACAACATATAAAAAAAGAGAATATCGGACTGATAGAAGTCATGGGTACAGCTATTCTACCTGGACGATTGAAAACAGAACTGCAAGAAGTTAAGGCTTTTTTATTAGGAAATCATCAGCAATCATTAGGCGCGCACCAGACATGGGCTGAAGAAATGAAAGCAAACTATGATATTAATGAAAAAAATGTCGATGAAATCATCGAAAAAGAAGTTGGACATAAATTCAAACGTGTACTAGAAGATGCAGGCGTATTTAAAAATACGTCACAGGGTCAAGAGGCGTTTGAGCGTTTTATTGAAACTTTATAATAATAAATAATCATATAAAGAGCGATACAAGGTAATTTCTACTTACGTATCTGCTCTTTTTTTTTGAAATGAATAAGCATATAATTAAAAGAAATAGGAGGAGATTAAATGCAAATAAAAGGTAAATATATCATTTTTGCATGTATTATGATGTGTCTCATGATAGCAGGATGTTCCAATACTGAAGGTAATCATGATGAGCAAAAATCTAATAGCAACGATGCCAAACACGAACTACATATTGCAGCCGCAGCTAGTTTGACGGATGCAACTAAAGATTTAGAAAAAGCGTTCAAAAAAGAGCATAAAGATGCACATATTACATTTAATTATGGTGGATCAGGTGCTTTAAGACAACAAATAGAAAAGGGGGCGCCTGTTGATGTTTTTATGTCTGCGAATACAAAAGATGTTGATGCTTTAGGAGAAAAAGCTCAAAATAAATATCAATATGCCAAAAATACTTTAGTATTAATTGGCGCTGAAGATAGCGACTATCAAAGCGTGAAAGATTTAAAAGATGATGATAAGTTAGCTATTGGTGAAGTTAAGTCAGTTCCTGCAGGGAAATATGCTGAGCAATATTTAAAAGATAATCAACTTTTTAATGATGTAAAACCGCATTTAGTTTTTGCAAAAGACGTGCGACAAGTATTGAATTATGTAGAAAAAGGCAATGCTCAATTAGGGTATGTTTATAAAACAGATTTATACCAAAGTCAGCAAAATGGAAAAAGTAAAGTGAAAGAAATTGAAACTGCAAACCTAAAAAATCCAATTACATATAAATCAGCTACAACTTCAGATAAAAACTTAGCTAAAGAATGGGTTAAGTTCTTAAAAACAGACGAAGCAAAAGAAATTTTAAAAAAATATAAATTCAATGCTTAGGAGGTCTTATAAATGCCAGATGTCACACCATTTTGGATATCGTTAAGAGTAGCAATTATTAGTACGATCATCGTTACAATTTTAGGTATTGTTATATCAAGATGGTTGTATAAACGTCATGGTTTTATTGCTAGATTACTAGAAAGTATGATTGTTTTACCCATTGTTTTACCTCCGACAGTTATGGGATTTATCTTATTAATAGTGTTTTCTCCACGAAGTATAATTGGTTCATTTTTTACGGATATATTACATTTGCCAGTCGTATTTACATTAACTGGAGCAGTGTTGGCGTCGATTATCGTTAGTTTCCCATTAATGTATCAGCATACTGTACAAGGCTTCCGGAGTATTGATAACAAGATGTTGAATACGGCTAGAACAATGGGGGCAAGTGAGCGGAAAATATTTTTTGAAATTATTCTTCCATTGTCTAAAAGACCTATATTATCAGGCATCATGATGAGTTTTGCGCGTGCAATAGGTGAATTTGGTGCTACGTTAATGGTGGCGGGATATATTCCTAATAAGACTAATACATTACCATTAGAGATATATTTCTTAGTGGAACAAGGAAAAGAGAATCAAGCATGGCTCTGGGTATTAGTGTTGGTAGCATTTGCTGTAACTGTAATCGGTACAATTAATGTGTTAAATAAAGATGTTTATCGAGAGGTGCGTTAATGTTAACAATAGATTTAAAGCATTTACTAAATCAAACACAACTCCGAATTAAAATTGAAGATGCTGAACCTAAAATTTATGCAATTAAGGGCCCTTCAGGCATCGGTAAAACGACAATATTAAATATGCTAGCAGGTTTACGAAAACCAGATCAAGCCCTAATAAGCATAAATAATCATACTCTGACAGACACAATCAATCATATTGATGTAAAAATTCAAAATCGTAATATAGGTTATCTATTTCAAGATTATCAGTTATTTCCGCATATGAACGTCTTTCAAAATATTACATTTATGGCAGAACCTTCTGATCATATTGATACTTTAATTACTCAATTAAATATTGAACATTTGAAAACTAAATTTCCAATTCGGCTCTCGGGCGGTGAATCTCAACGTGTAGCGTTAGCTAGAACACTAAGTACTAAACCAGATTTAATATTATTAGACGAGCCATTTTCTAGTTTAGATGATACGACTAAAGAAGAGAGTATTTCACTCGTTAAACGCATTTTTAAGTTATGGCAAATTCCAATCATTTTTGTTACGCATTCTAATTATGAAGCAGCACGGCTAGCACATGAAGTTATCAATATCGAGTGATATTATAGTGTGAAGTTTAAAAGTTTAAAATGATATTATGTATAAAAATTGGAAATAAATGGTATGTGAAGCCATGTCTATAAATAACTTTTAAAATATAGCTTCTATTTAAAAAGGTGGGAATTAAAATCAAATCTAAATTTGGTTTTGTTTCTGCTCTTTTTAGATTAGAAGTTTGAATATTGGTGTGATAAGTGTATATAATAAGCATAATTTTATAGCAAGGAGACCTTTTATAATGATTGTAGAATTTTTAGGAACTGCGGGAGGCGTGCCTTCACTTTTTGATTCAGTTTCACAACATAAAGATGCGCCTATACGAACCGGTCCTGGTCTTTTTATTCACGATTTGAAACTTTTAATTGATAGTTCAGAAGATATATTTTATCAGTTAAGACAAGCAAAAATAGCCGATATTAAATATGGTATATATTCACATTGGCATCCAGATCATACAATGGGTCTTAGAATTTGGGAAACACTTAATTTTGATTTTGTGAACACAATACCCCAATCGAAAGTCACAACAATATATTTAACATCGCAAGAAGTAGAAGATTTTAAAACATATTTTGGGCATTGGAATCATTTGTTGTATTTACAACAAATAGGGGTTGTTGAATTAAAAATTGTAAGTAATAATGCAAAGATTACGATTAAAGATACAACGATTGAATGGATTCAATTATCAGAAAAAATTGCTTTTGGTTTTTATATAACTACACCTACCAAACGACTACTCATAATCCCAGATGAAATCAAAGGTTTTCAACCGATTAATAAAGTAAAGGATGTAGATGTAGCTATCTTACCTTTTGGTAGTAATGAAGTAAACCCTGTTACAAAAGAGCGAATTCATGAGGAAGGTATGTTAAGTACATTAGGCGAAGCTACGTTTGAAGAATGTGTGGAAATTGCTAAAAACATCAACGCTAAACATACATATTTCACGCATATTGAAGCAACAGAAAGTTTAACTCAATTACAAGCGAAAAAATTAGAACGACAGTTAAGCGAAGCGGGGATCTCATCGACAATTGCTTATGACGGTTTGAAAATTAAAGTTTGAAGTGATAACAGTGAAAATGATTAAGCATAAACCAGCATTTAATCTTTCTAATCAGACACCGTTGTAATTCTAAGAAAGATCAGATTGGGCAAACAAATACAATCATTTAAATACTTGTAGAAGCACTACTAATCTACATAATATTTTAATAACTAAGTACTGGTGCTAGTTTATGATTGCATTAGAGACACATTAATCTATTTTAATTTAAACATAGGGAATACGCTCGTTTTTCGAATAATGCACTCAAACCGTTGTTACAAAGTAATCCAAGATTTATAATAGAAATAACGACGCAAAGTGAGGGATGTCATCGTGAATGAAGCACGTTATTCAAGACAGATGTTATTTAAACATATAGGTTCTAATGGGCAAGAAAAAATTATGAATGCGCATGTATTAATTGTGGGGATGGGTGCTCTAGGTACACATCTTGCTGAAGGTTTAGCGAGAGCTGGTGTAGGTGAGTTAACGATAGTAGATAGAGACTATATTGAATATAGTAATTTGCAACGACAAACAATGTTTACAGAAATGGATGCACAAGAGCGCTTACCTAAAGTAATTGCTGCCGAGCGTAATTTAATGGCGATACGTCAAGATTTGAAGTTAAATCCATATATTGAACATGTAGATAGGCTATTTTTAGAAACATATGCTCAAGATGTACAACTTATTTTAGACGCAACGGATAATTTTGAAACAAGACAATTGGTTAATGATTTTGCTTATAAAGCGACTATTCCTTGGATTTATGGTGGTGTGGTACAGAGCACTTATGTAGAAGCTACATTTATACCTGATAAAACGCCTTGTTTCAATTGTCTAATGCCACAATTACCAGTCATTAATATGACTTGCGATACTGTCGGGGTCATCCAACCTGCAGTTACTATGACAACAAGTTTGCAATTACGAGATGCGCTAAAGATATTGATTGGGGAAGCGACCACACCAAAATTGACGTACGGAGATATTTGGGAAGGTACCCATTTTACATTTGGCTTTAGTAAACTTTATAATGCATCATGTCCAACTTGTGGCTCCCAGCCTACCTACCCACACCTCAATGCGACTGAAAGACAGTTTGCAAGTTTATGTGGGAGAGATACAGTACAGTATGAGAATTCAGATATTTCCCAGGAAATGTTGGAAACGTTTTTAATACACCAAGCTATACCTTATAAACGTAATCCATATATGTTACATTTTGAATATAAAAAGCACAGAATTGTTAGCTTTAAAGGTGGTAGAATGTTGATTCACGGTATGACCAAACCACAACAAGCTATTAACTTAATTAATCAATTATTTGGGTAGAGGTGAGGCATTATGCATACTAATGTAAAGCTAGATAGAGATATTAAATGCGCTGTGTTAACGGTTTCTGATACAAGAGATTATGAAACAGATAAAGGTGGTAGATTAGTTATAGAGCTACTATCTTCTTTAAACGTTACTATTTCAAAAGCGCATTATAAAATTGTGGAAGATGAACAAACAGCTATCATCCAACAAATAGAGCGTTGGTTATTAGAAGATATTGATGTTGTGATCACTACAGGTGGTACTGGTATCGCACAACGAGATGTTACGATTGAAGCGGTCTCAAGTTTGATCACAAAAGAAATAGAAGGTTTCGGAGAATTGTTTAGATACCTTAGCTACACCGAAGATGTAGGTACGCGTGCCTTGTTGTCTCGTGCGATTGCAGGCACTGTGAATGACAAATTAATTTTTAGTATACCTGGCTCTACTGGTGCCGTAAAATTAGCTTTAAACAAACTAATCAAACCAGAATTAAACCATTTAGTACAAGAAATTACTAAATAAAATAGGGCGGGACATGGAGCATCATTATAAAATGCTTTCATTGTCTCGCCCCGGCAATCATAAAACCATGACTAGAGAAAGTGTTTAATATAAGCTTGCTTTTGTTTCTGTCATCTTCTAGTGGCCGTACTATATTTGAGATGAAGTTATCTTTGATGTCTCGAATGCTATTTTTATATAATATGAGATGCTAATGATTATCTTTTATAATCACCTGATTTGCCACCAGTTTTAGAAAGAAGATAAGTTTCGCCGATGACCATTCCTTTATCTAAAGCTTTTGTCATATCATATACAGTAAGCGCCACAGCTGAAGCTGCCGTAAGTGCTTCCATTTCCACACCAGTCTTTCCAGTAGTAGACACGGTAGCCTGGATATTGAGTGTGTAAGTTTGTTTGTTTGCTTGCCAGTCAAAAGTGACATCAATGCCAGTTAGAGGTAGTGGATGACACATCGGTATAATATCTGAAGTATTTTTAGCCGCCATAATACCAGCGATTTGAGCGGTGTTGAGTACATTGCCTTTTTGGTTCGTATGATCAACGATTTGTTGATAAATATCTGAATTTACAGTAATGCTTGAGTGCGCAATAGCAGAACGTTTTGTTATATTTTTATCAGAAACGTCTACCATTTTTGCATTACCTTGTTCATTAATATGTGTGAATTCAGTCAAAATATCCCTCCTAATCGAGTTCTAGTATATCACGAAATTATAAATTATAAGGAGTAGATTGTGATGTCTGTTGAGAAAAGAAATCCAATTCCAGTGAGTGAAGCCATTAAACGTGTGGTTAATCAAGCTATTTTTATGGATGTAAAAACATTAGCTTTAGAGGACAGCTTAAATCACATTTTAGCTGAAGATATTGTGGCTACACATGAGATACCAAGATTTCATAAATCGCCGTACGATGGTTTTGCGTTAAGAAGTATTGATACAGAAGGCGCAAGTGGTGATAATCGGATTACATTCCAAGTTATTGATCACATAGGCGCAGGTTCGGTTTCAAATAAAAAAGTTGGTGAGTTTGAAGCAGTGCGTATTATGACAGGTGCAGAAATACCTAAAGGCGCTGACGCAATTGTGATGCTTGAGCAAACGATAGAAGGTAATCAGGAGTTTTCAATAAGGAAATCGTTTAACGTAAATGAGAATGTTTCATTAAAAGGTGAAGAAACACAAGTCGGAGATGTAGTGTTAGAAAAAGGGCAACAGATTAATCCAGGCGCTATAGCTGTTTTAGCGACATATGGTTATACACAAGTCCCAGTTTATGAAAAACCTAGCGTCGCCATTATTGCGACCGGTAGTGAATTGTTAGAAGTCAGTGATGCGTTAGAACCTGGAAAAATTCGAAATTCCAATGGACCAATGATAACAGCATTGGCAAAAAAACATGAATTAAAGGTTAACACTTATAAAATTCAGCAAGATGATTTAGACAGTAGTATCGAAGTTGTAAGTCAAGCATTGGCTAATCATGACATTGTGGTTACAACTGGAGGTGTTTCTGTAGGAGACTTTGATTATTTGCCACAGATTTATGAAGCTATCAATGCTGAAGTATTGTTTAATAAGATTGCAATGAGACCGGGAAGTGTAACGACAGTAGCAGTTGCTAATGGTAAATATTTATTTGGTTTATCTGGCAATCCTTCTGCTTGTTTCACTGGTTTTGAATTATACGTTAAACCTGCAATACAACATATGATGGGTGCTAAAGCTATTTATCCGCAAATCGTCCAAGCGACACTCATGGAAGACTTTAAAAAACCCAACCCATTCACGAGATTTATTCGAGCAACAGTTACTTTTAACGGTAAAGAAATGACCGTCAGACCTTCAGGATTCAACAAATCTGGTGCGGTTGTAGCTATTGCCCACAGTAACGCGATGATTATGTTGCCAAGTGGTACAAGAGGCTACCAAAAAGGGCATACTGTGAATGTGATTTTAACTGAATCTCAAGCTTATGAATTGGATAGTACATTATGATCTTGCAAATTGTAGGTTATAAAAATTCAGGGAAAACAACACTCATGACTTATGCGGTTGAAATATTAAAATCTCATGGTATGCGTGTGGCAACCATAAAACATCACGGTGGCAAGGACAAAGGGCATTCTGATATTGCATTGCAAACAAATACAGTTGATCATATGAGACATTTTAACGCTGGCGCAGATCAAAGTATTGTACAGGGGCATCATTTTCAGCAAACTGTGACGCGTTACGAAAATCAAAGGCTTGATGAAATTATAGCCAAATCTGTTACAATAGATAATGATATCGTTATAGTAGAAGGTTTTAAAGAAGCAAAATACAGTAAAGTAGTTGTATATCGTGATGATATTGATTATAAATACTTAAGTGAATTATCAAATATTAAGTACGACATTAATATAGAACAGCCATTAGCGATGCAAAAATTTGAGCAGTGGTTATTATCTTTTGTTAACGTAAAAGGAATGGATTAAATGAAGCAATTTGAAGTCACAAACGTGCCTATACAAACAGAGCAATATCGTCAATATGTACTCAATGAACATCAAGGCGCAGTGGTTATTTTTACTGGGCATGTACGAGAATGGACTAAAGGAGTTAAGACCGAGTATCTAGAATATGAAGCTTATATCCCTATGGCTGAAAAAAAATTGGCTCAAATAGGTGATGAGATTTCACGAAAATGGCCTGGTACACAAACTGCTATAGTCCACAGGATTGGACCGTTAGCAATATCAGATATTGCAGTCCTGATAAGTGTTTCTTCCCCACATCGTAAAGACGCCTATCAAGCAAATGAATATGCAATTGAAAGAATTAAAGAAGTAGTGCCGATTTGGAAAAAAGAAATTTGGGAAGATGGCGCTGAATGGCAAGGTCACCAACATGGTTACCATGAGGATGCAATGGGAGGGGATAAGATATGAAAGTGTTGTATTTTGCAGAAATAAAAGAGATTTTAGCAAAAACATCAGAAGACATTGATTTGAGTTATGATATTACTGTAGATGAGTTTTTGACAGATTTATTTAAACGTTATCCTGGTATCAGTGATAAACAATTTCAAGTAGCGGTCAATGAGGAATTTGTCAAAGGCGATGACATAGTACAGCCTAATGACACTATCGCGTTGATACCACCAGTTAGTGGAGGTTAATAAGAAAATGAAAGCGATTATACTTGCCGGAGGACAATCAGAGAGATTCGGTAAACCAAAAGCTTTTGCACAAATTAATTCGCAGATGTTTTATAAGCGAATTATAGAAGTGTTAGAAGGAACAAACTTGTTCAATGAAATTATTATAAGCACCAATGAAACATTAGCACCACAATTTGATTATCCTAATATTGCTATTGATGATGCTGAAAACAAAGATAAAGGTCCAATGGCTGGTATTTATTCAGTGATGCGACAACATACAGATGAAACACTTTTCTTTGTAATATCTGTAGATACACCCATGATTACGCAAAAAGCAATAAGTAAATTGTATCAATTTATGATTGAACATTTGATTGAAGACCAACTCAATATTGCCGGTTTCCAAGAAAAGGGTATGCCAATCCCTACGATGGCATTTTATAGTCCACAGACACTGCCTACTATAGAAACAGCTTTGGATTCAGGTGATTATAGCCTTAAAAATGTCTATTCTAAAGTTAAATGTGATTGGTTAGATGTACATGAAATAGATTCATCTAATTATTGGTACAAAAATATAAATTATCAACAAGATTTAGAAGATTTACACCATGACATTATGAATAGCTAAGGGGGCTTATATTATGGTAGAACAAATAACTGATAAACTTGGCCGTCCAATTCGAGATTTAAGATTGTCAGTTACAGATCGTTGCAATTTCCGCTGTGATTATTGCATGCCGAAAGAAATTTTCGGTGATGATTTTGTTTTCTTACCTAAAGACGAATTACTCACGTTTGATGAAATGGTGCGTATCGCTAAAGTTTATACACGATTAGGTGTTAAAAAAATACGGATTACAGGTGGAGAACCTTTATTAAGAAGAGATTTATATAAATTAATATATGAGTTAAATCAATTGGAAGGTATAGAAGATATAGGTTTAACCACAAATGGTTTGTTATTAAAAAAACATGGTCAAAATTTATATGATGCAGGTTTACGACGTATTAATGTAAGTCTAGATGCGATTGACGATAAAGTATTCCAAGCTATAAACAACCGAAATATTAAGGCTTCTACGATTTTGCAACAAATAGATTATGCTGTTTCAATAGGATTTCATGTGAAAGTGAATGTTGTTGTTCAAAAAGGCGTGAACGACGACCAAATTTTGCCTATGATACAATATTTTAAAGATAAAGATATTGAAATACGTTTTATTGAATTTATGGATGTCGGAAATGATAATGGTTGGGACTTTAGTAAAGTAGTTACAAAAGATGAAATGTTAAATATGATTGAGTCCGCATTTGATATTGAACCTGTTGAGCCTAAGTATTTTGGCGAAGTTGCAAAATACTATCGTCATAAAGATAATGGCGCTAAATTTGGGCTTATTACAAGTGTATCTGAATCTTTCTGTTCTACATGTACACGTGCAAGGTTATCATCTGATGGTAAGTTTTATGGTTGCCTTTTTAGTACGGTAGATGGATTTAATGTAAAATCGTTTATGCGTTCTGGAGTGTCAGATGACGCACTGTTTGAACAGTTTAAAGCGCTATGGAACATTAGAGATGATAGATATTCAGATGAGCGTACGGCACAAACTGTGGCCAATAGAAAACGTAAAAAAATAAATATGAATTATATTGGTGGCTAATAACAATCAAAGCACATCTAGTTATCGAATGGAAACAACCAGTTTTTGATAATAATAGTTAATAAAAATATTCATACAAAGCGTTAAAACCAAGGTAGATGAGTGTGTCTTTTACAAAGATGTGTGAAGCTATTAATTCTAATTATGAGCTTAATAGGAGTAGGAGAGAAATCAAATTTTGAATGTTGATTTTTCCCTGCTCTTTTTTTATTATCATTTTAAATCATGTTTTATGTAAAATAAGTTCAAAAGTGAGGAATGATAGATTTGCAAGATAATGTATTATACATAAGTAATTTTTTAATGATTAAAGATAACGAACAATAGAAAATGATTACTATAATCATATGTAACTATATAAATATTTTCCAATAGTAAAATTTATTTATCTGTTTCTTTAAAAATAATAGATTTAATGAAGAAAGTGTTATATAATATTTAAAAAGCTTATTCATTATATAAAGCCAATACTAACAATGATAATAAACCATGAGGAGGCCATATTTATGGAAAGTAAAGCAGCATATTATATTACATCTGAAAGAGCTTTAAGCCAATTGAAGCATTGGTTAAAGTCAGTGCATCGTTTGTCTATTGAAGAATTTGTGGTGTTATTTAAAGTATATGAAGCAAATAAAATTAGTGGAAAAGAATTGAGAGACACGCTACATTTTGAAATGTTATGGGACACGAGTAAAATAGACGTTATTATAAGAAAAATTTATAAAAAAGAATTGATTTCAAAGGTACGTTCAGAAACCGATGAAAGGCAAGTATTTTACTATTATACAGAAGCACAAGCGAAGCAAATTGATGATATTATTAAGGAAATAGAAAATATAAAAGTTGCTTAACAGGCAAATTAAAAGTCAAAGGCTTACCATCTACATTTAATTGAGACTAACCAAGTGCTATAAAGGCATTTGCATTTTGATATTTAAAATGATTTATTTATAAAGCAATATAAAATGTTGGTTGTATGTTTTTTTGAAACCGTAGAATATGATGAATGCAAACTCAAGCATGACATACGTTTTGTGGTCATAAAAACTACCGATAAGAATACCCCCTCGAAGTAACCATTGAAAAATGAAAAGTTTGAGGGGGTATTTATATATAAAATATCATTTAAGTACACTGTGAACTCTTTGTAATTTATCGTTTATATCAAATATTAAAATGCACTAGTGTGTTTTACTTTTTTACCGTGCACAAAGTAATAAATAACACCTGTAATCAATACTAAAACTGCCATAATAGCGTATAGCTGTGCGAATGATACAGCAGAAGTTACGAAACCTAATACATACGGGCCAAATCCAAGACCCAAGTCTAAACCGATAAAATAAGTTGATGTCGCAATACCATATTTTGCTGGTGGAGATACTTTGATCGCGATTGCTTGCATACATGATGAAATGTTCCCGTAGCCTGCCCCCAAGAATAATCCTGCAAGTATAAGTAACCAACTATTATTTGTGATACTTAATGTTAGGAATGTAAGGATTAAAAAGATGAATGCTGGATAAGCTACAACATTTTCATTTTTATCGTCCATCATTCTTCCAGCTACTGGTCGTGTAACTAAAGAAGCAATAGCATAGAAAATAAAGAAATAACTAGAAATTGTAACTAAATTAATTTCTTGAGCAAAGAATTGTAAAAATGTCAGTATAGATGAATAAGATAATCCTGCAAGTAGCATAATAATAGCAACTGGCAGCGCTTCTTTTGCAATATAATGATTGATATCAAATTTCTTATTCTTAGCATTTTGGGGCATAGCAACTTCACTTGTTAAATCGATATTCAATTTAATAAAGAATGAAATAATAAAACTTACGATACCACATAATAAGCATAGTAAAAATAATAATTGAATAGGAAATGTATTGATAAGTAGAAGACCGAAGAATGGGCCTATTGCAGCTCCAATAACTAAACTTAATGAGAATAGGCTAATCCCTTCACTTTTTCTTTCTGGTGGCGTGGTATATGCCGCGATTGTTCCAGTAGCAGTTGTCGTAACGCCAGTAGCTATACCATTAACTAATCTTGTAAACATAAGCACTGCTAAAGCGCCTTCGATAAAGTAGAATAATTGAGTGATAATTAATAAGATTAAACCGATGATTAAAATGCGCTTAGGACCGATTTTATTAACATATTTACCTGTAATAAAGCGGCCTATTAATGATCCAATAATGAATAAACCAGATACAAGCCCAGCCATACTATCTGATGCATGGTATTCTGATTTCGTATAACTTGCAATAATAACAATAAGTAAATACATACATAAATAAACTAAAAAGTTTGTAATAAAATTAATGTTAAAACTCTTTGTCCAAATAGGTGACTTCGTCGATGCTGTTTGGTTCATTTTAAAATTCCTCCATTGCTAAAATTTGTTCATGAATAGATTGTAATGATTTGGTAATATGTTCAAGTTCTGACGTTGACAAGCCTGTGTTTTCAATAATTTTGTCTTGCAATTTATCTACACGAGTACTGATATTGTTATACAGTGATTGTCCTTCTTGAGAAAGTGAGAGCCATTTTTCTCGTTTGTCTGTGCCTGATTCAACAGTTAATAAGGATTTTTCAGAAAGTACTTTTAAAATTTTTCTAGCTGTTGGTTTTTCAATTGAGCGTCGTTTTGAAATTTGTACTAGAGTGGTTGGCGCATTGTAACAAATGTCTTTTAATACCAGCCATTGTGCTGGATAGAGTTCAAATTCTTCAAAAATAGGTTGAAAAAGTTTGGTATAAGGTCTATAAATGGCGATAATATTATCAAATACAAATTTATTTTCCATGAATGAGTGCCTCCGAAATAGTTAGCTTAGCTAACTTAATTTTGAACAAATTATATTTTAATCTATTTATGGAGAAAAATCAATACGTATTTTAAAGAAAACGTTTTCGTATAGAAAGATAGGAAAATGTAATATTTTAAATTGAGGTAATGAGTTATAAGAAGTAAACACATGTACAATTTGTTAAGATAAAGCTAAAGAAGAAATAGGGGGATAAGTCATGAAAGATTTAAAATTAGATCATATTGTTCATTATGTACAACAGTTAGATAATTTCAAATTCCCAGGCCACATATTTACATTACATCAAGGTGGAAAGCACGATAGATTAGGCACGTATAATCGTTTGGCTTATTTAAATAACGCATATATTGAATTATTAGACGTTTATAAACCGGAAACATTACAAAAAATAATTAAGAGTGAAGAAGGACGTGTGTCTTTTCCTTCGAAAATCGTTCAAGACCATTATCAACAAGGTCTAAAAACAATAGCCTTTCAAACACAGGATATATCTAAATTGAAAGAAAATTTAGAGGCCCAAAATATAGAGGTTGTCGGCCCCATAGAGATGGATAGAGAAAATACCAAAGGTGAAAAGACTACATGGAAGTTATTATATATTGCTGATCCTGATTATAGGGTGAAGCCGCCCTTTTTTATCCAATGGGGCGAAAGCGTAAAAGAGAGAGAAACAAAGATAGCGCCATTACGACAAGAAGCTTTTACTATAAAAGGTATTGAAATAAACAGTACCGAAAGGAATCACACCGCTGAAAAGTGGAAACAATGGTTTGGAATGGAAGTCGTAAGTCATTCAGAAACCGAGACAACATTAAAATTAAAAAATGATGATGTTGTCTATCGAATATATGATGGGGCATATTCTGGTTACAAAGCAGTGATATTAAAAGACAATAAAACAGCCTCTCCCTACACATTGATTATTAGAGGGCTAAAGTATAAAGTTGAAGCAGATTAATAAATATAGATATATATACTATGCGCAATAACAATAACATGTATCAAAGAAACCATTAGTGTTAAAATAGTTAAGGAAGTTGCCAATTTGTTTTTACCAGATAAAAGTAATAAATAAACAGATAATAAAAATGTAAAAGCAGCTAATATAATCCTCAAACTTAGGTATGAAATACTAAAAGATGTACCAAACGCTTGAATTACAAAAATTAAATTGACTAGGAAAAGTAGTCCTAATATGATGATACGCATAATAATCACCTCATTTCTTTATTTACATTATTATATCAAAGAATAGGAAATGATGTGAAAGAATGCGTGAAGCAATGTATAATAACAAAGTATGTAATGGTAAAAGGAGATATCAGTTTTATGGAAAAGATGAATATCACAAATCAGGCTCATGATGCGTTTGTCAAATCACACTCACAAGGAGATTTGTTACAATTAACACAATGGGCAGAAACAAAAAAATTAACTGGCTGGTACTCGAAACGTATTGCAGTCGGTGAAAATGGCGAAATTTTAGGCGTAGCCCAGTTATTATTTAAAAAAATACCTAAATTGCCATACACACTATGTTATATTTCAAGAGGATTTGTAACTGATTATAGTAATAAGCTTGCGTTAGAAACATTATTAGAATATGCAGTACAAATAGCTAAAGAAGAAAAAGCTTATACAATTAAAATAGACCCAGATGTAGAAGTGGATAAAGGTGCTGACGCACTGAGACATTTAAGAGAATTAGGATTTAAACATAAAGGATTTAAAGCAGGCCTCTCTAAAGACTATATTCAACCAAGAATGACAATGGTAACACCTATTGATAAAAACGACGATGACTTAATTCAAAGTTTTGAAAGAAGAAATCGCTCAAAAGTGAGATTAGCTTTAAAACGCGGCACCAAAGTAGAGCGTTCTGATAGAGAAGGTTTAAAAACATTTGCTGAATTAATGAAAATTACTGGTGAAAGAGATGGCTTTTTAACAAGAGATGTTAGTTATTTTCAAAATATTTATGATGCACTTCATCCTGATGGCGATGCAGAATTATTTTTAGTGAAGTTAGAACCTAAACCAGTACTTAAAGATTTACGCCAAGATTTAGCACAATTAGAAGAAGAAAAAGTGAAATTAACTGAGAAAAAGCAAGATAAAAAAACATTAAATAAAATAAATGACGCCGAAAATAAAATGAAAAAGACACAAGAACTAATTGATGAAATGGAAGCGCTAGAAGACAAGCATCCAGAAGGCATCTATTTATCTGGGGCGTTACTTATGTTTGCAGGAAACAAGTCATATTATCTTTACGGTGCTTCCTCAAATGATTATCGTGATTTCTTACCAAACCATCATATGCAATTTGCGATGATGCAATATGCCAGAGAACATGGCGCGACTACATATGATTTTGGTGGCACAGATAATAATCCAGATAAAGATTCAGACCACTATGGACTATGGACATTTAAGAAAGTGTGGGGCACTTATTTAAGTGAAAAAATTGGGGAATTTGATTATGTTTTAAATAAACCGTTATACCAAGTGATTGAAAACCTTAAACCTAAATTGACGAAAGCGAAAATCAAACTTTCACGTAAATTAAAACGTAATTAATATTAAGAAGAGTATGTTATAAAGATAGACACGTTATAAGGTATTAATATGAAAGTTAAACTTTATAACGTGCATTTTTTATGGGTTTTAAATGCATTTTAAAGTATACATATATTTTAAAAGTTAAAGTGATACAAACAAATGATTGAATAATAAAACAATATACTGACATAAACTGAATTATAATGTAGAGGAGAAAGAAAATATGATCAAAAAACTTTTACAGTTTTCACTGGGAAATAAGTTTGCTATCTTCCTTATGGTCATACTGGTTATATTAGGTGGCGTATATTCAAGTGCTAAAATGAAACTTGAACTATTACCTGACGTAGAACCACCAGTAATTACTGTACAAACGACAATGGCAGGAGCTACGCCTGAAACGATCAAAGATGATATAAGTGATAAGATTGACGACCAAATAAGATCCATGGCAAATGTAAAAAATGTTAATGCTCAATCCATTCAAAATGCTTCTATGGTATCTGTTGAATATGAAAATGGAACGAATATGGATAAAGCTGAAAATGATTTAAAAAAGGAATTGGATAAAATTAACTTCAGTGATGAAGTTGAAGAACCAGAGTTAACGAGAAGTTCCATGAATGCTTTTCCAATTGTAGCCTATTCATTTACCACAGATGATAATAATCTTAAAGATACAACAAGCAAAGTTAATAACCAACTATTGCCTAAATTACAGACAATTGATGGCGTACAAAATGCACAATTGAACGGGCAAACATCACGAGAAGTTTCAATAAAATTTGACCAAGATAAATTACAACAGAGTGGTTTGACTGTAGAAAGTGTGGAACAATTTTTAAAAAGTGCTACTAGTGAAACCCCGTTAGGATTATTCCAATTTGGTAAAACTGAGAAATCGGTAGTAATCGATGGACAATTCACTTCAGTAGAAGCGTTGCAAAATTTGGAAATCCCATTATCAGCATCAAGTATGGGTAGCCAAGGACAAAGTGATGGAGAGTCAACTCAAAATGGTGAGGCGCAACTTTCGTCACAAGCAGCTGATACACCATCGTCTGATAATAATTCGGATGAAGCGGCTAATGATAGTAGTGTACCTTCAGTTAAACTTCAGGACATTGCAAGTGTTTCAGTAGGTGAGGAACGTGAGTCTATTTCTAAAACAAATGGCAAAGACGCAATTAATGTACAAGTGACAAAAGCCCAAGATGCAAACACTGTTCAAGTAGCAAATGATACTAAAAAAGCCATAGATGAATTCACAAAAGAAAATAAAGATATAAAAGCTACAAAAGTGATGGATACGGCCAAACCAATAGAAGATTCACTGTATACAATGATTGAAAAAGCAGCACTCGGTACGATTGTAGCTATTATTGTCATCTTATTATTCTTAAGAAACATTAGAACTACGGCGATTTCAGTCGTTTCCATACCTATGTCTATACTTATTGCGATGGTTGCGCTGAAATTAGCCAATGTTTCATTAAACATTTTAACACTTGGTGCGCTGACAGTTGCAATCGGACGTGTTATCGACGATTCAATCGTTGTAGTTGAAAACATATATAGACGTTTATCAGACAAAAAAGAGGCATTAACGGGTGATAAGCTAATCATCAGTGCAACAAAAGAAGTTTTCAAACCAATCATGTCTTCTACTATTGTTACGATTATCGTATTTCTACCATTAGCATTTGTAACTGGTTCAGTAGGTGAAATGTTTAGGCCATTTGCACTTGCAATTGCGTTTAGTTTATTAGCGTCGTTACTTGTTTCAATTACGATTGTACCTTCCTTGAGTGCTACATTTTTTAAAAAAGGTATAAAACGGAAAAAAGAAACATCTTTAGGCATAGTAGGTAGGGGCTATAAAAAGATATTACGTTGGTCACTCGCGCATAAATGGATAGTAATGCTTATAAGTACTGTTGTTTTAATAGCTAGTGTGGGCTTAGGTGCTGCGAAACTAGGAACTAGCTTTATCTCAACTGGTGAAGATAAATTTATGGCATTAACGTATACACCAGAGCCAGGTGAAACAGAAGCAGGTGTCTTAGAACATGCTGAACAAGTACAAAAATATTTGAATAATAAAGATAAAGTGAAAACAGTACAATATTCTGTTGGTGGAGCAACACCAACAGATCCGACAGGTAGTTCAAACAGTATGGCGATTATGGTGGAATATGAATCTAACACCCCTAATTTCGATGAAGAACCTGATAAAGTCTTGAATCATATCGAGACATATCAGCATCCCGGGGATTGGGCGAACCAAGATATGAGTGGTGGCGGCACAAATAATGAATTAGAAGTATCCGTAACAGGACCATCACTTGACGCAATAAAAGATACGGTTAATAAAGTTGAGAATGATATGAAAGATATTGAGGGGATGGCAAATGTAAAATCTGATTTAACAAAAACATACGAACAATATAATATCAAAGTAGATCAGAATAAAGCTTCAAATTATGGTTTATCTGCGTCACAATTAGCTATGACATTAAACCAAAACACACCAGAACAAAGTGTAACCACAGTTAAAGAAAGCGGTAAAGAGATTGACGTAAAGATTAAAGAAGATAAAGAGACTGACTGGACAGAAGCAAAACTTAACAACACTGAGCTTCAGACACCAACAGGTCAATCAATTGAATTAAGTGATATAGCTGAATTAGAGAAGACAAGCACACCGAACAAAATAGAAACAAAAGCAGGGGACTATACTTCAAAAGTTTCCGGTAAAGTAACAAGTGATGATGTTGGTGGTACATCTCAAAAAATACTTTCAAAAGTCAATGAAATAGAGAAACCTGATAATGTAGATATTAATGTAGGGGGCGCTAATGAAGATATTAATAATGCAGTAACGCAACTAACTATGGCAATGCTCGCAGCAATTATTATTGTTTATTTAGTATTAGTGTTGACGTTTAAAGGCGCATTGGCACCATTTACAATATTATTCTCATTACCTTATACAGTTATCGGCGTTGTTGTTGCACTAATTGTAACTGGTGAAACAGTTTCTGTACCAAGTATGATTGGTATGCTAATGTTGATTGGTATCGTGGTAACAAATGCAATTGTGTTAATCGATAGAGTAATCAATAAGCAACAACAAGGCATGGAAATGAAAGCAGCGCTATTAGAAGCAGGGGGCACGCGTATCAGACCAATCCTGATGACTGCATTAGCAACGATTGGTGCATTAACACCAATGTTATTTGGTGAAGATAGTTCTATTATTATTTCCAAAGGTATGGCTGCAACAGTTGTAGGCGGTTTAATATCTTCGACATTACTGACATTAATTGTTGTGCCAGTTATTTATGAAATATTGTTTACTTTAAAAGCCAAAATATTAAAAAAAGAAAATAAATCAAAATAACTGATGCAGGACAACATAGAAATGCATTATAATTATTGAACTAATAAAATATGAATCGGGCGTACCGTATCAAGTTGTAGATACCGTACGCCCGTCTTTTAATTTAATAAAAAATGCTGAAATAGCTTAGCTACATCAGCATTAAAATGGGTGTTTTTAATATAAAACTAACGTCAAAATGACATAGATTACAAATAAAACAATACTCATTATATTTAAAATTTGTACAGCTTTCTGGTCGTTCTTACTATTTTTAAAGCCTGTAATTTCTACATTACCTACGATAAGTAATAGCACGATAAATACCCACCAATTTACAGCGGGGAATGATAATGTTGTAATAGCTACAACGAATAACAAAAGTAAAGCCATAATGATACGTAAAATACGTGTAATAATTGTGTTCATCTTAAATATACTTATGTAGCTTACGATTAAATATAACACGGGCAAAAATATAAGATACAGTTGCATATATTACATCCTTTCTATGTTCGTCCTTAATCTTAGCATGTAAAATATTTATTTACTAGGATGTTATTTATTTTCTTTTTGTCTAATTTCTGAACGTACTTCTGCCATTTCTTGTTCTATTTGTTCAAGTTGTCGAATTAAAGGATCTACAGATTGACTAACGGATTCTCTTTTTTCAAGATCACCTTGTAATCGAACGTAATCATGTTTTAGTTCTGCTAGCTTATCATTTAAATCCATTTAATTACCTCCTTCACTATCTTGTATAGGCTTTCAGTATATAGTTAGAATTATAACATGGATTCGAAAGCTTCTAAAATAGATGTAACTTATGTTAAAGTATGAAAATAGAATGAAAATGATATGATTGAATGAAAGAAGGATTTATGTGACCCAACAATTTATTATTATTATTTTACTTATTGCCTTAGGCTATACACTTAAACGCATAAAATACTTTAAAGCTAATGATAGTCAAGTCTTTTCAACCTTAGTCTTAAATGTCACGTTACCTTCTTTAGTAATCGTCAATTTAAATGGGGCAAGCTTAGATTTATCGCTTTCTATATTGCCTATTATGATGATACTATACGGTGTTATTGCAAAAGTCATTGTGATTTGGTTTTTCTTAAAATACGATAATCATATACGTGGCACTGTTGGGATGATGACGGCATCACTCAATATTGGTTTATTTGCTTATCCTCTTGTAGAGGCTATTTGGCCTAAAACAGGTATGATATATTTCGGCATGGCTGATATCGGTGGTGCCATCATTATGTTTGGGGTGACTTATTTTGTTGGGAGTTACTTCAGCAGTGCTGGTGATAATTTTGATTTCAAATATTTAGGTAAAAATTTGCTTAAATCTGTTCCTTTAATGACATATATCATCATGTTTATTTTAAATATGCTTAATATTCATTTCCCAGAACCTGTAATTAACTTCTTCTCTGTTTTATCAGGCGCTAATATGCCATTATCTATGATTTTACTTGGTTTAATGCTAAATTTTAGTATTGATAAGCGCTTTTTACCTATTGCTTTAAAATATTTAGGCTTGCATTATGGTCTAGGCATATTAGCAGGATTATTAGTTTATTTCTTGTTACCTGTAGACGACCAAATGATTAAGACAACATTACAAGTTGCTTGGTTATTACCGATTGGTGTAGCTATCATACCTTATTCTATTCAGTTTAAATATAAGACGTTGCCATTGGTAGGTATGGTCAGTAACTTGACGATTGTAATTAGTATTATTATTTTGTATATCTATCAAGCTTTATTTGTATAAATCATTAAAATAGATAATATTTCTAAACTAATCTGGATAGGTTAGTTCTAACTGTCGACAAAGTTTCCGACTTTGTTGGCAGTTTTTTATGCATACTTTCCGTAGGCATTGCTATAGCTCGTCGTTTTCGGTTAGTGTATTTGCAGGCATCGTATCCAATTACTGCTGCATTTAAAATGAAAGCAATAAAATATATGAAATTATATAGCAAGCGAGTTTATAGGTTGCATAAATATAGTAAAGTAATTAACAAATGCTATGATTTTAGTGAAAATATTGCTATTTCAAAAAATTTTTGGAATAAAGTCGATGAGATAAGCGATCATTGGGACAAAATTAATGTAACTACTGCTCATATTTAGGATGTCGTTTTTAGATAAATTACATCATTTAACAACTTAATAAATCTATTCATCAACCTCACATTAATGTTATACAAACAAAAATAGACAAACCTAGCGCAAATCAAATGTTTGCGTAAGATTTGTCTATTTTTTGAGCCAATCTAAATAAGTTGGTTTGTTATAGACGAGGAGGTATGTTAACCTTTACCTCCCATAAATGCTGGATAGTTTGTCATTCCGCCATCCACATAAATGGTAGTTCCGTGAATATAGCTTGCTAAATCAGATGCGAGGAATCTTGCAACGTTAGCTACTTCATCAGCTTCGCCGATTGCTTTAGCTGGAATCATTTCTAAGGTTTCTTCGCGTGTTTTAGGATCTGAGAATTTTTCTCTTGTATGTTCAGTTACAATTGCGCCTGGTGAGATATTATTAATGCGAATGCCGTATTGCGCGTATTCCATAGACATTGTTTCCATCATTAATTTTAACCCGCCTTTACTCGCGGCATAATTGACATAGTTTGGCCAAGGAATTTTGTCGTGAACGCTTGATGTATTAATAATAATACCTTGTTTATCTTCTTTAAGAAATTGATTAACTGCAGCTTTTGAACCTAAAAAAGCACCAGTTAGGTTGACATCAATCACTTTTTGCCATTCTTCTAAAGGCATCTCGTGAGTTGGTATAGGTTTTTCGAACCCAGCGTTATTAATCATAATGTCAAGCGTACCAAAACGTTTAACGGCAGATTGGACAAGATGATTAACATCATCTTCTTTTGAGATATCTGCTTGAACTTTAATAGCTTTACCACCAGCGTCCTCTATGAATTTAATTGAGGACTCGATAGCATCCATATGACGTTCAGAACGATAGTTTAATATGACATTGGCTTTTTCTTCACCAAATTGTTCTGCCATTGCTTTTCCTATACCACTGCCAGACCCAGTAATAACAACGACTTTACCTTCTAAATCTTTAAACATTTAAAATTCCTCCTTGTTATTCGGCATACTTTAAAAGTTTAGATCATATAATAAAGTATATTGATTGATAATGCTTTGTTGTAACGCTTCTATATTAACCTTTAATATTACCTAAGACAAAGGCAGCTATAACGATTAGTACTATACCTGTCCATATGCCAATCATTTGACGTTTGTCTTTTCTTTCACCTAATAAGAATATTCCTCCAAGTGTAGAGACGATTACTAATAATTGTGAAAATGAAAAGCTAGTTGCTACGCCTACTTTAGGTTGTGAATAGAACATAAACAAGTTACCTATTCCCCAAATTACACCTGGGATTAAATTCCAAACTGTACTTTTTATTGAAGTTTCATGTTTAGCAGATAAAATTAATCCGCCAATTGCCATACCTATAGATTGGAAGAAGAGGGCATTCATGCCATCTACACCAAATATTTGAGCAACTACCACATAGACGACATAGCCTACTGTAGAAATTAATAAAATAGGAATCGCTTTACCAAAGTTTTTGGTATTCTCTGATGCTTCATTTTTTCCTTTAATAGATGTAAGCGCAATACCGCCAACAAGTAAAACCATTGCTACTAAGCCGAGTGCAACTTGAGTTCCAGTACTCCACTCACCTAAGAAAATGGCACTAAATAAAGTTGTGCCGACAAGTTGCAAACCTGTAGAAATTGGCATGGTTTTAGATACACCAATTAAACTCACTGATTTTAATTGATATCCTTGTCCTAATGCCCAAAAAGCACCAGAAATTAAACCTACAATAATAACGATGGGGTCGTCGAATTTTGTATTGCCAGTAAGTAAGAGTAAAATACCAATAATAAGCGCACCGAAAGTAGTACCTCTAATTTGATTGTAAGGGCCTCCACCAACGAGCACATTAATTAAAACAACACTCCCCCAAAACAACGCAGGGAGTAGGGCAATTAATAAATCCATAATTAAGCTTCACTCACTCTCTATTTAATTTTACTTTCCTTCTATATAAAACAATCATTTTTGATCGCCCTAGATATATATTCTAAAGTAAAGTTATCGGATAGTAAAAATATTAGATTATAGTGCAGCCTTTTTATTTATAAAATTAATATGAATATATAACTTAAACAAGAAACTTATAAAACGCTTACAATTAAATATATGCAGCTACATATTTGAATTTTTTATATTCATAATTAATATTGAAACCTAGTTCGTTGAACCGCTCAACTAAAGTTGAATTTTTGCTACGAATTTTAAAATAAATTTTGTTGATATTATAAGATGTGAATGCAAAATGTAATGAATATGAAAGTAAATCAAAAGCGATACCCATTAATCTATAATCAGAATGAGAAGAAAAATACTTAATTTCAGCAATATGATTATTTTCATAGATTTCAAGGAATAGATAACCTTTAAGCAATCCCTCTGACATAAATATAAATAAGCGATGACAGTCATCCAATGATTCGACGATTTCATCAGCAGTCATGACATCATGTTTAAACGTTTCATTGTGAAGTTTACTAAAATAACGGTAAAAAGCAGGTTGATATTCAATAATATTTTGGGTGTTATTGACTTCGCCCATATCTTTCGTAGTAATGAGATGATAGTCAGTAAAGTTATAAGACGCACCTAAAGATTTCATGAATGGTAAATAGTCTTGTTCGTTTTCTTCGAAAGAGAAATTGAAATTTGCAAAATCAGGTTTGCTCTTTGCCAAACTTTCAAAAAGATGATTCATATCTTCAATAGATGGTTTTATATTTTCAGCTAAGAAAGGCCCAATCACTTTATATTTATTATGCTCATATTTTAGTGCTAAGATTAACATCGTTATTTGGTTTTGCTCATTGACACTTGCAAATACACCTGGATCTTTTATAGCGTCTGAAATAACAGTTCTAATATCATTGTGCATTTGAGGTAGTTTATATAAATAAGAAGCAAATTGGTAGTTAGCACTATTTAGAAATTCTAGAATTTGATCGACATCTTTCGGATTTGTTGTTTTCATATCATTCCCTCCATATGATGAACTATTAAGTTAATTATAAGAACTTTTTCATGTAAATGGAAGTTTTGATGTGCTATATACATGTTACAATAAATATTATATTGAATTTGAAAGGACGAAATTATGAAATCACTTATTATTGCTGAAAAACCTTCAGTAGGCAGAGACATTGCCAAAGCACTAAATATAAATGAAAAACGTAATGGCTATTTCGAAAATAGTAAATATATCGTGACTTGGGCGCTAGGACATTTAGTCACAAATGCGACGCCAGAACAATACGATAATAATTATAAAGAATGGAAGCTGGATGACCTGCCGATTATACCTAAACATATGAAGACGGTTGTCATTAGCAAGACAAAAAAACAATTTTCTATAGTACAATCTTTAATCAATAATAAAAATGTAAAAGACATTATTATAGCAACAGATGCTGGGAGAGAAGGCGAACTGGTTGCTCGATTAATATTGGATAAAGCCCATAATAAAAAACCTATTCAAAGGTTATGGATCAGCTCAGTAACGAATAAAGCTATTAAAAATGGTTTTTCAAAGTTACAAGATGGACGCAAATTTAATAATTTATATTATGCAGCGTTAGCTCGAAGCGAAGCAGATTGGATTGTTGGAATTAATGCAACACGTGCATTAACTACGAAATATGATGCTCAACTATCACTTGGAAGAGTTCAAACGCCGACAATACAACTTGTTCAAATGAGACAAAACGAAATTAATCATTTCGCACCACAGATGTATTTTACAATGAAAGTTATTGCTGATGGCCTTACATTCCAAAGTGTGAATCCACAATCAGCAACTGATAAAACTGTGTTTGAAAACATTAAAAATGAAATAAACAACAAACCAGCGTTAGTGGAAAAAATAAATAAAACGCATAAGAAATCATACGCGCCTAGACTATTTAATCTAACAGATTTACAACAGGAGGCTTATAAACGTTATCACTTCGGGCCAAAAGAAACATTGAATGTCTTACAAGCTTTGTATGAAAGACATAAACTTGTAACGTATCCACGTACAGATTCGAATTATTTAACTGATGACATGGTAAACACACTTAAAGATCGCGTTCAAGCAATTATGGGTACTTCTTTAAAGGAAATTGCAAAATTACAAATAGCACAATCATTTTCAAAAAATCAAAAATTTATAAATAACCAAAAAGTATCAGACCATCATGCAATTATACCAACAGAAGTGCGTCCTGATATGCAACAGTTAACGCAACGTGAATCAAAAATATATATGATGATTGCTCAAAGATTTTTAGAAAATCTTATGCCTCCTCATGAATATGAAGTTGTAGCTATTAATTTATTAATAGGAAACTATCAATTTGTATTAAAAGATAAAATTACAACAAAATTAGGTTTCAAAGCGATTTATGAAAATAAGGAAGCGGTTAATAATCAAGTCGAGCAATTATCGGAAGGCTCCAAATTAAAAATTACACAATACAAAATCGAACAACAAGAAACAACACCTCCATCGTACTTTAATGAAGGAACTTTATTAAAAGCGATGGAAAGCCCACAAAAATTCTTTAAATTGAATAATAAAAAGCACAATGAAACATTGAAAGAAACAGGCGGTATTGGCACAGTTGCGACTAGAGCAGATATCATCGATAAGCTATTTAATATGAATGCGATTGAATCACGTGATGGAAAAATAAAAGTTACTTCCAAAGGTAAGCAAATTTTAGAATTAGCGCCACAAAAATTAACTTCCCCATTATTAACAGCAGAATGGGAAGAAAAACTTTCATTAATTGAACAAGGAAAATATAATGCAAATCAATTTATATCTGAGATGAAGTCTTTTACGCATGAAGTCGTTAATGAAATTAAAGAAAGTAAGCAAAATTATAAACACGATAACCTAACAACAACTGAATGTCCAACGTGTGGAAAATTTATGATTAAAGTTAAAACAAAAAATGGACAAATGCTTGTTTGTCAGGACCCTAAATGTAAGACTAAGAAAAATGTCCAAAGAAAAACGAACGCACGTTGTCCTAATTGTCATAAAAAAATGATGTTATTTGGTAAAGGTAAAGAAGCAGTTTATCGTTGTGTATGTGGCCATACTGAAACACAGGCACAAATGGATAAACGCCATAAAAATAAAAAGTCTGATAAAGTAAATAAAAAAGATCTAAAAAAATATATGAATAATGATGAAGGTATAGAAAATAATCCATTCCAAGACGCATTAAAAGGACTTAAATTTTAGTTTTATCGAACAAAAAGATATAAAAATATATCAAAGTTCGTGTTTGCTATTGTAAATTAGTAAGTTTGGTATTAGAATATGTAGGTATTTTAAAAAAAGGAGAACTTACTGTGAAAAAGTATTTCAAGTTTGATAAACATGAGACTAATTATAAAAAAGAAATACTTGGTGGTTTAACAACTTTCTTATCAATGGCATATATTTTAGCTGTTAACCCTCAAGTACTTAGTTTAGCAGGTGTAGACGGGGTATCCGAAAGCATGAAGATGGACCAAGGCGCCATTTTTGTTGCCACTGCGCTAGCAGCATTTGTTGGTTCGCTATTTATGGGACTAATAGCTAGATATCCTATAGGCTTAGCGCCAGGTATGGGATTAAATGCATTCTTCGCTTTTACTGTTGTATTAACTATGGGTATACCATGGGAAATTGGATTAACAGGCGTACTATTTTCTGGTGTCGTTTTCGCATTTCTAACTATGACAGGTCTTAGGGAAACAATTATTAATGCAATACCTTTTCAAATGAAAATGGCAGTATCTGCAGGTATAGGGCTCTTCATTACATTTGTAGGATTACAAAGTTCAGGAATTATTGTTAATAATGATTCTACATTAGTAACACTAGGAAATATTACAGATGGTCCAGTATTGCTAACAATATTTGGTATCGTGGTTACAGTGATACTTTATGCAGTAAGAGTTCCAGGTGCCATATTTATAGGTATGGTTATCACTTCTATCTCAGGTATGTTAACTGGCTTAATACATACGCCGAGTGGAATCGTAGGTAAGATACCAAGTATTGAACCAACCTTTGGTGCTGCATTTGAAGCATTTAAAGATCCAGCGCAACTATTTACGGTTCAATTTTTAATCGTTATTTTAACTTTCTTGTTTATAGATTTCTTTGATACTGCGGGGACACTTGTTGCCGTAGCTACACAAGCAGGTATCATGAAAGATAATAAATTACCAAGAGCCGGACGTGCGCTTTTCTCTGATTCATTAGCCACGATTGTGGGCGCCATTTTTGGTACAACTACGACAACATCCTATATAGAGTCTAGTTCTGGTGTAGCTGTTGGTGCGCGAACAGGATTTGCCAGTGTAGTTACAGGCTTCTGTTTTTTGTTAGCGATATTCTTCAGTCCGCTTATGGAAGTAGTAACAAGCGCAGTTACTACGCCAGCATTAGTTGTAGTAGGGGTTTTAATGGCGGCTAACTTTGCAGAAATTGATTGGAAAAAATTTGAAGTTGCGGTGCCCGCGTTTATTACGATTATCATGATGCCGTTGTCGTATTCAATCGCTACAGGTATTGCATGTGGTTTCATTTTTTATCCTATTACAATGTTAATTTCTAAAAGACATAAAGAAGTACATCCCATTATGTACGGTTTGATGATATTGTTTATATTATATTTTGTATTTGTTCATGGTTAAAAATAAAATCCCATTGCTTCGAGATAATTCGAATGCAAAGGGATTTTTTATTTATATATAAGTTACATAACGACGTATTAAAACCAGTTTCTACATTATAATGTTTCACCTAACTAGAAAGTATGAATAATATGATAACTAATTTTTTTCTTCCTGTTTTTCTTGAGTATAAACAACTTTTGCATGCTTATTTGGGATATATAGTGGCGTAGAAAATACAATTAAAATAAAGAACAACATTAAAAAGAATAAAATCCAATGGATGATCATACCGATAAACGGTACAAATGCTATAAATGAACCAATCACACCTAATAATGGAATTAATAACATTGGTTTAATAGTATTTTGCTTATCTGCAACTAATATAATAACAATTATAAAATACAGCAATGCATTCAAAAGCAATGGCTGCCAACCAAAACTAAAGATAATACTGCCTCCTAAAAAGGGAACGCCATATATAAATTCTCCAATAATTAAAATGAGACTTAATACGATAAGCGTTGTACGAATACCACTTTTCATAAATATTCACCACCTGACATTGTATAGTATAAACGAAATTAAAAAAGAAAAATAACATTTAGTCATTCGATGACTATCATAAAATAAAAGTATAAAAATTTTTCAAAAGAGGTTGAACTGAATATTTTATTCAAGTATAATAACAAGGTATGTGTTAGGCAAAAAGTAAAAAAGTTTTGCAGAAAAGCTTGAAAACTCACTGCTTTTCATGTAACATATCTAATGTTGGACTTTAAGAACACGCGATGAAGCGAAAGGTTACTGACACACCCGGCCGCTTTGCCATGGCGCTGTGTGAGATAGTTTTCGTGGAGAAGTCTATCACTTAAATGTAGACGTATAAGGAGGGAAAATTATGGCAAAACAAAAAATCAGAATCAGATTAAAAGCTTATGATCACAGAGTTATCGATCAATCTGCAGAAAAAATTGTTGAAACAGCAAAACGTTCTGGTGCAGACGTTTCTGGACCAATTCCGTTACCAACTGAAAGATCAGTTTACACTGTAATTCGTGCCGTGCATAAGTACAAAGATTCACGTGAACAATTCGAACAACGTACACATAAACGCTTAATCGATATTGTTAACCCTACACCAAAAACAGTAGACGCTCTTATGGGCTTAAACTTACCATCCGGTGTAGACATCGAAATTAAATTATAAAAAAATTAGGAGGTGGACTTTCGATGACCAAAGGAATCTTAGGAAGAAAAATCGGGATGACACAAGTTTTCGGTGAAAATGGTGATTTAATCCCAGTAACAGTAGTAGAAGCTAGTAAAAACGTAGTATTACAAAAGAAAACTGAAGAAGTAGATGGCTATAATGCAATCCAAGTAGGCTATGCTGATAAAGAAGCTTACAAAAAAGGAAGCAAATCAAGCAAATATGCTAATAAGCCAGCTGAAGGACATGCTAAAAAAGCAGATTCAGCACCTAAGCGCTTCATTCGTGAATTCAGAAACGTTAACGTTGATGAATACGAAGTAGGTCAAGAAGTCTCAGTTGATACATTTGAAGCCGGTGAAATCATTGATGTAACTGGCGTATCTAAAGGTAAAGGTTTCCAAGGTGCCATTAAGCGTCATAATCAAGCACGCGGACCAATGTCACATGGTTCTCATTTCCATAGATCACCTGGTTCAGTAGGTATGGCGTCAGACGCTTCAAAAGTTTTCAAAGGACAAAAGATGCCTGGACGTATGGGTGGAAACACTGTAACAGTCCAAAACTTAGAAGTAGTTCAAGTTGATACTGAAAATAATGTTATTTTAGTAAAAGGTAACGTGCCAGGTCCTAAAAAAGGATTCTTAGAAATTTCTTCATCAATTAAAGGTAATAAATAAAATAGAGCGAAAGGAGGAAATGCATAATGGCAAATTATGATGTATTAAAAGTAGATGGAACTAAATCAGGTTCAGTTGAATTAAGCGATGCAGTATTTGCAATCGAACCAAACAACAATGTTCTTTTTGAAGCAATTAACTTACAACGTGCTTCATTACGCCAAGGTACTCATGCTGTTAAGAACCGTTCAGCAGTACGTGGTGGTGGACGTAAACCATGGAGACAAAAAGGTACAGGACGTGCGCGTCAAGGTACAATTCGTGCTCCACAATGGCGTGGTGGTGGTATCGTATTCGGACCAACACCAAGAAGCTATGCTTATAAAATGCCTAAAAAAATGCGCCGTTTAGCATTGCGTTCAGCATTATCATTTAAAGCACAAGAAAATAGCTTAACAGTTGTAGATACATTAAGTTTTGAAGCTCCGAAAACGAAAGAATTCAAAACTGTACTTTCTAACTTAGAACAACCTGAAAAAGTGTTAGTAATCACAGAATCTGAAGATGTGAACGTGGCATTATCAGCTCGTAACATCCCTGGCGTTCAAGTGACAACAGCACAAGGTTTAAACGTTCTAGATTTAACAAGCGCTGACAGTGTAGTAATCACAGAAGCAGCTGCTAAAAAAGTTGAGGAGGTGCTCGGATAATGGAAGCAAGAGACGTTCTTAAGCGCCCCGTAATTACTGAAAAATCATCAGTTGCAATGGCTGAAGACAAATATACATTCGATGTTGATACTCGTGCTAATAAAACACAAGTAAAAATTGCTGTAGAAGAAATCTTCGATGTTAAAGTTGATAGTGTAAACATCATCAACTACAAACCGAAGAAAAAACGTATGGGCCGTTACCAAGGCTATACAAACAAACGACGCGTAGCAATCGTTAAACTAAAAGAAGGATCAATCGATCTATTTAACTAATAAATTACCAATAAGGAGGTAAACGACAATGGCTCTAAAAAAATATAAGCCAATTACTAACGGTCGTCGTAATATGACTAGTTTAGATTTCGCAGAAATTACGAAAACTACTCCAGAAAAGTCATTATTACAACCGCTACCGAAAAGAGCGGGACGAAATCACCAAGGTAAATTGACTGTTCGCCACCATGGTGGAGGGCATAAACGTCAATACCGTGTAATTGATTTCAAACGTAACAAAGATGGTATCCAAGCAAAAGTTGATTCAATTCAATATGATCCAAACCGTTCAGCAAACATCGCATTGTTATTTTATGCTGATGGAGAAAAACGTTACATTATTGCGCCTAAAAACTTAAAAGTAGGTCAAATACTTGAAAACGGTGAAAATGCAGATATTAAAGTTGGTAATGCATTACCATTACAAAACATTCCAGTAGGTACAATTATTCATAATATCGAGTTGAAACCTGGTAAAGGTGGACAAATTGCTCGTTCTGCTGGCGCTAGTGCGCAAGTATTAGGTAAAGAAGGTAAATATGTATTAATCAGATTAAGATCTGGCGAAGTACGTATGATTCTTTCAACTTGCCGTGCGACAATAGGTCAAGTTGGCAATATTCAACATGAACTTGTTAATGTTGGTAAAGCTGGCCGTTCAAGATGGAAAGGTCTTCGCCCAACAGTTCGTGGTTCTGTTATGAACCCTAACGATCACCCACACGGTGGTGGTGAAGGACGCGCACCAATCGGTATGCCTTCTCCAATGTCACCATGGGGCAAACCAACACTTGGTAAGAAAACACGTCGCGGTAAAAAATCATCTGATAAACTTATCGTTCGTGGACGTAAGAAGAAAAAATAAAAATAACTTATTTGGGTGTGCGGCTTAAACGCTGCACGCACATAATAAGAAGGGAGGCGCCACTATGGCTCGTAGTATTAAAAAAGGACCTTTCGTTGACGATCACTTAATGAAAAAGGTTGAAGCTCAAAGCGGAAGTGAGAAAAAACAAGTAATCAAAACTTGGTCACGTCGTTCAACTGTTTTCCCTGATTTCATCGGACATACATTCGCTGTTTATGATGGACGTAAGCATGTACCTGTATTCGTAACAGAAGATATGGTTGGTCATAAACTAGGAGAGTTTGCACCAACACGTACATTTAAAGGTCACGTAGCAGACGATAAAAAAACAAGAAGATAGTATCTAACAGGTAGAGGAGGAAATTGGAATGGAAGCAAAAGCGGTTGCTAAAACAATAAGAATCGCACCTCGTAAAGTTAGATTAGTATTAGATCTAATTAGAGGCAAAAGCGCTGGTGAAGCGATTGCGATCTTAAAATTAACAAACAAGGCTTCATCGCCAGTAATTGAAAAATTATTAATGTCCGCTTTAGCGAATGCTGAACATAACTACGACATGAATACAGATGAATTAGTAGTTAAAGAAGCTTATGCTAATGAAGGACCAACATTAAAACGTTTCCGTCCACGTGCACAAGGTAGTGCAAGTGCGATCAACAAACGTACAAGCCACATTACAATCGTCGTGAGTGACGGTAAAGAAGAAGCGAAAGAAGCTTAATAAATTCTTAAGGAGGGAACACTGTGGGTCAAAAAATTAATCCAATTGGACTTCGTGTCGGTGTAATCCGTGATTGGGAAGCTAAATGGTATGCAGAAAAAGACTTCGCATCATTATTACACGAAGATTTAAAAATCCGTAAGTTTATTGATAACGCATTAAAAGAAGCTTCAGTTTCTCATGTAGAAATTGAACGTGCTGCTAATCGTATCAACATCGCTATTCACACTGGTAAGCCAGGTATGGTAATCGGTAAAGGCGGTTCAGAAATTGAAAAACTTCGTAACAAATTAAATTCATTAACAAACAAAAAAGTACACATCAACGTAATTGAAATCAAAAAAGTTGATTTAGATGCTAAATTAGTAGCAGAAAACATTGCACGTCAATTAGAAAACCGTGCATCATTCCGTCGTGTACAAAAACAAGCAATTACAAGAGCGATGAAACAAGGTGCTAAAGGTATCAAAACACAAGTATCTGGCCGTTTAGCTGGTGCTGATATCGCTCGTGCAGAACAATATTCAGAAGGAACTGTTCCACTTCATACACTACGTGCTGACATAGGCTATGCACACGCAGAAGCAGACACAACTTATGGTAAGTTAGGTGTCAAAGTGTGGATTTATCGTGGAGAAGTTCTTCCTACTAAGAACACTAGTGAAGGAGGAAAATAATAATGTTACTACCAAAACGTGTTAAATATCGTCGTCAACATCGTCCTAAAACAACTGGTCGTTCTAAAGGCGGTAACTATGTAACATTTGGTGAGTATGGTTTACAAGCTACTACAACGTCTTGGATTACATCTCGTCAAATCGAATCAGCTCGTATTGCAATGACTCGTTATATGAAACGTGGCGGGAAAGTTTGGATCAAAATCTTCCCACATACACCTTACACTAAAAAACCTTTAGAAGTTCGTATGGGTGCTGGTAAAGGTGCCGTTGAAGGCTGGATTGCTGTTGCAAAACCAGGTAGAATTTTATTTGAAGTTGCAGGCGTAAACGAAGAAGTTGCGCGTGAAGCATTACGTTTAGCAAGTCACAAACTTCCAGTTAAAACTAAGTTTGTAAAACGTGAAGAATTGGGTGGTGAAACAAATGAAAGCTAAGGAAATTAGAGACTTAACCACTTCTGAAATCGAAGCACAAATCAAATCTTCAAAAGAGGAGCTTTTTAACCTACGCTTTCAGTTAGCTACAGGTCAATTAGAGGAAACTGCACGTATTCGTACAGTAAGAAAAACGATTGCACGTCTAAAAACTGTTGCTCGTGAAAGAGAAATTGAACAAGGTAAGGCTAATCAATAATTTAATTGAAAGAGGAGGTTACTAAAGTGAGCGAAAGAAATGATCGTAAAGTTTATGTAGGTAGAGTCGTTTCCGATAAAATGGATAAGACAGTAACTGTACTTGTTGAAACATACAAGACCGACAAACTATATGGCAAACGAGTAAAATACTCTAAAAAATACAAAACACATGATGAAAACAACTCAGCTAAATTAGGGGACATCGTTAAGATTCAAGAAACACGTCCTTTATCAGCAACTAAGCGTTTCCGTTTAGTAGATATTGTTGAAGAATCAGTAATTATTTAATAAACAGTGAAGATAAAGGAGGTTTAACTCATGATCCAACAAGAAACACGATTAAAAGTAGCAGATAACTCTGGTGCACGTGAAGTACTTACAGTCAAAGTATTAGGTGGATCTGGTCGTAAAACAGCGAACATTGGTGACGTTATCGTCGTTACTGTTAAACATGCTACACCAGGCGGCGTTGTCAAAAAAGGTGAAGTAGTTAAAGCTGTTGTTGTACGTACTAAATCAGGTGTACGTCGTAATGACGGTTCATATATCAAATTTGATGAAAATGCATGTGTCATCATTCGTGACGACAAAGGCCCACGTGGTACTCGTATTTTTGGACCAGTTGCGCGTGAATTACGTGAAGGTAATTTCATGAAAATCGTATCATTAGCTCCAGAAGTACTATAATAAACTATTTATAAATATATAAATTTAAGGAGGTGCCACACATGCATATCAAAAAAGGTGACAACGTAAAAGTTATCGCAGGTAAAGACAAAGGTAAAGAAGGTAAAGTAGTAGCTACTGAACCTAAAAAAGACCGTGTCGTTGTGGAAGGTGTTAACACTATCAAAAAACACCAAAAACCAACTCAATTTAATCCTGAAGGTGGAATCTTAGAAACAGAGGCAGCAATCCATGTTTCTAATGTACAATTATTAGATCCAAAAACGAATGAACCGACTCGTGTAGGTTATAAATTCGAAGATGGCAAAAAAGTTCGTGTAGCTAAAAAATCTGGCGAAGAAATCAAATCTAATAATTAATAACTAGTTGAAAGGAGGATCCACTGTGAATCGTTTAAAAGAAAAATTCAATACCGAAGTTACATCCGACTTAGTGAAAAAATTCAACTATAGTTCTGTAATGGAAGTACCAAAAATAGAAAAAATTGTAGTAAACATGGGTGTTGGTGATGCTGTACAAAACGCTAAAGTATTAGATGATGCTGTAGAAGAATTACAAGCAATCACTGGGCAAAAACCATTAGTAACTAAAGCAAAAAAATCTGTCGCTACATTCCGTTTACGTGAAGGTATGCCAATTGGAGCTAAAGTAACACTTCGTGGTGAAAGAATGTATGACTTTTTAGATAAATTAATATCTGTATCACTTCCACGTGTACGTGACTTCCGTGGTGTTTCAAAATCAGCATTCGACGGTAGAGGTAACTACACATTAGGTGTTAAAGAACAATTAATTTTCCCTGAAATCGACTATGATCGCGTAAGCAAAATAAGAGGAATGGATATCGTTATCGTAACGACTGCTAACACTGACGAGGAAGCTCGTGAATTGTTAACACAATTCGGTATGCCATTTCAAAAATAATCTCTAAAGGAGGCTAATTAAGTGGCTAAAAGTTCAATGGTTGCTAAGCAACAAAAAAAACAAAAGTTCCAAGTACGTGAATATACGCGTTGTCAACGCTGTGGTCGTCCACATTCTGTATATCGTAAATTTAAATTATGCCGTATTTGTTTCCGTGAATTAGCTTATAAAGGCCAAATCCCTGGCGTTCGTAAAGCTAGCTGGTAATAGAAAAAAGTCTGAAAGGAGGCAACATTCAATGACAATCAACGATCCAATTGCAGATATGCTAACTCGAGTAAGAAACGCAAACATGGTGCGTCATGACAAGTTAGAATTACCTGCTTCAAATATTAAAAAAGAAATTGCTGAAATATTAAAAAGTGAAGGTTTCATTAAAAACGTAGAATATGTTGAAGACGATAAACAAGGGGTTATCCGTTTATTCCTTAAATATGGTCAAAATAATGAACGTGTTATCACTGGATTAAAACGTATCTCAAAACCAGGTTTACGTGTGTATGCTAAAGCGAATGAAGTACCAAGAGTACTTAATGGTTTAGGTATTGCATTAGTTTCAACTTCTGAAGGTGTTATCACTGATAAAGAAGCAAGAAAACGTAATATTGGTGGAGAAATCTTAGGTTACGTTTGGTAATTATTAATAATAAGGAGGTGCGATAACATGAGTCGTGTTGGTAAAAAAATTATTGACATCCCTAGTGACGTTACAGTAACTATCGAAGGAAATACAGTTTCTGTTAAAGGTCCTAAAGGTGAATTATCACAAACAATGAATGAAAGAATGACATATAAACAAGATGAAAACACATTAGAAGTTGTAAGACCAACTGATTCTCAAGATGATAGAACAGTTCATGGTACAACGCGTGCTTTAATCAATAATATGATTCAAGGTGTTAAAGATGGTTACAAAAAAACACTTGAACTTGTAGGTGTAGGTTACCGTGCGCAAATGCAAGGTAATGACCTATTATTAAACGTTGGCTACTCTCACCCAGTTGAGTTTAAAGCTGAAGACGGTATCACGTTCGGCGTTGAGAAGAACACTACAGTAACTGTAGAAGGTATCTCTAAAGAACAAGTTGGAGCTATCGCTTCAAACATTCGTTCAGTAAGACCTCCAGAACCTTATAAAGGTAAAGGAATTCGTTACCAAGGTGAATATGTTCGCCGTAAAGAAGGTAAAACTGGTAAATAATAAATAACTTTCAGAAGAAAGGAGTAATAAAATGATCAGCAAAATTGATAAAAATAAAGTGCGTTTAAAAAGACATGCACGTGTCCGTAGCAAACTAGCTGGCACTGCTGAAAAACCACGTTTAAATGTTTATCGTTCAAATAAACACATTTATGCACAAGTTATCGATGATGTTAATGGCAGAACATTAGCACAAGCTTCAACTCAAGATAAAGATCTAGCTAACGAAACTGGATCAAAAGTTGATTTGTCAGCTAAAGTCGGCGAAACTGTTGCTAAAAGAGCTAGCGAAAATGGTGTGAAAACAATTGTTTTTGACCGTGGAGGATATTTATATCACGGACGTGTTAAAGCGTTAGCAGATGCAGCTCGTGAAAATGGTTTAGAATTTTAATTTAAAGGAGGGACATTTACATGGCTCGTAGAGAAGAAGCGAAAGAATTTGAAGAACGCGTTGTTACAATTAACCGTGTTGCAAAAGTTGTAAAAGGTGGTCGTAGTTTCCGTTTTAGCGCTTTAGTAGTAGTTGGAGACAAAAACGGTCGCGTTGGATTCGGTACTGGTAAAGCACAAGAGGTACCTGAAGCAATCAAAAAAGCAGTAGAAGCAGCTAAGAAAAACTTAGTTGAAGTTCCACGTGTCGAAGGTACAACGCCTCACACGATTACTGGACAATTCAGTTCAGGTAGTGTATTAATGAAACCAGCAGCTCCTGGTACTGGTGTTATTGCGGGTGGCCCTGTTCGTGCAGTATTAGAATTAGCAGGTATCACTGATATCTTAAGTAAATCTTTAGGATCAAACACACCAATCAACATGGTGCGTGCAACACTTAATGGATTACAAAACCTTAAAAATGCTGAACAAGTTGCGAAATTACGTGGCAAGTCAGTAGAAGAATTATATAATTAAGGAGGGAAAATAAGTTATGGCTAAATTACAAATTACCCTCACTCGTAGTGTTATAGGTCGTCCAGAAACACAACGTAAAACTGTTGAAGCTTTAGGTTTGAAAAAAACAAACTCTTCAGTAGTTGTTGAAGATAACCCTGCTATTCGTGGGCAAATCAACAAAGTAAGTCACTTAGTGACAGTAGAAAAACAATAATTAAGGAGGTGCCGAAATGAAATTACATGAGTTAAAACCAGCAGAAGGTTCTCGCAAAGTTCGTAACCGCGTAGGTCGTGGTGCAGCTACTGGTAACGGTAAAACTAGTGGCCGTGGACAAAAAGGACAAAAAGCGCGTTCAGGTGGTAGTTTAAGACCAGGTTTCGAAGGTGGACAATTACCTTTATTCCGTCGTTTACCAAAACGAGGCTTTACTAACATTAACCGCAAAGAATATGCTATTGTTAACTTAGACCAACTTAATAAATTTGAGGATGGTACTGAAGTAACTCCTGCTTTATTAGTAGAATCTGGTGTAGTTAAAAGTGAAAAATCTGGTATTAAAGTATTAGGTAAAGGTTCACTTGACAAGAAGTTAACAGTGAAAGCTAACAAATTCTCTGCATCTGCAGCAGAAGCTATTGATGCTAAAGGCGGAGCACACGAGGTGATCTAATGTTTCAAACGCTTGTGAGCTTCTTTACTACAAAAGAAGTTCGTAACAAGATCTTTTTTACTCTCGCAATGTTAGTTATTTTTAAAATAGGTACTTATATTCCTGCACCTGGTGTAAATCCAGCTGCATTTGACAGTCAACAAGGTTCTCAAGGTGTCACTGACTTGTTAAACACATTTGGTGGCGGAGCCTTGCAGAACTTTTCTATCTTTGCCATGGGTATAATGCCTTATATCACTGCATCTATTGTGATGCAGTTATTACAAATGGATATTGTTCCGAAGTTTTCTGAGTGGGCAAAACAAGGTGATGCAGGTAGAAAGAAACTTAATAATGTAACACGTTATTTTGCAATTGTACTTGCATTTATCCAATCTATAGGTATGGCGTTCCAGTTTAATAATTATTTACAAGGACAACTTATTATAGACCAATCAGTAATTAGTTATTTAACGATAGCTGTTGTGTTAACAGCGGGTACCGCATTCTTAATTTGGATAGGTGAACAAATCACTCAATTCGGTGTTGGTAATGGTATTTCCATTATAATCTTTGGTGGTATTTTATCTTCATTACCTTCATCATTAATCCAGTTCTACCAACAATCCTTTGTGGGGCAAGATGATACAACATTAGCATGGTTAAAAGTTATTGGATTAATTGTTGGAATGATATTATTAACAGTTGGTGCAATATTTGTACTACAAGCTATTCGTAAAATACCAATTCAATATGCGAAAAAACAATCAGCACAACGATTAGGTTCACAAGCAACATATTTACCTTTGAAAGTTAACTCTGCAGGGGTTATACCAGTCATCTTTGCAATGGCGTTCTTCTTATTACCAAGAACATTAACATTGTTCTTTCCTGATGCTAGTTGGGCGCAAAAAATATCTGACGTTGCAAATCCATCGAATAATATCGGAATGATCGTTTACGTAGTACTCATCATTGCTTTCACTTATTTCTATGCATTTGTACAAGTCAATCCTGAAAAGATGTCTGATAACCTTAAAAAACAAGGAAGCTATGTCCCAGGGATCAGACCTGGCGAACAAACCAAAAAATATATTACTAAAGTTCTCTACAGATTGACCTTTGTAGGATCAATATTCTTAGCAGTCGTTGCTATTCTTCCAATCATTGCCACTAAGGTGATGGATTTACCACAAAGTATTCAAGTTGGTGGTACAAGTCTACTTATCGTAATTGGTGTTGCGATTGAAACAATGAAGAGTCTTGAAGCTCAAGTGAGTCAAAAAGATTATAGAGGCTTTGGTGGTAGATAAATTGTAGGAGGGCACTTATGAATATCATTTTAATGGGTTTACCTGGCGCAGGTAAAGGAACTCAAGCGAGTGAAATTGTTAAGAAATTCCCGATTCCACACATATCTACTGGAGACATGTTCAGAAAAGCGATTAAAGATGAAACGGATTTAGGCAAAGAAGCTAAATCGTACATGGATCGTGGAGAATTAGTCCCTGATGAAGTTACTGTGGGCATCGTTAAAGATAGAATTTCAGAAGACGATGCAAAAAAAGGATTCTTACTTGACGGCTTTCCTCGTACTATTGAACAAGCTAAAGCATTAAGTGAAATCATGCAAGAATTAGATAGAACAATTGACGCTGTTATCAATATAGAGGTCCCTGAAGAAGAATTAATGAACCGCCTTACTGGTCGTAGAATTTGCGAAAAATGCGGAACCACTTATCATCTTGTATTCAATCCTCCAAAAGTTGACGGCATTTGTGATATTGACGGCGGTAAATTATACCAACGTGAAGATGACAACCCAGAGACAGTTGCAAATCGTTTAAATGTCAATGTTAAACAATCTAAGCCTATCTTAGAATACTATGATAATGAAAATGTATTGAAAAACATTGACGGTTCAAAAGATATTAAAGAGGTTACTTCAGACGTAATCGAAATTCTTGAGAATCTAAAATAGTATCAACTTTGTACGGTCTATGTAATGCCAAGAGTATAAACGAAAGAGTGACAATGCGATATAGTAATTCATTTTATTTTTGTTGAACTTATTAACAACACTTATAGACTCGTATGGTTAGAGTTGATCTTAGACGATAACCAACTATTGTAAAAAGGGGGAAGTTAATAAATGGCTAAGCAAGATGTTATTGAATTAGAAGGTACAGTATTAGATACTTTACCAAATGCAATGTTTAAAGTAGAATTAGAAAATGGTCATGAGATTTTAGCTCACGTGAGTGGCAAAATCAGAATGAATTATATTCGTATTCTACCTGGCGACAAAGTAACAGTAGAAATGTCTCCGTATGATTTAACACGCGGCAGAATTACGTATCGTTATAAATAATCGTCACTCCATAATATAGGGAGGTATTAAAATGAAAGTAAGACCATCAGTAAAACCAATTTGCGAAAAATGTAAAGTCATTAAACGTAAAGGTAAAGTAATGGTAATTTGTAGCAACCCAAAACATAAACAAAGACAAGGCTAATAAAAGAGAGGTGTAAATAATTATGGCACGTATTGCAGGAGTAGATATTCCACGTGAAAAACGTATTGTTATTTCTTTAACTTATGTATATGGTATCGGCACTACTACAGCTAAAAAGATTGTGGAAGAAGCTAATGTATCACCAGATACACGCGTTAACGAATTAACTGATGACGAATTAGGTCGTATCCGTGAAGTAGTTGACAACTATAAAGTAGAAGGTGACTTACGTCGTGAGCAAAACTTAAACATTAAACGTTTAATGGAAATCTCATCATACCGTGGTATTCGTCACCGTCGCGGATTACCAGTACGCGGACAAAAGACAAAAAACAATGCTCGTACTCGTAAAGGTCCAGTTAAAACTGTAGCTAACAAGAAAAAATAATAGGTAAAGGAGGCAAATTTTAAATGGCACGTAAACAAGTATCTCGTAAACGTAGAGTGAAAAAGAATATTGAGAATGGTGTAGCACACATCCGCTCAACATTCAATAATACAATCGTAACTATTACTGATGAATTTGGTAATGCTTTATCATGGTCATCAGCAGGTGCACTTGGATTCAAAGGATCAAAAAAATCAACACCTTTTGCAGCTCAAATGGCTTCAGAAACTGCATCGAAAGCAGCTATGGAACATGGCTTAAAAACGGTTGAAGTGACTGTTAAAGGACCAGGTCCTGGTCGTGAATCAGCAATCCGTGCATTACAATCAGCTGGATTAGATGTAACTGCAATCCGTGACGTTACTCCAGTACCACATAATGGTTGTCGTCCACCAAAACGTCGTCGCGTATAATATTATCGTTATTGTCGCAGGTCACTGAGAAATACAGTATAATTTAAGTCGACGTAATCAAGGAGGATATTTGTAAATGATTGAAATCGAAAAACCTAGAATTGAAACAATTGAAATTAGTGAAGATGCTAAATTCGGTAAGTTCGTTGTTGAACCACTAGAACGTGGCTACGGTACTACACTAGGAAACTCCTTACGTCGTATCCTACTATCTTCATTACCAGGTGCAGCCGTTAAGTACATCGAAATCGAAGGTGTGTTACATGAATTCTCAGCAATAGATAATGTTGTAGAAGATGTTTCGACAATTATTATGAACATCAAAAAACTAGCATTAAAAATTTATTCTGAAGAAGACAAAACATTAGAAATTGATGTAAAAGATGAAGGCGAAGTAACTGCAAGTGACATTACTCATGATAGTGATGTAGAGATTTTAAATCCTGAGATTAAAATCGCAACAGTTTCTAAAGGTGGACATTTAAAAATCCGTCTTGTTGCTAATAAGGGTAGAGGTTACGCATTAGCAGAACAAAATAACACTAGTGATTTACCAATTGGTGTAATTCCAGTGGATTCACTTTATTCACCAGTAGAACGTGTTAACTATACAGTAGAAAATACACGTGTAGGTCAAAGTAGTGATTTTGATAAATTAACTTTAGATGTTTGGACTAACGGTTCAATCACGCCACAAGAGTCTGTTTCTCTAGCGGCAAAAATCTTAACTGAACATTTAAACATCTTCGTTGGATTGACTGATGAAGCACAAAATGCTGAAATCATGATTGAAAAAGAAGAAGACCAAAAAGAAAAAGTACTTGAAATGTCTATCGAAGAATTGGATTTATCTGTACGTTCATATAACTGCTTAAAACGCGCGGGTATTAATTCTGTTCAAGAATTAGCTGATAAATCTGAAGCTGACATGATGAAAGTCCGCAATTTAGGTCGTAAATCATTAGAAGAAGTTAAATATAAACTCGAAGATTTAGGTCTAGGTCTAAGAAAAGAAGATTAATAAAAAAGGAGGTTAACTCATGGGTTACAGAAAATTAGGTCGTACTTCTGATCAACGTAAAGCGATGTTACGTGACTTAGCTACTTCACTTATCATAAGTGAACGTGTTGAAACTACAGAAGCACGTGCAAAAGAATTACGTAGTGTTGTTGAAAAATTAATCACTTTAGGTAAAAAAGGAGATTTAGCATCTCGTCGTCAAGCAGCTAAGACTTTGCGTAACGTTGAAATCTTAAATGAAGATGAAACAACACAAACTGCACTTCAAAAATTATTTGGTGAAGTTGCTGAACGTTATACAGAACGTCAAGGTGGCTACACTCGTATCCTTAAAGTAGGCCCACGTCGTGGTGACGGTGCTGAATCAGTAATTATAGAATTAGTTTAATTTAAATATACGTACTACTATATATAAAGCAAATGAGTGCAACGATAATGTTTGCCACATACAGATATTGTCTAGCTCAGAGTACCCCATCAAACTTAATAAACTTTAAAGCGTGAACTCAAATAGATGGGGTGCGCGCTTTTTTATTTAGTCCCCCTTAATTCTTCAGAATTTAGGGGGACTTATGCAATTGCGAAGCAATAGCGAACTGCAGAACCTTAATTCTTCAGAATTTAGGGGGACTTATGCAATTGCGAAGCAATAGCGAACTGCAGAACCTTAATTCTTCAGAATAAAAAAGGAATACATTCGATAAGCGAATGCATAAGCAGTGCTAGCTAAAGAAAGTTTAGCGTGCTGCTTTAGACTTATGCAATAGCGAACTGAAAAATTTGTTTTTTTTGTGTTCTGTGAATGACAATTAAATTTGCTAAAGCAAATACATAAGCAGTACTAGCAAAATAAGTTTAGTGTATTACTTGCATATATTTGTGAAAAACACGAAAGTATTATGTTAAATCTATCCTGCATTTAATAAAGCACTTTGACTTATATAAGACAGTACATTGATATAGACGAAGGAGTATAATTTAATATGAAAATTAAAAATAATTAGAGAAGAAACAGTGATTCTTTTTAATTTTTCATGTAAAATAAGATAATATATGATGAGAAAGTATAGATTTAGGAGGCAATTGATATGATGACGCAAGAAGAAGGCATGATTATATTTAATCATGTATCATTTAAATATAATAGCGATGAACCACTTGCGTTAAATGATGTATCATTTCGTATCCCTAAAGGCAAATGGACATCTATAGTAGGCCATAACGGTTCGGGTAAATCTACTATAGCTAAATTGATGATTGGTATTGAAAAGCCATTTGAAGGTCAAATATACTTAAACGACGTTTGTATTAATGATGAGAATTTAAATGAACTAAGACGACATATAGGGATTGTATTTCAAAATCCAGAAAATCAATTTGTTGGTTCAACTGTAGAATTCGATGTGGCGTTTGGGTTAGAGAACAATGGCGTGTCATATGAGGATATGCAAGCCATTGTGCCTAACGCGTTAATGGATGTTGATATGTTAGATAGAGCTACTTATGAACCACAGTCGCTTTCTGGAGGGCAAAAACAACGTGTTGCGATAGCAGGTGTTTTAGCATTGAATACAGATATTATTGTTTTAGATGAAGCCACTTCTATGTTAGACCCTGAAGGTAGAAAAGAATTACTCTCATTAATACATCGCTTAAAAGAAGAAAAAGATGTAACGATTATATCTATTACACATGATTTGTCAGAAGCCGTTGGTGCTGATCATTTAATTGTTTTAAATAAAGGCTCATTATATCAAACGGGTTCGCCACAAGCCATTTTTAGCCAAGGTGATGCGCTTACGGAAATTGGTTTAGATTTACCATTTGCGATGAGAATGAATAAGCAACTGTTAGGTGTTACTGACTACATTTCGTATGAGGGGTTGGTAGACAAATTATGACTGTTAAATTTAATCAAGTGACTTATGTTTACCAAAAAGGAACACCTTATGAGCATCTTGCGCTTGCAGATATTGTAACTACATTTGAGCAAGGAAAGTATTACGCTGTTATAGGCCAAACGGGCTCAGGTAAATCCACATTGATACAACATATTAATGGATTGTTAAAACCTTCTGATGGCGCATTAGAGGTCGATGACATTACAATCACACATAAAACAAAGGATAAGTTTTTGAAACAAATTCGTAAGCGTGTAGGCGTCGTTTTCCAATTTCCTGAATCACAGCTTTTTGAAGATTCGGTCGAGAGAGAAATTTTATTTGGTCCTAAGAATTTTAATATGAATATGGATGAAGTTAAAGTACGCGCATTTCAATTATTATTAGAATTTGGTTTTAATAGAGATATCCTTGAACAATCCCCATTTCAAATGTCAGGTGGGCAAATGAGAAAAATAGCAATCACTTCTATATTAGCTATGGATCCGGATATCGTTATTTTAGATGAACCTACGGCTGGTTTGGATCCAAAAAGTAGAACACAAATTATGGAAATGATAAAGCAACTTCAAACTGAGCAAAATAAAACAATCATATTAGTTACACATGAAATGAATGATGTAGCGAAATATGTGGATGAAGTGAAAATCATTAAACATGGTAAATTAATCGAAAGTTGTTCCCCAAGAAAATTATTTAGTGCTGATGAATATGTTAATGAAATGCATTTAGATGTGCCAGATATTGTTAAATTGCAAAGAGATGTGGAAGCAAAATATCAATTTGAATTTGGTCACGTCGCATTAACAGAATCAGAATTTACTGATATGTATAAGGAGTGGCAAGCAGATGAGGGATAAGTTCATAATAGGACGATATCTTCCATTAGATACTATTATTCATCGACGTGACCCACGTGCAAAATTAATATTTGTATTTCTATTTATCATATTAATATTTTTTGCCCATTCATTTGCCACTTATTTGTGGTTGTTCTTAATCATTTTTATTATAATGAAAGCTTCTCGCATAAAATCATGGTTTCTTATTAAGGGCTTAACACCAATATGGATTTTTCTCATTTTTACATTTTTAATGCATTTATTTTTAACAAAAGGCGGCGTGCGTATATTTGAACTCGGCTTCCTTTCTATCGATACAAACGGCATATTAGAAGGGATCTATATTGTTTTAAGATTAATGTTTATTATTATGATATCTACCATCATGACTTTAACAACAAGTCCTTTAGACCTTACAGATGCATTTGAAAGATTATTATCGCCATTAAAAATTATTAAAATACCAGTTCATCAATTGAGTATGATGATGTCCATTGCTTTACGCTTCATTCCGACATTAATGAATGAATTAGATAAAATTATATTAGCACAAAAATCAAGAGGTTCAGAAATTAGTTCTGGTGGCTTAATCAACAGAGTTAAAGCCTTCATCCCATTATTGGTTCCTTTATTTATTTCAGCATTTCAAAGAGCTGAAGATTTAGCAATAGCCATGGAAGTCAGAGGATATGAAACGCATAAAAAGCGCACAAGTTATCGTAAATTATACTGGCGATGGGCTGATAGTCTGTTATTAATGTTAATCGTACCAATAGCAATAATATTATTCATATTAAAGCATATAGGAGTGTAAAGGATGGTTCGTGTTTTAGTAAATATTTCATATCAAGGTAGTCAATTCTTGGGTTTCCAAATTCAAGATAATGGCAGAACAGTACAACAGCAATTCGAAAAAATACTTAAACGTATGCATAAACGTCACGTTAGAATACATCCTACTAGCAGAACAGATCGTGGCGTACATGCATTTGAGCAGTATTTTCATTTTGATTCCGAACTTAATATTTCAGCCGATCAATGGCAATACGCTATGAATCGTGCGCTACCTGATGACGTTTATGTCAACTCAGTGGCATTTGTAGATGAGTCTTTCCATTGTCGGTATGATTGTGTAGGAAAAACTTATCGCTATAAGATATATCAATCAGCACATAAAGATCCGTTTGAATGTGGTTTAAAAGCCTATGTCTATGATAATTTAGATTTTGACAAGATGATACAAGCTGCACAGCTGTTTATAGGAACCCATGATTTTACTGGTTTTTGTTCTCAAAAAACAGAAGTTGAAAGCAAAGTGCGTACCCTGTATGAGAGCAGAATAGAAAAAACTACATACGGTTTTGATTATGTGGTCACGGGTTCAGGTTTTCTATATAATATGGTACGTGTACTAGTAGCATTTTTAATTGGTGTAGGAAAAGGGAAGTATAATCCAGAAAGCGTCCCTCAACTATTAGAAGAGAAGAATCGTAATAAAGTACCATTCACTGCCCCTGCTGAAGGATTGTATTTAGAACATATTTATCTATCACCTCAATCGCTTATGAATGACTTTGGTGAAAACATTAAAATTCACCGAAAAAAATCTACACAAAATAGGTAAATTACATTGACAAAACGGCATAAAAATTATACGATAACTAACGGTATTGTTTTATATCACCCCACGATAAGCCCCGGAATCTTATTGTGTAACAAGATATAGAAGCACGTAGAAATAATAAATTAACAAAATAAATGAATTTAAGTTTAAATATCATTTTAATTAGACAAGAACCATTTATTTATTCTAGGAGGACAATTATATGCGTCAAACATTTATGGCTAATGAAGCAAACATTGAGCGCAAATGGTATGTTATTGATGCTGAAGGTAAAACACTTGGTCGTTTATCATCAGAAGTAGCTGCTATTCTACGCGGTAAAAATAAAGTAACTTATACACCACACGTTGATTCAGGTGATTATGTAATTATCATCAACGCTGCTAAAATCCAATTCACTGGTAATAAAGAACAAGATAAAATGTATTATCGTCATAGTAATCATCCAGGCGGAATCAAATCAGTTTCTGCTGGTGAATTAAAAGCTAAAAACCCAGAACGTTTACTTGAAACTTCAATTAAAGGTATGTTACCAAGCACTCGTTTAGGCGAAAAACAAGGCAAGAAATTATTTGTTTATGGTGGCGCTGAACATCCACACGCTGCACAACAACCAGAAAACTACGAGTTACGTGGTTAATTAAAAGGAGGAAATTACATTGGCACAAGTTGAATATAAAGGCACAGGCCGTCGTAAAAACTCAGTAGCACGTGTACGTTTAGTACCTGGCGAAGGTAACATTACTGTTAATAACAATGATGTACGTAGCTACTTACCATTCGAATCATTAATCTTAGACTTAAACCAACCATTCGATGTTACAGAAACTAAAGGTAACTATGATGTATTAGTTAACGTTCACGGTGGTGGCTTTACTGGACAAGCACAAGCTATCCGTCACGGAATTGCACGTGCATTATTAGAAGCTGATCCTGAGTATAGAAGTTCTTTAAAACGCGCTGGATTACTTACTCGTGACCCACGTATGAAAGAACGTAAAAAACCAGGTCTTAAAAAAGCTCGTCGTTCACCACAATTCTCAAAACGTTAATTTGTCCGAACTATTGCGAAAGTATTCGCATACAGTCTCGGTACGTAAACTGCCTCAGCAATTTGCGTTTAATTAAAGACATTTTGTTCATACATTGTGTGTACTAGTATCATATCTAATATTTTTTGAACTTCCCATCATTGTATGGGAAGTTTTTTTATTCTATACAATTAATGTGTATTAATCATATAACTATTTATTAGCGATTAAATTGAATAAGTCACAATATGACGGGTATAACAAATGAAAAATGTATTAGAGGTAATGCGTATGTCATTCAATAAGCAACGTATGATATTAGAAAAATGTTTAATAGTAATGATGCTAATTATTTTATCTAGCAGTATGGTTCTCTTAAGAGATCAAGTACTCAATAAACCAATTATTAAAAACATAAATGACAGTGAATCAATCCCCACTTTTTATTTACATGGTTTTGGAGGAGCAAAGTATTCAGAGAATTATATGGTGAATTCCGCTGTTCAAAAAGGCGATACAAACGAAATCATTGAAGCAAAAGTTAAGCCAAATGGAAAGGTGACATTTGAAGGGATAATAGATCCTAACGCCAAACGCCCTATGATTAAAATCATACTAGAAGATAATAAGAATAAGAACGTGTATGAAAATGCGCGATGGATTAAAAATGTCATTTATACCTTTAATGCGATGTACCATTTTGAAAAGTTTAATTTCGTAGCACATTCAATGGGAAATCAGTCTTTTAGTTACTATATGTTAAATTATGGTGATAACCAACAATTACCTAAATTAAATAAACAAGTAAGCCTAGCTGGGAACTTTAACGGTGAAGTTGATATCAATGGGTTAGATTTGGATATAGAAATAGATAAGAGGGGAAAGCCTAATAAAATGTTAGAAAAATATAGAAATTTATTAACAATGAAAGATCATTATCCTAGAAATTCAAAAGTTTTAAATATTTATGGAGATCTGAAAGATGGGACAAATTCTGATGGTAAAGTGACTAATGTATCCTCTAAATCACTCAAATATTTATTACCAAACCAACATGACGGTTATACAGAATATAAAGTTAATGGCCCTAAAGCCAAGCACAGTGAATTACCTCATAACGTACAAGTGATAGATAGAGTAAATGAATTTTTATGGAACGATAAATAAGATAAATTTCAATTTAGCTGAGGTATTCATTAATATCCGCGCTACTCATATTCATAACAAAGATTAAATAGAACAAAAATAGTAAAGTCCCACTCCTAAAAGTATTGAATGAGTGGGATTGATACATAAGTTTACCTTAGGCGAGCCCATTTTAAGAAAACAACAGTGGTTTATATAAGTGCTTCAGTGCTTGTATTCATTTCTGTGCTACACTTTTTCATCGTATTTATTAGATGTTAAGAAACAAAACATTATGTTGATTCAAATTTATCTTTTTCAGATGCTAATAAGTACAATAAGTTTTTTCGATTTTGTTCAGCGAATACATGTGGTTGAATCATTATTTCATCCGCATTATAATACGTAGCGATTTCTTGTAGTTTTAAAAATACTTCACCTGGTAAACCACTTATAACACGCTTTTCGTTTTGTTTTATTTTTTCTAATTCTCTATTCGAAGACTGTCTTTGTTTTGCATAAGCAATTGAAGGGTAAGTTTTTGGTTGATTTAAATAACTAATACGGAGTAACCAAAGATGAAAAGCTCGCTCCAAATCTTTTACTTTTTGCATATTATCAGCAGTGATAACAAAGGTTGAAATAATGACGTAGGGTGATTGCTTTGGATATAATGTTTTAAATAACTGGCGATAGTAGCTTATAGAAGTATTGATTTTATCTTTATTCTGTCCCATTAATGTTGTAACAAAGGGTAAGCCTTGTTGTGCAGCAAGCTTAGCGCTTTGTTGACTGGTGCCTAACAAATACATGGTAGGCTGTGTTTGAATGAATGGCGTTGCATATAATCCGGTAAATCGTTGATGTTCACTGTTATCATTAAAGTAATCTATTAAATCTTTAATTTGTGTATTAAAATCAACATGAGCCGTTTTATTTTCATTTAACGCGTGATTTACATTTTTAAAACTATATGAACGCCCAATACCTAAATCAACTCTGTCAGAATGACGTGCTTCCATTATTTTAAAAATTTCTGCTATCTTGTAGGCACTATAGTGAGGCAACATAACCCCACCGCTGCCAATATGCATTGTTTTAGTATTTTCTAAGAGGGTCATCATAAGCATTTCAGGAGCACTAGAAGCTACTGAAAATACTTTATGATGTTCTGCAATCCAGAAGCGATAAAATTCTAAAGATTCGGCTAATTGCGCCAATTCAATTGAATGATTAATAGCTTGAGTTGCATTACGCCCCTCAAAAATCGGAACGTAATCTAAAATACTTAATCTCATATCCAACTCTCCTTAACAGGTAATTACGCATTGTTATATTTAGATAGCATAACATGATATTAAAAATACAGATAAGCGATTTGATTGATTGTATAACTACATATCTATAGAATGAGGGCAAAGATGAAATGGAGGCAAAATAATGAAAACAGAACGCATTGTATTAGCAAAACGACCTGAGGGCATACCTTCAGATGAGGTTTTTAGATATGAAACTGTTGAACTAGATGAGCCAAACAATGATGAAATTCAAGTAGAAGCTATTTATATATCAGTAGACCCATATATGCGTGGGAGAATGGATGATAGCGAATCATATGTACAACCATTTCAATTGGACGAACCATTATCAGGACATATTGTCGGAAAAGTCGTTCAATCAAAAGCTGATTCATTTGAGAAAGGTGATATGGTAATGGGACAGTTACCATGGCAAAAAGTATCAAACGTATCAGCACAAAATATAAATAAAATTACTCAAACAGATATACCTTCCTATTTATATCTCAGTGTTTTAGGAATGACAGGACAAACTGCTTATCATGGCTTGTTAAAAATTGGGGACCCTAAAGAAGGCGAAACTGTTGTCGTCTCTGCAGCATCAGGAGCTGTAGGATCAGTCGTGGGTCAAATTGCTAAAATAAAAGGCGCGCGCGTGGTTGGCATTGCAGGTGGCACAACAAAAACGAAATATTTAACCGAGCAATTAGGTTTTGATGCAAGCGTAGATTATAAAGCTGATGACTTTTCTGAACAATTAGCTCAAGCTGTGCCTGATGGCGTAGATGTTTACTTTGAAAATGTTGGTGGCGATGTAGCAGATGAAGTAATGAAACATTTAAATCAATTTGCTAGAATCCCAGTTTGTGGCGCTATTTCTGGATACAATAACGAAGAAATTGAGTTTGGACCACGTATACAACCAATTTTAATAAAATCACAAGCACTTATGAAAGGGTTTATTGTTGCTAATTACGCCGATGATTTTACAAACGCAAGTAAAAATCTTGCACAATGGGTAAGCGAAGATAAGATAAAAACGAAGACTTCTATTGTAGAAGGTTTTGACAATTTGCCTAATGCTTTTAGAAATTTATTTACTGGTGATAATTTTGGTAAACAAGTTGTTCAAGTATCAAATAATTTATAATTGAAGGAGATGCTCGTATGAAAGCAGTAGGTGCAGACAAACCATTTAAATTAAATGAAGGTAACCAATTTTATGAAATGGAACAAGAGATGCCACAGCCTAAACAACGTGAGCTATTAGTCCGTTTAAAGGCTATCAGTGTCAATCCTGTAGATACTAAAATTAGACAATCTCCTCTTAATGAAGCACCTAGGATTTTAGGCTACGATGCTGTAGGTGTTGTAGAAGCAGTAGGAGATGCAGTGAAATATTTTAAAGCGGGCGATGAAGTTTATTATTCGGGTTCACCTGCTTACCAAGGTTCAAATCAAACACACCAACTTGTAGATGAACAACTGGTAGCGTTCAAACCTAATAATATTTCTGACACAGAAGCGGCAAGTTTACCTCTAACTGGTTTAACAGCTTCTGAAACATTGTTTGATGTTTTTAAAATCTCGCATAACCCTGAAGATAATAAAGGCAAATCTTTATTAATTATCAATGGTGCGGGTGGCGTTGGTAGTATTGCTACACAAATTGCAAAACATTATGGATTACATGTTATTACAACCGCCTCGCGTGATGAAACATATAATTGGTCAAAATCATTAGGTGCGGACATTGTGTTGAATCATAAAAATAATCTAGCAGATGAGTTCAAAAAATATGAAATTAGTGAAGTAGATTATATCTTTTGCACATTTGATACAGACCTGTATTATGAAAAAATGATTGAATTAATTAAACCTCGCGGTATCATAGCAACAATCGTAGCATTTAATAATAAACAAGATTTAAACTTATTAAAACCAAAGAGTATTACGTTTACACATGAGTATATGTATTCACGTCCATTAAATGAAACAGAAGATATGGGCATACATGGGGAATACTTAAAAGATATTGCTGATAAAATAGAAGCGGGCATTTATAAACCGACAGTTAATAAAGTAATCAATGGTTTAACAGCAGATAATATTTACCAAGCGCATAAAAAAATAGAAGATCAGAGTATGATTGGTAAACTTGTTATTTCAATCTGAATAAAAAGTTCAATTTTACTCTCTGATTATATTTGTGACCGAAACATTAGTAGTGTTTCGGCCTTTTTTTATTTAAGTTATCCTAGGTTTGGATATGAAATTGGTGTAGAAAATATAATATAAATGCGTTCTAGTCTATATAATAATGAATTAATTATATGCGCTTAAATTTAATAGAATAAGCACTAATAATTGTAAAAACACAATTATAGGATAAAATAAAAAATAACCTAGCATATTATACTTTAAACATTACGTTAAATGTATATAAATATGTAATTTACGAATAATAAAACATTGTGAGGGTATAAGTGTCACATAAAGCAAAGGGAGAGTGTCATTTTAATATGCGTTTTAAAAAATTAACAGTTGTTTTTTGGGTAGCATTAACTATTTGCACGCTATTTGTTATATATGGTGCAGTTGCACCTAAACAATTAGAAACAATCACCCAAAATATCACTAATTTTATCGCAGTTCATTTCGGATGGTACTATTTATTATTAGTACTTGCCATATTAGTAGTTTCAATCTATTTACTGTTTTCTAGATATTCAACAATAACTTTAGGTGAAGAGGGTGAAGACCCAGAATTTTCATTAAAGTCATGGTTTGCTATGTTATTTAGTGCAGGTATGGGGATAGGCTTGGTGTTTTGGACAACAGCGGAACCGATAAGCCATGCCTTCACATTAACGCCAATACATAAAGCTGGTTCTCAAACCGCAATTAATGAAGCGATGCAATTCTCATTTTTCCATTGGGGTGTACATGCTTGGGCTGTTTATGGCATCGTCGGCCTTATATTTGCGTACTTTAACTTTCATAAAGGATATCCGGGATTGGTTAGTGCCACACTAAGACCAATACTAGGAGATAAAATGATGAAGGGACCCATTGGCGGGGCAATTGATGTACTCGCTATTATTGCTACGGTGACAGGAGTTGCTGCCACACTTGGTTTTGGTGCGCTACAAATTAACGAAGGCCTAAACTTTCTGTTTGATTTGCCTTCTAATTTTATGACACAAGCTACAATTATCGTTATCGCCACTATATTATTTACATGGTCAGCTTGGTCAGGTATTGATAAAGGGATTAAGAGTTTAAGTAATATCAATATGTTCTTAGCTTTCATCGTGTTAATCATTTTATTCTGTGTTGGGCCAACGTTAAATATATTAAATACATTTACCAATTCACTTGGTGATTATATTGCGAATTTCTTTAATATGAGTTTACGTATCCCACAATCAGGAGGAGAAAAGTTTCAATGGTTACAACAATGGACGATCTTCTATTGGGCATGGTGGGTTTCTTGGGCGCCGTTTGTAGGTATATTTATCGCTCGAGTCTCTCGTGGTAGAACAATTAAAGAATTTATCTTAGGCGTGTTATTCGTACCCGCGCTTGTTTGTTTCTTATTCTTTGCAGTATTCGGCGCTTCTGCTATTTATTTACAACAAAGCGGCATTGCAAATATTGCTAAAGAAGCAACCGAAACAGCAACGTTTGCAACACTTGAACATTTCCCATTAGGATTTTTACTTAGCATCATTACACTTGTTGTTATTATAATCTTTTTTGTCACTTCGGCAGACTCAGCCACTTATGTGTTAGGTATGCTGAGTTCTAAAGGAAGCATTAACCCTTCAGGCATTGTTAAAGTGAGCTGGGGTGTTATTTTAGCATTATTTGCTATGATTATGATTTATACTGGTGGTACGCAATCCATTCAAAATTTATTAATTATTGCAGCCTTGCCATTTTCTATTGTTATCATATTTATGATTTGGTCTTTATTTAAATCATTATCTATAGAGAAGCCAAGACCTAGTAACAAATTGTTTATTTCAGATGATAAGTATTTACAATATCGCAAGGCGCATCAAGACGATCAAACCAATACACAGACAGAGAATAGCAACTAACGAAAAATTATTTTACCAAATAGATTATAAATTCAATATAAAATGTTTCTATGTTTTTTAATAGGGGTATTAAGTATGTATGACATGTACATATAATTTAACTATAGGAGGTGTCATACGAGGTGAAACGAATTAAAAATTTTATACTTGGCCTATTAATCGTAGTCATCGTTGGGTTCTTGCTATTTATGTATATTAAAGATTCTAGAATTAGCGAGTATCAAAACTATTTCAATCAATTTAATTGGTTTGAACCAACACTTATTGGCTTAGCAGCATTGCTCATTATCATAGGTCTCATACTTGTATTTAGCTTGTTTAAACCTACGTATAGAAAACCTGGACTTTATAAAGATTACGAAGATGGACATATTTACGTATCCAGAAAAGCAGTAGAAAAATCTGCTTACGATACGCTTGTAAATTATGATCAAATTCGACAACCTAATGTTATAGCTAAACTATATAACAAGAAAAAGAAATCGCATATTGCTTTAAAAGCAGATTTCTTTGTTCCTGGTGATGTTCAGGTTGGTTCATTAACAGAAGAAATTAGAAATGATATTAAGCAAAACGTTGAGCATTTCACAGAATTACCAGTTTCAAAATTAGAGGTTAATGTTAGAGATCAAAAAACCTCAGGCAAACGTGTGTTGTAAGGGAGGGTTATCATGGCTAACAATAATAACCAACAAAGACAAGATTCTACACAAGAAGTTGTTGATTTTTTTAAAACATTTAAATGGAGAATAATCGGATTTTTAGCATTCTTGATTATCGCAATATTATTTTTAACATTAGGTTTCTGGAGCACAATATTAATTATTATTTTATGTTTGATTGGAATTGGTATCGGGTATACTAAAGACCGTAAACAAGATTTTCTGAATTTCTTAAATCGATGGAGTTAATTCTTATTGATTCAATATTTAGCAATTAAAAATCTTATAAAACAAAGGAGAATTAATTATGGCAGTAGATAATAACAAAGCTAAACAAGCATATGATAACCAAACAGGAGTAAATGAAAAAGAACAAGAGCAACAACAAAAACAACAGGAGCAACAGCAAGAACCAAAATTCAATAATAAATTAACTTTCTCTGACGAAGTAATTGAAAAAATTGCTGGTATTGCTGCACGTGAAGTGAATGGCATTTTAGAAATGAAAGGCGGATTCGTTGATAACATTTCTAGTTCATTTGGTAGCACGAGCAACGTGACACAAGGCGTTAGTGTTGAAGTTGGAGAAAAACAAGCAGCAGTAGACTTAAAAGTTATTTTAGAATACGGTGAATCAGCACCAAAAATCTTCCGCAAAGTTACTGACTTAGTTAAAGAACAAGTCAAATATATCACTGGTCTTGAAGTGGTTGAAGTAAATATGCGTGTTGAAGATGTGATGACTAGAAAAGAATGGACACAAAAAAATGAAAAAAGCCAAAATTCAAATAACGAAGACAAAGGATTACAATAATTCTTAATATCAATATAAATTATAAAACTACTGATAAGCAGATGCTTATCAGTAGTTTTATTTTGCTATTTGAAATAAAATGTTCAGGCGCTTTATTAATTGTAATGTAACGGGTTGTCAACCTGTATATAAGTATAGTAATCTGCTTCATCCACTAAACGCATCGTTGTTACACATTTATAATCTATTTTTGGCGCAAATAAGATTGATTTGATTTGATTTATTCTTTGTTGATCATCGATTGTACGCGCAATATCGTCTAGTTTTTTAGTTAATAAGTCACGTACGATTGACCAAATTTGGTTTTCTAATTGTTTATGATTACTTGATTGTGCAATACTAGCAATTAATTCACCAAGATGGTTTTGGATACTTGAGTAAAAGACTTTATTAAATACCGTTTGTGATTGATTGGTTAAAATTAACGATTTTTCATGAAAATCTGCTGTACTGTACCCCATTTTATTTAAATGCGATGTATCAATTCGTAAACCTTCAAAATCACGTATATAAAGCATATCTAATAGGCCGTCGTCTCCAAATGTAGCAATAGCATTCTGTAGATGGGCTTCAAGTGCAATACCATATTTAACGTAAAGCGGTATTACTAAATCTATTAACGCTTGACTATAGTGCTTAATCCAAACTAAAGCAGCTGACTCAAAGCTATGAATTTTCTTCGCCACTTGATATTTAGTGATTAATGATACAATGGGTGGTTCGTCATTATAGATTGTCGATGCTACTAACACAGAAGGAACCATAGGTATTGTATTTTCTTTGATTAAGTTATATATGTTTGTTCTAAATAAGGTCCCTAGTTGTTCACTTCTAATGGTTTGGTCTGCTTTATCTGAAACGTTATAAAAGTGGATTCCTGCTAGTTCGTCAATCGTATCAGCCTGAATATGGTTGAATAATGTATCATTTTGTATAATATCATTGAGTATGCACGTAACTTGCGGACCATTTATGGTTGTTTGCTCAGATAGTGTTCTAATTTCTCCAGTAATGTGAACGTTGGTTGATAATTTAATATGTGGCAAGGTTTCAGGAAATTTTGGCATCAACGTTCTAAAAGATAATCCTGCAAAATACGATTGTTGATATTCAATAGGGATGATTTCTTGTTGTTCTAGTTCTTTTGAATACGCTTTTAAGAGAATATGATCATATTGCCAAGGGTGTACAACCATAACGACATATTGATTGATATATTCTGCACCAACCTGTTTTATAACTTCAGTTTTTAACCCATTAAATAAATTATAAATTAAATTATTATAATCTCCCGAACATGTCTGAAATTTAGCTATAGATTTATGTATTAATATAAATTGTAAAGGAATAGACTGACCAAATTCTGCTGAATAGTTGATAACTGTTTCAGGTGTCATGCCTTTGCGCAATTTTGCACCGGGATGGAGCGGGTGGCCTTCAATAACAAACTGTTCAGAGGCTAAATAACTATCTTTTGCTTTGGTGATTAAATCATTTAAGGATTGATTATTCTGCTCTAATAAATATTTTTGGTAGCTTAATGCAATCGCCATATTTGCCACGCTATTATTTAAATCTTCATAGAATTGAGCACTAGCTGCATTATCTAATTCTGGGGCTACCGATAAAATACAGTTTAAAACGTCATTTGGATGTAAAACTCTTTCGACATGGTCGTCTTCTTCTAAATAAAACGGTCCAGTGACGGCTAGACGATCAAAAGCGTGCGTACCTGTTATAGGTGCATACAAGGTTTTGTTAATTTTAGGGAAAGCAATAGATAATAATTTATTTTCTTCAGATAGTTGAGGCGCGCCTACATCTTTGTTATCAATAATTTTGCTGTGTTGGTGACTCTGTACTAAATTTTCTCGATATAAAGATGAGATCAATCTTTGCGATATTTTATCTCTACTTTCTAATAACACCTCTTGAAATAAATTTGCCCATGTTTGATTTATAGACGATAAATAATCAAAAGCATATTGTTCATCATTAGTCATTTTATTTATTAAATTATAATTAATACTTTTTGAATTCATAAAGCACCTCTAAAAAAATTATTTTACAAAAGTATAAGATATTTGTATAATCCATAATATCGATAATGATAATTATTATCAATTAAAAAGTCGGGTGAAATGTATGGCAAGATATTTTTTTCCAAGTTCTTTCTTTTTGTTTCTAGGAAATTGGATTGGACATATCACTTTAAATTGGTATGTATATACGTTATATCATAACGCAATTTACCTTGGACTCATTAATTTTTTCCGACTTGTACCTATTTTGCTCATTAGTGTATGGGCGGGCGCGTTAGCAGATAGATGCAATAGAGGAAAATTATTGAAAATAACCATCTCTACTTCTTTATTACTTACCACTTTACTGTGTTTTTTAATCTTTTTAAATGGGGAGTTACCAATAATAGTATTTTTATTATATTCACTTGGAAGAGGTGTGATGGGCGCTATAGAAACACCAGTGCGCCAATCTGTTCTGCCAGATTTAACAGAGCGTTTAACTACGACTCAAGCAGTCTCATATCATTCATTTATAATCAATATATGTCGATCTATTGGTCCAGCCATAGCGGGATTTGTAATAGCAGGTTATAATGCACAAATAAGTTTTAATATCCAAGCTATAGCCTACTTTATTTCGTTGATGATGTGTTTGCCTTTGAAATTTAAGCCATCGCATTTGGTTAAAGAGAAAGAAACAATGAATACTAAATTTGTCTTCAACTATTTTAGTAACAACAAAATCGGGGCTAGAATATTTTTAACTTCTTTATTTATCATGGCTACAGGTTTTACATATACATCATTGTTACCAGTTTTAACAGATAAAACATTTCCTGAACAAGTAACCATGTTTGGGTCTGCAATGACCTGTGCTGCAATTGGTGGTATTATTGCAACAATGATTTTGCCTAAAGTACTAGAAAGTATATCAATGGTAAAAATGTATTATTTTAGTTCAATATTATTTGGTATTTCACTATTAGTAAGTATTAGCCCAAATATGATTATATTTTTTATTTCAGTATTCTTAATCGGGCTTTTTAGCCAATGGGCACGTACGACTAACAGAATATATTTTCAGCATCGTGTTAAATCAGAGCATAGAGGGAAGATACTTAGTGTTGTAATGATGGATAGAGGGATGATTCCATTAGGAGCGATGATAATGAGTTTCTTAACAGAATATATCGGTATCATCGAGACTTTTATCATCATGGGGCTAAGTACTGTCATTATCACATTGGTATTTGGCATGATGAATAGACAAAGAAAAAATGGAGGCAATGTTGTATGATGCATCATATTTGGAAATTGGCAGATGAGAATATTCAACACCGCATAATGAACGCGGTTCTTAAAGAAAACATTTTTCCAGAAAAAATGTTTTTTAAGGAATTTGATAATTACGTAGAATTACAATATAAAGGGCAAGCGTTAAATGTATCTTATTTAAGAAAAAGTGCGATGATGCGTTATGTCTTCAACGGTGAAATTCACTATATAAAAGGTGACAATATTGTTTCCATTAAAACATTAGAACAATTGCTTGAGGTATTAAATAATCAATTTAATACCCCAATTAGCCAACGGCTAACTGAAGAATTACAGTCCAGTCGTGCAGGACTTGCATTGAGCTATGAACATTTTAACCATAGACAGTCAATGATTCAGGCTAGTTTAAAGTTTTCAAGATTGCCAGTAACCATTAATTTCTTTACATGGTTACAGCATATGAAAGAAGATAATGGTATTAATGATTTAAGTTATTCTGAAAGTCTCGTCATAGAAGGACATCCAACGCATCCACTAACCAAAACGAAATTACCATTAACGAATGAAGAAATTAAATTATATGCACCTGAATTTGAAAAGACGATTGCATTAAAAGTGATGCTTATTCATAAGCAAGATAGTGTAGCGACTTCGATGGAAGAAGATGATCAATATATATTAAACCACGTGATACCTGAATATAGATATAAATTGAAAGCATTTTTAGAACCGCATCATTTAGAATTAAACGATTATCGCGCTATACTCGTGCATCCATGGCAATATGAAAACGTGATTCCACAACAATTTGTATACTGGTTAGAGGAACATCGTCTTTTAACTACACCATTTGAAGTTGAAGCGAAAGCAACATTATCGTTCAGAACAATGGCGTTAATGAATAAGCCATTCCATATTAAGTTACCAGTCGATATTCAAGCCACAAGTGCAATAAGAACTGTTTCCCCTGTTACAACGGTGGATGGGCCAAAGTTAAGTTATGAGTTACAAGAAATGTTAAATGTTTACCCACAGTTAAAAGTAGCAATGGAACCTTATGGTATACATGCCCAAACTAATGAAGATATAGCACGTCAATTAGCTTGTATCGTGCGTTATGAACCACAAACCACAACAAATGGACTTACTTTAGTAACTGGCAGTTTAGTAAATAAAAATCCTGTAGATAACCAGGTCATCGTTGATAGTTATTTAGAATGGCTAGGGGTAGGTGTAACAAACAAAGCAATTAAACAATTTATAAGTCACTATGCTGAAACACTTATCCAACCATTAATTGGCTATATACAAGATTATGGAGTTGCTTTAGAAGCACATATGCAAAATACTATTGTTAGTTTAGGACCAGATTTTCAAATGAAATTTATGGTGAGAGATCTAGGGGGTTCTAGAATTGATTTAAAGACTCTAACAAGACAATTACCCAATGTTAAGATTACAAATAAAAGTTTAGCTGCTGAGAATATTGAAGCGGTTATTGCTAAGTTTCAACACGCTGTGATTCAAAATCAAATTTCAGAATTAATACATCATTTTTCACAATATAATAACGTCAATGCAGATGAATTATTTGCGATTGTAAGTGAAGTAATAGAACAGTCAATCGATACTAAAAAGGCGCATGCGCAAGTGTTAAGGCAAACATTGTTTGGACCCAAAATTAATGTGAAGGCATTGCTACGTATGCGTATGGAAGGCAAAGTAAAAAAATATTTAACAGTTGATTTAGATAATCCTATAAGTAATGAGGTGTAATGATGGCGCAATTAAAAGTAAACCTTTCTAAAATTAAATATAATGCTTACATTTTAAATACGCTTTTAAAACAGCATCACATTCATTTTACACCTGTTCTCAAATGTGTAGCTGGAGATAGAAAAATAGTAGAAACATTAAAAAGCGTTGGACTTACACATTTTGCTGATGCAAGAATAAATAATATTTTAAAAAGTAAAGATGATGATATCACTTATATGATGATTAGAACTGCTAACCACCAAGAATTAGAAGATATTGTGCAATGCGTTGATACGAGTATTCAAACAGAATTGGATACCATCCGACAAATTAATGAAATAGCAAGCAAGCAAAAAGTAAAACACAAGATATTATTAATGGTTGATTGGAAAGATTCTAGAGAAGGGGTGCTCACTTATGATGTGCTCGCTTATATTAGAGAAATCATTAATATGCATCACATACATCTTGAAGGGTTAGCTTTTAACTTTATGTGTTTTAATGAAATAGCACCAACGGAAGAAGATGTTGAGATGATTAACCAGTTTGTAAATTCGGTAGAAAAAGCCTCTCATTTGAAATTCAAAACAATATCAGGTGGCAATTCTAGTATGCTATTACAAATGCTCTATAATGATTTAGGTAAAATGAATGATTTAAGAATTGGTGAAACTTTATTTAGGGGTGTGGAAACGACGACAAACCAGCATTTAGATACCCTATATCAAAACGCTATTATTTTAGATACAGAAATTGTTGAAATCAAACCACGTATTAATATTAATAATGGTCAACAATACCTTCAAGCAATTCTGGATATTGGAAATTTAGATACCAATGTAGACGACATTAAACCTTTATATCATAATGTCGATGTACTTGGAGCTACGAGTGATCATTTAATGATAGACCTACTGAATAATGATCATTATCAGATTGGCGATAAAATACAATTTAGTTTAGGATATAAAGCTTTAGCACAAAGTATGTTTATGTCGCATTTAAATAGATTTTATTTAAATGATCTAGCGATTGAAGCAATGTGCTGTGAAAAAAATGTAAAAAAAATGAATAAGATTTAGTTTTTATCAAATGTTATTAAAAAACTTATTGACATTGATAATCGTTATCAATAAAATTAGAGGTGTAATGATACATATCTAAGGAGTGAAAACGATGAAGCACAAAGCTAAATGGATGGGTCTATTATTTTTAACATTAACAGCTCTCTTATTAGTAGCATGTGGTAAAGTGGGGGGTAATGACTCAGATGAATCCAACAAAGAAAGTAAAAGCAAAGACAGCGTTACTATTAAACATGATGGAGGCACAACCCATATTGATAAAAAACCCCAACGTGTAGTGTCACTTGAATTTTCATTTGTTGATGCATTGGCAGCATTGGATATTAAACCAGTGGGTGTAGCAGACGATGGTAAAAAAGATAGAATATTAAAACCCATCCGCGATAAAATCGGTGACTATAAATCAGTAGGCGCACGTAAGCAACCAAACTTAGAAGAAATTAGTAATCAAAAACCAGATCTTATTATTGCCGATAGTAATCGTCACAAAGGTATACAACAGGATTTAGAAAAAATAGCACCAACCATCATGTTACCGAGTTTCGATAGTGACTATAAAGATAATATAGAAGCTTTTAAAACAATCTCTAAAGCTGTAGGTAAAGAAGATAAAGGTAAAGATAGATTAAAAGAACATAATGAATTAATGGATAAGTATAAGAAAGAGATTACTATGGACAAATCTCAACCCGTATTAGCTACAGTTATTGCAAAATCAGGTTTATTAGCACATCCAGAGAATACTTATGTAGGTGACTTATTAAAAGAACTTGGTTTTAATAATGCGCTTAATAAAACTGAAACAGATAATCTATCTAAATATTTAAAAGGCCCTTATGTACAATTGAATTCAGAAGTGCTTTCAGATATTAATCCTGGGCGTATGTTTATCATGGTTGATAAGGGCAAAAATGACCCTAACTTGAAAAAACAAGAAGAAGAGCCGGTTTGGCAAAGCCTAGATGCTGTTAAAAATGATAATGTCTCTGTTGTAGATAGAAACACTTGGGCACGTGCGCGTGGTATTATTTCTTCTGAAGAGATTGCTAAACAATTAGTAGATATCTCAAAAAATGAACAAAATGATAAACAACAAAAGTAAGGTGAATGGTAAATGACTAAGTTAGATAGCATTAACCAAACCAGAACTGAAGATAAGAAAAATAAAAAACGCACTGCACTCACGTTTATTGTGAGTGTGTGTGCGCTTTTTGTCATTATCTATTTTAACTTAAGTATTGGCTCGTCTCGTATCGCTTTAGATGATTTTAAAGATTATTTTTTAACACATTCTGATTCAAAACAGACATTTTTAATACATAATGTACGAATGCCTAGAATGCTAGCTGGATTGTTAATCGGAGGAGCGCTCGGACTAGCTGGTTTACTAATGCAAGCAATGACTAGAAACCCATTAGCATCACCCCAAATTTTTGGTGTTAATTCAGGGGCTTCTTTTGTTATTGTTTTCATCACAATGATTATGCCAGCATTGTCTACGTACGCTACAATATTAGCGTTTATTGGCGCTTTCATTGGAGGGCTAACTGTGTATGCTTTATCTGGGTCTACGAGAGGTATGACGCCAGTCAAATTAGCACTTGCCGGCATGGCAATTCACCTATTCTTTTCAAGCTTGACGCAAGGGATTATCTTATTAAATGAAGATGCTACCTCGACCGTTATGTTTTGGTTAGTAGGTTCATTATCATCTGTTACTTGGACACAAGTATTAGGTATTACGCCTTGGTTGATCATTGCGTTTATCTGCACAGTATTGATATCCAAACAGCTGACAATTATGGAATTAGGTGAAGATTTGGCTACTTCATTAGGGCAAAACGTCAAATTGATGCGGGTGATGATTGGTATCTTAGTGATTGTATTGGCAGGTACTTCCGTTTCCATAGCGGGGCCAATTGGATTTGTAGGACTAATTGTGCCTCATATAGTTAAATATTATATTAAAACAGATTATAGATTTATGGTTCCATTAACAATGATAATTGGTGCAAACTTATTATTATTATCCGATGTTTTAAGCAGATTAATCGCCTTTCCTTTTGAGTCACCCGTTGGCATCGTAACATCGTTTATCGGTGCGTTTTATTTCTTAGCAATCACGATTAAAGGAGTGAAAAGACTATGAAGGGAGGAGTAACATTTCGCTATATACTTGTTTTAATATTGCTAATACTTTCGGCAATTGCATCACTTTCAATTGGTGCGGTATTAATTAACCCAATTGAAGCGGTGAATAGCCTTTTTATGCAAGATAATTTTATAATTAATGAATATAGAGCACCTAGAATGTTTCTAGCGCTTATTGTAGGGAGTAGTCTTGCAATTTCTGGCGCATTAATACAAGGTGTGGTAAGGAATGCGCTCGCATCACCAGATGTAATTGGAATTACAAAAGGCGCCAGTTTATTTGCTGTCGTGATTATCATGCTATTTCCTTCAGCTCCTTTATTTATATTGCCTTTTGGATCATTTATAGGTGCATTGATGATTAGCTTGATTTTAACTTTATTGATTTCCAAATTTAATGTAAAAGGGTCTAAATTAGCATTAATTGGTTTAGCTATCGGTGCAATATGTACTGCAATTGTCCAATATTTACTAATTCGAAATCCGCTTGATGCAAATACAGCATTGGTATGGCTTACTGGTAGTTTATATGGTCATAATATGTCGCACGTTTGGGTGATATTGCCGTGGTTTATAATTGCACTACCAATTATATTTTACTATTGCCATCAACTAGATATCCTAACATTAGGGGATGATGTGGCAATAGCATTAGGCGCAAAAGTAAAGAAAGTAAAAGCTATCCTTTTGTTTTTAGCAGTTATATTGGCTGGCGCATCGATATCAGTTGTTGGTGGGTTGAGTTTTTTAGGACTCATTGCACCTCATATAGCGCGGCAGTTAGTAGGGCATAAACACAAACATATTACGGTTATGTCTGGCTTACTAGGTGCCTTAATATTAATGATAAGTGATAGTCTTGCTCGAGGTATTCATCCGCCAATTGATATCCCAGTTGGCGTCATCGTAGCGATAGTAGGCGTACCTTATTTCCTATTTTTATTAAGAAGATTATAAAAGAAGCATATAAAAGATTGATTTAGTAAGCGCTTTCATATAAAGTGGAATTGATTCTATTGAAATTAGGGTCAATTCTTTTTTTCTATAAAAAAGTAGAGACACCAAAAAGACATAAAAATATGATTTACATATTTATACATAATAGGTTATAATTATTGCTGTTGCTTTTTAAAGTGTTTATAAAAATATATGCACCTAAGGGGTGAACGAAATGAATGAATATAATAAAGCACAAATTATCAGAGGAAGATTAAAATTCATTTTGATGTCTGTTTTAGGTATTATACTTTTTTTAATTCCTATAACGGTTACTGAAGATGGAGAAAAGCAAACGACTTTACCTGTGGCGTTTTTAGCAGGATTATTAAAAGACTTATTGGGTAATGCGATGCCATTAGTTATTGTATTGATTATTACAATATCCGGTATACTATCCTTAATATGCTCAACAGCCTTAAAAAATAAATTAAATCCAGAAGGATTAATGAACAATGCATTTAATGTAAAGATTGTATGGCTTCTTTTAAGAATATTAGCTGTAATCTTTGTGTGGATGACATATTTAAAAATAGGGCCAAAAGCAATTTACTCTGCTGATACAGGAGGCCTTGTGTTTGAAAGTTTATTACCAACACTCGTGACTGTATTTTTCTTTGCAGCACTATTTTTACCATTGTTAATGGAATATGGTTTACTAGAATTATTGGGGCCTATTTTCAGACCAATAATGAGACCATTATTTACGTTGCCTGGCCGCTCTACAGTAGACAATTTAGCATCATTTATTGGTGACGGCACAGTAGGCGTATTAATCACAAGTAGACAATACGAAGAAGGATTTTATTCTAGACGGGAAGCAACTGTTATAGCGACGACATTTAGTGTTGTATCATTAACATTTGCAATTGTAGTAGCTGAGACTGTACACATGCAAAACCATTTCTTTTATTTTTACTTGTCAGTAATTATTTCATGTATTGTTTGTGCATTGATTTTACCAAGAATTTGGCCGCTTAGATCGATTAAAGACGAATATTCAAAAGAAGTATCCGAAGAAATGAGAACAGAAAAATTACCTGATAACAAAACTGCATTAAGCCACGGATTTGATATGGCTACAGAAACTGGTATTAAAGCACCAGGATTTAAAGCATTTTTTAAATCAGGTTTTAAAACAGTGATGGATATGTGGTTTGTCATTTTACCAGTTGTTATGAGTGTAGGTACGTTAGCGACAATTATTGCAACGTATACACCAATTTTTGCTATTATTGGCAAACCTTTTGTACCATATTTAGAATTATTGCAAGTTCCTGAAGCTACACAAGCTTCTGAAACAGTTTTAATTGGCTTTGCTGATATGTTCTTACCTTCCATTTTAATTGAAGGTGTGGGAAATGATATTACGTTATTTGTCATCGGTGCTTTAAGTATTACGCAGCTGATTTATTTATCAGAAGTAGGCGGCGTCATTTTAGGTTCAAAAATACCAGTAAGTATTTTTAAACTTTTTGTTATATTCTTGATTAGAACAATTATTGCTTTACCAATTATTACTTTAATGGCACATCTGTACTTTAATTAATAATAAAAAACACACATTTTTACTATTTGGAGTTATTGTGGCAACGGTCAACATTTAAACAGAGTTTGTTTAAATAACTCCCTATATTAGTAAATGTGTGTTTGTTTATATTGAGATTTTAATTAATTAAGTTCGGATAATACGTTTGCCTTAACAATTTTATTACCTAAAATGGGTGATGTTTCATTATCAGATTTATTTTGATTATTATGTGCCTCTTTGAAAGCATCACTTTTTAGCCATCCTTTAAAAGCTTCTTCAGATTGCCACCAAGTATTAACGTACATTTGATCGTAATCTTCCTCATCATCTATTAACCATACTTCAATGCGATGGAAGCCCTCTAAATCTTGGATTTTACCACCCTGTGTAAACCTAGGAGCCAACTTTTCAGCGAATCCTTTTTTGACATCTATTCTATTTGTTACAACATACATGGTATTCACACACCTTTCAAATTATAAATTTAGTATATACCATTGATAGATGTTATTAAAATATATTGAATAGACTTATACAAACAAGAAAAAACCTGAGACTTAAAGTGAGGTCTCAGGTTTTTTCTTGTTGGCAACTTACTGACTGAATTTCAAAATATGGCGATAGCAAAGCATTTTGAAATGTAGCCAAGTATGTCTAATCAGATAAGAACATTTAATGATTTTCAATAGACTGATGTTTAACGTCTATTTAATTAGTTGTTTGTATGCGCAACGATAGGTTTAAAATAATAATTATTTTGTGATTTCGTCATATACTTTTTGGTCATTTTGTGTATAAATAATGTATTCATGGTCATCAGTATCGATGATAACACGATTCGTTTTTCCAAATGTAGACCCAATGCGTGAAACTTTATCTCTATCTAGCTTAGGTACCGCATGGATATTTTGATCTTGTGAAACATTCTTAATTTCATTAGTTGGAATCTTGATGTCAGCAACTCTCCATTGAATTCTTACTTCATTGTTATCTTTTTTTACTGTCATTGCCATATTACGAACACATCCTTTAAATAATTTGTAAGTTTAGCATACAATAAAATGCAATCGTTTTCAAGAGATTATGTGATACTTTTTTGTATTATGTCATACTATTTAATTTTTGCGAAAGTATGTTCGCGTTCGTAGTGATATTGTGGTAAAATTTATCCGAGAAAAGGAGAAATGAAAATGACTGGTAAAACCCACGCTTCATGCGGTTTATTAGTAGGTGCAATGACAATAGAATACTTTCAAACTGATTTATTTACATCTATTACAATTATAACACTTGCAGTTATTTCAAGTTTATTACCTGATATTTGTCACACACAAAGTAAAATAGGTAGGAGGTTTAAAATATTGAGTTTATTGGTACGAACGCTGTTCGGCCACAGGACGTTTACACATTCGTTATTATTTATTTCTTTAATTATTATCCTATTATATTTTATTCAAACACCAGATTATTATTTAGTTTCAATTATCTTTGGTTTGCTTTCCCATGTTATACTAGATATGTTAACGCCTAGAGGTGTAAAATTATTATACCCTATACCATTGACAATTAAATTCCCCTTAGTTTTTAGAACCGGAGGATTAGTAGATTTGTCGTTGGCAGGTGCGCTTACTACAGGCGCTATTTACGTATTATTCCAATCATTTTTTAACAACCTATTTTTGAATTTATAGCAGTTATGGTTGTGATTATAATTATAATAATATAAAGTACACATAGTGAATTTATATATTCTTATTAGATATAAGATATTATTTTTATCTATTATGAATATAAAGGAGAGAGGACATGCTAGATAAGAAAGAATTAGAGAAGTTTAATCAAGAACATCTAATTGAATTTGAAAAATTAATGAGCAACAATGAAAAAGAACAATTAGAAAATCAAATCGATGCACTAGATTTATCTTACATTCAAGATTTGTATAACGATTTATATGTAAATAAACAAATCATTGATGATGTGTCTTCAGTAAACGAAGTTAAATATGATGTAAAAGAAGCTTTTTCTGAAAAGGATATTACTCAATATGAAAAAGTTGGGTTAGAAGCAATCCAAAATGGAAGATTTGCAGTTGTACTTATGGCTGGTGGTCAAGGCACACGCTTAGGTTATAAAGGTCCTAAAGGTGCATTCGAAATCGAAGGTGTAAGTTTATTTGAACTGCAAGCACGCCAATTATTAGATTTGCAAGCTAAAACGGGCGTTTATATTGATTGGTATATTATGACTAGCAAAATAAACGACAAGCAAACACAAATATTTTTTGAGGAAAAGAATTACTTTGGTTACGATAAAGCACATGTACATTTCTTTATCCAAGATAATATTGTGGCGTTATCAGAAGAGGGTAAATTAGTTCTAGATGTAGATAGCAATATTTTAGAAACGCCTAACGGTAACGGTGGCGTATTTAAATCTCTTAAAAAAGCTGGTTACCTTGAAGATATGACTGAAAATGGAGTTGAATACGTCTTTTTAAACAATATTGATAATGTGTTAGTCAAAGTTCTAGATTTGTTCTTTGCAGGTTACGCGTTCCAAAATAGCATGGACGTTACTACAAAATCAATTCAACCTAAAGAAGGTGAGAGCGTAGGTAGATTAGTTACAACGAATCATAAAGACACTGTGCTTGAATACTCTGAACTAGACCCAGAAACTGCTAATCAATTAAACAATGCCAATATAGGTATACATATGTTTAAATTGCAATTCATCAATAATGTAGTAGATAATGCTTTGCCATATCATTTAGCAGTTAAACAACTTAAACAATTAGATGACGATTTTGGTGTTATTGAAAAACCTACGTTAAAATTTGAATTGTTTTATTTCGATATTTTCCAATATGCTCATAGTTTTATGACATTGCAAGTACCGAGAGAAGAGGAATTTTCACCTTTGAAAAACAAAGAAGGAAAAGATAGTGTAGAAACTGCTGCAGCTGATTTAAAACGTTTAAATAGGATCTAAGAAAAAGGTGGTTACACTAATGACTAAAACATTAGAAGCGAATAATAATAAAGTAACTAAAACATTTAAAAATATAATACCTCTAACGTTTGGGGAAGAAATTGGTAACGCAGTATCACATGGTGTTGCTGCTTTTGTTACTTTATGCATATTGCCATATGCAGCCGTACAAAGTTTCTTTACACACGGTGTGTTGGGTTCATTGAGTGTATCAATATATGTAATAAGTATTTTTCTAATGTTTTTATCCTCAACGGTATACCATACAATGCCTAATTATTCTTCCCATAAATTTATACTTAGGATTATTGATCATAGTATGATTTACATCGCTATTGCTGGGACGTACACACCTATATGTTTAGTGTTAGTGGGTGGTTGGATTGGATGGACCGCAATGATTGTGTTATGGGGGATTACACTTTGGGGTATTCTCTATAAATCTATAGCTAAAAAAGTGAATCATAAACTCAGTTTGACGATGTATCTTGTAATGGGTTGGATTGGGGTAATATTCTTACCAACGATTATTTTTGATACAACTTTAACTTTTATGTTATTTATTTTATTGGGTGGTATAGCTTATACTGCAGGTGCTTGGTTTTATGCACAAAAAGAACGCCCATATTTTCATATGATTTGGCATTTATTTATTTTAATAGCTTCTGTTTTTCATTTTATAGCTATTTTATATTTTATGTAAAACGTTTATAAAGTGATTGTTTTTCAGAACTAAAAATGAATAAAGCGTGTTATATACTTGAGTTAGCATAATTGAAGCGTGGTTAAAGACTTAGTTTTTAATTTATTAAAAATATAGTCAACTTTTGAGGGCGAGAAGGAAATCAAATTTTTAATTTGATTCTACTTCTCGCTTTAATTTTAATTATTTTTATAGGGCAATAGGCGTAATTTGAATACAACCTATTGAACTAAACGAAGAAGCGTGGTTTAGTGGACATGTTAAAAATAAATATCATATGTTAGGAGGTTTGTTATGAATATAAAAACGCTAGGCATCGTAATTGCATTGATATTAATTATGTTTATGTCTGCAATTGAAACGTCAATCGTTTCATTGGCATTACCGACAATAAGAGATGATTTAAATGTGACAGCATCTATATCCCTCATTTTTGCTGTTTATTTCATAGCCATTGTGATAGCCAATCCTATTGTAGGGGAGTTATTAGATCGTACTAAGATTATATACATAACATTATTAGGATTGGTCCTTTTTACAATAGGAAGTCTTTTTTCAGGCATGAGTAGTACGTTTGCTATTTTAATCGCATCACGTTTCGTCCAAGGTCTAGGTGCAGGTATTATGATGGCGCTAAGTCAAATTGTGCCTAAGCTTGCATTTAAAATTCCATTACGCTACAAAATCATGGGAATTGTAGGTAGCGTGTGGGGTATATCAAGTATTATTGGCCCCGTTTTAGGCGGTGGCATTTTAGAATTTGCTACGTGGCACTGGTTATTCTTTGTTAATATTCCTATAGCTATTGTGGCAATGATATTAGTAATACTTACATTTCATTTTGAACACGAAACTACAACGGCTTCACATAAATTGGACATTAAAGGGCTTATGTTGTTTTATATATTTGTCTTCTTTTTAATGTTTGCCGTGATGAACGAATCTTATTGGTATTTAAATGTACTTTCCTTTGTTATAGCAATTATGATGGGCATTGTTTTAATTAAAAATGAAAAAGGTGTAAGCACGCCGTTTTTCCCTGTAAGAGAATTTAATAAAACAATTATTCTAGTTTTTATAACAGATTTTTTATATGCCATTATGTTAATGGGTTATAATTTATATATGCCGATTTATCTCCAAGAAGAATTAGGTCTTTCTCCATTGCAAAGTGGGTTTGTTATCTTTCCAATTTCATTTGCATGGCTAGTATTGAATTTCACTTTAGATAAAATTGAAGCAAAAATGTCCAGAAAAGGATTATATATTTTTGCTTTCACGCTATTAATGGTATGTGGTATTTTAATAATAGCTGGTACAAAAACACCTGTTTTTATGGCTTTCAGTTTATTGCTAGCTGGTGTGAGTTTCGGTACAGTTTATACTAAAGACAGTGTGATTACACAAGAAGAAACCTCTCCGCAAAATATGAAACGCATGATGTCACTGTATACATTAACGAAAAGTTTGGGGAACTCAATAGGGTCTACCATTATGGGTACAGTCTATGGCGCGTCTATTACGTTTATCAATTTACCAATACACAACGTCATATTATTGAGTATCGTTATTCTAATTATATTATTTGTATTATGGAACACGCTTTACAAACAACAAGGTAATACACTTAAATCTTAGAATAGAAAAACATCAATCATATAAATTATTAAGCAAGTATTGAAGTTTAGTGAAATTTAATACTTGCTTATTTGCATTTGGTTGTATGTTGTTATAATGGTAGAATAAGAAATAGTTTTATAAAGTTGAGAAACATTACACATAGAGATGGGAAGCAGATTAGATGAAAGGGAGGACAGTAAGCAATGAAATATATAAAGTATTTATTTACAACGCTTATTGTACTTTCGGTTTTTATCATTTCAGGGGCTATATTTTTAGCATTTTTAGGATTTGGGTTATATGGGTTAAGTCGAATCCTTATTTTTTTTCATCTAGCATATTTTGGTTATAATAAAAGTTTTTACGATAACTTAATTTATTATGGTAGTTACATTGTACTAGGATATTTTACTTTGTTTATTATAGAAAATTTAATGGATTATTTTAGAAAAAAATTACCAGATAACGCATATTTTCAAGGCTTCACGTACCATTTAATTACGTTTACAGTTACAACATTACTTTTCTATTTTATTGTGCATATCCATTATACTTATATAAATATTGATTTTTGGGTGATTGTTGTAATTATGGGTATGTTATTTATATGTAAAGAAGTATTTTATCCAGATAGTAAAAATCTCAATCAAAATAAATAATTGGTTACCTCTAATGATTTGAATTAAAAGTGAATAATCGAGCATATGAATGAAAAAGTGGTGATTTAATGACAGTAGAAAATTTATCTAAATCAAGTAGAAATATGATTGTTGCAGTAATGATTATTAGTGCTTTTATTGCTATATTAAATCAGACTTTGTTAAATACAGCATTACCTCAAATAATGAAAGGTTTAAATATTAATGAAAGCAAATCTCAATGGTTAGTTACTGGATTTATGTTAGTGAATGGTGTAATGATACCGCTTACCGCTTACTTAATGGATAGAATTAAGACGAGACCATTATATTTGATGGCTATGGGTATATTTCTCTTAGGTTCTATCATTGCAGCCATAGCTCCAACTTTTGGCATTTTAATGTTAGCACGTGTTATTCAAGCAATTGGCGCGGGTATTATTATGCCTTTGATGCAGTTTACGTTGTTTATGTTATTTCCAAAGAGTGAACGCGGTTTTGCTATGGGATTAGCTGGATTGGTTATACAATTTGCACCAGCAATAGGCCCAACGCTTTCAGGTTTAGTTATTGATGTGACAAGCTGGAGGATGCCATTCATTATTGTCGTAGGTGTATCATTAATTGGTTTTATCTTTGGAGCCATTTTTATAAAGAGTTACAACACAACAAAAGATACTAAATTGGACAAGCGCTCAGTAGTGTATTCAACACTTGGATTTGGAATGATGCTTTATGCATTTAGTAGTGCAGGCAATTTAGGCTTTGGTAATCCGATTGTTATCATATCATTAGTTGTTAGTTTACTAATTATTTGGGTTTTCATTAAAAGACAATTTAACATTAGTAATCCTCTGTTAAAGTTAATTGTATTCAAAAACAGAGTGTTTACATTAACTACGATTACATCAATGATTGTAATGATGTCTATGGTAGGTCCGGCATTACTAATACCACTGTATGTTCAAAATGCATTAGGCTTGTCGGCTTTTCTTTCAGGATTAGTTATAATGCCAGGAGCTATTATCAATGGCGTTATGTCGATATTTACAGGTAAATTTTATGATAAATACGGAGCCAGACCATTAATTATTACTGGGTTTAGTTTATTAACTATATTTTCAATCATGTTGTGCTTCTTAAAAGCAGATACTTCATATATGTATCTCATTATTGTATACGCGTTAAGAATGTTCTCTGTTTCATTATTAATGATGCCATTAAACACCGCAGGTATTAATGCACTACATAAAAATGAAATTTCACATGGTACAGCAATTAGTAACTTTGGACGTGTGACGGCAGGTTCTCTTGGGACAGCCTTAATGGTTACTGTTATGTCAATTGGATCCAAAGCCTATACTCAGACAACGAGCGCCGAAGAAAATAATGATTTATTACAACGTCAAGCTATAGCAACAGGCGTAGATTTATCATTTTTAGTAATAAGTATATTTGTAGTCATCGGTTTTATATTAGCCTTGTTTATCAAAGAGCACAGAGATGTTAACAACGCTAATACTCGGAAAGTATCATAAGAAAAAAGAAGTTAGTTTCAATTTTTAAGAATTAGTACACATTGAGCTAACTTCTTTTGTATTACAAAGATTATATTTATACTAAATATAAACTTATTTTAAAGTGCTTAAAGCAAATTTAAGTTATGTTTGTTAGAATATAAGTAAATATATTTATAAGATAGAGGGGGACGCTTTGTGTTAACGATAGAGCAAGTTAAAGAACTTGTTGGAGAACTTAAAGATCCAATAATCAATGTACCTTTAAAGGAAACAGATGGAATAGTAGAGGTAACAACAAAAGATGAGATTGATCATGTAAGTGTTAAGGTGGCGATGGCTCAATTAGGGGGACAGCCTCAATTAGATTTACAAATGGCTATTGTGGAAGTGCTTAAAGAAAACGGGGCAAATACAGTTGGAATTAGATTTGAAGAATTACCATCTGAAGTTGTTGAACAATATAGAGGGAAAAGTGATGATCAACCTCAAACAATAGAAGGTTTATTATCAAAAGATAACCCAGTGGAATTTATTGCTATTGCTTCAGGTAAGGGTGGCGTCGGTAAATCTACTATAGCAGTTAATTTAGCTGTTTCATTAGCAAGAGAGGGTAAAAAAGTCGGTTTAGTTGATGCTGATATTTATGGTTTCAGTGTTCCTGATATGATGGGGATTGATAAAAAACCAGAAGTAGACGGCAAAGAAATTATCCCGGTTGAACGCCATGGCGTTAAAGTAATTTCTATGGCATTCTTCGTAGAGGAAAACGCTCCTGTCATTTGGAGAGGCCCAATGTTAGGAAAAATGTTAACAAACTTCTTTGTTGAAGTTCGTTGGGGAGATTTAGATTATCTTCTTTTAGATTTACCACCTGGTACTGGTGATGTTGCATTAGACGTACATACAATGTTGCCTTCAAGTAAAGAAATAATAGTTACAACGCCTCATCCAACTGCAGCGTTTGTTGCAGCAAGAGCAGGTGCAATGGCAAAACACACAGAACACTCTATTTTAGGTGTTATTGAAAATATGTCTTATTTTGAAAGTAAAGAAACTGGGAACAAAGAATACGTGTTTGGTAAAGGCGGCGGTGAAAAGTTAGCAGATGAATTGCAAACGGATCTTTTAGGTCAGTTACCATTAGAGCAACCGTCGTGGAACCCAAAAGACTTCTCACCATCTATTTATCAAGTTGATGATAAACTTGGAAAAATATACCAATCAATGGCGCAGCAAATCATCGATAAAACTGAAAAATAAGCGCTTGATTTAAGTGGGTAGAATTTATTTTAATTCTACCCACTTTTTCTCTTGCATTTTTTATAAATGGTGGTAGAATAGTTTCTTGTGACCGATAAAAGAGTGATTCAAGCACTCATAATATTTATCACAAAAAATGATATTAAGTATTGACTTTAGTTAAAGAAGTTGATAATATAAAAAAGTCGTCAAAACGACAATAACATTATTTAAAATAATTTTAAAAAGTGTAAAAAATATACTTGATAAAAAGAAAATAATAATTTAATATTATTAAAGTAATGTTAAGTAATTATTTAAAAAATAAATTCTTTGTTGACAAGACGTAAACAAAGATGGTAAGCTATTAAAGCAACTATTTATAAATGAACATTGAAAACTGAATTGCAATATGTCAACGTTAATTCCGAATTCAACATTAAATGTTGATTCAAAAACAACGTGTTATTGATAACACAAATTAGTATTTTATGAGCTAATCAAACATCAT